>NZ_JBBOXV010000005.1:0-3054 GCF_038007865.1 Paenibacillus sp. FSL M7-0134 | reverse complement strand
TTTAGGATAAGCCCTCGACCGATTAGTATTGGTCAGCTCCATGCATTACTGCACTTCCACCCCCAACCTATCTACCTCGTCGTCTTCAAGGGGTCTTACATACTGGGAAATCTCATCTTGAGGGGGGCTTCACGCTTAGATGCTTTCAGCGCTTATCCCTTCCGTACATAGCTACCCAGCGGTGCTCCTGGCGGAACAACTGGTACACCAGCGGTACGTCCATCCCGGTCCTCTCGTACTAAGGACAGCTCCTCTCAAATTTCCTACGCCCACGACAGATAGGGACCGAACTGTCTCACGACGTTCTGAACCCAGCTCGCGTACCGCTTTAATGGGCGAACAGCCCAACCCTTGGGACCTACTTCAGCCCCAGGATGCGATGAGCCGACATCGAGGTGCCAAACCTCCCCGTCGATGTGGACTCTTGGGGGAGATAAGCCTGTTATCCCCAGGGTAGCTTTTATCCGTTGAGCGATGGCCCTTCCATGCGGTACCACCGGATCACTAAGCCCGACTTTCGTCCCTGCTCGACTTGTAGGTCTCGCAGTCAAGCTCCCTTCTGCCTTTGCACTCTTCGAATGATTTCCAACCATTCTGAGGGAACCTTGGGGCGCCTCCGTTACTCTTTAGGAGGCGACCGCCCCAGTCAAACTGCCCACCTGACACTGTCCTCGCACCGGATCACGGTACCAAGTTAGAACCTAGATACGATCAGGGTGGTATCCCAAGGATGCCTCCCTTCAAGCTGGCGCTCAAAGTTCTACGGCTCCCACCTATCCTGTACAGATCGTACCCAAATTCAATATCAAGCTGCAGTAAAGCTCCATGGGGTCTTTCCGTCTTGTCGCGGGTAACCTGCATCTTCACAGGTATTAAAATTTCACCGGATCTCTCGTTGAGACAGCGCCCAAGTCGTTACGCCATTCGTGCGGGTCAGAATTTACCTGACAAGGAATTTCGCTACCTTAGGACCGTTATAGTTACGGCCGCCGTTTACTGGGGCTTCGGTTCATAGCTTCGCCCGAAGGCTTACCACTCCCCTTAACCTTCCAGCACCGGGCAGGCGTCAGCCCGTATACTTCGCCTTGCGGCTTCGCACAGACCTGTGTTTTTGCTAAACAGTCGCTTGGGCCTTTTCACTGCGGCCCCCTCGGGCTATTCACCCTACCGAGGCACCCCTTCTCCCGAAGTTACGGGGTCATTTTGCCGAGTTCCTTAACGAGAGTTCTTCCGCGCGCCTTAGAATTCTCTTCTCGCCTACCTGTGTCGGTTTGCGGTACGGGCACCTTCTCCTGGCTAGAGGCTTTTCTTGGCAGTCTGAGATCATGACCTTCGCTACTACAATTTTCGCTCCCCATCACAGCCCAGCCTTACGATGTGCGGATTTGCCTACACACCAGCCTCACTGCTTAGACGGACATCCATCAGTCCGCGTCACTACCCTACTGCGTCACCCCATTGCTCATAACGGATTACGGTGGTACAGGAATTTCGACCTGTTGTCCTTCGACTACGCCTATCGGCCTCGCCTTAGGTCCCGACTTACCCTGAGCGGACGAACCTTCCTCAGGAACCCTTAGGCTTTCGGCGGATCTGATTCTCACAGATCTTTTCGTTACTCATACCGGCATTCTCACTTGAATGCAGTCCAGCGCTCCTTACGGTACACCTTCAACCCGCATTCAACGCTCCCCTACCCCTGATGCATTGCATCAAGCCATAGCTTCGGTGGTGTGTTTAGCCCCGTTACATTTTCGGCGCAGAGTCACTCGACCAGTGAGCTATTACGCACTCTTTCAATGGTGGCTGCTTCTAAGCCAACATCCTGGTTGTCTGTGCAACTCCACATCCTTTCCCACTTAACACACACTTGGGGACCTTAGCTGATGGTCTGGGCTGTTTCCCTTTCGACAATGGATCTTAGCACTCACTGTCTGACTCCCGGAACTAAATCTATGGCATTCGGAGTTTGACTGAGCTTGGTAACCCTTGCGGGCCCCGCACCCAATCAGTGCTCTACCTCCACGATTCTTTTTTCCGAGGCTAGCCCTAAAGCTATTTCGGGGAGAACCAGCTATCTCCGGGTTCGATTGGAATTTCTCCGCTACCCCCACCTCATCCCCGCATTTTTCAACATGCGTGGGTTCGGGCCTCCAGTGCGTGTTACCGCACCTTCACCCTGGACAGGGGTAGATCACCCGGTTTCGGGTCTACGTCCACGTACTCAAGTCGCCCTATTCAGACTCGCTTTCGCTGCGGCTTCAGCTCTTCACCTTAACCTTGCACGGGAACGTAACTCGCCGGTTCATTCTACAAAAGGCACGCCATCACCCATAGATCGGGCTCTGACTTCTTGTAAGCACACGGTTTCAGGATCTATTTCACTCCCCTTCCGGGGTGCTTTTCACCTTTCCCTCACGGTACTGCTTCACTATCGGTCGCCAGGGAGTATTTAGCCTTGGCAGATGGTCCTGCCGGATTCATACGGGGTTTCACGTGCCCCGCACTACTCGGGATCCGTCTCGGAGAGAACAAGTTTTGAACTACAGGGCTTTTACCTTCTCTGGCGGGCCTTTCCAGACCTCTTCATCTAACCGGTTCCTTTGTAACTCCATGTGAGACGTCCCACAACCCCAAGGAGCAAGCTCCTTGGTTTGGGCTAATCCGCGTTCGCTCGCCGCTACTGACGGAATCACTATTGTTTTCTCTTCCTCAGGGTACTTAGATGTTTCAGTTCCCCTGGTCTGCCTCTATTCTGCCTATGTATTCAGCAGAAAGTGACTGTCGATGAAGACAGCCGGGTTTCCCCATTCGGACATCCCCGGATCAAAGCTTGCTTACAGCTCCCCGAGGCTTTATCGTTGTTCGCCACGTCCTTCGTCGGCTCCTGGCGCCTAGGCATCCTCCGTGTGCTCTTTGTAGCTTAACCTAGACTTTTCTTTCAAAGAAAGAAAATGTCGATGTTCGATAAAGAATGATTTTTGCCAAAGGCAAAAGATCTTTCCTTACCTGCTACCTTTATTTCACTTGTTTACACAAGATCAGCTTAAAGGA
>NZ_JBBOXV010000004.1:0-5198 GCF_038007865.1 Paenibacillus sp. FSL M7-0134 | reverse complement strand
CCAGTTGGTTTGCCTTTTCGTTTACTTCCTTATAAGTCAGCTGTTTATCTTCAAACACTACAGCAATATTATTGGGTGTCCGTTCCACCTGTTCCTCAAAAATCTGATGGATGGTCTTTTCCCGAGGGTATCCTGCTTTTGTATTATTAAATTCATATAATATTTGATGTTTTTCGTCTTGTGACAGCATATCAATTTCTAATAGCCTTTTTTCAGGAAAGGCTGCTGCCTCTTCCAATACATTAAGGTAATGGGCAATAAGCCTTATAACTGACTCTTTCTTAAACAACCTGGTAGCATACTCCAATTCAAATGCAATACCGTCCTCTGTTTCCTCAGCGTTTAAAGTCAAGTCAAACTTGGATATTCTTACTTCACTGTCATAGGGCATAAACCTTAGCCCATCCATCTTCACTTCTGATGCCTCGATATTTTGCAGTACAAACATAGTATCGAAAAGTGGATTTCTGCCCAGATCCCTTTCCAGGTTAAGCTTATCTACCAGTTCTTCAAATTGGTAATCTTGGTTTTCGTAAGCCCTTAAGGAGTTTTCTCTTACTTCATTAAGGAAGTCCACAAAAGTCTTTCCACCTTGAGGGTGATTCCTCATGGCTAGCGTGTTTACAAACATACCAATAACGTCCTGAAGATCAGTATGCGGCCTTCCTGCAACGGGACTTCCAACTATAATATCTTCCTGTCCGGTGTACTTGGATAAAAGGACATTGTATGAAGCTAAAAGTACCATGTAGAGCGTGGCACCATTATTCACTGCAAGTTTGTTCAGTTTAACAGCAAGCTCCTTGCCTGCTTTGAAACTGATCACATCTCCCTCAAAACTCTGTATAGCTGGCCTAGGGTAGTCTAGCGGCATATTAAGCAAAGGAATTTCTCCTTTGAATACTTGGAGCCAGTATTCTTCCTGCTTACTAATTGTCCCATCAGCAAACAGCCTGTTCTGCCATACGGAAAAATCCTTGTACTGAATCTTAAGTTCCGGAAGTTCCTTACCTTCATACAGGCTCATAAATTCTCTTACCAGTATGTCGTCAGACACCCCGTCAGATATAATATGGTGCTTATCAGACATCATAATATATCTGTCTTCTCCAACTTTTATAAGCCCAACCCTAAGTAAAGGAGCCTCATCAAGGTCAAAGGTCCTAATAAATTCACTGGCTATTTTCGCAGCTCTTTCCTCATCGGTTTCCATATACATAACACTAAAATCCACATTGCTATGGACCTTTTGTACCGGTTTACCATCTATCATATGGAATGAGGTACGGAAAGACTCATGTCTGTCAACAAGCTCCCTAAAAGCCTGTTCAAAGCGCAGTTTATCGAGTTTGCCTTCAATTAGCATAATACCAGGCATGTTGTATGCCATCCCAACTGCGTCAAGCTGGTTTAGAATATACAGCCTTTTCTGGGCGGATGAAATTGGATAGTACTCCATCTCCCCAGCCGGCCCAATAGAATGAAATACACTCTCCTTTGCAATCTTGATGCACTCGGCAACTTCAGACATATTTGGGCTCTTAAATATTTCTTTAAGCGGTATGTTTACATTGAACTCTTTGTGAATCCTGGCAATAAGATTTGCTGCCCTTAAGGAATGTCCCCCCAGCTCAAAGAAATTGTCGTTTCTTCCCACTTTCTCTATACTAAGGATATCCTGCCACAACCCCGCAAGTTTCTCCTCCACTTCACCCAAGGGTGCGACATACTCTATTCCAGCATCGATATTGCCGTCAGGTTCGGGCAATGCCTTCCTATCTATTTTGCCATTGGGAGTCAGCGGCAGCTTTTTTAACTGCATAAAATAGGATGGTATCATATAGTCTGGAAGGTCCTTTAAGAGATGTCCCCTTAGTTCTGCTATTGTTAATTCATTTTCCCCTGCCACATAGGCACACAGATACTTGTTTCCCTTCTGATCTTCCCTTGCAATAACCACTGCTTCCTTTATTGAAACGTGCTTTAGCAGTTGTGCTTCTATTTCCCCCAGCTCTATTCTAAATCCCCTTATCTTTACCTGATGATCTACTCTTCCTAAAAATTCCATATTCCCATCAGACAGCCATCTGGCCAGATCCCCTGTACGATACATCCTTTCCCCTGATATAAACGGGTTAGGTACAAATTTTTCAGCTGTCAGTTCGGGCCGGTTTAGATATCCCCTTGCAAGCCCTTCTCCCCCTATGCACAACTCACCCAAAACCCCTGTAGGCTGAGGTCTCAAGTGTTTGTCAACAACGTAGTATTTTATATTTTGCATTGGCTTTCCGATAGGTACACTCCCGGATTCCAAATAGCTTCCCAGTCTCTTTTCGTAATAACTGGAATCTATGGTGGACTCAGTAACCCCATAGCTATTAACAACCCGCAGTTTCTCTCCATACCAGGATTGTAATCTTTCATAATCTTCCACAGAGAGAGTATCTGATCCAAGTATAAGCAACTTGAGGCTATCAATAATCAAAGCATTATCATGGATATAATCCATAAGAGGAATAATCAGTGCCGGTGTGGATTCAAAGATGGTTATTTTATGGGTTTTAATAAGTGAATATAATCGTGCAGGATCGTATCTCTCCTCGGATGAACAAATAACCATTTGGCCTCCGTTGAGCAGCGTTCTCGAAACATCTCCCACAAATACATCAAAAGAAAAACTTGCGATTTGCAACAGCTTTACATCCATATCCGCAAGCCTATATTCCTTTTTCCATGCGTAAGATATGTTGACAAGACTTCTATGCTCTATCATGATCCCCTTTGGCTTTCCTGTGGTTCCTGATGTATAAATGACATATGCTAAATTACAAGATTTATTAATGACAGGAAGATTTTCTGTTCTCCCGTTGTAATTCACACAGTCATCAAAGCTTATAATATCAAGATCAAATTTAATTTTTTCTTTATGATGTTCTTGCGTAAGAATAATTCCAGCCAAGCTGTCATCGATCATATATCTGATTCGTTCTTCAGGATATTCGGTGTCTATGGGTAAATACGCGCCTCCTGCTTTAAATACAGCAATTACACCTATTATCATTTCTATGGACCGGTCTACCATTATAGCTACTACACTGTCAGGTTTTAATCCCTTGTCCCTTAAGATCCAAGCCAGTTGATTGGCCTTTTCATTAAGTTCTCCGTAAGTCAAGTATTTATCTTCAAATACTACTGCTATGTTATCAGGCGTCTTTTCCACTTGTTCTTCAAATAGCTCTTGTATGGTCTTATCCTTAGGATATTCTACTTTTGTATCATTGAAGCCATAGATTATTTGCTGTTTTTCCTCCTGGGACAACATATTTATTTCCGACAACCTTTTAAACGGATTTGCGGTTATCTCTTCCAACACGTTAAGGTAATGAGCCGCCAACCTTTTTATAGTCTCTTTTTTGAAAAGCCGAGTACAATATTCAAAGCTAAAAGCCATACCATCTTCACGCTCTATTGCATCAATGGATAGGTCAAATTTTGATATTCTATACTCTAGCCCGTTATTAAAAGGTCTGAAGCTTATACCAGGTACTGCAAATTCTACCTTAGAGGCATTTTGCATGGTAAACATAGTATCAAACAGTGGGTTTCTGCTCATGTCCCTCTTCAAGTTAAGCTTCTCAACCAGTTCTTCAAATTGGTAATCCTGATTGTCATAAGCCCTTAGAGCGTTTTCTCTTACTTCATTCAAGAATTCTACAAAGGTACTATCTCCCTTGGGGTAATTTCTCATAGCCAAGGTATTTACAAACATACCAAGGATATCCTGCAGGTCTGAATGTGGCCTTCCGGCTATAGGGCTTCCAACGATTATGTCTTCCTGTCCGGTGTGCTTAGACAGCAATATGTTGTATGCCGCGAGCAGTGTCATGTAAAGCGTAGCCCCATTATCCCTTGCAAGCTTGTTTAATTTATTCGTAAGCTCACTGCCTGCTTCAAAGCTAAAAAAATCCCCTTCAAAGCTTTGTATTACAGGCCTTGGATAGTCTAGCGGCATATTCAGTACAGGTATTTCTCCCTGGAATGCTTGGAGCCAGTATTCCTCCTGGCTGCTAATTCCGCCCTCATCAAACAGTTTATTCTGCCATACAGCGTAGTCCTTGTACTGTATCCGAAGTGCTGGAGGGTTGTTTCCTTCATAAAGATCCATAAACTCACGAATCAGTATGTCCATGGAGACACCATCGGATATAATGTGATGCATATCAAACATCATAAGATGCCTGTCTTCTCCCGTTTTTACAAGCTCTACCCTTAGCAGAGGAGCCTTGCCAAGATCAAAAGGTCTGGCAAATTCCCCAGCATACTCTGCGGCTTTTTCTTCGTTAGTTTCAAAGTACATCACGCTGAATTCCACATGGTCATGAACCTTCTGGACCGGGTTACCATCGATCATGTGGAACGATGTTCTAAGAGTCTCATGCCTTTTTACCAACTGCCTGAAGACTTCCTGGAAACGCGCTGTATCAATGCTTCCTTCCAGCAGCATAATACCAGGCATGTTGTATGCTGTCCCTGCCCCTTCAAGCTGGTTTAGTATATACAGCCTTCTTTGTGCAGATGACATAGGGTAGTATTCCATTTCTCCTGCCGGTTGGATTGACTGATATAGGCTCTCCTTTGAGTCTTTAATATATCTGGCAATTTCTAAGATGGTTGGTGTCTTGAATATTTCCTTAAGAGGTATGTCTATATTGAACTCTTTGTGAATTCTTGCTACAAGGCTTGTTGCCTTTAACGAGTGTCCCCCAAGCATAAAAAAGTTATCATTTCTTCCTACCTTCTCTATTCCAAGGATATCCCGCCACAACAGCGCAAGTTTCTCCTCTATTTCTCCCGAAGGTACTACGTATTCTACGCCGGTATTAACATTGCTATCGAGCACAGGCAATGCTTTCCTGTCTATTTTTCCATTAGGGGTCAATGGCAGCTTTTCCATCCGCACAAAGTAGGAAGGGATCATGTAGTCCGGGAGCTCTTTTGACAAGTGTTCCCTCATCCCCTGTACGGTTATTTCTTGATCCGGTACGACGTATCCACAAAGATACTTATTTCCGTCAGCTCCTTCTTTGTCCAATACCACCGCTTCTTTTATTGCTTCATGCTTTAATAACCGGTTCTCTATTTCACCCAGTTCTATCCTGTAGCCTCTTATCTTTACCTGATGGTCGATCCTGCCCAGA
>NZ_JBBOXV010000003.1:0-6215 GCF_038007865.1 Paenibacillus sp. FSL M7-0134 | reverse complement strand
CCTGAGCCAGGATCAAACTCTCCATTAAAGACCAACCGAAGCTGGTTTATAGAAAGAGCGATAAGCTCATTTTGAAACTGACGAGATAAAAATATCTCTTGTTTGATTTTGCGAACAAAATCGTTTTACTCACTCGTTGTTCAGTTTTCAAAGATCAAACATTTCTCTTTCGCTGCATTTTTCAGCAGCTATAAGATCATATCATATTCATTTCGAAAATGCAAGGGTTATTTTTTCTTTTTTGAAGATCGTTTCACCCAAGCTTTTTGCTTTTGAAACTGCTGTTTTGTTGTCAGCTCAAATAATATATCATTTTCAGCAAAAGAAAGCAACTTGTAAATAATCCCTTTTTCAAACTTAAAATCCCTTTCACCGTTTAGTCAACCATTATTAGCTCCAATGTTATTTCAAAACAGCTAGTTCATAAAATGTCATCTGTTCAGTTCCATTTAATATAAATACATTATTGGTAATTAACCGCTATACGACGTTAATTAGTTTTTTTGTAATCTATTTTGTTCGTTAACCCCGTTACCCCATGTGCTAGATTGTTAGAAGACATGCAACAAGGCGAAGTCTCTTGGACCTCGCCTAATGGTATTCATAATATTAGAGGCGACAAATTTCATGGGCACATTGGCCGTACGAAGGACAGCAGCACATGCCACGTAATACCTTGAGATCGTGAATGACAATCTTTCCATCCCTTGTATCTAGGGTTCCCTGCTCTTTCAGCGCGCTCAGCATCCGGTTCACACTCTCTCGCGTCGCTCCAATCATCTCACCTAATTCAGAGTGACTTAGCTTCATATTTAGTAAAATGCCATCCTTCACAGCCACGCCACATGTATTGCTAGCACGGATCAATGTAGACGCTAGCGCTCCAGTTTTACCATACAACAGTAAGTCCCGAAAACGCGATTGCATAATGCGTTGCTTCATCGCCATCCACTGGATGAACTGAAGTGCCATTTCCCCATTTTTGGACAAGAGCGACTCCAGATCCTTAACAAGCACGACGCCTAACTCACACACATCGGCTGTTTCCGCAGTGCAGCTATACTCTTCTCCATCTATCCCGCTAAATTCCCCAATTAAGTCACCTTGATGCTGAATGGTCAGAATCAGTTCTTTACCATCTTCTGTCGATTTACGAAGTTTAACATGACCTGAATGTATATAATAAAGCTGCTCTGCATCATCGCCCTCTCGGAAAAGCATAACGCCTGCCTTTACCTTCTTCCAGGACATAATATCTTTTAGCAGATCAAAATGTTCTTCTGTCAAATAAATCTGAATTCCCGTGCGTTCCGCTTCGTCTCCAAACCGTTCCATACAAGTGGCTTGCATGTTAGCGTCCTCCTCGTGTTTACCTGATATCTATATCATAATGTTTTAAGGCCTGGGTTGTTATCGGGAGAACACCTGATTTTATACCTTCCTACTCCCTGATTTACTGTGATAAATATCACTTCCGAGGTAAGCTAATGCCCCATTTATCGGCCTTTTCCCTACTCCTTACCCGACCAGATGAAAAGTCAGTGTTTCCTGCGCCTATAGATCAGGGGGTTCCCTGATCTACTTTTGTAACTGTCGGAACTACAATGAATTAGAGATATAGTTTGGTTATGAAAAAGGATGTGTCTTCTATGCTACAAATAACGGATGAAATGCGAAAAGAACTGAATCAGTTGAGAGATACTATTTATGGTGATCTCACTGCCCTTGCATTTATGTCCAAGTCGGGTGGTAAGTTGCATTGGTATTACGCCTCCGGTAGCCGAAGCAATCGCTATCGTCTTATTTCTTTTAAGATTGGCCATGGTATTGCCGGGATGGCTGTTCGCTTGGGACGTACCGTGACTGTAAGTGCTTTGCTATCAGGTAGTATACGTTTGCGTCAGGAATGTGCACTAATGCTGGCCGAGCAGCTTCACTCTGCTGTTGCTATTCCCTTTTCCAGCACAGGGGATCTGCCCAACGGTGTGCTGCTTCTTGGTAATCGTGATGTGAGGATGTTCACAGAGTCTGATGTAGCCGAGGCCACTCAAGTCGCTCAACGCCTTAGCCAACTATGTGCTTACCCTCTTACTCCATAGATCAACAATGTTTCTGTAGATAATGAAACTCATAAAATACTTGATATCACTGTCCCTAACTATCTTTGTTGATTGAAATCCCTAAAATTTGCTATGATTATGACAAAACGCACGGTTTTTTTACCGTTCGAGGGGATGACAAATTGATTCGTATACTAGTAGTGGATGATCACGTTGTCGTACGTTCTGGCCTCATGGCCCTATTGGACGGCAAAAACGGTATCAAGGTAGTAGGAGATGCAGCAGACGGGGATGAGGCAATCCACAAGGCAGTGGAGCTACAACCTAATGTCGTGCTCATGGATTTTAGCATGCCACCTGGCAAAGATGGTCTCACGGCAACCACTGAATTAAAAAAAAAGTTGCCCGACACAGAAGTCCTTATTTTAACAATGCATGATGATGAAGAATATCTGTTCCGGGCCATTCAGGCTGGAGCATCCGGATATATTTTAAAAAGCGCACCTCACGAGGAGTTGCTCGCTGCCATCCAGTCTGTAGCCGAGGGTAGTGCCTACTTGTACCCGAATGCAACCAAACGACTGATGAGTGAATATCTGGACAAAATCAAACAGGAAGGCATAGCCGGACCCTATGAATCCCTATCTGAGCGGGAAAAGGAGATTCTATCGTGGGTAGCCAAAGGATATGCCAACAAGGAAATTGCCGAGCACCTAGTGATTAGCGTCAAAACCGTAGAGTCCCATAAAAGTAACCTTATGGAGAAGCTTAACTTGAAAACACGACCTGAGCTAGTCAAATTCGCACTAAAAAAGGGGCTACTCCATTATGAATGAACCTTCTAATCCTTTACTGCAGCATGCCTTTGGTGAATCAACCGATACATTGCTGAATGATCTAGAAATTTATATACCAGAGTCCCCTTTTCTCCATGCACTACGTAACTCACTCCACCAACTATCCAATCTAAAATTTGCTCTAGATACGTCTTCCATTGTTGCTTTGACCGATCATCGAGGTATTATTCAGTACGTGAACGACAAGTTTTGTGAGATTTCGCAATACAGTCGTGAAGAGCTGATCGGTCAGGATCATCGTCTCATCAATTCAGGCTATCATACCCCTGCCTTCATGAAAAACCTGTGGACTACAATCCGTTCAGGTGAGGTATGGCAAGGAGAAATACGTAATCGTGCTAAAGATAACAGCTACTACTGGGTGAATACTACGATCGTTCCGTTTATGGACGAGGAAGGTAAACCCTATCAGTACTTAGCGATCCGCAATGAGGTCACTAAACTGAAGAAAGTAGAAGCGGAACTCCAGTCTATGATGACGCAAGTCATGCAAATACAGGAAGAAGAACGTAAACGCTTTTCAAGAGAGCTACATGATGGGATAGGACAAAGCTTGTTTTCACTTATTATTCAGTTAGATAGCCAACTTGCCGAACAACCTAGTGCTGCTCTGGAGAGTCTTCGTTCGCAGGTGACCGACATCATCAAAGATGTTCGTGGTCTAGCGTGGGAACTTCGTCCCTCAGTTCTGGATGATTTGGGTGTCGTCCCAGCTATAAGAACCTATATTGAAAACTTCTGTTCTCATTACGGGATTGAGGTGCATTTTCAATGCACTCTACGTAAACGCCTTGATATTCGCAAGGAAATAGCAATTTATCGGATTGTACAGGAGGCATTAACGAATGTAGCCAAATATGCAGATGTAGCGGAGGCATATGTCGACGTTGAGGATCAAGATGAAATGATACAAGTGACCATTCGGGATGAGGGCATTGGATTCTCTGGAAAGTCCCAAGGAGAGGGAGTTGGATTGTTCAGTATGGAAGAACGAGCTAGAGGGGTAGGGGGATTTATGAGCATGACCTCTGCTCCAGATGAGGGAACCTCCATCCAGCTGACCATTCCCGTGTAAAAACTGTCCACTAGATCGGTTATCGGCGTATACCAGTTGTATGATCAGAACGATATACACCGATACCGAGATTATGAATAATCAATACATTGTGGGTACATGAAGATAAATACAAAAAAAGAGAGAGCTCTGTCCCCAGACAGGCTCTCTTTATTTATAAGGTGTCACCACTGAGGCAACAAGAATCCGCTATAGCAAAAAGCGGGTGATGGGAATCGAACCCACGCTACCAGCTTGGAAGGCTGGAGTTCTACCATTGAACTACACCCGCAAATCAGTATCGGGATGACACGATTTGAACATGCGACCCCCTGGTCCCAAACCAGGTGCTCTACCAAGCTGAGCTACATCCCGACATTATACTTTTTTTAAGAAATGGCGCGCCCTGAGAGATTCGAACTCCCGGCCTTTTGATTCGTAGTCAAACGCTCTATCCAGCTGAGCTAAGGGCGCATATCTAAATCCATAATGAGCAGTCAAGGCGCCACCCAGATTTGAACTGGGGATGAAGCTTTTGCAGAGCTTTGCCTTACCACTTGGCTATGGCGCCGTATGGATAATGGAGCGGACGACGGGAATCGAACCCGCGACCCTCGCCTTGGCAAGGCGATGCTCTACCGCTGAGCCACGTCCGCAAAATATGGTGCGGTCGAGAGGACTCGAACCTCCACGGGGGTTAGCCCACACGGACCTGAACCGTGCGCGTCTGCCAATTCCGCCACGACCGCAAAATAATTATAAATGGTGAGCCATGAAGGACTCGAACCTTCGACACCCTGATTAAAAGTCAGGTGCTCTACCAACTGAGCTAATGGCTCTTAATGGCTGGGGATATAGGATTTGAACCTATGCATGACGGAGTCAAAGTCCGTTGCCTTACCGCTTGGCTAATCCCCAATAAATTAAGAATAAAGGGCGGCCGATGGGGCTTGAACCCACGAATGCCGGAGTCACAGTCCGGTGCGTTAACCACTTCGCCACGACCGCCATATGATTATGAAAAGACTGGTGGAGGATGATGGATTCGAACCACCGAACCCGTAAGGGAGCAGATTTACAGTCTGATGCGTTTGGCCACTTCGCTAATCCTCCAAAATGGTGCCGGCGAGAGGACTTGAACCCCCAACCTACTGATTACAAGTCAGTTGCTCTACCAGTTGAGCTACACCGGCACATTACTCATTTCCCACTTGAAAGGTGGCTCGGGACGGAATCGAACCGCCGACACGAGGATTTTCAGTCCTCTGCTCTACCGACTGAGCTACCGAGCCATATTTTGTTTTATTACTACACCATATAATCCGCACTATATATGTCAACTATATATGAGATTAAAATGGCGGAACTGACGGGATTCGAACCCGCGATCTCCTGCGTGACAGGCAGGCATGTTAGGCCTCTACACCACAGTTCCAGAGGCATTTCCAATAGGAAATTAATTGCGGGGGCAGGATTTGAACCTACGACCTTCGGGTTATGAGCCCGACGAGCTACCGAACTGCTCCACCCCGCGTCATTAAAAGGGATTTATCAAATTTTCTTATGGTGGAGGCTGAGGGGCTCGAACCCCCGACCCTCTGCTTGTAAGGCAGATGCTCTCCCAGCTGAGCTAAGCCTCCATATTATGACCCGTAGGGGATTCGAACCCCTGTTACCTCCGTGAAAGGGAGGTGTCTTAACCCCTTGACCAACGGGCCTTACAAAATAAGTTCTGATTCCAATAAATTTATGGCGGAGAGAGAGGGATTCGAACCCTCGCACCACTTTCGCAGTCTAACCCCTTAGCAGAGGGTCCCCTTATAGCCACTTGGGTATCTCTCCGAGTAGCGGCAGAGGGGATCGAACCCCCGACCTCACGGGTATGAACCGTACGCTCTAGCCAGCTGAGCTACGCCGCCACCTTATATATAAAATTCAGAAATATTCAAAACATGGCTCCCCGAACAGGACTCGAACCTGTGACAACTCGATTAACAGTCGAGTGCTCTACCAACTGAGCTATCAGGGAATATTGGTGGAGCCAAGCGGGATCGAACCGCTGACCTCCTGCGTGCAAGGCAGGCGCTCTCCCAGCTGAGCTATGGCCCCAATCTTTTTGTTATTCTAGAAGTGGTGGGCCTTAGTGGACTCGAACCACCGACCTCACCCTTATCAGGGGTGCGCTCTAACCAGCTGAGCTAAAGGCCCTAACATGTAAAACTTCATCATCCTTTAAAGGATATC
>NZ_JBBOXV010000002.1:2075000-2497794 GCF_038007865.1 Paenibacillus sp. FSL M7-0134 | reverse complement strand
CCTGGGCAGGATCGACCATCAGGTAAAGATAAGAGGCTACAGGATAGAACTGGGTGAAATAGAGAACCGGTTATTAAAGCATGAAACAATAAAAGAAGCAGTGGTATTGGACAAAGAAGGAGCTGACGGAAATAAGTATCTTTGTGCGTACGTCGTACCGGATCAAGAAATAACCGTACAGGGGATGAGGGAACACTTGTCAAAAGAGCTCCCGGACTACATGATCCCTTCTTACTTTATGCAGATGGAAAAGCTGCCATTGACCCCTAATGGAAAAATAGACAGGAAAGCATTGCCCGAGCCTGACGGAAGTATGAGTACGGGAACAGAATATGTAGCGCCGCGGAATGAAGTGGAAGAGAAACTGGTTGAAATATGGCAGGAAGTGCTTGGAGCAAAACAGGTAGGAATAAGGGACAACTTCTTTAAAATAGGCGGAGATTCTATACGTGCAATATCATTAGTCAGCACAATATGCAAAAAGTTGGATATAAACATCCAAATCAGGGATATATACATGAATCCTGATATTGAGAGATTGTCTGCATTCTTAAAAGTAAAAGATACGGAAGCTTTTAACAGTAAGATGGGTAAAGCAAGGGAAGAACTGGAGTTATTTAAACAGCGAATATTGATGAATGAAACTCTCTCAGAAAAGTTACCTTCGGACATGGAAGATATATATCCGATGAGTCACATAGAGCTGGGTATGATTTATCATTCCAAAAAAGACTATGAAAATGCAGTTTATCATGACCAATTTGCATTTCATCTGAATGACAAAGACTTTGATTTCCCAGCATTTAAAGAAGCGATGCTTCTAATGACGTCAAAACATGATATTTTAAGGACGGTTTTTAATTTAGAGGATTTTGAAACTCCTGTGCAAATTGTTTACAAGGGCAGTAGTCTTGATATTGAGCAGATAGATATCATGAATTTTAGCAGGACAGGGCAGGTTGAGTATATAAACAAATATTTGGAAAATGACAGAGCGAATCCGTTTGATATATCAAAGCCCCTTTGGAGGATAAGAATATTCAAACTTGACGCAAACCATATTTGTCTGGTTCTGATATTCCACCATGCTATCCTGGATGGCTGGAGTGTTGCTTCATTGATTACGGAAGTTTCAAACCTATACTCTAAGCTTAAGCAAGAAAAAGATTATATACCAACACGGCTTAAATGCAGCTATAAAGATTATATAGCAGACCAAATGACAATTAAGGACAACCAGGAAGTAATTAATTATTGGAGAGAGGAATTAAGTGAATATAAAAGGTTGAATATGCCTGCAAATATTCATGGAAAAACAAAAAAATCTTATAAAGTAGACCATGTAACACGCCATTTAAGTCAGGAATTTTTAGGTGATTTAAGAAGTACTGCCAGAAGATATGATGTAAGCTTAAAGACACTTTGCTTTGCTGCATACACTTATATGCTCAATATGCTTTCATACGAGGATGACTTTGTCGTAGGTTTGGTAGAAAATAACAGACCTGTATGCGAAGATGGAGATAAGATGCTGGGGTGCTTCTTAAATACGGTTCCCGTCAAAATGTGTTTTGATAAAATCGATATATGGGAGGAATTGATAAAAGTTGCAGAAAAGAAATTAATAAACTTAAAGCTTTATGGAAGACTGCCTTTATTTGAGATCATAAATATCCTGGGCGGAAAAGAAAACAAAGAGGAAAATCCTTTATTTGATACCATATTCAATTATGTGGATTTTCATATATATAACGAGATAATAAACAAAGAAATCGGTGATGTTAAAGATAGAATTTCAGTTGATGAATATGAAGCAACCAATACAAGTCTTGACTTTACAGTAAGTAATACATTCGATGATCTTAATATAAGCTTGATCTACTCGGACAAAGTATTGGAAAGAAAACAGGCAGAAGAGTGTATAGACTATTTTATTAATATTTTAAATATGTTTATCCATAACCCCAAAGGGTCAGTTGACAAGCTTATTATATTAAGTCATGAAGAAAGAAAGCAGTTGCTGATAGACTTTAATGATACTAAGAAAGACTATCCGCAGGACAAAACCATACATGAGCTGTTTGCTGAGCAGGTGGAAAGGACACCTGACAACATAGCTGTGGTATATGAAGACAAGCACTTGACTTACAGGGAATTGAACGGAAAGGCAAATCATTTGGCCAGAGTATTGAGGAACAAAGGGGTAAAGCCTGACCGTATTGTAGGAATTATGGCCGAACGTTCATTTGAGATGATTGTGGGGATATTTGCCATATTGAAAGCTGGAGGGGCGTATCTGCCGATAGATCCTAATTATCCTGATACAAGGATAAAGTATTTGTTGGACGATAGTGGTTCCCAGATCCTTTTGACCTCCAGGACCTTTATGGAAAATAAGCAGATTGATGCGGATATTATATATCTGGAGGAAGAATATTTAAATGAAGAGAACTCAAAGCTTGAAAATGTAAACAAACCCTCGGACCTTGCGTACGTCATTTATACATCAGGTTCGACAGGGAAGCCCAAAGGTGGAATGATTGAGCATACTAGCGTTGTAAACATAATTACAGCCCTCCAGGCCATGTATCCGCTTAAAGCGGAAGACGCTTTTCTATTTAAAACAACTTATACCTTTGACGTATCCGTAGCTGAGATATTTGGCTGGTTCCTCAACGGAGGAAAGCTTGTAATATCACGCCAAGGTGTGGAAAAGGAAGCTATGGAGTTAGTAGAGGTAATAAACAAGCATAAGATAACCCATGTAAACTTTGTACCATCAATGCTGAATATAATGGTACATACTTTAAAAGATAATGGTATAAAACTGCCATCAACTCTCAGGTATATTTTTGCTGCTGGAGAAGCGCTGCCCAAAAAGCTTGTCCATGAGCTTTTCGATGTCTCAGAGAACACATCTCTGGAAAATATCTATGGGCCTACAGAGTCCACGATATATGCAGCGGGTTACAGTATAACAAAGAAAATAGCAGAAGAACTTATAACAGTACCTATAGGGAAAGCTTTACAGAATGTATACCTTTATATACTGGACAAGCACAACCAATTAACTCCTGTAGGAGTGGCCGGTGAACTTGTGATAGGTGGAAGCGGTCTTGCAAGGGGCTATTTGAATAGACCTGAACTGACAGCAGAAAAATTTGTACCTAACCCGTTTATTCCCGGCGAAAAAGTGTACCGCACAGGGGACTTAGTAAGGCGGCTTCCTGATGGGAACATCGAATTCATGGGCAGGATCGACCACCAGGTAAAGATAAGAGGCTTTAGAATAGAGCTTGGAGAAATTGAAGCACATCTGGTGAAGCACACTGCTATTAAGGAAGCAGTGGTTATTGCAAAGGAAGAGCAGCAAGGGAAGAAGTACCTGTGTGCATATATTGTAGGGGAAAATGAATTGACCATTTCCGAGCTAAGGGAGCATCTCTTAAACGAACTACCTGACTACATGGTACCAGCATATTTCATGCAGCTGGAACAGATGCCATTTAATGCCAACGGTAAAATTGATCGGAAAGCATTGCCTGAACCACAGGGGAATATTAATACCGGAGTAGAGCATGTAGTTCCTAGAAACGAAAGAGAAGAAATACTGGCCAAAGTATGGGAAGACGTACTAAAAACTGAAAACATCGGGGTAAAAGATAATTTCTTCAGCCTTGGAGGAGACTCAATAAAAGCCATACAGGTAATGTCGCGTCTTAACGTCCATGGGCTAAAGCTTGAAATGCGGGACTTATTCAAACATCCTGTAATTGAGGAACTCGTCGAATATATACAATCTACAAGCCGAAGAATTCATCAAGGCCCGGTAGAAGGCATAGTACCGATAACACCTATACA
This sequence comes from Paenibacillus sp. FSL M7-0134, assembly GCF_038007865.1. NCBI lineage: Bacteria > Bacillati > Bacillota > Bacilli > Caryophanales > Paenibacillaceae > Paenibacillus > Paenibacillus sp. FSL M7-0134. The sequence goes on along the minus strand of NZ_JBBOXV010000002.1, from coordinate 2,493,933 downwards.
AAGATGGTTGTATAAACAAGACAGCAAGGATATCCATCATTTTAATCAGGAAATAATGATATATGGGCGTAACGGATTTGAAGAAGCTATTATTCGAAAAGTATTGTCAAAGCTTGTAGAGCACCACGATATTTTTAGAACAGTGGTAAAAATAGAGGATCAAAATATACTCCAATACAACAAAAACCTTGAAGGTGAACATTTTTCATTGGAAATTGTAGACCTTAGGGACAGCTATAATTACCGGGAAAAAATAGAGCTGGAAGCGTCGAGGATTCAGAGGAGCATGGACTTGTATAACGGTCCTTTAGTTAAGGTTGGTCTGTTTAAGACTAAAGAAGGGGACCACCTGCTAATAGCTATTCACCACCTTGTAGTTGATGGGGTATCGTGGAGAATCATACTGGAAGATTTGGACATAGGATACAGACAGGCGCTAAACAATGATGAAATAAAATTCAGCAACAAGACCGACTCTTTCAAAGATTGGGCACAGAGGCTTGATGAGTATGCCAATAGCCCTGAACTATTAAAAGAAATAAATTACTGGACCAATTTGGAAAAAACTGAAACAATACCGCTTCCAAAAGACCGAGAGATTGAAGAAAGAAGGTATATGAATAACAATAGCGTCAAGATCGAGCTGAGTATTGAAGAGACTGAGAAGATGCTAAAGCGGGTAAACCATGCTTATAACACAGAAGTAAACGACATATTGCTTACCGCCTTGGGATTAGCAGTGAGGGAATGGACCGGAAATGATAAGGTTCTGATCAGTCTGGAGGGGCACGGCAGGGAGGAAATCATTAAAGACATTGACATAAGCAGGACCGTGGGATGGTTCACCACCCAGTATCCCGTGGTGTTAGATGTCAGCGGACAACTCGATATTTCCCGCATGATCAAATCGGTAAAAGAAAACATCAGGCAGATACCTAACAAAGGGATAGGTTACGGCATACTAAAATATCTTACCTTGCCGGAAAACAAAGCCGATTTAAACTTTAATCTAAACCCTGAAATAAGCTTCAATTACCTCGGTCAATTCAACCAGGATAATGTAGACAATTTATTTGGAGTGTCTGATATTCCTGCCGGAGAGTCTACAGGACCAAACTATAAAAGTGAGTATTGTATTGATATTAACGGCGGAACTGTAGAAGGCGGGAAGCTGGAATTAAACTTTAGCTACAACCAGGGCGAGTATGAGAAGAGTACTATTGAAGGGGTAGCGGTGAGTTTTAAAAAGCATTTAGTAAACATAATAACCCATTGTGCAGAAATGGACTATTCAGAAGCTACACTCAGTGATTTTACAGTAGACGATCTGAATATGGATGAGTTTGAAGACGTATTGAATAACTTCGAATAAAAAGAGTTTGTATTTAAGGAGGAGTACTTATGAGTGATTTGAAGAAACAAAACATAAAAGATATGTACCGGCTCACTCCTATGCAGCAAGGGATATTGTACCACTATATGATGGATAAAAATTCAGACGCCTACTTTGAGCAGATATCACTTTCTATAAAAGGCATCCTGGACATTGATTGTGTTGAAAAGAGCGTTAATATCATTATTGAAAAGTATGACGCTTTGAGAACAATTTTTTTGTATGAAAATGTAGCCAAGCCCTTACAAGTAGTCATGAAGGAAAGAAAGCTGTCTGTCAGCTATGAGGATATTACCTCCCTTGCCGAAGAACTAAGGGATAGGTATATAGAAGAATACAGGGTTAAAGACAGAAAAAAGGGCTTTGACTTATCAAGGGATATTTTAACAAGATTAAGTGTAATTAAAACAGGCTACCAATCTTATAACATGGTATGGAGCTTTCATCACATCATTATTGATGGGTGGAGTCTCGCAAATATATTTAGAGAATTTATGGAAAACTATGAAGCCCTGATGAATAGCCGGGAGCCGGAGTCAGGAAAGGTATATCCTTACAGCCGCTATATCAAATGGTTGGAAGGCAGAAATCAGAACGAGGCCGCAGATTACTGGGAAACCTATCTTAAAGGTTACGAGCATCAGACAGTCCTTCCCCAAAACGGCAGGTCTGCAAGTGATGATTTCAGGATTGAAGAAACGGAGTTTAAAATATCTGAACAAATAACTAGCGATCTTGAGAAGTTTGCAGCCAAAAACAATACAACCATGAGTACCATTATAAAGACCATATGGGGGATATTATTACAGCGGTATAACAATACCGATGATGTGGTGTTTGGTGAGGTGGTATCGGGAAGGCCTCATGAAATACAGGGAATTGAGAGCATGGTGGGTTTATTTATAAATACCGTTGCAGTAAGGGTGAGTTGTGATGAGGATAAAACTTTTACCGAACTGATCAAAGAGATGCAGCAATCGGTGCTTGAATCTGACCGGTACAGTTTCTATCCTCTGGCGGATGTGCAGTCAAAAACATGCTTGAAAGATGCCTTGATACATCATGTCATGGCTTTTGAAAATTACCCTATGGATGAAGCGGTTAATGCTTCATCCAGTAATGGCATTTTAAATGTAGTTGGAATGGAAATATTCGAGCAGACGAATTATGATTTTGGGATACTCGTTGATGGCGGTAAGGAATTATCTATTAAATTCAGTTACAACTCACTGGTATATGATGGTAATTTCATAGAAAAAATCAAGGGACATTTTCAGTCGGTAATAGAAATTGTAACCGATAATCCCGATATGCATATTAGGAATATTGATATACTCACCGAAGTGGAAAAGAAAGAAATAGTACACTGCTTCAATAATACAACGGAGGAATACCACAGGGAAAAGACCATTCACCAACTATTTGAGGAACAAGCGGTGAAGACACCTGACAATGCGGCAGTGGTGTTTGAGGGTAAGCAGCTAACCTATAGGGAACTCAATGAGAAGTCAAATCAGCTTGCAAGAGTGTTGAGGGATAAGGGAGTTAAACCAGACAGCATAGTGGGTATTATGGTAGAACGCTCACTGGAGATGGTCATAGGTATATTTGGCATACTTAAAGCCGGAGGGGCATATATGCCTATAGATCCTGACTACCCTAAGGCAAGAATCGAATATTTACTCGAGGACAGCGAGATAGGGGTGCTGATTTCCCAAAAGCAATTCCTGGAGAAAGTGGAGTTTTACGGGAAGTATATAGACATAGAAGATGAAAGCCTTTATGCCGGAAACCCTATGAACCTGGAAGTGGTATGTTCACCGCAAAATTTGGCATATATCATTTATACATCTGGGTCTACAGGAAAACCTAAAGGGGTTATGGTAGAACATAAAGGGGTAGCAAATCTGGAGGCGTTTTTCAAGACCCGCTTAAATGTAAGTGAAAGCGATAGGATTATTCAATTTGCATCAATTTCATTCGACGCTGCAGTTTGGGAAATATTTATGGGACTATTGGCAGGAGCAACACTATATATATCTTCAAGCGATATTATCAATGACTATCGAAGATTTGAAGAATACCTAAATGAAAATGAGATAACTATTGCTACTTTACCACCTCCGTATCTGGCAAATCTGGACCCGGAAAAAGTAACTTCCTTAAAGAAGGTAATTGCAGCAGGTTCGGCTTCCACTCCCGAACTTTTAAAGAAATGGAGCAACAGGATTTCATATATAAATGCTTATGGACCTACTGAGACAACCGTATGTGCAACGGTATGGAAAGCAGATGATTGTGAGACGGCCGATAAGTCGGTACCTATTGGTAAACCTATTACCAATACCCGGGTGTTTATAGTTGATGAAAACAATAATCTTAAGCCCCTAGGTGTTGAGGGTGAACTCTGTGTTTCCGGGGCAGGATTGGCGAGAGGATACTTGAAAAAACCGGAACTTACCAGGGAAAAGTTTGTACCGAACCCATTTATGCCTGGAGAACTGATGTATAAAACAGGAGATCTTGCAAAGTGGCTTCCTGACGGGAATATTGCATTTGCCGGCAGAAAAGACCACCAGGTTAAAATAAGAGGGTATAGAATCGAGCTTGAGGAAATAGAAGCAGCCCTTTTGAAGCATGCTGATATAAATGAGGCGGTGGTCATTGACCGGGAGGATTCAAGTGTAGGCAGGTATCTTTGCGCTTATATAGTGTCTGACCGAGAAGTGACAGTGACCGAAATAAGGGAGCTTATATCTAAAGAGCTGCCCGATTATATGATTCCATCCTATTTTATGAGGATAGCAAAAGTACCGTTAACCATAAATGGAAAATTGGACAGAAAGGCGCTGCCGCTGCCTGATGGAAGAATAAATACAGGAACAGAGTATGCAGCGCCTTCAGGTGAAGTGGAGGAAAGGCTTGCGCTGCTGTGGCAGGACATCCTTGGAATAGAGAAGGTAGGAAGAAATGATAACTTCTTTATGCTCGGAGGACACTCGTTAAAGGCAACAAGCCTTGTAGCAAGAATTCACAAAGAGTTCAATGTAGACATACCTCTTAAGGAAATATTCAAGACACCAACCATCTTAGAAATTGCCAGCTACATTGAAGACTCAAAGGAGAGCCTATATCAGTCCATTCAACGTGCTGGGGATATGGAATATTATCCCATGTCATCCGCCCAGAAAAGACTATATATATTAAACCAGCTTGAAGGAGCTGGAATCGCCTACAATATACCTGGCATAATATTGCTGGAAGGTACTGTTGATAAAGCACGTTTTGAGCAGGCTTTTCATAGTCTGATAGAAAGGCATGAGAGCTTTCGAACCTCCTTCCATATGATCGAGGAAGAGCTGTCTCAGAAAGTCCATGACAAGGCGGACCTAAGTATCATGTACCTGGAAACCAGTGAAGAGAAGGTTCCCGAAATAGTGGAGAAATTCATAAGGCCCTTTGACCTTGGAAAGGCTCCACTATTAAGAGTTGGACTTGTAAAGATTGGAGAAGCCAGACATATTATGGTGTTTGACATGCATCATATCATATCGGATGGAGTGTCCAACGACATACTGGTAAGAGAGTTTATAAGCTTATATGAAGGGAAAATACTTCCTCCACTGCGTATACAGTACAAGGACTACTCAGTTTGGCAGAGGGAATTGTTTGCAGGAGCTGCCATAAGTAAGCAGGAGGAATTCTGGCTCCAGACCTTTCAGGGAGAGATCCCTGTGCTGGATTTATCCACCGACTACCCAAGACCCGCAGTACAAAGCTTTGAAGGAGACTACATCAGCTTTGAAGCTGATAGCGAGCTTGCGGTTAGACTTAACAAGCTTGGATCAGACAATGGAGCTACATTATATATGACGCTTCTTGCTGCATACAATGTGCTGTTATCTAGATACACTGGACAGGAAGATATTATTGTGGGAAGTCCTATAGCTGGAAGGCCTCATGCTGACCTTCAAGACATCATAGGTATGTTTGTAAACACTCTGGCCATGAGAAACCACCCGCAAGGAGAAAAGACTTTTATTGAATTCTTGAAAGAAGTTAAAGAAAATGCTTTGAAAGCATACGACAATCAGGACTATCAGTTTGAAGAATTAGTGGATAAGCTGGACATAAGGAGGGATATGAGCAAGAATCCCCTCTTTGATACCATGTTTGCCATATACAATGTTGGAAAAGCAGAGCTCATAACGTCTGATCTAAGCTTCAAGCCGTACAACAAAGGGATAGAAGGCAGAATATCAAAATTTGACATCACCTTAAATGCATTTGAGACTGAGGATGGTATAGCCTTTGAACTCGAATACTGTACAAGACTGTTTAAGAAAGAAACAGTTGAAAGACTTGGGGCTCATTACATCAATTTGCTGGAAGAAATTGCAGCATACCCCGAAAAAAGGCTTTATGAAATCGAAATGTTATCACAGGAAGAAAAACAGCAAGTATTATACAGCTTTAACGATACTGCTCTCGAATATCCCCTGGATAAAACCATACACCAAATGTTTGAGGAGCAAGTGAAAAAGACTCCTGATCATATTGCAGTGGTTTTTGAAGGTAAACAATTAACCTACCGAGAACTGAATCAAAAGGCAAACCAATTGGCCAGGGCATTAAGAGAAAAGGGAGTAAAGCCTGATGATATTGTAGGCATAATGGTGGACCGCTCGCCTGAAATGGTTATAGGTATAATGTCAGTAATCAAGGCTGGGGGGGCGTACCTTCCTGTAGATCCTAATTATCCATTGGAAAGAAAAAGGTATATGATGGAGGACAGCAAGGCCAAAATTTTACTCACCCAAAATCATCTTATGGATCGTGATGATTTCGATGGTGAGATTATTGATTTATCTGATTATGATTATAATTTTATAAACGATGTGAATATAAAATGTATAAATAAGCCTGGTGATACAGCGTACATCATCTATACCTCTGGCTCAACGGGAAACCCTAAAGGTGTTTGCATTGATAATAAGAGTGTATTAAACCTGGTAGAGGGTCTGTTCCAGAGAATATATAGCAAATATGAATCACCGTTGAATGTTTGCCTCATTGCCCCTTATGTTTTTGATGCTTCGGTGCAGCAGATTTTCGCAGCACTGCTAATGGGGCATGCATTGTACATTGTACCGGAGGAAGCAAGGAAAGACGGTAAAAAGCTGCTGGACTTCTATAGTGAAAATAGGATTGATATTTCGGATGGAACGCCCATACACGTAAATATGATGTTAAATTCTCCTCCTATAGATAATAACCTAAAAGTGAGACATTTTATTATAGGCGGAGATGTTCTTCCATTTGATGCAGTAAAAGACTTCCTAAGCAGATTTGAGGATGTGCAACCTTGCATCACAAATGTTTATGGTCCTACCGAATGCTGTGTGGATTCTACGGAATATTTGATTACTGCGGCGGGGCTTAGTAGATTGGATAATATCCCCATAGGCCGTCCTTTGCCAAACACCAGAGCATGCATACTTGGTAAGAAATTAGAAGTAAATCCTATAGGTATCGCTGGGGAATTATATATATCTGGGGATGGTCTTGCCAAAGGCTATTTAAACAAGACGGGGCTTACTGCAGAAAGATTTGTATCTAACCCGTTTATAAAGGGAGAAAGAATGTATCGTACTGGGGACTTGGCAAGATGGCTGCCTGACGGGAATATAGAATTTTTAGGCAGGATGGACCACCAGGTAAAGATAAGGGGATTTAGAATAGAACTTGGAGAAATAGAGGCTCAGCTATTAAGACATGCTTCAATAAAAGAAGCTGTGGTTATTGTAAAGGAAGACCAACAGAAGAACAAGGATCTGTGTGCATATTTCGTTGGGGAAAATGAACTGACAATAACTGAACTAAGGGAATGCCTTTCAAAAGAATTGCCCGAGTATATGATCCCGGCATACTTCATGCAGCTGGATGAAATGCCTTTGACAGCCAATGGTAAGATAGACCGGAAGAACTTGCCCCACCCTGCTGCTCATTTAAATACTGGAGTAGAGTATGAAGCACCTTCAGGTGAAGTGGAAGAGAAGCTTGTACAATTGTGGCAGGATATCCTGGGGGTTGAGAAAATAGGGAGAAATGATAATTTCTTTGTGCTTGGGGGGCACTCATTAAAAGCAATAAACTTTGCAGCCAAAATTCACAAAGAGTTCAATGTAAATATATCTCTTAAGGAGATATTCAAGCTGCCGACAATTGCAGAAATTGCCAAGTACATCCAGGAAGCCCAAGAGAGTATTTATCAATCTATCCAGCCCACTGGAGAAATGGAATACTATCCTATGTCGTCTTCCCAAAGAAGGCTGTATATATTAAATCAGCTTGAAGGAGCAAGGGTGGCATACAATATGCCAGAGTTTATGTTGTTAGAAGGCAGTATTGATATAGAACGTTTTGAGAAAGCCTTAGATCAGCTGGTAAAAAGGCATGAGGCTTTCCGGACCTCCTTCCATATGGTAGATGGTGAACCGGTGCAGAAGGTCCATGATGAGGTGGAATTTAGTATCATGTACATGGAAACCGGCGAAGAAAAAGCCTCAGAAGCAGCAAATGAATTCATAAGGCCATTTGACCTTGGCAAGGCTCCTTTACTAAGAGCAGGGCTCGTAAAAATTAGAGAAGACAGGCATGTCATGATGCTTGATAAACACCATATCATATCTGACGGGGTGTCGGATGAAATACTGGTAAGAGAATTCATAAGCTTGTATGAAGGAATGAATCTTCCAGCACTTCAGATTCAGTACAAGGACTATTCCGTATGGCAGAATAAATTGTTTGCTGACGGCACAATCAGTAAACAAGAAGAATACTGGCTCCAGGCATTTAGGGGAGAAATACCAGTACTTGATATGCCGGTAGACTACCCAAGGCCGGCTATACAGAGTTTTGAAGGCGATATGGTCAGTTTTGAAACAGGCCGGGAACTTGCACATAAACTGAACAAGCTTGCCGTGGATCATGGAGCAACACTGTATATGGTGCTTCTAGCTTCATACAATGTGCTTCTTTTCAAATACACCGGACAGGAAGATGTCGTAATTGGAAGCCCTATAGCAGGAAGGCCACATACAGATTTGCAGGACATCATAGGCATGTTTGTCAATACCCTAGCTATGAGGAATTACCCTCAAGGTAAAAAGAATTTCAGCGAGTTTTTGATGGTAGTAAAAGAAAATGCTCTAAGGGCTTATGAAAACCAGGATTACCCATTTGAGGAACTTGTGGAGAAGCTTAGCATTAAGCGGGATTTGAGCAGAAATCCGCTGTTTGATACTATGTTTGTCTTGCAAAATAAAGAGGCATCAGAATTTAAGATGAATGGGCTAAGGTTCATGCCCTATGATAATGAGTTCAGGGCGTCCAAATTTGATTTGACCCTAAACGCCCAAGAGACCCAGAATAATATTGTATTTGGGTTAAAGTATGCTACTCGTCTGTTTAAGAAAGAGACAATAGAAAAACTTGGGGTCCATTTCATCAATGTACTGGAAGAGATCACAGCTTACCCCGAAAAGATGCTGTCCGAAATAAATATACTATCTCAGGATGAAAAACAGCAAATACTAAATAGTTTTAATGATACAAAGGCAGAATACCCTAGGGATAAGACTCTACATGAGCTGTTCCAAGACCAAGTGGAAAGGACACCTGATAATGTAGCTGTAGTGTTTGAGGACAAGCAATTAACCTACAGGCAGCTCAATGAAAAGGCAAATCAGCTTGCCAGAGCACTAAGAAGTAATGGTGTAAAGCAAAACAGCATAGTTGGAATAATGGTAGAAAGATCCGTAGATATGCAGGTTGGAATACTGGGAATTTTAAAAGCAGGAGGTGTCTATTTACCAATTTCAACCAAACTTCCTGAACTAAGAATAAAAAAATTACTGGAAGATAGTAATGCAACTATGCTGTTGACGCAATCACATTTAGCGGATAAAGCAGAGTTTTACGGTAATATATTACTGCTTGATTCCCCTGAAATATACATTGGAAGTGCTGAAAACCTTGATAAAATAAATAAACCAGAGGACTTAGCTTATATCATTTATACATCGGGATCTACTGGAGTTCCGAAGGGTTCAATGATAGAGCATCGAAGTGTAGTTAACTTGGTTTATGGACTAAGAAAGCTTGTCTATGAAAATTATGATAATTATTTAAATGTTGCCCTTGTGTCCCCTTACTTTTTTGACGCATCTGTAAAACAAATATTTGCGGCTTCTCTCCTTGGCCATACGCTGTTTATAGTTCCTGAGGATACAAGGCTAGATGGTGAGGGCCTTCTAAAGTACTATAACAGGAATTCAATTGCTGTTTCAGACGGAACACCAGCACATATAAAGCTTTTAACAGATACTGCCAGGCCTGGCGAAAGTCTTTCAGTTATGCAGTTTATTATCGGAGGGGAAGAACTTTCATGTAAAGGTATACAAGGTTTCTATGATCGGTTTAAAGATAATAACCCTACTATAACAAACGTTTATGGTCCAACAGAATGCTGCGTAGATTCAACTTATTACCATTTAAGCCGTGAGAAGGTGAGAAATCTAACAAGTATACCTATAGGTATGCCATTGCAGAATTATAAGATATATATACTTAATGAAGACATGAATATCTTACCGGTTAATACAACTGGTGAAATATATATATCTGGAGATGGGCTGGCAAAAGGCTATTTGAACAAACTTGAATTGACTACGGAAAAATTTGTAGCTAATCCTTTCAGCTCTGGAGAAAGAATGTATCGTACCGGTGATCTTGGAAGGTGGCTTCCTGACGGAAACATCGAATTTATAGGCAGAGTAGACCATCAGGTAAAGATTAGGGGCTTTAGGATAGAGCTTGGGGAAATAGAAGTGCAGCTATTAAAGCATCCTTCAATAAAAGAAGCTGCGGTAATTGCAAAGACAGACCAGGAGGGCAACAAGTATTTGTGTGCTTATATAGCAGGGGAAAGTGAATCTACAATATCAGATTTAAGGGCGCTTCTCTTAAAAGAACTTCCCGATTACATGATACCACAATACTTTGTTCAGCTGGAAAAGCTGCCTTTGACAGCCAATGGCAAAATAGATCGGAATAATTTACCCCAAAATGACGGTACTTTAGCTACATCAGTAGAGTATGTAGAGCCTTGCGGTGAAGTTGAGGAGAAGCTTGCACTGCTGTGGCATGATGCCCTTGGAGTACAAAAAATTGGTGTGAATGATAACTTCTTTGAACTGGGAGGATACTCACTGAAGGCAATATCCCTTATAAGCAGAATTTATGAACAGTTAAATGTTGAGGTACCACTAAAAGACTTTTATATGGCCCCAACCATAAAGGAAATTGCCCGTTTTATACACAATACGTACGCCAATGATTATATTACACCAAGTCCGGCAATTCATTTTAATTCAGCAATGGAGAGTCTTATGTTTGCATTCCCTCCAGGAGGAGGAAATGGAATAGCTTATGGTAGTTTATCAAAACAAATGAATGCTTATTCCATATATTCCTTTGACTTTATAGAAAATGAGAGCAGGATGGAGGAGTATGTGAAGGCAATTACTTCTGTCAAACCCGAGGGCCCATATATTCTATTTGGTTACTCGGCAGGAGGTAATCTGGCATTTGAAGTTGCTAAAGTATTAATTGAAACTGGACATCATGTATCCGATATAATCTTTCTGGATTCGGCTAAATCATTTGTCCTTATTGAGGAAGAAAGCGAAGATGCTAAGAAACTTGCTGAGCAACAGGATAAAGAATTTATAGAAGAAAATGAGAAACTTATAAAAGGCATGTTTGGAGATAACCAGGCAGTTATTGAAAAGGCCATTGAAAGAATGAGAAATTATCATAAATACACTAGAAGTGTTATAAACTCGGGACAGATAAACTCCAATATCCATCTTATTATATCACAGCAGCAAGACAATGAAGGTGAAGCTGATTTATGTGAAGGATGGAGAGAGGCAACAACGGGAGAGTTCAAAGTATATAACGGATTTGGCAGTCATTTTGATATGTTAAGTACAGGATATATAGATAAAAATGCGGCTATTATTAAAGAAATATTGGAAGAGATCAACCAATAGTTCAGATATAAGGGGTAGATATAATGGATAAGATTAAATTGTTTTGTCTGCCGTATGCAGGAGGTTCTGCAGCAGTATATAAATATTGGGAACAATACTTGCATGATAGGATTGAGCTTTTCCCGATTGAGCTTGCGGGAAGAGGCAGCAGGATTGGTGAACCGTTTTACGGAAGTGTTGAGGAAGCGCTTGAAGATATACACCGTATTATCATAAGCAACCTTGAAGAACAACCTTATGCGTTGTTTGGCCACAGTATGGGCAGTGTACTTGTATATGAACTTGCCTATAGAATAAAGGAGCTCGGACATCCATATCCTGTCCATATGTTTATTTCCGGCAGATATCCTCCGGGTTTTGTAAGTAAGAAGAAGGTACTCTATGATTTGCCGGATAAGGAGTTTGTGGATGAGGTATTTAAGCTGGGAGGCACGCCCAAAGAGGTTCTGAAAAGCAATGAATTAATGGAGTTGTTTTTACCGATACTCAGAGAGGATTTTAGAATTACTGACACATACAGGCACATTGAAAAAAACGCTAAGCTTGACTGCGATATAAGTGTATTGTGGGGAAAAAGAGAAAAGGGAGCCACTATTTTTGACGTTGCAAAATGGCATGATTATACGTCCAAAAGTTGTAAAATTCATATGTTTGACGGGGATCATTTTTTTATACACGATTACAAAAAGGATGTAGCAGCAATAATAAATAGTAGTCTCATCGACTTTGCAGACAATGGTATGTGAAGACTGAAGTTTATTTAAAATTTAATATGAAATCAAGAGGCTAAGTTTTTAGGTTGACTTTAATGACCTGTAGACTTAGCCTCTTTCCAGTCTAATCAAAAATTTCAAGAAAGTAGAACCTACGTCCTATTGGAATTATTTTCATGTTTCTGTATTACGACGAAAGCAGCGCTCCATTCCTATACGCTATCCCAACGGTACATGCTTAAAGACACATCGGTGAAAATCCTGGAAATTGCGCCGCCAGGGGTTCAAACGTATTTCAATAACGATCCGAGCTCTATGCTACTAGCATCATTCATTGATGAAACGATGAAGGTACTTGGTACGGATGCGGACGAGGTTCTAGTGGAAGAAGCGAAAGTATTTCGAAACAACCCGGGCCCGAACGAAGGTATTTTTGTGAACCAGTTAAACAATATGATGTTTGAGCCGCCAAAGGGTCATTAATCCGTTTAATACTTAGCGTATATTTTCGTTAATTATCTCAACTCGCTTTTAGAAAATCCTTGATTATCAAGGGCGTGTACATCGAAGACATGTAAACAACGTATTCGCCTTGACAATGAGCCTCGCGGCATCGGAGTCTAAACACGTGCGCCGATGCCCATAGGACACGGTTTACCTAGGGCTTGCTGAACGAATCAAAACTCCAACAGGCACAAGGGTTTAGGGCCTCTTATGTCGAAGGAAAACGGGGCAGCCCCGTGAAAAACCGTGCACTTGGAGGCGTCAGGATTGTATCAGCGAACCGAGAACCAGATGAACCTGCCCGTCGACTTTTTTCTGCCGTTCGGCGGAAAGCTCGCAGAAGATAACCGCTGGGTGCTGCTGGCCCAGATGATTCCGTGGTGGATGCTCGAAGAGAAATATGCGAAAAACTTCAAGAAAAGCCTCAAGGGCCAAAAAGCCGTTTCGATCCGTATCGCGCTCGGCGCACTCATCATCCAGGAGCGGTTGGCACCGATGATCGGGAGACACTTCGTCAGATTCTGGAGAACCCGTATCTGCAGTACTTCCTCGGTCTGCCGGAATATCGGTACCGCCGTCCGTTTCATCATTCTCTCATGACGCATTTCCGCAAGCGATTGGGTGGCGAAATTCTGGATGAAGTGAATGAATGGATCGCTCTGGAAGAAGCGCGCAAGTGTCGGATGATTCATCGGACGACGATGAACCTGGCAGCGGAACTGACGCAGCGTCCGGTAAGCCTTCAGAAACGCAGCCACAGCAGATGGAACTGACGAACGAGGGCGAACTGCTGCTGGACGCTACCTGCGCGCCGGCGGATATCGCCTACCCGACGGATTTGTCGTTACTGAATCAGGCCAGAGAAAAGCTGGAGAAGATCATCGACATCCTGCACGAACCGGAACGTGGAAAGACCCGCAAGCCCAGAACATACCGAGAGCGTGCCCGCAAAGCCTATCTGGCGGTTGCCAAGCAGCGGCGCGTGAAGCCGCGCGCGATACGAAAAGCGATCGGCAAGCAGCTCAGGTTCGTTTCCCGTGATCTGCGCATGATCGCCGAACTCGCCGATATGACGAGCGGCCTGCCGCGGCGTTTGTACAAGGAACTGCTGGTCATTCAAGAGCTTTATCGTCAGCAGCAAACGATGTATGACAAGCGGACACACAGCATATCGGATCGGATTGTCAGTATCGCACAGCCACATGTCAGACCGATCGTGCGCGGCAAAGCCAGGGCAAACGTCGAGTTCGGAGAGAAGCTGGCGATTAGCGTGGTGAACGGCTACGCTTTCCGCGAGCATCTGTCGTGGGATAGCTACAACGAAGGGCAGACATTGCAGGACGCCGTAGAGCGTTACCGCGCCAGATTTGGTTATTATCCCAAAGCGGTGCTGGCCGACCAGATCTATCGAACCCGCGACAACTTGCGCTTCTGCAAAGAGGGAATTCGCTTAAGCGGACCGCAGTTGGGTCGTATTAATAATGGTTTCGCATTTTCAATAACCTTAGATATAGTCGAGCTATTTCATAACTACACTCACCTAAAATCACTTTGCGATGATTCGCTGCTCTCATCAGTTGGAGTAACTACAGACAATCTCTTTGTATTAGCAAAGTTAACATCAATTAAAGACTTTATGAGATTATTAATAAATTTACGCCGACCAATCGGAATTATTGGTTCGATTTCAACTTTACGGGAATACGGGTTTCTCAGTTATGAATCTGTTAATTCAATGGACATTACGATATATCCGATTAAAAGTGAAACAAGCAATTTTTGGAACACAATTCCAGAAAATCCAATTAACCAGTGTGCAAATCATTTAAGATTATATATTGATGGTGATGGTTATATTTATCCTTGCTATGGACTAGTGGGGCTGAGAGAGTTTTCTTTGGGTAACATTAAAGATGGTTTTGAGAATTCAACTTTTGTAACAGATAATTACGATTTAGATTTATTAGAGTTAAAGAGAAATGGACCGAAGCTACATGAAAGTACAAATCAGCTACAACGAGTATCAACACTTCCTTGGATTTGTGAACGTCATAGAATGGAGTTGTTAATGGATTGAAGTATCATTCAAATACTCAAACATTGTTATTTCACCTTGATTCTATATTTCCACACATGAAAATTCAAGAATTACTCCCACTATCATTAAATAGAAGTTATGTATATAAAGCCATCACAGCGCGTGAAGATTTTCTTTTGAAGATTCTTCCTATCAACTCTTTGGATAGATTACAACGTGAATATCTTGCTATACAAACACTATTTCGCGAAGGAGCTCCCGTACCACGTCCCCTCAAAGAAGAGAATAATATAATACAAATTAATGAAGTGGCATTTATGGCAAGGGCTTATGAGTTTGTTGAAGGTCATGCACTACAAATTAATAAATCCAATTCCTTCTCACTAGGCACTTCAATTGGTCATATACACAATATTTGGGATAAGATGAAGAAGCCGAGTTGGCTCCGAGATATTACAATTAATGAGTTACTATATAACTCATTGGACGCAATAAGAAATTCTTACAATGATTGTGAAAGTCTCTTATTGACTGAACGACTAACAAGCACAATAGCTGTAATATTAGAAAAGTATAACGATGAATCTTTATTTGGATGCTCACATGGGGATGCACACCACTTAAATGCAATACAAACAACTCTTGGACAAACTGTGATAATCGATTTTGAAGATGTTGGTTGGCAGTGGAGAATATATGATCTAGCGACTGCAATCTGGGGCACTTTTGGGAGAGGGGGGACCCCTGAAATTTGGAAAGAGCTTATTTCAGGGTACTCCTCTATACGCTTTTTAAACCAGGAGGAGGAAGGCCTAATACGTTTCTTAATTTTTGCCCGTCATTTATGGTGGCTAGGCTTACATGCTAAGAACTGGAATATGTGGGCGCGACAATATTCAAAAAAACATTTTTTCGAGTCAGGGATTAATTTGTTAATAGCCATAAGCAAAGATGTTTGTGGACTTAAGGTGCTGGGTGGTCTCTAACAGTACATTCTCTTAGGTATTCGTTTGCAACGCGACATCATAAGGAAAATAATAATGTACCTAAACCAAGGAAGAGACCAGTTTAATTACTTGGAAGTATTTCGACCTACTGTGACCTCATTTGATAATTACGTAAAATATAATTTTGACGAATATTTATAACTGAAGTATAATAATTTACGGAGGTTATACATATATGGATAAACAAATGAAAATGCATTACATGAATCGAATCGATGAAAAATTGTCTGATCTTCCGTGGTTTATTACGGAATTTATTGATAGTAGAAAACGAAAACTTTCTCCCACAACGCTTCTGAACTATTGCCATGACTATATTATTTTTTTTGATTGGTTAGTTGCAGAAAATTTTACTGAAGATAGCCGTAAAAACATTAAATTAGCTACTTTGGAGAAACTAACGATTCGTGAAGTGGAAAATTTCCTATCTTTTTTGGAGTATCAACTAGGCAATGCCAAGCTAACCATCAACCGTAAATTGTCCTCACTAAAATCCTTATTTGATTACTTACAGAACAAAGCTGAAACAAATGACTTAAAACCATATATCCAGCGCAATGTTATGGCCAAAATGGATTTAAACGTGATTAAAGAAAGCCAAGAAACCATTGCCAATCGTATTGATGGGAAAATTCTTAGAGAAGACGATTTTGAGTCATTTAGGCAGTTTATAGCTCATGATTTCGGAGAAATCAATAAAGAGAATAAACGTATTTTCAATTTCCATCAATTTAACCGTGAACGAGATACAGCTATTGTTTCCCTCATTTTAGGTTCTGGTCTTAGGCTCTCTGAGGTAGCAGGTATTAACATTGAAGATTTAGATATGAACAAAGCTTTGGTGCGTGTTATACGAAAAGGCAATAAAGAACAATACGTGTATTTCAGCAAGCAAGCGTTACTAGATTTAGAAAATTATCTGCAGATTAGAGAATCCAGATATATCCCAGAAAAAAACGAAAGCTTTTTGTTTATTGCAGCTTCCATAGGTCGTAAAGGAAAAAGCCGACGTTTAACGCAGCGATCTATTGAAAAACTAATCGAAAAGTATGCTTCAGCTTTTGGAAAACCAGCATTAACCGTGCATTCTCTAAGACATTCATTTGCAACGCGCTATCATTTAGAGAACAATGATGTGCCTAGATTGAAAAACCAATTAGGACATTCCTCAATACAAACAACCATGATCTATACACATTTAACAGATGAGGAAATGAGGAAGGCAGTCAATAATATGGATAAGTAATGTAGAGCGCGTCAAGTAAGTGACACTAAATTGCCTACCTGACTGGGAGAATGACACAAAGTTACCTACTTGACTGGGTGAGTGACACAAAGTTACCTACTTAGCTTGATAAATAAAAAAAATTACCTCATTCGCTTGAAGAAAAAGAACTAAGTCACTCAAAAGTATGATTTAACTACTAAAGTAGGGAACTTTGTGTCATTTTAGTAGGGGATTTTGTGTCAATGTACATCACTGGACACGAGAGGAAAATCGTGCTGTTATGCGTTTCTCTATATACATATTCACAAAACTCGTATTTTGTACATATGTATATAAATCGGTTTTACCCCTTGTTTTTAAGGTTTTTGCCGTTCTTGTTGATTGACACAAATCTCCCCTCGTTTTTGACACCAAAGCAAGGCAATCGTTGTAGATAGAATACTGAATAAAGTTACCTTTCCTGTACCAAATCTATGCAATAATCTACTTGCAAATAAACTGGATACAACAGTACAAAACGAGACCGTTAACGATATATAACCTGCCATTTCTGTTGCGGCGCCGATATCAAATTTCATAATGGACCATGCACTGCCAAGTAAGGCATCTGGCAGTCCGAGACCTATAAATACGAGGTAAATAACTATAAGTAGTACCGTAACCATCTTCGTTCTCTCCTTAATTTGTGTGGAATCTTTAATTGTGCGTTTTCTGTGTCTTGCCGGAACAATATGTCCGGACCAGTTCGTATTCCTCTGTTAAGCCTCTATTTTATTCTTTCAAGAAAACTACAATATATTTGTTTGAACATTTCTTCCTCTTCATACTCAATTAATTTCAAAAGTCTGATAATTAGTAAATCCCTAAACCAACGATTCAAGATACGATCTTCTCCTTTTTAAACTTCTTATTTTATATTATCGCTACACTTAAATCGAAAAAGAATGAGTTGCCAAGAAAACAGGCTAATCACATATTTTTAGCAGAAAATTACATGCTATTCCTTCAACCCCTCCTCTCTTCGCTTAAACTGTTGTCTAAACTCCGACGGTGGGAGTCCAAACCGAAGTTTGAACACTTTGGAAAAGTGAGCAACGCTTTCGAACCCAGTAGTGAAACAGACATCGGTAGCAGACAGTGACGTCTCTAACAGTAACTTCTTAGCTTTATCCAACCTCCTATTGCGAATCCATTTCAACGGTGAGGTATGATATATTGCCTGAAACTCCCGTTTGAACGTTGACAGGCTTCTACCAGACAAATAAGCCAGATCATTGAGGGATACGGGATTTGTGAAATTTTCTTCCATAATCTTATCGATACTACTGTTCCTATCATGGTTAGATAGTTGCAACAGTTGATATTGAAAATGATCATTTGAGTCTACCAGGTGAAATAGAAGTTCCATTAACTTGATCCGAACGAGTGCATCTCTAACATCGTCTGGGTTGTCGAAATAGGGTTTTAAAGACTCAATGTAAGATAGAGTGAGGTCATTAACCTTAATAATGGATACAGGAACTTCACCGTTCACTGGATAAATCGGTTTTAAACCAGCGAATTGGACAAATTCCTCAACCAATTTCTCATTCAGGAAAAACATCATATAATCAAGCATGTATTCAGAACCGGGTTCCCCTGATTTCTCGTATTCAACCAGCATAGACTTGTTAATAAACACCATTTCATTGCTCCGGACGATATACTCTTGATCTCTAAAACGTACCGTGTAAATGCCCGATTTAACAAACAACAAAAGATGTTCCTTCAGGAAGCATGTTCCTATATCACCTTGTGTATGCAAATAAAATTTAATGACGGATAACCCGTTCTGCTTTAGACTTCCTTTTTTATCTGGTGCACTTTCCAGCTCTTGCGGAGCTTTGATCAACTTGCTAGTTCTCATGGACATTAGGAAGCCCCCTTTTTCTCCTACATCACCTTAAGGATAATTTCGTAATTAGTTAATAGAACTGGAATTGACTTCCCTGAGATTTAGTTGGATTTCCATCCGTAAGGTCTTGCGTTCTAACTTTACCTATAAGATAACAGGAAACAGTAATAGATACTTTACTCCTAGGCTCAGATCATTTGTTCATTTAGCTCAAAATTTAATAAGAGCGCAATACCTCATGTCGTAATCCTAACTCTCTAAATATGTTAGCTGAGCTATAAATGCATTCAAATCAAGTTCTGTTCTTCTCGGATGTCATATCATAATCCTCCTTGGTATGTATTAAAAAGCTATTAATTTCATCGGAACCCTGCTGTTCATTTTGTATTGTGAGATCAACATTTCATCTTTTAAGAATTTCAGTATAATGATTATTTTTTTCGAAAACTTGCATGATTATCCTCAAATGTATATCTAGTCTACATTTGTAGACGATGTGAAAAGGGAGAATACTTAATGAGTACCGCCGGTGTCGTTATTTCAAGCAGCAAGATCGATTTATACAAAATCAAAAGAACTCCGATATTGGTAGCATTAGTTATAGGTGCTTTTATAGCAATTCTTAGTGAAACTTTGTTAAGCAATGCATTGCCTGAACTGATGCAGGAATTTGGAGTGACAGCTTCAACCATTCAATGGCTTACTACCGCTTATATGCTTGTCGTCGGCGTACTAGTTCCAGTACAGCGGTGATGCAGCAATGGATATCAACCAAGCAGTTATTTACAGCAGCAATGGTTACGTTTCTTGCTGGAACCTTGATTGCGGCATTTGCTCCAACATTCAGTTTTCTACTCACAGGTAGGATTGTACAGGCATTTGGTACGGGGCTTATGATGCCTCTGATGATGAATACGATATTGATTATCTTCCCGCCGGAAAAACGCGGTGCTGCAATGGGCCTGATGGGTCTAGTGATCATGTCTGCCCCAGCACTTGGACCTACGCTTTCAGGTGTTATTATCGATTCATTAAACTGGCGCTGGTTATTCTACATCCTCATTCCCTTGGCTATGATTTCTATTTTTGTAGGAGTGAAATACCTGACCAATGTTATGGAAATCACCAAGCCCAAGATTGATATTCTATCCATCATTTTATCTACACTCGGCTTTGGTGGCATTGTTTATAGTTTCAGTAAATCCGGTGATCTTGGATGGTCAAATCCGGAAGTTTACTGGACGCTAAGTGTTGCTTGTTTGTCATTAGCGTGGTTTATCTTCAGACAACTAAGGATCAAAAATCCGATTCTTAATTTGCGCACCTTTAAGTACCCTATATTTGCCTTGATGGTTGTGCTGATGATCACCATGATGATGAGTATGTTCTCCACGATGGCACTACTGCCTATGTATTTGCAGGGAGTATTACTACTTACAGCCTTTAAATCAGGTATTATTATGCTTCCTGGTAGTATTATAAACAGTTTGATGGGACCTATTTCCGGAAAACTGTTTGATATTTTCGGGCCGCGGGTCGTCATTGTTCCATGAGTGGTCATCGTTGCATTTGCAATGTGGATGTTTACAGGAATTGATGCTTCGACTACCACAACGTATATTATCCTAATGCATTCTATATTCTTAGTGGGAGTATCCCTTGTGTTGATGCCAGTGTAAACCCCTGGACTGAACAGTTACCCAAAGAATTATATCCTCACTGTACGCCATTTGCTGCAAATGGCAGGGGCCTTAGGTACCGCTTTGCTTATCAGCAAAATGTTTTCGGCTCAAAGCAAGTGTTTGGCCGATTCTGCAGAGATAGTTGCTTTTTCGGTTGCATGCTTGTAAGGAGTCTATGCACTGGGACTCATACTTTCAGTAATATCCATTATAGTAGAACTCTTCATCATACGTTTTAGGAAGCAAAGTACAATTACTATTCAAGAGAAACTGCACCCCAGTTTCTCTTGAATAGTAATAATCACATAACTTAGTATCATAACCAATTTCACAATTTTGAGTTTAACTTAGTATTTTTTAAGCGCTTCAGAATTAATCTCGAAATTCATTTATTATTTTTGTGGTATATGTTTTAGGAACAGTAACGTCTTTCATTTTCTTTACCGTGTTGTGAAGTAAAGAATAATGGATTTAACTTTACCTTTATTCTAGGAACAATGTGACAATATTTTACCAGACAATATACAAATAAGAAGCTACTGATCTGGGAAATCAGTGGCTTCTTATTCATGTAATAGACTTATTCTGACTTAGCTTGTCGTTAGTTCCTTATACTAGCTCCTTTTTATGAGTATCTCTTATTACATGTGTACTGCTTAGCGTTACAATATGCTGTGGTTCCAGCCCTAGAAGCACTCTTCCGTACAGTTCCATGCAAGTAGAAGCTGTGGTAAACGCATGATTAGCCCCACCACGAATATCGCGGAATATTTGGGATAGTCGGTTCGAATCCAGTATTACACTTCCGCCGCTTTCGACCACTAACATTTCAACGGCTTCCCAACATAACATTGCCGCATATCCAATATCCGTTTGAACCCGCGCGAAGTTTTGTTGATCTAGGAGCTCACAGTTCTTTTCATAAGTCTCTAGAATTTCAACGGATCGATGGATATGAAGATGAGCAGATTCGATCTTCATGGCTGCCAGTCCTACCTTGTACTGGATATGTCCAATTTCTGCCTGGGATTTGTGGATTGTCATGGCTATTCCCTTATGGGGTGCCTTTTCAACAAAGTGTTCCAACGCTCCTCTTGCAAGTCCCAGAATTGTGCTAATTCCTGTTGTGAGACTGGTTATCAAAAATAAATAAGGTTTGAATCTGTCTTCGCCTTTTAGATGCTGCAGCATGCTTTCATCAACTTGCTCTGCATCCTCATAAGCGACAAACTCATCGGAAATAAAAACATCATTCATTTCCAAACTGTTACTTGCCGATCCTTTTAGGCTCATCGTGTGCCAATCATCAATAATTTTAATTTCATCCATGGGAACAACAGCAAGCTGCATTTTGGGATCTTGCTGCATTCCACTCGCATCCTTTAAATTTAACAATGCATGTGTTGCATGCTTAGACCCGGAACCAAAGGCCCAACGACCATACTCAACCAGATAACCTCCCTCAACTTTCCTCACCACTGTTTTGATGGCTTGAAGTACCGAGCAGAATCTCACTTCGTTGACTTGATTGAAGATTTTACTCACCACATTTGAGGGTAGTAGCTGGGATGCACTATAGTTATTTCCATTTAAATTTTGAATCACCCATCCAACAGAACCATTGCCTTTCGCAACTTCAGAGACAATTTCAATCATTGCCCTTATGCTAACTTCAAATCCACCATATTTCTTCGGTGTTCTGAGCTTAAAAAGTCCTGCACTTGAAAGCTTTTCGATAACTTCTTCCGGTATGTGCATGTTTTTATCAATTTCCGTACCATATTCCTTTAAGAATGGAACTAATTCCGTAGCATTCTGAAGAAGTTTTTGCTCTTCATTGGTAAGTGAAATTACTTTACTTAGGTTTGACATTCCAAACACTCTCCTCTTTACACGTATTAGATTTTAATATGGATCATGATATAAAAGACTCTTAAACTATTCTTATATCGATACAATTCAATTTCGGGTTATTCATCCTCGCGCTATATCTCATCATCATGTACCTCAATAAACTTCTAGTTATTTGGAAGACAGTACTTTAAAATAAAAAATATGACGACGAAGAGGATAATCTCGTTGCATTATTTTGATCATCCGTCCTTTAACCTCAACGATTTCAACAGAACCATCTTTGTGTTCCATGTAGAAATCAGGTGTATACACACGTTTTTTTATACTTCTTGCCACAGTGTTCCACAGCCTGCATGATCTCAAAGGTTTTATGAAGCTCTAGCTTATGAAGGTAACCTGCAATAATTAAAGGAACAACCCGCTTATTATAGAAGCGCTCCTCCGCTTGGCTATCAAATGTAAGACGTTGAGTAGGTAAAGGCTCCCGAGGCGGTTCTCGAATTTTCACATGAGGGTTCGATGTAAGGAATTCTATGAGATCGGCTTCAGACATATGCATAGACTCACCTCTTCTTCATTTGCGATGTTCACCCTCCAACAAATGAAATAGAAGAGCGAATAGATAATCGTAAATAATCTATTCGCTCTTACACCTTTTAATAAATCTGTGGTTGAATCAACAATGCTTCTTGAGAAGCATTATGACCAATCGGAGTCTCCTGACCACTTTTGGACTTTCACTCGTCTAACAAATACGCCAAGAACAAGGCCGGCAAGGGCAACAAACATCACGAAGAATAATGCGTTCTGCATACCAGCCGTCAAAGCCAATGTTGCATTAGCCGGGTTTGAAGGATCAGCAACATTGTTCATAAAGTCTCCTACTCCGCTTGTCATGACACTAACCGCCATAGCAATCCCGATCGCTCCTGCAATTTGCTGCAGCGTGTTCATAATAGCCGTACCATCCGGGTACATCTCAGCAGGTAGCTGATTCAGACCATTCGTCTGAGCAGGCATCCACACCATAATAATTCCAACCATCAGACAGGTATGCAAGACGACAATCAAAGCGATTGACGATGCAACCGTAATATCAGAATAGAACCATAGGGTGGCCGCAGTTAGAATTAGACCAGGAACTACCAAAAACTTAGGTCCGAATTTGTCAAAGAGCGACCCAACAACAGGAGAAAGCACAGCTGAAATGATGCTGCCTGGAAGAAGAGTCAATCCAGCTGTCAAAGCACTTAATTCAAGAACACGAATCAAAAACATAGGAAGAACAAACATCGCTGCAAGATCAACACTCATACAAATGAATACTAGCGCCGTACCGATGGCAAACATCGGGTTTTTAAGTGTTCTTACGTTCATAAGAGGTTCTTTCATGTTCAGTTGTCGAATGACAAATAGTATCAATGCAACAACACCGGCGATCAGAGATACAATGACTACAGGGTTACCCCAGCCATGATCTCCTTCTCCAGCAGTACTAATACCGTAAACCAATCCTCCAAAACCAATTGTCGACAAAACCAGAGAGTAAATATCAATACGTGGTTTAGTTATTGGTGCTACATTTTTTATAAATGTAACGCCTATCACCAAAGCAACCACCAGAGTCATTAACGATACCCAGAATATCCAGTGCCAGCTCAGATTATCAATCAATAGACCTGAGGTGGTTGGACCTAAAGCAGGTCCCGCTGTGAACACAAGAGTGACCAGCCCCATCGCTTTTCCGCGTTTCTCGGCTGGGAATATAATGAGAGCAGTATTAAACATCAAAGGAAAGAGCAGGGCTGCTCCAGCAGCTTGAAGTATCCTTCCTAATAGCAATATATCGAAACTTCCCGCCATAGCACCTATTGCTGACCCTACGATTGAAATAATGACTGATGTCAGGAAAAGTTGCCTCGTTGTAAACCACTGTATCAATAATCCTGAAAGGGGAACTAAAATTCCCAGTGTGAGTAAATAACCACTTGATAACCACTGGACCGTGGACTCCGTAATTGCAAACTGATTAATTAAATCGCTGATAGCGATATTAATTGCTGTTTCATTAAACGTACCTATGATACCTGCAAGCATTAATGCGAACATTATGGGTAAAACTTTAACATTTGGGACCTTTTGCTCTTCTGAAATAGTTCCTGATTGCAAAACCTTCACTCCTCTGTGTCTTTCTAATTTTCACTGCATAGCATAAACAAAGCATTACAGAATACCTTTACTTAGAAATAATGTTTACCAGAACCGCGATGACAGGTAGCGCATTGTGTTATGTGTATATGTAAACCTCCTCTTGCATACTTATCTCATTCTCTCTCCAAATCTGTAGAGGAGAACTTTCAACTTTTTGATAATAACACACGCATGTCAAGTCCCCCCTAAACCAAAGGAAAAGTCAACCCCCTTTTTTTTGAATCTCTAAAACAAAAAAAGCCGCGATCTATGCGACTTTCTAAGTGATAATCTATTTTATAGTTATCTACGTTTCCTTTCTCAAAGCCTCAACGATACTCGTTTGATTTAATCGATACATCGGCCAAACTGTAGCAACGAGCGTTGTTGCTATGGCACCTGCACAAGCAAGAACAATGCTGCCCCTAGAATCGTCCAACCTACATCGACAGCACCTTTGAAGAGACGATGTATACCATAGCTCAATACTGTTCCGAGTATACTACCGTATACCGCAGCGTATAGGCCGTAAAATACGCCTTCCAACAGAATCATTTTCTTTACATTACGTTGTGTCATGCCGAGGGCTTTAAGAACTGCAAATTCTTTGGTACGCAGAATGACATTGTGCTGACGGTGTTCAGTATATTCAGGAATGCAATCAGGACAATGACACCAATAAATCCATATAAAAAGATCCTGGCGGTTGTCGCGTCGTTCTTGGCTTGAGCAAGTTGCTCCACTTTATCTGTTTAACTGTACCCCTTCTATAATTTTATTCTAATACACGTTATTAATGGGGAAACGTTCCTACAATTGATTTTCTTTGTCACCTCTCCGTTTACCCGTGTTTCCAAAGTATAAGCTACAAGATAGAAACTTTGCTTAGATAATTATCTAATCCGCAATGACAAAATGTTCTTGTCCCGCGACAAATGTCTACATCACTTTGGGCACACTATTTTACGTAATTACATATGAGAATATAGTTACATTATTTTTGGATCAATCTACTAGTAAGGATTTTATATCATTAGTTATATCAGATGTTAGCAGCTCATAGCCGTACCGTCCCCCGCTGAATCACTACTGAAATATTTAAAGAACGATTTAACAGGCACCCCATATGATTAAAGGGTGCCTGTTTTAAATTCATTATTTTTAGCTGGCTTTGTGTTACACTTTTTAACCAACCGATCCTAGTTCTCACTCCGGAGAGCATCTACGATACTAACTTTATTCAACCTGTACATCGGCCCAATCGTTGCGACGATCGTCGTAATCATCGAACCTGCGAAAGCGATTCCGATACTGTACCACGGGAACACCCAATCTGCATCCAAAGCACTCGCAAAGAGAACTTGTATTCCATAATTCAGCGTCGTCCCTAGGATAATTCCGATCACGGCGGCAAATAGTCCATAAAATACGCCTTCTAAAATAATCATTTTTCTCACTTCCTTCTGGGTCATGCCGATGGCCTTGAGGGTTGCAAATTCTTTCGTACGAAGAATTAGATTCGTACTTACTGTATTTACAATGTTCAAGAAAGCAATTAGAACAATGACACCGATAAAACCGTAAAGCAAGATACTAAAAGTCTTTGCATCGTTTTTAGCTTGAGCGACCTCTGCCACTCGATCATGGTAGTTAAAACCAGCGTTTTTATCAGTTAATGATTTAAGATAGTCCGTTATAGGATGATTTGATATATCGGGATTAGCGAGGATAAATATTCTGGAATAAGTGTCGCTACCCATAATCTTGGAGTATACTTTCGGCGTCGTAATAAATGAAAGATCTTGACCTGTACTATATTTCTTCGATAACAAATCTTGATCGACAATTCCGACCACAGTCACGGTTTGATATTCATTATGATTTCCGTCAATTGTTCGGATTTTGATGTGATCTCCAACCTTAAATTGGGTTTGATCGAGAATTAGTCGTTTGCCTTCTTCTGTCATCATCATTATTTTTTGTAGGACGATAACGCCATTCTCTTGGTTCATTTTCTCTTTGTCAATCTTCCCGGCCGTGAGTTTGGATTGCAGAGCATCCAAGCCATTGTCTCCGTAGGACACAAGGAAATTATTATCTGTTCGATACCCTTCCCCTTCGGAAACGATGTATCGATCCTTATGAAATCCATAATATTTGGGATTGATCTTATCCTTAGGGATGATTGCATCTACTTGATTCCTGTAAAATTTGTAGGCTTGTTGAACAGCATCAAGCTTAGAAACATTCCGATACACAGTATCGTCTATTCGACTTGAAGGACCATCATAGGAAAGCGAATAAGAATACTGCGCACCCGAGAGCTGTGTTATTTGCTGCATGAAATCAACCAAACCACTAAAGACAATAAATAAAATAATACTAATAATCATGGAAAAGGCTGTAATCCGGAAACGTTTCTTGTTCCGTTGCAAGTTTCTGCTTGCGAATTGCCCTACGACGCCAAACAGCTTTTTAACAAACAGAGACTTTTTGACCTTTGTGATATTTTCAACCTTCGAGCTTCCCGCATTTTTCAGCGCTTCAAGAGGATATATGCGAGCTGCTTGTTTTGCTGGTCCAATAGCGGAAAGGTATACGCTCAGCAAGCCCAATAAACCGGCAGAGATTAGAATCGGTAGGGAAATGACCATTCTCATATCATTTAAGAAACCTAACGTTAACAAGCTGATATTGTAAAACAATACCTTCATAAAAAGGGTTCCTGTGAGAATCCCGATGGGTATGCCGATCAAGCTTATCAGGGTTGCTTCTTGCATCACAATTTTGCGAATTTGGGCTGGTGTAGCTCCAATGCATCTTAACATACCGAATTGTGAAATCCGCTCCAGTACAGAAATATGAAAAATATTATAAATCATTGCAATCGTACAAATCATTATAATCGCAATGACAGCAGCGAAAGTTAGGATTAAGCTGTTATTCACACCTTCATAAATGCTTTTGCCATACAATTTAAGCAGTTCATTATTGTACTCAATTCTTACATTTTCAATAAAGTTATCCCTATCCAGTTGCATAGCGGAACCTTGTTCGACATTACTCAGCTGTAAAGAGGACATCAAGGCTTCCGTCTTTTCTTTGATGTTCTTCAAAGATTTCATTTTGACGTAAATAAAGTAATTTTTGTAGTTATCGATACTCTTGTTATCATTGAAAGTAATTGCAGGAAAGATGTATCCGGAAGACCAATTCTCTTTGCTTGACGGCTTCATAAAGCCTACAACAGTATATTCTCTTTGGGATTGAGCTTGGAAGGCTTCGTCAAGATCCCAACCATAATCGCCAAGTCCGTTAATCTTTTTGTCTTCACCAGTTGACGCCACCTTCCGGATTCCAAGGTTTAGCGTAATTGTTTCGCCAAGCTTTGGTTTTTTTAAAAAATAACTCAGACTCGAAGATGAAAGGATAATTTCATTCGAATTTTCCGGGTACCTGCCCGAGTCTAGCTGTGACTGAAGCATGTTCATTGCATTCGCATTATATCCCTTGACATTCAAGTACCGGTAGGGTGCGGCAAACGGATCTTCCTTCTTTTCCTTCTCTTTTGTTTCCCTAAGGACAGCATATCCTTCTCTACTGATGACGCCGGCACTTTTTACGGCTGCATTGTTTTTGACTTTCGGGATTGCTTCTCCTGAAATACCATTGAAAGAGACGTGGTAATCTCCGAAGTCCTGCATGGTTTGTCTGACTGACTTATCCCAATAGCTCATCCCGATTGTTCCAATGGAAGTAAACAGTGTAACCGACAAGATTATACCTAAGATTGTAAGCATCGATCTTTTTTTCTGTCCCTTTAGATATTTTCCAGTAAGATCTGTGTAGCTTTTCAACTTTCACTCACCTCATTTGCCTGTAGAAGGACTCCGTCTTCGATTCTTACGACTCGATCTGCGATTTTAGCAATATTCAAATCGTGCGTGATCATGATTAACGTCTGATTATATTTTTTAACTGAAAACATAAGTAAGTCCATAATATCCCTGCTGTTTTTACTATCCAGATTTCCGGTAGGTTCATCCGCCAAGATAATCGACGGTTTATTAATTAACGCACGGCCAATCGCCGTTCTTTGCTGTTGTCCGCCTGACAATTCGGATGGAAGATGATGTCTCCGCTCGGTCAGACCTAATATACCCATTAATTCCTGAACATAATTTTCATCTACCCTTTTGTTCTCTAATAGCATCGGTAACTTGATATTTTCCTCTGTAGATAGGACCGGGATCAGATTGTATGATTGAAAAATAAATCCAATTTTCCGTCTTCGGAATACAGCGAGCTCCTCTTCACTTCTGGAGTAAAGATCCGTACCATCGATGATGACCTGTCCACTAGCCGGGCGGTCCACTCCACCTAGAAGATGCATTAAGGTACTTTTTCCTGATCCACTGGCTCCTACGATGGCAACAAATTCTCCATGTTGAACAGAGAAATTGACATTTTTTAAAGCTTCAACCTTTGCCTCTGCACTTCCATAGGTTTTACACAAATTAATAGTTTTTAGTATTTCCACCTGTTTACCTCCTGAGCTAATGTTTCACTTTGTATGTTTGTTATTATAAAGATCGAAGCTTACAATAAAGTGAAGAGGAAGCTTACGTTATTGTAAGCTTCCTCCACTATCCCATTTATTAAACGAAACTCTAAATTCTGTTCCTAGCCCTAACTGACTTACAACGGTGATCATACCGCCTTGCTCTTCAATAATGGACTTGGATAAAGACAAGCCAATGCCAAGACTTTGCGGCTTTGTCGTTCTTCTCCCTCTATAGAATCGTTCAAAAATGTGAGGCAAATCTTCTGGGGAAATGCCTTCTCCTTGATCTCGAATGATTACTGTCTGGAATAATGAATTTTTTTCTAAAATAACATCAATTCCTCCCTCTAGTGGCGTATGTTCCAGTGCATTTTTAATCAAGTTAATCAAGGCTTCTGTTAGCCATTCTTCATCCGCCCAAACATACATATCTTCTCCACCATGAATGTGAATCTTCTGCTTCCTTTGCTCGGATAACATTCGCAACGAATGTACAGCATGATCGATCATTTCTCTTACTCGAACGCGTTCTATCAGGAACGTTATTGCTCCGGCTTCGACCCGTGCCAGCTTCAGCAAACTGATAATCAGCCATTCCATTCGCTCTAGTTGTTGACGGCCTCGATCCAGAAATTTCGTTCTCATTTCTTCTTTCATATGAGGATCATTTAGCAAATTTTCATTAAAAACGATGAGGATTGCTAGTGGCGTTTTGAGCTGATGCGAAATATCGGAAAGCAAGTTGCGTAGAAACATTTTCTCTTGTTGGAGTTGCCGAAGACTGTTGTGTAACCTTTCGGCCATCGCGTTAAAGTTTCGTCCTAATGCGCCAAAGTCTCCTTCATCATTCTCCGGAAGCGGTTGATCAAACTGATGTTCAACAACTTGCTCCGCTGCAAAGGTTATGGTTCGAATCTTGTTAAATATTTTGCGGTATTCCCATCCCAATAACAGCAGTAATGGAATACTATAAAGCAAAACCTGAGCCGCCGTTTTCATGGGTAAGGCGTTATCCGAGAGTACAGGTTGATCGTTTACGGGCATATCTTCCTTATATGCATATTGAGCCAGGCTGCGTTTTCCCTCTACGATTTCATTTTCTTGTGCACCCTGAGTGATAAAGTGGATAATTTCATTTTCTAGTTGAGGAGCTTGCTTCAAAACATAACCAATCAATGCAGCATTTTGATTAACCACGGCCTTATTGATCTGACTGACTTGATAACTCATATAAAAGAATATGATTACCGCTAACATAACTTGTAATACGATCGCTTTAACAGTAATAGACTTCCACTCTGGATTACGGACGAATTCATTCATGGTTTATCTCCCTACAATATCTGCATTCCATTTATATCCGACTCCTCGAACGGTAATGATGTATCTCGGTACTGCAGGAACATCCTCGATCTTCTCTCTTAACCTTCTGATATGAACTGAAAGGGTGTTGTTATCAATGAATTCTCCTGACATATCCCACAGACTGTTAAGGATGATACTTCTGCTGCAAATTTGCTTGGGGTGAGTCATTAACATCAATAGCAATCGATATTCCAGCCCCGTCAATAAAAGTTCCTGATTGTTTTTAAGAACAATTCCTTCTAGAACTCGAACTTCAATATCGTCGGATATCCATCTATTCGGTTCATCCTTGGGCTTATGATTGCGCCTTAATACGGCTTTCATTCTAGAGAGAAGTTCTTTGGTACGGAGCGGTTTGGTCATATAATCATCTGCTCCCAAATCAAGACCAGCAACAACATTTGTCTCCTCATCCAAAGCTGTCAAAAAAATGATGGGAACCTGGGATAATGCACGGATTTCCCTACACAGGTCATACCCTGAACCATCAGGTAAATTTATATCCAACAAAATTAAATCGACGTCGTCTGTCTTTAATGCCTTTCTGGCTTCTTCCAAGCTACCCGCAAGAACAACGCCATATCCTTCACTTGTTAAAGTATATTCAATACCGAACACCAAATTATCATCATCTTCAACCAGTAAAATTCGATTCATTGAGCACCTCAGTTTAATTCAAGAAAGTTTTTAAAATGCTTACTTATTATCGTACATAATTCCATTTAATTCCACTTTTCAAATAAATGGCGGCGGTAAAACTACACCGTTTTTCCACTGTATCATGAAAGATATTTTTCACAAAGCTGTTTAGTGGAAAATTTATTAAAGATAACTCTGGTTCACCCATTAAACGTCACAAAAAATCATCAACCAATGTGGAATAATTTTTAAGTTGAGAAAGCCTATTTCTAAGCCACAAAAGACATGTAGGTGTCGGGCCATTTTCTTCACATTCTGTGCAATGGCCGTCATCAACGCCTGCCTTTTATAAGCTCAATGATTGTCATTGTATAATCAGCATAATTTCAAATAGGCATTCCCTGTTATTTAGGGTTTGCAATATAAAAAGTAATCTTGTATCATTTTCAGTGAATGAACGATCACTAACTTAAATAAAAGGAGAAATATCTTATGAATGAAATGGATACAAGCCGTACACTGCGTTTGTTATTCCCTCAATGGCAAGGAGGGAACAACCCTCCTTACGTTCTGGGAGCTCACTTGTTAA
Organism: Paenibacillus sp. FSL M7-0134; assembly: GCF_038007865.1. Classification (NCBI taxonomy): domain Bacteria; kingdom Bacillati; phylum Bacillota; class Bacilli; order Caryophanales; family Paenibacillaceae; genus Paenibacillus; species Paenibacillus sp. FSL M7-0134. The sequence goes on along the minus strand of NZ_JBBOXV010000002.1, from coordinate 2,462,155 downwards.
ACTGGCTTGCTCCCAAGTCTAATGGTCCTTTTGAAGAAGTACCCGTCGATCTGAACCCTAATGTAGAAAAAGAACAAGGTATAATTGCCAAAAGTACCGTATTGCAACAAGCTAGATCAGCCAAAAGTCTAATTCATAAACATAACCCTGAACGTATCGTTGTCCTTGGAGGGGATTGCAGTGTAGAACTTGCTCCTTTTTCTTATTTGAATGAGAAATATGATGGAGATGTTGCTCTGTTATGGGTAGATGCTCACCCTGATGTCTCGATCCCTGAAGACTTTGAAAATCATCATGCTCATGTTCTTGCCAATTTGCTTGGGGTAGGTGATCAGGAATTTGTTGCAGAGGTGCCCCATCTTTTTAAACCTGAACAAATCCTATATGTAGGATTGAACGACATGATCGATGCTCTTCACTCAGAGCCCATGAAAAATATGAAATTAGATATTGTAGGTCCCGATGAAATTAAGCAGGATAGTTCTAAAGTGCTCCAATGGCTAGCTGAGAAAAAACCGTCCAAGATTATTATTCATTTTGATCTGGATGTTCTGGATATGAAAGAATTCCGTTCTCTTCTGGTTGCTTATCCGGGAACATACGAAGAATACACCAAGAGCTTCCCACAAGGATCAAGTATGGAAACCATTATCCGAGTTTTGCAAGATGTAGCCAAATCCTATGATGTAGTCGGTCTAGGGATCACTGAACATTTCCCTTGGGACTCTTATTTCTTGGCGAACATGTTGTCTCGTTTACCTCTGCTTGGAGATATAGATAATAAAGAGCGTCCAGTCTTTAATACACTTTAATCCAAATGCAGACTATGGTAATGTACATGGTATGATGGATGTACATTATTTCGCGAAACAAGGAGGTTGCAGGGATAAGAGCCAAGAAGGTATCCCTGTACATTTGAAGTACAATGAATAACTCTGAACCGCCTAAATCGAAACGAATGAAACAAAAAGACGATAGCAGACGCTTGCTCATCGAGGCTGCTGTTCGATGTTTTTCACGCAATGGATTTCACAAAACAGGCATTGTCGAAATTGCAAAAGAAGCAGGAATGAGTGCAGGGAATCTGTACCGCCACTTTCCAAGTAAAGATGCATTTATTATTGCACTGGTGGAAGAAGAACAGCGCCATGCCTTGGCCAAAATGGAATTTAAAGAAACCGAAAAAGATCCTCTCGGACAGATTCTGACGATTATAACTAGTTGTGTCAGTAATCCCGTATATCCTATGGACCAGAGATTATGGATCGAAATTTTGGCTGAAGCTTCACGCAATAAGGGCGTGCGACATGTCTTCAATCAAAGTGATATCATCATGCGTGAATCATTCAAAAATCTGCTTACAAGTGCTATTCATGAAAAACAAGTAGATCCAGAATATGATGTGGAGACCCTTTCTCTCTGGTTGTATGCGCTGATTGACGGCCTTATTGCACGTACAGCCACTGACGAACATTTCAGTTTTGATCACCATATGAGTCAATTCAATCAACTGATTCGCCAAGCATTAAAACCCAAAGAGCTCCAATAAAAGAAACAGCGGTAGCTATGGACGAGAAAATAAAGTCCTAGACTGCCGCTGTTTTACGATTACTTTAATGGCGCCTCCGTCAGCTGTTTTTTGGCGTACAATAACCATCCTCGCAAACATTGCCTGATTCTTGGTTTAGAGTCGTATCTAACGTCATCAGCGGATGTTCCTCGTCCCATACTTTTTGCAGCGCCTCCAGAAACACTTCACTTGATTGTGCGCCTGAAATCGCATATTTGCGGTTGATGACAAAGAAAGGTACACCTGTAGCTCCAAGGCTGCTTGCTTCACGCCCATCTGCACGAACTTCATCCACATATTGCGTGCTTTCCAGCACGTTGAGCGTTTTCTCGCGATCCATACCGGCTTCCGCCGCTATGTCAGCCAGTGTGCCCGCGTCGCCGATATGCTTGGAATCTGTGAAATATGCTTTATACAGAAGCTCCAACACTTCCGCACTCTTGCCATAGGTACCCGCAAACTTGATCAATCGATGCGCATCGAGCGAATGAGTAGGGATTATTCGGTCAAATTGAAAATCCACTCCATCACCCTTCGCTTGTTGGGCAAATTGTTTATGCATGGCCTTGGCTTCTTCTCTGCTGCCACCATGCTTTGAAACATACAAGTCGTGTACATCGTAAGCTGGGTATTTCTCGGCATAAGGATCTAGCTGGAAGCTCCGGTACTCCACATTCACTTTATCTTTGGATGCAAACAGCCCCAGCCCGTCCTCGAAACGCTGTTTTCCGATATAACAAAATGGGCAGCCAATATCCGACCAAATCTCTACTTTCATTTCGTTCCTCTCCCTTCACTTGATAAACAGATCGAATCCTTTCTCAACTGTTGTATACAATCGGCATTTGATGAATTAAGGATGGCTCGGAAGCTGCATGATACATAAATTTAGCGATATTTTCTCGGGATACCCCCATTTTGGCTGGCTGATCGCCTAGCGAGTAAGCATAATGAACGTTTTCCTTATGCCTTACATTTGGATTAATAATCCGAACTACTGTCCAGTCTAAAGAAGATCGCTTGATGATTTCCTCAAGCTTTTTCATTTCGTAATAACCATTCGGAAACATCACCTTGGCCATAATTCCCGGTACAATTGTGGCAATCGAATTCCGATCCTTATCAGATTTCAAGGTTGGAGTAGCAAGTGTAATGAGTCGTTTCTTATTTAACTTTCTCATCGCATTTACAATAACCTCATGACCATCCGCAACAGGGGTACCTTTTAATTTTCTGGACGTATCAAGTGCGGGTCCCAATGTGCTAATGATGACATCGGCATTCGACAGTGCTTGTTCCACCAAGTCTTGATTAGATAATTGACCCTCGACAACATTTAGCTTCTCATGTTTCTGTCCAATTTTCCCCGCATTTCTAGCATAAAGGGTAACGTTATCCCCGTTTTGAATTGCTACCTCAGTCAAAATTTTTCCAATTGCACCACTACCACCAAAAAGCGTTATGTTCATTAGTCGATCACCTCGATATTTTATTGTTAGATTGCTCTTTTGACCCAATGAACATTTAGGTTACAGCAAAACTTTATCGAACTTTTGTTGAATATATAACGTCCGTTGGTTATTATTATATGGATTATGTTGATTTCTTCAATCGCTAAAAAAGTGATTTTTGTTTTATATTCAACGGATTCGAATAATTTGTTAAATATCTTCTGGAGGCTATACATTATGGGAGTTAAAATCGATCGTAGAATCCTAAAAACAAAGGCAGCCATATTTAATGCATTTATAGGTTTGATCTCGGAGAAGGATTTTGAAGAAATAACTATTAATGAGATTGCGGATCGAGCGAATGTTAACAGGGGAACCATTTATTTTCACTACACCGATAAATACGATCTTCTTAACCAATGCATCGATGAGCATTTGAGCAGAATGATCTCCGTTTGCATCTCAACCGATCCAAATCAGGAAAAGGTTGATTTTATTCATTCTTTGTTACCTGTTTTTCAATACTTTGAGCAGAACCATACGTTTTTCGCTTCCATGCTTTCGAATAAAGGAATCCCTGCATTTCGGGAGCATATGTTAGAGATCGTGACGGGGAACATAAAAGACCAAGTCAATATGGAGGACCTTAATAAGGGGTATGACAAGCTATTGATCACACACTTTATGGCCTTTGCATTCATTGGGGTAATCGAATGGTGGATTATAAATAACATGCCACATTCACCGAAATACATGGCCGAACAGGTATGGGGATTGTTTAAAAGGAATCAGGTGTACCCTTCATAAGCGAGATAACCCGTTCTTTAACTTAAAGATTAGCGAAAACAAGTTATTTGAGAACATCATGTATTACACGATGTTCTCAACGAGTATGAAAAATGAGGTATCACAATTCTGCATAGTTACTAATCGTCCTTCTTCTTAATTAGACCCCCAAAGAATACTTTATTTTCCTTGAACACCTATATGCTTAATGAAATATGTTAGAGGACCCATGCCGAATCCTGAGCTTGGCGACCCTTTTCCTCAAATACTTTTTTGAAAATGGACTATCTTGATGCTTGGCGTTCATTTCTTATCTTTTGTCTATACATCCCTGGAGCCAAACCAAAATGTTTGCGGAATAGTTTAGATAGATGTGCTGTATCCTGATACCCCACATACTCAGCGATCCAGTTGATGGTGTGATCGCTATTTAGCAGCCAGTGTCGTACCTCCTGAAGTCTAATATGTGTAATGTATTCTTTAAACCCACAATCGGTCTTCTGCTTAAACCACTGACTGAAATAGACTGGATTCAAATGGACTTCAGAAGATACCTCCTCCAACGTTAATGATCTTCTAAAGTGACAGTTTATATAATGTAAAACGCGTTGCACCGCAGGTTCCCCAGCTGTATTGATAAGTCTATCCAAAAGATCAGGTATTTCTGTCATACTTAGAAGCCAATCCGTATCCCCATGCAACTGATTCACAGTAATGACTTTAGCTCCTGCGTAATTCTTTGTGATCAGCTCCTTCACTTCCATGAAATCATTCTCGTCTATTTGTATAAGAAGAACACTCATGAGCTCCTTCCCCCTTTTATGCTCGAAGTATACGAATAGATTTTATGGAATAAAACATACCGTGAAACAGTACACATTCCAAACAATACTTGATTTACACCATGAAAATCTAGATTAAGACACTATTAGGATGTTCATTTCCATTGCTATAATAACAATATGTTAAATAAACTAACTCGAGGAGGCTAAACCATAATGGAAAGTATAAAAGAGTTAAATGTATATCCTGAAAAAGGACATAGCATCATGTTTGTGTTCCGAAGAAAACCAGGGATGTCACTTGAAGAGTTTCGCTATCATTATGAATTCACTCATGGACCTCTTGCTACCAAGCTTCCGGGGCTTATTTCTTATCGGCAGCATCCTACTCGAAAACCGGGGAAGGGAGATGGAGCCTACGTCCCCGACGAAGCACCCTATGATGCTGTTTCGTTATACATCTTCGAAAATGCAGCCGTAGCAGAGGCAGCTTGGGTTTCGCCGCAAGGTTTGTTAGTGGATGAAGATACACTAAAATTTATAGATACTGAGACCATGATTAGTTTGCCTGTTATCCCTCGGCAAGTCCTCTAAATTCATGTTCATAACATTAAATTTGAAACAGCCGAAACACCTCCATTCGTTATGGAACATGTTTCGGCTGTTTTACCTCTACTCTGTAATGATTTTTCCATTGGTAGCGATGACTTCTTTGTACCAATTGAAACTCTTCTTTCGTGTTCTCTCAAAAGTTCCCGATAAATCATCGTGACGATCGACATAAATGAAGCCATAACGTTTACGCATCTCTCCGGTGGAGTTGCTTACGATGTCTATGCATCCCCAACTAGTGTATCCCATGACCTCGACTCCATCTTGAATCGCTTCTGCGACTTGCACAAGATGCTCGCGGATATAATCAATCCGATAGGAATCCTCAACAATCCCCTTCTCATTCGGGACATCTATTGCGCCTAGGCCATTCTCGACAATAAACAAAGGTTTTTCATATCTGTCATAGAACTGATTTAACGTGTAGCGCAATCCCTTTGGATCGATTGACCAACCCCACTCGGAAGCTGAAAGGTACGGATTTTTAACCGCGCTCATAATATTGCCTCTGGATTGCTCATTAAGTTCAGGATCTGTCGTTGCACAGTAACTCATGTAATAGCTAAAAGAAATGAAATCGACCGTGTGTTTAAGTGTCTTCAGATCCTCTTCTGTGATATCGAGATCAATATTGGATTCTCTGAAATAACGCAGTATATACCCAGGATATTTACCTTTGACTTGCACATCTGCAAAGAAGAAATTCTCCCTGTCTTTACGCATGGCTTCCAACACATCCTCTGGTTTAGGTGTAAGAGGATACATTGGGCCACCCGCTATCATGCACCCGATCTGAGCATCGGGAATAATTTCATGACAAGCCTTCACTGCTAAAGCACTTGCAACGAATTGGTGATGGATAGCCTGATAAGTTACTTGCTCAGTTGCCTGATCAGGATAAATTCCTCCTGCAATAAAAGGACCATGAAGCATCATATTAATTTCGTTGAATGTCAGCCAATACTTTACTTTGTCCCCATACCGATCGAAAACAACTCTCGAAAAACGTTCAAAAAGAGTAATCACTTCTCGATTAGACCAGCCACCGTACTTATGGACGAGTCCAAGAGGCATTTCATAATGAGAAAGTGTAACTAATGGTTGAATTCCGTATTTGAGCAGTTCATCAAATAACCGATCATAAAATTCCAGACCTGCTTCGTTAGGAATGGCTTCATCTCCATTCGGAAAAATCCGGGTCCACGCTATAGAAGTTCTTAGTGTTCGGAACCCCATTTCTGCGAACAATGCGATATCCTCGGGGTAACGATGGTAAAAATCAATGGCCTGGTGTTTGAGATATTCACCATCAGGCTTATCCAGGATCTGACCGAATATTCCGTCCGACAACACATCTGAGACAGATAATCCCTTACCATCCTCCAGATATGCACCTTCGATCTGATTCGCAGCCACGGCTCCGCCCCAGAGAAAGTCAGGGGGGAATAAATCCCCCGACGTTTTAATTTCATTCACCGATTTTTTTGTAAAATCCATTGTTTTTCACCCTCCAAATTTTCTTTATCCGATTACCTTCATTAAAGGATCTTTTTCATCAATACTTCCGATTGATTCTGCATTAACATCGACATAGTCATTATAATTAGCTACAATAATAGGAGTTACCGTGTCATAGCCAGCTTTTTTAATCTGTTCTATGTCGAACTCAACCAACAGATCGCCAGCCTCAACATGTTGACCTACTTCAACGTGAGTCTCAAAATGTTGACCATTCAGTTTAACGGTATCTATGCCAATATGAATCAATATTTCTGCTCCACTGTCAGCCACAACAACAATGGCGTGTTTCTTCTTGAAAACAGTCGCGACCGTACCTTTCACAGGTGACACCGCTCTTCCTGTAGTGGGTCTAATTGCAATTCCTTTGCCCATCATACCAGCTGCAAAGGCAGGATCACTGACTTGCGAGAGTTCTACCACTTCTCCATGAATAGGACTAAGAATAGGTTGAACACGATCTAGATTATTAAATTGTACCGTTACGGGTGCTCTAGGATCACTCTCTATCGTCCCTGTAATTGTATTATTCGAAGAGACGGCTACAGCTTCTTTTCTCTCTGGAATATCTTCGAATCCAATAATGAGTGTCAGAACAAAACCAACAACAAAACTAACTGCACAGCCGATCAAGAAATACAGGAATGTGGAACCGAAGAAAAATGGTAACCCTGCAATCGGCCCGGTACCAATTCCCGTGGCACCAACTTTAAACCATCCCATTACTGCACTGCCCAGGCCTCCAGCAATAGCAGCTGCGATCAACGGTTTTTTTAACTTAACGGTTACACCGTAAAGAGCAGGTTCGGTAATCCCGATAATGGCATTCAGTGCTGCTGTTCCAGCTACAGCCTTGAATTCTTTGTTTTTGGTTTTCAAATATACCGCAAGAGTCGCCCCTGCCTGACCCGAATTGGCTGCAACTGCAATCCCCATTATAAAGTCAACACCATACTTAGAAAGGGATTGGAACATGACTGGCAAGAACCCGTAATGCATACCTGTGATGACAATCAGCGGATAAAATCCTCCGAGAAGAAGCCCCGCTAGCCATCCATAGTTCATGTATAGTGAAATAAATCCGACGGCGATTCCATTTCCTATGAGTGTACCAGCAGGTCCAAGCGCAATAAGAATGATAGAAGAAACAATCAACAATGTAAGCAGTGGCAAAAAGATAGACTGAAGAACCTTAGGAATGATACGTTTTAAAATCTTTTCCACATAAGACATAAACCACACGCCCAGAATAATGGGTAATACAGACGATGCGTATATGACTGAAGTAATCGGGATGCCAAGTAGGGTGACAGGTGATTCACCGTTCAAAAGAGCACCTAAGTTAGGATGAATCAAAACACCCGCAATCGCCCCAGCGACATATTGGTTAGCATTAAACTTTTTCGCCGTACTAAAAGCAAGAAGGACAGGCAAGAAATAAAAAGCCGCATCAGCGAATACAGATAGCAACTTATATGTGCTACTTTCCAAAGATACGAGTTCAAAAGATGAGAGTAATGTGATAATCCCTTTAAGTAATCCCGCCCCGATGATTGCTGGAATGATTGGAGCAAAAATACTTGAGATGACATTAAAGAAGGAATTGAGAATCCCTTTGAAGCCTTTCGAACCTGATGCAGAACTACTATCATCCGCAACTTGACGGTTACCCAGTAATTTTATAAATTCGCTGTGAACATCGGATACCTTATCCCCAACAATAATTTGAAATTGCCCCCCATTGACTGTCGCTCCCATAACACCCTGTATAGCCTGAATACCAGCTTTGTCTGCTTTCTCATTGTCTTTAAGGGTAAGACGCAATCGAGTTACACAGTGAGTTACATCTTTTACGTTTTCTTCTCCACCTAATAAAGGCAGTATTTCTCGTGCAATTTTCTGATTGCTCATGCTGATCCTCCCGGGATTTTAATGAAAAACGGAAACAAAAAAAGACCCAAATTCAACCAACTTACGCCCCGCGGTAGTCGTAAGTTCGTTAGAATTTAGGTCTTGCCTGCTCGAAGCAGTTACAATCCTACTTATCCTAAAGAATTATTCAGTTTGTGAATATGAACATAATTTAGCACGTACTTTGGAATCTGTCAACGCTTACATCAGGTGTAAAGATCTCAACTCCTGTTGACCACTCTTTCAATATGGATCGTCAAATAGAGTAATTCGTCCTTGTTTAAGAGATAATCATAGCTTAGCTTGATGTATTCTTTGATTTTCCAGGCACATTCATAAGATGGCTTATACTTTTCTTTCACAATATTTAGCAATTCCTCATCTTTACTTTCCGTCATAATTTTATTAAACATCCGCTGGGAAAAAAATTTGAGATGAGTTACGAATCTGAAATAGTTAAGCGATTCTTCATCCAAATCAATTCTGAATGTATATTGAACAATGTTTAGGATTTCCTTAATTAATCTTGTGATATTTGCCGCTTCAGGTACATTTTCGTTCATTTGAGCATTAACGATATGGAGGGCAATAAAGCCAGCCTCATCTTCAGGGAGTTCCACACCAAGACGCTCTTTAATTATGGACAGAGCTTCCATGCCGATTCCAAATTCCAATCTATAGAATCGTTTTATTTCCCAAAGGAGTGCATTATGAATATCTATCCCTTGTTGATGACGTTCGATTGTAAAATTAATATGATCGGGAAGCGAAATATATATGCTTTCATTCAGTTTTCGATTCGTTTTCTGCATAGCATAGTTAATAATATCTTCTGTAAGCGACATAACCTCCAACGATATTTTGTTTAATAACGTCTTTAGTCTATCGGTAAGTTCCTTATTCTCAAGGCTAAATACTTTTTCAATTTTGGACTTATCAACGGTGTCGCCTTTTTTCTTTTGAAAAGCAATCCCTAAACCCATAATCACCAATTCCTTGTTGTCTTCATTCATCGCCGTGATCACATTATTGTTGATCACTCTTGAAATCAACATGAATATCCCCCCAATGTTCAAAAAGCATCAAAAAAAGACAAGTCTCCATTGATCACTACGCTTGTCTGAATTGTATGTGATTCTAACATTTTGCTCAAATGAACGTCAATTATCAAATTCAATGTAAGGCTGTGTAGCCATCAACATTTTTGTTGTGCTGCACTTACTACGGACATGATTTTTTTAGCTAAAATAAGACTTCTCAGACAAGTAAGAGACAATTAATAGGCGTCCTACAAACCATATGAACCATATGTTGCAACTTTCCATGCCACCTGGCGAGGATTACGCCAACGCCAGATTTTTCTACTAACCTTTACCACTCTTAATATCATCCTCTGAAAGTCATAGTTAGTTCGAGCGAGGCATCACGAGTATGGCCAGGGATGCTTTCCCACAGCCCTTACTTGGCGGTACTTCCACTCAGAGAAATTTTATATATAGCGAATCAGTGTGATTAATCTACAACACCTCCAAGATTATTCCCGATCTCTCTCATAAATAGGGTATTATCTTGAAGGTGTTTAAATTTTTCCAACACTATGCAATTGTCTGTTACTTTCTGTTAGTTTCCCCAAGTTTAACTCTTCTTTATAGATAGACTATAAAAAACATAGCTATAAGCCCTTTTTTATTTCAAGCTTAGTCCGATTTATAGTAAAAGCCAATTGCAAAATAAAAAATACGTTCCTAAATACCCTATATAATGTGTTTATATATATTTTGTATACTGTATATAGTATATAGTATATAGTATATAAATTTAAAATAAGTCTAATCTGTCTGGATGTTTCTTGACCATTATTTAATTGCGTACAGCATCTCTTCCCAAGCTGTTATCCCCCTTGAAAAGTCACTTTTAAATTAGAAAACCTATTAATTTATCTCCTTCAAATCACCAATACTGCTCTTAGAAAATCTAAACATAAAAACATGCTCTACTAACACTACTTAGAAATTAATATCTCTTATTTAGGTGATACTACCTAATAGAGGTAATAGATATGGAATAACACATATTGGAGCACAATTTGCCTGAGCTAGGTCATACGGAAGGGTTAATTATCTGTATTAACTGCTAAGCCATTTCCTAAGCAGCCTTATGGATGAGATGCATTTTCAACTTGCAGTAATGGGGATTTTAAACGTGGCGAATTATTCTAACTTGGGAGACTGTATTGCCACCCCATATCCTATAAACATATAACCTTATAAAATCATGTTTTATTAATTTCCATGTTTGATCTTCATTTGATACACTCGAAATCACTTCTAAATATCGTTCTTTTTCTTTCCCGTTCTATCAGCTAGAGTATATTCAAGAAATGAAAACTTGATTTCTAACATATCGTATCTCTTATTAAGTTCAAAGAACTCAAGACCATCAATTATAATCTTCTCTCTCTTATGGAAATTATAATTGAGGATAATTGACCAGGGCATGCACGGACAGATTCTTACGCCTTTCACCACTGCAGAGCAATCGCCCTTATTCACTTTTAATGAGATTGCTCCGTGGTCGTCTTTCGAGTTCTGCTAACTTTCCAAGGATATGAAAACACCCGATACGGTTGTGAGCCGACCGGGTGTTACGTGTCCAGGCAGAAAAATGTTACTTTAATTGGTTTTGAGGACCAAGTTTCAGATACGGATGCACGCAACCGGGCTGTAACCACTTCGTCGAATCAAGCCAATGCTTAACGAGTTCCGTCGTGAGATAATTAAAATTTGAATAATATCAATAGTTAACGTCTAGACATTCTCATTTCCCCAAATGCTTACTAGATCATTGATTTGAAGCGATACGACCTTTAGTTCTCCGCCAATGGCATAGAGTTCCAGCCCCCTGCTTTCCAAGTCCGGGAAAATCATGTCTGAAATGATTGTTTCTCCATGATTTCCGAAGACCTCGACACTTGACCAATCCACGTAAATACTCAGTTGTACCCGTCCATGCTCTGGCTTCATAGGGGCCTTGTGTATTGCTGTGAAATCGGAATGAAAATCAATGGCGCTCGACTTCGTCCGATCGACGAACAAGTCCCCATTCGAGATATTATATCCAATGATCGTCTCCTGATTAGAAGACTTCCGCACTTTAAACCCGAATTCCACGGCAGTGCTGATTTCAAATTCTGCAATAATTTCTGCCTTTGCAGCAGAGAAATCAGACAACACGTTCATACCTGGCTTAATCGTCAAGTCTTGCAGAGACAAAATTGGTTTTCTTAGCTGACTTAATTCACTTATGGGTGCTTGGATTAAGTGAAGTCCCTCCGGATAAGTCCTAAGCTGTAGCTCACGGGGAATTGACATCTTGCCACGCCATTCCTCTGAAGGTAGCGTGGTACCATAACGCCAATTGTTCATCCAGCCGACCCAAATCTTTCGACCGTCCTCGTTTGGAATCCCATTCCAGGTCACGGCCGCGTAAAAGTCTGATCCGTAGTCTACCCATTTAATAGTATCGAAAGATTCCAACGTTCCATCCAGAGCAAATGCCTTACCGTCAAAGTTGCCTATGAAATACATCATGCCAGAACCACCTGCCGGTGGTTCCGGATCATCTGGATTCACACCATTTCTATCCCCGACACTTAGCATCAGAATCCACTTCGTGGTATTAGGATCCTCATCCACTTGGATTTGAAATATATCAGGACATTCAAATATCCCTCGGTGGATATGCGGAATGTCAGAACCGAATTCGCTTGCAAAAGACCATTCTTTCAGGTTTGGAGATGTGTAAAATTCTACACGTTCTCTTACGGCAAGGACCATTATCCACATCGACGATTCATCATGCCAAAACACCTTCGGATCACGAAAGTCTAGCGTTTCCATTGGGAATAAAACCGGGTTACCTTCATATTTTGTCCAGGTTCGACCTTTATCCCTGCTGTAAGCAATGCTTTGCACCTGCGGCTTGCCGGGCTGAGCCCTGTTGCCCTCATTCGTATAAATTGCAACCAATCCTGATCCTTCTTCGTTGAAAAATCCGCTTGTATTGTTCTTATCCACCACCGCACTTCCCGAGAAGATCGCTCCGTCCTCTCCAGGCGGAATTGCCGGTGAGAGTTCGTCCCAATGTATTAGATCCTTGCTTACCGCATGCCCCCAATGCATGCGGCCAAAGTCAGGCTGCGTATCATGGGGCGTATGCTGGTAGAACAGGTGGTACTCTCCTTCATAGTAAACCAAGCCGTTTGGATCGTTCATCCAATTTTTCTCAGGTGAATAGTGGAATTGAGGCCTGTATGTCTCCCTATAATAACTGTTTCGTGATCCTTTTCTGCTGCTACTGTCGCCCGTTAGGAACATGTCTTTAATGGTATCCACTCTCCTATTGATTGTTGATAAGGTGTTTAACAGCCCAACCACCTTTTATATATTTCAGCCTTGATCTTTAAGATATCGGTCGTAGCCTTTCTGCTTGATTTCCAGCCATTTGTCTAGTCCCAGTCTGGACAGCTCGGCCTTATATTCCGCCCATTCTTCTTCCACTTTGCCTGTTTTGATCCATTCTGCCCGTTTGCGGTTAACGTAAGCAAACAAATCGGTTTCCAGTGTGGAGATCTGCTTCTGATCCTCCAGCGAGAAGAAGACTTTCGGGAAATTATGGTCAGCCTTCATATAAGGAACGAGTCTTTTCTTTATGAGCTCGAGCCTCCCCACTGCATCGTCGGGCTTGGTCGTTACTTTTCCGTAATATTCGTCAAGAATTGCCAATGGACCACCGATATTCGTTTTTTGACGCAGCTCGACTGGCGCAGTTCCCTTAAGCGGAAGATGCTTCAGCATATGACTCGCTTCATCGTATTCAAAAATGTTCTGCTGAGTTTTGTCGCCGTAGGTGCCCCAGTTGTCCTGTACGGACTGGATGGGTTCATACAGTTGGTCAATCCATTTTGCTGTAAGCTCAAGATTTTTGTTGTCACTGGTAATCACCATTCTCCCCCGGTCAAAGCCGAGATTGTTCGTGCGGGTCACATTGACTTCACCGCTTGGCCCCGCGAGCGGATTCATCAATTCATATTTATCGTTGTCTCCTGAAATGTTCGCCTTATCCCATTGAAAATAGAGACCATATTTTTCATTCTGTCCTTTGGCCAGATACGTATTGTAATCCTGCTCGAATGACTCTTCGTCAATCAGGTTCAGCTTATACAGCTCATTAAGGTATTTGATTCCCTCTTTATAACCGTCCTGATCGGCAGTGAAGACCACTTTCCCCTCATTGGTCACTACAGTATGATCGCCGTTGTCCCCAAGACCGAATGATCCAAACAGAAAATTCAGGTCCTCATTGCCGTTATTGAGTATAAAGGACAGCGGGATTTCATCCGCCTGGCCATTTCCGTTAGGGTCGTCATTTTTAAATGCGAGCAGAACTTTTTTTAAATCCTCGGTGGTTTTTGGCATTTTAAGTCCCAGCTTTTTCAGCCACTCCACATTGATCCATGGCATGTCGTTTACAGAATGAATGCTCTCCTTCCCGGCCCCCAGCTCTTCAATCCAAGGAAAAGCATAAATATGCCCGTCCTGTGCAGTTATCATGGATTTGTACTCAGGTGCTTCCTTCAATACCTTCTGTAGATTCGGCATGTATTTATTAATCAAATCCTCCAGAGGGATAATGGTTCCATCCTGTCCGAGGTTCAACAAATCATAGTCGGAATAGCCGGCATCCAGTATGGCATCTGGAAGATCTCCACTGGCAACAGCCAGGTTTCTTTTTTCAATGAAGGAATCGGAGGTGAAGTTGGTAAAATCGATATGCACCCTTGTTTTTTCTTCCAGTCTTTTATAAATCAACTTTTCATTTGGATCGGAAGGTGCCAGCGGCGAGCTTTGAGTCATAAAATGCAAAGTAACTTTCTCTTTAAGCGGCAGAGTAACATTTTCCAGCTTGTAATCTTCGGATGCCGCGGAATTATTGCCTGAACCGCCACATCCGGCAAGCAGTGAAGTAGAAAGTACCAACACAGACAATGTTAGTAATGTTTTTTTCATCTCTATACCCCCGGTTTTTTATTTGATCGAACCTACCATGACACCCTTTTCGAAATACTTCTGGAAGAATGGATACATGACAATCAAAGGCAAACTTGATATGACAATGGCAGAGTACTTAATCATTTCAGACAATTTCTTAAGCTCCGCTTGTGCCATCGCATCGGCAATCATGCCGGGCTGAACCTGATTCTGTATCAAAATGGAGCGCAGTACCAGTTGAAGCGGAAACAGCTTCGGATCATCCAAATAAATCATGGCGTCGAAATAAGAATTCCACTGTCCGACAAAAGCGTATAAAGCTAGAACAAAAATAATAGGCTTGGAAAGCGGCAGAACGATTTTAAAGAAAATACTGAGCTCGGAAGCTCCGTCTATACTCGCCGCCTGGAACAGCTCTTTCGGAAGTCCCTGGAAATAAGTCTTTGCCAGAATAATATTGAATACGCTGATCGAGCCGGGCAGAATAATGGCCCAGACCGTATTCAACATGCCTAAATCCTTAATCACCAGATAGGTAGGAATCAGACCCCCACCGAAAAACATCGTTATCAGGAAAAAGATCATAATGGACCGTTTCCCTACCAACTCTTCAATCGCAAGCGGATAAGCCGCGAAGACGGAAAATAATACGGTTGCGAACGCAAAGGCTGCTGAATAAAAAATAGCATTAAAAAAACCGCGGATCATGGCACTGTTGCTTAGGATTTTGGCATATCCCGTGAGTGTCCAGTCTGATGATGTAATGGCAAACCCTTTGGTAATCAGGGTATTTGGAGTTAAAAAGGACGAAAGCACCACATAGACCAGCGGTAACAGAATAGCGAGAACAAACAAACCAAGTAGAATATAATTGATGATGAGCAGAATCCGGTCCTTCCCGGTGTAATGAATATCCATAAATACCTCCTTCTTTAATACAGCCCTTCTCCTTCGTTCAGCTTCTTGACGACGGTATTTACGAAAATCAACAGGAATACATTAATTACGGAATTGAACAACCCGATTGCCGTAGAATAAGCATAATCGCCGGATTGCAACCCCACCTTGTATACGTAAGTTGCGATGATTTCCGAGGTTGGTGTGTTCAGAGCCGTCTGCATCAGGTAAGCCTTTTCATAGCCGATCGACATAATACCTCCTGCAGCGAGAATGAACAGGACGGCCATGACGGGTTTAAGAGCTGGCAGATCAATGTGGAAGATTCTCTTCATCAATGAAGCGCCATCAATTGTTGCAGCGTCATGCAACTGCGGGTCCACATTGGCTAAGGTGGCCACATAAATGATAGAGGACCAGCCCGCTGTTTGCCATATACCGGACAAAATATATACCGTTCGGAAATAGGCGGGATCAGTCATAAAAGAAATCGGCTTGCCGGTGAAGGTTGTTACCAAAGCGTTCACTATTCCAGCTGGCGATAGAAAAACAAACAGCATACCGGCAACAACAACAACCGAGATGAAGTTAGGTGCGTATACAATAAGCTGAATATTCTTCTTGAGCTTCGCTCCTCTGATCAGATTTAGCATTAAGGCCAGAATAATCGGTACTGGGAAACCGAGAATAAGACCGTAAGCGCTTAATTTAAGCGTATTCATTAAAATGTCATAAAAATTTGGTGATGAAAGAAAGCGCTGAAAATGTTCAAATCCAACCCATTCGCTGCCCATGATTCCTTTTCTTGGGCTGAAATTTTTAAACGCAATGATCGAGCCGTACATGGGAATATACTTGAAAATGACGGTAAGAATTATGGACGGAAGCAGAAACAAATACAATATATAATTTCGAACCATGTAGCTTAACCAATGGTTTCTTTTTTTTGTTTCTGAAGCCTTTAGTCCCCTTTTTTGAACGATCGAATTCCCCAATGTTTTCCCTCCTACTGTTCACGGCTTGTTATACGACACAAAATATAAGCCATGTTATGTCACCTCTCTGACATAATTCACCAAGATGTTTTCAAATACTTGCTTGTAATATCCACACCTCCAACAGAACTATAATTTTACACATCCCCAAAATGAATGGGTTTACAATTTACATTTGAACACTTTTTACTCTTACAATTTAGCAGATGTATATTTAATTAGTCAATATATTTCGGGTGGATAAATTCATTCAAAAAGCATATTTCAAGATAATTATAATGTTTTTAGCAAAAATACATCAAAAACACACGATATAAATAAACAAATGTAAATTTTTATTGTTCATTTGAATAAATTCATTGTTAAAAACATGAAAATACTATATATTTAGAAATATGGAGAATCTTAATTCGGAGAATAAGGTGAACAAAATGACGAGAAAGTCAAAGGTTACGATACAAGATATCGCTGATGCCTTGGGGATTTCTAGAAACACTGCATCCAAGGCGCTTAATGGAGTAGAGAATATTCCTGCCGTAACGAGGGACAAGGTGATCAAAAAGGCAGTGGAGCTTAAATACAAACAATTTTCTTATATGGAAACAGCCTCTGAAAAACAGGGCAATATCGCACTTTTGACCTGTAATCTTCCCAATAGTTCACACTTTGGATCGCTACTGATCAGCGGGCTGGAGAAGGAAATCAGCAACCAGGGCTATACATTATCCATTTACTTTGTCCGTGAGAACGATATCAATTCGATGACCCTGCCCGGCAATTTCGAACCTTCGAATGTGGCTGGCATCTTCTGCATCGAAATGTTCAGCAAGGAATACAGCAAGATGATCACAGATCTTTGCATCCCAACCATTTTTATTGATTGCGCTGCGGATATGATGTATCCAGAATTGAAGGCGGATCTGGTATTAATGGAAAATGAACGCAGCACATACTGTGTTACCCGGAAATTAATTAATCATGGCTATGAAAGCTTCGGTTTTGTAGGCGATTACAATCACTGCAAAAGCTTCAATGAACGCTGGACCGGATTTAATAAGGCCTTAGCTGAAGCAGGAATCGCCGTAGATCCTGCTCATAGCATTGTAGCGCCTGACCGCAACTTCTTTATAGAGGAGAACTGGATGGAACAGCAGTTGGATGCCCTGAGGGAGTGTCCCTCCGTCTTTATTTGTGCCAATGATTTCATTGCCATCAGCGTGATCAAATCTTTGAAAAACAAAGGGATTAAAGTTCCGGAAGATGTTGCTGTCTGCGGGTTCGATGATGCTTCGGAATCCCGGGTTGTCGAGCCTCATCTTACAACCGTGCATATTTATAGTAGTCAGATGGGTATTATTTCAGCCGAAATGTTATTGTCCAGAATCAAAGACAATACCATGCCATACCGAGTGACTCATGTTGCAACGGATATCGTATACCGGGACTCGACCCCTGTTCTAAACTAAATCTACCAAGAGGTGAATCAAAGTGAAAAATGACAGAACGGTTCTTTGTGTGGGCGAGCTGCTCATTGATTTTTTCTGCACGGATATTGATGTTAATCTTGCCAAGGGTCAGTATTTCTCCAAGCAGGCCGGCGGCGCTCCCGCAAATGTAAGCGCAGCCGTAGCCAAACTCGGAGGAAAAGCGTCATTCTTGGGGAAAGTCGGGGCTGATCCCTTTGGCATGTACCTGAAGCAAACTCTGGATGAGCAGCATGTGGATACGTCCATGCTCCTTTTTGATCCGGCAACGCCGACTACACTGGCCTTTGTTTCCCTTGCGGCTAACGGCGAACGGGATTTCGTGTTCAACCGCGGAGCTGACCGTCAACTGTCTCTGCAGGACATTGATAGAGAATGGACCCGGCAGGCTGCCATTCTGCATTTTGGCTCGGCAACGGCCTTGCTCGCCGATCCTTTCCGAGAAGCGTATTTGTCTTTATTAGATGGAGCGAAGGCCAATGGGCAATTCACCTCCTTTGATCCCAATTACCGGGGGGACCTCTGGAAAGACAGGCAGGAGGAATTTATCACACTGTCCAGAAGAGGAATACACAATGCGGATTTGGTAAAGGTAAGCGAAGAGGAATTAAACATCATTACAGGGCTGGCTGACCGCGATGCTTCATTGGAACTTTTGCATGGGTTGGGAGCCAAGACGGTGGCAGTTACCTTGGGGAAAGAAGGAACCCTCATCTCAAGTGGTGCCTCCCGTTCGTTAGTCGGCAGCATTGCTGTCAAATTGATCGACTCTACTGGTGCCGGAGATGCCTTTGTCGGAGCAATGCTGTATCAAATCAGCCAGTTGAGTCAGCCTAAGGCATTTACCTCTAACGCGAAGCAGCAGCAGGAATTTGTGACACTTGCCAATCAAGTTGGCGCCATCGTGTGCACTAAAGTTGGAGCGATTGCAGCCTTGCCGTCGTTGGAAGAAGTTAATCGTTTCGTAGCGCAAGGTTGAATCTAGGAACGTAAGAACTGCAAAAGGTGTCCGACGATCTCTAAGGTCGCTGGACACCTTTTTATGTAGAGATCCGTCGTTCATTGGAAAGATGCTGCTGATCAGGGCACCTTCCAATGAATGACGAAAAGCTTGGTCGATGAAAATGAAAACTTTTATATCGCAAATGAAAGAAAAAATTATTCGCGAAGTACCAAAAATTGTGCAACCAAGCCTATACAAATAGAGTGGTTGCATTAAGTCAATTTACACTTAGCCTGATTATTTTCTGATTTTGCTGATGAAAAACGGATATTCAGGGAACACTTCAATCTCCAGTTCCGATACCAACATTACATACTTGGATTTCATCAAAAATATCGAATGTCTTCTTATGTATTCTTCAACCCATATATAGAAGGTATCGTCTTCAATCATAACCGCTTCTGTAAATTCCCTGCTTAAGCTTGGATTTTATAAGGGTAGTTTTGATTGGAAACTTTGTGTCGATGTAAAAAAAGTTTGTGTCGCTGCTGCGCGGCGACACAAACTAAACTCATAGAGATACAAATGTCATTATTTAACCAACTTTAATCATTCATCTTTATGTTTTAGTTTCACTTTAACTTCATTAAAAAAAGCCGTTGTATCCCATACATTGAGACCAAAGTTTCCTTCTTTATAAGTTTGATCTTTTGTGTCGATAACTAATTTATTGTTCAAATAAACCTTAGTGATGTCGCCTTGCGCTTCTACTTTGAGATGATAATCTGTATTTGGCTGTAAATCCAGTTTTCCATCATTGTTATATGTCGCAATTTCATATCCGGTTCCATCAACAAATTTAATTAATTTTACAATATTATTTTTTATATCAACATTTGCTGCATACGAATTCTTTGCAGTTAAGTCAGAACGAAAAACCAATGAACCTGCTCCAATGGAGTTATCTATCAAATCTTTTTCAGAATTACCGGGGTGGGAATCTGTATCTGGCACGTTTATATTGGCTTCATATACAAAATTCCTGCCGGTCACTTTTGATACTATGAAAGCATCTCCCTTACTCTGTCCCTGTTTTCCATGAATGGTGTCCGCCCAGTTCCCGTTAACGATGGTCCAACCTGATAAGTTTGATTTAAAAGAAGAGTTCTTTTCTTTCCATACACTCTTTAGAGGATATAGGTCCAAAGATTTCAGCTTCACATTTCCGCCCTTACTATAAATTTTTAATCCTTTGCTTGCAGAATCCGCGAATATCTGATCGGTAATCACGGTCGTACCATCATTACCGAACACCTCTACAGCTGATCTATCAACAATTACCTGCAATTTAACCGTGCCGTTTTTTGCCTGTAATGGTCCCTCATGCTTGCCAACTACACTACTTCCGTAATCGAAATCTCCTGAATGAGTCCGGTCTACAAATAATTGTTCGTTGTAGACATCGTAACCGACAGTAGTATATTGCTCACCTCCTTCACGGATCTTGAAGCCAAATTCTGTTGCCTTAGTATCCGATACATCAAACAAAGCGATCAGTTCAAATGTATCTTCTGATAAATTAGAAAGAAGATGGCTGTTACCCGATATCATTTTATTGGTATACGATATACGATCCCCTCTGTCACGAATGCTTTTTAGCGAAATAGGGGTTTGTTTTAAACGTAGACCCTTTGTGGTTTGAGTGAGCTCCATCTTCCGCGGCAGTGTTGTTGAACTTCTCCACGTTGAGGTGGGTGTATCGTTGGCATACTTCCAATTACTCATCCAGCCGAGCCAATATTTCTCACCCTTCTTCCCTTCTACTCCACTCCAATCCACAGCAGCATAAAAATCAGCGCCATAGTCAGTCCATAACACTTTATCGGAAGTATTTTCATTTTTAAACGTTTTACCGTCAAAGCTGCCTACAAAATACTGCATGCCCGATCCGCCTGCCGGAGCACCATCATTTATACTTACCTGTAGGACCCACTTTCTTTTTGAAGGATCGCCATCAACCGGCAATTCGACTAACGTAGGACATTCCCATACTCCTCCGATGCTGCCGTTTGTGGAAGGAATCCACTGTCCAGAAACAGCGGACCAATCTGTGAGGAGACCGCTTTGTTTCATATCTGTTTTCTCCGGCTCTTTTGCAACCTGGTCAACTTTATCCGATATGGTCCCTTCATTATAAACATTAACATCATCAACATTTATATGACCGTAACCATCTTTGGCATGGTCTACTACCTTGATATATAATACTTCACCAATATATTTGGACGCGTCCCATACGTATTTTGAATATTTTTCTTCATTAAATTTTATATTGGCCTGGCGGATCAATTCTTGATCGTCGGCTGCTCTGACCAATGATACATAGGTATTGTCGCCATCATCGCCTGCTCCTAGTAACAGATTGATTTCTCCGGATCCGCTTAATTTAAAATAGGAGGAATGCAGTTCACCCGTTGCTTCATCTCCCTCGTGAAGCTTGGAATATCCCCACAAGTGATAATTCCCCTCATGTCCGAAGGGTCCACCCCAATAAGTCGCTTCACTGGATACATGATCATTCGAAAAAGTATCACCCTGGGTCACCGTCCATCCGGTTAAATCGCCTGTTTCAAAATCATGATTGATGATTTCTTTCTCATCGGTCATGATATTTCTACCCAGTTGAACATCCTGAAATATCGCAGAAGAGTGCAAAAGATGTAATCCAAAATGGCCGGACAGGAAGGTTGCATCATCGATATCATGAATGAGATTTCCGTCCAGATACATCTTTATATTTGTTCCAAATGTGCTCACTTTTAAATCATGGCTTTGATAAGTATCCAGCGTTACTGTGGTTTCAGCCAGAACCGTTTTATTCCCGTCTTCCATTTTCACAATTTTCACTTTATCGTTTAAAGCATCGATACTCGCCATATATCCATTTTTCGCATCAGCATCCGTCCGGAAAACAAGTGATCCTGTTTCATCTCCTCCCTCTGACAAATCTATAATCGCATTATATATAAAGTTGTCCCCAGTCTTACCACTTATGATAAAAGCATCATCTGCAGATGTACCGCTTTTCCCCTCCATGGTATCTTCCCACCGGCCGGTTACAGCTGTCCAATTAGATAGATTGGTTGCATAGTTAGAGGTGTTCTTGAAATTCACATTTCGGAAGGAAGCTGTTGAATTCCAGGCGGTCAGACCGTAATAACCATAATCAAATTCAGTATCCGTTTCTTTAATTACAGACTGATTATCTATAAACACCTGAATGTCATGACCATATACGTCTACCTGCACGTTGTAAGTTGATGAGGTTCCCAGGGTTAAAGACTTGCTAGCAATTTCTGTATTCGATCCATCGACATTCTTATTTAAAGTAACGACATCATTTTTGGCATCCAGGCTGACGACATAACCGTTTTTCGCATTCTTGTCAGCACGAAAAACCAGACCTCCTGAGCCTTCCCTGCCATTCTTTTTATTAAGGGTAATATCTCCCTCATAGGTGAATGAACCGCCTTCCTGTGAAGACATAGCGTACGAAGTGGTATCCACACTGTTGGCCTGTATTCCGTTATCTTCACCAAATTCGCTTGCATAGGTCCACTGTTTTAAATTGGGGGAAGTATACAACATTACTTTATTCGCTGCGGCCAAAGACATCACCCATTGTCTGGAGTCTTCATGCCAGAATACTTTAGGGTCTCGCCAATCCGATATCGGGGGATCCGGCATTACCGGATTTCCTTCATACTTGGTCCAGGTTCTGCCTCTATCTAAGCTGTACGCAATACTTTGAACCTGGCCGTTATCCCCGGAATGAGTGAAGATCGCAACCATCGCTTCTTTTCCGAACCCTGCTGTATTGTTCCAATCGATCACAGCACTTCCCGAGAAAATCTGACCGTTTTCATCTGGATACAACGCAATCGGTAAATGTTTCCAATGAATAAGGTCTTTGCTCACCGCATGCCCCCAATGCATCGGTCCCCATTTCGTCCCATAAGGATGATACTGGTAAAAAAGATGATATTCACCCTTATAATAAACCATTCCATTCGGGTCGTTCATCCAGTTAGCCTCAGGCGAAAAATGAATCTGATTACGGTAAGGTTCATCGTAATAACCAAGATCCGCTGCAAAGGCGGGAGTTAATGGTAAACTAAATACCATAAAGCAAATAAGCAACATACTTAACTTCCTCTTCACCATCTTTCACATCCTCTTTTAATATTTTGAACACCTAGTGTTATTCTTAACATCACAAATAAAGCGTTTACATTTATCTCTATAACTCAATTTCTTATGTTTACGCTGTTTTGGTCACAAAAATCCGACAAAGTCCGGCCAAGGATGACTCCCTGACCGGCACGTTTTAAGCCAAAACCCCAAATGCGTACCCAATAATGCCTACTGCGAATAAAGCAAAAATCAGAGCGATTGCGTTCACTTTCTTTTTCAGTAGCCTCATACATAAAAAGGTCAATAATAGTGGTAAAAGTCCGGGCATCAATTGATCCAAAATCATCTGAACGGTCGTAATAACCTCTTTTCCATCCGTTCCCACATATCTTGATACCACCAGCGGCACATTCAGGGTGGTCCATTTGGAAACAAGTGCGCCCATAACGAAAAGCCCCAGTATGGAGGCTGACTCCGTGAGTTTTTGCAACCGGTTTCCAGACATATCGGAGACAATCTCCGTACCTTTGTGATAACCGTATTTCAGACCGTACCATTTCGTTGCCAAGCGTGCGGTGTTAAAGAGAAGGAAGAAAAGAACCGGTCCGACAAGGCTACCGGATAAGGCGATTGAGGCTCCGAGTGCAGCCAGAACCGGGCGTAAAGTCCCCCAGTAAATGGGGTCACCCACTCCCGCAAGGGGTCCCATTAAACCGACTTTGACTCCACTTATGGTGGCATTGTCAATCGGCTGGCCGCTTGCTTTCTGCTCTTCCATCGCAGCCGTTACACCCATAATAGGCGCTGAGATAAACGGTTGAGTGTTGAAAAATTCCAGATGTCTTTTCAATGCCTCTTTTTGATCTTCTTTCTTGCTGTACAGCCGCTTAATCGCAGGGATCAAGGTGACACAGAAACCGATCGACTGCATTCGCTCAAAATTGAACGAGCCTAACAGGAAGCATGAACGGACAAACATCTTATTTAAATCACTTTTAGTCAGCTTCTTTTCTTTCATAGTGCTCTCCTCTCCCTTCAGGTAGTTACTATAACTCTTCAATTTCTTCCATCTTCTCATTACGCTGGTTGTATTTTGGGCTCAGCTGGATGTAAAGCAGAGCCAGAACCGCGCCAATGACCCCAAAACCAACCAGATTAATGCTGGTAAAAGCTGCAATGACAAAGCCCAGAAAGAAGAATGGCATCAGGTATTTGGCTGCCATCATATTAATGACCATCGCATACCCTACGACTACGATAAAGCCACCCGCAATTTGTAGTCCTCTTGTGATTACCTCCGGAATTGCGTTAAGCATAGCAGTCACCAGGCCCGTTTCTGCGGCAACTGCCACCAAAACAGCGGGCAAAGCAACGCGCAGACCTTGCAAAAGTAAGGCAATAAAGTGACATAGCTCAATTCCTTTGAAATTTGCAGATTCCGCATACTTATCAGCTAAATGCTGGAAGAAGACAGTAATCGTCCTGACAAAAATGGTAAGCACTTGTCCGGCGGCTGCAATTGGAATCGCAACGGCAATTCCGGCGCCGATCGATTGATGGCCGACGATGACCAAAATGGTTGAAACCACACTGGCTAGAGCAGCGTCTGGTGCCATGGATGCTCCTACATTCATCCATCCCAAAGCCATTAATTCCAGAGTACCGCCAAGTATAATGCCAGTTTTGAGATCGCCAAGGACAAGGCCAATCAACGTACACGCAATCAGAGGACGATGGGTTTGCCCTTCATCTAGAACGCTACCCATGCCACATATGGCCGCTACCAGTGTTACCATCACAATTTGAAAAACAGTCATTTCTATAACTCCTCTCTAGTTGCCGCCTGGTATTTACGATCACAAATCCTGCAGTTTGGTAATCAAGTTGATTTTCGGATCACTGGCTACTTTTCTGATTTCCAGCTCAATGCCTCTTTCATGCAGCTTACGAAATGCATCTACATCCTGTTGGTTTACGGATACCGCCCCGGTAATCTGTGTCTTTCCTTCCTTAAAACACATTCCTCCAACATTCACCGAGCGGATGGGTACTCCCCCTTCTACAACCCGCAGTACATCCGTAGGGTTGGTAAAGAGGAACAATGTTTTAAAATCACTGTATTTGGGGTTATTATAAGCCTCTATCGCTTTGTTAATCGTTACGACATACGCCTTAATTCCAGGCGGCGACACCTGAAGCAATAAGGTTTTGCGTAATGTATCCGCTGCGACTTCATCGCTAACCGCGATGATCTTGTTGCACTTCGCTTCTTTCACCCAAACGGTCGCCACCTGACCGTGAATCAGACGGTCATCAATACGAACTAATGCAATTTCCATTCTATAATTCCTCCTCTAATTGACTGTTTCGAATGGCACGAAAAGACATCATGGAATCGTGCCCCGCATGTATCGCTAGATTTACCAAATTCTCTACTTGTTCAATCCCTCTGTTTGCAAGAAGGTCAACGATCATTGGCAGGTTTACTCCTGTCACAATATCCATTTTTTCATGGTTAACTGCAATTCGGCTGGCAGCATTATAAGGACTGCCGCCGAATAGATCAACAAGGAAGATAACACCGTCCGTCCAATCCAGCGATGCCAACGCAGCCTTATATTTCTCTACAAGTCCGCTGACACTTTCACCTGGTTCAAACGTAACACCTGCCACATTATCCAATTGGCCGAAAACCATTTCTGTTGACCTCAGTATTTCTTCAGAAAATTTCCCGTGTGTCCCAACAATTACACCGATCATCTGTCTCACCCCCTTTGTTTCTCTCCACATATATCTATGATGCAAGTTCTGTGCCAAACTTCTGTATAGATCAGAGGGAATTTTGTAAACAACAAAAAAACCCCCGTTGCGTCGGAGGTTTTTTCCAGTCTGAACAGATCATTATTTATCAATCTCCACTGCTTTCATACACATATGAAAGCGTTTTATACTCTTTGGCCATTACTGTGGAATAAAGTTATATACTTCGCTCAACATTTCGCAAATATAATATTTTTCGTCATCAGAAAGAGTAAGATTCATACCAGAAACAAATATGCTGCATGAACGGTTTACCACCTCGAATATGTGCTGGTCGAGCTGTTTCACTTCCCCCTGATAAACAAGTCCATCGCGAATAACCATACGTTCCAGCGCATAAGCTGTGTGAGTAGAAATTTGGACTTTTGTTGCATAATCAAATTTGACTTCTAATCCAAGTTCCAGCTCTTGCACAAATCTCATCACCATTCCCAGAATTTTGTGGGGATTCAAATAAGTCATAAATTCTTTCAGACTTTCCTCGCATAACTCCCTGACGACTACACTTTGATCCACAGCAGGGATCTGTTTGTTATTCAGCAGTAGCTCTCTCAATGTCTGCTCACCGCTTGCTTCAATCAGCTTTTCCAAAGGAATAAACGGGATTTCCGGCTCGCTTGGCCGTTTTACTCCAATCACAGCAAGAATTGTTCGCTTAGACCGCATATCCTGGACCACTTTATCCAACTCCCTTACGTTTGCCGGGACAACAAGTATTTCCTCATCCGTCAAATCGCAGACAATTTTCTCTACAAACTCTTTCAATTTGACCGCTGCACCTTTGCCGGAGGAGCAAACCGTCACAATTGCCTTATGAACTACTTTCACTGCGGCGCTGCTATTGTTATATCCCCTGAAATCCTTTAGCGATTGGTATATTTCCTCTATCCCCATGTCAAAAACACTGGCCTTTCGGACAGCCTCCAGCGTGAGCGGAGTTGAAACCATATCAATAGTCTTTACATTGATTCCAACACGTTCCATAATAGTTTCTTCAAGATTGAGCAAAGAGCCCATATCAACCAGCAGCAACACGCCTCTACCACGGTCAATGCTCTTTACTTTATCGATAATAAGCTCCAAAATTTCCCTAGGACTGACATCGAGAGGCATATCAACAGCACAAAGATTAGAACTGCCCAGCAAGCTGTCTACGACGCCGACGATGCTGCTCGCTGTACTGGTACCGTGTGCTGCCACAATAATTCCCACACTACCCTGTCGTTCTTCCTCAACAGATTTCAGAAGAATCGCCATATAAGTTATTTCGGCCTCCGGTACATGTACACCAAACTTAGACTCGATCAAACTTTTGATAGTCTGGGCCAGTCTGTACTCTTCATCATGTTCATTCATCGGTTCATAGATTCGTGCATCACCGTATTTTTTCTCTCTGGTGCGCTTGAAAAAGGCGCTTAAATGAAGACTGAAAGCATACACGAATCTCTCGCTGTAAATTCGGTTTAGTTCCTTTTTGGCCATTTCCTTAATCTGCTCGGAGAATTCAAGGATGTCTTTGTCCACAATTTTCAGAATTCGTTCCCTGCTCCCCTTGGTGTTATAAAAACGGTTATAAAAGCTTTTAATATGGATATTGACATCCGTAGCAATAAATCTGTGGATGTAGGCGTCGTCTAGCCCTTCTTCCTTCAACATGCTAATCTTGTCTTCAATTAGTTTGTAAAGGTTAAACGGCAGCTCGGAAACAACCTCTTCATCCAAAGCTTTTCTTCCTTCAGGAGTAATGTATAGGCACGAGGAAATACATCCGATTTCCTTCATCTTATATTGCGTTTTATCAATATTAAACAAACCATCTCGGATATTTCCCGGCAGGTTTTTAAAATCAAGTCCTATTTCTTCTTTGTTTTCATGTATGCTGTTTAAAAAACCTTTAGCGCATACCAGTTGGATGTTCGACTTTAACTGGCCGATATTGCCGTAGGTGACGCTGCCGATCAGTGCTCTTACTACCTCTGGTTCAATCCTAATCGGCTTGTTTACCCTATTGGCCTCGTTAGCAAACAAATGCTTCAAAATCAGCATTTGCTCCTCAATAGCACGTTCCTGAAGGGAAGGGATATTGATTGTGATGGGTATGCGCCTAATGAAGGTTTTTAGCATGGATGATCCGGGATCCTCCGTCGTAGCTCCAATCAATAACACACTCGCATCTCTTTTTCGATCCGTTTCGCCCAATTTGTTATAGGTGTGAGTATCCATGAAATAGAAAATCATTTCCTGGCCTTCCGGGGGTAAACGGTGAATCTCATCCAAAAACAGGATGCCTCCGTCAGCTTTCTCCACCAGCCCTGCCTTTTCATGATCAGCGCCTGTAAACGCCCCTTTAACGTGACCAAAGATGTGGGAAAGTAGCAAGTGGGGGTTATTGAAATAATCAGCGCAGTTAAAAACGATAAATGGCGCATGCTCTGAAAACCGCTTCATATACTTGCCATAATGGTACATCAACCTGGCAAACATAGTTTTTCCAACACCCGTCTGCCCGACTATCAGGGTATGCAGACCTCTAGGAGGATACAGAATCGCTGCCTTCCCCTGCTCAACCTGGTTACGCATGCTGCCCCTGAAACCGATCAAG
Organism: Paenibacillus sp. FSL M7-0134; assembly: GCF_038007865.1. Lineage (NCBI taxonomy): Bacteria > Bacillati > Bacillota > Bacilli > Caryophanales > Paenibacillaceae > Paenibacillus > Paenibacillus sp. FSL M7-0134. The sequence continues at coordinate 2,433,540 of NZ_JBBOXV010000002.1, read as the reverse complement.
GCATGGAACGGATCGACCTGTTCGTCAGGCAGCAATACCTCTTTGATGCTTTTGACCTCAATTTGTTTCTCTTTCAGCCGAACCCGAAAGGTGTCCTCGATAATCTGCTTGTGCAAAAATCTGACCGGTCTTCCTTTGATTTTAAGGATTAGATCGTCACGCAGCAGATTATTCAACTCTTTGCTCACATTGTTTCTCAACATCTTTTGATCATCAGCAATTTCCGCAGCCGTAATCCCTTCCCCCGCAAATAAAGCCTCTTTGGAAATTTTCTTGGTGCTCTCGGCAATATACTCTAAAATCTTATCTATTCTTTTCACCTGTATTCCTCCAGCCTGAATCAGTCATTGGAAATTGATTTCAACCTGCTTATTTAGGGAACAGAATATGGTTTTTCAGCGCATGAGCAACTCCATCCTCGTCATTCGAGAGAGTAACGGTGTTGGCAGCAGCTTTGACCTCAAAGGGAGCATTTTCCATGGCAATGCCAAGTTCCGCAAAGGCCAGCATGTCGATATCATTGTAGTTGTCACCAATAGCCAGACAATCGCTTTGTTTCAGTTGGTACTCTTTTAGCAGAATTTGAATGGCTGCGGTTTTGGAAGCCTTTTTTGACATGATTTCCAGATAAGTAGGCTTGGATAAGTAGAGATTTACTTCCTCGCCGTATACGGGTCGCAATACTTGAAGGACGCGTCTGATCTCTTCGGGATCACCCATGCACAAAATTTTACTGGTTCCATCAGTCTCTTCCCTCCAACCATTGGTAAGCTTAGAAAAACTATAAATGCGAGGCTCGATATTGGTGATGTCACGTTCTTGAAGCGCCCATGCATCCAATTGCTCAATATACCACTCATCATCCTTATACAGGCTTACGTGAAGATCATAGGCAGCCAGGCTGTCAAGCAAACGCTGTGTCATTTGCTTATCTATATAACGGGTGTTCAGCTTGTTCCCGTGTTTATCTATAACAAGTGCCCCACTGTAGCATATGAGAGGCTCCGAAATACCAAGATGCTTCTGCAATGGAATAATTGCTTTTGGCATTCGCGCAGAGACAAGAACCACTGGAATCTGCTTATCATTTATAACCTGGAGAATGGTTTCTTTGGTTGCTTCCGTGATTTGATGCGCCGAGTTAAGCAGCGTCCCGTCAATATCAATGCAGACAATTTTATAAGTTTCCATAAATGATTCCTCCAGCTCCAGTGTATTTTGTTATTCAATGAATGAGTATACAAGAAAGATAGTGTATATAACCAAAAATACAACACACATAATAACTGTTACTTATTACGACAAGCTTTGGCTTGTTTTGAATCGTTTCTATCAGATAAAATTACTCGGTAACGTTAACATCTAGGCAGGAGAATTGCATAGGCATAGAGAAGTAGATCTTTCATAAATGACTGACTGTGAATTTGTTCCGGAAATGTATGGAAAAGGAGTTTGAATAAGTCAATGATACGATATGGATTACAACAGGAACAAGGATTCAAGCTGGTTATGACGCCCGAATTGCGACAAGCAATCACGATCTTGCAATATTCTTCGGCTGATTTAATATCCTTTCTGCATGAACAGGCGAACAATAATCCAGTCATTGATTTGCCGGAGTTTAATATGTCCATTGGCGGTATCAAAGAAGAAGCAGAGCAGTTTTCACAGAAAGATCAAGGAGAGCTGATTGAACATTATCGTGGCGGAGAAAAATATCCATCGGTCCAGCGAGCAACCCCCGTTACATTTCTGGACTTTGTCCCCAATCCGAATGATACCCTGTTTGAACACCTGAACAGGCAGCTTGGACTGGTATGTGGGCTTACAAATTCACAGCGTATGGTGGCACGGTACCTCATTGGCAATTTGAACGAAATGGGATATTTAGAACTTGATGTTCCAACAGTCGCCTCACTAGTGGACGTTTCCATAGCCGAAATTGAGGATATGCTCTTGGTGATACAGAGTTTTGATCCACCGGGGATCGCCTCTTACAGCTTGGAAGAGTGTCTTCTTCTCCAGCTCCAGCTTGCTGGCATGGATGATGAATGCATAGTCAGAATGGTAAGCAACCATCTGGCTGATCTGGCAAACAATCGGATACAAAAAATTGCGGATGCTCTTGAAATCGGTAGGCGAGAGGTTATACAGATGGCCGATCGAATTCGCAAGCTAAATCCATGCCCGGGCGCAGCATTTGCTCATAAAGAGCAGCAATACATCATAGCAGATATCACGGTCGAAAAAGCCAACGGCGAATATCTTGTCCTGATTAATGACATTAGTGCGCCGCGGGTTGAGATCAACCCTTTTTACCAGCAAATGATGCGGGATCTACCGAATAGTGAAACCAAACTTTTTATCCATGAGAAGATGAATACGGCAAAATGGCTGATCAATAGCCTGAAGCAACGTCGGCTGACCCTTCTACGGGTTGCCAAGGCCATTGTGGAAAAGCAACAGGATTTTTTTGAGCATGGCGTGTATTTCCTCAAACCAATCACCCAAAAGGAGATTGCCGAAAAGACGGGCTTACACGAATCCACGGTCAGCAGGGCGGTCAGTAATAAATTTATACAGACGCCTCGCGGATTGTTCGAACTCAAATTCTTCTTTACTTCCTCCTTGACGTCAGCGGACGGAGATGCTGCTTCATCGGAGAGTGCAAAAAAGCGTATCAAAAATTTGATAGATGATGAGGACAAGCAAAAACCGTTATCGGATCAGGCTATTACTACCCTGCTGGGAAAGGAAGGTTTGCATTTATCACGCAGAACCGTGGCGAAATATCGGGAAGAACTAAGATATCTTTCTTCTGCCAAAAGAAAAAAGTTTGAAGTTTGAATGGTTAAAGATAGTGGCGATGCAGCAAGACAGGCAACGTCTCAGGAAAGCTTGATCCGACTCGCTAGTTCTTGAATTCACCATTACACCCCTTTCTTGAACTAGGATGTTTTCACTTTTGAAACGTTTCCAATTTGCTGTAAGAAAAACGTCAGTTAGTAGATCCACACTATGAATCGAAAGAATGAGGCTAATATTTTTCAATAAAATCATGTAGTTTCGCCTTGCTTGAAGACAACGGGGAGACGATACACTTGCTGATCTAAAGTTTCACCTTCGATTTTCTTATAAAGCAATCTGATTGTCATACGTGCCATCTCCTCCACTGGCTGCCTGATTGTAGACAATATCGGATGAAAATAAGGATGATCCTGAATCCCGTCGTAGCCGATAACCTTTACATCCTCTGGAACGCGAATGCCCTCCCTGCGTGCTCTTTCTATATAGCTGGCGGCTAACATATCGGTAATAGCAAAAATGCCGTCCACATCGCGGTGCTCATTTAGGAACTCGTTAAAATAGGCATCGTCGTCCACTATAGGGTCGGGCTTCTCGTAGATTACATAATCGACTCCCAATGTTTGCGCTTCATGAATGAAACCTTTTCTCCGATTCATGGTTTCACTGAAAACGGAAGTAACGCTTCCCATAAAAGCCGGTTTCTGGGCTCCCGCTTTAACAAGCTCCCTCAAAGCCAGACGCCCTCCCTCATAATTATCGGAGGTCACACAGGTAATTTTTTTGTTGAAGTGCCTATCAATACTTACAATCGGAATGTCATTGCTTACGCTATTCTCTATATCATTGTAAGTAATGCCGACAATACCAGCCACTTTGTTTTGCCGTAGCATATCCAGATAATATAGTTCCTTTTCGGGCTTGCCGCCGCTATTACATAACATGAGCTTAAAGCCTTCCCTATCCAACTCATCCTCAATGTAATAAGCCAGTTCAGAAAAAAAAGGATGCCAGATACTTGGAAGCAGCAAGGCTACCATCTTGGATTTCCTCATCTTGAAATTTCGAGCGACTTCATTAGGAAAATAATTCAGTTCTTGTATAGCTTTCTCCACTTTCCTGCGTGTTTCTGGTTTTACAGAGCCCGAGTTGTTAATAACGCGGGACACCGTTCCCACAGCTACGCCAGCTATGTTAGCTACATCTTTAATACTTGGCATCTCCCTCCCCCTATCTCTCTTTATGAAAATTATAATAACACTAAGATGGAAACGTTTCAATTATGTTTGAAACGCTTTTTTTGCTGACTGTTTTCATGCTTCCTAAAGAATGTCTTCGCTTTAATGAAGCTCTATTGTCAGTTGTATGCGGATCTAAAAAAACAAGGCTTGTGATGAAAATTATCATTAGAGAGAACGGTTAAAATCTGTATCAATTTTTGTTCCGGAAATATGCCTACGCTTGCTCAAGCGTTCTCTCCAGTACATCCGTCAGAAAAATGATTTGCTCCTCGAGCTTGCCCTTTTTATGACTACAAATGCCCACGGCCTTTATAAAAGCTTTTTATCTTCCCTGCCGGGCTGAAGCGCCAGTGTGGATTCCATTAGATATACGTCCTTGTCCTCTACATCTGTTCATATTCATCTCTATCCTTCTTGTTTTAGTGGTTAATCCTAAATTTCCTCCGAAAGACACGAATAGCGTTATTAAAAGTTACGTGCCCACCGTTTCTTTAGTCCCATTTGCCAATTTATCGAAGAGATCACGTTAAATTTGTAAAGGCAGCCGACAATCGGCTGCCTTTACGTTTAAATAGTGTTTGCAAAATTATATTTCTTATCTTCTAGAATAGGCTTGCAGATTTGCGTATATAGGCCTTACAAGAGCACATTTCTCAAGTGCTTGCCGTATCAACATTTGCCCAATAGAGCCGCTGGTGCCAAACAGGTAAAGCCTTCCTGGAAAGTGTCTTAGAACGTTGATGCTACTTTGGCCACTTCTTGAAGTCCTTCTTTTACAATCACTTCTGCACGATCCTTGTACTGATTATGTCCTTCAATAATAACATCGGTAGTTTGAATTCCGAAAAGGCCAAGATTCATCTTCACTGGTTTAACCGCTGATTCGAAGGATGCCATCGGCTCTATCGAGTACATTCCTCCACGTGCGCTTAGCAATGCGATTTTTTTATCACCGGCAAGACCAACAGGACCTTCAGCAGTAAATTTAAATGTTTTGCCAACCTGGGAGATATGAGCGATGTAGTTGACCAACGGTGCAGGTGCCATGGTATTCCAGAGTGGAAAGGCAATGACTACTTTATCTGCGGCAAGGAATTGATCCAGATAACGATTGGACGTTGTTGTGACTTCCAACTCTTCTGCCGTAAGTTCATAACCTTGACTTAATTTATAGATGCCTGTGATCACAGTATTCCCATAAGTAGGAAGGTTCTCTACGAACAAATCAAGTTCAGTAATTACATCAGACGAATGGGTATCTTTATAAGTCTTGAGAAAAGTCTCATACATCTGAACACTTACTGCTTGATCTGCTGGACGATCATTCGCTTTAATAAAAAGTACATTGGACATAGTAATTTCTCCCTTATAGTAAGATATTTATCTCAGTTCATTTCATATTGTGCCTTTTTTAAGCACATTTAAAACTTTTAAATGCAACTGCGATGAGCACATTATAATTCATTTATTCCTTAATCTCAAGTTCTATTTCTGTACGAATGTTAGGTTACATAATATGCTTTATAACGTTGTAGTACAGGAGTGACACCTGATTGTTTGGTCAGTAGGAGCAATGGCGTTTTGAGGGGGAGCCCTTTCACAGTATTCGTAACCATATATATCTATCATCTGAATACATCTATAGATGACTAACCGTGATCGATGAGAAGGTATACTTTTAAACATTTTTCTTACAACTAGGGTTTTAAATAACTTACTTTCGTCTATTGATTGAACTTACCATCAAAATTTATATGACTATCTAAAAGATATTGGGAACGGGTCTATTCTGGTAGTATCCTTTAATACTTTAACCGGTATTACCATACCAGTGCTGTTCTCTATATACAATAGTTACAAGTATGCGCAATTGGGGGAAGAGCGATCAGTGTAAAATAAAAAGTCGCCAATATGGCGACATCCTTTGAATCAGCACATTATAAATTTCGGCTTAGTCTTTCTCAACTTTTACTAATTAAAGTAAATCTATACGGTTAGCGACATCATCGATTGTAAACTGACTCAAATATTTTATAGTGTGCTGTTCAGTTTCATACAGAATTTTTTCCAATTCAAGATCAAGCTGTTTAGCGGCATCTCCACAATCGATATCAAAATCAGATTCTGATATATCCGTATTTACTGCATAATAAATATCACCTAAAGTAATTAGACTGGGAGCTTTTCGTAAAATGTAGCCCCCCTCACGTCCACCTTTTGACTCCACGATACCTGCAATGGTTAAAGACTGCATGACTCTTCTCATGAATGTAGCATGCGATTTAACTTGACTCGCAATCATTGCACTAGATAAAACGCTGTTACTTTTTGCTAGCCATACGACAGAATGAACGGCTATTTTAAAACGGGGAGGACCAATGTGGATTCCGCGATTTGCTGTACTCATATGAACACACCTTTTCTCTGTTTAGTTATTATTGGTTATTTAAACTGAATTGGAACTGATAATAAGCTTTAAATATTCTCAATTCGTTCTGCTAAAGAATATATACCTTTTTCTTTCCCGTATATTCAATAATAATCTGCACCGACTCCTTAAACCGCAGCGCATGCACAATCTCCCGCTCCCGCAGAAACTTGAGGCTGTCTTACAGATCCACATCATCCGTCTTGTCAATCAGCCACTGGTATGTAGCTTGGGCCTTTTCTTCGGCGGCTATTTACTCATACAAATCTGCCAGTGGATCACCTCTAGCCGCGTGTAGGTCGTGATGAACGGAACCCCTGTTGCACTGTTGTAGAACAAGACTACTAGACTGCCGCTGCTTTATTAACTAACGTACCCAGTTAGCATAATGACCTGTTTGTTGACTATATGTCCCTAGATTAAGTTCCCCTTTAATAAAGACTGTTCGGCATAAGAAGATCTCTCTTAGAGAGAGCGTTACTTTGTCTGATTGAACAACTAACGACACCTTCCTCAATAAAAAATTTCAGCCCTTGAGAAAGATAAGGTATCACCAATTGGATATATTCTTCAGCTGGCCTTGTATCGTTATATTGCCAGTTAACGGCCGCCCCGTAAATGCTCCAGCTTAACATTACAGATGCAATTCGAACGGATTCCTCACGGACTCCTGCATTCTGATTCATCATCATCTCGAAAAATACTTGCTCAAGTTCTTTCTTAATTATCGCTTCTATTACAGAAGTAAATGATTCGAAGCTTTTTCGACATTGGGAAGCCAGCGAAGATTGAAATTGAGTAACCGACATAAATACACTGGCAAGCGTCGTTTCATTGAGCTGGTCATGTATTGAAATTTCTCTCATTACGTTCGTCATTAGATGTTCTTCCAGTGTTTTTTCGAGCAGATCGTATTTATCCATAAAATGATAGTAAAAGGTGGCACGGTTGATCGTTGCTTCTGATGTAATGTCTTTAATACTGATATTCTTAAAATCCTTTTTCGTTGAGAGGAGAAGAAATGCATCCATAATTAATCTGCGTGTACGTACAAAACGTGGATCGAGCCTGTTTTCCGTCATCTCATCTCACCTCCACTTTTTAGACATTTCACTGCATATGTCGTATATCCGATAAAAACGTAATTTTATCGGTTGAACAGTAGCTACCAGTACTTACAATATAACTATACAACAAGTGTTGTAGAAATAATAGATGTATGAAAGACGAGGCTACGTTATGATAATTACAATTTTTGGCGCCAGCGGCGCTATAGGAAAGTTGGTCGTAAAAGAAGCTTTAACACACGGCGACCAGGTAGTGGCTTATGTAAGAAGAGCGGATGCTCTGCCTGAAAATCACCCGAATTTACAAGTGGTTGTCGGTAGCCTGGATGACCACCGCAAAATGAAAGATGCGTTTACAAATTCAGACGCCGTGATCAGCGCGCTTGGACCGGCGCAGGATAAATCCAGAAAAGTGAAGGATTTGTCGATCCCCGGGCTCATGAAACCATCATTCAAACCATGCAGGCTTTAAATAAAAAACGTTTTGTCACACTGGGGAGGCCTACCGTGAAAGCAAAAGAAGACCGTTCACAAATCAAACATAGAATGGACTGTCGTACGCATTATCAATCCGAATATCAAACAAGACGGCAAGAGCTATGGAATTTCGTTCGGTGATACGAAGTCAGGCATGAATGTATCTCGGGAAAACGTTGCGAAATGCTTGTACGATTTTGTTTGTAAATCGGCCTATATACAAAAAAATGCCGATTGTTTTTAATAAATAAGGAGAAAAAATGACAATTACAATATGGATTATACAAGGATTATTGGCAGCCATGTTTCTGTAGCATGACTCATATTCGGGTAAAAGACGGCCTTAGAAACGACGACGATTATTATTCTCGGTATCCTGCCTTTCGTACCGCTGTTCCTGCTCTATTAATTAACTAAAAGAAAGGCTGCCCAAAATGTCAAATATGGATGGAAAACATTTATTCGCTGGGCGAATTGATTGCGGAACACACAAGCGAAGGATCGAAGCGGCTGAGCGGGTTACAGCTATTTTGCAAATGGCCAAAATGCCGGATGAAGCGGGACTCGATTATTATTTAGAAGGTCACAACAACTTTGCCTTGGGAGTGACCCGTCGACACTTTAATCAACGCTTTGTTAATGTCCCCAAACGTATAAGTTGAATCTATAGAGGGCTTGATATTTTCTTTTTCAACAAGTTTAGTGGTATCTTGTAATTGACTTCCATTGGATTGCACAAATAAAAAGCGATATTCATTTTGATTCTTACGTGCTAAAGAATTGTACATTGACAACAAGTTTATCCCCTATTTCACTCAATGACAGCTGGTACTAAGTCGCTATAGAGAAGCTTTGTGTCATTACATGACTAAGCTTTATTACTTATCCATATTATTAACTGCTTTCCTCATTTCTTCATCAGTTAAATGAGTATAAATCATAGTCGTTTGTATTGAGGAATGTCCTAATTGGTTTTTCAATCTAGGCACATCATTGTTCTCCAAGTGATAACGGATTGCAAATGAATGTCTCAGAAAATGCACGGTTAAAGCCAGCTTTCCAAAAGCTATAGTGTATTTTTCAATCAGTTTTTCAATGGATCTCTGCGTTAAACGTCGGCTTTTTCCTTTGCGACCAACAGGAGCTGCTATAAACAAAAAGCTTTCGTTTCTTTCTGGAATATATCTGGATTCTCTGATCTGAAGATAATTTTCTAAATCCAGTAAAGCTTGCTTGCTGAAATACACATATTGTTCTTTATTACCTTTACGGATAACACTTACTAAAGCTTTATTCATATCCAGATCTTCAAGGTTAATGCCTGCAACCTCAGAGAGCCTAAGACCGGATCCTAAAATGAGGGAAACAATGGCTGTATCTCGTTCACGATTAAATTGATGGAAATTGAAAATATGTTTATCCTCTTTATTAATCTTTCCGTAATCATGGGCTACAAATAACCTAAACGACTCAAAATCGTCTTCTCTGAGAATTTTCCCATCAATACGATTGGCAATCGTCTCTTGGCTTTCTTTAACTACATTTAAATCCATTTTGGCCATAACATTGCGCTGGATATATGGCTCTAGGTCACTTATTTCAGCTTTATTCTGTAAGTAATCAAATAAGGATTTTAGTGAGGACAATTTACGGTTAATGGTTAGCTTAGTATTGTCGAGTTGATACTCCAAAAAAGATAAAAAATTCTCCACTTCACGAATGGTTAGTTTCTCTAAAGTAGCTAAATTCTACCCTGGAACGATTAGAGATTTCGCTTGAATATTTGCTCTCTGGTATAACAGGCATTATTCATTACTGGGTTCAAAAACAGGACCGTTTATCCATAGAAAAAATATCGAGCGTTCTTAGCGATATTCACTTCAAGAACGTTCAAGACTTATTTGCCGACGAACAAAACAGGGCTTAAATCGTCCAAGAACGATTTAAGCCCTACCCCATATCTAATTTACACCGATGACTGGCAGCTTGCCATCTCTCAACGATGCCAATGCTAAACTCGATTCTTGACAGGTAAGTGTATGTTCTCTTAATCTTACGGCTGGGCCTTCATCCAGCGGCTACTCAAGGCAACAAACAAGGCAACGCAGAGAGAAACGCTGGCAGAAATCCAGAAGATGGCTCTGTAACCGGCGGAGTCTGCCACCAGGCCTAGAACGAGACTACCAATCACGGTTCCAAAATCGGACATGGAGATAAATAACCCCATCCATACTTTTCGACGTTCTTTTCCGAGTGTGATGCTCAGGTAAGCGGCAAGCACAGGATACACATTAGCTATGCCATAGCCGATCATCGCACCGCCCCCGTACAGCATCCATGCATTACCTGTTACTGGGGCAAAAGCTACAAGTGCCAGACCTATCGTGAGCGAAACCAACAGCATGCCGACATATACGGAATGCCAGTTCCCGTCCGAAGGCAGATTCTTACGGAAAGCAAATCTTGCTGTCACGATCACGCCCGATTGAATAGCAAAAAACACCCCCGCATTGCCGATTCCGGTCTGTATCACATACAAGGCAAGAAACGCCGTTACCGCGCCAAACCCAATCGTTGCGCTCATCATCACGAGGCTGCTTAGCATGAAGTGACGGTTCCAGAGCGTGGATCGTGCGCTTCTATCTATTTCATGCTTGGTTGTCGTTTGCTCCGCGGGACGCTTTGCCGCTTTGATGTGCTGCGTGGCTCTTCCTGTTCCATAGCCCGAGATGAGCGTCAATGCGCCCAAAACCAAAAGTCCTGCGTAAAATCCGTTCAGTCCAGCTTTTTCCCAGGCGATCCATCCCAGTGCAGGCATCATAACCGAGGGTAGCAAACCAAACAACAAGTATAGAGATAATCCCTGAGCACGGTCACGCTCGGGCAACAGGTCCATAACAGCCATTTGCACGGTCAACGAAAAGAATGCGGCGACAGCGCCTTGCAAACCCCGGATAATAATGTAAGAAACGTTGCCTTGCCATACAAACAATAGCAAAACTAACAGATGCCCCGCCAGAATAAAACGCAGAATGCGGGCAATCCCGAATCGTTCAACGACGATTCCCGCCCATGGTCGCAGCAGCATGCTAACTAGCAAATACATCCCCACGATCATACCGATCTTGTCGTTTCCATAGCCAATGCTTTGCGTATAGAGAGGCAATATCATCTGAACGAAGGCGTTAGCACTATAAAACAAAAAAGTGAGGGTATATAGGCGTAGCAACACGGGGGAAAATGCACCGTTGCGAGCGTATGGCAAATCTTTGCTTCGATTCATGCCCAGGCGCCTTTACGCTGCCCTGCGTCAACATAGAAAGGCCTATCCTTCCGAATTGTACCCAACTCCGGATGTCCGGATAATGAGGCGTCTAACAACTGCTTAACTGCTGGTTCCCTGGATACCTTCATCTCGGCTATCGTCGAGAAGCTACCGCATAAGCTACCCTGATCTAATACAGTCCATCGGTCACATAGTGCAAAAGCAGCCTTCAGGTTGTGCGTGATGAATACGTAGGACATATCCCGTTGTTTCTTTAAATCGCGTAAAACATCGATAATATGTACCTGGTTGGCAATATCCAAGCTGCTGACAGCTTCATCGAGCACGATAAAGCTGGGTCTGGAGATCATGGCGCGTGCAATGTTAATGCGCTGTAGTTGTCCACCGCTTAATTGTCTTGGCAGCTTGTTCATGGCACTTGCAGGTAGTCCGACGATGTCCAAAGCTTCGCCGATGCGGTAATCCTTTTCCCCATTCGTTAGTCGCTCGAAATTGTCCAGGGGCTCCCCGATGATTTGTGCTGCCGTCATCTTGAGATTTACCGAAGAATAACAATCCTGAAATACGGCCTGTACATGCTTCCGTAACTGTTTCTTCGTTCGATTGTCGCAAGCATACATATCCTTACCATCAACAAGTACTGAGCCCCGTTGAGGGCGCTGCAAGCCAAGCATGATTTTGCCGAGTGTACTCTTGCCTGCACCGCTCCCCCCCAACAAACCGATGCATTGTCCTGCCTCCAGCGTCATGGAGATATCCTTCACGACAGCTCCCTGCAACTTCTGTTTCGATTTCCACCAAGAGTTGTTCGCAGAATCATACGTGTGAGTGACGCCAGAAAGTTCTAGCAGTGCCATTATTCTTCCCTCCGTTCATTCATTCAACCGACTGCGTAGCAATTCTTGTGTATAGGAATGTTGTGGTCGATTGAATATGGATAATACGTCGTTATGTTCCACGATCCGTCCTTCATGCATCACGATGACCTCGTCTGCCATCTCTGCGATGACGTCAAGATCATGCGTAATAAGCAGGATGGCAACGTCCTGGTTCATCCGCAGTCTCTCTAGTTCCTCCAATACATGGTATTGATTAATGGTATCGAGGGCTGTGGTGGGCTCGTCCGCAATGACGATGGAGGGTGACAGACACATCGTTAGCGCAATCAACACGCGTTGCAGCATGCCTCCGCTAAGCTCGAACGGATATCGTTTGAGAAGTTCCAGCGGATCAGGCAGCCTTACACTTTCAAGTGCCTGCACAGCCAGTGTCAACGCATCCGTTTTACTACACCGGGCATGTGTGCGGATCGTTTCGACAAACTGGCTTCCGATGGTATGAACAGAAACCAGTGCATTCATTGGATTTTGAACAATATATCCAATATCATTTCCGCGAATGGTGCGTAACTGCTCTTCAGTCATGCCGTTCAGTTCATCACCTCTCAGTCTGATGCTGCCGTTTATGCGGATGGCAGGATCGAGTAGCTGAAGAATCGATCGACAGGTTAGCGTTTTGCCGCTGCCACTCTGTCCTGCAAGACCTACGACGCGTCCAGGCTGCAACGAAAACGAAACATCATGCAGCAATCGTTGAGAAGCGCCGTCTTCGATCACATCGGCACAGACATTATGAAGTGCAAGCAATGGTTCAGGGGTTGCCGATCTGACGTGATGTTCTTCGAACATTGCGGGTGCTCCTCTCCTTCACTTTCTTTACGCCGAGCAGTTGGGAGAGCGACTCCCCCAGTACATTGAACGCGGTGACTACAAGTAAAATACACAATCCCGGATATAGCATTAGGGAAGGGTGTTCGCGCAAATAGCCGCGTCCTTCATTAATCATCGCTCCCCATTCCGCGGTAGGCGGCTGAATGCCGAGTCCCAGGAAGGAAAGAGCTGAAATATCCATGATGGCCCACCCCATCTCTAGCGTACCGATCACCACAATTTGCGGGAAAATATGCGGAAAAACGTGTCTTCTCAGGATCGCTAATCGGCTGGAACCGCAAATGAGGGCAGCCAGCAAATACGGCTCGGAACGCAGATGCAACACCAGACCCCGAGTCATACGTGCATAGTACACCCACTGTACCAGCAGCAGTGCAATAATGACCTGATATATCCCTGGTCCAAGCATACCAACGATGCCAAGCACAAGGACGAGGTTCGGAAATGCAAGCATGCCGTCGCAAATCCGCATTAATAGCTGATCCAGCCAACCGCCTACGTAACCGGATAACATGCCAATCGATACACCAACCAGCACAGATATGGAAAAGACACCCAACACCAGTCCAAACGTAATCCGGACACCATAGATGAGTCTGGACAACACATCCCTGCCCAAATGGTCGGTACCCAGTAAATGCTCAGCCGAGGATGGAACGAGCTTGTCAGCCATTCGTATCTGATTCGGATCATGGGGAGCTATCCATGGAGCAAAGATAGCTGTTACTGCGCAAACACACAAAAAGAACAGGCACAAGCCTACGACCAGCCGCTTGCCAAAAAACAAACTTTTCAATTTCATATTCCTACCTGCTCCTTTCTTGCAAGGAAAGCCTCGGATCAGCAGCCATGTGCAGAAGATCGGTTAGGAGACTTGTACATAAGTAAAGACAGGCAGCAAAAAAAACATAGCCCTGAATGACTGGTAAATCGCGGTTGAAAATGGATTCCACGAAAAACCGCCCCAAACCGGGCCAGGAGAATACTCGTTCTACCACAATCGTTCCCGTGATAAGCCTACCTAGATTCATACCGAATCCGGTAATGATGGGGAGAATGGCCAGTCGAACCACATGTCTGAGCATGATGCTGCGCGGCTTTAATCCTCGTGTATGCGCATAGTCCACGTAAGCCTGCTTCATCTGCTCCAGAATACTCTCGCGAAACAGTCGGGCATAGGTTGCCACAAGTGCCAAAGAGAGAGTCAATGATGGTAAAATCAAATGCTGCCATGTGCCCTTTCCCTCCACGGGAAGCAAGTCCCCGTGGAGGGCAAACAGATAGATCAGTAAGTAACCCAGCATGAATTGCGGTAAGGATGCGCCGATGTAGGAAAGAATGCGCACCGCATAATCTACCCACCGCCCGGCGTGTACGGCCGAGAGATACCCTAGTGTGACAACAGCTACGAAAGCGATCAACATACTGCTCCCCGTCAACTGCAACGTTGCGGGCAACCGTTGCCAAATCTCTCCCCAGACAGACTTGGAGGACAGGTACGACGTCCCGAGGTCTAGCTGTAGCATGCGAACAGCAGATTGAACGTACTGAGACATAAAGGGATCGTCCAGCCCCAGTTCTCCCCTCTTCTCCTGTAGCATTTGCTCGTTAGGCTTGATATGAGCTGCCGAGAAGTACGCCTCGGCCGGATCAACCGGAGAGAGCCTCATTAGCACAAAAGCTACGAAGGTGGCGAACAGCACGAGTGGAACCAGCGTCAGTGCTCTTCTAAAAATATAACCTGCCATGAGTGGCCCTTCCTTTTCTTTATTTTAGGTGAATGCTATTAAATGGATGATCCCATCTGCTCTCCGGAAATGAAACGTTATCCAGTGTTTTCTGGTATACGTTATATTGACGAATATAGGACAGGGGTATAATAACCGATTCTTCCTGAACTTTTTGTAAAATCTGATCATAAAGCTCTTGTCTCTGTTTCTCGTCAACGGAAGCCAGTACTTGCCTGATCTGTTCGTCAAGCTCTGCCTTGCCTTCAATATTGAGATGTGCCTCTGCAACGCCAAAGGTAGGCTCCGCTACCGCATTGACCAATGTATGTGGATCGTAAGGCACTCCGGAGTTGAACCAAAAGTTCATGTCATAGTCTCCCTCACGGAAACGTTTGGTCTGTTCGGTCAGCTCAAGTCCCGTCAACTGAAGTTCAACGCCAAGTCCAGCCCATTCGGCCTGAAGTGTCTCGCCCATCGCTTTCTGGATGCGGTCAGTTGTATCGTACATCAGCTCAAACGACAGCTTCTCGCCATCCTTTTCCCTGGTACCGCCCGATGCCGGAACCTTCCATCCTGCCTCGTCCAGATAAGCTGCTGCTTTGGAGGCATCGTATGCAAATCCAGGGAACGTCTGGCTAACGTAAGGATAATCGGTCGTTAGCACCTGCGTCGCAGGCTGTTCCACGTCAGACGTGATGCCTTTGACCATCGCAGCCTTGTCAAATCCGTGATGCAATGCAAGCCTTACTCGCGTATCTGCCAGCTTTTCATTCTGCGTATTCAGGATTAAGTTTCGCGTGCCCAACGGGCCCGATACTTCCGTTTCGAATGCATCGTTCTTTTGCAGGCGCGTGAATTCGTCAAGGCTAATGGAACCCTCTCCGAAAATGAGATCAAGATCGCCTTTCTCGAAGGCTAGTACCCGAGTTTCGGCATCCGGTATGATGCGGACCGTGATCTTGTCCAGTTCAGGCTGTTCGCCCCAATAGTTCGGGTTTTTCACGAATACGCTGTATTCATCCTGCTTGTATTCTTCAAGCATCCATGGCCCCGTGCCGATGGGAGACTGAATGCTTTCCAGCGTATTGTCCCCTTCCGGGAAGCCTGCATCGGCCAAGAAGCGGAATGGACGCACGGTCGTTAAGTCCTGCAAAACCGGATAGTACGGCTCTGACATGACAAGCTTGACGGTGTACTCGTCAACAAGCTCGAGGTGATCCAGCAATTTGGCCGTTCCCAGCCAGCTATGCGTCGTCTTGTTTTGCAGGATCGCGTCTATGTTACGCTTGACGCTAGCGGCATTGAACGGTGTTCCGTCCGAGTATTGGACGTCCTCCCGAAGATGGAAAGTATATTCTTTGCCGTCCTCGCTAATCTCCCAACTGGTGGCCAAATGAGGCTTGATTTTTCCCCCTTCGCCGTACTCAACCAGCGGTTCGTAAATCATGGATTGTGAGAACAGCTGTGATGGATAGTACGCGTGCGGATTAGATGGACCCAAATCCCTCATCCATGAAACCGTTATTTCTTTAGCTCTTTCCTGTTCCCCGTTAGCTGACGCAGATGGTGCTGCCTCCTCTTTTTTGGAACATGCCGCTGTCACAGCAAGCAGAAGCATAAATAGCATGACAAGTATGCCTTGGAACATTTTTCTCTTTCGCATGGTAAAGCCCCCTAAAACATTAATGAGAATGAAAATCATCTTCAATTTATGTTAAGGAGTTTGGTATGATTGAACAATGGATATATTTCTGATTTTTTATAGCACAAAAAACAGAACCGGGCTTGCGACAATTGACTTGTCTATGCATGTCTTGCTTGGAACCGCGGTTCAAAATACATTTGGTTAAGGAGCACAACATGGAACGTTCAACAATTGACGGAAAAGAAATTTCCTTTTTGCCGAATGAAGGATACGACATATACATCCCTCAAAGCGTGAGCCTTTTCCGCAGGCTGTCCTGCAAACAGCTTATCCCGAGCTCGCCTGGGGCGCATCGCCTCGTCGTGTTTAAGTCGACATCCGGTGTGTTACACTTGAGGAAGCATTTCGTGCAGACCGAAAAAAACGATGTCTTACTGCTTGCACCTGATGCGCAGGCCAGCATTCAATTCGTCGATCCGCACGAAGAAACATTGGGGGCTTCATCGTCCGCCACGCAGCTGAATACCGCGGCGGCCATCGTCATCGTGTTCAGTGTATACCGGCTTGGAGAGTCGAAACCAGCCAATGAATTACTGTCCATGATTCCGTACGAGACGCGCATGAACATTACTGACGAATCAAGGTTACTTGATTTGGTAGGAACGCTCGACCTCTCATTGAAGCGCCCCACTCCCGTCCCCGAAGAGTCGAGATTGAAACAGCAGATTGCGTTGCAGGAACTACTCCTGTTCCTGATGGAAAACATTCGACGGAATACGGAAATATCCGATAACATTCAAGCGGTGAAGCATACTGTCACTTATATCGAATCTCACTATCAGCAAAACATTACGGCCCGCCAGTTGTACAGCATCGCAGGTGTGGCTAAATGGCAATACAGTACCTTATTCAAGTCCATCACAGGAAAAAAACCGTTGGACTACGTGTTGGATATTCGTATGAAACACGCCAAGCGGCTGTTGTTACAGACCGAGGACACGATTGCACAGATTGCCCAAGCCGTGGGATTCAAGGATGAGAGTTACTTTGCGCGCAAGTTTAGACAAACGGAAGGGATCACTCCCCGCCAGTACGAGGAGGCTGCTTCAGTCAGCTCATCTCCCGTGCTCATGCCCGAGGTTCCTTACAAACGGATCGTTGCCGTTGGTTATTCGCTGGGCGATCTATTGTCCTTGGGTATCACGCCGATAGGCGCAGATGTGGAGATCATAGGTAAAAGAGGTCTGTACTGGGATTCCATCAATGGTATTGAGGATATTGGATTACTGGGTGAACCGGGCAAAATACGTAAGCTTCTTCCTGACCTGATCATTCATTCTGGTTTCCGTCAAGATTGGATCGAAGAATTGGCATCCATTGCCCCAACCGTGCTCATCGATCGCTATGAACACGTCTATTCAAGAATCATGCAAACAGCAGAGCTAATGAACCGGCAGAAGCTTGCACAACAATGGATTTATCGGCATCGCGCTGCAAGTAAACAAATGTGGATAGGCCTGGCGAAGCATATGGATGTTAAGCAAACAGCAGCTGTGTTTTCCATCGTTGAGGGCAATCTCTACATCATGAGCATGAAAGGCTTTGCAGTTACTGTATACCACCCTGACGGCATGCAGCCTCCTCCGAAGGTGAAGGAACTAATCCGGGCAGGCATTCCTTTTCAACTGACGCGACCGGAACATGCCTGTAGCTATGAAGCCGATACCCATTTTATTCTCATGGATAACGATCCCCGTACGATCCGGTTATACAGAAGACTGATGCAGTTACCATACTGGAACTCGAAAAGCATCGACCGTATTATTCTTACCGAGAACAAGTACAATTTCGATGATCCGCTCACGATGGACAGATTGTTGCTAGAGCTTCCTCAGATGATTCTGAAGAAAAGTCACTAATGACCACATTGATTTCTCCACGCCAAAAATAGGGATGTAATCAATCGCCTCTTACTACGATTGGTTACATCCCTATCCCCTACAGCGTCATATCCTGCAGCCACTGCAAAACAAGCAATCATACTTCCAATATTACCGACTCCAATAAATCCAATGGTTTTTTTCATATGTCAATGTTCCTCGTCTGATGTTTGTTCACTGTAAGTTTTTTATTGATTATCTTGGCTTGGGACAAGAACTGTACCGATAAAATAAAAAAGCCGATAAAATAGCGACTTTCAATGGGACCTTGTTCTTGTCCCTCGACATCCTTGTAGTATGTATTCAGATAATATTCGCGCAAATCTCGGGGATCTGCGGTGACTAGTGTTTCCTTATTCGATCGCAAAAAACGAGAAAAACGATATGCAGCTCACATTCATGATAATGATATCTAAATATAACTAAAAAATGACGGGATCGTGTGTCAACGCTCCTGTCATTTTATAACATTATTTTTGACATTACATCTCTTTCAATTGAATATTACTTTAACCTTGCAAGGATCTTACTTCGATGATTATATATTTTGAAGCATGTGTGCTCGTTAAACAGTGGATTAGAAGCCTGCCGTCCAACCCGCGTCTGCAGCTATAACAGCCCCGTTCACAAAGCTCGATTCGTCTGATGCCAGGAAAAGGGCTACTTTTGCGATTTCTTCCGCCTGCCCTACGCGAGGAATTACGCCTTGTGTAACCTTCGTTCGGGACGCGCCAAACTCATTTAAGTTATGAATCGTTGAAGTAATGTTTGTGGCTGTCGCTCCTGGCGCAATGGCATTGCATCGGATACCTTTTTGAGCATACATGAACCCCGTGTTTTTCGTAATACCGATTACCGCATGCTTTGAGGCAGTGTAAGCAGCGCCCGCATGCGCGCCGCTGAAGCCGCCCGTAGATGCCGTATTTATAATCACTCCATTCCCTTTATCCAGGAAGATCGGGATAACTTTTCGAATCGAACGCATAACGCTTTTTGTGTTAACATCGAATATAAAATCCCATGTCTCGTCGTCCACATCTCCTACAGGCGCCATGTTATCCATAACGCCCGCATTGTTAACTAAAATATCGAGAGTTCCGAATTCATTAACAGCAGTATCGATCATAGCATGAATATCATTTAAATCAGCAACATTGGTTTTTACTGCGACGGCGGTTCCGCCAGCTGATTTAATTCCTGCTGCAACCGATTCAGCTCCTTCAATGTTCAGGTCTGAAACAATAACACTTGCGCCTTCTTTTGCAAATAATTCTGCAATTGCTTTCCCCATTCCTGATGCTGAGCCTGTAATGACCGCAACTTTTCCTCCCAAACGCATGAAAAATCCCTCCAATGTTTTTTTGAACAACCGTTCATCTGAAGTATGGATCAAATTCTAAATCAAAGTCAATTGTACGAAAGTACACGCCCGAACGGGGGATTCTCAAGAACGAGCACCTCAAAAGGCTGCCTCATGAAAGTCCCTGAAGAACTGTGTAGGTGATTAGTTCACGTATTGGAGCTAGTCTGATGAATCTTTTCGAAGGAGTTTAACGATTAGTGTCAGGTCAATTTTTAGGGATTGATCCAGGTGATGCGGTTAGTTACAGCAACAAAGGATTTATGTTCAGAAACTTATTGCATCTGACTGGTCTTTACATAACTAAGTGATATTCCAGAGTGATACTTTTTGAAGTTTTCCCAACAACTAAATTAATCATTAATGATCTTAGGTCCTATAAACCAAAAGAGTGTATAAGATGAAAAACTGACGCCGTTTAGACCAGCTCCAACCATGCCTACTTCAGCAAGCATCTTACCAGCCAAATTCGCTCTCAGCCTTTCAAAAAAAGAATAAGCACTTTATCCGGAATATCAATTACGAGCAGGTCTGGAATAAGATAAATAGTTTTTGTATTTTTTTAATCTTTCAGGCAATTCTCCAGCCTTGGAATTAGGTTTTAATGAAACTTTATATAATTCATCCGCATGCTCGAATTTCCCAGAGATTAGAACATGAGAATGCGCTCTATCTTCCTCCGCGACATTGAATTTAACTTTGCCTTGTTCAACCTCCAAAGTGCCCTTTACACCGCAAATTCCGCATATTGCAGGATAATTATCATCATGATTTCTGATTTCAACGAGTTTGGAATGACAGATTGGACATAAACCAGATTCGCCAATATATTTCGCTTCCGTATTCGGATTCATTAGTGTTTCAGCCACATGACGACCAGATTGTCTAGCTCTGTTCAATTCATTTTCTTTAAAGACTACTGATCCAGGCAAGCCAACCCAATTAACCAGCATTTTGTCTACAACATTGATTTGCATCGGCAGCGTGAAAAGATGGAGCATCGGCAGAGCAAGTGTGTCCCACTCACTCCCACCTACAGCTATAAGAGAAGCCACTCTTTGTTTAAAGCTTCTTTCATCTGGGCCTTTACCAGTAGTTATTCCTCTTTCTTCGCGTTGCTTCTTGGCAATCATTCGGAAGGCAATATCATGGGAAGGGCCCATCCGGTCATTCAGAGTCTTCAACAGTCCACTCGGACTCTTCTCATAAATGGCTGAGCTCACAATTAACCCGTCGCATTCCATTATTTTTTCTTCAATAAATCCATAATCATCGTTCTTTATCACACAATCTCCTGAGCCACACTTTTCAAGCAGGCTGACTACACAAGCATTACAACCGGTGCAAGGTTTAATTTGCAGGTCATTAAGACGTATAAGCTCTACCTCGGCACCCAGTTCTTCAGCACCCATCAGAGCTTCCTTGACAAGGATTTCTGAATTACTCATCCTTCTACCGCAACTGATCCCTAAAATTTTCATTAATATCCTCCTGCAATTTGTATTTGTTATGCATAGATCCTGAAGCAAATCCATGCGAGAGTTTCAGCTTTCTCCACTAATTTCGCATAAATTTGCTCACATAATTCCAAAACTATTCCCTCACAGAGTTTTGATTTTAAACAATATTACTCATTTTTTGATTAAAGTGTTATTTATTGCAGCGCGTAATAATTTCAGTATATATAATGAAAGCGTTATATCCTATGTGCTGGAATTTAAACCAGGGCCGATATAGTGACGATATTTTGTAATATTGCACAAGGATTAAAAAGCTTTTGGAGGCTGCTCTCGTGAAAATTCAAAAAATAATCAGAAAACTTAGCGACTGTTATCTTTCCTTGCCCGAAGAGGCCATGCAAACAAAAGAAATCAGTGAATTTACTATCCTGCGGTTGAGTTCCGTTTTCCAGGCTGACACCGCTTATATAGGCAATCTTTCGGATTTGCCAAAGGACTTTCCTACAGACACTCCTCTTTTCTGCATTCAGGATTGTGATGCACTTGTAGACTCTTATACTTGCCTTACCCTTCTGCCAAATGGACTGGACCTGCTGGATCTTTCGGGAAAGATTTCATCTATACTTGCTCATGAGAATCGGCTCATTGAGCATATGCACACTCTGATATCCGCACTTTACTCAAACAAAGGTTTGCAATACTTGACAAACGAGGCCTCACGCATCTTTGGTAATCCGGTAATCATTGTCGACGCAGGCTATAAGTTACTCGCTATGTGTCAGGCCCCCATCCCCAGCCGACCTGATATCGAACAGCAGCGAAATTTGGGTTATATTCTTGACAATAATATTGAGAGCATGAAGAAATCCAATCTGTACGAATTAACCCGTATGGCTCTTACTCCTTATTATTCACGCGATCCCGAGACCAACGACTGTTGGATAACAGCTTTTGTGTACGTACATGGTATAGAATTCGCGCAGGTCAGTGTTATGGAACTGGATCGTAAATTTACAGATATTGATTTTGAACTCGTACAATTTCTTTGTGAGTTGGTTTCGGTAGAATTGCAAAAGAACGACTTTTATAATTGCAATCAAGGAATGATGCATAGTTTTTTGCTTTCCGAACTGCTTACAGGCGAGCTCAATGATGCTAATGTCATCGCAATGCGACTGGCTCATCTGGAATGGACGCTTACACCTTACCTGAGAGTGATGACCTTGACAGACCTGAAGAACGGCTTTTTTGACGGGAAAGTTCAGTTGGTTGCACAGCATATGATCCAATTACTTCCGGATAGCCGTTGGATCGTATATCAGGGACGTATTGTATTTCTCATTTCCCTCGTTGATTCATCCTGTAAAATCATTGCTGAAGACAAACGAATTCTGGAATTTCTCCAAGTAAACGGCCTAACTGCTTCGCTGAGTGACTGCTTTAGTCATTTAACCTTTTTGCGAAAATATTATAAGCAATGCCTAACCGCCATCGAGATTGGTTTCCAACTTAATTCTAACAAGCCAGTATATATGTATGAGGACTATCTCTGCGAGCATATTGGAAAGATCATATCGGAACAGAACGATCTCGCTGACTTCTGCCATCCAGTTATCCAAAAGTTAATTGCTTATGACAATGCCCACAAAACAAGTTTGCTACCTACCCTTGAAGCCTATCTTCAATATGTGGACACTCCAAATATTGCTGCTAAAACACTTTTTATTCATAGAAATACTTTGTTCTATCGAATCAACAGGATGCGTGAGCTTTTCGAGATTGATCTAAGCGATGGTGATATTCGTCTGAAACTTCAAATGACTCTTCATTTTCTAAAACTGAAAACACAACGCGGCGATCCTAAAGATCAGAGTATAGAAGGGTAAGCAAATGCAAAAAAACATGCAGACAAAATTTCTTATCGATACTTTGTCTGCACGCTGGTCTTTTCTTTCTATTTTTAAATTTAATGATAGCCCATAAGCATTCAGATAGTTCGCTGCTGTTCTAAGATGACCAGTATGTCTAATTCCATCATTAATCAGCTTACCAGCTTTAAGCCAACTGCTGAACCGAGTACCATCGCAATGAACAGAATTCTCGCGGTATTACGCGGTTCACTGTAAAAGATCATGCCCAATATGGCCCCGCCAGAAGCCCCAATACCGGTCCAGACAGCGTAGGCCGTTCCCATGGGTAGTGTTTCCATGGCCAGGGATAGAAACAAGAAGCTCAATCCAAAGCCTGCAAGCAAGTAAAAAGCAGACAGGAAATTCCGATCTTTATGGAGCTTATTAATCATAAGAACTCCCATCATCTCAAATACGCCTGCCAAAATTAGAAATACCCAGTTCATACGTCAGTGCACCTCTTTTCCTTGTTTCTTCTCTTTGCTCTGTATTTTGAGCCCTACAACTCCGAGCAGAAGCACCCCGATTAGCAACAATTTAGATCCCTGTACCTCAGCATCAAACAACAAAATTTCTGCCAATACAGTGCCGGCCGTTCCCAACCCGACAAACACTGCATACACCGTACCTACCGGAAGCGTACGGGAAGCCATAATCATGAGTATGAAACTTACTAAAATTCCAACTAAAGTACCCCCCCACTCTAACCATCCGCTGGCATGTTTCAGGCCGATGACCCATCCAACTTCAAATAATGCCGCAATTACAACAGATAACCATGTCTTGTTCATTCTGTGCTTCCTCCTTTTTGATAATGCTACAAATGTAGTATGGATTTATAGCAGCAATAAAAAAAGCCTGAGAGAATACTGCATACAGCAGTTTTTCTCCCAGGCTTTTATCCCTCCGTGGCACAGTACGACGACTGTGAGTTTTCTCTCGGACCAGCCGATATTACATCGCGGAACCCTAGAAAACATTTTTGAATTCAATTATAGTTAACATTATACACATTAGTGAATAAATTACAATATAAAATTAATAAGAATTCGTATATCATCCTAAACTTATATTATTGTTTTGGTCATTATGAAATCAATTTGTTCTTCATCACCCATATAAAAAGAGTGCGCGCCAGTTTGAACAAACCCCATTTTCTTATAAAAAGCAATGGCGTTTTCATTTTTTTCCCATACACCGAGCCAGATTTTCTTCTTATTATGTTCCATCGCAATTTCCATAGCTTTATTTAGCAGATATTTACCAAGCCCATGTTTTTGAAATTTATTTTTTATATAAATCCTCTCAATTTCGAGCGACTCATCACCCAGTTTTTCGGATTGGGCGTCATTCATATTTACCTTTAAATATCCAGCCGGTTCTTCATTGAAATAGATGAAAAAGATTTCTGAAGAGACGTTGGACAATTCCTCCTCCAACTGTTTAAAGTTAAATGCTCTTTCCATATAGGCTTTCATATTTTCAGGTGAATTCTGATCTTTAAAAGTATCGTTGAATGTTTCAATACTTATTTCTTGGAGTATTTGTAAATCTTCACGGCTGCACTTTATTATTTTCACAGTCACTTTAATGCATCTCTCCTTCATGTAAATCAATAATTTCTTTTGTTCCCCTTTTTTACAAATTCCCAGTCATCCCCTATATTTTCTCTTACTCTTTGAAGAAGATTGAAAATGGTTTCTACTTCTCTTTCCGAAAATCCCTCTAATGCAATGTTATTGGAATAATCATTTTCTCTTTTTATAAAAGGATAAACATTGTTCCCTTTCTCTGTTGGAAAGAGTTTTTTAATTTTTTGGTTATGGTTATCTTCTTTCTTTTCAATAAAGCCATTAATTACAAGTTTTTTTATAGCACGAGATGCAGTTGTTCGATCTACTTTTATCATCTCGGCTAACTTTTCTTGAATGATTCCTGGGTTTTCACATATTCGCACAAGGTACAAATACTGCCCTTTTGTAAGGTCATATTCTTTAAATTCGATATTACTTATAGAATCTAATGCCCTTGCGATCATTCCAATTTCACGAAGCACTTCCTTCATAGTTAACTCCTTTGCCCCTATTTTATTGCAAATGCAATAAAAATGATATATATTGAATTTACCTTATTTTTATTGCATTTGCAACAAAAAAATATATTAAAGAGGTCGAGTAAAGTGAAATATATTTTTTTTGTATTAGGAATTTTTATATTATCCCTTGGAATTTCGTTCACTATACAATCAGACCTTGGGACTTCACCTTTTGATGCACTTTTGGTAGGACTGTCCATAAATGTGGGGCTTACTGTGGGAAGTTGGGAAATCATAATAGCTATAATATTGATATGTTGTAATTCGCTTTTAAAAAGACAAAGACCAGAAGTTTTGGGGTTGTTAACAGCATTTATAACGGGTATTGGTATTGATATGTGGCTTTTTTTATTACACAATTTGATAGCACCTGAACTATGGTACAGCAAAGTTGTTTGTTTTGGAATTGGTTTAGTTGTTGTAGGATTAGGAACTGCAACATATTTACAGACAAATTTTGCACCAATTCCAGTTGACCGATTAACATTAATCATACAAGAATTAACTAGAACAAATCTATTTTTTTCGAGAACACTCATCTACCTTATATTCTTGATCATAGCAGTCATTTTAAATGGCCCCATTGGCATTGGAACTTTGTTAACCGTTTGTTTAGGGGGGTTAATACTCAATTACTTTATGCCACTTACTGAAAACGTACTTGACCGCATATTAACACACTCTCATACATCACTAAATCATGAGAAAGATAAAAAGCATTCTATATAGAATGCTTTTTATCTTTCTCAACTAACCTGATCTGTTAAAAGATGTAATATCCAAGTTGACACCGAAGCTTCTCTTTGTTTCGATCTTAAGTTTCTCTAGAAGAATTGGTACTGTTATTTGTCTCTCAATTGGTACTTTAATTGTGTCTAATTCATTTTTATAATGTGTTTGTATTTTGAAGGTCAATTAATAAAGGAGTGTAGCTTTATGTTCTGTGGATTATCTGCTTTTCCACTCACGCCAGTTAACGAGACAGGTATTAACGAAAAAGCATTTGTGACACTAATTCAACGATTAGTTGCAGCTGGTGTAGACTCAATTGGTGCATTGGGTTCAACTGGAAATTATGCATATCTTAATCGAGAAGAACGTTTACGTGTGCTTCGACTTGCTGTCCATTCATCTGAGGGGATTCCCGTGATGACAAGTATAAGTGCGATTCGTACTTCTGAAGTACTTCGATTAGCGGAAGATGCACAAAGAGCAGGAGCAAGCGCAGTGCTGTTAGCTCCTGTTTCTTACCAGGCATTAACAAATGAAGAGGTATATTCGTTGTATGAACAGGTGACAAGCTCGCTCTCTATTCCGCTCTGCGTATATGATAATCCGGGGACTACACATTTTCATTTCAGTGATGAGTTGCACGGTCGGATTGCTGAGCTGCCTAACGTTCGTTCTATCAAGATTCCTGGAGTGCCTTCTGATCCTGAAGCAGCCAAGGCACGCATTAGAAAACTGCGAACGGCCATTCCTCCCCATGTAACTATAGGAATAAGTGGAGACTCATCCGCAGTCACTGGCTTGGATGCAGGCTGTGAAGTATGGTACTCAGTTCTTGGTGGTTTGTTTCCAAGGGCGTGCCAAAAAATGACCCGTTTGGCCCAGTCCGGTTTTGCTGAAGAAGCGAAACAACTCTCGGCGCTACTTGAACCGCTTTGGTCGTTATTTCGTCAATATGGCAGCCTTCGCGTTATTTCAGCAGCAGCAGAAATAAGTGGCTTGATCTCAAGTCCCAGTCTTCCTTTGCCCTTACAACCATTGAATCAATCAGCTAGAGAACACTTGAAATTCATACTAAAGGATCTTCAGTCTACAGAAACATTCTGTTCACCATTCGGCTAATACCTTTTCGAAGGGGAGACTACTAAGCACGTTTGCATTAAAATTTTTCGTTATGAGTGTTGGAGGAACAACAGATGTGGTTCACATTTGCAATTGGTGCTGAACGTGTTCTAGAGGCTTTGAATTACATTGTCCTAGAAGCAAACTCATTACCTCTCGAAGTCGATAAGGCTATTTCGAGACCTTATTGTCCAATACTTTGCTGAACTACCCAAGCATTCGTAATTTCTTAATCCTTTTCTTCGTTAGCAACAGAACTATCTACTAAAAACAGCCAGCTATAATAGCTATAGCTGGCTGTTATACGTTTTTTCAATTTACTTCCAAGATCAAATCCATGCTGTCCTGTGTTAAACCAAATTTGAAGATGAAACGCTAGGTTTTGCAGGAATCACATGTAATAACTGTTTTGAATTTGGATCCTCCAGATTCACATGCACTTGATCATAATTAAATGAATTCGTAACAATAACCATTACCGTAGGATCATAACCCGCAGCCTTAATTTGCTCCAAGTTAAACTCAACTAATTTGTCATCAATGCCAATTCTATCATTTTCCTTAACCAATGGTTTAAAGTGTTGTCCCTTTAATTTCACAGTATTAATACCGATATGAATCAAAAGTTCTATACCGGAATCAGATACAATGCCAATCGCATGCCCGGTTTTGTACACGCTGCTTACCGTTCCGTTTACCGGAGCTGTAACAATTCCGCTAATTGGAACAATCCCTGCTCCTTTACCCATCGCTTCAGAAGCAAACACCTCATCGCTTACACTGCTTAAAGGAACAATTTGGCCATTCACAGGTACCACAACCTCGTTTGGATTTGCTTGATCACTCAAATTCGTCACACTCTTATTCGAAACACCGAAGAAATAAGTTAAAATGACGGCTCCAAAGAATGCAATAATCAATCCGATGACTTCTCCAATGAAACCTTGGCCTAAATAAGTTGGAATAGCCAACAAGCTAGGAAATGTAAATGTGGATGCATGTACTTCAAACGATCCAATAACAGCGCCTCCAATACCAGCAGCGATCATTGCACAGTAGAATGGACGCTTTAATTTAAGGGTTACGCCGTAAATTGCCGGTTCAGTGATACCAAAAATGGCTGTGATTGCTGCAGAACCCGATAGGCCTTTGATTTTGGCATCCTTGGTTTTCAAAAATACGCCTAGAGCAGCACCTGCTTGAGAAAGTACGGCTGCACATACAATTGGCAACCATTGGTCGTATCCTTGATTAGCGACATTGTTTATCATCAGCGTAATCAGCGCCCAATGGACTCCGAAAATGACAATCGACTGATGGAACGCTCCTAAAACCAACCCAGCAAGTAATGGGGAGAAACCAAAGATTGCTAACAATACCATGGCGAACAGGTCACTGATCTTTGTGCCTAGAGGGCCGATAACAGCCAAAGTTAAAGGCAACATAATCACTAGAGAAACCAGAGGGGTTAGCATATTACGAATTGATTCCGGAAAGAATTTGTTCAACAAAGGTTCCAAGTAAGAGAGGCCCCAAATCGACAACAGAATGGGAAACACAGACGCCGTATACGTAATTGGTATGATCGGTATGCCAAAGAAATCAATCGTTTGTGAATTGGATACGATCTCTACTAAAGACGGATGAATGAGTGCACCAGCTAACGAAACGGCTACGAATGGGTTGACTTTAAGCTTCTTGGCCGCAGTAAATGCCAAGAAAATCGGCAAAAAATAGAAAATGGCATCACTTGCTGCATTCCATATTTTATACGCACCACTGTCAGTCGATATCCAGTTCATTGTTGTAAATAAAGCTAGAATGCCTTTCAAAATTCCGGATCCAGCCAAGGCTCCCAGAAATGGCGTAAATACGGCCGAAACAAAATCCATCAACTGACTGACAGGATTAAATTTCCCAGTTCGTTTTTCTGAAGCGCTTTCATTGTTGCTAGAAGCATGTAATGCCATTCCAGGTAATGATGTTAGTGCATCATAGACTTGAGCAACGGAATTACCAACAACCACCTGATACTGTCCGGCACTATTGACGACGGTAATGACCCCATCTGTGTTTTCAATCTTTTTGGTATCTGCAGTACTCACATCATTTAATTTAAATCTCAATCTAGTGGCACAATGCCACACCGCATTTACATTCTCTTTTCCTCCTACGCCATCCAGAATATCCTTTGCCAATTTTTGATAACTCATAGTTGTCCCTCCTATTATAAATGCCCGGACCATTTTCCACATACCGTACTACTGAAACGATACAAAATGATCCGGGGGTGCCTTCATCATTTAGTGATTCTCATCCTAATCGTTTGTGTTCTATGAAGATCCTCGCCGTTTGTATCAATAACTTGCTTATACCAGTAAAAACTATCTTTATAATGGAATTGCCCATTTCCATTACCTTCATCATCATAGTCCACATAAATAAAGCCATATCTTTTGCTCATTTCAGCAGTACCTGCACTGATGATGTCGAAAGGCGCCCAGGTACAATAGGCAAAAACATCTGCCCCTTCATGTATTGCCTCTTTCAGTGCTGCAATATGCTCCTGGTGGTATTCGATGCGATAATCGTCATGAACTTTATTGTCCGCTGTTAAAACATCTTTAAATCCAAGACCATTTTCAGCCACCATCATGGGAACATGATACCTGTCCCAATACTTAGACATGCAGAGATATAATCCTGAAGCATTTATAGACCAGCCCCAGCGATTCGCTTTCAAATGGGGATTTTTGACGGTAGAATTAGGGTCCATCGTATTCTCACTAGCTTTAACAGTATTTGACCAGTAATAAGAGACTGCAAGGAAATCGGCTGTATTGTTCCAAAGCAACTCTTTCTCCGATTCCGTAATTTCCAGCTGGATGTCATGGTCTTCGAAATACGTCAATGCATATTCTGGATACTCTCCTCGAATCAGAACATCGCTGTAGAAATATTGCATTCGATTCCGTCTGAAATTCAGTTCGACATCTGCAGGTTCACATGAATAAGGGGCGGTTAACGTATCGGCCAACATCATTCCCATTTGAAGGGATGGATTTAGCTTGTGGCCAAACTCAGTAATCTTTGCAGAAGCTACGAATTGGTGATGAACCGCTTGAAACTGAGACTGCTCGTAATGATCAACTTTATCTTTCAGTATGCCAAGGGAGGCAAATGCCTCTTTGTGGACAAGGTTAATTTGATTGATAATGATCCAATATTTAACGGTTTGATGATATCTTTGCAGGACGGTTTCCCCATACTTCACGAAGAAATCAATCAGTTTCGGGTTTGTCCAACCGCCATATTGCTCAACCAAATTTAAAGGCATTTCATAATGGAAAATCGTGACGATTGGCTCAATATTTTTTTCTTTCATGTACTCAAATAATCGATCATAGAAGGCCAAACCCTGCTCGTTTGGAGCGGTATCATCTCCATTCGGAAAAATCCTGCTCCAAGAAATAGACAACCGCAACGTTTTTACATGCATGTCTGCTAACGCATCGATATACTCACGGTATCGTTCGTAGAAATGTACTCCTTGGCGCTTAGGGAAATAGTATGTCCCATGTTTGTATTTTTCGTATGTTTCTGAATCCATGTTATTAAAATGTAGATCAATAGGATCAGCTCCTGGAATAAACGGCTGAATATCAGCGGTACTTAACCCTCTTCCATCCCTGCGATGTGCACCTTCTACTTGATTAGCAGCAATAGCCCCTCCCCACAGAAAGTCTTTTCTTATTTTGCTCATGTACGTTTCCCCCAAATGTATTTAAAATTTTTGTACGATAAAGACTCCTGCAATAACCAAAAGAGCTCCCAATAATCGAGGAATATTCAAAGTGTGCATACTAGCACCAATTAATCCAAAATGATCAATGATCACCGACACGATTATTTGTCCAGCTAAAACGTATCCAACCGTAGCTGCTACTCCTATTCTGGGCATGAGAATGGTTGTCGCCAATACATAGAAAGCACCCAGTAGTCCTCCTGTCCACATCCACCAGGGAGCTTCAAACCATTCTTTTTTGAACAACGATCCTTTTACAAAAAAAGATATGATTATTAATGAGATGGCACCTACTGTAAAAGAAATGGCCGAAGCAACAATAGGTGATCCCACCACTGTCCTTAGCTGCGCATTAACACTAAATTGTGTAGGCAAGGCCATTCCTGCCAATAATGCGAAAATTATGAATATGATAGCCATGTATTTTCCCCTTTCTCTTACTTTGATCAATTAGCCAATCTGAAATTGAACGAAGTGCTTCAATAAATCGTTTATCCGATTTTAGAACCACGAGAAAAGAAAATACCAAAAGAACGGTTTCAAGTGTGTCCATTGCAAAAGTAATCCCGCCTCACAGTATTATCCCCTCTCA
Source organism: Paenibacillus sp. FSL M7-0134 (assembly GCF_038007865.1). Classification (NCBI taxonomy): domain Bacteria; kingdom Bacillati; phylum Bacillota; class Bacilli; order Caryophanales; family Paenibacillaceae; genus Paenibacillus; species Paenibacillus sp. FSL M7-0134. Next base: position 2,402,118 of record NZ_JBBOXV010000002.1, on the reverse strand, counting down.
AATTCTGAAGATTGAATATCTCCTACAGATGAGTCAATAATATATCTTAAATATGGGAATACTAGATTGATCACCTTCTCAATTTATCGATTAATCATTGACAACCCGAGTATAATTCACGCAGTATAATAAGTAAAATTAATAATAAGTATAGGAGGTATACTAAATACTTATATGGATATTAATTATGAACTCTATAAGATCTTCTATATCACAGTAAAAGCTGGAAGTATGTCTAATGCGGCAAAGGAACTATTTACATCACAATCGGCAGTTAGTCAGTCCATAAAACTGCTTGAAAATAAGCTAGGTGGACAGTTGTTCCATAGAAGGGCACAAGGAGTGTCCCTTACTGCGGAAGGAGAGATATTATATCAATATGTAGAACAAAGCTATGAGTTATTACAGGCGGCTGAAAGAAAATTTTTGGAATTAAGGAATTTAGATGCTGGCCAACTAAGAATAGCCGTAAGCACAACAGCTTGTAGTAACTTCTTGATGCAATACCTAGAGACATTCTCCTTGGCTTACCCTAATATCGAGATTTATATCAAAGATCAATCTACTCATTCTACAATTAAGCAGCTAGAGTCAGGCGAAGTTGACATAGGAATCATCAATCTGAACGGAAGCAGAGATTCTCTGACGGTGATTGGAAAAATAGAAATACAAGATTGTTTTGTAGTAGGTGAGAGATTTAAAGAAATATGTGATAAACCAATATTCTTAAAAGAACTAGTAGTAAATTACCCGATCATTCTCATGCAGAAAGGACTTAATACAAGAAAATATATTGACAACTTTTTCACTTCATATGGCTTAAAAGTAATACCTAAAATAGAACTGAGTACCATGGAACTGTTAATTGAGTTTGCTAAAAAAGGTTTGGGCATATCGTGTGTAATCGAGGATTTTGTTCGCAGCGATTTGGATCAACAACAGCTATTCATAGTGCCCATCCAAGAAATCATACCTAAAAGGTTTTTAAGTATTGCTATCAAAAAAGACTTGCCCCTTTCTTCAGCAGCTCAGAAGTTTATTGAGCTTTTTCAAAGCTGCACAGTATAAATTTATAAATTGGGTTATCTATTAAAGAATTGTCTAAAAAAAGCTCACTAAGGGCTTCTTATTTGACAGTCAACGAACCTCGCTTCAACCGCTCCAGAATGAGGTCGTCTGCTCCTGCGACAACTGGATGGTCGGTATAGTGAGCATTAAATAGGTAGATATCTAATCGGCAATGGAATAATCAAGTTCTTGTCCTTGGCTCGGAGCATGAACTTGATTTCTTAAAACAAAAAAGCCGTCATTTAGGCGGCTCCTAATGCAACATGGCTTTTGTCATCCGACATTTTTTTATTAACTCAAAGCTCAAGTTTACCAACCAATTTTTTTGAATCAATCTCCTCGTTCCGACATGACGTACCAACCGCAGTGCCCTTCGGCTGTTAAAAGTATAAATTTTTAGAAAATTCATAACTTTGGAACTATTTTTTTTCACAAAATTTAATGAACCGAAAACACAAAATAGCAAGTCTCTAAGTTGCAAGAGACTTGCTATTTTTAAGTTTTGGCGACTTGACCCTTAAGAATGAAGTGAATACTGCCACAGCGAACGTACCGAAAACATTTGTTGTGTGATGTATACTGTGTACGAATCGAATCGTTTTTGTTGCCGAGCGCATCACAACCGAGTGAGCTTCTACCCTGTGACCAGACAGGAAACGAACCCTTTGAAACCACTTACCAGATATTCTGATAAGCCCTCGTAAATCACGGCTTTTAGATGACAAGGGATTGCCGCACCTGTTCACATAACCGATTTAAAATGGTGTGCGTCATGTAGAAAAATTCTTGGTAATTGGATGGCTGCGTTTATGGATTTTCTAATTTATTGCTAGCAAAACTTTGGATTAGAAGGATCGTAAATTATGATCTGAAGATTGTTGAGAATTAATGATTATATTTTCAACATAATCACCAGCTAGTTTAAGCTGAAGGTCAACAAAGTGCTCAACGCATTCACCTTATGCTTATGCCGTTCTTCTTTAGTCCATTGCTCGATATTCTCTAGGCGCTCTCCTGGTTATTTCCTTGAAGTTACGATGAAAGGTTCTTAAATTGTTATAACCACACTTGATTGCAACTTCACCAATCGCCTGCTGGGAATTTTTCAGCAAATAGCATGCCTGTGAAATCCGAAAATGATTTAAGTAGTCTGTGAAGGTGATGTTCATTTGTTGGACAAACAACTTTGATAGATAAGGATAGTCATACTGCAGATATTTTGCAATGTCTTTTAATGTGCAATCAGTAGAATAATTTTCCTCTACATAAAGCAGCATCTTATAGAGCACCTTTGTCTGAGGTGATTGCTTAACTAGGGTAAACGATTTCTGATTTATCAGATCAGCACAAACAGCATATAAAAAACTTTTCTGGCTATAGATTGAATTCAGCTTACTAAAATCAATAGCTCTCTCCAAATGCAATGCACTGTCATTTGGAATTAAGCCTTTTAAATTCATAAAAAAGTCGCCGATCAACTCTGGCGAAAAAAGGATGATTGTAATATTAGAGTAATCGATGGTCTTAAATTCATGCATTTGATTTATAAAGATAAAGACCAGATCATTTTCCTTCAAAAGATACTCTTTTTGATCAATGGATACATATAGCTGTCCATCATTAACATAGATCATTTCATATGCTCGGTGAAAATGAAGGGGAAAGCTATAATTCTTCAAAGGAAAAAAATGAAAGAATTCTTCCCCCTCCATTCCATGTTTTTCAAATAAGACCATACAACTCTCCTTTGCCAGAACACTAATATTGTCTTAAAGTGTACTATATTTTGGATAGAATTAACAAATATTATTTCCTATAATAAAATAAATTGAATTTAAAGGAGGATATAAGACTATGGAGTATCACGTAGCAAAAACTGGTTCAGATCACGGCCAGGGGAGTCAGGAAGATCCATTTCTGACAATCAATAAAGCAGCTTCTGCTGCTGTGGCAGGAGACACGGTTATTGTCCATGGAGGGGTATATCGTGAATGGGTAAAACCAAAATTTAAAGGATTAAGCACCAAGAGAAGAATTACTTATCAAGCTGCAAAAGGTGAAAAAGTAATCATTAAAGGCTCAGAGCATATTCAAAGTTGGCAGCATGCAGAAGAGAATGTTTGGAAGGTTGTATTGCCGAATGAGTTTTTTGGTAACTATAACCCATATGCTCTTGAAGTGTCCGGAGATTGGCTCGTAACAATTGAGGAAACCAAGCATTTAGGAGACGTTTATTTAAACGGTATGTCTTTTTATGAAGTTAGCCGCTTTGAACAACTGATCGATCCGAAGGTTACAACAGAAGTATTGGACCACTGGACAAGAAAAATGGTTCCTGTTCATAATCAGGAACAGACAAAATATGTCTGGTTTGCAGAAGTGAATGCTGATAATACAACCATATATGCGAATTTCCAAGGCGCTGATCCGAACAGAGAATTTGTTGAGGTTAACGTTCGCAGATCTTGTTTCTATCCCCAAGAGACAGGGATTGATTATATTACAGTAAGAGGCTTTGAAATGGCGCAGGCCGCAACACCATGGGCACCTCCGACAGCGGATCAGCCTGGACTGCTTGGCGCCAATTGGAGCAAGGGTTGGATTATTGAAAACAATATCCTTCACGATGCAAAATGCAGCGCCATCAGTATTGGTAAAGAAGCCTCCACCGGGCATAATTATCGCTCCGTCCGGAAAGACAAACCCGGATACCAGTACCAGCTTGAATCTGTCTTTTCTGCTGAACGTAATGGCTGGTGCAAGGAAAAAATCGGCTCCCATATTATCCGTAATAATACGATTTATGATTGCGGTCAAAATGGAATTGTGGGTCACTTGGGCGGTGTCTTTAGTGAAATTCATCACAACCATATATATAAAATTGCTCTGAAACGTGAATTCTACGGTCACGAAATTGCAGGAATCAAGCTCCATGCAGCCATAGATGTCCAGATTCACCATAACCGTATCCATGACTGCTCTTTAGGATTATGGTCAGATTGGCAGACACAGGGAACAAGGATTAGTAAGAATTTATTTTATAGCAATAATCGTGATTTGTTTGTTGAAGTAAGCCATGGGCCATATATCGTTGATCACAATATAATGGCTTCTGAATATTCTCTGGACAATGTGTCACAGGGTGGAGCTTACATAAACAACCTAATCTGCGGTAAGATGAATCATTGGAAAGAAATGACACGTTCTACACAGTATCACCTCCCCCACAGCACCAAAATCGCAGGTTTTTCTTTCATTTACGGCGGTGATGACCGTTTTTATAATAATATTTTCATTGGAGCTGATGGATTAGAAGGTGTCGGAACGTCCCATTATAAAAACCACACGGCTTCTTTAGAAGAGTATATTGAAAACGTACACAAAAATCCCGGAGACGCTGAAATATTTAACTTGGTGGAACAACCTGTTTATATTAATAACAATGCGTATTTGGCCGGAGCAGAACCGTTTGAAAGAGAAAAAGATAAGATAGTTGACAAAAGCTTTCATCCAAACTTCAGAATAGTTGATAAGGGAGAAGAAGTTTATCTTTCCTGTGAATTACCGGAAAATTTCGATGTTTTTCTAGGTGAAGTACATTCAACAGCAACATTAGCACGGGTACGTATCGTTGACGCTGAATTTGAGCGCCCCGATGGTAGTGAAGTGATCCTGGATACTGATTTGTTGGATATGCAGAGAGTAGAAAAGTCTCCAATAGGGCCGATTACACTTTTGAAAAAAGGTAAAAATTATATTAAAGTTTGGTAATCCCTTATAGAAAAAGCCTTACACCTCTATAAATTATGGTGTAAGGCCTCTTTCACTGATATCGCTTGAATATTTTTTCAAATATAAGATTTTTGAATTTAATTTTATTAATGATCTGGCACATTTAGGCTTGCATCACGTTCTAGAGAACATCAACAACGATGTGTCACTACCCTTGAAATCTTAATCTTCTGAACTAATCGTTCAAAATTACGATCTTACCATTCGCATCATTACTCTCCATTAAAAGATGAGCTTCCCGGATTTCTTCTAGCTTGAAAACTTTAGCAATCGGCGGAACAATTCCATGTTCTTTAATATGATAGAACAGGTCGATTAGTACGTTTTCTTTGATAACTTCACTTGTAAATGCCGTAAAATAAACACCTGTCGGTATATCAATTAACGGTTCAAAGGAATCAAGTGTCCATTCATTTCCCAGTATCCCTGACATGCATAAGGTCCCTTGCTCTGAAACCAGTTGCAATGATTCCTTTATTGTGACGGTACCGACCAACTCCAGGACCTTGTCTACGCCATTTGGAGCGATTTTATAAACTTCTTTTGTAAAATACTCATCATCGAGTAAAGCAAAGTCTGCTCCAGCCTGCTGAAGATATGCCAGCTTTCCGCTGTTCCTAGTGGTTGATATGACTGTGACGCCTGTACTTTTTGCTAGCTGAAGGGCAGCCAGACCAACAGAACTCGTCCCACCGCGAATGAGAAGCACTTCGTCAGCAGTTAATTGGAGACATTCGAATAAGGACGCATACGCCGTATAATACATTTCTGGAATTGCAGCGAGCTCAGTCCATTTCATTTCAATTGGAATGGAATAAACCTGTTTTGAAGGAATCAAAACATATTCAGCATAACTTCCATCAAATTCTCGGCCTAATCCCCCCATTAATGAAGCAACACGCTCCCCTTTTTGAAATGTGCTGTCAGATGGATCTTCGATCTGCCCTATGCATTCAATACCAATAATCCGTGGGAATTTGACGGATGAGGAATGTCCCTGTCTTGTAAACATTTCAGAGCGGTTTATTCCAAAAGCTTTGATCTTAACAAGTACCCAATCTGGTTTAACTTTGGGGATTGGAACTTCTTTTATCTTTAGTTCTTCAGGTTTACAGGCCCCTTCCAGTACAACAGCCTTCATAAAAGTGATCTCCCCGATCCAATATAGATTCGTTTTTCAAACTGAATGAATAATGCATTCGTTCCAATAGCGAGACACGCTGACAATACACTTCCCCACAGAATCTTATCTATATTCATGGTTCGTAAGCCATCATTTAATATCGAGCCTAACCCGCCTGCATTTATAAATGCTGCTATAGTCGCCATTCCAATCGTAGATACGGATGCTAGCCTTAATCCTGTAAAAAGAGCTTTGATGGCCAAAGGCACACGAACATGAAGCAATACCTGAATACGGCTCATACCAAGCCCAGTAGCTGCCTCAATAATAGACTGTTCAACATGATTCAAACCTGCAATAAACTGACGTAGTAGGATATATTGGTTATATGCTATGAGCACGGTAATCGCTGTCGTTTTACCCAAACCTGTCACGGGGATCATGATTGCGAACAGGGCCAAGCTGGGAATTGAATAAAGAATCGAAAAGATATAAATGAGTAACCTGGATATCGTTTCTGAAGTCAGGGCTAAAATTGTTAAGAGTACTGTGACGACAATGGAGATCAGCATGATCACAATTAGCATCTCCACATGCTCCAGTAATGCAATTCCTAACTTATCCGGATGCTTAATGGCATATTCGATCACTTTAACCCCTCCCAGAAACGTTCTTGCTCTCTTGAAGATTGAATAAGCGATGCGACAAATTCATCTGCGGGATGAGCAACAATTTCTCTTGGCGTATCAAACTGACAGGCTTTACCTTGATTCATGATTATTACCCTGGTTCCCAGCTTAAATGCTTCATTGATATCATGCGTTACGAATAGGAAGGTTTTCTTAACTCCCCCATGAATCCGCAGAAGTTCATCCTGCAAATTTAGACGAGTCATGGCGTCTATGGCTCCAAAAGGTTCATCCAATAACATTGTATTAGGATTTGTTGCTAAAGCCCTAGCTAGTCCAATTCTCTGTTGCTGACCTCCCGATAGTTGAGAAGGGTAACGATTTAGGTAGTTTACTGGATCTAACCCAACCAAAAGTAACAATTTGTGCACCATTTCATCCACCTTCGTTTTTTCCCATTTCAAAAGCCGGGGCACAGTAGCAATATTTTGTCCAATGGTCATATGAGGAAACAAACCCACTTGCTGAATAACATAGCCAATCCTTCTCCGTAGCGCTACAGGATCAATTTCAGCAATGTCATCACCAAATAGTTTTATCTTCCCTTGGGTAGGTTCAATTAAACGATTTACCATTTTCAATAGTGTGGTTTTTCCTGATCCGGACGAACCCAGTATGGTTATAAATTCGCCTTCCCTAATAGACAGATTGACATGATCAACAGCTAAGTCATTGGAGTTTGCGTATGTTTTGCACACATTTTGGAATTCAATTGCTATAAGACTCATGTTATCCCCCACACTCATTTAATTGAGTCATAAAATTCTTTTGCCACATCTTCATATTCTTTTTTATCCACGTCCACTTTTGCATTCAAGGCGGTTACCGTTTCCGTATCCAGCGCCGCACTCACCTTATTAATAACCTCAGCTATCTCTGGATTTGTATCCAGCACATTATCACGAACAACAGGAGCCAAGTTATACGGAGGCCATACTTGTTTGTCATCTTTCAACAGTGTGAACTGATCTTTATTAACTAGTTGCCCTTCTGTTGTGTAAGCTGGGGCAACATCCGCTTCATTGTTTTTAAGCACTTCATATTTCAAGCTGTTATCATATACTTTAGATGACTTCCAATTGAACTTACCATACACTTTCTCTAGAGCTGGAATTCCGTCTGCACGTTGGTCAACTTCTCCTTGTGAGGCGAATCGAAGCTTACTTACATGTTTTTGTAGATCAGTAATTGTAGTAATTCCTAGATTTTTAGAAACTTCCGAACGAATAACAAGTCCTGCTCCATCATTTGCTTTAGAGTAATCTAGCCAAGTAATTTTAAATTGCTTTTTATATTCTTCCTTAACTTTCTTATAAACCGCGTCAGGATCAGTGAGCATATCTACTTTCAATATGGATAATAAACCGGTACCTGTATATTCTGGATACATATCGATATCGTTGTTAACAATAGATGAATGGATAACGGAGCCCGCAATATTGGGTACTCGCTCTACCTTATATCCCGCACCCTCTAAAGCCAAAGCGTAAAGTTCACCCACAATCAAATTCTCAGTAAAATCTTTCGTACCGATCCGTATCGTTGCTGCTTTATCTTCAGCATTTTCTGTTTTATCACCACATGCACTTAAAATGAGCGACAATACAAGAAAAATTGAAATTGAAAAATACAGTTTTCTCTTGTTTCTAGACATATCTTTTACCTACCTTTTCAAAAATCTATATTTAAACAAAATACGCTCGGACATATCAAGCATTACCCCGACTGTAATTGCTAAAATTCCCACCGAAAACCCACCAATCAAAAGTAAATCCACTCGATTAAGTCCTAAACCAGTAAAGATGATTTCCCCTAATCCACCCGCTCCTATTTTGGCAGCCAGGGTAGCACTCGCAATGACCTCAATGGCAGCTATTTTAATCCCTGTCAGAATCATTGGCGCAGCTAATGGGAATTTGACTCGCCACATTACCTGTTGTTCTGACATACCCACTCCATGAGCAGCTTCAAGTAAAAAAGAGGGAACAGACTCTAAACCGGCTATCATATTCATTAATATAGGAGGAATTCCCAACAGTACCAGGGCAATTAAAGCTGGTTTTGTTCCCGTCCCCATAATAGGGATTAAAAGGAGTAGAACAGCTAAACTAGGCATAATTCTTAGAACTTGGAACAAGGATACGATCCATTTCTCTGTTCGTTTGTACTTACAGGTTACGTAACCCAACACAATTCCAATGGAGGCAGAGCAGAGTAAAGCTAGTAAACTTATTATTATATGCTCTTTCCCAGTAGCTAAAAAAACATGCATGTTATTTGAAAAGTAGGCTGTTAATTGCATCCATAAGCTGTCATTCAAGGTTTCTCCACCTTTCGTTTAATTTGCTTTTTCCTCGACCGCTTTATAATATAAGCAATATAATCGTTTTGAAAGTAGGCACCTTTTTATTAGATAGGAACCAAAAAGTAACTATTGGAGGATTAGACCGAATGATTACAAAAAAAGAGTTGCCTCTTTGTCCGGTGGCGACAACGGTTGGACTTATAGGAAACAAATGGAAGTTGCTGATAATGAGAGACCTTTTGAAAGGAACCAAACGTTTTGGTGAACTTCGTAAAAGTATTCCAGAAATCAGTCAAAAAGTTCTAACAGAAAATTTGCGGTCTATGGAAGAGGATGGTATCGTCATTCGAACCGTGTATGCCGAAGTACCACCTAGAGTCGAATACAGCTTGAGTGATTTAGGGAATACTTTAAGACCCATCATTAATGTTATGGAAACGTGGGGTTTGGAATATCATAAGCTCAATGAGGAGGTTCCTCGTAACATGAAGGATTCTTAAAAAACTGAGCCCGATTAAGTGTTTTGAGGACGAGAATGACAAGCCTTTGAATATTTTAAAAACAACGGAGGACTAAGGTTAACATTAGTCCTCTTGGGTATTGTTCGTGCAACTGATAGTCACTCCAACTATTTTGTGTAAAGTTTCAATAGCTAACCTGCAACAACGGAGATGATCAACTTTTAGAATATAAATTGGACCAGGAACATATAGAGCAGTGTACCGCCAGCGATGGATATCAGCATGTTTCTTCTCCAGAGATGCAGCATAATAATGACGACAATGGAAATCAATTCGGCCACACCATGAGACCCAGAGAAAAAAGTGACATCCTTAACACTGTAAATGACCAGCAGTCCTAAAGCTGCCGAGGGAAGCACTTTGCCGAGATACTGTACATATTTAGGTGTGGGACGTCCCGAAGGGAACAAAATAAATGGAATAAATCGGGTCATTATCGTTCCCAAGACGACCATTCCTATCGTTGTGATGTTTTCAAACAAAGTCATGGACATCGTGTCTCTCACCTGTCATTCTATCTAGTGATTTTCTCATGAAGGAGAGCACGATAAGAAGACCTATCATAGATGGAACGATGAAATTTTCGCTATTAAAAATAAGCAGACAAAGGATCGAAATTCCCAAACCCAACACTGCACTATGATGTGTGCTCTCTTTCATCCATTGTTCAACAAAGATCACAACAAAGAGCGCTGTCATCACAAACTCAAGCCCCTCCATATTAATGCGCACCAGAGATCCGAAAAATCCACCAATGGCAGCGCCAAATACCCAGTAGCTATGATTAAGCAGAGTTACGAAAAACATATACCATCCCTTGTCCACTTCTTTGGGAATGTTTGCAGTGTAATTAATTGAAAACGATTCATCACATAGTCCAAAAATTAGATAGAACTTTTTGAATCCGGTGCCTCTGTATTTTTCAAGCATGGATATGCCATAAAATAAATGCCGGGCGTTCACCATTAAGGTCATTAGCAAGGCACCTAGTGGATTGAACGGACCGAGCAGTAAATGCACTGCAACAAATTCCATGGATCCGGCAAAAATAAATAGGGCCATAAGGATCGCATACCCCGCACCAAAGCCAGATATATTCATAAGAATGCCGTAGGCAATCCCTAGAAACAAGAATCCAGCCAGTATGGGAATTGTGGAAGGGAAAGCTGATTTAAAGGCCAATTGAAGCTTACTTCTGTGTATCATCGTTGCTACATCTCCTTGACAAGATTACATTTCTTCGTTAGTTTAGCAATGCAAATCCATACAATCAATGATACAATTGTATGCATTACAATATTGTGAGGTGTGCTATGCCATTTAATTCGTTTGAACATTATCCGATGTCGTGGAAACCTGACAGGGATAGATTGCAACGACCGCTTTATCGCTCTCTCGCCCTATTGCTGGAACATGACATCAGACATGGCTTTTTGGCTCCGGGTACAAAACTTCCCCCTCAGCGGGAGCTGGCCGATTTTTTGGATGTGAACTTCACAACGATTACACGCGCATACAAGCTTTGCGAGCTTAAAGGATTAATTCATGGTGTGACCGGAAACGGCACCTTTGTTTCAGCCAACGCGGCTCGGTCGGTCACCATTTCAAAAGATCCATCCTCAAACGTACATATTGACCTTGGTTTTGTTGCCTCATTTGAGCAAACCAATGATCTGGTTACTGAGGCCTTAAAGCACGTGGTAGAGAAAAGTTATCTGGAACAGCTATTGAATTACAATGATCCTGCAGGTATCCCGCATCATAAACTGGCTGCTCTCAATTGGATGAAGGCTTTTGGCATCCAGGCCGATACTGAACATATGGCTATCGTTTCAGGAGCCCAAAATGCATTAGCTATTACACTCTTAGCACTGTTTGAACCCGGGGACCGAATTGCGGTTGACCAGTATACGTATGCCAATTTTATTGAAGTATCCAAAATGTTTCGTATCAAACTAGTTCCCATTTCAGGGGATGAGTATGGTATGTTACCTGAAGCTCTGGAAGACCAATGTTCTCAATCGAATTTACATGGTGTGTTTTTAATGCCTTCCTGCGCTAATCCCACGACCATTGTAATTCCGGAAAAGCGAAAAAAAGAATTAGCTCAGGTCATTCAAAAACATCATTTGATCCTGATTGAGGACGACATTCATGCCTTTTTGTCAGCGGACATTATAGATCATTATGGTCAGCCGATGTATCAGCTGCTCCCTGAACAAACGGTTTATATTTGTAGCACCGCCAAATCCATCTGCTCAGGTCTTCGAGTGGCCTATATCGTGTTTAACGAAGCATTCAAAGACACAATGATGAAGGCCATATACAACGTCAACGTCAAAACATCCTCTTTGGACGCAGAGATCGTAACTGAGCTGATTCTGTCAGGAAAAGCAAATATGATTGTTACGAAGAAAAAACAATTGGCCGAGACAGCCAACCAGTTATTTGCTGAATTCTTCCCAAATACTCTCCACGGGGGACATCCACTGAGTTTTTATCGATGGCTACGTTTACCAAAAGTTATGCACGAAGCTTATTCTGAAGGTTTTTTTCTGGAAAAAGGGGTTCGTGTATTTCATTCCAATCGATTTCTGAGCGGTGGGAATGCAGAAGAAAATTATCTAAGAGTAGCGCTTTCATCCACTAGTTCTTTAGAGGAATTAAGAAGAGGATTAGAGATTTTAAGAGAGAGCCTCGAATGAATTGATGTCTTGATGCGTATAGCTACATTCAAAGGCTCAGGCATTATTTTATTTATATTTCATAACAAAGTACGAATGTTCACAGCACAAACAGTGTATGTCTTTTATTCGTCTAAAATGGAAAGCTTCCCTATGTAGCTTCCATTTTAGACGAACATTTGTCCTACTTAGCTACATATCCATCGAACAAAGAACACCATCAGATGTCGTATTGAAATGAACCTCTACGAACTTGGAACAGCGCCAATTTGTTGAAGTAATCCAAGCATATCGGGTTGACCATATTCTTCTACAATTTGCCCATCAGAGAATCGATAAAAATTCATCGCTTGAACCTCGATGGTTTTCCCTGTTGGAGGAAAACCGAAGAAACTGCCTTGGTGCGTACCTCGCATAATGAATCGCGCAGCTACCTTATCGCCTTCAGCAACCATCTCCTTCAGTGTCCATTGGATATCAGGGAAGCCAGTTCGCATCATTTGGATAATTGCAAGATATCCATCCGGTCCCTTCATCGCATCTTCCCGTGCTGGGACATAGAAAATTGCATCTGGGGCAATAAGTTCTTCTGCTTGCTTTACGCTAGCCGTATTTATGAACTCTGTAAACCGGTGCATCTGTTGTTTATTCGCTTCAATTGTCATTCTCAAATTCCTTTCAAAATTTTTTATCCTTTTCGTTTCGTGCCCATCACCATTGAAGTAAAAGGTTCCTGCTTGATCAGTAAATCTCCCTCACACATCAATATCATAATTGATAACTAAAGACTTCAAAGTTACGATATTAATTTAACTTAGGTTTTCAAATTCATAATAAGTTCGCTCGTGTTTTTTGTGAAGTAGGCACCTTAATGTTCTATAGTAACCATTTGGTAACTAATAATACTTATTTATTCATTCATTTCATCAACGTTATATTCGAAAAAATCAAAATCAGCATATTGTTGATGTTTAACACGATCGGCACAGGTCAAGCCAACAAAACTACCTGTAAACTCACCATACTTGCTATATTCATCAGAGAATATCGTGGTATCTAAGCCAATTCCAATAGCTTCATATTCTTTACCGTCATAACTCCTGAGCGACTGAAAATGTGTTCCTGCATAAAAGCGAAGCGTATACGCAATATTGCTGTAGGACGTAATCGGATTGTTCGCTGCCTGGTCCACATCCTGGGAGTTTACCGTCAACGGTTGTTCGCTAATTTTCCAGCTTGAACTGCCTCCCGTAATGAGAAACAACGAAATATCTCTAACATAGCATACGTCCCCCCTTTCGTTGATCCAGCTGTTAAGTCTCTTAGCATCCAGCCAATGAATATGTATTTTGTGGTTATGGATTGTTCTTCCCAGTATATTGACATATCAGGTCTTCCGTCTTCTTCACATCTGCCAATAAGAGGCGATCAGCGGATGAAGTCTACCATTTTGTAGCTTTACTATGTCCACTGCAGTTACGTGGTTAACAAAAATGCTGACATCTATGTAACTCGATGTCAGCAGTCAGAAATCAGCACTGTCCATTGCTGTAAAGATACACTACGAAGTCAATAACCTTCAGCAGAATAAAAATAGTGAGTAGTTCTTCACCCATCCACCACATCTGCTTGCAAATCTGTTGCAATTTCAATCATCTTAGGCACGACAGCCTCATCGGAAATAGCCACATACACATCCCCCATGTAATGGCGAAAAGGTATTTCTACGTCAGCATACTTCCACATGAAAAAATCTCCCTCAATCGACATGGTGCTCTCAGCACCTTGTATAATAAGCACTCGTGAATACGAAAAGTCTGGCTGGGATGCAAAGTAATCTTTGCACTCCTCCAGGGAAATGGATTGCTCCACCGGACTTTCCTGCATGGAACGGGTGATTCGAAAACGCTGGTTCATTGATCTGCCTCCACAATTATGATTAAGAAATTCTGGCTTTCATACCTTATAATGTCCACATGCTGATGTCAATGCTGATGGAACTATATGGATATTTATTATGTTTTCAAGCAGTTACTTTTAGGATGCATGTTCAAACTGACTGTTGTATAGATCAGCATAGAAGCCGCCTTTAGCCAGCAATTCCTCATGGTTACCCATTTCGATAATGTCACCATCCTTCATGACCAGAATCAGATCCGCATTCTTGATCGTCGAAAGTCGGTGAGCAATCACAAAGGAGGTTTTCCCCACAGTCAGCTGGTCCATCGCTTGTTGAATCAGCAATTCCGTACGCGTATCAACCGAGCTTGTGGCCTCATCCAGAATGAGCATGGGTGAATCTTCAATCATCGCTCTTGCAATGGTAATCAATTGCTTTTGACCGGCGGAGAGATTGGCTTTGTCGTCCAGCACTGTATCATAGCCCTGCGGCAGTGTTTTAATGAAGCTGTGCAGCCCCACCGCTCTACTAGCAGCTTCCACCTGCTCATCGGTAACATGATCTTTGGAAAAGACGATATTGTCACGAATCGTTCCTTCGAACAGCCAGGTATCCTGAAGCACCATACAGAATAATTCATGAATATTCTCACGCGTTAATTGACTAATCGGGGTTCCGTCAATGTAGATTTCTCCATCGTTCAGCTCATAAAACCGCATGAGCAAATTCACGAGCGTGGTCTTACCAGCACCTGTCGGACCAACAATGGCAATTTTCTGACCAGCTTCAGCTTTCATGGAAAAGTCCTTGATAATCATACGATCTGTATTATAGCCGAAACGGACATGTTTGAATTCGACATCCCCTTTGGCGGTGTCCATCTTTATGGTCTTGTGACGCTCATCTGCCAATTCTTCTTCACCCAGAAATTCGAATACACGTTCACTGGCGGCAGCCGCCGACTGCAGATTGGTTGCGGCCTGTGCCAGCTGCGACAAGGGCTGTGTAAACAGACGAATATACACCATGAAGGCGACAATAGTTCCGATAGTTATAGTCTGTTGGTTGACCAGCAAAGCTCCCACGACACAAACCGCGACATAACCAAAATTTCCAATGAACATCATGACTGGCATCATCAGACCAGACATGAACTGGGACTTCCATGCATTTGTATATAGGCGGCTGTTAATGCCATGAAACACTTCCTTGGCTGCTTGTTCCCCGTTATATACCTTGACTACGTTATGACCAGCATAGGTTTCTTCGATATGACCGTTGATCTGGCCAAGCTCCGCTTGCTGTGCTACAAAGTATTTCTGTGAATGCTTCATAATCACGCTCATCAGGCAAAAGCCGATCAGCGTAGCTACAATTCCGGTAATGGTCATGATCCAGTTTGTATAAAGCATCATAATCAAGGCGCCCACGAAGGTAGCCAGTGCACCGACAAGCGTGCCGAGACTGTTGTTTAACGTTTGTCCGATGGTATCGACATCGTTGGTTACGCGGCTAAGCACATTACCGTAACTCGTAGAGTCAAAATACTTCAAAGGCATATAATCGATTTTTCGAGACAGCTCTGTCCGCATCTTCTTTGTAAGACGCTGTGAGACGGTTGCTGTAATGAAGCCCTGGAAATAGTTAAAGATAAGACCAAATCCATATAAAAGCGCCAATACAAGAACAATCTTCTGAACAGCACTTACATCAATCCCGGTTACGATTCCTTCCTGAATCAGGTTGGCAATATCACTGAGCTTATCCGGGCCAATCACGTTGAGGGTGGAGCCGACCAGGGCCAGTACCATAGCTAGTACAATCATAGGCACATAGGCCTTGCTGTAGGATACAAGCTGGCTGATGGTCTTTTTAAAATTATTCGCTTTTTCACCAGCACCCTTGCCCCCCGCAGGGCCTTTACCCATGGGACCTCCCTGATTCATTTTCATTTGCTGGCTGTCGACGGTGTGTTCATTCTTATCCATGTATGAGTTCCTCCTTCGAAAGCTGCGAATATGCGATCTCCTGATAGGTGCTGCAGTTCGTCATCAGCTCTTCATGCGTGCCGCTCCCTACAATCTCTCCCTGGTCCAGCACGATAATCCGATCAGCGTCTTTGATCGTACCTATGCGCTGACCAACGATAAGTGTCGTAGCGTGGCCGGTTTCTTTTTTGAGAGCGGAGCGCAGAATCCGGTCTGTTCTGTAGTCTAGTGCCGAGAAGGAATCATCGAAAATATAAATCTCCGGCTGACGGTAGATGGCACGCGCAATGGACAGCCGCTGCTTTTGACCACCGGACACATTCGCTCCACCTTGCGAAATTCTACCCTGATATTGACCATCCATTTTTTCGACAAACTCCGTTCCTTGAGCAATACCAACGGCTTCTTTGACAAGTTTCTCCGAAGCTCCTGCTCTTCCGTTATCACCGTACGAAACGTTGGATACCACCGTACCGTTGAACAGTACAGCTCTCTGAGGAACATACCCGATTTTGTTATGGAGTGCCTGCTGATTATAGTTCCTGACATTCACACCGTCCACGAGTACCTCTCCCTCGGTCACATCATAGAAACGGGGAATCAGATTGATCACGCTGGTTTTGCCACTGCCTGTAGCGCCAATAAAGGCAACCGTCTCGCCTCGTTTCGCCGTG
The DNA here is from genome assembly GCF_038007865.1 of Paenibacillus sp. FSL M7-0134. Taxonomy (NCBI): domain Bacteria; kingdom Bacillati; phylum Bacillota; class Bacilli; order Caryophanales; family Paenibacillaceae; genus Paenibacillus; species Paenibacillus sp. FSL M7-0134. Next base: position 2,385,374 of record NZ_JBBOXV010000002.1, on the reverse strand, counting down.
AAGCTGATGTTGCGAAGCACGGCCTCCTCCGCGTCCGGATATTTGAAGCTGACATTACGGAATTCCACTTGCCCCATAACGCTCTCTTCTCCAGTCGTCTCATGCCCATTAACGATGCTGGATTCGGTATTCAAAACCTCCATGATCCGTTTGGCAGAGATCGAGGCGCGAGGCATCAGGATGAATATCATACTTACCATCATAAAGGCCATAACCACCTGCATTGCATAAGAGGAGAATACGACCATATTGGAGAACAGCGTGATGCGGTCTGGTACGGCCGCCCCGTTAATCAGGTAAGCGCCGATCCAATAGATAGAGACACTCAGACCTGACATAATAAAGGTCATACCTGGGCCAATCATCGTCATTAAACGGTTCGCAAACAGGTTTGTATTCGTCAACTCGACGTTAGCCTGCTCGAACTTCTCCTGCTGATACTGATCTGCATTATAAGCGCGTACTACCCGAAGTCCGATCAGATGCTCACGTGTTACCCTGTTCAGATTATCGGTGAGACGCTGGATTCTCTGGAAACTTGGAAGAGCGAAAACAACAATGACACTTAGCATCAGGATCAGAGCAGCCACGGCCGCTCCTGTGGAGGCGGTCCACTGCCAGTTTTTATCCGCAATCTTCACAATGGCCCACACGGCCAGAATCGGTGCCTTGATGATCACCTGCAGCCCCAGCGCAACCACCGTTTGAATCTGCGTAACATCGTTCGTGGAGCGGGTAATGAGGCTTGCCGTCGAAAAGTTATTCATCTCTTCCATTGAAAAGGATAAGGTCTTGTCAAAGACCATCGCACGCAGACGCATAGCCAGCCCTGCAGCCACCTTTGCCGCGAAATATCCCACAATAATAGATGCAATCATACTGCCGACGGCACAAAACAACATGTAACTGCCGGGAATCAGCAGTTCTGACACAGGCGTTCCTTCCGTTTGCAGCTTGGTCGTGATTTCCGCCATATAATCAGGTAGCTTCAGATCAAGCCACACCTGCACAACGATGAAGGCTAGGCTGCAAACCACAAGCATCCATTCATTTTTCTTGAGATATTTGAATATCTTTAGCATTCTGTTGCTCTCCTTTTATCTGATAGTCTTTGATGTTTGGTGAAGTATAGTGCATCCTGCTCTGCATAGAAATTCAGCTTCTAGAGACAATAAGCTTAATGAGTCGGATCAGTTCTTTGGCATCTTCTTCGTCTAACTTTCGAAGAACATTCTCGGTCCATGCGATTCCTTCATTATACCTATCAATCATAAATTGCTTACCTGAATCCGTAATGAATACAATCACTTTACGTTTGTCGTTGACATCAGTACGCCGTACAACTAGTCCTTTCTTCTCCAGGCTCTTCAGTGCCGTTGCCACCCGTCCCGTACTAACGGACAAGTATTCGCTCAAGTGGCCAGAGGTAACCCCGTCCTTATTGAAATTCAGACAAATGAGAATCCCCATTTCGCCACGTGAAAAGTGCCCTCGTTCCTCTAATGCTGGTTTCCGCGATTTGACGATATACTCGAATAGTTCTTTCGCTAATGCTTTATAATCCAATGGTCACAACACCTTCTCCCTAATACCTTATAGTATGAGATAATTAATCTTATAGTATAAGATAATAATAATGTCGGGTTACAAAGTCAATTAGAGAAAATATGGAATACAAAAAAACCTTCGTAACCAGCTTGCATTTTTACCAATTTTTCTACACAAAAGTCCAATGGAAATGACAAAAGAAAACTTGAGGAGCAGTTTGCAACAGATATGGAGAAATCTCATGAATCTTGAAAAGGACCGGATCAGTACGGCTCAAATAATATTACTTGGGCTTTTCTCACTTATCGGGGATATGTAAGAGACTGCTTCTAAAAGTAAAGCAGCAGCTCACTAGGACTTGAAAAATAAAGTCTTAGACTGCTGCTGCTTTTACCAACATTCACTTCTACCATTAAAATCAAAGATACTACTACTATTTTTAAAAGCATTTCTGATAGCAGCATTTCGCTGTTCAAGCAACCATCTCCCGCCACTCAACTGTGACCCATGATATCAACAAGATCAAACTATTAGGAACGGAGCGCTTTCCGAGCTACAAAAGGTGAATTTCCTTACAACCTAATAAAACCAGGATGTAAACAGATTGTTAACCGGTTTATAGATCATCATGACCAGAAGCAATGGGCTCGGCACATTGATTTTGTACAAGGAGCAGACCACTACACCAATGCCCGTGATCCAAAACAAGCCCCAGACCAGAAGGTCACGGCGCCTGCTTCCTCGTGTCAGCAAAGGCACATCGATGACCGCACAAACCGCTGCTGTTGCCAGAAAAAGCAGTAACACCATTGCGCTCACTCCTTGATATCTTCAATAAAAGATTTGTCTGTAATACCAATTCGGTTAATCGACACGCTGGCTTTGTAATGGATAGGTAGCGATTTTAGGTAATTGTCCCCTTTTTTCTGTTGTAGCCTAGCCCAAGCTTGGGGGTTGGCACGGTAGATCAACTGTCCAAAGCCCATAATATCCACATTATAGCGCTCATTAATTTGCTTAACTGCAGTTTTCATCCGCAAGATAATTCGTTCTTCCGATTTCCTTTCCAGCCCTGTAATCACGCGCTCTGCTTCCAGATTATCTTTGCTCATTACCTCTTCAACATTACACAAGGCCTTTACATGGATGTAAATATGTGGTTCACCGTCAATAATCTTGACTTTACGTTTGGTGTCTGTATGAAGTGCTTCAATGACGATGGGCCGTCCGTCGTCTCCTATTACAGAACCTGAGCTTTTGACAACGTTATTGGTGATATAATTGTAGCCAATCGTCTCGTTATCGCTTAACCACCCGATCATCTTATCCTTCCGAAATACGGCTATATTACTGTACTGTAATTTGGCTGTGGGCGAGCTATCTTCCACATTGCTCTTCTTTTCGCCCTCACTAACACTGCCGGACATCTTCACTCCGGTTAGCACCGGATTCTTCCCCTCGTACAACAAATCTTCAATAAATTGGTTCAAAGAAACAGCGACTGTTTTGCCCGATGTCTTATAAGATTTGTCCAGGGAATTATATAATTTACTTGCCGGCAATCTCTCTAGCGGGGTAAGGACCTTCAGAACATCTTCGGCAGTGGTGTCTTTGGCGACCATGGCATAGTAATCATTACGCGGCTCTCGGCTCCGCTTCATCATATCAAGTGCCTCGCTAATTCCTGCCCGGGCAAGCTCCTCTCCAATCACCAGTATACGGATATGTCCATAGTAGCCGGCTCTCGCACTTTCCAGACTGTACTTGCGCTGGGCTTCATAAATCGTTGGGACCGTAAAGGTAGATACAATCACTGGCACCCCGGCACCTCCCGTCCCTCCCGCCGCCTGCGAGGCAATTGCTGAAGGAATAACCACCTGCAGTGTAACCTTATAGCCAGATTCAGCCTTATCTAGCCCCATTCCCAGCACAAAGGCCATTTCATTTAACTCCTGTCTTTCCCAGCACCCGCTGAGCAGCATAGGGACCAAAAGGGTAAGCAGCAGTCGCGAAACAGTTTTACGGTTTTTTGGGCTCATCTGCCGACTCCTTTTGCTTGGTTGTGCTTTGACGGTCAAGATTTTGAATCATACTTTCTGCCGGCCTTGTCTTTAAACGCGGCCAGGTAAAGCGGAAGATGGAATCCTTCAGATCATTTGAACGGTATGGACCGATCGGACTCATATAGGGCATGCCAAAAGAACGCAGACTCGCCAAATGCAGCACGATTAAAAAGATACCGAATAGTATTCCGTATAGTCCAATAAAGCCAGCTAGTCCGATAAGAACAAAGCGAATGATTCTTGCAGCGATCGACATGCCCGTCTCTGGTATCACAAAACTGGATATGGCCGTAATGGATACAATGATAACCATTGCTGATGAGATAAAGCCCGCGGCAACCGCCGCCTGTCCTATTACAAGTGTTCCAACAATGGATATCGCCTGCCCTATATTTTTTGGAATCCTCACTCCCGCCTCCCGCAAAATCTCATACGTTAATTCCATGAGTACTGCCTCCACAAATGCAGGAAAAGGAACGCTTTCTCTCTGTGCGGCAAGGCTGATAACCAGATTGGTAGGGATCATCTCCTGATGATAAGTCGTAACCGCCACATAAAATGAAGGCGCAAGCAACGTAATGAAAAAGGAAAGAAAACGGATGAACCGTAGCAAGGTGGCAATATCGGCCCGCTGATAATAATCTTCGGCAGATTGAAAAAAAGCGACAAAAAAGGTAGGCACCAACAGGACAAAGGGGGTTCCATCCACAAGAATCGCCACTTTGCCTTCCAGGATTCCCGCTGCGATAGTATCCGGCCGGTCGCTGTTATAGATCGTGGGGAACGGCGTAGCAGCCGTATCTTGAATAAACTCCTCAATATATCCGCTCTCCAGGATACTGTCCGTATCTATTTTGGCCAATCTGCGCTTCACCTCCTGCACCAGGTCAGGATTAGCGATGTTGGCGAGATACATAATGGATACACTGGTTTGAGTCACCTTACCAATTTGGAAGGTTTCTAGCCATAGCTGGCTATCTTTAATTTTCCTTCGAATCAGCGCCGTGTTTGTCCGCATATTTTCCGTGAACCCTTCCATCGGCCCACGTACAACTGATTGTGAGCTTGGTTCGCCTACATTGCGGTCCTCCCATCCAGGCAGTCCGATCCGTAGGGCGCTGGATGTTCCGTCAACCAGCACCATGATATTACCGGATAACAGCTCATGAACAAATTGCCCAAGGTCATGCGTGACGGATAGATCCCCCGCAATCAGCATACGTTTTCGCAAAAGCTCAATCTTCTGATTAGCATCAAGATCTCTCATTTGGTCAGGGGTACAACGTTCCTGAAGCGAAAATAATATGGAATTATGCAGAACCTGTGTATCCACAAGACCATCAATATAAAGCAAAGCGATATGCGTAGACTCATCCAATTCCAGCTTTTTAGTGATCAAATCGGTGCTTGTCCCGAGCAGTTGAACCAACTGCACCAAATTGTCCTCCAAGCGGTGTGATAATGTGCCAGTAATTGTATCCTTCATGTCACAACCTCCGCATTCCGTGAGCAAACTACAAATAGTATGACAGAAGAACTTGATAATTATCCCCTTAACATTCCTTTTCGACTATCAATTAATAATTATGTTATAAAATCACATACTAAAGGAAATGACAAAAGAAAACTTGAGGGGCAGTTTGCAGCAGATTTGGAGGAATCTCATGAATCTTGAAAAAGACCGGATCAGTACGGCTCAAATGATGTTACTTGGACTTTTCTCGCTAATCGGGGAAATGGCACTTGTGTATCCTGCAGCAATGGCAACCGGAGCCCACGAGGATGCGTGGATTGCCGCCTTGATTAGTATTCCGCTAGGACTTGCATGCGTAAAGCTGATGATATCTACATCAAATATTGATCCAACTAAAACGATTATTGAGCTTTCATTACAAGTATTAGGAAAATGGGTGGGTGGAGCTGTAGCGTTGAGTTATTTATTCTTTTTCCTGATTGCAGCCTCCACCTATATCAGAGAAATCGAAGATTTCATGTGCACACAGATTTACGAAGGGACACCCGGCGGGGTCATTCGCTTCATGGCGATTTTTCTGTTGGTGTATGGCTTGCGGCTGGGTCTTGAAACGCTGGGCAGAGCAGCCCAGATTTTTTTTCCTTTCTTTGCGTTTTTTCTGATTTGCCTAATCGTTCTCCTGTTCCCCGATGTCAAGATGGAGCGTATCCATCCTATTTTGAATACATCGTTTCCTGACATGCTGCACACCATTATGTTCGGTGTATTTTATCCCTTTGGAGAAATGTGCGTGTTCTTCATGGTGTATCCCTATGTCCAAAAACAAAGCAATACGAGCCGCAATATATTCATTTCTTTGTTGATCGGAGCTGTTGGACTCAACCTCATTTTGTTTCTCTCCCTAACAGTACTCGGGGCATATTTCTCAGAACACGAATTTTACGCTGCCTATATTCTTGCCCAGAGAATCAACATTGCCAATTTTTTGCAGCGGATTGAGGCTTTAATGGCCACCACGTGGATCATTAGCACCTATTTCAAAACAGCGCTTTTCTTTTACGCATTTGTTTTGGGGACAGCTCAGCTACTAAAGCTAAAATCCTATCGGCCATTGATCTTTCCAGTGGCATTTCTGATTTACGGACTGTCGCATCTGATTGCAAAAAATATTATTTTCTACGTCAAGGAGATCCCCGCCTACTGGGTAGATTGGGATTTCACCCATGCCATCGCTTTCCCGTTAATCCTGCTCGTTGTTTATCATATCAGGAAACGTATCAGTCACAACAACCAGCTAACGTAACTTTCGGGGCATATTCGGCAATCTTACGCACTTCTCCCTCCACAATTGCAAACCTTCTTCCATCTTCCATGCTCTCCGTGATCGCAGAGTTCATTCAATTAGACCTTTTGTAGAGTACCTTGATAGAGTACTTTACAGAAGGTCTAAAGGACGTACTTTTTTCTTAATCGACCAATTCAAAGTCCTTTATCGTTGCATTCGGTCTTAAAATCTTTTCCTGGTCAAATATAGCTAGCAGTTCATCATTTTTAACTTTGACAGGCCAATTATGATTAGCAAGAGCTCCTTTGCCCAAAGTAATAATATCGGCTGTACAATTTTCGACCATCTGACTTGCTTTAGATGGATCTTCCAGGTGTCCATTAGCCATCACTGTAATGTTTCCATACTTCTTGGCAAGCTCAGCAAGAGATTGTCTACTACTGTCTGGAAAGGCTGGTTGCCAAGCCTCATATTCCGTGACATGGATATAATCAAGCCCCGACTGTCCTAACTGTTGGAAAATCACTTTTGCCTCTTCTTCTTTACCAGCCCACTTATGCTCATAATCATTTACTTTCCCTTGGGAGATTCGAATCCCAACTATAAAGTTTTCTCCTACGGCTTGCCGAACTGCACTCGATACCTCAACCAATAAACGAACACGATTGCTGAGGGAACCTCCGTATTCATCCGTTCCCTGGTTTGTATAGTCCGTAAGAAACTCATCCAGTAAATAACCATTTGCACCGTGAATTTCTACGCCGTCAAATCCAGCTGATTTGGCACGAACAGCAGCATTCACAAATCCCTGAATTACGTTTTCAATATCTTTCTTCGTTGCTTCCACAGGCATCGGAAAAGCTCCTTCACCGCCATAAAACGCAAGTTGCTCTCCTTGTGGTTGCACTGCTGATGGAGCCAATATATTTGATTCGAATCGGTTACCTTGAGATAAAGCACCCGCGTGTTCTAACTGAACAATAATTGCTCCGCCAGCCTTATGAACAGCTTCCACCACCTTTTCCCACGATTTAGCCTGTTCGTCAGTGGCCATCCCGGGCTGGTTGAAGTAACACTGACTAAACAGCTCATCTGTATAGGTTCCCTCAACAATAATCAAACCAAATCCGCCATGTGCAAATGAAGCATAGTATTGTGCCATTTGATCCGTTGCAAAGCCTTCTGGAGAAGCACTCGTGCGTGTCATAGGTGCAACACCTAATCGATTTTTCAGCACTATTTTTTAGTTCTACAAAATTAAATCGTCCAATCTTCCGTCCCGAATTTTGCTGACCCAAGCAGGATCAACCAATAATGCATACAGTCGATCTTAGAACCCTGTAGTATACTGTGTAGGGATTGCAGTTTCTTTTTTCAATTTTGAAGCGGCTTCCAGTGACCAATAAGGATTTCTCAACATCCCTCTACCCACAGCAACCAGATCGGCCTCTTCATTTCCGATAACTGCATTCGCCAAAATTGGATCTTCTAGTCTTCCAACGGCCATCACCGGAATATCCAGAGCTTCTTTGATTTCTTTTGCCAAGGGGACTTGATACGCTGCGTGAGTTCCTGGTCTGCCCCATGCAGCTATAGGTCCCTCACCGCCAGATGAAATATCAAACATATCTACTCCTGCCTTTTGATATTCCTTGGCAAAAGCAATGCTTTCCTTAATACCATATCCACCTTCTACGTATTCTTTGGCAGAAATACGCATCAAGAGCGGCATATCTTCCGGCATCTCACCCTTCGCTGCCTGAATGATCTCCCGACCAAAAAGGGTAAGATCTTTACCGTATCTATCTTCCCGTTTGTTCGTAAGCGGCGAATGAAATTGATGAATCAAATAGCCATGTGCACCATGAATTTCAATGGTGTCGAATCCAGCCTTGACAGCGCGAGCTACAGCAGCACGAAATTTCTCAACTAGTCCTTTAACCTCTTCTGTTGTAAGCGCGCGAGGTTGTTTTGAATTTTCATCAAATGCAATGGCAGATGGCGCTACAGGAACTTCAGCATCTTCCGCCTTGCGTCCGGCATGCGCGATCTGGATTCCCACTTTGGCACCGTAGCTGTGACAAGCATCTACAATCCGTTTGAGAGCAGGAATCTGCTCATCTGACCATAAACCAAGATCAAAATCGGAGATACGACCATCCGGCTCTACATCTGTCATTTCAATCATGATAAAACCAGCTCCGCCTACCGCTCGGCTAACGTAGTGTATATAATGCCAATCTGTGGCGATCCCATCCTTTTTGTCAACCGAATATTGGCACATTGGAGGCATAACTACGCGATTTTTCAATTCCAAACCTTTAATTGTATAGGGACTAAATAAATCTTTCATGTGAGAAAGACTCCTCTCTGAGGTATATTATGAAATATATCAATCAAATGCATGCACACGCATATATATTAACACGTTTGTTTCATTTGTCAACTTTAGGTATGATTTCAAAACTTCAAAGTAAAATACGCCATTTACTCGTTGGTCCTCATCTTCAGATTTTTTGCAATGCATCAACAACTGAATCGTCACCAGTAATCAGATCAAAAGCTCGCTTGTATGTGTTCTTCTCATCTAAAGCTGCCACAATGGCATGGGCTACATCCTTACGAGGGATACTGCCATAGGTGATATTCTCCGCAGCAGCCTGCGCAATTAATTAATGTATCTGCACGGCCCAAATGGTCTATGGTGAAATTCACCAATGACTGAACTTCTGCATTGACATCTTGTTCTAATTAAATATTAAGTAACCGAATGGTTTAGCACATTACCAAAATAAAAAACATGCGCATGCATTTAATTTAGTGAAAAAATTACTTGCTGTCAAGTTTTGAATGCAAATATGGATTGCTTATTTTTCAAAAAAATACGTGGATGATTTGAATAAACTTTGCTTTCTCTTTTCATTCTAAGTTCTCATCCTCTTCGGCACGTTAAACTGTGAGCGCTTCTGGTATCCACTAGGAAGCGCTCGTACTGTATATTAATTTTGATGTGGAGGAAAATCTACATTCTCATGCTCTCCATAAAAAAGCTCAATGCATTGGACACCCACTTCTTGGGATGAAGAACAAGCTGAATTTCCAGCTTGAGCTCAGCATGCTCAAAGGGTAACACCTTCAACTCTTCCCGTTCAATCTCCTCCAGTGCAGCCATTAGAGGTAGAATGGATATACCCTCTCCAGTTTTGATGCTCCGTTTGATCGCTTCCGGATTACCCAGCTCCAGGCTCACGCGATAGGTGATTCCATTTGCTCGAAGCACTCTCTCCAACAGTTGTCTGTAGTTGCACGTATGCTCGGGCATAATCCACTCCGCATCTACCAGATCATCCAGGCTGATTCGCTCTTTAGCGATAAGCGGATGGTTTGGATGGACAATCAGCACAAGCGGTTCTTCTCGAATCGTAATCCACTGCAAGGCCGGATTGCTTGAATCGTCCGCGAGGATCAGCCCGACATCGGCCTCCCCTTCCCTGACCTGGTGCAAAATCATCTCTTCGCGATCCGTATGCAATCGTATGTTCAGATCAGGGTATTCTTTGCGAGTCGCCTGCATATACGGCGGCAGAAAATACGAAGCGATGGAATCCATAGTACCGATCGTCATGGAGCCCCCACCCTGCTTAGCCAATTTTTCTTTCGATTGCTCAAAAAGCTCCAGCATTTGTCCGGCAAGCTTGAATAGCTCTTCCCCGGCGGAGGTAAGACGAATCTTGTTGTTGCTGTAGCGCTCGAACAATTTGACTTGATACGTTTTCTCCAGCTTTTGAATCTGGGTCGTGACGCTGGATTGTGCGTAACCGAGCACTTCTGCTGCTCTTGTAAAGCTTTCACGAATGGCAACTTCCCGAAATGTTTGAAGATAAATGAAATCCAATCTGGCCACCCCATCGGAAATTTTGATTAGAATCATCGTTTATTATAGATAACTCTGATGCTGTCTCCTATGTTACATTAGATTTAATTCAACGGGAAGGGATAACTGATGATGATGAACGAACAACATATTCATGGGATTTTCATACCGCTGATTACACCTTTTACGCGTGACTATAAGTTGGACATCGATTCGTACCGGAAGTATGTTACCTATCTTGCAGGCCATGACATCCAGGGTCTGGTCGTTAACGGTACGACAGGAGAGTCGCCAACCGTATCCTGGGATGAAGTGAAGCAAATGGTTCAGGTGACGCAGGATGTTTTGAAGAGCATGAACAAAAACATTCCGATCGTCATTGGCACGGGAACGAACGATACTTATTCAACGGTGCATCGGACGGAAATGGCGGCTGAATTAGGAGCGGATGCAGCCATGGTGGTCACTCCGTATTACAACCGGCCGACGCAGGAAGGAATCTTGGAGCATTTCCGTGTCGTATCTCGTGTAGGCCTGCCTGTGCTTGTATATGAGATTCCTGTTCGCACGGGCAGTCGCATGACAATAGATACAATACGCAAAGTGCTGGACCTGGATGGCGTAATTGGGCTCAAGGACAGCACGGGCGGTCTTGATCTGCTTTTAAAATTGACCCAGTACGAGACCAAACCTGTCCTCTGCGGAGAGGATGCCTATTTCCATGCCATGCTATGCCAGGGAGCTGCCGGCGGTATGCTTGCATCCGCTCATCTCAATATCCAGAAGTATGTGGATATATACCAACGTTTTGTGGCTGGCGACATGAACGGGTCGCGAGACAATTTCATGCTACTGGAATCGGTGATCCAGCATGTATTTGCAGAGCCAGCCCCGGCCGCGATCAAGTGGTGGCTTACCCAGCAAGAGATTATTGCCGCCGAGCAATTGCGTCTGCCACTTATGCCACTGTCGGATCAGGTGAAGCAGGGTCTCCTGAATTCAATCGTATCCTGATAAATCAGCTTATCTCAGACTACCCAATCATAACGTAGAAGAAGCATCTCCTGGACAGGAGATGCTTCAATTTTTAGCCGGAACTGACAACCTTCAGAAAAACGAATTTAAGAAGATACTCTCTATGGTAGAACGCTGTATCGGTGTTTTCATCCTAATGAGGTCCGCAATCTGAAAAGCTTACAAGCAATAGCTAGATGGTTGTTAGTAAATCCAGTTGCAGCATTAAGGGAATTCTTTATGTAAGCGAAATTATTGCAAAAAGAAGGCTGCCGGTGAATTTCACCGACAGTCCTTCTCTTCCAAGCAGTATACTCCTCACTCCTATTCGCTGGACAGCTCCTTGAGCGATTTGACTTTACCATGGGGATGCTGTTCTTGCTTTCGTGACTTCCAGGCTGCTTCTTTCCTTTTCTTCTGGTGAGCCATAACAGATATCCTCCTTTGGAAATTGTGATGTATACTACTTTCTTAAGTTGTCATTTCTCAGCTCTGTTCATTCATAAAACTAAATTCGTTGGATTTTTGTAATAATTCAGGGGTTCCAAACCGTTTCAAAGGAATAGCTGGGAGCATGGCTTCATGTATTCTGGGTTTGCTGGAGATTGCATTAATTGAGCAAACGGCGCTAACTCAAGCGCTGCACTGGGAACAATTTTTAAAAAAACAGCCGATTTCTCCTTAACATACTAGAAATCGGCCTTTGCCTTCCGAAAAGAGGATTTAGTACATATAATACAACACAAATAATCAGAAATATCGGTGATGCGCCCGAAAGATTGGAAGGTGTGTAAGAAGGCTACTTATCGGCTGAACCGCTAGTTTCCGAGAAATAGTTATGTAAGTGATATAAAAAATATTATCATGTTCATACATTAGCTGTTATTGTAACTCCCTAAAGGACATGTTTTTTAAGAGACTATGAAGAACTTGCATTCTTCATAATCCTGTTTAATGAACTAATGATCAATTATTCAGCAAATGATGCAAGTGAACTGCCTTCCCACATTTCCCCCTTATTCAGTGTCCAACCATCATTATAAAGATTGTAGGCACCTTTATTAGCTGCGGGGCTCCATCCCTCATCCCAAGCTAAGAAATAAATGGTTTTCGGATATTTTTCTTTGATGGCATTGATAAATAAAGAATAATCCATACTACCATTGGTTGCCTGCGGACCGACTTCTGTGAAAGCAAAAGGCTTATCAAGAGCTGTTAACTCGTCATATCCTTGAATCGAATAAGGATCTGAGAAATAAGCGTCTAATCCAACAATATCAACATATGAAGATCCAGGGTAAAAGTCTGTCTTAAAGTTTCGGTTGGCGTCAGGTGCGTATACCCATATCAGGTTGTCCAATCCTCTTGTATCGGTCATATAATGATAGACTTTTTTATAAAGCTGTTGATATAAAGTGATACGTTCGCTATCCTCTTGGTTATAGTCGGTGAGTCCCCACCAGAACCATTCTCCATTCATTTCGTGAAGAGGTCTGAAAAGAACAGGAACACCTTCATCTTCTAACTGCTGAAGGCCATCGGCAATTTTGCTTAACATAGCGTCTAATCGCTGGCCCTCTTCAGTTGATGAGTCTAGGATTCTTTCATACTGACTGTTTGAGATTGGGGTTTTATAATTTCCAGAGTTAAACGCAGGGTTAGCCAGATGCATACTGATCTGAGGTATACCTCCGTTCTTCCAATGAGAGATTAAATCGGTGTTACAACTATAATCGATCGAATCGGCAATATTAGAAGTCTCCATCCATCCTCTTGAATAATCACAGCCATACACGGCAGGGGACTGTCCTGTTGCATTTTCAATTCGATTAGCTTCGGTCATAGAAAATGACGCATTTGTGTACCCGCCGAATGCTCCTGACACTACGCGATTTTCCGATGACAGATTAGCGAGCCAGTTCATCACTTCCTTGGTTGTGGCTTGTCCATTAGGATTCACCGTATGTGCAGATGCTGTCTGTGAGAAAGTCGAAGCGATTAACAGAATCCCCAATATTCTTATGTACCACCTCCTCTCTAAAGGAACGGCTGGTCGATTTCTACCATCGTATTCATTTAATTGATTTCACTGTGATATTTCTCCCTATGACACTTCTGATTGCAAGCTACATTATTTTTCATTCTAGCGAGTTGATACCAACTCCTTATAAAAATTTGATTTTTACGAATAAAAGTACCTCAATTATATCGACCTCAAATGAATAGATTAAAATAGTTCTAAAAGAGTAAAAAATAATTCTTATAACAACTATCATTCAACTTCATAAAGAATATTAGAGATAAGATTATGCTTAAAGTAATATTTTCCTTTTCATTCTTATGAAAATATTCTTTTCAAATTATTGTTATTATGTGCTATATAGAAGACTTTATGCCCGCACATTTGACACGCCATGTTATAAAAATCAAAAGAAATAAATAGCGGCTAACCAACGTCTATCAAAATAAGTTGATTACATCTGAAGGCTTAGCGTAGATTTTCGCTAAAACAAAAAAGCCGCCAAAATGGCGACTTCTTATGCGTATATGTTGTTGTCTCTCCTTGCAGTGCTGAAGTCTGCACCTGTGTTCCATCAACTTATTGTTCCTCGTTAGCTTTTATTCTTCAACTTCAACAATGATGTTAACCATAGATGCATCGTGATTTTTAATGCGAAGTGGTGCTGTGAAAGCAGATAATATCTTTTTACCAATTAATGGTGCAGGGTTTATGTCTTCGTAAATGAGCATTGTCGGCTCTTCATATTTTTCATGGTCTAAGAAGGCATGGTGAACAAAATAGCCGTTTCTTTTGGCTTCTTCCAGATTTTCAATGCTCATGGTATCAATGGCCACAGCTTTGCAGTTCGGCAAATTTTTACGGATGAATTCCGCTGCTTTGGGAGAGACGGCTGGGAAATTATTAGCGTATTTCTCAAAATCCGTATCTCTGTGTTTCCAATAGCTTGTATTAAAGATGAGAATATCCGCTTCATGCAGCTCTTCATATTCCTGAAGCATTTCAATGGTAATAAAGCCGTTCGGATCAAGAGGACAATCAATTAACAGCGGTTTTCGATAGATGAATTCTTCAATCGGAACAGCATCTATTCCCTTACCGTTATTTAAATGATGCCACGGTGCATCGACATGGGTGCCGACATGAAGATACATACTTAACACACTTCCATTTCAGGCATCCCCTTTGTCCAAACGCTCTCTAGGCTCTAACTTCACTTCTGGCAATCCTGGATAAACAGGCATTCCTTCATATATTGGGTAACCGATTTCAACGTATTTTGACATACTAAGACGCTCCTGTAATTTTAGTTTTAAGAATCCATTATTATAGGGATATTCGCCTAATGTGTAGCTTCCGAAAAGTATAAGCGGAGTACAAACAGACAAACTGATAAAAAGACCATACCCCTACAGGTCAACTCCCTCATTTTAATTTATATTTTATATTCAATCGCCCTATCTTTCCTGAAATCGTACGACCACTTCTCCTTGATTGTCCTTTTAAGAAAGATAATATAAAAATAATAAACGATTATCCTAAGATATTAAAATAGGTATCTCTCCAAGCAGATTCTTTAAGTTAATAGAATCCCACGGCATATGCTCCGTTATACCTAATCCAACTACATCTGTTTCTTCAGATAGTTCTTTAATCAGATTAAGTAGCTGAGGCATTTGCATTGTTCCCGCAGGAGAAAAATTATAAGGTGCTTCAGGGTTGGCGAATAATAAAGAACGAAATGCTTTTGGGTCAAGCACATCTAAATCAAGGTGAATAGCTAGGTGCTTAATGCCACTTTCTTTAATCCACTCTCTTATAGATTCAGTACTATTCGTTAACTCTTTGGTTCCTGCAGTTTTAATTCCTAGTCTTTGAATCATTTCTGTGTCTGATTCTACAGGAGCTATATCTAGTCTTTGAAACGCTTCTGAAATGACTTCTGATTCTTGTTCTGTAGGAGCCGCTAATCCCGCGATAAAGACATTTTCAGGTTTTAGTGGGATTTTCACATGTTTTGTGAACTCCTCATCTCCTTCTCCCAAAAGATTTCCGAGCGGTAATGTATGACCGTTATCATAGCCCACATATCTAACTAAATCACTGTGAGCATCGATCCAAATTAAACCTAATTCCCCACCGTATCGTTCGTTCAAATAGGCAAATGGAGCTTGTTCCACTAAGCAGTCACCACCAAACATTACAATGCGATCTGGCTTATGAGCATCAATGATATGCTGAGCAGCCTCTAACTGTTCAAGTAGCTGTTTTCTCCCATTCATACCGTTTTCGTTTTCAAGCGGAGTACCCTTATAAGCTTGAACTGGAACATGAATAAGAGGTTGTTCATTATCCGGAGCTAGCCAAGCAAGCAGTTCGGCTCCAAAAGAGTAATTAGGATTGTTTCCCCCTTGCCATTGTGGCATTAACAGGCGTATTGTTTTTTTAGTCATGTTTTTCTCTCCTTTACTTCAAAAGTAAGGTTAGTATAAACTGAACACAAATAAAAACGTAGTACGCACTATTTTGATAGGTACTACCCGAAAGGATAGTGTAAACATGAGTATGGCTGAATTTAAAGGTAAAGTTAAAAATATTCAAGATACACCTTTTGGTTATACAGTTTCATTGATTGGTGGTAAATGGAAAATGGTTATTATTTATCTCCTAGCCGAAAACCGAACAGTTCGCTTTAATGATCTGAAAAGACAGATAGGGGCTATTACTTATAAAACATTGAGTTCACAACTAAAAGAACTGGAAGCGGATGGTCTGGTGAATCGAAAAGAATATCCTCAAGTCCCCCCTAAAGTCGAGTACAGTCTCACAGATAAAGCAGAAACGCTATTACCTGTTTTGGAAGGGTTATGTGAGTGGGGAACAAAAAACCAAAATAATTAAATCCAGTGTTCTACTAAAAATCCTGTATGCGAAAAATTGTCCTGTTTTCCAACACTGCTATCCCAAGTTAAACTCTATGGTTAACAGCAGTGACACTTTGTTTATTTAGCTCTAAATGCTGAAGATGCCGTATTCATATACTTCCTCTTATTCTCCAACCGAAGAGGAAAGGCGGCCTTCCATAATGGCTCTGATTTGTTCGGTCGGCATCTTCGGGTGTCTATCGTGCGTCAGCAGAACGTTGATTCCCTGTTCCACGTCCGTCAGCTGTGTGTAACAAAAACCTTGTACGACAGGTGAATGCAGCAATGACTGGACATCAGCATGCAGCCGTTCTAGAAATTCTATTATCTTAATTATCGCTTCAAGCCAGATTTATCTCCCGAATCACTTCAAGCGGAACCTTCGGTTTTCGGTCTTCCGTCAACAATCCGTTGACTTCCTGCTGTACATCGGTTACCTGTGTATAGCAATAGCCCGAGAGATAGGAGGTCGCTTTAATTGCTCCGGTGACTGCACGGAAACGTTCGATAAAAGCTTCGACTGAATTCACCTGGTTTCCGTATCCCCAGCCCATGTCCGTCTGGAAGGCAATGCCGCCGAATTCGCTTATGATAATTGGTTGTCCCCGGTAGGCATATCCTTCTGCAAAGGCATATTTCCAATTGTTAAAGGAGATGCTGTTGTTTACAATGCTTTCCTTGTCCTGATATCGCTCCAAAAACTCTTCGCCCGTCTCCACATAATCATGAAGGGTTAAAATATCCGAGACTGTATGCTCCCATCCGTCATTGGTAATCACCGGACGATACGGATCAATCGTCTTCGTCAGATGATAGATGGTTTGCGTGAACTGCTGCTGCCTTACATCATGTCCAATGGTCGATATGCCCCACGATTCATTGAACGGGACCCAAGTTATGATGCTTGGATGATTGTACTGCTGCGGCACGATTTCCAGCCATTCCTTCGTAAAGCGGCTAACCGCCTGATCATTGAACTCAAAGGTCGACGCCATTTCTGACCAGACGAGCATGCCTTTCACATCACACCAATATAAAAAGCGAGGGTCTTCCAACTTCATATGTTTACGAACCCCGTTATATCCCATCGCAGCTATTTTATCGATATCTTCGATAAGAGCTTCTTCAGAAGGGGGAGTCAGATGAGTTTCCGGCCAGTAGCCCTGATCTAGAATCAGCCGCTGGTAAAGAGGGCCATTATTCAATAGAATCCGTCCGTTTTCAATCGATATTTTCCGCATGCCAAAATAGGAATACACCCTGTCACTCTCTTTCTCATCCTCATACAGAGCAAACTCTACATCGAACAAGTTGGGCGATTCCGGTGACCACAAGCACTGCTTCCATGGACCACCCGCTTCATGAAATACATGGGCCTCCACCGTTATCCAGGGCCTGTCGGCAGATAAGCTGACCTTTTTCACATGCTGTCCTTTCAGCGCAATCCGTGTCTCCAGGCGTAAATTATCTTTAGCCTCAATACCCATGAGCTGAAAGTCAAAGCGGATCATATGACGGTCGATATCCGGTGTTATCTTGACTTCATTGATTCTTACCTCATTCACATATTCAATCCACACACTTTTCCAGATTCCGGTGCTCTGTACATAAAAGCATTCAAAGTTTTGATCCACCCAGCGCTGCTTTCCCCGGGGCTGCGTGCAGCTCTGACTATCCTCCACTTTAAGTACGATGCTATTCTCCGAGTCGTAAGTGATATAGGGTGTGATGTCGAAAGAAAACGCAGCATAACCTCCTTCATGCTCACCAACCATAATTCCGTTCACCCAGCATTTCGCTTTATAATCTACACCCTGAAAATGTAGAATTGTCCTTTTCGCTATTGCCTCCTGTGGGACCTGCACGCTCCTGCAGTACCAGACCACCGGATGGAAGGTCTCGACCCCGATCCCGCTTGCCTTGGTTTCATAAGTAAAAGGTACGAGGATTTTGGCTCCCTTCGGAAAATGATGATACCATTGCTCGCTTTCACCCATTTTGCCGTCGTCGAAGGCGAAATCCCACTCCCCATTCAAATCCAGCCACTCTTTGCGGACAAATTGCGGCCTTGGATAATTTTTGATATAAGCGTTTGTAGTCATACAGTTTCCACCTATCCTTTGATATATAATTAGTCACCTTAGCCTGATGACTTTACAGTGTATTGTTATCATCTGTAGGTCCGATCGTCATCCTTTACTTCCGCTTTGAAATACAAACAATAAAATCAATTTGTTACACTATTTTTGTATCTTTAGGGGATTATATAGCGATGCGTTTTTAATGTCAACGCTTTCATTTTAATTTTATGTAACTAATAAACTGAATAAGGCTTTAGCTACAGAACACCTGCAACTAAAGCCTATCTACCTCACCCATATCTCAATTCATGACATAATTCACAGTCATTTTAATATTCTGATCATAATCTCCAAATTGCTTTCCGAACAGGTTGAGCCCACCTTGATGCACCGCATCTGGCTTAATTCCGATCCGTAGATGCAACTTGTGGCTGTTTTGCAGGTTGAGCTGATCCAGTGTAACCGAGGAAACCTTCTCCATATCCAGCGCAGTCTTCTCTTTATCTACTCGCCAGGTCTTGAGCAAACCATACTGGGTAGACCACTCATACCACCAGGCAGGATTCAGCTTGCCGCGCCTGTCTCCAAAATCACCGGGACACGTCCACATACCAATCTCCACGCCATTAATCCACAAGGAAATATCGGAAGGCCAATTGTTGTCATAGTTCGGTGCTTCTGAGCACATTTCCATCGATAGCTCAAGCGATTCTATTCGCGCTCCTGCTGGTATTTCGAGCGGCATTAAATACTCGACATAGCCCTTGCGGAACCATATCATCTGGGCTCCGATATGCTTCGGGTGAAAAAAACTCGCCGGTTCGTCCTCACGTATGATCATCCCGTCGGCATTGGCCATACCACACGTCGGTGAAACCTCACAATCGCTATAATGACCGATCGGCATGTCCACTTCGTAGATCTGTACATCCCCTTTGGGTACTGCTTTTTCAAGATTTAGCACAATATGAATGTCATCATAATTGCGGCTGCACATCTTCATCGCGCCGCGAGAGGCAGGCAGAAGCTCTGTATTAATCAGTCTAGCTGCCTCCAGAACCTTGATATTGTTGGCTACTGTAGATACCGGAAGTTGAAGTGCTTCCGCTATTTCTACAATATTAAGGTTTTTGGAAATCAAGAGGCGGAGAATATCAACTCGGGAACGGGTGGATAAAGCATGCGTAACCGTTACCAGCTTGTCCGGATCATCAAAACTAAGCTCAAGCATTGCATCACTCATCTCATTTTACTGTGATTATATTACAGTAAGTTTACTTGTATGCTTTGAAATAGTCAATAATATTGTATTAAATCATTATTTTTGTATTAAATACCGATCATGTTCGATTTTTCTGGTTCAAGAACCCATAAGAAAGACAACGATTATTGAGCCGAACCCTGTACACAAAAGCAACACGTTATTCCCTTGCTTTATGCAATAAAAAGCCACTGATCTTCGAACTAAGATCAGCGGCTGATGCTCTAATCATTTTAAACTTTCTTTAATACCCATACTCCATACGGTTCCAATGGTGCGGTACCAGTAAGCCTGCTACCGGAAAGGAGTTCCTCCGTCTCAACTTTCAGTTTAATCATAGCCGTTTCTCCGCTGTAATTCAGTAGAATTACCAGCTCTTCTTGTACATCCGCACGAATAGCGACTTCTACCATCGAAGGAGCTTGGCACCACCCCGCAAGCGGAGATGTCACCGGCAGCTGTCTTAGGAGCTCAGCCGCTAACGCTAAGTCAAAAGCTGCACCCCAATAGTAGACCAGTCCCTCACCGACACGGTTGACAGTCAAGGCCGGTTTCCCTTCATAGTAGCTTGATGCGTACTCTGCGAGTACTTCTACCGTATCAGCATGAACATTCAATATATCGTTGAAGCCTGGAGCCCAAAAATCAAGTTCTTGATCCTTAAATCGCACCGATACAGGTGATGCCGTCCCATTTATCATCGTAAAGTCTTCTACGTGAACGCCGCTCATTGCGGCTGCAGGGCCTGGGAGTGGCTGCATACGGCAGTGACCGAACTCGTTCTTATAACCGGTGCGGCAGCCGAAGATCAGGGTGCCTCCATTCTCTACATATTTCTGTAACATAGCTGCCGTACTGTCTCGTAGGATCGCCGGATGCGTGTATACCAGCACCTTGTAATTAGCCAGTTCCCGCAGCTGTTCTGATTCCATACCCGGACGGATTGTAACTATATCCGAAGGTATATGTCCATACTGCAGTGCCTTGTACCAGCCGAGCTCACTTTGCTTTGTCAAGGGACCATACCATTTATCCAACTCGCCATCCCACTCGTTATCATAGTCACGAAGTAGAGCAACCTCTGCCACATAGCGTTTGCCAAGAATCCGCCCTCCAACCTTTTGCAGCTCCTTTCCGACGCGGCCTGCTTCTGCGACCCGACGATTCGGCTGATTGTGATAATCATTAATTCCATGCCAGTACATTTCCGTACCAAACGTTGCCGTTCTCCAGCGGAAATACAAAATCATGTCTGCCCCGTGAGCAATGCTTTGGTAGGTCCACAATCGCATCTGCCCCGGGCGCGGAGATGGCATCTCCATCCTGTTCACCCATCCTCCCGGACCGGATTGCTGCTCCATCACGCAGAAATTTGGTGACATCCCTCTAACGTTACTTAAAGAAAGTCCCCACTTGCGATCCAGCAATGGCTTCTCCCCGTGGTCTGGATAAATGGTACTGAATTGAGGGTAAGAATCGTACGAGAAAAAATCAAGCAGTTGATCCGTCATCCTATGGCTATCCAAATGCCCGAATACACCGTTGGTTGTCACCCACTGATTAGGCGCCACTGACCGAAGTATGTCCACTTGTAGCTTGGCAAACGAAATGGTGTTATCGGATATAAATCGTTTCTCGTCCAAAGCCTGATGAGGATTCGTTGACCCAGATACGGTCGGACGAGTTAGATGGACCTGCTTCCAGCTGTCATAAGTTTGATTCCAGAATACAGCACCCCAGGCCTTGTTGAGCTGCTCCAACGTACCGTATTTTGCCTCTAGCCAGCGCCGGAAAGCCTGATGATCTGCCTCGGCATAGAAGACGTTTATCTCGCAGTTCAGCTCATTATCAATTTGCCACCCAATGATGGCCGGATGATCTTTGTAATGTTGTGCCATCTCTCTTGTAATACGTGCGCAAAGCTCTAAATAAATGGGACTACTGTAGTTATAATGCCGACGCTGACCATGTTGGAACGTGACCCCCTCCATAGATACGTTCAGCACCTCGGGATACTTATAAGTAAGCCATGCTGGTGGCGTAGCTGTTGGTGTGCCCATGATCACTTGAATCCCGTTCGCATCTGCCTGCTCCAAGAAACGGTCAAACAGCGTGAATTCGAACTTTCCTTCCTCCGGCTCGAAGATCGACCAAGCAAATTCTCCAATCCGAATGATGCTGAAGCCTAGTTCCTTCATTCTTATGAGATCGTCCGACCACAACGATTCGTCCCAGTGTTCAGGATAATAACAAGCTCCCAAATGAAAGCGATCTAAAGATAAGGATTTCGGCATGCTCCAATTCTCCTTCAGTAGAAGTGATAGTACGAAAATGTGATTCTCTGGTAACCGTATCTATTGTAATATAGGAATAAAAGGATTAGAATAACTCGATTTTGCTAATTGAATTACTTTTTTGCTAACTTACTCAAGGAGATGGACACATGATTAAAATAGATTGTTATCTTCCTTCGCCCATTCTAAATAAAGGTATGCTGTTTCCCGAATCATTAGGGCGTTACAAGAACTTCCCTAATCATGGGGAGCGAAGGAATGCAGGATTACTGAAAGAATACAATTTACATATCATTTTTGCAGGCAAAGGCGTTATTGTGCATGATGGGAAGGAAATCGAGCTTACCCCTGGCATGGGCTTTCTTTTCGACAAGCATACGACGCAGCAATATCGAACAAAACCCGAGGATCCCTGGGATGTTCGATGGATTCATTTCGACGGGCAGGACGTAGATTCGCTATTACAAGGTCGAAGCATTCACGAACCGTATCTGTTCTCGCTCCACCGACCAGAACGTTTAAAGCCACTGATGGAAGAAATGCTGCAACTTGCCCAAACTTACCGTCACGACTATGATGTACGGATCTCTTCCCTGCTTTATGAAGTTCTTCTGGAGATCGTCCACCATTCCCACCAAATTTTCGGCACCTCTCCCGGCGGCACCGTCCATGAGAGGATTCGTCATACGGCGGAATATATTCGTATGCATTGTCGGAACATGCTCGATTTGAAGACAATGGCTGCGACGTCAGGTTATAGCTCCTTTCATTTTAGCCGGCTCTTCCATCAGATCATGGGCAGCACCCCAGCTCAATATTTGCTCCAATGCCGAATAACGCTGGCCAAACATCTCCTTGTATCCACGGCACTCACTGTAAAGCAGATTGCACTGGAAACTGGCTTTCATCAAAGCAGCTATTTTATCAAGAGATTTCGGGAGCATACAGGCATCACACCGGAGCAGTTTCGCCAGCTGAGAAGGATGGGTTAGTACAATCTAAAAAACTCCTTCAATAGCTGGGCATGTGTGTATGGCAGCGTACAAATCGAAATTACAAATTTTGCAGTTGAATAAAAGAATAAGCGGCCGCTTAGGACGTTTGGTTAACATGTCCTACGCTACCGCTTCTGTTAATGTTTTTTATTTCGCTTATATATGGGATTATATTGTCTGTTTGGATATTGCTCCGAAATATTCTACAACTACCTCACGGAATTCCAGAGCAGCCCGCGAAATATACCGACTCCTGTGCCATAATAAAGCGATCTCCCGTACCAATTCGTGATTTTCTACTTGAAGATATTTAAGATGTTCCCGTGAGTTTCTTGCCGTGCTTGGTATGAAGGCTATGCCAATTTCAGCTTCCACAAGCGTACTAAGCCTTGCAGGTTCATCCCCCTCATACACATATTTAGGTACAAATCCTTCCGATTTGCATACAGAGTCCACTAAATCGCGAGTACCGTAGCCACTCTTTACACCAACAAACCATTCATCCCTTAGATCTGTCAATGTTACACTGCTTCGATCTGCCAGCCGATGCCCCTTTGGAACAGCTACAAGGATTGGGTCGATAAACACGATCTGGCATTCGATGTTATCCCCCTCTATTGGAGGTGAGGACAAGCAAAAATCGACCTCACCTCTATGAAGAAGCGTTACCATTTCCTGTGTGGTCAGCATTTGCACATGAAACTGAATATAGGGTCGCTTTTTCCGAAACTCTCGCAGGATATTGGGTAATGTGCTTGCGGTGGTCACCGCCAATTCGAGAGTGCCATATTCCGGGCTGGATAAATCGCTAAGCTCCTGCTTCCCCTGCTCCAATTCAAATAAAGCCCTCTCTGCGCGGTGAAGGAATCTGCTTCCGAACTCATTTAATCGCAGTTTCCTTCCTGTTCGATCGAAGAGAGGAACCCCCAGATCTTCCTCCAGACGCTGAATCGTTTTGCTCAGCGACGATTGAGTAACGTGTAGACTTCGTGCAGCCTCGGTCACATGTTCCAAACGAGCTACCGTCAGAAAATATTGCAGTTGAAGAAGTTCCATTATGCCCTCCATTCATTCCCTCAAGTCAATGAGATTATAACATCAAATGCGTTGGAATAAATAATCGATTTCAAGTACGATGACATTAATTCGCTATGGGGGGACCAGAAATGAGCGTTCGCAGCTGGTGGTTAATGATTTCGGTTGGTCTAGGGATACTATTGAACCCATTAAATTCTTCGATGGTTTCTGTTGCTATTCCAAGTCTACAAAATGTGTTCCATCTTGACTTTACAGGTGTTTCCTGGATTATTTTTTCTTTCTACATTGCAAGTAGCATCGCTCAACCTGTCATGGGAAAAGCGAGCGATTTATTCGGTCGTAGGAAAATATTTCTTACCGGGCTTGTTGTAGCCTTCATTGCATCATTATTAGCTCCATTATCACCAAATTTCGGGTGGCTCATCATGTTCCGCATTGTGCAATCCATCGGAACAAGCATGATGGTTGGAGTTGGAATGGCTATTGTTCGAATTCATATTACAGAGAAACAAGCAACTGCGTTGTCTGTTTTGTCCATATTCCTATCTGGAGCAGCAGCAATTGGCCCCTTTATTGGCGGGGTCTTGATTCATTGGTGGAATTGGCCTGCTATCTTTTTCATCAATATTCCGTTTGTGGTGGCCAGCTTTGTATTGGCTTGGAGGAATATTCCTAAGGACGAACTGCCAACATCCGTAGCACGCAACATGTCTTTTCGTAAATGGTTTGATTTGATTGATGCAACAGGGATTCTGCTCTTCACATTGGGTCTGGTTGCCCTGCTAGTTGGGTTACTCTCGGCAAAATCATCTGGGCATATCTCATTAGGAAATGTCATTGTCGGGCTGATAGGCTTCGTTGCGCTGGGGGCATTCGTACGACATGAGTTAAAAGCGACATCACCCTTTATTCCTTTACGCACATTCGCCAGTTACCCTGCGATGATTTGGATTAATGTCGAATTCATGCTCGTTAACGTACTATATTACTCGCTCTTTTTCGGGCTTCCGTCCTACTTGCAAATGGTACGTCATGTCAGCGAGTTCCAAACAGGCATTCTCATGCTAAGCTTAGGCTTGTGCTCGCTAATTACTTCTCCATTTGCAGGACAATGGATTGATAAATCAGGACCCAGACCGGCATTGCTGGTGTCCGCAATTCTGATGACATTGGGGTCAGTGTGGCTCGTGACATTGAATCCAACTTCACCGGTTATCAGCGTGTGTTTGGCTTTAGCTGCATTCGGTATTAGCAACGGTTTGAACAATGTAGGTATGCAAGCAGCCCTGTTCCAAAGTTCTCCAAAAGAAATAATCGGTGTAGCATCCGGATTATTTAACACATCAAGATATCTGGGAACCATTATCTCTTCATTATTGATAGCTATTGTTATGGGAGGTACGTTTAGCTTCAAGGGATTTCAAATGCTTGGGATCATCCTCACGGTAATTGCATTGTCTTTGGTATTCATAAGTCGGCGGCACCAGAAGCCAGCGCAATTGCATGAGTCATAGGTTCACCAAGTTCATAATTCAAACCACAAAAGCCGTAAATCTCCGGGGTTATTGGAGACTTGCGGCTTTTGTGGTTTGTTTAGATTGCCCCAAAGCCATTTGAAAGCTTCGGGGCAGTTTCCCTATTTTGAACTCGGAGCTTGTTTTTAATGCCTAAAGTGAGAATCAGGTGAACATTATTCCACTTCCGTCTGTTACTAGTAAGTTCGCTAGCTCAGTTTCCAACATCGCTTTAACGGTTTCTGGATTTTCTTCAAAAGGAAGTTCAAGTGATATTTGCAGTACGTTCTCTAGATGCTGAACAGTGAAGAAAATGATCGAATCCCGATGAAAGTCCCTCTCTTCTGGCAGCACATTTTTAAACAGTTGATATGTTTCCGACGCTTCGCCAAGGTAATTGAAGACAATAGGCAGTTTATTCAGGCTATGCTTTAGATACCGATTGGACTGCGGATACAACGATGTCATTTCGCCATTGTATATGAGATTTAAAAAATTCAGATTATGGGACACGGCCAACTGTATAGTTTTCCTGATCTCATCCCCCTGTTCATCCGCATCTGTAAGCAGTACTGGAATTTGGTCAATAAATTCACCTATAATATCAAAATATTGCTTGTCCTCATATGCCCGGCCATAATTGACGAGAAGAACAGGAACTTCGTCCACTTGCAAATATCTGCGGAAAAAGCGATTGGCCAGTCGTATAGCCAAGTCCCACATGTATTCGACCGCGTCGGAATCATTCCAATTCGCAAGTTCAACTGTCACATCTGTGCCCGTTGTGTAGCTGCGCCCATCGACTGCGAGGAAAATAGCATCCGAAGCAGTAGCGAATGCGGACAAGCGAAATTTGTCGACAATCTCTTGATCGCCCATACCCTGAGGTCCTTTGCGGACCTGACTCACATAATCACGGTAGCTTCCTGCTAGCTGCCCTTTTACATTGTTTATGTCATCATATGCACGGTACAACTCACTCTTAACGACCTCTCCGCTCATGTTATCATAGATGAGATGTGAACAAGGGAGCAGCAGCAAATGATCCCGTAAATTGAGGCGAACAAGCGCAATACGATATAACAAGTCTCCGGTTGTTTCATAAGGGTTCATAAAGAATGCAGGCAATATATGTGAGAGTATACGATTTTGCATCTCTGCATCGTAGTTCGATAAATCTATCATTGGAATGTCCATGCGCTCCTTCATGGACAACGTTTCCCATTCACATCCGATATCCGTTTGGACCAACACACTTCTAAAGAGTTCATGGCGCTCTATCAGGCGTTGCATGACTGCAGATAACCGTTCTACATCCAGCAGGTAACTATCAAAAGGAACGACACCTCCTGAGGGTTGCGGATGCTCCAAATGATAATGTTGAGCGGGAGCAAGCGCATAGCGTTGTAAAGGCTCTCCTGCTAGCATCGTGCTGTTCCATTGGTCATTCATCCGCAGCAGATGTTCCAGCCATTCCTCAGCATGCAGCTTCACTGCTTCATCGTCTACCATCGTATCTGTGTACAACTTTTCACAGCCAAGTACTTGGACAGCTTCTTCAAAAGGAAGCAAATGATGTGGATGAAGGTCAGGATGAAGGCGTGACAAAATGACTTTTTTCAGGGCCTCTGCTTGTACAGAATCGAAAGGATCTATGTGCAAAGTTAATTGATCTCGTCCTTCAACGGTTGTTGATTGGAAATGAGCATATACGTCATAAGCCTTTTCGATGATGTCTATTGCCTCGGCAATATCACGTGTTAGTATATCCGGCATCGAAGTGTCTGCTCGCATATACTCTGACATTTGGCGAATAGTCTGATATTGAAACACCTGATTAATTCCTATTTCAATGCCAACAGCCTTAGCCTGTGAAACCAATTGAATGGCTTTTAGGGAGTGTCCGCCTAAATTAAAATAGTTATCATCAATGCCAACAATACTGACACCCAAATTCTGCTTCCAAATATCTACCATATGTCGTTCCATGTCGGTTCGCGGGGCTGCATATTCAACACCTGTTTGAATGTCTCCATCCGGCGCAGGCAACGCTTTGCGGTCAATTTTCCCGTTTGGTGTCAGCGGGAAATGATCCAGTTGTACGACATAAGTCGGGATCATATAACCCGGCAGCTTGGGCTGCAGCAGGTTGCGCAGCTCTGGCAAATTCAGCGCCTCCGAGGCTACGACATACGCACACAAATCCTTGTCTCCGTCTTCGTCTTCCCAGGCGGTGACGATGGCTTTCTGAATGCCGTCCACGGTCAGCAGCTGTGCTTCCACCTCGCCCAATTCAATCCGGAAGCCCCGGATTTTGACCTGATCATCCATCCGGCCGATAAAGTCCACATTGCCATCCGGCATCCACCGCGCCAAATCGCCTGTGCGGTACAATCGTTCACCCGGTACATATGGGTTCGCTACGAATTTCTCGGCTGTCAGGTCTGCACGATTCAGGTAGCCTCGTGCCACCCCGGCTCCGCCAATGCACAGCTCACCCAGTACGCCGATCGGCACCGGATTCAGCTGGCTGTCCACGATATAGAAACGTGCGTTCAGCCACGCCTGACCAATCGGCACATTGCCGCTGCTTGGCAGCTTCGACAGCTCTTCGTCGTAGAAGCTAGAGTCGATTGCCGCTTCTGTGACACCATAGCTGTTCATAATGCGGATATCCGCGCCAAACCGTTCTTGCAGCACCCGGTAATCTGTCACGCTACAGCTATCCGAGCTGGTGATCAGCAATTCCAGACTGCTCATGTCCAGTCCCTGTTCATGCACATGTTGCATAAACGGTACGATCAGGGCCGGGGTCGATTCGAATACGGTAATCTGGTAATCGCGAATCCAGCCATACAAACGGCTAAAATCAATCCGGTCGTCTTTCGGACAAATGACCATCGTGCCGCCGTTATAGAGCGTCCGCGCGATATCTCCGACGAATACGTCGAACGAGAAGCTCGCCAGCTGCAGCAGTCGTACCGGAAACTCGCTCAGACGGTAATCTCGGCGATACGCCGCAGCCGTATTCACTAAGCTGCGATGCTCAATCATGACCCCTTTTGGACGTCCCGTTGTACCAGACGTGTAGATCACATACGCCAGATCCTGTGGTTCGTTGATGTGATCGACGTCTGTGATATCTCCGATGTACAGCGACTCATCATCCAACGCCAGCATAGACTGCAGACGTAGTCTGGTTGCCAGTTCGGATGCTGCTTCGCTATCAGGTGACGAAGTTGCTGTTCCATTCAGGGTTCCATGGAGAGTACCTGATTCCATCGTTTCAGCGCCAGCCGCTGTTTCTAACTCGGCTTCAGATTGCCCTCCGGCCAAGGCCTGTCGGCTTTCCTCCAGCCATGCCTGCGCACGGTCCTGCAAGCCCGTCTGGGTCAACAGTACCGTCGCACCGCTGTCCTCCAGCATGAAATGAATACGTTCTGATGGATAGTCTGCATCCAGCGGCACATATGCGCCTCCAGCTTTCCACACCGCCAAAACGCCGACCAGCATGTCCACCGAACGTTCACTTAAAATGCCGACAATCGACTCACGTCCAATGCCTTCATTCCGCAATCTACGCGCCAATTGGTTCGCACGCTCGTTCAGTTTCCGGTACGTAAGCTGCTGCTCCTCGTACACCACCGCCACGTGATCCGGCACAAGCTGTGCCTGTTCTTCCACAAAGGTATGGAAGAAGGCTTCTGCTTCAACTACAGCAACATCCGATACCCCTACATTTCCAAATCCATGGATGATTTGTGCTTTTTCCTCGGCAGGTACCATCTCCAAAGCTGCCAGTGGCTGCTGCGGATGAAGGGTAATTGCACGTACAAGTTCGGTAAAATGCTGTGCCAAGCGCGTGATGGTCTCAGGCTTGTACAGCGCCGTGCTGTATTCCAGACTGCAAACAATACCATCCGGCTGCTCCACTGCATCCAGAGTCAGATCAAATTTGGCCGTATTATTTTCCAGCGGATATGAATGTAAGGTCAGACCTTCCAGATGGAACTCCTGTTGCTCCAATGTTTTCAACTCAAACATCGTGTCAAACAATGCATTTCGGCTCGTATCCCGCGTTAAATTCAGCTTTTCAACCAGCTCTTCAAAAGGATAGTCCTGATGCTCATAAGCACTAAGCGCATGCTCTTTAACCTCTTGCAGATAATCAAGGAACGTTTTGTCGCCAGACGGATAATTGCGGATCGCCAGCGTGTTGATGAAAACACCTACGAGGCTCTCCAGTTCCGCATGCGGTCTTCCAGCAA
The DNA here is from genome assembly GCF_038007865.1 of Paenibacillus sp. FSL M7-0134. Taxonomy (NCBI): domain Bacteria; kingdom Bacillati; phylum Bacillota; class Bacilli; order Caryophanales; family Paenibacillaceae; genus Paenibacillus; species Paenibacillus sp. FSL M7-0134. The sequence continues at coordinate 2,355,721 of NZ_JBBOXV010000002.1, read as the reverse complement.
TCGGCGTTCCCACTACGATATCTTCTTGGCCTGTGTATTTATGCAAGAGCGTGGTGTATGCCGCCAGGAGCACCATATACAGGGTTGCGCCTGTTTGTGCCGCCAGTTCTTTCAGGCGTTCGCTAACTTCACGCTCCAGTCCGAATTCGATCGTATCCCCTGCCGTACTCTGCACTGCCGGACGGGCAAAGTCGGTTGACAGATCCAGCGCAGGTACTCCACCCCGGAAGGTGTCGAGCCAGTACGCTTCCTGACGCTGCATCCACTCCTGATGGGCTTCGCTTTGCTGCCATACTGCATAGTCTTTGTACTGAATCCGCAATGGTAATAGCTCTTCACCGCTATACAACCGGACAAATTCATCGGTCAGTACCTCCATCGACACACCATCCGAAACGATATGGTGCATGTCGAGCATGAGCAGATGCTGAGATTCCTGCTCTACTCCTTGTACGCCCAAGTCCACCAAGCCTACCCGCAGCAGTGGCACAGCTTTTAGATCAAACGGACGGACAAACTGCCGCACAAGCTCTTGTGCTTCCTGGCTGACTGTCGTGTCCGTAGCTGTAGCTGTGTCCTGATCTGTATCCGTAGTCGCACGCTCTGCCTGTACCTTCGTATATTCCACCTCAAACGACACCGTATCCTCAACCCATTGCATCGGCTCATTGTCCACCAGCTCAAAGCGAGTACGCAACGTCGCATGACGGGTGATTAATTGATGGAACGCGTCTTCTACCTGTTTCACATCCAGCGGTCCGCTCATTTGCAGCACCGACGGCATGTTGTAGTTCACATCATTCGGGTCGAACTGATGCAGCACATACAGTCGTTTTTGCGCCGAGGAAAGCGGGTAGAAGCTGCGTTCTTCCGTCACCGGAATGGACGCATACGCCACTTGATCCAGACCTTCTATGATCGCTGCCAGTTGTTCAATCGTTGGCGCTTCAAAAATACTGCGTAGTGGGAGCAGCTTGTTCAGCTCCTTGTGAATTTTTGAGGCCAGCGTCGTCGCCCGCAGCGAGTGTCCGCCAATCTCAAAGAAGTTTTCCTTCACCCCAACCTGCTCCAGACCCAGCACATCCTGCCAAATTTGCGCCAGCTTCACTTCCACCCATGTCCGCGGTGCGACATAATCAGCTCTGCTTTGCAGACTGTCTTCCGGTGCCGGCAGTGCCTTGCGATCAATTTTTCCGTTCGGTGTCAGCGGCATGTTCTGCAGTTGTATAAAATACGACGGTATCATATAGTTCGGCAATTTTTCATTCAGCAAATTCAACATCATACTGCCGCTGATTTCTTTTTCAGCTACGTAGTAAGCAGCCAAATGATAGTCTCCCTGCTGATCTGCACGAGCCATGACAATAGATTCTTTAACACCGTCCACCTTGATAATTTGCGCTTCAATCTCACCGAGCTCAATCCGATACCCGCGGATTTTGACCTGATGGTCAATCCTACCCAAATATTCAATGTTCCCATCTGGCAACCATCGTGCCAAGTCACCTGTACGGTACATTCGCTCATAGCCAACTTCCTCTGCTGCAAACAGATTGGCTACGAATTTTTCTTTTGTCAGCTCTGGACGGTGCAGATAGCCGCGTGCCAGACCCGGACCGGATACACACAACTCACCAGGGACTCCTGCAGGTGAAAGATTTCCGTGTGTATCCACCATATACACGCGGTGATTAGATACTGGCCGTCCGATGGATATAATTCCACCTGACTCAGAATTTTCTTCTGATACCGGCCAAAGAGACGTTGCAACGGAATTTTCGGTAGGACCATACGCATTGTAATAAGCCACCCGGTCCTTCCATTTGGACACCAGTTCTGCGGTAGAGGCCGATCCTGCTGTAAGCAGAACACGCAAATCAGGCATGCGATCAGGGTTCAGGTATACAGCATAGTTTGGCGGCAGCGTTGCAATTGTAATTCTGCAGGCAGCCATGTATTGCTCGAAACGTTCATAATTCAAAATAGTCTCGGAGGAAGGTATATACAATGTCGCTCCGCATAGTAAAGACTGGATTATTTCCGAGCATGATGTATCAAACGAATAACTGGCAAACATGACAACCCGATCGGACAAGCCAATACTCAATTTTTGCTCGAAGTAGGTTTTAAGATTACTAAGACCGTGATGCTCAAGCATTACTCCCTTAGGCTGACCTGTCGTCCCGGACGTATAGATGACATATGCTAGATCGTTTGGACCCGATACAGCCTCCAGATTCGAACCGTTCTGATGATATACGGGCAGCATTTCCCTGCGTACATCCGCTTTTCTTGTATCGGAAGCGACTCCGTCCTGTTCACCGTCAAGCACCAGCACTTTGCCTCCAAACAGCACCTTTTCCGTTAGGTGCTGTTGCGTTAACAACAGTTCCGTACCTGAGTCGTCCAGCATGTAGCGGATGCGTTCCTCCGGATAGGTTGGGTCTATCGGGATATATGCTCCCCCCGCCTTCAAAATTCCCAATATGCCCACAATCATATCTACGGAACGCTCTGTCATCAGACTAACCAGACTATCGGCTTTCACGCCATAGCTGCGTAAAGTACGGGCCAGACGGTTTGCGCGCTCGTTCAATTCATGGTAGGTCAATTGTTGACCTTCAAAATATACCGCTGTCTGATCCGAAGTCTGCAAAACCTGTTCCTCGAACAGTCCGTGAATTGTTTGTTCACGCGAATACTCTGCCGTGGTATTTCCCCACACCTGGATGATGTGCTCCCGCTCGTGCTTAGTCAACAGATCCATTGCCTCAATTAAACTATCCGGATTCGCTATAATTTGATCCAGCAACCGCAGTAGATGTCCTTGAATCTGCGACACACTCTGATGATCATACACCTGGGCATTGTAGGAAAAATCAATTCGTAGCGTATCTCCCTGAAGTACTATGATGCTTAAATCGTAGCTTTCTTGCTCAGTATTGGCCTCTTCCAAAGTAGTCTCAAACACCATTCTATGGCCAAAGAGGGCCAGTTGTTGCACTTTCGTTGTAACCAATTCAGACATTGGCAAATGTTCATATACCGCAGATTCATCGGTTTGCTGCTGCACACTTCTCATCAACCCGATAAAGTTAGCTCCTGCTTCGGTTCGAATGCGAACTGGTAAGGTGTGGTTACCCAGTCCAATTGAATGCTTCGAATCCAATTTATCTGTCAAAGGACTTGATATGGAGCAAGCGAACACCACATCATCTGTACCGTTATACTTTTGTAATAAAATTCCCCAGGCTGTCTGCAGTAGCGTATTTGTCGTCACCTGCTCATTCAGTGCAATTCGCTGCAGTGCCACCGTTCGTTCAACATCCAAATTAATCTCCAAATGCTCTGTCTGATATGGACTGCGTCCCATCAGATTGGCATATGGCAATTGAGGTGCTTCTTCATAGCCTTCGAGCAGAGTACTCCAGTAGCGAGAAGCCTTTAGGATGTCCCTATGTTTTTTTAGAATCCCTTTGTCTTCTTCCGAAATCAGCGTCAATTCGCCCAGCTTAGTATTGGGATTGGCTACAACGGTTTTAACCAACTGTACAAAATGCCTTGCCATGCTTTCTACCGTTTCCCGTTTAAACAAAGATGTAGCGTACAGAAATTGGAGTTGAATAGATGCTTCCTCCTCATTAACTTCAAGCGTCAGATCGAATTTCGCAGAAACCTGATCTATGTCAAAAGAGCGGAAGAACAACTTGTCCAACTTCACTTCCTTTTTCTCCACATTCTGCAATACAAACATTGTGTCGAACAACGGATTACGGCTCATATCTCGTTTCAGGTCGAGCTTTTCCACCAGCTCCTCAAACGGATAATCCTGATGCGCATATGCTTGCAGTGCACACGTCTTGGCGTCCTCAATGCAGTTATAAAACGTCTGTTCAGCGTGAGGATGATTGCGTAATGCGAGCGTGCCGACAAACATACCGAGCATAGGCTCCAGGTCAGCATGCGGTCTACCTGCAATCGGAGTACCGACAATGATGTCTTCCTGCCCTGTGTAATAATGCAGCAATGCTGTATAAGCAGCCATAAGTACCATGTACAGCGTAGAATCCGTATGCACCGCCAGTTCCTTTAAACGCTGAGTCAATTCCAGTCCCATTTCAAATTCAACAGCGTCACCTTTCGTACATCGTGTTGCCGGACGCTCAAAATCAGTTGGCAAATCCAGTTGAGGCAAATCACCACTAAATCTATTCAGCCAGTACTCTCCCTGACTCTTTATTCGCTCCTGCTGAGTTTTGCTATGCTGCCACACAGCATAGTCCGTATATTGAATACGCAGCGGAGATAATACTTCACCGCTATATAAGCGGGCAAAATCACCAGCTAATATTTCAATGGATACCCCGTCTGAAACGATGTGGTGCATATCAAGCATCAATAAGTGCTGCGGCTCCTGTCCTTCTTCGTCCAATCCCCATTTGACCAGCTTTACACGTAGCAACGGAGCGATCCTCAAGTCAAATGGGCGTACAAAGGAACGGGCATGTTCTTCTGCTAAATTCTCAAGCATAAGTTCATTGGATTCTGTCCGCAGTTCTGATATTGTGGCATATTCCAACTCAAAGTGAATCGTATCATGAACCCGCTGCATCGGCACACCATTTATCAGTTCAAAGCTTGTCCGGAGGGCCACGTGACGTGAAATTAATTGATGGAATGCCTCTTCCACCTGTTTCATATCTATCGGACCGATTACTCTCAGTGCTGATGTGGTGTTATAGCTTATTCCATCCGGATCCAGCTGGTGAAGCACATACATCCGTGTCTGTGCGAAAGAAAGCGGGTAAGTGTCGCGTTTTTCCGTCACCGGAATGGATGCATATGTGATTTGATCCTGCTCTTCAAGCAAGGCGGCTAATTTTTCAATCGTCGGTGCCTCAAATATGTTTTGCAAATCCATCGGTTTGTTTAAATCTTTACGAACTCTAGAAGTCAGTGTCGTCGCCCGCAGCGAATGACCACCAATTTCAAAGAAATTTTCGTTGATGCCTACTTGTTGTAGACCCAGTACATCCTGCCAGATGTCTACCAATTTTATTTCCATCCACGTTCGCGGTGCAACATGGTCGGCCAAACGACCTTCTGGTATCGGCAGTGCCTTTCGATCAATTTTACCGTTTGGTGTAAGAGGTACGTTCTGCAATTGAATGAAATGTGAAGGGACCATATAATTCGGGAGTTCTTCATTTAACATCTTACGAAGCTCGCTCCCCGTCACTTCCCGTTCCGCTACATAATAAGCAACGAGTTCGTGTTGGTTTTGGCTATTTGCATGTGCCAGTACGATGACCTCTTGCATGCGATCTGCCTTCAGCATAGCGGCCTCAACTTCGCCCAGTTCAATCCGGTAACCACGAATTTTGACCTGCTGGTCGATCCGGCCCAGGTACTCAATGTTGCCGTCCGGCATCCATCTCGCCAGGTCGCCTGTCCGATACATGCGTTCATAGCCCGCTTCCCCATCTGCAAACGGATTGGTCACAAATTGGTCTGCCGTTAATTCCGGACGGTGCAGATAACCGCGTGCCAGTCCTGGGCCGGATACGCACAGTTCACCAGGGATTCCTGACGGTGAAAGCTGTCCATGTGCATCGACCATATACACGCGGTGATTCGGTACAGGACGTCCGATTGAGATACACATTCCTGCTTCGGGACCTTCCGGTGAGAGCCAAATAGACGTTGTTATGGAATTTTCCGTTGGACCGTAGGCATTGTAGTATGTCACATGATCCTTCCATTTGGATACCAATTCTGGTGAGGCAGCCGAACCGCCTGTAAACAGGATGCGCAGATCCGGCATTCGTTCCGGATTCAAGTATACAGCATAGGTCGGCGGCAATATCGTAATTGTAATTCGATGATCCGCCATATACTGCTCAAACTTGTCATAGCTGAGAATGGTTTCTGATGTCGGAATGCATAAAGTGGCCCCGTTGAAGAGCGCCTGAAGCATTTCCCAGATCGAAGCATCAAAGGAATAGCTGGCAAATGATACGACACGATCCGAGCCGCTGATCCGCAGCGTCTCCCTGAAGTACGTATGCAGATTGCAGAGTCCACGATGCTCAAGCATGACTCCCTTAGGCTGGCCTGTCGTTCCGGACGTATAAATCACATACGCTAGGTTATGAGGACCGGATATGGCCTCCAAATTCGTACCATCCCTGTGATATACGGACACAGGGTTCCCTTTTGCTTCAGCCGAACTTGCATCCACAGTGGCTTCGTCCATTTCTGCGTCCAACAGCAGTACCTTGCCCCTAAATTCCACTTTTTCCACTAAATGCTGCTGCGTTAACAGCAGTTCCGTGCCTGAATCGTCCAGCATATAGCGGATGCGGTTCTCCGGATAAGTCGGATCGACCGGAATGTAGGCGCCCCCTGCCTTCAAAATACCCAAGATGCCGACAATCATGTCAATCGATCGCTCTGTCATTAGGCCGACCAGACCGTCTGCCATCACACCGTTGCTGCGTAAAGTACGCGCCAAACGGTTCGCCCGCTCATTTAATTCACGGTAGGTCACTTGCGCTCCTTCAAAATATACTGCTGCCTGCTCCGGTGTCTGCATGACCTGCTCCTCAAACAATCCGTGAATCGTCTGCTCACGTGGATATGCTGCTGTCGTGTCACACCAAGCACCCAGCATTTGCTCGCGTTCTTGCGCGGTTAATATATCCAGCTCGCAAATCCGGCCAGCTGGATTTACCTTGATTTGCTCCAGCAGTTGCAGCAGATGCCCCTGAATCTGTTCTACCCTTTCGTAATCATATACCTGGGCATTGTAACCAAAATGAACCCGTAGCGTCTCTCCCGGTAACACCACGATGTTAAAATCATAATTCGTCTGCTCAACTGCATCTACTCCGGTTATTTTAAAATCAGCTTCTTCCCTTTCACCTAATTGCTCAATTTGTTCATCCATCGGATAGTTCTCAAATACCATAATATGATTAATCAGTTCCACTTTTTGCTCAGCCTGTGCCTGAATCTCATAGAGTGGGAACGTTTCGTATGTTCCTGAAGCAAGCGCCTGTCGCTGAGTTTGCTTCATCAGCTCTGTAAATGCAGTTGCTTGTCCGCCTTGAATACGGACGGGGACCGTGTTAATGAATAGTCCAATCATCTGCTCTACTCCGGCAATGTCCGCTGGGCGTCCAGAAACCACGCTCCCGAAAACAACATCCTCTGTGCGATTATACTTTTGTAATAAAACACCCCAGGCCGTTTGCATCAGCGTATTTATCGTTACCTGTTCTTGCTTTGCTAGTTGCAGCAAGGCCCTTGTCAGGTCTATACCTAAATCAAATTCTAGATATTCGGCCTCATATCCCTGGGTCTTCCCTGTTTTGGCCTGCGGCAAGACCGCCGTTTCCTCATAGCCCCACAGGTAACCGCTCCAATACTCCGCTGCTTCCTGACGGTTCTGCCTCTCCAGCCATTCGATGTATCGACTGTATGGTGTTACCACCGGCAATTGCGGTGGCTTCCCCTCTGTAAGAGCGGTATATCCTCCAAAGACCTCATTGGTGACCAGTGACAAGCACCAGCCGTCCATTATGATGTGGTGGAAACTCCATACAAAATGGTATGAATCGTCTGATGTACGCAAGATAGATACACGCATCAGTGCATCCTTTGCCAGATCAAAGCCTCTCTGCTGATCTCGACGCGTGAACTCCTCAATATACTGCTCTTGCGCCGTCTTCTCCTTCTCACGTATATCCTCTACGTACAGTTCTCCGCGTTTATTCCGGTACACCACTTGCAACGGCTGGTCCTGCAAATCGCTCCGGAAGTTGGTCCGCAGTGCTGAATGACGCTTTACCAGCAAGTCCAGACTGGCAGCGAATGCAGTGAGATCCAGCGTTCCCTTCAGTTCAAAGGTGGACTGCTCCACATAGGCGCTCGATTGGAAATCCAGCATGTTGTGAAACAGCATGCCTTTTTGCATCGGCGTCATGGGGTACATATTCTCAAGCTCTTCGTCAGACTGAATCTGCTCCACCATCCGGTTCAGTTCTTCAAGGCTTAAGTCTGAAAGCAGCACATCACTTGGCGTCAATTCGGATTGCTCCCGAGATGCACAATGCTGAACTACTTCCAGCACGTTCTGCTTGAATTGCTCTGCTAGTTGCTCAGCAGCATTTTGTTGGAGTGCCTTAATGTTGTATTGAATACTTAATTCCAGCATGCCATCTGTAACGAGTCCTCCCACGTCCATAACACAGGACATTTGGGTCAGTTCATGAGTACTGGCTCCGCTGGAATATGGAGAAAAATGCATGCCGCTATGCTGCAGTGTCTGATCAAATTCGCCCAAATAATTAAAGCTTATCTGTGGCTCGGCATATGTTGCCCCGGACGGTCCATTCTGGCTGAGATATCTCCAGATGCCATACCCAATTCCTTTACGTGGAATGCTTCGCAGCATCTCCTTCATCCGTTTGATGTGCCCGGAGATATCATCTTCCCGGTTAATCCGCAGCAGTACCGGGTATTGACTCGTAAACCAGCCAATCGTCCGTGATATATCCGTATCCTTTAGGATTTCTTCCCGGCCATGGCCTTCGAGAAGAATCGCTACCTTTTCATTGCCAGTCCAAGCGCTTAACGTCTTGCCGAGTCCCGTCAACAACAGATCATTCACTTCTGTGTTGTACGCGCGGTGGGCTTGCTTCAGTAATTGGTCAGTCTCTTCCTTCGTAAGCCTCACATTTACGATACCCATGTCTTGCTGCATAAACCTATCGCTATGCTCTTGGGACACTGGAAGTTGGGGCGACTCGGATACCGCCAGTTCATTCACTTGCTCCCAGTATGCGTGCTCACTTTCCATCTCAGGACTGTCGGCATAGGCTGACAACCGCTCCGACCAGACCCGGAAGGAGTCTGTTTTGGCAGGAAGCTGTATGGCTTCTCCACGTACAGCCTGCTCATAGGCATTCGACAAATCCTCCAACAGTATCCGCCACGATACGCCGTCTACCACCATATGATGAATAGCCAGTAGCAGATGGTCCCCATCAGCGCAGTGGAACAGGCCCACTTTCAGCAGAGGTCCTTCATCCAGTCGGATGCTACTCTGAATAGTACTGGCCCGGGCTTCTATAACTTGACCCAATACGGGACCGATCGGCACGTCTTTGAAATCGGCCACTTCCAGATCATACAGCGCCCCTTCCTCCGCTCTGCGGTTCCACGCTTCCCAGCCTTGCTCCGCCTTGCGGAACACCATCCGCAATGCATCATGGTGCACCACCAACTGCGTCAGTGCCTGACGTAGCGGCTCTTCCTCGAATCCCTGCTCCCGGTGAAGCATAACCGCCTGATTAAAGTGGTCCGGCACAGGCTGTCCTTGCTCCACAAACCACTGCTGAATCGGCGTCAGCAGCACAGCTCCGCTAACCTCTTCCTGATCAGCTAATTGGGTATCCGACACACGCAGGTGCGTAGCTAGCTCAGCAACCTCAGGGTACTTAAACAGGTCTTTAATATCCAGCTTGTATCCTGCCTGCAGCAAGCGTGAGGATACCTGAATCGCCTTGATCGAGTCCCCGCCCCGATCAAAAAATTGATCCGTCAATCCGACCGGACCGCCGCCCAGCACAGCCTCCCACACATGGGCCAGCGCCTGCTCCTCTGCTGTCTGCGGAGCCCTATATTCCTGCGTGGAGCGGGAAATCTGTTCCGGTGCCGGCAATGCCTTACGGTCGATTTTGCCGTTGGGTGTGAGCGGCATTTGCTGCATCTGAACAAAGTACGAGGGAACCATATAATTCGGGAGTTCTTCACTCAGCTGCTTGCGAAGCTCACTCCCCGTCACTTCCTGTTCTGCCACGTAATAGGCAACCAGTTCGTGTTGGTTTTGGATTGTCGCATGGGCCAGTACGCTGACCTCTTGGATACGATCTATTTTCAGCATAGCCGACTCGACCTCGCCCAGCTCAATTCGGTAGCCGCGAATTTTAACTTGTTGATCCATCCGTCCAGCGTATTCTAATGTACCGTCTTCACGCCAGCGAACAAGGTCTCCCGTGCGGTACAGGCGATCTCCGTCCACCCACGGATTGGCAAGGAATCTCTCAGCCGTCAAATCAGGACGGTTCAGGTAACCGCGTGCGACTCCGTCTCCGCCAACAACCAGCTCACCCCATGCTCCAATCGGCTGCAGGTTAAACGCCGAATCGACCACATACGCCGTCGAATTGCGGATAGGGCGCCCGATCGGCACAGAATCAAGCTGTTCTTCCTTAATATGATAAGTCGTCGAAAAAGTAGTATTTTCCGTTGGTCCATAGCCGTTAATGATATTCATGTCCGGATTATCACGCAGCACCCGATTGATATGCGGTGCAGACAGCACATCGCCTCCGACCAGCAAATACTTTACATCTCCGAACAATTTACTGTCCTGCTGCGAAAGCTGATTAAATAGCGGTGTAGTCAGCCACATCATAGTAATGCGATGGTCCCGTATAGTCTCCTTGAGCTTAGTTGCGTCCAAAAGATCATCCTTATGCACGAGTACAAGCTCACCGCCGTTCAGTAGCGCCCCCCAAATTTCAAACGTAGACACATCAAATACAAACGCGCCAGTCTGCAACATTCGGATTGATTCATCGAACGGCACATAATCCGTATTACGCACCAAGCGCACGACACTTTGATGCTCAACAACGACGCCCTTAGGCTTGCCTGTTGATCCCGAGGTATAGATGACATAAGCAGCATGTTCGCCTGATCCATCTATTCCTAAATTGGAAGTATCCGGACTGTGGGACGTATACTCATTCAGATTGACAATTTGTCCATCAAAATAGTAACGTTCCAGTAAATCTTGTTGAGTCAGCAGCAGTTTGGCTCCCGAGTCCTCCAGCATATAGCGGATACGGTCCTCCGGATATTGAGGATCTATCGGCACATACGCGCCTCCAGCCTTCAAAATAGCCAACGTTCCGCTAATCATATCCAACGAACGCTCCGTTAGAATGCCGACAGGCTCATCGGCCTTCACTCCAGCAGTCTGTAGTGTATGCGCTAATCGGTTAGCCTTCTCATTGAGTTCCCGATAGGTCAACGATTGATGACCCAAAGTGACGGCCACGTGATCTGGCGTACGTTCAGCCTGCTCCTCAAACAGCTTTTGGATCGTCTGATTGCGCGGATATACAGAAGCCGTGTCGTTAAACTCGCCTGTAATCTGTTGTCTTTCCGCCGTTGTCACCAATTCCAGTTCTTCAACGCGAACATACGGGTTGAACGAAATTTGCTCCAGCAGACGAGCAAAATGACCATGCAGACGCTCAATGCCGGTTTGATCAAAGCTCAATGCGTTATACATAAAACGAATCTTGATGCCTTCTCCCGGCATTACGACGACGTTCAGATCGTAGTTGGTTTGCTCTGTAGCCACTGCGTTTAAAATTGTGAATGCATTCTGCCCATCACTTCCCAGCTGCTCTACCTGCTGCTCCACCGGATAATTTTCGAATATCATAATGTGCTTGATTAGATCCTGCTTCTGCTCGGTCAGTGCCTGAATTTCATACAGCGGGAACGTGTCATAGGCATTGGCAGAAAGCGCCTGTCGCTGAGTTTCCTTCATTAATTCAGTAAATGCAGTTGTTGGTTTACCTTGAACACGGACTGGGATTGTATTAATGAAAAGTCCGATCATTTGCTCTACTCCGGCAATGTCTGCTGGACGTCCCGACACCACACTACCGAAAACGACATCCTCTGTGCGATTATACTTTTGCAGCAATACACCCCAGGCTGTTTGCATCAGCGTATTTATCGTCACCTGTTCTTGCTTTGCCAGCTGCTGAAGTTGCGCCGTCAGGTCTATACCTAAATCAAATTCCAGATATTCAGCCTCATATCCCTTCGCTTTCCCTGTTTTGGCCTGGGGCAAAACTGTCGTCTCCTCATGGCCCTGCAGGTAACCGTTCCAATACTCCGCTGCTTCCTGACGGTTCTGCTCTTCCAGCCATTCGATGTATCGGCTGTATGGTGTCACCACAGGTAATTGCGGCGGCTTCCCTTCTGTAAGGGCGGTATATCCTCCAAAGACCTCATTGGTGACCAGTGACAAGCACCAGCCATCCATTATGATATGGTGGAAGCTCCATACAAAATGGTATAAATCGTCTGATGTACGGAAGATGGATACCCGCATCAGCGTATCCTTTTCCAGATTAAACCCCTTCTGCTTATCCCGACGCGCGAATTCCTCGATATATTGCTCCTGCGCCACCTTCTCCTTTTCACGTATATCCTCCACGTACAGCTCTCCGCGTTTATTCCGGTACACCACTTGCAAGGGCTCGTCCTGCAAATCGCTCCGGAAGTTGGTCCGCAGTGCTGAATGACGCTGCAACAACGAGTCCAGACTGGCAGCAAACGCTACGAGATCCAGCGTTCCCTTCAGTTCAAAGGTGGACTGCTCCACATAGGCGCTCGACTGGGAATCCAGCATGTTGTGGAACAGCATTCCTTTTTGCATCGGCGTCATGGGGTATATATTCTCAAGCTCTCCGTCAGGCTGAATCTGCTCCACCATCTGGTCCAATGCTTCCAGGCTTAGACCCGGAAGCAGCACATCACTCGGCGTCAATTCAGAACGCTCCCGTGATACACAGTGGCGGATCACTTCCAGCACGTTCTGCTTGAGTTCCCTGGCTAGTTTCATTACATTATCTTCCTGTAATACTTTTGTGTTATAACGAATATCCAGTTCAAGCCTTTCATTTGTTACAATGCCCCCCACATCCAGGGAACACGGCATACGGGTCTGTTCGTTAACATCTGCTCCACTGGAGTACGGTGACATGCGCGTTTCGCTGTGCTGTAGCGTTTGATCAAATTCGCCCAAATAATTAAAGCTGATCTGTGGCTCGGCGTATGTTGCCTCGGACGGTCCGTTCTGGCTGAGATATCTCCAGATGCCGTATCCAATCCCTTTATGTGGAATGCTGCGCAGCATCTCCTTCATCCGTTTGATGTGCCCGGAGATATCATCTTCCCGGTTAATCCGCAGCAGTACCGGGTATTGACTTGTAAACCAGCCGACCGTTCGTGATATATCCGTATCCTTCATGATTTCTTCCCGGCCATGGCCTTCCAGAAGAATTGCAACCTGCTCACTGCCAGACCAAGTGCTTAACGTCTTGCCGAGTGCCGTCAGCAACAGATCGTTCACTTCTGTGTTGTACGCGCGATGGGCCTGCTTTAGCAGTTGATCAGTCTCTTCTTTCGTGAATTTCAAGCTCAAAGTAGCTGTGTTATTTATGGTCAATGGTTTTTTATTATAATCCAGCAATTCTGAAAGTTTTAAAGACTCGTATGCCGTCAATTCATTCAATTGCTCCCAGTATACGTGCTCACTTTCCATCTCAGGGCTGTCGGCATAGGCTGACAACCGTTCCGACCAGACCCGAAAAGAGTCTGTTTTGGCCGGGAGCTGTATGACTTCTCCACGTACAGCCTGCTCATAGGCATTCGACAAATCCTCCAGTAGTATCCGCCACGATACGCCGTCTACCACCATATGATGAATAGCCAGTAGCAGATGGTCCCCATCAGCGCAGTGGAACAGGCCCGCTTTCAGCAAAGGCCCCTCATTCAGTCGGATGCTACTCTGAATAGTGCTCGCACGGGCTTCTATAGCTTGACCCAATACGGGACCGATCGGCACGTCTTTGAAATCGGCCACTTCCAGATCATACAGCTTCCCTTCCTTCACTCCGCGGTTCCACGCTTCCCAGCCTTGCTCCCCCTTGCGGAACACCATCCGTAACGCATCATGATGCACCGCCAACTGCGTCAATGCCTGACGTAGCAGCTCTTCCTCGAATCCCTGTTCCCGATGAAGCATAACCGCCTGATTAAAGTGGTCCGGCACAGGCTGCCCTTGCTCCACAAACCACTGCTGAATCGGCGTCAGTAGAACGGCTCCCTCGATCTCTTCCTGATCAGCTAATTGGGTATCCGACACACGCAGATGCGTGGCTAGCTCAGCAACCTCAGGGTACTTAAACAGGTCTTTAATATCCAGCTTGTAGCCTGCCTGCAGCAAGCGTGAGGATACCTGGATCGCCTTGATCGAGTCCCCGCCCCGATCAAAAAATTGATCCGTCAATCCGACCGGACCGCCGCCCAGCACAGCCTCCCATACACTAGCCAGAGCCTGCTCCGCTGCTGTCCGCGGAGCCCTATATTCCTGCGTGGAACGGGAAATTTGTTCTGGTGCAGGCAATGCCTTACGGTCGATTTTGCCGTTGGGTGTGAGCGGCATTTGCTCCATCTGAACAAAGTGCGAGGGAACCATATAATTCGGGAGTTCTTCACTCAGCTGCTTGCGAAGTTCGCTCCCCGTCACTTCGCGTTCCGCCACGTAGTAGGCAACCAGTTCGTGTTGGTTTTGGCTGTTTGCATGTGCCAGTACGATGACCTCTTGCATGCGATCTGCCTTCAGCATAGCCGCCTCAACTTCGCCCAGTTCAATCCGGTAACCGCGAATTTTGACCTGCTGATCGATCCGGCCCAGATACTCAATGTTGCCGTTCGGCATCCATCTTGCCAGGTCGCCTGTCCGATACATGCGTTCATAGCCCGCTTCCCCATCTACAAACGGATTAGCCACAAATTGCTCAGCCGTTAATTCTGGGCGGTGCAAGTAACCGCGTGCCAATCCTGGACCGGATACACATAACTCTCCTGCTACTCCAGCAGGTAAAAGATGACCAAGAGCATCGATCATGTACACCCGGTGGTTGGGTACGGGACGTCCTATAGAAATGGTATCGATTGCTCCGGGGTGTTCCGACACCGGCCAAATGGACGTTGCTACCGAGTTTTCTGTCGGGCCATAGCCATTAAAATAGGCAACCTGATCCTTCCACTTGTTTACAAGCTCCATCGAGGAAGCGGAACCAGCGGTGAACAGAATACGCAGATCCGGCATTCGTTCTGGGTTTAGATACACGGCGTAGGTAGGAGGTAATGCCGCTACCGTAATTTTATGTTCCGCCATATACTGTTCAAACTGGTTGTAGTTCAGAATGATTTCCGAAGTAGGCACGTAAAGTGTCGCACCACAAAATAGCGCCTGAAATATTTCCCAGCATGCAGCATCAAATGCGTAGCTCGCAAACAGTAGGGCATGATCTGACGGACTTATCTGCAATGTTTCATCAAAATACGTTTTCAGGTTACACAATCCATGGTGCTCCAGCATTACACCTTTAGGCTGTCCTGTAGTACCTGAAGTATATATGACGTAGGCTAGATCGTTTGCTCCTGATACGGCTTCCAGATTTGATCCTTCCATGTGATATACAGTTGGATCTCCATCCAATACCAGAACTTTTCCTCCAAAGGCGGCTTCTTTGACCTTTTCCACAAGATGGGTTTGTGTTAAAAGCAGGTCTGCACCGGAATCTTCAAATATATAACGGATACGTTCCTCTGGATATGACGGATCGATGGGTACATATGCCCCTCCTGCTTTAAGAATAGCAAGAATGCCAACCACCATATCTATAGAACGATCAGTCATGAGTCCAACTAGCCGATCGGTTGTTGTGCCGTAACTACGCAGGGTACGAGCCAGTCGGTTAGCACGTTCATTCAGCTCAACATAAGTCAGACTGGAGTTCTCACAGACTATTGCTGTTGCCTTCGGTGTCTTTTCTACTTGTTTTTCAAAACAAAGATGGATGGTATCACTAGAAGGATATGAGATCTGTACTCCGCTAAATTCGGATAAAACCTGGCTTTTCTCTTCCGTTGTCAGAAATTCCAAAGCGGAAATCGGTAGATCCGGCTGTTGAACAATCTGCTCCAGTCCCCGTTTAAGATGAGCTGCAATTAGCTTAATCCAATTTTCATCGTAAACCAGTCGATTATAACTAAATGTAACTTCATACTGTGATCCAGGAACGACAATCACATTAAAATCATAGTTGGTCTGTACAATATCCTCTACGTCGGTAACCTGAAGTGTATCAGGCCCTTTTTCCGCATGAATAAGCTCCTCTGAATAAGGATAGTTCTCAAAAACAACAATATGACGGACTAAATTTTGTTTCAAATCCGTGTGATTCTGAATATCTGCCAAGGAAGAATAAGAGTACTGAGTAGACTCGATGTTGGAGTTTTGCACAGATATCAGCAGATCTGAGAATCTCTGGTCCGCATCACTGGTTATGCGTGTTGGTATTGTGTTAATGAACAATCCAACCATATTTTCAATTCCCGGAACTTCATCTGGTCTGCCGGATACTACGGACCCGAACACAACATCCCGGCTGTGGTTGTACATTTGAAGCAATAATCCCCATACCGTTTGAAATACAGTGCTGACTGTCGTGTGGTAGTGTTTAGCTATTCTCTCCATTCCTTGAGTCAGTTCTTTCCCCAGCTTGCATGTGTAACGTTCTGCTTCGAAGATTGGATTCAATGGACGGTTATACCCCGGCAAAATTGTTTCATTTTCAAGTCCATTTAAATACCCCCGCCAATAGGCTGTCGCTTCTTCCTTGTCCTGTTGCTCCAGCCACTGAATAAAACTGCTGTACGGATATACCGTATCCAATTGCGCAGGCACTCCAGACCGAAGGGAAGTATATATAGTAAAAAATTCCTGGGCTACCGTTCCCATGCACCAACCATCCATTATAATGTGATGAACATTCCAGACAAGCCTGCAAGAGTCATCATCCCATTGAAACAGGGCAAGCCGAATCGGAACATCTTTTTCCAAGTCAAAACCCGCTTGACGCTCTGTCTTTAAAAAGTCAGTAAAATGCCCCCTTTTCTCAGCTTCAGGGAAAACACTGATATTTTCGAAATGAACAGGCAACGCTTCACGTTCTTCCAGGACAATTTGAAGCGGACGTTCTGTTTCTTTATACATAAAAATGGTACGGAATGTATCATATCGATTCATGAGCTGCTGCAAGCTTTGCTGAACCAAATGAACATCTAGCACTTCATTAAAGGTAATAACGGTCTGCTCAAAGTAAGCTTCTGATTTTGCGTCGAGGATGGAATGAAACAACATTCCCTCCTGCATCGGGGATAGCGGATAGATATCTTTAATATTTACCTGTGCCAAATCATTCACCTTTCCTTTATCCATGCAGAATTTGAGTTTCAACTTGCTGATATCCTTTATTTCAACAGATTTCCCAGCTTATCCGATAATCGGCTTGATATTTGTTCAAATTGCCCCATAGACAATTGATTATATGTAAAATCCGTAGGGCTGCGCTCCGCCTGATCTTTAGTGCAACAATGATGGATAATATTCAATAGATGTTTTTTAAAGCCGATCGTTAATCGATCTACCGTCGCTACACCATATTCAAACCCGTTATATTCAAATTCAAACCGAAGGATTCCGTTCGTGATCATGCCGTTAATGTCAAATGTATTCGTCTTTTCCGCACGCGGGCTTCTCTCACCATTGGCTAAGTCTGCTAATCGGGAAATACGCCAAGGCATGTCTGTCTTGTTTTCTTCGTCGAATTGTCCCAAATAATTGAAGCTGATTTCCGGGAATGGTGCAGCTACTAGAGAAGCGGCTTTAGTCTGGTCCTTGGTCAAATAACGTAAAATACCATAACCGACGCCCTTATTAGGCACCCGCCGCAGCTTATCTTTAACCATTTTGATCTGATAGGCCAAGTTCTCGGGTCTGTTGACCTCGATTACAAAGGGATACAGGGAGGTAAACCAGCCGACTGTACGAGAGATGTCCAAATCTTTAATGATCTCCTCCCTGCCGTGTCCCTCCAGCAAAATCGGGATTTCGTTGTAACCGCTCCATTCATAAAAAGCCAGGCCCAAGGCTGTAAGCAACAGATCATTCATTTCCGTATGATAGGCATGATGTACATGCTTCAATAGCTTTTCCGTCTCATCCCTGCTGAGTACCACCTCCGCTTGGCGTCGATCCTGTATCAGGCTAACCGCGATTTCATGATCTCTTGGCAACCGACGTATCCTGCGTGAATCTACATTGTTCCAGTAGCTGATTTCTTGGCGTACCTGTACACTTTCGGCGTAAGTGGTCAGTCCTGAAGCCCACTCTTTGTAAGCATCAGTCTTGGCGGGCAGATTCGGCATCTCACCCCGAGCTACCTGATCATAGGCGGTGCCCAAATCTTCCAGCAAAATTCTCCAAGACACACCGTCTACAATAAGATGGTGGATAACGATCATCAGATGATCTTCACCGGATAAATGGAATAAAGCCAAGCGTATGAGAGGACCTCGTTGCAGATCCAAACTGCTTTGCAGCTCATCGCCAATGTGTCGGATTTCTTCTTCAGGCTGGCTTGATTGTGTCAAATCATAGCTCGTTAATGTAAAGAACTCACCTTCGTTCACTCCCCTGTTATAGGCGGTGGTTCCCTTTTCCTCTTCCACAAAAATGATGCGTAATGCATCGTGATGAGCTACCAGCTTGTCCATAGCGTTTTTCAGCCATAATTCATTCCATCCTCTATCATTTTGCAGCATGACTGCCTGATTATAATGGTGACGATCTCTCCGATGATGCTGAAAAAAATCGAGTTGAATAGGTGTCAATTCTACCTCACCTTCTACAATCCCCTGGGGAATGATACGGGTGATTTTTTTTATAAACGGTGCTATCAAGTGAATTTCAGGGTAACGGAATAAGTCCTTTACTTCCATTTTCAGGCCTTTGGCATTTAAGCGGATTGCAATTTGCAATGCTTTAATCGAGTCCCCGCCAAGCTCGAAAAAGTTGTTGTGTAATCCAATTGGTTTAACGCCAATCACTTCTTCCCAGATCAAAGCGATTGTTTTTTCCAATTCATCCTGTGGTGCCTCATATATGCTATCCACCGATGCTATTTCATCCGGTTCGGGCAGATTGGATCGGTCTATTTTCCCGTTATGGGTCAATGGCAACTGTTCCAATACAATGATTTGGGCTGGAACCATATAGACTGGTAACTGCTGAGCCAGTTTATCCCGCAACATGTCTTTCTCAGCTGCACCTGCAACATAGGCACATAAGTACTTTTGTCCCGCTGTGTCCAGTCGATCAACTACAACTGCCTGGCGTACTCCTTCCGTTTCGAGCAAAATAGATTCGATTTCTCCAGGCTCAATCCGGTATCCGCGAATTTTATATTGGTAGTCCGCTCGCCCGATAAAATCAATATTCCCATCTGGCTGCCAGCGCGCCAGATCCCCCGTACGATACAAGCGTCCACCGGGCGAGAACGGATCAGACACGAATTTCTCAGCCGAAAGCTCCGGTCTGTTCAGATATCCCCGTGCTACAGAAGCTCCACCAATACACAGCTCGCCCGTTACACCCACAGGGACCGGACGCATCCTGTCATCAACAATATATAACTTATGATTCGGTAGAGCTCTGCCGATAGGGACGATACCGGACAGAGGCAATTTTTCCAGCTCGTCCTCATAAAAGCTAGATTCGATTGCGGCTTCGGTAACTCCGTACGTATTAATAATTCGCATCTTGCTGCCAAAGCGGGTCAACATCTTACGGTAATCTGCAACAGCCAAGCTATCTGCTCCAGTAGTAAGCAGCTTTAGGGAACTGATATTTGTACCGTGCTCATAGATGTAATTCAATAGCAGAGCTAAAAGCACAGGAGGCGTCTCAAACGTAGTAATCTCCTGCTGCTCCAACAGTGTAGCCAGGGCAGCTGGATCATTTCTCACGTTTTCAGGACAAATGACTAAGGTACCTCCATTGACAAATGCCTTGGCCAAATCGCATGCAAACACATCAAACGACATGCTGGCAATTTGTAGTAGCTTAACAGGGAAATCTTTAAATCCTTGGCTGTGTCTGTAACCGAGTGCGGTGTTGACATATTGTTGATGTTCAACCATAACGCCTTTGGGCTTACCTGTGGTACCCGATGTATAAATGACATACGCCAAAGAGCCGGGTTCATATGTGGAGATATACTGCTTGTCCAAATCTATCTCGGGCTGGAGTGGCAACGTAGCCAGATCGACTACCTCGCCCATGAAATCCATTGTTTTCAGCCAGCCCGTCAGGTGAGATTGCGTAAGCACAATCGTCGTTCCGCAGTCACGCAGCATATATTCAATACGTTCTTCTGGATATACAGGATCTACTGGCACATAGGCAGCTCCTGCTTTCATAATTCCCAGCACCGCCACTATCATCTCAACAGACCTGTCAACCATGACAGCGACCAGACTCTCCCGTGTAATTCCACGCTTCTGCAAAAGATGGGCGAGAGCGTCTGCTCTATCATTAAGTTGTCTGTAAGTGAGCATCGTACCTTCATATATGACGGCCGCTCGTTCTGGTGTACGCTCCGTCTGCGCTTCGAATATCCCGTGAAAAGTAAGTGCAGGAAACTGGACAACGGGCCCGCTCCATATTTTCGTCAAAGTAGCCTCTTCTTCGGTTGTTAACAGCCGAACATCACGGAGGCAAACATCTGGATTGCTGGCAATTTGGAGGAAGACATGCTTCAAATGATGGGCCAGATGCTTCATCGCTTCACTGCTATAGACCTTGCCGTTATAGGACAATATGAAACTCATTGCCTTCTTGTCTTCAACTTCAATATTAAAGTCATACGGTATTTCTTCGAATAACCGGGCGTCTTCAATAATGAATCCGAGTTTGTCTTGCCAGTCCCGTCTCCCGACCATGTTTTCCAGCGGATAGTTCTCGAATACAACGATATGATCGAGCAAGCGTTGCTTGAGTGCAGATTGCGACTGGATTTCAGCAAGTGAACAGTATCCGTTCATCCTTCCTTGGACAGAGGCTCTCTGGACATCGCGCAATAATTCAACAAAACTCTTTTCTTCATTTAATCTAATTCGTAATGGAATGGTATTAATGAACAATCCCACAATTCGCTCTACTTCATCCAATTCCGACGGGCGGCCAGATACCACCGTGCCAAAAACTACGTCCTTGCTTCCGTTGTAACGACCAAGTACAATTCCCCAGGCGGCCAGAAAAAGACTGCTGAGCGTGGTCCCATTGCATTCAGCAATCGCACGCAAACTACTGGTCTCTTTTTCCGTCAGCGTCGTTCTATATTCCTGCAGCAGATAGCCGCCTTTTTCTGAAGTTGTAGCTGGAGTTTTTAGCATCTGAAGTCCAGCCGTTTGTTCGTAATCTTGTAAGACAGAACTCCAGTAGTCCTTGGCCGCCTCCTGATCCTGTTCTTCAAGCCAGTCGGCATACCCGGTGTAAGGTCGTGGTTCAGGCAATTGAACGGAACAGCCTGTACGATAGGCTTCATAGGCCGTTAACAACTCGTCCATTATGATGCCAAGACACCAGCCGTCCATAATAATATGGTGAAAACTTAAAAGCACCGTATAAGCATCTTTATCTGTTTGAAGTACAGCCATCCGGATAAGCATATCCCTGCTCAAATCGTAATGGGTGTTACGGTCCATATCCATAAATCTACGAATAGCGTCGGCTTGCTCCTTTCCGGTCAGCTCTGTCATATTTTCGTAAGTAATCGCCGTGTTTCGCTTCTTAAAGACAATCAGCCGCGAACGAGAAGCGGATTTATGATAAATGTTCGAGCGCAGTGTTTCATGACGCTGAACCAACAGCTGAAAGCTTTCTTGCAGGGCATTCCAATCCAGATCTCCCCGAATAGAAATACGTAATTGCTCGTAATAAGCCTGTGATTCTGGTTCCATCAGCGCATGAACGAGCATTCCTTCCTGTAAGGGAGTCAAGTTGACCACTTTTTCAATTTCAAGTCCTTCGATCATGGATATCCTCCTCGGACGAATCGTTATAGATTCTCATAAAACTGCTTCATGTCTTCAAACTCATCTAGATCCAAACCACGTGCTCCCACATCCGATGGTGTTAGTTGCCGTCCGGATTGGTCCAGACAATGCTGAATAATGCCCGACAAATGATGTTCAAAACGCAACAGAAGCATTCGGATAGTATCCGCTTCATACGCTTGACGGTTATAAAGCATGCAGATGGAAAGCTTACCGTCTTTCAGCCGCCCATCCAGATAGAGGTGATAGGCTAAATCTGAAACGCTACAATTCTGGTCGGACCATAATTCAACATCCATAGGTGATGTATGAAAGTGAGAGGAACTAACCGATTCAGAATGAATCAAGCGGAAGCCAATTTCTGGGTAATACTGAGCATTAAATTCTGATCTGCCAGAGGATGCAGCTCCATATTTTAGTAATCCATATCCTAAACCCTGGTTGGGTACTTGCCGGACTGTCTCCTTTACGTTTCTGAGCAAAAGAGAACTGTCTTTCCCAGGCTCCATATCCAGGACAAGCGGATATATGGAACCGAATTGACCTACGGTTCTTGAAAGGTCCGGTTTGTCCAAAGTCACCGTTTGTTGCTCCCGATCATAATGTTCAAATCCAATGGCGATCTTAGACTGTCCAGACCATTCCACTATAGTCAATCCCAATGCAGCAAGCAGTAACTCAGCGGTCACCGTATTATAGGTTTGATTAGCCCGTGTTAACAGCTGGCTTGTTTTCTCGTCCGAAAGCTGTATGATGCAATGTTCTACTGGACGAAGTGTTTCTGAATGTGCAGGTGCCTTATGGTCCTTCGGTATAAATTCTCCATTGAAATGAACCTTATCCAGCCAGTAGAGTTTCTCTTTGGCCAGCTTTTTGCTGTCTGCATAGTCTTCTAGCCACCGCATCCAGGAGCGGTAAGAATCTGTTTTGTCAGGAAGCACTATCGGTTCCCCGGTAAGAGCTTGTTCATAGGCAGTTGTGAAATCCTCAAGCAGGATACGCCAAGATGTGGGATCAGCCACTAGCGGATCTACTGAAAGGAAGAACTGGTCGGAGCCCGACATCCTGAATAAGCCTGCGCGTACTCTGGGTCCCTCAAACATTCCATAACTGTTTTGAATTCGGAAGCATTCGGTCTGTAATTGCTTGCTAGCTTCATAGGCATCATCTGAGAGTGAGAACACATCAAGTGTGAACAATTCTTCATTTTCATCTCGGTATACAAGGGTAGACGGTTCGTCGATCGACGCCAGACCAAGCCGTAGTCCCTCGTGATAAGTAGTTAATGTTTGCAGCACAGACCGTAACAGATCCTCATCGAAGTCCGGGTTACCTGCAAATAGCATGGATGTTGTCGTCTGCAAGGTGTACAATGTACCCAGTTCATTCAACTGCCGCTGAATCGATGTTATTGGAATCTCTCCATGTATCGAATTCTGGTCTGTGTAGCGGAACAAAGTTGTCACAAGCTTGCTAAGCTCCTCAATGAACGGGTGCTCCATTAAAAGAGAAATGTCAAGGGAATAGCCATGCTGACGCAGACGTGAGGCCACCTGAACGGCCTTAATAGAATCGCCGCCAAGCAGAAAAAAATGATCTCGAACGCCTATATGATCACATCCCAAAACGTCTTGCCATACCACGACCAGCGCCCTTTCCACATCAGTTCTTGGAGCAACATAATCCGTTTGTAAAGAGTCATGACGGTCCGGCTCAGGTAACGCTTTTCGGTCCGTTTTTCCATTGGCCGTAAGAGGAAGCTGCTGCAGAGGCACCACATATGCTGGAATCATATAAAACGGCAGCTTCTGCTTGAGCGCATTTTGCACGTCCAGCGGACTTAATGGCTCAGAAGCCACAAAGTATGCACACAAATCCTTGTAGCCGTTTTTGTTTTCCCGAGCTACGACCACTGCTGACTGGATTCCGTCTACGGACAGCAACTGCGCTTCAATCTCACCCAGTTCAATGCGATATCCTCTTACTTTAACCTGTTGATCGATCCGCCCCAGATATTCAATGTTGCCGTCAGGCATCCAACGAGCCAAATCTCCTGTGCGGTACATCCGCTCATAACCCTCCGCTCCGCTATTAAACGGATTGGTAGCGAACTTCTCCTTTGTCAATTCCGGTCGATTAAGGTAGCCCCGGGCTACTCCTATACCACTGATACAAAGTTCTCCCACCGCTCCAATCGGTTGCAATCGCTCCGTGCCTTCCTGTACAACGTACAAATGAATATTATCAATCGGTTTACCGATCGGGATCACCGAGTGCTCTTCCACAGGCTCGCATTCAAAGAATGAAACGTCTACAGTAGCTTCTGTTGGACCATACAAGTTAATTAGTTTTGCGCTTCCAATCCCTGACATAATTCGATAGAAACGCGCCACCTGCTGAGGAGGCAATGCTTCGCCGCTGGCAAATACATGCTTTAGCGTTTTCAATTTGGCTTGCACGACTTCCCTTGGTTGCTGCTCCAGATATTCCAGAAAAATATGCAGCATCGCGGGTACAAAATGAAGGGTGCTTACCTTGTCTTCATTAATCGTGTTCAGGATCTGTTCGGGAGACTTTTCTCCGCCGATTGGCAACAAGCTTACTTTAGAGCCCACCATCGACCACCAGAACAACTCCCATACGGATACGTCAAAAGTAAAGGCGGTTTTTTGCAAAATCGTATCTTCTACGTTCAGCCCATATCTATTGTGCATCCAGCAGAGCCGATTCACGACGGAGCGGTGCTCAACAATAACCCCTTTCGGTTTCCCTGTGGAACCGGAAGTATAGATGATATAGGCCGCATGGTTTGGTTCTGCTAGAGGCGCAAGGTTGGAGGCATCTTCATGCCAGCTACTCATGCAGTCGGTCATAGGCTCCGTCGACCTGGACGCTTGCAAAGCCATGATCTTGGAAGCATAATCCAGCACCATTACCTTGCAGTCCGCATATTGCTTCAGCTGTTCTGCAAACTGTGGTTGTGTCAGCACCAATTGTGTTCTTGAATCTTCAAGCATATATTGAATTCTTTCTTGTGGGTATCCCGGGTCAATGGGTACATAAGCTCCACCCGCTTTTAGAATTGCATAGATGCCAATCATCATCTCAGGTGAACGCTGAGCGATAATCCCCACCGGCTGATCCGGTCCCACTCCTTCCGCCCGCAGCGTTCGCGCTAAACGATTCGCCAGCTCATTCAACTCTTGGTAAGTCATACACTTATCTCCAAATATGATTGCCATGTCATCTGGAGTCCTGCTAACCTGCTGCTCAAACCTTCCATGAATCGTTGCATCCCGCGGAAAATAGGCAGAGGTGTTGTTGAACTCATATAGTAATAAGTGCTTATCTTCTTCTGTCAGCATATCCATGTCAGCCAAGCGAATTCCGACATCTTGAGTTGCGATTTCCAACACTTTTATATAATGGAGGGCAAATCGCTCAATCGTCTCCAACTTAAACAGGCTGGTCGAATACTCCCAGGTGAAAGTTAAATGGTCTTGAGTTTCCGTTACATGTAATGAAAGATCGAACTTCGATACACCTGCATTAAACTCATTCGGTTGCAAACGAAGTCCCTCGAATTCAATGACCTCTGTTCCCTTATTTTGCAGACTGAACATCGTATCAAAGATGGGATTGCGGCTTACATCGCGTACTCGATCCAGTTTGTCGACCAGTTGTTCAAATGGATAATCCTGGTGCTCCAACGCAAGCAGAGTGTTATGTTTGACGTCCTCCAGGAAAGCACTGAATGGCTGGGACGCTAGCGGTCGATTACGGAGAACTAAAGTATTCACAAACATGCCGATCATCGCTTCCGTATCCGCATGCCCTCTACCCGCTGCCGGCGTACCTACGAGGATGTCCTCTTGCCCGGAGTATTTGCTTAACAGCACATTATAAGCTGCCAAGAGCACCATAAAGAGCGTTGCTCCCGTGTCTCTTGCCAATTGATTAAGTCTATCCGTTAGCTTGGATTGCACAATGACGGTAAGGCTGTCCCCTGCGAAGCTCTGACTTGGCGGACGAGCAAAGTCAGTTGGCAGGTCCAATACAGGGAGCTCGCCATCCAACGTGTCTAACCAAAATGCTTCATCCTTTGCTTGGCTGTCTCCGGCATAATGTTGTTTTTGCCAAACGACATAGTCTTTGTAGTGCACGTCAATGGGGGCAAGTGGCATACCCTGATACCGCGTGCTGATCTCATCCATTAATACTGCCATTGAGAAGCCGTCTGAAATGATATGGTGCATATCGATCAGCAACATAAACTGGTCACGATGGATTGCGAACAGTTCAGCACGAATTAAAGGAGCCTTACTCAGGTCAAAAGGCTGAATAAACAGTTCATGGGCGTGACTAGCATCCTCTTCGGAAATTGGAGTAACAGGAATGTTCAGTGAAAGCACATCCTGTACCTTCTGCACGGTTTCCCCGTCTACTATCTCAAAATACGTCCGAAAGGATTCATGCCGTGAAAAAACCTCCTTCACTGCATCAATGAACCTGGAAACGTGTAACTCTCCCTCTATATGCAGTTGACCCGATACATGATACGCTGCACCTCCACCCAGTTGATCCAGCACATACATTCTTTTTTGTGCGGGAGATACCGGATAAAAGGGCTGTAAATCTGCCGGAACAAGCGGCTCAAACTTTCGCTTTTGCCCTCCTTTTACATGTGCCGCCAGTTGTGCAATCGTTTGTAAATGTAAAATTTGTACCAGCGGAATATATACTTCGAATTCCTTGTTAATTCTGCTTAGAAGAACAGTCGCTTTTAAGGAGTCTCCACCCATTTGAAAAAAATTATCGTTGTATCCGATATCAGATACATTCAAAACTTCCTTACATATGGATATCAGTTTGTCCTCAGTCATATTGCTGTCAGAAACCTGCTTCTGCGAGTCCTCTATCCTGGTATCTTCTGGTTTCGGCAATAATTGAAAATCCGGATGCCCATCAGCCAAAAGAGGGATGCTATCCATCAAAACCCAAAAGCGAGGTTGCCCATAATCAGGAAGTATTGAGCTAACAGTCTCTTTCAGCTTCGCTATATCCCACGACTTGGAAGCACTTTCCACTCCGTAAGCCACTAGATACGATGAGTTACTACTCTCACCGTCTTTCCGGGCCGTCAAAACACAGGCATCCAAATCCAATGCTCGCAAAAGATGTTTCTCCATCTGCTCAAGATTCACTTGATGACCGCGAATATGAACATCTCGGTTGGCCGCACCGAGATGTCGAATTCTCCCCCCAACCTCGACATATGCCCATTCCAGCGTCGTTCCCAGTAAACCAGCGGATGTGGCCAAATATACTTGTCCGATGGTACCCGTAGGAGACGGATGTTTGTATTTGTCCAGGACACAAGGATAAATTCCCTTGGAATCCGCATGTGTCGCCCACACTTCCAGAAGTCGCTCGCTTTCCGTACTCCGAAGCAAAGGCAGCGCAGATATACGCATTCCGTCTTCCTGCACAATCGAGCTCAGCAGATGTAAAAAGTATTGCGCCCATACTTCCATAGTGTCTTGTTGAAAAAGACTCGTAGCATAGTCAAAATCAAGCCGCAACTGCTGGCCAGACTCCGTAACATTCAAAAACAACTCATATTGACAGAACAATATTTCATGCTCCAATAATTCTGTTTCCAATCCGGAATAGTGAAACTCCAGAATAGGCCGATCCATATTGAACAACACGTTAAGGACTGGAAAATGACTTAATCCTAACTGGGCAAGTCCGGCAAAGCTGTATTTCTGATAAGCATCCAGCGTATGCATTACTCGCTTGACCGTCTGAGTGAATTCCGTGAACGTTGTCCCAGAGTCTACCTCACAAATTACTGGAAGCAAGTTAACGCAGTTGCCAATTAGCGGAGACACACCCATATGAGATTGCCCTGCGGTTGGAATACCTACCATTATTTGATTTTGGCCTGTCAGTCTGTGCAGGAAAAGCTGAAAAACAGACAATAAAGTCACAAACAAGCTATTGCCAAGCCGAATACTGACTGATTTCAGTTGCTTCACCAGAGGCGCCTCCAACACAATGGTGTGCCGCGCTCCGTGCAAAGAAGGAGCGCAGATGTTCCGTTGGGGAGACGGCAAGTCAAGAACGGGCAACGGCTTCGCAAGTACATCCGACCAAAAAGCAAGGGCTGCCGATCCTCCTGCCTCTAACTGGTTTTGCTGCCATGCTGCGAAATCTCGGAACGGAACAGGATCGGGAAGCGTGCAGTGTTCCCCCTGTACACAAGCGGAATAAAGTCGTTCCAATTCATGAAAAAACACACCGATGGACCAGCCATCTGCAATCAGATGATGAAATGTAAATGCAGCGATGTGCTTCTCATTCGACGTTTTTAAAAGCTGGATACGGAATAAAGGTTCTCCCGCACTTATTGGGAATACGGTCTCCCTGTCCTTATCCATCCAAGCACGGATATCGTGTTTCTGCTCCTCTACAGAAAGAATGCTGATATCATGCAGCGGAATACTGAGGGTCATTGCCGGAGCGATGATCTGCGTTTCTCCGTCCTCTCCCATAAAGGTGCGTAAGGCTTCGTGGCGTTCGACGATGCGATGGACAGCTTCATTAAATTCCTTAACATGTAGCGGACCCCGAAAACGCAGTAAAACAGTCTCATGAAGCGACTGCGATTCCTTTGAATCCGAGACTGAGGCAAACCATAACTGCTTCTGATCCGGAGTCAGCATAATCGTCGATTCCTTAAGGCCTATAATTGCAGTTTCAGGAATAAAAGGCTTGTTTAGATCGTTTTCATGAGGGTGCAGATCCGGCAGAAATCCTCCTTTTCGCAACTCATTAACACTCTCTTTAATTGCCTGTACAATCCGCTCTATGTCTTCCAAAGTATGAGCCGTTGACAAAAAACAGTTCCGGCCTTCCCATATATAAATTCCTTTATCCAGCATGTGATAGAAGAATAGCTCCAAGTCACCTTTAAGGACAAAGCGGAACAAGGAACCGAAGTAAACGACCTTTATAGGTATCTGTTCCTCCGTAAAATAGTGATTCAGTCCTGCTGCGAACGCCTTCGTACGACTATTCAGCTCGTTATGCAGTTCCCCCCTGTCCTTCTCCAACTGCTCTAGTACGGCCAGGGACGCTGCCATAACCAGGGGATGATGGCAAAAAGTTCCCGCTACAAACGTCCGCTGTTGCTCATGCGGTGGATAAGAGTCATCTCCGAAGCTCCACATCCCTCCATCAATTCCATCCATGAACGATGCTTTCCCTGCCACGATACCGATGGGAAGACCGCCGCCAATGATTTTACCGTAAGTTACAAGGTCGGCTTCAATTCCGTACCACGCCTGCGCACCTCCCGGCTGAATACGGAAGCCCGTAATTACCTCATCAAAAATGAACGCGGTCCCGGATTGCTCCGTAATCTGGCGTACTTCCTTCAGAAAAGCTGCGGGCTGGAAATCAGGGCGACGACTCTGTACTGGCTCTATGAGAACAGCAGCCAGTTCATGGGCATGGGAGCGGATATAATGGAGTGACTCGTCCGTTCCATAGCTGAGCACAACGACATCGTCCACCATGTGCTGTAGTATACCAGGTGCCAGAGGAGTGGAATGTTCCCTGGCATCTGTTGTTCCGCCCAATGCCAATACTCCGTCAAAGGTACCGTGATAGGAACCAGAAAAAATCACCACTTTATCCCGCCCGGTGGCAGCCCGTGCTAACCGAAGGGCGACCATGATCGCCTCTGTCCCCGAGTTATATAGCGCAATTCGTTCCATGCCTGTCATTTTGCAAATCTTTTCGGCAATCTGCCCGGCCATATTGGACATCGGCCCAAGGCACATTCCGTTATGTAGTTCCTTTTCTATCGATCCACGAATAAAGGATGGGTTGTGACCAAACAGATTGACCCCAAATCCCATCGTCAAATCAATATATTCATTACCATCCAAATCCCAAATTTTAGAACCCTCTGCACGCTGGGATATAATCTGATACACCATTTCCTTGAGAGCAAGCCTAAATCCGGCCACATTCCGGTTATTGGCATATACAGACCTGTATTGCTGAGTATACTCTTTGGTTTTTCGTGTGCGCATCGTGTAATGTTCAATCAGCTTTTGCAGATGCTTTTCCTGCCTAAGTGAAAGTGAATTATGGGCTTGCACATTTATTTTTTGATAGGGAACAAATGCTTTAGATTCTTTTCTGTCTGGCAAAACAGCTGAGACGGAAGCCTGGACGGGGGAAACAGAAGTAACTGTGGCAGCTTCCTCCTGCATCGTGGATGTCTTAGGCTCGACAGCAGTTTGTAGTGAATGCGATTCAGACATTGCCACTGGTGCAAGCCGAGACTGACGCAGTATTTCCATCTGCTGCGACATGAGTTGAAGTTGCATTTCTAAAATTCGTTCTCTCCCCACAAATACATCCTTATTTGATAGCTTGCTTTCTTGTGGTGCAGGATCTTCTACAGGGATAGCGGATTTTTGACTCCGGCCCGGCAAGACGGAAGGCACCGAAGAAGTGACGCTGGACGATGCAGCCAACTGATGCTCCTCCGAATTCCGGGTCAATTCTTCAGAGGTCGAGGCCACCCTATCAGCAATATAGTTTGTCAGCAACTCCAGCGTAGTCAGTGATTCAAAAAATTCGTTCATCGGGATATCCAAGCCAAACGTACTTTTAATGCTGTGTCTAACCTGAGACAGAAGAATAGAGTCTAAACCCAGTTCTAAAAAATGTTTTTGCGGCTCTAATTCGTCTGGACTGAGTTGGGATACACTTTCGATTATTTTTGACAGTTTATTAGTAATCGTAGATTTTTGCGGATTGGAAGCAGATTCCGTCGAGAAATACTCATTCACCATCTTTTCAGACTCCTTTACTATGGGGTATTCAAGGAATTAATTTTATCCTTTCCAACTGTGGGCTAGCCTAAAAAAACACGATATAACCTAGCTAGGGGTACAAGATAAAGTTCTCATAAGAAGGTAAATATGAACGGTCCACTGTATAAAGAAACCATCCTCATACTAATAAAATATAATTATCCATCTGTAAAGCGAGGATCTAATTTGTTTTATTAAACCATTAATGGCTAAATGCGCTTATCTAACTTATTATGCAGGATATAGTTTTTTTCCAGTAATGATCCTAAAAAAACTCAAATCTTTTCGTTTACTCGCTGACATGCGTCAATTTATGACAATTGAATTCGATGACATAACTGATGCCCATACTGGGTGCACTACTAAAAATGCCAAGTCCTAAGAATAGAACCTGACATTTTATCAAACTTGGAGCGTAAAGACGCCAAGGTGCACTTTACCCGATTTTTCAGCAAAATAAATACGGGATTGGACAGTTTGCTTAACGTCTCACATTAATGTGTTCGCGTGTCAGAACGGGAGTCACTTCGTTTCTTTTCATTAAGCGAACCAAAACTGCTTTTGATCCGGGGTTAGTGGGATGACCGTTTCATGCGCGTCCACTGTCAATACTTCTGAAGGGTCGGATATAGGCAATCTTTGCTTACCTGGACCTGGGCCTTTCCCGTTCGGGGTCAGATCAGGCAAGAATCCCCCTTTACGCAGCTCATCCACACTGTCCTTGACAGCTTGTATGATCCGCGCAATATCTTCCTCTGTATGAGCGGTCGACAAGAAGCAGTTCCGCCCTTCCCAGATGTAAATACCCCTTTCCAGCATGTGATAGAAGAAAAGCTCCAGATCACCCTTGAGTACGAAGCGAAATAGTGAACCAAAGTGAACAATCTTCATGGGTATCTGCTCATGGGTAAAGTAACTATTTAACTCTGCTGCCAACGCTGAA
Organism: Paenibacillus sp. FSL M7-0134; assembly: GCF_038007865.1. Lineage (NCBI taxonomy): Bacteria > Bacillati > Bacillota > Bacilli > Caryophanales > Paenibacillaceae > Paenibacillus > Paenibacillus sp. FSL M7-0134. The sequence continues at coordinate 2,324,032 of NZ_JBBOXV010000002.1, read as the reverse complement.
GTACGGCTGTTCAACTGATTTTGCAGCTGCTCGCCGTGGTTTTCCAAATAATCCAACACTGCTAGGGATGCCGCCATCGCCAGCGGATGATGACAGAACGTACCGGCTACAAAGGTTCGCCGATGCTCATTCTGAGGATAGGAACCATCTCCGAAGCTCCAGGTGCCACCGTCAATCCCATCCATAAAGTCGGCTTTCCCTGCTACGATACCGATTGGCATCCCTCCGCCAATAACTTTACCGTAGGTCACAAGGTCAGCTTGTACCCCAAACCACGCTTGAGCGCCTCCCGGTTGAATCCGGAAGCCTGTAATCACCTCATCGAAAATAAAGGCTGTACCGGATTGCTCCGTGATCTGACGAACCTCCTGTAAAAAGGCCTTCGGCTGAAAATCAGGACGACGGCTTTGCACCGGCTCCACTAGCACAGCAGCTAGCTCCTGCCCATGTGTACGTATATAATCCAGCGATTCGTCTGTTCCATAATTGAGTACAACGATATCGTCCACCATGTGCTGCAAGATGCCAGGCGCCAGAGGTGTGGAATGCTCCTTATTATTGCCTGCACTACCCAACGCAAGCACACCATCATACGTACCGTGATAGGAGCCAGCAAAAATGGCTACTTTGGCTCGTCCAGTGGCAGCACGCGCCAAACGGAGAGCAACCATAACCGCCTCGGTGCCGGAATTGTACAAAGCGATCCGTTCTACACCGGTCAGCTTGCAAATCTTCTCGGCGACTTGTCCTGCCATGTTGGACATAGGTCCGACACACATGCCGTTCTTTAGCTCTGCCTCAATTTTTTCACGAATAAAGGCTGGATTGTGTCCAAACAGATTAACACCAAAGCCCATGGTCAAATCTACATATTCATTCCCATCCAAATCCCAAATTTTGGACCCGTCTGCACGTTGAGAAACAATTTGATAGACCATTTCCTTCAAAATAGGCCGGAATCCGGCTACATTACGGTTATTCGCGTAGACAGACCGATACTGCTGAGTGTACTGCTTGGTGCTTCGCGTCCGAGCAGTATAGCGCTCAATCAGCTCTTGCAGATGTTGTTCTTGGCGGTGTGAAAGCAATTCATGAGCTTTGACCTCCAGCTTTTTATAAGGTGTAAACGGTTTTGATTCCTGGCCTGCATTCTTCGGAACAGCTAGTACCGGTGGAACAATAGCTAATGCAGTTGCGATTTCCTGTTTGGTTTCAATGATCTCTGCGCTTTCTCTATTTGCTGACGGCAAAACCCTTTCCGGTTGAAATGATTGGGAAACGGATGTCGGAGGAGTTGGTTGAGTTCGGAGCACATCAAGCTGCTGTGACATCACGTGCAGCTGCTGCTGCAAAATCTGCTCGATACCAGCAGAAGTCGCTATAACTGATGTGCTTTGAAATGGGTCTTGCCCGGACGTGACTATTCCATGAGGCGATGTACCAATTGCGCTGGAATCCTGCCCTGTCCAGGTTGATACTGTAGTAGCATCTACCCGATTAAGGGGTATTTTCGGTTGGATTTCCACAGCACCAACTGCTGCCTCGTCAGAAACGGAAATACTCACCTGTTCTGCGACGTAGCTAGTCAACAGTTCGAGCGTGGTCAGCGATTCAAAAAATTCATTCATTGGGACATCCAAGTCGAATGTATCCTTGATGCTGTGGCGGACCTGGGACAAATTAATGGAGTCCAGCCCTAGTTCTAGAAAATGTGTTTGCGGTTCCAGTTCCTCAAGACTAAGTTGTGACACATTACCGATCATTTTCGCTAGCTTTTGTTGAATGGAAGATTTATGCTGCTCAGTAAACGACGCTGAAGTCGAATACTCATTCCCCATATTTTCAGACTCCCTTACTATTGGTTTTTTATAAACGGGTGCGTTCTGCTCTGCTCGAACCTGTTCTGGAACATGAATCCAGCACCTTTTCCTTTCAAACGGATACGTAGGTAGAGAAACCCTTTTGTACGGGTGACCTGCGTATATCGTGTCCCAGTCTATCTGTGCCCCCTGTACGTACTTCACTGCTACTTGCTCCAGTGCTTGTAAAGTGTCCGAGCTTCCGACGGCTGTTTCTGTACCACCACTGCTATCTACTTTTCCAATGTATACACCTTCAATGGCCTTGCCCTGCTCATAAAGCTGAAGTAATTTCACTTTCAGAGCCTCCGCTCCTTCGGCTATCACAGCCACTCGGTATGTTAAGTGGCTTCTGCCCGTGTTAGCCGTATAGCAGACATCCTCCATCGGCAATTCTTCCTCACGTTCAAAGCGATCCACGTACCGTGCAATCAACTCACTTAAAGCTCCTTCAGTTCGCGCCGACAGTGTCAGCAGCAATGGCGATGATCCATTTTTTCGGTCGGTGGTTTCTTGGTCCGCACTCTTTTTCGCTATATATTCTTCCAGCACCACGTGGCAGTTTGTCCCGCTGAAGCCAAAGGAACTCACCCCGCATCTTCTCGGAAATCCGTCTGTCTTCCATTCCCTCAGTCTAGTGTTGGCATACAGCGGAGATTCTTCAAAATGGATGTTCCGGTTGGGTGTGCGAAAATGAACGAGCGGTGCAATCTGTTGATGCTTCATCGACAGCACGCATTTGATCAATCCCGCAATCCCAGCAGCTTCGTATAAATGCCCAATATTCGTTTTGACCGTGCTTATCGCCACAAACTGCTTGCGCTGTGTAAATCTACGGAATGCCTGGGTAATGCCCTTAATTTCAACGGGGTCACCCAACTTGGTGCCAGTACCATGGGCTTCAATATAGCTTACCGTCTCGGGATCGATCCGTGCATCACGCCACGCCTGCGAAATGACTTCTGATTGAGCCAGCGCATTGGGCGCGGAAATTCCAATCGTACTGCCGTCCTGATTAATCGCGCTTCCTTTGATCACACCCAGAATGTGATCTCCGTCTTTTTCCGCTTGGCGAAGCGGCTTTAAGAGAACGGCTCCAACGCCTTCGCCCCAGCCTGTGCCGTCCGACTGATCGTCGAATGCTCGTGCCCGGTCATCGGAGGATTCCATGCCAATGCCAGCTTTCAACGGCAGCAAAATGGTCTTCACTCCACCGGCCAAAGCCATCTCACAGTCTCCATTCAAAATCGACTTACACGCCAGATGTACCGCTACGAGTGACGAGGAGCATGCCGTATCAATGGTCAGTGCTGGGCCTTTTAAATCAAGCAAATACGCAATCCGACTGGAGATAACGGACGGAAGATTGCCTATGCCAAAGTTTGGAATCGCTCCTGGCTCCACTTCGGACAACAATCGTTCATATTCAAAGCTGGTTTTGGAGAATCCAACATACACCCCTACCTTTTTCCCCGACAGCTGTTTTCCTCCATAGCCTGCATCCTCAATCGTGCTCCAAGCAGTTTGCAGAAATAAACGTTGATTCGGGTCCATCAGAGAAGCTTCACGTGGAGTCAGCTTGAAGAAGGTGTAGTCAAATTTGTCCACTTCGTCCAGATAGCCACCTTCGGCGATTTGCATGTTTCGGCCTTCCATATTCAGACGGGAAATAAAAGCTTCGGCATCCTTTTTTCTTTCATCGCTATATGGACTGATATGATCTGTACCGGAAGCTACATTCGCCCAAAACTGCTCCAGTGTATCCGCATGAGGAAACTTACCGGACATGCCAATGATAGCAATATCCAGGTCCTCTACCTCCTCTTTGGATTCCAATTGCGGTGCTGTGTTCACCTTATGACCTAAGCCCTGACTGGATATATATCCAGCTAGCTTGGCGATAGTCGGATAAGAGAAAAAGTCCGTTACCTCAATATGAATCCCGAGTTGTTCCTCTAATTGGTCCACGATCTGAACGAGTTGTAAGGATGTTACGCCGATATCAAAGTAGCTATCTTCCTTCCCAATTGACTGTACATTTAAAATAGCTTGGCAAATCCCAATCAGTTTTTGCTCGATCTCACCTTGAGGTACAGGGGCATCGTTCGCTTCCTGTATATTTCGAGCGGCCTCGGTTAGGGATGCCAAAACTACATCATATTCTCCCTGCTCGTAGCTCTGAGCCAGCTTGTAGCGCTGAACCTTTCCACTAGTAGTTTTGGGAATACGGCGAATTGGAACTACATCTTGAATATGCCATCCTCCCCGATAATTCAAATGGCTTTTCAGCCTTTGGACTGTTGGCAAAAATAACTCTATTTTTTTCGTGTGCATCACAAAAACAACAATACGATCCTGTCTAGTTTGTGCATCATGTACACCGCAGACAGCTACTTTCCCCAGATCCACCCCGTCCAGTTCCTCTGCAATCCTTTCGATATCATGCGGATAAATGTTCTGGCCGTTCACGAAAATAATATCCTTAGCTCTGCCTGTAATCACCAGTCGTCCGTTTCTCATAAAACCCAAATCTCCGGTAATGAGCCAGCCATCCTCTGTCTTGACCTTTGCGGTAGCCTCAGGATTGTTATAGTACCCAGCAGTCACATTTTTGCCGCAAATTTGGGTGTATCCGATTACATCGTCCTTTAGTACCTGATTTTGCTCATCACAAATGCGAACAGAGGTGCTGGCCATGGGGTAGCCCAAATCCGCAAACGTAAGACAACGCTTATCGGATGAATCTACTTCTTCTATAGGTTCACCTACATGTAGCTGCTGCCGATTTAAATGAATAGTAACAAAATTATCTTTATCCAAAGGTGGAGTGGAGACACCTACGCTGGCCTCTGCCAAGCCGTATACAGGATACATGATATTTTTTTTTAATCCATGTACACTCATGGCTTCCATAAATACATGGCAAAGCTCCACCGATATGGGCTCAGCCCCATTTAAAATCATGCGAACACTTGACAAATCCCAGTTATCCGCTGTTTTGGATTTATATTGATCAAGGAAAAATTTATAACCGAAGTTAGGAGAACAGATTTGAGTCACCTTATGCTCCGACACCTTTTTTAGCCATAATGAAGGACGTCTTATAAAAAGAGCTGTTGGCATAATGAGCTGCTTGGCATGGGCGATGATACAGGTTAAATGAAAAGCGATCAATCCCAAATCATGTGTGAGTGGCATCCAGCCCAGATACGCATCACTTGAAGTCATTCCCGTTTGACTGGCGATATCCCGAATATTGTATACGAGATTCTCATGCGTCAGCATGACTCCCTTGGGATCACCTGTCGAACCAGAGGAAAATTGAATAAACGCCAAATCCTCCGGTCTGGATTGATGAATGGTCCCTTTGTTCTGATCGGAATAATCAAAATCATGGCTAGAAAAGGTCGCTTCTTTCACAGAATCAAAGAAATCCAGCATCTCATGCTGATGAGAATACTTTTCTAACTGCTCTAATACTTTATGATCCGCAATCATGTAAGGGCAAGTAAGGGTACTCCAGATTTTAAATAGCTTCATTTTATGTTCATCATTATTCCCGATACTTACAGGTACGGGGACGATTCCGCCGAGCAGACAGCCCCAAAACACATTCACAAAGGTATGATTGTCTTCAATTTGCATAATTAGCTTATTGCCAGGCTGTACTCCTTTTTCCTGCAATTGATGAAGTACCTGCAGTGCTTGCTCCAGAAGCTGACTGTAGCTTACATACTCCTCCTGTGTATCACCCGAAATGAAAATAATTCCATTTTCAGCTCTACTGGCTCGGTCCTGAATGATTTCAATTAAAGTTTGAAACTGCTCCATCCTGATCCCTCCTCAAAAGGTCTAAAACTTCCTCCTGCTCTCCTGCAGATACTTGTTTGGTTTGCAATATCAGGCGAATACACTCCAGCGCTTCGCGTCTTAGTTCATAAGCAGAAGAAGATTTGCCCGATTCTATGCTTTTGAGTAACTCCTCCAACCTGTGAATAGGTAAAATAACCCCCTTTTGATACTCATCCTCATTCCAATTGGCATTGGGTGTAGACACCGCCACCGCCAGCGGTTTGACCAACCAATCACGGATCGAAAAACGACGTTCCAGCTCAATCCGATCCAAGTCTCTGTCCAAGGAAAGCACCTCAAAAGCGATGTTTGTTTCCTTTGCCAAGTTTTTCAGCACCGTTCGCGGTCCTAATTCAATTCCCTGCTTCACCCCATGTTTCTCCATATACTGCATCGTTTGTATCCACCGCACTGGATGGATCATTTGCAAATGCAAACCTTGACGAATGCTGTTGGCATCCGTATATGGCAGTGCTGTAACATTAGAAATGACAGGCCACAGCGGTTCATGAAACGTATATTTTTGCAATTCCAATGCTAATCGGTCAGCAGCATGCTGCATAAGCGGGCTGTGAAAAGGGCCGCTTACCTGCAAACGGGTAATTTGGAACCCACGTTGCTCTAATTGTCCCGCCACCGCAGCAACAGAGGCATGATGACCAGAAACGACGTATTGATAGGAGGAGTTATAACAAGCGATGGAAATAGGCTGACTGGTTACGTCATAGTGATCGCACAGCTCTTCTAGCAGATTTAAATCAGCCCCTCGAACAGCAATCATGCAACCCACTCCGGCCTCTGAAGCTTCTTCCATAAAGCGTCCCCGTTCTTGTACCACCCGCAAAGCATCGCCAAACGATAAGACTCCGCCGCTTACCAATGCAGAATACTCACCCAAACTATGCCCTGCAGAAAATTCGGGAATAATCCCAACATCGTGCATGTAACGTCTGAATGCGATTACACTAATTGTGAGTAGTGCAGGCTGGGTGTAGGATGTTCTGGATAATTGGGAGATGGGTCCTTTCATACATAAAGTTTTCAAATCATACCCCAAAATATCAGCAGCCTCTTCAAAAATGTGACCTGCCTCTGAAAAACCGTCATGCCATGCCGCTCCCATCCCGACATACTGAGATCCTTGTCCCGAAAAAAGCAAAGTCATGCGATTCATGTCCAACCCCTTTCCTCACCATAAAAAAGCGGTAAAACAAATGTTTTATGGGATTCAGATGTTCACATTCCTATGTATTTAAGATAGATACAGCAAAAACAACAAAATGTCTTGCCACAAACAAACAGTAATCGACATGTTAAAGTAAATCGTTTTTGAGTTTCATGATGTAATCAGAATTAAAAGTGTGTAAGTAGACTTGGAAGTGTAAAAAAATGGAGTGTGCTGGAAGTTCAGAGTTGATACTTAGAAACTTCAGCATCATAGATGAGTGTAAGACATAGGTTAAGGCTATTAATTTATTATAAACATTAAAATGAATTAAAGTACAGTGATATATACTACATATATTTTATAAACCAAAAGAATATCCTCTTTTGTTTAAAAAAAGGAATTGTTTTCAGCTTTTTAATGAATTTACATGAAAATTTCATATTCTAAACTATTGACTGGCATCTATCGTTAAAACAAAAAAGCCGCCAATTTGGCGACTTTTTATACATAGTTGTTGTCCTTCGACAGTAATCGACGGTTAGGCGTCGTCATAGATACGTTACTAAATAAGTAGAAAACTCCAAAGCGCTTTATCTCCTTATGCAGTTTCCTTGATGGCTACAATGTGCAAGCGGCTAGTGTCGATTCTCCACTGACTTGGTTGTGGCTTCGTACAAACGCTGTAAAAGGGTAACAGCTTCAGCCCGTGTAACTAGTGCTTTGGGGCGAAGGTATCCTTCATTAGCGGTAAGGACCCCCATCTTGGTTAGGGTGTAGAATGCTTCTGCCTTTTGATCCTGGGAATCGCCATCATAGGAGTACTCTTCTCCAGTCTTGTCGATGTACAGCACCGGATAGTAGGCCGAGAAATTGTCATTGTAATTGGCCTGACGAACTTTCATATCCTTGTACTGCGCAGCTGCGGAAATCACTTCCTCAATCTCAGGATGAAGCGTCTGATTGGTATAATCCGTCCGAAGAGAGGCAATCATCATCACATCCCAGCGGGTCAATGGTTTGTCAGGCTTGACATAGAAAAGATAGTTTGGATATTTCCCCCCAACACTTTCAGCATACGGCCAAACATAGTCCCCGTTGAATATTGCTGCAAAATCTTTATTCGCCCAGTGTTTACGCGCATCCACAAAGTCGGAAGATTTGCCGGAAGAATGATCGATTTCTGGAAAAAGCTTGTGAAACATATGTACAAATTCTGCTTTCGTTATAGTTTTGCTTGGCTTGAAGGTCCCATCTGCATAGCCCTTGACAACGCCCTTGTCGACCATGGAACGAATCGATTCGGCAGCCCATTCATATTTTGTTCCTTCCACATCTGAAAACGTGTTTGCCGCGAATGCAGATTGACCGAAAAACAGTGTCGTCGCAACCAACGGGGTGATAAGCCATTTCTTTTTCAACATCTCTTCACACTTCCTTTAGGTAAAATTTATGTATAAAATAGTTCTCAAGACTCAATTTTATATCGGCATTTCAAAAGAAAATGATGATATCAGAGAGAAAAAAAGTACTGTTAAACAGTATTTTGGAATATCGACAATCTGTGTTTAAAAAATGCTATGGATACAAGTTCTAAAGCCTCTCCATATTCGGGTAGCCCGTCGGGAATTGAGAAAGCTTGTGGAGGCCTGCATGGGCCAATTTCTCCTGTATTACTCTTCCGACCTAAGCCTGTAAGTTCGACCCTGGCATCGATTAACCACTTCATGTAATCTGCCCACTAGTTAAAAAAACAGCCGAGCGCTCGGCTGTTTTTGATAGCGTTGAACTATCGTTTTTAATTAGCACGTGCATAATCGTTGTTGCACTGAAGCCATTCATACCAAGCTTTCGAGAAGCATTTCATTTCTCTTACCGATTCAACGTAAATATTTGGCGACGGTTCCCATAATTTCCGCCACCAATCGCATGTATGCCACTGATTATCAACCTCACTAAGTGACAAGAACGGCTGCAGTTCCACGGGTATATCCCCATCAAACTCCATCTTTACCCCTGACATCGCTATAGCCAATTTACCTCCTTCTTTAACTAGCGGCGTAAGATGGTCATCTAAGTACTGCTCATTCGCTCCAAAATATTGATACGCATCTACGCTTATAACTGCATCAAAGTATTGTTCCGCAAAAGGCAAGTGGCAGGCATCTGCATGGATGGGGATAATTTGGCTTTCCAAACCAAACTCTCTGAATCTTCTATTCTGATCAGGGTCTCCTAAAAAACCAATCCCTCCAACAATTTCTTGGGTATCCTTCTCCACAATGATCCAAGAGTCAAAACCTCTAGTGCCATTATTTTTTATCAAAAGTTCTCGAAAATAAGGTAAAGCTTCAAAGAAATCAGGACCCGGCCATTCATCACTGGTTTTATAACCCAAAGCTTCAATAGCACCTATATCACGTCGGGCTGCTGCTTCGATTAAATTAAGATCAAGTGTTTTTAATATGAGCCGATTCGTTTGAAGTTTCATGTATTGTCCACCTTTCTATTTACTTAGATTGAATCTTTCATTCAAGAAGTCTGGATGTATTTGACCAAATTGGAGTAATTCCCTTCTATCCCCCTTTGCTAAAAATTAGAAAAGGGCAGGAATGAACATACGTCATTCCTACCCTCATATCACCTGCTATTTGAGCCATAAAAAAATCCGCGCTGAACCAGCACGGATTGGACTCATTATAACAGGTATCCCTAAGGATCTGGTAATATCCGTTGTTCTTAACTAATTCCGAAGCTTTCAAATCCCACCCGTAATACAAAAATTGGGCAGACGAATAGTAGGTGCATAAAAACCTCTTTTTATGGAATTGGATTAGTAAAGAACAGCTCCAGACAAAAAAATCTCTCCTTAGTGAATTACCCTTATTATACCAGGGCCAATTTTATCTGCCAACCTTTCACATGTTACAAAAGCGTTTCATTAGGACTATCCTGCTGGTTAGCTTAAAAGCAACCGAGTGATCGGCTGCTGTGGTAGCAGCAATTGCATCATGACCCTACAGGCCTTTTCCCCCTAGAGCACGCAGTTTAATGGGCTCCGCTCCGATAATTAACGGTCGGCCGCGTTGTATCGACGCCAGTACCTCTTCGTTCTTAAGACTGGCTGCATGGGCATCTGCATCTTTCCACAGTTCGGTCACATACACCGCATTCGGGTCGTCGTCTGACACATTGACTATATACAAATAGCAGTCATTATTCGACTTCAACAGATCGGCCGCTTCTAGCAAGATGTCTGCAAGAGCGTCCCTTTGCCCTGGACGTGCCGTCAACTTTCCATACATAGCAAAATGGTTCATGATCCTCATCCTACCCTCGAGTGATGTTTGACTTCATCTTATCATAATGTTCCGCAATGTCAGCGCTAATTTCAGCAAGCTTCTCCACAAGCGCTAAAAAATAGTCGGTACCATTCCCCCATCCATACGGATTGGAGAACCTTTAAATGCAGATGCATAAGGACTACATACAAATGTAGCTAGTCTACCTATTTCAATAGGCTTGATAAATCGCTGTATTTCAGATTGAGGCAGGTTGGTAACCATAAAATCTTTCTCTTTTTCTGAAAAAGTCATATCTTCATGAGGATACATACTCTCAATGATTTGGTGCACATTCTCAGAGAGTGTTGGTCCTGGCATGATCGTATTGACTGTAACTTCTGTTCCTATTGTTAATTTAGATAAGCTTTTTGACAATGATAACAACATAGATTTTGTCATACAATACTGCGGCATTTGTCCTGAAGGCATAATTGCTTCTTCACTCGCAATAAAAATAATGCGGCCATAATCATTTTTCAACATTTTAGGTAAATAAAATTTTGATAATCCATTTGCAGCAAGAACGTTAGTGCGGAAGTATTTTTCCCATACTTCATCGTCTACGTCCTCATATTGCATAATTTCATAAATACCCGTATTGTTAACTAAAATATCAATATTAGGGTATTTTTCGAATAAAGCATCTCTTTGTCCAATATCCACAATATCGGCTGTGGCATTTTGAGGAGAGGTAGCTGGGAAATCTGACTTAATTTCATTTACAGTTCGTTCTACCTCTTCATAATTTCGTCCATTAATTAGTACATTAACACCTTCTTTGGCTAGTTCAATGGCAATTGCTTTACCTATACCTTTCGTTGATCCTGTAACTAAAGCTGTTTTATGGTTTAATCCCATATCCATAATACACTTCTCCTTTTTTAAAACAGTCTTGTGCTCCGGATAGTGATTATGTTATCTTGTCTGGATTGTCCAGTAACTAGTATAATGCGCCAAAGTTCTTGTTTAACACGCCAAATGACAAAACTTATTAGGAATTGTATCAATGAATAGTCGGCAGTCCTAGCGTGCTCCTGATATCGAGTTTGTACCTTGATGTTCAGTCCGCCAATTTGAAGGTGTATCACCCTCCCATAGGCGGAAGGCGCGGTAAAACGAGTTCTGGTCTTCATATCCAATCAAGAATGCCACCTCTTTAATATCAAGCGAGGGGTCTGCCAAGTACTTTCGTGCCTGCTCATGTCTAGCTTGTGTCAACAGAAGCTTGAAGCTCGTGTTTTCGTCAGTAAGCCGGCGCTGCAAGGTACGATCGCTCATACCGAGCTCCTTCGCCACAGCCTGAATGTCGGGGCGCCCTCCTGTAAGGCTACGTTTCATGATCCATTTGACCATCTCGCTAATTGAGCGGCTGCGCTGCTGTTCATCCAACGACCGGTCCAAAACAGGAGTCAGGATCTCCAGCAGCTCTTCGTTGTACGAGACAAAGGGGCGGCCCAGATCTCTTCGATGTAGCGTCAATCGGTTACGTTTTGCACCAATCCGGATACGACAGCCGAAGTAAGCTTCAAGCGCCTGTACATCGCCCATGGAGTTCGAAAATTCAACAAGCTGCGCGGTCAAAGGTTGACCTGTGCCCCGGCGTCCAATCTCCAGAAGACAAGCCAGCGTGATACCAACCAGCATCCGCGGACCAGATTGCTCGGGAGACAGCCATTCCAAATCAATTATGCAGTGCTCGCCCTCCTCAGTGATATGTAGGCTTTCCGGGGGACACAGTTGTTTGTACCGAGCCATTCGGTTTAGAGCGTCGCGGTAGTCCCGAGCGTGGTAAGTCGCTAAGACGGTCGGTGGGTACTTCGCTGTATCAAAGACGGTCGCAAGCTTGATGATTCCTTGGGCAGTATCACCAATGAGATCAGAATATGCCTGCCAGATCGCGAAATATTGGGCGGTGGTGACTACTGGTTCAGTAATAATGGTGATCGGCAATCGTGCTTTGCGAGCGACGTCGTGGGCGCCAAACCCTAATTGACATAATCCTGCCCACAATCCTGGCGGGATTTTAATACGGTCAGTGGTATGAGACTTCATACATATGGGCCTCCTTTATATACTTACATATTCATTAGTTTTGGTTGCAATGGGGTCCCTCTTAAGTACACATAAGAATACTCTTAAGTACGTTAAGGTGTCTACATTAACGTACTAAGCTGCGGCAAATGTTACATCTTCTTGGTATCTGTGCTACTTTAACACCAAAAAAACACACCCATATGTTTATGAGTGTGTTTTTAAAACCTCAAACCACCGACACTCCTAGGAATGTCATTCCCTCCATGCTTCTTATATTTAAAAATTAAGGCTTCAAGAAAGGCCCGTTTTCACCGATCTTACCGGGAGCAGGATTACCCGGGAGATCAAGTACATATACCCTTAAGTTTCCTTTGCCCGAAACTGCCAGATTGAGCGTCCCATTCGTGACCTCTTTGACGTCTCCGGTAATAGCATCTTTATAAGTGCCGTTAGGAATATTCCGAAAAACAGCTGATTCACTAACAGTAACTAAAGCATAACTGTCTATGCCTTTTGATGAATCCGTATAACGTCGCTTGTACGCCATTTGTCCGCTTACATCTTTTGTAGAATACTGTCCTTTTTGCAAGGCAGGAATACTTCTTCGAATTTGATTCAGTCGCTGAATGTGCTTTACAAGTGGGTGCTGCAGGGTTTGAGCAACCGAACCTGAAGCAGAAGCTACCTGTCCGAAATCGGAGGCTACTACTGTACCTTCAATATGATTTCCATAGTAAGCACGGCCTGTGGTTGCTAATGGACATGTTGGACCACAGTCGATTGGCTTGCCTGCCTGAAATTCGATTTCTGAGCCGTAATACAATGTTGGAATTCCACGGAAAGTCCACATTAAACTCATATTCTCAGCCCATGCAGCCGTGCCCCCCGTATACCGGGTAGATGATTTGTTAGGTCCATAATCATGGCTATCTACATACACTACGTTATAGGTCGCATCGTTATAACTGTCATCCGAATCCTTGCCATTCCAAAATGCGTTATTCGCATCACTAAAATTCATATGCATCCTCATATCAATTACATTCATCCCGGAGGATTGCGAATGGTCCGGTTCATGATACAAATTCCCTTTGAGGAATGCATTATCGGATAAAGGCTGATTGGCTGTACCAAGATTATTTTCGTGTTGATATTGTTCCAACGCAGCTACTTCATCATTGGTGCTATAATCTTTGCGTTCCTTCCAAGTGAAGAATTGAGCCGAATGATTCACAGAACCTCGGTTCCATTTATCGTTAACGAAAGCACCTACTTCACCGAACATATAGAAATTACGTCCTTTTTCACCAAACTTCTCAATCGCCCGCTCCTGCGCTGCAGGAAGAAAATGACGGTTCCAGGTAACGCGTGGAATGTGCACAGCGGTGTCTATCCTAAACCCGTCTACACCCATATCTATAAATCGATTGTACGCTTCAATTAAATAATCTTGGACAGGCTTCGACTCTGTATTAAAGTCAGCCAGATCCTCATGCAGCCAACAACTCCGTGAATCTTCCCCTTCCCAATTGCCTATCCAGCAACTGTGATAGTACTGTGAAGGAAACATGCCAGAGGTGGGGTTGGGCCATTGGCAATTGTAGGTTTTTGAGTTCATTGGGATTCCCCAATTCCGGCAGGTGTTGCCCTCCGGTTCCTTCGTTGACCATAGGTCACCGTTATACGGCTTGCCTGCGTCATTCTGCTGAAGGCCATCGTACTCGATTCCTTCTTGAGGTTCGTCATAGTACCAGGTCCACTGATTATCTCGAATACCGAATACTTTTGGCGTGAATAGACCTTTTGCACCCCAGCGGCTAGAGTGATTGTACACAACATCCTGTATAATTTTAATATCTTTGTCGTGTGCAGCATTAATCAAATCCTGGTATGTTGCACCTGGTGACTCTAACCTGGGATCCACTCGAAAAAAATCGTAACCATGATAGCCGTGAAAGTCATAGTCAGATCGATTCAATACAACCGGTGTAATCCAAATCGCTGAGAAGCCAAGAGCCTTGATATAATCCAGTTTATTGATTAACCCTTGAAAATCGCCCCTAAACATTGGATCACTGTTGGCTGCATTGCCGCTTGAAACATGATTCGCACCACCTCGGTTGTTCGAAGGGTCCCCATCATAGAATCTGGCAGTCATCACAAAGTAAATTGAATCTTCACGCATATCTGTTCCGATCGGACTTCCCTTTGAAGCAGGAGGTGATGAAGTTCCTGTTGTTGCACTCACCTCAATACTACTTTCCGATTTGTTGGCTGGTTCTGCTTTATCGTATGCCTTAACTGTATACGTATATGTCGTTTTCCCCTCCAATAATGAATCTTGGAAGGTAGTACGGGTCGTCGTATAGACCTTTTTGCCTTTAGTTCCTCCTGTGCGAGTGATCTCATACCCGCCGATTCCACTTCCACCAACATTATCAACAGAAGGATCCCATTCTAATTGGATTCGTAGTCCATCGGCATTGGCTGTCAATCCTTGAGGTATAGAAGGTGCTTCTAAATCAATAACTGGAGGGTTACACGGATTCTTAGCTCCTGTTGTTGTGACGATGCCGTCTTTGATGGTACTTAAACCAGCAGCTAAATGATAATCAGCGCCTTTATTATTATCCCAGACAGAGCCGTTGTTAAATGCTGCTTTCATCGATGTTTTGGAGCCAAGATCAATAGTTTTTTTGGCCCAATCCAAGCAAGCGTTTTCATTCATGCTGATACCCGGCGGGGATGTCCAGGATGAACCATCGGGAGCATAGTGGATATTTACATCGCTCCAGCCACGGCTTTTCTTAAAATAGTAAACTATCGCTTGGTTGTCTGGAAGGGCTGTCAAATCAAGGTTCTTCGGCAGATTGGCATATGTTGCATCGGAGATATTCTGCTTGATGAGAGAACCGTTGCGATAGAGATCGTAATCTGATACTCTACTACCATTGGAGATGTCTTCGGAGGCTTTCCATGAAAGTTTTACTGATGTACTTGTAACGTTTTTAGGCGATTCATCAGCATTGATCGGCGTAACAACACTTACTGATGTTAATACAAGTATCCCCGGGATCATGAGTAAAAATAAGCGTTTCCAAGATCTTCGTTTATAACTCCTCATTCTCTACGTCCCTTCATCTATATTCTTCTGGTCGCACAGTACAATAAACGATCTCTCCCTTCCTCTTTCTCATACAAATGATTATTCTAGCACTTTCATGGATTATTTTATGTTTTTATGGAAGAATTTAGAGTGGAATATGTTGATTTATAAGGAGGAAATAGCGGATTTTATGTAAAACATCTTTTTCTTTTTCGTGTAAATTAAACCTATTCAAAATCTCAGCAACTTAAAAATGATCAAGCAATAGAATTCGGTTGTGGAGCGATACCCGCTTGTGTTTTATGGTGGGCAAAATTATTTTGCTCACCATTTCAAAGGTTTCTGATTACTTAAATGCATCCCAAAATTTCATTAAATAAATCTGTTTGGTTCTCTCCAGGCTCCTATATATCTCTCTTATGACGGATCGAAAATAAAGCAGCAGATCTAAATAGTTCTTCGAATCACGCTTTTGGTTGCCCCCGCCTCAAAAATCGTCTCAATCAGCACCAATACACGGTGTACTTCTTCGCTTTTGATTGCAATCTCCGCTTTTCCTTCGATGGTGGAGACAAAATTTTCATAAAAGCTTTCTGCAGCAGCAGGTATTTTCTCAATCGGGAACTTAAGGGTGGATTCCTCAGACGGCGGCGCCATCGTTTTCGTCAATCCTTGACCTGCTTGAATCGGCTTGGGTTCCACGTGAGCGACATCTGGATTTCGGGTGACGATCTCTCCGCTCAAATCCCAATCCCTAATCACTGCGGTTCCTTCGGTTCCTTTAATATACCAGCGCGGCAGCTTTACGTAATTGGTTGTACCCACTTCAATGACTGCTTTCAGGCCGTCCTTGAACTCAATAAAGCTGGTAAAGCCGTCATCCACTTCAGTCCCCAAAATATAGCTTAGGGTAGCAGCTACGCTTTCTATTTTGCTGTCCGTAATCTGAAGCAGCTGGTCCAATAGATGTACTCCCCAATCCAGCAGCATTCCTCCTCCATACGCCTTTAGTTGCCGCCAGTCACCTGGAATCCCATTAGCCCCCTGAACTCGCGATTCCAGCTGGAAAAGCTCGCCTACGGTCTTATTGCCAATTATATCTTTGATAATTCGGAAGTCTTCATCCCATCGACGGTTTTGATGTACCGTAAACACACGATTTTCTTTCTTCGCCACCTCAACAATATCCAAGAAATCCGCGCTCGTTATCGTAACTGGTTTTTCGCAAATGACATGTTTTCCAGCTTGTAGCGCCTGGATCGCGATTTCCTTATGAACATCATTAGGTGTTGCTATCAAAACAATATCCACGGCCTGATCGGCCAGAACGGCATCCAGGCTAGCGTAGGTTTTATAGCCAGCAGCCGCAGCCAGTTCCATTCGGTAATCGACAATATCATATACACCGCCAACGGCAAGTTGCTGATTAGATTCGATCAATTGAACATGGTAGCTTCCCATGCCTCCATAACCGATAATGACTACATTGTATATACGATTGCCCATTTTCATCTTCCTCCACTTCTGATTTAAGCCTACCGCATATCAAGCGGTTGCTCATGGATCCATAAATTTTAATGTCCTCGTAACTCTCCCTTCACTTCGTCGGATAGCTCTATCATACAAATCTCATGAAAAGCTTTCCTCCTCATTTCTTGCTGTATTATTCCCGAATATTGTCCTGCGGTATTTCAATGGTGATGTTCCTGTCGCTTCCTTAAAGAGATGATGAAACGTCTTTACACTACTGAATCCTGCTGCCTCTGCGACCTCAGTGATCGGATTGTTTTCATTCAACAAAATCCATTTTGCCTTATTCAGTCTGTAATCATTCAAAAATGCTACAAAGGTCATCCCCGTATTCTTCTTAAACAGTCTGGCGAAATAATAGGGACTGAAACCCATATAATCAGCGACATTCTTCAGCGAGATGGTTTCATGATAATGGCATTCCACATACTTAAAAATACGTTCCAGTTTATAAAGGGTGTCCTTTGATTGTGTTAAGGTTCTTTCAGAGATTTCAGGAAGCCTTGGCGTCATGCTTCTCGGCACTTCACGCATAATAAGAGTCAACATCTCAAACAGCTTGGCTTTGATCATATAAGCATGACCTTCGTGGTGGTTGACGTTCTCATCATAAATGCTTTGAATCAGAGGAAGCATTTTAGCTGCTGTTTCTTCTGGCCAGTTCCAGCTTGATTGCTCCATCTCCGTAAATATATATCTAAGAGGGCGTTTCTGATCACTTAATGTGGAAACCTCTTGAAAAAAGCTCAGATCAAATTGAATAACCACCCGTTCGCTGTCGGGAGAAGCCAAAAAATAATGAACATCACCCCCATTTATAAACTGAACTTCACCTTTTTTCATCCGTATCGAAATATCGTTAATTCCCAGATCCAAGGTTCCCTGAGTCACATAAATAATTTCAATTTCTTTATGCCAATGAGGATAGCAAAGCACGTCACCTTTATTAATAAAGCTCCGGAAAGGAAAATGTCGGTCAAGCTCCGGGATTTCCAAATAAAAATTCATTTTGGTAGACTCCTTTTGTTGTAAAGTTCAAAAAAGCCGTACACATGACTATTGATAATTATGCTGCACTGCATTCCTTCTTCTCCTCTTCATTTTTCTCCTTCTCAACTTTCGAATAAAATTCCCTCTCCCTTTTGAATTGTAAGCGTTTAACATTCTTTTTCCTACCCTATCAATCATAGTTGTATTAAGTAAAACCACTGTTAGGTATCCTTACTAACCTAATTTTGCAAACACAAAGTTATGCCTCAATTATGAGCGGTTTGGCGCCCGAAAACAATTTGGGCTGATCTTATTTCTCCCTTCCGCTTGCAGTTTCTTCAGATAACCAAGTTTCGCCTTAACTAGATTAAGCAAATACGTGTAAAATTGTCGAACGATTATTTTTACATTTTTTATATAAAGAGATATATACATTTCCAATAAAAAGGTATAATCTAGTAAAGCAACAGAATCCATATAAAAAATATAGACTTATGGAGGGACGGACCTTGAAGAGACTATTCGCTTTAAGTTGTGCTTTCTATCTGCTAATCGGCATTACTAGTGTGGTGCTTGGAGCATTACTGCCGGTTCTACTGCCTTACTATGGACGGGGGTACAGCGATGGCGGATTATTGTTGTTCCTTCAGTTTTTCGGATTTCTTGTCGGCGTTCTGTTCTCCCCCTTCATGGCTCTACACATCGGTCGCAAGTCTATGCTGTCCATTGCTCTGGTTAGTATCGTGGCAGGGTATGCCTTCTTGGGTGTACTCCCCTCATGGACCTGGGTTATCGTGATGACCATCTGGGTTGGCTTCGGCTCAGGCATCATTGAGTCGTCCATCGGAGCGTTCACGATTGAGTTCACCGAAGAGCAGAAAGCCGTAGCCATGTCCAAGCTGGATGTCTATTTTGCACTTGGTGCACTGCTCATTCCCGCAGTGGTAAGCCTGTATATCTGGCTTGGAATGTGGTATCTGACCTTCTACACCATCTCCCTTCTGACGTTTATTCTGGGACTGTTCTGGATTACCATGCCTGCTTCCTCCTCTTCCCACCTTATCCAAGCAGATCTCCAAACCTCTGAGCGATCGGTCGAACAAGCCCGGTACTCGGTACAGCACCGTGTGTTACTGGGAATATTCATTGTATTCTTCTTTGTTTACATGGGGCTTGAACTGGGGCTCATGAACTTCCTGCCCTCTATTCTGATCGAGACCCTGCAGATTCGGGAATCCGTAGCCTCGTTGGGTGTTAGCATACTCTGGATTGCGATGATCATCGGCCGCATGTTCTCAGGGAAGATTGCTGAGTCAGCAGGATATATTCCTTTCCTGCTGTGGAGCGGAATCGGAACTTTCTGCTTTCTGGTTGCAATGGCGTTTGTATCCAGTCAGTGGGCTACATACCTTCTGATTTTTGGTGCAGGGTTATTCATGTCCGGTCTCTTCTGTATTGCCCTCGTCTATGCGAACCTGCTGATTCCGGGAATGACCGAGAGAACGACCAGCATTCTGATTGCGTCAGGCGGAATTGGCGGAGCAGTTCTTCAATATGTAACAGGCTGGAGCATGAGCGAATGGTCGGTGACGACTACCCTTTGGATTTTGGCGGCTTTCAGCCTAATTTTACTGCTGGCAGTCATTCTCTCGCATCTGTGGAATGGCAGGAGCAGACGGGTAGTTGACTCCCTTGTCCATCAGGGCAAGGAAGGATGAGATTCTTTATTCTTGAGGGAGGTGAGGCCCGCCGCGTTATGTTGTAGCAGGGCAGTACAATTTTTAAAGAATGTACTTAATGAGAATGTATATTCTGATATGGAGGGAAACATCGTGCATACCTTAACCAAAGAACGCTTCAGATACGGAAAAGGCATTACTCTGATTGACGATTCCGGTAAGGAATATTTGGATGGCGTGTCTGGCACCTTCAATCTATCGCTCGGTTATAATCACCCTCATGTCGTCACCAAGGTACAGGAACAAGTCGCCAATCTTGCCCACATGTCCTCATCCTTTACCGAGCCTTACGTCGAGGAAGTCCTGGATCATCTGATCCAGTATACGCCGAACGGCATCGACGCGGGATGGATGAGAGATATTACCGGCTCCACGGCGAACGAATGCGCTGTGAAGCTAGCCCAGAAATATACAGGAGCGCTCGATATAATCAGCCTGTATTTATCCCATCATGGGCAGACCCAGTTCGCAACAGGCATATCCGGCAACGCCTTCCGGCGGAGGAAATTTCCCAACTCGGCTGCAGCAAATTCCCTGCATGTACCTGCTCCCTACTGCTATCGCTGCCCGTTTAATTCTTCGCCTGACAAGTGTGGTTATCAATGCGTCGAAGCCATATCGGATGCCATTGAGTATGCAAGCTCAGGCTCTGTGGCCTGCATGATTATTGAACCCATCTTGGGCAACGGAGGCAATATCATCCCACCTGCAGGATATTTTAAGCGTCTCCGTCAGCTGTGCAACGAGTATGGGCTGATCCTGATCGCTGATGAGGTGCAGACCGGGATTGGGCGGACAGGCTACATGTTCGCAAGTGAGTTGTTGGATATCCAGCCAGATATCATTACTCTCGCCAAGGGTCTCGGCGGCATTGGTGTACCGGTAGCAGCGGTATTAATGCAGTCTCGTCTTAATGTCTTGGAGAAGCACGAGCACTCCTTCACCTCAGGCAGCAATCTAATCTCGGTTACGGCAGCCAAAGCCACGCTGGAGGTTGTATCTGAGCCCGGTTTTCTGGAAGCCGTTCGGTCCAAAGGAAGCCTGCTCGGAACCCTGCTGACAGAGATGGCCAACAAGCACGATTGCATCATCGGTGAGGCTCGCGGCGTCGGATTGATGTGGGGACTGGAAATTGTCAACGAGGATGATGCCCCAGATGCAGTTAAGAGCAATGCGATTATCGACCGCGCTTTTGCCGAACAGCAGCTAATTCTCAGAGGCTCCCGCTACGGTTATGGCAATGTGGTCAAAGTGAGACCTTCCCTCACGGCTACAGAAGACGAGATTGTAGAAATTGTTAAGCGGCTTGACACTGTTCTGACCACCCTACACTAACCATCTGCCTAACAGGCAAAAGGAGGACTATTTATGCTTGCACTGGTATACAAATCAGCTTGGGATGTCGCACTTGAGGAAAGACCTGTCCCGGAGATTAAAAAAGATAACGATGTACTCGTCCGGATCCGGGCGACAGGCGTATGCGGTACGGATTTAGGCATCATCAGTGGCAAATATCATGCCGTGTCGTCCACTATCCTGGGCCACGAATCAGCGGGGGAAGTAATCGCTGTAGGATCAGCCGTCAGTTCAATGCAGCCCGGGGACCGGGTCGTGATTGATCCAACGTACTACTGTGGTCAATGTGATATGTGCCGGACAGGAAGACAGAATCATTGCACACATAAATCCGTAACCGAGACCGGAGTCAGCGCCGACGGGACGTTCACCGATTATTATGTGACGGAGGATCGTTTTCTGTACAAGCTGAAGGATCATATCAGCTACGAAGAAGCAACACTGACCGAACCGCTGAGCTGTATGCTGACCGGAATCAACCAGATTCACCTGCTGCCGAACTTCACAACCATCATTCTTGGTGCAGGCCCAATTGGAATTCTGTACAGTTATGCTCTTGCTTCCAAAGGTGTCACAGGCTGCCTCGTTGACATCTCGGAGGAACGGCTCGCCATAGCGGATTCCGTGGCCCCTGATCGGTGGTCCGTGCACGCCACACTGGAATCAGCCATTCATGAGCTGGCACCGTTAAAAAATCAGGTAGACATGATTGTGGATACCACAGGCGTGGTCGGTACACAGGTACTGTCCCAGCTTACAAGCGGCGGATATCTGATGCTGGTGGGGCTGAGAGATGGGACAAGCACGTTCAATCCGAAAGAGGTAGTTGACCGTAGCCTCAAAATCATCGGCTCGATTGATTCCCTAGGAACGTTCTCCACGGCTCATTACCTGATTGAGCAGCAGATCGTTCCCGCCAAAAAAATCATTACCCACTCCTATCCGCTGGAAGACTACCGTGAGGCTTTTCTGACCCTCGGATGCAATATCAACGAGCGGACCCTTCAGCCTTCTTCACAGGCAATCAAGGTTGTGCTGCAATCGAACGGCTCCGGTAACTAATCCAGATACGAACAAGGAGGAGAATGGACATGACAACCATTCATCATGATGCGCAGCCAAATAATGAATGCTTGGGAGGCCCATCAGCGTCCGTTCCGGTCAAGGCAGTCATCTTCGACATGGACGGGGTCCTAGTAGACAGCGAACCGATTTATTTTGAGATCGAGCGTAATTCCTTTACCCATTTCGGTGCGTCCATGACGGAAGAAGAGCACCATACCTATGTTGGAGTGACACTCGAATCTATGTGGCGTCAGGTACTGGACAGACATCAGCTCACCAATACGGTAGAAGAGGCCCTGTCCTATCACCGAAAAAATGTGATGCAGACGATGATTGCACACGAGGGCCTTGTGGCGATCGACGGACTGGAACGGTGGCTAGACTGGCTGCAAGAGAAGGGGATTCCGGTCGCGGTAGCCTCTTCCTCTCCACGGGCGCTAATTGATCTCATTATGGAAAAGACAGGACTTGGCCGTTACTTCGACATTCGAATCACCGGTGAAGAGGTATTGCAGGGTAAGCCAGCACCGGACATCTTCTTATACGCCGCCGAACAGCTAGGCATTGCACCGACCCATTGCATCGTTATTGAAGATTCACAGAACGGGGTCCAGGCAGCCAAAAGTGCAGGAATGCACTGCATCGGCTTCCACAACCCCGGCTCCGGCCGGCAGGATCTGTCTAGAGCCGATCGCTGGATTCTCAGCTATGACGACCTGTGGGCGATCAGAGAGAATCTGCCGTTTGATGAGCAGTTGCTTGCTAAGAGCAAGAGCCGAAATGTACCGGAAGACATACCCCCTTTATAATCATATGGAATCGTCCAATCTTTACTATGATTGAGGGTATTAAATAATGCCCCTTGGAATATACACTGGAGAATGTATTTATCCTTCCCTGTGTGTACTCTAAGGGGCGTGCTTTACATCGAAGTGGTCTAGTTGAAACGAGTAATTTTCCCGGTTCAACACACAATCGTCGTAAAAACTGTCTTTTTGACATATAACTGATCTCCTGACGGTTTTAAATCCTCTATTCGTATGCAGCAAAACTTATATAGAAAAATGGGGTGCTGTTAACACCCCAAACTGGATTCATCGATATATATCCTGCTTCATCTGAACAGTAATTTTGCCGTATATTCAGCTCTTTCTGTCTTCTTCGGTAATTAGAGAACTGTAAGCCGGAATTGTAACTGTTCCTTTCTTCACCTTTACATTCTTTGAGGTGGAGAAGACCACTTTCCATTTACCCTTATCGAAATCTTTCATCTGCAGGGTAACCGGCTCTCCAGACAGGTTATGATATACATATAGTGTTTCTTTGCCTGAAGTACGTTTAAATGCGGTCACGCTGGCAGAACCTGCTTGTATAGGTTGCAGACTGTCGCTGCGTAAAGCTTCATGTTCTTCCCTCAGACGGATGAGTGTGCGATAGCTTTCCAGCAGGGAATCATCGTCCCTCAGCTGCGCTTCCACTGATACCTCGCCTGTGTTGTATTTGGGTTTCTCCCACGTCGTTTGACCAGGGCCATCTCCCTTGTACCAGCGCATAGGCTCACGAAGATACTCATCAGGTTTCTCTCCCTTCATACCGATTTCTTCCCCATAATAGAGGAACGGCTGACCCGGAAGCGTCAAAAGAATGGAAGCAGCCAGCTTGGCTTTTCGCACATCTCCGCCCACTTCGCTCATGACACGGGTCTGGTCATGGTTGCTCAGGAACGGAGCATCGAGTGCCGCCTTATTATACGATTTGTACAGTTGCAGCGTTTTCTCGGCGAATGCCGCGATACCCTGATCTCGGCCGTTTTTCACGGAGTTCAAAATCTTTCCACCCAGGTCAAAATTAAACAGGGAATGGAGCGGTCCGTAATAAGGAGCTATGGTCTCCGGTTTGTCCCATACCTCTCCTGCCAGATATACATTTGGATTTACCTTCTCCATCTCGGAACGGAATTCATTCCACCATGCGATGTTCTTATCCGCACCATCCTTCGTCTGTCCTCTAAAAATATGCATCGCCGCGTCAAGCCGGAACCCGTCTGCACCCTGCTGCAGCCAATACTTGCCGACTTTGATCATTTCTTTGCGGACTTCGGGATTGTCAAAGTTCAGATCCGGCATGCCCGACCAGAATGTACTGTAGAAATACCCTTCGCCATTCGGGTTCTTATGCCATACCTGCTGACCCCACGAGCCCTTTTCTTCCAGATCTGTGTTCTCATCCGCCCATACGTAATAGTCGTGGTATTTGCTTTGTGGGTTGGCACTGGCCTCCTTAAACCATGGGTGCTCGCTGCTCGAATGATTGATAACAAGGTCCATGATCACCTTGACGCCCTTTCGGTCCGCTTCTTTCATCAAGGTGCGGAAATCATTTAGACTCCCATACTGCGGGTCCACCTGATAGTAATCAGTTACATCATATTTATGGTAGCTTGGAGATGGATTAAGGGGCATAAGCCAGAGGCCGCTGACCTGCAAATCCTTACCCGAATGGGGTTTGCCATCGTTTAAGTAATCAAGTTTTTGTGTGATTCCTTTCAAATCACCGTGTCCGTCTCCATTCGAATCATAAAAAGAATTGATATAAATTTCATAAAATACGCCGCTTCCAGTAGAAACCGGAGGCTTATGTCCGTTCATTTCCTGCTCTGCCATTGCACCTGAAGCGAACATCGTGAGCATAGGCACCGTTAACATGGCGGTGGACAATCTTCTTAAGCGTTTGTTACGTGTCAAAACAAATCAGCTCCTTTGATTGTTATGGGTGCGTTTTCATTATAAATAGAAACAATCCAAAAAAAGGGGATATTTATTATCTATTATGGTGGAAAATATCGATCTTATTGCTTTATCTCTGTATCGAACGAAAGAGGAGCAGACTCTATGTCTACTCCTCTTTCGGAAATTATTCTTTTTCTTAGATTTAGTACTTTCGATTTGCTGAATAAAAGATTGTCTGCTGTCGTCCAAATCAGTTCAGGAAATATATCTTAATTTAATGCGTTTTGAAGCTCTGTGCAGCGAAGACTTTACTGAATTTTCACTCTTGTTTAAGATTCTAGCCGTTTCTTTTATGGAGTATCCTCGGACTAAACGCAATTCAAGTACCGTCCTTTGCTCGGTATTACTTGCCATCAAAAGAATTCGATTGACCTCCTCCTGAATTTCAAAATCGAGGATATCCCAGTGATAATAAAGCAGTTCCTTGCGTAAGTTGTATTCATCCATCTTTTTTCGTTTTCTGATTAAATCTATAGCTAAATTTTTGGCAATTCTCAAAAGGTAAAACCGAATACGATCTTGAGGCAAGTCAGGTGAAGCTCTTATAAACCGAATAAAGCACTCATGCAACAAATCTTCGGCATCCTGTTTGTTATGCAATATCCTTAATAGATAGCCAAAGAGATCTGATTTGCAAGATAAATATTGATCCTCCACATCTTTAATATCCATATTACTGCTTGTCCCTTCTGTTTTGATTGGAATCGGTAAGTCACTTTATAGTCTTAAATTCATATCCCTGCTTTTTTAAATATGTTATGATTTCAGGCAAGGCTTTGGCAGTTTCTTCTTTCCCATAAGTGTCATGCATGAGTACAACTGCTTTTTCTCTAGTCCCCATGTTCCTTATGAATTCGCGAATTAATTGTTCAGCATTCTTAGGTGCACCTTCTGCATCTTTAGGTAACACATTCCAGTCAATCTGATGGTAATCCTTATCATGTAGAGCTTTGTCCAGCACTTCCATACCATTGGGATCATTTCTCTGCCATGTCATATGGCCACCTGGAAAACGAATTACTCTTGTGGAGAAATTCTGCCCCAATATTTGCTTTAAAACTTGATTTGTTTTTTCAATATCCTTCATAAAAATGCTCGAATTCACAGTTTGATTAGGATATAAATAACTGTAGTCATGTGAGTAGGTATGATTTCCGATAGCATGTCCTTCTTTAACTACTCTTTTTGTTATTTTTTTAGCCACTTCATTTTCTTCTACTGCCTTTCCTACCACAAAAAACGTTGCTTTCACATTTTCTTCTTTAAGAACATCCAATATTCTAGGCGTTACGGCGACCGATGGGCCATCATCAAAAGATAAATAGACTACTTTTTTACCGTCTATCCCCTCAGGCCGATGTCCTTGCATTTGCTGATTCAAGTATTTTTCAACAAATGCTGCATCTTCAACACCCGAAACATTTTTTAGAGGTGATTCGCTCCCTTTGGATTCGTTATTTAATACCGGCTGTTGTTTACTACTAAAGATATCAAAGAGTTTTAAAATAATTAGAACAATACAAATGATAATAATAAACAGTAGTCTTCTTCTATTTCTCTTCATCCGATGAGCTCTGGTTCTATTATGCGTATAGCTTTTTTCCATTAGTATATGTTCCTCCAAAAATCTAGAAGCTGTTTACGTTTCATTTTGCGACCATGTGCCAATTGAAATTATTCGTATCTCAATGCATCTATAGGCTTTAAACTTGCTGCTTTATAAGCCGGGTATACTCCAAATAGGATGCCTGTGCCCGCAGAGCTAAGAAACGAATATATAATAGGCGAGATCGTAAATTCAATGGTCATATGTGTCGTTGCTTCGATTATTTTGGACGCTCCTATGCCTGTTACAACCCCGATTGTACCTCCTAACAGACCAAAGATGACCGCTTCAGATAGAAATTGAATCATAATATCTCTCGGCTTGGCACCAATGGCTTTCCGAATACCGATTTCTCTTGTACGCTCTATAACCGAAACCATCATAATATTCATAATTCCGATTCCCCCTACCACGAGCGATATCGCGGCTACACCACCCAGTAAGCTGGTCATGATATTATCTACACCGGAAGCTGCACCTGCTGCCTCTGACTGACTCATAATTTGAAATTGATCCGGTTCCGAGGGTTTTAGCTGATGCGTCACACGCAAGCTTTCCAATATGTCTAGACGAGCCTGATCCATCAAAGCTGGTGACTTGGCAGACACGTCCAATCCCGTAATGTTTTTCTCACCCAGACGGTTCATCATGGTTGTAGCAGGGATGTAAATTTGTTCATTAGTACTATAGCTTAAGTTCGTAACTGGCTGAGTATTCAATACTCCGATCACCTTGAAAGGAATCTGTTTAATTTGAAACGTTCGTCCCAATACATTTTGGGTATCTCCACCAAAAAGACGTTGAACCGCTTGGCTTTCAAGAATGGCGACATTCATGCGTTTATCCATCTCATCGTTGGTAAATGTTCTGCCCTCAGCAAAGGAAAACTTTTTGACCTTATAGAATGAAGTGGAAGTCCCTACAATAGTAGCGTTATAGTTATATCGCCCCCACGCAGCTTTTGAATTGCTCGATATATTTGGCATCAATGCATCTATAGAATTCTTTTGTTCCAACGCCTCGACATCAGCCCAAGTAAACGAGGGCGTGTTGTCCAAATCTATTTCACCATCGACCATTGTCATAGCTGGAGCAACCATCAATACGTTATTCCCTAATTTATTAATTTCTGCTTTTATGCGGGCTGTAGAGCCGTTTCCGATCGCCATAATGGCAATAACCGCTGCCACCCCGATAATAATACCGAGAATCGTTAAAAAGGAGCGCAGCTTATTGGTCGTTAAACTATTAATTGATACACGGATCGTTTCCATCAAATTCATAGGCTCGCCATCCTTGATGAAATTCTTCTATTGGTAATGCTTTCATCACGCTCAATATCTCCATCCCGAAAGCTGATCAACCGCTTGGCATATTCAGCGATTTCCAGCTCATGAGTAACCAAGACGATGGTTTTCCCCTGCTCATTCAAACCCTGAAATAGCTCCATAATCTCGACGCTCGTCTTCGTATCCAGTGCCCCCGTTGGCTCATCCGCCAGCAGAATAACAGGATTATTCACCAACGCACGCGCAATAGAGACACGTTGCTGCTGACCGCCAGAAAGCTCGTTAGGTTTGTTGTACATCCGTTCTGCAAGGCCTACACTTCGAAGCGCCTCCACGGCTCGTTCCCGGCGTTCCTTGGCAGGTATACCTGCATACATCATAGGTAGCTCTACATTTGCTAATGCTGTAGTTCGGGAAAGTAGATAGAATTTTTGAAACACAAAACCCAGTTTCTGATTTCGAATCTCGGAAAGCTCGTTCTCACGAGCATCCAATATGGAATACCCATCCAGATAATACTTCCCGGTATCAGGATGATCGAGGCAACCAATGACATTCATCATGGTGGACTTACCCGAACCAGAGGGACCCATTATGGCAACAAACTCACCTTCGCTAATAGATAAATTCACACCACGTAGAGCCTGAATCTCCTGTCCGCCTACCTCATATATTTTTTTTAATGCTTTAATTTCAATAACGTTTTTATTTAATTGGACTTCGTTCATTGTGCCTGACCCCCATCAGGGTCCTGGCCCTCTTGACTGCCATTCGAACCAGCACCGTCCTGAGGCGGAATAATAATGGTCTCGCCTTCCTTAACACCGGACTTGATTTCGGCCTGATCCGCTGTATAAACACCCAGCTTCACAGGTCTGAATTCATAATCTGCAGGGTTTGCTGGGTTCTTCGCTACATATACTCCGTCCACTCCACCTTCGGATCTCAATGCAAACAATGGAACGGACAGCGCGTCTTTACGTTCAGCCAAGAGGAGTGATACATCCATGTTCATCCCCGGTTGCAGCCTTATTTTTTGGCTATCCAAAGACAATTCAATTTTGTATGTAGTCACATTCGATTCCGTCACCGGCTCTGGAGAAACGAAGCGTACTTCGCCTTTAAATTGTTTGTCCGGGAATGAATTCGAGTGCATTGTAGCCTGAAGTCCGGTCTTCAATTTAGCAATATCACTTTCGTTAACCTTGGCAAGAACCTTCATAACGCCTGTATTGGAGTTATTCATTACAATAAAAGGTGCAGTAGGACTAGTACCCACATCGCCGTTGACCTTCAAAATGATCCCGTCCCACGGTGCCGTAACCTGTAATTTGCTCAGGACACTTTTCTTCTGCTCTAATGCCGTTTCAGCCTGCTGTAAAGAAGCCTGTGCAGATTGGATGTTGGAAGCTTCAGGCGGGGACTGTGCAGCCTTTAATTGTATTAAAGCTGTTTTAAAGCCCATTTCTGCCTCCTCAATTGCCTCAGTCTGTTTGGTCTGTGCCTTCTTGTACTGCAGCTCCGCATTGCTCATATCCAGTTTTGCCTTATCCAGATTTTGCTTGGCTGTCGCCAGGTCACTTTCTGCTGCCGCATCATTCTGAACCAGATAAGCCTGGTCATCATAATCCTTCTGGGCCTTATCCAAAGTCACCTTGACTGCCACCTTTTGTGCAGCGGCTTCCTCTAACTCCATATCGTTCTTGGCTGTTTTAATCGCCATTTGTGCCTTTAAGACATTGGTTTTCTGGAGCTCGATATCATTGGTTTTGGGTCCGCGCTTGGCTTCCTCCAGCTTGGCCCTTGCAATCGCGACATTGGATTCGGCATCCTTAATTTGCAGCCTGGCATCCGAATCATCTAATCGTGCTAGAACCTGACCTGCTTTGACACTATCTCCTGCTTTGATATTGACAGCGATGAGCTTGGCACCCTCGACATTTGTAAAATTAATATTTACTTCCTTGGAAGCCTGAACGGTCCCAGTCACTTTAAGCGAATCCGTCATGTTTGTTTTCTGTACCTGTACAATCTGGTTCGCAGGACTCTCCACGGGCTTTTCCTGCCCCTTTTTCATATAAACAAAACTTCCAATTCCCGCTATAATGATCAAGACAAGAATACCTATAATCCCTTTCAATCTTTTTTTCCTTCTTAACACTTGCAATGCATCTTTCTTTTCTGTTTCCGACAATGTTATATCCCCTTAAAATGTATTTTTTCTAAACCCTATACGCTCCACGGTTTGTTTAAAGCATGTTGCAGCAGCGTTATTTGAACAATTAGTTCATCCTTATTCCGTTCAATTTGCTTCACTTTTAACTGATTCGTGGCTACCTCCGTACCTGTAGCAAATCCTCGTTCCTTTTTTTTACGAGATATATCTAATACTTTATTGGCGTTCTGTAGATTACTTTGCATTTGTTCGTATTGTTCATAACTCTGCTGTAAGTTAAAGTACATATTCTTCAGTGTTTCTGCTAATTGATCCTTGGTATTTTCCAATCCGCCTTCCGCTGAGTCTACATCAATCTGTTTAATTTCATAATCGTCAGTTCCCGAGTTCCACGTGTAATATTTAATTTCCATCTTTGCCAGCTTGACTGCCTCCTCCTGTCTCCATACC
This sequence comes from Paenibacillus sp. FSL M7-0134, assembly GCF_038007865.1. Lineage (NCBI taxonomy): Bacteria > Bacillati > Bacillota > Bacilli > Caryophanales > Paenibacillaceae > Paenibacillus > Paenibacillus sp. FSL M7-0134. The sequence continues at coordinate 2,293,682 of NZ_JBBOXV010000002.1, read as the reverse complement.
GAAGGACTCGCCGAGATGGCACGCGTCACAAGCGTATCTAAATTCGTGTTATCCATCTTCCGGTAAACAGGTCGATCCACCAGTTCATACACCGTACCTTGAGGTTGGCCCATTTGTGTATTTAGTGAATCGATTGCTTTTCGCAGCGCTGCTTTTGCAATCTCCACATTCTTTTGTGCTTCTATACGAGTCTGAATAATCGTACTTTGATCACCTGGAGAAATTTTCCCACGGTTGGCTTTCGCCTCAGCAGCTTTTTCTTCCAGTAGTGCGAGCGAAAGTGCATCCTCACTGCTCTTCACTTTGTTATCAGCCAGAAGTACATCATAATAGTTTTTCATTGTAATGTAGTCTGTCTGATCTTGGGCAAGCTCGATTTGCTTCTTGGATTCCAGATAAGAAACCGTCGATGAGGCATACCCTTTCCAAGCTGAACTACTAGCCGCATCCTCTTCACCGTTGCCTGCACCTGCTGGGATGAAATCCAAATTCTTACCTGCATTTTTTAGGTTAATCCGGTTACGATCTATCGCTTGCTGAGCCTCCTTCAAGCTAAAGCTATTAGATCGTGCCCATTGCTGTGCTTGACTCAGTGTTATTTTCACACTTGCATTGGAAACCTGCTGCTGCTCTGCATGAACAAAGGACTCTGAAAAAGAACTGGCCGATAAGGCCAACAACAATAAAATGAACATACGTTTTTTCATAGAACCCCCCTCTTTCTAAGTTTCATCAAGTATAATAAATACGTTGTTATATGAATTTTAATTCTTCCTCTTCATTACAATTTCTTTGCACAACTCCCCATCAAGGATGTCGTGAATTGAGAACTGCATCTTCTATCATCCGTGCAGATTCCAGAAGGGAGGTATAATCCTGCCCTCCTGCTATTCTTTCACACACGGCTTATCGCTCTTTACAGCATCTTTAAATCCAATTGACGAAGGTACAGGAAACGTACAATAAGAAAGGAAAAGAATTGGATTGCCCAAAAGCAAAGCATAATCTGAATAAGCGTAAGATGAAAGGGTGCTACATTTATTCCAGATGGTTCTGACATAAATAAACAAAGCACTACTCCTACGGATGATACGACTAATGGCAGAAGAAATAGGAAAGCAATTTGTCTGGATGCAGCTCGTCTCATTTCCCTTGAGTTTAATCCGATTTTCGATAAAGCTCGGTATATTTCCTCATCCCGTTGAAGATCTACATACAATCTGAAATACAACAGACTTACAGTGCTTGCCAACATAATAATGGCGATAAATCCGCCAATAAATTCACTAATATTCAGATCCATCTCCGATGTCAAATAATCCACTGCTCTAGAGTTAAGTACCCCTTTGTTCACCTTGTTGGCCAACACGGAATACAACCATATCTCCTGTTGAGTTTCAGAAGTTTCTAATGAAAGTTGACCATTCTTCCATTTTGGCACAAAATAATAAACAGATTTGTATGCTAATGGAACATTGAAGTACCGTTGTTCAACTAAATGGTCGTAAGTTCGATCTGAAACAACAAGTAACCTTCCTAGTTCAGAGATGATGTTTTCAACAAACTTTATGCTGTGGTCTATCTTCTGAGTATCCATAATCTGAATATTCATAATCTGAGATTTTCCTTGATTGTAAGTTAGCTTTTTTTCAAAAAAGGTTTTCTGTTCTTCTAAAGACATTCCATTAGAATCAAAAATGAAAAAGCCTTGATGATCCCGAAGTGCGGCTGTCTGTTTTAGTTCCTTAAACCTGGAAGTAAGAGCTTCATAGTTGGATTGTTTCATCACAGGTGCGAACTGTTCACGAAAGGGAAAGATCAGTATTTCACTTTTCGAATAATCTACCCCAGCCGTATAAAGATTTTGGTCAATCTCTTTTTCAAGCTCTCTAGAACTTACTACATCAGAAGAAAGTGCAAATGAATAAGATTGCTCCCTTAGAAATCTTTTTTGCTGCTGCATGGAGTCAAAAGTTGACGCTGCTCCTACACAGGAAATGATAGAAATTAAGGTAATCAATGAAAATAACCCAGCATTATTCCTAATTTTGTATGTGATCTCAGATAACCATAACAAACGTGTTCCGCTCCAAGACCATTTCCTGTTAGCTCTAAGCAGTTGAATGAATAGTACACATAATTGAGTATAAAATAAGTAAGTACCAATAAACCCCATTACAATTGTGTATTTAAATGTGTCTCCAACCGAATAGTGCAATATATAAAAAGAAAGAGTCCCTAAACGATACGGTGCCAGATAAATGTATGGTGGAAAATCAAGCTTCATTAAATATACAGCCGCTCCTATTAACGCTATCGCAAGAAAGGAAAGACTCCATGAAGCTTTTAATTCCTTTTTGAGCTGTGGAACCTTGTTAAAAAGCTGCTGTAATTTAAAATGGCGTATGAAGAAAACAGACACAAGTGAGATCAATATAAACAAAAACATAAAGCCAATTCCTGTGAAAGCCAGTGCTTTCCAAGGAAAATAAAACGTTAAATACATTCCTATGACATTGGAGCCCAAAAGCAGAAAGAATTTCGCTGAAATAAATCCTCCGATAATCCCAGTAACCAAGGATAAAAAACCTATAATTAGATTTTCATATGCCACCAAAAAATAAATTTGTCTGTGATGTGTCCCTAAAATGGTCAGTATACCCAATTCTTTCTTACGTGCAGCAACAAAGATATGGTTTGTGTATAATACGAAAAAAAAGGAAAATACAAAAATCAACAGATCAGCAACTTGTAATCCTTTTTTTACATTAGCTGCTGTGATTGCATTTGAGACATCCGGGTGAAAAATAAATATCGCATATACGAAAAAAATCGAAATCATCAATGAACTGCTTAAATAATAAGGTACATAAGCACGTACATTGCGTTTGAGATTATTCCATGCTAACAGACGAAAGCTCATGTGCATGTCTACTTCCCCCCAAAAAGGAGAGCATATCTATGATTTCCTGAAAAAATATTTGCTGACTATGACTACGGTGGATTTCATTATATAACTCACCATCTTTTATAAAAATTACCCGATCACAATAACTGGCTTCCATTGCACCGTGTGTTACCAGCACGATTGTGGAATAATCTACACGGTGGATAAGTCCCAGCATTTCCATCACAACACGTGAAGACTTGGAATCGAGATTTCCAGTGGGTTCATCTGCGAGCAGGAGTGAAGGAGAGTGAATAATAGCCCTACCAATGGCTGCCCGTTGCTTTTGTCCCCCTGACACCTCATAAGGCCGTTTATCCAAAACATCAAAAATATCCAGTTTCTTCGCTACCTCTTCCAGTTTAAGCTCCATTTCCTTTAATCCTTTTTTATTCAGCATCAGAGGAAACAGTATGTTCTCTCCCAAAGTGAGGGTTTCCAGCAAATTAAAGTCCTGAAATACAAGTCCCAGCTCTTTGCGACGAAATAAAGCCAGCTTATCCTTCTTGAGCTGATTTAGATTTTCACCTTTAATGCAAACCTCGCCAGAAGTCGGCATATCAATGGTCGAAATCATGTTTAATAATGTGGTCTTCCCACTACCAGACGGCCCCATAATACCAACAAACTCACCTTGTTTGATCGTTAAATGGATGTTGTTAAGGGCTCGGTAGGGAACCTTGCCATAATATATTTTGGTGACTTGATCCATTCGTACAATCTCCATAATTCATTCCTTTCCTTGTTCTATGTTATGATCATAATCCATCCAGACAAGTGAAGCGATCGATTAACATTACAAAAACCTTAAATGTGTTGTAAGGTTTCTCATTTGTGAATTGAAAACAGGATTTGAACCGTTGTCCCTTCACCAACTGTCGATTTCAGTTGAATATCATGATTCAGTCTTTTGCAGATTTCAGACACCAAATAGAGTCCCATCCCGGTTGATTCACGATACTTCCGCCCATTTTCACCTGTATAATAAGCCTCAAATACCCGTTCTACATCTTTTTTAGGGATACCAATCCCCTCATCCTGTACTTCCAACACAATGACATGCTCTCTTACGTCAGACATTAGTTTCAGACTGTGGGCATGACCTGAAGAGTATTTCACCGCATTGGTCACCAATTGGTTAATTATGAATCTTAGCCACTTGGCATCGGTAATCACACTCAACTGCTCGTCCACTTCATTGGAAGGATAAATTTCGTTGCGAATCAATAATCTTTTGTTATCATAAATCACATCACTAACCAGTTTTCGTAATACAACAGGCTCCACATGAAAGTCAGGTTCAAAGGATTCCAATCGTGACATATACAAAATCATGTCCAGTCCTTTTCCCATTCGATCAATCTCATCGTGAATCTGATCCGATTCGGGATCTATTTTTCCTTTAAGGATTAAATGAATAACAGAAAGAGGAGTTTTCATCTGGTGAACCCACTGATTGATAAACGTAATATGATCGCGCTGCTGATGCTCTAACTGATGAATTCGGGACTGATACAATCGATAATATTGTAAAAGCAAATGTTGCAAAGAAGAGGCTAACGGATTAAGTACCTTCATCTGAATAAGCTCATCTAAATCTCTAATGTTTGCAGTGGATAATATGCGATATAAACCAGAGTACATGACATACCGGAAGAGCAAATAAACCAGCAATATGGAGGCCCCAAAAAAGACGGAATACAGGGCCGTCGACCAGTTACGGTAACCATCCATCCAATAGATACTTAACACAAGAAAAAGTTGAATGATATTAAAAATCACCAGCGAAAAATGGTCACGCCAAAAAAGCTTCACCGTTCTTCCTCCTCAGTCAAGTGAAGCCGATAGCCAGCCCCTCTAACCGTCTCTATGATATCCCCTAGTCCCAGCTCACTCAGCTTTTTGCGGACCCGAGTGACATAAACATTCAGTGTGTTTTCGCCCACATATTGGTGATCATCCCATAAAGCCTCTAAGAGATGAACTCTACCCACAACCTGCTTAGGATACGTCATCAATAGCTCTAGCAGTGCTGCTTCCTTCTGGCTAATTTCTACCTGCTTGTCATGGAATACAAGTTCCATAATATCGGGATATAGCGTCAAATCTGCCACTTTTAAGGAACGTGATTTTGGGGCAACAGCATAAGAGCCATAGGCACGTCGCAGATTGCTTTCTACTTTGGCTAACAGTACTTCGGGATAAAATGGTTTCGTAATGTAATCATCTGCTCCGTTTTGCAAAGCAATGACCTGATCCATTTTATCATCGCGTGCAGACACAAAAAGGATGGGGCATGTAGACTGAGTCCGTATTTGCCTGCACCAATAAAATCCATCAAAGCGAGGTAGATTCACATCAAGTAGTACCAAATCAGGCTTTACCTCTTGAAAGATAGCCAGAACTTGATCAAAATTTGAAACGTTAATCCCTTGATAACCATATTTCTCAAGATAGGATTGGAGCAAGGAACTGATTTGAGGATCATCCTCTACTATTAATATCTTTTGCATCGTGTTTTTTACCTTCTTAGTGCTTGAATTTTTAACAACTGATTTTCTCTATATAATGCCTTTATTTGATCGTTCAAGCAATAACAACAATCTAACCCCCTTGGTTGTAGATTTAGGAGGTTTTCATGGTGGTGTATATTGAATCCCGAATAATATGCATGGTGCCGAGCACCAGAGTAATTAACAATATAATTATAATAACAATAACGGTGACTGTTATAATGGTTCTTTTAGGAATTTTTAATGTTTCATTGAAACTTTGCTTTGGATCTTTCAAAATCTGCTCACTTCTTTCCTTGCCTAGCTGTTTACCAGCATAACAGCTTCTACATAATGAACAACAGTTGAAACTTACAAAAACCTTTATTTTGTTGTAAGGTTTCTGATTAGCCACAAACCATCGTCAGATTAAACTAGCGTATGTACATAACAAAAATGCCCGGCTAGAGAATCTTTTTTCTGATTCTCAAGCCCGGGCATTTTATCCTCTCTATCCTTTTACAGCGGAACCCACCGTCATTGCCCGCTCCACTTGTTCACTCAAGAACAGATAGACTAGTACCATCGGTAGGGAAGCGATAGTCATAACAGCTCCCATGGCCCCCCAATCCGTGCTGTAGGAGCCCTGGAAGAAAAGCAAGCCTAGCGGCAAGGTCTTCATATTCTCATCAGAAATCAGAATATAGGCCAAAGTGAACTCATTCCAGTTGTTCAAGAACTGAAAAATGGCTACAGTTGCAATTGCAGGCATTGCAAGCGGCATAATGATTTTCAGGAACAGTCTATAAATATTAGCTCCATCCATACATGCCGCCTCTTCAATCTCCTTAGGAATTCCTGCCAGGAACCCATAGAAAATCATTGACGAGAAAGGAAGGCCAATTGCGATATAGGGAAGAATAAGAGCTCCATACGTATTCGTAAGATGAAAATCGCGAACCAGAATCGCCAGCGGTATCATAATAACCTGTAGCGGCATAAACATTCCTATGATCATATAAGTTCGGACAGCAGAACGAAACCTCCATCTCATGCGAGCCACTGCAAAGGCAAACATCAGTGCCAATAAAAGGATGAACAGAGTCGAAATCGTTGATACGACCAGACTGTTTAGAAAGTAACGAGGAATATTAAATTGCGTCCAAGCATTGATGTAATTTTCGTAACGAAAATGCGTTGGTAGTCCGAATGGGTTGGTAACAAAGATCTCATCATTGTTCTTCAACGAGTAGGAAACCATCCAGAACAACGGATAAATCGAAACAATCACATACAACCACAGCGGTATCTGCAGGACAGCTTGTCTGAACTTGCTCACAGCGGTTTTACTCATTTCGTTCTCCTTTTCAATACGCACCTCATCAGGCGGTTTGTCCGCGATCGAACAGCTTATTGATAACTAAAGTTGCCAGCAGCGAGATCAGTACAAGCAGCACAGATACAGCACACGCATAGCCATAGTTGCTCTCCATAAAAGCATAGCGGTAAATCATGAATGTCATTGTATAATTTGTAGTACCAGGTCCCCCGTTAGTCATAATCAGCATCTGCACAAAGGCGCCTATCCCAGAGGTAATCGCGATAATAAAGCAGAATTTGTACGTTTCCCTCATCAGAGGAAGTGTAACATGCAGATGCGCTCTCCATTTGCTGCAACCGTCAATCGTGGCGGCTTCAAAATAGTCCTCAGGTACTGACTTAACCCCTGCATATAGCAGCGCGAATTGATACCCCATAAACTGCCAGGCATTAACGAAGGCGATGGCAATAATTGATGCTGTCGGGGAGCTCAGCCAATTTTGCTGATACGGGATATTCAAAAGATCGAACAGCCGGTTGATCAGTCCGTTGGTCGGGTCGTAAATGGCGATCCACAGCTGGCACACCACAGTTACCGACAGAACAACCGGAATAAAATAAGCCGTTTTCAGTATTTTCCGCCCGCGTGTACGCGGGTCTGCACAAATCAGCGCCAATAGCGTTCCCAGTCCAATCTGAAAGACCACCAGTACAATTGCAAATATCAATCCGTTCTTAAGCGAAGTGGAAAGTAAAGGATCGGAAAAGAGCTCCTGGTAATTACTCAATCCCGAAAAGATCGGCGTACTAAGGCCATCCCATTCATAAAAGCTACGAAGAACGGTCTGCAGAACAGGATAAATCAGGATCACACTGTACAGGATCAAAGCAGGGAGCAGAAACAGTGCCAGCGCCGGTTTGTTCCCCAAATATTTATTCATGTGTTGCTTCCACCCCTTATTTTCGGGACGGCTCCCCCCCAGCGACTTATGTCGCCAGAGGTTGCTTGTCCCTGGATTATCAGTTTTCTTTCTCCAATGTACTGTTCAGATTGTTCACAAAACCCTCTACCAAAAAGTTGTCCACCATCAGATTCTGGGTATTGTCATTGATTGTGTTCTGAATTTTGGTATTGCTCAGAAGCTGAGCATATTCCTTGGCGTTTGGCAGCAACTCTTTGGCGACTCGCTGCATCATTGCTGGAACATTGGAGGCGATTTGCTTATCCACTTTCGGCGAAACGATAGGACTTCCGAGTTGGGTATATTTGTACTCGGCTGACTTTGTCGCAAGGAATGCTGCTACCTTTACGGCAGTTTCCTTGTTCTCGCTACTCGACGATACTGCGTAACCCTGTGGCGAACCTGCACCGTCGATAAAATATTTGGACTTCTCGTAGGTTGCTTCATCCTTTGCTGGCCAGTACATCCAGTCGACCTGGTCGCCCAGCTTTTCCTGTGAACTGTAAATTTCCCATTGTCCGTTCACAAACATGGCAGCCTTTCCCTGATAGAACAGGGACGATGCCTGATCATAATTGGTGTTCGTGGCATTTGCGTCGAACAATCCGGCTTGCTGCAATTGCTTCATCTGCTGTGCTGCCGTTACAAACGCTTCTGGCAATGCTTTTACACCTTTCTGATCAAGTGCTCCGAATCCTTGTGGCTGCTCTCTTGTGACCAGCCCATTATAAAAAGCAGTCGTAATCCACTTTTCCTTGGCAAAGATCGACATGGGCACATAACCTGCAGCTTTCAACTTTTTAGCTGCTTCGCCCATTTGATCAATCGTCCTAATCGGCGTTTCGATCCCCGCCTTCTCAAAAATCGACTTGTTGTAATAGATAAGCTGGAATTCAATGCCTGTATCCGGATAAGCGTACACATGATTATCTGGAGCTACTAAACGAGATTCAACACCCGGATTAAGATTCTCCTTGAATTTAGCCGTTGTCTCATAGTTGTCCAGCACCTCGACATTTTTGGATTTTGCTAAAGTTTGCAGAGTTGGCCAATCCGTGAAATAAATATCCGGCATGTTTCCTGTCGCTGCATAAGTCTTCAGCTTCTGGTACCCGTCCTGAACGGCAGGATCCAGTTCAATCTCAACGTTTGGCATGTCCTTTTTGAGTTCTTCCACCGCATAATCGAACGGCTTGGTGGTATCGGCGTCAAAATGCTGCGCATATACCTTCAATTTGATCTTTGTGTCTCCCGTCCCGCCCTGGGAGGAAGCTGATTTATCTCCACCACAAGCGACCAATCCAATAGACATGGTGAGCACTAGCAAAGCTGCACCCCAACTTCTGTAAGTTTTTTTCATTTGTTTAATCCCCCTTATGCAGTGTGTTTTATGTTTGCGCTTTCATTTTCATAACTACAGTATACTCCCGCTTCTTTTCTTGATTAAGGAATAAAACGGGCATAATCAGTAAAAAACGGGACAAATAGAGCAGCGGTTCTCCATATAGGAAAACCGCCAGGCTTAAATCGATGTTGTTCTGCCTCGCAGGACAAGAGCTACCTTTTTTGGAGTTGCTCATATTCAGTCGGTGTCATGCCAAAGCGTTTCTTGAAGCATTTGCTGAAATAATTGGGGTCACTGTATCCAACACTTTCAGCGATTTCCGCCAACTTCCGATTTCTGTTCAGTAAGAGCTCCTTAGCCTTCTTCATCCGAATATGTGTAATATGATCCACTATGGAGAAGCCGGACTCCTTGCGGAAGACGCGCCGCAGATAGCTGGGATCGACGAAAACCCCGCACGAAACCTGCTCAGCAGACAACTCTGTGTCTGCATAATGCTCCTCGATATAGGTGATCGCCGCAGCAAAAAGATTGGAAGCCTTCGTAGAGTGCATATTCTCCATCAATTGGATCAGCCTGCGGTACAAAGCGAGCATCCATCCTTCAGCAGCCTCCCAGGAATCTAACTCCCGAAGCCGGTCATAAGGAGACTTGTTCAAACCTTCATCCCATAGCCGATCATAAGGAATGCCGCGTTCACTTGCAAAGGAAAGTGCTAGAGATACGATTCCCATAAGCATCGCGTCCGCGTATTCGTCCCCCCACTTATATATACTAAGCTGCTGGATTGCCTTACGGACTTCCTCTAACGTTTCACTGTCTTTCAATCGAAGGTCTAGCACGACTGCATCACGCAGATGGCCCAAATCAGGCATACTTGCTCTGCCGTGCAACGCTTCGCTACCATGACCCCACTCGGTACTTTCGCTCTCCTGCAGAAACACCGGTAGTTTCGGCTTAATACGTTCCAACATCGAGAGCATTTCTTCTGCATTGAATGGCTTCAACAAATAATCCTGCACTCCGGTTCGAACCGCCTTCTGTAGGTATTCAAATTCGTTATGTCCAGATATGAATACAATAACGATGCGTTCGAACTTGACTTTCAACCTCTCGGCTAATTCAATTCCATCAATGAAGGGCATATTGATATCTACGAGGGCGAGATGCGGCTGATGCCGCTCGGCTTCTTGAAGTGCTTCCTGTCCGTTCCTTGCTTCGCAGCAAACCCGAAAGCCATGACTTTCCCAATCTATCTTTATACGCAGAAAGTCTCGGAACAGCGGCTCATCATCGACAATCATCACTTTATACATCTTGGTGTTCACTCCCCTTTGGCAGCATCGGCAACGACAGGTCAACAGTTGTTCCCTCCGCGAGAATACTTTGAACGGATATCCCATACTCCTCGCCAAAATACAGACTCAGTCGTTGCTGAACACTGTAGGTACCGATTGATCGTATTCCTTCTTTCGGTAAATGTCTGGACATAATAGTCTGAACTTGGAATTCATCCATCCCCACACCGTTGTCCTCCACCCGAACGATCACCTTATCACCCTGTTTAAAGGCAAAAATACGGATAAAACCTTTTGTTCCTTTCTTCTTAAGACCATGGTAAATCGAATTCTCGACAAGCGGCTGAAGCGAGAGCTTCGGGATAGGTGTACCTGCAAGCTCGGCAGGGATATCCACTTCATAGCGAAACACATCGGGATAACGGATTTGCAAAATCGTCAGGTAATCATCAGTAATCTGAGCTTCCTTTTCTAAAGTAATTAATTCCCGTCCCTTGTTCAGCACCATTCGATAAAAATCTGCTAGCGCTTTTGTAGTATCTCTAGCCTCATCATTACGATCTAACTCATTGAGTGCATAAATGGTATCCAAAGTGTTGTACAGAAAATGCGGTTTAATTTGGGCGCTTATCAGTGCGAGCTCATATTCACGCTTACGGTTCTGTTCCTGCCTTACCTCATCCAGCAGCTCCCGAACTCTTCTTACCATAAAGTTAAACGCTTCAGCAATCGTACCGATCTCATCCTCTGTGCGGACTGTCGTAACCGCTTGCAAGTCACCAGTTACTACTTTTCGCATGGCCCTAGTCAGATGTTCGAGAGGGCTAACGACCATTTTGGATAGAAAGCTAGCGCCCAGCCAGGAAAAAACAAGGCACAATACGCCGATTAAGAGCGACAATCTAACATTTTGCCGGACATCAGCCGTAAGCAGGCTAAGAGATACGATATTGACCAACTTCCAATCCATCCGGGTATAATCAGTGACCGTTACCAGATTGCCCTCATCCTCGAATGAGCACGTTCCTTGGGATGCATTAGGCGCACAACGTTGGATGGCCTCACCTAGCTGTGGATTCACCGGATTCATAAGCATCTCATTGTCTTCTGCCACCGCCACGCGCATTCCGTTATCTAAAAAATAATAAGATTTGGGCGCATCCGGATCGCTGGAACGGAAGTAATCGGACAAACCTTCTTCCTTCACTAACAGAAAAAGGGTTCCATAGGGTTCGCCCGTGTCTATATTAATGACCGTCTTCCCCAACGTCAAAACCGGAGAGTTCGGATCTGGTGTTAGGAAATCCCTCTTCTCCATATCAAACCAGAGTGCCTGTCCATAACTTTCGGATTCCCTTACCCGCTTAAGCATGCTATAGATCTTGCGATCATCCCCGCTTTCGGTATAAGAGGCGAAAATTGTCCCTTCATTATCAATAAATACAGCGGCATCCACCTCACGAAAGATTGACAAATCAATGGATAGGCGGCTCTGCATCAAGTTTCCAAACTGAATAGACTCCATCGCAGTACCAGGTTTGGCACCGTATGAATCATACATCCGGTTAATATTCGTCACCATAATATTGGCCGCTGTTTCCACGCTGCTGAATATGTAATCGGTCCGAGACAAGATAAGCTGAGACTCATCGACCACGTTGCTGGTGGTTCGGTCTATCAAAGAACGGCTGAAAAGCTGGTTGGACAACAGTCCAAGAGTAAGCAGAGAAACAATAATTAGCGGAAGAAATACCGTTATAACCTTGCTTTTAAAGCGAAGTCGACCAAACCACTTACGAGCTAGTGACAGAATATTCAACTAGGACCCCTCCGTCATCAAGAGAATATTCATCATGTTAACACAAACAATCTCTACAGTAGTAGATCAAAAATAATGTTAAAAAAATTCAACCGTCCATCTTGAAAGTGCTTTAAAGATGTGTTAGGATAAAGTCGATTTTTAGTAAAATTATTAACTAAAAAGGTGTGAGCTCTTTTGGCAACCATTAAAGACATTGCCCGCGAAGCGGGTGTGTCTGCCGCAACCGTTTCAAGGGTTTTAAATAACGATCTGTCACTGTCCGTAAGCCCAGACACCAAAAGCAGAATTTTTTTGGTTGCCGAGCAACTCGGGTATAAGCCTACCCGGCTGAGGCAATTAAAGCAGAATACGGAACGTGCCGGGAAAACCGTCTCCCTCCTGCTGTGGTGTTCTATTGAGGAGGAAAGAGACGATCCGTATTACGCCTCGATCCGCCGTGGAATCGAACTGCGCTGTGAAGAGCTTGGACTGACGTTGGGCCAGACCTTGCGAGGCCGCTCATCCATCGGCACCCTGCAGAAGGCGGACGGTCTGATTGTTGTGGGCGGCGTTGATCCTGAAGAGGTATTCAAACTTCATCCTGACAAGAACACCATTGTCCTTGTCGACCAGTACCATGAACAGCTGGAGTATGATTCTGTACGACTTCATTTCCGGCAAGCTGTTGATCAGGCACTCGGACATCTACTTGAGCTTGGCCACCGACAAATCGGATTTATCGGCGGTAAGAGCGACGGTGAGCGAAGAGCGCATTATTTTGAACGATTCATGCGGGAACAGGGGTTGTACAATCCTCAATTCGTCCGTATAGGTGCCTGGAGTACCGCGGATGGTTATCTCATGATGAACGAGCTTCTAACCCAACAGGAACGACCGACGGCCTGCTTCGCTGCAAGCGATCCGCTCGCTATTGGTGCCCTCCGCGCCCTTCATGGACATGGAGTCAAGGTACCAGAGGATATGGCTGTTGTCGGCTTCGACGACATTGAGATGGCAGCCTTCGTGCAGCCTCCGCTAACCACCGTCCGTGCCTATCCTGAACAGATGGGAAAGGCTGCCGTGCAACTGCTCTCTGAACGGTTTGAGGGGCGTGAACCACCTGCGTATAGCGTGATCGGGACTAAGCTTGTCATTCGGGAGAGTTCATGCAAAAAAGGCTAAAATCAGTACTTGAGAGCCTTATTGTCATTGATCAGTATCCTTACGTAAAACAATAATGATAACCCCCTAAGGAGTGAATATCATGAACATTCATGTTAACGAGGCGCTTGGTTTGTTTCATTTGCAGTCCAAGGATTGCAGCTATATTATCCAGCTTGTAGAAGGATATCCCGCACATGTCTATTGGGGAGCTCAACTTCATCATGACCAAAGTCTCGCAAGTATATTGGAGCTTAGGGAGCGTTGCTCCTTCTCTCCCACTCCCGTTTCTTCCAGCCGTACAATTTCTTTGGACACGCTTCCACAGGAATACCCCCAGTATGGAACAAGCGACTTTCGTCAACCAGCTTACCAGGTTGCACTTGCGGACGGGACTCGGACTACGGAGCTGAAATATAGTGGTTACCGTATTGAACCGGGTAAACCAAAGCTCGAAGGACTTCCTTCCGTCTATACCGAATCGGATGATGAAGCCACAACCCTCTTTTTGATCCTTGAGGATCCATACTCTGGGCTTAAGACTACACTGCTCTATACTGTATTTGCGAATCACAGTGCCATTGCGAGGTCTACTCTTTTTGAACAAAAGGGAAGCGCTACCATGAATATTGAACACGCCATGAGCGCCTCTGTCGACTTCGCCGATTCCAACTACCAAGCTCTCTACTTACCTGGAGCCTGGGTTCGGGAAAGACATATCCAACGCCGCGATCTCGGACCCGGCTCCCTTCGGCTCGAGAGCCGAAGGGGTTCCAGCAGTCACCAAATGAATCCATTTCTGGCACTGCTTCGTCCTGATGCGACTGAAGATCGTGGGGATGTGTACGGTTTCAGTCTAATCTACAGCAGCAACTTCGTCGCACAGGCAGAAGTAGAGCAGTTCAACCAGACTCGTGTAAGTGTCGGAATCAATCCTTTTGACTTCTCCTGGCGGCTTGAGCCGGGTCAGTCATTCCAGACCCCTGAAGCCATATTGGTCTTTTCTGAAGAAGGTCTTGGGGGCATGTCACGCACCTATCACCGACTCTATCGCACACGCCTGTGCCGGGGGGCTTACCGTGACAAAGAGCGTCCTATTCTCGTGAACAATTGGGAAGCCACGTATTTCGACTTCGACGCCGATAAAATCGAAGCGATTGCCAAGGAAGCAGGGCCCCTTGGAATTGAGCTCTTTGTTCTAGATGACGGTTGGTTTGGTAAGCGCGACAACGACGACAATTCGCTTGGGGACTGGTTTGAAGACCGTCGCAAGTTGCCTGGTGGCCTTGCCGACCTGGCCAAACGGGTTAATGAACAAGGATTACAGTTTGGCTTGTGGGTTGAGCCGGAAATGGTATCACCTGATAGTGAACTGTACCGCAACCATCCCGACTGGTGCCTACATGCGGAAGGTCGGCGGCGGACGGAAGGCCGATCCCAACTGGTGCTCGATCTTTCCCGCAAGGAAGTATGCGACTACTTGTACGAGACGCTTAGCTCCGTATTCTCGATCGCTCCGATTACTTATGTCAAGTGGGACATGAACCGTAATATGACGGAGATTGCTTCGGCTACAGCTCCTAGCAAGCGACAAAAGGAAACTGCGCACCGTTATATGCTCGGACTTTACGATCTTCTGGAACGTCTGACTTCCCAGTTCCCGGACATCTTGTTCGAAAGCTGTTCCGGAGGCGGTGGACGATTCGATCCAGGAATGCTCTACTATATGCCGCAGACATGGACCAGTGACGATACTGATGCCATTGAAAGATTGGCTATCCAGTATGGCACAAGCATCGTGTATCCGGCCAGTACCATGGGCGCACACGTATCGAATGTACCGAATCACCAGGTGGGGCGAATCACCTCCCTCGCTATACGCGGCGACGTGGCAATGAGCGGGAATTTTGGCTACGAACTTGACCTAACTGCCTTTACAAATGAAGAAAAGGAGCTCGCTGCCAAACAAATCGCCCAGTATAAGGAAATTCGTTCCCTTGTACAGCAAGGAGATATGTATCGACTCCTTAGTCCATTTGAGGGCCGAGGCGACACGGCCTGGATGTTCGTTAGCGAGGACCAGTCCGAAGCTTTTGTCGCTTACTTCCGTGTACTAGCTGAACCAAATGGGCCCATCCGGCGACTAACTCTAAAAGGACTTGATCCAAATAAAAAGTATATAATCGAACACGGGGCGACGGGCAACACTGAAGTCCATACGGGTAATACCTTAGTGGAAGATAGCGGTTCCCCCTTCCGTGCAGCGTTCGATGGAGAAATTTTCGGAGGTGACCGCCTAATGAGAATTGGGCTTGTGGTCTCCGATCTCACTGGAGATTTCGCCAGCTCTACCTTCCGCCTTAAAGCTGTCTCCTGCTAATCATGGACCAGCCAGTGACGATAAAAAAATTAAAACAAGGCAGGCCGATTTTCCGGCCTGCCTTGTTTTATAACTTTGGTCCTTGTAGATTAAAGACACACAAGAGATTGCCAAGCAATTGATCATTTAATAGCATCCTTGACTTTGATTCTCCATATCATTTGATCAGAGCCTGCTCCCCAATAATCTTTTAATAAATAATCAGGAGTTCCAAATTTCTTTTTCCATATTTTCTGCGCAATACGATATCTACTATCTGTAGTCAGGGTGAACAAGTACAGTTCCTACCTCGCACAAATTTTTAAATGTAGCATTGGTAGATTTACTTATTAGTTCACTTACTGGTCCATATTCAATAGAACCTATTATATGATTCCCATCTACAGCGATTAAGAAGTATCGTTGTTCACCGTGACTCTCAAAGTCACGTTCCAAATATACCCTCTTAGTCTCAATTTCCTCATCTATGTCTTCCAGCATATGACCAATGCCTTCTTTAGCAAACGTGTCTATAATCACAATTCTAAACAATTCATTTATCTTTTCGATGTCCTTAATTTCTGGCCTTCTGATTTCGACATTATTCATCTAATTTCAGCCGATGTACGATTCAGTACGAGACGCTTTGAAAGCACACGATTCGATAACTCCATCAGGCTTTTTATTTCATAAGTGGGTTGAATACCAGACGCGTTTGTTTTCCCAGCAGGGTTGAACCAGCAGGTATCGATTCCGTATTGGTTCCCTCCTTGAATATCCGAGGTCAAAGAATCACCGACCATGAGAACCTTACTTTTATCTGAAATGGCTAGCTTAGTAAATGCGTAATCAAAAATCCCAGCTTGTGGCTTTTGGCAACCCACTTCCTCTGAAATAATTACCTGCTCAAATACATCACGCAGCGGTGAAAGCTGAATTCTGGAGGTTTGCACCTCTTTGATTCCATTCGTAATGATCGCCAAACGACAATCAGACAGCATATCACATAATTCAACCGCTCCGTCCATCAAAAAAGCACCTTCACCCAAATAACGTAAATATGCAGCACTAAAGGCATCTGGATTGAAGTCTAGATCATAAACAGTAAATAATCGCTTAAACCGTTCCACACGCAGTTGCGCTGAGGTAATGTGTCCTTCCTCTGCCTCTCGCCACAACGCGCCGTTGATTTCATCGTAACTGGATTTATACTCCGTGGCCCCTTGCGGCAATCCAAATTGGGTAAACGTATTATGTAGCGCATGACTTTCTGCCTTTTTAAAATCAAACAGCGTATCATCGACATCAAATAAAATAATTTCGTATTTCATAACGACCTCCGTATCATTGCTTTACTAAATTGTTCAGTTCTATGAGTCTTAGAGTTGTTTCTGATAGGGCATAAAAAACGGGAATTAGACTATCAATGTAACATGATCTCCCGGTTATTATACAGATCCTAGTTAAGCCGTCAAGTCACGACAACCAGGATGAAGTAATATTACCCAACAGTTTATTTACATTGTTTGTTTTATCAGATAAATCGAGATCGTATCTTTCTTCTAATATTTTGTCAATCTTGTTTATTGTTTATCATCTTCTATATGTTTTTGATTTTCTGGCTGTCCTAATTGAAATTAAAAGATTACCGTTGGAACCTATGATAACAATATTTCGCTAAAGTTGGATATTGGTGACGAACATGAACTGATTGACGATTTGAGCTAGTGAGAAGCGCATGCGTTTTGCCAAGCCGCTGACATATCGATTTATAAAAAGAGGAGAATGCTTCCTCAAGCTGCCCCTGATGAGACAAGCCTATAGGTAACCATTCTCCTTTTAAAAATTTAGTCTAATTGTTCTCCATTCGTAGCAATAACATTTTTATACCAATAAAATGATTTTTTCTTTATGCGACGTTTTGTACCTCTGCCCATATCGTCCTGATCTACATAAATATATCCATAGCGTTTTGACATTTGATTAGTTCCGGCGCTAATCATATCGATACAGCCCCAGCTCGTGTAGCCAAATATATCTACACCATCTGCAATTGCTTCTTTTACTTGTTTAATATGTTCTTTTAAATAAGAAATACGATAATCATCCTCAATTTTATCGCCCTCCTCTAATACATCTAAAGCGCCATATCCATTTTCAGCAACAAATAATGGTTTTTGATAAAGATCATACAATTGGTTTAAAGCAGTTCGTAGACCTTTAGGGTCAACCTGCCATCCCCAATCACTTGTTGGCAAATAAGGATTTTTAACTCCTCCTGTAAGTAGATTTCCTACCGCCCCTTCGATTCTTTCTGGATGTGCGCTGACTGCGCTAGACATATAGTAGCTAAAGGACACGTAATCAACCGGATAATCTCTCATAATTTGTTCATCTTCGGGTTCTGTTTCCAGTACTACATTCTTTTCTGCAAGCATTTTAGCTGTGTAAGCAGGATAATAGCCTCTCGCCTGAACATCTGTAAAGAACAATGAGGTACGCTGTTTATCTACTGTAGCTTGAACATCATCTGGATCACAGCTATAAGGAACAAGCAACTGATAACTAACCATGCATCCTACCATTGCTTTAGGATTACTCTCTTTGCATGCTTTGGTTGCAAGAGCACTTGCTACAAATTGATGATGAGCGCCTTGAAATTTTGCTTGTTCAATATTAGGGTGATTTTCCTCAATAACCCCTAAACTTACATATGGATGATGGGTCACACAGTTAATTTCATTAAAAGTCATCCAATATTTCACTTTGTTTTTATATCTGTCAAATACAGTTGAAGCAAAACGAACAAAGAAATCTATTAGTTTACGATTCACCCAGCCACCATACTTTGTTGAAAGATGTAGTGGCATTTCATAATGAGATAAAGAAACAACAGGCTCTATTCCATACTTATTCAATTCATCAAAAACACGATCATAAAACGCCAATCCTTCCTCATTGGGTACTAACTCATCACCATTCGGAAAAATACGAGTCCAAGCAATTGACATGCGATAAGCTTTAAAGCCCATTTCTGCAAATAATGCGATATCTTCTTTATAATGATGATAAAAGTCTATCCCATGTCTTTTGGGATAATATTTTTTACTTGCAGGATCTTGAGCTTCTTCTATTTGCTTATGAGTCATTAAATGCCACTGATCTGACCATTGCTCTTTCGGCATCTTTTCATCAAACGTATATACATCAGCCAGAGAAAGTCCCTTGCCGCCAACATCACTTGCTCCTTCTAGTTGATTTGCAGCCGTTGCTCCACCCCACAAAAAATCTTCTGGAAATTTTGTTTTCATTTGAAACATGATAACCCTCCTATTAGTACATAGATCCTATGTCAACAAACTATTATTTTTATGAACAGAAATGCATTAAGAAACTCTAACAGGCTTTAATTGATGATCTCATCTTAGCTTGCAAGCGCCTTCTGTTCTTCTTTATATTTCTGATTGTCCATGATCTTAAAGAACGGGAAGTAAATAACAAAGGATACAGCAAACAAAATAAGTTGTAAGACGATCCCCGAGACACTGCCAGTCATCAGATATCCGCCTATAAGTATTGGCATTGTCCCAGGAGGCAACACACCAATGGGGCTCGCTACCCATCCATAATACATAGATAGATAGGTTATCAACACGCTAATAACTGGTGTTATAAGAAACGGAATCAAAATGATTGGGTTTAATACGATTGGCATACCGAAGATTAACGGTTCATTGATATTAAATAGTCCGGGTCCAATGGCTAGTCGTCCCATTTGCTTCAATTGTTTACTCTTAGAAAAGAAAAACATTGCGAGCACAAGACCAAGTGTTGCACCGGATCCACCGATAAAGATAAGATATCTAAATTCTGCCGTAACAATATTATCGACGGGTAATCCTGCTGCGTAGGCAGCTGCGTTCTCTGATGTCAACTGTAACCAGATAGGTAACATGACAGAACCTACAATTGTAGAACCATGTAACCCAATCGCCCATAACAAATTGATTAATAAGAATACAAAGATTGTACCAACTAGGCTTGTACCAACATTGGTTAAAGGTTGTTGTAGAAGTTTTGCGACGATAGTGTGAACGTTTTCAAAATGAGTAAAGTTTTCAACAAGTAAACGTATAACCCATACACTCACGATGACAATAAAACCTGGAATAATTGCTGTAAAGGATTTTGCAACAGTGGGCGGAACTCCATCTGGCATTTTGATAACAATATTCTTTTGAACGACCCTACGGTAAATTTCTGTCGAGAATATTGCAATAAGCAATCCTACGAATAAGCCTTGACTCGAAAAGTAATTAACATTCATTGCTGTTGTGACCACTTTATCTACCGTAAAAGTTGTATTAGGCGTGACAACAAAATACGAACATAATGCTACAGCCCCTGAAGCAAGTGGGTCCACTTTATAACTCTCAGCTAGCCTATATCCGACAGCAAAGGTAGCAATTAATGCGACCAGATTAAATGTACCATTGTAAGGATAAAGTAAGGTTGCTTTGATATCTGGATGAGCTTTTAAGAAGTTTATATAAGCTGGAATTGGCAGATTTGCTAAGATTAGAAACACGGAACCGATAATAATAAATGGGATTGTTAGAACCATTGCATCGCGAAGTACTTGTAAATGCCGTTGACCAGCAATTTTGCCTGCAATTGGCATTACCTTTTCTTCTAAAAACTCAGTTATTTTACCCATAACATCGTGTCCTCTCCCGAAGATGTAATTTCTTGTAGCGATGCCACTTCTATTTGGCTTGAACAATCTCTATTTTGAACGCTTATATAGCTCGATCATTTCTGTAACAAGCAGTGAAATGGTTTCTACACTCATGAGTTGGTCTTCTGCATGCATTAATATCAGTGAGAAATCAAGTTGCTCTCCATTTGCTTCTCTTTTTACTAATGAAGAATGCGCTCTATGTCCTTCTCTAAAAAATTGCTTTGACTCTTCTAACTTTCCTTCTGCTAATTGAAATTCTCCTTCTTTTGCCGCATAAAGTGCCTCAATTACTAAGCTTTTAGCTGTACCTACGTTACTAATAATGTTAAACGCCACCGTATAGTATTCTTCTTTTACCATAACTTCTCCCCTCTTATCTTTTATTGTTTAGTAACAAATTCTTAATTCAAATCCTTTGTTATTTGCTTTTTATTAACTGTAATGCATCTTCTAACACTTTTTCACCGTTCATCATACCGTAATGTTGCATATTAATAGCTTCAATAAAAATATTTTTATCTGCCAATTTAGTTTCTAATTGCTTTTTCAAATATTTCACCTGAGGCCCTAATAATATGACGTCTACATTTCTCTCTTTCAAAGTAAATTCAATTTCAGAAGCCGATTTGGCAAAAATATCTACTTTTATGCCTTTTTCCTCAGCTGTTTTTTGCATTTTCGTTACTAATAAACTTGTACTCATTCCTGCTGCACATACTAACATAATTGTATTCATAATCTTTTCCCCCTTAAATTCCTTCATTTACTGAACAACTTAAGTTTACAATTAAATCGCTTTCTTTTTAACCGAACCTTTTTCCAAAAACAATAGGAAACGTTTGTGGTGTAAAAAACGGCTCCTTGTTGTTTCAGTTTAGTAACTGCATGATTTCTTCCACGGAGTCTTTGGCAAGAATTCGTTGGACGATCTCCTTATTTTCTATAAGCGAACCGAGTTTCTTATACATGTTTTCTAAATCGACATTGTTTCCTTCTTTAATGTTTAACAAACAAATCAACTGTACCATTTGCTTATCGTTCCATCGAATTGGGCGTTTTAACGTACATATGGTCCAGAAAGTTTCTGTCGTAACGGGAAGAGTCGGATGTGGAATGGCTACTAGATTACCAAAACTTGTTGGAGCCAATGCCTCCCTTTCTAATACTAAAGATACATAATCATCAGGTACAAGACCTTGTTTAACCAACTTACTACTTAAAAAATGAATAACGCTTTCCTTTGTTGTTAATTCTTTTTTCACAAACACCCGGGATGGATCAAGATAAGTATGAGCTTCTCTTTGCTGTTCTGAAGAGGATAAGAGGTTCCTGATTCGATTTAGATCCTTATCATCTAAAAAGGTATTTACTACATAGACGGGTATCCCTATATCCTCTTTGATCGGAACTGTACTGATTATAAAATCTATAGAGGATAAATCGGCTTCTGCTAATTTATAATAACTGATTGTATTTACAATTTGTAACTTATTTTCAAATGAATTAATTAATCGATAATACAGTAATTTTGCGCTTCCGACACCTGAAGCACATACAATAATCACTTTTTTTATCTTGTTGTTTTTATTTTTCATTCTTTCTAAAGCAACTCCAATGTGTAAAGCTATAAAAGCTACCTCATGTTCTCCAACTTCTAAATTCAAAAAATTATTAATACACTTGCTGGCTATAAGAGCTCCTTCAAATGCCGCTGGATAATTTACTTTAATTTCATTTAATAAGGGGTTTCTAATATTCATTTTGTACCTAAGTCTGTTCATTGCAGGCCTAATGTGAAGTGTGAGTGCTTGAATGAATTCAACGTCATGATTGAAATCCCAATTTAATTCTTTCTGTAATTTATTCAGAATACAACTCACAATGGATCCGACTTCATCCAACTTACTGTACTCTGACAAACTTTCTTTTGGAAGCAATTTAGTACCTACCAAATGGGTAATAACATAATTGATCTCCGAATCAGGAAATAGCAATCCTGTAATGTCTTCTATTTCTTTGACAATTTCATGGGCCACTATTTCTTCGAAAGGGTAGTCTTTTTGTAAATATACCGACGGATTATCAATTAAAAATCCCTCTTCGATTCTCTTACAAGCAATAATTAAATGAATAGCAAGGTTTTCTAAAGAAATATCTGATATTTCAATTTTGTATTTGTTTACTTTTTCGATTATTACTTCTTTAATTTTCTTGTATTCCTTTTTATCAAATAAAGGAAAGTCCTCATGAGATTGATCGAAGTTTTCTTCTCTTTTGTATAAATAATTTGATAAACATGTTCGTTTCATAAATTCATCACCCTCTATATACAAGCCGTAGTGGGGGCGATTTACTAAATTCAGGTTGTACTTTTCCAGTATTTTTCGCACTTCTTTTAAATCGTTTTGTATTGTAGATTTAGATACAAACATTTCTTCTTCAATAGTCACTAATTTTATATAGCTATTTTCTAACAAGAAACGGCTCAACAAATAAATAACTCGGTTATCTTGTTCAGAAAAGTCAATTGTAGAATGACTGAGTTTATCATTAGTTAAGTCATTGAAATTTTGATTAAACAAATCTTTATCGGTAATTTTTATGTCGTATCCTTTTCCCCTAATCAATTCTAAATTTAGACCCATTGGAGCAGACTTAATTTGTATATACTTCAAATCATTACGTATGGTTCGATCACTAACATTTAATTCTTTAGAAATCCATGCAGCAGTAACAGGATGATTTGAACTAATTAAGTATAAGAGTATTTCTTTTTGCCGTTTTGAAAACAATCTTATCCCTCTTTCTTTAAACTTACTTATTAAATTTAAGTCATGGAAATGACAGACGGAGTGTCATTTAGAATTCACAGTATTACTAATTTTATTCTCTGTCAAACAAATCACCGAACATGGCAGTGACATCCGAAGAAAACACTCGATATAAGCTCTGTTTGGGCGCAGCATGAAGTCAATTGCTAATGACCTTATTAAACGTGATTACAAGTTTCGTCAACTCCATGTTATACGCCTTTCCTAAGCTCAGTTATGATCTTTGTTAACATCAAAAAAGTCGACTCCTTATTAAATAGGAATCGACCGTTTAAAATCCTAGTGATCTTCATTAATCCATTTGGCTAATGTTTGATCAAAATAATGTGGTTCTTCAAACATCGGGTTATGCCCACTATGTTCAAAAATCACCTTTTTCACGTTCTCGTAGGTGTCATCGACCCTATCCCATAATGAAACAGGTGCAACCAAATAATCATACCTTCCCAAACCAATAAATACGGGTTTATGGATATCCGCCAGGGATTGTATCAAATTCATGTTACCGAAAGCTTCTCCCCATAAGTAATCAATGATAGGCATGTTCGTGTACACATCATTCCACGTGTAAGCCGCGTCATAGGCATAATCATAAAAGCTTTGGGCTCCCATTCGTATACACATGTGAACAAACCTTCTATCAGGGTCTCTTTTGATATCTTCCTCTAATAAAACAATGTCCTTTTCAAAACGTTCCTTTCTTTCTGGACTGGCCGTTTCATAAAAGAATGAAGCGCTTTGCCGCTGTCTTTCCTGGCTGTTCGTAGGTACTGAATTTAAAAGCACCACTTTTTGAACATAGTCCGGGTATTGTTTAGCATATTCCAAAGCCATAAAGGCATGCCCGGAATGTCCTAATATGATAAATTCGTTTAGATGAAGGCATTGTCTTGCTGTTTCTATATCATTAATAACTTTATCCAAAGTATAGTCTTCTGGTTTTAAAGCTCGAGTCGGTTTTGCAAACCCTCTATGATCCAGAAAAATAAACTGAAACTTTTTATATAAATGGTCTGAAAATAAGCGAGGATAATATACACTACTGCCGATCACCAATATCGGCCTTCCGTTACCTGTTATAGCATATTTCAACTCAAATCCATCACTAATAACTGTTTGATAAGTGCTCATTTATAATCTCCTTTTCTTTTTTAAATCACTCCCTTTCCTTTGTGTAATTCCCTTGTATTCTCCATAGAACGTTCCAACACTTCAACTCACCTCAGAAAGTACATTTATTTTTATGAGAAAAGTTTAACATGTTTTTTTCAAAAACAAAACTGGTTTACTCTTGTCTTACTTGTCTTTACTTATGGGATTCATACTTCATTTTTGACAAGCACATCTTTTTGGAAACAAAAAAACCGCGATAATCGCGGTTTTTTATGTAGAGGTCATACTTTTATTTGCTTGGCGACGTCCTACTCTCCCAGGACCCTGCGGTCCAAGTACCATCGGCGCTGGAGGGCTTAACGGTCGTGTTCGGGATGGGTACGTGTGGAACCCCTCCGCTATCGCCACCAAACATGAATTTACATCGTAAATTCTTCCGTATGGTTATTCGGTTCATCACTTATCGTGTGAATGAATAGCCATGCGCTTATCATATGTCACTTGTACATACTTTCAAGGTTACACCCTGAAAACTGGATCCGAAACTCATTGCGTTTTATTCTTAGGATAAGCCCTCGACCGATTAGTATTGGTCAGCTCCATGCATTACTGCACTTCCACCCCCAACCTATCTACCTCGTCGTCTTCAAGGGGTCTTACTAATTGGGAAATCTCATCTTGAGGGGGGCTTCACGCTTAGATGCTTTCAGCGCTTATCCCTTCCGTACATAGCTACCCAGCGGTGCTCCTGGCGGAACAACTGGTACACCAGCGGTACGTCCATCCCGGTCCTCTCGTACTAAGGACAGCTCCTCTCAAATTTCCTACGCCCACGACAGATAGGGACCGAACTGTCTCACGACGTTCTGAACCCAGCTCGCGTACCGCTTTAATGGGCGAACAGCCCAACCCTTGGGACCTACTTCAGCCCCAGGATGCGATGAGCCGACATCGAGGTGCCAAACCTCCCCGTCGATGTGGACTCTTGGGGGAGATAAGCCTGTTATCCCCAGGGTAGCTTTTATCCGTTGAGCGATGGCCCTTCCATGCGGTACCACCGGATCACTAAGCCCGACTTTCGTCCCTGCTCGACTTGTAGGTCTCGCAGTCAAGCTCCCTTCTGCCTTTGCACTCTTCGAATGATTTCCAACCATTCTGAGGGAACCTTGGGGCGCCTCCGTTACTCTTTAGGAGGCGACCGCCCCAGTCAAACTGCCCACCTGACACTGTCCTCGCACCGGATCACGGTACCAAGTTAGAACCTAGATACGATCAGGGTGGTATCCCAAGGATGCCTCCCTTCAAGCTGGCGCTCAAAGTTCTACGGCTCCCACCTATCCTGTACAGATCGTACCCAAATTCAATATCAAGCTGCAGTAAAGCTCCATGGGGTCTTTCCGTCTTGTCGCGGGTAACCTGCATCTTCACAGGTATTAAAATTTCACCGGATCTCTCGTTGAGACAGCGCCCAAGTCGTTACGCCATTCGTGCGGGTCAGAATTTACCTGACAAGGAATTTCGCTACCTTAGGACCGTTATAGTTACGGCCGCCGTTTACTGGGGCTTCGGTTCATAGCTTCGCCCGAAGGCTTACCACTCCCCTTAACCTTCCAGCACCGGGCAGGCGTCAGCCCGTATACTTCGCCTTGCGGCTTCGCACAGACCTGTGTTTTTGCTAAACAGTCGCTTGGGCCTTTTCACTGCGGCCCCCTCGGGCTATTCACCCTACCGAGGCACCCCTTCTCCCGAAGTTACGGGGTCATTTTGCCGAGTTCCTTAACGAGAGTTCTTCCGCGCGCCTTAGAATTCTCTTCTCGCCTACCTGTGTCGGTTTGCGGTACGGGCACCTTCTCCTGGCTAGAGGCTTTTCTTGGCAGTCTGAGATCATGACCTTCGCTACTACAATTTTCGCTCCCCATCACAGCCCAGCCTTAACGATGTGCGGATTTGCCTACACACCAGCCTCACTGCTTAGACGGACATCCATCAGTCCGCGTCACTACCCTACTGCGTCACCCCATCGCTCATAACGGATTACGGTGGTACAGGAATTTCGACCTGTTGTCCTTCGACTACGCCTATCGGCCTCGCCTTAGGTCCCGACTTACCCTGAGCGGACGAACCTTCCTCAGGAACCCTTAGGCTTTCGGCGGATCTGATTCTCACAGATCTTTTCGTTACTCATACCGGCATTCTCACTTGAATGCAGTCCAGCGCTCCTTACGGTACACCTTCAACCCGCATTCAACGCTCCCCTACCCCTGATGCAAGCATCAAGCCATAGCTTCGGTGGTGTGTTTAGCCCCGTTACATTTTCGGCGCAGAGTCACTCGACCAGTGAGCTATTACGCACTCTTTCAATGGTGGCTGCTTCTAAGCCAACATCCTGGTTGTCTGTGCAACTCCACATCCTTTCCCACTTAACACACACTTGGGGACCTTAGCTGATGGTCTGGGCTGTTTCCCTTTCGACAATGGATCTTAGCACTCACTGTCTGACTCCCGGAACTAAATCTATGGCATTCGGAGTTTGACTGAGCTTGGTAACCCTTGCGGGCCCCGCACCCAATCAGTGCTCTACCTCCACGATTCTTTTTTCCGAGGCTAGCCCTAAAGCTATTTCGGGGAGAACCAGCTATCTCCGGGTTCGATTGGAATTTCTCCGCTACCCCCACCTCATCCCCGCATTTTTCAACATGCGTGGGTTCGGGCCTCCAGTGCGTGTTACCGCACCTTCACCCTGGACAGGGGTAGATCACCCGGTTTCGGGTCTACGTCCACGTACTCATTCGCCCTATTCAGACTCGCTTTCGCTGCGGCTTCAGCTCTTCACCTTAACCTTGCACGGGAACGTAACTCGCCGGTTCATTCTACAAAAGGCACGCCATCACCCATAGATCGGGCTCTGACTTCTTGTAAGCACACGGTTTCAGGATCTATTTCACTCCCCTTCCGGGGTGCTTTTCACCTTTCCCTCACGGTACTGCTTCACTATCGGTCGCCAGGGAGTATTTAGCCTTGGCAGATGGTCCTGCCGGATTCATACGGGGTTTCACGTGCCCCGCACTACTCGGGATCCGTCTCGGAGAGAACAAGTTTTGAACTACAGGGCTTTTACCTTCTCTGGCGGGCCTTTCCAGACCTCTTCATCTAACCGGTTCCTTTGTAACTCCATGTGAGACGTCCCACAACCCCAAGGAGCAAGCTCCTTGGTTTGGGCTAATCCGCGTTCGCTCGCCGCTACTGACGGAATCACTATTGTTTTCTCTTCCTCAGGGTACTTAGATGTTTCAGTTCCCCTGGTCTGCCTCTATTCTGCCTATGTATTCAGCAGAAAGTGACTGTCGATGAAGACAGCCGGGT
The DNA here is from genome assembly GCF_038007865.1 of Paenibacillus sp. FSL M7-0134. Classification (NCBI taxonomy): domain Bacteria; kingdom Bacillati; phylum Bacillota; class Bacilli; order Caryophanales; family Paenibacillaceae; genus Paenibacillus; species Paenibacillus sp. FSL M7-0134. The sequence continues at coordinate 2,265,949 of NZ_JBBOXV010000002.1, read as the reverse complement.
TTCCCCATTCGGACATCCCCGGATCAAAGCTTGCTTACAGCTCCCCGAGGCCTTATCGTTGTTCGCCACGTCCTTCGTCGGCTCCTGGCGCCTAGGCATCCTCCGTGTGCTCTTTGTAGCTTAACCTAGACTTTTCTTTCAAAGAAAGAAAATGTCGATGTTCGATAAAGAATGATTTTTGCCAAAGGCAAAAGATCTTTCCTTACCTGCTACCTTTATTTCACTTGTTTACACAAGATCAGCTTAAAGGAATATTCTAAAACGCAATTTCGTTTCGGTATCCAGTTTTCAAGGTGCAATTCGCCTCTTCGAAGCGAAATCCGATGAATATTTCGATTCCACACGGATGTGTGAATGAAACATTCGTCGAAGCTTGAGAGTTTGAGCTCTCAAAACTGAGCAACGAGTGAGTAAGTTAAGGATATTCATTTCATTCACACAAACGTGATGAACCGAATTGAATATCCAGTCGCAGGTACATTGTACCTACTTATTTGAATGTTTCCATTTCAGGAAACGATTCTCCATAGAAAGGAGGTGATCCAGCCGCACCTTCCGATACGGCTACCTTGTTACGACTTCACCCCAATCATCTACCCCACCTTCGGCGGCTGGCTCCCTTGCGGGTTACCCCACCGACTTCGGGTGTTGTAAACTCTCGTGGTGTGACGGGCGGTGTGTACAAGACCCGGGAACGTATTCACCGCGGCATGCTGATCCGCGATTACTAGCAATTCCGACTTCATGTAGGCGAGTTGCAGCCTACAATCCGAACTGAGACCGGCTTTTCTAGGATTGGCTCCACCTCGCGATTTCGCTTCCCGTTGTACCGGCCATTGTAGTACGTGTGTAGCCCAGGTCATAAGGGGCATGATGATTTGACGTCATCCCCACCTTCCTCCGGTTTGTCACCGGCAGTCTGCTTAGAGTGCCCAGCTTGACCTGCTGGCAACTAAGCATAAGGGTTGCGCTCGTTGCGGGACTTAACCCAACATCTCACGACACGAGCTGACGACAACCATGCACCACCTGTCTCCTCTGTCCCGAAGGAAAGGTCTATCTCTAGACCGGTCAGAGGGATGTCAAGACCTGGTAAGGTTCTTCGCGTTGCTTCGAATTAAACCACATACTCCACTGCTTGTGCGGGTCCCCGTCAATTCCTTTGAGTTTCAGTCTTGCGACCGTACTCCCCAGGCGGAATGCTTAATGTGTTAACTTCGGCACCAAGGGTATCGAAACCCCTAACACCTAGCATTCATCGTTTACGGCGTGGACTACCAGGGTATCTAATCCTGTTTGCTCCCCACGCTTTCGCGCCTCAGCGTCAGTTACAGCCCAGAGAGTCGCCTTCGCCACTGGTGTTCCTCCACATATCTACGCATTTCACCGCTACACGTGGAATTCCACTCTCCTCTTCTGCACTCAAGCTCCCCAGTTTCCAGTGCGACCCGAAGTTGAGCCTCGGGATTAAACACCAGACTTAAAGAGCCGCCTGCGCGCGCTTTACGCCCAATAATTCCGGACAACGCTTGCCCCCTACGTATTACCGCGGCTGCTGGCACGTAGTTAGCCGGGGCTTTCTTCTCAGGTACCGTCACTCTTGTAGCAGTTACTCTACAAGACGTTCTTCCCTGGCAACAGAGCTTTACGATCCGAAAACCTTCATCACTCACGCGGCGTTGCTCCGTCAGGCTTTCGCCCATTGCGGAAGATTCCCTACTGCTGCCTCCCGTAGGAGTCTGGGCCGTGTCTCAGTCCCAGTGTGGCCGATCACCCTCTCAGGTCGGCTACGCATCGTCGCCTTGGTAGGCCTTTACCCCACCAACTAGCTAATGCGCCGCAGGCCCATCCACAAGTGACAGATTGCTCCGTCTTTCCTCCTTCTCCCATGCAGGAAAAGGATGTATCGGGTATTAGCTACCGTTTCCGGTAGTTATCCCTGTCTTGTGGGCAGGTTGCCTACGTGTTACTCACCCGTCCGCCGCTAGGTTGTTTAGAAGCAAGCTTCTAAACAACCCCGCTCGACTTGCATGTATTAGGCACGCCGCCAGCGTTCGTCCTGAGCCAGGATCAAACTCTCCATTAAAGACCAACCGAAGTTGGTTTATAGAAAAGAGCGATAAGCTCATTTTGAAACTGACGAGATAAAAATATCTCTTGTTTGCTTCCATTTTATACAGCCCGATGGCATGTACCAAAATTTCAGCGTTGGATTTTGTAAACAAAATCCGTACTCACTCGTTGCTCAGTTTTCAAAGATCAAATCAACAGCCGTTTAACTGGCTGGATATATAATTTATCACGTGTATACCTATCAGGCAAGTTGTAATATTTCCCAGTTTGCTAATTTGTATTTCTACACGTTGTAGTTTTTATTAAAACACTCCAACACACGGTAATTTACCTGGAGCAACCAATGCTCTCTTATCTCCTACTTAAACTGCAAAGTTGATCAGGTATAAACGTCATAAATCAGAAAAGCAGGTGCTCTTTATGTATTGGAGGAGCCGCTGCTTTCGCTTTTTTAGATAAAATACTGAAATGTTCGCTTAGCTTAAAGCTGTAGCCAAATCCTGTATCAAAAGTTCAGCAGGCTCATGCCCTACAGCCAGGCGGATAAGCGATTCAGGCATGTGTTGTTTTTTTAGACTCTGCTTATTGAAGCCGTAGTTTGGTGAGATCACCTGGCTCTCCATAGACCCCCAAGATACACCGATCCGGATCAGTCGCAGTTTATTGATCACTCTACATATATCCTCATAAGTCGAATCCTTTAGTTCAAAACTGAATAATCCAGCATACCCTTTGAGCTGTCTACATGCCAGCTTATGTTGTGGATGAGAAGGAAGTCCGGGATGATTCACTTTGGAAATGGACGGATGATCTGATAGAAAACGAGCAACCAACAGAGCATTCCTTTGATGGGCTTCCATACGGAGCGGGAGTGTTCTTAGACCCCGAATGAGTAGCCAGGCTTCAAAAGGAGCTAACGAGCCGCCAATCAACTCATACTCTTCAGCATACATACGGTATATTATCTCTTTAGAAGCGATCACTGCCCCTGCAATTAAATCATTATGACCACCCAAGTACTTGGATGCGGAGTGAACAACGATATCTACGCCCCATTCCAATGGTTTTTGGAAAAGGGGTGTAGCCCATGAATTATCTATGATTGTACGTATACCCTTTGCTTTGGAAAGCGAAGTTACCTCCTGAATATTTACCATATCGAATGTGAATGAGGTAGGAGACTCCATAAGAATAGCACGGGTCTGCGATTTGATGGCATCAGCAACTGCTTCCGTAGAAGTCGAATGTACGATTGTATAGTCTATATGGAACCTCTTTAAATATTGGGCTAGGCTGACGGAGGTTTCATATATGTGTCCGACCAGAATCAGATGGTCCCCTGCGGATAAGCTACACATTAGAGAGGCACTGATAGCAGCCATTCCGGAAGCAAAGCACTTGCAATCCGCCCCACCTTCCAGCGCAGCAATCATTTGCTCTGCAATCTGAACGGTAGGATTGGTTCCCCTCGAATAGACATAATGCTCCTTTTCATTATTAGCCGCTTCAGCATAATCTTCGTAAGTATCAAAGAAAAATGGAGCAGTCTCATAAATAGGAGGAGCAGCAGCCTTAGCAAAATACCCTAGTTCGTCCTCAAATCGGAGACAGATAAGCTGATCATCCGAGAAACTCAAACCTGATCACCACTTTCTAAAAAATTTCAAACCTATAAGAGGTAGTCTCCTCAATCCGGGACTCAAATATTCTATACGTCAAACTCTTCTAGACCCTATGCTGGTTGATTTGCGAAATTCGGATAATTATGAGGCTTCCAAATGTCTTTCACTAAGTATCCAATTCATAAAAATAGCGTATATTTTTGGGGTGCAGGGCAAAGATATACTTTATCAATAAAGAGGGGGTTCACTTGTGTTGACACGTTGGATTAGAAATGTTCTGAAACCTGGAAAAAGGTACACACAGGATATCGAAAAATCTAAACAGCAGGCCTCTTCAGAACCCATAAATCCATCATTAGCACATACTCTATCAATACTTAAATTAAAACTCGGACAAAGCTCTGATTTTATCATTCGTGATTTTTCCGAAAGTCCTGTCCATGCTGGACATCTCGCCGTTTGTTATATCGAGGGGCTGATTGACCAAAACTTGCTTTCCGATTTAATGGAGGGCTTAATTACAGAGCCGGTCTTCGCAGCTTCTTTTAAGCTTGAAGAAAATACCGCAGTTTCGCTAATAAAGAGAACAATCCCGTCAGGAAATATTCAAATGATACACTCGCAAAATGAAATTTATCAATCCATCCTCTCCGGTAATGCTGTCATTGCTATCGATGGAAGTACATATGCCCTGACAGTTTCCATCGCCGGCGGAGTAAGACGAGCTATTCAGGAACCCAGTACTCAAACCGTAGTTCGGGGTCCTAAAGAAGGATTTACGGAGGATGTCTCAACCAACATCACACTGATTAGAAGAAAATTGCGGACACCTGACCTTAAGTTTGAAAGTCATATTATTGGGCGATATACACAAACTAAAGTTATATTAGCTTACATTGAAGGTGTCGCTAATCCAGAAGTCGTGCATGAAATTACTAAACGGCTTCAATCCATTGATACAGACAGTATACTTGAAAGTGGCTACATAGAAGAATTCATACAGGATGAACCACTTAGTCTCTTTCCCACCATGCTGAACTCAGAGCGTCCGGATACAGTCGCAGGAAGCCTTTTAGACGGACAAGTAGCTGTTCTGATTGATGGGACGCCATTTGCTCTGATTGCACCTGTAACCTTCTTTAATTTCTTTCAGACGGCTGAAGACTACTACCAGAGATATGACATTTCATCTTTTTTAAGGGCTCTTCGTGTGGTATCTTTTTTAATCACTTTGTTGCTCCCTTCTCTATTTATAGCCCTGACGACTTTTCAACAGGAAATGATCCCTACCACGCTGTTAATTACACTGATGGCTCAACGGGAAGGAACTCCTTTTCCCGCATTATTGGAAGCATTAATGATGGAATTGATGTTTGAAGTAATTCGTGAAGCCGGTGTGCGAATGCCTAGGGTCATCGGGCCAGCCGTTTCCATCGTAGGAGCTCTAGTTATCGGGCAGGCAGCGGTGCAAGCCGGACTGGTCTCAGGTGCAATGGTAATCGTTGTTGCCTTCACAGCTATATCGAACTTTGTGATCCCATATGTCACCTTGGCTTCAGCAGTCCGATTGTTGCGGTTTGCTCTTATGCTAATAGCGGGGGCTCTGGGCTTATTCGGTATTCTGATAGCACTTATCCCCCTTTTAGTTCATCTTGTATCACTCAAATCATTTGGAGTTGATTATTTTATGCCCTACAGCCCCTCCTTTAAGTCCAATATGAAGGATCTTGTCATTAGAGTACCGTGGTGGGCTATGAAAACAAGACCAAATGGAAAATCAGCTTCCAACAAAACCAGACAGGCAACTCACCAATACCCTGCCATTTCAGATGAAATTAGAAATGATGACAAGTCTGATACCGAAAAATAGGAGAGATCAATGGTGAGCCAATTTAGAGTTAGTTACGTTCTGTGTATTGCAGGATTATTACTTACAGGGTGCGTGGATCGAACAGAATTGAATGAATTAGGCATCACAACAGCAACTGGAATTGATGGACATCAAGGCGACTGGATCAATACTTATCAAATCATCATTCCATCAGCTATGACGACTGGCTCAGGTGGTTCTTCCACGGGGGCATCGCAAAGCGCTGTACATACTTTTTCTACACATGGAAAAACACTAAGAGAGACCGTTACGAAGAGTAGTCTGGAATACCCACGTAAATTGTATTTTGCTCAAAATAATGTAATCGTTATTGGAAAAAAAGCAGCAGAACAAGGCATTGAAGAAATTATTGATATTTACCTCCGTAACCTTGATTCACGGGAAACTGTAAAAGTATTTATTGCCAACGGAGAGGCTCGTGATTATTTAAAAAAGCTTGTACCACCAGAGAAAATTCCCGGTCAAGCTTTAGAAAATATTATAGAAAAAAACAGAAGATATGGATCGATTTATCCATCCGTATCTATGTATGAATTTATTTCGAAAATTAGCTCCGATAGTGGTGCAGCCGGAGTTCCAGAAATATCTCTTGAGGGCTCCGAGCCGGAGAAACTAGATTCTGTTGATGTGTTCAAGGAAACATCCGCTAAAAGTAAACTTAAGTTGTCGGGCCTAAGCATTTTCCGGAAAGACAAGAGAGTCGGACACCTAAATGAAAAGGAAAGTATAGGGGTTTCATGGTTAAACAACCAGATTAAAAACACCACTATAAACTATGTGGATGGGAATGCTACGGCTGCTTTCCTCATCCGGAAGGCCAAGGTTAAGATTACGCCAATAAAGAACTTAAATCATTTTTACCTAAACGTTGACGTTAAAACTACCGGAGATCTTTTGTCAGCCTCTTCGCAAAGAGAAATGAAAAATATGCAAAGTATAGACCAATTGCAGAAGCAAGCAGCAGAAATTATCGAGTTGCAAATCCGGGAAGGCTGGAAAGCCTTACAGCAAAATAATATCGACCTTATTGGTATTGGGAATAAAATTCATCAGAAGAACCCAAAAGACTGGAAAAAAATAAAGGAAACGTGGCCTAAGGAGTTAGCAAACATGGATATAAAAATAAATGTAAAAATGAAACTTGCACGTCCAGGATTATTTGGAGAGTCTTTTAACGAGCTATTGAAATGAATGGAATAAACAGGCAGAGGTGAATTGAAGCAATGCGTCAAAATTCAATCCGAGTATCAGAGCTGATCATTTGTATGTCTTTGTTTGAAGTTGGAAGTACAACTTTGTTTTTAATGGGAGCTGAAGCAAAGCAAGATGCTTGGTTAGTCATGTTGATAGGCGCCTTAGCAGGACTACTTCTGTTAATGCTCCATCTTGCTATCCATCATCAAGACCCTGAATTAGATTTGTTCATGTTGTTTCGCCGTTACATAGGAAAATATGTGGGTACAACGATTAACCTGCTTTTTGTGATGTACTTCACATATGAAGCTTCTCGGAGCTTACGCGATTTAGGCGAGGTGACAGTCCTGGCTTTGCTACGCCAAACCCCCTTGTGGCTCATCATGTTGATCACAATCATGGTTGTATCCAATACGATTCGTTACGGATACAAAGTATTGTTCCTATTTTCCTTATTCCTTTTCCCTTTTTTTGTACTTGGATATACTATAATTACTATACTAATTCCGGCAACCGGTCTCTTTCACTTTGAAAATTCTCTTCCGATTCTAGAGGAAGGATGGAAACCCATTTTTAAAGCCGCTATTCCTGAGCTTATCTCCTTTCCATTCGGACAGATTGTATTATTTCTTGTATTTTATCCGCTTGTACATAAAGACCGGAATCTCACAAAAACTGTGATCTTTGCCTATAGTATTACCGCCCTTTCTCTGATATTTATCAATCAATTGAATATTTTTGTTCTCGGACCTAAGATCGCCGTAGATAGTACACTTCCTCTGTTGGAAGCCGTTCAGTTGATTGAATTGGCGGATGTGTTCGAACGAATGGATGCCCTTTTCACCTTGCTTCTTTTTCTTGGATTGATCATCAAAATGTCCTTATTTTTTAATGGCGCCGTGATAGGACTTGAAAAAATAACTGGAGTCGGATTTAAAAAGTGGATTTTCCCCCTTGCAGCACTTATTTATGGGCTTTCTTCTTTGTCCCCTAACTTTACTCATCACATGGTAATCGGTCGAAAAATTGTAATTAATACTTGGTTCCCTATTTTTCAGATTGTACTCCCTTTGTTTCTGTTTACAGTTATTATTATTAAAAGAAGAAAAAAGACAAATAAACAGTCCTCTTCATGAGAAGATGGTAGTTCAATACCCCAAAGTTCTGCCTCTATCTCAGTAGCTACACCATACACGGTAAGAAGCGCAGAACTGTAGTAGCCTATCATTCAAATTTTATGATGCTTTTTCTCTTTCATCGGCACGATGTGAAGTGTTCCATCCTCGCTAAACTCTGCGTAGGCGATTTCGTCGATACTATCATATCCCTGCTCGCGCACCTTTACTTTAATCTCTTCAATATCGATTGACTTCCCACGCATAGATTCGTGCAGGAGCTTTCCTTTATCAATGACTGTAACAGAAAAAAGGTCAGGCTGTGCATCTATTCCCATATCCTGAGCGGCGGGTGGCTCGTATTCGGGTTTGCGCATGACTGACAATGAACCATTCGTTTCTAACGTGGCGTACCAGACCTCACGAAGAGAAAAAATATTTTGCTGGCGTAGCATGGAGAGCAGCTGGGTAAATTCTATATCATATTTTTCAAGCATCTCTTGATTGACCTGGCCCTTATCCACGAGTAGCACTGTTCGACCTTCTGCCATATATCCAAATTTCACAAAACGGGTCGTCGCCTTTTCAAAAAAGTAGGCCAGCGCGCACCATAGTGCCAAAGCAAATAAAAGCTGCCCAATGGTCACCTTATCGTCATATAACGTATTTCCCACAATTTCGCTTAACACCAATGATGTTAGGAAATCGAGTGGTGTTAACTGACTGAGTGTTTTTCGACCTGTAATAAAAGTAATGATCCACAAGCCAAAAAAGCTGATGATCAATTTGACACCAATCGTAACAAATACCTCCATAAATAGGCCTCCCGGAAGAAGTTGTTTTCCTTATGTGTTATTTACACCTGTCTACCTCAGCATAAACAGAGGGTTATTCCTAAAATGTCCGATTAAAAAAGCCCGCTACCAACTAGAGGCAGCGAACTTTAATTATGGCTAGTATATAATCTTAATCTTTCAGATGTTTATCAAAAAACTTCTTAACAACGTCCAATATATGTGGCTGGGTAAAGGCAATATGCCAGCCCCCATAATTTTGTACATAGTAACATCATTGCCCGCTAGCATGGACTCTGGAGACATGATTATCTACTTTTCACAAGAAGCTGAATCGCTTCTTTAACCAGCTTATCCGTGTCTCCTCCTGCCTCTTGCTCTTCCAATATACATCGTTGCAGATTCTCTGCTACAATTTGGGCAATCGCTTTATCTGATGCGTTACGTACGGCAGATAACTGGCTAACGACGTCTTTGCACGATTTACCTTCATCCATTAAACGAAGTACCCCACGTACCTGTCCCTCAATCCTCCTCAGGCGCGTTTTCAGTTCATCACTGTAATTGTAATCCATAAGTAATGCACTCCTTTTTTGACTTACCATATACACGTATAGGTATATTATAAACCAAAAAAATAAATAGGATACCCTAAATAAATAGATTCACCTTCCCCTGCGAAGCATCCCCCAAGTAGGCGGCTACTCCAGCATATTCCAAACCGTCGATTAGCTCTTCTTGCTGCAGTCCTAACAAATCCATGGTCATGGTACAGGCGACGAGCTTGATCCCCTGCTCTCGTGCCAACTCTATAAGCTGCGGCAAGGAAAGCGCATTGTGCTTTTTCATGACATGCTTGATCATCTGTGGACCGAGTCCGGCAAAATTCATTTTGGATAGTGCAAGCTTTTTGGGTCCACGAGGCATGATCCAGCCAAAGGCTTTTTCGAGCATTCCCTTATTGGTGCTCACGATTTCATCCTTGCGCAGCGTATTTAGCCCCCAAAAAGTAAAGAAAATAGTTACTTCATGATCATATGCTGCCGCTCCATTCGCAATAATGAATGCAGCAATCGCCTTATCCAGCTCCCCGCTGAATAATACAATCGTTGTTTTGGACTGAACATGTTCTTGATTATTTGTATAAATTCCTGCTGTCGTACTCATATGGATTCGCTTCCCTTAGTTTCTCCAGCCCATTCGGATATGCCTGAAAGCACAGATTTGACTTTTTTAGCGCCTTTGGAAACTAAGAACTGACAAGCCATTTCACTGCGTGCTCCAGCTTGGCAAATCACTGCGATCTCTTCTTCCAAGTTCAGCTCAGAAAGTCTGTTCTCCAGTTCGCCAAGAGGGATGTGCTTAGATCCAGGGATATGTTTAAGCGCAAATTCAGCGGGTTCACGAACATCAAGCAAAATGAAGTTCTCTTTTCCAGAACATTTTGCTTGTAGCTCTTCATGGCTTATCGTAGAAGAAAATATTTGCTCCTTCTTCACTTCAGCCGGATTTGCTTTGCGTAAATAATGTCGCATTACATCTCCTTCTTGGAGGGTGCCCAAATATTGATGTCCGGTGTTTTTAGCCCAGCTCTGAAAATCGGCTAATGAACCTTTGTCAGTCGCCTGAACCTCTATAATCTTTCCGGGAACGAGCTCATTCATAGCCTTTTTTGTTTTTACAATAGGCATAGGACAAGCTAGCCCTTTGCAATCAAGAATATGATCTGCTTGGATATTGTTAGTTGATGACATTCTATAACCTCCGTCTTTTTTTTGAGGGGACTTAGTTTAGTTAAACCTCTTTATACATATACCCCTATGGGTATTAGAATAACGAGACTCGCTTCTCTTGTCAACTTATTTGGCCGTTTTTTCTCAGAAGCAAATGAAATCATGTCTTGAACAAAATAAAATTAAAAGCAAAAAAAGCCGCGCAAAAACGCGACTCTAATGCATAAACCAAAATTAATCGTCTTTTTTCATCAGTTCTGGTAGATCCAGCGACATCGAAATATTACACAGCATACCTCTGGAGAGAAAAAGCATCGTTCTTTCCATTGCTTGTTCAATACCTGCCCGTCGGAAAGCATCATAAACCGTCGTATGAATTTCACGGAATCCTTGCTGCATCACGCTTACAACCTCATCCTCGCGGATCGTCTGCGCCTGCATTTGCAAAAGTGTTTCATTGCGGTATTCCATCATAATTTGCGAATAGGCTGCAATTAGCTCTTGCTCGAGCTGTTCAGATGAGGCCGAATGAATAACTCTGTGAAAAGAGTCTATGATACGTGCAAATGAAACCTTCAAGGCTTCAACAAGCAACGCTTCCTTGGTAGCGAAAAAACGAAAGACATAGGGCTGAGAAATATTGGCCCGTTCCGCAACTTTGGCTGTTGTAGCTCGGTAGTAGCCCATCTCTGCAAACACTTCAATGGCAGCAGATATGATTTCCTTTTGGCGATTTATAGATGTTGACGTAGCTTTAGCCATATTTTTTTCATCCTTTAATTTAGCACAGTTTTCTGATTAGTGATTAATCAATTACAAATCAGTATAAACGACATAACCTAAAAATGCAATGAGTTTGAACAAAGTCGCCTCCGCAATTCTGACGGAAACGACTCTGTTATATACATCCAATTATGGCGTCTTAGAGTTAAAATATAATCGGATATAATTGACCTTTTGCGTTTTGGTTTGATAGGAAAATACTAAATAATAACTAAGTCCTGATGTGTTATTGATCGTATAATTAGCTTCTGCTGTGTCAGGTATGTCTCTAGAGGTGTCAACGGTTTCCGTAGGTTGGCCCAATTCGTCAACAACTTGTTTGATAAGCAACTTCTTATAGTCTGGATCGGAAGATGTGATTTCTGTAACTTTATCGCTTCCATCCAGCACGATGTCTGTATGATACTTAGCGTAGCTTCTCATAGGACCTGTAGAACCTGACTCAGATTTCCCCCACAGCTCAAATAACAGATCGCTGCTAGTTCCCAAGCCAAGACCTTTAGGCAAATTCGGTAAGGTCCCCTGCTTGGCTGCGCTGAATAAAGCGGCTGCGGAGCTGTGTTTACTGTGAGATGAAGCTGTACTACTGGCAGGTTCTTGATGGGTAGAGGTTGTGCCTTGCCCATTAGTATTGGGATCCGTGTTTTGATCTGTAGAACTAGCAGGCGGTGTGACTGTTTCTGCTTTAGTAGGAGCAGTTGATTTTGCTTCCCCGCTATTGCTGCATCCTGTCATCACAGCAAAACCTATAGCCAAGAAAGCACTAGTGGTGATTAGCTTGCAAGCCAATTTTTTACGATCATAAGATTGATGTGTATGCTTCATTATAAGATCACTCTTTCCTTGTTCATGGGTACAAAGCAAGTGTAACCGAACCTCGTTTCCAGAATACCTCTACTTGTATCCAACTTGTAAACAAGGATATTGATGATTTTCTAACATACCCTATTTACGACCGTAAGCTCCCAGCTGTTGTTTAGAAAAGGAGTAAGGAGAGTCACTCTTCTTCAACCATATATTTCCTTTAATGATGAAAATGTATACAGCAAAAACAAAGTAGATCGTACCCGCAATCCAGTCTATTGCCGTTGGGATGTCTCGCTGTACTATTTCATGAATATACCAGATTCCGACTGGAACATGCAGGAGAAGTGCCGTAAACAAGCCAGGATTATATAAGGTTTTTGCTTTAATATTGACAACGATACCGTGCCAAACGACCTGAAAGAATCCCATAAAAATTGGTGCGAGTCCAAGCCAGACTACTTGCGGGAACCATACGGGGAGCAGATAAAACACGTAGGCAATTGCCACATTGATAATCATCGCTGATTGAGTGTTTAAGGGGTAATGATCCGGTGTATCACTTTTAAACATAACATTGTTAAATAAACCAGCAAAATATCCAGGCCAGCGGTACTCCTCAAATTGATGAAATAATATAGCTACAAAACTCAACCATAACATGCCTGTTATATCCGAAAGGATAGCTGGATTCATAAGTAAAACAATACATACAACCACACCGATTATAGCCCCTGCATCTTGCCAATATTTTCTTAAAAAATTCATATTAGTCACCCCTATGATTTATTTTGATCAAAATATCTTTCGAACAGCAGATTTAATTGTTCCTCTATTGAAGGTATTTCCACAACTGCCCCTGATTCAAGAATCGGACTCATCAGTGCAGGCAGAAAAATAGCTCCAAATATTTGCAGCATCATCGCTAACAAGCGCTCCGGCTGTTGCTCACCTGTCAGCTCCTTGATCGTGCTCTGAACCTTTGGAAATCCCATGATGTTTAAAAACCTTCCGTATTCCTGTTGAGATGTAAAGGGCGTGCTGCCCATGGCAATAATTCGCGAAAGAAGCTCTGGATATTGACGAATGACCTGTAGATAGTTAAGTAAAAATTGTTTCAGTCTATCTTGGGGGGGCATCGCTGTATTGTCCAAAATAGAAAAGGTGTGCTGAAAGCCATTTAATATCACTTCAATAGCTTCACTGAGCAGATTTTCCTTGGAGCCAAAATAATAATTAACTAAAGAAATATTAGTAGCAGATAGGTCGGCAATTTTTCTGATTGTAACCGCTTCAAAACCTTCCTTTTGAATAAATTCCAGCGTAGCGTCTAAGATTTTTTCTTTGGTTTGTTGTTTTTTGTCTGGGTGATTCATGTTTTTCCTCCTCCTGTTTCGTCCAATCATAACGGATGAATGAAATGGGACGATTTTATGTAAATGACTTTTCAAACAATAATTAAAACGTTGTTTAAATTACTGTTTGAACTCAGTTTAGCACTTTATATTTCACAAAACAAGGAGCAATTTGAGATTTAGGGAATAGAAAAACCCGCATAACGAATGAGATCGTTTGCGGGTCGATTGAATGGAGATTGAAAAAAGGCCTAAATAGCCCAATTTCCTTTGCGGAACACGGCTTCTTTGCTTCCGTCTTGCAATTCGCCGTCAATATCCAGTTCAGCTGAGCCGATCATGAAGTCCACATGAGTCAGGCTGACATTGGCACCGTTCTGGAGCAGCTCCTCCCGGTTCATTTGTGTCCCATTTTCCATATTAAATGGATACGCACTGCCTAGAGCCAAGTGGCAGGAGGCATTTTCGTCGATACCTGTATTGTAAAAAATGCGATTGAGATTGGAAATCGGTGAATCGTGCGGCACCAGTGCAACTTCTCCCAAATAGCTGGCCCCTTCATCCGTAGTGAGCAAATGAGTCAGATGCTGCTCGCCGGATTCTGCTGTATATTCAGTGACTTTACCGTCCTTAAAGGTAAACGTTATGCGATCCACCAGTTGTCCATTTAAATTGAGTGGCATGGTACTTGTGACATGACCATTCACACCTGTACGCTTAGGCATCGTGAACACTTCTTCTGTCGGCATATTCGCGACAAAATAATCTCCGTGCTCGTTCTCACCACCACCGCTGCGCCAAATATGACCGTCAGCCAGTTCAATTCTCAAATCTGTTCCTGGTGCACGATAATGGAGGCTTTTATACTTTTTATGATTCAGCTTGTCTTGTACCTGTTCAAGGTTTTTCAAATGTTTCTGCCAATTCTGAATAGGATCAGAGCCATCTACACGATTCATTTGGAAGATTGTATCCCACATGACACGTATACGATCCTCTTCTGCTACATCGGCAAATACTTTATCGGCCCAAGCCTTCGTCGGCGCTTTAATCAAACACCAGCTAATTTTATGATTTCGGGTATATTTGGAAAAACCTTCTCTCGCCGTAGCAGCCGCCTTGGTCGCACTGGAAACCTTTTGTGGATCAATGCCTTGATATAAATCCGGGTTCGGCACTTTAATCGTTAGTGTGGCTCCTCCCTCTTCGGCAAATTTCTCCATCATTTCTGCCTTCCAAGCAGGATAGTAATCAAAGCTGGCTTCGTCACCATGTTCAAAACGACTACGTGTAATGGAATCATCCTCAAACTCTACCTGTACATATTTAGCGCCTGCTTCATAGGCTTTACTGACAATCAGGCGTGTAAACTCAACAGTTTCCAGTGGTGCAGTTACCAAAAACACCTGTCCAGGCTGAATGTTAACCCCTACTCTTACGACCAGTTCTGCGTATTGCTCCAACAATGATTCAAATGTACTCATTTTTCCACGCTCCTGTTCCGTTTTGATTATATTGAATGATTTCATCACTACAGTACGGATTGCTTCTCCAGTTCACGCAGCTCCACTCTTCGTATTTTGCCCGAGCTAGTTTTAGGAAGCTCTTGAATAAACTCTATTTTTCGTGGATATTTATAAGGCGCCGTCCATGTTTTCACATGATGTTGCAGTTCCTTCACTAACGCCGGTGATCCTTCTACCCCAGCTTTGAGTACGACAAAAGCCTTTACAACATGTCCACGGATTTCGTCAGGGCTGGCTACGGCAGCACATTCCTGCACGGAGTCATGCTTCATAAGCGCTTCCTCTACTTCAAAAGGACCAATAGTATAGCCAGAACTGATAATGATATCATCACCACGTCCTTCGAACCAGAAATATCCATCCTCGTCTTTGCGAGCCCGGTCTCCCGTAACAAAATAATCTCCGTGGACACTAGCTAATTTGCGTTCTGGATCATGGTAATACGTATGGAATAATGCCGGCAGATCGGCACGCACTGCAATATCTCCCACTTGCCCCGGAGCCAGCGGAATGCCATCCTCGTCTACGACCTCAACGAGTCCCGGTGCAATGGATTTGCCCATCGAGCCTGTACGCAGAGGTGCATCCTTTAAATTACCAATAATTAATGTGCTCTCCGTTTGACCATAGCCGTCACGAATCGTAATGTTGAATTGCTCCTGAAACTTGTTAATGACCTCCTGATTGAGAGGCTCTCCCGCAGAAACTGCGCTGCGCAATTGGGATAGATCATATTGATCCAAACCATCCGTTTTCGCCATAATCCGATATTCTGTCGGCGTACAGCACAACACTTGGATTCCATACTGCTGCATAAACTGCAAATACCGACCTGGACGAAACGGACCATTATATACGAATCCGGTCGCTCCATTTCCTAGTACGGATAAAAACGGACTCCAAATCCACTTTTGCCATCCCGGTGCAGCTGTAGCCCATACTATATCTGAAGCTTGAATATCCAACCATGGTGATGTTATCCGCAGATGAGCATATCCCCAGCCATGGCTATGTACAACACCTTTAGGATTTCCTGTGGTGCCGGAAGTATAGGCCAGAATGGCCATGTCGTCACGGTGCGTCTTCACAGCTTCAAAAGTATCTTCCTGTCCATCCATCAGCTCATTCAGCACGAGCCAGCCAGATACATCTGCCGTGTCGTCCCCGGAGACCACGATGCGATAATCCAGAGCAGGCAAATCATCATTTATTTTGTCCACTTCGCTTGTTACTCCGGTCCAGGCAATGACTGCGCGCGCTTCTGAATGGCGAAGACGAAATGCAATATCCTTGGCACGTAGCATTTCTGAAGATGGAATGACAGCAAGCCCAAGTTTCAAGCAGGCCAGATAAATTACATACGCAATAATACGCCGTGGTACTACGACCAGAACTCTGTCACCTTTGTTAAATCCCAGATTTGCGAGTCCTCCAGCCAGTCGGTTAGCCTTTTTCAACAGCTCTCCATAGGTGATTTCTTCGTATTCTCCTGTCTCACTCAGCCACTTGAGTGCGGTTTTACCAGCATCATGGTGTTCCATTTCCGAAGTCATATTGTAATATTCAGGCGCAAGCCATTGTTGTTGATCTGTCAAATTATACCTTCCCCTTTATACATAAGATGAGATCCACTTTCTTACTGTAGTATAACACGTCTTAGTACCAGGTTCTAATACCAGAATCATTTTTTTGGAAAAAAATAAATTTGGTAAAGCGAACGACAAAAAGAAAGAGCCTAATTACAGACTCTTTTTCTTCACTACTATCGTGATTTACAACTGGAGTTCTACCACTGTAGAAGCCGCTTCCTGACCGTTTACGAGCAGTGCAATCCGGTGCGCTCCCGCATAATGGCGACGAGTGGTCAGGTCTGCAAAACGGTGTGTCCGTGTACCTGTAAGATGGGTTCCTCCAGGGACCGTTTTGTCAGATAGCAAAAACAGTTTACGTGAGACTTGTCCTCTCGCCTTCACAAAGTCGATGCCGTACTCGATGCGGACTCGTACCGGGTCACCTTCACGAAGCTGAAGCGCGTAGCTTAACTCACAGCTATCACCAAGCTTTAGCATGGCAGGGTCTGTGGTGAAAGAGGCTCCCGTGACTAACGGCGCCCCGTCTGTTACATCCGCATAGCCGAACATTGCCATCACTTCGGGGATGGATTTGCGAATCAGGGTCCGACAGCCATGACGCACAATCCAGTCGGTGTCAGGATGTGTTCCTTTCCACCGTTGAGCCGTAGCAATGACCACATCAGGATGATCCTTGGCAATATCGTTCAGGTTGTTGGCTACACTTTTACGTACATATAGTGATGGATCGGCCTTCAGTAGTTCCAATACGGCCAATACTGGAGCAGGATCGCGTTTAAACACAGGCAACGCCTGTCCCCAGGGTAGCCGTGGACGACAGCCTTCGCTGGCAAGTCGGCGGACGTGTTCACTTTGTTGTCCGGCCCAGGTCGTCATCTGCCGCATCATCCGTTCCGGTTCACGCAGAAGGAAGGGTCTCACGGCGAACTCCGCAGAGGACTTAGAGGTGAATCGCTCCAGTGCCTTCATGGACAGTTCCCAATGCTCTTCTCCCTGCCCATACACCTCCACAAAATCGGGGAAAAACAAGTATGGAAAACCACTGCAATGCTCGTCTATAGCAAAAAGAATATCCAGAGCTTCTTCATATTTACTGGGCAAAAATGCCCCTAATGTTAACGAAATACGTCGTATTCGTTCTTTTAGCTCCAGTTCATCCCATTTTTCATCCATCACTTGATGGATGAATCCGTTGGTATCGAACGGCCTGTACGCAGACTGTACTTTTTCACCGAATAGTTGAAGAAAATTCTCCGTGTACATATTTTTTAAGGGCTCGGCCATTATATATCTCCTTTTGTATGAGGTTGAGAGAATTGTAGCAAGGCATACTAAAAATGCCAAGTCCTATGGTTAGGACCTGACATTTTTACATTAATACAAGAAATCGATTTACTTATAATTCGTGTTGGGCAAACCAATTGGTAATACGTTGCAGTCGTTCCACGCGAAGCTGCGGGTGCCCTTTTCGTGAAAGCTCGTGACTTGAAGCTGGAAAACGGACAAATTGCGTAGGTTTCCCCAAGCGACGTAATGCTGTAAACAGCTGCTCTCCCTGCTCTATAGGACATCGCAGATCCTGCTCCCCGTGTAATATGAGCAGCGGTGTGTTGATTTGCTGCACATAAGCCAGCGGAGATTGCCTCCACAAAAGCTCGCAATCCTCCCACGGATTCCCGCCGACTTCATCTTCAGTAAACGAGTACCCTATGTCACTCACTCCATACATGGACAGCCAGTTAGATATGGAGCGCTGGGTCACAGCTGCGCGGAAACGATCGGTATGGCCGACAATCCAGTTTGTCATAAAGCCACCATAGCTGCCTCCTGTTACACCCAGCCTTTCCGGATGAATGAATGGAAATTGACGTATAGCCTCGTCCACTGCGCTCAGCAGATCGGTGTAATCGCGTCCGCCGTAATCTCCAAGGACGACATTGGTGAAAGACTGTCCATACCCTCGGCTTCCTCCCGGATTCGTGTAGATGACTGTATACCCCTGAGCGGCCAGCAACTGAAATTCATGAAAAAAAGAATTGGAATACATGGCATGAGGACCACCGTGAATCTCCAAAATAGCAGGATAGGATACCCCCTCCTTAAACCCAGCAGGCTTCATCACCCATCCCTGCACCCGTCGTCCATCCTCAACCTCAGTCCAGAAGCTCTCAGGCACACTGATCTCAATCTCATCAAACAGAGAGTCATTCACTCGTGTCAGCCGTTCCTCAGTTCCTGAATGGATCGCAATCCGGAACAAATCGCCTGGTAAAGAAACATCGGTGGAAGCCGCAATGATATGCCGCTCATCCGAAGTAAGCTCGAATTGGTAAATTTCCCGTTCTCCTTGCGTTAAAATTTTAAAAGTCCTATCAAGCGCAAACTGATATACGTGCACATTTCCTTCATGGGTAACCAGCGTATACAGAGATTGGCCGTCCGCACTGAAGCGTGGTGGTCCTACATGAAGATGTGAACGCATGTCGCTCATACCCGCATTACCGAGGTGAGCGTCAAGCGTCTCACTAACGCATACTGCCGTCCCCCCACTGGAAGGAACCGTGTACAGTCGGGTCTGAGTAGCGCCTTTGGCATGTCGATCATGACCGTAAAAGGCAATCGTTGAACCGTCAGGAGAATAAGCAGCACTCTCGATGTGCAGTTCAGAATGGGTCAGCTTAAGCGGTGCTGCTGCATCACCATTTGAAGTTGCAGGAGCTATCGTAAACAAATCATTCTGCTTACGTAAATCCGTATCCTCTTTCGAATGCTCTGCTATTCTGGCGACGAATAAAATACGTTGACCATCCGGTGACCACACAGGCTCCGCCACATCATAAGCGCCGGAAGTCAGTTGAACTGTGTGCCCCGAAGTCACATCAGTTACATACAAGTGATCACGAGTATCATCCCACAGTCCATATCCGTCGGATTTAGCTTTCGTTCGATTAACGACTCGTCCCTTAAGTTGTGCCTCCTGAGTTCCTCCATCGGATGTAGGGCTTGACGGGTTCTCGGCCGTTTTAGCTACAAACGATATGCAAGTCCCATCAGGAGACCAGGCTAATGAACGAACATTGTTCTCTACGTGTGTAAGCTGTCGTGCCTCCCCTCCGCGTTCTGGAATAATCCACACCTGGCGCTTGCCGTCTGTTGTACGGAGAAAAGCTAGTTGTGATCCATCTGGTGACCAGACAGGCGTTTCATCTTTCGGTCCGTATGTAAAGGGTAATGCGCTAGCGCCTTCGGACGATAATAGCCAAATTCCTGAGTTATAATCTGTCCACTCTTTATTAATATACTGTTCTACGTAAGCGATTTCACCACTAATAGGATGAATAGCTGGATCGCTAACCCAGTGAAGTCGATATAAATCCTCGGCTGTTATACAGCGCTTGGTCGTACTAGATTGTGAGTCGCTCAAAAAAATTCCTCCTTTATATCATTAGATTCCACATCTTTAAATTTTAATTAATCCGATTAATTTTATGCGATTTAAATGAATATACAATTACGTTACTCTTTTTATTTATCTCTGTCAATTTGTCTAAAACTAAAAAGACCCTCTCTCAGTCGCTATCGACCCGAAAACACCGCTACTTCGGTTGCTTTCATGAGAGAGGGTAACGTTATTCATCAATCACAATTGGAAAATAGGAGAAATGGAGGGAGCCCCATTAGGAATAGCAGCCAGTGATCCATTTTCTTTGTGTAGGTTCGGCACCTGCTGCCAAATAGTGCTGGGAATCTCTCGCCGCAGCACAGGAATGATATCCTCGGCAAACCGATGCAGCTGTTCAAGCTGCTCCTGCTCTCCCAGCCCATCCACGCTTATGCTGAGTACCTGATGGCCGAACGCAGTATAATAGTTCCGTATTTTTTCGAGAACGCTGTCCGCAGAACCAATCAGAACTGGACCGTTGCGGATGTTATCCTCCAAACTTGTAAACGGGGATTGATTATGCTGAGCCGCCGCCGTCGAGTGGTAAGCATCATAATACGGGCGATAGCGTCTGATCGCTTCCTCGTCTGTATCCGCCAGATACAAGCTCCCGGCTCCGGCACCAATTACAGCCTGAGCCGGGTCATGACCGTAATAAGCGAGCCGTTCACGGTAATGATCAATTAAGCCTTTATACTTGGCCTGAGGATGGAAAGAATTTGAGGAAAATAACGGCTCTCCATATTGTGCAGCCAGCTCCGTCGATAATGTACTGGAGGCACTTCCATGCCATATCGGAATTTGCTGTTGATACGGGCGTGGCTGTGTCGTGACCTGATACAGCGGGGGCCGATAGTTGCCCTTCCACGTAACCTCTTCCTCGCTCCATAGCCGTTTGAGCAGACGATAGCGTTCTGCTAACGATTCCCACTGCTCTTCCTCCGTAATTCCAAACAACGGATAATGGCGTGGATCATTGCCTTTTCCGATAATCAGTTCTAATCTTCCGCCCGATAAATGATCCAATGTCGCATAATCCTCAGCTACGCGTACCGGGTCAAGTATACTAAGCACCGTTACCATCGTCAGCAGACGAATCCGTTCAGTTCTCGCTGCTATAGCGGTCAGAACGAGTGGAGGTGAAGACGACAAAAAAGGCGTACCATGCCGCTCCCCCACACCATACGCATCAAAACCAAGCTCCTCTGCGAGCACAGCCTGCTTAATTACATTTTGGAATTTTTGCTGCGAACTCCAGGCTTCTCCGGTAATCGCATTAGGCAGATTAGCCATTAGGCTGAACAATACAAACTTCATTCGCTCCTGCCCCCCTTCTGCGAACGAATCGGCTTCGTCCGTTCCCTATAGTCGCGTCTAATTTCGGTTAGCTGTCTCAGCTTCATTTTTTTCACGAATGTAGGTGGAGAATAATTCAGGATTCACCACTTTACGCAGTAAATGCATCGTCCCGTCCCCTGTTCCATGGTCAAAAGCATGGATACGTTCATACCCCCAACGCTCGTACATGGATAGCAAATAGGGATGCTTTTCCGCAGTCGCCAGTGTCACAGCAGGAGCACCGACCTTGTCACGAATAATCGTTTGCTCTACCCAATTCAGCAGTTTTTTCCCATATCCTTTGCCCTGGGCAGCCGGGTCTACAGCAAACCACATCACAAACGGTAGATCGGTTATAAAATTAAGGGCTCTATTTTTGAGATGGCTAACGGTAGCCTGAATGACACCGTCTACTTCCAGCACATAGCAATCATTATTTTTAATGTTTTCTTGAATGAGAGCAACATCTGCCTGAGCGGCAGGCCATCGAAGCTCCAACTGCCGAATTGTTTCATACGCCTCATACGTCACATACTGCAATCTTTCTGCATCCTCTTGGAGTGCCAGACGATAGATTTCACTCATACTAACCCGCCTCCCTATAGTGTTATTATAATGCTCGTGAATCATCAAAATAATTAATCCTATCTACTTAATGAGATATAAAAGTTAACATAACTGTAGCATGCTCACCATCCAGCGACAAATTAATTTTTTCTATAACTTCATTTAAAATAACAATAGCCCCTAGAAAGATGGGAATTCGTTAATTAAAGTCAACGCAAAAAAGCCCGAAAATCGGGCTTTTTTACTTTCTAGACGAATAAAATGCTGGCCATATCTCCGGCATTCAAAACACACCATGTATGCTGTATTACTCCGCAGGGGCAGTAAAGCTGCGTTTGGCAAACTCGCTGTCCAGCATATAAAAGGCGTTGCTGTCTCTTTCAATGCGCTTAAGCTTCTGGATAACACTGTCGAACAGAGCTTCCTCTTCGACTTGCTCATCAATAAACCATTTCAGGAAATGGATCGTTGCATGCTCGCGTCCATCGAGGGCCAAGTCAGCCAGATGATAAAATTTTTGCGTGTTTTGCTGCTCATGCTTGTAGCCATGCTCAAATACGTCCAGCATGGAATCGTAGCTGTTTTTTGGCTCCGGCAATGCAGCCAATGTGGCGCGTCCTCTACGGTCATTAATGTATTTATACAGTTTCATGGCATGAAACCGTTCCTCCTCAGCTTGTACCAGGAAGAAGTTTGCAAACCCATCCAGACTTTCACTGGAGCAATAAGCAGCCATCGCCAGATATACGTGAGCGGAGTAAAATTCAAAGTTCATTTGCTCATTCAGAGCCTGTGCCAAATTGTCATTCATGTCTCAGGTCACCTCGGTCATGTATGTAATAATGTAACGATCATAGTGTACCACGAATCCGATCACAAAAAAACGGACGGAAGTGAATTAAATGATCTCACATTCCGCCCGTAATCTCTACAATTAGTTTACAATCAAGGCTCCAGACCCCAGACACGTTTGTCATTTATATACAATGGTGCTTTGCCCCAATCCGTATAAGATGTCTTGGTTGGATCATAGGAAAAATCATCACTTTCGTTATAGTTGCTCCAGTCCGTCTTGTTCATGCGAATCTGAATGTCCCCTGTGTTTTCCCCTGCTGCCAGACTTCCCGCACCAGCTCCAAAGGAGATTTCCAGATAATAATCTGCGCCTGTAACGGCCTTATCCAGTTTCACAAAACGTCCCTGAACGTTACTACTGCCCAACTGTGCATAGTCACAATGGAATTCCTGTGACTTGTCGCCATCTACGGTGTAGTAGTATCGCAGCTTGACATTTTTCAGATCAACTGCCTCTTTACCCTTGTTTACAACACGGAACAGTGGCCGAATCTGGTTATCTCCCGGGTTGGTGTCGCCCACGCGGTATTGGGCAATCACATCTCCCGTTGCTGGAATGGGTGCTGCCGTAGGCTTGGCACTGACCTCGGCAGAATCCGGGCTGGTTCCTAAAGAATTTGTTGCACTTGCCACATAATAATAAGTGGTTTCATTCACCACTCCTGTATCCTTGTAAGTGCTGTCTGTTACTGTTGCTACTGTAGTATATGGGCCACCACTGGTTGTGGAGCGCTTGACCGTATAGCTATCGGCACCCGTCGCTTTGCTCCAGGTCAGTGTAACCTGAGCATCCCCTGCGTTTGCCTTCACATTTGCCGGAGCTTTGGGAGCTGTAGGCTCGGTTGGTCCACTACCGTTAATGAGACGGTCATACTCGGCATAAGCCGTTGCCATATCAACTTGGGACCAGAAACGGTGATACGTAAATTCTGGAGCGCCTTTATCCCATTTTTTGGTCTGCTTGTTCCATGAAGTCGTGTATTTATCTTTAAGATAGGACCATTGCGGATCTTTGGTGATATTAGGGCGGATATCGCTGTAGCTGGAATACGTACCATTACCACCTTTAGACGGATCAGACGGTGTAGCGTCGGTGCCAGGGATCGTGTTGCCTTGCCCAGTCTTACCACTCCAGCCGCTCGGGATATACACTTCTTTGGTAAAATAACGATAATAATCTTCGCGCGCTTCCTTCGTTGTAATGCCTATACCATCGTTATAACCCCATGCAGCATCAAGCAAAGCTTTAGACAGATCCTTAGCTTCCTTGCCTAACTCGGAATAGTCTCCTTTTTCAGCTTTCGTTCCAGCAGCAAAGAAAGTAAGTGCTTTAACATAGCTGCCCAGCACTCCGGCATCCTGCCCCGGATTCTTTGTTACCACATGGAGATTGGTATTCCCTTTATGATTGGCAAATCCGCTCCAGGTTTCAGGCTTTCCGCTCCATTCCAGATTGCTCGGTAGCCAGAACTCACCTTTAGCCACTGTAGTAGCCACTTTCGGATTCTTGCCACCCAGAATACGCTTACCTTGAGCGTCCAAATAGTATCCCTGTGCATCAGTCACAGGCCGTTCGTTGGCAAATACATAGCTCTTGGACCACGCTATCCAGTTTTCCGTCACTTGTTTAGCCATTTTAAACTGCTCGGACGAAGTATCCCCTTTCTTGGCTAAAATGTAGTACAGCTCGGCAACCCGCTCGACAGGCCAAGCCTGCATCCCGAACCAGTTGTTCGACGGTGGATCGTTATATACAGGAGCCCCTGTATAAGCCATGCCATAAAAGGTACTTGTGCCAGATGGATAAGCCTTGTAGGCACCATCCCAGCTATTCGTCGCTCCACCTGCAATGGCCCCCTCATCGGATTGCAGCCAAGTATAAAACTCCAGTTGGCGCTTCAGCGAGGTCGCCCAGTCCTGTCCCGCCGTTGGTGAATTCGGTATTAATCCACCATCTTGATCGGACAACGCATACGCTGCGACGACATTTTGGTAGCCCTGATGTGCATGGCTGGCACCAATACGCCAAGCCCAGTTGCCGCTTTGGCCAAGTCCGCCGCCCCAGGCTGTATACCATGCCATCAGATAAAGACTGGCATCCTTGCCCGTACCAGCAATTGGACTTCCATTGGAAGCGCTTCCGGTTTTCTGGAAGTATTTATCGTACATGCCGTAACGCAAAAAGTCTCCCATCTTTTTGGCTTTATCCAAATATACGGAGTTGTCATATCCTAATTCCTTAGCCCAGTACATTGCTTGAACTGCCCGTGCATCTGCATCGGTGGCATTCGTGTAACGCCATTGCTGTGCAGGGGCATTATTTTCCTTGGTAAACAAGCTCATAAAGCCTTCATTAGGCTTGCCAAACTTTTGATTGTCTTGCGATGGGTGTGGTACAGCCTCCCAGACCGATTCCTGTTCCCCGCGCTGGAAGGTGTTTACATAGGCTGCTGTATGCGACGGATTCAGAAGATTTCCGAAGCCGTACCAATTATCCACGTCCAACAACCAGTGCATCAGATAAGTCTGGTTGTTGCCATAGGTTGCCTTCAGCTCAGAGTCCAGTGGATCCTTGCCACCACCATACTGTCCACTCAGACGGCTTGGGTATTGATCCGGCTGTGAGTATTCTGCGGCATAGGTGGCGGGGCTGTTCGGGTTGTAGTTACTCATTGTCGGCTGCTCTTCCTTACCGTCGCCTTCATTAACAGGAATGATATATTTCTCCATGTTGTCCCATGCGGATTCC
Organism: Paenibacillus sp. FSL M7-0134; assembly: GCF_038007865.1. NCBI lineage: Bacteria > Bacillati > Bacillota > Bacilli > Caryophanales > Paenibacillaceae > Paenibacillus > Paenibacillus sp. FSL M7-0134. The sequence goes on along the minus strand of NZ_JBBOXV010000002.1, from coordinate 2,240,516 downwards.
AAATGCCCCCAATCCCCGGTATAATGACCATACAGCACTTCCAGCCACATCCAGTAGCTGTACGCTTCCGAAGTCGTTAAGTGTCCGTAATCTGGAGCCTCGCTCATAAGCGTTTCAACGGAATGATAAGGGATGCCTTCTTTTGAAAAGTATCCGCTAGCCGGATCCTTCAGCTGTTTATACAATTGTAAAAAGCGTGTCGATTCCGGTGTTGCGGCTGATGCACGGTCGGGTCCTGCCTGAAATAAGCCCAAGGTTAACGGAAGTACCAAAATGGCTGACATGACCATAGAGACAGATTTCCTGAACACTGATTTTCTGCTGATCACTTTTGCATTCATCCTCTCCATTATCAATTTTGGCTTTACACAAGATTTTATTCCGAAAAACGACAGCACAAAAAGACAGCATCATCACCTCACTTTCCCATAAAAAAGGTGGAGGACACGCTGTCTATTGCTCCAAATGCTTCGCATTGGCCCTGGAAAAAATATACCACACTAGGCGCCAAATGAGAGTCGAAAAATTCTATAAGTTTAGAGATTCACAAGGAAAATTGACGAAATCGATTGGAATCGGTACTATTTCACAGGGAGGCGTTAAAACATGAAAATTTTGCTATTGCTTGGTTGTATCGTGATGTTTTTAGCCGTAGCTCTGGGAGCGTTCGGCGCACACGCATTGAAAAAGAGACTTTCCGTAGACATGATGAGCATATTCCAGACAGGAATTCAATATCAAATCGCTCACGGACTGGGTTTGCTGCTGCTTGGAGTTCTTGCTGACAGCCTTGTCCATTCTTCTCTCATCGTTACCGCAGGCTGGGTTATGCTGGTGGGTATTCTCCTGTTCTCCGGCAGTCTGTATGCCCTTAGTATATCCGGTGTGAAAAAGCTTGGGGCAATCACCCCCATTGGCGGGTTGGCTTTTTTGGCAAGCTGGGTCATTGTGATCGTGGCGGTTGTGCAAGGTTAAACAAGGATAAAGGAACAGAGACTTGGAAAAGGAGGCGCTTCCAAGTCTCTCGAATTATTGACGTAGCATTCCTGAGTATATGAAAGAATACATTATTTCGTCTGCACTTGTTGCGCCTTCTGAGCGGCTATCCGATGACCTTCGATATAACGTCTGGATTCTGCCATCTCATGCTCCTGAGCAGCTTCCATAATAATATGAACCCCCGGCTTGTACTGCTCCAGCAGTTCCATGTAGAGGGCATAGTTCATGTCACCAAAACCTGGCGGCACCGTCTCAATTTCACCTGACGATGACAACCGCCGGTCTTTGGCATGTGCTGCGATAATCCGAGGGCCCAGCAGTTGGAAAGCTTCGCGGATGATCTCATCCTGCTGCGCCAGATTTTCCGTTTTCAGCAGATTACCAGGATCAATCACAACACCGATGTGTGAAGAAGGTACTTCCTCCAGAAAGGCAGCCAACTCTACGGCAGTTCCGACCAAGTGATCGTTTGCAGCTTCCAATCCTACGAATACGCCCCACTTCTCCGCTTCATCTGCTAATTCACGCACTACTTCCCTTACAACTCTCCAGTCACGTTCCGTATAGGCGGTACCATCCTCATTACGTCCGACTTCGGCTGCAACCATTGGTGCTCCTAACAGACCCGCATATCGTATCAGCTCTTTGAAGCGCTCTACATTTTCACGCAGCAATTCCTCATCCTGTATAAAAAAATGTAAATAGCACCCGAGCACCGATATGGATACACCATGCTTACGAAATTCTTCTGCGATAGACAGTGCCAATCCCGGATTGAACTTACCCGGTTTATTAAAATCCACATCACTGATCGCTCTCCACGGAGCCAGCTGAACATGAGTAAAGCCCGCTGCGCCTACCTTTGCAGCCAATTCACGATAAGGCAACTTGCCAAACAAATGTGCCAATACACCTACTGTCACTAAAAATCACCTCTTATTTTTATTGTTGTATGCTACTTGTTACCGTACTCTGCTCCAAGGTCTCATTGATGATGTGCGTAATCCGTTCCACTTCATCATGAATAAAAAAGTGTCCTCCCTCAAAGGTAAACATACGAAATTGCTGATCCGTATGGTGTGCCCATGCCTCCGCATCTTGTAAGGTCACCGTGTTATCGGTCATTCCTGTCAAAGCGGTGATAGGACAATGTAAAGGTGCGGCTTTAGCCATGTACCTATACAACTCGACAGCTTTGAAATCCGCTCTTAACACCGGCATAAAATAGTCGTATAATTCCCGATTGTCAAAAATCGCTTCCGAAAGCTGACCGTACCGCTGCAAATGCGTCCTGAACTGATCTGCGGGCAGATCGTGTAACCACGGGGAATTTCTTGGGACATGCGGTGCCCGTCCACCCGAAACGAACAGATGAGCAGGCTTGCCATATCCACCGTCCACCAGCTTGTAGTACAGCTCGAATGAGATCATCGTCCCCATACTGTGGCCGTATATGGCATAAGGATCGCCGGGGGCTATCTCTTCGCTGATCTTGTGCAACAGATCCTCGCTCATCTCCTCAATGCTTTCCTTTAGCGGTTCCCCAGAACGAATACCTCTGCCCGCTAATTCCAGTGGAACAAGCTTGATCTGCGGAAGCAGCAACTTTTTCCATTTGAAGCTGACCGACGCCGATCCGCCTGCATACGGGATGAAAAATAATGTGATAGGTGCCATTCTTGCAACCTCCTGCCTTGCTAAGTTCTAACTTTTTCATTTTAGCATAAAAAGGTATATTTACCCATTTCAAATATTTTGCAAATTCCAGAAGATAGGTTGAGAAAATCAAGCACATTTTATATAAGGCAGGAAATGTCTTTCTAAAGAAAGAACGGCTTTATGTTTGAATATAATCATGTGTTGGGTCTTTTATTTTTTCAAATCGAAAGGAGTTCTGCGCCATGAAGTACGGTTTTTTCGATGATGTCAATCAAGAATATATCATCCACACCCCTCAAACCCCTTATCCCTGGATTAATTATTTAGGTAATGAACGATTTTTTGGACTAATCTCCAATACAAGTGGCGGCTATGCATTTTACCGGGATGCTCGCTTACGTCGCTTAACACGTTACCGGTACAACAATATTCCTGTCGATAACGGTGGTCGATATTTTTATATTTATGATGATGGGGATTATTGGACTCCAGGTTGGATGCCAGTCAAACGGGAGCTGGAGCAGTATGAATGTCGCCATGGACTTGGCTATACCTCAATTATGGGAGAACGCAGCGGTATTCGGGCCACCCAGCTGGCTTTTGTGCCCCTTTCCTTTGACGGCGAGGTCCATCAGGTAAAGCTTCAGAACACATCGTTACAAACCAAAAAGATCAAACTCTTTTCATTCGTGGAATTTTGTCTGTGGAACGCCTATGACGATATGACCAATTATCAGCGCAACTTGAACACCGGCGAGGTTGAAATACAAGACTCTGTCATTTATCACAAAACGGAATACCGTGAACGTCGCAATCACTATGCTTTTTTCTCTGCTAATCGTCCGCTAGCGGGTTATGATACAGACCGTGAAGCTTTTCTGGGGCTCTACAACGGATTAGATCAGCCTCAAACGGTCGCCGCTGGGCAAGCCTCGAACTCTATTGCCAGCGGATGGTCCCCTGTCGGATCACATTGCATTGAGGTAACGCTGGAGCCAGGCGAAGAAACAAGCTGTAACTTTATACTCGGTTATGTGGAAAATCCCGAGGAAGAAAAATGGGAGTCGCCCGGTGTTATTAATAAAAAACAAGCACATGCCATGATTAAGCAGTTTGCGGATGAAGCTGATGTAGAACGAGCGTTGAGTGAGCTGCGGACCTATTGGAATAATCTGCTGTCCAAGTATACCCTTCAAAGCCACGACGACAAGCTGAACCGAATGGTAAACATATGGAACCCTTATCAGTGTATGGTTACGTTCAATATGTCGCGTTCCGCCTCGTATTTTGAATCTGGTATCGGGCGTGGAATGGGCTTCCGGGATTCGAATCAGGACTTGCTCGGCTTCGTCCACCAAATACCGGAGCGGGCAAGAGAACGGATTATCGACATCGCCTCTACTCAATTTGAAAACGGCGGAGCTTATCATCAGTACCAACCGTTAACCAAAAAAGGAAATCACGAGGTTGGCGGTGGCTTTAACGACGATCCGTTGTGGCTTATTGTCGGTACCGCAGCGTACATCAAAGAAACGGGAGACTTTGGCATACTGGATGAACAAGTGCCCTTTGACGGAAATGTAGAGCGTACGGCTACGCTGTTTGAACATTTGAAGCGTTCTTTTTACCACGTTGTGGGTAATCTGGGCCCGCATGGTCTTCCACTCATTGGCCGGGCTGACTGGAACGACTGTCTGAATCTCAACTGTTTTTCTGCTACACCAGATGAGTCCTATCAGACAACTCAGAATCTGGAGGGTCGAATAGCCGAATCCGTGTTCATCGCCGGACTATTTGTATATACGGGACCGGATTTTATTGAGCTTTGCAAGCGCAGAGGACTGGATGAAGAAGCAGCAACCGCTCAGGCATATGTGGATCGTATGCGAACAGCCACATTGGAGCATGGTTTTGACGGGGAATGGTTCTTACGTGCTTATGACCATTATGGAGACAAAATAGGGAGCAAGGATTGTGAGGAAGGCCAAATTTTCATTGAACCTCAAGGCTTCTGTGTCATGGCAGGAATTGGTGTTGAAGAAGGTCTAGCTCAAAAAGCTCTCGATTCTACACGTGATCGGTTAGAAACTCCCTACGGCATTGTGCTGCAAAATCCACCGTATTCTCGCTACTACATCAATCTGGGCGAAATCTCATCTTACCCTCCCGGTTATAAGGAAAATGCCGGTATTTTCTGTCACAATAACCCGTGGATTATGATGGCGGAAGCCGGAATAGGACGTGGGGATCGCGCTTTCGAGCTGTATAGCAAAATCGCGCCTGCCTATCTGGAGGACATCAGCGACATTCACCGCACTGAGCCGTATGTGTACGCTCAAATGATTGCGGGCAAGGATGCTGTTCATGCAGGCGAAGCCAAAAATTCCTGGCTGACGGGTACAGCGGCATGGAACTTTATAGCTATTACTCAATCCATTCTCGGTATTCAGCCCGAATGGGATGGTCTGCGTATTGATCCGTGCATTCCTACAGCCTGGGACGAATTCACAGTCACCCGTGTCTTCCGCGGTGATACCTACGTGATTCATATCACGAATCCACAGCATGTCTCCAAGGGTGTAGTCACAGTTACCTTAGATGGCACCGTCCTTACGAATAATATTCTGCCGGTTGCAGGGGACGGGGCTATCCACCAAGTAAAAGTGTTGCTAGGCTAACAAGTTCATGGCCTTCAAAAAAATTAGCTTCAACTTCATCACATAGTATCTTATAATACGAGAATGGCTAAAGATACATTAAGTGTGGTGACATCATGAACAAGACAAAACGGCTTACTCAAACCATGGATTACAAAACAAAGCAAGCCCGCTGGGTACGCAAAATGTTATTACTGTATTGGATGATTATAGCTGTACATTTTATCGTCCAGCTGGGCAGCTACTTATTTCTTGATTACCACGCTTCGCCTTATGAATTTTACGTCGGAACCCTTATTGTTCCCACGCTAATCATGAGTGGTTCCAACTTACTGGCAGAGTTGGCTCATTTTAAATTTAACAGGTATTCTTTTGTGATCCTGTTTATGGCAAGTACCGTCATTTGCTGGATGATTATTCGCCTAAACTATGATATCCGGATTATTACAGCGTTGTGCTTGTTGCCTATTTTCTCTTCTATCCTGTTCTTCAATCGCCGCTTAATATGGCTTTCCTTTGTATTACAAGTAGTCGTCTTTTTTCTGTTGCTGGCAGTGGATGCATCATTTCGTACCTATTTGTCAGACTTTGATATCGTGGCGATTCCAACCTTTTTGATTATGTCCACCTTTATTGCTCTCATTATTCAGGCCAGCGGCCGCGATTTGTTAGTGGATTTGTATAAAACAAAGCGCGCGCAACAGGAATTAATGATCAGTAACGCGATTATCAGCAAAATGTCAATGACTGATGGTTTGACAAAGCTGTACAATCATTTGTCCTTTCAAAACTTTTATGAAAAAGCACTCGAATATGCCGAACAAGGCGCGATCATCCATCTGGCGTTAGTGGATATTGATAATTTCAAGAAGATCAATGATACTTACGGACACCAGTTCGGAGATAAAATTTTGGAAGGCATCTCGCAAATCATTACAGAACAGATTACCGCAAATGACATTCCGGCTCGCTATGGCGGTGAGGAATTTGCTATTTTGATGTTCGAGCATACTTTCGAAGAAGCTTATCAGATCGTCGAAAACATCCGTCGTGAAGTGGAGAAAATGACCTTTCAGGAGAAATTGCAACTCGTTTCTGTAACCGTAAGCATTGGACTGAAAAGCTATACAGAGGAAATGAACAAAGATAAAGATGTATTTTTTCAGCAAGCAGATGACTATCTGTATCAAGCTAAGCGCTCCGGGAAAAACAAAATTGTTGCTCTTAATCATATCGCTTAATGTAAAAACACTTCATTTGATGAGACTCCGGCATGAGCTTGCCGGAGTCTTTTGAATATAGAACTTAAAATGTAATAGAGTTGACAATTCCATAAGTTGAAACTAAAATAGTTACATATGTATTGGTTATTTACTAACAATAAATAAGTTCGAAGGAGATGGTTTTTTAAATGTCAACCCTCGTTATTGTCGTTCACCCTGATCTTGCGGAATCTCGCATTAACAAAAGATGGGTGCAAGAACTCAAGAAACAATCCGGCGTGACCGTTCACAACCTGTATGAAGTATATCCTGATGAGCAAATCAATGTCGCCCAGGAGCAGGAACTGCTAGAGCAGCATGACCGTATCGTTCTGCAATTCCCTTTTTACTGGTACAGCACTCCTTCCCTACTGAAAAAATGGCTGGATAAGGTTCTAACCTACGGCTGGGCTTATGGAAGCGAAGGTGGCAAGCTACAGGGCAAAGAGTTGTTGATCGCCTTGTCTGCTGCCAGCGTTGAGGAAAATTACCAACATGACGGACGGAACAGGTATACGATCGAAGAGCTGTTGAGACCTCTGGAAGCTACAGGCCATATGATTGGTGTCAAATTGCTCCCTTATTTCGTACAATATGGTGCTGCAGTTTTGACCGATGAGCAACTAGAGCAATCCGCACAAAAATACGCGCAAACGGTTATTTCTTAATTTTTTACTAGAAAGCCCCTTGGACGGCGCCTGCCATACCTGCTTTACAGCAGACGGCAGCTCCAGCCAAGGGGCTTTACTGATCGATTTACATCGTAACCAACGTACTGGTTACCTGTGCCATACTTTCTTTAATAATGTCGCAGCCCTTACGCAAGTTTTCCAAGCTTATCGTTAACGCTGGCATGATTTTAATTACCGTATCGTTACGCCCAGCACGTTCAATAATGAGTCCCCTACTAAAGCAGAGAGTCGCTACCTCCTTGGCGAACGCTTCTCCCAGATGGGATACATCAATTCCCCAGATTAGTCCCATGCCGCGAATTTCAATTAGAGGATCTATCGATTGGATATGTTCACGCAAGAACTGCTGAACAAAAGCCTCTTTTTCCTTCACTTGTGCTTCCAGCTCTACCGTATCTCTGAACTCCAGCGCAGCCTTTGCCCCGACAAAAGCAAGCTGATTTCCACGGAAGGTGCCGTTATGCTCACCTGGACTCCATATATCCAATTCTGGCTTGAGTAGCAACAGAGACATTGGCAAACCGTATCCACTGATCGATTTGGACAAAACAACCATATCAGGAACAATTCCCGCCCGCTCGAATGAGAAGAACGAACCAACTCGACCGCAACCGACTTGAATATCGTCAACAATGAGCAAAATATCATGGTCATCGCACAGCTGTCGCAAATCACGCAGCCATTCGGTATCTGCAATATGAATACCGCCTTCAGCCTGTACCGTTTCCAAAATGATCGCGGCAGGCTTTTCCACACCCGAGTGGGTGTCTGTTAAAAGCTGCTCCATATACAAAATGGTATCCATTCCGTTAAATGTGCTGTTATAAGGTATGAAGGTAACATTGTTCAGGGGAACCCCTGCGCTCTCTCGCATGGAGTTGTTGCTGGTAATAGATAAACTACCCAGCGACATTCCGTGGAACGCGCCCATAAAAGCGAAAATACCATTTCTGTTTTTCACCTTGCGTGCAAGTTTCAGTGCTGCTTCCACCGCATTGGTTCCGGTCGGTCCGCAAAATTGCAGCTTATAATTCAAGCCCTTGGGCTGGAGAATACGCTCTGAAAAAGACTCAATAAACTCTTGCTTAGCTGTCGTGTACATATCCAGACCATGCATAATCCGATCGGAACTTAAATAATCCAATATCCGGTTTTTCATAAAATCATTATTATGCCCATAGTTCAAAGCCCCTGCCCCAGCAAAAAAGTCAATATAACCCTTGCCTGCCTCCGTGTACAGTACATCGTTTTTAGCTTTGTTGAAAACAACTGGAAAACTTCTGCAATAGGATCTTACATTGGACTCCAGCGCTTCGAATGTGTTCATGATCTCTCGTCCTCCCGCTGACCTGATTTTAAAAAATACAAGCATGGAAAGCAAAAAAAATGTAAATATGTAATCTAAATGAGTAGACAGTCTGAATTCACACTGGGATATCCACACCAAAGAATCATAAGTATGATCACAAGAACAATTAAAGTACGAAAATTAAATACAGAGATAGCACATGAGAGTATGTTAGTAGAAGATTAAATAGTGGGTTTTTCTAAGAGGCCTATCAGAGGATGTCAACTCCTATGTAATAAAATACCATAATTTTCATTTAAGTCAATGCATGTTTCTGATGTGTTTTGTTAAATTTTTGTAATTTATCATCAATGGCTTGTAGTATATTGTTAAAAGAAAACGAAAAATGTCGTATTATAGTAATAAATCTCAAAAATAGTACATTTCCATATCAAATAGATATACATCTGGACTAATTGTCCACAGGATTGTCACAACAAACCTGATCTTTTGACAGACTGTCCAAAGGAGTTTACTCTATCAACAGGACCTGCCAAAAACTTGTTGTAAACATTGCAGTTATCCTAACTATTTGGCTCGAATTTGATAGAAAGATAAGGAAATATGATCATGTCTAATGTTTTAATTATTGAAGATGACAATATGTTGGGAGAGACCCTTTCCTTGTATTTAACAGGAGAAGACTACAACGTTACTCGAGTGGAACAAGCGTCTGAGGGTATTGCCCGGCTTGAGATCGTACAGCCCGATATTATTTTGCTGGATCTGCTGCTTCCAGATTTGGATGGGGTAAATCCCTGCCCACTCATACGCAAGCATACGGACGTGCCCATCATCGTGATTTCTACAGAAAACAACATATCAGAGCGTATTCGTACACTTACGTTGGGAGCAGATGATTATATTTGCAAGCCTTTTAGTATGCAAGAGCTAAAAGCACGGATGGAGGCTCTTTTCCGTCGTATTGAAATCACGCGCTTGCAAGGAAGAGGCAGAGCACCTGAACCTGAAACCGGCATTACTTTGGATCTAGCGAGAAGAATGATTACCGTTAACGGACAGAATGTGGAGACAACATATTCAGAATTTGAGCTCATGAAGCTTTTTTATTTGAACCGGGGAATTGTATTCAGCAGGTATGCTTTGATTCAGGCTCTCCGTGGCACAGACTCCTTTATTAATGAAAGGGCTGTGGACGTACATATTAACCATTTACGCAGAAAAATCGAAAAAGACCCTAAGAAACCGCAATTAATCAAGACCATCTGGGGAATCGGCTACAAATTTATGCAATAACACGGTCAGCTCCAGGGAAGTGATGACTTGATTTGGTTAATATCCTTCTGAACCGTGCTCAGATGCTTTTTCCAGTCTGGATACAGTGCTCCTGTTGAGGTTTCATTGCTGCGCTTCAATGCCTTTTCCAGCTCTATTACCTTTGCCAGCAACTCAGGCGCGCACAGGTTCCCCGTTCCTCCCTTAAGTGAGTGGATTAATCGAAGAGCAGAAGATAACTGCCCATTGTCCATTTTTCTCACAACTCTTTTATCGAGATACTGGTATTCCTGTATCCATTTATAAAGGGCAAATTGAAAAATATACACCTTGCCATCCATGCCTGCTATCGACTGCTCAGCGTGAATACCATGTAAATCTTGCAGCCACGCTAAATTAATCCAGCTAGTTAATACTCTAGCAGCGGTCAGTTCATGGACAGGCTTGAACAACACGGCATTAATACCAGCACGAAGACAAACTTCCTGTTCATGCTGCACAGCATCAGCGGTAAAAGCGATAATGGGAAGCCTGTTAAAAGCTTTGTTTCTCCGAATATGCCTCGCCGTCTCAAAACCATCCATCTCTGGCATATGCAAATCAAGCAGCACCATATCCCAGTAACGCAGTTCCAGTAACGCTATTAGTTCTCTTCCGTTCGTGACCATCGTTACCTCAAAGTTACGCTCTGCTAAAAACTCGGTAATCACCACCTGGTTAATTTCGTTATCCTCTGCTATGAGAATTTGATACTTCTGTGTTGTATCCCCTATCTCATTGTGGGAACTCATCGTCGCATGAGTCTCCAGAGTATTACCATCTGCTGGCACTGACTGTTCCTTCTTCCAGCAGAGAACCTCCAGCAGAGCGTTTCGGGTAACGGGCTTGGACAAAAAGGCATCCACACTATGATTCATGTCCCCTGCAGCTATTGTTTCCATCTGAAACACGGTTGTAAGTCCAATAATCTGAGTTATCTGCCTATCCAGCATTTGAAGCCACTGCCTCCGGGAGTCCAGTTCTCTCAAACCTTCCATCCCCATATCGATGATAACATAATCAAAATGCTCACCCTTTTGAAAAGCGTCCACACTTTCTTGGAAGGATGAATTAGTGAATGTTTTTAATCCCAAGTCTTGCAGTAGTTCGTTCAAGCTGTATCTCACCAGTTCATGCTGCGCAACAATTAAGGCTTTGCCTTTGATTTGTTTTTCTATTCGTGTGCTTCCTGCATTCAATTCCCCATTTTCCAGCTCGACATTAAAGTAAAATTGACTGTACTCTCCTAATCGACTTTTCACCTCTACTTTCCCGCCCATAGCTTCAGCCAAATGCTTGCTAATGGCCAAACCCAGCCCAGAGCCCCCATATCTGCGGCTGGTTGATGTACTCGCCTGGATAAAAGGGACGAATAGCTTGTCTATACACGTCTCGGAAATTCCTATGCCCGTATCTTCTACCATAAAAGAAACGCCTACTCGCCCTTCCTGCTGACTTAGCATTTTTACCTGTAACAATACATGTCCCTGATCCGTAAACTTGATGGCGTTGGTCAGAAGATTTGAAAGCACCTGCTCCATTCGAAGCGGGTCTCCCTTAAAGCTTTTCGGTAACGCCGGGTCCGTTATAAATACGACCTCTATTTCCTTATCTTCAAGTAAAGTTCCAACGGTATCTGCGAGATGCCGAAGCATTTTTTCCGGCTCGAATTCTACCTTTTCCAGTTCCAGACTGCCGGCTTCCATTTTGGAAAAGTCCAATACGTTACTGAGCATGGATGAAAGGGTACGAGAGGAAGCGAGAAGCTTGTGGAGGTAATCTCTTTGAACGGCAGTCAGTTCAGTCTTATTTAACAGCTTTGACAGACCGATGATTCCATTCAGCGGGGTGCGAATTTCGTGACTCATATGAGCCAAAAAAGTGCTTTTCGCACGGTTAGCCTCGTCCATCTCCTTTCGCTTCTGCTCAGAGGCTTTATACTCTGTAATATCCAACACGTGACCGATAACATGCCTGGTATTCCCGTCCTCCCTAACCGGATGTAAGGTAATGAGAGCCGAATATTCCCAAAACTCCAATTCAAATACGGTCCGATCACCGAACCAGGCCTGTTTGTAGTATTGACTTAGCTGCTCCATCGTTTCAGAGGAAAGCTCCAAAATGTCCCCGAGACGCTTCACATGCTCCCTTTTATTGTAGTTGACTTGTAGATTCAGACCCACGCGCTCCAGCAATTCACCTTCAAGCAGCCTATAATAAAATTCATCACCACTTTTCTCCAGCCTAAAGGTAAAGCCAGGTTGAACCCGAAGTAAATTCAGCAGGTCACGATCTTTGTCTAACAAACGTTGTCCATATGAATACTTAGCGGTGGTTAAAGCGTGCACAAACAGCGTCATGAACATTAGACCCATCCCCAGCTCCAGCACGCAGGTCAGCAGTGTTTTATCACTTATGCCAAAATATAAGAACAGAATTCCTGCCACTCCATAAAAAACACCTGTAATCGCCTGACGAACAAGCTGCCGCTGAAAAATCAAAACTAACAATAATATCAAGATAGCATATAGCACTAAATCTCGAACCAAGTGTTCGCCCCCTTATAATCTTCCATGTTTTGTGAGATATCGAAAATATAAAAAAACTCAGGACAGATTCCTTATGCCATAAGGCTTAAAGAACTGTCCCGAGCATTCATTGTACTATACATTCCATAGGGTTCAAGTTCATTTTAATATTTGAAACGACTGATCATTACCTTCAAATCAGCAGCCATGGTTGAAAGCAACTGTGCAGAAGCTGATATTTCCTCCATGGAAGCCAGTTGCTCTTGTGAGGAGGCAGCAACTTCCTCAGATGTGGCGGCATTACCGGTTGCAATCGTCGCCAGCTCGTTGGCTGTCGCTGCAATTTCTTGTACACTGGCTGATATTTGCTCTGCAATCGCAGCGACCTCCTCTACCTGAGGCGTTGTCTCTCGAATGCCTTCCATCGCATGACCTAGCTTGACAATGGTTGCTTTGGAAATCTGCAGTCCATCCTGCACCTCAGTCGTGACCCTGTCCATCGTCTTCACTGTTGTTTCGGTTTCATGCTGAATTTCGGCAATCAAGGTGGCAATCTGTGTGGCGGATGTCTGAGACTGCTCTGCCAGCTTACGCACCTCATCAGCAACGACGGCAAAGCCTTTTCCATGATCACCCGCTCTGGCTGCCTCAATAGCTGCATTCAATGCCAGCAGGTTTGTCTGATTGGAGATATCACCGATAACCTTCGTAATTTCACCGATTTCATGAGAGCGGGCTTGCAAGGTTTGAATCATCTGGTTGGAACGCTCTACTGATTGATGAATGGAATTCATTTGCTCGCCTGTCTGCTCAACAGACTTTCGTCCTTCCTCGGCTTGCAAGGCAGATCGTTTGGCCAAATCAGCTACCAAAATCGATCGTTCAGCAATTTGGGTGATCCCTTGTGCAATTTCATCCAGGGCCACCGAATTATTTTCCAGCCCTGTAGTCTGCTTCTCTGCACCACTGGCAATTTCTTGCACAGCCTGGGACACCTGCTCACTTGCAGCACTGGTTTGTTCCGCGCTTATTGTGAGTTCATTCGAAGAAATTGCGACATGATCTGCACTGTTCCCTACGTTCTGAATGACAGATCGCAGGTTATTCTGCATATTTTGAAAAGCCACTCCTAATTCTCCGATCTCGTCCTCGCTCTTTACTTGAATGTCCTGTGTTAGATCTCCGGCGCTCACATTTACCGCTTGTTCTTTTAACTTTAAAATCGGTTTGATGATGGAACGAATCAGGAAATAAACAATGATAATACCAATCACAAGACAACCGACGATGGTTAGTAAAGTGCTGATCAAAATCGGTCCTGCTGCTTCATCGACTTCAGACAAATACAGCGTTCCGCCTATCTTCCAGCCAGTCAGCTTGTTAGTCGCATAGTTCATATATTTGGGCTGGCCTTCATACTCATACTCGTATTCACCAGTATCGCTCTGAAACATGCGTGATTCAATATCTGTAATTTTGGTGCCTGCTTCCTTCGTCGGATGTACAATGTAGGTATGGTTGCTGTCCAGCAATATGGCATAACCTTCATGACCTACTTTAATATTGTTCAACGTCTCTTTAATACCACTAATTTTCAGGTCAATGCCAATAACACCCGATCCATCTGACGTTGCCCGGGACACCGTAACCGTCATTTGCTTCGAGCTTGCCGAAAGATAGGGAGAACTAATCGCTGTCTTTGCTTGCTCTTTTATCGCTTCATCGTACCAAGGTCTGACCCGTGGATCATAATTGTCCGGTAATTGCTTCTGTGGATAGGTTATAAATTTACCATCCTTCGTACCATAAGAGATGGATTCTGCTTCAGGATGAAGTGCAGCATATTGTTTGAAAAATTCTTCCAGTTTGGCCGCTTGTTCCTCCGTCTCTACCCGATTGCCTTTTAGTCTTTCTGCAAAATATTCTGCGTCATGTACCTTGGGTTCGATAGTACTATCAATAATAAAATTAGTGCGGATGATAGCCTGCTCGGCACTTTCTTCAATCTGGTTTCGAATCTGCTGACTGGCGCTCACAAACGACAAAGCCCCCACGATCATGGACGGTAAAATCAGAAAGGCAATAAAGGCGACCATTAGCTTCGTTTTAAAATTTTTGCTGAGCATCCTTGCGACTAGCCACTTTTTTCCCGATAACTTCTTCATTAATAAACATCTCCATTTCATTACCTAGATTTCCTAACCTATGGTGAACCTCTTCGTCTTGCCGATGATGACAATCACCCGACAGACTCTCTTTCACATTTTTCACATCTGCTGCTAAAACGCTTGGACATAAAAGATATAAACACGCTAGTTAAATAGGTATATGTACTTATTTTCGAAAACAGCAAGGCTGGTCGGAACCGGTTCTTTGATATAATATACCTAAAAAATATTAAAAAAAATGCGTAGCACATGTTAAGAAAATATTAGTTTCATTTCACTATACCTACCTCTTAACATGAAAATAATCCCCTTGAATGTAGCAAACATAGGGTCATTTTCGATAATCACCATATGCTTACTACCCCCAAGGGGATTAAGTTTGATCGCTTTATTCAGTTCAATCCAACAACACCTTCAGATCTTCAAGCCTGGTAACAGGTGCCTGACAGGTAAAATGCTCACACACATATACGGCTGGTTTGCCTTCCACAAGATTGTAATCACGGATATAAGAAACCGTCTCTGCAATCTCCGACTGTCCTTCATCCTTCAAAATAACGACCGTATTCGGCCTGAACCCAGCTCGAACTGCCTGAATGAACTGTACGGTCTGCAGATCGTCCCTATGACCTACAATCACAATCTCCTTCGTCGTTCCCGTCGCATACAACAACGCGCTGAGCAACGCGGAGTGGCCTGACGGGTAATGAGCAACCATACCGCCAAAAGCCTTAAACTGCTTGGCTGCATAGTTCTCTAATTGAGATTCACCCGTTAGCCGCGCAAGCCTCACAAAATTATAGGCCGCGATGCTGTTACCCGACGGAATCGCACCGTCATAGATTTCTTTAGGCTTGGCAATTAGCTGCTCACTATCTGACCCATAAAAGAATAATCCGTCCCGTTCCTCATCCCAGAACAAATCGATCATATTTTGATTGAGCGTCAACGCCCGTTGCAGATACTCTATATCGAAGGTCGCCTGGTATAACTCGATCAAGCCCCACACATAAAAAGCATAATCATCTACATAACCGGGATAAGCTGCTTCTCCGTCCCGATAACGTGCCAACAGCCGTCCGTTCTCCTGTCTCAAATGGTTCCACAAAAACGTCTCAGCCTTCCGAGCTTGCTCTGTATATCTCGTGTCTCCAAAAGCTTGTCCCGCCTTCGCCAGAGCAGCAATCATCAACCCGTTCCACGAGGTCAAAATCTTGTCATCCTTGTGAGGATGAACACGTTGCTCTCTGGCAGCAAACAGCTTGGCGCGTAGCTCACTAACCCGCTGCTCCAGTTCCTGCTCAGTCAAGTCATGCTTGATCCCATAGGCTTCCAGATTGATATCAATCAGGTTTGGAATGTTGTGGCCTTCAAAATTTCCGTAAGGTGTAATTCCATACAAATCGTTGAAAAAGGCGGCATCCTTATCGCCCAATACAGCCCTTACCTCGGAATCGTCCCAGACGTAGAATCTCCCCTCTTCTCCTTCGGAATCTGCATCTTCCGCCGAATAAAAGGCACCACCTGCATCCGTCATGTCTCTTGTGATATATGTAAAGATTTGTTCTGTAATCCGTCGGTACAGTTCCTTGCCTGTCACCTGCCAAGCCTCTGTATACGCGATGGCCAACAGAGCATTGTCATACAGCATTTTTTCAAAATGCGGCACCAACCATTTCTCGTCCACGGAGTATCGTGAGAACCCCATGCCTATATGGTCGTAGATTCCGCCCCGGGACATCGCATCCAGCGTCTTCTCTGCCATTTCCAGTGCCTCTTGATTCCCCGTATGCTGTGCATATCGCAGCAAAAAAGACAGGTTATGCGGAGAAGGAAACTTAGGAGCTTCCCCGAAGCCGCCATATTCCTTATCGAAGGTGTGGCTGTATTCATGGAAAGCTTTATTCAAGCTCTGTTCATCCAGTTCACCGCGATAACCTGCAAGCAAGTCCTGCCGCTCATGCTCGGTAAGCACCTGCTCACTCAGCTCCACCAGCTCTTCGGGCTGTTCTTTCCACCGGGTACCCACCTTGTCCAGCAGCTCCAACAGTCCGACACGGCCAAATTTCTGCTCCTTGGGCAAATACGTCCCCGCAAAAAAAGGCTTCTGATCCGGCGTCATCAATATCGTCAGTGGCCAGCCTCCATGCCCCGTCATCGTCTGGCAGATGGACATATAGATATGATCCACATCTGGACGTTCTTCACGATCCACCTTAATGGATACGTAATCCCTGTTTAATACCTCAGCTACTTCTTCATCCTCGAAAGATTCTCTCCCCATTACATGGCACCAATGGCAAGTGGAATAGCCGACAGATAGGAAAATAGGCTTGTTATTACGCTTAGCAGTTTCAAAAGCCTCATCTGACCAAGGGAACCAATTTACTGGATTGTGAGCATGCTGTAGCAAATAAGGTGATTTTTCCTTGGCTAGTCTATTCGGTTTGCTGCTCGTTGTCATGGGACATCACCACTTCCGTAGTTGGATTTTATGCTTGGTACTATTTTACCCTAAATGAATGGTAAAAGTCGGAAGGGATGAAAAAAGATAATATCAGATTAGAATATATCAGTATCCCTCTCCCTCACCGGCTCATCCAGCACGATCAACTTGAGTTTTAACGCAATCACCTTGGCGACATTGACACGCTGAGGTCGGAGCTTATTAGAGGAGTTTAACATTATACTCATTAGAACATCTCCAGAGCTTTCAGTAAGGCATATTCACTTGTTCTAGCCCCTTCTTTTGAAAAATGCGCATCCGGAAACGCGGGAGACATATGATGGTACCCGGGATAGACATGTAATTCCACTAAGACACCATCAATGGCCAGTTGTTTTGCAAAAACTAAGACCTCATCAATGAATAAATCAAGGGTACCTATATTTATATAAGTCGGTGGTAATCCGGCCAATGACTTAGCACGGGCCGGCACATAATACTCACTTACCTCCTCCTGACCCGGTTCATCCCCCAATACAGATTTCCAGCCAAAATAGTTGCTTTGTTTTGTCCAAATAAACTCTCCTGCGTATGGATGCTCTGGTGCGGTGCTTGTGCGATCATCTAGCATTGGCCTCATTAATCTTAGATGATGGATTTCGAATTCCTTCTGATCACGAATGTACAAGGCTAGGCCAGCCGCCAATCCGCCGCCAGCGCTGCTGCCCCCTACGGCAACTTTCTGAGTATCTATCCCTAACTCTTCCGCATGTTCAATACACCATTTTAGGCCCGAATAACAATCCTGTAACTGACTTGGCTGTACATGCTCTGGTGCTAGGCGATAGTACACAGATACACAACAAAAACCATGTTGTGAAGCAAGAGATGCATTAGCAGGACGATCCACGACTGGACTTCCTAAGACCATCCCGCCTCCGTGTATCGAATAATATAGAGGCATCTTATGATGCTTTGATTGTGAGGGCTTAATGATTTCTATTTGAATATCTGGACCCCTAAAATAGCTTGGCACAACCTTTTTTTCTAATGTAATAGGGAACATCTGCGTTACATCTATTTGTTGCATCATTTGAGATTGATTTTTACGTGCTTCCATTAGTGTAGATTCGGTAAGGTCGGTTATTGGTATTAAATCAACTGCACTGATAATTTCTGGATCAATCAGATGTCTACTTCTACTTCTTTGCTCCCCCATAGTAATCGTTTCCCCGCTTTCTTGTTTTAAAGACAATGAATCAATACATATTTCAATTGTTGCTGTCGTTTATATTCATATTTTAAAGATTAAAATAAGCTTTATAAATGAAAACAACGATTTAGAATCATTTTTGGCATAAAAACAATAATAAAAAAATGAAGTACAGCCTTTGAAATAGAATGGGTCTGTTGGATCATTGAGGGAGAGTGAGCGGAATTTTGGGATCAAGAACGGTATGTAAAAAGTTCAAGAGAGAAAATGAAATGCCAAAAACGTATTTCGGAATCTGGATGTGGGAGATAATGCGAGAACACACATCAAACCTTTTGCCAAATAAAAAAGACGTGACCGGATTGGTCGTTCACAGCGATCATCCGATCACGCCCTAAGCTCACCACGTTATGAGGCCAAAATTAAATTCATTTATGCGGGTAGAGTACCACGCCACTTTACAAACTAGGTATTTTTATGTGAATAAACAATTTTCTTAATGGTTTCGGTAGAGAGGAAAAACTCCTTAGCTAATTGCTCGATACTGCTGCTATTTTGAAAAGCATTTCTGATTGCGGCATTTCGCTGTTCAAGCAACCTTCTCCCGCCACTCAAACTGCCCCAATTCATATATTCCGTTTTTGGCTTGGGAATATACAGAGTCTCTCCTTGAACATATTTTTGAATTTCCATAATTAGTTTTTTAGGTAAAATTTTTGTAGCATTCGTATATCTCAATTTTGCTCGCCCCTTATTTTGATTCTTTAAAATAAGGTGCAAAGCCAAAAATATTAAAAAAGCTTGTTCAGCGTTAAAAATTGTTTCGCCCCATACAAAGTAACGCTTTCCTAATAATTGGCTTTGCATGAGTGTAAGAAGTCACAGACAATCCCAATAGATTCTCCATCAGTAGGCACCCCCTTTTACTTCGCAAGTATAGCATAACTTCTGCTCACCTGGGACCAGCTAAATGATATCAGTACAATCCAACCATTAAAATTGAGCTGATATATAACTGATCTTCATTCGTTTATGAGGTGTTGCCGGGACTTTTGTTTGCCCGACTCTTGTTATTTGCAAGCCGATGTTTTATATTGACATAAGAGCAGGTCAAAAATAAAAGAGGTGACGGACGAGATGTCTCCACGCACGAAGGAACAAAACGAAGAGATCCGGCTGCGGCGTCTGGCGCAAATCCGGAAAGCCGCTGCCGATGTGTTTTTGAATAAAGGGCCTTTACTGGAAATCCGCGATGTGGCCGTCCAAGCGGGACTCGGCTATGGCACGGTATACCATTATTACAGTAATAAGGGCAATTTGCTCCACGATCTGCTATGGGACGCGTTGGAGCGGGCCGGGGGATGGCTGGAGGCCCCGCGCGCTTCGGCTTCGGGGGAGGCGCCGGCGGGCGGGCATTTCGGCTTGGCTGCTGCGGCGGACACCGGGAACTCGGCTGCCGCGGATTCCCAAAGCGGAAGCCGCGAAACGGCCGCTGCCGCAGAGCTTGGCCCCGCCGCCGCCGCCGGCATTCGGCTGCTACAGCTTTGGGCGGAGGACCACGCCCTGTACCTGCTGCATAAGCTGGCCGGTGAGGGCTTTGCCTCGCTGCCTGAAGCGCGCTCGGCCCCGCTCTCGGCCGCCTTTCGCCGGGAGGTGCTCGCGCCGCTTGCCGCGCTGCTGGAAACCGGTCATGCGGTGGACGGGACTGCCGCTTCCGGCGGAAACGCGGCGGAGCCGCCGTATCCGCTACAGCGCGCGGAAATGCTGCTGGCCGCCTTGGTCGGCTGCGCCTCGCTTTCGCTTCGCCGCGGAAAGCTGCACGAGGAGGCCAAAGATATCGTCCGGTTTTTAAAATTATAGAATTGATAAGGAGCGAATAGACAAAAATGATCATTCTAAAATCACCTAGGGAAATCGAAGAGATGAAGCCGGCGAGCCAAATCGTTGCGGACTGCTACCGCGAGGTGGCCAAACTGATCGGGCCTGGGATCACCACCCGGGAAATCAATGACTTTGTTGCCAGACACATCACCAAGCTGGGCGGCAAGCAGTTTACGAAAGGGTACAACGGTTTCCCCGCCGAAACCTGCATTTCGGTCAACGATGTGGTGGCCCACGGCATTCCTTCGAACCAGGCGCTTATGGACGGCGACTTGCTGAAGCTCGACATCGTCGTGGAATACGGCGGATGGTTTGGCGATTCGTGCTGGTGCTATGCGGTGGGCAATATCCGGCCGGAAGCGCAAAAATTAATGAAGGTGACAAAGGAATGCTTGGATCTGGGGATCGCCCGGGCACTCCCGGGGGGCCGGCTCGGCGACATAACGTCGGCGATTCAACAGCATGCGGAATCAAACGGGTTTTCGGTCGTACGCGATCTGCTGGCGCATGGGATCGGGCGGAGCCTGCACGAGGAGCCAAGCTACGAGCATATCGGCGTAGCCGGCAAAGGCATTCGGTTAAAGGAAGGCATGGTGTTTACGATTGAACCGATGATCAACCAAGGTACGTTCCGTATCACGATCGACGACGATCAGTGGACGGCGAGAACGGCCGACGGCAAGTTGTCAGCGCAATATGAGCATACGATCGCAGTTACGTCGGACGGACCACTGATTTTAACGGCCCAGTAAGAATAGAGGCGAACGGACGGCAATGCGTCATTTTAGGAAATAAGTCGCCAACCCGGCCTGCCTGGCTTGACGAAAGTTCGTAATCTGAAACGCGAAAAAGCGCTGGTTCCAGCCTGGGACCAGCGCTTTTTTTATATGGTTTGTAACTTTACCGATTTACGAAAAACCACATTGTTATGCGGTTTTTTATTATGACTTTGGTATCGTGTTACGGATTTACACTCTCTCTTGGCTAGCCTGTCTTGCGTGTATTTTTTTCATTGCAAATCTTGCTATTGGCTGAGCAATCAATAGCTCAATCCAAAATGCTACACCAAAATTTCTAAACCAACTATGAAAGAAGTTCTGAAAAGGTTCTAGGCTTATTTGTTTCGTACCAACCCAAGTTCCTATAATGGTTAGAAGAACAGATAAGACCGTAACATTCAATAAAGTATTCAATAAAACTCTAGCATTAAATCCATCTGTTTGTCCTGCGAATTTGGGTATCACTTTACCCACTAACGGTCCCGCAACCAATCTTACTAACAAAACAACGATAATCCACATAAACGGAATAATCTTTAGCGTTTCTAAATAATTTTCTTTACTAAAGCCGCGCTCCAATCCCATAATAATTGGGGCGATCGTGTTTACTGAAATAATTGAAATAATCAATAAAAATAATATACCTTCTTTTGCGTTTTGAGGCAGTCTTTCTTCCTTATACATATTGTTTCCCTCCGAAATAAAAATATTTCAGATGGTAGACGTATCATGCGACATATATTTTTGGTCATTAAAACTAGTACCAATATCTCTACACACTGATCTAACAATTATAACAACTTTTTTTAAACAAATAAAAGGGTTCCTAAAACATTTTTTTCAGTTAATTGAACAAACTCCAGCTAACTTTAATTAGAGAAATCTGATAATCTAAGTTTATCAAAAGAGACATTAAGGAGTATATGAATCAGATGAGCAATTTTCTAAGTGAATTTGAGGAAAGATTTAGGGCAGGATTTTTGGATGATCTTAAAAGCATACTGGAAGAAGTGAAGAATGAGCGGGTTTACGCTTGTGCTTTTGGCACAGACAGCGATTTTATCACCTTGTTTCTTGCTGTTAATACGGAGGAATCACTTGTTAGACATATCACAAACATGAAAGCCCAAGGCCTGTGCAACAGCAAGGAAGATGAAAATTATTATAGATGGGGATTAAGCGAATATCAATATGGCGATACAACACATCTCAATCATATTAGCAAATTTCTGTATGCAACCGAAAATGTGTTTGACTATAAAGATGAAGTGATAAAAATTATGGCCAAGGTAGTTAAGGAAACAGACGATGTACTTTTTAATCAATTCGGCCAATCCAAAGAAGATATTATTTTTTTCGTGTCCATGACGGATGATGATATGGCCGAGGAACTGGAAAATCAGTCTGTAATTCAGATGACAAACGCCAAATTAGTTGATGACTTCTTGCATCGTTATCAATAGAAGTACAGTTTGAAATATTACAGGTAGATTGTTTTACCAGACAAATTCGCAATGTGCTTGTCCAATGCACCGATAGTATCCTCTTGATCTACACGGGGGAGTACTAGCTAAGCCGACACTTCCCCAATATAACTTTAAAATCTACATATCAATTCATTTTAAATGGGACCTCTATATCCTCGCCTATCTCGTTAATTGTATCCTCGATAATTTCTCGGATTTCTTCATTTAGATCTCTTTCTAAAGAGTCTTTCATTAAGTTGTAACTCATTTTTAAATTTAGATTAACAACAACGGATGAATAAACATCGACTATCTCCGAAGATGTATCATTCCATAATTTAAGTACAAAACGATCTACTCTTTTTCTGAACGAATCACTTAACAATTCATAGGTGTTAGCTCTCCTATCAGCAAATTCTGAAAAACATTCTAACATTTCAAGCGTATTAATCTTCTCTACATTTTCAATCGAATCCAAATAATGAATAAGATAGGATTCTAATTGTTCTTTAGACATATTATCTGGCAACTTTTTAATTTCATTCAAATTCATTGTTTACCTCCCAAAATCAACGGGTACCTGAAGTTAAAATTTGCCCGTTTAGCTTGTACTAGTCAGAAAACGGGCTGGTCGTCATGCGCAATGTTTGTTGGCAGGTCTAACTTTTTCACTGCATCAAGCAAAGGCTATTCTATAAAACACTGCTCCTTCACGTTAAAAGGGTTAGCTCTCAGGGTTCACTTTCTAATATAAAAAATTAAATATTATTCCTGAATGATAAACCCGATATTTCCGCACAGCCACCATGGACTCTTTGCCATTATTGGCTGTGCGCTGCCTCTGTTACTGCCCCGCATGATTTCACCCTGCTGCCTGTAATCCCGAACAATCTGTTCGTAAATTGGATTGGCTGAAACTTGTTTCATCAGAAACAACCACTATGATCAGCTCTGCATTTCTTTTCGCAAACTACGCCGCTATCATACTCATGGTATGGGAATCCGTTTGTTTTATTGTAGCGAGACTCCGGTGCAGCTTATGATTGACGATTCCGATCACCACGTCCGGCTCCATTTCATCCTGGTGGGAGAGCATAACCATTGCTGCAATATCTCCCATCTGATATGCCGCCGTCAACGCTCTCAGAAAAGTTTTCGAGTTTTCACTTTCCGGTAAGGATAACTCTCCTTTCAGAAGATCCTCCCTGACTGCTCCAAGCGATTTTCGTGCCCGGTGGAGTGCAACTTTTACCGCTCCCTCCGTTGTTTCAAGCATGTCGGATGTCTCACGAATCGAATATCCAAACACATCTCGCAGCAAAAAAACAGTTCTCTGAAGCGGAGATAAATGATTCATTAAGGATTGCAACGCTATCTCGATTTCAAAAGATCCATGATCGGGTACAGTTACTTTCGCTTGGTCCCTATTCAATATCCGAGTGTAGACTGCTTTTCTCCGTATATCATCAATCCAGGTGTTCTTAGCAATCCGTAGCAAAAGCGCTTCGGGATTTGTATGCTCGAAGCTATTTAACTTACCTAATGCTTTTATCCAAGTGTCCTGAGCCAGTTCTTCCGCATCCCAATTTGATTTCGTAAGCGACAGACAGTAACGTTTCAGGACCGCCTGTAATTCCTCCAAGTTCTCGATGTTTATTATATTATCTGTCATTTGTATAGAATCATCTATGCGCATAGGTCCTCTCCTCCACGGTCTTATTCTGCCCTTTCCTAGAGCAAAGCCATTTGCTACCTCCAATGTAAACGAACCAGTGGTTGTAAAAGTTACACCATTTACGCAAATCGTTTTCCCATTAAAGCCTCCGTATCTTTTTACGGCCTCGGTTCGTTTACAAGGAGAAATCAACTGGAAACAGGAAATTGGGGGTATAAAAAATGAGTGTTTATGTTCCTTATGTTGTCGAGCAAACCGCTCAAGGTGAAAGATCGTACGATATCTATTCCAGACTCTTAAAGGATCGTATTGTGTTTGTCGGGGCAGCCATCGATGATCATTTGGCTAACAGTATTATTGCTCAATTATTGTTCCTGGCGGCAGAAGATCCGGAAAAAGAAATTTACATGTATATCAACAGCCCGGGTGGCTCTACTTCCGCAGGATTTGCCATTTATGATACGATGCAGTACATCAAACCCGATGTGCACACGATATGTACGGGATTTGCTGCTTCGTTTGGCGCGATCCTTTTGCTGGCGGGCGCCAAAGGGAAACGTTCGGCGTTGCCGAACAGTGAAATCATGATCCATCAGCCGCACGGCGGCGCACAAGGTCAAGCTAGCGATATTGCGATCAGCGCAAAACGAATTTTATGGACTCGTGAAAAGGCAACCCGTATCACAGCTGAACGGACCGGGCAATCTTTTGAAAAAGTCGAAAAAGATATGGACCGGGATTTTTACATGTCCGCTCAGGAGGCACTGGAATATGGGGTTATTGATCAAGTGATAACTTCTTTGTAAAGTATGCTCAAAACCTAATGATCTTCAAGAAACTTCAAGAAATAATACGAGGTGATATCATGTTAGCAAACTTACAAGGCAAGGAAGTAACTATTCATTTTATAGATGGGACAAATGTATGCGACGGGATATTGGATCAGATTGACGACAAGTTCGTTAAATACCTTACGCAATATCAGACGCTTGTTATTCCTATTACATCCATTCGCACCGTATCCATTGACATTAAGGAACGGCAACGCTATAGAGTTGGATTCGCCCCATGAACCTATTCTAGCATGGGTGGCAATTACATTGTACGGAGGCCCGATATTATGGAAATTTCACAGGGGGTAGAAATGCTTCAGCTAGATTTTCATGGGAATATGATTCACCCTATTCTTTTGTGGGATCAAGAAATGGCTGTTTTAATAGACACAGGACTCCCTGGGCAAATGGAAGATTTACGCGTGGCTATGGAAAAGGTAGGCGTGTCGTTTGACCAACTAAAAGTTGTGATTTTGACGCATCAAGATGTGGATCATATAGGTTGTCTTCCTGAGATTTTGCAGGAGTGTGGCCATCATATTAAAGTCTATGCACACGAACTGGATAAGCCGTATATTCAGGGGGATATCCCTCTTTTAAAAGATGGTCACCTTGTGAATCCCCCGAAGGGCAAAGTGGACGATACCTTAATAGATGGTCAGGAACTGCCGTTTTGCGGCAGGATTCGCGTCATCCATACGCCTGGGCATACTCCGGGTCATATCAGCCTTTATTTAAGGCAAAGTAAAACTCTTATTGCCGGGGATTCGATGTACAGTGTAAACGGGATTCTCGCGGGAATTCATGTCCCGACCACACCCGATATAAAAGTAGCTCATCTCTCATTAAAAAAGTATTTGGATCTCGACATTGCATCCGTAGTTTGTTATCACGGGGGATTAAGTAATGTACATGTGAATGATCAGATATTAGGACTTACCCAAGGATTATAAAGTTAAAGTTCCGGTAAGTTACCTTTGGTGAAACAATGTTGTGAACGAGAAGATTATTTAAAATAACACTTTGTTAATTCGTGATTGAACTTTAACAAAGTGTTATTTTGCATTTTACAAAATAGATCTTCATTGTTTATTCCTGCAATCCAACTAACTGAGATGAACGATAATTTTCATTAAGTTGCATTCTCTGAGCGTATGAGTCATTATTCCATCCTGGCTAAACCTTGCTAACTGCGAATTCGAGGAATATCCACCTTTGCGTCCCTCCCCGTTTGGCTTTTAGGGTATGATCTTAATTAAATCGCTAACCGATTATTTGCTCCGTCTCTGCTACGTCCCCTGCCTCAACCATATCATCCAGTTAGGCCTTCCGAATCGCCTGTTCCAGATCCTCCTACATATCCTCGGGAGCTTCAATGCCGATCGACAGCCAAATCAGGTCGGGGGTAATTCCTCCCTCTGGTCTGCCACTGCTTGTATCATGCAGGAGATGTTATAAGAATTAATGAAGTGTCTTTAGTGCCTCCGCCGTAAAAGGAATTAGCTCATCTGTCCGGCCGTCACGAATTTTGGCTACCCACTCAGGATCAACCAACAGGGAACGGCCTATGGCCACCAAATCAAACTCCTCACGTTCGAGCTTTTGGATTAATCCATCAATCCCAACATGATTTGCTCCCTTTCCTTCGGTGAAAACACTCATAAATTCACCGTCAAGGCCAACGGACCCAACCGTAATGGTCGGTTTACCTGTTAGTTTTTTGGTCCAGCCGGCAAGATTCAGCTCAGAGCCCTCGAATTCAGGCTCCCAGAAACGGCGAGTAGAACAGTGGAAAATATCCACGCCCGCATCAACCAGTTGCGCCAAGAACTGCTCCAGCAGTGCCGGCGTTTCAGCCAACTTCGCTGTATAATCGCTTCCTTTCCATTGTGATAAACGCAGTACAACTGGGAATTCTGGTCCAACGGCCTGACGGCAGGCCTTGATGACCTCCACTGCAAAGCGTGTGCGTGCAATTATATCACCGCCATAACGATCGGTACGTTGATTGGTTTTTTCCCAGAAGAATTGATCGATCAAAAATCCATGAGCACCATGCAGCTCAATACCATCGAACCCAAGTCGCTTGGCTTCCGCTGCTGCCTGTGCGAAGGCTTGGATGATCTCTGCAATTTCTGCTTCCGAATAATCGTTAACTTGGCCTCGTGCTCCCATATGCCAGAATTGCGGGATGATCTTTCCGCCTGCCTTATGTACCTCAGCCACCACATTTGCCCAACCGTTTAGTGCAGCTTCACCATAAAAGTGCGGAACATCGGCTTGATTGGACGCGTCCAGGTGATTGATCACCGTTCCTTCGGTCACAATAAGTCCCACACCATTCTCAGCTCTGCGGCGGTAGTAGGCAGCTGAATTTGCACCAGGCACACCGTCCGGAGAAAATTGACGGGTCATCGGTGCCATCACGATACGATTAGATAATTTCAAGTTGCCTAATTCAAAAGATTTAAACAAGGGTTCTACGGATTGAGTATGGTTCATAATTGCCTCCAAATTTGATATTTATTTAAAAAGCTTAAGAAGTATCACAGACCGTTCCTTTAATGTAATAAAAGTGATCTACTCTTCCCAGTGATGACGTATTATTGACTACAAAGTCAATAACTTGACAAAAAAAGATCAAGGCAAGATCATTGAAAAAGACACGCGTAAGATTGCCTTGATCTGTTCCCTGGACGCACCTGATTTCTCCTGAATTCGCGCGCCGAGAATAGCGTTGTTCAGATAAGATGCAAGCTCTTCGCTGGAAAAACGCGTCGTAATCAACTGCTGTTCCTGGCCACTGATGACGATTTTCTCCAGTATTTGTTCGGCTTCAGTGAACATCAACTCTATTTCGCGTGTGACCTGATCATCTTCTGTTCCGAATTCCAGAGCGGAATTTACCATCAGACAACCTCGGGAAGTGGCTTCTTCGTCCAGCAGAGAGTCGCGTAACGATTCCAGCTTGTTCACTGGAGACATTTCCTGCGCTTCCAACTTTTCAAGTATCTCTATATATTGTTCACGATAGTGTACTAACGCCTTCAGGAACAACGATCGCTTGTCGTTAAATACACCATACAAACTTTGCTTCTTAACCCCCGTAGTGCGAGTTAGATCCTCATAGGAGGTTGACTTGAATCCCTTGTTCCAGAATACTTCCATAGTCTGTTGCAACACACGATCAACATCAAATTCTCTTGGTCTGCTCATGGACTCACTTTATCACTTATTGACTATGCAGTCAATAATCTTTTATTGGTAAAATTATAAAAAAAGACGGTGAAGACGTTAATTCGCGGTTAGCTTTCCCCCTTTTGAACAAAGAAATACGAAAAAGAGCCGTGCGTCAACACGACCCATGATAATAGATAATGTATTCTCCTAATGATTTATCGGTCATAAAAACATCACTCCACGTGTGCTAACTTGTATATAGATCAGACTTTAACTGATTAAAAATATATTCTTGCATTTGATCTAAAAGAAGAATGATGTTAGCATCTTTGCCATTTTTCAAAACCCACTGAATAGACATCATTGAGTTAGCAGCATATAGTTCTGCTAAATACTCTAATGCGATCGAAGTTGAAGAATTCTGTTGCTTTAAATAATCTAAGCAAGTCCTAAACAAAATTTGTTCAAATTCCTTACGTAGATCTGCTGTTACTTCATGAACGGCTAACAATGTTGAAATTTCGAGCTTATTCTTAATCATATTATCGGTTACAAGTTCTATGGCGTTTGCCACCTTGCCATCTTCCGTGGAATCAAAACGCTGCTCAATTTCAACTTTAAAATCAGAAGCATACTGTTTAACTATTTTTTCTAGTAAGTCGTACTTATCCAAATAATGACTATAAAAGGTAGAACGTCCGATAAGAGATTGATCACAGATTTTTTTGATCGTAATATCTTTAAAATCATGTTGTTGGAGTAATTCTATTAAAGCTCGCTCAATAGCTATTTTTGTTTTATAAATTCTGATATCTTCATTCATTCAACCACTTGCTCCTTATGTGTAAGTTTTCGAACAATTCATATATAACATGTAAGACATCTTACAGATTATGCGATACTAATTATTTTTTATGTAGTAACTATACTCTATAGTAAGCACATACCCAAATTGAAGGAGGAAAATATATGTTTAAATCATATGTCAATAATAAACAATTCAATCTTCAAATTAATCGTTTTATCAATGATTATTATCAAGAAGATGATCAATACGTACCTATTAGCCGACTCGCACAAATCCAACAAGAATTAATCAATGCTGCGTCCATTACACCAAAGTATTTACTAAAGAAACAGGTGGTAGCAGGTCACAGGGAGTTAGCATTTAATGAAATGAAGAAATTCATATAACAACTGTAAAAATATATTGTTCGTACGCAACATGCCCATCAAAATCGTAGTTCCATAGCTTCAATCGTTATTATCCAATCAAAGCAGATGTTTTTTCAACAACGTCCATTCGCTCTCATTAATGCCCGATCCTTTTCTTTTAATCGCGGACATGCGTAACAGTAACCAAATTCACGATCCAAGCAATAAGCCAGGCAACAAGCTGTTTTCACTAACATTTTTTGATCAGGGATATTTGGGTGTTCAATGAAATTTGGTTTAATATTAAACGGGTTATTACGGAGTCCGAACGCACTAGCATCGACATCGTGTGTGAGCAATTTGAAAAAAGAAATGATCCTGGTTCTACTTTCTTCATCAGACGCTTCGGCCAACTCTTCTTCCATTTGAGCATACAACGCATTAACGATTTGTCCCCATAATGGAATAGCGTTTATGGGGGCCAGTTGGGACAAAAGTTGGATTATAGGCGTTACCTGTTCCCTGTAAAAGGAATCAAGCGATTTCTTCTCCCCCTCATCCCAGTCCATTATCGAAATTTGGTTAAATCGCACTTCGTTGATTTTAAATGAAAAAAGCGGATAGCCGTCAACTACATATAATTGTACGGATAAATTAGATAATGATAAATCCAACAGCAACACGTTGCCTTGATACAGCATGTGCTGCATCGCACCGCATACCCCGGCGTACCAGCTAATAAAAAAAGCTGCTGCTGCTGAACGTTCTTTAGCTTTGATGAGCGTGCCGTATGTGTCGATTAAGTGATTCATATTTTCAACTTTTAATAGATCAAATGCAGGGATGGTAAGCACGGTTTTATCGAGCTCATTCAAAGTAAGGAAAAATTTTTCTTCCAAATGTTGAAAATCAACCGTGCCCATAGCATACACTCCCATTATTGTTCTCTATTTTTCAAAAGCATGAACGACATCGTTAATAGCATGAAGATCTGCCAATGGAGACATGCCAAGACTAAACCATTCCTTGCCTCCCATCATGTGAACCTGTTTTTTTTTCACGGCTGTCATGTTTTTCCATAAAGAGCTGTTCAGCATTTCCTCATATCTATTCCGAACTTCTTGACTGGAGTCATCATCTAACTGCAAAATGATATGGTCAGGATTATATTCCGGTATTTTTTCCAATGAAATGGATAGACTTAGCTCACCCTGTGGATATTCTTTAATCGGCTTTAGACCTAATGTCTTATGGATGAAGATTCCCCGATCACTATTTTCTCCGTAAATAACGATCTCCTTCGCCATAATCATCATGTACATGACTGTCTCGTCACCAACTAGAGAATGAAGTTTCTCCTTCGCTTCAGTTTCTTTCGTTTGCAAATCCTGAATGACCTTTTCAGCCTGTTCCACTTTGCCTAGAACCTTGCCAATATCCCGTAACTCATCACGCCAATCATCCCGCTGCGGTAAAAGCACCGTTGGTGCAATTTTGGAAAGCTGAGCATAATCCTTATCGGACCACCACGTAGGGGCAATAATTAAATCCGGCTTAGAGGCCAGAATAGCTTCAAAATTAGGAGTTTGGGCAATTCCCATCTTCAGTGTATCTTTAAACGGTTCCTTTAAATAGGATGGGAAATCCGGATGATAGTTTTGTACCGCAACAGGCGTAACGCCAAGTGCATATAACAACTCTGGGTAAACAACAGAGAGTCCAATGACCCTTTTGGGCTCCGTTGGAATACTAAGGTCCCCTTTTAAAGTTGAAATAACGTGCTGCTCAGCAGTGGCTCCTTTATTCGCTTTTTCAGAATTGCTAGCTGTGTTTCCTGCATTATTGGCTCCACAAGCAGTACTTACAATGACGAACAATACGATAATTAAACCTGCGATTATATGTCGTTGTTGCTTCATTCTTCGGTGGTCCTCCTGATCATTTGATTTATTTATGACAACCTCTAATTAAAATTGATTATCATTATCATATATTAGGAGTATAGATGAATTTATAATTTCGGAATATTGACGATAGCGACTTTTTTTCATGCACGATCCCGCCAAATCTTTAAAACTTCATCCAGCATAAGCTCATGAGTGAAAGCCGTATATTCTACCCAAGGATATGAGGGAAGGAAGTCCACCCGGCTGTTCCTGACAGCTTTCAAATCACTCCATAGCTTAGAATTCATGAGTGTTTGCCAACTTAATTGTGACTGAATGTCCTCGTCTACGATGAGCAATAAACGATCTGGATCAAAATTCGCTAGTTGGTCAGGCGTTATCTGCTGATTTTGACTCAAAAGATCGACGCCTTGCACAGGCAGAACATGCAGATCATCGTAAAATACTGTGCCTAGGCTTCTACTGCCCAAAACATTGTAACGATCACCGGTGATTCTCAGAATGAGGAGACGATCATCCTTGAATACATGTTTCACTTGCTCTCTTACAAAAAGAGCCCTTCGATCATATTTTTCAAGCCAAGTCTCGGCTGCTACGGTCTTGTCCAGAAATTTCCCAATTAAGCGCAAATGCGTACGCCAATCGTTCTTCACCCAGGGTACAAAAAATGCAGGTGCAATTTTCCTCAGCATTTCCTGTTCCTCAGGAGATACCAGAGTGTCGATACCAACAATAAAATCGGGTTCAGCAAGTCGAATTTCTTCTCTCTTGATCCATTGATTTGAACTTAGAGGAAGCACGGCATCCATGTGATACTTTCGCTTGTAATAACCAGTCCATGGGTGATCGGCTGGTGCGGCGAAAGGATTAATTTGAAGCGCAATCAATTGTCCAATGTTGGGGAAATCGTAGGCGACTATTTTTTTTCTGCTGTTCTGCATAAATGCCGCTGGAGGCACGCCCGATACCTGTTTAAATTTGCGCCGAAAATAAGTATCGTCATGGTAACCTACATGTCGTGCAATATCTCGAAGACGATTTTGCCCACCCGACCTCATCAGCTGTTGTGCCTGCTCGATTCGGAACACTGCCAAATAGTCGATCGCGCTGCAGCCATACCTTTTTTTGAATAATCGCATAAAATGACGGGTACTCATTCCCCCCACCTTGGCCAAGTGATCGATTGTCAGTTCTTTCTGGTAATGCTGCTCTATATAGCCTTTGATATAGTCTAGGGCTGTTTCCGAATCGTTTCCTTGTTCAAGATGGGCATCTTGCAAGATGGTATGCAGCAGTTCTTGAAAGAGAATTTGCCCGCGAAATCGTTTTAAATGATCCTCATCCTGCAAGTATTGGTTAATGGTATCGCACAACGTATTAACAGAAACAGGCGACGTAACGATAACTTCCCCTTTAGCCGGAAACGGGCTGTTCTTCTTAATAATCTGCATCGAATGGGCTGAAGATACCTCATCGTCCATAACATCAAATCGAAGATAATAAAACCCTCGTTCATCAAAGGAGTGCGCGGCTGCTTCAATGAGTTCTCCTGGCGTACACACGTAAACGCTGCCCTGTCGAAGTTCGGTGAATTGCCCATCAATCGTTAGCCAGCCTTGACCGCTTGCCGCAACAAGAATCGTGTGGGATTCGATAAACTGAAGTCTTAGCTCCCAATCATTTGCTTGATTCTTGATATGCTCAATTTCTCGTAGCTTGAAACACATCCCTTCGAGGGGTGCATATTTTTTATGTTTAAAGTTCTTTTCTATATCAACCAAGTAATCTCACCGCCCTCATACTAGCTAAAACATTTAACCTTGATACAAGTCAGACTTTAACTGATTAATAATATATTCTTGCATTTGATCTAAAAGAAAAATGATGTTCGCATCTTTGCCATTTTTCAAAACCCACTGAATAGACATCAAGCATACTGTTTAACTATTTTTTCTAGCAAGTCGTACTTATCTAAATAATGACTATAAAAGGTAGAACGTCCGATAAGAGATTGATCACAGATTTTTTTGATCGTAATATCTTTAAAATCATGTTGTTGGAGTAATTCTATTAAAGCTCGCTCAATAGCTATTTTTGTTTATAAATTCTGATATCTTCATTCATTTAACCACTTGCTCCTTATGTGTAAGTTTTCGAACAATTCATATATAACATGTAAGATATCTTACAGATTATGCGATACTAATTATTTTTTATGTAGTAACTATACTCTATAGTAAGCACATACCCAAATTGAAGGAGGACAATATATGTTTAAATCCTATGTCAATAACGAACAGTTCAATCTTCAAATTAATCGTTTTATCAATGATTATTATCAAGAAGATGATCGAGCACAAGCTGACTTGGAAAAGATGATTCCGAAATTAAAAGACACCCATAGCTGGTATGAAGCTTGGCTCAATTTTGCAAAGAAACGCGAAGACAGCAAGGACTTTGACTTAGCCTCAGTCTACTATCAAGCTGCAGAATTTTATCTTGCAACCACAGACCCCAATAAAGAAAAAATGTATCGAAAATATAGAGAAATGTTCTATAAAGGCTTTCATGATTTTGATTATGAATCCTACAAGATTCCCTATGAAGACTCGTATCTTCCTGCTGTAAAATTATTGACACCTGGAGCTACGAAGACATTACTTGTCTTTGGTGGCTATGATTCTTACATGGAAGAGATGCTTAAAATGATGAGATTTATGAAGGGAATTGATTACAATATTATTGTATTCGATGGCCCTGGCCAAGGAACTGCTTTAAAAAACGGCCTAAAATTCATTCATAACTGGGAAAAGCCCATATCAACGGTGATTGATTATTTCAAATTAGATCGTGTTAGTCTCGTAGGTGCTTCTTGGGGAGGATATTTAGCAATGCGTGCGGCAGCCTTCGAAAAGAGAATCGATAAAGTAGTTGCTTTTAACATTTTCTATTGTGGTTTAGATGCCTTAAAAATGGGAATGTCAGAAGAGACTTACCAGAGCATAGTGCAGCTAGTCGATCGTAATGAAGTAGATCAAGTGAATTCATTATTCGAACAGATGATGACTCACAATATTGATTTGCATTGGAAGATTACCAAAGGGATGGAAAACACCGGTGTAGCAACGCCTTTTGATCTCATTAAAAATTTCGAAAAGCACACGATGCAAGGCTTTGGAGCATTCATTAATCAAGATGTTCTTTTATTAGCTGGAGAAGATGATCAATACGTACCTATTAGCCGACTCGCACAAATCCAACAAGAATTAATCAATGCTGCGTCCATTACAACCAAAGTATTTACTAAAGAAACAGGTGGTGAGCAACACTGCCAAGCAGGCCACAGGGAGTTAGCATTTAATGAAATGAAGAAGTTCCTATAACAAAGAGATATAAATACTATAATTTCTCGCATAAAAAATTCAGAGTATTGTTAATGCGGATATTAAGTAAATATTTAAAAGAATTATGTATAACGAATGGTTTCCCCAAAAGGGGAAACCGCCTTTTTTACGTCTCATTTTGATCTGCGTATTTAATAAGAATTTTATCCCCTATGATTTTTTTTATTTCTGGGTAGGTTAAATGATCTAATCCTTTATTTGTTCCTACAATAATTATACCTTCATCATCAGATCCGCTAAATTAGCGGCTTTTTTGTTTTAAAAGTGCTGGCGCGTCAGTCCTTTTTTTATAAAACATCAACGTGGTTTCCATATATCGCAAAACCGAGAATGGATGGTATAATGAAGGATGATTTAAAGGAATCTGTAGTGTAGTGAAGGGATGATTCATATTGATAAATCACGATAATCTTGAAGAGTATCGAGACCCGATTAATTATGATCTTGAATTTGGCGGTGAGACTAATAAATACAATTTCTATCTTGATATGGCTAGATTGAACCCAGGCGAGGTTCTGGAACTTGCATGTGGTACAGGATTGACAACCATTCATTTATCAAAATCGGGGATACATATAACAGGTGTTGACATTTCTTCATCGATGCTTGAATATGCGCGGGTTAAAGCTCAAGGTTTGCCTGTGGATTTTATTGAAGCTGATGCTCGTACATTCGATTCCGAAAAGCGTTTTTCCATGATTTATTTGACAGGAAATGCATTCCAGGCATTTTTGAGCGATGACGATCAACGAGCCTTACTCGAAACCGTCTACAAGCACCTAGAATCAAATGGGATATTTGTTTTTGAAACACGAAATCCCTTGGGAACCGATTTATCCAACCAAGAGGAAAGCATCTGGGGAAATTTTATCGATAAAGATGGAATTAAAGTCAAGATATCTGGGACACAGTCGTATGATTCAAGTAACCAGATCATGCACTGGGTCACGTTCCGTGATTGGGGATCGGAGAAAACAATTTCTCGAATTGCATGTCGCTTTACTGATAATGACACGCTTCAGCGTTTATTAACGAGCCGCGGCTTTTGTATCGAAAATCAATATTCGGACTGGGATAAAACACCGTTCACCCCTTTATCTCCTTCCATCATTACTGTTTGTCGAAAACATGGAGCCTAAAACGAATAATCCCGGAATGTTCATCCCAAGTGTTTGACGACCGCGCGTAAGATATCCATGTCATTCGCATGTTTTTGAAGGAACAATAAGCTATTCCAGTGATTCCCGGAAAGAAAAATCGCCGAGTCACCCTAAAATATGATCAGGACGTTTACAAAAAAAACGTTATTTACCTCGGTTGAGTTCATTAAGACATAATAACATTATTCAAATTTATGGAAAACCATCTTTATTACTAATTGTTATATGAATTAGAAGACTTAATACCTATGACCTCTGACTTATATTTATTAAATTCAGCTCCCCCTTCATTATAAATAAGTACCTTTTTAATGCCTCATCTTCTTCTGAATAATCTTGAAAATATATCTTATTTCAGTTATATGATCATAAGATTAACAGCCATCTCATATTAAATAAGCCAGTACGCTATAGCGTCCGGCCCTTGCCTTTTAACTCTATTCTGTATAAGTTTTCTTTCCCTTTACTTTACAAAGGTATACCTTAGTTTCGATAATTTTTCCCATCAAATATTTCTAACATCATCAAAACTCCCGTTTTGTACCCAGAAATATAATCCGAGGCAGATAATATAGAAATTAGGACATCATTTAAATCAGATAGTTCTTCAATTAACTTATAATCTTGTTCTGGCAATCTTGCTTTTAGAGTTTCCATAGAAGCGGATATTTTCTGATGGGTTAGTTCAAGTTCAGGGTTCTTCGGTTTGATTCGTTCACTTGGATACCATTTGCCGTAATATAAATCCTCCAAGATACTCATTTCATCTTCTCCTTCTTGATACAGACTTTGCGTAAATTTCGGATCCGTAGATGAGTTTTGTTCCCCAAAAATAAGAATATCCTATTGGAAATATCAATATTGAATTTTAGCGAATATTTCACTAGGAATAATTGAAGGACTATTGGCAAATTTCCACCAAACAAGCACAGACTATTTATTAAATAGAACAAACCAAAAGAAGCCCTACCCCTTAGGATAGAGTTCCTAAAATCATCAAGCCATCTCACATATGAGCATTTTCCGCTACAAAATTGTCTGATCCTATTGTTCGATCGGCATCTTCCGTTCAAGAAACATTTCATCTTGATATCCAATGGGTAGTACATTAATTAATCTAACTCATAGCCTAACGACTTAATCTGCAATGAAACGGTTAAAAGAGCCAATCTAATTCATCTAAAGTAGGCTTTAAAGAATAAGGAACCTCCATAAATGGAGATCCCTTTTTTTAATAAAATAACATAAATATTTAAAATTTCTCACTTATTAAGCAATTTTTTTGTTACCCAGGTTATAGCTGCATTATTGACATCTTCACCCTGGCCACCGTGGGGAGCTTTAGAGTTAGACATAAAAATATTTTCTACTCCTGCATGGTTAAGAGTATCTCTAAGTCTCAAACTTTGTTGAATAGATACTAAACTGTCACTTCCTCCATGTGCAATAAACATGGGTGGATCATCTGAAGATACATAATTTATAGGACTTGCCAATTCTGCCAACTTTACTTTTTCCCAATAAGGAGAATTGGTTTGTTTTTTATCCCGAATATCTCTCAGGACTGCCACACCTTGTCCTTCTTTATCAAATCCAAGAAGTTTGGCTTCAGCTGCTCGTGGAGAGTCATGTGTTTCGGCTGCCTCCTCAGGAGATTGCAGGGTTGGGTCCATCTCAGGGCCCATGGTAAACATATCTGTTGGACCGTAAAAATCAACTGCAGCCATTACTTTGCTTGAATACTCAAGATTGCCCCCAACATCACCTTCAAGCTCTTTTATATCACTAGTAACAGCGAGTTCGGTAGCCAGATGTCCACCTGCAGAATTTCCTGCTACTGCAATTTTTTCTGGATCAATACCGTATTCCTTGGCATGTGCACGCAGATATCTGATACTGCCCTTAACATCATAAATGGGAGCCGGAAAAATAGCTTCGCCACTTAGCCGATAATCTATGGAAACGAAAGCAATTTTATCTTCTAATACTTTTTTGAAAACTTGATATGCTGAATCTGTAGCCACTTGATCTGTAGCTCTACCTGTCATTTGTGCTGGTCGATTTGGTGGCGCGGCTGTTTCCTTCTTTGCATCTTTAGGCGCATCATCGCCCTGATAGTCCCCTATAGCCCATCCTCCACCATGAATATATACCAAGACAGGAGTTGCTTCGGTTACACCCTCCGGCTTAAAGATGTTCATTTTTAACTCTTTTTTCTTTCCATCGTCATTAGTTACGGTTGCATACACCACATCTTTATAGGTAGGAGCCATACTAATCACATCTGTAGGAGGACTTTCAGCAGCTACGAAACTTTCCTTTTGTGTGGCAAAAGCCAATGTTGCTAAAAGTACGAAGGATACCATTCTTAGTTTTTTATTCATACTCTCTCTCCTCACTTTTTTTCATTCTCGCATTCTATCAGGTTATCTAAAGTTCTTATTAAGAAACTTTGATACAATGCTATTTCTTCCTCGCTAAATCCCTTGTAAAAAATCTCTCCGACTTCATCAATAATCTTTTTGTTCAATTCCACTAATTTTTCATTTCTGTTCACTACTTTAATTATTGTTTTCCGTTTGTCTGTTTGGCAAGGCATAAAACTGATATGTCCTGCTTTTTCCAACTTAGCTAATATACTCGTTAAAGTTGACTTTTGAAGATTGGTAACCCTTGAGATTTCATGTATAGGTATTTCGTCTTTCGTCCAAAGATAAAACAAAATCCTTGCTTGAGTTGCTGTTAAAGTATCAACCTCAGATTCCCTGTGTTTTCTTGAAACTATTCTAGCCAGCAATGCATCTATGGATGCTGATAAAAAAACAGATCTTCCTTTTATAATTCCCATGTGCACCTCCATTTTCTCAAAAAAAGTACCATATCGTACTAATATTATAGTTCGATATGGTACTATTTTCAACCTGTATTTTTTGAATGTTTGCATTCATTATCTCTTGCGATCTGTAGATCACCCCAATTAATAGTAGTAAGTACGGCTCAACAGACATTAGGCATTCACTACAGCGAGGAAAATGTTTTATTGGGATGCATGGATGTTTAACCAGCAGGAAAGTTTGATTTGCCGTGAGTATTATATACAGTAAAGTAGAGAAATGGGTTCTCTTTGTTGTCTAAACTACATCTCTAAGATTTGAACAGAGATCTTAATTAAATACTCTTCATAACCTCTAACTGAAAGATCATCTAACAAAACATCCTCATAAAAAAATCCCTGTAATTCTATGCTCTTATCTTTAGCATAATTTATTATTCGATCATAAGTGTCACATACGCTTGAGTATCCCTCTGTATGGTACGCGATTAAATATGTTCCTTTTTCTCGCTTGAAATTTGAATAATTTGATTTTTTACTAACTCTAGTAAAAAGATAATCATAATTGAATGTTTCATTTGTTAAGACTCTTTTAGTATCTCTCATCCAGCCTACTGTATGGGAAGCATCAATACTATAAATGTTCAAGTACTTTTCGTGTTTTATCATAGAATCGTAAATGCTTTTATCATTTGTGTAAGGATCAGCCTCTGTTACTACCAAAAACTCCTCCTTTTTTTCCTCAATAATAATATCAGTTGTAACGATCTCAGTTGCTGCTTGGGTAATTCGTTTCTTCTCTGATATTATATTTTTCATTTTTTGCAGTTGTTTAATTTTAGAATTCAGCATTGCCTCTTCTTTCTCAAGTAGGACAATGAGCTCCTGAGGTGACCTTTTATTTAAATACTCTTTTATCTCTTTTAATGGCATTTCTAATTCTTTAAGTATTGAGATCACTTTAAAAACATCCATTTGATTAATTGAATAATATCTATACCCATTTTCAGCTTTAAATTCAGGAGAAAGAATTCCAAGTCGATCATAGTGAAATAAAGTATCCTTGCTAATACCCATCACTTTTGCAAATTGTCCTGACGTTAAATGAGTGTGAACATTATTCTCCATGAATTCCCTCCTTGACTATGGTGTTACACCACACTTTATTATAACCAAGTAACCTTCAAATAGCAGTAGACCATGAGGAGTATCTAATCGAAAGTAATACCTAAATAATTAATCTTGGGAGGATATAAGGAATGAAAGTTCTAGTTACAGGAGCAACAGGAAGTGTGGGAAGTCATATTGTTGAACAACTACTTGCAAAAGATATAGAAGTAAAGGCATTGTCAAGGAAGGAAAGCAACTTACCTAAAGGAGCACAAGTAGTTCTAGGGGATCTTGATATTCCCGAAACTATAAAAGCACATCTCCATACTATAGATAGCTTGTTTCTGATCACTCAGAGTGAACAAACGGACGAAAAATTTATAAAAAACAAAAGAATTATTCAGATGGCAAAACAAGCTAATGTTGCAAGAATTGTAGCCC
This sequence comes from Paenibacillus sp. FSL M7-0134, assembly GCF_038007865.1. Taxonomy (NCBI): domain Bacteria; kingdom Bacillati; phylum Bacillota; class Bacilli; order Caryophanales; family Paenibacillaceae; genus Paenibacillus; species Paenibacillus sp. FSL M7-0134. The sequence goes on along the minus strand of NZ_JBBOXV010000002.1, from coordinate 2,200,445 downwards.
TGTTAGATTTTGAAGGGAACCCAATTGAGGACGTTATTAAAAATAGCGGAATGGAATGGACTTTACTAAAGCCAGTGGAATTTATGAAAAATGCACTTTACAGTGGTTGGACAGAATCAATCCAAAAAGAAGGACTTATTCGTACGGCTTTCCCCGATAGTTTAAGCGCTAGAATTCATGAAGCTGATATCGCTGATGTCGCAGTAAAGGCACTAACAGAAGAAGGCCATGATAAGCGGACATATGATTTGACAGGACCAGAAGCATTGTCTCCAAAAAGTATGATTAAACAAATTTCTGTAGTTATAGATAAATACATTGATCTTGTTGAAATTACAGAAGAACAAGTAAAACAAGATTGGAAAAGCAAAGGCTATGACAATGAATTTATTGAATACTTTATTATAGGGATTGGGAAAAACCCTCCTAAAGGAGCCTATACCGTTCTACCGACAGTAGAACAAGTTACAGGCAAGCCAGCCAGAACATTTACTCAATGGGTTAATGAAAACAAGCATTATTTTGTATAACCCCTTATTTTCTTTTACTAATTACCTAACGGAAAACGTTAGCTGAACGAGGAATGGCAAAGAGTAAAACGATACTACATTAGACTGATGATCCAAGTAATAGAAACAGCGGCAGCCATGGACGGAAAAATAAAGTCCTAGACTGCCGCTGTTTTATTGAACTCAGTAAAACCGCACCTGTAATTTCGTTAGCCAAATTTTTTCCATGTTCATAAGGGATAATCGCATCTTCAGTACCGTGAATCACCAGCCTTACCTCCATAAAGTACTTTCAGTTCCTCTTCCTTCATCGTAAAAGTATGTTTTTCTTCAGGAAACCGTTTATTCTTCACATCAGCAGTATAAGCTTGAATGGACTCCAATATAAACGGATTCAGCGAATGGTATTGTTTTACAAACTTAGGAACACGTTCAACACCATAGCCTAAAATATCATGATATACGAGAACCTGGGCATCCACATCCAATCCAGCACCAATTCCAATCACCGGAATCGAAAGGGCTTTGGTTACTTCTTCTGCAAGTTGTCTTGGAACACATTCCAAAAGAAGAGCAAATGCTCCAGCCGCTTCACATTTCTTAGCATCTTCCAGCAATTTTTTAGCGGCTAATGCATCTTTTCCCTGCACCTTATATCCGCCTAAAACTCCAACAGTTTGCGGAGTCAGTCCCAGGTGGGAGCAGACAGGAATTCCTGCTCTTGTCAGGGCGGCGATATGTTCGACGACTTCATCGGCACCTTCCAGCTTCACCGCATGGGCACCGGCATCTTGAACTAATTCCCCAGCATTGATTAATGTATCTCTAACAGACAAATGATAGGTTAAAAACGGCATATCCGTAATGATAAATGTATCCTTCGCTCCTCGTTTAACAGCTTTCGTGTGGTGAATCATGTCTTCGATTGTAACTGGAATTGTTGAATCGTAACCCAGAACAACCATTCCAAGCGAATCACCAACCAATATGACGTCAACGCCCCCTTGTTCTGCAAGCTTTGCAGAAGGATAGTCATAGGCTGTTAACATGACAATCTTTTCATTGTTTTGCTTCATTTTCAGCAAATCTGTAGTTTGTTTCAACGTATTCCCTCCTCCTCAATTTAAATGTGACATATATTCAAATGCTGTTGTTCCATATACACTTTTAAAGTGTTTATTTAAATGGGTTAAATCAACAAAACCACATTCTGCTACTGCTGAATAAATATCTCTATTTTTTTCTATTAACTGCTTTGCACGTTCGATCTTGCAGTTAAGAAAGTATTGGTATGGTGAAATTCCAGTATGAGCATTGAATAATCGGATAAACTGAAATTTCGATAAATTAAGCTCTTTACATATCTCGTCAAGTTTAAGTACATGTTCTAAGTTGGTATGAATCATATCCTTCGCTATTCGAATTAAAACGTTCTCTTTCTTATTGTCTGTAGAAAGATTGGTTTGAAAAAGGCTATCCGTCAAGGATAAAAGTAATTCGCTACACAAAGCCTCATCTTTTTCGCTTAAGATAGCCTTAGAAAGACTTAATATTTTTTGTTCAAGGCTATAGTCATACACAATTGGCGTTGAAAACCGTACGATATCCTTGTGCTCAATAATCTCTAAAAGCAATTGTGGCTCAATATATAGCATGACATAATCAAGCCCCACCTTATTATGTGCCATTCCGTCATGCGCCTGTTCTGGATTAAAAAGCATCACACCATTTTGATAGGATAACTGTAAGCTGCCATCCAAGGTATACTCTTGAATTCCACGCAATGTTACGCCTATTGCATATTCCATGTGAGAGTGCTTCTTATACTTAAATTCAGAAAGACTTGCTGATAATGCAGTAATACCTGCTGATTTCTTATAGATAAATTTGTCCATTTCAATCACCCCTAACAAGCTTACCTACATCCATATCATTATGGCCGCATAGGCTAAAAATAAGGCCATCATTATATTAACAGTCTTTTTATGCTTCTGTAAAAACTCCTTGAAGATTGCACCGAAAAGAACCCATGTCACAAATGCTAAAAAACCAATAAGCGTTATAGCGACAATACTTATCGTCACCGCAGGTATTGCGATATAGTGGGGCATAATAAAACTAGGAATTACAGTCATTGTAAATAGTACTACCTTTGGATTTAGAAACTGCATAAGGAAGCCTGACATAAAGGTAGCTGATTGGTTTACGGTTGGATTGGATGTATCCATTTTGTAAACTTGATAGGCGAGATAGAACATATAACAGCTTCCAATTATCTGCATAACAATTAAAATCTTCGGTATGATCGTTATAAGCATTGTATTCAATATAGCAGAAATAACAAGTAATAAACCAAAAGCTAGAGTTGCTCCATACGTATATTTCATTGCTTTTTTTGCCCCAAAATTATGGACTGTAGATAGTATAACGATATTAGTTGGACCTGGTGTAAAAGTGGCAATAAAACAGTAAATTAAAACAGATGTAATATTCATGAGGAAAACTCCTTTAACGTATTCTCATGAAATAATACATCTTAAGATAAATGGCATATAGTATATTATTGCAGGTATTGTACCCTTCGTAGTCCCACTTCTTCTACGCTGTTTGCTATATCAAAATTTCCCTTATCCAAGAGTTGCATCGTCAGTTCCTTGTTGTCCGTAGCTGTCTTCAAAAATTACTTAGCCCGAATCCTCTACCGTTAAAGATGTTTTTAACCTTACCGACAACAAACATAATCATGGATTATTGTGGTATTATTTCGGATTATTGTTAATACTACGTATCTGAGGAGGGTGAAAATGAAGTTACATACCAAATTTTCAAGACAATTATGCCAGAATATCGATCTCATTTGTGACTTCATGGGAAACAGTTCGGATTTTATTGTTCGTGAGATCACGACTGGCCATAAACACGCCGCTCTTTTTTATTTGGATGGAATGACTGACATGCAAAAGGTACAGGACAACGTGATCCGTCCGTTGCATGATCGTGTTTCCTCTGACGAGATCACTTTACCGTTATTGAAAAACGCAATTTTGGACATTGGTGAAGCAAGCTTTACTCAAAACTTTGAAGATGCCTTGGAACAGATCCTCTCAGGTGGTCTTCTCCTACTACTGAACGATACGGATGAAGGATTGGTCATTTCTTTGCCTGGATGGGAAGAACGCAGCATTACGGACTCGAAGACGCAGCCTGTGGTCAGAGGTCCGCAAGAGTCGTTTACAGAAACTTTACGTACGAATACGACTATGGTTCGTCGAAGGGTGAAGGATACAAGAGTACGTCTAACTACCATAAAAGTTGGCGAAAAAACCAAGACCGATATATCGGTCATGTATTTACATGAGGTGGCTGACCTAAAAAAGGTGCAGGACATGATATCCAAGTTAAAGGACATGCATGTAGAAGGTGTGCTTGAAAGCGAATATTTGGAAGAATGTCTCCAAGAAGATAAACAACTCACGATATTTCCGCTCTTTTATAATTCTGATCGCCCAGACTCTATTGCAGCAGGAATTATGGAGGGGAAAATTGCGATATTTGTGGATGGATCTCCCTTCGCCATCCTTGCACCTGCGGTGTTTGTAGATTTCCTTCAATCCGCAGAAGATTATTATCAATCCTTTATTTACAGTAGTATCATTCGAATATTAAGGTATATCTGCCTGGCAATCTGTATGTTGGCTCCCTCCATTTATGTCGCATTAACGACATTCCATCAGGATATGATTCCAACAGTTTTGTTATTAAGCTTATCCGCGCAACGTGAAGGAGTTCCGTTTCCAGCATTTATTGAGGCGATGATCATGGAAGTGGTTTTTGAAATTCTAAGGGAGGCAGGTCTTCGTATGCCACGGACGGTCGGTCAAGCCGTTTCTATTGTCGGGTCAATAGTAATTGGCCAAGCAGCTGTAGAAGCAAACATCGTTTCGGCTGTTATGGTCATTGTTGTTGCAATAACTGCCATTTCGAGCTTTGTCATTCCCTCGTACACCTTTGCCATTCCTATCCGTATATTACGTTTCGCTTTCATAGGAATAGCCGCTATGTTTGGTGTGTACGGATTGACTGTTGGTATCCTCATGCTCTTTGTGCATCTGAATGGGCTTCATTCATTCGGTGTACCGTATTTGAGCCCCTTTGCCAATTACAAATCGTCGGAGCAGAAGGACGCAATATTGCGTTTTCCATATAGAACTAAAAAAAAACATCGCAAAAACTAAAGGAGTAGACCATCATGAACTCGTACCGATCCACCATTTTGTTACTGTTAATGTGCACCTGGCTAATGGTGTTTCTTACGGGTTGCTGGAACAATAAGGAATTGAGCGCAATTTCCGTCGTGATGGCTATGGGTATTGATGCAGTGGATGACCAATATGAAGTCAGTCTACAAGTGGTTGACCCATCGCAAATGTCTCGGAATTCCCCCATGGAACGGACGCCAACGATCGTTTTTTCCAAACGCGCCGATACCATATTTGAAGCTATTCGAAAATTAACAACGGAATCCTCCCGAAAATTGTATATGTCTCACTTAAAGTTTGTAATTTTCGATGAAAAAACAGCAAAAAAAGGAATCAAGGAGCCGCTGGACTTTCTATTCCGTGATCATGAAGTTCGGCCTGATTTCTATTTGGCGGTTGTCAGAGAAAACTCGGCAAAGGAGGCCGTTACTTTTGTAGCTCCAACCGAGATCTTGCCTGCAATGGATATGTATAAGGCATTAAGGCTTTCTGAAAAAGCCTGGGCTCCCACTTCCGCGGTCAATGTAAAAGATCTTTTGCAGAAATTTACGGAGGATGGCATTGAACCAGTCCTCACCGGTATTCGACTGACAAACCTAGAAAAAGGTCTAACTATTGATAATGTGACAAAGTCGCCCCAACATGTTAAATATTTTTTCACTGGAATTGGTGTTTTCAAGGGCGATCGACTTCTCAATTGGATGGATGATTCACAAAGTAAAGCCTTTACCTATATATCCAACCGTGTTTCCAGCACCGTAGCTTCCATCGATTGTCCGTATTCCAATGGAAAATTTGTTGTTGAAGTAATCCGTTCCAAAGTAAAAATGCGTCCAGAAATAATAGACCATGAGCCGCACATTTCTCTTATTGTGGATACAGAATCCAATGTCGGAACGGTCTCGTGCAAGGCCAACCTTAAGAATGAAGAGACATTTAGAGATCTTCAAAAATCAGCTAAAGAGCATCTGGAACAGTCTTTGAAGGAAGGCATTCGAAATGCACAACACATCGGTTCCGATATATTCGGGTTTGGAGAAGCTTTTCACCGCAAGTTCCCGCGTGAATGGCATAGCTGGAAAGAGGATTGGTCACAAAAATTCCAAACGCTTAAAGTGGATATTCAGCTCAATTATCGTTTGATCCGGTTCGGAGAAATCACCAGTCCAATCGATATGGGACTACACAATCAGGAGTGAATACATATGCTTTATGTGATTCTCGTAAGTTCCATTTTAACATCGCTGTATGAGTTTAAAAAATTCAAGAAGAAACAATATGTGCGTGAAATTGTATTCAGCTCGGTATTGTTGACTATAGGCGTTATATTGATTATCCTACGGATTGCCAACATTGAACTGCCGACTCCACTGACGGGCATTCGAATCCTATTCCAACCAGTAAGCCGGTTACTTATAGAAATGTTATCTTAAGGGGGCATTGGAATGAATTCCAACTTGACCGTTCGACAAGCTATTATGTGGTTTACATTATATCAAATAGGAAGCGCATATCTGGTGCTCCCAGCGGCAATTACTGCTGCCGCTAAACAAGATGCCTGGCTCTCCATCCCAGTCTCCTTAGGTTTCCATCTGTTATTGATACCTTTATATGCCTCCATCGCTAGGCAAATACAGGGGAAATCTTTCGTAGAGCATATCCGTTGCCTCTTCGGTCCCTTGGGCGGGACGATTAGCATCGTTTTCATTTTTTTCTTTCCCTTTCTTGTGTTCATCATGACGCTTCGAAATCTAGGCGACTTTATCACAATAGATATTATGCCGGAAACTCCCTCCGACGCGATATATTTCATCATGCTTATAGTCATTTATTTCGCCGTTCGATCAGGCCCTGCTGTAATTGGCCGTTGTGCGGAAATCCTGTTTTTTTTCCTTCTGGTTCTATATCTTTTGGTCAGGATTACCCTTCTTCCTGAGACCAACATAAATAATGTGCTCCCTATTTTTGAGTATGGTTTGAACCCTATCGTTCTCGCTTCGTTCAATTTGTTTGCCTTTCCCTACCTTGAAGCAATTCTGTATCTTTTTTTTGCACAGTACATTCCCGATCCAAAGAAGTGGAGAAAGACAGTGATTACATGTGCTTTGATTAGCGGCGGCATGTATTTTTTCATGGTTCTACAAATAATCGCCGTGATGAGTGAAGGTGTTGTATCTAATTTGACGTTTCCTACTTATTTTATTAGCCGAACAATCAGTAACGGGGAGTTTCTTCAACGGTTTGAAATTGTCGTTGCAGTGTTCTGGTTTGTTACCATTTTTTTCCGACTCGCACTGCTTTTATATGTTTCAGCGCAAGGGCTTGCAGATGCTTTTCGTCTTCGAAGCGCTAACTCTCTCTTAGTTCCTCTGATCCTAATCGCAATGGCAATGGTTCATTCTATTTGGCCAAATATGCAATTTTTAATCAAGTTTTTTTCAGTATGGCCTTTTTACGCCATGATTTTCGGTATCGTGTTTCCTATTGTGCTATGGCTGGTGGGTAAGGTAGGCGGCTCGTTGAAATTCCGTAAAAAGTATCACTAAAGTTGCATTGACCGTATGAACATACTGTCCAATTCCAGCCTCTCCACCACGTCCAAATGACATGGAAGACGCCTATTGGGCTAGGGGACTTGCTCTTGTTGTAATCATTATTGCAATTTAGCAAGAAGTAACTCCAGTTCCTCCCTCTCCAGATGTCTCCATTGCCCACGTTCCAGATGATCCAAGGTAATATTCATAATTCGAATACGTTCCAACTTTAGCACCCTGTAGCCCAAGGCCTTGCACATTCTGCGAATTTGCAAGTTCAGACCCTGCGTCAAAATAATGCGGAACTCGTATTCGCTCGTACGATCAACTTTGCACGGTTTGGTAATGACGTTCAATATTTCAACGCCACGAGACATGGCCTGCGTAAACTCGTTTGTAACAGGTTTGTCTACAGTCACTATATATTCCTTCTCATGACCATGCTCGGAACGCATCATTTGATTGACAATGCTTCCATCGTTGGTTAATAGAATGAGTCCCTCTGACGCTTTATCCAGCCTGCCAATGGCAAAGATACGTGAAGGATAATTGACATAACTAATAATATTGCCAGCCACTTGCTCCGCTGCGGTACAAACAATGCCTATAGGCTTATTCAGAGCCAAATATACAGGTTCAATGGAATTAAGCGGAATAGCTTTTCCATCAATCAGCACGATATCCTGTGGCTCTACTTCTGTGCCCGCTTCACAAACATTTCCATTAATCGTAATTCGTCCTGCTGCAATCAACCTATTGGTTTCCCGACGTGAGCAAAATCCTGTCTCACTTATGTACTTGTTAATTCTCACGATTCACCTGCTTCTGATTATAATATGCGAGTATAAGTAAAATAATTAAAAAAACACCTGATTGTTCTTGCTTAATCAGATGTTCGCCGTTTACGACAACTTATACTTTCCCGGCTTATTTGCTACTGCTGCCGCCGCTTTTATTCCTTGTTGGTTTGGCAGTGCCGCCTTTTGTGCCACCTGCCGCTTTGCTTCCCGGTGCGCTTGTAGAAGCGCTTTTTGTCCTTACTGGCTTCGCAGTTTTGTTCCAGCGTGTCCAGCCCTTACTACCTGTACCTCTGCCGGTCCCGCCGCCCTTGCTTTTTCCACCCATATGATCACTCCATTACTAGTCGTTCAGATTTAACTAAGCTATCATACCATTACTTTGATCATAATGCCCATTTGTTTTAAAAAATTGAAGCATAAACTGTGCCAAATAAAGGAGCACATAATCATGTGAAAGCTCACACATGTTATTGTAGGCCGCGAAAAAAGCTTTCTTTTCCCCCACTTAAATGGCTAATTTTCTCTAGAAAAGAAGGATACAGGATGAATAATGACGTAAGGCTGTTTGTGGTTCGTCACGGTATTGGGACTGGTAATGAGCCGGATGCTCCGCTCAGAGTTCCAGAGGGCTTCGAGCAAGCCAAGCAGTTGGCGGATTTTCTACTGCATATGGATGGTTTGCATGTAGACCGTTTGATTTCCAGTCCGTATAAACGAGCTTGGCAGACAGCGGAAATCATTGAAGAACGATTAAACATCAAACTTGATCCACCTGAAGATCGTCTTAGAGAACGAGGGGTGCCCGAAGTTACGGCTGAAGAGTCTGAAAAAATGGTTAACACCCGGGTCACTGCCTTAACGGAAGAATTGCTGGAGAGCGGTCGACACACCTTTCTGTTAGTCACCCATCGCTTGATCATAACACTCCTGCTGCATCATTATGCTCCAGATTTTATTCTGGAGGAAATCACGAATCCGGATCTCTATCTTTTAACTTTTAGTGATGGAAAATGTCAGGCGAAGCATTTGTGGAGTACAGAGTAAACTGTTGTAGTTTAATTCAAAAAAAACTGGGAGGTCATCTAATTATGCAAGGAATGCTCGAAAGAAATCGCATCACCGCTGTTACCAAACCCGACGTATCCAACATGTCTGTTTGTATCGAAAATGTGAAAAAGGCGGTTCTCTCCAATCTTCAGGGGCCGGCAGCCCCTACGGATTATCACCAATTGATGGGAAGACTCCATGCGGCAAAAGCCAAACTACCGAAAATATATCAGGAAACGGTCGCGATTCCGTTTATTAAGGAATTGGACAAGCTTGGGCAACAGGGCTTCACTGAAATTTTGATTCAGGACCCAAGTAGAACTAGAGCTGCCGGACTCATGCTGGATATCGCTCAGAGCATTCTGCAAAACGGAGAAGGCTACAATGCACTTGCGACCGATGCTTTTCAGGAGATTGTGAGTGACCTGTATGACGGTTTTCTTAGCGCAGAAGATCGTGAAGGAATAAAAGAACCGGATCTCAGTATTATTCCAGCACTTGTTAAATGGGGAGAGCCGGAAAATGGCCCGTACACATGGCCCGCTGATGCCACAGCAGTATTTAAAGTGCAAGCAGCGATTGTCAGTCTTCCTCCTGCGCATGCGACAAATGGACTGCTGGCTTGGTCCAGTATCCCGCATGAAGTATGTGGTCATGACATTTTGCATGCTGATCTGGGTCTAATTCAAGAGTTGGCCAATGTCGTTAGAAACAGATTAAACAGCGAAAACATCGGACAAGGACTACCGGACTACTGGGCTTCCCGCATCGATGAAACCGCCTCGGATGTATTGGGTGTCCTTAATCTGGGACCAGCAGCTGCCATTGGCTTAATCGGTTATTTCCGGGGTATGAATGCCGCCTTTTCGGGAAGAGCTCAACTTCGAAATGAAGGACCTACCCGTGATCCACATGCTGCAGATATTTTACGGGGATATTTGGGTGCCTACGCCACTGCACTTTTGGAATTCGACCAAGCTGGAGCATGGGCAGAAGTCATTGAATCGGAAGTCGACAAGGATCTATCAAATATTAAGCTTAACGGCAGAGCCATCGACGCTAATACAGCAAAACGTTCTGCACGAATTGTAGCTGAAGCCATTATGAAGACTAAACTTGCAAGCCTTGAAAATCACAGTCTGGATGAAATCCAAAACTGGAGAAACGAGGATGAGAGCGTCGCCGCACTTTTACGTACCTTGCTGCAAACCACCGGTTCTCTTACCGACGAGCACCGCTCTGGTTTCTACGCCGCGCATGTGGTAGCTGCTGCTGTTACTGAGGGACTTTCCCGGGAAGCGGATCTGCAGGTTATATTTAATCGGATGCTGTCCCTGTTAAAGCTGATGCACGATACCAATCCTGCTTGGGGACCACTTTTCGTACAGCATCCCGGCGATATTTCACGTCATCTGCTCTATCACCCTGCCACTCCAAACCTGATTTCCCTCTAAACAAGCCATAATCAGAACCCGCAAAATAGTTTGCTTAAGGACAAGCAGCCTTTTTGCGGGTTAGTTTAATTCTAATCCCTAAAAAAGACGCTAACATCCCCCTCAACGGCTACACGTTAGAAAGTCCATGAACACTTGGTATTTTTGCTTCTGCACAGGCTAATAATGATAGGTGAGAATTTGCAAGTAAAAAATCAGCCATAAAGGAGTGAAACACATGTCTGTTGATGTTTATCTTAACTTTAATGGAAACTGTCGCGAAGCAGCGGAGTATTACGCAGAGGCATTTGGGACTGAGAAACCACATATCATGACGTTCGGTGAAGCACCACCCAATCCCGATTATCCTCTACCAGAAGAAGCCAAAAATTTGGTCATGCACACGCGGCTTCAAATTGATGGTAGTAATGTCATGTTTTCAGACGTTTTTCCTGGTATGCCTTTCGTAGCCGGAAACAACATCAGCCTCGCCATCGTCAATAAGGACGAAGAGAAAATTCGATCGTACTTTCATAAGTTAAAAGAAGGGGGGACCGTAAACATGGAGCTTCAAGAAACATTCTGGAGCAAATGCTACGGTAGCCTTAAAGATAAGTTTGGAATTGAATGGCAATTGAGTTATGACAATGAAGAATCGCCCAAAGAACAATAAAAAAGACGTTAACCCAGCCATATTTTGCATGGACATGGGTTAGCGTCTTTTCATTATGCATTTAACTGGCTTTCGACAGCAAGTAAAGGAAATAAGGGGTAACCAGTATGGTGATAATAATTCCGGTTGGAATATCAGCTCCAAAACTAATCGTCCGAGTAAGTGTGTCAGCAATCAAAATGACGAGTGCACCAACTAATGCCGTCGTAGGTAGCAATAGCTTATGATTGGGTCCTACTAGCTTGCGTGCTAGATGGGGACTGACCATGCCTACAAAAAAGAAATTTCCGCCAAGTGCCACGCTACCAGAAGCGAGCGCAACGGCAGCAATCGTCAAGCCGATAAACTCTCTTTTAATTGCTACGCCGAGCCCCGATGCTGTCTGATTCCCCAAATTCAACGTATTGAGTGTGTTCGACCTGTAAAAAACGTAAAAGCAAATGATAAGCACCCACGGGAGCAGCACCATAATATAGCTCCAGTCGTCCCCCCACAGGTCTCCAGCCTGCCATCTCAGAGCAAAGTCATACTGTTGCTTGTCTAGCCGGAGTGTCAACATCAGAGATAATGCGCTGTAGCCACTGCCCATAGCGACACCGGTTAAAATTAAGCCTGTAGGCGAGATGTCTCTTCCCCGCCTGAAAGCAAACATAAAAATCAAAAATGCTGCCGTAAGGCCGCCTGCAAAAGCCAGTCCTGGAAGAAGAATAGGCGATAGCAATCCTTCACTAGCGAACAACGTAATATACATAAGTACAAATAACCCTGAGCCTGAGCTGATGCCGAGCGTCCCCGGGCTGGCCATGTCGTTTTTGAGCAAGCTTTGCATAATACAGCCTGATATCCCCATGCCAATACCTACCAATATAGAAAGCACAATACGTGGCAGTCGAAAGTCAAACACGATCAGGTTCTGTTTGCTCGTTCCTTCGCCAATGATGACCTTGAAAACTTCGAGTGGAGAAAGGTTCATTTTCCCAACATTCATACTGAGTACAGCCACTAGCAGCGTCAGCACTACTAACAGTAAAATAATGCTAATCCCCCTGGTATTACGGGACAGTTTCAACTAAACTCCCTCCTCTGCTTGCGCACAAGGTAGAGAAAATAGGGTACGCCCACCAAGGCAAAAATAATGCCAAGAGGTGTTTCGTGAGGGCGATTGATCAGTCGTCCGAGTAAATCTGCCGCCAACAGAAAGACTGCTCCATACAAAGCTGAGGCCGGGATAATATACCGATAATCCGTTCCGACCAGATGGCGCATAATGTGTGGCACGATCAAACCAACGAAGCCAACAGGGCCGACCACAATAACCGATAACCCTGTTAAAATTAATACAATTAAGGTTGAAAACAGCTTAATCCTATTCGCACGAATACCCAAGCCTGATGCCACATCCTCCCCGAAGCTCAAAATCGTAATCGAGGGAGAAAGCGCGATGGCACAGACCAAACCCACTACAAACAGTGGCGCAATAAAAGCTAATTCGCCCCACTTGGCACTGGCTGTACCACCAGCAGACCAGTAATCAAGGGCTTGGCCAATCTCATACTTAATAGCGATAAACGTACTAAACGCACCAAAAAGCATGGAGATGGACATTCCTGCTAACACCAGTCGCTGAGGCGTCATTCCTCGCTTGCCTATAGATGCGATGTAATACGTAATGCCTGTAGTGATTGCTGCACCTAGGCAAGAATACAGCATGGTTTCTCCGTAAGTGCGACCAGGCAAAAAGGCCATACATAACGCAATAGCAAATGTCGAGCCTGAACTTATGCCAATGAGTCCCGAATCCGCTAGTGGATTACGAGTGGTTCCCTGCATAATTGCCCCACACACAGCCAAGCTGCACCCTACTATGATATCTGCCACGGTACGTGGAAAACGCAAGGTGTGAATAATCTGATGTTCCGTAATGTTGGGATCAAACTGAAATATAGCCCCCCACGCCAGCTTCAAGCTCATTTCCGCAGCACCAAAGGTAATAGATGCTGCGGTAACCACCAGGAGCAGGAACACGCCCATGATCATATAGCCTATAAAATGAAATATTCCTTTTTTATTTGGTTCTTTGTGAGTAGACATCGATTACACCCTTAGTTGGTCAATTATGCAACGTTACTTAGTCTGTTCCAGCAATTTGCTAATAATATAATCTAGCTGCCCCGTCATACTAGCAACGTCCGAATAATAGAACAGTCCTGCATATTCCGCTGGAATTTCGATGATATGTCCGTTTTTAACGGCTGGAATACTGCTCCAGATTTTTGTCTTCGCATATTCGGATTCCTTGCCTTCCTGCTTAAACCAAAGGACATAATCTCCAAAGTATTCAGCAGCTACCTCGTAGGATAAAGAACCTCGACGCTCTCCGGAGCTTTTAACCAATGTGTTGAGCTTTTCCGGTTTGTGAAGTCCAAGATAATTGTAAAGCAACGTTCCTCCACGTGAGCCTGTTTCATAATAAATTCCATAGGAGCCACTGCCCCAGTCCTCGAAAATGCTAAACGTTTTGTCCTTGAATATGTCGGAATTTAGTTTTTCTTTGGCCTGACTCAGCTTGCTTTCAAACAGTGAAATCACTTTGTCTGCTTCTGCTTCATGTCCTGTGGCCTGACCAAGAAATTTCAAACGTTCTAGGGAGGTCATTTTATCCTCAGGTATCACAAGAACAGGCGCAATTTTAGAGAGCTTATCATAATCCTTTGTATCATATGTAATGATGAGATCAGGATCATACTTCATAATTTCCTCAGTTTCCCACTTTTCGATATTGGGGATGTCGTTAAACTTATCGTAAAAAGGCATCGTTTCTTGTTTCCACCCCATGACTGCGGCCGGCTTAATCCCTAGTGTAAATACATCGCCAACATACCAGTTCACTACTACCCGTTGAGGATTAGCGGGCACCTTCACATCTCCTTTTACCGTAGAGACTGTACGCGTATCAGAATCACTGCTTACCTCTTCCTTCGTGGGCGACGCGGGTTTAGCAGATGAATCAGAGGAACTGCCAGCATTCCCACAACCTGAAATAACAAAAATCACTACGAATAGTGCACATAAAATCATGTGAAATTTCTTGTTCATCATACGATGCATGTTGTAAATCTCCTTTGAAATATAGTAAGTGCAAAACATACTTAAAATTAGTGATATTGATAATCATTATCACTAATATAAAATTGTAAATTTTATATTAGTGATTGTCAACTGTTTCTTTATTTTTTTGTTTTACTTTAATGGGTTCTCCAGTGCTCCCCTTCTATTCGCTTCATGCCATTCCTGATAGATTCCTCCAATTTCATAAAATGCTTTGTTCATTGCAGTTGTCAGCTCCTTCGTGATTTCCTTGGTATATTTTAAATGAGTATTTATGTTATCCACTTTATATTTGCGAAGCAAATTTAGATGAGCAATGATGTGAATTGTATCTTCGATGATCCAATAAATCACATCCTCTTCCTCTTTCGTAAGCTTGTTCAGCATCTGTATGCCTCTTTCATACATCTGGAGCGTATAACCCCGCTTGCCCACTTGCACATACGGGCTCAGATCATCATAAAAATCCGTACGGAAAGGTCGTCTTACATATTGCTCATACTGGTCTTCATATATTGAAGTTTGTTCAAGCTGTTTAATAGTCATATCTATGAGTTCTTGTTCGCTATATATTTTTTTCATCAGATTTTCCCTTCCCTTTCTCTACTAAATAAATTCAAGTCATAATCATGTTAGATCACAAGTGATGCAATAAGAAGTCAAATTCTTTTTTTACCAACCATTAACAATTCTGTTTGATGCAAACGATAATTAGAATAGAGGGAATTTCCTCAATATATCCAACTGAAGGAGACAGGCGAATGAATAGAGTATGGACGAAAGCATCAGCTATTCTATTGGTAGTGGTATCCTTAATATTCAACGGAACGTACGCACTCGCAGCTTCGGCAACATCAACGTATATCGTTACGTTTCAACAAGCAACCTTGGTATCCAACGATCACGTAGGCAACGAATGGGCCATTGCTGCCCAGGTGGCAGATCAATCCATTAGTGAAGGTAACAGCGTGAAGGTGAAGGTCAAATCGAATGGTAGCATAAAGCTGTATGCGTACGCTGAGGAACAAGACAAAATTCCTGATGAAGGCGAAGCCACCAAGAATGTAAAGGTCTCCTCGGTTTCTGCTAAAGGTTCTACCGTTAAGTTAAGAGTGACGGTTACTGAAAACCGTGGACGTTATTCAGGTCATCAAGCCGTTTGGGAATTTACGTACAAGATTAAGAAACAATAATAGAATGCTAAAAAAAAGACCGTCACTCCCCAGGAGCGGCGGTCTTCGCTTTTACAAGTCGCTGTAACTGGGCACGTACCATTTCGGTATATAGGTTTGAAAGTAATTATACGCCTCCAAAACCTCTTCAGCTCGTTGCACCATATCGTCTACCTCTTCTTTGCCAAATGGAATGGCCCAGTGAATCGATGAAAGCTGATTGCTTGCAATATACAGAGCCATTAATCTAAAAAATAAATCAGGTACATGGTTATTAAAATAACTGTGGATACGGCCCGAAGCGAATAAAGGACTTAATGCTGCACACCAGGTAATTCTATTGAATTCCTCCCAAGGATCACCATAATCCATTCTATTAAAATCAATGATACCCAGTTCACCAGATGGGTTAACCACCATATTGCCTACATGATAATCCCCATGCTGAAAAGTCTGGGGACGATTTTCTAATAGATGGCGGTTTTTCTCAATAAAGCTTATGGCTTGATCTGCTCCCTTTAGGGGAATACCGCATGACTTATAGTTTGTAATATATCTGTTGATTTTGGCATTATAATGTTCAGCCCATGGGACTCGATCTTGCTCCGCATGAATCTCATGCATTTTTTTTAGTGCATCTCCTGCCTGAACTCCGAGTTGATACTGTTGTGCTGCGGTTAACGTGAGGATAATCTCTTCAGCATCTTTCCCTTCGATCCAGGTGAACAGAGAATACACAGATTGACCATCATGACAAATCCCAAATTCAAGCGGCCGGGACATGAACAGATTCTCCACGTGATTCAACTTTGTTACAGCTTCAAACTCGCGTTTCTTTTTATCATAATGAACCATATCCGACATTCTTAGCAGCAAGTCCCTACCGTCAGTGGTTTGAATATAATATTTTTTGTCACTAGACCAGCCTTTATGAATCTCTTCCACGCTGCTCCACATGCTGGCACCCGGTATTTCACTAAAGAGTCGATTCACGCTCATCCCCCCACGTTAAGATAGCCTTACTTACTATATTTGCTTTCCATAGTTTACCTTTGAAATGACAGAGGAATCAATCTTCTTCCAGGAAAAACTCAAATAAAAAAGGCTGAAAAGACAAGTCGTCTCTTCAACCTCAATATTCACTGGGTTGCCATCGTGAACACCCATCACTTGTATTGTCAAATTAGTAAGAATAAGAAAACTCATGTTTAAATTCGTCTACCCGTTGAATGGTTTTCAAAATATTGCGACCTTCACGTGTGCCATCAATAATACGACGAGCTTGTTTACTATCCCCGATATTAATAACTTCTACTTGATGTTCTTTACCATATTCGAGCAAGCTGTCCATCAGCGGACTGTACGAACGCATACCCAAGCATACGAATCCAAGATCAAAAGGAATCTCAAACTCCTGTTCTCCATGCTTTACTTTGAAGCGGTCGCTGCACACTTCTGTCAAAGCTGTTTCCGTATGGACGTTCACTTCCCGCTCCTCTACCATTTTCATCATAGAAATGCGAGTAATCATATCCAGGTCTTTACCCAGTAGCGGCATCATCTCAATGATGGAAACCTCTTGTGCCCCACGCTCTGCGTAATATTCGACAACATCCAGTCCCACAGCTCCGCCACCAACTACAGCAATGCGTTTACCTTCAAACTCCTGGAATTTCTCCATGTTGTGCAAAAGATCAAAGATAGAGAACACTTTTGTGCCCGGTTTGCCCAGTTGCTCATGTAAACCTGCAATTGGCGGAAGAAGTGGTGTGGCCCCCGTCGCATTGACAATAATATCAGGATTCAGGGCACTAATCATCGCCAAATCGGCTCGGGTCCCTGTTACAATGTTCAGATTGGTTAACTGTTTGGTGCGTTGAATCAGATAATCAGGGAAATCATTGATACGTGTTTTGTCCGGCAAGCGGGCAATATCACGAGCCAAGCCGCCCAACTCTAGTTTCTCCTCAAAGAGGGTTACTTTGCAGCCTACTTCAGCTGCCGTACATGCTGCTTCCATGCCAGCAGTGCCCCCACCAATAACAACAACCTGAACATTATTTTTAACACGTTGTTTCCGGTATTCAGCTTCCTTGAACAGATCCGGATTTACCGTACAGCAAATCGGTTTACTTTTGGAGATACGATGATCGGCACAACCAATGTTGCAAGAGATACATTTTCTAAGCAAATGTTCGTAGCCGTTTTGCACTTTAAGCACCCAGTTCGGTTCTGCAATCAACCCTCTACCCATAGCCAGCAGATCAGCGTCACCTCTCTCCAAAATATCCTGCGCAGCCTGTGGGCTCCGAATATTACCTGAGGTCATCGTGACCTTCCCGAATTTTTCTTTTACCGCTTTAGCCATATATGAGCGCCAACCATCCGGCAGGTTCATCCCGTCAATCTGGAACTGGATCGAATCATTCAGAGCAGCAGAAACGTTCAGAATATCTACCTCATCATTAAGATACTCCAATAACTCGAGTGTGTCTTCCAGTGTGTTCCCACCTTCTGTGAACTCTTCCGCGCTAAAACGTAAGCAAATAGGGAAAAATGGGCCGACCACTGAACGAATTTCATCAATGACTAATCTGGCAAAACGAGTACGGTTTTCTGCGCTTCCGCCAAATTCATCCGTGCGTTTATTATACATCGGTGAAAGAAACTGACTCAGCAAGTAGGAGTGTCCCGCATGAATTTCAACACAGTCAAATCCTGCTCGTTGCGCTCTTCCCGCTGCTTCTCCGTATTTGCGCACAATGGCGTAAATTTCTTCTTTTTGCAGAGGTCTTGGAATAGCTCCGCCCTTTTTAGAAGGAATATTCGAAGAAGATACAGGCTGAACTCCGTTCAGTCGTCCCGCATAAGCCGAAGCACCCGCATGGTTAATTTGTACAGAAACACAGGCTCCATAAGAGTGCAGGGCTTCTGTTAATCTAAACAGTCCGGGAATAAACTGGTCGTTATCCATACGCAACTGGGTTGTTCCGTTTGTACCCATCGGGAAATCCAGACAAACATTTTCTACTGTTATCAAGCCGGTACCACCTTTGGCCCGTTGCACGTAATAGTCAATATGATCCTGAACAAAGCTTCCGTCCATGGCAGCAAAGTTAGTTCCCATCGGGGGCATAACAATCCGATTTTTCAAGGTCATGCGTCGTATGGTTAGAGGTTCAAAGATAGCAGGATAGTGGTTCATTGTTCTTCCTCCTTGCGAGTTTACAAATTTCATGTTCAAGCTTCCATTAAAGCATTCTTATATGTGATTTTTTTCACTTTTGGGAATATCGAGATGTTATTGAGTACGATCATTCCTTATGACTTGATTTTATATCATCTAATCCATAAATTCTAATGCTATTTTATGTATCAAATCATAGTTTCAGTCTATAGATTAACTGGATTTAGACATAAAAAGGAACAATCCTATGAGAAATGTTCCTTTAGTGTGAAAAATCATGCTTATATTCCGGACCATCTACCGATCCGTTCTTTTGAAACCGTTGGGTACACGCTCCAAAATCCCTTCCCTAACATATTTGTCCAGCAGCCCACACATTGCGGCATATCCATTTTTTCTGAATAAAGGTACGTAGGCGTTGGCTTTAGGAGAGGTGTTCAGATATTTAAGAAAAAATCCTTCGTCGATCACCTGGGTATCGTAAATATAAGCCTCAATAGATGTATGCCGTTCTGGGTGATGCTCCCCAATATTCATAAACAGACAATGATCACCATGCAAATCAGCTGACCATATTCCATCAATAATCAAGCCTGTTTCTTCCTGTTTCAGCCATTCAAACTGAGTTGGGAACGGATCATACTCAGAAGGTCTGATTTGGTGGGTTTCGATAGCCATTCGTTCACATAAACGCTGAGCAGATAATGTGTATTTGTCCCACAATCCCAGAATAGCCATATCTCTTTCATGCGAGTATTCCCACTCTGGATCTTCTTCTGTCGAAGTTGTGAACTGTGCGAGCGATTGGTCTATACCCTTACGCCTCATTTCTATTTTCCTTCCTCCTATCCATCACTAGAAGTATTCCATTCAGAAACCAAAAATCCCCTGCCCGAAAAGCCGGATGAGTCCAAAGAAAGGAAACACCTCAGCTTGACGTCAAGGGAGACTTGTCTATCCGTATAAAGATTATACTTTTAGATCACCATCATAGGTGGCAATCATATTGTACAGTTCAGGACGACGGTCACGGAAAATGCCCCATTCAATCCGTCCTACTTCCAGCTCATCCAGGTCAAATTCAGCAGTAAGCACTTCCTCATCGGTACGACCCGCTTCTGCGATCTTGTTACCTTGATGCCCGGCAATAAAGGATGAACCGTAGAATGTAATACTGGAGTCCTCGTCTGTTTCAGTTCCGATCCGATTGGAAGCAATGACTGGGATCAGATTGGAAGCAGCATGACCCAGCATGCAAGTCTGCCAGTGATCTTTGGAATCAATGGCAGAATCCTGCGGTTCCGAGCCAATAGCTGTCGGATAGAACAAAAGTTCTGCGCCCATAAGCGCCATACAGCGGGCCGCCTCAGGGTACCATTGATCCCAGCACACGCCTACCCCAATTTTGGCATAACGTGTATTCCATACTTTAAAACCGGTATCGCCCGGATTAAAATAAAATTTTTCCTCATACCCAGGACCGTCCGGAATATGGCTTTTGCGGTATTTACCCAACACTTCACCGTCTGCGTCAATGACAGCAAGACTGTTGTAGCGCGCGTAGTTTTTCTTTTCATAAAAACTGATGGGCAGTACAACCTGTAATTCTTTGGCGATCTTCTTAAAATGGTTAACCGCCTTGTTGTGCTCCAGCTCAGTTGCATATGAATAATAATCAGACTTTTCCTTCTGACAGAAATATGGAGTCTCGAACAACTCCTGCAGCAAAATAATTTGTGCGCCCTGCGCAGCCGCTTCACGTACTAGCTTCTCTGCTTTGCTTATATTTTCTTCGATATTGGTAGAGCAGCTCATTTGAGTCGCTGCCACTTTTACTTTTCTCACTTTAGTCCTCCTTTTAGATGTTGTATCGTTCAACGCTTTAAAGCAGGCATCTGCTGGGTCGTACAGTGTACGTTACCGCCTTCACGGATGACCGCCATACCGTCTACAGTCCGAATGGTGCGATCTGGAAATACATTTGCCAGCACTTGCTCAGCTGCAAGATCGCTCTCAGCGGCAGTGCCGCCAAACACTGGCAAAATGATACCGCCATTCACAAAGTAGAAGTTAATATAGCTCAGTGTCAATCGGCTGTCTTCATAATCCACACGCGGCGGCTGACCGATCCGAATCACTTCCAGCTTACGGCCTTGGGCATCCGTTGCTTGCTCCAGAATACGCAGATTTTCCTGCGTGATTTCGTAATTTTCATCCTCAGGATCATCACATACTTGCATAATGACCTTGCCAGGAGCTGCAAAGCAAGCAATATTGTCCACATGGCCATCTGTTTCGTCGCCACTAAGACCACGTTTTAGCCAAATTATTTTCTCTACACCTGTATACTCACATACATACCGTTCAATTTCTTCTCTGCTTAATTCCGGATTTCGGTTGGAATTGAGCAAACACTCTTCGGTTGTAATCAGTGTGCCTTCGCCATCTACGTGCAGTGAGCCGCCTTCCATCACAAGCGGTGCATCAAACCGTGGAACTCCAAGTTTGTCCAAAATTCGCGACGCAACCTGATCATCCAGGTCCCATGGAGCGTATTTACCACCCCAGGCGTTAAACTTCCAGTTTACACCTGCCAGCTGACCATGCTCGTCTGTGAGAAAAGTAGGGCCATTGTCACGCAGCCACGCATCGCTGTGTTCAATCGGCAGCAGTTCTACACGTTCCCCAAGTTCAAGCGCCTTAACGCTCTCCAGATCATCCGGATTTACGACCACAGTAACTGGTTCAAATTCCGCCATGGCGCGTACAATTCCGGCATAGCCCTTGCATACATCAGCATGCATATTCGGGTAAACCATTGAAGATTTTACAGGCCAAGAAATATACGTGCGTTCATGTGGCGCCCATTCAGGCGGCATCTTATAATGTGAATCCTTAATTTGCATGTAATGAAGCTCTCTTTCTTTTTCATAATGTAGACTCCGCTCCTATCATACAATAATATGATCTTTGTCTCAATCGAAGCGGAAAAGTTTTAATAATTTACAATCACATTTGAGTAAATTACTTTGAAAACGTGATTGCTTTCACCGTATTCCCATCAAAATCCTTCACAGTGAAATGTGCTCCCTCCAGCACACCGTAAGAGGATGGATAGTTATCTTTTGGCAGCGAGATCGAACCGGGGTTCAGTATAAAGACCCCCTTTTCCACATCCGCTACCGGAATATGAGTATGTCCCTGGATGAACACATCTCCCGCTTCCAGTGGTGGTAAATTTCCGATACTAAAGCCATGTCCGTGCGTGACATAGATTCTCCGTCCTTCATGATACAGCCAAGCATAATCACCCATCATAGGAAACTCAAGTAGCATCTGATCCACCTCTGCATCGCAATTCCCGCGCACAGAAACCGCAATGTGGGACTTGTACTTATTCAGCAGAGCGGCCACTTCTGCCGGATTATACCCTTCTGGTAACGGATTACGTGGTCCGTGGTACATATAATCTCCGAGCAAGACAAGACGATCGGCTTTCTCCTCCCTGAACTTTTCCAGTGCCAATTGCAACCAGTGCAGCGAGCCGTGAATATCTGAAATAAACATCAATTTCATGATTGTTCTTTCCTTTCTGAATAGGCTAAAAAACATTCCACTTAAGTACATTATTGCATTATTCCCTGAACAAATCTGTGCAAAAATTTTCTCTCGTTTGATAATACTCTTTTAAGAAAATAAACTACAGCTCCGAGTGAGCTGTAGTTTATTATTAGTTCCTTTTGTACTTGGTCTTATCATCTTCGGTGATTTTACGGATTACCGTGCAAGGGTTTCCAGCAGCAATCACACCAGAAGGGATATCTTTGGTAACAACACTTCCTGCACCGATAATGGAGTTATCGCCTATAGTAACACCAGGCAGAACGCTGACATTACCACCGATCCACACATTATTGCCGACTGTAATTGGAAATGCAATCTCCAATCCCTCATTACGTTGTTCTACATCAAGAGCATGACCCGCAGTATAAAATCCGCAGTTAGGAGCAACAAACACATGATCACCAAAAACGATTTTTGCCCCATCAAGCAAAACTAGATTATGGTTACTATAGAAATTTTCACCGATTTCAATGTTATAGCCATAATCACATACGAAAGGTTGCTCAATCAAGAATCTATCAGTTGTTTTCCCAAGTAAAGTTTTGATGAGTGTTTCTCGTTCTTCGATATTTCTAGGATGGAGCTGATTATATTCGTGGCAGAGAACTTTAGCGTGTAAACGTTCTTCAATTAACTCTTCATCATAATTAGCATTGTATAGGAGTCCTAGTTGTGATCTTTCTTTTTCTGTCATGTCCATCCTCGCTTTGCTTATTTAGATACAGAATTCAGATTTCTTTTAAAGCTTCATTGTAGGATTCCACATGCTCACTCTTCAGAACTGGAAAGCTACTCACATTGAAATTTCCACCAAATTACCTTCTGGATCTTTAATTACGCTTTCATAATAGCCGTCACCTGTCAATCTTGGCTGACCCACAACTTCATATCCTGCATGCATGAGCTGCTCTGTCTTTTCATTCACCCGTGCTTTACTTCCAACGGAAAATGCCACATGAGCCCAGCCCGTAATATTTATCTGTGGTGAATGATCTACTCCCGTTTTACGCATTACCTCTAACCTTGCTCCATCCTCAAAGGTGATAAAATAGGACTCAAATCCTTTTGTAGCGTTATAATATTTATCGTTAGATTTTCCATCAAAATATTGCTCGTAAAAGCTTTTCATCTTTTCTAAGTCTCTCACCCAGATCGCTACATGCTCAATCTTCATTATTTTCCTCCTTCTGCAGCCCTCATCATTAATTTATACTGGACTCAATTTTTAACATCGTTATTATTAACGTTTTAATAAGTCTCAATATATCTCAGTAATTAATTTTTGTCCAATCTATTTATCATCAATTACCAATAAATAACGCTTACGAATCATTCATGAAAGCTCTTTCGTCCTCAGCTTGTAACCCGGTTGCTAATACCCCTAAAAAATTAGCGACCGCTTCGTAAAAGAGAAGAAGCGGTCGCTATCTATAAGCCTTCATTGTAAATTTAATACTTAATCACTGGTTTATTTATAAATTAACGTTTCAAGCTTTCACCGTTCGTAGCAATAACTTCTTTGTACCAATGGAACGATTTCTTCGGATATCTTTCAAGTGTACCGCTGCCATCATCATGACGGTCTACGTAAATGTAGCCATAACGTTTTTTAAGCTGAGCGGTCGATGCGCTGACAAGGTCAATACATCCCCAAGACGTGTAGCCCAAAACCTCTACTCCGTCCTCAATAGCTTCTCCAACTTGAACCAAATGATCATTCAGGTAGTTGATCCGGTAGTCATCTTCAACCGTTTTTTCGCCTTTTTCATTCGTGATCAGTTCATCAACGGCGCCCAGGCCATTTTCAACGATGAACAGTGGTTTTTGGAAGCGATCATAGAACGTATTCAGGACATAACGCAGACCTTGCGGATCAATTTGCCAGCCCCACTCACTTGCCTCGAGATGCGGATTGCTGACACCACCAAGGATGTTACCTTTACCTTTGACTTTTTTAGCTTCGTCAGCTGTCTCACAAGTACTCATATAATAGCTGAACGAGATAAAATCAACGGTATGCTTCAAATCTTCGGCATCACCTGGTTCAAAGTGAATAGAAATTCCGTTTTCTTTAAAGAAACGTTTCATGTAACCTGGGTATTGACCTCTTGCGTGAATATCGGCAAATGCCATGTTTCTGTGATCAAATTCCATCGCAGCAATCACATCGTCCGGATTAGGTGTCAGCGGATAAGTAGGCATGCTCAGCACCATACAGCCAATTTTGAAATCAGGGTTGATCTGATGACCGATTTTTACTGCTCTTGCACTCGCTACAAGCTCATGGTGAATAGCTTGATAAAGATCTTGTTCACTAAGTTGATCTTTTGGTGTGCTAATTCCTCCACTCATGAATGGTGCTTCAAGAATGGAGTTGATTTCATTGAAAGTCAACCAGTATTTAACTTTATCTTTGTAGCGATTAAATACAGTTGTAGCATAGCGCTCATAAAAATCAACAAGCTTACGGTTTACCCAACCATCGTATTCTCTGGACAAATGTAAAGGTGTTTCATAGTGAGATAATGTAACGAGTGGCTCAATTCCATATTTGTGAAGTTCATCAAACAAATCATCATAAAATTGCAAGCCTTTTTCGTTAGGCTCCAGTTCGTCACCTTTAGGGAAAATACGTGACCATGCGATAGAAGTACGGAATACTTTGAAGCCCATTTCTGCAAAAAGTTTGATATCTTCTTTATAATGATGATAAAAATCAATACCGATCAACTTCATGTTATCTTCTGTTGGTACATCCGTAACGGGCCCCCAGCCACCACGAGGAGTTACATCCTGAATGGACCAGCCTTTTCCATCTTCTTGATAAGCGCCTTCGAGCTGATTAGCAGCAACTGCTCCGCCCCACAGGAAATCTTTTGGAAACTGTGTACTCATATTTTCTCCGCCTTTGCTGATGTTTTTCATTAACTAGGATAGAAATACGTTACCTCTATGCTAATGTGTTATAAAGTACTTCTAACTGAATCTTAAGGTTTGTAACGCGTTTCATGTCAAGTATTATTTTAAAAACTTCCAGAGCTTATAATTGTATTATCTCCAATAATTACCCCCATATTTATAACTCTTCTATTATTGAGTAAAATGGCTATTCTTCAAATGGCGGATCTACATGAATGTCTCTATCTGGTTCAGTGCTTACCCAGCGAGTAAAGATAACCTGAAAACCGGCTCGAGTCGGCGCGCAGGCAAAAGGACCCGCCTGTTGTCCCGTTTCATAAGGAAAACGTGCTACACGTACGGTGCGCCAGCTTTGATTTTCGGTTCGGGCTCTAATGATAACTGCATCCTGTAGCTGTGAAGCACGAATCGTCACATTTTTCCCTACCCAATCAGGTACAGGAGCTAATGACCAATCGGAATAGCCATCCGTGACTACGACTGCCAGTTGAGGAATTCCATCATTTAATTCGATTCCGGCTTTAATCCACTTTTGCTGTCCTTGATACAGCATTATACCGGCCTGATCGTAGAGCTCCGTAAATGAGCCTAATTGAAACGTGACTTCGATGGCAGAGCCTTCTTCCCAGTCTGTAAGCAGGGAATGTCCGCTACTGCGTTCAAATCCATACAAAGTTTTTTCCCAGTAGTCGCTTCCTTCTCTGGTTTCAACTTTAAGGAACTGATCTTCTTCTATGGATGATACAGGGTGATTAGTCCATGTCCCTGTAGTCCATGCAATCGATTTTTGAGTCATTAATCTCATCCTCTCATGCTTTATTAAACGATGCCCTATTTCCTTTTCTCCACCAATTGCAAATTGTACGTCAGACTTTCAAGGGTCACCGAAATCAACCCACGCATGTATTCATCATGCGTATCATTTTTCACAAAAATCTCGGGCATATGTTCTTTGGGTACATCTTTTAGACAGCCGTTATAAATATCGTCCAACAGAGTCGGCTTGGATAACTCTCCAGTCAAAGCGATAGATACAGGGTCTATGATCGCAATAATGGAAGTTATCGTTTTGATCGCCAAAGGAACAAATCCCTCTGTGCTATTTAACTGTTTAAGCTGTTCCTCTCTTGTTAAATCAAAGGGTAAGAAGGAAACCTCCCCAGCAAATTTGGTATTTCCTTTTAACAAATGTCCATCGACAATAAAACCCGCGCCGGGGAAATTGTCTTTGGGAAACGTAACAATAGCAAAGGTTTTATCCTCATCATAATTCTGCATGTTATAAAATCCGTAGACTGTCAAATGCATATCATTTTCAATGGTAACTTCTAATCCGTATTTATCTTGAAGCCGTGGACCTACAGGGACTCCTATGAGCAGGTCGAGATCACAAACATCGATAATCCCTTGATGAACAACCCCGGGGATGCCAATCCCAATGGCTTTGACGTTTCCATAGTTATTAATCAGCTCTCCAATTTGGGTTTCTATGACCTCATAATCAATATGAGGCACATTGGAAGTATTCTCGATGATGATATCACCAAGCAAATTGGCAACAGCATAAGTAAGAGAATGTATACCGCCTTCCGTTTTCACATTTAAACAGATAATATAAGAATAGTCAGCGTTATATTTGTAACGTCTAGCCGGACGTCCGCCATTCGACTCTTCCAATTCCGTCTCTAATACTTCCCCGGTTTGAAGAAGCTCATTCAAAATATTTCCGCAAGTTGCCACACTAAGACCTGTGATACTGGCTATGGATGACTTGGTTGCATATTCCTTGGATTTCAGTGTGTTTTTAACTAACTCTACATTAATTTGTTTAACCCGAATGGTATTATTGGAGACTGGTTGTATTTGAATACACTCCTTTTCCAGTATTTATTAAAAGGTTTATAATAAGTTGTAATATAACGCTCTGCCTGCAAAAAGTCAATTTGTACACATTTTCCTCTTCTCTTCGATCATCATGCTATACTAGAAATAAGAATCAAATTTTTAGTGCGGCATCTTTGCGATGAAACTAAGTGAAATTGGGGGGATTCTGTTGTCAGCTATTGAGTATATAGCAATAATCGCGTTGCTCCTCTCCGTCATACTTTTAATTAAGGTCTACAGCCTTCAATCTCGGCTTAATGACTTGAAATCCGACGTGGAGCGTCTTGAAAATCGTTCAGGAATACAAGGCGCATCGCTGTCAGGTACCATCGCTGCCACTCCTCCACATATTCTAGATGCAGGAGCTTCAGAAGATATCAATGAAAGGTTGCTCCTGCTAATTAGGGAAGGTAAAAAGATTCAAGCCATAAAAGAGCTGAGAACCGCTAAGGATCTTT
This sequence comes from Paenibacillus sp. FSL M7-0134, assembly GCF_038007865.1. Classification (NCBI taxonomy): domain Bacteria; kingdom Bacillati; phylum Bacillota; class Bacilli; order Caryophanales; family Paenibacillaceae; genus Paenibacillus; species Paenibacillus sp. FSL M7-0134. The sequence continues at coordinate 2,172,838 of NZ_JBBOXV010000002.1, read as the reverse complement.
CCCTTAAGGATGCAAAGGATTATGTGGATCACTTGGAAAAACTCTAAAGAAAGGAAGAAATAAGATGAGTGCCAGCAAAACAAACGCCATGCGCATATTGGACGGGCAACATATACAATACAATATTTTGAGTTATGATCATCAAGACGGAAAAATAGACGGGATGAATGTGGCTGAGAAAATCGAGAGAGCCCCGGAAATGGTTTTCAAAACTTTGGTTGCACATGGCAAACAAAATCTGTTTGTTTTTGTGATTCCTGTACATAAAGAGCTTGATCTCAAAAAAGCAGCCAAATCCGCGGGAGAGAAAAAAATTGAAATGCTTCCAGTTAAGGATTTGCAAAAGTATACGGGATATATTCGCGGTGGCTGCTCCCCCATAGGAATGAAAAAGCTCTACCCCACTTTTATCGACCAGCCTGCATTGGAACTGGAAGCCATCGTTGTGAGCGGTGGGAAAATTGGGACCCAACTGGAGTTGAGTCCACACGATTTAGCTCTAATCATTCAGGCACAGTTTACAGATCTGACGCATACAGCATAAAACTCACCACATGATCATAAAATCTTTATGCGTATTTTCTCTTATCCCATACTTCATCAAGCTTCAACCTGGAGAGGAAGATCTAATGATGCATAATGATTGCCCGAAAAATGCAAGAATCCCCCAACCCATCAGAAGTGATGGTGCTGGGGGTATCGACAAGGGTCCACGTGATGTGATGAGGGATCTACAGAATCCTGATATGCTGGTTCCCCCCGTAACGGACAATGGTCTCATTCCGAATATGAGATTTTCTTTTTCTGATGCTCATATGCAGCTTAATCATGGTGGGTGGTCAAGAGAAGTAACAGTAAGGGAATTACCTATTGCTACAACCCTTGCCGGGGTGAATATGAGTTTAACACCGGGTGGTGTACGTGAGCTTCACTGGCATCAGCAGGCGGAATGGTCATATATGCTGTTGGGAAGTGCTCGCATTACGGCAGTTGACCAAAATGGACGTAATTTTATTGCTGATGTGGGTCCCGGGGATCTCTGGTATTTTCCTCCTGGCATTCCGCACTCTATACAGGGGCTTGAGGATGGGTGCGAATTTTTGCTGGTTTTTGATGATGGCAGTTTCTCCGATCTGAACACCCTATCCATCTCGGATTGGTTCGCACATACTCCCAAAGACGTACTTTCTGCAAATTTTGGTGTACCAGAAGCTGATTTTGCAGCGATTCCTCAAGATCAAGTATACATCTATCAGGATTCCGTTCCCGGTTCAATCCAAAGCCAAGCGGTTCCCTCTCCTTACGGGACATTGCCCCAATCCTTCAAGCATGAATTACTAGCCCAGCCCCCAATCAAAACGCCGGGCGGAAGCGTACGAATCGTTGACTCCTCCAATTTTCCGATTTCCAAAACCATCGCAGCCGCCCTTGTTGAGATTGAGCCCGGAGCCATGCGAGAAATGCACTGGCACCCCAATAATGACGAATGGCAATACTATCTGACAGGGCAAGGAAGGATGACTGTCTTTGGTGGTAATGGCGCGGCCCGCACATTTGATTTTAGAGCCGGAGATGTCGGATATGTGCCTTTTGCTTACGGTCATTATATTCAAAATACTGGCTCTAGCTCACTATGGTTTCTTGAAATGTTTAAAAGTGACCGTTTTGCAGATGTTTCCTTGAATCAATGGATGGCTCTCACGCCAACAGAACTGGTTCAGAGTAATTTACATGTAGGTACTGATGTGATCTCTAACTTACGAAAGGTAAAATGGCCCGTCGTCAAATATCCTGGTTATTCTTATGACCCTAAAAAGAAATAACCGGGAACGGTATCACGCTCGCCACTAGATTAGTGAACCTTCTTTTTGAATATGACGGGTTGATTCAATTGCCCCCTTCATTATTACTTCCATTTTCACGTATCCTTCTATCCAATCCCGCCAACATATCTGCATACTCTTCAGGCATTCCAGCGTGAACCATTCCCACTTCCAACTCTTCATCAGACAACGAGATATGCTGAATCGGTTGGCCTGTTACTTTCCCGATAATCTCAGCCACTCCGCCAAAGATTAGCGACTGAGGTCCGGTGATGACTATACAAAAAAAACACCGTATCGGAATACGGTGTTTTTATAAACTAACTAACAAAGACTATTCCTCAGAGTCTACATTGTGGTAAACCTGCTGAACATCCTCCAAATCTTCTAATGCATCAATCAATTTATCGAATTGAACCTGTGCATCTTCTGGAAGAGAAATATCATTTTGGGCAAGCATGGTGAGCTCCGCAACGGTAAACTCAGTCACTCCTGCTTGTTTGAAAGCTTCCTGCACAGCATGGAATTGATCAGGTTCTGCATATACGATGACGGCTTCATCTTCTTCAATGATGTCACGTACCTCTACATCTGCCTCCATCAGCAGCTCCAGCACTTCATCTGCGGTTTTACCCACCAGACCAATAACTGCTGTTGAATCAAACATGTAGGCTACAGATCCACTCACGCCTAAGCTACCGCCATTTTTAGTAAAAGCAGAACGCACATCTGATGCTGTACGGTTAACGTTATTGGTCAGTGCATCTACAATGACCATGGAACCGTTCGGTCCAAAACCTTCATAACGAAGCTCTACGTAGTTTTCATCGCCAGCACCTTTTGCTTTTTCAATAGCACGGTCAATGATTGCTTTGGGTACATTGTACGTTTTTGCACGTTCTAAAACGACTCTTAATACCCGATTGGATTCAGGATCAGGTTCGCCCTGTTTGGCTGCCACATAAATTTCCACGCCAAATTTAGCATATATACGACTCGTATTAGCATCCTTGGATGCCTTCTTTTCTTTAATGTTATTCCACTTACGTCCCATAATATCCCGCTCTCTTCCTGTATGAATATACACAACGAACTTCATTATATCCTTGTATATTATATCTCCTAAAGGACATACGAACAAGTTCAAACAACTCCGTTATGGAAAAATAAACAATTCTACCTAATTAGGGATGCTTGGAAATGTGAACATTCAATTCTCCTCATCTATGGACAATCCCCCTATCAATCTCTAAGATGAGGAGGAAGTCTGACTTGAAGGAGATCATTCACTTGGATGTCTTGTACAAAAAGTTGAGCCATAATCATGAAATCACAGTATACGAAACCACTGAGCTGTATGGTGAAAAGGGATTATTTCGAGTAATGCAGTTTTCAAATACAGCCGTCCAAGGCGCGGTGGACTTGAATCATCCGCAACGCATTGTGTTCGAATATCCGAGAGCAATCATCCATCTCATGGAGCTGAACGATCCGTCATTTGAAGATGTATTTGTTATTGGGCACGGTATAGGTACAATAGCGGGTCATTTTACAGATAAACGCTTTAAGATTGCCGAGCTGGATGCACAAGTCGTAGAGTTCAGCCGAACATTCTTTGGATACGATCAGGATAATGTGACTGTTGGCGATGGACGACGCATTCTGGAGAAGGAAGCGCCGGATGCTTATGACTATATTATTTTGGACGCCTTCACGGAGCAGGGTACACCCTTGCATTTAATATCCTGGGAATTTTTCAAGATGACCAAAGAAAAACTGGATTCCGAAGGCTCCCTGATCATGAATTTAATGGGCAAAAGTGAACACGACCACCTGATCAATGCCATTCACACAACGTTGCGTGAAGAATTCGCCTATGTCACAACTTTCTCGCTCCCCTCGGAAGGCGCTGCCGACATTCAAAATATCATTATGATTGGTCGGGACAAGCCCATCCGGTTTCAGGCACGTCAGATGGCGGACTTTCATGAGATTACACTTGGAGAAGGTCATATTCTACGGGATACAGATGCTTAGTGTAGTTCCAATATTCGTCTCTCTACATCTTCGATATGAATCGTCTCTTTGTTGCAGCTTTTTCGTTCCACTAACTCTACTTTCCCGTGTTCGGCATCTTTACCAACGACGATGCGCACGGGAATACCTACTAAATCGGAGTCTTTGAATTTAACCCCGGGCCGTTCCTCCCGATCATCCAGCAGCACCTCCACGCCACGATCCTGCAGCTGGTTGTATAATTTCTCGGCTATTTGCATCTGAAGCGTGTCTTTCACAGAAATCGGAATAATTTGAACTTGAAATGGGGCCAGCGCATAAGGCCATATCATTCCGTTCTGATCGTGATTTTGCTCTACAATGGCAGAAAGGATCCGGGATACGCCAATGCCATAGCAGCCCATAATCATCGCTTGCTCAGTTCCGGAAGCATCCAGAAAAGTCGCACCCAGCTTCTCACTATATTTGGTGCCTAGTTTAAATACGTGTCCGATCTCAATCCCACGATGAAGTTTCAATTCCCCTTCGTCACATCGAGGACATCTATCCCCTTCTATGACATTCCGCAAGTCAGCTACATGCCGAAGATCTATATCGCGTCTTGGATTCACATGTCGATAATGATAATCCAGCTCGTTCGCGCCCGCGATACCGCTGGACATTTGGACAACGGCGTAATCTACCCACACAGGGATCGTCAATCCGCATGGGCCTATGAACCCCGAGGGGGTTCCAGTCGCCTTGATACGGTGTCTGAACTTGCTATTTCGAATTTTTCACTACCTAAAATATGTTTAACTTTCACTTCGTTGACCTCATGATCACCCCTGACAACTATAGCAACAGGTTGATCGTCAGCCATATAAATCAGTGTTTTGATGATTTCTTCAGGTTCTATGTGAAGCGATTCAACCAGTTGATCTATTGTGCGCAGACCTGGAGTATGGAATTTTTCCATTTTAGCTGTATCGAAAGAAGGATGGCTGACATGTTCATTTTCATCTGAGACTGGGGCTATTTCTATTTCCCCCGTCGACCGCGCCACGGCTTTTTCAAGATTAGCTGCATATTCACAGCAGGTACATGCTACAATTGTGTCCTCTCCAATATCAGCTAGAGCCATAAATTCATGGGTTTCACCTTCGCCACCAATGGCACCCGCATCTGCTTCTACAGCACGAAAATTTAGACCACAGCGGGTGAAAATACGATGATATGCCTGGAACATGATCCAATAGGTATGATCTAGTCCTTCCCAATGTGCATCAAACGAATAGGCATCCTTCATTAAGAATTCTCTGCTGCGAAGCAGGCCAAATCGAGGACGTCGTTCATCCCGAAATTTGGTTTGAATTTGATACAGGGTTACAGGCAATTTGCGATAAGAATTCACTTCATTTCGTATTAAAGACGTAATGACCTCTTCATGTGTAGGCCCCAAAGCAAACTCCCGATCATGCCGATCTTGCAAACGCATCAGCTCAGGACCGTAAACATCGTATCTCCCTGATTCTTGCCACAGCTCCGTTGGCTGCAATACAGGCATCAGCAGTTCCCCAGCCCCTACGCGATCCATTTCATCCCGTACGATTTGCTCTACTTTTCTGAGCACCCGTCTGCCCAGTGGCATGTAGGTGTACATTCCAGCCGCCAGTTGGCGGATAAATCCTCCCCGCAGCATAAGCTGATGACTGATCACTTCGGCCTCTGCGGGTGCTTCACGCAAGGTTGTCAGTAATAATTGGCTTTGGCGCATGTGTAGCTACCTCCTTGTATGGACGATAAAATGTACGCAAAAAGACACATCCGTCAGGGACGAATGTGTCGTGTACCACCCTTAATTTGACCGTAACCATACACGGAACGGTCCTTCATCAGATAACGGCGTCTAGCCGGTAACGGTTTATCTTACAAACCGCTACAGCTCGCAAGGCAGGTAAACGTTCATTCGCGGCGAGAAACCTTTCAGCCCATGAGTTTCTTCTCTGTACAGCGGGTATTGAACCTTTGATCCTTGGTCTACACTATTCCTATATATTACAATTTTCACCACTTTACACGAAACGTAAGTTCTAGTCAAGGAGATAATCGTCTATCTGGAGCTGTCCAGGGACATGAACGATATTTAGATTTCAAAATAATCAAATTCCGTTGGTTACCATATTGCATAATGAGCGGCCAGATTTTAGGACGAATACGCCTGCGAAAACCCAGAACAAAGCGGACAAAGCGAGGCGAAATATCCCAAATACGAACTGCTTCCTCCTTTACTCCTTTAGGTAGCTCCTTGGAAAACAGAAAACGGTTGAGCGAACGTGTGATAACGCCTGTTATTGCTTCAAGCGTACTAACATCCATTACAATGATCGTATCGGCGCGCTGGAGTCGCTCGGTAAAATAACGCTCATGATAATTCCCTTCGATGATCCACTCTTCCCTTTGGAGCACTTCACCCAGCTGTTTGAGAAATTGTTTGTCAGTGCTCCGCTTCCACTCCGGGCCCCAATACAAATCATCCAAAGAGATATACGGCAATTGAGTCCACATGGAAAGACGTTTGGCCAAAAAAGTCTTACCGCTTCCCGGCGAGCCGATCACGATAATACGTTTAGCGTGCTGCACAGCACGAAACTCGTTATCCTGTCCTGCATGTAAGGGCCGCATGGAATAGATCAATCGATAGAGTAAACCTACTACCAAAGAACCTCCCTTTAAAAGCAAATAAAGGAGGCACAGTGGCAGAAAAACAATTACGTATTTCACACTGTCCATCAGACAACATGCTCCTTTTACAAATTCAATAATTGAGGCCATTACGTACGTGAAGCTCCAAATACGCGTTGTTGTAGGGTAGAGTTCTCTTGATTACTTATGTATCTTTCTTTTTAAAATACACGCCCTTGAAAAACACAAAATTTTGCGAATGTGTGCCATACAGCTCCTGAAACCTAGAATGGAGTTTATTCATAGAAAGGGTCTCTGAAACCGTCCGATCCGTTTGCAGGGTCAAGTCGACACAGCTAATTCCAAATTGGCACACTTGCTCCATAGGATAACCTTGGGTAATACCATAAATCATCCCGGCAATAAAAGCATCATCTGCGCCTGTGACATCAATGACCTCTTGAACAGGATGCATAGGAATTTGTCCATGAGTTCCATCCTGAGAGGCGTACAAAACACGATCAGCACCGCAGATAAAAATGACATTTTGAACCCCAAGTTTGTGAAAAATCCGGGTGGCATCCAACATATGCTGATCATCTGTAAGTTCTAGCCCCAAATAGGCTTCAGCCTCCACCGGTTTACATACCAGCCATTCCACCCCATGCAAATTTCGGGGAAGCTTTCTCATCTTGGAGGCTGATACCGAAGAAACGACAATCGGAACCCGATGCTCATGGCAGACATGTATGGTGGCCGCAATTACGTTCATAGAGAAATTAGTGTCCAGCAGAACCAGTCGGGACGAGGCGATTAAAGGAGCATTTTCAAAAATTACTGAAGGACGAATCTGATCATAAATCTCCATTTCTGCTGTCGCTACAATCAGTTCACCACGCTCGTTCAGCAAGGCAGTATAAACCCCAGTTGACGGTTCACCTTTGACTTGCAGAGGAACCACATGCATGTAACGGCTGGACTGCTCGATAATAAATTCACCTTCCGCATCGTCCCCAACCGCAGTTAGCAGGCTGACCCGCTGACTCAACCTCCCTAAATTTTCGGCTACATTTCGTGCTACCCCACCGCAAGATTGCAGCCTTGTACTGCTCGGATTGGAGGTATGAAGCTGAAATGTACCTTTAATCATGATTTTACGATCCAGATTGGCCCCCCCGATACATAATATTGGTTTGCTAGAGGGCCAAGGCTCGTCCTGTTCATTTTTGTGGATTTTTTTTAATTTCATCATTTGACTCCTTTCTCGAGTCTATTCGTTAGAATGATTTAAATTTGTACAGAAATAGGCACTATATAAAATTAACACGTTCCAAATGTCATATTCCCAAGAATAATGTCGAGTTCGTTAAAATATCCTAAAGTTACACATGCAAAAAAACACCCTATCGTAAAGATGCCTTCCACTTTTACGATAAGGTGCTTGGGTTGGAACTGCGCATAGTTCTTCCTTACATTATTTCAAAATAAATAGCGCTGCTCCGTGAGGAGGTAAATCTGCGGACAGTTCTTGTGCTAAAACACCTAAATCTATATGGTTCCATAAATCTCTGGCATTTGGATGCCCTTCAATACCAAGGTCTTTTAAGGATACACGCACCTTTGAAGCTTCATCTCCAGCATTAAACAAAGCTACATATACATGACCCTCCTCGTTATGTGAAGTCCAAACGATATGTTCATCCTTTCTATACACCTGCCGCGCATTCAAACCGTTGTGATGAGCATTTAACACTTCTTCATTAGTTAGCAAGGAAAGGGTCCATGCATCATTATCCCGCAGTTCCCCCCCGAACATCAGTGGAGATCGGAAAATGCTCCACAAGGTCATCATCGTTAGCTGCTCATCCTTCGTAAAGCGTGTCCATCGGTCATGGCTGCCGGAATCTACCGAATCTACCGAACGAATACCCAGATGACCCAGTGGTAGCATGTCGCAATCCGGCCAGTGACCTGGACCTACATGTTCCGCCCATTTTTCGCAGCGCTCAAACATACCATACAGTAAAGGCCATACATCCCAGAAGTCATCCGTCATACGCCACATATTCGCGTTTGCGATTAAATCGGATGCATGCTCCAGCGGTGCCGGACCAGGCGATAGACTCAACACCATCGGACGTCCGCATTGGGCGATAGCTCGCCTAATCAATTCAATTTCCGCCAAATGAATACCATAGAGACGTGATGCAGCAATGTCATCTACTTTGACAAAATCCACACCCCATTCCGCATACAGGTCAAACAATGAATTATAGTACTCCTGTGCGCCCTCCTTGGATGCATCTACCCCATACATATCTGTGTTCCAAGGACAAATAGAGTTGGGATGCGCAATTTGTCTCGCCGTGGCTGTGGTTCCCAAAATCGGGGTATCCTGGTGCACCGCCTGACGGGAGATGCCTCTCATAATATGTATACCAAATTTCAATCCCAGTCCGTGTACATATTCCGCAAGAGCTTGGAAGCCTCGTCCATCTGCTGCCGAAGGAAAACGATTCACCGCTGGAATAAGACGTGAAAATGAATCCATTTCCAATGGGACAAACGGGCGATACTGTGAAGATACTGCTCCTGACTCATACCACTGAATATCTACCACGACATATTCCCAACCATATTCCTTCAGGTGCTCCGCCATATATTGAGCATTTCCCCGTACTTCCTCTTCCCGTACTGCTGCACCGTAGCAATCCCAGCTATTCCACCCCATAGGTGGTGTATGCGCTGTCAAATGATGTTTCATTTCATTCATCCTTTCATCTAGTAGAACTCATCCTGCTACTAAAAATCTCCTCATCACTACGTTACTATTATAATGTAAACCCTTACTTTTGTCGCTCGTCATCTTTTCCATTTCCACTTTTTATACATTTAAGTTGACTAACTTAAAGAATGTGGTACATTTAAAATTGCTTGTTAAAAAACTTTGACTTGAATCAGAGGGTGATTTTACGTGTGTGAACATGCTTATCGAATTTTGTTGTTTTACAAATATGTCAACATTGAAGATCCTGCCACCTTTACGGCAGAGCATCTGGCTTACTGCAAGGAGCTGGGCGTCAAGGGAAGAATCTTGATTGCTGCGGAAGGAATCAACGGAACACTGTCTGGTACAGTAGAGCAAACGGAGCAATATATGCGTGATTTGCGCGCCAATCCGAAATTCCACGATATCGTTATTAAAATAGATGAGTCTGACGGTCATGCGTTCAAGAAAATATTTGTACGCCATCGTCAGGAGCTTGTTACGCTGCGTCATGAAGATGAGCTGGACCCTAATGAAATTAGCGGTAAGCGTCTGTCACCAAAGGAGTTTTATGAACAGCTTCAAGATGAAGATGTAGTTGTTCTGGACGGACGTAATGACTATGAATATGACATCGGTCATTTCCGTGGGGCGATTCGCCCCGAAGTCGAATCGTTCCGTGAATTTCCACAATGGATTCGCGACAATATGACTCAGTTCAAAGACAAGAAAATCCTGACGTACTGCACCGGAGGTATCCGTTGCGAAAAGTTGTCAGGTCTTCTGATCAAAGAAGGATTTAACGATGTAGGCCAGTTGGATGGCGGCATTGTGACTTACAGCAAGGACCCGGAAGTACAAGGACGTTTGTTTGACGGTAAATGCTACGTATTTGACGAACGAATCTCGATTCCGATCAATCATACGGATGAGGACGTCATTGTTGGCAAGTGCTTCCATTGTGAAACGCCGAGCGATCATTATATCAATTGCCCGGTGTGCAATCTCCAGCATATCGTATGTCCGGATTGCGAAGAACAGCATCAGCACTATTGCTCTGACGATTGCCGAACCAAAGCGGAAACCGTGGCTACTGCATAAATCAGCAGAATCATTAGTTCATTATAACAAGAGGGATGCCCTATTAGCCGTTCAACATGGCTGTGGGCATCCCTTTTGTTGTTTTCACAATAAGTGTCGAAAGCTTCATAGTATGTACCTATGACCTTGATTGTATTTTCATCTTGGACGGGCTCGAAAGTAGCGTCTTATAATGGAAAATGTCATTACAGAAAGGATGGGTGGAATTCATGATTCAAATCGTACTTTCAACTCTATTATCCGTTATCGTTCCGCTGTCCATTCCGGTGATCGCCGGATTTTTACTCGGCAAATTCATGAAGCTGGAAACGAAACCGCTCTCGACTTTGTATTTATATTTTTTAAGCCCCGCAATGATTCTGGACACGCTACTCAAAGCACAGCTTTCCTGGCATGATGTGGCGCAGACTGCCGCTTTTTCAATACTGAACCTGCTGCTGTTGTGGGGAATTGCACAATTAGCGGGGAAAATCTTTAGACTGAGCACTCCGGAAACGGCTGGACTTACCTTAATCTCTACGCTGACCAATAGTGCAAATTATGGCCTGCCCCTTATTTTACTTGCCTTTGGGCAGCTCGGTCTGGATAAAGCCTCCGTGTATGTCGTCATCCAGATGATTATGGTCAATACCATTGGCGTTTACTTTGCAGCCCGCTCTGAATTTTCTGTTCAAAGTGCTGTTAAGTCGGTGTTTTCACTTCCTGCGATCTATGCAGCTCTACTCGCCATGGGACTGCGGCTGCTGGACTGGCATCTTCCCTTAGGGATTCAGTCAGGCGTCTCGATGATTGCTGCCGCCTATTCTCCGGTCGTGCTGGCGATCCTTGGCACCCAGATGGCTTATGTGAGAATATTCAAGCTGGAGTCGTCTATTAAAAAAGCCAGCTACGCCGGACTAACAATTCGGCTTCTGCTCTCGCCGCTTGCGGCTTGTCTTGCTATGCTGATACTCGGAATTTCAGGCCTTTTGTTCTCCGTTCTTTTCATTTTGGCCTCGATGCCGGTTGCTGTGAATGCTGTCATTTTAGCAGAAAAATTTAATGCATCGCCAAAACTGGTTTCCACCTGCATCCTGTGGAGCACGCTTGCCTCATTCCTGATTTTGCCTATTCTGATTATGTTGGTAGCAGGTTAGCGAGCAAAAAAGACTCTCTACACCATAGAGAGCCATGCGCGATTCTGTCTCCATTCTACTTGCACAGGCGTTTCAAAAAAAGCACTAAGCGTTTCACTGCTTAGAATATCAGTCGTTTTACCTTTGGCAAATACCGTGCCCCGGCGGATTAGAATCGTATGCGTGTACATCGGTAGAATTTCTTCGATATGATGTGTAACATACAGTAAATTCGGCGAAGCCGGCGACTCCGATAACTGGCGAACGCTATCCAGCAATGCTTCCCGGGAGAAAAAGTCCAAACCATTACACGCCTCGTCCAAAATCAGTAGCTTGGGCGAGGCCATTAATGCACGGGCGATAAGCACTTTTTGCTTTTCTCCCTGTGAGCATCCCTGATACAACCGATCCACCAGATGAGCACACCCCAGTTGCGTCATAAGCTGAACGGCCTGTTCATAATCTGTATCCGTCGTCTGATCATAAAGTCCAATGGAGGCAAATTTGCCACTAATGACAACATCCTGCGTACGCTGACTCCCATTAATTCTTTCCTGTAAAGAGGAACTGACCCAACCGATAGATTTGCGCAGTTCCCTCAGATCCACATCTCCAAAGGTATGGCCCAATACACCGACACTACCTGTGGTTGGCCATATGTAACCGTTAATCATATTGAGCATCGTTGTTTTACCTGACCCATTCAAGCCGAGTACAGCCCAGTGCTCTCCCTCAGCTACCTGCCAATTGATTTGGTCCAGTATGGTGCGGTTATCTCTTTTCCAGCTTACATTGTTAAGTTCAATGACAGAATTCATGGCTTACATCCTTTCTATTCGTCGTATCATCAGATGTTTATACGCATAGTAAAGATCATCGTTAGTACGTCTAGCTTCTCTTTCATGTAAGCATAGCATAGGGTCACTGGTTGTTCAATTTTAAATAACCCACTCCATTGTTCATATAGGAGTGGGCTCAACATGTACTGCTCATGTAAATTCTCTCGCTTCATCTACTGTTTCTTACGTTCGCGAAATCGACGTACCTTCATCAAATTACCGCACATCTTATCGTCGCAAAACCGCTTTGACCGATTTCGGGTATCATCGTAAAATACCCATCGGCAATCGGTATTATCGCAAATACGAATTCTAGAGCCGCCGCTATTGACGAATGCCTGGGCAAAATCGGCTACCACCTCTGCCAGCACTTTTTTCCAGCCGTTTGCCACAGGTTCCAGCACAATGTTGAAATGCTCATCCTGTTGCTTTAATAAGCGAGTGACCGGCCCCCCTTCTATCATCTTCCGGTTAATCGTATCCACCAGATCAGATGTCATTTGTCCTCCGGAAGTCAGGTGCTCAGCGAAGCTACGCAATTCCCGCCGGAGAATTTGCATTTCTTCGATATCTTCTGCACTGGCTGGGACCGGAGCGGAAAATTGCCACTGTATGAGAAAGTCATTTTGCCATTCCGGCTTCAACAAACGATCTTCTGAACGCCCGCTACCTCTCCAGTCATGCCATTCGCTGTTTACAAAATCAGTCCAAAGTGTATTCAAAAGAGTTCCCCCTACCGCCTGTAACCACTAAAATCATTTTAACTGGTTGCAAATCTTATTTTGTCATGCTACATTATTAATTGTAACGATTTATTCTACATTTAGCTAGTTACATCCCTACAAAAGGAGTTGGGTTAGGTGAGCCGAGATCGAGTAAATATGCTGGTATTGCAAAGAGAAAATTCATGGGATAAGGAAGAATGGATTGTTCCTCTTGCCGCAGCACTTCACGGTGTGAATACACAGGAAGCCACTTGGACACCACCAGGTGGAGGAAACACGATTTGGCAAACGGTTCGTCACATTAATTATTACAATGAGCGTATTTTGAGACGTTTAACTGACCGACCTGTAAGCTCAACTGGAATAAGCAACGATGAGACATTCGGTCCGCCAGGGGATACTGAAGACCATGAAGGATGGCAGAAGACACTGAAAGAAGCAGAAGCTATTGTAAACCAACTGCTTGTCGCCATTACTGCTTTGACTGATGCTGATCTGGATAAGCCTTTCGGCTCCGAAACTCTCGGTGCAGAATTATCGCGGTGGACGCTGCACGATGCATATCATAGTGGACAAATCGTACTTATACGTAAACAACTGGGTACTTGGCGCGTTTAAAAATAAATATCCTAATTAAAAAGGATGAATTATGAAATATTCATCCTTTTTTCTGTATTAGCTGCTGGCAATGAAGCAATCTACTGGTCAAGATATTTTTTCTTTTTTTGAATCTTTAATTACATTCTTATTTTTATCTTTACTCTTATCTTTATTCTTGTCTTTATTTGTATCTTTGCTTGGGACGGAGACTTTCCTTTTTTCATTAGCCAGTCGCCAATAGCTTAACACTTTACTGTACATGGACTTATCTGTTAATTGGTTAAAAATATATGGGTCCGGCTTCGTATTCACCTCAATAATCCACGGGATAAAGCGATGATCCAGTCCAATGTCCACACCAATTTGCCGGAAATTCGGATATGTTTTTTGCAGTTGTTTGGCGATGGTAAGACCCAGTTCATTTAGTTTCTTGACCAGCTCCGCCTGTTTGCTTTGCGATAAATGGGATTTTAGTAACTGCTCCAAGGCCATCGGCTTACCACCACTATGATAGTTAGTCACGATTTTACGAGGATGACCAAGACGTCCAATAATTCCGGTAGACTCCCATAGCCCTTTTTCATTCCGCTGCACCATAACCCGAATATCAAAATAACGCATTTGATGGCGTAGTAAATGGATTCCCTTTTGAATGAGATAACTTTTCTTCCCCGTATGTTTCGATAGGCTGGTATATAGTGCATCCAAATGTTTGAATTCTTGACGCGTTTCCTCATATTGATAGGCGAAACGCTGGCCGGCCTCCTGCTCTACTCTCATTACACCTTTACCAAAGGTACCTCGCTCGGGTTTTACATAGACCATACCGTATTTCTCCAGCATTGACTTCAAATTTGCTTTGTTATATTTGCGAGTTTCTGGTACATAAGGTTTGATGCTTCCATGCTGGAGCAACAATTGGGTTTTATGCCATTTGCTGCGCAACGCCTGCGCTTTTGAAGAATTCACTTGCCCCTCTCCTCTCTACTCTCAGGTAGAACGCTCCTGTTAAAAAAGATCAATCTATCGTATGCGCTAACTCCCCATTCGAAGCTTCATCAGCCCTGTCCTGCATAGAAATGGACGTTTGACCTTGCCCGGTCGAAAGCGCCTGTCCAAGCATACGATATTGTGAGACGCTGGGAGCATATATTTGCACATATAGGGAGTGAATAACATGTCAGCGCAATCGGATGGGCCACGGAAGGGTTCCCTTACAATCGATGTTCTGATTCCCGCAATTGATAAAGATATTGCCACACTACCGCTGGTGATTGATAGTCTGCGCCGTCACGTGCAGCACCGAATTGGAAATATTTATATCGTTTCACCGCAAAGCACCGGGATTCGCCGTCTGTGCGTAAACAAGAAATGTACATTTATAGACGAAAAAACGGTGCTGCCCATCACCAAAAAACATATTCATTACGGGACAACGCGCTGGGACCGCTCAGGCTGGCTGTATCAACAATTGCTCAAAATGAATGGCGACAAAATCAGTAAAGCCTCTTTTTTTCTCGTCATTGACGCGGACACGATTTTGATTCGTCCACATACGTTCCGTAAAGACGGAAAAACGATTTTTTACTACCGCAGCTGGAGCCAGCCTGAGTATTTTCGCACCCATCACAAGTTGATGGGCGTTAAAGCGCCCTCACCAAAGTCCTTTGTTACTCACTATATGCTTTTTGAAAAAGCGCGGCTTACCCAGCTCAAGCAAGTTATCGAGGCCCGACATGGAAAACCTTGGTACAACGCAATTATCCACAGTATAGACCGGACAAAACAGTTTGGGTTTTCCGAATATGAAACGTATGCCAACTATTTATACAGCAATCAGCCCTCTCGGATGATTTTGCGCAAGTCATTGAATAAAGCGCTTCATAGTCGGGCTTCTTCCCTGTCGCAAAAACAATTGGATGTCTTGGCCAAGAGCTATCGCTCCTTATCTTTTCATCAACGCAAGGTGTACCAGCTTGCTCCAAAAACAAAGATTGAATCATCGCTAAAATAGTTCTTAAAATCCTGCAAAATGATGCAGTACAATGGATCTGCATTGAAGGAGGAAACGTCCGTGCGCATCGTATTGTTATGCGGTGGTGCCGGAAAACGGCTATGGCCACTATCCAACGAAATCCGGTCGAAGCTGTTTCTCCGGTTGTTGTCCGCTCCTGACGGGCGAAAGGAATCTATGCTCCGCCGGGTGTACCGTCAGCTCACCTTAGCCGGGCTGGATTCCTCAGCCCTGCTTCTGGCTCATCGGAGTCAGGTAAATCTAGCCTTTCGCCATACAGAAGGTCGTCTGCCCGTTCTAGGCGAGCCTGCCAAACGGGGAACCTTCACCGCAGCTGCACTGGCGGCTGCTTATTTTCACACCAGAGGCACGGGGCTGGATGAAGTTCTCTGCATTGCTCCAGCGGACATGTATGCAGGGGAGGATTTCTTCCATAGCATAGCAGCGCTCTCCGGCTTATTGCTTGAGAGCGGAGCCGATCTGGCTATGCTTGGGACAAGGCCTACTCATCCCTCCGACCAATACGGCTATGTCGTTCCGGGTCTGCAAATGATACGGGAAGGGAAAACTTCTTATGCGCAAGTTGCCCGCTTCACAGAAAAGCCGGATCTCTCCGGGGCACAACAGCTTATTCATCAGGGCGCGCTGTGGAACTGTGGTGTTTACGCTTTTACATTACGGTATATGCTGTCCTGTATGGAGCGAAGTTATTTGCCGCTGAACGATAAAGCATTATGCGCAATGTATGATAGCCTCCCGGTTCGCAGTTTTGATGAGGAGATTGCAGAGCGTGCCGAACATGCCATCGTCCTGCCCTACGATGGCGAATGGCACGACATCGGCAACTGGCAGGCCCTAACAGAGCAGCTAAGCAGCCAAGTGATCGGGCGTGGACAGATTAGTGGTCAGACTCTTGGTACGCACATCGTCAATGAGCTGCCCTATCCAATTCATGTCATTGGCGTGGAAGATATTATTGCTGCTGCGAGTCCCGACGGCATTCTCATTGCGTCCAAGAGCCATGCCCACGTAATCAAGGAGCAGCTAGGTAAACTTCAACTTCACCCCATGCATGGTGAAACCTCTTGGGGCAGTTACCGGGTGCTGGACGAGTTTGATCATCGGAGTCTGAACGATATACTGGCCATACGGCTGACGGTACTGCCAGATCACCGCTTGAATGGCCGTATTCACGGCAGTGGACTTAAAGTATGGACGATTGTGTCCGGTCGTGGAGAGGTCATGCTGAACGGAGAGCGTTTTGCTGCCGCAAGCGGTTCTGTATTTAGCATTCCGGTTGATACGTATCACACGATCCGTGCCGATCTGGATACACCACTGGAGCTGATTGAGGTACGTCTGGGGAACAGCTTGGTGAATGCCTTCTATAAATCCGAGGCCTGACAACACATAGATCAGGATTTTGCAAAATTCGATTCCAGTCGCTCCAAAGTGCAATATATAGACGAACTAGAGCATTGCGATCTATATATTGTTCATTGGAAGTCGCTTATTAGATTTTTGCAAAATCCTCAGATATAACATAGCACGCTACGGATTCTGAACGGAGGTCGCACATAATAAATCGCTCCTGAGCAAGGTGAAAAAATCCTTGCTCCAGAAGCGATTTTATTTTGTGATGCCATATTTTCTTGAGATAATAGTTCTAACCTTGGCAGATAAATATACCTCGTTGCCTTTGACTATTCCGGCTTCTTTTAAAAAATGCCGGACAATCTCTAACTGATAGTGTATGCGTACTTTCTTGGGCAGGCTCCAACCCGTTTCCACGGTAACCGCGCGTGTACCTAAAATGCGGGCTGCAGCAGTGCGGGAGGAACCTGGGAGCTCATGCAGCCGAATGTTGAAATGTCGGTCGCTCACCTGGATGGAGCGATTCATTCGCTTAATAATCCGGCGAACCGCAGGAACCACCGAATTGGCTTTGTTGGTGATTAGCGTTTGACCAAGCACCTTGGAATCCTTTTGTGACAATCCGTTAGCCTCATGCAAGTCGAGATACCATTCCGGTTGATGCTTTTGTGTTAATTTGAATAGAGCAGCGGAAAGTGGTTGTGTTGCCAGCTGCTTTTTTTTGCGCGGAAAGGTTCGATTAAGATCAGGTATTCCTCTAATCCGTTTGCGGTAAGCCTCTTGATTTACAATCGGTACAATTATAAGCTTACCCTGGCTAAATCGCAGTTTTTGCTGATTCAAAAGCTTTACCAGTTTCTCAGCAGCTCGTATGCTTGCTATTTCTTTACCATGTATTCCCGCCACCACCATCACACACGGACCTTTCTGTGCCCCTGTGGCTATATAATAAGGAGTTGCCCAAGAGCCCTTTCCGAGCATATACCGTTTAACCTGCATTCCCCTCACCTCCGTGTAGGCTGTCGTTGTCCTCTCTTTTGTTCTCGCCGACGGATGATTTCACGGTATAGTCTTAAGTAGTTACTGGTCATCTGTTTGTTGGTAAATCTTTGAGTCACATACAAACGCAGCTTCGCTGGTGACGGGTAGTTTTTTTGCTGTGCTTTTCGTGCCATTTGGCTAACCGATTTGCAAATCAACTGTGGAAAGCCCGAGAGCACCTCGGGAACGGAGCCGTTTTTTAATGCCAGCACCGGTGTTCCACAAGCCATGGCCTCAACCATAACGAGTCCAAATGGCTCTTCCCACAGTGTCGGAAACAACAGACACTCTGCATGTTTCAGCAATTTCTGTTTCTGATCGCCTCCAACTGCCCCCACATAGCGTATATTCGGATTACGCTGAATTCGTTTCTGAATCTCTTTGCGGAAAAATTCTGGAGCTTTGATAGGACCTGCAATAAGCAGTTTTTTTCCTGTTCGTTCTGCAACCTGAATGGCCTGCAATACACCTTTATTTCGTATAATTCTGCCCATGAACAGCAAGTAGCCACGCTTCTCACTGCTGAACTCGTATTCATGTGTGTTAATGCCGTTATAGATATAAAATCCTTTGCCCCTGCCCATCAGCTGACGTGCTCGTTTACTGACATATACCGGGTTTTTACCGTGTCTCTTCACTGGAAGATGAACGGTGCATACTGATGGACAAGGCAGCTTCCTACGCCCTACAGCAGAACGAAAGGTATGATCATGAATGATATGTGTGTCGGAAGGCATATGCCGGAGTACATATTGGGGGATCTGACTATGTTTCAAACCCTTGGGATAGGTAATCAACCGCGCACTGCTCCTGCTCCCAAGAGCGGCAAAAAGAGATACATGATGCCCTCGTCTCACCAATTCCTCAGTTAATTCATGCACGACCTTTTCCGTTCCGCCCTTGTTGGAGGGTACCGGCTGTGCATCTGGATAGTTAGAAATGACCTGAACAATGGTTAGACGCCGTTTTTTGAGTGCTTTATTCTGTTTTGAAGCCATACGAATTCCCCTTCCTGACCGGAAATACGGTGTGATCCTTACAATGTCAACGGGAATCAGAGCATACTCCCGTACAAGTTATAAATTGTAGTATATAGGTATGTATATTTTGCGTGATTGCTTGTGCCAATCGTCTGCAAGTCGCTTTTTGTCATACGAGCCTATCTATAAGTGGAGTCTATACAATTTGTCAAGCCAAAATTAAGGAGAAAATTCTCATCGTTTTCTAATAAATGAGGACAAAGCGTTGGGGTAACAGGTTTGTAACCATGAGTGGTAAATTCCGGATATTTTATTTGTGTTATTGTCATTTCAGGACATCAACACAATACGAATAACGGAGGAATTTATATATGAAACATACTTCTAAAAAATTGTGGATGGGTATTTGCTTTACTATGACTTTGGCATTGAGCGCAGGGAGCTTCGTCGTTGGACCAGCCACCACTCATGCTGCTTCGGCAAGTAAAGCTGATCGGATTATTTCTAAAGGCTCCCAGTTTATGGGTGTGCGTTATGAGCATGGAGCCCCAGCTGGCAATACAAGCTCTTTTGACTGCTCTTCATTCACTCAATATGTATTTGCACAAAATGGCATTAAGCTACCACGTTCGTCTAGACAGCAATCAACTGTTGGCACTTTTGTACCGCGTAGTCAGCTGAAAAAAGGCGATTTGGTCTTTTTCTATGCACCAATTCATCATGTAGCCATTTACATGGGGAACGGCAAAATTCTGCATACGTATGGTAAAGGCGGCGTAACGGTTACAGATCTAAATTCCGGATGGTGGAGTCGCAATTACACAACAGCACGTCGTGTCCTTTAGAATAAATTTTAGATGATAAAAAGGGCTGTCCCGCTAGTAGATATATCTACTGGAGGGACAGCCTTTCCTGTTGTCTTTGGGGCAGCGTGACGATGACTACCGTTCCTTCTCCTTCTACGCTCTCCATGCGTATCGTACCCTGATGGGCATCTGTAATTGCCTTGGCAATTGGCAACCCCAGCCCCGTTCCTCCGGTTTTACGATGCCTGGAGCTATCTACCCGATAAAATCGTTCAAAGACCCGCTTGATCTCGCCCTCAGGTATTCCGATCCCATAATCCTTAACCTGGATATAGACATCCTTTTCATCTGTAGATAACCCTATTTCGATCTCATCCGAGCTGTATTTTAATGCATTATCCAGCAGGATCACTAGCAACTGCTTTATTTTTGTCAGATTGGCATCCAGCCAAATTTCGTTCTCTTCTGTTAAAATAGAAATTTGACGATCATGTACAGGCTTGAGATGCGCTACCACCTGTTGACAACAACCGATCATTTCTATCCGCTCATGCGGCTCAGGATCTTTCTGCTGTGAGGAGGCAAGAGTCAGCAACTGCTGTGTCATCGTACGCATTCGCTGAGTTTCTTCATAGATCGATTCAATGGATTCCTTACGAATGTCCTCGTCACGCGTGCCCCACCGCCGCAGCATGTTGGCATAGCCCTCAATAATCATAAGAGTGGTGTTCAGCTCATGTGAGGCATCTGAAACAAACTGCTGCTGGCTCTGAAAGCTTTCTTCTAATCTCTCCATCATTCGGTTAAAAGTGGCGGTCATTTGGGACAATTCATCTTGATTATGACTGCCAGCGGGGATTTTTTTAAATTTCAAGCTTCTTTCAATTTCCTGCATCGTTTGAATACTACTGGAAATCGGCAGCAATATGGCATTCGCCAAAATCGTGCTTCCTACCAAGCTTAGCAACATAGCCCCTACAGTCGATGTGATGAGAATCGTATTTAAAATATCGAGATTGGTTTCGAGTGCATCCCATTTTTCCACGATCTCCAGCGTCCCCTTCTGATTGCCCTCCAGAGAAAGCACAGGCAGATGGATAACCAGAATTTTATGACCCTGTACATCTGTCAGTTGAGAGCTTTGAGAAGTGTTAAAACGTATATCGCCCAGCTTAAAGCGGGACTGGCGACTTACTTCATACAAAAGTCGGGATTGCTGATCAAATACCCTCAAAATGGTATCTCCAGAAAGCTCATCTTTCAGTTTGGGGCCCCATGCATTCTTCAGAATCATCGTGGGTCCGGTTTCGGCAATGATTTCAGTCCACTTATTTTGCAGCACTTCTCTTTCATTTCGCGTAGCGATTTTGACGAACAATAGGTGAACTGTAACATCCACAAACAGGAGTATCGACATCACTAAAATAGAACTGAGCAGGGTGATTTTGGTCCGAAGCTTCACTAGTCTTCCTCCCGGATGAAGTACCCAACACCGCGCACGGTTTTTATCAATTTCTTTTTGTATCCATGATCAATTTTTTTGCGAACATATCGGATATACACATCTACGACATTCGTATCACCGACAAAATCAAATCCCCACACGTCCTGAATCATTTGATCCCGCTGCAATACCTGATTTTTGTGCTCCATCAGATAAAGAAGCAGATCATATTCTTTTGGCGTCAGTTCGATTCGGTTTCCTTCCCGCACTACTGACCTGGTTTTGCGTTCCAACACCAAACTATCCACTTGGAGCCTAGACGGCGGCTTGTCCTCTTCTTGTAAAGCGGTAGCTGTTGGCTCCATTTGATGCCTCATACTGGCCCGCATCCGCGCTAATAACTCCTCGATCTCAAAAGGCTTCGTAATGTAATCATTGGCACCTTCATCCAGACCTGAAACCTTATCAGGAGTCGTGTTACGTGCAGTGACCATAATTACTGGTGTATGATTGTCCACTTTTCGAATCTGCTTCAGTA
Source organism: Paenibacillus sp. FSL M7-0134 (assembly GCF_038007865.1). Taxonomy (NCBI): domain Bacteria; kingdom Bacillati; phylum Bacillota; class Bacilli; order Caryophanales; family Paenibacillaceae; genus Paenibacillus; species Paenibacillus sp. FSL M7-0134. The sequence continues at coordinate 2,150,991 of NZ_JBBOXV010000002.1, read as the reverse complement.
CCTCGACCCCGTTCATCTCCGGCAGCATTACATCCAGTATGATGATATCCCATGTACCTACTAGAGCTTTTTCCAATCCTTCTCTGCCCGTCTGTGCGATTTCAACTGCATATCCTTCATGGGATAACTCCAACTGAAGCAATCTGGATATCTTCTCTTCATCATCAATGACCAGCACCGACTTTTCCATCGCAAAACCACCTATTTTCTATAGAAAAAACAAATGAGTAATGGAAATGACATTCATTTTTTATTTGATTTTAAGCTTTTATCCGTGTAGTCGCTCTATAATATAACTTTGTTATTCAATTTTTTGATGTTAAGGAGTAATTTATTCATGTTAATTAATGTAGATTATGCTTTATTTCACTGGATCAATGAACTGGCTAATTCCCTCGCCTTTTTGAATGGAACCATGCGTTTCTTGGCGCAATATGCACCATATTTATTCGGAGTGGCTTTGCTGATTTACTGGTTCACTTTTAAAATGCCGCATCGGATGATGGTTTTAGAAGCCGTTATAACGGTTTGTATCGGTTTTGTAATTAGTTGGGGCCTTGGACATTTGTTTTACAGAGATCGACCTTTTGTCGGACATTCAGTCATTCAGCTTGTTCACCATGATCCTAATGCTTCATTCCCAAGTAACCATGCACTTGGAGCGTTTGCTCTGGCTGCCATTTTATGGATTCATCATCAAAAATCCCGTGTTCTCTGGGTTATCTTGGCTGTACTCATCGCAGTATCCCGCGTGTGGACCGGAGTGCATTATCCCTCGGATATTTTGGCAGGTGCGCTTATTGGTGCAGGTTGTGCCATTGGCGTTCATCAATTCATTCGAAGCCGGAAGCTTCCTGGCATCTTCATGCAGGCGGCTATTATATTTTATGGAAAATGGGAGCAGAAGCTGGGGCTCAAGCCTGGTGAACAGGCCAGAACTAAGATGACTGAACACACTTCCTCTGTCCAAATGAAAAGCAGACGCTAAAGCGTCTGCTTTTTTATATGCTTCATTTATTTATGCTACCTATTATGCTGTCGATTTGGAGCGAAGTGGCAGCATTCGTCGTTCTTCGTACCGCTGATAAAACCAAATACAAGCCGCCATCCAGCAGCCACTCATAAAATAGCCACCCACAACGTCGCTCGGATAATGTACGCCCAAATAAATGCGGCTCGTTCCGATTGCTACAATCAGCAGACTGCTGAGCACAATAAGAAGGATACGCCCCAGCCTAGAAGGAACATGCTTCCACACTAAAAATGTCAGCGCAGCGTACATGCTGAAAGCTGTCATGGAATGTCCGCTCGGAAAGCTGTATCCATTCTCTTCAATAATACGGTTAATCTCCGGTCTCGCACGCTGAAAAAGCAATTTCAGTATCGTATTCAGCATTACCGATCCCAACACACCAACCGCCAAAAAAAGCAGTTCTCTGCGGTGTCCCAATACTCTATAAAGCACGAACATGGCAATTAAAATGATGATCACAACTGGAATCCCGCTGCCGATCATGGTGAAAAATTTCATTAGACGGGTCATGGCGGGCGACTCCAGCTGTCGAATAGCCATAATAATTTTCTGGTCAAAATACCGTATTTGATGGTCGCTCACCCATAATGCGATTAAGCTAAAACCGAGTGCACATACTATACATGTGAGCAGTGCTAAGGAAATGGGCAGCTTTGTTGGTGTTTGCTTCATTTTCTATAGTTCCTCCATAACATTCATTGCGTGATAAAACAAAGTCCAGCATTAGCTTTCGTATATATCTTACTTTACCCATTTTTCTGTTATCATTTCATTCAAAGACTAGGTGCATCCTCCACATGTTGAAACCCATTTTTTTGAAAAGGTCGGGAGCAGGCGCCCATGAGGCATCCCTGTTGGTATATAGCCCGGTGCTTTTTGCACGCTTCTCATGCAATAGCATCCGTCCTCCCTTATTTGATGATCATACCATTCTATGGACGTGGTTGGAGTTCTCATATAGCCTCTCCCAACTTTAAGAATCATTTTATAATATAAGGATTTCATATTGACTACAAAATCACAAGCGGAATGTAGCGAAAAAGCAGCATCAAAAAAGGACGCCATTCTAAGCCTTATAAACGGCTCGAATGACATCCTATGATTACACTTGGCATACTACAAGCGCAATTCCCAAGTTAAACAAACATCATCTTCTATTTAGGTTGGTGTGACTTCTCCAAGTTTAACCTTACTCTCTGCTTCCTCTATTGGATAGCGTCTGCGGAACCACAGCGACTGAAGCAGCAAAAAGGTGCCGCTTACTGTCCAATATAATGGCATGGCAGAAGGGGCATTAAAGGAAAAGACCGCCATCATAATCGGTGAAAGATAGCCCATAATCGCAAATTGCTTGCGCTGGTCAGGCGTCATCTGAAGCTGAGAAAGCTTGGCCTGTGCCAAGTATACAACTGCGACGACGATTGCCAAAATCCAGTCCGGCTGTCCGAGCCGGAACCATAGGAAGGAGTGTGACGCCAGCTCCGGGGTTAAGCGGATTGCAGTGTACATACCGCTCAAGATCGGGAGCTGAATGAGAATAGGCAGACAACCGATATTAAGCGGATTGAATTGATGCTCTTTATAAAGCGACATCATTTCCTGCTGCATACTCTGCTGGCTGGTGGTATCTTTCTTGTTTTCATACTTCTTCTTAATTCGGTCCAAGTCGGGCTGCATGGCGCTCATCTTACGCTTCATCCCCTGCTGGGCACGCGTTTGACGCATCATAAGAGGCAGTAAGGCCAGCCGGACAATGAATGTCAAAGTCATAATCGCCAGCCCAAAGCTTCCACCAAACCATTGCGCCAATTGCTGAATAAGCCAAGAAAGCGGGAACACCACGTAATGATTAAAAAATCCGGGTGTCTGTGCATTTATCTCCGCAGCATTCGCACCACAACCAGACAGCAGCATAACCACCGCCAACGCTACCATTAATCCTAATATCCGTTCTTTTTTACCCCAAAAGGTGAATCCCTTGAATCGTTTCATATGTTCCTCCTCGTTGATTGGCTGTGCCATCGTTCAACGAGGGAGAACAATCGGATGCATCTTCATCCGGCGCTTCCTTACGCCGGATATGTCGGGCCAGCCGGACAGGCATGTCCTGTCCACGGGCAGACATCGGCATCTGTGGAGAAGCATGCGACCTTACGGGCCCGCCTTCGACCCAGCATTCGGGTACATTGCCGTGCAAATGAGCGAGATATGCATAAGTCACTGTGCACAGCAAGCCGATTGTAAATAAATAAGGGAGTAGGTCCTGGAGCTCAAACAAGGGATTCACCTCCTTCGGTTTGTTGCTACAATTATAGCACGAAAACCGGACAAGCGACTAATCTTTAATTAGAGATACAGGTTGGACACAAGCAACTGAATTTAAGTATTTATGCTCAAAACAACCAAAATGTAAATACAACATGAAACTTTTGGGTTTATTTACAGTCTAATCAAAGGTGACTTTCTATAAAGCCTTACTCCCCTATTAACCATTAAAGGAGCCAGCGCGTATGAGAAAAACGATACACAGCACATTGTTTACAGGATTGGCGTTAGCCAGCATTGGGCTGCCCTTAATCAGCGATGGATTCACTGAAAAGGCAAGTGCAGAGCAATCTGCAGTCTCCATGAGTAACGCCGCTTATAGCACCACAATCCAGGCACCTGTGATCAAACCTTCCTGGTCTTTTCCCGTTATCCCAATCGATAGAAACCGATATCCAGATAAGGCGGTAGCAATAGCGGAAAACGGTAAGGTATTCGCGGTTGACTCGAACCATAGACTGGTTGCCCTTGAGGCCAGTTCGGGTCGGAAATTGTGGCAATATGGTGATCAACTTACCCCTGTTTTAACGTACAACAAAGGTATCATCTACGGAATGACACGAAGCGGTTCTATCTATGCCGTTACAGAAGCTGGCAAGAAAGTGTGGTCCACTCCGCTTGGATTTACTGAAGCATATGGTATTCAGCGCATTGGTCCAACTATATATATTATGCAATCGGTGCAAACGGCTGCCATTGATGCTGTCAGTGGCAAGGTGAAGTGGAAAATCAGTGAGGATAAGAACTCATACAGTGGTTTGGGCGAAATAATGGAAACTGACGGTGTGCTTATCCGCAACTATAATGTACAGGGCAGCCTGACCTTTGAACAGATTAATGCCTATGACGCTAAAACCGGCAAAAAGCTTTGGGACAGCTTCAGAAGTTCTTTTCCACTGGCCGTTAAAGACGGGATTGTCTACTCTGTTGCCAATACGTTTATGATTGATGATGACCCGGTAAATCGAAAAGTTACGATAGCACAGTACGACCTCAAGACAGGTGAATCCAAAGGAGATCGTCAGTACCGATGGACTGAGGCTGAAAATAAAGATGGCACTTTCCAATCTGGAGGCATATACGGTTCTGCTTTTTTGTACGGTAAAGACCTTTATGTCTTTCAGGGAAAGATACTAGCTTCCTATGACTTCTGGAACTATAAACCAGATAGCAAACCTGCTCGCAAGTGGGCGCAAAATGGCTATGATCAACTTGTTCCTTTATTGTCTATTCATGAAGGTCGCATGTTCTACCAAGATTTTAGTACATCCAGACTGACTGCTATGAAGCTGTCCTCAGGTCAATTCATTCATTACGACGGCGATAATCCGACCGTTCAAGCTGACGTATTCGGTAAAGGAGTCTATGTCGGGCAATCAGATGGCGTATTTCATGGCTATGATTTGATGAGCTTAAAGCCCGTGTTTGCTGTCAACACAGGCTCACGCTCCTTCGGTCCAACGCTCAAATCCGGTGGAATGATATTTATTCAAAGCGGAAACCGTCTGCTTGGCGTCAAGCTCCCTGCTTCTTTAAAATAAGACCAAAGATTTTAAGCAGCATTCTCGCTGGAACAGCAAAAGGTTAACGGATAGCAAGCATACGATTCAATGCTAGTACAGCATCCTGTCTGATCTGAGCATCCACACGAATCACACCCACAGGCTCACCCCGATCAAACTGCTCCATTGCCCACAGCAAATGGGGAAGATCGATCCGGTTCATGGTCAGACAGGGACACATATCGGGATTGAGCGATTCAATCTGCTGTTCAGGGTACTGCTGTTTGATTCGTTGCACGAGATTCATTTCTGTGCCAACAGCCCATTGGGTTCCCGGCTCTGCCGCGCGAATGGTATCGATGATGAATTTTGTGGAGCCCGCGCAATCTGCGAGCTGTACGACCTCATAAGAGCATTCGGGGTGCACGATGACCCGGATGTTCTTATCACGCTCGCGGACATTGCGAATGTGATCTACCGTGAATTTTTCATGAACAGAGCAGTGCCCTTTCCATAAAATAATTTTTACGGTTGCCGGGTCCTGTTCAGTCTCCAGCTGATCGGTCATGGGATTCCACACGGCCATTTCAGCCAGCGGAATTCCAAGATCGTAAGCTGTATTGCGACCTAAATGCTGATCCGGCAAAAACAAAATACGTTCCTTTTGCTTCAGCGCCCACTCCAGCACTTGTTTGGCATTCGAAGAGGTCACGGTAGCCCCGCCATGTCGTCCTACAAAGGCTTTGATCTCTGCTGTGGAATTTACATACGTTAACGGAATGATCGTATCTCCTACGAACTCCTGTAAATGCTTCCACGCTCGTTCTGTCTGCTCTATGTTCGCCATATCTGCCATCGAGCAGCCTGCGCGCATATCCGGCAGTACAACAGTCTGTCGATCGGTAGTCAGCATATCCGCTGTCTCCGCCATAAAATGTACCCCACAAAATACAATAAACTCCGCTTCCTGATTTTGTGCAGCCATTTGAGCAAGCTGTAGAGAATCTCCTGTTATATCAGCAAATTGAATAACCTCGTCCTTCTGATAGTGATGGCCTGGTATAAGCAGCTTGGGTCCCCATTTTTGTTTCAGCTCGGCCACTCGCTGCTCCATGTCAGCAACCGTCAGTGTCTTATAATGCTCTGGCATAAGCCCTCGATTTCCTTGTAAAACGTTAAGCATAGACATTAGAATCCCTCCATATCGATACGGCTGATCGTTCCCGCTCTCACGAACAGATAACCGCTTTGTGTACATACATATTTACAAGTGTCTTGACACTTATATTTACACATGCCTACAATAATCTCAAGAGTTTTTGAATGGAATTATTTTTGAGCAGGGAGGAATTGCTGTGATTTATCTGGACTATGCCGCTTCCACACCTATGTGTGACGAAGCTCTAAATATGTATAACGTATTAAATAAGGAAATGTTCGGAAATGCCAGCAGCCTCCATGATGCGGGCGGTCAAGCAGCCTACACGCTGGATTACAGCAGGCAACGAATAGCAAATATGATTGGCGGGCAAAAGGAAGGCATCTATTTTACAACCGGGGGAACAGAATCCAATATGTTGATTGTGCAATCAATCCTGAACGGGTTGCCGCAGCATAAAAAGCATTGGATCATGAGCGCTTTGGAACATCACTCGATGTACAACCTTGCTACTTTGCTGGAACGTCAGGGCTATGAACTGACCATTGTGCAACCGGATCGGGAAGGACGAATGACTCGCGAAGCTCTTTTACCTCACCTGAGAGAAAACACCGGACTTGTATCTGTACAACACGCCAATTCGGAAACGGGACTGGTTCAGGACCTTGCTGCCATATCTCCCCTGCTACACGAACGGGGTATTTTGCTGCACAGTGATGCGGTACAGACATTTGGGAATATTCTCTTAGATGTAGAAGCCATGGGAGTAGATGCACTCTCTGTATCGAGCCATAAAGTGTATGGCCCCAAAGGTGTCGGTGCTGCATATCTCAAACCCGGAACCCCGTGGCGTCCCGTGTACCCTGATACGCTACATGAAAACGGATTTCGTCCTGGAACGGTTAATGTTCCCGGGATTGCAGCCTTTGTCGCGGCGGCAGAAATGATGACCGAACAGATGGAGTCGCATCAGGAGCGATATGCTACCCTGAGAAGACACTTTATTAGGAAAATTCAGGAAAGATCCATTCCGTTACGTTGGGTCGTACAGGAAAGCGAGAATAAAGCAGTGCTTCATCATATAGTTGGATGTTTTTTTCACGGTTACGAGGGACAATATGTTATGCTGGAATGTAATCGCAGAGGTGTCTGTATATCAACCGGAAGCGCATGTGCCGCCGGACACCACGATCCTTCGCCTGCCTTACAAGCGCTTGGAGCATCCGACCGTGAAGCATTACAATTTATCCGTATTTCTTTCGGAAGGGCAACCACCATCGAGGAATTGAATGTACTGGTAGATATTTTGACAGACCTGACGCATCGACAAGAAAGGAGCTTATCCCGTTGACTGAATCTTTAAAGCGGTCAGGTACGGATCGCCGCGAGCAGCTGCTGTTGTGGCTGAAGAGCGAATCACCGCTGACCGGGAGCGAACTGGCACGCAGATCCTCCGTTTCCAGACAAGTAATTGTACAGGATATTTCCCTGTTAAAAGCAAGCCAAGAGCCTATCCTTGCAACGAGTCAAGGATACATTTATATGGAGCCTGCGGGTCAGACAGCCCCCTTAGCCTCACGTATTATTGTGTGTAAACATCGACCTGAACAGACAGAAGAGGAACTAAAGCTGATTGTGGACTACGGTGTAAGTGTGCAGGATGTTATTGTTGAGCATCCGGTATACGGGGATCTAACTGCTCCGATACGGGTTGGAACTCGCAAGGAAGTGGACGATTTTATCCGTAAAATCAGTTCCACCCAGGCCACTTATTTGTCCCAGCTGACGGGAGGCATCCACCTGCATACCTTGAATGCCTCGGATGAAGATAAAATTAACGATGCCTGCGCTGCACTGGAGCAAGCAGGCTTCCTGATGACGGACTAACTTAGTGCGCTATAGCGGAGTAAAGAAAATCCTGTCCAGTATGTGGAGTGCAACTGTGCTCCACATGGACGGTATGTAAGTAGCGAGAAATAAAAAAATCCCGGCCCCCTCATATAAGGGAATCGGGAATGAACTATGTGAGCTTAATTTCAAGCAACTCATATTTGATTACAGCCATGGGTGCATCCACATGAATGATACTGCCCACTTCTTTCCCCAAAAGTGCCTTGCCTAAAGGACTCTCATAGGAAATTTTGTTATCCAGAACATCCGCCTCAGCAGGACTTACAATTTTGTATTCCATCTTCTCCGAAAATTCGATGTCATTCAGAATGACAGTCGATCCGATACTAACGGTTCTAAGGTCTAAATTACTCTCGTCCACGACCCGGGCTTTGGTCAGCATCTTCTCCAATATGAGAATGCGGGTTTCCATAAATGCTTGGTCGTCCTTGGCTGAGTGATACTCACTATTTTCCTTCAAATCACCGTAGCTGATAGCCAACTTAAGCCGTTCGGCTAGCTCCTTACGTTTTACGGTCTTCAGTTCCTTAAGCTCATCCTCTAGCTTGGCCAATCCCTCTTTAGTTAACAATACTTCTTCATTCGACATATTTTATCTACAACTCCTATTTCAGCATTTGCTTAATTCCAATTCAACGCTCAAAAATACAATAAACGAACTAAACCGTTTCGGTCTAAACATTGCTGATTGGAAACGCTCTTGGGATGTATGCAAATTGCTCATTTGGCTTGCTTTATTGTAGTTTACTCTAAATCGGACCAACATGCGAAATAAATTACTGATAATAGTAGCCAACTACCTTCAGCCAGGGTGATTCTTATAGTAACCAATGCTCTCTTATTCGCATATCGTATGATCATAACGTATATTGATGAGCACATGCAGTGCCGCTGTCCTTGTCCCGAATTTTGTGAAAACCAGGCAGGAGCAGTATATGGCGGGAGGAAGATTCAATGGCTTCCTTAGGAAAGAATGGTAATGGGAATGGGAATCGTAAATCCAAATCCCCCCCCAACGGTCAAAAGAAAAATGGATTAAACAGTAATTCGGCTATCTTTTCTGCTCTTCAAGGGAAAAATGTGGAGGTCTTAGTGGCAGCCCTCCTACTAACAGGAAAACTAAACGTCGATTCCGTGACTTTATACAGACAAGCAACATTGTTTTTGGGACTCACAGGAAAATACAAAACATTAGCATCTACTCCTTCCAATGTCGATAATATGGTGAAATTTTTAAATGATAACGGGAACATGACACTGGACCAGGTAATACAGGCCTTTTCACAGAAAGTAAACAATTAACAAGTGGCGAAAGGAGATATTTGTGGTGAGTGAGTTTGATGGAGAATATTTTGCAGAGGTTGTCATTATTGTGATACTAGTTGCCTTGTTCTTCTATGGCTCCTCAGATATAGAGGGACTGTCTGCTCAACCAACACAATCCTAAAATGATAGTACCCGCTGCGGGTACTTTTTTCATGCTTCTCTCTTATATAAATACAGCTCGACAGAACACCATAGTGGCAGACATATCGTAAAAATAAAATAGAGCATCTATAGACTCTCGAAGGTCAATAGATGCTCTTGCTTTTTAACGATCCATCATTTTTACTTAACGTTCCTTCACTTCCACGCTTATCGTTTTACTACTAACTTCTCCTGAAGCATTGACTAGCTCGGCCCGATACTCATATGTACCCGGCTTTTGATTTTGGATGTTGGTGACTGCACTTTGGGCCTGCGGGCTTTGGCTTGGCAGATCCTGTGCGTCGATCAGTTCTCCATTTTCATATAAGTTGTATTTTGTCGCATTCGTGCCCCACCACATGTTCATTGTAAGGGTGTAGGTGCCGTCACCGTCCCAATTGTCATGAGACAGCACTGGAATGCCAGGGGATGCATCGGTCACTTCGACAGTTAATGGGTCGCTGGTCGTTTTACCAGAAGCGTTGATCAGTTCTGCAGTATACGTGTAGGTACCATTGGTCTTGCCTGTAACAGGAATGACTGCATGCTGTGCTCCAAGGGAAGCGGCTTGCAACGATTGGGTGCCAATCAGCTTGTCGTTTTCATACAACTTGAGCTCATCACCATTCGTACCCCACCACAGATTCATGGTGATGTTGTAGTTGCCATCCTTCAGCCCGGTGTCCTGCCCGTTATCATGCGACAGCACAGGTTTTCCTGGCACTTCACCTACAGCAGTCTTTTTGACTCTAACGGCTACAGGATTGGATACCACTGTTTGACCGTCCAAGGTGACGCTGGCTGTAATCTCCGCGCTCCCCTCTTTTAGGGCCTTAAGTTCTCCATACGTATCCAGTGAAACGGATTCATGACTGCTGATATACTGAACAGAAGCGCGGCTTAAATCAGCTTCGCTGCCATCTGTCAGCGTACCCTTGAGATGTGTCGCTGCCGTATCCCCAATGTTGAGGGTCGTTTGATCCAGTGAAAGCTCTACTTCCTGCAATGCTGCGCCTGTCTGAGCTGAAAAATCATCCAGTCCACGCGGTTTTAACTGATAATTCCCTTTGAAAATCGCCGAAATTCCCTTCAGCTTCACTTGCTGTCCTTCTTGATATGGAAAAGATGTCCGTGTTAAGCCTGTACGTGCATCGACGCGCACATGGTGACTTACTTCACCAGATACTGCATCAAATTCAAACGAACCTACGGGAGTCGCGTCTATCACATTACGAATCATTGCCGTAGGAAGCTCAACTAACTGTCCTTGGTTCGCATCACTGAGTTCGGTGACTTGTACAGCTTCCGGCGTTTGTCCTTCTCCCGTTTTTTCAATTGCCACTGGATCGGTTAACTCTAGCTCACTATTATACAGTGCCAAGCTTGCTGTAAGCTTTACTCGATCACCTTGGTGAAAGCCGCTTTGGTTCTGATATACATAAATCCCACCACTTTCATCCTGCATGTAAAAGGCTTGACCGCCGAATGCACCTGGTTCTGTCGTCACAACACCCTCTAAGGTCACGACTTTGCCAGCCGGGAGACTCCGTGCTTCTGCGACACTGATACGAGCTGGAACCGTATTGCCTTCCTCAGGCAACGGCTGGGCCGGGACATCAGCCAGCACGACGGATTGGGTCAGCAGATTGCTGCCGTTTTGCCTCAGTCTAAGATTAGCTGAACCACTGGTTCCCGGCTTGATCCGCACCGTCAAGTCCTTATAGGCATGCCCTTTGCCGTTGGACTCCAAACTAAATGTTCCGCTATAGCCGTAAGAGGTTGGCCAGCTTCCATCCGGATTTTGAATCTGGGCTACTTGATTGCCGCCCGCTACATAAATACCTGTGCTAAATCCGCTAATCGTGCTGTTAGGAGCCAGTTGGTCGGCAGTAACTCGAATTTGAAAAGGCTGTGCATTGGGCAGCTGCTCTTGACGAACGATGCTGTACACTGGTTGCGCACTGGCTGTAGATCCGCCATAGGACCCTGCCTTGAATGTTCGCTGATCCCACCATTTGTAGCCGGCTGCGGGAGCGGACCAAGGCTCGGCTTGTGGTTCCGTGGAAGTCTGTGGCTCTTCAAAAGGCAGTAATGCCGTCGGCTGGTCCAGCTGTAAGCTTTTCACTTCCGTCAGACTGGTATACTCCTCCTTGTTGGACAACCAGTCTACGATATTGACCAGTAACACGGCGTCATCCTGCTCCTTAAAGCCGTCATACGTTGTCTTCTTGGTTCCTGTCTCTTCGCGCAAATATTTTGGCGTTGCATCTTCGACAGGAGACGAGTCCCCAATGAAAGCAGCTTTGCCTAGTCCTACTTTCGATACAGCTGCATAAGGTCCTTCTGGAATTCCGCCTCCGTTATAAACGCCCTGATCTACCGCGTTGCCCCAAGCCTGATTGGTTTTAGGAAGATATACGATTCCCTTGGCTTTCGCTGGGTCGATAATCGCGAGTGTTGATCCTGCATGCATTGCCACATTACTCACTCCAGCTGTAATGCCAAACGCCTGCGCTGGCTCGACAATCTGATTGGCCGTGATATCGCCTAATGCATTGTAGCGAAAGCGCACACCAAACTGGCTGCCCAGCCAATCTGAGCTGACTACGCCCTGCATCGCTGCTGAGCTTTTTTCTTCTGCACTCATTCCCTTCGCAGGGTCTTCCCATGCACCACGACGGTAGCCATTAATGCTCTCCGATCCGTCCCAGCGATTCTTGTTGCGGTCCGCGTTATAATGATCTCCAATGAAAAAAATACTATTGCCTGCTTTTACATACTGCTCCATTGCAGCCTGTTCGCTCTGTTTAAAAGGAATATTTGGCTCTGCCGTAACAAATACATCATAATTCTTTAGATCATTGTAAGTAATAGGCGTAGATTGGCGAAGCTCGTGTACATCATAGCCATTGCTCGCGAGGGCTTGGCCGAAGTCTGAAAATCCACCATCAATCACCCAATCTGCTGCGCCAGCTGTCTGTCCATGTGTATTATCAAACAGCACTTTTCTACCAGCGTTCTCATTGACCACTTTCGCAGCAATGAAGGGGGCTGGGTCCGCCGGACCTTCTGCCCGTACCGGTTGTATGCTGCCCGCAACACCAGCGTACAACGATAAAGTGAAAACCATAGCAGTTGCGTATTTGAAGCTACGGGATGTAAAGCGACGAAAGATTCCCATTATTCTCCTCCTGTTTGTTGGTTTAAAGCCCCTCTGGGGGGCATCAGATACAAATTTTAGCATTCATTTATGTTCGAATATGCATTGTTTTGTAAATATTTAGGAATAATGAATAGGAAGTAAATTCCAATAAAAGAGATACACCGTATGCAGCAATGTGAGTACCGCAAATAGGATTTTCCCAGCAGCCCGGGGTCTCCTTTCCCCTGTAATCAGCTTTGCGCCATTCACGATCAATACCCATACGGCAATGAGAGCTGAAATGAGCGGTAACGTGCAAATTCCCCAGATATACCAGGCGGAATAGCCATACACTATCTGATTGTTACCATAGATGACCTGCACCCCGAGAAAAATCGAATTTAGTGACGCAATGAATGCAAGGTTGGACGAAATGTGATTATTCGTTTTACGGATATCTCTGATCACATATCTTACAATCCAAATCAGCAAGGTTGTGATGAAAAATAAGGAGGCGGCAGCGTAGCTGACAAGCAGAGTCCAGGTACGGTGCCAAAGTGTCGTCTGCTTCATGGTCTTACTGTCTGGGGCAACCATCATCCAAGTACCGTTTTCCTGATACAGCAAAATTTTAAGCTGGCCCCCCTTTTCCACAAACAATCCATCACCTGCTGCTTGAAACACTTTGTCTGTTGCTTCATTCTCATTTGGGTGTTTTCCTTTAACAATTAACGTATGATCATCTTGAATTCGCACGGTGTATGTAATGCTTCCCAGTATCCGAATCCATTTTCCCCAACCATGAACAGGATTAGAATCCACCTGATATACGCCCTCGATCTCTGGCGAAAGTTTCACTTGTGTGGAAGAGCGAGCTAGTGACTGCAAAACGGCCTGCGGCTCTGAGGGCAGCATTTGGGCTATCGCATGGATGACTTTTCCATGAAGCAGGGTGTCCGTGTCAGCTGAATTAATGATCACAAAAATACCGATCTTTTGGGACGGAATCAATACCATTTCAGAAATAAAATCATCAATTTCCCCGGTAGCCCACAGCATAGGTACTCCCGTCTCCAAATGACCACGAAAAAATCCGTAGCCCACGCCATCCAGGCGTGCATCGACTGCAAATTGCTGCGCATGCATCACTTTTACCGTATGTGGCTGGAGCACCACTTTGCCCTCATACTTGCCTTGGTTTAAATGAGTGATCAGATAATGGGAAAACTCGTTGGGTGTGACGTTCAACGCTCCTGCTCCCGGCAGATTGATATACGACAAAGGCTGTTTCAAATACGCTCCATCCTTCCACTGATACGACTGGGCCAGTGCAGGATGATTTAACGGCAATTCCAGTGTCGCGCTGGGCATATTCATCGGCTGGAACAGATGTGTACGGAGGTAATCATTCAGTCCCTGACCGCTTACTTGCTCCACGATATTACCGATCAGACCGTAGGCGACATTGCTGTAATCATACTGAATTCCAGGTTTGCGGATGGGAGGCTGATTTTGAAAATACGTGCTGAGATACTGCTCTGTGGGCAAAACGCCTGCCCGAGTCGAGCTGTTAATGTCGTACAGTGCTTCATCTAATCCCGAGGTATGTGTCAAAAGCTGATGCAAATTGAAAGGCTGATTTTGGTATTGCGTAGCTTTATAGCTGTGGAGATAGCTGTTCACGTCTTCATTCAAATCAAGCTTATTTTGCTCAACCAGCTGCATCGTGGCGCTTGCACTAAAGGATTTGGTTAGAGATCCGACACGAACAATGGTCTTTGCTGGATCGAATGCCACTTTCCGCTCCATATCTGCATATCCATAGCCTTTACTAAAAAGGATTTGGTTTTCCTGGGTCACGACGACTGCAGCCCCCGGAATATGCAATTTTTCCAATTCTGTACTCATGATATTGTCCACTGTTTTTTCCAATGAATCAGGTGTTATGCTGTCTGTTGCCCATGCCGAAGCAATGAGCAGGTTCCAGAGAAACAACGCTGCTAAAAATGTGGATAGGTAGCAAAAGCCTTTATTCTTCATATTGAAGTACCATCCTTACGTATGAAGTTGATTTAATGATTTGAACCGTGCGGTGATTGCATAGCGAGCAGATATTTATACTCCGTATGGAAGCCATCAGCATGGCGCTATGGAATCATCGCACTTCCCATCGCGGGAGTGCACATAATAAAGCGAATCCTGATCGAGTCGCGTAAGCAGAAGGCTTCTTACCTGTCGATCAGGATTCATGTGTTACAGATTAAAAATTAGTGATTCAGTTCGTTACATCATCGACCGTAGATTTTCAAGATTTATGATGTGCCAAGTCTTGTGTCATGTCTTTGTCCGTGTTCCGAGTTATCTTTTGTATGGTGGCACGGATACTTTTTACATTTTCCTCGATAAATCCGGGTTCCAGCAGTTCATAATGATTGCCAATCAAGCTATGCTCTTCATAGCTACCTTGTGTAGCGTCTTTCCATAAAAGTCGATTATCTCCTGTACCCTTGACCGTTTCTGATCCAACGGCGACAAAGCCGTGAATATTCGCCTGAACGCTCTCTGTATTCACAAGCTGGTTGCCATATACCGCGTAAGCGATCATTTTACGTTGGTACGTTTCATTCAACAGCTCACGGTAGGAGTCGGGAACTTGTTCCAGCATGTCATGAATTTCATGCTCTGTTTCTTCAACTGTGAAGGGCAGGGCTTCCGCCCTTTTGACCGAATCGAGCATAAAAATATCGGATACAGTATGACCTTGACGTTCCAGTGTGTCAGCAACCTTATGCGCCAGATTACCACCTATGGAATAACCAAGCAGCACATACGGACCTTGCGCTTGCGTGCTGACGATCAAATCAACGTAACGTGCCAGCATGGCCTGCTCATCCGCAGCATCATCTACGAACTCCAACCCATACACGACTGCGTCCTGATCCAGTTGTTTCGCAAGCTCCGCGAACGACAGCCCGTATCCAAGCATAGGAGGAAAGCAGAAGATGGAGATCGGACCGTGTTCATTCAACCGAATGATTGGACTATCGGCCTTGTACTCCAGATCGGCTTTCAATAATGTGAGCGCCTGCGCTTCTATAGTTGGGAAGTCCAGAACACTACGGATGGGAAGCTCAATATCTGTAGCAAGGTGAACTTTGCGTATAAGCTCCAGTACTTTTAAGGAATGTCCACCTAACGTGAAAAAGTCATCGTGGATACCCACTTGTGGAATTTCAAGTACTTCCTGCCAAATGGCTGCCAGCAACTGTTCCACATCAGTTCGCGGTGCGACATATTCTATACCCGTGTGCAGCCCTTTGTCCGGCACAGGTAAAGCTTTGCGGTCGATTTTGCCGTTTGTCGTCAGCGGAAACCGATCCAGCTGTACAAATGCGGATGGAATCATATAGCTCGGCAGACTGGCCGACATAGCAGCTCGAATCTCACGGATGGTCAGCTGTTCATCGGCAGTGAAGTAAGCACATAATTGCTGCTGACCTGCTCCATCCCGCAAAGCGATAACAACGCTATCCCGCACGGACGGTACACTTGCCAGCCGCGCCTCCACCTCGCCCAGCTCAATCCGGTAACCGCGAATTTTAACCTGTTGATCAATCCGTCCAGCGTATTCCAGTATGCCGTCTTCACGCCAGCGAACAAGGTCTCCCGTACAGTACAGGCGATCTCCGTCCACCCACGGGTTAGCAAGAAATCTCTCAGCCGTCAGCTCAGGACGGTTCAGATAACCACGTGCAACTCCGTCTCCGCCGACAACCAGCTCACCCCAAGCTCCGACCGGCTGCAGGTTAAATGACGAATCCACTACATACGCCGTCGAATTGCGGATGGGGCGTCCGATCGGCACAGAATCCAGCTGTTCTTCCGTAATGTGATACGTCGTCGAAAAGGTTGTATTTTCCGTTGGCCCATAGCCGTTAATGATGTTGATGTCCGGATTATCGCGCAGGACCCGGTTAATATGGGGTGCAGACAAAACATCACCACCAACCAGCAAATACTTCACATCGCCGAAAAGTTTACTATCCTGCTGTGAAAGCTGATTAAATAACGGAGTGGTCAGCCACATCATGGTGACGCGATGATCTCGTATCGTCTCTTTAAGCTTGGCCGCGTCCAATAGATCATCCTTATGCACAAGAACAAGCTGACCGCCGTTCAGCAGCGCGCCCCAAATTTCAAACGTAGATACATCAAATACAAACGCGCAAGTCTGCAGCATTCGGGTCGATTCATCAAATGGCACATAATCCGTATTGCGGACAAGGCGCACGACACTTTGATGCTCAACAACGACACCCTTAGGCTTACCTGTTGAACCTGAGGTATAAATGACATAAGCAGCATGATTACCCGCTCCATCTATACCCAGATTGGAAGCATCTGCACTGTAGGACGTATCCTCATTCAGATTGACAATCTGTCCGTCAAAATAGCAACGATCCAGTAAATCCTGCTGGGCCAGCAGCAGCTTGGCTCCCGAGTCCTCCAGCATATAACGGATACGGTCCTCCGGATATTGAGAGTCTACCGGCACATACGCGCCACCAGCCTTCAAAATAGCGAGTGTTCCCGTAATCATATCCAGTGAGCGCTCCGTCAAAATGCCCACAGGTTCATCGGATTTCACCCCTGCATCACGCAGCGTATGCGCTAAACGGTTGGCTGTCTCATTGAGTTCCCGATAGGTCAATGATTGATGACCCAAAGCTACGGCAATATGATCCGGCGTGCGCTCTGCCTGCTCCTCAAACAGTTTTTGGATCGTGTGATTGCTTGGATATGCAGAGGCAGTGTCATTAAACTCTCCTGTAATTTGTTGTTTTTCCGCCGCTGTAACCAGTTCCAGCTCTTCTACGCAAACATTCGGGTTAAGCAAAACTTGCTCCAACAGGTTCACAAAATGTCCATGCAGACGCTCAATGCCTGTTTGATCATAACTTAACGCGTTATACATAAAACGAATCTTGATGCATTCTCCCGGCATAACGACTAAGCTCAGATCATAGTTAGTCTGCTCTGCAGCCACCACATTGGAAATCGAGAATGTATCCTGCCCGTCACTTCCCAGTTCCTCGACCTGCTCATCTACTGGATAATTTTCAAACACCATAATATGGTTAATTAAATCCTGTTTCTGGTCGGTCAATGCCTGAATCTCAAACAGTGGATACGTATCATATGCATGAGAAGCCAGCGCCTGCTCCTGCGTTTTCTTCATAACTTCTGCAAAAGATTCCCCTGCCTCACTAAGAATGCGAACGGGAATGGTATTAATGAACAAGCCGATAATATCCTCTACCCCGATAATATCTGATGGACGGCCTGAGACGACACTGCCAAATACGACATCACTGTGGTTGTTATATTTTTGCAGCACAATCCCCCATGCGGTTTGTAATAACGTATTCATGGTCACTTGATATCGCTTAGCCGTCTCCTCCACCCGGAGGGTCAACTCACGTTCCAAAACCGTCACCCAATCACTAGCCGTGTTGCCTTCACTCTTGCGACCGGATTTTACAGCTGGTAACGCTGTTTGCTGCTCATATCCGGATAAATAGCTGCTCCAGTAGTCGGTTGCCGCCTTGCGATCCTGTGCTTCCAGCCATTCAATAAAGCGGCTGTACGGCACTGCCGGTGCCAGTTCTGGTACTCTGCCCTCCTGAAGTGCTGCATAGCTTTCAAACACTTCTTTGTTTATAAGGGACAGACACCAGCCGTCCATGACGATATGATGAAAGCTCCATACAAAATGATAGCTGTCTTCTCCGGTACGTAAAATCGCTACACGCAGCAGGACATCCCGACGCAGATCAAAGCCCCGTGCTTTATCTTGTAGCTTGAAATTTTTCACCCAGGAATCTATTTCATCCTCATCTAGATGGTGTAAATCTTCATATTGAAAGCCGCAATCCCGATTTCGATACACCACCTGCAACGGTTCCGTATCTCTGCCAAAATAAAAATGTGTACGTAGCGCCTCATGTCGCCGAACCAGAATATTCAGGCTTTCTGCAAAAGCCCGAATGTCCATCTGACCTCGCATATCATAAGAAACCTGCTCAAAATACGCGTCATTCGCAGCTGCTTGACTATCTAGCTGGCTGTGAAACAGCATCCCTTTCTGCATCGGGGTCAGTGCATATACATTGTCAATCTCACCCGCAGCACCCATTTCAGATAAGAGACTGTCCAAGCCCTCCACACTCATTCCTTTATAGGAAATATCACTTGGGGTAAGCTCCGGGTGTTCTTTATGGATGCAATGCGCCAAAATTTCACGCAGGCTCGATTCTAGAAATTTCGCCAATCGCTCGATCGTCTCCGCTCTATAGCTCGTACGGCTATAGCTAATCGTCAGACCCAGTTGGCCTCCCGAAATGATGCCGCCAAAATCCAGTGTATACGTTCGAGCCATGGTCGGGCTCAGCGGCATCCCACCCTCATATGAGGATGATTGCAAGTCGTTCCCTTTCATATCTTGATCGAACTGTCCCAAATAGTTAAAGCTGATTTCGGGATCTGTCGTAAATATGGCTGGAGATGCCTCCGGTGCCTGTGTCTGACGGTCGGATAAATATTTCAGTACACCGTAGCCAATCCCTTTTTGCGGGATACCGCGCAGTCCTTCCTTCACACCCTTGATCCGTTGCGAAAGTGCCAGTTCTTCCGGCATATCGAGCAAAACAGGATATTGGCTTGTAAACCACCCTATCGTTCGGGTAATGTCCACCTCTGGTAAAATGGCTTCACGTCCATGTCCCTCCAGATTAATCAGGAAACGCTCATGTCCGCTCCATGCTTGCAATGCCATTCCTACCGCCGTCAACAACAGGTCATTAATTTCTGTACGGTAGGCACGATTGGCCTGCTTGAGCAGCTGCTCTGTCTCAGCATGTGTCCACAAAGCAGTAACCGACTCACTATCGCCAATCAATGGCTTTTCGTGCTCGTTATGCCCGTAATCCTGCGGCAAAGGAGCCAGTTCCGCTTGTGCAAGTTTCCCCCAATACGCTCGCTCACGTTCCATAGCTGGACTGTTGGCATAAGCGTGCAGCTGCTCGGCCCACGTTTGGAACGAATCTGTTTTATGAGGCAGCTGAATCACCTGTTCACCCTTGGAGGCTTGATCATAGGCAGTCGCCAAATCCTCGAATAAAATGCGCCAGGATACCCCGTCCACCGCCAAATGATGAATCACGACCAGCAGATGATCTCCATCCGGGCAACGGAACAGCCCCAGTCTCATCAGCGGACCTTCGCTTAGGGAAATACCAGATTGAATTTCATTACATTTCGCTTCAATTATCTTCGCCAAATCTTGCTTGTTTACATCGCTGTCATTATAGTCAAAGCATTCCAGATGGTACGGCTCGCCTTCCTCTACACTGCGGTTCCATGCTGTACATCCGTTCTCCGACAAACTAAAAACCATACGCAATGCATCATGGTGCGAAGTAATCTGATGGAGCGCCCGCCGTAGTGCCTGTTCGTCATAGCCTTCCTGACGATAGAGCATGACAGATTGGTTAAAATAGTGTGGTTCTTCCGTTGGCTGTTCAAAAAACCAGCGCTGAATCGGTGTAAGCACTACATTTCCTGTAACCTCGCCCTGCTCGGCTATTCGGTTAACAGGCTGAATATATGTGCTTAGTCCCGCAATTGTCGGGTATTTGAACAAGTCCTTCATTTCCAGCTTGTATCCAGCCTGAAACAAGCGGGACGATACTTGGATGGCCTTGATGGAGTCACCACCCAAATGGAAAAAGTTATCCTGTATTCCGACTTTCAGGATACCAAGAATGGCTCCCCAAGCCGTAGCCAGTGCCTGTTGAACATCCGTCTCGGGTGCCATATAATCCATACCTGTATCGAGATTGTGCTCAGGTGCGGGCAGTGCCCTGCGGTCTACTTTGCCATTCAGCGTCAAAGGCAGTCTGGAGAGCTGCACAAAGTAGGACGGCACCATATAGCCAGGCAGATTCTGCGACAAAATGTTACGTAAGTCGCTGGCGCTCAATTCACTGTCTGTTGCAAAATAGGCACACAGCTGTTTTTGTCCGTTATCATCCTGCCGCACGGTAACAACCGATTCCTTCACACCTGGAATCGTGGACAAACGGGTTTCAATTTCACCCAGTTCAATGCGGTAGCCGCGAATTTTGACCTGTTCATCCATTCTTCCCTTGTACTCCAGCACACCATCAGCACGCCAACGCACTAAGTCCCCTGTACGATAGCAATATTCTCCAGACCGGAATGGACTTTCAATAAATTTTTCCGCCGTAAGCTCGGGCCGATTCAGATATCCTCGCCCAACACCGTCGCCACCGACGATCAGCTCTCCCCAGGCTCCGATAGGCTGCAGCTTCAACGAACGATTGACCACATAAGCGGTCGAGTGATCAATTGGACGTCCAATGGGAATAGCCTGGGTTTGCGGTTCTGTAATGTCATAGATGGTGGAAAAGGTGGTGTTCTCCGTCGGACCATAAATATTGGCCAGGCGAAGCTGCGGGTACTCCTTCAACACACGATTGACGTGTGGTACAGACAACACATCACCACCCACGAGCAACTCCTTCAAGGACGCAAACACTCCGATTTCTTGCTGCGAATACTGATTGAATAAAGCCGTGGTCATGAACATCGTGTTAACACGATACTTGTCAATCGCCTGCTTGAGCTTGGAGGCATCCAGAATAGTATCATGACTTACCACATACAGTTGTCCCCCGTTCAGCAGCGTTCCCCAAATTTCAAATGTGGAGGCATCGAACACAACTGCACCCAATTGCAGCATACGTGTATTTTCATCAAGCATGGCATAGCTTTTGTTTTTCACTAGGCGCACGACATTACGGTGCTCAATCATCACGCCCTTCGGTTTGCCTGTCGTACCAGAGGTGTAGATCACGTACGCAAGATCGGAGGAAGATCCCCCTGTTGTAATCGCAATTGTTCCATCCGTCTGAGCGTCACATTCAGATTTGCTATTGCATCGCTGTTCATCACTCAAATCGATGACCGGAATGCCGGGTTCAAAAGGAATCTGCTCACGTCGCTGTAACAGTAACAGCCCAGCACTGGAATCCTCCAGTAAATAACGGATACGCTCCTCAGGATAATCGGGATCAATGGGAACGTAAGCCCCTCCGACCTTCAAAATCGCCAGCATACCGACGACCATTTCAATGGAGCGTTCAGCCATAATCCCTACTCGCTGTGTCTCTGGCTCGAACCCGCGCCGTATCCCATGGGAAGCGAGTATGCGTGCCAGACGGTCGGCACGTTCATTCAGCTCGCGGTAGGTAAGCTGCGTGTCCGCAAAGGTGACGGCCAGCCGATCTGGTGATTGCACTACCTGTTCCTCGAACAGCACATGCAGTGCTTGATCTCGTGGATACGGATAGTCTGCTACCGTATCATTGAATCTCTGCACAAGCAGCTCTTTTTCTTGGGCCGAAACCATTTCAATAGCCGAAAGAACGATATCCGGCTGTTCTATAACCGCATTGATAAGCTGCTGCAAATGTTCAGTCAGTCGTTCAATGGTTTCCCGTTTGTACAGCCGAGTTCCGTATTGAAGAGCACAGGAAATTTGTTCTCCATCCTCCACTGCGAACAGACTCAAATCAAATTTGGCCGTCGTTTGTTCACTTGGATAGGATGCCAATTGCAGCCCTGCCAGCTGCTGCTCTTTTTGTTCTATGTTTTGCAGTGCAAACATGGTATCAAATAACGGATTACGGCTTAAATCTCGATCCACGCCCAGCTTCTCCACCAGCTCTTCAAACGGATAATCCTGATGTTCAAAAGCTGTTAACGCGTTATCCTTGACCTCCAACACATAATCGCGGAACGTTTTCCCGCCTTCTGGATAATTACGGATTGCCAGTGTATTCACGAACATCCCGATCAGACTGCCAAGATCTGCATGGGGCCGCCCTGCAATTGGCGAACCGACAATAATATCTTCCTGCCCGCTATAGTGGCTAAGCAAAGCCGAATAGGCAGCCAACAGCACCATATATAATGTCGATTCCGTCTGCAACGCAATGCTTTTTAAGCCTTCGCTTTGTCGTTGGTCAAGCGTAAATTCCAGCACATCTCCTTCAAAGCTTCTCACCGCTGGGCGTGAATAATCAGTCGGTAGATCAAGCACAGGTAGCTCTCCTGCGAAGGTATTGAGCCAGTAGTTTTCCTGTTCCCGGTAGCGTTCACTTTGCTGCTGCTTCTGTTGCCAAGCGGCGTAGTCTTTATACTGAATGCGCAGCGATGGCAACGTGTCGCCTGCATATAAATGAATGAAGTCCTGAATCAGTACATTTATAGAGGTACCGTCCGAAATGATATGATGCATATCCATGAGCAAAATATGATGCTCTGGGTCTGTTTCAATCAAACCAACTCGGAATAACGGAGCTTGCCCCAGATCGAACGGCTGAACAAAGTTACGTACCAGCTCATCCGTTTCCTTTGGGGCAGCTCCGTGAGCATAGGTCAATTCCATGCGAAAAGGAACCTCGTCATGCACTCGCTGGACAGGTTCACCGTTCATGGTCTCAAAACTTGTGCGCAATGTTTCATGGCGTTCAATAAGCTGACGGAACGCGTTATCCAGTGCCTTGTGATCAAGTGAACCGGTCAGAGTCAGGGCACCAGGTATGTTATAGCTAATTCCCGCTCCATCAAGCTGATTGAGGATATACATCCGTTTTTGAGCCGAAGAGACCGCATAAAATGGCTTATTCTCCGTAACAGGGATGGATTCATAGGTGGTTTGCTCCAGTGCTTCAATAACCTGCGCCAGCTGTTCAATTGTCGGATGCTGGAACAAATCCTTTAGCTGCACATTTTTATGCAATTCCTTATAGATGAGTGATATGACATGTGTCGCCCGCAGGGAATGTCCTCCTGCCTCAAAAAAGTTATCCTTAATCCCAATGCGCTCAAGCTCCAGCACATCTTTCCAGATGCTAGCCAGTTGTGCTTGTAATTGATTTTGAGGAGGTACATATTCTGCGCCTGAGCTTACACCTCCCTCTGGCTGTGGCAACGCTCGGCGATCCACCTTGCCGTTGGGCGTCAGTGGCAATTGCTCCAGCTGTACAAAATACGACGGTACCATGTAGCCCGGCAGCTCCTGACTCAAAGCACTACGCAGCTCACTTGTCGCTACTTCCGCATGGGTGACCACATATGCGCAGAGCAGCTTTTGCCCCTGCTCATCTTCATGTGCAATTACAACAGCTTCTCGGACTGCCTCCAGCTTCAACAGCTGTGCTTCCACCTCGCCCAGCTCAATCCGGTAGCCTCGAATTTTCACCTGCGCGTCGATTCGTCCCTTATATTCCAGCGTCCCGTCCGCATTCCAACGCACCAGGTCCCCTGTACGATAGCAGCGTTCGCCGCCACGGAACGGGCTGTCGATGAACTTTTCGGTCGTCAGGTCTGGGCGGTTGCGATATCCGCGAGCCACCCCGTCACCGCCGACGATCAGCTCCCCCCACGCTCCAATAGGCTGGAGCTGCATCGAACGGTCCACGACATATGCCGTCGAGTTATGGATCGGGCTGCCAATAGGCACAGATCCCGATTGAACGCTGGTAATGGCATGTGTAGTGGAAAAGGTCGTATTTTCCGTCGGACCATAGCCGTTAATGATATGTAGATTCGGATGGGCCTCCAATACCCGGTTAATATGCGGTACGGACAGCACATCACCACCAACCAATAGCTCCCGTATCCCCTCAAATAGTTCCAAGTCCTGCTGGGATAGCTGATTAAAGAGTGGTGCGGTCAGCCACATCGTGGTAATGCCGTGATTGCGAACAACTTCCTTGAGCTTGGGCGCGTCCAAAATAACATCCTGACTCACCAGCACCAGCTGTCCACCGTTCAATAACGCACCCCAAATTTCGAAGGTGGACGCGTCAAAGACAACAGACCCGGTCTGCAAAATGCGCGTGTCGGCATTCAAGCGTGCATAATTTGTGTTTGTCACCAAACGCACGACATTACGGTGCTCCACCATAACCCCTTTGGGCTGGCCTGTAGTCCCTGAGGTGTACATAATATAGGCCAAACGACCAGCTGCGCTCGCCTTCGGTTGTTCTCCAGCTGCATAAGCCTGCTGTATTTGTTCTGCTTGTTCTGATTGCGTAGCTTTTGGTTGCATGGTTTCTGGTTGTATGGTTGTCGTAGAAGCAAGTTCGGGACTGGCGAAAATGGAGTAGAACGGATCTAGGCAGTCCACGTCTCCCGGATCAGTATTCGTCCCGTGATCATTCGGCAAAATTGGATCGTAACGATCAGCATCATCCGTTCCATAAATTGCAGCATCGCTAAGGTCAAGCACCATTCCCTTAAAATCAGTGGGCCGATGTTCCATTCGCTGCACGAGCAGTATGTCCGCACCGGAATCCTGCAGCAAATAGCGTATACGCTCATCCGGGTAATCAGAATCAATGGGTACATACGCTCCACCTGCTTTGAGAATTCCGAGCATACCGACAATCATCTCGATCGAGCGTTCAGCTACAATGCCGACCGTCTGCTCGGTGCGGATTCCCTGCTTACGTAAAGAATGAGCCAGTCGGTTGGCCTTTTCATTCAATTCTGCATAGGTTAGGCTATCTTGCCCACACACTACCGCCACCTGCTGTGGTGCCTGCTTCGCCTGTTTCACGAACAATTCATGAATAGACGCATGACATGGATAATCCACATTTGTATCGTTGAAGGTATGGACCAGCTGCTCTACTTCTTGCTCTGACAGTACTTGTGCTGTGGAAATCGCCAACTCTGGCTGCTGCAAAACAATAGTGTACAGCCGCAGAAGCTGCTCAACAAAGTGCTCAATCGTCGTCTCGCTATAACGGTCGCTACTATACTTTACGTTCAGGGAGACTGCTTCATGTTCCCATTGAAACTGGAAATCCAGTTCAGATTGTACGTGATTTAAAAAATCAGAAATATGAATATTTTGCAAGGATACTGTGGTGTGAATAAGAGGCTTTTCATCCTCATTACGTTGAATGTCAAGTAATTCAGAATAGTTCCAAAAAGGAATGTTTTGATGTTCAATAGCTTCGCCGACAGAGGTTTTGATTTGAGACAGCAAAGCTTTGAAGGTTGTACTGGAATCCAGCGTATTTTTCAATAAAAGCAGATGGTTGATCGGCTTTGTAGCACCGTTGCCAGACTTGGCTACCGGGATGCCCAGCAGCACACGTTCCTCACCTGTGTATTTATGCAATAAGCTCTCTACTCCAGCAAGCAGGACCATAAACACGGCCCATGGAGCGCCACCTGTTATAGATGATATTCTTTGGGAAATTTCAGTTGGAAATGTGAGTGTGTACGTATGGGAATTTAAACTCGTTACAGTTGTACTTCTGGACACATGGTTGGTGTATGGCAGGCAGATGATATGATCCTCAGATTCCAGTTTATGACTCCAGTAATTTTTTTCCTTCTCAAATAAGGCTTTCAATGACATCCCTCCTGCTTCTCAGGGCCTGTTCCCCCGGTTGGATGGTGCGTTGTTACGTACATGAGCGTTGTGTCAGAAAAAGAATACTTTGCAGGCAAGGGCAGTCGGACAAGCCGCCGCCCTCTGCACAGCAAAGTAAATCATTGCATCTTAGAAAACTGATTTAGAAAACAAAGTCGATGGAATCCGGCGAGAAGCCTTCTGGCTGCTCGTCCGTGTTCACCTGAATATCGCTTAACAGCAAATCTGGGTCGGTTCCAATCTGGGACAGGATCGCTATCAAATCTCTGGTTAATCTCTCAATAGCGTCGGCTCCAAACAGCTTCGTGCAATATTCAAAGGAACCCTTGATTTCCCCATCTTCATCACTCATGGACAAAGTCAAATCGAATTTGGAGATACGATGCTCCTGAACATACGGGCTGAAGGACAGCGTCTCAAGCTTCGCTTCCTGTGACTCCGTATTTTGCAGTACAAACATAGTGTCGAATAACGGGTTACGGCTTGCATCCCGTGCTACATCCAGCTTTTCCACCAACTCTTCCAGTGGATAATCCTGATGCTCGAAGGCTTGCAACGTACGATCTCTGGCTTCCAGCAAGTAGCTGTGGAACGTTTGGTTGCCCCTCGGCTGATGCCGGATGGCTAGCGTGTTGACGAACATTCCGATCAGCGGCTCCAGTTCAGGTAACAAGCGTCCTGCTACTGGCGTACCGATGATCAAATCGTCCTGACCGCTGTATTTGGACAGCAGAACGGTGTAGGCACTCAATAGCACCATGTACATCGTACTTCCGGTCTGTGCCGCAATTCGGCGCAGTTGCTCAGATACATTCGCGTCCACTGTAAATTCATACATCGCACCCTCGAAGCTGCGAACAGCAGGTCTAGGATAAGCAATTGGCAAATCCAGTATCGGCAATTCTCCGGCTAAATGCTCCAGCCAGAAGTGTTCCCGGCGTTGGTATGACTCACGCTGCGTCTCCTGCTGCTGCCATACGGCATAGTCCTTGTACTGAATTTGCAGCTGCTGCAATTCCTGCCCTTCGTACAGTTGTACCAGCTCCTGCACGATATTGCTCGACGATACACCGTCTGAAATAATATGGTGCATGTCGTACATCAGGAGGTGGCGCTCTGGTCCAGTTTGAATGAGACGGACACGCAGCAGTGGTGCCTGGCGAAGATCAAAGCTGCGTACAAAGGACTCGATATAGGCTTCGGCTTCGGACTCCCTGGCCTGCAGGTGTTCTACTGCAAACTCCACTTGATCGTAAACCCGCTGAACGACCTCGCCTTCCAGCATTTCAAAGGAAGTCCGCAGCGTTTCATGGCGGGCTATTAACTGACGGAACGCATCCTCCAGCCGATCGGCCTGAAGCGGTCCCTCCACGGTTAATACACCCGGCATATTGTAGCTGAGATCCCCACCTTCCAGATGGCTCAAAATGTACAGTCGTTTTTGAGCCGAGGAAACCGGGTAGTACGCCTGTTGCGCCGCCGCAGGGATCACCGTATAGGTGTCTGTACCGTGCGTTGCGATGAGCTGGGCTTGCTGCTCAATCGTGAAGTGTTGGAACACCTCACGCAGTGTAATCCGACTGTCCAGTTCCTGATGGATTTTGGCCACCAGCGTCGTTGCCCGCAGGGAGTGTCCACCCACGTCAAAGAATGAGTCGGTGACTCCTACGCTGGACAGCTTCAAGACATCCTGCCAGATTTGGGCTAGCTTGGTTTCCAGTGGTGTCCGCGGTGCAACGTACTCCAGGCCTCCTTCGAGGCGTGCTTCCGGTGCCGGCAACGCCTTGCGGTCGATTTTCCCGTTCGGTGTCAGCGGGAAACGATCCAGTTGTACCACATACGTCGGGATCATGTAATCCGGCAGCTTCGGCTGCAGCGCATTGCGCAGCTCCGTCAAACTCAGGGACTCTGAAGCTATGATATAGGCACACAGGTCCTTGTGTCCGTCTTCGTTGTCCCATGCTGTGACCACGGCTTTCTGAATGCCGTCCACGGTCAGCAGCTGCGCTTCCACCTCGCCCAGCTCGATCCGGTAGCCCCGGATTTTCACCTGGTGGTCGATCCGGCCCAAATACTCAATACTGCCGTCTGGCAACCACCGTGCCAAGTCACCCGTCCGGTACATCCGGTTTGCGTGAATGCTGTCCGCTGGATCGGCTGCTGCCGCATCAGCGAACGGATTCAGGACGAACTTCTCTGCCGTCAGCTCCGGCAGGTTCAGGTACCCTCGTCCCACGCCTGCACCTCCGATATAAAGCTCACCTGCGATACCGATCGGTACCAGCTGTTGCTGGCTGTTCAGGATGTACACCGACTGGTTCGCTATCGGCGTTCCGATGGATACCGTATGCTCCCCTTTTTCCAGCAGTACGTTCAGGGACTCCACATCTTCAATCGTATAAGCGGTCGCATCTACCGTCGTTTCGGTCGGACCGTACACGTTCGTAATGACCGGACGATACCCAGACCACTTGTGCAGGAACACATTTACCAGCTGCACGGATAATGCTTCGCCACCGATCAGGTAATGCTTCACTTCCGGCGCTTCCGTCACACTGACGCTTTCGTTCAAAATATGCAGATGTGCAGGTGTGCCGTCCGACAGATCAATCCGGTGCGTGCGGTAGTAGGCGATCAAATGCTCTCCGCTCAGACTGACGTCACGGGACACCACGTGCAGGGTGTGGCCTAACAGCAAGCTGGCAAAGATTTGCTTCACTGAAGCGTCAAATACAAATGCCGAAAGCCATGCGACATGAAGCGGCTGTTCATAACGGCTGTATACTCGTTCCAATAAAGCATCTACCAGATTGCTAACACTGCCCTGCTCGATCATGACCCCTTTCGGCTGACCGGTGGTACCTGACGTGTAAATCATATAGGCCAGGTTGTGCGGGCCGGCGACAGGGATCAGATTGCCCGCATCCTGTGCTCCCAACTGAGCTTGAACGTCCTCGTCATCCAAGACTACAGCTCGAACTGTGGATGGCAAGCTGAGCGACAGGTTGGCGACTCTGCTTGTAATCACGACCTTGGCCCCACTGTCTTGGAGCATGTAGTCGATGCGCTCCTGTGGATACACCGTATCCATTGGTACATATGCGCCTCCGGCCTTAAGTACCCCCAGAATACTCACCAGAATATCCGCAGAACGTTCCAGCAATACGCCAACCGGTTGATCTGCTTCGACCCCTTCCGCTCGTAACACACGAGCCAATTGGTTCGCACGCTCATTCAGCTCAGTGTAGGTCAGCGCGGTGGCCCCAGACACAACTGCTATCCGCTCAGGGTTGCGCTTCGCTTGCTCTTCAAAGCGCTCGCTGAGCGAACGGCCTTGTAATGCTCCAAGCAGGCTGTGCGCATTCGGATCATTGAACACCTTCAGAATCTGCTCGGTTTCTTCTGCCGTAATCAACTCCAGCTCACCCAATTTCGCATCCGGGTTCGCCGCGACGGCTTCGGCCAAGCGAACAAAGTGACGCGTCATCCGTTCTACCGTTTCGCGCTCGTACAACGCAGTTGCATACTGCAATCCGAACTGGATACCTGCCTCTTCCTCTCTGGCTTCCAGCGTCAAATCAAACTTCGCTGGCGTTTGTTCCAAGCCGTATGGACGGAAGCTCAGATCTGCCAGCTGCAACTCGCCTTCCTCGGTGGTTTGCAGGGTAAACATCGTATCAAACAGCGGATGGCGGCTCATATCCCGCTTAACATTTAGCTTTTCCACCAGTTCCTCAAATGGGTAGTCCTGATGTTCATAGGCTTGCAGAGCACAAACTTTCACTTCTTCCACGTAGCTGCGGAAGGTATGTTCCGCTGTCGGATAGTTTCGCAATGCCAACGTACCGACGAACATCCCGAGGATCGGTTCCAAATCTGCATGCGGTCGTCCGGCAATCGGTGTGCCGACCACAATATCTTCTTGCCCGCTGTATTGGTGTAAGAGCGCGGTGTACGCAGCCAGCAGCACCATATACAGCGTAGAGCCTGTGTGCGCCGCCAGTTCCTTCAGACGTTCGCTAGCTTCTCGCTCCAGCCCGAACACCACCGTATCACCTGCCGTACTTCGTACCGACGGACGGGCAAAGTCCGTAGGTAGATCCAGCACAGGCAGTTCACCCCGGAAGGTGTCGAGCCAGTACGCTTCCTGACGTTGCATCCACTCTTGATGTGCTTCGCTTTGCTGCCATACCGCATAATCCTTGTACTGGATACGCATTGGCGAAAGCTCTTCACCGTCGTATAAGCGGACAAATTCATCGGTCAGTACTCCCATGGACACACCATCCGAGACGATATGGTGCATATCGAGCATGAGCAAATGCTGCGGTTCCTGCTCGGTTTCTTGTACACCCAAATCTACCAAGCCTACCCGCAGCAGCGGAGCGACTTGCAGATCGAACGGACGTACAAACTGTTGCACACGTTCCTGTGCTTCCTGGCTGACCCTTGTGTCCGCAGTCGCACCCTCTACCTGTACCTTCGTATATTCCACCTCGAACGGCACGGTGTCCTCAATCCATTGCACCGGCTCACTGTCCACCAGTTCAAAGTGGGTACGCAACGTTGCATGACGGGCGATCAGTTGACGGAACACGTCCTCCACTCGCTTCACGTCCAGCGGGCCACTCACTTGCAGCACTGACGGCATGTTGTAGTTCACATCATTCGGGTCGAACTGATGCAGCACATACAGTCGTTTTTGCGCCGAGGAAAGCGGGTAGGAGCTGCGTTCTTCCGTCACCGGAATGGACGCATACGCCACTTGATCCAGACCTTCCATGACCGCTGCCAGTTGTTCAATCGTTGGCGCTTCAAAAATACTGCGTAGTGGAAGCGGCTTGTTCAGCTCCTTGTGAATTTTCGAGGCCAGCGTCGTCGCCCGCAGCGAGTGTCCGCCAATCTCGAAGAAGTTTTCCTTCACACCGACCTGTGCCAGACCCAGCACATCCTGCCAAATTTGCGCCAGCTTCACTTCCACCCATGTCCGCGGTGCTACATAATCCGCTCCGCTTTGCAGGCTGCCTTCCGGTGTTGGCAGTGCCTTGCGGTCGATTTTACCGTTCGGTGTCAACGGCATCTGCTCCAGCTGCACCAAATACGAAGGCACCATGTAGTTTGGAAGCTCCTCGCTCAGTAAGCTGCGCAGCTCACCAGTGCTCACTTCCCGTTCAGCAACATAGTACGCCACCAGTTGGTTTTGCCCCTGTTCGTCCGCTTG
Source organism: Paenibacillus sp. FSL M7-0134 (assembly GCF_038007865.1). Taxonomy (NCBI): domain Bacteria; kingdom Bacillati; phylum Bacillota; class Bacilli; order Caryophanales; family Paenibacillaceae; genus Paenibacillus; species Paenibacillus sp. FSL M7-0134. The sequence goes on along the minus strand of NZ_JBBOXV010000002.1, from coordinate 2,119,691 downwards.
TGCCAGTACGATGACCTCTTGTACGTCCTCCACTTTCAAAATTTGTGCCTCGACCTCACCCAGCTCGATCCGGTAGCCCCGGATTTTCACCTGATGGTCGATCCGGCCCAAATATTCGATGTTGCCGTCCGGCATCCATCTCGCCAAGTCACCTGTACGGTACATCCTTTCATAGCCCGCTTCGCCAGCCGCAAACGGATTCGATACAAATTTCTCAGCCGTCAGCTCTGGACGATCTAGATAACCCCGAGCCAGACCCGGACCGGACACGCACAGTTCACCCGCTACGCCCACCGGAGCCAAATGTCCATGCACATCCACCATGTATACCCGATGATTCGGCACAGGGCGTCCGATAGAAATCAGCTGTCCGGCTCTCTCATCCTCGGATACCGGCCAGATGGACGTCGCCACCGAGTTTTCGGTTGGACCGTAGCCGTTGTAGTACGCCACCTGATCCTTCCACTTGTATACCAGCTCGGTTGAGGATGCTGAACCCGCAGTAAACAGAATACGCAAGTTTGGCATCCGTTCTGGCTCCAGATACACCGCATAGGTTGGCGGCAAAGCGGCCACGGTGATTTGGTGATCCGCCATATATTGCTCAAACCGCTCGTAGTTCAGAATCGTCTCTGACGTTGGCACATACAACGTGGCTCCACAGAACAGCGCTTGGAAGATTTCCCAGCAAGCCGCATCAAACGAATAGCTGGCGAACAGCAACGCATGATCCGACGTGCTCATCCGAAGCGTCTGATCAAAATACGTTTTCAGATTGCATAGCCCGTGATGCTCGAGCATTACACCCTTCGGCTGCCCCGTTGTACCCGACGTATAAATCACATACGCCAAATCATTCGGACCAGACCACGGCTCCAAATTGGAATCATCCTCGTGATACACCGTTTGCTCCCCATCTAGCACCAGCACGTGACCGTCAATAGCTGCTTTGTCCACCAGATGGCTTTGCGTCAACAACAGCTTCGCACCCGAGTCATCCAGCATATAGCGGATACGCTCTTCTGGATACGTCGGATCGATGGGGACATACGCGCCACCGGCCTTCAAAATCCCGAAGATACCTACGATCATGTCCACCGAGCGCTCGGTCATCAGACCCACCAGACGATCTTTTGTCACACCTTGACTGCGCAAGGTACGAGCTAATCGATTGGCGCGTGCATTCAGTTCACGATAGGTCAACTGCTCTCCTTCGAAGAACAGGGCTGTCTGCTCCGGCGTCCGCGCGGTTTGCGCCTCGAACAAGCCATGAATCGTTTGCTCGTTTGGATACTCAGCAGCTGTATTTCCCCATACGCTGAGAATTTGCTTGCGCTCCTGCTCACTTAACATATCTAGCTCCTGCACTCGAATGTCCGGCTTCGCCACCACCTGCTCCAACAGCTGTATCAGATGGCCCTGAGTCCGTTCAACGGCTTCACGATCATATAACTTCGCATTGTATTCAAATCGGATTTTCATCGCTTCCTGCGGCATAACGACCAGATTGAAATCATAGTTGGTTTGTTCAATCATGCCGGCATTGCGAATTTCAAAATCCGACTCTGCACCTTCGCCAAGTTGCTCGACCTGCTCCTCCACCGGATAGTTTTCAAACACGATAATGTGGTTGATCAGATCTTGCTTTTGCTCGCTCAAGGCTTGAATTTCATACAGCGGATACGTTTCATAATCTTGAGAAGTCAGCGCCTGCTTCTGATTCGTTCTGATCATATCGGCAAAGGTGTCCTCAGCCCCGCTGCGGATCCGTATTGGAATGGTGTTAATGAACAAGCCCACCATATTTTCGATCCCCGGAATATCCGCTGGACGACCAGACACTACACCGCCAAAAACAGCGTCGTCACTACCGTTGTACTTTTGGAGCAGCAAGCCCCAGGCTGTTTGCAGCAATGTATTCGCGGTCACGTGGTGCTGCTTGGCCACCATTTCCATACGTCCGGTCAAGTCCTTGCCCAGATCGCACAGGATATGCTCAAATTGTGCACCGTCCGCTTTCACGCCTACTTTCCCGGTCGGAATCGAAGTTTGCTGATCATAGCCGAGCAAATAATCCTTCCAATAGGAAGCTGCAGCCCCTACATCCTGTGCTTCAAGCCACTCAATATACTGACTATATGGAGTAACGGGGGCAAGCTTCGGCTCTCTATGCTCCACGGCTGCAAAATAAGCCTCAAACACCTCATCCGTGACTAACGCCACACACCAGCCATCCATCAAGATGTGATGAGAGCTCCACACAAAATAATAATCCTCGTCACCTGTTCGTAAAATCGCCACGCGCATCAACGCATCCCGGGACAAATCAAATCCGGCTGCCTTGTCCTTGCGAATAAATTCCTGCACATACGCGTCACGTTCCTGATCATCCAAATGACGCAAATCTTCACATTTGAAACCAACATCCTTGCGGCGGAAAATGACCTGCACGGGCTCATCCTGCCAACCGCTGATGAAATTGGCTCTAAATATCTCATGCCGCTGCGCCAAATGATTCAAGCTATCTTGGAAAATATCCGCTTGGAAGCGTCCGTGCAAATCAAAGGTCGTTTGTTCAAAATAAGCACCTGACTCTGCATCCATCAGACTATGGAACAACATGCCTTTTTGCATCGGCGTCAGCGCATATACATTTTCCAGTTCCCCCATGTCACAAGTCTGCTCTACCAACTGATCCAGCTCGGCCATGGTTACATGTTTAAGCATGACATCGCTTGGCGTCAGCTCTTGCCGTTTGCGGCCTACACAATGCGCAATGATTTCCTGCAAGCTGGTTCTGAACGCTTCGGCTAGCTGCTCCATCGTTTCATGGCGATATTCCTGCTTGCTGTAGCTGATCGTCAATTGCAGCTCGCCTTCGGAAATCAGTCCGTTCATATCCAGCGTGTGCGTTCTAGCTGCATGGGCGCTAAGCTCTGCACCACTAGCGTAAGGAGATACGCCAATGGATTGATTTTGCATATCTTGGTCAAATTGTCCCAAATAGTTAAAGCTGATTTCAGGTTCGGTTACAAAACGCTCTTGCTCACGTGCTGCGGACAGGTATCTCAACATCCCGTAGCCAATGCCCTTTTGCGGAATGCGGCGTAGTCCTTCTTTCACATGTTTGATGCGTTGTGAAAGGTCTTGCCCCACGCTCATATCCAGCACAACCGGGAATTGAGTCGTAAACCAGCCCACGGTGCGCGTAATATCCAGTTCTGGCAAAATGGACTCCCGTCCATGACCTTCCAGGCTCACGAGCACTCGTTCCAGGCCCGCCCAGCGATAAATCGTCAGTCCCAATGCGGTAAGCAGCAAATCATTCATCTCCGTGTTGTAGGCACGATGCGCCTGTTTTAACAGCTGCTCCGTTTCCTGAGCTGTCCACGTAACTGTAATGTTCTCGCTGTCCCTATTTAAGGAATGAGAATGGGATTCGTCTTTTGGAAGCGGCTCATACATTCCCTGTTCAATTTCCTGCCAGAATGCGAGTTCTGCTGCCATGGCCGGACTGTTCGCATATTGAGACTGCCCATCAGCCCAGGTGCGGAACGAATCCGTTTTGTGCGGAAGACGAGCCGCTTGTCCGTTCAATGCCTGCTCATAGGCTGTCGTAATATCCTCGAACAAAATACGCCAAGATACGGTATCCACCACTAAGTGATGAATCGCCATCAGCAAATGATCTCCATCCGGGCAATGGAACAGCCCCAGCTTCACCAGCGGTCCTTCGCTTACATGAATACCCGCCTGAATTTCATTTACTTTGGCCTCGATCGCCGCAGATACCTCAGACTCATTTCTGAAGTCGGCCCGATCCAGCGTATACAGCTCGCCCTCCCCAACCGCACGGTTCCAAGCTTCATATCCGTACTCCGTAGGACGGAAAATGATACGCAGTGCGTCGTGATGGCTCACGACGTGATCCATCGCTGTGCGCAGGGCCGTTTCATCAAAACCGTCCTCGCTATGCAGCATAATGGACTGGTTATGATGATGAGCATCCGTCAGGTTCTGCTCAAAAAACCATTGTTGAACAGGTGTCAGTTTCACAGCGCCCACCACTTCACTCTGATCCGCCAATCTGGTCACCGTTTGGACTTTCAGTGCCAATGCAGACACGGTTGGATGACTGAACAGGTCTTTCATCTCCAGTCGATAACCTGCTTGCAGCAATCGGGAGGATACTTGCAGCGCCTTGATCGAATCGCCACCCAGTTCGAAGAAGTTATCCTGCGTGCCTACCGCTTCCACGCCGAGTACTCCGGCCCATACCGCAGCCAATACTTGTTCCACCGTGGTACGCGGTGCCACATAGGCTGCACCTGTATGGATGCTTCCTTCCGGTTCCGGCAAGGCCTTACGGTCGATTTTTCCATTGTGGGTCAGTGGCAAGGTCTTCAGTCGCATCAAGCGTGCAGGTACCATATGTGCTGGCAGTCCGGCTTCCAGCTCGGCCTGTACCTCCTCAATCCGCAGCTCTGCTTCTCCTGTGATGTATCCGCACAAATACTTGTGTCCACGCTCATCCGTCCGGTCGATGACTACCGCTTGACGCACACCCGGCACCCGCTGGATCGCCGTTTCAATCTCACCCAGCTCGATCCGGTAGCCCCGGATTTTCACTTGATAGTCCATCCGGCCGATAAAGTCCACATTGCCGTCCGGCATCCACCGCGCCAAGTCGCCTGTGCGGTACAATCGTTCACCCGGTACGTACGGGTTCGCTACAAATTTCTCGGCCGTCAGTTCTGCACGGTTCAGGTAGCCCCGTGCTACCCCAGCTCCGCCAATACACAGCTCACCCAGTACACCGATCGGCACCGGATTCAGCTGGCTGTCCACGATGTAGAAGCGCGCGTTCAGCCACGCTTGGCCAATCGGTACACTGCCGCTGCTTGGCAGCTTCGACAGCTCTTCATCATAGAAGCTAGAGTCAATCGCTGCTTCCGTGACGCCGTAGCTGTTCATAATGCGGATATCTGCGCCAAATCGTTCTTGCAGTGCCCGATAATCCGTCACGCTGCAGCTATCCGAGCTGGTGATCAGCAATTCCAGACTGCTCATGTCCAGTCCCTGTTCATATACATGCTGCATAAACGGTACGATCAGGGCCGGGGTCGATTCGAATACCGTAATCTGGTAATCGCGAATCCAGCCATATAGACGGCTTGGATCAATCCGGTCGTCCTTCGGACAGATGACCATCGTGCCGCCGTTATAAAGCGTCCGCGCAATATCGCCGACGAACACGTCGAAGGAGAAGCTTGCCAGTTGTAGCAATCGTACCGGGAAACGGTTCAGACGGTAATCCCGACGATACGCCGCAGCCGTATTCACCAAGCTGCGATGCTCAATCATGACGCCCTTCGGACGTCCCGTTGTACCGGACGTGTAGATCACATACGCCAGATCCTGCGGTTCGTTGATGTGCTCGATATCGGTGGTGTTTCCGGTATACAGCGACTCATCGTCCAGCGCCAGCACGGTATGCAGACGCAAGTTCGCTACGGATTCGGATGCTGCTTCGCTATTAGATGGCGAATCTGCTGTTCCATTCAGATTTCCATGGAGAGTACCTGATTCCATCGTTTCAGCGCCAGCCACTGTTTCCAACTCGCCTTCAGACTGCCCTCCGGTCGAGGCCTGTCGGCTTTCATCCAGCCAGACCTGTGCACGCTCCTGCAAGCCCGTTTGGGTCAGTAGCACCGTCGCACCACTGTCCTCCAGCATGAAACGAATGCGTTCTGACGGATAGTCTGCATCTAGCGGCACATAGGCACCTCCAGCTTTCCACACCGCCAATACGCCGACCAGCATGTCGACCGAACGTTCACTCAAAATGCCAACAATCGACTCGCGGCCAATACCTTCATTTCGCAGTCTGCGCGCCAATTGGTTCGCACGCTCGTTCAGTGTGCGGTACGTAAGCTGCTGCTCCTCGTACACCACCGCCACGTGATCCGGTACAAGCTGCGCTTGTTCTTCCACAAAGGTATGGAACAGTGCTCCTGCTTCTACCGCAGCAACATCCGACACCCCTACATCTCCAAAACCGTAGATGATTTGTGCCTTTTCCTCGACGGTTACCATATCCAAAGCTGCCAGTGACTGCTGCGGATGAAGGGTAATTGCACGAACAAGCTCGGTAAAATGCTGTGCCAATCGCGCGATGGTTTCAGGCTTGTACAGCGCCGTGCTGTATTCCAGACTGCACAGAATACCCTCCGGTTGCTCCACTGCATCCAAAGTCAGATCAAACTTGGCCGTATGATTGTCCGTCGGATACGTCTTAAAGGTCAGACCCTCCAGTTCGAACTCCTGCTGCTCAAATGTTTTCAACTCAAACATCGTGTCAAACAGCGCATTCCGGCTCGTATCCCGCGTTAAATTCAGCTTTTCAACCAGTTCTTCAAAAGGATACTCCTGATGTTCATAAGCACTGAGCGCATGCTCTTTCACCTCTTGCAAGTAATCCAGGAACGTTTTGTCGCCAGACGGATAATTGCGGATCGCCAGCGTGTTGAGGAATACGCCTACCAAGCCCTCCAGTTCCGCATGCGGTCTTCCGGCAATCGGCGTGCCGACGATGATGTCCTCCTGCCCCGAATATTTATGCAAGAGTGTGCTATACGCGGCCAGCAACACCATGTACAAGGTGGAGCCGGTTTGCGCGGCCAGCTGTTTCAACTGCTCGCTGTCCTCCAGGCTGATCGCAAATTCCAATCGAGCTCCTTCCAGACGCTGTACGGCAGGTCTTGCAAAATCCGTTGGCATATCCAGCGCCGGAATGTCACCAGCCATCGTGTTCAGCCAATAGCTTTCCTGCTCACGAAGACGTTCACTTTGCATATCGGCATGCTGCCAAACGGCATATTCCTTGTATTGGATGCGCAGGGGCGGCAGTTCCTTGCCTTCATACAATTGAGAGAACTCCTGCACGATGATTCCTTCAGTGACACCATCCGAAATAATATGATGCATGTCATAGAGCATGACGTGACGCTCCGGTCCGGTTTCCACCAACTGAACCCGCAGCAACGGTGCTTGTGCGAGATCAAATGCACGTACAAAGTCCTGTGCGTACTGCTGGGTCTCTTCTTCGCTTGCCTGCACATGCTCCACGTTGAATGCGACGCCCGATTCAATCCGTTGAATCACCTCGCCATCCACCATGTCGAATCGGGTTCGCAGGGCTTCATGACGGGCAATCAGCTGGCGGAAGGCTTGCTCCAGTCGCGTTTTATCCAAGGAACCTTCAATAATCAAAGCGCCCGGCATATTGTAGCTAACCTCTCCGCCTTCCAGGTGACTCAGCACGTACATCCGTTTTTGCGCCGAGGAAACGGGATAATATGCACGCTCCTCCGCCACAGGGATGGATACATACGTTTGCTGCGTCTGATCTTCTCCCATCACCTGCACCAGTTGCTCAATCGTCGGATATTGGAAAATATCTCGCAGGGCCAGCTTGTAATTCAGCTCCTGATGGATTTTCGCCATCAGTGTTGTGGCGCGCAGAGAATGTCCTCCCACTTCAAAGAAATGGTCCTTAATACCGATCTGCGGATGATTCAGAACACTTTGCCAAATACGTACCAGTAGCTCTTCCAGCAGTGTCCGCGGTGCCACATACGCCGTGCCTCCTTCGAGGCGCGCTTCCGGCGCAGGCAACGCTTTGCGGTCAATTTTCCCGTTTGGTGTCAGCGGGAAATGATCCAGTTGTACGACATACGTCGGGATCATATAACCCGGTAGCTTGGGCTGCAGCATGTTACGCAGCTCGGGCAAATTCAGCGCCTCAGAGGCTACGATATACGCACACAAATCCTTGTCTCCGTCTTCGTTTTCCCAGGCGGTGACGATGGCTTTCTGAATGCCTTCCACGGTCAACAGCTGCGCTTCCACCTCGCCCAGTTCAATCCGGAAGCCCCGGATTTTGACCTGATCATCCATCCGGCCGATAAAGTCCACATTGCCGTCCGGCATCCACCGTGCCAGGTCACCTGTGCGGTACAATCGTTCACCCGCTACATACGGATTCGCTACGAATTTCTCGGCCGACAAGTCCGCACGATTCAGGTAGCCTCGTGCCACTCCAGCTCCGCCAATGCACAGCTCGCCCAGTACGCCGATCGGCACCGGATTCAGCTGGCTGTCCACGATGTAGAAGCGTGCGTTCAGCCACGCCTGACCAATCGGTACATTGCCACTGCTTGGTAGCTTCGACAGCTCTTCATCATAGAAGCTAGAGTCGATTGCCGCTTCTGTGACGCCGTAGCTGTTCATAATGCGGATATCTGCGCCAAATCGTTCTTGCAGCACCCGATAATCCGTCACACTGCAGCTATCCGAGCTGGTAATCAGCAGTTCCAGACTGCTCATGTCTAGCCCCTGTTCATACACATGCTGCATAAACGGTACGATCAGGGCCGGGGTCGATTCGAACACTGTAATCTGGTAATCGCGAATCCAGCCATACAAACGGCTAAAATCAATCCGGTCGTCTTTCGGACAAATAACCATCGTGCCACCGTTATAGAGCGTCCGCGCGATATCCCCGACGAAGACGTCGAAGGAGAAGCTCGCCAGCTGCAGCAGTCGTACCGGGAACTGGCTCAGACGGTAATCCCGACGATACGCCGCAGCCGTATTGACCAAGCTGTGATGTTCGATCATGACGCCCTTCGGACGTCCTGTTGTCCCGGACGTGTAGATCACATACGCCAGATCCTGCGGTTCGTTAATATGATCGACGTCTGTGGTATCACCGATGTACAGCGACTCATCATCCAAAGCCAGCATCGTCTGCAGACGCAAGTTCGCTGCGGATTCGGATGCTGCTTCGCTAGGTGGCGAATCTGCTGTTCCATTCAGGGTTCCATGGAGAGTACCTGATTCCATCGTTCCAGCCGCTGTTTCTAACTCGGCCTTAAACTGCCCTCCCGTCAAGGCCTGTCGGCTTTCATCCAGCCAGACCTGCGCACGGTCCTGCAAGCCTGTTTGGGTCAACAGTACCGTGGCGCAGCTGTCTTCTAACATGAAACGAATACGTTCGGACGGATAGTCTGCATCCAGCGGCACATAGGCGCCTCCAGCTTTCCATACCGCCAATACGCCGACCAGCATGTCGACCGAACGTTCACTCAAAATGCCGACAATCGACTCGCGTCCAATGCCTTCATTCCGCAATCTCCGCGCCAATTGGTTCGCACGCTCGTTCAGTTTCCGGTACGTAAGCTGCTGCTCCTCGTACACCACCGCCACGTGATCCGGCACAAGCTGTGCCTGTTCTTCCACAAAGGTATGGAATAAGGCTTCTGCTTCAACAGCAGCAACATCCGATACCCCCACATTTCCAAATCCATGGATGATTTGTGCTTTTTCCTCGGCAGGTACCATCTCCAAAGCTGCCAGTGGCTGCTGCGGATGCAGTGTAATTGCACGTACGAGTTCGGTAAAATGCTGCGCCAATTGCGCAATAGTCTCAGGCTTGTACAGCGCCGTGCTGTATTCCAGACTGCACAGAATACCCTCCGGTTGCTCCACTGCATCCAAGGTCAGATCAAATTTGGCCGTATTATTGGCTATCGGATACGAATGTAAGGTCAGACCTTCCAGCTGCAATTCCTGTTGCTCCAATGTTTTCAACTCAAACATCGTGTCAAACAGCGCATTCCGGCTCGTATCCCGCGTCAAATTCAGCTTTTCAACCAGCTCTTCAAAAGGATAGTCCTGATGCTCATAAGCACTGAGTGCATGCTCCTTTACCTCTTGCAGATAATCCAGGAACGATTGGTCGCCAGACGGATAATTGCGGATTGCCAGCGTGTTGATGAAGACACCTACCAGGCTCTCCAGTTCCGTATGCGGTCTTCCGGCAATCGGCGTTCCCACTACGATATCTTCTTGGCCTGTGTATTTATGCAAGAGCGTAGTGTACGCCGCCAGCAGCACCATATACAAGGTTGCGCCGGTTTGCGAAGCCAGTTCTTTCAGGCGTTCGCTAACTTCACGCTCCAGTGCAAATTCGATCGTATCCCCTGCCGTACTCTGCACCGCCGGGCGGGCAAAGTCGGTTGACAGATCCAGCACAGGCACTCCGCCCCGGAAGGTGTCGAGCCAGTACGCTTCCTGACGCTGCATCCACTCCTGATGGGCTTCGCTTTGCTGCCAGACCGCATAGTCTTTGTACTGAATCCGCAATGGCGATAGCTCTTCACCGCCATACAAGCGAACAAATTCATCGGTCAGTACCTCCATCGACACACCATCCGAAACGATATGGTGCATGTCGAGCATGAGCAGATGCTGTGATTCTTTCTCTGCTCCTTGTACGCCCAAGTCTACCAAGCCTACCCGCAGCAGCGGTGCAGCTTTCAGATCAAACGGACGGACAAACTGCCGAACCCGTTCTTGTGCTTCCTGACTGATCGTCGTGTACGTAGCTGTGTCTTGATCTGTATCCGAAGTCGCACGCTCTGCCTGTACCTTCGTATATTCCACCTCGAACGGCACGGTGTCCTCAACCCATTGCATCGGCTCATTGTCCACTAGCTCAAAGCGGGTACGCAAGGTTGCATGGCGATCGATCAATTGACGGAACACATCTTCTACTCGTTTCACATCCAGCGGGCCGCTCACTTGCAGCACCGACGGCATGTTGTAGTTCACATCATTCGGGTCGAACTGATGCAATACATACAGTCGTTTTTGCGCCGAAGATAACGGGTAGAAGCTGCGTTCTTCCGTTACCGGAATGGACGCGTATGTTACTTGATCCAGCTGTTCCAGTACGACTGCCAACTGTTCAATGGTTGGTGCTTCAAAAATACTGCGCAGTGGAAGTGGCTTGTTCAGCTCCTTGTGAATCTTCGAGGCCAGTGTCGTCGCCCGCAGCGAGTGTCCGCCAATCTCGAAGAAGTTTTCCTTCACACCGACCTGCGTGAGGCCCAGCACATCCTGCCAAATGTGTGCCAGCTTCACTTCCACCCACGTCCGCGGTGCGACATAATCGGCTCCGCTTTGCAGGCTGCCTTCCGGTGCTGGCAGGGCCTTGCGGTCAATTTTGCCATTTGGACTCAGCGGCATTTGCTCCAGCTGTACAAAGTACGATGGCACCATGTAGCTTGGCAGCTCCCGGCCCAGCTCACTTCTCAGCTCGCTGGCACCCATTTCTTGTCCGGCGACATAGTACGCCACCATTTGTTTTTGTCCCGTTTCATCCGCGCGAGCCGTGACTACGGCTTCGCGTACCGATTCCACTTGGAGCAGCTGCGTTTCGACCTCTCCCAGTTCAATCCGGTAGCCCCGGATTTTGACTTGATGGTCGATCCGGCCCAGATATTCAATGTTGCCGTCCGGCATCCATCTCGCCAAATCGCCTGTGCGGTACATCCGCTCATAGCCTGCTTCCCCGCCAGCAAACGGATCTTTCACAAATTTCTCGGCCGTCAGTTCTGGACGGTTCAGATAACCTCGGGCTACGCCGACACCGCCGATGCACAGCTCACCCGCAACCCCGATCGGCTGCAATTGCTCCGTGCCTTCCTTCACGATGTACAGACGAATGTTTTGAATCGGTTTTCCGATCGGAATAACTCCATATTCCTCATCCGGTTCACAATCGAAGTACGACACGTCCACCGTCGCTTCGGTTGGACCATACAGGTTGATCAGCTTTGCTCCCGCTAGGCTCGACACAAGCCGTTGGAATCGTGCGACATGCTGTGGCGGTAATGCTTCACCACTGGCAAAGACATGGCGCAACGTACCCAGCTTCGCTTGCATCACTTCCCGTGGCTGCTGCTCTACATATTCCAGGAACGCATGCAGCATGGCGGGTACAAAGTGCATCGTGCTCACACCATCGCGAGCAATCGTGTCGACGATGTCTTCCGGGTTCTTTTCCCCGCCGACCGACAGCAAGCTCACCTTCGAGCCGACCAGCGACCACCAGAACAGCTCCCACACCGACACGTCGAACGTGATGGCCGTCTTTTGCAGAATCGTATCTTCCGCACTCAAGCCATAACGATCATGCATCCACAAAATCCGGTTCAAAACGGAATGGTGCTCCACCATCACGCCCTTCGGTTTCCCCGTGGAGCCAGAGGTATAGATGACATAGGCTACATGGTGCGGTCCGGCCAGTGGCTCCAAATTCGAGCCATCTTCGTGGTAAATGTCCTCGCGATCCAGCAACAGCACCTTGCCGTCGAAACTCAGTGATGCTTGCTCCGCCAGATGCGATTGCGTCAGTACCAACTTCGCTTCCGAGTCCTCCAGCATAAAGCGGATACGATCCGCTGGATAGTCTGGATCGATGGGCACGTAGGCTCCGCCTGCTTTGAGGATCGCGTAGATGCCTACGATCATGTCCAGCGAACGGTGAACCAGTATGCCTACAGGCTGATCCGGTTCAACACCTTCCGCACGCAAGGTGCGTGCGAGACGGTTGGCTCGCTCATTCAGCTCCGCGTAGGTCAACGATTCCGCTCCGCACAACACTGCCACCTGATCCGGTGTTCGTGCCGCCTGCTGCTCAAACGTTGCACTTAGCGTCTGATCCTGCGGATAGGCTGCCGCCGTATCTCCCCACACCTGAACGATCTGCGCCTGCTCTTCCGGTGTCACCAATTCTAGCTCATTTACTCGGATATGCGGATTGTCGATAATTTGCTCGATGACATGCAGTACATGTCCTTGCATCCGCTCTATCGTAGACCGGTCGTATACATTGGCGTTATATCTGAACATGATGCGGAAAAGCTCATCGGGCATCACAATCAAGTCCAGATCATAATTCGTTTGCTCAACAACCTCTACATTCGTAATTTCAAAAGCGGACGGACGAACTTCACCCAGCTGCTCAACTTGCTCCTCTACCGGATAATTCTCAAATACCATAATGTGGTTAATCAGATTTTGCTTCTGCTCGGTCAACGCCTGAATTTCATACAGAGGGAAGCTGTCATAGGCTCCCGAGGCCAGTGCCTGTTCCTGCGTTTTCCGCATCACTTCCACAAAAGTGGCATTCCGTTCACTTTGAATCCGAACCGGGATCGTATTAATGAACAAACCGATCATATGCTCTACGCCGGCAATATCTGTTGGACGTCCCGATACGACACTACCGAAAATAACATCCTCATTGTTGTTATATTTCTGCAAAATAAGGCCCCACACGCTCTGCATCAGCGTATTAATCGTGACCTGCTGCTGCTTCGCAATCCGGTGTATGGCTTCGCTCCACGTTGGATCCAGATCTACCGTTATTTTTTCAGAGATATATTCGCTGGTGTCGCTTGTTGTAGTGGATACAGTATGATCTCCGCTGTCCGCCACTTGGTCTTTCGGTGAAGTATCCGATCCAGGTAATAACGTCTGCTGTTCAAAGCCCGCCAAATAGCTGCTCCAATACTCTTTTGCCGCACGTTCATCCTGACGCTCTAGCCATTCGATATATTGGCCATACGGTGTGATAGGAGCAAGCTCTGGCTGCTTCTGCTCCAGCAGCGCAAAGTACGTACCAAACACTTCACCAGTAACCAGCGATAAGCACCAGCCATCCATGACAATGTGATGGAAGCTCCATACCAAGTGATACGTTTCTTCATCTGTTTGCAATACCTGTACGCGCATGAGTGCATCGGTTCCGAGATTAAAGCCTCTAGCTTGGTCCTCCAGTTTAAACGCCTGGATATACGCCTGTTGCTCCGCTTCCTGCATGCCGCGTACATCCTGGAAGGAAAGGTCGCTATCTTTGTGACGGAACACGATCTGCAATGGCTCCTGACTGTGCCCTGTCTCAAACATATGGAAATTCGTCCGCAGCGCTTCATGACGCTGTGTCAGTACATCCAGACTCTTGCGGAAAATTTCAACATCAAAGCTTCCTTTTTGATCAAACGACGCTTGCTGGAAGTAGGCGCCTGACTCCGGCTCCATCAGATTATGGAACAGCATCCCCTTCTGCATAGGCGAAAGAGCATACACATTTTCCAGCTCGCCTACAGAAGAAGTTTGCTCCGTCAACTGTTCCAGTTGTTCCAGTGACAAGCCCTTGAACAATACATCGCTTGGTGTTAGCTCACTCCGCTCTTTGGAGGCACAATGAGCGATCACTTCCTGCAAGCTTTCCTGCAGCAACTGCGCAAAGTTTTCTACATTTTGCTGATGATATACCTTACTGTCATAGCGAATTTCCAGTGTCAGCGCGCCCGCCGTAATCATTCCGTTCACATTCAAAGGATGCTCCAGTACGGTATGATCACTCATCGGCTCTCCACCTAGATGTGAAGACAGCGTGATATCCCCATTTTCCAAGTCCTGATCAAATTGTCCCAAATAGTTAAAGCTAATTTCAGGCTGCAAGGCAAGGGAATGATGGGCATCATCCTGAGACATATATTTCAAAATGCCGTAGCCAATGCCCTTTTGTGGCACATGGCGCAGGTCTTCCTTCACCCGTTTGATTCGCTGCCCTACTTCTGCCTTTCCGTCCACACCCAGCAGCACCGGATATTGGCTTGTAAACCAGCCCACGGTACGGGTGATGTCGATATCTGGAACAATGGCTTCCCGGCCATGTCCCTCCAGATTGACCAGCACACGCTCCTGCCCGCTCCAGTTATATACCGCTGTGCCGAGTGCGGTTAACAGCAGATCATTGACCTCGGTGTGGTACGCACGGTGTACTTCTTGAAGCAACATCCGTGTTTCCTGCTCGCTCCAAGCCACGGTCACAATTTCACTGTCTCTCAGCGGATAATGCTGTCCTTCCGCTCTCTCATGATCCTTAGACAACGATGCGACTTCCGTTTGGGCAAGACGGTGCCAGTATTCGCGTTCGTCTTCGATGGCCGGACTATTCGCATATTGTGATAAGCGCTCTGCCCAAGTGGAGAAAGAGTCCGTTTTATAGGGCAAACGAATGGCTTCTCCACGAACCGCCTGCTCATATCCCGTGGCAAAATCCTCAAACACAATCCGCCACGAAATCCCGTCTACGACCAAATGGTGAATGGCAATCAGTAGATGATCCCCATCCATGCAGCGGAAAAGTCCCAGCTTCACCAGCGGTCCTTCGTTCAGACGAATGGAACCTTGGATGGCATTGGCTTTCGTTTCAATCGCCACCGCCACATCTGCAGCGTCTTCGATACCCGTCAAATCAACAACGTCCAGACTGTATAGCTGACCTTCGTTCAAACCGCGATTCCACGCTTCATAGCCCTGTTCGGTCTGACGGAAGACCATACGCAACGCATCATGATGCTCCGTTACCTTGGTCACCGTTTGATGCAATGCGGCTTCATCAAAGCCTTGTGCTCTATACAGCATCACCGACTGGTTAAAATAATACGGCTCTGCCGAGGATTGTCCAAAGAACCATTGCTGAATCGGGGTTAGCTTGGCGCTTCCCAAAACTACCCGCTGATCGGCTGTACGGCTGACCTTGTGTACATAACCACTCAGCAACGAGACAGAAGGATATTGGAACAAATCCTTCATGTCCAGCTTATAGCCCGCTTGCAGCAAACGGGAGGATACCTGGATTGCCTTGATCGAATCGCCGCCCAGATCAAAGAAATTATCCAAAATCCCGATTCTCTTCGCCCCCAACACGGCCTGCCAAATGGAAACCAAAGTCTGCTCCAGCGCTGTGCGCGGCTCTACATAGTCCGCTCCGCTTTGCAGGCTGCCTTCTGGTGCCGGCAGGGCCTTGCGGTCGATTTTACCGTTCGGTGTCAGCGGCATTTGCTCCAGCTGGATGAAATACGATGGCACCATGTAGTTTGGCAACTCCTCACCCAGTAAACTGCGTAGCTCACCCGCGCTTACATCTTGTTCAGCGACATAGTACGCCACCAGTTGGTTTTGCCCCTGCTCGTCTGCCTGGGCCAGTACGATGACCTCTTGTACGTCCTCCACTTTCAAAATTTGTGCTTCAACCTCACCCAGTTCGATCCGGTAGCCCCGGATTTTCACTTGATGGTCGATCCGGCCCAAATATTCGATGTTGCCGTCTGGCATCCATCTCGCCAAGTCACCCGTACGGTACATCCGTTCATAGCCTGCTTCGCCAGCTGCAAACGGGTTCGATACAAATTTCTCAGCCGTCAGCTCTGGACGATCTAGATAACCCCGAGCCAGACCCGGACCGGACACGCACAGTTCACCCGCTACGCCCACCGGAGCCAAATGTCCATGCACATCCACCATGTATACCCGATGATTCGGCACAGGGCGTCCGATAGAAATCAGCTGTCCGGCTCTCTCATCCTCGGATACCGGCCAGATGGACGTCGCCACCGAGTTTTCGGTTGGACCGTAGCCGTTGTAGTACGCCACCTGATCCTTCCACTTGTATACCAGCTCGGTTGAGGATGCTGAACCCGCAGTAAACAGAATACGCAAGTTTGGCATCCGTTCTGGCTCCAGATACACCGCATAGGTTGGCGGCAAAGCTGCTACCGTGATTTGGTGATCCGCCATATATTGCTCAAACCGCTCGTAGTTCAGAATCGTCTCTGACGTTGGCACATACAACGTGGCTCCACAGAACAGCGCTTGGAAGATTTCCCAGCAAGCCGCATCAAACGAATAGCTGGCGAACAGCAACGCATGATCCGACGTGCTCATCCGAAGCGTCTGATCAAAATACGTTTTCAGATTGCACAGCCCATGATGCTCGAGCATTACACCCTTCGGCTGCCCCGTTGTACCCGACGTATAAATGACATACGCCAGATCGTTCGGACCAGACAACGACTCCAGATTGGAACCATCCTCGTGATACACACTCTGTGCTCCATCCAGCACCAGCACGTTACCGTCAAAAGCTGCTTTATCCACCAGATGGTTTTGCGTTAACAACAGCTTCGCACCCGAGTCATCCAGCATATAGCGGATACGCTCTTCTGGATACGTCGGATCGATGGGGACATACGCGCCACCGGCCTTCAAAATCCCGAAGATACCTACGATCATGTCCACCGAGCGCTCGGTCATCAGACCCACCAGACGATCCTTCGTCACACCTTGACTGCGCAAGGTACGAGCTAATCGATTGGCGCGTGCATTCAGTTCACGATAGGTCAACTGCTCTCCTTCGAAGAACAGGGCTGTCTGCTCCGGCGTCCGCGCGGTTTGCGCCTCGAACAAGCCATGAATCGTTTGCTCGTTTGGATACTCAGCAGCTGTATTTCCCCATACGCTGAGAATTTGCTTGCGCTCCTGCGCGGTTACCATATCCAGCTCATGTACGCGAATGTCCGGCTTCGCTGTCACCTGTTCCAGCAGCTGTACCAGATGACCTCGAATTTGCTCTACACTTTCCCGTTCAAAGGCCAGTGCATTATAACCAAAGCTCATGTGAATGGTGTTCCCTGGCAGTACCACCAGGTTAAAGTCATAGTTGGTCTGCTCGACAGACTCGGCTCCGGTGATGCTGAAGCTGGACTCATCGTCGTTGCCTAATTGCTCCAATTGTTCCTCTACCGGATAGTTCTCAAAAATAAGAATATGATTGATCAAATCCTGCTTAAGCTCCGACAGCCCCAGAATTTCATACAGCGGGTACGTATCATAGGCATGGGAAGCAATGGATTGCTCCTGGGTTTGCTTCATCACGTCTGAGAATAAGCTGTCCACTTGACTGCGGATGCGTACAGGAATGGTATTGATAAACAAACCTATGATGTGCTCCACATTCGGAATGTCTGCCGGACGTCCAGATACCACGCTGCCAAACACCACATCATCTGTGCCATTATATTTTTGCAGCAAAAGGCCCCACACCGTCTGCATCAACGTATTGATCGTTACCTGATAACGCTTGGCTATGCGCTGAATGCCTGCCGTTAGCTCCGCGCCCAAGTCAAAATCTAGACGCTCCGCCTGATATCCTGTTTTGCCCTGAATTTTAGCCTGTGGCAGGCGGGACTGTTCCTCATATCCTTCCAGAACCTTGCTCCAGTAACCTGATGCGGCCTGACGATCCTGCTGCTCCAGCCATTCGATATATTGACTGTATGGCGTTACAGGGGCCAGTTCCGGCTGTTTATGGGCCAGTATCGAAAAATAACTTGCAAACACTTCATTGGTCACCAGCGACAAGCACCAGCCGTCCATCACGATATGATGGAAGCTCCATACAAAACGGTACGCATCCTCACCTATGCGCAAAACGGCGACACGCATCAAAGCATCCTGCGCCAGATCAAAGCCTCTTTGCTTGTCTTTGCGCGTATATTCGAGGATGTACTCGTTTTGCTGCACTTCCTCCATATCTCGCAAATCTTCCACATAGAGTTCACTGTGCTTATTGCGGTACACGACCTGCAGCGGTTCATCCTTCCAGCCACTGTAGAAGTTCGTGCGCAGTGCTGTATGCCGCTGCACCAATACATCCAAACTTGCCGCAAACGCATCGATATTAAAATGTCCTTGCAGATCAAAGGAGGCCTGTTCAAAATAAGCTCCCGATTGAGAGTCCATCAGATTGTAAAAGAGCATGCCCTTTTGCATCGGCGTCAGCGCGTATACATTTTCCAGCTCACCTATATGTGCGGCCTGCGCTGCCATGTGCTCCAGTTCTCCAGTCGTCAGACCCTGGAAGGACACATCACTCGGCGTCAGCTCCGGCTGTTCCTGAGCGACACAATGTGTAATCACCTCTTGCAAAGCGGATTGTAGCAGTCCCGCCACACGTTCCAGCGTTTCTTTGCGATACTGCTTACGACTGTAAGCGATCGTCAAGTGCAGCGTGCCTTCCGAGATCATCGCATTCAAATCCAGCGTGTAGAGTAACGGTGAATGGGCATCCTCTGTCTCCCCTGCGCTATAGGATGACAATGAGATTCCACTATTTTGCACATCCTGATCGACCTGTCCCAAATAGTTAAAGCTGATTTCCGGTTCTGCTCCAATCGCCTGCGCTTCATCCGACGCGAACGCAGGGGACAGGTAGCGCCATGTGCCATAGGTCAACCCTTTATGTGGAATGCGGCGCAGACCTTCCTTCGTTTCTTTAATCCGCTGGGCCAGTGTCAGGTTGACATCTGTGTCCAGCAGCACCGGATACAAGCTCGTAAACCAGCCTACTGTACGTGTTATATCCACCTCTGGCAGGATTGCTTCCCGGCCATGTCCCTCCAGATTCACCAGCACCTGTCCGGCGCCTGTCCAATTGTGCATCGCCAATCCTAACGCGGTCAGCAGCAAATCATTGACCTCGGTGTTATAGGCGCGATGGGCCTGCTTCAGCAGCTGCTGAGTTTCAGCTTCGGTCCACTCTACCGTCAGCACTTCGCTGTCTGCATTCAAGGAGCCCTCATAGGCAAAATCCTTAGGCAGCGGCGCCGCTTCCGCTTTGGCCTGTTCCAGCTGCTTCCAGTAAATTTCATCCGACGCCTCCGCAGGACGGTTGGCGTAAGACGACAGCTCCCGTGCCCATGTTTGGAAGGAATCCGTTTTATAGGGCAATCGTACAGGGTCGCCTTTGATCGCCTGTTCGTAGCCAGTCGAGAAATCTTCAAACAGAATCCGCCACGACACCCCGTCTATCACCAAATGGTGAATGGCTATGAGCAAATGATCTCCCTTTGCTGTGCGGAACAATCCGAGTTTGACCAAAGGTCCTGCGGACAGGTCGATGCTGCTTTGGATTTCATCTGCCTTCGCTTCCAGCGCTTCCGCATAGGCTACTTGTTCACGGTAGTCTGCGGTTTCCAGCGTATACAACGCGCCTTCATCTACACCGCGTGTCCAAGCCGTATAACCCGAGGAAGTCTGACGGAAAACTGTACGAAGCGCATCATGATGCTTCACGATGTGATCCATGACTTGGCGAACCGACGTCTCATCAAAGCCCTCGGCACGATAGAGCATGACCGCCTGATTAAAGTGCTGCGGACGCTCGCGCTCCTGCGCAAAGAACCAATGCTGGATCGGAATCAAAGCGGTTTCCCCGCTCACTTCTCCTTGATCTGCCATACGACTGACCTCGTGCATATGCGGTGCCAGTGTTGCAACCGTTGGATACTGGAATAAATCCTTCATGTCCAGCTTATAGCCGGCCTGGAATGCACGCGATGCGATTTGGATCGCCTTGATCGAATCGCCGCCCAGATCAAAGAAATTGTCCAAAATACCGACAGTCTGTAGTCCCAGTACCGACTGCCAGACCGCTACCAGAGCGCGTTCTTGCGCGGTACGCGGCTCAGCATAATCGGCTCCGGTTTGCAGGCTGCCTGCCGGTGCGGGCAGGGCCTTGCGGTCGATTTTGCCATTTGGACTCAGCGGCATCTGCTCCAGCTGTACAAAGTACGATGGCACCATGTAGCTTGGCAGCTCCCGGCCCAGCTCACTTCTCAGCTCGCTGGCTCCGAGCTCTTGTCCGGCGACATAGTACGCCACCATTTGTTTCTGGCCCGTTTCGTCTGCACGCGCCATGACCACGGCTTCGCGTACCGATTCCACTTGCAGCAGCTGCGATTCGACCTCGCCCAGCTCAATCCGGTAACCCCGGATTTTCACTTGATGGTCGATCCGGCCCAGATATTCAATGTTGCCGTCCGGCATCCATCTCGCCAAATCGCCTGTGCGGTACATCCGTTCATACCCGGCTTCACCACCGGAAAACGGATCGGCTACGAATTTCTCGGCCGTCAGCTCCGGTCGGTTCAGATAGCCCCGTGCTACGCCGACACCGCCGATGCACAGCTCCCCTGCAACCCCGATCGGCTGCAATTGCTCCGTGCCTTCCTTCACGATGTACAGACGAATATTCTGAATCGGTTTCCCGATTGGAATGACCGCATAGGTTTCATTCGGCTCGCAATCGAAGTACGACACGTCCACCGTCGCTTCGGTTGGACCATACAGGTTGATCAGCTTCGCTCCAGCCAGGCTCGACACAAGCCGTTGGAACCGTGCGACATGCTGTGGCGGTAATGCTTCGCCACTGGCAAAGACATGGCGCAACGTACCCAGCTTCGCTTGCATCACTTCCCGTGGCTGCTGCTCTACATATTCCAGGAACGCATGCAGCATGGAGGGTACAAAGTGCATCGTGCTCACGCCATCGCGGGCAATCGTGTCGACGATGTCTTCCGGGTTCTTTTCCCCACCCACCGACAGCAGGCTTACCTTTGAGCCGACCAGCGACCACCAGAACAGCTCCCACACCGACACGTCGAACGTGAAGGCCGTCTTTTGCAGAATCGTATCTTCCGCACTCAAGCCGTAACGATCATGCATCCACAAAATCCGATTTAGCACAGAATGGTGCTCCACCATCACGCCCTTCGGTTTCCCCGTGGAACCGGACGTATAGATGACATAGGCTACATGGTGTGGTCCGGCCAGTGGCTCCAGATTCGAGCCATCTTCGTGGTAAATGTCCTCGCGATCCAGCACCAGCACCTTGCCGTCGAAACTCAGTGATGCTTGCTCCGCCAGATGCGATTGCGTCAGAACTAGCTTCGCGCCCGAGTCCTCCAGCATAAAGCGGATACGATCCGCCGGATAGTCTGGATCGATGGGCACGTAGGCTCCGCCTGCTTTGAGGATCGCGTAGATGCCTACGATCATGTCCAGCGAACGGTGAACCAGTATGCCTACAGGCTGATCTGGTTCAACACCTTCCGCACGTAGCGTCCGAGCCAAACGGTTGGCTCGCTCACTCAGCTCCGCGTAGGTCAACGACTCCGCTCCGCATAGTACCGCCACTTGCTCCGGTGTGTTCGCTACCTGCTGCTCGAACAGCACACTTAACGTCTGATCCTGCGGATAGGCTGCCGCCGTATCCCCCCAGACCTGAACGATCTGTGCCTGTTCTACCGGTGTTACCAATTCCAGCTCATTCAAACGGATATTCGGATTGTCCACAATTTGTCCGATGACATGGTCGATATGCCCCTGGATACGCTCCATGGCAGACCGACTATACACCAGAGCATTGTATTCAAGCAGGATGGAGATATCCTCGTCAGGCACGACAATCAGGTTGAAATCGTAGTTGGTTTGCTCGGCAAGTGCCACATTGGCAATAGAGAAGCCATTTTGTGCTCTTGTCTCACCGGAACCGCCCATCTGCTTCATCTGTTGCCCGATCGGGTAGTTTTCAAAGACCATAATGTGATGAATCAGGTCTTGTTTTTGTGCAGTCAGTGCCTGAATGTCGTATAACGGGAACGTGTCATAGACACCAGAGGCCAAAGCCTGTTCCTGTGTGCGCTGCAATACTTCTGCAAATGTAGCATCCGGTGCACTGCAAATACGTACCGGAATCGTGTTGATAAACAACCCGATCATATTCTCCACACCCGGAATGTCTGCTGGACGACCGGATACCACACCACCAAATACAACATCCTGATGATTATTGTATTGCTGTAAAATAACGCCCCACACGCTTTGCAGCAAGGTGTTAATCGTGACATGTTGTTGCTTAGCCATTTGGTTCAATGCCGCGGTCCGTTCTTTACCCAACATAAACGGCAGCTTTTCTGAAACATAGCCGGAATGGGAACCCGCACCGCTTCCGTCTGGTTCTTCATCCCGTGCGACTACAGAAGCTTGTGCGTTCTCACCAGGCAACAAGGTTTGCTGCTCAAAACCCGCCAAATAGTCACTCCAATAACGGGTCGCTTCCTGTGCATCCTGATCTTCCAACCATTCGATATAGTCACTATACGGCTTGACAGGCGCGAGCTCTGGCTGCTTGTGCTCCAGCAGGGCAACATATGCACCAAACACTTCGTCCGTCACCAGCGACAGGCACCAGCCGTCCATCACAATATGATGGAAGCTCCATACAAAACGGTAGGAGCTATCACCCGTGCGGAAGACGGTTACGCGCATGAGCGCATCCTTGCCTAAATCAAAGTTTTGAGCTTTATCCTGGGCCACAAATTCAGCTACAGCGTGCTCACGCCCTCGGACATCCTCATAACGGAAGCTCGGATTTTTATGACGATAGACGATCTGCAACGGTTGACCATACCAGCCGCTGTAGAAATTCGTCCGTAATATAGCATGCCGGCTAACCAGCAGCTTCAAGCTTTCCTCGAATAGGGACGGCTCCAAGTGGCCCTCCAGATCAAAGGTCGCCTGCTCAAAATACACGCCTGTTTCTGCATTCATCAGACTATGGAACAGCATCCCCTTTTGCATGGGGGTTAACGGATACATATTTTCCAATTCCCCAACCGTCTTGGTCTGCTCCTTAATCGTATCTAATTGCTCCAGGGTCAGACCTTTTAGCAATACATCACTTGGAGTCAATTCGGTCCGCTCCTGCGTAACACAATGCTCGATCATTTCAAGCAGGTTGGATTTTAACAGATTAGCCAGCATGTGGACGGTGTCCTTACGAAAGGCTTTGCCGTTATACCGAATGCCCAGTTCCAGGATGCCGTTCGTTACGATTCCGCTCACATCCAGAGCATATTTCATCTTCGTCCGGTCACTAACGACCGATCCAATCGAGTAAGGAGACCAACGCATATCGCTATTTTGCAAGTCCTGATCAAACTGGCCGAGATAGTTAAAGCTCACTTGTGGCTCGACAAAAACTTGATATTGACCAAGGTGCTGTGCATCTGCTTGCTGACCAACGGCTTGGCCGGATTCACTCAAATATCTCCAGATTCCGTAGCCCATTCCTTTATTCGGAATATGACGCAGACTCTCTTTGACCTGTTTGATGTGTCCCGACAAGGCGTGATCACGACCGATGTCCAGCAATACCGGATATTGACTCGTAAACCAGCCTACCGTACGAGAAATGTCCATATCCGGCAAAATATCCTCACGTCCGTGTCCCTCCAGGTTGATCAGGCTGCGTTCATGGCCGGTCCATGTGTACAGCATCATGCCCAAAGCAGTCAGAAGCAGATCATTCACTTCCGTGTTATATGCGCGGTGTGCTTGCTTCAACAGCCGTTCAGTCTCTTCTTCCGTAAGCTGGACGACCACTGTATCCGTGTCAGCCAAGGTAAATGGCTCAGCCTGCGCTTGATCCTCAGGCAAACGTACTTGGTCAGCCCAAGCGGCAGCGTTCAGTTGCTCCCAGTAGGCGTGTTCACTGTCCATAGCTGTGCTATTCGCATAGGTGGAAAGTTTTTGTGACCAGGAACGGAAGGAATCCGTTTTGTCCGGCAGCTGAAGCACTTCCTGATGAACAGCCTGTTCATAGGCAGTAGCCAAATCCTCGAACAAAATACGCCAGGATACCCCGTCCACCACCAAATGGTGAATTGCCATCAGGAGATGATCCCCGTCTGCACAGTGGAACAAACCAGCCTTTAACAGCGGCCCTTCATGCAGTTGGATACTGCTTTGAATTTCGGTGGATTTCGCTTCAATTGCCGCGCTGAGCATGACTTCATCCGTCAAATTGCTAAAGTCCAGCACGTCCAGGTGATACAGCTCGCCTTCCTGTATTCTGCGGTTCCATGCTTTATAGCCTTGCTCGGTCTTGCTGAACACCATCCGCAGAGCATCGTGGTGCTCCGTCAGCTTGATAAGCGCCTGACGCAGAGCAGCTTCGTCAAACCCCTGCTCCCGGTGCAGCATAACGGCCTGATTAAAGTGATGCGCATCCACTTGCTCCTGTGCAAAGAACCCGTGCTGGATCGGAAGCAACGCCGTTTCTCCGCTCACTTCTCCCTGATCTGCCATACGACTGACCTCGTGCATATGCGGTGCCAGGGTTGCGACGAGGGGATAGCGGAACAAATCCTTCATGTCCAGCTTGTAGCCTGCCTGGAACGCACGGGACACGATTTGAATCGCCTTGATCGAATCGCCGCCCAGGTCAAAGAAATTGTCCAACATTCCGACGGTTGGCACGCCTAGGACGGATTGCCAGACCGCTACGAGTGCCCGTTCCGGTGCAGTGCGCGGCTCTACATAATCTGCTCCGCTTTGCAGGCTGCCTTCCGGTGCTGGCAGGGACTTGCGGTCGGTTTTACCGTTTGGTGTCAGCGGCATCTGCTCCAACTGAATGAAATACGACGGCATCATATAGCTTGGCAATTCCCGCCCCAGCTCATGTCTCAGCTCACCGGGGCCAAGCTCTTGACTCGCGACGTAGTACGCCACGAGCTGTGTTTGGCCCGTTTCGTCCCCACGGGCCATGATGACCGCTTCTTGTACCGACTCCACCTGCAACAGCTGCGATTCGATCTCGCCCAGTTCGATCCGGTAGCCCCGGATTTTGACCTGATGGTCCATCCGCCCCAAATATTCAATGTTGCCGTCCGGCGTCCATCTCGCCAAATCGCCTGTATGGTACATCCGCTCATGGCCTGCCTTGCCACCAGCAAATGGATTATTTACAAATTTCTCAGCCGTCAGTTCTTCACGTTTCCAATACCCACGGGCTAATCCTTCCCCTGCAATACATAACTCGCCCGGCACACCGACTGGCTGCAACTCTCCACTCGCATTCATGATATAGATTTGGGTATTCGCGATAGGACGTCCGATATTAATGTCTTGAGCATGGGTCAGTTCCTGTACGGCCGACCACACCGTCGTTTCTGTAGGTCCGTACATGTTATAAATGCGGGGACCGTTTATTTCTTGCAGTGCTGTGAGCAGCTTGGACGGAAGGGCTTCACCCCCGACCATAATGACCTTCACGTTTCGCAGCGCGCGGGAACCTGCTTCATGACCCAGCAGCATTTGCAGCCGGGATGGGGTCATTTGCAACATCTCAATAGAATGTTGAGTAATCAACTCACCAAGCGCCTGAGGATTCACCTGATGCTGGCGGTCGCCAAGCACAACAGACATTCCACCCAGCAGGGGCAGGATGGTTTCCAAGACGAAAATATCGAATGAAATGGTCGTGAGTGACAAAATGGTTTGGCTCGTTTCAAAGTCAATGGCTTCACGCATCCCGGTAATAAAGTTGAGTACCGAGCGATGCTGGAGCATAACTCCTTTCGGATTTCCAGTCGAACCCGAGGTATAGATGACGTAAGCCAAAAGCTCTGGGCGGGCAATCGTCTCCAGGTTGCTACTTTCTCCCTGATACAATGCGGCATCCTCAAGAAACATGGTATGGGCATGGCAATGGTGCTCTTCTGCCAGCTCACGACTGGTCAGAAGCACTGCGGCCTCGCTGTCTTCCAGCATGTATTCAATACGAGAGGACGGAAATTCGGGATCGATTGGCACATAAGCACCACCTGCTTTGAGAACGGCCAGGAGACCTACAATCATTTCCACTGAGCGCTGCACCATCAGACCGACCAGCTTGTCAGGTCCTACTCCCTGGGCTTGAAGCATTCGGGCCAATGAGTTTGCCCGTTCATTCAGTTCCCGATAAGTCAGACTCTGATTTCCAAACACCAATGCCACTTGGTCTGGCGTACACTCCACCTGATCCTCGAACAGCTGATGGATCGTCTGTTTGGACGGAAATGCACAAGCAGTGTCATTAAATGCCGCTGTAATCTGTTGTTTTTCCGCTGCTGTGACCAATTCCAACTCTTCAACCCGAACATTTGGGTTGAGCGAAATTTGCTCCAGGAGGCGAGTAAAATGTCCATACAGACGCTCAATGCCTTTCCGATCAAAACAGAGCGTGTTATACATAAAGCGAATCTTTATGCCTTCTCCCGGCATAACGGCTACGTTCAGATCGTAGTTGGTTTGCTCTGTAGCCACCACATTCGAAATCGTGAACGGTTCCTGTCCTTGGCCTCCCAGCTGCTCTACCTGCTGCTCCACCGGATAATTTTCAAATATCATAATATGATTGATTAAATCCTGCTTCTGCTCGGTCAGTGCCTGAATTTCATACAGCGGGAACGCATCATAGGCATTGGACGCCAGCGCTTGCCGCTGTGTTCGTTTCATCAGCTCGTTAAAGGCTTCGCCCTCTTCAGACTGCACACGCACTGGAATCGTATTAATAAATAGCCCGATCATGTGCTCCACACCTGGAATATCGCCTGGACGACCAGACACTACGCTACCGAACACGACATCCGAACTGTTGTTATATTTTTGCAACAGAACGCCCCATACGGTCTGAATCAACGTGTTGACCGTCACCTGATTTTGCTTCGCCACCCGTTCGATCTGAGCAACCAGCTCCGGCTGGAAGTCACATTCCAGATCTTCAGCAACATATTCCCCATCTTGCATCGATTTAGGCTGTGTTTTTTGCTGTGGAAGCGTAATTTGCTGCTCATAATCAGCCAGATACCTGCTCCAGTATTGCAGGGACGCCTCACGGTCCTGACGCTCCAACCATTCAATAAATCGACTAAACGGCGTGACAGGCTCCAGCGTTGGCTCATGACCCGCACGCAGTGCCAGATAGCTACCGAATACCTCCTGTGTCATAAAGGACAAGCACCAGCCATCCATCAAAATGTGATGGAAGCTCCAAACAAAGTGGTACGTATCATCCCCGGTTTGCAAAATGGAGACACGAATGAGTGCATCCTCTGCAAGATTGAATCCTTTCGCTTTATCCTCGATGACAAAAGCTTCAACACAAGCTTCTCGTTCCTCTTTTTCTAGTCCGCGCAAGTCTTCATAATATAATTGCCCGCTACGATTACGGAAGACGACCTGCACAGGTTCATCCTTCCATGAACTGATAAAGTTCGTCCGTAACGCCTCATGACGCTGTACGAGCAAATCAAAGCTTTTGCTGAAAGCAACCACATCAAAACGTCCATTCAATTCAAAGGTTGCCTGCTCAAAATAAGCTGCCGAACTCTCATCCATTAGACTGAAGAAGAGCATGCCCTTTTGCATCGGCGTCAAAGCATACACATTTTCTAGTTCACCCATATCTTGTGTATCTTTCACCAATTGCTCCAGCTCGTCCAGCGTTACATGTTTTAACAAGACATCACTTGGGGTCAACACCGTTCTTTCCTGCGCAATGCAATGGCTAATCACCTCACGCAAGCCGGATGCCAGTAGTTCTCCAAGCCGTGCAATCGTTTCGTGCCGGAATTGTGTGGTACCGTAGCGAATAGTGAACATCAGCTCGCCATCCTCGATTAATCCATTGATATCTAGTGCAAAATCCATAGCCGCGTTCGTGCCAACAGGCACACCAATGGAATAGGAGGAAGGCTTCAGATCGTTGCCTTTATAATCCTGATCGAATTGGCCCAGATAGTTAAAACTGATCTCAGGCTGAGTCTTTAACTGCACGCCTGCTTTCTCCAGAACATTCATATCTGACAGGTATCGTAAAATACCATAGCCGATGCCTTTTTGCGGAATATGACGCAGCCCTTCCTTGACCCGTTTAATCAGCCGAGCGGTATTTCCACCTTGTCCCAGACTTCCATCCAGTACAACCGGAAATTGGCTCGTAAACCAGCCGACTGTGCGCGTAATATCCACGTCGGGTACAACGGCTTCCCGTCCGTGGCCTTCCAAGTTAACCAGCACCCGTTCGGAACCAGACCATTCATACACGGCTTTGCCGAGTGCGGCCAGCAACAGATCATTCATTTCCGTGTTGTATGCGCGATGAGCTTGTTTGAGCAGCTGCTCGGTTTCCTGCTTCGTCCAGCGGACCGTCACAACCTCACTGTCTCCAAGCAGTGCATTGTCATTCGCAAAATCCTTCGGCAAAGGCTTCGCAAGACTGGCTTCTGCTTGTTCGATATGCTGCCAGTATGCGAGCTCCCGCTCTATCGTCGCACTATTCGCGTAGGCTGACAGCTGTTTAGCCCATGCCTGGAACGAATCTGTTTTATGCGGCAGTCGAATAGCTGTGCCTGTTTTACCTTCAACGGCCTGCTCATAACCAGATGCCAGGTCCTCCAGTAAAATACGCCACGATACACCGTCCACGACCAAATGATGAATGACGATTAGCAAATGATCGCCCTCAGCGCAATGGAACAGACCGAGCTTCACAAGTGGACCCTCGCTCAAGTGAATGCTTGCTTGAATTTCACTCGCCTTGGCTTCTACAGCGGTGGATTCGTCTTCAACTCTGCTAAAATCTACGATGTCCAGCGTGTATAGCTCGCCTTCCACCACACTGCGGTTCCAAGCGGCATAGCCTTGCTCCGTCTCACGGAATACAGTGCGCAATGCGTCATGATGCTGGACAATGCGTTCCATCGTACAGCGCAGCGCGTCGACGTCAAAGCGCCCGGCTCGATACAGCATCATCGCCTGGTTGCTGTGGTGCAGGTCTACCGGCTGTTGCTCGAAGAACCACCGTTGAATGGGTGTCAGATCTACCTGGCCTACTGCCTCTTCCTGACTGGCAATCTTGCCATCTGTACGAAGCAAAGGACTGAGTGACGCTACCGTCGGATTGCTGAACAAATCCTTCATGTCCAGTCGATACCCTGCTTGCAGCAAGCGGGATGATACTTGCAGCGCTTTGATCGAATCGCCGCCCAGTTCAAAGAAGTTATCCTGCGTGCCTACCGTTTCCACGCCCAGCACCCCGGCCCACACTGAAGCTAAAACCTGTTCTACCGTAGTACGTGGAGCCACATAGGCTGCGCCGGTATGGATGCTTCCTTCCGGTTCCGGCAAGGCCTTGCGGTCGATTTTGCCGTTGCTCGTCAGCGGGATCATCTCCAGTCGCATCAAGCGTGCCGGCACCATATGTGCTGGCAGTCCGGCTTCCAGCTCCGCCTGTACCTCCTCGATCCGAAGCTCCGCTTCTCCCGTGATGTATCCGCACAAATACTTGTGTCCGCGTTCGTCCGTCCGGTCGATGACTACCGCTTGACGCACACCCGGCACCCGCTGAATTGCCGTTTCAATCTCGCCCAGCTCGATCCGGTAGCCCCGAATTTTCACTTGATAGTCCATCCGGCCGATAAAGTCCACATTGCCGTCTGGCATCCACCGCGCCAAGTCACCTGTGCGGTACAATCGTTCACCCGGTACATACGGATTTGCTACGAATTTCTCGGCCGTCAGATCCGCACGGTTCAGGTAGCCCCGTGCTACCCCGGCACCGCCAATGCACAGCTCGCCCAGCACACCGAT
Source organism: Paenibacillus sp. FSL M7-0134 (assembly GCF_038007865.1). Taxonomy (NCBI): domain Bacteria; kingdom Bacillati; phylum Bacillota; class Bacilli; order Caryophanales; family Paenibacillaceae; genus Paenibacillus; species Paenibacillus sp. FSL M7-0134. The sequence continues at coordinate 2,089,670 of NZ_JBBOXV010000002.1, read as the reverse complement.
CGGTACCGGATTCAGCTGGCTGTCCACGATGTAGAAGCGCGCATTCAGCCACGCCTGACCAATCGGCACACTGCCGCTGTCCGGCAGCTTCGACAGTTCTTCGTCGTAGAAGCTGGAGTCGATTGCCGCTTCCGTGACTCCGTAGCTGTTCATAATGCGAATATCTGCGCCAAACCGTTCCTGCAGCACCCGATAATCTGTCACGTTGCAGCTATCCGAGCTGGTAATCAGCAATTCCAGACTGCTCATGTCCAGTCCCTGTTCATGCACATGCTGCATAAACGGTACAATCAAGGCCGGGGTCGATTCGAACACCGTAATCTGATATTCGCGAATCCAGCCGTATAGACGGCTTGGGTCAATGCGATCATCTTTCGGACAGATGACCATTGTGCCACCGTTATAAAGCGTCCGCGCGATATCCCCGACGAATACGTCGAAGGAGAAGCTTGCCAATTGCAGCAGCCGTACCGGGAACTGGTTCAGACGGTAATCCCGGCGATACGCCGCAGCTGTATTCACCAAGCTGCGATGCTCAATCATGACGCCCTTCGGACGTCCCGTTGTCCCGGACGTGTAGATCACGTACGCCAGATCCTGCGGCTCATTGATGTGCTCCACATCCGTGGGATCCCCGGTGTACAGCGACTCATCTTCCAGCGCCAGCACGGCATGCAGACGCAAGTTCGCTGCGGATTCGGATGCTGCTTCGCTGTCAGATGGCGAATCTGATTTCAAGCTTAATCCCTCATTAAGGCTGTCTCTTTCCATCGTTTCAATGCTAACCGCCGTTTCCAGCTCACCCTCAGCCTTTCCTTCGGCCAAAGCCCATCGGCTTTCATTCAGCCATGCTTGGGCACGCTCCTGCAAACCTGTTTGCGTAAGCAGCACCGTAGCACCGCTGTCCTCCAGCATAAAGCGGATACGGTCAGACGGATAATCCGCATCTAAAGGTACATATGCACCTCCGGCTTTCCATACCGCCAATACGCCGACCAGCATGTCCACCGAGCGCTCGCTCAAAATACCAACAATGGATTCACGCCCAATGCCTTCATTCCGCAATCTACGAGCAAGTTGGTTCCCACGCTCGTTCAGCTCGCGATACGTAAGTTGCCGCTCCTCGTATACAACTGCCACGTGATCCGGCACAAGCTGCGCTTGTTCTTCCACATAGGCGTGGAACAACCCTTCTGATTGCTTTTCATTACTCCATGCAGATACGCCCACTGATCCAAAACCGTCGATGATTTTCGCTTTTTCCGAAGCAGTCACCAACTCAAGCTCATCTACCAGCGCATCTGGTCTGTTAATCGCTTCTTCAATAATATGCAGCAAATGCCCGCGGATTTGCTCTATAGCTGTACGTTCCAATACTCGCGCGTTGTACTCTAAATGGACATGAATTTCATCACCCGGCACAACCGTAATGTTGAAATCATAGTTCGTTTGCTCCGATACGGAAGCATTTGTAATCGTAAAACCATTCTCACCACGGCTACCCATTTGCTCCATACGCTGTTCCACTGGGTAGTTTTCAAACACCATAATATGGTTCACCAGGTCCTGTTTTTGCTCTGTCAGGGCCTGAATTTCATACAACGGATAGGTTTCATAAGCACGGGAAGCCAGTGCCTGCTCCTGTATCTGCTTCATTAACGCAGCAAACGTAATATCTTTCTCACTGTGAATCCGTACAGGAACCGTATTAATGAACAAACCAATCATTTTGTCTATGCCCGGAATATCCGCTGATCTGCCGGATACGACACTGCCAAATACAACATCCCGACTGTTGTTATACCGTTGCAGCACAACGCCCCATGCTGCTTGCAGAAGGGTGTTGACCGTCACTTGCTTTTGCTTAACCAGCTTGTTCATCCGTTCCGTCACTTCGCGGCCCAGTGTAAACGAAAGCTTGTCCGCTTCATATTCTTTAGCGTGACCGTCCAGCTGTTTTGCCTGCGGCAATACCGTCTGCTGCTCGAAACCAGCAAAGTAATCACTCCAGAACCGTTCAGCCTCCGCGTTGTCCTGTCGCTCCAGCCATTCAATATATTCGCTGTATGGCGTTATCGGGACAAGCTCCGGCTTGCGGTCTTCGAGGATGGCAAAGTACGTATTAAATGCTTCCCCCACAACCAGGAACAAGCACCAGCCGTCCATCAAAATATGGTGGAAGCTCCATACAAAACGGTACGACTCCTCGCCTGTACGCAAAACAGACACCCGCATCAGCTCGCCTGAGTTGAAATTAAAGCCTTCGACTTTGTCACGCTCAGCAAAATCAGCAATGTATGCGTCCTGCTCTCCTTGTCCCATTGAACGCACATCTTCAAAACGGAACCCGGCATGTTTGTGGCGGTACACCACCTGTAAAGGCTGCTCATTCCAGCCGCTATAAAAATTAGTTCTGAATATTTGATGGCGATCCACCAGTTGATTTAAGCTTTCGGCAAAAGCCTCCACTTGAAAGCTGCCTTGCAGATCAAATGTCGCCTGCTCAAAGTACGCCCCGGATTTCGGCTCCATTAAGCCGTGGAACAGGATGCCTTTTTGCATGGGTGTGAGCGAATAAATGTTTTCCAGTTCTCCCGCAACAGCCGTCTGCTCTACAATATGATCCAGCTCTCCAGCCGTCAGTCCTTGGAAGGACAAATCGCTTGGCGTCAGCTCTGGCAACTCTTTTTCCACACAGTGAGCCAATACCTCACGCAAGCTCTCCTGAAGCAGATCAGCCAGCTTTTTGATTGACTTTTTCATGAACGTTTTGTTGCTGTAGCTGATCGTCAGCTCCAGTGCACCGTCCATGATCATGCCGTTGATATCCAGAGCATACCGCTTGGTTAACGTGTCACTAATGGAAGCTCCGATGGAATAAGGAGACATGCGAAAGGCATTATTCTTTAAATCCTGATCGAATTGTCCGAGATAGTTAAAGCTGATTTCCGGCTCGCTGATAAAAGGGGCTTCCCCTTCCCTGTCAGCAAGATATCTCAAAATCCCGTATCCAATCCCTTTATGCGGCAAACGGCGCAGTCCTTCTTTGACGTTCTTGACACGCCGTCCCACATTCCGATCCTCGCCCATATCGAGTACAACCGGGAATTGGCTGGTAAACCAACCGATCGTCCGCGTAATATCCACATCCGGCAAAATGGCTTCCCGTCCGTGACCCTCCAGATTTACAAGCACCTGACGGATGCCTGCCCACTCCTGAATTGCAGTGCCCAAAGCTGTCAGCAACAGGTCGTTTGCTTCCGTATTGTAGGCACGATGAGCTTGTTTCAAGAATTGTTCCGTTTCTTCTACCGTCCACGCTACTGTCAGTGTCCGATCATCGCGAAGCTGTGGCTTAGCCTGAGATTTACGAGTGTAATCTTTAGGCAAGGATGTCTGACTCTTCCCTGCTTGCTCAATCTGCTCCCAATACGCACGCTCATTCTCCAACGCTCCACTGTTCGCATAAGCGGATAGCTGATCTGCCCACAGACGGAAGGAATCCGTTTTGTTGGGTAAACGGACAGACTCGCCCTGTAAAGCCTGCTCATAACCGGATGCCAAATCCTCTAGTAAAATACGCCAAGACACGCCGTCGACCACAAAATGGTGGATCGCTACCAACAAATGGTCTCCATCGGTGCAACGGAACAGACCCAGCTTCACCAAAGGGCCTTTATCTAGACGGATACTGCTTTGAATTTCGCTGGCTTTGTTCTCCAGCAAATGAGCAAAGTCAGACTCATTTGTAAAATCAACCACTTCGAGGCTGTACAATTCTCCTTCTTGCACGCCACGGTTCCATGCTTCATACCCACCGTCCGCATTTTGGCGGAATACGATGCGCAAAGCATCATGGTGCTCGACAATGCGTTGCAGTGCCTGACGAAGCGCCGTTTCGTCCAATCGATCCTCACGATGCAGCATCAGAGCCTGGTTATAGTGTTCAGGATTGGATGGCTGCTGTTCAATGAACCAGTGTTGAATCGGTGTCAATGCCACGTTTCCACTGACTTCTCCTTGATCGGAAACACGGCTCACCCGCTGCACTCGTCCATTCAGCTCAGCAATCGTCGGATACTGGAATAACTCCCTCATTTCCAGCTTGTAACCATTTTGCAGCAGTCTTGAAGACACCTGGATGGCCTTAATCGAGTCGCCCCCCAGATGGAAAAAGTTATCCACCACACCAATATGCTCAATACCAAGTACAGATTGCCACACAGACACTAGCGTACGTTCTACCTCATTACGTGCCGCTACGTAATCCTCACCGGAATCCACGCTTCCTTCTGGTTGCGGCAATGCCCGACGATCCACTTTGCCATTTGGTGTCAACGGCAATTGCTCCAACTGCACAAAATATGACGGTACCATGTAACCCGGCAATTCTTGGCTCAAGGCGCTTCGCAGCTCGCTAGCCGCGATATTCGCAAGGGTGACTACATATGCACAGAGCTGCTTTTGCCCCTGCTCATCCTCACGTGCAATGACGACGGCTTCTTGCACCGCCTCCAGCTTCAGCAGCTGTGCTTCCACCTCGCCCAACTCAATCCGGTAGCCCCGGATTTTCACCTGTGCGTCAATCCGTCCTTTGTATTCCAACGTCCCGTCCTCATTCCAGCGCACCAAATCGCCTGTGCGGTAGCAGCGCTCTCCGCTGCGGAACGGGCTGTCTACAAACTTTTCAGCCGTTAAATCCGGACGGTTCCGGTAGCCACGTGCCACCCCGTCGCCGCCGACGATCAACTCCCCCCATGCCCCGACAGGCTGAAGCTGCATGGAACGGTCTACGACATACGCTGTGGAGTTGTGAATCGGACGCCCAATCGGCACCGCTTCCAATTGCACGCTGGCAATCGCTTGAGTTGTAGAAAAAGTTGTATTTTCTGTCGGCCCATAGCCGTTAATGATCCGCAGGGACGGATGAGCCTCCAGCACCCGGTTAATGTGCGGTACGGACAGCACATCACCACCGACCAGCAGTTCTTGTACCCCCTCGAACAGCTCCAAGTCCTGCTGAGATAGCTGGTTAAAGAGCGGCGCAGTCAGCCACATTGTCGTGATACCATGGTTGCGCACGGCTGCCTTGAGCTTTGGAGCGTCCAAAATGACATCCTGACTTACCAGCACGAGCTGTCCACCATTCAATAGCGCACCCCAAATTTCGAAGGTGGACGCGTCAAAGACAACGGCGCCAGTTTGCAAAATGCGTGTATCAGCATCTAATTGCGCATAGTTTGTACTTTTCACCAAACGCACGACATTGCGATGTTCTACCATAACCCCTTTGGGCTGTCCGGTCGTGCCCGAAGTGTACATCAAATAAGCTAGTCGGTTTCCAAATTTACGTTCTTGTTCTCCAGCAGTGCTGTCTACGACAGACGAGGATGATTCATTTAAAATCTCATTTTTCAGATTAGTATAATCGGTATAATCCGCATGATAAGCCTCGTTTTGCTCCCAATGTACGGTATTCAAGCCTTGGTCATTCTCTGCCCCGTACACCTTAGCATCGCTCAGATCCAGTACGATTCCGGTGTATTCCTCCAGTTGCTGTTCTGCATGCTGCACCAGCAGCAACTTCGCCCCCGAATCTTCCAGCAGGTAACGGACACGTTCAGCCGGATAATCAGGGTCAATCGGCACATATGCGCCGCCCGCTTTGAGAATCGCCAACATGCCGACAATCATATCGGTGGAACGCTCAGCAACGATACCTACAGTTTGCTCGGCGGTAACACCGTGTCCGCGCAACGTGTGAGCCAGTCGATTTGCTTTTACATTCAGTTCGCCATAAGTTAAACGGGCATTTCCGAACACGACTGCTGTCTGATTCGGTGTACGTTCAGCCTGTTCCTCAAACAACTCATGAATGCCTGCTTCGTGTGGATATTCCACCGCAGTAGCATTGAATACGTCGACGATTTGTGCCCGTTCTTCCTCACTGATCAGCGACAATTCCTGTATCCGCTTGTGTGGGCCCTGCACCATATGCTCCGCCACACTCAAAAATTGTCGAATAATTCGAGCAATTTCCTGTTCACTAAACAGCTCGGTACGATAATCTAGGTACAGCACGAGTCTATCGTCATCCAGCATTTCAACCATGTGAATATCGAAGTCGTTCACCGTATCTCCGCAGAAATCGTTATCTACCTGCTGAATGGCTTCATCAAACCGGGAGAAACTCAATGTACGATACTGGATGGAAGCACCAAACAGACGCTGAATGTCCAGACTGCTTTGCTGTTCACGCAAATCCTGAATAATTTTGTTGTATGGGTAACGCTGATGCCGCAAAATGGACGCCTGCTCCTTCCCTACACCTTGCAAGAAGGTCAGCAGTTCGGATTCTGGTTCGACTAACAGACGCGTAGCCACGGTGCTGACGAACATACCGATGGTATCCTTTTCCTTCTTAGACGTACGGTTGGCATAGAGTGTCCCCACGGTTAGGTCCTGCTCTCCCGTCACTTTATGCAAATAAATATACAGAGCTGCCAGGAAGAACGTGAAAATACTAATTTTATGTTCCTCGCAAAAAGCCGTAACACCACGATACAACTCATGTTCCAGTATAAAGCTCTCCCGGCGTGCAGTTGTGCTCAGTGTCAGCGGGTTATATGATTTCAAACCTGTAGTCTCTGGCAAATCGGCAAACTTTTCTGTCCAGTACGTTTTATCCTTTTGGTAACGGTCTGATTGCTCATAGCTTTGCTCTACCTGGATAAAATCCAGATAGGGATTGCCTTTGGTCGGTGCATCTTGACCTGTACCATGCACAATATCCATATAATGTCCGGTGATTTCATTAATGGCCTGATTCATGGACACGCCATCTGAAATAATATGATGCATTTTAAAATTAAACCATGTTTCTTCTGCTGCGAGCTGCAAGATAACAAATCGGTACAGCTGCGAATCCAACAATGAGAATGGCTGTGGATTATGGCGCTTTAACCATTCCTTTGCTTCTTCCGGGGTAACTTGGAGCGTTTCTATACTTTCCGCCGTAAACGGCTCTACATATTGATATGGAATCCCATCCTGAGCAGTGATCTTGATACGGAAAGAATCATTTTGGGCAATCACCCGGTTCATTGCTTGTTGCAAGGCATCTATACGAACAGTTCCCCTGATTTTTACTGTTGCAATAATTGTTGATGTGTTCCGATTAGGATACAGAAGCTCCGTATACCAAATCCGTTGCTGTGGCTGGCTTAGCGAAAACAATTGAACATCTTGCTGTGTCATCCGTTTCTCTCCTCGCAAAATAGATATTGGTAAAAAGGAAATTCGCATATTTATGCGGTTTGTTCCTCGGGATGCTTTCGAAATTGAAGCTCATACAGCTCTGCATAATGACCTCCCTCGGCAAGGAGCTGATCATGGGTACCCTGCTCTTTCAGTTCGCCATCGGCAAGGACACAGATCGTATCCGCCCGTTCAATCGTAGACAATCGATGGGCAATAACTAATGTCGTACGATCCTTCATCAGCTCATTTAAGCCCTGCTGGACTTCATATTCCGATTCTGCATCCAAAGCCGAGGTCGCTTCATCCAACAGCAAAATCGGTGCATTTTTGAGCAAAGCACGGGCAATTGCGATCCGCTGTCTTTGACCGCCGGACAAATTGGCTCCGCGTTCACCGACAATCGTGTCGTACCCCTCTGGCAGCTCGCCTATGAAGCCGCTGGCATAGGCTGTTTTGGCCGCAGCCTCTACTTCTTCATCCGTGGCAGCCGGTGAGCCAAAACGGATATTATCCGCTACTGTACCGTGGAACAGCGTAGCCTCCTGTGGTACATAGGCCATTAAATCCCTGACCTCATCCAACGGAAATTCTTCTGCCAAGCGACCACGAACCCGCAGCACACCTTCGTCCGGTGGGTAAAATCCCAGCAACAGCTTCATGACTGTGCTTTTGCCACCACCACTCGGGCCGACAAGCGCGGTTACCTGCCCTTCTGGCACGACCAAGTTTAACCTTTGCAGCGTTGGATGGTCAGGCTGATAGCCAAAGGTGATGTCGTGCAGCTCCAGCGCAGCCGGAGTCTGTTCAATGGCGTGGTCTGAACGCAAAGTCTCAACATCGCCATAGAATTCCCCAGATTCACAGGCTGATAAAGCTGCCGTCTCGGGATCGATAAGCCTAGTCAGCGGTCCCTTCTTTTTAGCCGCGGGGAACTGCTCCTCTTCCTTCGACTCATCCAGAATTTCGCGAATACGCGCCAAGCCTGCCAAGGAGTTTTGTAACAGTGTTACAGCCGCCCCTAGCTCCAAAAACACCGTTGAAATACCGGTTTGCAGCTGCACAATCTGTCCCAATACCCCCAGTTCCATTTGCTTCTGCGATACCAGAATCAATCCGGCGACAAGCACACCGCCCAGCGTGATGAACTCTATGACAAAATTGCACATATCCTGCAAGCCCATATGACGTCCCTGCCGAATGCTGATGCGGTTTATGTCCTCGCTTGCATCGTTACAAAGTCCACCTACCTTTGTCCTCAACCCAAACAACTTCACCGTCTGCAAACCGGAAAGCAAATCACTCAATCGTTCCGTGAACCTGCTCATCCGTCCCTGTAACTCTTCACTCGTCTTTCGCATTTTCTTCGCGAAATGAGCGTTTATCCAGGCTGAAGCCAGCCCAAGTAAAACCGCCATAATCCCAAATCGCCAATCCAGAACCATCAAAATGACCAACGAGCCCAAGAAAAGCGAAATTTCTAGTATAATCGAGCGGATATGAACGGTGTAAGCCTGCTCCAGCGCCTGTACATCGTTCGTCATACGGGATACAAGATCACCCGAATGGTGTTTTTCGGCTTTTTCGTACGATAGCTTGACAATGTGGCCAAATAGTTTCATTCGTACATCGGCAATCGCCAGCTTTACACACCGTTTATACATATAGCTGCACAGGGGGGAAATAAGACTTAATGCCAAAAATGTACCACTGACCAAATAGACCGCTCGGTATAGCTCCTGTACATCGCCATTAACCGCAAAATTCAGCAAATAATGCACCACGAAAGAAAGTAAAATCGTGATGCTGGCATTGGTCAGACTATTGCCAACCAGCCCGGTAAAATACCATTTTCGATGCGGCTTCATCAGGGACATCAACTGCTTAAATTCATAAAACCCCTGCTTGAAGGTCACGACGCTCACTCCTTTCCTCAGGCAACGAATTACCGTTTTCCGCCGTATGCTGTTCTTCTTCAAAATTTTTCAAATACAGCTTTCGGTACACACCATCACGACCTAGTAATTCCTCATGAGAACCCGATTCCACAATGCTCCCCTGATCGAGTACAATAATACGGTTCGCCTGACGTACGGTTGACAGTCGATGAGCAATGACCAGTACCGTCCGGTTTTGCATTACCGCATTCATCGCATTCTGCACCTGAGCCTCCGACTGACTATCGAGTGCTGAAGTCGGCTCGTCCAATAGAAGCAGCGGAGCATTTTTCAGTAATGCTCTTGCTATAGAAATACGCTGTTTTTGACCGCCAGACAATCCGCCTCCCCGCTCGCTCAACAGGGTTTCATAGCCCTCGGGAAGTTGAACAATAAAATCATGCGCATATGCCGCTTTCGCCGCCTCGACAATTTCTTCCCGAGTCGCCTCCAGACGTCCATATCCGATATTTTCTGCAATGGTGGCCGGAAAAAGCGACGACTCCTGAGATACCATCGAAATATGACTGCGCAGGCTTGTTAAATTCCAATCTGTCAAACTCTTTCCAAATAGTTGAATGGTTCCGGCATGCTCTCCAGGTTCATTAAATCCGCAAAGCAGCTTGAAAATCGTGCTTTTACCGCCACCGCTGGCACCGACAATCGCCACCATATCCCCTTGCCCTGCCTGGAAGCTGATATCCTTCAGCACTGTGTTCCCTTCATCGTAGCCAAAGGTCAAATGCTCAAAGCTGACTATAGCAACACCATCAACGCCATCATCGCTTTCTGCTCCGCCTTCACTCATTCGGTTGGCTTCCCCATCTGCATCGTCTTCCAAATGAGGCGCCCTATTCTCTCGCCTCTGATCTACCAAGGTCATTTCGCCGTCCTGACGTTCATTCTGCCAATCCAGCACCTCAAACAAATGCTTTGCGGCTCCACCCGCTTCCTTCATTTGCGAAATGATTGTCGGCAGCATGGCAATCGGCTGTAATATGAACGAAATCAGGTATAAAAAAAGTACAATGCCTCCAGCATTCAGCTCTCCTTGTTGTATCAGGTATCCTCCGTATACAATGACCAAAATAATTGGTGTTGCCAGCATCATCACACCTACTGGAGTAATGGCTGCATAGCGCTTTTCTAGCCTTAAGCCGCGCTTGACGACCTCCTCCATAATCACCATATACTTCTTCAACAGCACAGCTTGCATATTGAATGCCTTGACGATAGGGATTCCTCCGATTGCATCTTGCCCCACAGCGTTCAAATGAGCAATTTTCTCCTGAAGATCTGCGGAATATTTTTCAATCGGCTTGCTCATTAGTGATGTTATGATCATTCCTATTGGCATGAGCGCAAGACTTGCCAATATCAGTTTCCAGCTTGTCAGTAAAAGCAATATGAGTGATGCCGTAAACACAAGCGGTAAATAAAACAGATTGGAAAACTGCTGGATAAAAAAGTTCTGTAATACTGCCGTATTATTGGTTAGACGGGATACCAAATCTCCGGTAAATTTCCTTTCCACGCTGGAAACCGGTAAATCGCAAAACTTATGTACGAGATCGCCTCTCAAGTCGCGCAGAGCACTAACACTAAAACGCGCTGAAGCGTACCTCATCACAAACTTACAGGGCATTCCAATTAGCGTCATACCAACAACCAGATAGATCATGTTCTGGGTAGAGGAGAATGTCCCCTGTGCCATTTGCTCAATAGCCTTACCCAAAATAATGTCAATAGCTGCCAAACACAAGGAGGCGATCACCGTTATGAAAACCCATAGATTATACGGCCTTACATAACGTGCGACTCTCCGAAAAGCAGAATTTGATCGAAACAAGGGCATCCCTCTTTTCGTTGCCCACACTTTTTCAGTGGGAACTTTTTATATTGGCTGTGGACGTCGTTGAGATAAACTCTGGGTTTGGATGCATGAGTATCCGTACAGAATAAAATGCGATTTTGAACTATGCTGGAATTTGCATCTTGTTTGTGGGTTGGTTGTCGATTGTTGCTGAGATGGTAATAACGAAGTGTATCGTGATGTGTGGGACATTCAACTCTGTCTGAATCGTGGTTGTAGGGTGCTTGTGTTGTAAGCTGTATGAGCTGCTGCCGCGTGGGCCATCGGCGAGGATGTAGAAAGAATGTTCTCGACTGCGCTCATAACTTCTTGTTCTTGTTCATGGATGAAAAAGTGATTACCTTCGAACATCTGAACATCCATAGGTGATGTCGTATGCTGTTGCCAGGCATGGAGTGAATCTGTGCTAACCTCAAAATCCTTCATTCCGCCTAAAACGGTCATCGGACATACCAGTGGATTTCCCGGCTGATAAACATAAGTTTCACATACCTTAAAATCTGCACGCAGACGAGGCATAATAATTTGCATCAATTCTGCATTTTGCAGCACCTCTTCAGGTGTTCCCTGCATCAAACGAAGCTCTTCGGTGAAAGAATCGTCTGCTAAATCATGGAGTCGTTTTTTGGAGTATGGAAGATGTGGTGCGGATTTACCAGATATGATGATATGCACAGGTAGCTTTCCAGTTTTGCTGTACAACTGTCGTGCTGTTTCAAATGCAATCAGTGCACCCATACTGTGCCCAAAAAAAGCGAACGGCTTATGCATGTATGGGGCCATAGCGGGAATCAACGATTGAACGATGTCCTGAAGAGTATCCATTGGAGCTTCTGTTGAGCGGCTTTCACGTCCTGGAAGTTGTATAGGCAACACGTTAATATCAGGCGCGAACCTAGACTTCCAAGAGTTAAATATGTAAGCGCCACCACCAGCGTAGGGGAAGCAAAATAGTTGGAGCTTCGCAGTCGGTTGGACCTCTGTTTTTGCGAACCAAGATTGTGATCGAGTTGTCAAATGAATTCCTCCATCCTCTATGCAGTTCATAATTTTACAGTAAATCCTTATATCTCTTTTTTTCTTCCAACACTTTCTAACTGTTTTTAAATATACAAACTTTAAAACCGCTTGGCATGGGACAAAAGGGCTAAATTGATGGAGCTCATAAAAATAAAACAAAATCCATATTATGTTATTTGTTTCCAAATTTCAAAAGCAACAATTTCACTTTTTGTATTAGTTATCTGTCAATCATGATCTGTTAATTTAGTTTAAAACGAAATTTTTGGTTTTCACGAATTTTGTAAAACTAAACTCATTATGATTTACATTGAAGCTCCAACCCCTTATCCTACAACAATTTTATCTTTACATGCCATTAACATAAATGTAACAAATTCAACCTGATATCATCCGACAAATTCCGCCTTTTTCCGCAACTCTCTTTAACCTCCTAAATAATGGATATAATTTGTATCAAGCTCACATAAGCCAAAATTAATAACTCTTTAATTTTGTAATAAATATTGTTATTTCATAGTCCTAAATGACTATATTTTTCATATTTTTTTCTGACTCTTCGTCTAAAAAATTCAGTTCGGATTGAGTTTTTCTCTCCCAAAGCTATGAATTTTCTTTTCAAACTCTAATAGAAACGTTTCTATCTCGCTTCAAAAGTACCTGTTCTCTAGAAATTTATAGCCTTACTTTTAATCTTCCCCCTCAAAAAACAGTAACGGCAAACAGCAAGGCTCCCTGTTGTTGGAGACTTGCTGCTTTATAAATTTCATTATGTTTGACTTCACTATCGGTCGATATGCAGAGTGTTGTAAGCTTTATTGTAGTTATCCCCCAATCATATTAATTTAGTGGAATGGAGTATATGTATGGGTTTCTTGTATATTTTCCAAAACGCGAAAGCCTTATGGTATACAAAAAGAGCACAGCCCATCAAGGCTGTGCTCTTTTATCTTGCTTGGCGACGTCCTACTCTCCCAGGACCCTGCGGTCCAAGTACCATCGGCGCTGGAGGGCTTAACGGTCGTGTTCGGGATGGGTACGTGTGGAACCCCTCCGCTATCGCCACCAAACATGAATTTACATCGTAAATTCTTCCGTATGGTTATTCGGTTCATCACTTATCGTGTGAATGAATAGCCATGCGCTTATCATATGTCACTTGTACATACTTTCAAGGTTACACCCTGAAAACTGGATCCGAAACTCATTGCGTTTTATTCTTAGGATAAGCCCTCGACCGATTAGTATTGGTCAGCTCCATGCATTACTGCACTTCCACCCCCAACCTATCTACCTCGTCGTCTTCAAGGGGTCTTACTAATTGGGAAATCTCATCTTGAGGGGGGCTTCACGCTTAGATGCTTTCAGCGCTTATCCCTTCCGTACATAGCTACCCAGCGGTGCTCCTGGCGGAACAACTGGTACACCAGCGGTACGTCCATCCCGGTCCTCTCGTACTAAGGACAGCTCCTCTCAAATTTCCTACGCCCACGACAGATAGGGACCGAACTGTCTCACGACGTTCTGAACCCAGCTCGCGTACCGCTTTAATGGGCGAACAGCCCAACCCTTGGGACCTACTTCAGCCCCAGGATGCGATGAGCCGACATCGAGGTGCCAAACCTCCCCGTCGATGTGGACTCTTGGGGGAGATAAGCCTGTTATCCCCAGGGTAGCTTTTATCCGTTGAGCGATGGCCCTTCCATGCGGTACCACCGGATCACTAAGCCCGACTTTCGTCCCTGCTCGACTTGTAGGTCTCGCAGTCAAGCTCCCTTCTGCCTTTGCACTCTTCGAATGATTTCCAACCATTCTGAGGGAACCTTGGGGCGCCTCCGTTACTCTTTAGGAGGCGACCGCCCCAGTCAAACTGCCCACCTGACACTGTCCTCGCACCGGATCACGGTACCAAGTTAGAACCTAGATACGATCAGGGTGGTATCCCAAGGATGCCTCCCTTCAAGCTGGCGCTCAAAGTTCTACGGCTCCCACCTATCCTGTACAGATCGTACCCAAATTCAATATCAAGCTGCAGTAAAGCTCCATGGGGTCTTTCCGTCTTGTCGCGGGTAACCTGCATCTTCACAGGTATTAAAATTTCACCGGATCTCTCGTTGAGACAGCGCCCAAGTCGTTACGCCATTCGTGCGGGTCAGAATTTACCTGACAAGGAATTTCGCTACCTTAGGACCGTTATAGTTACGGCCGCCGTTTACTGGGGCTTCGGTTCATAGCTTCGCCCGAAGGCTTACCACTCCCCTTAACCTTCCAGCACCGGGCAGGCGTCAGCCCGTATACTTCGCCTTGCGGCTTCGCACAGACCTGTGTTTTTGCTAAACAGTCGCTTGGGCCTTTTCACTGCGGCCCCCTCGGGCTATTCACCCTACCGAGGCACCCCTTCTCCCGAAGTTACGGGGTCATTTTGCCGAGTTCCTTAACGAGAGTTCTTCCGCGCGCCTTAGAATTCTCTTCTCGCCTACCTGTGTCGGTTTGCGGTACGGGCACCTTCTCCTGGCTAGAGGCTTTTCTTGGCAGTCTGAGATCATGACCTTCGCTACTACAATTTTCGCTCCCCATCACAGC
>NZ_JBBOXV010000002.1:0-2070000 GCF_038007865.1 Paenibacillus sp. FSL M7-0134 | reverse complement strand
ACCCTGGATTTCTCCGCCCATGCATTTCAGCGCTGCAGCGGCCAATACACCCTCAGGAGCGCCACCAGAACCGATATGCAAATCTACACCGCTATCCAGGCATGTTTCAATCGCACCCATCACATCCCCATGGCCAAGCAGTTTGATTCGAACGCCGCTTTCCCGCAGAAGCTTGATGATCCCGGCGTGCCGTGTACGATCAAGAATAGACACGGTAAGATCAGACAAGGATTTACCGAGTACTCGTGCAGCTTTTGACAATGTAGTTGGAATTGGGTCCTCAAGTGATAGCTTTCCAGCCAATGCCGGGCCAACGGCCATTTTTTGCATGTACATATCTGGAGCGTGGAGTAGACTACCACGAGGTGCAGCAGCAATGACCGACAGAGCGTTATTCAAACCATTTGCTACTGTTTCGGTTCCCTCTAGTGGATCGACAGCGATGTCCATAGCCGGTCCCCTGCGATTGCCTACTCTTTCCCCGATATACAGCATGGGAGCCTCATCCATTTCGCCTTCGCCAATGACGACCGTGCCGTCCATGGATACCGCATTAAAATGAGTGCGGATGGCTACCGTAGCCGCCTCGTCTGCGCTATTCTTATCTCCACGCCCTGTCCATTGTGCTGATTGCAGTGCCGCTGCCTCTGTTACCCGAACGAATTCCAATGCCATTTGACTCTCCATACCTATCCCTCCACCTCTCCTAAAAATTAATTGTTACCCTTAAGCAAATGAACTATTTAGGGCAACTTTGCTGCAATCTTTCTATTTATCTATTAAACTCCTGTATCCTACGATTTTAATTTTTAGTTATATGAGCAACTACTAGGCTCTATAACATTCTGATAATTAAACCTGCCGTCTCTTCAATCGCCTTATCTGTAACATCAATAACCGGACAATTCAGCTCTTTAAACAAAGACTGCGCATACCCTATTTCCTCTTCTACCCTCATCGCTGTAGCATACTGCACATTATTAGGAAGCCCCATAACCTTTAGTCGCTCACTGCGTATTTTCAACAGTAACTCTGGCTCGATCGTTAATCCGAATACTCGACCACGCTGAACATCCTTCAACTGAACAGGCGGTGTCAGCTCCGGTACAATCGGTATGTTGACCGTTTTATAACCTTTATGCGCGAGAAACATGGATAAAGGGGTTTTGGAAATACGGGATACTCCAAGCAATACAATATCCGCTTTGAGAATGGCGCTCACATCTTTGCCATCATCATATTGAACCGCAAAATCCAAGGCCTCTACACGACGAAAATAGTTATCGTCCAGTCGGTGCAGCAGACCAGGCTTCTCTTTGGGATCGTTATGGAACGTATCAGCAAACGCCTGCATCATCGGTCCCATAATGTCGACAGCCCGCACATTCAGCCGGACAGCCTCCTCTTTCATCGCTTCTCTCAATTCTGGCTGTACCAGCGTATAAGCTACGAAGCCTTTACGCTCGGCAACTTCCTCCATCACCCGGCTCAGTTCGTCTTCATCCCTCACGTTCATAAATCTTTTGATCTCTGTGTCCGGTAACTCAAATTGGCGCATGGTCGCCTGTACGACAGCTTCTGCCGTCTCGCCAATCGAGTCTGAACAGATCGCTATAAAATGACTGCTCACCTGAACCATTCGATTCCTCCCATTAATCCTCTGCTACCATATCGAGCAACATTTTAATAATATTCGTTTTTGTAATGCGTCCCACAACTTTCCAGTGCTCCCCTGGCTTGTCGGAGTCGGAAGGGACGACAACAGGCAGGCTGTCGATTTGACGGGCAATAATTTTGCGCGCTGCCTCTAATACCGTATCCTCTGGGGAAACGGTGACAACATTCGCCTGTCGGGTCATCACAAGGCTGACAGGAATGGTTGCTGCATTGGGATTCCCTAACGTTACCTTAAGCAAATCCTTGCGGGAAGCTACCCCTGCCAAATCTCCGTCTTCATCAGTGACGATCAAATTGCTCACATTTTCCAAAAAGAGAGCTACGACAGCTTCCTGAATCGTGGTTGTTTCTCGTACGATGACTGGAACCCCATGAAGATCGCCGACCTTCATTTGCAACAGCCGGAATTTTTCCTCCCGGTTCGGCGTGCCCCGCTTTCCAACAAAATATCCGACCTTGGGCTTTGCATCTATGTAATTCAGAATGCCCAATTTGGATAGGTCGGTCCGAATGGTCGCCTTGCTGAGATTAAGCATTTCCGCAATCTGATCCCCGGTAATCGGGGCATGCTTTTGTACGATGTTTAAAATTTCTACTTGTCTTGCCGTAAGGTCGATGATGAACGTCCCTCCTTTTTTCTTGCGATCTAATATTGAATATAATACGTCATATATAACAATAAATCAACCTTAAAAAGCATATAAAACATCACATATATAAAATTAAGGCAGTTATTCATGTCTTTTTATCATTTAAAACACTTATTTAACACAAAAAACGGGTACTTTGCACCCTGCTCTTTCGAGTAAGGCGAAGTACCCGCTCCCTTATTCGTATCTTAAAGCATCAATTGGACGCAGCTTCGACGCCTTTCGCGCCGGATATACTCCGAACAACACTCCAACCCCCATACAGCACAGAAAAGAGTAAAGCACGGGCTCTATCGAATACACAATCGGCATTTGGACGAATTTCTCGAGCAGCTTTGCACCTCCGAGACCCACCATTACGCCAACCAGTCCACCCATCAGACTGAGAAAAACAGCCTCAGCCACAAACTGCAGCATAATATCACTGCGTTGCGCACCAATCGCTTTACGAATCCCGATCTCCCTCGTACGTTCCGTGACGGACACCAGCATAATATTCATAATGCCGACACCTCCAACGCCAAGCGCAATTGCAGCTACACCGGCCAGCAGCATATTCATAATCCGATCAACCCCGGACACTGTTTTTAAGATTTCCGTCTGGGTCATGATCTGAAAGTCATCGCCCTCTGATGGCTTTAGCTCATGTCTGGCACGTAGCACCTGCCGAATTTCAGCACTTGCCTGATTAATCTTCTCCTCTGTTGTTGCAGAGGCGTTCACCTGCTGAATACTCATATTGCCTAGCCGTTCCATCCCCGTTGTAATCGGTACATATACCTGCTGACCACTGTTACTCATATTGGAATTGGAATTTGCCAGCACACCAACCACCTTAAAAGGAAGCTGTTTAATCATGATCGTCTCACCGACCGCTCTTGAGGCATCCGGACCAAAAATATTACGGGCCGCATCACTCCCAAGCACGGCCACATTCATTTGTTTATCCACTTCATAGTGGGTAAACGACCTGCCTTGAGCTAGTGACAGCTTTCTCACATGAACGAATGCCAGCGAAGTCCCCTCAATTTGCGCGCTGACCTTATTGCGACTCCACGTAATATCTGCATTGGTCATGGCACTTGGCGCTACCTCTGCTACTGCTTTTTGCTCCTCTAGCGCATCGATATCTTCCAGAGATATTCCTTTCGTCTGACTGAACGACATGGAGCTGGAGCCATCATATGGAGCATAAGGATAGATCATCAGCAGATTATTTCCCATACTGTTGATCTGAGATGTAATCGTAGCCGTTGATCCTTTACCAATGGCTACAATCATAATCACAGCGGCCACTCCGATAATAATGCCCACCATGGTCAGCAAAGATCGCAGCATATTGGTTCGCAAACTGTTGAGCGATACACGGATAATTTCCTTAAACTTCATGCCTTCACTTCCTCTGCCGCCATTCTTCGTTTCCCAACAGGCTGATCCTCTTCAATCCGCCCATCCCGAAAATGAATCAGACGCTTGGCGTATTCCGCAACCTCCTGATCATGAGTAACCAGTACAACCGTTTTCCCCTGATCATTCAGACGCTGAAAAATCCCCATTATTTCAACACTTGTTTTGGAGTCCAATGCGCCTGTCGGTTCATCCGCCAAGAGAATGACCGGATTGTTCACAAGTGCGCGCGCAATAGACACCCGCTGCTGCTGACCGCCTGACAATTCGTTTGGCCTATTGTTCATCCGATCGCCTAGACCTACGCTAGTAAGAGCCTCCATTGCCCGCAAACGACGCTCCTTGGCAGGAATACCCGCATAGATCATAGGTAGTTCCACATTCTCCAAAGCCGTTGCTCGCGGGAGCAAATGGAATTTTTGAAATACAAATCCGATTTTCTGATTACGTATAATAGCCAGTTCATCCTCGCGGGCATCTAATATCGAATAGCCATCCAAATAAAATTGTCCCGATGTAGGTAAATCCAGACAGCCGATGACATTCATCATCGTGGACTTGCCTGATCCAGACGGTCCCATGATCGCGACAAAATCACCGTCAGCAATATCAAGTTGTACCTCACGCAGGGCATGAATTTCCTGATCTCCGACCTGATACACTTTTTTCAAATCCTCAATCTGAATGACGTATCTCATACCCTTTTAAAAACCTCCCTGCATGCCGCCCATAGCAGAAGGGTCCGGCGGAGGTTCAGGAGCAGGCACAATAAGCGTGTCACCCTCCTTTACACCTGACTTGAGCTCGACTCGATCTGGCGTGTAAAATCCGAGTTCTACGGGCTTGAATGTGCGCGCCCCTGGATTCGCAGCGTTATTAGCCGAAACATACACGCCATCCTGTCCCCCTTCCGATCTCAGCGCAGTAGCAGGTACGAACAATACATTTTTGTGTACTCCCAAAATAACGGCCACATTCATAATCATGCCCGTTTTGAGCTTGCCTTTCGGGTCATGAACAGACAATTCCATCAGATACGTCGTCATCCCTTCATCCGTAGAGGCTTCCGGTGAGACGAATTGCACCTTCCCTGGAAATGATTCACCCGGATATGCATTGGTAGTCAACACGGCTGAAAGACCCTTCTTTACTTTGACAATGTCGGTCTGACTTACCTTCACAACCACCTTAAGATCGTTGGAATCCGAGTTATTCATGACAATGAATGGAGCCGTCGGACTGGTCCCTACATCCCCGTTCACCTTCAAGATTACCCCGTCCCAAGGTGCTGTGACCTGAAGCTTGTTCAATTCATTTTTCTTCTGCTCCAGTTCCGTCGCCTGTCTTCGAACCTCTATCCGTGAGGCTTGAATATTGGATGCATCAGCCGGAACCTGAATTTTGCGAAGCTCTGCCATTGCCGTACGATATCCGATTTCAGCTTCTGAAATGGTGCGACGTTTTTGCGACATGATTTTGCGGAACTGTATATCCAGACCATCATAGTCCGTCTGTGCTTTATCCAGTGCTTGCTCTGCCTGCTCCAATTCACTGTTGGACACCGCACCGGCATCATGTAAAAACTTTTGGTCTTCATATGCCTTTCGCGCCTGTTCCAACTGCTTTTGGGAAGTTTTCTTCTGACTTTCGGCTTCTTCCAGCTCAAATGATTCTTGCGCTGTATCGATAGCCATTTTGGCCCGAAGTACATTTGTTTTCTGAATTTCAATATCCTCTGCCTTCGGACCTTTCTCCAATTCAGCCAGCTTGGATTTGGATATTTCCAAAGTATCAGACGCAGTCTGAATTTGCATTTTAATTTCTGAACTGTCCAGAAGAGCCAGCACCTGTCCTTTTTTCACCTTGTCCCCGGCTTTCACATTTACCACTGCCAGCTTGTTATCACCTGCACTCGTGAAGTTTAACTTCACTTCCTTGGACGCTTGCACGGTACCGGACGTGTCCAGCTTCTCACTCACATCGCCGCGCTCTACTTTAAGCGTCTCATCCTGAACCAAAGGTGCCGCCTGCTCCTTGGGCAGACTCAGATATACTGCTGTTCCGCCTCCACCTACAACCAGTAGAACAATTGCAGTCCATATCCACTTTTTTCTCCGTTTTTTCCGTAACTTGATTAAAGCATCATTTAAAACCGTTTCTGCCAACGCCTTTTCCTCCCTATGTGCTCCATGGCTTGTTCAACGTATACTCATTTTGATCCAACTCGATCGCCAGCTCTTCCATTTGCCGTTCAATCTGGTTCACTTTCAACTGATTATTTTTCAATTCCATCTCGATAATTAGACCTCTGTCCCACTTTTTGCGTGATAACTCCAAGGCCTCTTTTGCCGTACGCAAGCTTTCTTCCAGTTGTACATATTTTTTTTGGTTTTCCTTAACCGTGGCATACAAATTGCGGAGTGATTCGGCAAAATCCTTTTGACCTTTGTCGAGCTCCTCTTTAGCCGTATCGACATCCATTTTAGCTAGATCGTAAGCACCTGCTCCGCTGTTAAAATCGAAGTATCTCACATTAAGTTCCGAAGTTTTGATACTATCCTCCAGCTTCCATAAATTTGGATTCATGTCTGTCAGCTGTTGTATATGTATTTCGATATCCAGCTTCTTCGGTTCCTTGTACACGGGCCGATCAACCAATTCATAGGCTGTTCCGTTAGGCTGTCCCATGAGGAAGTTCAGAGCATCCCTAGATTTTTGCAACGCAATTTTCCCCTGCTCTACTGTTTGCTGAGCCTGGCTTCTGGTCTGTGTACTCTCGTTTTTCGCATACTCAGACAGCTTGCCGCGCGCAAATTTGGCAAGTGCAATCTTTTCCTCCGCTTGGGCAATTTCAAGCGCTTCTAGATCATTTTTCACTTGATTCTCTGCCACGAACACACTTTGATAGCTTTTCATCACATTAAAATAAATCTGGTCTTTGGCGAACTGCGCCTGCTTTTTGCTGGCTAGATAAGATAGCGTCGAAGAGTTATAACTTCTCCAAGAGGTATTATCATCAACATATTCACCGTCTATAAAATCAACAAATGCATTTCCCAGATCCTTTTCTGCATTTTTCAGTTCCATTCTGCGACGCTCTACGTCCCGTTCGGCGGTACGCGTATTGTAACTGTTCGTCTGTGCCCATTCCACAGCCTGATTGAGTGTTAATGTAGGTAAAGCCTGACCCGTTACGGATGATGTCTTCGATGTAGCCGCAGTAGATGGACTAACCGACGTACTTGATGCTACATTTCCTGATAAACTCTCAGACTGTACAGTGGAGGCCAATCCTGATGATAAGGACAATACAAGCAGCACGACAGCCGCTTTTTGCTTCATAGATGAATCTCTCCCCTTTCGGTTCATTCCCCGAATCTTTTCCATTTTTTTCGACATAAACTTCCACGAACTCTTTGCATTCTAATTGTACTTTCAGGTTTATGTTGGTACAAGGTGTCAAAACAATACATTTTTGTAACCTTTACTTCCTGATTACTCGCTTTATACTACTTTTCGTCCAATGAGATATTGATTCAACCTATTTTTACCTGAACTTTACCTAATTTTCAGCTAATTTTAAGGAAACCAACAGCATCTATTAAGGTTTGGAACATATACTAGAGAAAGAATTACAGCCGCTCACTGGGAGGGTTAATAGATGATAAAAGAATCTCGCATGACAACCACTAACGAACCGTCTGATTTGTGGATGACCCGCTTTTTACGTGAATCAGAACAAAAAAAGAAACAACTGATCCGGGAAGCCCGGAAAAATAACGATATACCGCTGATGAACAGCATTTCTTTTCACCTTGCCCAACGGGATCAGCAGCATCTTATCGGATAAAATGACAAGTGAATCTTATGCTATAAATAACAGATTACCTCTAGTTATCTGCTTCATATGCTAGATGAAAAAAATCCGGGACAAATCGATAATTGATTTGTCCCGGATTTTGTGATCATCAAATCTAATATAAAACCGCATAGCTTGTTCCATTCCTATTCTTCCATCTCCGCCTGCGGATCATAGAGATATTGATCGAGTGGAATACGCCCGCTTTCATTAAAACGTATGCCTTCCTCCTCCAAGTACAGACGCTGCAGGGATGCGGACTCATCCTCCTGCAAAGCAATCTCCCCCAAACGGTTGACTACTCTATGCCAAGGAAGTCGGTGTTTTTGGCTCAATGTATGCAAAATTCGCACCACCTGTCTGGCACCTCTTGGGCTTCCGGCCTCTGCCGCAATTTGACCGTAAGTCATTACTTTTCCCTCAGGGATCAACAGTATAATTTGAAGCACACGGGCAGTGAAAGGCTGCATGTTCTAATTCCTCCGTATTACTATTGCTTTTTCAATAATTATAGCACCCTGAACAGAGGCTAAAAACCCCTGCTCCTACGAATGTAAGAAGCAGGGGAAAACCCATCGTTTAAATTTAGAATCCGCTCAGACCCTGCCTTTTTAAATCCTGTGCTACCAATCGGGCCAGTTCCCTTGCACCTTCATAGTTTGGATGGAGTGTATCGCCGTTCATATACAAGGCCAGTGTAGCGTCTTTACCAATAGAAGTGAAATAAGCTGAGCTAAGAACATTCAGGTCGACTAAAGGCGTTTGTTCCTCTTGAGCCAGTGCCAAAATAGCGCTTCTATACCATCTATTTTCTGCGTTGTGTACATTGTTAGCATTAAAGTCAGTCGCTCGTCCTTGCGGAGTTGACAGGATTACCGTCGCCCCTTTAGCCTTAACCTGCCGAATCATATCCTTCATCCAGTCCTTAAACTCGGCTTCGCTTTCGTTATGCTTTGGATTGGTGTCATTGATGCCCAATTGGAGAATAAAATAATCCCCCGGCTTAATATATTGGACGATGGCCTCCAACTGACCGTCCTGGTGGAAGCCTCTAGCAATTTGGCCTCCTGACGCCATATTGCGAATTTGAAAAGTATTCGTGTTCACAAACTCTGGCAGCAGTTGACCCCATCCCGCCTGTACGCTGCTATCTAGCGGATAATAGTTACAAACCGTAGAATCTCCACCGATATAAATCGTTCGATTCGTAACCGGATTGCTAGATAATTGCCTGATTTCCAATGCACTGAGTGTGAAGACCGCGCCCTCTTTGCCTTCAGTAACCAGCAGATTTAGCTGTCCATCTGTCACTGGAATTTGAAAACGATCCTTGGCCCCATTCCCTGTCATATTAATGACCTGATACACCCCTTCAGCCGCAATACTCGAACGAGAGGTATCTCCTAAAGTAACCGACACCTCATACAAACCAGGAGGAAGATCAACCTCAAAAGTATTCTCGCTTTTCGTACCTGTAGCCAGGAACCGTACCGCATCACTTGCCACTCCAGTCCCCGAAGCGCTGACATTACGCATATTCTCAGGGGTACGAAAGCCATATCCACGTGCTGAGTCATAGGACAGCGAAGCACTCACACCGGTATAACCCGTTTCGACCGTACCTCCGCCAAAATCAAACTTGTACTCGCCAGCGGATGCATGTGCCGGCGTAGCTATGCCCATACCTGGTGCACCACATAAAAAAGCTGCTAAAAGCATACCAGTCAATCCTTTTTTCCATTTCATTCTTCATTCCTCCTTCAGATTTTTAATTGTACGAAGCAAAGAATATTTTATTTTTGTAAGCGCATACATAAAATTCTACCAATTGTTGCAGGGTTATGCCTATGTGATTATTATGCAAAAGAAAAGTAGTTTATTCGTTAAGCTAAAACTTGTACTTGTACACAAAAAAGCCTCGCAGTTACAACTGCGAAGCTTTATGAAGCAATATTTCTTCATATCAAAATCACTACATTAATCCGCAACCAAAATTCCGTCAAAGCTCTCTGGACCTACACGTATTGTACCCAGCAGGTTAGCAGAAACAAAAGCAGTGTACACCAGTTGTGGCGTAATCGGCGGATTGAAATCATCTGCTGAGAACGCAATAACCTGTGGAGCTAATAAACTCAAACTAAAAGTGGATGTAGCCGAATAAACAACAGGGTCAGTTACCACAGTACCTCTTACAATAGTGATAGTAATTCCTACTAAAGCAAGCGGAAGTTGAAGCGATATGGTTCCTTTAAGCAGAACCCGTGGCGTACCTGTAGCTCCCTGTGTGTTTAATCCGATCTGTCCAAACAATTGAGGTGTATTCAAAACCGTGATCGGAATGGCAATAGAGTTGGCTGTCGAAGCATTTTGGGATGTTCTTCCATCAATAAATGTCCCCATGGTTTCCCCTCCTCTCTCTACCAGATACTCATAGACTATGAAAAAGTTTGTTTTGTGCTTGGACTGAATAACTTGTAAAACACACAACTTCTGATGAATAGGCTAATGTGCAGCCCTTTCTCTGGCCCTGTGAATACACTAAACCAACACTGGGAAAGGAGGGATGTCATGTCTAATAAGTTTAGAGCCACCTTAAGGGGGGCTAATGAAGTGCCTCCTGTCAGAACAAATGCGACAGGAACAGCCGAATTTCGTTACCGTCCAACGAGCCAACAATTAAGCTTTGAACTGACTGTGCGCAATATCTCACGGGTAACCGAAGCGCATATTCATCTGGGACGAAGAGGTGAAAACGGCCCTGTTGTTGCTACACTGTTTGGTCCTTCGAAATTTGGGATAACCGTTAGAAGAGGCGTCGTTACCGGCGTGCTACGTGCATGTGATCTTACCGGTCCGCTCAGAGGCAGAACCATTTATGATTTGGTGTGCCAAATCAGAGAGGGCAATGCTTACGTCAATGTCCACACCATCCGTCATCCGAACGGTGCCATTCGTGGACAAATTAGACGCGCACCTATCAAACGCTGCAAATAACGAATGATCATGAGTATAAAAAAAAACTTCCATGCCACTCATTTTGAGGCTATGGAAGTTCTTTTTAATTCAGGATTTTGCAAAATTCGATTCCAGTCGCTCCGAAGTACATATATAGACGGACTAAACCATTTCAATCTATATCTTGTTCATTGGAAGTCGCTTATGGGATTTTTGCAAAATCCTCAATTCTTAACAAAAGTTAAGAAGTTCATAAGCGTTTCTTAAGCCCTTCCCTTCAGGGTTGTTAAGAACTTTATCTTTTAATAGAAAGAGTTCAACAAGATACAGTTCACTCCTGAAAGGAAATGAAGCTTATGAAGCCTAAGACCAAAGAAAAAATTCCCGAATTGCAGTTGGTCAGAGCCATGGCGATTTTAGCCGTCTTGATGGTACATGCCACTTCTTATGCAACGGTTCAGCTTACAAATTCCAGTCTTTATGTTGTATACAATGCGATCAATGTGTTGATGAAGTATGGAACCCCCGTATTTATCGCGCTTAGCAGCATGGTACTGTTCTACAACTACAAGGATCGTCCGATGGGACGACAGCTCTTAAGCCGCTTTTATAAGCAGAGGTTGCTGTACATCCTCTTACCTTACGTCATGTTCTCTCTATTTTATTTCATCCTGTCCCTTATGGCTGGCAGCTCCGAACCATGGAATATAATCACACTTGCGAAAAGCTTTGCTCTGAAGCTGGCCACAGGCAAAGCGTATACTCATTTATATTATATTTTTATCATGATGCAATTCTATCTTGCATTTCCATTCGTACTGTGGCTGTTCCAGCGTTGTCGGCAACTTCCACAATGGTCTATTGTCCTTGGGCTGTTGGTACAGTGGTCATTTGTTATTGGAAATAAATTTCTATTTCAGGTTCAAAATAAGGGCAGTTGGGCACTGTCTTATATAGCCTGCTACATGCTGGGTGCTGCTCTCGGTTACTACTACCCACAGCTGAGAACGTGGTTTCTGATGCGTAAGGGGGAACGAAGTGTTGCCGGAGTGTTGACATGGATCGCAATTTGGGCTTTATGGCTGATTTCAGCCACCATGCATGTCTATATGTGGTACGAAAATAGAATGTACGGAATCTCGTACAATTCGCTAGTTTTTGAACTTATGTATAATATGTACAGCCTGTCTAGCACGCTGGTAATACTACAGATTTCCTTTTTAATGTTTAGACGACAACATTCCTTTGTGACTCGCAAACTGGAACGTCTGGGCACACTGTCCTTTGGTGTGTATCTGATTCATCCGTTCTTCCTGCTCCTGTATCGGCAGTTTTCACCACATATCGGTTCTCCGCAGCTTATTCATGTGTGGTATGCCGGAGGTTTTTTCTTTGCACTTCTTTGCTCTTGGCTCGTCGTGTCGATCATCTCCCGTTTCCTGCCATTTGCTTGGATCTTGTTCGGTCAACTACCAGAAATAGAAAAAAGACAATTCAAGCAAGAAAACCGTATTACTTCAACTGAAACAGCACTATCCAAAGGCTGACGACCCCAAGCAAGCGAACTGAGATGAGTGTCCATAGCCTCCATCTTTAAAAAGGTATATAATACGCCCATATTGTATACTGCTGGAAAGAACAGAAAGGGTGCACAACCATGCATAACGGAACCATTTTATTAGTAGACGATGAACCTGAAATTATTAAGCTGATGCAAATTTATTTGGAAAATGAAGGATATCGACTGCTTATGGCACGAGACGGACTGGAAGCGCTGGAGCAAGTCAGTCGGGAATCGATAGATGTGATGGTGCTTGATGTGATGATGCCCAATATGGACGGGGTTGAAGCTTGCATGAAGATCAGAGAAACCGAGCATTTTCCGATTATTATGTTGTCTGCGAAGGGACAAGATATGGACAAAATCACAGGACTCAGCGTTGGAGCCGATGATTATGTCACTAAGCCGTTCAGCCCGTTGGAGCTGGTGGCACGCATCAAATCCCAGCTGCGCAGAGTACGGAAATATACCCACTCCTCCCCTGCATTGGAGCATGAAATGATACTGGATGAACTCTCCATTAATTCTGCTACGCATGAGGTCACTCTCGCCGGAGAATCCATTAAGCTGACCCCGCGTGAATTTGCCATTGTCGAGCTGTTGGCACGTAATCGTGGTCAAGTGCTGAGCATGGAGCAGATCTATGAAAAAGTATGGAAGGAGCAATATCTGGAATCCAACAACACGCTGATGGTTCATGTGCGTAAAATTCGCGAGAAAATTGAGGCTGATCCGAGAAAACCTAAATACCTGAAAACGGTGTGGGGAATCGGCTACAAAATGGAAAAATTCGATTAATGGAGGATTCACGTCTTGAAGGCAAAACGATATGACACATTGGGATGGAAGCTGGCAGCCCTTAGCCTTGCCGCCTTCACTTTAACCGGACTGATTTTGATGGTGTTTTATTATGGAGCATCTTTGCTACTATGGCTGAACCCTTCCCGTTCATTTTTTGGCACTCGTCTAATTCGCTGGACCGTGAATCATATTGGGTCCCCACTCATCATGCTGATTGGAGGGCTGCCTTTATATATTTATTTCTTTTTCCTTTTTACCAAAAATACGATTGGCTATCTTCGCGAAATTACGACGGGGATGCAGGAGTTTGCTGATGGAGATCTGTCCTATACGATCCCTGTTTCTTCAGCGGACGAGCTGGGTACCTTGGCGAAAAATATGAACACCATGGCGGACAAGCTCCGTCTCTCACTGGAAGAAGAACGGGCTTCCGCCAAAGCCAAAAACGACCTGATCACCGGCGTATCTCATGATCTTCGTACCCCGCTAACATCCGTGATCGGTTTTTTGGAATATATTGAAACCGACCGCTATCGGGATGAAATTGAGCTGCGCTATTATGTGAACATTGCTTATGAAAAGTCATTGACGCTTAAAAAGCTGATCGATGAGCTGTTTGAATACACGCGTGTGAGCGGTGGCAGTCTGCCACTGGAGCTGGAGCCTGTAGATCTCGGCAAATTGCTTACCCAGCTTGCTGAGGAATTTGTACCCTCGCTGGAACAGGCGGACATGTCCTACCGTGTCCGAATCGTCGAGCCTGTTCGGATTCTAGCCGATACCGACGAGCTGGTACGCCTGTATGAAAATTTGTTTTCCAACGCTATTCGATACGGAAAAGACGGCAAACGCCTCGATATCACCATAGGACGCGAAGACGACGAGGCGGTGGTAATCTGCACTAACTACGGCACCCCAATTCCTGCGGAAGATGTCCCGCACTTGTTTGAGCGGTTTTACCGGGTGGACAAATCACGTTCCAAGGAAACCGGAGGCACCGGACTGGGCCTTGCGATTACCAAAAGTATTACCGAGCTGCATGATGGCCGCATTTCGGTTAGGAGCAATCGCAGACAAACAGATTTTGAAACCCGTTTTCCCCTCTACTCCTACACATAAACAAACGAACCAGCCAAAGATCGTATCTCTGGCCGGTTCATTTCTGACTTTTATTTAATACAGGACTATTTTCCTTTATTTTGTTCAAATAATACTTCCCCATTGGATTCAATAATCTTTTGGTACCAGTAGAAGCTGTTCTTTTTTCTTCTTTCCAGCGTACCCGTACCATCGTTGTTTTTGTCTACATAGATAAAGCCGTACCTTTTTTTCATTTCTCCCGTTCCCGCACTGACAATGTCGATTGGACCCCACCAGGTATAGCCGAGCACTTCGCAGCCATCCTCAATAGCTTCATGCAGCTGGATCAGATGCTTGTTCAGATAGTCTACCCGCTCGGGATCATGAATTGAACCGTCTTCCAAAATTTCATCATGACTGCCGTAGCCGTTCTCTACAACAAACAGAGGTTTCTGATATCGGTCGTACATCTCATTACACACATAGCGGAAGCCCTTCGGGTCAATTGGCCATCCCCACGGCGTTTTTTCCAAATAGGGATTGTCGAGTCCCATAATTCCCCCTGTGTTGCCCAAGATGGGCATACCTGCTTTATGTGTCGTACTTCGATAATAGCTAAATCCTAAATAATCCGCTGTATGCTCCCGCAGTAATTGTTCATCTCCGGGCTCCATTTGGACCATGATGTTATGCTCTTTCCAGATCCGTTTGGCATAGCTTGGATAATAGCCTCTAAGGATCACATCGGAATAAAATAAGGATCTTCTTCTCAGCTCATAGGCTTCAAACACATCGTCCGGATTACAGGTATTCGGATAGATCGGACTCAGGGATAACATAGCGCCCATCATCGCTCCTGGGATAATTTCATGACACAGTTTAGTAGCCAGGGCACTGGCAACGAAAACATGGTGACTAGCCTGATAAATAGTCGGCAGTTTGTGCTCATCGTCTTGAACAACAATGCCTCCTGCCGCCAAAGGAATGGTATGGAAATGGTTGATTTCGTTGAAGTTCATCCAATATTTCACTTTGTTTTTATAACGTTTGAAGACAACTTCCGCATACTTTACATAGAATCCAATCAGCTCGCGGCTTTTCCAGCCTTCGTATTTGCGAATCAGATTCAGAGGCAGCTCAAAGTGAGAAATGGTGATGACCGGCTCAATTCCATACTTCAGTAGCTCATCAAACAGATCATCGTAAAATTGCAGCCCTTTTTCATTTGGCTCGGCATCATCCCCATTCGGAAAGATTCGGGACCATGCAATGGAAGTCCGAAAACATTTCATGCCCATTTCGGCGAATAGGGCGATATCTTCTTTATAACGATGGTAAAAATCAATCGCTTCATGGCTGGCGTAGTACTTGTTTTCATCAATCGTATCATCAAACGTCCCGCCTACTATTCCTCCCCGAAATGCATCGCTGATTGCTGGCCCTTTACCGTCCTCGTTCCATGCCCCTTCAGCCTGATTCGCTGCTATAGCACCACCCCATAGAAAATTCTCAGGAAAACTTTTGGCTATTTGTGCTGTCATAATTCATTTCCTCCTTTATTTAATGTACGGTGAGCAAAACACTTTGCAAATCAACGGATTTTTGCTGTGTCTGGGTAACCTTTTGGTAAGCAGTGCTGTTGGTAACAATAATCGGAGTGGTCAGGTCATAACCGGCTGCCTGGATTTTCGGAATATCAAATTCAAGCAGCAAATCGCCTCGTTCAATCCGTTGCCCTTGTTCTACATGCTTCGTGAAATAGTTGCCTTTCAGCTTAACCGTATCTAGTCCCACATGAATTAACAGATCCAGATGGTTATCTGAGGTGATGGCTATCGCATGGCCGGTTCGAAATACGAGCGAGACAACCCCGGAAACCGGTGAATATACCTTTCCTTCACTCGGTAGAATGGCTATTCCTTGACCCATTGCTTCTGTAGAGAACGCAGGATCAGGAACCTCATGAAGCGGAACAATTTGGCCATGGATAGGCGCATAGACATTCTCGGTGACTTCGGTATGTCCAGGTTCAGTTTGTAAGGCAGGCTCAGATTTTTCTGCTTCCGTCTTTCCTGTCTCCGCATCCGTTGCCCCGTTTCCTTCATTAAAGCCCAGAATATAAGTCAATACGGTAGTAACCACAAATGAAATGATGATACTAATCAAATAAAAAGCAATTGTATTCGTAAAGAATGCCGGAATAGTTGTTATTGCCGGGAACACATAAGCAAGCACGGTCGTTTGGAAATGTCCGGCAATGGCCCCTCCGATCATTCCCCCGATGACGGCGGCAATCATTGGTCTTTTCAGCTTCACGGACAATCCGTAAACGATAGGTTCTGTAATACCAGCGAACAGTGAAGGGAAAATAGATGACAGTGCGTAAGCTTTCAGCTTTTTGTCTTTGGCTTTCAGAAAGACCCCAAGAGCGACACCGGATTGGGCGAAGGTCGCAGAAGCCATCATAGGTCGAATCGTATCAAACCCTTTGAGGGAAAGATTGTTGATCATCGCAGGTGCAATCCCCCAGTGTAAACCAAACATCACCAGGAAGGTCCAGCCGCCTCCCAGAATGGCTCCAGTCAAGAGACCGCTTTGCGTACTCAAAAATTCAATACCATCCGCAATACCTTTACCGGTGTACACTCCCAGTGGACCGATCACAATGGCGGTAAGCGGAACCATAATTAATAAGGAAACAAGCGGGACCATAAACAATTCAATGCTTTTCGGAACCACCCGCTTCAGAAACCGTTCCAGATATGAATACAGCCAAATGGCTAAAATTGCTGGAATAATGGATGTCGTATAACTCATCAGGACAACGGGAATGTGGATAAAGGAAGCAATATCCCCCGTGTTTTCCATCAGCTTGGTGAAGTTAGGCTCCAGCAGAGCGGCCATAATGGCAGCAGATACGATAGGCTGGGTCTTGAATGTTCTCGAAGCTGAAAACGCCAACATCAGTGGCAGGAAGAAAAATACGCCGTTGCCTGCGGCAGCAAGGATAGCATAGGTACTGGAGGCACTGTCCAACCACTCTAACTGTGTAAGAATAACCAGGATAGCTTTCAGCATCCCTGCACCAGCCAAAGCAGGTACAATCGGCTGGAAGATAGAGCTCATGACGGTAAAAGCACGACTGATGAAATTACCTTCCTTTGCATTATCCTCTTTCTTTTCGTTGCCGCTTTTTACCTGAAGGTTATAGTTCTTCGCAATCGTATCATAAACCTCGTTAACATGATTGCCGATCACCACCTGGTACTGCCCTCCGCTTTCTATCACGGAAATGACACTGTCGGAATTTTCCAAATCCTGTTTATTGGCTTTTTGCTTATCCTTAAGTGTAAATCTCAGACGGGTCATACAATGGTACAGATCACGTATATTTTCTTCTCCGCCTACATTAGTTACAATGAATTTCGCTAATTCATCATGTTTGCTCATAATGCCTGCCTCCAATGCTCTCTGGTTGATATAAAAAAAACCTGAGTAATCCCCGATACCAAAATGCAATTTAGTATCGAAATCACTCAGGTAATGCCCACGAATGGTAACACCCTGTTAGTTTTCAGTTCTGTTGACCAATCTGGAAATGTGAATCATAAGATACATCATTTCATCATTGGTTAATTTCTGCTCAAACTGCTTATTCACATACACCCCTATTTTTTGTACACATCTGTGCTCTTCTGGAAATTTGATTTTCAGGTCTTCGAACAAATTCATGTACTGCGGGTCTGCCGATTCGTGGGCAAAAAGCCGCTGGGCAAAAAATTTAAGATGGGTTACAAAACGGTTGTAATTCCATGAATCTTCATCAATCTCGACATTGAAGTGGTATTTTACAATATCCATAATATCCTTGATGACTTTTGACGTTTTTAGCGTCAGATCAAGCTTCTGGTTATCCAGGCGGGCGTTGACGAAATGCAGGGCAATAAACCCGGCTTCATTCTCATCGAACGTGATGTTGATCCTGTTACGAATCATCTCCAGCGCATGTTTACCGATCGCGAATTCTTCGCGATAAAACCGCTTGATCTCCCATAGAAACCGGTTTTCAATCGGTGTTCCCCGTTCATGCCGTTGGATGGCGAATGAAATGTGGTCGATCAGGGCTAGGTAAATATAGTCACTAATGTCTCCAGCCAATCTCGGTCTGGCATACTCCACGATTTCATCCGCGATTTCAATACATTCCATCTTCACATCTTTCAGCAAATCCGCCAGCTTCGCGGATAAATCCTGAGTTTTGACTACAAACAGCTTCGTGATTTTTCGCTCATCGATGGTATCCCCCGGTTTCAGGTTGAATGCGATTCCATTTCCTGTCGCAATGACCTCTTGGGCGTCCTCTTCCTCTGCTAAAACGACATTGTTGTTAAGCGCTTTCTTCAAAATCATGCGACCACCTGCTTTTATTTACTGGAAGGCCATTTTTTAAAAGACTCTGTTAAAAAATGTGCATACACTAAAAAACCTGAACAGAATACCGCTTCATAGACGTTATCGCCCATTTACCGGAACTCCATTCAGGTTATGCCTAAAATAGTAACACCCTGAAAATTATGAGATTCATTTTTGTAATCGTTTTCTTGGCTTCATTATAATAGAGTTTCTTTTTTTCTGTCAACCCTTTATTAAAAAAAGCCTTCCATCCGCTTACTGCGGCTTCGGAGTCCCTGAACGATTCACAATCCAGATGCCCGCCAGTACTAAGAAAATGCCAAGCAAGGTAGCCGCTTTGAGCGCCTCGTGAAGAAAGATCCAGCCGGACACAACACCGATGATAGGAACCAGCAACAGCGTAACAGAAGCTTTACTAGCTTCCATTCTAGTGAGAATATGAGTCCACAGCAGGAATGCAAGAGCAGACGCCACAATGCCGGAATATAAGATATAAAAGATCGACGCAGCGCTAAAGTTCGGCTCCCATCGCTCAAACAACAGGGAGTACAATAACAATCCGAGCGCACCGAACGCCATCTGCCAGGTCGTGAACTGGGTTTTATCGCAATGCTGGAGCTTGAGCTTGATAATCAGGTTCGAAAGTGCCCAAGCAATCGCTGAACTCACCCCAAGCAGCATGGCCCACAAATTGCCGCCCAAATGAATGTCCATAGCAAATAATAGCCCCAAGACCCCTGTAGCAATTCCAATCGTTTTGCGTGTATTCAGCCGCTCACCTGAAATCATAAAATGGGCCATAATGGATAAAAACAGCGGCATGCTGTACGTAAGCACGGAGGTTAAGCCCGCATTAATGTAGTTCAGGGATATCTGAATCGCAATATTAAAATAGGTAGTCTGGAGAATCCCGCAGAGTATATACCATTTTATCGTGTGCCTGTCAGGGTTCGGAACCCGTTTCCACATCAGAATTCCGAACAGAAGCAGCGTCCCTGTGAGAAACCGAAGAGCCGCAAATTGAACAGGTTCAAAGGCTCCATTGCCCAATTTCATGATGACAAAATTAAAGCCCCAGATCAGGCATAAGAGCAGGCTCAAGCCTTTCATGCATCATACGCCTCCGTTTAGAGCACTTCTCCGCCCGATTCAATCACTTTTTTATACCAGTCAAAGCTTTTTTTCTTGTAGCGGTTCAGTGTTCCGTTGCCCAGATCATCCTGGTCGACGTAGACGAAGCCGTATCTCTTGGATGCCTGTGAGGTCGAAGCACTGATCATGTCGATGGGACCCCAGGCGGTGTAGCCGAACAGGTCCACTCCATCCTCAATGGCTTCCCTCATTTGCTCGATATGTTTTTTCAGATAGTCGATACGGTAATCATCGTTAATGGTCCCGTCAGGATTCATTTGATCTGTCGCACCCACGCCGTTTTCTGAAATGAACAGTGGCTTTTGATAGCGGTCATACAGGTTATTGAGCGCATAACGTAATCCTTTAGGATCAATCTGCCATCCCCACTCGGACTGCTCCAGGTAAGGATTCTTCACGCCACCAATCAGATTTCCGCTTGCTTTGGCATGCTGATCGGCAGTGGCACTGGCATTGTTGGACATATAGTAGCTCAGGGACACGAAGTCCACGAGGTTATCTCGCAAGATTTCATCGTCGCCAGGTTCTTTATGCAGAACAACACCCTTTTCTTTGAACATACGTGCGGTATAGGACGGATAATATCCTCTAGCTTGTACATCACTGAAAAAGAAGGACACTCGTTCTTCCTTTTGGCATTCAAGCACATCATCCGGATTGCAGGTATTCGGATAAAGCAACAGATAGCTGATCATACACCCAATCTGGGAGTTCGGTATAATCTCATGACAGGCT
Organism: Paenibacillus sp. FSL M7-0134; assembly: GCF_038007865.1. NCBI lineage: Bacteria > Bacillati > Bacillota > Bacilli > Caryophanales > Paenibacillaceae > Paenibacillus > Paenibacillus sp. FSL M7-0134. The sequence goes on along the minus strand of NZ_JBBOXV010000002.1, from coordinate 2,049,710 downwards.
TTGACTGCCAGCGCGCTGGCTATAAACTGATGATGGGCAGATTGATACTTGTCCTGCTCCAGATTCGGGTGATTCTCTTCAATGATCCCCGCGCTGACAAACGGATGATGTTTGACACAGTTCATTTCGTTAAACGTAATCCAGTACTTTACTTTATCCTTGTAACGGGTAAATACAGTCTCGGCAAAACGGACGAAAAATTCAATCAGTTTCCGGTTTTTCCAGCCACCATATTCGGTGACAAGATACAAAGGCATATCGTAATGGGTCAGCGAGATGACAGGTTCAATTCCTTTGGCCAGCAGGGCATCAAAAACCTTGTCATAGAATTGCAGCCCTTTCTCATTGGGTTCTGTCTCGTCGCCATTCGGGAAAATACGTGTCCAGGAAATGGAAGTGCGAAAGCATCTAAAACCCATCTCGGCCAGCAGATTAATATCTTCTTCATAACGGTGATAGAAATCATTTCCCCGACGTTTTGGATAATTTTTGGTGCTGTTTGGGTCCAAAGCTTCCTTGACCTGCGCATGGGTCATCATATGCCACTGATCCAGCCAATGCTTTTTGTCGAGTGCTGGATCAAAGGTAAATACATCAGAAATCGAGAGCCCTCTTCCATCTACGTTGTAAGCCCCTTCAATCTGCATGGCAGCGGCTGCCCCGCCCCATAGAAAGTTCTTGGGAAAACCTTTTGCCTGTTCCATGTTGCATTCCTCCAAGTAGGTTATAATTTGTGAAGAAGTATGCGGAACCCATGTCCTTCAAATGCATCCCGGATTGCTGCATACGCTTTATGCTTTCATGCTACAATCTGGGATGCATTCCAGGTCAAGAACTAAATTTTTGGAGTTGAATGTCATGCATAATATAAAAAGAATTGCTGAAATTGCGGGGGTATCGACAAGTACCGTGTCTCGTGTGCTTAATCATCATCCATATGTCAGTGAAGCAACGCGGACCAGGGTGATGGAAGTCATTCGGGAACTGGATTATATTCCGAATATTAATGCGGTGCAGTTGAAAGTAGGCCGTACCAAGGTTATTGGGATCATGACCCCAACGATTAATAATTATTACATGCAAATCATCAAGGGAGTATCCAATGCGGGTAAAGAGCAAGATTATCAGGTTTTGATCTACCAGACGGAGGAAAATCAGGATTTGGAAAGCGCGGCGTTAGAGCTTTTGAGGCAGAAAAAAGTGGACGGGATCGTCATTTTACGGCGTATGCTGGATTGGTCTGCTGTGAGGCATTACACCAAGTATGGGCCGATTGTGACCTGCGAGCCATTAAAAAATAAAGAGATTTCATCCATTTATCTCGACCATTATGAAGGATTTCGGATTGGATTAGAGCATTTGGCCGAGCTGGGATTTGAAAAAATCGCCTGCACCGTAGGCAGAAAAAACAGCGTAAACAGCCAAAGAAGACTCCAGGCCTATTATGACCTGCTCGCGGCAAGGAAGCTGCCAGTGAATGAGGAATGGTTGCTCAGTGGTATCCATACGGTGCAGGACGGAATGCGAGCGTTCGCCAAGCTGGAGTCTTTAAAGGAACGTCCCCATGCCATCATGACAACCAATGATTTGGTGGCATGCGGTATTATCTCAGCTGCTCGTAGTAAAGGGTGGAAGGTTCCAGGAGATTTGGCAGTGGTCGGCTTTGAAGCTGACGAAAGTCAGGTAGCCGACGCCATGGGACTGACCAATATTACGAACCCGTTGCAGGGAATCGGACAGGAAATGTTCCGTACATTATATCAGCAATTGAACGGGCAGCCTTTGGAGCCAGCCTCCCTTGCTTTTGAATTGAAGGTCCGCCAGTCTACCTGCTAATCCATCTACAAACTAACCAATCAACAGTGTATAGACGATACCCGGCCCGTGTACACCGATCGTCAGATCATTTTCAATATCCGACGAGCGGCTCGGTCCAGTAATAAAATGAATGCCTGCGGGCAGTTGCTCACGCCCGGCTTCGTCAAAATGGCTTAGAATTTCGCCCAGCCGTGTTCGCAAGCGCTCTACTGGCAGAAGAATGATCAGTACAGTTGGCAAAAGGCTGACCGCACGGCCTTTCTCCGGCGAGGATAGCACCGCTACCGAACCGGTGTAAGCAGCCGCTTCGTCGGCGATGACGATGCCGATATCCGCCTCGGCGGCGCGGGCCTTCCAATCCTCGACTGGATCGGTGTTCCACACCGATAAACGGACTTCCGGCAGCGCCAATTCCAGCTGGAGCGCATCCAGGTCCGGCTCATTCTGCCGGACGATATAGGCCGCTCCCAGCTCTCGCGCTTTGTGCGCGATCCAGTCTGCGGTCTGCTCCAAATCCGACAGACGCACGACATGCCCGCCAACACTTGTAAAGTTGGCGGTGAACTCTTCGATGCGCTGCTCCGCGCTCCATTCGAATTCGTGCCAAAATGCAGGTGCCCCGCGAAACGGCTGAACTGGCGGTTCCGTTTGTCGTGGACGCTTGAGCCGCGTCGCGATGTCGTCCATAAAGCGTACCTGCTTGGCACGGGATTCTGCTTCCATTTGATGAAGCCACGTTTCATGGGCCGCTTTTGCTTGCGCAGAAGGATTACTCTGTTCACTCATGCTGCGTCCCTCCTTTACTTCTATCTGCCAAAATCTTCTCCATTCGACTGAGAACATCCGGCTGCATCACATTGCGTTCCTGCTCCAGCTTATGCTCCAGCGTGTTCCATTGCTGACGGAAGGATTTTTTCGCCAAAGAGGGAGCCACACGGTACGTATTCCATCCCTTTAGGGGGCCCAGCTTTAGGGTAATTTCGCCCTTACGAACGACCGCTTTCTGAGCAATCTGCCCTAGCCGAATCGCCGCTGCGAATCGCTTCGAGCTGGAAACCACGGTCGCAAAACCTTTCATTCCTACTGTTTCCAGCTTATCTCCTTGTCCCGCCTCTACCTTACGTCTACGCAAATATACCAGCATATCATGCAGCGGTATTTTGACCGGACAGGCTTCATAACACGCACCACACAGACTGGATGCACTCGCAATATCGTTCCACTCTTCGATGTTGCCATGAAGGGCAGGCGTAAGCACTGCACCGATAGGGCCACTATATGTCCCGCCATACGCATGCCCGCCAATGTGTCGGTACACTGGACAGGCATTCAGGCAAGCCCCACAGCGAATGCAATTCAGCAACTCTTGAAACTCGGGATTGCCTAGCTGTAGTGAACGTCCGTTATCTACGATGATGATGTGCATTTCGTCAGGCCCATCGGCATCTTGGCTGCGCCGAGGGCCTGAAATACCAGACATGTACATGGTCAGCTTCTGTCCAGTAGCGGATCGTGGCAGTAATGTAGCCATCACCTCCAAATCCGTCCAGGATGGAATAATCCGTTCCATGCCCATCAGCGTAATTTGCGTTTTGGGCAAAGTGGATACCATTCGTGCGTTGCCTTCATTTTCAAACAGGACCATGGAGCCTGTCTCGGCGATGGCAAAATTACACCCGGTCATGCCAATATCCGCTTCTAGAAACTTCTCACGCAGCTTTTTGCGGACAAAGCCCGCCAAAATCGTCGTATCCGCGGACAATTTCTCCCCTGCTTCTTTGGATAACAGCTCGGCAATCTGATAACGGTTTTTGTGAATCGCCGGAATGACGATATGAGACGGGGGCTCTCCTGCCAGTTGAATAATATATTCACCGAGGTCACTTTCAATCGTCTCGATACCCGCACCCTCCAGCGCCTGATTCAAATGCAGCTCCTCCGACACCATCGACTTGGATTTGACGACGGAGCGGGCTTGGCTATGCGCAGCAATATCCAGTGTAATACGTACGGCATCGGCTGCTGTATCGGCAAAATGAATATGCACCCCGTTGGCACGGGCATTTTCTACAAATAGATTTAAATAATAGTCCAGATGGGCAATGGTATGCAGACGAATTTGACGGCCCCGTTCACGCCATTCCTCCCAATTTCCGTGCTGCTCTGAAGCCACCCGCTTGCCGTTGCGCAGCCGCTCCGTAGTGAAACGAACTGCATTCCGCAGAAAATCATCATTTAGGGCCAGCTCTGCGCGTTTTTTGACCTTTTGGTTCATGGAATGTGAGTGTACGGCGGTCATGCGTGCTTCACCCCTTCGTACAGCAGCTCAGCCAGATGCATCACCCGAACTGGCTCCTCCCGATACCGAAGATTTCCAGCAATGTTCATCAAGCAGGCCATATCTAGTCCGACCAGTACCTCGGCTTCGGTCTCCCTGATGTGGTCCACTTTTTCAGTCACCATCGCTCCCGAAATATCCGGCATTTTCACCGCGAAAGTCCCGCCAAAGCCACAGCAGTCCTCAGCAAAGGGAAGTGGTACTAATTGCAGCCCCTTTACACTGCCAAGCAGCTTCATCGGTTCCTCCTTCACGCCGAGCAAACGTGTGCCATGGCAAGACGGATGGTAGGTTACCGTATGCGGAAAAGACGCGCCCACATCGGTCACGCCAAGCACCTGCACCATAAATTGCGTAAACTCATACGTCTTTTGCTCCAGCCTCCGTGCCGAATCGAGCCATTCGGGTTCATCCTTAAACAACTCCGGGTAATGATGAATCATATATGTGCACGAGCCGGAAGGAGATACGACAAAATCGCTGTCGTTAAACGCTTTCAAAATCGTTTTAGCCGCAACCCTCGTTTCATCCCAATAGCCGCTATTATAGGATGGCTGTCCGCAGCATGTCTGTACCTTTGGAAAATCCAGCTGAACACCATATCTGACAAGCAAGCGTGCCATCGCTTCCCCTACCTTGGGATAAATCGCATCACTCAGGCAGGTAATAAATAAAGATACCTTCATACGGAACACCCTTCCGTCCATGGAATAGCTATTACTTTATAACTGAAAGGTTACCTATAGTGCCGCTGCGCAGTCAGATGGTGCTTCCCATCGCTGTTGCCCCCAGATTCTTTACTCAATGCTAAAAATCCGGGGGAAGTGATACTTTAGAAGCTTGCAGTGGGATTCTCACTTATAACTTTTTTACATCATCAAAGAATCCCACTGCAATAGCGATCGTAAGACCAAATGAAACGCAAAGCAGCCTTCACCTTGGAAACTCCCCGCTTCACACAACCGTAACTGGAATAGCCAGCTCCGCAAGTTGACTGCGAATCGGGTCCGACAACCGCGAATCCGTAATAATCTCGGATACCTGCGACAGGTTCACGACGTGCGTAAACGCCTGTTGCCCAAATTTGCTCGCATCCGCCAGTAAAATCACACGGTCTGCAATGCTGACCATTTTCTGCTTCAAACGTGCTTGCAGTTCATTCGATTCACTAATACCGCGATCCAGATGAACCCCCTGGCTGGAGAAAAACAATTTATCCACATAATAGGTTTCTAGTGAACGCTCTGCGAGCGGGCCTACAAATGACAGCGAGCGTTGAAGCAACTGCCCCCCTGTCGAAATAACCTCGATTTTTTCCTTACCCGCCAGCTCTGTAGCTACCCGAATTGAATTTGTTAATATTGTCAAAGGAATATCCGGTAAACTTGACGCCATATACCAGGCGGTTGTGCTGGCATCCAGCAAAATACGATCATTCGGCTGAATCTGCTTGACCGCTTCCTCGGCAATCCTACGCTTTTCCTCTGCGTTCATAATTTCCCGTACCGCATAGGGCGTTTCAGGCTGCTCGTTTTTGACACTGACCGCTCCCCCATGCGAACGGCGCAGTCGTCCCGCCTGCTCCAGGCGGTCCAGATCACGGCGGATCGTTTCCTCCGTTACTTTGCACAACTCACTCAATTCGGACACCCGTATGCTTCCTTTTTCATTAACGAGCTGCACAATCATCTCATATCTTTCTGCGACCAGCATGGCAATCTCACTCCACATCTTTAATGTACAAAAAGTCCCGCCACCCGCCGGAATTGCCCGTAGGCATCCTCCCACGCTTCTGACTCGGCAGGTTCATATTCCTCCACGGAAATAGAATCCGCGATGACCCGGCGTGCTTCCCATATATCGGCGAACTTTCCCTGTGTCATCCATTGTACCGCAAGATTGCCGATTGCGCTCGCTTCTGCAGGTCCCGCCCACACTGGTTTTTGAACCGAATTAGCTGTCCATTGGCACAGCAAGCGATTTTGAATCCCTCCTCCGACCATATGCAAACCATTAAACCGTTGTCCTGACACCTGCTCCGTAAGCTCCAAAATGTAACGGTACTTTAACGCCAGACTCTCCAAAACACAGCGCGTGATTTCTCCCGGCGTCTCGGGCAATGGCTGCCCGGTGTTGCGGCAATATTGGCGAATACGTGTTTTCATATCCCCGGCGTGCAGAAACAGTTCATCGTCCGGGTCAATCAAAGAAGTGAATGCTGGAGCCTGTTCTGCCATATGAACCAGTTCGGGGAAGGAATAGGAGTATCCCTGCCGCTCCCATTCTCTGCGCGCCTCCTGTAAAATCCACAAGCCCATAATGTTTTTAAGCAGCCTGTAAGTTCGACCGACCCCACCTTCGTTCGTAAAATTAAAACGAAGCGTATCGTCATTGATTACAGGCTGTGCCGTTTCCGTTCCCATCAGAGACCATGTTCCGCAGCTCAAGTACGCAAACGAGTGCTCCAGCGCAGGCACGGCAGCCACAGCAGATCCCGTATCGTGCTCTGCTACTGCAATTACAGGAATCGCCCCAATACCCAGATCGGTCATGACCGACGAGCGGATAGTTCCTGCAACATTTCCTGGCTCCAGTACCTCACCAAACCAGGAACGGGGAATATTGATTCCAGACAAAAGCTCATCATCCCATTTTTGCTGCAACGGATTATATAATTGCGTGCTGGTCGCATTCGAAAACTCATTGTACATTTCACCTGTCAGAAAATACCGCAGCAGATCTGGAATCATCAAGAAATGCTTTGCCTGCTCCAGCAACGGTGAACTCGCATTTCGCATAGCAGCCAGCTGATAAATCGTGTTAAACGTCAAAAACTGAATGCCTGTACGCTGAAAAATGAAGTCTTTTCCCTGCCGTTCCTGTATTTCTTCCATCACCCCGTGGGTGTGCCAATCCCGATAATGATAAGGGTTCCCCAGCAATTCTCCGGTTTTCCCAATTAATCCAAAATCGACCGCCCAGGAGTCAATCGCAAGACTGGACGGATTCACTCCCATATGCTTGGCTTTGAGCAAGCCTTGCTGAACCTCGTGATACAGACGCAACAGATCCCAGTGCAGACGCTCCCCAACCTTGACCGGATCATTCGAAAAGCGGTGAATTTCCTCCACCACTATACGTGAACCTGTCAATTCTCCGAGTAGAACCCTGCCGCTGCTTGCCCCCAAATCATAAGCGAGGATGCTCACCAGCTTGCACCACCCTTGCCTCTTTGCAAAATCTGCGTGCCATACTCAGACGCTAAATAGGCTTTCATCGGGTCTGCCGGTAACCCTTGCTCTTCACGGATCGCTCTGAGCAATGGTGCCACATCGAACTCAAACGCTTGGCGCACGGCATCCTCCGCACCCAGCACATCCTGGCGACTCGCCGCTTCCTCCACCTCTGCATGATTGATCAGAAGTGCCTTCGCATATTGAGTCTGCACATTCAGCACCGAGCGAATCATCGCCGGAATTTTGGGTTCAATATTGTGCGATTGGTCGATCAAATAAGCAATTTTATCGACGGTATGGCGAATATCCGCATCCGCATCCTGAGCCGCATTCAAAATCTGATAAAAAATCAAGAACAGTTCATACGGATTCGCGGAGCCCACGATCAGATCATCATCCGCATATTTGTAGCTATTAAAATGAAAACCACCTAATCGCTTCTCATCAATTAGAAACGCGACAATATGCTCCACGTTGGCTCCCGGCAGATGATGCCCTGTATCCACCAGCACCTGTGCCTGCGGCCCCAGCTTGGTTGTGAAATTGTACGCCATACCCCAATCGGCAATATCCGTATGATAAAAGGCTGGCTCGAACGCCTTGTATTCAATCAACATGCGCATGTCTGGAGTAAGCGCCTTATACATTTCACTGAGCGCTTCCAGCATCCAATTTTTCCGTTTGCGAATGTCTCCCTGACCGGGATAATTCGTTCCATCTGCGAACCATAAGCTAAAATCGTTAGAGCCCGTTTCCTTCGCAATATCCACGCATTCCAGCAAATGGTTGATGGCCTTGCGGCGGATGGCCGGGTCTACATTGGTGACACTGCCGAGCATGTAGTCCTCGTCTTGAAACAGATTGGGATTCACGGCCCCAATCTGTAGTCCCAAGCTTTCGGCATGACTGCGAAGCTTGCCGTAATTGTCTACTGTATCCCACGGAATGTGGATCGCAACGGATGGACATAGGCCTGTCACGGCATGAACTTGCGCGGCATCCTCCAACTTTTCGAACGGGTCACGCGGCACGCCTGTTTTCTGAAAGACTTTAAATCGTGTACCTGAGTCACCATATCCCCAGGATGGTGTTTCTATGCTAAGCGCTTTCAGCTTTGCCTTTACTTGCTCCAGGTCAATGCCCCGTTGTTGCTGTTGCTCCTCGAATAAGGCGTACGCTTTGTCACTCATCGTGGTTCCTCCTTGGAAAATGAAGTGAGTTACGGGAGGCCGCTTCGCGTGCGGATTGTTCTTCCGATCGCTGTTGCAACGGGATTTTTCATTTTATAACACATGATAAGGTTAAAATCCCGTTGCAAAGGCGAACACATCGTTTCTTCAGAACAATTCCGCCCGCTCTGCTGCTGACCACCCATAAAGTCACTTCTATTTTTAAAGTGTTAGTGTGTATAAGCCCTTCGAAACTATCGTCATGTGGCTTGGATTAGTGAAATAGATTAGTACATTAAATTAGTTCATTATAATCCTAAGTGTTGAGCCGTTGAAATGAGTCTATCGCTTACATAGGTTCATTTTAATTCGGCTAGCGCGTAAATGCTGCAGGGACGCCACCGTCGATGGTCAGCATACAACCTGTCGTTTTCTCTGCCTTGGATGAGGCGAAAAAGGCAATGCCCTCGGCGATATCCTGCGGGTAAATGTTGACCAGCAGCGTCGTCCGTTTGCGGTAATGTTCCTCCAGCTGGTCGGGCTCAATCCCGTAGGCGGCAGCGCGCTCGTTGCGCCAATTGGAGTTCCAGATTGCCGAGCCTTGCAGAATGGCATCCGGCAAAATGGTGTTCACACGGATACCATATTCACCGCCTTCTGCGGCAATACAACGGGCTAAATGCGCTTCCAGCGCCTTGACCGAGCTGTAGGCTGTTACATTTTTTCCTGCGTAGACCGAGTTTTTGGAGCCGACGAACACCATGCTGCCGCCAAGTGTCTGCTCCTTCATGAGCTTGAACGCTTCTCGTGCAACCAGAAAATAACCCGTTCCCAGCACATTCACATTTAAATTCCATTCCTTTAACGATGTTTCATCGAACGGACTGGATGTAGCAAGGCCTGCATTGTTGACGATGGTATCTACACCGCCATAGGTCAATGCCGTTTCTGCATAGGCAGCCTGAATTTGCTCCTCCTGCGTCACATCCATTTTTACGGCGATGGCACGATTTTCTCCGTAGCTACTATTTATCTCTGCGGCTACCTTTTGCGCGCCTTCCAGATTCAGATCTGCCAGTACGACATGTGCGCCTTCATCTACCAAACGACGTGCGGTTGCACTGCCAATTCCGCCTGCACCGCCTGTAATGAACGCAATTTTACGGGAAAATTCAGCTTCTGCTGGCGCGAGTGACAGCTTATAAAGCTCCAGCGGCCAATATTCCACGTTATATGACTCGTTCTCGCTGAGTGAAACAAACTCTCCTAACGCCGTTGCTCCTCGCATGACAGCAATAGCCCGATGATACAAGGCGCCGCTTACCTGCGCGTTGCTCCAGCTTTTTCCTGTGTTGATCATACCAATACCCGGAATCAAAATTACACGTGGCGCAGCCTCAAACATAACATCTCCCTCATGCCGATTGCGCTCGAAATAAGCTTGATACTGCTCCTTATAGGCTGCTATACCCTCGGCAAGCTTAACTTTCAAGCCCTCTACATCCTCCACATCCGGTGTCCAATCTACATAGAGTGGCTTCATCTTGGTATGGACCAGATGATCCGGGCACGCAGCCCCGACCTGGGATAAAGCAGCAGAATCCCGGCCGTTCACAAACTCCAACACATCCTCCGCGTCATCAAAGGTGAGGATCATCTTTTTCTCATCACTGACTGCACCACGGACGGATGGCATGACCTGGGATGCAATGCTACGGCGTTCTTTATAAGTAAGCGCTTTATATTTTGTGCCTCCAAATGCCTGCTTTTCCTCTTGACGAGCTTTAATATAGCTTTCTGCTTCTTGAATGATTTCGATTGTTTTCGCATAAGCCGCTTCGGATGTCTCTCCCCACGTAACCAGACCATGCTTTTCCATCAATACCAATTCAGCTTGTGGATGATCGAGTACACCTTGGGCAATCATTTTCGACAGCTTAAAGCCAGGACGGATATAAGGCACCCATACAAAACGGTCACCGAAAATTTCCTTAGCAATTTCCTTGCCGTTGTGCGCACAGCACAAGCTAATAATCGCGTCCGGGTGTGTATGATCCACATGTCTAAAAGGCAGAAAAGCATGCAATAGCGTCTCAATTGAAGCCCGTGGATGCTTGGCATCTATCATACAGTTCGCCAAATATGCGACCATATCCTCGTCAGACATATCTTCCCTTTCAAATAAAGGACGAATATCCTCCATACGAAGCCCTGTGAAGTTATGCGCTTTCATTGTTGCGAGATCGGAACCGCTGCCCTTAACGTACATCACTTCTACTTCACGCCCACGAAAATCTTGTATCATCGTTTTGGCCGAAGTGTTGCCGCCTCCCCAGTTGCACACACTCCTATCTGTGCCAATCAGGTTAGAACGGTATACGAGCTGTTCCAGCGTGCTTTTCTGCTCAGATGCTTGTGAAGAAATCCACAGACTTTGTACCATAGGAAAAAGACCTCCAAGTTTAGTTTTAGTTTTGAAAGGCTTTATTACAGTGGTTATTCTTTGTTTATGGAGACTATAACACTTTTGTTTTAATTTGAAAATAAGTAATACAAAAATAATCAAAAATAAATTTTAATTTTTACCCATCTATAAAACGGATATATTCATTGTAAAACGATTATTTCCACGCAGAAAATAAAGGCCATGTCAGAATCGGTTATAAGAACCTTTCTGGCACAGCCTCATTTGTTTAACTCATCTAATTACCCAACTATACGCATCACTTTGGCTAGCAGCTCGTACGAGCGCAGGCGCGCTTGATGGTCATATACCTGAGAGGTTGTAATCAGCTCATTGGCTCTCGTCTGGTCGATTATCAAATCCATCTTTTGCTTGACGGTGTCAGGACTGCCGATGGCTGAATACCCCAGCATATTACCACGAACCATCTCCTTCTCGTGCTCACTCCAAAGCTTTTCCATGTCATCCACTGGTGGCTTCAGTCCTCCGCTGTGCCCGCGCAGCACATTTAGAAACTGCTGTTCTTGTGAAGTAAAAAGCCATTTTGCTTCCTCATCAGAATCTGCAACAAGCACATTAACACCGACCATCACATATGGCTTATCCAGTGCTTTGGATGGCCGAAAATTGCGATGATACAACTCTAAAGCCTGTAGCAAATGAGCCGGGGCAAAGTGGCTGGCGAACGCGAACGGCAACCCAAGCTGACCTGCCAGCTGTGCGCTGAATCCGCTTGATCCCAGTAACCAGATGGGAATGTTCAGCCCTTCTCCAGGAATCGCTCTTACTCCCGGAACGGCTCCGTTTAGCGCTGGATTCAGGTAAGAACGCAGCTCATTCAATTGCTCGGGGAAATCTTCCCCAGTACTGTGAAGCCCTCGCCGCAGTGCCCTCATCGCGGGTTGATCCGTGCCTGGAGCCCGGCCAAGTCCCAGATCAATTCGTCCCGGATAGAGCGACTCTAGGGTTCCAAACTGCTCTGCAATCATGAGTGGAGCATGGTTAGCCAGCATAATACCGCCTGAACCGACCCGAATCTTGTTTGTATGTGCAGCTACATGCCCGATGATCACGGACGTAGCCGCACTAGCGACCGCCTGCATATTATGATGCTCCGTTAGCCAGTACCGATGGTACCCCCATTGTTCAGCATACTGGGCAAGATCCACCGTGTCGCGGAAGGAATCGGCAGGAGTGCCGCCTTCAATGACAGGTGCAAGATCTAATATAGATAGTGCAACGTTACGCGTAGTCATTATATATAAACCCCCTGTCAAAATATTATTTTACATATTTCCCTCAACGTCTTAATTCTTTGACCCATCAATTGATACGTCAATTATGATAATGTGTTCCGTTATGAATTGCAAATGATTTAAATTTTTAGTTTTTATCAAAAAACAGTTTACTTTTATAATAAGCTCATCTATTATGCAATATATGTGGATAATATTTATCCACGTTAGCCTGGTTATAAATATTGAGGTGATTGCTAGTGCATATGAAAACAGGTGTCGAACAATCTGTCTACGCTCTTCTTCTACTCACGATGCTGCCGGACAAAGCCGTTTTACCTGGGGAGGCCATCAGCCAGCAGTTAGGTGCTTCACCTACTTATTTTCATAAACTGTTACGAAAATTGGTTAGCTCCGATTTGATTACTTCTGTACCTGGTGTCAAGGGCGGGTTCAAATTAAAGAAAAAACCTGAGGATATACGGGTATTTGATATTTATCTAGCGATTGAGGGACAACAAACCCTGTATTCTTCCAGTGGTATATACAACGAAATGCTTGAATTAAAGAAAGACGATCAGTGTTGTTTACTGGCAAATTTGATGGAAGAAGCGGAAGCCTCCTGGAAGGCCGTTCTGAAAAGAGAAACCATCGCGTCACTATCCGCTGACTTTTTTAAAGAAGGATATGATGACAAAATTACTTCTTTGGAGAACTGGATTCAGGAAAAAATGGTCTTGTAAAGAACTCTAATTAACAGAAAGGAATATGAACATGAACGATTATTTAGTAAAAGCTCTTGCCTACAACAATCAGGTACGGGCTTATGCCGTGAGAACAACGGAAACGGTAAGTGAGACCCAACGGCGTCATTATACCTGGCCCACAGCATCGGCTGCATTGGGACGTTCTATGACGGTCGGCGTCATGCTGGGAGCCATGCTTAAAGATGAGGATAAACTTACGATCAGAATCAACGGTGGCGGACCTATCGGCACCATTCTTGTCGATACCAACTCCAAAGGTGAAGTTAGAGGTTATGTAAAAAATCCACAAACCCATTTTGAGCTTAATCAGATAGGGAAATTAGATGTCGCCAGAGCTGTAGGAACAGATGGAGCGCTAATTGTATCCAAAGATATCGGCTTAAAACACCCGTTTGTTGGACAGGTCCCTCTCATATCGGGTGAACTGGGCGAGGACTTCACATCTTATCTTGTCCAATCCGAACAAATTCCTTCTTCTGTGGGAGCGGGAGTTATTGTTAACCCGGATAACTCTATACAGGCGGCTGGAGGTTTTATTATTCAGCTGATGCCAGATACACCAGAAGAGGTTATCAGTTTTATCGAGAGACGAATTGAGAGCATTCCAAGCATCTCCGCAATGGTCATGGAAGGTCTTACACCAGAGCAGATTCTGGGTCAGATTTTAGGAGAAAGCAACATGAACATACTGGAAATCATGCCTGTACAATTTCATTGTCCCTGCTCACAAGAGCGCGTTACCAATGCCATTATCAGCTTAGGGAATAAGGAAATAGAAGATATGATCCATACCGATGGAGAGGCTGAAGCTCATTGCCACTTTTGTAACGCACACTACCATCTTACCAAAGAAGATCTCGAAGGCATGCTGGAAACAAACATCATTTAAATATGGGCTGTTCCCAAAAAGTAGGTTTAGCTACTGGGGAACAGCTTTTTTCTTTCCCAATGCTTCCGATGGTTTCTTAATCCTAAACACGGTAGACTTGTTCATGATGTAAGTGATAATGTTATATTATTCCAATCACTTGAGATGAGGTGCGCTATGCTCGAAAAAGATACGCATGAAATTCTGGCTTATTATGATGGCGGTGCAGAAATAGGCAGGTTAGAGCGAGGCATAGGAAAAATAGAACTGGAAAGATCAAAAGAAATCATTTCACGTTATCTCAGGGAGTCTACTCATGTTATTTACGATATCGGCGGCGGTGTAGGGGTCTACTCTTCGTGGCTGGCGGAGCTGGGATACGAAGTTCATCTATTTGATCTATCTTCCCAAGCCATTGAATTCGCTCGTCAGCAGCAACTGAATAAACCCATCATCAGCAAGCTGGAAACCGCGGATGCCAGAAATCTTGATCGTAAAGATGAAAGCGCGGACATCGTGCTATTGATGGGACCTTTATATCATTTAACGGAACAGAAGGAACGAGTAAAAGCACTGCAAGAAGCGGCGCGTGTCTTAAAAAAAGGTGGAACGCTGATTACTTCAGCTATTTCCAGGTTTGGCTCGCTACTGTGGGGGCTATCGGTGTACGGTGAGTGCAATACCATTGTGGAGGAAGATGCGTTCATGGATATGGTCAGACAGGAGCTAACAGATGGTCAGCATGTGCGCCCTGCTGCTTATCCCTCTTTTCTCACACGCTCCTACTTCCATACACCGGATGCTTTGCGCGCAGACTGGCAGGCGGCTGGATTACCGAAGCCTCGTATACTGGGTGTGGAAGGACCCGTCTGGATTGCACCCGGATTTGAGGAAAAGTGGGTGCTTCCTTCCCATCGCAGCCGCTTGCTGGATATATCACGGCAGGTTGAAGAGCAGGAATCCGTAATCGGTATGAGCCCGCATATGCTTGCGGTAGGTACCAAGTCTTAAAACTCAGCACCTCTACAATTACGGTCAGATGCCGCTGCTTTAATAGTTCACGATCTATTGCTACGATATCCTCTCCAAGCGGGTTAGCTATACCGTCCAAATGCTGAGTAAACGTCATTCGTCCACTCTTCATAGGCCGTAAATCCTTCATCACGGTTTCAAGAGCAGCTTCCCACTTCTCATCTGTCGGGTAATATAGCACGTAGTCTAATTCTCCTTTGGATGCCAGTTGAGGTAATAGGATTTCTTGAAGCAACATGTTGATTTCTTTTAAAAAGGCTTTATTGTCCGGACTTCCTCCCAGAAAAATGCCTTGGGGGTTGCTCAATACAGCGGTATCCCCATTATTAGATAAAAAAATTCTACCCGGTATGGTGCCGCTAATAACACCTTGAATCGATATGTGATGCTTCATTGTAATAAAAAGACCGAATGCCTTATAAAAATAAGATTCCGCGAGTTCTATTCCTTTAATCATGTGATGAGCACACATCTGTCCGATTTGCCTCCCATAAGCCTATGAGAGATTCTTTCTTATTCATCTAAATACATAAATCTCTCATAAGCTTTTTGATTTGTTTGTTCGTATTCAAACATCATCACTCCTTTAAACGTATTAGAGGATTAGGCTCTAAGATGGTCTGTACTTGATGCCTCGCTTCATTATGGATAAAACATACAATTCGGTCAAGTGTACTTCTGGTAATGAAGAAGGCCTCGGCAGCACAATTGAATGGCTTCTGTGTATAGGCTATTGTAAGGATAGGAGACTTTTCCCAGATAAAAGAACTTACAGGAGGTTGTTTTCCTTGATGATCCTTGAGCTAGTGGCCATTATTTCTATTGCTCCCTTGTCCACGTTTTTCTCCTTTAGATACCGCTTGTGGAGACAACTATTATGAGAAGTGAACATGAAATGCTTCATACCATTCTCCATCTTGCTCAAGAGGACGAACGGGTACGTGCCGTGATTCTGAATGGTTCACGCGCCAATCCACATGCTCCACGGGACATTTTTCAGGATTATGATATCGTCTTTCTCGTATCCTCCATGGACAGCTTTATTCAGGAACGTCGCTGGATCAACCATTTTGGTGAATTGATCATTATGCAGACGCCCGATGAGCATATGGAACCTACTCCGATGCCCCGTGATCGTTTTGCTTTTCTCATGTTATTTACGGACGGCAATCGCATAGATCTTACTCTCTATCCTACAGAAAACATCACCAATTGGACCCGAGACAGCTTAAGTGTACTGCTGCTGGATAAAGACGGGCTTGTGCAGCCTTTCCCACCGCCAAGTCTTCAAGATTATAAGACGATACCCCCAACCGCCCAAGCCTATGCGGATTCCTGCAACGAGTTCTGGTGGGTCAGTACTTATGTGGCTAAAGGATTATGGCGACAAGAGCTGCCCTATGCTAAATTTATGCTGGATCGGCCTGTTAGAGATGCGCTCCACTTGATGTTGGAATGGCATATTGGTATACGAACAGACTTCGCGGCAGATCCGGGTAAGCAGGGAAAATATTTTGAGAACCACCTTGAACCTGGACTTTGGACACTCTACATCCAAACGTTTGCGGATGCAGATTATGAACATATGTGGCAGTCTCTTTTTATCATGGGAAATTTATTTAGAGAAGTTGCCTTGGAAGTAGCGAACCATTATGGTTACGAATATCCGACTCTGGACGATCAACGTGTTACGAACTATCTCCATCACGTAAAAGCTCTCCCAGCAGATGCTAAGGACATTTATTGATAAAAAACCAGTCGGCACTTGATTTATATGTGCTAGGCTGGTTTTATTTTTATACACTAACGTTATTCTGTCGTATGTGCTGCTTTAGATATTGCGCTGTTCGTTCCGGTTGCGAGATCGGAAAATGATGGGCTGCCGGAATATTCAGCGTATGCAGGGCATGAAATGGCTCGGGCAACTTATAGATCTGATCCTTCACACCCCATAGAATCGAAACCTCCTCTTTATCCATTCTTTCGGGTATCTCAGGGAGCGACCGGAAGCTATCGGACTTGGTTAGCATGGCTAGGGCTTGCGCAGTCGTCTTTCTTACGCGTGGGGAACGCATTTCTTCAAGAACATACGTGATGTATGCTGGCGGGATATCGTCGATACTTTCAAAACAAGTCTGCGCAAGCAATTGCTTGCGTAAGCCTGACTCGCTGAGTCTGCCTAGCATACTCTCCGTAATTCGTGCGCTCCGATATCTGCGCGGAGCAGTATGCAATACAGGCTGCAATAGGTGTAAGCTACTGATACGCTCAGGTACGCGTTCCCATGCCTTAGCAGCTAGTAGTCCGCCGAACGAATGACCTACAAGGCAGATTGGCGTTTCCAAAGCCTGAATAGCCTGCACTAACGATTCAATGTGGCCTTCTAGTACATCCTCCTTATGATGGTATGGGGAACGGCCAAAACCGGGAAGATCCACCAAGCAAACAGAGGATTCCGGAAATTGATTTGCCAGCGGTATCAAACAATCTGCCCCGCTGAAAGTACCGTGAACTAATACGATCGTTGGATTTCCATTCTTCACCCTTCGCTCCAGGGTAGCTAATGGCCCACGTCTGTTGCGGACATATCCATCTGTATCTATGGTGGAATGAGCAATCCTGAAATCAAGATCAGTAATGACAAATGGGAACATGCTTTTGTTCGTTGCCTGTGACAACCCGTATTTACGTTGAATCTCTCGTGCTGCATCCAGTGGGTAGTCCACATCCACGATAAAATCGAGTGATTCCTTCGGAATACCTAACTTTTGGCCCAGAGGAGTACCCAATATACTGGTTAGCCAAGCTGGCGAGATCGAACCGAGCGGTTTACAGACACGAAGCTCCTTCGCCATATTCGTTCCCAGCTCTATCATCGTTGGACTCTGCTGCCTGTCATCCATCAAGTAGTATGTTTCACTAGCAGGATGTGATTCCTTCGTAAGAACACTGATCAATTCGGCTGCATGATCTACATGGACCAAGGGAAGCCAATGAGATTTTCCGCCGGGGACAAGTCCCATAAGCTTGCGCGCTGTAGAACCTACGAGAATGCCTAGCCCACCAGTTTGGGGCGTATCCCCAGACTCTGAGTCACCCATGACAACGCTCAAATGGACAACCGAAAGCGGAAATCCTTCCTTGTGTGCTCCTTGACGAATACGCAAATCAGCCAAAAATTTCATCCTTTCATATGGAGGCGCCTGTTCCAAATGAGCGATGACGGGCTCGGGAGTAATCCAGTTATGATCATTAAAAGGGCTTTTATACCCAACCAAATGAATAAAATGTCGTAACCCTTTGCTCGCATGAATATGTGTAGCCAACGTTATCATTTCTTCTGCCGCTTGTAGAAAAGCTGCTCTCGCATCCTCCTCTCCCAGCAGAATATCCATCGGGCCTCCTGCGTGAATTATCACATCTGCTGTCTCCACGAGTTGCCTGTCAACAGGATTTAATCCTAGAGCAGGTATACTCAAATTGCCAATAACCGGTGTTAATTTCCCGATATGCCATGCTGTCTCCAAATCCATTTGCCTGCATATTTGTTCCCACTTCTGCTGCGAACGAACCAGGACGGTAATAGTGTGTTCCGCCTTTGAAAGTTGTCGTAACGTATGCATGCCGATAAACCCTGTGCCGCCCGTGATAAAGATATGTGCCATATACGAAACCTGCCTTTTTTAATTTTTAGTACTTCGTAGTACTAATAAAGATTAAAAAAATCACTTTAGCAGAAGTGCTAAAGTAAATTTTAAATTTTCGAGTATGCTCGGGTCCTGGCTTGCATGCTGCAGAAAGAGCGCACCTTCAATGGCCGAGACGATGAATTGGGCCGTCGACCTCGCAGGAAGTTCAGCCTGAATCTCTAATCTTTCCCTTCCCTCGTTCAGCAATATTTCTACGGTAGTGATTTGGCTTTGGAAGAACTGGCTTATTTTATTCCGAAACAAGGCGCTATCTTGAGGCATTTGCGTATAAAGAGTAATAAAGGGACAGCCTCCCAAACAATCTGTCTCTTGCTCTGTCAGCAATTGAAGAAGGATTTCAAAACGTTCCTGAACAGACTGATCCTTACGCGAAACAACTTCATAAATCATCTCATTATACGTTTGAATCAGTTGATCCAGAATGGCTGAAAGTAGCTCTTCTTTACTTTTAAAATAATAGTAAATGTTGGTTTTGGACACATTGCTCACAGCCACAATTTCATCCATACTTGTTGCATGATATCCTTGGGTAAGAAACAATGAGGTGGCGATGCGCAGAACAACATCCCGATTCGTGATTTTATTTTTTTTCATCATATTTAGCACTATACGGTACTAAAAAAGACTTGTCAACCTTCGCTGGAACATGTCTGCTCCAAAATATTATTTTTCGGCCAGAACCCGGTCACCTCTGCTCGCAGGCTGAGAAATAACCAAAAATTCAACATCCTGATTCGTTTCATTAAACATTTGATGAGGCGCCATAGGAGGAACCTCACATCCTTCCTGAGATCCTAATTGGATTCGTTCACCATCCACTTCAAGTACCGCTTTACCTGATAAAATAAAGAAAAATTGGCGCGCATGATGATGATAATGTCTCACCTCATGTGTATTTCCAGGCATCCGCTCATGAATAATGCTCAAATCATTATTTTTCACCAAGCGCCAACCATCACATTGATCTCCCCATATATAATGTTCAGCATTATTTTTACTTATTTTCATATTGAACTCCTCCTTTTGCAATTACAGTTTTATTTTAAATATGGATTCATAGAGCTACAATCTTAATTTTAAAAAACGGCGGGACAAATGTAAAAAACACTCCGACTTAGTCAGACTGTTTTTATATATCCGCCTCGATAATTTCCTCCAACTTTATCCAGCTAAAATCCTCTTCCCCACGGGATAGCTTCACCTCTCGCCGACTTGTGTTAATCACCGTGACCAGTCCACGCAGCTCCTCATCATCAAATGGATTGAACACTTTTAGCGTAATAGGCTTACGTTCGTTATAGGATACGATAATGGCCTGTTCAATCTGCTGCATTTCCTGATCGTCCAGTGCTGGCTTGCCGCGCCTTCCTTGCTCCTTCATCAGTCTTAAATATGCCTCCCGATGCTCAGGCAAAATCATGCGCGAGCTTTCCCATATGCCATTTCCTTCAAGCTTTTTCCCCATCGTAAGCCCCTCCTATGCTGTTCTGGTTACCGGATGCCATGCCAATACATGATCTAATCGAAAAACACGTGGCCGGCCTGTCTGTAAACAGATGGCTCGTATCAAGCCATTCTGCACACGATGCACCTCGATACGCCGATGAGACAGTTTGCCCTTCCGATCCAAATACACGATTTCCACGATCTGCCCCACGTATTTTTCCAACATGATCCTTCACTCCTTATCAGAACGTTTGTTTGTATTATATGCGAACATGCGTTTGATTATCAATGTAAAAAAATCCCCTGAGGGATTTGACTCTCTCAAGGGATTTCGTAACAATGTAATCTGAACTTAAAAATTTAACTTCTACAAAAATTTATTATTTAGTTCGTTCCCTTACAGCAAAGTAATTTTCTTCATTATCTGCAAAGTTAAACACTCTTCCGAAAGGCATAGTTACAATTTCTCCAACTTTGACATTTTTATTTGATAAGTCGTCATATAATTGGTCAAGATTTTCCGAAAAAAACATTAAAGAAGGTGTACCGAGATTTAATTCAGGTGACATTTTAGCAACGAATTCCTTATTGTGGAGAATAATGCTTGTTTCTGCACCCTTTGCAGGAGCAATTTCAATCCATCTCATTCCTTGACCATTATTTTCTTCAGAAATTACTTTAAATCCTACTTTTTTTGTCCAAAAATCCAGTGCCTCATCCTGGTTATTTACATACAACATAATTTGACCGACTTTACTAATCATTGATTTTTCAACTCCTTTGTATAAGTAATTACCAAACCTCGATGGCCCTAATCCCATCTCCTCACTTTAAAATTCATAGGTGGATAGCTTAATATCTTCTTTATTCAAATCTTTCAGCGGATAGACAGGGCCATTCCAATAAGTCAGAATATCAAGCGGCTCATTAGTACCATGTTCTTTTAAAGAAAGAGATAATTCAAGTAATAAATGCGGAAGTTGATAAGAGCTTGTTAAAAACTGATATTCCTCTGGACTTTCACAGTCTTCTGCTCGATAGAACACAAAATATCCCTCGGTATGATCCCCAATGAGTACAATATAGCGAGCAAGAAACATAATTTCGCCATTGGCAAAAGGAATGGAATGTGTCGAAGCAGAGATCAAATCGGTCTCTAATCCCTCAATACGAAGGGTAAGTTCATTGTTAAGAGCATCCATTCTTTCCCTTTGTTCGCTGACGAGGTGTTCATAATTTACAGGGACAAGCCCTCCATTCTTGATCGTAGCGATCAGTTCGTCTATAAATACTTTTTGAGACAACACTCGATTGCTCATCCTATTCATCTCCATATTCGTGAAAATAAGCATGGAATTCTCGCTTTAACATGTTCAATATTTATGTATTAAAAATCTTGATTCCTTAACTCCCCAACATTTTTGTGACGGCATTCACGACCCTTTCCATCTCAAATGGTTTAACAATAAAGTCTTTTGCACCTGCCTGAAATGCTTTTATAATCGCTTCCTGCTGCCCCAAAGCAGAACACATTAAAATGTTAGCTTGAGGATCAAGCTCTACAATCTTTTTAACAGCCTCAAGTCCGTCCATCTTAGGCATATTAATATCCATGGTGATTAAATCGGGACGAAAGTGTGCGTATTTCAAAACAGCATCATACCCATTTTCTGCTTCCGCAATAACAGCGTGACCTAAATCCAAAAGAATATCCTTAAGCACAGAACGCATAAATAAAGAGTCATCCACTACTATAACTGTTGCCAAATTAACCTCTCCAATCCGTTGTCAAATGATATGCACGCCCAAACTTCAATATCGGTGAATAAACTAGTAATATTAATAGAAAGAATCTGTAAAAATAAAAACGCTACCAATGAATTATAAAAGAAATTTGAAACTAGCTACTACAGAATTAGTTTTCAAAAAAACGTTTCACAATGACGTAAATCATTTCTGAAAAGCAAATTACAAAGGACTATATATCTACTGTATCTAGAGCACTAGCCCAGAAAGTACAATCTTCTTAGATAGTTATAAAAAAACTGACGCCGGTATCATTCCGACGTCAGTTTTTAAACTTATTCGTTTAAGAATTCCTTATTCATTCAGAGCTTTTTTCAAAGCCTCCAGATTGTTTTTCATCACACCAAGGTAATCCAGGTTCTTCTGTTTGTCTTCATCCGTCAATCCTTCGAGCGGATTCAGTACATCGGTTTTTGAACCGATTTCAGTAGCTACGGTCTCAGCGACCTTCGGATCAACAAGAGTTTCGAAGAAAATCGTTTTAACATTATTTTCTTTAGCAAATTTGATAATACCCGCCAGCTTGTCCGGTGTAGGCTCTTGCTCTGGAGATAATCCGGCAATAGGTACTTGGGTCAGACCATATTGCTTAGCCAAATAACCAAAAGCAGCATGCTGCGTAATAAAGTCTTTACGTTTTACATCTTTCAGACCTGTTTTGAACTCGTTATCCAGATCCTTCAGCTTGGCGATATAAGCATCAGCGTTTTTCTCATAATCAGCTTTGTTTGCCGGATCGGCTGCCACAAGCCCTGCTTCAATGGACTCTACTTCTTTTTGGGCCAAGACTGGGTTAAGCCATACATGAGGGTCCAGCACATGATCATGATCATGGCCTTCCTCTGCGTGTGCTTCTTCTCCTTCTTCCTCCTCAGCAGTGCCTTCCATCAGGTTCAACCCTTTGCTCGCTTCAACTACAACACGCTTATCGTTGGACGCGCTGCTCAAAGCCTGTTCTGCCCAACCTTCGACGATACCGTTATAAACAAATACGTCAGCATCCTTAACCTGTGCCATATCTTTGGCGCTTGGTTCCCAGTCATGCGGCTCAGCACCGGCAGGAATCAACGCGGTTACGTTAGCATGGTCTCCAGCAACTTGCTTGGTAAATTCATACATTGGATAAAAAGTGGTGACCACATTCAGCTTGTCTGCTGTTTGTGCCGCATTCGGCTCGGTTTGGGAAGCATTTGTAGCTGTATTATCAGATTTGGCTCCGCAGCCAGACAAAATAAGTGCTAGTCCCGCAGACAATACAAATGATTTTTTGAACCATGTATTCATATTCATTACTCCTTTATGTGTTAGTTTTTAGTCACTCTCACTGTAATTACACTCACTGGCCTGTCGCATTCTTCCGTCGGGAAGCCTGCTGCTTGCCCAGCTTACGGACCAGCTTTTGAATACCAGCTCCTACGATCAGGAATAATAACAGCACCATGGCAATTGTCCCCCCTGGGGGTGTACTAAGTTCATACGACGCCGTTAAACCCATAAATACGCCGATCAATGCAGTGATCATAGATATCCAGATGGCTGCCGCGAAGCTCGGTGCGATTCGAATCGCCAGCGCCGCAGGGAGCACGATGAGTGAGGAGACAAGCAGCACACCGACAATCGGCATTGCAGCAGCTACAATCATCCCTGTTAAAATACTAAATGCAAATGAGATGGACTTGACAGGAAGACCATTAGTCTTCGCCGTTTCTTCATCAAAGGTAATCTGATACAATGGACGCCGGAATACAAAAAAGAAAATACCTCCGATCACAGCCACTACAATCATCAACATCAGTTCTGTCTGATTGACCGCTACTACCGAACCGAACAAATAAGCGGAAAACCCTTTGTTGATGCTCTGATTCAGATTCATTAAAATAACGGCCGTCGAGAGGCCACCTACCATAATAATAGCCACAGATATCTCACTATATGTTTTATAAGACCTGCGGACGTATTCAACGATAATCGCGCCGATTACGGCAACAATAAATCCAGTTATCGTTGGGTTAATGCCTAAATAGGCACCCGCTGCCACCCCTGCCAGCGATACATGCGATAGCATGTCCGCCATGAGAGCCTGACGCCGTAGCATCAGATAAACTCCAAGCACCGAGGCCAGCAGTGCAATTACCCCACCGGCACAAAATGCCCGCTGCATGAAGTCGTAGTGCAGCATTTCCATCCGCCATCTTCCTTCCTCTCAAGCTCAATAATTCGATCCAGATAATGTTGCACTTCCGATAGTCCATGGGTCACCATGACCACAGTTCTTCCATATTCCTTAACCTGCTGATTCATCAGATCGTAGAAATGATGGCGGTTTTCCTGATCCATTCCGGTCGTGGGCTCATCCAAAATGAGCAGATCCGATTCCTGAGCGAGTGCTCTTGCCACACAAATACGTTGCTTCTGTCCACCCGACAATTCTCCGATTTTACGGTGACGCAAATCCCACATGCCTACCTGACGCAGCGCCTGCTCAGTCAGATCATGATCCTCAGGCCGCATACGGCGCAACCAAGAGCCATGAGTATATCTTCCTGAACGGACAAATTCCAGGATCGTACTTGGGAATCCGCCATTGAATGCAGCAATTTGTTGGGATACAAAGCCGACAACGAGCTTTTTGCCTTCACCTGTACGGTTAGACATGAACACCTTGCCCTTCCAAGGCTGAAGCAAGCCGAGCAACAGTTTGAGCATGGTTGATTTGGAAGCACCATTCGGTCCGGTAATAGCTACAAATTCTCCCGAAAAAATTTCAACATTGGCATCCACCAAGTTAGGAACGTCTCCGTAGCCAAATGTGACCTGTTCCAATGAGGCCAATAACATGACGCAAATCTCCTTTTCCTTTAAAAAGCCTGGAGCCATCTAAGCGATCATCATTTGCGCAGATTCTCCAGGTCGTTTATGATCATTAAACCATCTACCGTAATTATTACGATTTGGTAATAAAAAAATAAGCGTTTGATAAACGTAACCTTTACGCATTAGCAAGTTTAACAGTTTAGGCAAGGTTCGTCAATGTTTTGGAAACTCTTTTGTTTGTTTACTTCACCTTGTCCGGGTATAAGCCTGCCGCCAAGGTTTTCAACGCGATCGGAGCGCGCACGCCTTCAGCCGCTGCGGATAATGGCAGTACTATAAACCGTTTGTTTTTGATCGCTTCCACACCAGCCAGCGCAGGCTTGCTCAGGAGCAGCTTCTCTTTATCCGCCAGTGAAGTATCTCCATAGTCGAGAATGACAATGACGTCAGGATTACGGTTCACAACCTCTTCCCAGCTTACCTCGGTAAAACTTTTGTCGATATCATCAAAAATATTTTTCGCCTTCACACTTTCAATCAAAGACGTTAGGTAATTGTTGGCAGCCGTAAAGGGCTTGTCTTCTCCGCTGTCATAGACAAACACCTTGGGTGGCTGTTCAACAATACCAATTTGAGTCTGAATGGACTGCACTTGTTCACGAATGTCATTTACCAGCTTTTCTGCACGCTCCTCAACCCTGAAAATACGCCCAATATTTAGTATATCCTGATACACATCTTCTAACGTGGGACCCGGTTTATTGGAGGACTCCTGTACATAGGTCAGCACCCCTTGTTTGGCTAGCTCCTCACGGGAACCCAGATTTTTATCATTAAAGGCACTCTTCCAGCCCGCATAGGCAAAATCCGGTGCAGCGGCCATAAACACCTCTTTGGACGGATATTGTCCGGCCAGTACCGGGATTTTGTCATATTGAGCCTTATATTTTGGCAAAATCTGATCATCCAAATACGCAGTTCCTACCATAGAGGATTCCAGTCCAAGAGCCAGCATAACCTCAGTCGCATGCTGGTTCAATGTAACCGCGCGTTTGGGCGCCTCGGGAAATACCATTTTAACGCCCATGTTCTCAAGCTCTACCAACGTCTTATTGGTTGCCGATTGCAATGCGGCAGGTTGCTGCCCGTTTGCCAATGGATCGCTTGTTTGAGCTGTGTTTCCTGCTGCGCAGGCTGATAACAACAGCATCATCGCCAAAGCGAGCATAACCAGCGGTAACGCGGGCTTGCTATATTTTTTCATATGTACCGTCTCCTCTTTTATTTGTAGTATATCTTACCTCATCGTATCACCTTTTCTGTTGACGTTATGGATAGCCTCCTCTCCTGAGAGAATCCGGTAAAAAGGTAATATTCGGCTTCCCGGTTTTTGGATGAATGCAGATTTCTGTCTCCACCCCGAATACACTCCACAGCAGGTCTGGCTGAAGCACGTCCTCCGTTATGCCAGAGGCTACCACTTTGCCTTCTTTTAATACATACATTCGATCACAATAAAATGCCGCCAAATTCAAATCATGTAGTGCAGCTAGCGTAGTTATCCGAAGTGTTTTGACCAAATCCAGAATTTGCAGCTGATACCGGATGTCCAGATGATTTGTTGGCTCATCCAAAACAAGAAATTTCGCCTGCCCGGCCAAAGCTCTGGCGATCAATACCCGTTGCTTTTCGCCACCGGACAAGGTGGAAAAGCCCTGATCCGCCTGAGCATTCATGCCTACCCGCTCCAGCGCCTGCTCGACCAGTTCATGATCGGCGACAGTATCTGCTTCCAGCAGTTTCTTATGCGGATGGCGACCCATCAGCACGGTGTCCCGTACTGAAAAATCAAACGTTTGCGGCGCATCCTGACTCACCACTGCCATTTGTCGGGCCGTCTCTTTATACTTCATCCGCAGCATATCCTGGCCATCCAACGTAACCAAACCACTGTCAGGCTTTAGCACACGATACATATTTTTGAGCAACGTCGATTTCCCGCTGCCATTCGGACCGATCAATCCGACCAGCTCCCCTGCTTTTACCTGGAGACAGATGCCGTCGATCAGCCGTTTGTCGTGAATACTGAAGGTCACGCATTCGACTTCTATATTCATTTTTCGCCTCCAAACGAGTAGGAACTACGACGCAGCAGCCACACAAAAAAGGGTCCTCCGCACACAGCCGTCACAATACCAATCGGCAGCTCCTGTGGAGCCAGCACGAGCCGGGCACATACATCAGCCCACACGACAAAAATAGCTCCCGCCAACAGACTGACGGGCAGTACACGCCGATGATCTGATCCCACTATCAGCCTAACGATGTGCGGAATCATAAGCCCGACAAAGCCAATCGAGCCACTAACTGATACGACTGCCCCGGTTAAAAGAGACGCCACAACAACCAGTAATACGCGGAACGCCTGTACGTTCACACCGAGCGTTACTGCGGTCTCTTCACCCGTTAGCAAAGCATTCAGCGAACGGTATCGGGTCAGGAGCACAGCCGTTCCAACGGCTACAATGAGGCTTGGAATAAAAAGCGTATCCCATTGAGCACCTGCCAGACTTCCCATCATCCAATACATCGCGTCACGAATGCCTTTTTCATTCGGGGCCATCGTAACGATAAAACTAGTCACAGCCGACAGCATCATAGACACCGCCACCCCTGCCAGCAATAAGCGGGTCGTCGATATGCTCCCAGCCACACGGGCTAACGCGAACACCATAAGCATTGCAGTTAACGAACCTATAAAAGCAGATAAAGGCAGCGCAAGTCGTCCTAAAAATCCGAAAGCTCCGAACACAATCACCAACGTGGCTGTTACCGAAGCCCCAGACGAGACTCCTAAAATATAGGGATCTGCTAACGAATTACGGATTAATGCCTGTATAGTCGCTCCTGTAACAGCAAGTCCTGCTCCTACGACAACACCTAGCAGCACGCGTGGAAAGCGGATTTCCCAAACGATATATTGCTCAGGCTTGGTCCATGTCACGGGTATCCACTGGTCCAGCCAGGGAAGATGGGACAGTGCAATTCGCCATATCGTCCCCGGTGTGACAGCTACAGGACCCAGCATAACCGCGAGTGTGACCGAAAGCAACAGCCCAGCAGTCAGCAGCAGAATTGTTGTAAATCCCCAAGTAGGCTTGCCCGCTAGGTGTGCGCGAGAATTATGTTGTGATGGATTAAGGTTGCTCGTTCTCGAAGTCATGAACTACTCAATGGCTTTTCGGCCGCTTCCAGCTTTCTCAATTGTCCCTCGATCTCGGAAGCAGAGAAATTCTCACCCATGACAACCGCTACATCGTTCACTGGCTTTTGCGGGCGGATCGGAATGATTTCCAGCTCCCGATAGGCAAATTGAAACATCATCTGGCCCTCTGATTCCAGAAACCGCACAATTCCTTTGGCCCGGTAAATTTCAGCTGGCAAACTGCGGAACAACTGTTCAAACTCGGAGCGTGGCACAGGTTGTCCAAAGAAATGCGTGTGAACAACTACATGGTCGTAGGAATGATAATGCTCCCCATGTTCGTGGCCATGGGCGTGATCACGGTGATCATGATCATGATGATCTGTATGGTCATCATGATCATACGTGTGCAGATGATTTTCCGAATGAGGATGTTCACTCTCAATATCAACTGCGGATTCCTTATGCCGCGAAACGTCCATACGCTCCTCTCCTTGAGTGGAGAAAAAAATACCCGCGTCCACGTCACTTCGTTGCGTGCTCACAGTCAGAGCATATGGATTTAACTCTTTTACGAGGGCCTGTACTTTCTGCAACTCGCCCGCAGCCAATAAATCGGTCTTGTTAATAATCAGTTTGGAAGCGCACCGAAGCTGATCCTGCATCAAACGAAGCGACTTGCTTCTCTCGTTCCCCGAGGCAAAGTCCAGAAATTGATGCGCGTCTATGACCGTGATAACGGATTGTAAAATCATAGAGGAATAGATGGAGGCGTCTGTCACTGCATCTACAATCTCCATCGGGTTAGCCACTCCGGTACATTCTACAATAATCACGTCCGGCTTATATTCATCAGCAAGATTCATGAGCTCGACGCCCAAATCCCCACGAATGGTACAGCATATACAACCGCTGAGCATTTCCTTCATGGGTGCTTGGCCATTCACCAAACTGCCGTCCAGATTAACATCACCCAACTCATTCATCAAAATGGCTGGCTTGAGGCCCTTCTCCTTGTAGTAAGCCAGCGCATGCTGAAGAAGAGTGGTTTTCCCGCTACCCAAAAAACCGGATAAAACAACAATCGGTATCATATAACCCCTCCTTGTCTTTGCAACATTTAATATGGATCGTACCGTAAAAGTTTCCTTCTTGCAATCATTTATCGAAATTTAATCGTAATAATTACTAATAACAAACATAAATATATATGACCACTCTTTGAATTGTCAATATAGGAGGTGAGACAAGCACAATCCAGCGGGCATGATTGTCCCTCTACAGACATAGGATGTAGATAAGAACCCTTATTCCCAAGGAGACGTGGAATGAAAAACAGTACGCTGTTGAAGATGCTGCCTTTTATAATTCCGTTTGCCTTTCTCATCCCTGTGCTTGTCACGCTATCTCCCCAGTGGCTTCGTTTGTTAGATATGGGCCAGCTGCAACCGTTAAAAACGGTATTTATGGGCATTTTTCTGGAAGCTGTTCCGTTTCTCCTTATCGGTGTACTCGTCTCATCCCTTTTGCAGTGGCTTGTACCGGAGACATGGATTCGCAAAATAGCGCCTGCGCATCCTGTACCGGGTGTCCTGCTGGCCTCCTTACTAGGTATGCTATTTCCCATCTGTGAATGCGGCATGATCCCTGTCGTTCGCCAATTAATGCTCAAGGGAATGCCTGCCTATATGGGTATCACTTTTATTTTAAGCGGGCCCATTATCAATCCCGTGGTACTGGCTGCGACGATGATGGCTTTCCCTTCCCATCCCGAGGTCACTGCCGTTCGAATGGGTTTGGCTTTTGCCGTCTCCGCGATCATCGGGCTGATCGTGTATGCCTTTGTACGAGTGCATCCGCTCAAACGGTCGTTGCTCTCTTTTAACCAGCAAAAGCAGAACAATCAGACTCATCGGCATAGTCGCACATGGCGGGGCTTTTTTGTACATGCTGGTGACGAGTTTTTGGACATGAGTAAATATCTCATTATCGGCGCACTATTAACAGCCTGCATTCAAACCTTCATCCCACGCGATGAACTGCTTTCGTTAAGCAACGGAACGGTTGGATCGTACGCCTTTATGATGGGTTTTGCCTACATACTGTCGCTGTGTTCCACCTCCGATGCCTTTGTAGCCACTGCTTTTTCACATACCTTTACACTGGGTCCGCTGGCAGCCTTTCTTGTACTCGGTCCGATGCTAGACTTCAAAGGCACGCTCATGCTGCTAAGCACCTTCCGCACCAAATTTGTCGCCATCCTGGGCTTGCTCATTGTTTCACTCGTCCTAGTGGGTTCTATAGCTGCTGAATGGTTATTAGGGAGGTGAATACAAACGTGAATTCAACCTTTAGCATTCGCTGGCAATACGGCATGCGCTCCTTGCTCCTGATCGGATTGGCTGTGTACATCGTCTCATTAAGCCGCACGAATGCACTTCATTACTACTTGGCTCCCCATATGCAAAAGCTGCTCCTACTCTGTCCTGTACCACTCTTGTTCATCGCATTGGCGATGGCATGGCACGGAATCATCGGGGAGCGGGACGGTGAGGATGTATGTGATTGTGAGCATCCGTTGCCGCAAAGCTGGTTCAAAAAAACACTCGTATATGGAATGCTGCTCATCCCGCTCCTGTTCGGTTCTCTGCTGCCCAATCAGGCACTTGGTAGTGATATGGCCGCCAAAAAAGGCATGTCCTTCACGTATCCCAACCCGGATATCCGACGAAAAACAGATACACAGACCACGAAAGCATCCACCGCCTCCCTTTTATCAACTGCATCTTCCGTCCCAACTTCGTCCCCTCCAGAGGGAAAATGGAGTCAGGAAACGCTGGATAAGCTGTTCGTTCCGCCTGACAAGTACAATGTAGAATTCGCCGAGCTGGCGAAACGCCTGTATCAGCAACCTATCATACAGATCAAGCCTGAGATTTTTTCCGAAACTATTGGAGCCATTGAGTTATATAAACAAGCTTTTGAAGGAAAAAAAGTACAGGTGACTGGCTTTGTCTATAAAGACGACAACCTGCCGGGTAAGGGCCTATTTGCAGTAGGAAGATTCCTCGTCATGTGCTGTACTGCCGATGCCATGCCATTCGGGATCATCGTCCAATCCCAGAAGGCCCCGTCCTTTGACAAGGATACCTGGGTGACCATTGAAGGAACACTGCATGCCACACAAAAGGGCAACGCTCCCGTACTTGAAATTCGATCCGAAAAAATAACCGCTGTCGAGCAGCCAGAATCCCCTTATGTCTATACCCAAGCAGACTCGGTAGCTACCTTTGATCGCTTGAACACAGCGCACTAAACCCACCAAGGAGGAAAAATGATGAATAAAGTTCCTGTTATTTTAATCAGTGGTTTTCTTGGAAGCGGCAAAACAACACTGCTTTTGCGCCTATTAGCCCATACTCGTCAAATCCCCCTTCGTGCTGCTGTTTTAATGAACGAAATGGGCGAATATGATGTAGACAGCGCTATAATTTCAGAGGAAATGCCTGACGTAACAGTAGAAGGATTGCTAGAAGGCTGCATTTGTTGCAGCAAAAGAAATGAGCTGGCAGGGGCTCTGCATACCCTGCTCAGCCACGAGCCAGATCTGATCTTCATGGAAACCACCGGGGTAGCCAACCCCGAACAAGTACTGGAGGAGCTTCGCTCCCCTCTACTGGCAGATCGGCTTTATCTGGTTCACAGCATCAGTGTTGTGGATGCTGAGCTGTTCCATGAATACAACAGCCGCTTTACGGCTGATAAAGAACTGGTTCGCACCCTGCACGGACAGCTGCGCACCGCAGACTTCATTGTGGTGAACAAGACGGATGCAGCAAGCAGCCGTGAAGTGACGAAGGTCGTCAAGAGCATCCGCAAGCTCAACGATACGGCCAAGCTGCAAACTACTGAATATAGCCGGGTTGACCTTGAACCACTACTAGAGCCTGTTCTGGCCTCCGCATCCGTTGCCGCGAAACCTGCACAGACACCTCAACCAGCACCTGCACAGGTCCAGCTCACTGATGCAGATGCACCGTTCGTCCCCATTCCCGTCAAAAGTATCGGAAGCACCAGTAGTGTCTCCAGAAGTACGGCTTTCAAAGTTATTTCGACACACAGTCATAACCACGATCCTAAGCAGCTTCATTCGTTCTCCCGTCTGGAGAGCATAACGCTGCATCAATATTCTCCTCAGCCACTCGAAAAACAACGATTAGAAAACTTTCTAACCGGGTTAGGTTCCTCACTGCTTCGAGCGAAAGGTTATTGCGTGCTTCCTCAGGAAGGTACAATGCTTTTGCAATTTTCAGGAAATCACTTGGAGTGGCAGCCTACTGCACTTCCCGTGAGTCAGGGATATGTCACGCTAATTGGGGAGCAGCTCGACAAAGCATCCATTACCGACCAATGGGAACAGTGCTTCCTTTCGCTATAAATGACAGGTCTAGATTAAGACAAAAAAACCTCCTGCATCTGCAGGAGGTTTTTTAAAAAGCGATGTTCACGGATTATTAGCATAATCCATAAACATAACGCTCGACTGTTCTTACTTAAGGTTATATTTTTTGTTAAAGCGATCCACACGGCCACCGATATCCACGTTTCTTTGTTTACCAGTGAAGAACGGGTGGGAAGCGGAGCTAGTATCTACACGGATAACTGGGTATGTGTTGCCATCTTCCCATTCCATCGTTTCTTGCGAATATTTAGTGGAAGCACTCAGGAAAGTAAATCCACAGCTAGGGTCCAAAAAGATAACTTTGTTCAATGTTGGATGAATATCTTTTTTCATTAGTTTCACCTAATCTTTCATATAGTTTTAGTTTCAAACTCAAACGTACTGGCGCAATACTCCATCAGTTGGCAAAAGGAACGGTTATGTCCCAGAAAAAAAGACGACAGATCATAACGGTTGCGCTCAAGCTCGTAAACGACAAGCAAACGATGCCGCATATATCGCATCGCCCATTGCACGAACGCTCCGGATCTTTCGTCAGCCTTCATCGTTATATAAGCATATAGTGAATGGTCCTCCGGCTCGTCCCAAATGCTGACACCAGCACAGGAGAACTCGGTAGCCACGTGCTTTCGATTCAAAAGGCAAAGCGTGCCATGTAGCTCGGCATCTATCATACAGCCTTGAAAAAAAGCCGATTTCTTAGGTGCAAGCTTTAACTTTGGACGCTCTGTCCACTGGACTAATTCAAGTTTTCGCCGGTTCCATAACGCAGGCTTTTGCAAACTTAACACGATTTCTTCATCGTTAACTGGAGAGATCATGCCGCAGCTCCTTTCATGAAGCCCTATATTCATTAGAATTACAGGCTCCGTTCAGGATGCAGGATCATTCAGGTTGCTATATAGCAAGCCTCAAATTATCTAGTTTCACGATGGATCGTGTACTTTTTCAGACGCGGAGAGTATTTTTTCATTTCAAGACGCTCCGGATGATTTCTTTTGTTCTTGGTTGTTGTATAGTTGCGATCACCGGATTCGGTGCATGCCAAGGTAACAATTACGCGCATTTCTCTTCCTCCTTAATTGGAATACATGGTATACAATTACAATAGTAATTTTTACGATTAGTTCTATTCTATAATTCATGCTCCGCTTTGTCAACCTTAGAGTCACGGTTTGTCGCTTCTTCTACCGTGTTCCAGCGATTACGGTACTGTGCAAGCTTCGGATGAAGTTCCTGGGGTTCGCTCGAAAGCAGCAATCTGACATTTCTAATCCATTCTCCAAACGATGCATAGGAAGCGCACAAATTTGCAGTTTCAGGACTCATGTACAAAAAAAGTGGGGTCGTATACTTTTCCGCCAAAAAACGGATGGCTGCTTCAATCGGCGTATACTTTTTACGCTTACCTTCCCAACTCTCAATCACAACAGCACTCAAAGCCTGCTCCCGCTGCCACTCTCCCAGCTCGTCCACCCGCTTGTAATACGAACGTACCGGCTGCTTCCACATTCTTCTGACGGTTTCTTCATGTAGCGGATACAGCACCAGCTTTGTAAAAGATAATGCAGCCCCCGTTTCGGCAAAAAGCTCTAGCTCTCTGGCTGTAATCTGCTCAAACGTATCATAGTAGACCATGGTCCCTTTATGCGTCTCGATCGGAGGCTCATAACCATAGGGCACATATTGAAGGTTTCTTGTCATGCTGGACACTCCGTCCTTCCATAGATGAACTTTTCCTTCTATATTATACCCTTGTTTTGGCATGAGTTTGCATCAAATGTTTATCCTTGTTCAACAGCAGGCGTATTACGGCGTGAACCCCTTCGGAATTGCAACGCATAAAGTCCCATCGTCACAAGCGCAATCAGTGCAAGCACCGTAAAAATATTGCTAAAATTGAACACCTGCACATTAGATACGACAGGATTCAAATGAAAGGACGACGAACTATCCAGCGTTTTGCCCAAAATACTTGTCGTGATCGCTCCGGCAATGAAATTCAGCAGAGATAGCAGCCCCATTCCAACACCAATCTGGTCTTTCGACAAGGTACGAGAAATCGTGTTGGACATGGCAATTTGCATGAAGGTCTGACCTACGTTTCCGAAAATAAGCAAAAATAAAATCAGATACGGAGATGCACCCACAAACGTAGACAAGCTGATAAAACAGATGAACAAAAGCGATACAGCTGTATAGACGAGAAACGAATTTCCTTTACTATCCGCCAAACGCCCCCCTCTTTTACCCAATAGAGCCGAAGCAATAGCAGCCGGAAACATAACCAGTCCAATTATTGCCGGCGTAAGCTGATTGAGACTGTTCAGAAACTGCGGTGCCAAGTACGGCAATCCAAAGCTAATCCCCGTCCCTAAAAAAGCGATAAGGAGCCCGTATGAATATTGCTTGTTACGGAACAGCTTCGGCTGGATGAATGGATCATGCGCAGTGTTAATGCGCCATATAAACAGTGCAAATAACACCATACCGAGCAGAAAAAACATCATATTGGTTTGCGAAATCGAAAGTAACAAGAAGGCTACTGTTCCACCCAGCAATAATCCACCAAGAAAATCGAACTTCTGATCCTCTCCACGCTGATCGTCCAAATATTTACGAAAGAACGGCAATGCGATCAGTGGCAGCATGGAAATGACGAACAAAAAACGCCAGCTTGCAAAGCCTGTGATCAAACCGGAAATAATCGGAGCCAGTGCAGTACCTAACGCCAAGCCGATTGCTGTGACACCCAAAGCACGTCCTCTTTTTTCAGCCGAGAAATAACGGACTGGGACGATCATAGCAGTTGCCGGAATAACAGCAGCCCCTGCAGCCTGAAGCAAACGAGCTACAATGAGCATCCAAAATTGATTGGCCAACAGTCCAATAAGCGAACCCAGTGCAAAAAAGATAATCCCAAACGTCAGCAAATCCTTAAGACGATATTTATCTGCCAATTTGCCGTAGGTCACTGAACCAACCGCATACACAATCATATAGCCAGTCAGCAACCAACTTACATCGGAAGCACTAATATGAAACTCCTCCCGAATCACAGGCATAACGACATTAAACATAAAAGCGTTCATCACTGAAAAAACAAGTGTGAAAGCCAACACACGCATAAGCTTATCCGCATTGGGATAAGTTTGTTCATTTATCATTTGGTTTTCTCCCTCTCCTGTAAACCTCTTATCTAAGATCGTATTTCACTGCTTTTGAATATCCCTATCCGGGCAAACTCTCTATATATCCGCTCAAACGCGGGTGTTCGCATAACGGTAATCGTGGAGAATTTTTTTAAGCAGGCCGCGCAGCGTCTCCGATTCTCCGACAGATAACGTTTCACCTACCGAGCTTTTAATTGCCTCAATGGTACGTTCAGCTGTCTTGTGAATCTCCAAACCTTCCTCAGTCAAATAGATTTGCTTCATTCGTGCATCTTCCGGGTGACTTTTGCGTACTGCCCAGTTTTTCTTAACGATCCCGTTAACCAGGCTGGTAACGCTTGATTTATCAATAAGCAATAGCTTTTCCAAATCCGTATTGGTGACTCCAGGCGACATCGCCAGTATATAGAGCGTCTGCGATTGTGGGGAGGTGAGCCCCAAAGGGCGCAGTGCTGTTTCAATTTCGCGCCGGACGGTAGTGAAAATCCATTTAATTAAATACATCGTGCTCTCTTCCTCCCAAGGAAGACAAACGGGATACACCTCACTTCCCATCTCACTACTAACCTCCATAGCTATCTAATTTTAATAGTTTGAATTCCAACTAATTTTAATCAGCTGCCTACTTGGTGTCAATACTTTCGTAAAATGATGTTTTATTAGATAAGGTGAATTTCAAATTACGAATTCATCCTTTATGTAAATATAGGCATAATAAAAGACGAGTCCTTGAAGGAAACCCGTCTTTTACTTCATTCATCATTCATTTCTGTTTTATAGTTGCTTAGTCTGCAGTTTTCACTTGAACTAGCGGATATTCTTCTCCATCAACGGTAACCGTACTAGCATCATTCAGCTCCAGCCGTTGCCAAATGGTCAACAGCGTACGATAAGGATACTTCTTCAGATCATACTCCGATGGTGCGTCAGTGTCTGTGTTGGTTCCATTACCACTACCCTCAGTAGAAATCTCTGAAGTCGAGCCTCCGTCCGTATTGTCTGTCACTGCTCCAGACTGATCGCCGCTTTTTCCGCTGGATGTACCACCACGAGCTGTGGAACTACTGTCCGTGGATTGTCCATCTGCTGTTGTGCTTTTTGTAGTGGGATTCCCAATGTTTACGTCACTGGATGGATCATTGTTCGCTTTAATGGCTGCTTCCTTGTCGTTCTGTTCAGCAAGCGTAAAATTTTCGTATAAGTGCTCCTGTTGATCCGCCCCGACAATGACGAGCTTCTTCGGCTTAAATTCTGCCTGCTCTGTCGATGTCTGAAACGCAAACAACAGCTTGACCATTTTCGTAGTGGACTTGGTATTAGGCACATGTGTCACTATGGCCGTAGGCTCCTCTTTTACGGGCACTGTAGGCTCTACAGGCTGTTGTACAGGCTTCGGGGCAGCAACAGGCGCAGGTGTGTCACCAGATCCGATCACCCCGGTTGCTTTAAGGCCACCTAGCGTACCTGCAATGACAATCAGCACAATCCCGGAAATCACCCCGCCTTTACGGAAACGACGAAGTGTTTTGACCAACGGCGTGTCCGTCTCCCGCTTTGCTGCCAAATAGAAATTTTTAAAAGCAGGCTTTGCAGGTTCAAAATATTGACGCCACAGCGTTTTTTTGTGCAATCCCTCTCGTCCTTCCTTTTGGAAGAATAGAAGTAGCGCACGTCGATACGCCGGTTCGAAACCGCCACGTGGAGTAGCAAACTCGGGGTGTTCCTCCGACCATCGGATAAAGCGGTACATCGTATCGTTATCCTTTGCCCATTTTCGGATCGAACTGACCAGGCGAGCGAAGTCCAATATTCCTTCTCCCGGCCCGTCAGAACGATAGAAAGCAGGCAACAGACGGGCAAAATGGCCTTCCGCAAGCTGCTGGGGCAGCCAGCCATAAGCCCAATCCTGTACCTTTTCTACTTCGCCAGGCTCCAGGCCCTCCAGCACCGCCGGTTCCGGTTCCTCCGTATTAAACCAATCGTAAGCCGCAATCAATCGCACTGCTTGTCCCTTGAGAGGAGCAGGCAGCTTTCCAACCCACTGCACCAAATCGGGCCGTGTGAAAAATGGAATCTGTACGACCTGATCGGGTGATATTTCTTTTAGCTCTACTTCGGTAAGTAAATACCGATCCGACGCTTCCTGCAAGCGCTCTGTCAATCCAGATTGCTCCAGCGGGGACAGTTTGCCTACGGCAGAGCTGCTGTCCCATTGACGCAAGCGTTGGTGAATGGCAGCCACAGCCTCTACTGGTTTTCTTTCGGCACGCAGTCTGCCCATCAGCGCAGATTCTGCCAAAAGCTGAAAATCGGCATTCGCCGACACTTCGATATACCGACTGCCCCATTCGTGCACAACAGCCAGCAGTCCCTTGGCATCCGGTGTTCTTTTCATCTGACTGTCCATGTAGGGAATGAACAGCATTTTTGTAAGTGCTGGATTACCCAACACTTTCGTAAAATATGCCTTGCCTAATGATGGATTTTCTTCAATCGTATGATAAATATACGTAACTGCTTCCGTATTTCTGGCAGTATAAGCATTGTTTAGCGAACGGATTAAATATTCCACCAACCGATTTTCGCTGCTGCGTGCATGAACTTTATAATAGTCCTTGAAACTATCGACTAGACCTACGTCTGGAATATATCCATCCTTCACCCGATCAAATTCATGATCAAAAAACGACAGAAACAGATCATTCAGCCTCATTTTACGTGGCAGCGCATCGGGTGGCGATAAATAATCAGTCAAGCTTCGTAACACAGCGATTCGTTGTTCGTTGTATAATGCCCGCTCTCCCTGCTCAATTCTGTACAACGTAATGAGCTCATGATAGCTGGATGGCGTCAAATCACGCCCGGCCTCCATATCTGTCAGCATTTGCTCGGCAAATTTGAAGAAATCGTCCGGCGTCTCACCATTCAGCAACGTACGAACAATCCAGTCAAAATACGGCTGTCTCACCTGCTCTGCATCCACATTAAGTATTCGACTATGGTTAGACAGGTCAAATACAAAGTCCTTTTCCACATTCCGATCACCGGGACGCAAACTAAAAGGCTCAACGAACATCAAGTGAATGCCTTTTCTGCTGTTCGGTTCCTGTGCATATGTAAGAAATCCGAGTCTGTTACGAAATGCATAAGGCAGTGCCGCATACAGCACACCCAGTAGCTGCTTGGCTGAAGATCCGACCGCTTCTACAGGAACATTCAGCGCTACATATACCTTTTTGCGACCTGCTGCGGACATCATGACTGCGTATAAAAGCTGTTTGAACACTTCTTCGCTCAGCTGTAATTGAGTCAGCACTGTAGACGGGTCAACAGCCGGAAATACACTTCCACCCGGTAGACGCTCCAATTCCGACAAATCCGTTCCCTGCTCAATATCATAGGTATCAACAAAGGATGTGTTCAGCCACTGCTTATAGTCAGACGGAGATTCACCATGTCCGGCTGGAATCACATAGTTGTGCGTGAAAAAGGCGCTCCGCAGCCCAGTAAAATCCGCGGCCTTATAAATACTGCGGCCAAGCACTACATCCCCGGACTCCGTCCGTACCAGATGTATAGCTTCCGGATAGACGCTTTCCTGTTTCTCACCACGCGCCGTCAAAGCAGCAGGCGCATCATATACACATAAGGGATGGAGCACCTTTTTAATAAAAGAAGCATCCAATCCTTTGGAATTAGCCACTGTATCGAAGCCTTCCGTAGAACGGAAAATACCACGCCGTTCCCGTGTGTACATCTGCTGTTGTATTAAATGAGAGGTAGAATAACTCACTGTGATTCTCTCCCCTCAATGTACTTCAACTTATAAAGCAGCCAAATGAATGGCTCATCCACACGGATCGGACTAACCAACCCTTGCAGCTTTTGCTCCACCGGATTGCTACCCAGCGCGGAAACTGCGAAATAGGCCGTATCCGTAAAATATACATCCATCGTGCCCTTGAACGGCTTATCCACCTTTTCGATGAAGCGTCGAACTTCGCCATCAATGTTCGCGAACTCATCCAAATCCATATATTTGCGATGCTCCATCGGATTAAAAATATTGCTGTTCGTCTTGATGTATGTGCCTTCTTCATCTGCCAACGCAGTAAGCATATCACTTTTGGTCAGGACGACAGCGGTCGGAATGTCCGTTTTCCCTTTTTCCTGATAAGCGATAAAATCGCCGAACATCGTAAGTACGACATCACGCGGTTCATCATATTGCGAGACCCATTCACCCGGCTTATCGCCAAGGTTAATCTTAATGCGCTCCCGAATAGAGCGGATTTGCAGTGGATCGACCATAAAGAGAATACCTGCAGAATTCTTAATATGCTGTCCATGCAGTCCCAGATAGTCCTGATCTACCATTCCCTCACCGGCGACATCAAAAAATACCAGCGTCAGTGGCGGCTTTTCCTCATCCTTAAATACAAACTGGAAGATAAAAGGCTCCTGCATCTTTTCTTTTTGTGTCGATGTAAGCAGATCCCCTCGTTCAAATAGGGGTTCCTCATACATGGTGCGGAACTTTCGGCTGATCTCTGCATTGAGCGGCATGCAAGCCGCGTCAAAATGATCGGCCGTAACATGCTGCAACGTGTGAATCAGTGAGGTCATATAAACAGATTTCCCCGCCTGCGAAGCTCCAATGATCGAAATGATATTGCTAGGCACCTTACCCGCGGTCACGGGCAGTTCGTTATGGCAGTGCGGGCACAGTCGGTGACGCGTCAGCTCGCCATAACGGTCCGTCAGTCCTGTCAGTACATGATCAGAATACAATCGATGTTCCTCAGGGACATCATGGGGATGCAAAATCGCCTCCATATCATGCACACTGTCCAAACCAAAACGCTCCCGATATTTGTTCAACAGCTCATCTTCACCCAAAGCGTAGTCCTCGTCATCTTCACGGTGATGAGAAGCACGGAATACCACTTCCTCCGGGGAAAATTTACTAAAGCAATAAGGGCACACAATATCATAAAATAACGGCCTTGGCGCTGCCTGTGGCTTTCTTCTGAATAAATTGCTAAGAAAACTCATCGGTTGCGGCCTCCTTTCATTCAGGGACTAATTCATATACCGTGCCATATTTCTGGCCATCCGTAAAAAACAGCCGCACATATTCATCTCCCCCCACTTCAACAGAGGGTAAAACATTCCGTCCCGCGGCAAAAGGTGCCGTGAACGGATACAAGGTTCCATCGTCCCGGTCTGCTGGATAACCCCCGCGCTTCTTCACGTAGCAAAGCGCCTCTTGCGGGACAGGAACTTCGGCTGTCACCTGAATCTGGACGGTTTTGCGGCTGCGAAACCAGCTTTTTTTATGGTGAACTGCATATCTGATTTTAGCCCTCCCCGTGCTCAACTCCAGTTGGTTGGCTCCGTCTTGCTGACGGATCACGTAAGTGTCTCCATCCTCCCGAACAGCTGGATATACGATATACCGCACGCGTCCAATGCCTTCAATTCGGTCACGATAGCTGCCAGCAGCCTTATACTCCTCGCGTGTAAAAAGTTTTAGGCTTGAAAAAGGCGGTAAAACTTCACCTTCATTTTGCCCATTCACACCTGCATCGGCTGATTGTTTCGCAATATATACCACGGCTGCGCCCTCAGGCCACTGCCAGCGTAACACAACCCGGTTGTCATCAATTTTGTGGCTCAGCTCCGAAATAATAGGATCACCGGGCTGTGCTTCCCTATACTGCATAAGTTCCAGCCTCCCGTTCTAAAATCCACTGCTGCGTCGATTGCGCGTCGGGGCTTCCGGTGCCCCTCTCCGGCGTCCTGATGGCGCACCCTGACTTCCTCCACCGGAAGATCGGCGAGTATTTTCCGCAATCGGCAGAACAAGCGAAAAGACAGCAATAAGGGCTGCCAGTACGAGCGCTGCCACCAAACGAATCATCAAGTCGCCTATAGGCGAGCCAGATAGTCCCTTTTCCAAAATAAAACCAGCGAGCAAGCCTGCCGGGACTCCTCCAATCGCAAAATTCCGTGCGAGAAAACGGTTATCGAACATCAGCCCAAGAGC
The DNA here is from genome assembly GCF_038007865.1 of Paenibacillus sp. FSL M7-0134. Classification (NCBI taxonomy): domain Bacteria; kingdom Bacillati; phylum Bacillota; class Bacilli; order Caryophanales; family Paenibacillaceae; genus Paenibacillus; species Paenibacillus sp. FSL M7-0134. The sequence goes on along the minus strand of NZ_JBBOXV010000002.1, from coordinate 2,008,118 downwards.
CAATCCCAATAAAGCGCCGATAATGACCAGCGCCGTTACGCGATAAATGGCAAAATACAGACTGTCGGCATACTCACCTGTCCGCTCCGTTACCAGTGTGCGATCACCGATTTTGTTATATATTTTTCCGAACGCCTGAGTAAGTCCTTGGGCATTGGCTACATTAGAATAAGTTCCGCCCGTCAGGTCAGCAATATTTTGCAATAAGGCTATACCATCCGACTCTGCCAGTTTCAGCCCGATCGTATTAATCGGAATCTGGCGGGCGATATAAGGAGCCAATGCTGTCTGGGTATCCAGATCGCTAAAGCCATCAGAGAGCATGATAACGAGAGAACCTTTTTCTGCATTACCTTGGGTTTCAATCTCTTTGATCGTCTCGTCCAAAGCAAGCCCGATCTCTGTACCGCCTGACATTATAGTCTGCATACTATCGATTTTGGAATAAACCGCTTGCTTCTCTGCATCTGTGCCAATGGGAGTAAATGGCTGAACCAACTGCGCAGCAGATTCAAATGAAACAATGGCTACCCGCTTGTCTCCATCCATTTGGCCAATCAGACTCTTGGCAGCCGTTAGGCGCTCATTATCGGGATCTGTTTGCTGCATACTCCCGGAATTATCAATCACAAGCACGAGGTCCTGTACGCTCTTGCGCCCTTCAGGGTTAACCTGATAGCCCAACTCCAATAGCAGACCTGCCACGAACAACATCACTAGTGTAGCAGGCACCAGTAACTTCCAGGATAACCCGGAGTAGCGCTGCCGCCATGAATGCCCATTTAACTGTGGCGAAATTAGTTCGCCAATCAGACAACCTAGGCCAATGCACAGTGCCATGATGCCAAAATACAGCCCAATCACGACGATATGCGGCCAGTGCCCTATCAATTTGTGAAGAATAAGCTCTCCCAAGATGAAGCCTACTACAGCACCCAACAAGCCGAACAGTAATAGGAGAACGTTAAATTTACGTTGCTTCATAAGAATCGTTGCTTCCTTCCATCATTAAAGTAGGATTAATATGTGGCTACCGCAATTCCGGCAACCGGTCCACGTCGATTCCGTGAAACACGAAACCATTCGCAGTATATGTCTCATAATACGTTTTGCCGTTGCGGTAAACCATCAGATCCTCCAGATGGAAGCCGCCCATCAAATGCAGCTTTTCCACCCCGCTGCTGCGACGCTCATGTACAAAACCCAACTTGTAAATACGCGAAGTAATGTCCACATCCATCGCATAAGGAAGAAATTCGCCTTCGTAGTCACCAAAGAAGTACTTTTCTTCATACCGATGCTCATGGGTATAGTCGAGCAAACGTACGTTAATTCCACCATGTTCCTCTAACGTTTGATACAGTTTCTTAAACAGCTCATCCTTCGGAACGACCAGCCGATTTTCATATGCAGCAGCTACATTGGCACGCCGCAATAATTCTTCTTCGAAGGTCTGATTAAACGGCTGTGAACTGAGAATCAAGGTTCGACAGGTCTGCGTAAGTCGATCCACCAATGCGGACAGGCCCCCGTCCAGCAATCCGGATACAGGCCCCATATGCCGGGTATCAAAGAATATAGATTTTCCCCGCTTGCTTTCCAACTCACGCATGACATCCTCCGTCACACGCTCGTAATACTCGAACAGGTTTTGACCTGTGTAACTATCAGCCTGCCGAATACTATCCGTTGCAGCTTGATGCAGTTCACGCTCCAGGCTGGAAAGCTGTACTGTAATATGCTTCGCCTGTGCATGCCATTTTTCTAGTGCCAGTTCATAGCGACGAAGCAGCTCCAAATCGGCTTGAATTCGCAGCATGTGCAGTTTGTGCCCGTAAACCGTCTCGGTCAGGTAACGAATCAAGCTGCGCACATTATGCTTATCCATGAGTGGCAGTCGTTGAAAAGGCTGGTCCTCCACCTGACCGCTATACAGGGTGTCCAGTTCAGCGGTACTAATCTGCAAGTCATTGGACGTATCCCGAATCAGCCCCCGAATGGCCGTAAGCACATTTCCTGTTTTATTTTCATCCGTCCAGTCTGTCAACTCGAATAAGCCGATTTCAGGATATTCCTTGGAAGCTGCATTCACAGCCAACTGCAGACCTGATTCCGCCTGAAAATCTCCCAACCGTTTGTGCATAATCCGTTCACAGTTATCGCGGAAAAAGGCTTCGCAGCCCTGACCGAACAAGGCTCCCTCCGCCTCACGTAATGTCATTCGCTTCAAGGAGCCGTAGCTGGCTCCGCTGGTCATCAGTGCGCTCATGTCCGTGATCGCCTCATTACCAGGAACGAGATCATTTCGCGTGCGACCGCGCTCAGCAGCATCTAAACCAAAATAATTCAGCTTATCGCGTATGTCCCACTCCTGCTCTGTTCTCATACGCTCTAGCAGCTTCACATAAAAATGATACAGCACCGTAAGTGCGATTGACTGGTTAGGGCGGTTGACTCGGGAAAATCCAGCCGACACATAACCCTGCCGCCCGGATTCCGTCATGATGTTGTTTTTAAACGATGTATTGTTGTATCCCCCATCCTGTGACCGATAGGAATCTCCTGCCTGATAGCGGTTTTTAAGAAGCTGAATGTGGCAAATGATGTCACAGCTTTCCCGCAGGCTATTCGGCACCGTTACGCCGCGTTCGTTCTTGTCGGACAGCACATAGACGAGATCGAACAACGGTGATGGAGCATGGGATACTGGAATGGTCAATTTGTCCTCAGTCATATGAAGCGGTGCCGTAAACGTATACTCTGGACTCTGGATATAGTCCAGCTCCCGCATAAAAGCAACGGACGTTGCACTACTGTAGCCGAATTGGACAGCCTGATCGCTTTCATTCACCAACACATACAGATCCATTTGTACCGATTTAAAAGACTGTGCAAAAATATACTCCGCCAACAGCGTAATTTCAGGGATTAATACGTTCATGGGGTCATCCGCTGTCGTCAAAATCGACAAATGAACACGCTCGAACGAAGAATACAACCGACCGTAATCTGCCAGATGTCCACTAGCCCGGCGCAACGCGGTGTTAAGCTCAATTAGCTGCGATTCATGTGTATAAAAAGCCTGGTGCAAGTCACGGCGTATCGTTTGGTGGCCACTTTCCTCCGGTACCGCTATCGTATGAACAATAGCATCCACCGAACGATCTACAGCCGCATGTTCTTCCTGCGAGCGGATCTGAATATACGTTACTCCCGTGCTGTTATCCCACTTGGTCCGGTTGATATCTGCAATGGTGTTCATCACCGGGTTCATGCGATCACCGATAAAAAGAAACACGGACGGGAAATGGATGCTACTGCGTCCATCTCCGCTTCCGATTAATTGGTCCTCTGCGACTGCATAGTCAGCCGCATAACGTAACAGCTGCTCTCTCATACTTTACTTCAACTTTCTGCGGATGTCGTTTAATTTTCCAGCCATTTGAGCATAGAATGCATAAAGTTCCGCTCCGTTAGCCAGCTCCACCTTTTCATATTCCAATTGATTGCGGGCCTCTGTGTAAATCGCAGCCAGTTCGTCCAGCTTCGACAGCAATGGTGTAATATCCTCAGATGAAGTCAATACAGCATCACGGCGATCCGCCTTGCGCATTAGAGCAGCAAATTTCTTTTCTTCCAAACCGCGGAAGTTTGTAAACACTTCAAACTCCACATAATTACGGCTCTTCATGACATTGGCAAACGGCTCCCAAGCCTCTTCCTCTTCGTCGCGATCATAGACGTACAAAGCACCTTTTTTCGTAATCGTGTCCGTATAGAGTGCCTGAATGAACTGATCCAGCCATTTTTCTTCATCCTGATATTTGCCCAGCAAAGCTTCCAATTCAGCGGCTTTCGCTTCAATTTGTGTATATTTCGCCAGTTCTTCACGAACCACCTGTGTTAATTCTGGTGAACGGATCAGGTTTTCCTTCGCCATCTCTTCATTGATGCTGCCAAAGATGTCCTTGCTTCCGGCCTGCTCCAGCCCTTCAGCCAGCAGACGTTTCAACTCAGACCATGCTCTTTTTACTTCACCCAAATTCGGCTTGGATTCCTGCAAGCGCATATCGTAGCCTGCCAGCATCGCATTCAGATCTAGCGCATGTGAACGGATTACAGTGAAGCGGCTGCTCGTATTCTGATCGACATCCTTTTCCCGAATCACGCCAAGTGACTTGGCACGGTCAAAATCATTACGAATGCGGGCATTGTAAGCTTGCACACGCGAATTGACGTAAGTTTCGCCCCATGACTTTTCAGGAATCGGCGACGGCAGATTAGTCCAATTGTTCTGACCTGTTTGCACCAGATGACGGCCAATACCTTCGCGGTCAAGAATCGTTTTTTCATAGCTTTCTTCATACACTTTGAGCGGCGTATATACAAACAGAGGAACACCATTACGCGTATTGAGCCAGAAAATCCGGTTACGAACTTCACTCTCTTTAATAGTAAAATGTGATTTGCCAATTGCATTATTTTGATAATTGCGAACGCCTTTCAGGATATTAGGCGACTGTACAGGTACTGAAACGAATCCCCATGATGGGAAGTACAAGTTGCCAGAGCTATTGCTCAGATGGAACACAGGTACAGCTTCCTCATCCAGTTTACTCGCAATGTAGCGCTCCACAAATTTTTCAATGGCTTCATCTTGCCCGTATTTCATGACGAGGAAATCCTCCATGGAACGGGTAATGAGATCACCGAACTTATCAGTCAAGAAATTGGAGATTGAGCTGATGATGTCCATATCCTGATCCTTCACCCATTGATCTGAATTTTCGAGCAATTCTTGGGCAAAATCACGAATCAAATCATCACCGTTGCGGTTGTCCAGCAGCTTGGTCACAACTTCAGAAATATCCGGTACACTTACCAGATTCCAATAGTACGTTTTATTACCTTTGTGATCGGACTGTTCCTCGCCGTTAATCAGCAGATCGCCATTCTTCTCGAAAATTGCGCTCAATGCGTTCAAAATTTCAGTAAATACATTATAAATGCGGCTATTTTCCTTGTTCAACAGGTCATACAGGTCTTCATAAAATTCAATGAGCTGCTCTGTACGTTCCACATCAGCCCGCAGCCAATATTCGTTAATTTTCGCTTCAATGTACGCATTTTTCTTTTTATCCTTGGACACAAACGCGCTCTTGGCATCGCCCAGCTTTTCGTTCGCCTGCTCACGCGCCCATTCAATGTCCGTTGGAATACGGTGCAGTGATTCACGCAACGTCTCAACATATGACAGCAGCATTTTCAGCAAGCTAAATCCTTTTTCAGTATAAATCATGCGGGATACATAAAACGGCCCTTGCTCAGGATGCAGAAACATCCGGCGGATTTGGTCCGTAAACTGTCCTGTAATTTCGCCAGGAAGCTGTTTCTTCGCTTTGATATACTCTTCGCGGGCACGCGTCAGGAACGTTTGCTCCAGCTCGGTGTCCATATTGACAACTTGCATTTTAACAACATTGCTATAACTCAACCGTTCACTGTTTTCAAAGCCCGGAAGCGGCTCAGGTACACGGGATTCAAAGTTTTTGATCATGCTATCCAGATCCACGCCCAGCTTGCGGGCAAACTTCTCTACATCCTCTTGATTTGGCGATTGCTCAAACATTTTGGACATTTTGCCAAACATTCGATAGGCCAGATATGTCGTCATTTCCTCCATTGGCAGTACCGCCGAGGAAGCCCCGATAATATTGTAATCGTAGTTTGCCGGATAGGCCTTATTCATTTGTGCGATGTTGGTACGGATATTGCTGATATAGTCATGAATGGCAAACTCTTCACCTGACTGTTTTTCCTCACTCGCCATAAAGTTGGTGATGTTCTCGGCGGTGACATTCATGCAGTAATCATAAGCATTTTCCAACAGCTTGCCTTCCGTATTCGTGGCCGAAATGAGATGACACAGATTAAACGGCGGAAGCGGCGAGTTCACGGTCAAAATATTTCCGTACTGCTGTTTAAAGCGTTCACCACGGCTGTCTACATTCATCCAATAGTCCAGTTCTTTCAGTGCAGCATAGCCGTTCTTTTTAATATATTCACGTGTATGCTCGCTCAGGCTTTTGTTCGCTAAATTAATATCCGGTGTAAACAGATAACCTAATGTATTTACACGGTCTACACCTGCAGAGCCATAGTCACGCTCAATAATTCCTCGGACGATATATGAGATATCGAGGAAAGTACCGCTTCCTGTACCGCCGGACAAACCGGACAGCAGGAACACCATAAGCTTCTTGTTGGTGCCTTCAGACAAGGTTTTGATTTTTTTGTCAATGCTTTGTACGACCTGATTGATTTTGGTGAACAGCAGTAATCGTCCTGCCTGACGTACCCCTGCCGCCCCGTTCATACCATCGGTAATGCTCAGCTCTGGAGACAGCCAATCGGTAATGTACGGCTCAAGAATGCTGCGGTTTTGCAGCAATCCGCCGATTTCCGCATTGGATAGCAATACAAACTCATTGATGGGGTCCAAACCAATCCCCTTGTATTTTTTGTTACGGTCTTGTTCATTCGTTTCAAAAGCGAGAAATTCCACATTGTCCGGTTTATCGCTCTTTTTCTTGGAGATCGGATCTGCTGGAAGCTTGAATCTGCGGTTAATTTGATATTTCAAGCGGAGAAGGGCATCAATTCCCGTGCCTCCGAGTCCGATAATTAAAATAGGATTATCAATAGTATCAACTCTGATCTTATCGCTTACGATCCCCCCGCCGAGTGATACGTCTAATTGTTGGATATGCTCTCTAACTACTGGTTTCATAGATATGACCTCCTAAGGGTTCGTTTAGCTGTTTACTGAAATAAATTCCAGTAAAATGGTTTTGTCCACACTGGCTAACGGGATGGTCAGACGATCACCGTTTTTGAGTTCAAAACCGTTGCCTGTGTCTACAGCCCGTCCGGATTTCTCAATCGTAATCTCGGGGGTACTGCGCACAATGATACGATCCTGATTGGCTGGTGTGAACACGACCTTGTCGGTTCCAGCAAATTCCGGTGCCAGTTGCAGCAACTGGTGCAGATTAAATTTGCCCCGGAAGGTGTTCAGCTTCTTGTATTGTGGATACGTTTTTTCGCCAGTGTTCTCATCCCGGATTTCCAGTACGATTTGACCGACAAAGCCACGGTTGGCCTTTTTGACAGCCTTCCAGATGAAATATGCGGCAACCAGCAGAATGAGCAGCCCCAGCCCTAAAAGAATGAGTGGCATTAGCTTGGACTTTTCAGCAGGTGTTGTTGGCTGCGTTGTGCCTGTATTCGTACCGCTCGTCGCCCCTGCTTTAGCACTGATGGTTACAGGCTGTGTTTCACGGTAGAAGCTCTTCTCCTCTGCTCTAACGGTTAGTTCGTAGTCATGCTCATCTGGAATCGTATAGCTACCGGTAAAAGAATCCCCTGCATTGGTTAACGGCACCTCATTCGTTGTACCGGAATCCAGATCCTTGACCTTCAGAACAGCATTCATATTCGCATACAATTCCTGATCCTGAAGCTGCTGGCTATTGCTCGTCAGGTAGGAACGAATTTGAACTGCATCGCCTTTTTTGTATGATTTGGCGGACGGTGCGTCCATTTTCAGCTCCAGATCGTAGTTAAACACCAGATTAATATCAATCTGATCCTGCTGGACTCCCTTGACTTGGAGCTTCCAGTCACCAGCCACAGGCTTGAGCAGTTTAATCAGCGAGTAGCTTTTGGACTTGGACAGCAGCACATCGCTCGAAGGAATCGGCTTGGTGTTACCCGACGGGTCTATCAGTCTCGCATCCACCGGTTTCGAGGACATGATCGAAATGTTAGCCTCCAGCACACTATCATTCGGTACGGTTACCGTTACATCCTGATAGTCGCCGTTTGCCGTAATGGACTGCAAAGGCACCACTTTCAACTTCAAATTGCTGGCGAAAATTTCACTTAAAATGTTCGGCAGGTCATCCGCTGAGCTTGTAATAAAGGACTTGCCGCCCGTTTGCTGCGCTATGTCGGCAAGCTTGTTTTTATTCAGCTTCCCATCTGCATTCAAGCCGATGGTGTAGATCGGAACGCCGCTATTTTTAGCCTCGGCTACAGCCTGTGCCATATCCTGATCTGATTGGCTTTCGGTTCTGCCTGTCGTCTTATTAAAATCGTTGTTACCGTCGGCCAACATGACGATCATAGGCGCATGTCCAGCTGTTTTACCATCTTGCAAAATGCGGATCGCTTCCTTGACACCCACGGAGGTGTCAGTATACGCCCCCCGGTTCAGTCCGTCAATAAACGTCTTCAGTTCCTGCTTATCCGCTTCGGATGTAATATTAAGCAAGGCTTTCTCGCGCTGTACGACATCCGTATACGCTACAATCCCGACCTTGTCATTTTGCGTCGACAGCATATCAATGAACATTTTCATGGCTTCATTGCCAATTTTCCCAGGATCACTGGTGTTCATTGAATTACTTACATCGACGACCAGCACCGCATCCACCTTAGAAGCAGAGGGCGAAGCGGCATTCGCCATCTGTGGCTGCCATGCCAAAATCGAGGTCATGATCATTGTACATATGATTCCGATGACCAAAAACCATTTTCTGTCTCTACTAAACATCGCTTGTACCCCTTTGCCGGTTAATTCTCATTCTAAATTACAGTTGTACTCCCCTACTATTAAATTATAATGAGTTTTACATGAACGCCAGCTGAAAATACTGCCCAAATGGTCTGAATCCAACCAAAAAGCCTGTCATACCGCGAGATTTTACCAATATCCTGCAGTAATGATATAATTATACCCCAACAAGGGCAATCGGGCACCAGCCTTCTCCTTTATACGACAAAAATGACAGTAGCGAAACCCGCCCATGTAAAATATTGAAGTAAAAATCCAAGCAGAAAGAGGAAGTACACTATGATCTCATACGGATGTCTGGCGATTATGTTTCTTTTTGTCGCCATCAAATCACTAATTTACTATATACATAAAAAACGCGCCCCGTCGATTACACAAATCGACACCGAGCTTCTGGCACTGCTGAACCGGAGAAGTGAGCGCAATGAATAGTTCCAAACAAGCTGTACAATTTCGCCCATTTACCCGCACAGAGCACGCCTTCCAAAAGCTAAGAGTCTGCAAGCGTTGTGGACAATTCACCGCCCTTTGGGAAGAGAAATGTACATCATGTGGTCGGGATACACTAGTTCCTGTAGAGCAATATGCCAAACTTAGAGCCAAACGTTATTTTCGTAAAGACCTTGCCGTCGGCGTCATATTGCTGGCCGCTACTGTTTTTTTCGGCCACTCGCAGCAACAAATGTTTCTATGCGGTATCGTCGGTGCGTTCTTTCTGCTGCCCTTGGTGCTTCTACAGCAGGGTATTTATCCTTATGAACAGCGTAGGCAGCTTATACGTCTGTTCAGAGGTCGTATAGGGCAGATCCAGGAAGGACTAAACGTTAATCATAAAAACGCGGTTGCCCTGCGGCAGCTCAGTGAGCGTGTCTCCTATGAAATGCTGCGTGAGATGGCTGTACTCATTCACAATGATCGGATAAGGCTCCAGCAGGTCGCCCTGCTGCAATCTTTTGTTCTCCGCAAAGACATGGAATTAACGCTCGATCCTCTCCTGATCAAGAGCTTCGAGCCGCTTATGGTCAGATATATCGGAGAGATTGCCAGACTCAATCGTGAGCTGATCAAGGACCGGACATTCCGATACGTAGTCTTTTATGAGCGCCGTATTCTGGAATTGGCAGGGGGCGAAGATATTCTCGTCCGCGTAGCCAGTGCAGCTGTCCGTAAAAAGCGCTACGTAGTCACCCATGCCGCTTTCATTTCCAGATATGTACGCAAACTGCCAAAGGAACGAGTCCAGCGTTTATATCATATCATTCAAGAGAATCCGTTAGAACCCTTTGGAGATTTGGCCGATGAAGTAAAGATCATGTACCTGATGGAGCAGTATAAAAACTGATCTGTCCTAACGCCCTTCTATATATGACGTCATTACCATGACAAACCACTGCAATAAAGCAGCAAAAAACCGTCAGGATCGCCTGGGTGGTATCATCCCCTTCAAGTAGACACTCTAAAAAAACCTTGTGTGTTACCATGAGGGTATGAGTGAACCTGGAGGGGATTTTCGTATGGCTAACCAACTCAAAGTTTGGGTGAAGAAGGTTCGAAATGCTGAACCGCTCGATTGGCGCAAGGGTTCATCCAACCCGATGAAGGGGCGTACACGTTCCTCCTTTTCCAGTATCAAAGAAGAACGAGATTACTTGATAGCTCAGGGGTGGACTACTTAAAAAGCGATATTCAAATCTGGTGACGGAGCGAAGCTCAGCGGTTTCAGGATAAACTCAAAAAGCGCGCCCCGATCGAGTATCGGCACGCGCTTGCAGCTTAGCTTTTTTCATTCGTCTACTTGACAGGGGTATGACTACTCAAGGATTCATTTTATTCCTCTTGGTACAAACTTGTTTTTATTAAGATTCAGGCAAGCTCTGTCCTCCGTCGATAATAATTGTTTGTCCCGTGATGAAGCCAGCCTCCTTAGAGGCAAGAAACGCAGCTGCATGTCCCATTTCTTCAACGGTTCCAAACCGTTTCAATGGAATAGCTGGAAGCATGGTTTCAATGTATTCTGGGAAGGTTTGTATCATTTCAGTCATTGTATTACCGGGCATGATCGCATTGATTGTAATACCAAACGGAGCTAACTCAAGCGCTGCACTGCGAATAAAACCGAGTTGGGCAGCCTTACTCGCACCGTAATGCGACCATCCTACAAATCCTGTCGCCGGCCCCGTAATCGAAGATGTTAACACCACTCTTCCATATTCAGCTTTTTTTAAGAATGGCAGACAAGCCTGTACAGAAAATAAAGCTCCACGCACATTAGTATTCATCACGCTATCCCATTCTTCAGCAACCATTTCTTCAATTGTAGTCATAGGGGCAATACCTGAGTTAGCACATAACACATCAATGCCGCTAAAGGCCACCGATACTGAATGTGCCATCATTTCCATAGAAGATCGATCCGTGACATCACCTCTAAAGCCTTGCGCGTATCCACCGGATGCTCTGATTTCGGCAGCGCATATCTCGGCCTCATCTAGGTTACGAGAAATAATGGCTACTTTAGCTCCCTTTTCAGCAAAGACTTTGGCGATTCCTTTACCAATCCCCTTACTCGAACCAGTTACAATAACCGACTTGTTTTCAAATGAATTTTCCATTATGTTTTCCCTCCTTCGGAGAGAGAGCATTTGCTCTCTAAATAGATCAAAAAAAATATCTTATAAGAATATTAATAGATTGCATGACTAGATTAATCTTTTCCTGTGCACTTTATGTGCCTTTCCCTGGATAGAAGAAGGATTCAAAACGTTTATGATGATATTCACATTTTTTAGCTTTGTCAATAAAGTGGACGCACAAGGCTACTTCCATATCTCGACATGGTTGAGCTCTCTTGAAGGAGTTTTGATTTGTCTCACGTTAAGGGGTCAGTCCCCCTCCCCAACTCCGGACGTTTTTTTATTTTAGGATTATCGTGTCTAATTAGCTGTCTTCTTTATTGGCCTTGCAGTTTTTGCTGCGCATGTCTGATGGAAGTAAAGTTAAAAGCACGCACTCCCTTGCTGTCATACACAATAATCTCTTTATTCAAATATGGGTGTAAACCATTAAAATATCCAGGCATAATCAGTCTGCGCATAAATAGGTTTTTACCCAACATACGGGGGGAATTGGTCGCTACGACAAGCATTTGCTGGGTTGCAGACCATGGGCTAGGTTGAATATATGACAGACAATACTCGCCTGCCGTAAAATCGCCGCCCAATGTATACCCTTCCTCCGTACATGTAATTTGCAGATCAGCTTGGTGCTTCTGAAGCAGCTCATGTCTGGACAAGCCCGAAGTGACACATATCACGTTGCTATCAGCCAGTGCTTCCTCTGTAATATCATTGGAAGACACCACCGGATAATGAACACCGATATACGGATTCCAAGTCGCTGTTCGTGGGCTAGCCAAGGCGTTCGCCGTCCGTCTCACCGCCTGCTCTTCCTCCGGTGTAGCATAGCTGGATGGAAGGACAATGTGAAGACGATCCATATAAACGTCAAGCACACCCATACCATGGCTCAAAACGTTTCTTCCCACGCTTTTCGAATCCACAATTTCCTTTTTGGCATCCGATTCTTTTGAAAAGCATTCACTGCTTTCTTCCTCCCGTTCGGCAATCAAACGGTATTCAGGTGAGGGACGTTTATGTGAGTGTGTTTTAACAAAGCGAAAGCGGCTGTATTCCCGCAAGTCCAACACGAAAATACGGGCTCCGATACGAACTTGGGCCAATTCCAAGGGCATGACCTCTTGAGAAAGATGAATGATAAATTCTTCGGCGTGAACTGCCTCAATATCCAACTCACCTGTGGCACTCATTTCACCGTACAACTCGGCATATTCCTCATTTTCATCCATTCGCGTCAGTTCCAGCCAGTAAGCCCGGTTATGTCTACCCCGTTCCGTCCGATAGGCAATACGCTGAGGTACGACATCCCTTTTCCATTGCATAAGCCAACCCAGTACGCCGTCCAGAAGTCTCAGCTCATGCGTATCCCAGTGATTAGACTGCCGCTCTACGACACCTTTAAAATGATCAGATGGAAGCTCTGTTACAGGGGCTGTGTATGCTTGTGCAAATAAGTAATCCTGATCTCCGCATACATTCAATATTGGCATATTCAACAGATTTATCAGATGCTTGGGATGTGGCGCTCCAGAGATAACCGCAATAGCCGCAAACCGAGAAGGATAAGCCTGTGCCATCGCCCAGGCCGCATATGCTCCGTTCGAATAACCCGTCAGATAGATCCGCTCTTCGTCCACTCGGTACGCTTGCAGTATGACATCCAGCGCCTCCAAAAAAGCAGCTTCTCCAATATAACTGCCCAACGTTACACCACGGCATGAAAAAGTAACGAATATAGCTTCCTCTTCCCAGCCTTGCCCAAAACCTCGATTCTGAAAATCCGGCAAGCCCAGTTCATATCGCTTGCCTGGCATCAGAACGATCAGAGGATACTGTCGGTCAGTCGAATAGCTTCTGGGAAGCTGAATGGTATAGCGTTGCAAACTATTATCCAAACGGGAGACAAAAAATCCTTCCCCAATTCCGTCATTAGACAAAAAGATGTGTTCTTCTTGAAGTAAGGACGGGGAGTGTGACTGTTCGGCATGTCCACACGTGAAGATTTGTTTTAATAGCTTGATATATTCACGTACAACCCGGTAATCCCAGATTTCAAAAGGATCTTCCGGCAAACCCGTTAACCTTTTTAATTCCTCAAGCAGACCCTCTATTTGTATTTTCTGCGCAGAATGAAGAATACCTATAGCGCGGGCTTGAATGTACCGGTCATACTCTTCCTGCAAGCCCTCCACGACGACTGACAAAGGCCGCACAAGTGCCGAATACACAAAATGATGCTCCACAGCCTCATGATCCCGATATGTAACGGTGAAGTGCAGCATTCCCGTATTCCTGGCCTTTTCCTCGTCCCAGTCATAGCATTGCTCCTGCTCCCAATGTGCTGGAAAGCGATCCAGCTTCATGCCTTCATCATTCGTTACCTCGACCCATAACGTTTGATCTAAGGGAAGATCTATCCGATCCTTACGCAGTAAATAAAATAAGATCGGGCTGTCTTCACCCTCCCTGCCAGCACTTTTCTCAACCTCTAACCAAGCCATATGAAAACGTATATTACGCTCTACAAATTCACGTTGCAGTTCTGTCACATCTGGTTCGTCGCATACCTGATTTCCACTGATACGAATAGAGCGGGCCTCCTCGGGAATAAACGCAGCAATGATAACTACCGTGTGATCGCCTTCCTCCAGATACAAGCGAAAAGGACCGGATTCCGCATATACCAGTGTGCCATCTATCCAAATTTGTCCCGTTCCTTCAAAGGGTCTGAAAATCACTTCCTGTGCAGCCATACAACGAAGATTTGAAACCAGCAAAAGCCTTTCTTGTTCGGCCAAAGGCGGAAAAACACCTAGATTTAGTTCGGCAGTCCGAGGGTCCAGCTCGGTCAATAATCGGCACGCTGCCTTTCCTCCGGCTGAAAGCTCTACTCCTTCTTCATCACAAGCCTTTTCCAAATTCCATTCCTCATGGGCAAAATAACTTGTCCATTCCCTGCCCACACCGCAATTTTCCGGGAGCATGACCGGACCGACTGCATAAGCAGACCTCAGACGTACCGGATGATCCGACAGCACAGTTGTTGCTTTTTCCAGATGTGTGAACCTCATAACATTCCCCCTCCAGGTTTTTGTTTCCTCAGAGACGTAGTCGCGGTTATATTCCGTTTAACATTCAATTTAACTATATAAAACTATTCGTTATTACCTCTACGTACTCCTCTGTTCTTCTCAAAAAAGTAGCTATGATAAAACAAAAAAACGAAGAAAGCAGAGTGCTTCACTTCGTTATTAAAAATTTCTATATCTAAAAACCTATTTAATGCTGCCATGATTGTTGCTAACAATACTAGGGTATAGTATGTTTAGGGTGAAGTTACTATTTTAAAAATGTGCATAACTCGCTTGAATTTGCTTTTCCAACTTAATGCGTTCTAACTTTAGCTCCCAAATCTGTTCGCTCCACGAGTTTCGATCCGCCGCGTTATTACTATTTCGTAAGAGATCAAACAACCTCAGCAATTCATCGTTAATCTGATCAAAATGCCGCCACAGCGTATTAATCTCAGAATCTTTAGTCTCTTTGCCATTCTCCAGCAATTGATGCCGCAGGGCTTCTTTGAGCTCCTGTTGCCACTCTATATCGTTCAATTGTTTCGCATAATTAAGAAGATCCAGATAGTCATCTACCTGCAGGTAACTGCGTGTTTTTATCTGTTTCATAGGGTCTCTCTCCTTATGGCTCAATCTATTACCAAGTATTATACTCGGTTATTAAGGGAAAGCAATACTTTATTCTACAATACACAAAAAAAGAGGCAGCCTCAGCTACCTCTCTTGAACATTACGATTATTTTCTTACAATGCTGCCTGCAAATCTTCGATCAAATCTTCCAGATCTTCAATCCCAACCGAAATCCGCACCAAACCTTCGGTAATACCTAGCTCTGCACGACGTTCTACTGGAATAGAGGCGTGCGTCATACGTGCCGGAACACTAATCAGACTTTCAACCGCTCCCAAGCTTTCAGCCAGTGTAAAATATTTCACCTTTTTCAGAAGTGCAACCGCGTTAGCGTCGCTACCTACATCAAAGGAAATGATGCCGCCAAAGCCTTCGGCCTGGATTTTGGACAGTTCATGCTGTGCATGGCTTTCCAGTCCAGGATAGTACACTTTGCTAACCTTCGGATGTTTTTCCAAAAAGGCTGCAATTTCCTTTGCATTTTGCTCAATCGCTTCCATACGCAGACCCAATGTTTTAATACCTCGGATCAATAACCAAGAATCTTGCGGGCCGAGAATAGCACCAATGGCGTTTTGCAGAAAATGAAGTTGTTCTCCCAGCTCGTCGCTGTTCACAACAGCCAGACCGGCTACAACATCGCTATGGCCGCCCAAATACTTGGTAGCAGAGTGAATGACGATATCAGCCCCAAGTGTAATTGGCGTCTGCCAATAAGGGGTAGCAAATGTGTTGTCGACGATCAATAAAAGATCATGTTTTTTTACAAGCTCCGAAACAGCGCGGATATCCGTAACCTTCAAAAGCGGGTTCGTTGGCGTTTCGACATACAATGCCTTCGTATTCGGACGAATTGCTTTGGAGATGGCTTCCAGGTCAGTCGTATCCACAAATGTGGACTCAATTCCGATACGGCTGAGGACTTTGCTTACAATACGGTAGGTGCCTCCGTATACATCATCGGTCAGCAAAATATGATCCCCTGCATTAAACAGTGAAAATACCGCATGGATTGCTGCCATACCCGAACCGAAAGCAAAACCACGCTTTCCTTCCTCCAGATCCTTAATCAGCTCCTCCAGAGCAAACCGGGTCGGATTGCCTGTACGCGAATATTCGTATCCCTTATGGACGCCAATTTCCTCTTGCTCATAAGTGCTTACCTGATAAATAGGAACGTTAACCGCGCCTGTATGGGGATCGGTAGGAAGCCCGCCGTGAATCAGTTTTGTTTTGCGTTTCATTTTATATCCCGCCTTCATATATTTTTTTGCTCAGATAACGTTCGCTGCTATCCGGGAAAATGGTAACAATATGTGCGCCATCCGGTGCATTTTCGGCTTCCAGTAAAGCGGCATGTAAAGCAGACCCTGAAGAACTGCCAACGAGAAGACCTTCACGTGCAGCCAGTTCCTTGACACGGTCAAAAGCATCGACATCGCTAATGGTGTGAATGGCATTAAAATATCCTTTATCCACAAATTCAGGGATTAATTCCATGCCAATTCCTTCCGTTTTATGTGGACCTGACTCGCCGCCATTCAAAATGGACCCTTCCGGCTCCACGATGACCGTTTTAAGGGCTGCATTTTGTTCCTTAAGATAACGCGAGGTTCCCATAAACGTTCCCCCCGAGCCTGCACCTGCCACAAATACGTCCACTTTGCCGTCCAGATCGTTCCATATTTCAGGTCCCATTGTCGTATAATATGCCTCGGGATTATCCGGATTACTGAATTGCCGTGGCAAGTATGCATCTTTTATTTCAGCAGCCAATTCTTTTGTTTTTTCGATAGCTCCTTTCATCCCCTCACTTGTCGGGGTATGAACGATGCGTGCTCCCAATGCCTTCATCAGGTCCTGCTTCTCTTGGCTGAACTTCTCAGGCACAGCAAAAATAACCGAGATATTATAATGAAGCGCCGCCATCGCAAGACCAATACCTGCGTTGCCTGCTGTTGCTTCAATTAATGTCCCCCCTGGCTTCAGCTGACCTGTTTTCAATGCTTTTTCAATTAGAGCCTTACCTACCCGATCCTTTACGCTGCCGCCGGGGTTCATAAACTCCAGCTTCGCAAACAGGCGAATTCCTCTCGGTAGAGAATAGCTGCTCAGCTCCACTAATGGCGTACGTCCGATGAGTTCGAGGGTATTTTGATATACATTCATAATTTCAAGCTCCTTTTAATGGCGAATCCAAAATAAACCAATGGTCAAAAATTAACGCCTATTGTCGGAGAAGTTCGCTATCATCTCCGAGAAAACACAGTAATACGGTAAGTATTGATGCAATAAGATTTTATGTGTATTTGAAGCTTTTGTCAAATGGACCAGTCACAATACCCACACACCCTGCCTGCTTGCTCGATATGATAGAGAAGATGTCACAAAATATCCCCGTGCAACATAAGGAGGAGTGAGTTCATATATGGGAAAGCAATTTCTGAAGATAGCTGCCGTATATTTTGCCCTCAGTGTGCTGCTTAGTGTAATTATTGGCGTGTCGGGTGATTACAGCCTGTCCAATGTTCAATCTCATATCCATTTGTTGGGTTGGATTGCACTTGGAATTATAGGTCTGATCTATGTGACCTTTCCTGCACTTTCAGTTACTATTCTGGCACATATCCATTTTTGGATGCATAATATCGGTCTGCCTGGCAATTATAGGTGAAAATTACGAGGTTCCAGAGGCTGGAGTTTGGGTCGCCATAGGGTGGGTGTTACTCGCGGGGGGGACTATGCTGTTTATGGTGAATGTGTGGGATAGACTGCGCTAGAGCAAATAAGTTCTCTTCATTAGACCATAAAAAAGGAGCCTGGTCATCCCAGGACTCCTTGATATCTTCATTATATGTTAGCTATACACCAGCTGTACTAGCTAAGTGTTCTATACTGTTACTTCACTGTTTCATCCTGTACATGTTCTTTACAGAAGTTCTCAACAGCTTGCAGCTCATCATCTTCAAGTTCAAGATCAATGTAACTATTCGTTACTTTTTCAATTAATTCATACTTTAGCAGTCCCGTCTTTTCTTCGTCTACTAAATAAAGACAACGGATATACAGTCCGTTTTCAGTGTATAGCTCGTCGTCCTCCTCTACCTCTACATCAATGATAAATTCATAACGCTGTCCAGTCAAAATACCAAAAGCATCTTTAATCTGATCTACTGTGTACGTTGTAAAATTCAACATGTTTTTATTCCCTCCGGGTTTCCTTCAATTACGGTGCATTCTACGCCCGCAGGCAGTAGTTGTTCAACTTGTGTGCGTACTTCTTGACGTCTCAAATCCTGGCCCATGATGGATATCCAGCCTCGATCATTACGCGAGCGAATTAAACGCCCTATGCCTTGTCTGAGTCTAAGTGCCATGTGAGGCATATCTATCTGAATAAACGGATCTGCTGCATCCTTGCGCAGAGCCGTAAAAACCGGATCATTCGGAGGAAATGGCAGTGACCAGATAATGACGTGCGACAGAGACGGTCCAGGAATATCCAATCCTTCCCATAATGTAACAGCGCACAACACACTTTCCTCATCATTCTGAAAAGCTGAGATCAGATGGCTGATTTCAGCCGAACCTTCGTACAGAAAACGATAGGCTGATGCCTCTGGGTAAGCAACGAGATCCTTCTTGAATGCAGCCAGTTCCTCCTGTGAAGGAAACAGGATAAGCGCTCTTCCCTGCGATTTCTCCAGCAGTGTCAGCGCTCTCTGGATTGGATCATGCCCTGCTTGCAACGGGTACAGTGCAGCTTGCATCTGATCGCTGTAGTCATAAGGTGAAGCAACAGAAAACGTTAGCGGATTTTCAATACCGAGACTCTGCGCCATATAGTCAAAAGAGCTCTCTACGGAAAGCGTAGCTGAAGAGAATACGATTGGTATATGCTGCGCAAATACTCGTTCTTTGAGAATCTCTTTTACCATCTTCGGCATAACCACAAGCGTTAACCCATCCTGATCCTCCATCACCCACGAAATGAGAAGTTCAGGACGCTTAAACAAAGCCAATGCGGTTTGAATCATTTCCAAATGTTCTTCCACAATTTTGACTTGATACTCATCCAAAGAGAATAGCCCGCTTTCAAATACAAGCTCTTCTTCGATCGTGCCGATCAATTCACCAAAGCGGTTTACCTCTCGAATCAGCGACTCATTCAGGATGAACTCCTTGCGATTAGAACCCTGTACAGGCTGACTGTTCTTATCAAGCGCAGCGAACAAAACCTCACTTTGGGAGATCGCATCTTCGATCGTCATTGCCAAAGATTCTCGCACTTCCCCCTCGAGAAGTCGGGTAATAATAGACTCAAACTGAGCGTGCTTAAGCTTGTAGGTAAGTGCATTTTGTGCCGCTGTCTCCAGCAGATGCCCTTCGTCAAAGACGACAGAGCTGTGCTCCGGCAGCAACGGCAGCTGACCCTCCCGCTTTCTCGCTTCGTAGGTCCATACATGCTCCATATAAAAGTCATGAGAGCAAATGACCAGATCTGCCGCTTTGCGGTAATGATCACGAGACAACGTCTGACCGCAACGATGGCGCTGATGGCAAACGAGACAGTCTTGAAATACATCCCATCCGAGTCTGCTCCACTGTCCATCTGTTAGCTCGGGATACTCCTTCCGATTTCCGTAAGGAGTGAAGGACTGTAACGTATCTGGAAAATGAACAAAATCCGGCAGTTCCTGATAAATATCACGGAAAACATCTGCGTCCTCATCCAGTCCGCCTCGCACCTCATCCAGCTTATTCAGGCAAATATACTGATCCGGCGACTTCCCCAATCTGGCATCAATCGTCAGACTCAAATGCCGTGCCAGCTTGGCGATATCCCCTTCCGGCTTTACCAATTGTTCAATTAACGATTCATCCGCACAGGCGATAATCGCCGGTTTTCTCATGTATCGAGCATATGCAATAGCGTACAGCAGGTATACCAGCGTTTTACCAGTGCCCACACCTGCTTCTGCAAAAATGGTCTTTTTTTCCTTATAGGCACGTTCTAGCTGGAATGCCATATAAATTTGTTCATCCCGAACCTCAAAGCCGACTTCAGGCAAAACTTCATAAAATACATCCGCAATCCAGTCACTTGCCTGCTCAATAAACGGCTTGGACGGATCAAAGGCAAAAGGGTAAGTAGTCAATCGGGCTGTGCCTCCAATTCGTTCATAATGTGCATCCTTTCATTATAACGCAAAACAAGCTAAAAAGAACATGAAAACTGTAAGAACAGCTTACATTTTTTATTTCGCCATGAAATTCTATAAATAAAGGACATCAGGGTTCGTTTGTGTGAGTACGCTACGAGGAGGATTTGGCGAAGGATTTGGTGGAGAAAGCTTGATAAGAGATAGGTTAAGCAAGGGAATTATTCATAGCATAATGAGAAAACAAAGAAACCAGCTAATGCTTTCAGGCACTGGCTGGTTCCATGTTTACTTTTGCTTCATCAAATCTGGAATTTGTTCAAGAAGCCGTTCTCTCGTGATGGCATCATCAAAATTCCATGAGCTGTCGAGTGTATATACCCGTTTGTTTTGAACCGCGGGAATGGTCTTCCATATTTCACTGTTCATCAGATTATTAGTAACTGCAACTGTTTCTTTACTCTGATCCGACAGAATAAATAGTTCATCCCCGATAAATGCAGGAAGCACCTCGTTAGAAATGGTAGCAAAGCGCTCTTTTTTATCAATCAGGTCTGTTTGTACCTTGGGAGCCGGTTTAAAGCCAAGCACATCATACAAGGACACGGATGCACCCTGATGTCCCATAACATACAGGTTCTTCCCCATAACTAACAACACTGTCGCTGTCTCTCCTGGCTTAATGTCAACATCCAGCTTGGCCTTCATTTGTTTGGCCTTCTCGTCATATAAGGTTTTGAATTGGTCTGCCTCTTTAGTTTTTCCAAGAAGTTTACCTAGCTCCTGCATACGTTCAAAAGTTGCCTGGTCGGAATGAAGAGCCACGGTAGGTGCAATTTTAGCTAACGTATCAATCGCCTTTTCATCCCAATTGTCGTGAAGAATAAGGTCCGGTTTCAGCATCGTCACTTTTTCCAGATTCACTGGGTAGCCTACATCGGTAATATCCTTGGTAAGGTCCGCATACACAATTTGTGACTGAATGACACTCAGACTCGCACCTGCTGGACGTACACCCAAGGCAAGCAAATCCCCCGGATCACTGCCTACATAAACGATCCGCTGTGGATTTACCGGAATCGTTACTTTACGTTTTTGAGAGTCTGTATATTCTCGGGTGGTCGGCGTTGTTGATGCCTCTTCCTTTTGAACCGTGCTGTTTGCAGCCTGTCCTGCTGTAGGGGAAGTTTGGGCAACATTTCCTTGAGAGCTACAAGCTGATAGTACAACGGCTATAATGAGCAGTACTCCCGCCAGTATAGGGAGTTTGGTCGATTTTTTTACATGTAGCATATGGATGTATCCTCCAAGTTATATAGTCTATAGAAAATGATAATCATTATCATTCACTTAATATTACATAATAGACCCATCTTCTGCAACGGAAATTTCCTTAATTCATGATATTTGAAGCTACTGGAGTGAAGGACAATTGCTGCTCATGTGCTGCAACTCCTTTTTATTCACAACAAAGGTGTTGGTACAAAGATCGTGGAGTCCCTGTTTTTTGGCAGTAAAAGCAACCACAATATAAATAATATGAGCAATTACAAAAGAAATGGCTTTAATCCAATAACGTCCTGAGGCATGTAAGAATCCAAGACGCTTTCCTTCCTTGTCTACAACAATTAAAGAGAACACCAGCTTACCCGGTGTTGCTCTTACCTTCGATGATTCCCATAACACACAGTACAACCATGGCACTACGAGCCATAAGATCAGCGGCCACAACATAAGCAGTACTTGTATGAAACCCGTCTCCTTTATGCCCAGAAGATCTGGGATAATGTA
Source organism: Paenibacillus sp. FSL M7-0134 (assembly GCF_038007865.1). Taxonomy (NCBI): domain Bacteria; kingdom Bacillati; phylum Bacillota; class Bacilli; order Caryophanales; family Paenibacillaceae; genus Paenibacillus; species Paenibacillus sp. FSL M7-0134. The sequence continues at coordinate 1,986,186 of NZ_JBBOXV010000002.1, read as the reverse complement.
AATTGCGCCCCCTACTAAAAGGACTATGGCAGTAAGGATGATCAGATCAATCACAAACGCTGCCGTTCTTATCCAAAATCCTCCGTATATTCTTTTTGTACAATCACTTGTTGCTGTCATGATATGTATAACTCCTTTTGCAAATGAGATTTAAAATCCAGTTTATTCCTTTACACAAGAAGATATCATACGGTTACCCACCTATATTGTCAATTTACGAGTAAATGCTCTTAAACAAGTAAAAGGACCTATTTCCATGCATCAAAATGAAAATTTTCATAGGAGTTAAGAGCTTATATCAATGATTTTTCTCTGATTGGGTACAAAATAAGCTCAGCCACAATCTCTTAACCCCCTATAAGTAGTACTTTGGCATCGAAATAAATCCAGCCTTTTCATGCATAAAAAAACAGCGTATATGTAAATGAAATTACACACACGCTGCTTCACAATTCATTCCGTAAATCTGACAAACGACCGTATGATTAAAATGAGTTCGTTCTTGCACGCTTATACACTATATTTTTTTGCATTCAACACTAAACAAACCTTCTTCTCCGCGCAGCTTTGCCAATGCCTCGACAAAGAAATAATCGCCATAGATAATGGGAACGTTGATGTATTTTTGCTCAGGATAATGTACAGTCCCGTTCATCAGCAATCCCTCATGCTCCTCGCCCCACGCCGTACATGTATGATGCAAGCCCTCGAGGATAGATGCTGCAGCTTCTGTAAAATGCTCTGCACGCGTCGAATATTTTGCCAGCTCCAGCAAACCACTGGCCGCAATTGCCGCCGCCGATGAATCCCATGCCCCGCGGTGCTCTTCTTCTGCTCTAAAATCCCACACAGGCAGGCAAGCATCGCCCAGCTGGGACAGGAAAAAGTCAGCCGTATTCTCGGCCACCTTCAAATAACGCGAATCGCGCGTGTACCCATACGAAAGCGTAAAACCATACAGAGCCCAAGCCGTGCCACGTGCCCAGGCAGAACCGGGAGCAAATCCCTGTCCGCCATGCTCGGCGACCTTTTTTCCAATCTCTGGATCGAATTCGATCACATGTGCGATAGAACCGTCCGAACGGACAAATTCACGTGCTACGGTATCTGCATGCTGCACAGCGAGAGCGGCAAAACGCGGATCTCCGCTTTCCTCCGAAGCCCAATAAAGCAAGGGTAGATTCATCATACTATCTATAATCGCAACGCCCCGTGTATCCATGTCCTTCGAGGGGAAGTTCCACGCACGAATAAAACGGCCATTCACGTTAAAACGGGCAGCCAGCAGATTGGCAGCCAATAACCCACGTCTTCTGGACTCAGAATCTCCGTTCAATCGGTGGGCGGCCACGCCGCTGAGCAGCCAAATAAAGCCAAGATCATGGTCTACAGCTTCGCTATTATAGAGTATTTTTTCCAAACGACCCTCGCACCGCTGTGCAATCCCGGCAGCCACACTGTCAGGACGCGCCCGATTGGCTAGCCATAGCAGTCCCGGATAAAAGCCTGCTGTCCACCACGCTTCTTCACGATTATCATAACGTCCACCCTCTGCAACATGTGGAAAAGCGTCCCCCAGTCTTGCCGCCAAGGCAAGCGTTTTATCCAAAGCCAGCTCCCACGATTGCTCCAGCCACGCTTCTGCTTTCGTCATTTCTTTTTCCTCTCCTTTTTCCACATGTTAAACCATATTTATGGCTCCAGCTCTATCTATTCAGGTAACCGAATGATAAAGGAAATGCGATTACCTTCACATTCCAGACGCGCTCCCTTAAGTAAACCATTCCGACAGGCCACAGAAGCTAATTCTTCCGGCCAGACCACATTCGTTCCTTCCGTCGTCGGGATGACTTCAAGGCTTGCACCTGCGTATTCTACTCGAATGCTTTCCGTTTCTTTCCCAGCTGACATGACATGATGAATAACACTGCGCTCCCGACCGTCGTACGCCATTAGGGGAATAAGTGCCCCTACATTCTGAATATTGCCTTGAAGCTCATACGCCACTTCAATTTTGCCGGGTACCTGACGATAATGCGTTCGGATTTCCCTCACTCCCGGGAATGGGCCTTCCCACAGGAGTGTAAAATCCGTTGCTCCGTCAGACGCTGAGCTTTGTTCCATCTGTACGGTTCCTCCACCATCCTGCGGGTCAATCCCTCCATCCCGGTCGAACTCCAGTGTACCGGGAATGCCCTCCGACAAGCTGTGCCACTTTCCGTCCTCCGTTTGCCAGGCCGGGGTATAGCTCAACGGGAAAATATCTCCCTCCGCGAAGCCTGTAAAGCCGCGGTCTGCATGACCTGCTGAGGACGGACCGATCAGCGACGGCAGCGCAGACTGCTGAATACGCACGATGCCCGGAATATTGTACGGGTCGTTGACCGATGTTTGCACAAGCATTTGCTGCCCGTCTACGGCTGCAATGACAGTCTGGAACCAGCCATCCGTTGCCAACACCCGGCTGCCGATCTCCGCCGGGATGAAGGTTGGGGAAATGCGATCCATCTCCTCCCCATGTAGAAGGGTGTGGGCCAGCACAGCCGCCGTCCACAGACTGTAGCAGGTATGATTCGAGTACACCTCAAAGCCATGCCGTGCCTCGGGCGAATAATGGTTGCGGACGATATGCAGCTTTCCTTCATCCGTCTGCCAGCGGCTAATCGCTTGCCAGCATAGATCTGCTGCCCGTCGGAACGCACCTGCGAGCCCATGCTCTCCTGCTGTAAAAGCCTGCTGTGCATGTGTTGTAAAGACAAAGGCCGCCGCCGCTTCGTTCCACTGATGCTGGGCGCTTCTTCCACGCGGCGGAATTTCCCCGTGCGGGGATAGCGCCAGTAATGTGCTGAGCGCCCCCCTGCGAAGGTGGTCACGCAGTTCGAGTGCGCAGCTGCCATCATATCCGTTCTCCAGCATCACGCCCAGATGAAAACGTGTAACGATATCGTAGGCAAATGGGCTATTGGGCCGATCCAACGGACCATCCTGATACAGGCCCAACCCGGTAAAACGAGGCAAATGGTAGCTGCGGATATACGTCTCCATCCATTCCGAATCGGCTGCAATTCCTTCCGTTGCACGCAAAAACTCGCCGGAAATCATAATCGCATTCCAGTTGATCATCCGGTTCGGATTTTTCATTTTGCTCATCGTAAAAATGTAGGTCTGCTCCGGCTGAATTCTGCTCAGTTGCTGCTTCCATGCCATGGCTTGTTCTGGCAGCAGATTTTTAAGGAGCCGATACGCTCCCATCATCATAATTGGAAAAAAGTCTGGGTGGTGATCTGGCGCTTTTTCCTCCACTACACAAGCTATGCTATGCGTCAAGGCCGCAGCAGCAGATTCCAGTAAATCATGCCGACCTTCTTTGACCAACACCGCCGCAGCCAACGCATAGGAGGGGGTGGAGTAGTACCGTTCACTTTCAGAATGGGGGTCAATGATAGCTCCGGTTTCGTCCTGATGCAGGGCATATGCACGAACCAGCTTTTCCAGCACAGCCAGCTTATGTTGGTGAGTCCATCCGTCATTCACTCGATTTGGCGCGCTTTCCACCTGTTCTATAAATCTCTCCAGCTCCGTCTGCCAAGGGTACACGCTGCCTGTCTGCAGCTTATTCATCCTGTCTGCCTCCCATTCAAAATGAAAATTAATGTATGGTAAAAAACAGATTGCAATCTACGCTTGCAGAACCGTTCCATTGATTGGAGTCCAGTTGCAGCGATGTTTTATAAAACACAAAAGGAATTCCGTCATGATCTATGTGCTTCACAGCCTCCAACCCCGCCCGCAGCACGCTGGCATCATAATCTAACCTGACCCCTGCGTTCGCTCCCTTCCATTCCACGAAGCCTGCTCCCAGATTAGGCTGAATACGACTGATCAAAAGCTCCTCCACATCCCGTGACTTCATGCTCACGCCAGACGTTTCAAACTCAAAATGATCTGTGACGGTAAGCCTTGCCCCCTCGTTTCCCTCCAGCACATTCCATGTAAAGGAGCGGGTGAAGACTGCCAATTCTTCTACAGGATAAGCAGATGTCAAATCAAGCTTAAGCCTTGTGCCCGTCTGTACCTCCTCCTGCTCATCCAAAGCAATATCCAGCACAGCCGCCTTTGCCTGTGCGCCCGATTGCTGCATAGTCCCATTGATGACAGGCACGGAATGACCGCCGGAGGAGATATTAATAATCGACTCTCGTCCCGATGAAAAATAGGCTTTCGTGTACAAGCCTGCTCCCAGATCGCACAATATATTTTCGCCACCGCCATGAAGGATGAAATGTCCAAGATCGTTATGATTGTGCGGTTCATTGTTATGCCCAGCCTTCGCTGAAAATGCAAGCATGACACCTGGTTCACCCTTTTGGCTTTCGGGTCCACTATGGCTGGAACTGCATCTGTGGCACATCAGCCAACCGAGTTGCGGCAAATAATTGGTAACGGTCTCACCGCTCCCGAATGCCAGAGGATTCGTCCAGACCAAGTTGCGCAATACATGAGCCCAGCGGCGACAGGGGTCTTCCAACAGACCAGGTACGCGGAAAGGGAGTGTAGATGGTCCTCCTTGCAAAGAATTCAAATGAGAAATGAGTCCGGAAGGCAATCGTTCCGTTTCACTACTGTCCGAATAATTAGCGAAAATACCATCCGACAGATGAACCCGCTCTGCAAAGGCTGCGATTTGCCTAACCTTTTCCGAGTTCAGAATATCCACAGCTCCCTCGGTAAACTCACGCAGCATATCGGCAAAATAAGTGAAATAACCAAAGCCGTACACCCAGTAACCTACGCCTTCGGGACATCCCCCGTCCTCTCTGTAGCCTGCCAAAAAACAATCCAGCGCGCCCAGCATACTCTCGATGGCTACCGCTCTGGAAAAGTCGTCTTCTACCAGCAGCAATGCTGCAATTCCGCAACCGGAAGCACATACTGCCGACCAATTATGATCTGCGGTTTCCCATCCAAAATGACGAGGCTTCCAAAAAACGGGTTCCAGCACACGACGTTCAATCTCTTCGTGCACCTGAGCGACCACATGGCTAGCCAGTTGTTCTCCTAGCAGCAATAAAATTTCAACCAGCGTTTGTGCTGTTTCGGACGCGAATAAATCCACCTGCTGCCAAGGCGGTGTTACTGTGTCCTCTTCATTGACATGTGCAGGAAGCGCCCATGTGTACTCGCTACATATGTCCAGCAGACCGCTTTCCACCTCTTTCATCTTTCGAGGCTCCGGCTTGACAACAGCTTCAAGCACTATAGCAACCAGTCGTCCACGCCGTTCAAAGTACACATCCTCATACGGCTTGCGCTCTCCTGTATTAGTAAATTCCCGAAACAGAGACAACGGCAGTTCAGGCCATGATGTTTCCCGATTATCTTTACAGACACGCACAATATCCATCCAAAGTTCGGCGTATATCGGCTCAGAGACAGTCGTCCGCAGCCTTTTTGTCCAATTACTCCTTAACCGTTGCCTTGCTGAATCCTGCATGCCGCCAGCCAGCGCCTTAACGAGCCGCGAAGCAGGCCAAGCCTCCCTCAGAAGACTCATTTGCATTTCCTCCCCATGAGAAGCATTTGTTTCACCTTCTTTTTTGTTAACGCTTTCATTGTATCTAACAATCATCCTAAATTCAAAGGGGTAGTAAAACAATTGAGAAAAAGTAAAAGAACCTCCATGCCCCGTTGCTGTGGTCATGGAAGTTCTTGTTTTACACTATTGCCAATCCCCGTCCAGATTCGCTTTGATCATTTTTTCTAAACTGTGGGTTTCTCTTGTTTCCACTTTCTAATCCCGTCATCTTCCAGAATACCCAATGCTGCATCTGAGATATTAGGATCACGTAGCAAAGCGTCCTCGACTCTAAATTTAATATCGTCAGCATCTGCCAGCGTCATGCCCGGTGTAAGCTCAATCAACCCTTCCACGTGATAGTAGCGTCCCTCCTGCAAAATACGCATTTGATAAATATCCGTTACATGTGTATCTGCTAGAATAATGGAAGCCACACGTTCTTCGATATCAGGAGGAGCAGATACACCAATCAAGCCTACCATGTTGTCGTAACCGACCCGGAAAGCAACACCGACCATCAGACAACCGATGAGTATACTCGAAATTCCGTCCAGCAGTTTAAAATCTGTCAGCGATGTGACCACCACTGCTAGCAGAGCAAGTACTCCACCCGTTGTTGCTACCAAATCTTCATAAAACACCAGCCGGGTTGGCGGTGCAGCACGCCCCACATGGCGGAACGCAGTGGTGAAAATGCTTAGCCCCTTCGCTTCTACTCTGGATTCATGCAGCACTTCTTTCATCGCTTTGCTCCATACAAATCCGTCCACCACTAGTGACAAAATCAGCACTACTACATTAATCCAAAATCCATGTGTAGATTCAGCTGGATGCTGCAGCAAATGAATGCCTTCCAATGCGGTTTCATAGGCCATAATCGTTACAACAATAACGGCAACCATACAAAACAGGTTAATCACTCGTCCAAAGCCGGTAGGAAAGCGTTTTGTCGGTTTTTTCTCTGCTAGTACACTGCCCGCGAATACAAACATTTGATTCACTGCATCCGCAATGGAATGCATCATCGTAGCAAACATAGAGCCGCTGCCTGTCAAGGCAAAAGCAATCCCCTTAATCAGAGCAATGCCGGTATTACCTAACGCCGCCGAGCCCGAGGATTTGTTTCCTTTTTTGACCATACTCCAAAAGGAGTCCTCTCTCTGTTTCACTTCCATCTTGTAGCTCCTCCTGAGGTATACATAATCTGATATATCCACATTATGTAATCGTTTGTTATGTATATTTTTAACCCGTCCATATTCTACCTAACCATCTGAGGAGAATCAATACAAACGATAATATTTTCCATGGAAAAGGAATGCCCCATGTCCCCCTACGACATGAAGCATTCCCGTTACAACCTTCTATCAGACATATCCTCAGGTTAACAACACAGATAATCTCCATGCGCTGACGATCGACATAAGTACCTGTTTACCAGCTTGATTTCGTAATTCCTGGAATTTGGCCTTTATGTGCCAACTCGCGGAACGCGATACGAGACAGCTTGAATTTGCGCAAGTATCCTCTAGGTCTGCCCGTCAGCTCACAACGGCTTTTCAGGCGGGTTGGAGATGAGTCACGCGGAAGCTTTTGCAAAGCTTCGTAGTCCCCTTTTGCTTTCAATTCACGTCTCAGGTCCGCATATTTAGCTACAATTTCCTGGCGTTTCTTCTCTTTTACGACTTTTGACTTCTTGGCCATGTAAAGCTCCTCCTTGTGATATATGCCAATCATGAAGGTTCACCATCACTACCGCGAGATTGATGAACACGGATATGGACATGATTTTATACCTCAAATAGTAATCGTTACGATTACTATTTAATATAACGCTGCTCCAGGTATGTTGTCAACCCAAGCGCTTTGAATCACGACATTAAAAAGCCGTTGAAACAGCAGCCCCCTTCACTCTTGTGAACGGTCTGCCGTTTCAACGGCTTTAAAATTTGCTGACTGACTTTGTTCATTCAGCCAAATGGCAAGCTACCCAGTGATCTGGACGAGCCTCACGATAGAGTGGAATCTCTTTGGAGCAACGGTCGATTGCAAAGGGGCAGCGAGTATGGAACTTGCAGCCCGAAGGCGGATTAACCGGACTTGGAATATCCCCCTTGAGCAAAATACGTTCTCTCTTCAGCTTCGGCACCGGAATAGGTACAGCCGACAGCAACGCCTTCGTATACGGATGCAACGGATTCCCGAATAGCTCGTCACGCGATGCCGTTTCGACCATGGAGCCTAAATACATCACGCCAATACGGGAACACAAATGTTCCACCACGCTCAAATCATGCGAGATGAACAAATATGTCAGACCCCGTTCGGCCTGCAATTTGGCGAATAGGTTAATAATCTGCGCCTGTATGGACACATCCAGCGCTGATACCGGCTCATCAGCGATAATTAAATCCGGCTGAAGCGCCAGCGCTCGGGCAATGCCGATCCGTTGGCGTTGACCTCCCGAAAATTCATGGGGAAAACGGTCGATATGATACTCTGACAATCCACATAGCTTGAGCACGTCCAGCACAATCTGCCGGACCTCCTCCTTCGTTGCTATACCGTGATCCAGTAGCGCCTCACCAATGGCATCACCAATCCGTACACGCGGATTCAGCGAGCTATATGGGTCTTGAAAGATCAGCTGAATTTTGGGACGAAGTTCCTGCATCCCTTTGGCTGACAAGCTGTGTAGATCCACCCCTTTGTATTTTACGGTACCGTCCGTTTTATCCGTCAATCTAACAATCGTGCGGCCCACCGTGCTTTTACCGCTCCCCGATTCCCCTACCAATCCGAAGGTTTCACCCTGACGGATCGTAAAGCTGATATCGTCTACCGCCCGCACATGTCCTGAAGTACGGTTCATAAATCCGGACTTCACCGGAAAGTACGTTTTTAAGCGGTCTATTTCCAACAACGGCTCAGCCATGAACAACCGCCTCCTCATATAACCAGCAGGATGCTTTCTGCTGAGCTGAAACTTCTTTTAATGTAGGCTCCTTTACACGACAAATGTCCATGCACTGCCCACAGCGGTCATGAAAATAACAGGAAGTCGTCAGCTCCAGCGGATTAGGGACCTGCCCGGGAATGGAATACAGTTCCTCTTGGCGCTGATTAAGCACCGGTTTGGATTTTAGTAACCCTTGTGTATAAGGATGCTTGGGATGATTAAACAGCTGTACCACTTCGCCTTCCTCGACGATCTTGCCTGCATACATCACAATGACGTAATCAGCCATTTCGGCGACAACACCCAGATCATGGGTGATTAGCATGAGCGACATATTGGATTGGGCTTTAAATTCACGCAGCATATCCAGGATTTGCGCCTGAATCGTTACATCCAACGCCGTGGTTGGCTCATCCGCGATAAGCAGCTTGGGACCACAAGAAATAGCAATCGCAATCATAATTCGCTGCAGCATCCCCCCGCTCAGCTCATGCGGATAACTTTTTAAAATCTGCTCCGGCCGGGATATACCGACCTGTTCGATCAGCTCCAGTGCTCGCTTACGAGCTTCCTTACGGCCCATTTTCAAATGCTCAATCAGTGGTTCGGATAGCTGTTCACCAATGGTCATGACCGGATTCAATGAAGACATCGGCTCCTGAAAGATCATGGATATTTCATGTCCGCGAATCGTGCGCATCTCATTTCTGCTAAGCTCTAGCAGATCGGTTTCCTCAAAGCGGATGCTTCCGCCTGCCACTTTACCACCGGGACTCTGGATCAGACCCATGATGGACATCGCGGTAATACTTTTGCCGCATCCCGATTCACCGACAATGCATACCGTTTCCCCTGGCTTCACACGGAAGCTGATATCATCCACCGCTTTAACCGTTCCTTCTTCTGTATAAAAATGAGTGCTTAAATGTTCAATAGAAAGTAAATTGTCCATGGTGTATGATCACCTACCTCTTATGTTTCGGGTCAAGTACATCCCTCAGCCCGTCACCAAAAATATTAATAGCGATGACTGTAGCAAAAATAGACAGTCCTGGCGGTATCCACAACCACGGACGTTGCTGAAAATCCAGCACATTGTTAGCGGCATCAATCATGTTGCCCCAAGTCGGTGTTGTGGGCAGCACGCCAAGGCCAAAGAAGCTGAGCACAGATTCACTCAGGATGGCTCCGCCAATATTCAATGTAGCGATAACGATCAACAACGGTAAAATATTCGGCAGCAGATGCTTGAACAGCTTTCGACGATTCGAGAGTCCCAGTACCGTCGCGGCTTGCATAAATTCACGTTCCCGCAAACTAAGCATCTGGCCCCTCACCATCCGTGCAATCCCCGGCCAGTTGACCAGACTAAGCATCAGCATGACAATATACATCCGTTGATCGGGCGGAACCTTCCAGTCAGATAGCAGCGCACCCATAATAAATAGCAGCGGCAAACTGGGAATCGTCAGCAGCAAATCAGCAACGCGCATAATGATTTGATCTGCAATCCCGCGAAAATATGCGGATATGACCCCCAGCGTAGCTCCCAAAAAGACAGACAACACCATAGAAGCCAAACCCACAGTAAGAGAAATTTGACCTGCCTGCATCACACGTGTCAGCACATCCCGCCCCAGCTTGTCTGTTCCTAACCAGTGATGGATATTTGGCGCCTTGTTCATCATTAATATATTTGTTTTATTATCGGAATAAGGAGAAAATAACGGACCGATAAAACAGAGCAAAAACATAAATACCACGACAAGCAGACCAGCCATAGCAAGCTTGTTTCTGAACAGCTGCCGGAGCGCTTGCTGCCACATTGAAGATTTAACAGTTGTTCGCAGTCTGCCGCTGCTCTTGCTCAAATTACTGCTCACGGATGACATTCCTTAGCCCCCTCCTTACACTTTCACACGCGGGTCCGCGATGCGATACAAAATATCGGACAACAGTGTTCCGATAACGCTCAATATGGCAATTAGCATCGTAAAGCCCATAAGTAGTGGATAATCCCGGAGCGAAAAGGATTGCATGTACAACTGACCGATTCCTGGCCAATTAAAAATCTTTTCAATAATCAGGGACCCGCCAAACAGCGCAGGTAATTCGAAGCCAACGAGCGTAATGGCAGGCAGCAATGCATTTCTCAATGCGTGCGTAAAAAGTACCTTTCTTTCCTTTAAGCCCTTTGCACGGGCTGTGCGTATATAATCCTGCTGGATCACGTCGATCATATTGCTACGGAAGTAGCGGGTCAACGACCCCAGTCCCAACAGCGTCATAACGATCACTGGCAAGGTCATATGCTGGAGAACCTCCTTCACATACTCCATACCTGTAGCGTTACTCCCCGTATTAAGCATGCCACCGGGTGGCAACCACTTCAGGTCAACCGCTGCGATTTTAATCAGATACAACCCGATAAAAAATGAGGGCACAGACATGGCAGCGAAAATCACCACCATTACCAGAGTATCAAACCATGAATACTGCTTATAAGCAGCAACCACACCGATAATGACTGCGATAAACCAGGTCAGGAAGGTCGATACAACGGCCAGCAAAAACGAGTTCCAGATATACTCATTAAATAAGGTCAGCACCGGCTTTTGCTGGGCAAGCGAAAAACCAAAATTTCCATGCAGCGCATTGCCCAGCCAATTTCCATAGCGTTCAAGAATAGGCTTATTCAGGCCGTAAATTTCTCTCAGTTCCGCCTTTCTCTCTGGCGACAGCTTCAGATTGCCGCTAATGAAATCTCCCGGTGTCATGGCATACAGGAAAAAAATCATCATCGAAGCGGCCAACAAAATAATAACCATATACGTCAGTCTTTTCGTTAAAAACGAGCTCATGACAGACTCCTTTCAATTCAAGGTCAGGCTACTCATTACGTTTCCCCCATTTGGGAGGCCCCTTGATCCGAACCTGATGTTCTTCACAAGGGGCCCGCAAATGTGGCTTATTTAAGGGACCATTCGAACAGATTACCAGACAAGCCAATGAACGGACTAACCTTTACATGTTCCATCCGACCATTGTAGGCATACACCGTCTTCTTATAGTTGGTAAAAATTACGGGCAGTTCATCGTTTAGCAGCACATATAATTCTTGATATATTTTCTTGCGTTCTTCCATATTCGTCGTAGACAAGCCTTTTTCATATAGCTCTTTTACCTTTGGATTGTTATATCCCTTGACTTCTCCATTGACGAATTGCTCGATTCCATCTGATGGATCTGTCAGCATGCCTGTCGAAAAGGCGGCAAGATCATAATCCTTACCTTCTACTTTGGCGACCATTGCATTAAAGTCTGCAAAGATTTCCGGCTGTAGGTCAACGCCAATCGCTTTGTAATTTTCAGCCGCAAGCGCAATAAAGGTATCTGTTTCTGGACGTTTAGAGGTCAGCAGGTGAATGGTCAGCTTCTGACCGTTTTTCTCACGGATGCCGTCACTACCTTCTGCCCAGCCCGCTTCATCCAGCAGCTTTTTCGCTTGCTCTGGGTCGTAGTTATATGGATTGATTCCATCGGTCGTGTAAGACCAGAATATTGGGGAAGCTGGAATATTTGCGACCGCCCCTGCTCCCTGTGCTGCGTCGACATAAATACTTTTCCGATCCAGTCCATAGGTCAATGCTTGACGAACCTTTTTATCCTTAAGCTTTTCATTTTCAAGATTTACTTGCAAATATCCGTAAGTGCTAGGGGTATACGGCAAAATGTTTAAAAAGCCAAGCCCTTTTAGTTTGTCTATATTTTCCTGAGTTGCGGTGAATTGAGCAAAATCGGTATCGCCTGTTTCTATGAATTGCCAAGCGTCGCCTTCTGCTGTTTTGTAAATGAAATGCTGTGTTTTCGGTTTGCCTTTGAAAAAGTGATCATTCGCCTCCAGACGAACTTCTTGCCCTGGAATGAACTTTTCCAACTTATAAGCCCCATTTCCCAGAGGGCTACTATGTAAATTTTTAAAATAATCCAGCTGTCCGAACTTGTAATCCTTGCCGTAGTAGGCTTTGGACAGTACATAGTCACCCAGAATCGGCAGAGCCAGCGCGTTTGGTTTTTCTAACGTCGCAGAAATGGTCTGCGCATCAATCACCTTGATTCCTTCAATTTGTTTTGCCTTGCCTTCCGTATAGTCTTTGCCGCCTTTAATGTTCAGCTTTCGGATTTGGCTGTCACCAGGATAGGCTTTGTCATAGATCAACGTCCAGGTAAAAGCGACATCCTCTGCTGTCAAAGGAGAGCCATCACTGAATTTTGTACCGGGAACCAGATGAAACGTGTACGTTAGATTATCCTTAGAAATATCCCAGCTCTTAGCCAGATTGGGCAGCGGAAGCCCCTTCTCGTCTACCGTGACCAGCGGAGTCCACAACTGCGAAATCACGTTGCCGTCATAGCCGCTTTGGTTAAAATACGGAGTAAACACCCCGGCTGGGTCAGTCAGACCAACAATAATCGTGTCGCTTCTCTTTTTGGACACTTCCGGCAATTTGGATAAATCTGAAGCTTGTACCAGACTTGTTAATGGCTGCGCTGTAGCGGCTGTCTGTGCGACATCACTATTATGCGAAGTAGCATCATTAGCGCTATCTGATCCACCACTAGAGCAAGCTGCTAATAAGGTAGAACTTGCCAGAAGTAGACTGCTGAGTAGAATAATTCCCTTTTTCAAAATAATCCCCCCGAGTTAATTTAGTAAATTCCGATCGAACAAGTTGTAATTAATAAGATAAATCTCATTATAGGAATCTATTCCGGTTCTGTAAAGAGAGAACTCCATTTTTTATGTAAAAAAATAGACGTCAACTCATCTGGATTCCAAATGATCGACGTCTTTTTGTTTAAAGTGTTAAAGTCTAACTGGTGCGTACAGCCTAATTTCGCTCCATATAGCCAAGAATGCTTCGATGCATTTCATCCACAGCCGAAAGCCGTGCGCTATATCCGAGTAATGTTTCGCCATCAAAATGTGCATGGATGAAGCCAGAGGCCCGGAGCTTGAAAATATGATCGTGCGTGATTCCCTTGGACAGCTTGAGATGACGGACAATCTCAATAAAGGTTCGTGGGGACTGGCTTTGGTACAAATATTTTAAAATCTTTAGCCTGCTCTTCTCCCCCAAACTTCGGATCATTCGATATTCCTGTGGGGATAAAAAATCGTCCTCCTGAACATAAATCCCTGCCGAATAATGGCACAACAGGAGCGACCCAAATCGATAAATGATATTAATCGGCTGAAAATGGTATTGAGGCACCAGCAACACCCGTGTCAGCCCTTCGGAAGGCTCGAACCGGAAGCCATTAGTGGTACGATCCACCCACTCCATAGAGCTATATACGCCCCTCTCCTTATTTCTCCGTTCAGCTTCCTGTTCCAGACCGCTTAGAATACTTGTATCCACATGGCGGAAATACTCCTCGTCCCAGCCAGATAGCAGTTGCAAAGCAAGTTTGCGAAGCTTCTCCATGTCGTCAGGCAGCGAGACCCCATAGGCTGATGCCTGTTCATTTAATTCCTGTACAGTCCGGTTCTCCAGACGGTCTACGACTTCTTTAACGTTCCCCTGATCAGAAAGCATACAGACGAGTCCATAAATAACCTTCCAATCTGCATTGATTTCCATGGACTCCAGCAATTTAGACAAACCTGGAGACAGCGTTCTACGCACTTGCTCCGCCCACCCGGCTGATAAATCGGCCTTCTTGTAAGCCTTGCGGCAAATAAAGGTGTGTAAGCTGCTGAGCAGCTCAAACACCGGTCCATATGCTACATGTACATCGTAAGGAGCATTCACGTCGTGACTCATCGCTTTCTGTCCTCTTTTCTTTCATGTCTGATGTCCATTATACATACTATCGTACACCCGTTCATTCTTAGTGATCCATTCATACGAGAATTTAGCAAAACATAGATACAAATATGAAGGAAACAAACGCCATAATCAAGGCGCAAAAAAAGCCTGATCTCATCAGACTCTAACTGATCAGCTATGAATTAGAAAAGGTTGTCTCCCACAAATATTGTAGGAGACAACCTCTGGACAAATAATATGATGCTTAAAGTTTGTTAGCTGCTACTTTCCACTCTAATATTCCTGTGGATGCTGAACCTTTGGATACCATTTCAATTCTTAATTTCGTTGTTTTTACAGGCGTAAAAGTGGTCGTATTATACTGGTCTGCCGAAGTACCCAATCCATTAGCCTGCTTGACATTGGACCAGCTACGACCATTCCAATACTTAATCTTGTAAGATTTAGGAACATCAACGCCAGCGCCATCTTTGAACCAATATACATCCGTTTGGGATACCGTATATTCTTGATCAAAATCATATTGAACCCATTGTGTACCCGTCTCAGGCCAATTGCCGTACACGGCATGACTTCGATCATTAGAGCTGGTTGGATCAAATCCATCATGGAGTGCGCTTATATCTTCCCAAGGTGAAGTATAGAAAGTGCTGACCGTTGCAGCTGGCGCAATGTTTACGTTTTCATCAGGTGATGTATCGATAGGACCCTCATTACCTCTAGTCGTATTAGGGAAACGGGAAGTATCTTTTTTGAGCTGACTCCAGGTATAACGCAGCATCCAGATATCCCAGTCTGTGATATGATCGGAATCACCAGCCCACATAATGGTGTTGGTTGGGAATCCACCCGGTGGACGCTCGTGTTCTTCATAAAAATCAGTTAAGCCAAATCCATGCCCAATTTCATGTTCCGTGATTTCAATCTCATCCGAGTTTAAAGTGCTAAAAAGGTAATCATCATTCACACGTTGGCCCCAATCCTGACCGGTTCCTCCTACAAAATTTTCGGTTACCCACAAATACATATCAAAGTGTTTATCATATCCACCCGGATACGAATAGTATGGGTCCCAATAGTGCTCATATCTGGACAAGGCTGCCGGCGCAACCGGGAGTACAGCGGGAATTTCAGGTTTTTCGGAAGCTAACTCATCTGTAGTCGTATCCGTATAAACGACCTCGTCAGGTTGCTTGTCCAGTAATAGTGAAGGATCAGCAACAGCCCACCCTACCACTTTTACTTTAATATCCTGATAGGGCCAGCCATCATATCCTTTGAGATGCTCCGTCCAATGATTCATCTGGCGACCTAGCATTCTAGCAATATCTTGGCGTTGTTGCAGTGTAACGGGCTTAGAAGATTGCCAGCGCACAACGTAATTGAGTGACCCTTTTCCCGCATCAATTTGATCAAAAATCGTGTTGTTACGAGCAGTCGAGCCTTCAGTCAACATCCTATTCTTCCAAACCCATTCCACTGAGGATTTGAGATAGGGCGGCATATCAGCCAATGTCGAATCACCTGTTGCCGCAACCACAGAACTCCCGTTTAGATGAGAATCCGCTGATACAAAACTAGCGTTTCCCATCAGTAATGAACTAGCAATGGCTACTGAAAAAGAAGCCGCCATCATTCCTTTTTTCTTCAACATTCGTCGTTTCCCTCCATCTCATTTCAAGAGATTACTTACTGATTCGCTGCTACTTTCCACTCCAAGATTCCTGTAGATGCCGATCCTTTGGACACCATTTCAATTCTTATTTTGGTTGTTTTTACAGGCGTAAAAGTAGTCGTATTATATTGATCTACCGCGGTGTCCAGCCCTTTGGCCTGCTTGACATTAGACCAGCCCTGACCATTCCAATACTTGATCTTGTAAGACTTAGGAACATCAATGCCAGCGCCATCTTTAAACCAATAGACATCCGTTTGGGATATCGTATATTCTTGATCAAAATCATATTGGACCCATTGTGTACCCGTCTCAGGCCAGTTACCATACACAGCATGACTTCTATCGTTGGAATTGGCAGGTTCAAATCCATCGTTTAGCGCGCTTACATTTTCCCAAGATGAAGTATAAGAGCTGCTAGCCGTTGCCGCAGGTGCTATGTTCACGATTTCATCAGGATCTGTTTCAATTGGGCCATCGTCGTCTTTAGTCGTGATTGGGAAACGAGTCGTATCCTTTTTGATTTGACTCCAGGTATAACGCAGCATCCAAACATCCCAGTCGGTGATATGATCGGAATTGCCGGCCCACATAATGGTGTTCGTTGGGAATCCACCTGGTGGACGCTCATGTTCTTCATAAAAATCGTTTAACCCAAATCCGTGACCAATTTCATGTTCAGTAATCTCAATCTCATCAGCGTTCACCGTACTCAGAACGTATTCATCATTCATACGCTGTCCCCAGTCGCCGCCGGCTCCCCCGCCAAAATTTTCTGTGGCCCAGAGATACATATCAAAGCGTTTATCCAATCCACCCGGATACGAATAGTTCGGGTCCGAAAAATGCTCAAACCGGGATATTTCATTAGGCGCAACTGGAAGCGCAGCAGGAATTTCCGGTTTTTCAGAAGCTAGTGTATCTGTAATGGTATCCGTATAAATGACCTCGTCAGGCTGCTTGTTCAGGAGCAGTGAAGGATCGGCAACAGCCCAGCCTACCACTTTTACTTTAATATTCTTATAGGGCCAACCGTCATATCCTTGAAGATGATCTGTCCAATGGTTCATCTGCCGATCTATCATTTTAGCAATATCCTGGCGTTGCTTCAGTGTGACGGGCTTAGAGGATTGCCAGCGTATAACATAATTAAGAGTCCCTTTTCCCGCAAAAATTTGATCAAAAATCGTATTTTTACGAACCGTCGAGCCTTCGGTCAACATTCTATTCTTCCAAACCCATTCCACCGAGGATTTGAGATAAGCTGGCATATCAGCTAACGTCGAATCACCCGTTGCCGCAACCACAGAATCCCCGTTTAGATGAGAATCCGCTGATACAAAACTAGCGTTTCCCATCAGTAATGAACTAGCAATGACTACTGAAAAAGAAGCCATCATCATTCCTTTTCTGTTCAACATGTATGTACCTCCATATCCATTTGTATTATTGCAATAGTTTTCTTGAAATAACTATCTCTATCACCTCTCTTTTCGTGTTTGCGAACTAATCTAGGAGATTAAGAGTACACTATCAAATCTCCTTGTCGTTTTTTGTAAATAATCACAAATCATATTATCACTGGATTATTGCATCGTCAATATTTTCCTTAATGATTTAAATTAGTCATTTTAATCGTATCTTGGAACATATACTTGATCTTTGCATGCACAAAACTGGTATTTTATAAAATGAAAAAACCGTTTATTCACTAAATCAATTCCACCATAGAATTTGATTTTGGAACAAACGGCTCTATTTATAAGCTTTTTTCACACTACTCTAGCATTTTTTAGCGGTTAGGAAAACGAGAGGTATCCTTCTTAACCTGGCTCCAGGTATAACGCAACATCCAGGTATCCCACTCTGTTATTTTGGGGGAATTTCCGGCCCACATAATAGTTGGCACAGGAAACCCACCGGGTGGACGCTCATGTTCTTCATAGAAGTCAGGCAAGCCGAATCCATGCCCCATCTCGTGCTCTGTAATCTGGATTTCATCCGAATTCAAGGTGTTCAGGATATAATCATCAGGCATACGTTGCCCCCAATCCCCGCCGGCTCCGCCTTGAAAATTGGACGTTCCCCATAAGTACATATCAAACCGCTTGTCCAGGCCACCTGGGTAAGAATAGTTAGGGTCCATAAAATGTTCAAATCTCGATAGTGCGTTAGGAGCAACTGGAAGTTTAGCTGGAATATTCGGGTCTGTTTTACTTAAGTCATCCGTAATGGTATCCGTGTAAACGATTTCATTAGATTGTTTATTAAGAATCTGTGATGGATTCGCAACGGCCCAGCCTACTATTTTTACTGTAATATTGTTATAAGGCCAGCCATCATACCCTTTCAACTGCTTATTCCAATTATTGATTTGGCGACTCAGCATGGAAGCCATATCTTTACGCTGCTGAAGAGTGATATTTTTAGAGGATTGCCAACGCACTACATAATTTAGCGTTCCTTTTCCCGCATAGATTTGATCAAAAATCAAATTTTTACGGTTGGTGGAGCCTTCTTTGACCATTCTATTCTTCCAAACCCATTCTACCGATGGCTTAAATTTAGCAGGTATATCAGCAGCAGCCAAATTAATATTTGTCGACGCTATATCAGAAGTGCTTTCCAAATCTGAGGCTGCTGAACCAACGTTAGCCCCGCCAACCAGTAAAGAAGCAGCCACTACTAATGAAAAAGAAGCCATGATCATTCCATTTTTCTTCGGCATTTATTTAACCTCCATACCTTTTATTTTTACGAGACATCTAAAAGGACAACGCCTACTCTCTTATTACACCTACTCTCGTTTTTGAATAAAATTACAATTTTATACTATCATTGGAATGATATAGCGTCAAACAAAAATATCCCCTCTACAAGGAGGGGATAAGTATCCATAGACTAGGCTCGCACTCCTACTCTATGGATATCAATGCCGATTCTGCCAGTGAAGCCAGTAGCTTCGCTGTTCCGGGCAACGCGCGTTCGTCCAGATCAAAGGCAGGATGATGCCATTCCTGGCTTCCCGCAGTGCCGACAAAGACAAATACACCGGGGATGTTCTTCTGATAAAACCCAAAATCCTCGCTCGCCGAGGATGGTATGGGACGAACTACGTCCAGGCCGACCGCTTCTGCCGCCTCCTCCGCGATGACGGCCAACTTACCGTCGTTCAGCACAGGCGGCGGACCCTCGATCCAGCGGATGGATGCTTTCGTGCCGAAAGCATCCGCAACGCCTTTTACGACCTGCTCGAAGCGCTCAGTCACCTGGGCGCGAACATTTTCGTCAAATGTGCGAATTGTTCCGTCCAAATGGGCGCGGTCAGGAATGATGTTCCAGGCGTTGCCACTGTGCAGCTTCGTGACGCTAATGACCGCGCTATCCAGCGGATTAACGCTCCGACTCACAATGGATTGCAGCGCCGTAATGATATGTGACGATACCACGATGGGGTCAATCCCTGCATGCGGCACTGCCGCATGTGTGCTCAGACCCTCCACCTCGATGTAAAAACCATCCGCCGCTGCCATTAGCGGACCTTCTTTGATGCCGACCGTGCCTACGGGCAGGTCCGGCTTGTTATGTAGGCCAAATATGGCCTGCACCCCTGCCAACGCACCGCTGTCCAGCACTTGGGCAGCGCCTTTGGCCTTTTCCTCAGCTGGCTGGAACACCAGCCGAACCGTGCCTTTCAGCTCCTGCTCCCGCTGCTTCAACAATACGGCTGCTCCTAACAGGGATGCGGTATGAAAATCATGACCACAGGCATGCATCTTGCCGGGATGCACCGAAGCATAAGGCAATCCCGTCTCTTCCTGAATAGGCAACGCATCAATGTCTGCACGAAGCGCGACAGTTGGTCCCTCCTGCTGTCCGCCGATTTCCGCTACTAATCCGGTACGCAGCGGCACATCCAGAATGGTTATGTTCTGTTCTTCCAGCAGACGGCGGATAAAGGCGGTAGTTTCAACCTCCTCGTTAGATAACTCGGGATTTCGATGCAGATGGCGGCGAATGTCCACCAGCTTCTGCTCCAAAACCTGCTCCTTCGTCCCGGTTGATCCACTCATCCCTATTCCTCCTTCGTGAACCCAAAATAGTTACAATTCTCTCAGACCAACAACATCTAGGACTGCACAGGCAACCCGGCAAAAGCTTCATGCAATAACTCGAACGAGCGCACGCGCTTGTGTATATCCCTTATTCCTGTCGTAACAATTAGCTCATCGGCCTGATACTTCGCTTGAATTTCCGTCAACACAGCATAGATTTCGTCTTTATTCCCTTTGTTAATTTGCGCTTGTGTAGCTTCAATTGTATATTCTTCACCTGATTGCTTGCCGAACTCTTCTGCACTTTCCAGCGTGCCCACCGTAGCCGTCTTGCCACTGGCCAGATGAATTTTGTACAGCTTGTGCTCCCCTGCTAACTCCGCAGCTTCCTCGGAAGTGTCCGCTACGATGACTGAAAGCGCAAAAAGAGCTTTCGGCTCACGTCCATAACTATAATCGAAAGACTCCCGATACGTACGGAATGATTCCACTGCAATCTGCTCATTACTATTGATAAATTGCGAGAAAACGTAGGGCAACCCCAAACGCGCAGCAATTCCAGCACTGTCTGTACTTGTACCCAAAACGTAAATATCCGCTGGTGTTTCTGGAATCGGATTCGCCTGTAACCCGGCTAACGGTCCTTCTTCAGACGGAATATTATGAATATAGCGACTTACTTCATCAATTTTTTCTTCGAGAGAAGGCGCGTCATGAACGTTTCGTTGTAACGCCTGTGTGGATTTCGGCAACCCGCCCGGCGCGCGTCCAATTCCCAAATCTACGCGACCCGGTGCAAGAGAGGACAGCACATTAAAGTTTTCAGCTACTTTATAAGGGCTGTAATGCTGAAGCATCACTCCACCAGAACCGACTTTAATACGTTCAGTGCGTGCCAGCAAATGGGAAATGAGTACCTCTGGCGAAGAGCCCGCAACCTGCTCGGAATCGTGATGCTCTGATACCCAGAAGCGCGTAAACCCCAATTCCTCTACACGCTGTGCTAGCTTAATCGTATTACGAAGGGCCTGCGCTGCCGTTTCCCCCTCGTGTATAGGGCTTTGATCCAACACTCCGATTTTAATACTCATGTCTCCCTCTCCCGTCTAAATTGAATAGTTATATTCCGGTGTAATCCGTTTCAGGAATTGTTTGGTACGTTCCTCTTTGGGGTGGTTAAAAATGTCGTCCGGTGTGCCTTCCTCGATAATATGACCGCCATCCATAAATACCACATGATTTGAAACATCGCGCGCAAAGCCCATTTCATGTGTAACGACAATCATTGTAATGCCTTCCTTCGCAATCTTGCGGATCACCGACAGCACCTCACCCACCAATTCAGGGTCCAGCGCCGAAGTCGGCTCATCGAACAAAATCACTTCCGGGTTCAGCGCCAAGGCACGCGCTATGCCGACACGCTGCTGCTGCCCGCCGGATAGCTGGCTTGGATAATGATTCAGCTTTTCACCCAGACCGACCTTTTCCAGCACTTCAATGCTAATTTTTTTCGCTTCCTCCTGCTTGACCTTGCGGACAACGACAAGCCCTTCCATGACATTTTCCAGTGCTGTTTTATGCTTGAACAAATTGTACTGCTGAAAAACCATAGCCGTCTTTTGACGTAGAGCCAAAACATCCCTCTTCGCAGGTCGCTTGCAGTTCACTGTAAAATCGCCAATGCTGACTTCCCCATCATTCGGCTTTTCCAGATAATTAATGCAGCGTAGCAGAGTCGTTTTTCCTGAACCGCTCGGGCCTAAAATAACGACGACCTCGCCTTTGTTCACGGTCAAATCAATGCCTTTGAGCACTTCATGTTTGCCGAACGACTTCGTTATATTTTGCAGACGGATCATGATGCTCGACCTCCATTAAACACATTGATTTTTTTCTCCACCAAGCCGGATATTCGCTCAATTAATACCGTCAAGCCCCAAAATAGCAGTGCAGCCGCGATATATACCTCTAAATATTTCCAGTTGGTAGATGCCAGAATTTCAGCCTGTGCCTGGATTTCTGTGACCGATACCGTGAAGGCCAAGGTAGAGCCATGAAGCATCCCAATAACGGAATTCGTCAGGTTTGGCAAACTCACCACGAACGCCTGCGGAAATACAATCCGTCTCAGCACTTGCCACGTCGTCATACCAACGGCATAAGCCGCCTCGATTTGCCCCTTGTTGACCGATTGGATTCCAGAACGGACGACCTCAGACATATACGCGCCACTGGTAATGGAAAACGAAATGAGTGCAAATACCATATAAGGAACATCTTTGGAATGCAGAGGCCAGCCGAAATGCTTCGCTCCCGCATCAATCAACAAAGGCAAACTGAAATAAATAAGCAGCAAATGCATCAGCATCGGTGTGCCACGGATAAAGGTGACGTAACCGTGAGAAATCTGGGACAACACAGGAACCTTATAGATTCGCGCCAGCGCCGTTATAATACCGATGACCAACCCTGCCAGTACGGAAACCACCGTAATAATTAAAGTGTTGGGCAACGCGGAGAACAACCCTAAAAAGGCAGTATATATAAAGCCAAAATCCAGACTCATATGCCTTTACCTCCTTTACTAAGACGAGGACTTCTCAGGTAGCGCACCACAAAACTTTTTCGTTTCTCGGGTTCTTTCTGTACTGCATCCCGATGCTCGTGCCGGAGAAGCGTATTTTCCAGCACCTTGAACAATTTTTGTAAAATCAGACTGATCACCAGATAGATAAGGGATAACGCGATATAGGTTTCAACAAAATGCTGGGTAGCCGACCCTAATGTCTGTGATTTCCCTGTCATCTCCATCGCTCCGATCGTAAATGCCAGCGAAGTATCCTTCAGATTGCCAATCACCAGATTGGAAAATACCGGAACCACCACAGCCAGCGCTTGCGGCATTATGATACGTGTAAAGGTCTGGTAGCCTGACATGCCGACGGACTGCGCAGCCTCGATTTGTCCTCGATCTACTGCCTCTACTCCTGACCTGATAATTTCGGAAATAAAGGCTCCACTATTGAGCGCGTAGGTTGCTACGGCAAACCACAGCACATCCCATCTGGAGGAATTGATATCCACCAGCTTTAGTAGCTCTGGCAGGCCGTAATACACCAGAAACAATTGGATTAGAATAGGTGTTCCGCGAAAAAAGGAGACATACACTTGAGAAACACGTTTGAGAAATGGAATGTTATACATGCGAGGCAGCGCAACCAACAGACCAATGATAAGCCCCAATACAAGCGAGCTTGCCACAATAAACAAGGTGATGTGTAAGTAAGACAGCATTTTCGGGATAAAGCTAAAAACATAGTCAATATTGAACTCTCTGCTCATATGCCTGCCTCATTTCTATACATCAACGGTCAGAATACATAGAGTACCCTGACCGCTGAAATGTCCAAGTCTATCCTTACTTCTTACTGCTACTACCTTCTTTTTTCACATCTTCCAGAGACTTAGTGAAATCCTCTCCAAGCCATTTAATGCTCAGCTTCGACAACGTACCGTCGTCCTTCACTTCCTGAATGGCTTTGTCCAGGTCATCCGCCAACCCTTGCTCATTTTTGTTCAGTACATACAGTACATCCGATTGAGTCAAAGGATCACCAACGGTCTTCAGAGCTACTTCTCCTTTTTCATCGGTGTTAAAACGGTTCGCAAAGTCTGTCGTAACGGTAGCATCTATACGGCCGCTCGTAATTTGTTGCACCGTATCATTGGCTGCACCACTCGTATAAACGATATTCAGGGCATCTCCGTGGGTTTTGTTATACTCTTTCAGCACATACGCCGCATTACTGGTTGGGCTGGTGAGCACCTTTTTCCCTTTCAAATCATCAATTGAATGAATGGTATTGTTATCCTTCGCTACAGCGACTCTGTTCAGAAAAATGCTATACGGATTTTTGTTGAACAGATACTTGGCTTCGCGCTCCGGGTTTTTTTCCATTTGATGCGATACCAGATCAATCTTGCCGGCATCGAGACTTAGCAGCAAATTTCCAAAGTCCATCGTTTTGAATTCAAATTCGTATTGAGGCAGGCGCTTGTCCAGCTCCTTAATCAGCTCCACATCAAAACCTGTTAAATTTCCGTTTTCGTCAATAAAGCATACATTTTTGAATTGAGTACCTGTGCCTACGATAATTTTCTTCACGTCTCCGCTTGAACCTGACGCGCTAGACGCGTTATCTGAGGAACCGCAGCCTGCCAACACCAGGATGATTGCCATAACAGACAATATTGCAAACCACTTTTTCATATGAATCCCCCTCATCTCTTTGTATATCAGCAGTTTGCGACATACATGGTAGCTACAACATCCAATAATTCATAATTCCTATAAGCTTAATCGGTTTTAGGATGTGATTAATTTAACACCTGGAAACCTATACGTCAATCCACCAAGCTATAGAACATTTCTATAACAAAACAGCACCCCGGAAACCTTCTGTCAGTGCATCTGCAAAATCCGAGGTCACTGCACAGTCTTCTTTGGTCGCTATTATGCTAATCTGCATAGACACCCCAGCTACCTCTGGAACATGGATACGGAATAGTTTCTGATCTTTCACTTCACGGTTCACACAGACATCCGGCAAAAAGGCAATACCCGCTTCTTCCAATACCAGCTTTTTGGCCGTGACCACATTGTCTACCTGAAAAGCAATGTCCGGTGGCTGCTCCAGTGATTCAAAAGCGCGATGAATCCTCATCCAATCTAGTGATCCGCATTCGAAAAATACCAGTGTTTCACGTTGAATATCCTGTATGCTGGCCTTTCCTGTTTTCATAAACGGATGGCCGTCGTATACATACAGGGAAATCGGATCTTCATAAAAAGCAAGCGTACGGATAGCCGGATGCATCACTTTACGTACAAAACTAATGTCTACCTCACGGTTCAACAGTTTATGTACCAGTTGATCCGTCGTAGCCGTCACAATTTTGTAGTTAACCTCTGGATAACGGGCACGAAGCTGCTTTAATATCTCAGGAATGATGTAGTTCGACACCGATATCGTGCAGCCAATTCGAATTTGCTGAGGGGCTTTCTTACGCTGTTGGAGCTTTTGCTTCCCTTTTTGCAGCACCTGAAGCATCTGCTCCGCATAAGGAAGAAACTTTCGTCCATCCTCCGTCAGAACCGTTTGCTTGCTTTGGCGGTCGAACAGCTTGCATTCTAGCTCGCGCTCTAGCGTCTGAATCCGTGCTGTAACGGAGGGCTGGGACAAGAACAAGGCTTCTGCCGCCTTGTTAAAGCTCCCATAATGATTCACGTATACAAAGGCTTCCATATTCTCGATATTCATACGTAAGTCCCCCAGTAAGTTTTATATACATTTATCCAATATGTTAACTTGGTTTTTTTGTATCATAAAACTCACTGAACGACCTGTCAATGGAAATATTGAAAATATCTATAATTTTAATAGCTCATTTAGTTCTTTAACAGAACGTTCCAACCGTGCAACCAATTCTTCGGACAACCCGTATGCTCCATCTGGTAGACGTTCGACCCACTGATCCACTGCATACACCCCGCCAAGAATATGTCTTCCGCCCAGTGCATTAATAACCGGCTTCAAGGCATAGTCAATGACCAGCAGATGAGCCAGCGTACCTCCGATAAATAAAGGCAGGACAGGTTTCCCTCTT
Organism: Paenibacillus sp. FSL M7-0134; assembly: GCF_038007865.1. Lineage (NCBI taxonomy): Bacteria > Bacillati > Bacillota > Bacilli > Caryophanales > Paenibacillaceae > Paenibacillus > Paenibacillus sp. FSL M7-0134. The sequence goes on along the minus strand of NZ_JBBOXV010000002.1, from coordinate 1,960,418 downwards.
AGCCCCTCCTGCGGAACCAAATCCAGGAATATTTTCAATAATCCTGAATAGGACGCCTTATAGACTGGAGAAGCCACAATAACGGCATCCGCTGCTGCAATCAATGCAAGTGATGCTGTGACGTCGGGGCTGTTAAAGTTAGCTGTGACCAGATCCTCCGCCGGCAAGTCGACCACATTCAGCAGTGTGACCTCCGCTCCAGCCTGCTGCAACTGCTCCGTTGTATAGTTAATCAAGCCGTATAAACGGGATTGTGTAGACGGACTGCCTGATAGGATGACAACCTTGGACATATTTTTTCCTCCTTCTGTTATGCGTCAACCTTCACTTTAGATTTGGCTGCTGTATAGCGGTTCTCAGGAATAGGCACGCCCAGGTTTTCACGTAGTGTGCTAAATTCATAATCCTGACGGTAAATACCGCGTTCCTGCAAAATAGGCACAACCAGATTTACGAAGTCATGCAGACCCGAGGGTACATCAGAACCAATGATGAATCCGTCTGCTCCTTTTCTTTCAAACCACTCCTGCACTCGATCCGCCACCTGCTCAGCGGTTCCGATAAAAGAGGTTCTCGGCGTAGCTGAACGCAACGCAACCTCGCGTAAGGTCAAATTTTGTTCCTTGGCTACTCGTTTGATTTTATCTGTACCGCTGCGGAACGCATTGCTGCCAATACCATCAAGCTCAGGGAATGGCTCATCCAGCGGATATTGTGAGAAATCATGATGATCGAAGAAACGTCCCAAATATTTTAACGCAGCCTCAATCGTCACCAGATTAGTGATCTCTTCATACTTACGTTCCGCTTCCTCCGTCGTGCTGCCAATAATCGGCGATATGCCCGGCAAAATGACAATATCCTCTTCGGATCTACCATAGCGTACCGCACGTTCTTTCACATCACGATAAAACTGCTGCGCTTCCTCTAACGTTTCATGTCCTGTAAATACAGCATCCGCTTCCTTGGCGGCCAGGTTTTTGCCATCCTCCGAGGAACCTGCCTGAAAAATAACCGGCTGTCCCTGCTTGGATCGTCCAATGTTCAGTGGGCCCTGCACAGAGAAAAACTCACCTTTATGGTTCAATGTATGCAGCTTTTCAGGATCAAAGAATACGCCGGCTTCCTTATCACGAACGAACGCATCCTCTTCCCACGAGTCCCACAGTCCTTTGGTAACCTGTAAATATTCCTCTGCAATTTTATAGCGCTGCGGATGCGACGGGTGCTCGCCTTTGCTAAAGTTAAGGGCAGAGCCTTCCAGCGGAGAAGTTACCACATTCCAGCCTGCACGACCTCCGCTAATATGATCAATGGAAGAAAACTGGCGTGCTACCGTGAACGGTTCGCTATAGGAAGTCGACAGTGTGCCGACCAGTCCGATATGCTTCGTCACCCCAGCCAAAGCGGACAGAATCGTAATTGGTTCAAAACGGTTCAGAAAGTGGGGAATAGATTTTTCGTTAATGAACAGGCCATCTGCGATAAATACGAGGTCAAACTTTCCTTCCTCTGCCTTTTGCGCCTGCGTTTTATAAAATTCAAAGTTAACACTCGCATCCGCAGGTACTTCAGGGTGACGCCAAGTCGTCATGCTTCCCCCAACACCGTGAATAATCGCACCAAATTTAATTTGTCTATTCTTAGCCATAACTCTTCCACCTCTCTTGAACATAATTGTTATCCTACGGCTATCATTTTTTTAGGGCAGCTAGGCTGCTAATGGTTTGTAGGGCAGTCTCCGCTACTTATTTTGTATAGGCAGCGGAGTAACTGATCCTTTTCCTATTGGCCTATACTACTTGATTGTAACTTTCCAGCACTTTACCCAACTCTTCCAGATCCGGGTTGAGCAGTGCTTCATATTTATTATCCCCGCCTACCTCGACGACAGGGACATAACGAATACCATATTTGGTCTCCAGCACGTCACGCAGCGCATCATTTCCGTCCACTTGGATATTTTCATACGGCTGATTTTGGGATTCCAGGTACGATTTGATCTCTCCACAAAAATGACAGCCGGTTTTACTCCACAATACAACTTTAGGTTTGGACGACATATACATACCTCCGTGAGCTTAATGTTTATAATCCCGATGAATTAAATAAGAATTATATCTATAATGTATCCTCCCCCCTCCTTTCCGTCAATCGCTTGTGCAATAGACAATGATAATTCATCGATAGAAAATTTTAATTATATATTGTATTTCATCGCTTATTGGCAGCTTGGTTATTTAAATTTAGGGGAATTGGAGTTTAAATGTGCCTTGACGCGGATATCCTTGGAATAGTAGCGTCCTTGTGGCGAAATGAAATGAGGTTGAGCAAATGCAGGATTGGGCCGAGGTTGCTATACGCACATTAATGGCTGTCGCTATATTATTTTTAATCACCAAAATTCTTGGAAAACGTCAGGTATCCCAGCTTTCCTTGTTCGAATATATAACAGGAATCACGATAGGTAACCTGGCTGCTACCATTCCTATGGAGCGTGAATCCACCTGGTATCTAGGCCTCATAGCCTTGTCAGTATGGGTACTGACAACACTTGGCATTGAATATTTGCAAATTAAAAGCAAGAAAATCAGAGATATAACAGATGGAAGGACAACAATCCTGATCAAAGACGGCAAAATTTTAGAGGATAATCTGAGAAAAGAACGGCTCACCCTGGATGAACTCATGGAGCAGCTTCGAAGCAAAAATGTATTCAAAGTATCTGACGTGGAATTTGCTCTTATGGAAACCAGTGGCGAAGTCAATGTGCTGTTAACCAAAGACAAGCAGCCTGTGACACTTAAGGATTTGAATATGCAGCAATTACCGGAGAAGGAACCAACAGCAGTCATTATGGATGGACAACTTATGGAGCAACAAATGGCATATATGGGGATCACTCAACAATGGCTGGATGCCAAGCTAAAGGAAAAGAGTTTAACAGTCAAAGATGTGTTTTTCGCGCAGGTGGATCCGCAAGGAGAACTGTACATTGACCAATATAGTGACAATGTACAGCTAAACAAGGTGCAGGATTCGAATCAAACCGTGCTGACTTTGCTGGAACAATGCACAACGGAGTTGCAAAAACTCGCATCTGGTTCCAGTGAGCAACAAAGAAAACAGCTATATGAGCAATGCTCACAAAGCTTGAAAGAAGCTATACAGGAGATGAAGCCGGTAAATACATCTAAGTCCTGAGCACATACGCATATGCCATAAGAGTATAAGTATGGGAACTAAAAAGGAGCGTCCTTCAGCCGTTTGTGGCTTTGAAGACGCTCCTTTTTAAATTACTGTGCCGTTGTACATTTCACAGTTGCTGCTGCCTTTCATTACTTTCTGGCGCAGCGGCAGCATAACTGTAAATACCGTTCCTTCTCCCACCTTGCTGGATACAGAGATAGAGCCGGTATGCATCTCTGTTATTTTATAAGCAATGGAAAGTCCCAAACCACTGCCTCCTGCAGTTCGGGCCCGTGACTGGTCTGCTTTATAAAAACGTTCAAAAATGCGCTGCTGATCCTGTTCGTTGATGCCCTGTCCCGTATCCGCAATGCAGATAACCGCCTGATCACCGTTACTTGAAAGAGAAACAGATATGCTTCCACCCTGTGGTGTAAACTTAATGGCATTGTGAAGAAGATTCACCCAAACCTGGCCCATCAGATCCTCGTCCGCGTTGACCTCAACTATATCCACCTCAACAGTCATCTCGATTTTTTTAGCCTCCCATTGCGGTTCGCAGGCGAGAATAAGCGAAATCAGCTGCTTGTCCAGCCGATAAAGGGACGGACGAAACGGATGCCGCTCCGAATCCAGAATCGCCAGCTTCATGAGATTATCGCTTAGCTTGGATAGACGAATACACTCCGTCTCGATGATCGACAAATACCGGTCTCGCTGCTCACGATCCAGATTCTCATCCTTAAGCGCCTTGGCGAATCCGATTATCGAGGTCAGTGGTGAGCCGATTTCATGGGATACGTTCGAAATAAACTCCTCCCGCAGTTTTTCCATAGCCTTCAGATTTGCAGCCATATCATTGATACTGTCCACCAACTGTACATAAGGATGCGGCCTCCGATGTTTTCCGTTCCGCCCGCCGAGGTCCCAATCCAGATTAATGTGAAAGTCTCCTTGCGAAATACGTTTTAAAGCATCGATCATTTCGGTAAAAGCGTGCTGCTCTCTAGGTTGGATGAAGCGCCTTACCGTCATACTGAAAATACCGAAGAAGAAAAAGCCAAGCGTCGCATTAATAAGAAAGACGAACAAATCATGAAAAGCCCATGACATGCGCGAATAGATCGCCGCCGTAATAAAGTACGCGGCAGTCCAGCTGAGATACAGCACCACTAACACCAGCATGAGTCTCGCAAGGATATGGAGGAATCCCGGTTCCCGCTTCATTGCCTTACCTCCAGCCGATAACCCAATCCCCGGATCGTACTGATCCGGAAGGAGTGCCTTGCCTCCGGAAACCGTTCCCGAAGGCGCTTGATATGGACATCAACTGTTCTTTCGTCTCCCTCATAATCATAACCCCAGATCTGTTCGATCAACTGGTCGCGGGTAAAGGTTTTGCCAGGATAGCTGGCCAGCTTGAAGAGCAACTCAAACTCCTTGAGCGGCAGGGTAATCTCCTTCTCTCCAGCCCGACACTCAAATGTATCGCTGCGCAGGACAAGATCTCCGACAGTCACTGATTTTGAAGCCATGATACGATAACGTTTTAATAAAGCCTTCACGCGTGCGACAAGCACCATGGGGTCGAATGGTTTGACAAGATAGTCGTCCGTTCCGAGCGCGAAGCCTTTCACGATCTGTGACGTCTCGCCTTTGGCTGTAAGCATAAGCAGCGGCAGGTCGGTCTGCTCTCGCAGCTTACGGCACAGCTCCCAACCATCCATTCCCGGCATCATGATATCAAGAACAAGCAAATCGACCTTGATTTGATCAAAAATGCGCATCGCGTCCAAACCATCCACCGCCTCGACTACCTCCAGACCTTCCATTCTCAAAAAGTGTCCGACCAGTTCACGAATATGCGGATCATCATCAACGACTAATACACACGTCATTTCAATCCCCCCTAACTAACTCTGCCTTAAATCTCTCGTCCTCGTCAAGAAGACCGCCATCTTATGCTTTACGCATATAAGCACGCACCGTAAGCGGCGCGAAGATCGCCACAATGACTGTAGCGCCAAGCAGTGAGATCGCCAGTTCCTCGCCAATCGTTCCCGTATTCGCAAGCTCCCTGACTGCGTTCACAAGATGTGAAATCGGGTTGACGTTTACAAACCACTGTAGCCAACCAGGCATTGTGTCCACAGGCACAAATGCATTGGAAACAAAAGTGAGCGGAAACAGAACAATCATGGAGATGCCCTGTACACTGGAAGCAGTGCGGGCAATCACGCCAAAGAAGGCGAAAATCCAGCTGACTGCCCAGGAACACACGATGACCAAAAGCGCGGCGATAGCGACACTCAGCAGTCCTCCCTCTGGCCGATACCCCAAAATATACCCCATGGCGAAGGTAAGTACAGTCGCAATAGTATACCGAATACTGTCAGCTAGCAGAGCTCCAGCCAAAGGCGCAATGCGTGCGATTGGGAGTGACTTGAACCTGTCGAACACTCCTTTGTCCATATCCTCACGTAGTTGGACGCCGGTAACGACGGAGGTCGAGATCACCGTCTGCACGAGGATGCCTGGAATAATAACAGGCAAATAATGCTGCACGTCTCCTGAGATGGCGCCGCCAAAGATATAGGTAAACATAAGGGTGAAAATGATCGGCTGGAGCGTGACATCAAACAATTGCTCGGGAGTATGCCGGATCTTCAGAATGCCCCGGTAGGCCATCGTCATGGAATTGAAAAACGCCTGCCTGAAACTCACAGACTTCCTCAATGTGCGATCAGAACCTGTCATAACAGTAGTACTCTTCATGCTCTCGCCCCCTCCACAGCATGCGCTCCTTGGGACGTCTGCTGTCTGTTTACTTGTGCCCCATGACCAGTGATGGACAAAAACACCTCGTCGAGCGTCGGCTTCTGCACACTCATCTCTGCTAGACGAATCTCTCCGGTACGGAGGGCGATCAGCAGGTCCGTTACCCGATCTGCGTTGGCCATCGGAGAGATAATCTTTCCAGCTTCCACTGACACGCTGGACTTAACTGAAAGCACCTGTTCAACGATCTGAACAGCTCTCTCGATGTCCTGTTGATTTTGCACTTTGAGTTGCAGAGTCGACGCCCCCACTGCCGCTTTCAGTTCATCCACCGTACCCTCAGCGACTACCCGGCCATGATCGATCACCGCGATTCGATCAGCAAGTTGATCCGCCTCGTCGAGGTACTGGGTTGTGAGCAGTACGGTGGAACCGGTCTTGACCAAACTCCGGATCGTGTCCCACATCTGGACACGCGTGCGCGGGTCTAGTCCAGTAGTCGGCTCATCCAGGAAAATCAGCGGCGGCTTGGCAATGAGACTTGCAGCCAAATCCAGCCGACGGCGCATACCTCCGGAGAAATGCTTTAGCGGTCGTTTGGCCGCTTCGGCCAAGCCAAATTCCTCCAGCAGCTCCGCTGCCTTATGACGCGCCTCGGCACGTCCCAGTCCAAGCAGTCTGGAGAAGATGATCAGGTTCTCGGTAGCGCTAAGAGACTCATCGACCGATGCATACTGGCCTGTCACCCCGATCAACTGACGCACAACCTGCGGCTCCTTTACTGCATCGTGCCCGAAGATACGGGCTGATCCCCCATCGGGCCGCAATAACGTTGACAGCATTCGGATGGTAGTCGTTTTGCCTGCTCCATTAGGACCAAGCACTCCGTAGATCGTGCCAGCACGCACGTTCAGGTCGACACCGTCAACCGCCTGCTTGTCACCAAAAGCTTTTACGAGTCCCCTTGCTTCAATGGCCAAGGTCTCTTTTCTGTCTGTATAATCCACATTCATATCCTCCCTGTACGGTTTCTATAGAGAGGATAACCCACGTTTATGAACTGAATATGAATAGAACCGTTTACGTTTCACAAAATGGTCGACGATGCCTTTCTGACAGAGAAGCCAAAGAAGTCCCATATGGGACCTCTTTGGCTTCAACTCATGGATATCCTTTTAATGGAATAATGGAATTAAACCTTTATTTCCAGATTTGGCCTCATGCTAAGCACTAACTTTGATATTGAACCTATTTACACTGTAAAAAAATAATCTCGTTCTACCTTGCTCACTCTTAACCCAAATGTTTTATACCACTCGGATTTCCCTTTTTCCTGCGCTACCTTGTGCAGCTCGTTATGTTTCCAATTTTTTATAGCGTCCAGAGACTCCCAATAGGAAACTGTAATGCCTACTCCATTGTGGTCACGAACACTTTCCACACCTAGAAAACCAGGCTGTTGGGCAGCCAGTTCCACCATTTTGTCTCCCATCACTCCATAACCGCCATCTCCTTCCGTACGTTCAGAAGTAAAGATAGCTGCATAATAGGGCGGCCGAGGAGTTTTAGCAATTGAGTTCATATGTTCCTCCTAAAATAAAATTAAATAACCTTTCTTTAATTTGATTATAATCATAAATATTAAATAAAAAAAATGAATATATCTGATATGATGCATGAATATATTTCATAAAAAAATAGGAGTGAACACGAATTTGTTTAAATATAAGATTTTTCTTTGCGTAGTTGAAATGGGAAGTTTCACAAAGGCCGGGGAAGTTTTAAAACTTACACAATCAGCAATCAGCCATGCGATCTCTGGGTTGGAACATGAACTAGGGCTGACTCTTCTGATCCGAGGTCGTTCAGGCATCAGATTAACCAATAACGGGGAAAGATTAATGAAGCGATTTAGAGAGATTGTACAAATGGACGAAAAGCTTTACCAAGAGGTAGCTTTAATTAAAGGATTGGAAATCGGAACCGTAAAGATCGGTACATTTTCAAGCGTCTCTATTCATTGGCTGCCGCGTATTCTAAAAAAATTCAATGAGCAGTTTCCTCTTATTGAAGTAAAACTGCTCGATGGGAACTACCATGAAATTGAGAGCTGGATAGTCAGTGGGGAAGCTGATTTCGGCTTTGTGAACCTACCCACGTTAGACACATTAGAGGCGTTGCCATTAAAAGAAGAAAGCATGCTTTGTCTACTTCCTTCCGATCATATTCTTGGAAAGCAAGCCTCAATTCGAGTAGAACAGCTCAGAGATGAGCCTTTCATTATGCCTGTTGCAGGCTGTGACACCGATGTAAGAAATATTTTTTCACAGCATAATATGTCACCTAAAATCAAATATGAATTAGAAGATGACCATGCGATTATGGCTATGGTGCAGAATGGCCTAGGCGTGAGTATTCTTCCTGAAATGATCCTGTCTCACATTCCTTACGACATCTCTATTCGACCTTTGGACGAAAGGCATTCCCGTACTATCGGTATCGCTACCGCTTCCTTAAAAAATGTTTCTCCAGCAGCTAAAAAATGTATGGACTTTATTACTGAATGGATCAACTAGCTTCAGCATGTCGGCCAAGGAAGCGGATTCTCAAAACTGGACCAGTCCATATCCATTTCGTTATCGTTCAGTAGACATTCATCTAGCTCTTCTTCCAAGTCCGATCGATTCATTTCGATACCTATCATGACGATTTCGTTCATACGGTCGCCCCATTGTTCATCCCAATGGTCCAGAGCCTCAGGGTCGGCTGCGACGATCTCCTGCCGTTCTTCTTCAGATAACGCAGCAAGCCAGCTTCCCGCAGGGCCAAATTGAATAGATGGTCCAGCTTGGCTAATACTCGCTGCCCAATCCTGCGGGGTTGCAATCCAGGCCAAACCTTTGGCGCGAACGACCTCCTCCGGCCAGTAGTTCATAAATTCAGCCAATCTCGCAGGATGAAATGGTCTTCTACGGCGATATACAAAGGAATTGATCCCATATTCGTCCGTTTCTGGTGTATGGCTTTCAAGCTCCAGCTCACGAATCCATCCAGCGGATTGACTAGCCTTGTCAAAATTGAATAGCCCTGTATTCAAAATGTCCGAAGGAGCGACCTTTCCCTTGGAAGTACGAATGATCCGGGCTTCAGGCTGTAATCTCCGCAGCACACCCTCCAGCTTGTCCAGCTCCGCAGGCTGAACCAGATCGCACTTATTCAGAATCAATACATCACAGGTTTCAATCTGGTCAATCAGCAAGTCCGAGATATCACGCGTGTCGTCTTCACCAGTAGCCTGCCTGCGATCCAGTAGCGTTTCTCCTGATTCAAAATCATGCCAGAAACGATTCGCATCAACTACGGTCACCATGCAATCCAGTTTTGCCAGCGATGCCAAATCAATGCCAGTTCCTTCATCAACGTATGTAAAAGTTTGAGCGATTGGCACGGGTTCACTGATGCCTGTAGATTCGATTAAAATATAATCAAAACCGCCTTGTTCCGTCAGCTTCTTGACCTCCAGCAATAAATCTTCACGCAATGTGCAGCAAATACAACCATTAGACAACTCGACCAGTTTTTCTTCTGTTCTGGACAAGCCGCCCTCTTTTTTAACCAGCTCAGCATCTATATTCACTTCACTCATGTCATTGACGATGACTGCCACTTTCATTCCGTCCCGATTGTTTAATACATGATTCAAAATCGTTGTTTTTCCTGCACCCAAATATCCGCTCAACACTGTTACCGGTATTGCTTTCTTATTCATCGTCGTTGCGCTCCCTTGAATATTGGCTTTTCATTTTCATTCTTTTTAAATCGTAATAATTACTATTAACATTAACTTTCAGTAATATACAGCATCCCTTTTACCTTGTCAACTGTAAGAAACTCTTGAATTGAATGATCTAAAGTTATTAATATGAGAAATAACGATACTTAAAGAATTAGGTGAATGCTATGCGCTCAATCTGGTTAGGTGTGTTGGCGGCTTTCTTTTTTGCTTTTACATTTGTTCTGAACCGGTCTATGGAACTGTCTGGCGGGAGCTGGATCTGGAGTGCTTCATTGCGATATCTGTTTATGGTTCCTATTCTAGTCGTCATTGTGATGACCCAACAAAAGCTTAAGCCTCTTTGGAAAGTCATGAAGGAACAACCAGGAACGTGGTTGTGGTGGAGCTTCATCGGATTTGGCTTATTTTATGCTCCGTTATGCTTCGCATCGGCTTATTCACCAGGGTGGTTGATCGCGGGAACCTGGCAAATTACCATCATTTCTGGTTCTTTGCTTGTCCCTTTATTTGCTGAGGTTGTCCAAACGGAGAACGGCCCTGTCAAAATACGAGGAAAAATCCCCCTCCAGGGACTGTTGATGTCTCTCGTTATTTTAATCGGCATTATTGTTATGCAAGTCGAACAGTCGCAATCCATTTCTACCCAAGATTTTTTATTCGGTATTCTGCCTGTCATACTCGCCTCATTCGCCTATCCATTAGGTAATCGTAAAATGATGGAAGTCTGTGCAGGACGATTGGATGCCTATCAGCGTGTGCTCGGGATGACATTAGCCAGCTTACCCTTCTGGTTATTGCTTTCGTTATATGGAGTTTTCAGCGCGGGAATGCCAAGTAAGGATCAGACGATACAGTCTGCTTTGGTGGCTGTGTTTTCAGGGGTGATCGCTACGGTTTTATTTTTTAAAGCTACAGATCAGGTTCGTGGAAATATGCAAAAGCTGGCGACCGTAGAAGCAACACAATCTCTGGAAGTTCTTTTTGCATTTATGGGAGAATTAATCTTTTTGTCTATCCCCATGCCGTCTCTTTTATCATGGATGGGTATGTTCATCGTCATCCTCGGCATGATTCTGCACAGTTATGCAACACATCATAAGAAAACCAATCAGCAAATCATATCTAAAAAGATAGATCCCATTTAGCGCATATTTATTCTTGTCACGGTCGTTCAAGTGTGGATCAGGCACCAGAAAAAAAGCAGCAGATCAAAGAGGAAGCTCCTGATCTGCTGCTTTTTGCCGATTATTTCTCACAAAGAATGATGTTTTATTACGAGTACGAAGTATTATTACCAAGCGTAGGCTTCTGGCGCAGGTTTTCCCGGACCGGGGAAAATCTCATTCAGCTTGTCAAGCACATCTTCGCTCAATTTGACCTCAGGTACCCGTAGAGCATCCTCTAACTGTTCTAAGGTCCGTGGTCCGATAATTGGAGCCGTTACGGCCGGATGGGACAGTACCCAAGCCAGTGCAATCACGTCTTCCTTTTCACCCAGCTCGCGGGACAATGCTGCAAATTGCTCCAGCTTCGCACGATTCTGCTCCACCTTTTCTTTGGCGCGTGCGCTGCGAGAACCAGTACCTGCTAACGCATTCCGTCCCAACAGTCCGCCCGCCAGCGGGCTCCATGGGATCACACCCAGACCCAGCTCTTGAGCTGCTGGTAATACTTCAAGCTCGGCGGAACGTTCGTTCAGGTTGTACAAATGCTGCTCGGATACAAGCCCCAGAAAACGCCGTGCCTTCGCTTCTGCCTGCGCCACCGCAATATGCCAGCCTGCAAAATTACTGGAACCGATATAATCAACTTGTCCCCGATCCACCACGGACTCAAATACGCCCCACAGTTCATCCCATGACACATTTCGGTCAATGTGATGCATTTGATATAGCTCTACATGGTCGGTTTGAAGACGTTTCAGCGACGCATCCAAATGACGGCGAATTTTGTAAGCAGACAAGCCTGATCCTGCATTGGGTCCGTCATGTTCATTTTTCATGTCTCCGTATACCTTCGTTGCCAACACGACCTTCTCGCGTCTTCCGCCGCCCTGCTGGAACCAACGTCCGATAATTTCCTCTGTCCAACCTTTACGATCATGGCCATATACATTAGCCGTATCAAAAAAGTTAATGCCCGCATCCAGTGCGGCATCCATAATTTTAAACGCATCCTTTTCTTCGGTTTCCGGTCCGAAATTCATCGTCCCCAGACATAACCGACTAACCTTCAAGCCTGACTTTCCTAAGTATGAATACTCCATACTGCTTCCCGCCTTTGCCTAAGGATTTTAAAAATTCCGCAAAATTACATGCCAAAAAAGACCATACTCCGTTTATTCACCAGAAAAAACCACATTGAAACAACCCCAAATGCAATTTAAGGTTGGATAGCGCATGCAAAAAAGCCCCACGCACCGCCGAAGCATTAAACGCGAGGCCATCTCCCCTTATACTACCCGCCGAATATTAAAAGAAGTGACTTTACGGCGGTTGCAGCGGAGCGGAGAATTTGAATCTGGAGAAGCGAAGCGTTCGCCTTTGCCATGGGATTCTTACCTTGTCATGTCCTAATCCAATCCAAAGAATCCCGTGGCAACAGCGATCGTAAGATCAAATCCTTCGCGGAGCGGCTCACTTCAGCCACCGTAACTCATTCTTTTTTTACCATCAAGGAATCAATTTCGTTTCTTTTGCTCGCTCGGCCATTTTTTTCGTATGCTTGCTGAGCGGCTTCTTAAACACCAATCCAAACAGGAAGCAAACACCGATAAATACAAACAGCATCACCACATCTCGTATCACCGTTGAAGGCAACATCCCTCCTACTGTCTCTCGTAACAGACTAACCGCATAGGTGAATGGTACGAACGGATTCAGCGCCTGAAAAAACGGTGTACTCGTCGCAATCGGGAATGTCCCTCCTGAACTGGAGAATTGAAGCACCAGCAGGATGACTGCCAGTCCCTTGCCGATATTGCCGAACACAGAAACTAGTGTATAGGTCATCGCCGTAAACACCAGACTGATCAGCATAGACGATAGTACAAAAGCTACTTTGGCATCCACATACGCCCCGAGCAGGAACAAGTCACCGAGAGATACGCTCAGCGCTTGAAAAATGCCAATCGTGGAGAATGTCATAAGCCGTCCGAAATACACTTGGTAGCTTTTAAATTGTTCTTCCGGGTCATCCACATCTACCCTAAACATCGAGACCAGTAGCATCGCACCTACCCAAATCGACAATGTAGTGTAAAAAGGTGACATCGCAGAACCATAGTTGGGAATTGGGTATATCCGCTCCTGCTTCAACGATACCGGACTGCCGAGAAAATCACTTTCCTTTTTCACATCCCCCTTGAGCAATGCAATAGCGCGTCCGAGTGCATTTTCGCCCTTAAGCTTGCGAATTGTGTCTGCAGCCTGACGTATGGAATCCTCGGCAGCTGGAAGATCGGTCCTTACAAAATTGGCTACTTGGTGTACCGCTTTTTCTGCATCAGGAAATTTATTTTCTATTAAGTCAGCCATTTTGACAAACTGCTGTTCCGCTTTAGGCAAATCATTACGCACAAAATCTGCGGCCTGATGAATTTTACTTTTAACCGCTGGCAAATCGTTATTTACAAAGTCTGCCGCTTTGTTCACAGCATTCGTAAACTCGCCCATGCGCCCCTGAATCGTCGTCGCCGCTTCATGCAGTTTTTGACGGTATTGTGGCAGATTCTGCTGGAGACGTGTTAGCTCTTGCTGACCGAATTCTGCTGCAGCCTGTGCGTCATTTAATAGCTTTTCAATATTCGGTAGCTGCTCTTGAGCTGTAGTCAGCACATTGGCAGAATTGCGGGCAACGGATTTGATCTGATCCAGCGCCTTTTGAATGGCGGGTGCATACTCCGTATCATAATTGCCCAAAATGCTGTCAATTCCGCTACTGATTTCTCCTGCAAGGCGATCAGTGTCATCCAGCAGATTTTGCGCAGGCTTTTCGCCGCGCTGAATGGCATCCCCGATGCTAGTTACTGTGCTATTCAGACGACGGAAACGATCCTCTACCCCGCTCACACGGGAAATAAGTGAATCCAGAGGTTGACTTGGCAAGTATCCGTTCACACGCTTCAGCAATTGAGAAATATGATCCAACACTCCCACGGCAGTTGTCAGCCTACCGCTGACACGATTCACCGCAGCTTGTGCTGCTTTAGGATCAAAATCCACACCACGAACAATGTCTGTAATCTGAGAAACTTCATTCGCGATTTGTTGTACCAGTTGTAAGTCTTCTTTAACTACTGTACCAATCGAATCAAGCGCACCCTCGTTTTTGTCCAGAAATTCGAGTAAACCGGTTGTAAAATCCTTGCCTGTGTCCGCTATTTTCTGTACTTCTGGCAGTGCTTTCTGGGCAGCATTAATGACTTTAAGAGCCGTTTGCGTGTCCTCTAGGGCTGTGGCCAGTGCGCTTTCTACCTTGCTGAAATTTTGATCTAGTTCAACAATTCGATCACCGGCCTTTTGAATATCAGGTAGTCTTTTTTGGATATCCAAAATAACAGCGGCTACCTTGTCCAGCTCAGGCATGTTTTTGTCAATTTTGAGCACCAGGTCACCGGCACGGTTAATTTCAGGAATTTTCTCCTTCAATGCAATGATCTTTTGTCCCTGTTCCTTAATTTTGGGCAGATTTTGCTCCAGCTCCAATGCCTGTTTGCCCAACCTATCGATATCTGGTAATCGATTATTAAGTTCCAACACCCGGTTCTCAATGTTACGAATCGTCGGGAGCTCCTCCTCCAGCTTGACTCCGGCTTCCTTCAACTTCGTCAATACCGCCTGGCTGGCAGTTTCTATAAAGTTTTGGCTAATCTGGTTCGTTAGAGAGGTTGCCCCCGAAGATGTAATTTTCGGAGCTACTGCATTAATCTTTTCATTTACGGCGTAATCAATTTCCGGCTTTTGCGGATTTTCCGTCAGCACACTCGTAATTTTCTCTGAAAAATCTTTCGGGATCAGCAGGCTGGCATAATAATCACCATTCAACACACCTTTTCGTGCTTCCGCTTCATTGACAAAAGTCCAACCCAGCTTCTTGTTATTTTGAAGGTTATGCAAAACCTCATCGCCGATATTAATCTTTTTACCATTCACTTCTGCACCCTGATCTTGGCTGGTTACTGCAATTTTAATCCCAGATGTATTCGCATACGGATCCCACATCGCTTTCAAATTCACCCATGCATAGACAGAAGGCAAAAGAATGATGCCAATGACTAATAAAGTCCCGGTCGATACTTTGAATACATTTCTCCAGTCTGTTAAGTAGATTTGCCATATCTTCCGCAACTTCATCACTCCTTGTATGTACATTAACCTGTCGTCCATTGTTGTATGCACACGTATTGTAAACGATTCGAGCGAATGAAGCCAATCCTGTTACAAAATATGTCAAAAGCGTATGCCTCTTATAGAGATCATACGCTTTTCAATAAAATCATTCTGCTTAATTTCGAACTCCATTCGCGGGCATAGCCTCTAGGGAATAAAATGCTCCTTTTTTATTGATTTTTCCCACCACAGTAACTGCGCCTTTTTGGGAGAACGTATACTCGTTATCCTTAATTTTTACGGTATATCCTTTTAGGTTAATTCCAAAAAGAGATTGCACTTTCGACTTCGCGGCTGAAAGAGCCTGAGTTTGGCTGAGCTTTGGCTTAGCGAATGCTTTGACAAAATCCTTTTCCCCCGTCCAATCCATGCCAAGCTCGTTTTTTACGGCCCACACTTTACCGGTTTTCACGCCAATCAGCACGTTGTTTAACTCATTATCGTCTCGGAAATTCCAAACGGTATCATTGCCTTCATGCTGACGAAACACATATTCAAACGGATTGCTCGAAGGAATACCAAGTGTTTTGAGCGAACGATTCGCTTTGTTGGTCAGTGAAGCTTTAACGTCTTTGAGCGAATACATTATGCTGGCCGTTATTTTATTTCCTTGATCAAGGTCAATGTAGAGACTCTGGTCATGCCCCCATAGCACCCAATAATTTTTGAGTTCTCCTTCGTCATCCGGGGAATATACACGCCAGACAGCATCCGTTTTAAACACTCCATCAGAATCAAATGTTTTCAGGAACGATGCAACCTTGCTGCGTAGATTATTGTCCATAACTTTGTTGAGATCAGCCGCATCATAAATAATGCTGGTGGATTGCACGATTCCCTTTTTGGAATCGTAATTTTGGATGAAATCAGCATTAGCTGTCCCGCTCAAAGTACCGTTTACCGTCCATGAGTCAAAAGCAGTATCAGCGCTTGTAAACTTTATTGTTTGTTTCCCCGCTAATGTGTTCAGCACATCTGTTAAACGCTTAGTGGCGGTTGGGTCCAAGTTAACAGAAGTTTGTGCGTTTTGAGCTATGGCAGCGGCGGGCTGCTGTGCCCATGCAACTGGAGCCGTTCCCAAAAGCATGGATATTGCCGCAACTGTTGCAGTGATAGAATTCCATTTTTTCATGGGGCAATTCCTCCTGATGTCTCAAAAGAGACTTAAAAGAATGGATACATATATTCCTTAGACGTAATACAAAAATAAAAGTTGCTTGCCCCAACTCAAAGAAGCCCTTCGGACCTAATAAATAGGCTCGAAGAGCTTCTTTCTTATGCATCGTTATCCATTCTTCAGCAGTCTGGCCGCCGAAAATGCTGCACCATGACGCAACTTCCGCTTTTCCAACCGTTTGTGCAGCGAACGATTATACAGAACCTGAATGACAAAATACGAGATAATGCCCAGCACCACACCGAAAATCGACATGCCGATCAGGATGTGCAAGCCTCCGTGCAGTAAGTCTCTGAATACAGACCAGTTGCCGTGAAACAGCTCCATAAAAGAATGCTCGTGAAGTCGTCCGCCCCTGACATGTACCGGATAATGGGATGGATAAATCCAAGCCCCCACTTGCTTGGCGAATGGCATCAGTACAATTGGCAAAAAGGTCAGTTTACCTACAACGTTACCCACAATGGCCGCAGGCAACGAGCCGCCGGACAGACGAACAATCGGATAAAAAACAAGGTATACCAGAGAAGCCGTGGAAATCACAATCATCTCCAGCGCAAAGCCAATGGCGAAGCCCAAAGAGATCTTTTTAACTCCACCAGGGGCGCGCAATAGCTTGATGAAATTCAGCCGAATCGCACGCCATATATTTTGAAACATATTATATTTCTTCTTCGATTTATGAGGTTTGAGCCTTTTCGGATTGAGCTTTATCAATAGGAGGACTCCTTCAACAGTACAATTCAAGTTCAGGAATGAGTATATACAGTTCCCATCCTTACTTATGTCTATACTGTCATTATAACCCTCAGCGTTCGAAAAGCAATGTTATTCCGCCTGTTTCGCCGTTTTAGGACAGAATTCGCTTGTTGACATCGTTTTGGAGAGGCACAATGTCCCAAATCTCAGCCGCGTATTGCTGAATCGTACAATCACTAGAAAATTTACCAGAGTTCGCCATATTGACAATAGCACGCCGAGTCCACTCCGAGGGATTCCGATACACTTGTTCAATATGAACCTGTGTATCCACATAGGCTGCGAAGTCCTTGAGCACAAAGTATTCATCATTATGATCAATCAGGGATTGATAAATGGCCTCAAATTCCCGTTCATGCCGCGTAAAAGGAGCATCGTTCACGAGTTGATCCAACACTTCACGCAGTCTTTCGTCGCTATTGGCTGTTTTGCGCGCCGAATACTGGCCGTCCCGGTAATATGCCTCGATCTGATCCACCTTCAATCCAAAAATGAACATGTTGGCATCCCCTACCATTTCATGCATTTCAACATTGGCTCCGTCTAATGTACCTATTGTGAGCGCACCGTTCATCATAAATTTCATATTCCCTGTGCCAGAGGCTTCCTTGCCTGCCGTGGAAATCTGCTCACTGACATCCGCCGCAGGAATAATCAGCTCCGCTAGCGAGACAGAATAATTTTCAAGGAAAACGACTTTCAGCTTGTCCTTGACATCTACATCCCGATTGATCGTGTCCGCCACGTTGTTAATGAGCTTGATTGTCTGTTTGGCGAGAAAATAACCGGGAGCGGCTTTGGCTCCAAAAATAAACGTGCGTGGCGTCACATCCAGGCCAGGATTACTTTTAAGCTGGCTGTATAGATGCATCACATGCAAAATGTTGAGCAGCTGTCGCTTATAACCATGCAACCGTTTGACCTGTACGTCAAAAATGGAGGACGTATCCAGTCGCACGCCCTGTTTTGCAAAAACATGCTCAGCGAGCCTGACTTTATTATTTCGCTTAATCGCCTGTATCCGTTCTTTGAACGACTCGTCCCCACTGTAACGAAGCAGGTCGATGAGCTCCCTTGGACGGGTCCTCCAACGTGTGCCGATGGTCTCATCGTACAAGCTTGCCAGCTCCGGGTTAGCGTGCATCAGCCAGCGGCGATGGGCAATCCCGTTTGTTTTATTATTAAAACGGTCAGGGTACAGCTCGTGAAACGACTTCATCTCTCGTTCCTTTAATATTTGCGTATGCAGCGCAGCCACCCCATTAACGCTGTAGCTGCCGACGATTGCCAAGTGAGCCATACGGATTTGTTCACCATGAATAATCGCCATTTCACCAATTTTGATGTCCTGGCCTGGGTAACGCTCCAGTAGCATAGCGCAATAACGTTTGTTAATTTCTTCAATGATCAAGGAAATACGAGGTAGTAGCTCCCGTACCATATTGACAGGCCATTGTTCCAGCGCCTCACTTAATATCGTATGATTCGTATATGAAACGGTTCGTGTCGTAATATCCCATGCTTCGTCCCAGCCCAAGCCCTTCACGTCCATCAGAATACGCATCAGTTCCGGTATAACCAGCGTCGGATGTGTATCGTTAATGTGCAGTGCTATTTTATCGGGCAACTGGGCGTAAGGTAAACGAAGCTTCTCGAACGTACGCAAAATACTTTGCAGGCCGGCCGAGCACAGGAAATACTGCTGCTTCAAGCGAAGCAGCTTCCCCTCATAATTGGAGTCATCCGGATATAGAAATGCCGAGATGGATTCCACCGATCGATTGTAGTCGAGAAAGCGGTAATAACCGCCCTCGCCTCGAATCGGTCCTCGAACGGGATCAAGCGCTGATTCCGCACTCCAAATCCGCAGCGTATTCACCTGCGCATGACCATAGCCCACCAGCGGAATATCGTAAGGGGCAGCCCAGACCGTTTCGGCATCCTGTGTCTCGAATACAAGACGTCCCTCCTGTTCACGGGTTTCCACTCTTCCCCAAAAATGAACCTCGACCTTTTTGTCAGGACGGCGTTCCTCCCAGACATTCCCTTTCTGTAGCCAGTAATCCGGCAGTTCAACCTGATTGCCGTCCACAATACGCTGTTCAAACAGACCATATTTATATCGGATACCGCAACCATGTCCTGCATAGCCAAGGGATGCCAGCGAGTCCATGAAGCAAGCCGCCAGACGGCCGAGGCCACCATTGCCTAGCCCCGCGTCCGCCTCCTGTTCTTCAATTTCCTCCAGATCCCAGCCCAGTTCACCCAATGCCTGCCGAACCATATCCAGTACGCCCAAATTCAACAGATTACTGCCCAATAGACGACCTATCAAAAACTCCAGTGAAAAATAATAAATCTGCTTCTCTTGTCCTTCTTTGTAGGCTTGGTTCGTTTCTGCCCAATTCTTTCCAACTTGTTCACGAATCATGCCACCCAAAACCTTATATACATCTTCCGACTGAGCCTCCTGCATCGGTTTGCCCAGCCTTCCGACCAGTTGCTCTCGAAAAGCCTGCTTAAATGCTTCTTTATTGCTGAACAAAGTTGTACCTCCTGTTATTTCCGTTTTAATGGCTAAGTATATCCTTTAAATTACGCTATTCTTGGCAATGACATAGGGAACTCTAATGTCTCCAATCAGAGTTCGATCTGGTGAAAGCTGTACATCTTTATCTAAAACCACATTCTCCACAACTGCCCCTTTACGGATGACGCATTTTTGCATAATAATCGAGTTGCTTACCCGCGCACCCTCCTCCACCCGTACTCCACGGAAAAGAATACTGTTCTCGACCTTGCCCCCAATGGTGCAGCCATTGGCAACAAGTGAATGATCCACCTCGGCGCTGTGCGTATAACGGGTCGGGGCTTCATACTTGATTTTGGTATGCACCGGCTGATTCTGAAACAGTGCATGATACTGCTCCTGATCCAGCAGCTTCATGCTATTTTTATAGTAGCTCTCGATAGAATTAATGACCGCATGATAACCTTCATAACGATACGCATAAATGCGCAGTCCACTTGGGTTTTTCTGGATGGCATCGCGAAAGAAATGATTATCCTGATGGGCAATGCAATGCTTCACCTGATCCAGATACAAGCCTTTGTCCATCACGAACATTTCCAGATAAATATTATGATGATCCTGCTCCTGATGAATACCAGTCACTCGTCCGTTCTCATCAATCTCCAGTCGTGCACAAGGAGCATGCTCAGATTCGAGCTGGTCTATGGGTTTATATACGAGGGTAACATCTGCATTTTTCTCCCGATGATAACGGTATACATCCTCGATATCAACCTTATTGACATGCTGAGTTCCTGCGTGAACAATGGTTTGCCCCGATGAGCGATGGAAAAAGTCCAGATTGTTGTGCACATGCTGCAAATCCCCACGTGATGCATCCGTCGGATCATTCCAGTCCGGTGGCAAAATAAACAACCCGCCCCGTCTGCGGTCTAAATCCCAAGGCCGGCCTTCACCCAGATGATCCAGCAGCGAACGGTATTTGCGGCGGATAAACAGTGCAATATCATGCACCCCTGCATGCATCATGTTGGATAAGGTAAAATCAATGAGCCGATATCGACTGGCAAAGGGGACTGCGGCCCCGCACCGGAAATAGGTCAACTCCTTCAACTGATCCAGTTCGTGATCCAGGTTGATAACTCCAATGAGTCGGCTCATAGCAGACACCGTCCTTATCCGGGTTAAATTCGTGCATGAAGCTGGCTTTCCTGATCGAACAAAATAATCTCATCAGAACTATCTTCAGGTCCGATAAACGCGTTGTCTTCAATAACGATGTTCTCATTCACGATAGCCCGGTGGATACGTACATTGCGCCCAATTTTTACGTTTGGCATGATGACAGAATCGGTAATAACGCTCCCTTCACCTACTTCGACCCCATAAAATAGTACAGAATGCCTTACTTCTCCATCCACCATGCAGCCTTCATTTACAATGCTGTTTTTGAGGATTGCCCGTTGGGTTATATACTGGGCCGGTTGATTAGGACTGCGGGTATAGATGCGCCAGAAAGGATCGTTCAGATCCAAAGGCGGATCCTGAACCAGAAGATCCATGTTGGACTCCCACAAGCTCTGAATGGTACCTACATCCTTCCAGTACCCGGCAAACGGGTACGCATACAACGACCGACCATGCTGAAGCAGCAATGGAATGATATCCTTGCCAAAATCATGTGAGGATTCAGAATCGCTTGCACTTTCCAGTAAATAGCGACGTAACACCTCCCATTTGAACAAATAAATGCCCATGGAGGCCAATGTGCTTTTCGGCTGATCAGGCTTCTCCTCAAAGTCATATATTTTCAGATCATCATCGGCGTTCAATATCCCAAATCGTTTGGCTTCCTGAATCGTGACATTGATGACAGAAATGGTGCAGTCTGCTTCCTTCTCCTTGTGATAGTGGAGCATTCGACTGTAGTCCATTTTATAAATGTGATCCCCTGACAGAATGAGTACATGCTCTGGGTCATACTGATCCAAGAAATGCAGGTTTCGATAAATTGCATCCGCCGTGCCCCTGTACCAGTTGTTTCCATTTTCTTTCTCGTGCGGTGGTAAAACAAAAACTCCTCCATCCAGGCGATCCAAATCCCAGTCGCTCCCAACGCCGATATAGGAATGAAGCACCAACGGCTCGTATTGGGTCAGTACGCCTACGGTGTCTATACCAGAATGAGTGCAATTGCTGAGAGGGAAATCAATAATGCGGTAAGTTCCTCCAAAAAATACTGCCGGTTTGGCTAGTGTACGGGTAAGTCCTTTGAGTCTTTTGCCTTGTCCGCCGGCGAGCAGCATGGCAACCACTTCCTTCTTTCTCATAACAAAGACCTCCCTGTCATGTGCGTCTGAAGCAATTGTGGCGGGATATTTAATAATATCCATTAAACATGAAAAGACAGTCGTAATCGTTTCATTGGCGAAGGAACGGGTAAGATTTGATGGAGAAGGGTAAAATCATAGTTATGCGGAACGAGTGCAAGGAATCACTAAATCGTAAAATCCCGTTCATCTTTTCACATTTTGGATGCTTTTAAAGCAAGCGTGTATGACAACATGATCATAAGGAGGCGTTATTCATGAAGAATAAAAAATGGGTGGTAGCCGCATTGGGAATGGGTGTTACGTATCTGATGAAAAATAAAGGGGCACGCGATAAGGTATTGAATAAGGTACAGACTATTGCCAATCGTGCGAAAACATCTGCAAAATCGTAAAATGTTAAAGCTAGAAAAAAGCGAGCCTCTCTGAAGCATGGTTCAGGGAGGCTTTGCTCTGACTTTTCTCTGCGTCTACGAACAAAATATTGTTCGAGGCTGTATCCGTAGACGGTCAGGCGTTCTCCTTATGTTCTTCTACTTCCATGATATGTTCAACGGTAAAGGTTCGATGCGTCCATTCGGAAGAACGGTAAGCCTCTAGGAGACCAAAGGTACGAATTTTCTCCTTGTCCACCTTCTTAAAGGTATGAGTAATCCCTACCTTGCCCCTGAAAGGAAAAAAGGAAAGACCTACAGTCTGATCCGATAGCCACTCGGCCCAAACTCGCCCGCTTTCATGTCGAACAGCCGGGAAGCTTAAACCTTCAGCAAACCATTCATAATCTGCTGTAGGCGTGCCCGGCTCTCGGCTGCACAAAAACAGACTCAATTCGTCACAAAACAACATTCTCCGTACATCCGTCCGCACTTGATGGTCGAAGGTTACGCCACATGCCAGCTCCTGTTTGAGCCTCTGACGACGCTGTGCCTCCGCTTCCTGATAAGCATGCGTAATCTGCTTGTCCTGAGCGTTTTGATGCTCGGTCCGTCCGACTAGCTCCTTGTACATCAAGCTACACAGCAACGCCGCATACGTATTACCTTGTTCGACTTCATCAATCCCAAGACGATAGAAAACAAAACGAGGATTGAGCGGAAAATCAATAAACGTATAAGGTGCAGACACATGATCATTCCAGAAAGGAGCAGCGTCTAACTGTATCCAGCCCCGATCATGCTCCCTTGCTGCATATACAAAATCCTGCTTATGACGTCTATTCTTGAAGGCACTCTCTTCCCATTGTGAAGCCAACTCACCTGAAATATGGGCATGGTCATGCTGCGTCGTCATGATATAAGCTTGGTCCGTTTCATAAATAACCATATGCTCTCCCCTTCCGTTCGGCGATTCGTGTGATTGTGTACAAACTCTCTGATTGAAGGCGATGGTTATGCTTACGTTTATTATATCAGGATAAGGTTAAAAAGGCAGTGAAGTTTTCCGCCTCTTTATATCTAATTACCCCTTTGATTCTGCACTCGAAACTGTTGCGGGGTCATCCCCTCCAGCTCACGAAACACTTTGTTAAAGTGCTTTGCATTGTCAAAGCCCACGTTAGCCGCAATTTCATAAATCTTGCCCCCTTGACACTCCAGCAGCTTTTTGGCTTCTGTAATGCGCAGCCTTTTTACATATTGAACAAAGCTAAGGCCTGTATAGGCTTTGAACGCCTGACTAAAATACGTATAATTCAAGGATACTGAATTGGATACTACTGCCATATTCAAATCCTCGCTGTAATGAGCATGGATGTATTGGATAGCACGTGTCATACTACCGCTTCTATCGACGATGGCACTCGCGCCAGCTAGTCTATCTTTATCTACGCTGACAACACCATCGTATATGAGGTGGTTCCTCTGCTTCAATTCCTCATTCAAAACTGCCAGCGCACCGAACAGTTCCTCCCTTACGATCGGCTTGAGCAAATACTCCCGTGCCCCACAGCGAATCGCTTCGCGCGCATACTGGAACTCGTCATATCCACTGAGAATGATTACCAAAGGTCTGCGACCCGGCTCCAGCTCGTGAATATGCTGCATCAGCATAATGCCATCCATAACAGGCATACGGATATCCGTTATCACCAACTCGGGCAAAAACTGCTTCACATGCTGCCAGGCTTCCATTCCGTCCTTGACCAGTACACATTCATAGAGACCGGAAAATTCCCGTTCGATCATAGCTTGAAGTCCCATTCGAATATTTTTCTCGTCATCCGCAATCAACAGCTTGGTCGTCATGGTCTGCCCCCCTCATCATGTAACGTTTAGGCAAAATCAGGGTCACTGTCGTCGATTGTCCGGGGATGCTGTCCAGTCTTATGCCATACTCTTCGCCATACTGCATACTCAAACGGCGATGCACATTATACAAACCGATTCCCCCATTCATCCCGGGCTCGTGGGAATCCATTTCCGTTCGCGCTAGACCAGCCATGATGGCGTTTCTTCTTTCTTCAGATATCCCCACTCCGTTATCCTGTATGCGCAATTCTATAATATCCTGCTTAGGGCAGGCTTCAATCGTGATGCTGAATGGGCTTTGCAATGCACTCCAACCGTGCTTGATAGCATTTTCGACTACAGGCTGCAGCGACATTTTCAGCATCTCCAGTTCCATAAACGCCGACGATAGATGAATTTCCAATCCAATTTGGTTATCGTGGCGAATGTTCATGATGGCCACATAATGCTGAATATGGCGGATTTCATCCCGCAAAGCAACACACGATCCCGACCATTGGAGATTATAACGCATCATCGAGCCAAGGGAGGTAAGGGCATCCGACAGCGGATACTGTCGTTCTATCTCCGCCATCATTTTTAAATTTTCCAATGTATTATAGAGAAAATGGGAATCAATCTGATGCTTGAGCGCTAGCAGCTCAGCCTCCTGAGCAGCGGCCTGCTTGTGTACTGCTTCGGCAATGAGTCCGTTTATCCGACTCAGTAGACTGCGAAAATATAGAGCCAGCTCAGCCACTTCTCCCCGCCCATATACTGGAATTCTAAGCTGAAAGTCACCCTCCTGCTCTACTTTTTTCATGGATTCACGCAGTGTATGTAGCTGTTTGAGAATGAAGGCATGCAGGGTATAAGAAATGACGGACATAAACAAAATCAGCAAACTAATAATGAGCAGCATGGCATTGCGTTTCTGACGGAGATCACCCAGCGGACCGTCCAGCGCCACCACATTTAGCAAATAGGCGTCCAACCCTTCTATATAACGGTACATGCCGAGATAAGGCTTATTCTCATAGGAAAAATCAAAAGCACCACCCGGTCCCTGAACCTGGGACTGAAACAGATGGTGCACATGGGACAGAGGGATCGAAATTGAATCTGATTGAGAGGAAGCTGTAGCTATATCGGTAGAAGACATTGGTTTATCAGCGTTCCTTGAGCTGGAATCGTCGCCGTCTAGAATGAACATTTGCCATGCGCGGTCACGTTGTGGGATTCCAAATACTCTAGGTGAAAATAGCTCCAGCCTCATGTTTGTTTCTACCAACCCTGCGTGTCTTCCTCCGGTAGACTGAATTTCACGCAGCAGTGCCATATACTGCACTGTCTCACTTTCCTGCCGGGATTGCCCCAGAAGTAAGCTTTTCGGCCCCTTGTACATTTCCCACCATATTTTCCCTTGTCGGAGTTGGGCCGTTTTCAGCCAGGAAGCTTTAGGCAGTCGTGATTCATTAAAAATCATCGGCCATATTTCATGTGCCTGAGGATTACTCGTATACAGTCGAATGTTCTCTACATTGGGATTACTGTACAGCAAGTGCTGTAAATTTGGAAACACATTCAAGTTGAATTGGACCAGCTCATCGCTGCTTATTTCACGTTCCTCGGTCAGATAACGAAGTACGTTGCGATCTGAGATCGCAAGCTGTGCGGTTCGCTCCATAATTTCCATATTGCTGTGAATATGGGCCAGCTCTGTATCCAACACATACTGATTTTGTACGGTAATGTCTTGCATGGTATTCTCGTACAGTTGGTGAAAGGTATATAGCGAAAACAATACCACCGGAATTAAAATGACTCCGATATACGCGACAATGAGCTTAACTTGAAGAGAGCAACCGCCAAGCCGATCGGCCGTCCCCTTCATCCACTGCCATATAGTGCTGCGCAGCAGGCTCTTCATCTGTGAACGTGCACGGCCTGGCATGAAATCACATCCTTAGGGGTTCAATAGATTAAGTCATCGAATTAAATCATTTGGTGAACTGTTCAATTTTCTTAAGGTTTTCCTCATAGGCTTTTTGCTGATAGGCCATAACTTTGTCATATCCTGCTTTTCTGCGATCTTCCAAAAAGCGAGCAAACAGCTGGTCGAATTCCTCATCTGAGGAAGCCAGCAGCAGCTTCGGCAATGTCTTGCCCCAAATTTTATCTATCTGGCCTGACGCAATGCCCTCCGCCGAAGTTCCGGTCGGTTTGATATTGTCATATTGGGAGAAGCCTTTCGTCTTGCCTTTCGTCCAATCCTCTGGCTGCTTATACGGCTCGACGCTGGGCGGCGCCCACTGCAAATTCATATTCGTATCCATCAGCATCCAGAAGGTGAAGGAGGCTCCATATTTTTTATCAAAAGCAGAACGATCCTTGTTCAGCAGCTCCTGCACATCTGGCTTGAAGGCTGGCTTACCGTTAACCATGTCCCACAGCTTGCCCTGCTCCCCCAGATACAGATCGCGGTTTCCTTCCTCGCTAATCAGATAAGTCAGAAATTCAATAGCCCGCTCCTTGTCTTTGACATCCTTCGAAATAAGCGTCACCGTCCAGCCGGAAATACCCGGCCCAGCCAGCGTCGGCGGGTCCAGCTTACTGTTCGAAGGTCCATCCACCGCGATATAGACGGAGTTCGGGTCCTTCGCATATAACATTACCTGTTGTGTGGCAAAGTCAGAGCGCTGATATAACATGGCAAAATAACGGCCCTGTGCCACCTTTTCCTCCATTTGCGGACGTTTGTCGATAAATACGTCCTTGGCGATCAGGCCCTGCTCATTTGCTTGACGGAATGTTTTGAGCCAGCGAATATACTCTTCGTCCGAACGACGATCGTATAGCTTGCCGTCTTTTTCATGAGGAATGGCTAGGAAGTTAAGTAAATAGTCTTCAAAAGAATAATTTCCGTTATCCGTAAATTCGTGGAATCCCATCGGGATAAGAGGCTGACCGTTCACCTCTGGAAATTTCTCTTTCACTTTTTGAAGCGCTTTCAAAAATCCTTCCGGTGTTCTCATATCCGGCTTGCCGATCGCCTCGTACATATCCTTCCGAACCATAAACGTCTGGTTGGAAACAAAATTTTGGCCGTATTTTTGATAATCCTGTGGCGAAGAAGAAGCGTTAGGATACCCGTAAACATTCCCGTCCGTTTGGCGATACCAGGACATTTTCGCCGGATCAGCTATTTTAATCAGATACGGATCGTATTTCTCGGCCAGCTTGTTGAGCGGAAGCACCATCTTGCCCTCAATCATTTTTTTGACCGCGTCCTCTCCCCAACCAAGCGTGACAAAATCAGGCAGCTTGCCGGAGGCCAGCATGGTGTTGAGCTTTTCATTTTCATTCCCTGCGGGTACGATAAAATTGACGCTGACCCCGGTCTTTTGCGTAACATACTTCGAGGTCATATCCGTCCCCCACTTGTTCGGGAACCAGGAAAAGTTCAAATACCAGTCAAACGTAATCGGCTCCATATCCGCCTTCCATCCCGGTGCATCTGCCGTAGCCTTGGTCTTCTCGTCCTTCAATTCCGTGACAGTACCGCCTCCACCGGACGTACATGCCGCGAGCAAACCCACCAGCAGAACAGAGGCCAACAGCCCCTTCTGCCATTTGCGAATGTTCATTATAAATCTCCCCCTTGGATGATGTGCTAACCCTTGATCGAGCCGATCATCAGACCCTTGACGAAATATTTTTGCAGAAAAGGATATACCAGTACAATAGGCAGTGTCGTCACGACCATCGTCGCCAGCTTGATCGATTGCGAAGTGACGGACTGGGCAACAATTCCCGGTGCAGCAGCCATCATCTGATTAGAGCTGGATTGGGCAACAACCCGGTACAAATATGTTTGAATTGGCTGAAGATCCGTATTATTAATATAAATCATTCCGGTAAAATAATCGTTCCACTGGTATACCCCATGAAACAACGCAATCGTCGCTACTACCGGCATGGATACAGGAAGCACGATCCGGCAAAAGATACCAAAATCATTCGCACCGTCTATTTTCGCCGCCTCTTCCAGTGCATCCGGCAGTTCTCGGAAAAAAGCCATAAAAATAATAAGGTCAAAAAAACTGAACATCGCAGGAATGATGTACACCCAAAAGCTGTCCAGCAGTCCAAGATCACGTATCAGCAAATAGGTTGGAATCAATCCCCCACCGAAAAACAGGGTAATGGTGCCAATCAGCATATACAACTTGCGCCCGATCAGCTCCCTACGGGAATATGCATATGCAATCATGGCAGTAAAAAACACATGAACAATCGTGCCGATAAGCGTCTTGGCAATAGTCACCCCCATCGCGGTCATAATACCGTTGTTGGCAAACACAGCCTGATAGCTGCCCAGACTGAAGACCCTCGGCCACCAGTAAATGCCGCCCCGCATAGCGTCTGCTCCTTCGTTAAAGGAGTTCACCAGCACATACCACACGGGATACAACGTGACAAAACAAATGATCAGCATGAAGACGTTGTTCATGAAATCGAATATCGCTTCGCCTGCTGTTCTGCGTTGCAATAGCTGCATGCAGCCGTCCTCCTTCAAAATAGGGATGTATTATTCACCCGCTTGGTCACCGAATTGGCAATTAGCAGCAAAACGAGAGCAAGAACCGATTTCAGCAAACCCACCGCGGTAGAATACGAGAAACGGCCCTGCTGAATGCCCACCTGATATACATAAATATCAACTACATTACTTGCACTTTCATTCAGCGAGTTACGCAGGACGAGAATTTGATCGAAGTTGGAGTTCAATATGCCGCTAACCGCCAAAATAAATAAAATAGATATTGTCCCCTTGATAGCGGGAAGGGTGACGTACCACATTTTCTGAAACCGTCCGGCTCCGTCAATGGTGGCCGCTTCATACATGTCCGTAGATACCCCCGCCATTGCTGCCAAATAGATAATAGCTGACCATCCAAGCTCCTTCCAGATATCCGAGCTAACGACGATAGCCCAAAAATAGCTCGGCTCTGCCAAATAACTGATCGGCTGGTCAATCCAACCCCAGGCTAGCAACAGTTGATTAATCATCCCGGTATCTGCCAGCCACGTCGTTAAGATCCCGCCAAGAATGACCCAAGATAAAAAGTGAGGAAGGTATGAAATGGTCTGAATAGATTTTTTGAACCGAGTAGATCGTATTTCATTCAGGAATAGAGCAAATACAATAGGCAACGGGAACCCGATGGCCAGCTTGAGCAGGCTAATGCCCAGTGTATTTTTGACAATGTACCAAAAGTTATCATCCTCCAAAAAGGCCCGAAAATGCTCTAACCCCGCCCAAGGTGCGCTTGATAGGGTACCAATGATGTCAAATTGTTTGAAAGCAATCAAAATGCCGTACATCGGAATGTAATGGAAAATAATCATCCAAACCACCCCAAGCAGCGCCATAGTCTGCAAATGTCTTTGTTGAACCCATTTGCGCGCTAGTGATGCCCCTCTACCCGATCGAACCGGTGGCTGTGGCTGCGGATTCTTCCATCCTGTTCTCATACGAAGACCTCCCTTCTTTGTAATGTAAGCACTTACATTTATTATTTTAGAGGCTTCTGCTTCGAATGAGTAGTACTGGATTTTTTGATTTTGGTATCTAAAGTTCAGGTGGGGATCTGACTATACGCGAAAACCTTCTTCCAGCCTTTGGATTTTTACATCTATTAATTTACGAAAAAGACTATCAGATGGTACGATAAGACTATATGTGATTCCAATCATTACCTATACACCTAGATCAGGAGGATTAAGAATGGAAGAATTGGTTCGTTCGATTCAGAAACAGGTTCGAATTAAAAAGGTTGCCTGCTGGGCGGGGCTCATCATGTTTGGCCTGTGTACTTTAGTTGGCGTTGCAGCTCAGGAATGGCTTATGACGCTCTTGGCGCTCGCGATGACAATTTTATCCGTCTATGGATTAACCATGATGCGTGGTATGACAAAGTTTACCAAAGAGTATCAACCGGGAAAGGGCTACGGTTATTATCGCCGTACGGTACAACAAAAGCTGCGCTATCTAACTTGGGGACAGTGGTTAGTAGGCGGCCTTATTGTCCTGATGTTCTTTATATTTAATGTCCGACTTAGCGCTTTTCTCATAGCTATCTTGGGCATCCTGACTATTCAGTTCAGTATCAAAAAACGAATTAAAAATCATCAGGAACCCGATGTCACTGAGCTGGAGGAGTTTGTACGGATGGGGATTGTTTCTCCGCATGAGCAGACTATTGGGGTATATAAAGATTTTCTACACCTGAGTCATACATTTCGGGGTAACCAAATTGTTATCGTTACAGACAAACGCCTGATTTCTGTATTTGTAGAGGAACAGGGGCGTGCGGTGAAAACGGAAATGCTACTCTCGGGTATAAACAAAATACGCGCAATCGGTACGGGTTTCCAGGGTCAAGGTATATTGCTGTCTGTAAGCAACCGTGACCATAACGAGCTTCACATTCATATGGTCGGGAAAAGCATTTTCTTTTCTCCAGAGCAATTCATAGGTTCCTTGCTACGGGCACTGGATGCAGCGTTAAAAAGCAGATCATACAGTACGGAAGAACCATTCCCCGTTTACCAACAGACAAGAATTTCATTGCATCCATCAGAACAAGGTTTGCTGCATAAACCTACAACAGCTTAAATATTTTTGGGACATGTGCCACGTTATATATACGTTATGATCGGTCTTCATAATACGCCAAATAGCAAGTAAGCCCTGATCTTAATGAGCTTACTTGCTATTGAGTGTACTTCTACTTTACTTCTGCCTTCTTAATGATTGGCTCCATGATAAAACACCGTGATGAGGTCATGACTTGTAACAAACACTAGCAAACTAAACAGACTGAGCGACAGAGGGCGTGAAATCAATTTTTTCATCCTTTAACACTCCTTTTAAAATAGTTATATATTGGTCTTGCTGTGTTGCTGTAGCTTGGGATCTGAAAATTTCAAATATAGCGGTACATTTCCTAAACTCATGTTCATGTTTCATACCCAGGGTATCAGACAGCATAAGAGATTGCAGGATATAGCCCAACGCAACCGTAAACTGTTGTTGCTTGATATAATAAAGAGCCAGTTGATAGCAGAAGCGAAAATAATAAGATACATTCACAGGCTCTTCAAAATATGTAAAACCTTCAATTTGTTCGGCAAATGATTCTAGCACAGCCTCTAAAGGATAATCGTATCTCGACGCTCCCTCAACGATGGAAAGAAGCCCCGGTAACAGCTCTTCCGGATTGTTACGAAGAAATTCGATGTATTCCTGCAACACTTCGGCATTGCCTGACAAAATATCAAGGGCATACAAATTAGCTCTGGCAGCATAGCGGTAATATTCTACCTCTGCCTCCCCATATTGATCGAGACCATTAAACCAGCCCAATTCTGCATATTTTTCGATGCAATCGCGAGCGGCCTCATACTTGCCCTGTTTTTGGAAGGCCATGCCTTTCATGAGATGACTGTAGCCGTAGTAGTAGACTAGCGGCCGTTTGGTATGTATGGGTTGTATAGGTTTCTTGCGCGCTTTGTAGAGCTGCAATTCCTGATACTTTTGGTTGACATGGCTATACAGCTGGTCGCATAAAGCAATCATATTGGCACCATCCGCAAATGAAAAAGACAGCTTAATCATGTTAACAAGTGTGTCTAG
Source organism: Paenibacillus sp. FSL M7-0134 (assembly GCF_038007865.1). Lineage (NCBI taxonomy): Bacteria > Bacillati > Bacillota > Bacilli > Caryophanales > Paenibacillaceae > Paenibacillus > Paenibacillus sp. FSL M7-0134. The sequence continues at coordinate 1,928,539 of NZ_JBBOXV010000002.1, read as the reverse complement.
ATCTGTGATGTCGGAGTGAACAAGATCATCCACCGTTCCCGCCTCCTTGTCCGACTTTCTATATTCACCAAATAAAAGTAAGATCTAAATCCTATCTAAAAATAACTTAATTACGTATTTATTACGTAATTAAGTTATACCATAAATTCAAGCATGTGACAAGTACATTATGATAATATATTCCAATTTTTCTAACATGCTTATTTAGAAGCATACAAACTCAAAAAGGGAAGCGGAATAATTCCGCCTCCCTTACACTTCAGCCTTTTACAACGTAACACCGTTTTTAAAAATAGCGAGCTCTCTGAAATTATTTTTCTCATTGTTCACCCAGGTTCCGCTGGCTACATCGACGATGTAATCGACAAAGTTGCGGAGCGCATCTTCCATACTGACATCCTCCACCAATGAACCGGCGTTATAGTCGATCCAATGAGGTTTAGCCTTATACAACGGCGAGTTGGTTGAGACCTTCATCGTCGGAACAAAGGAGCCAAACGGCGTACCGCGTCCGGTTGTGAAAATGACAAGCTGGCAGCCTGCTGCGGCGAGAGCTGAAGATGCCACTAGATCGTTCCCCGGCGCGCTGAGTAGGTTGAGTCCCTTGGTCTTGAGACGCTCCCCGTACTGAATGACATCAGTGACCGTGGAAGACCCGGATTTTTGCGTACAGCCCAGTGATTTATCCTCCAGCGTCGTGATGCCCCCTGCTTTATTGCCCGGTGACGGATTTTCGTATACTGGCTGCTTGTAATCCAGAAAATATTGTTTGAAATCGTTAATCAGATGTACGATCTTATTAAATACTTGCTCATCGGCAGCGCGCTCCATTAAAATCGTCTCCGCGCCGAACATTTCAGGTACTTCTGTTAATACCGTTGTTCCACCTTGCGCGGCCATATAATCCGACAATCGTCCGAGTAGTGGGTTGGCAGTAATACCCGATAAGCCATCAGATCCACCGCATTTCAATCCGATGTTCAGCTCTGACAAAGGTACAGGTTCCCGCCGATCTTCTTGCACGGCCGCAAAAATTTCATGAAGCAGCCTTACCCCTTCCTCTACTTCATCCGACACATCCTGGGAAAGCAAAAACTTTACCCGCTCCGAATCATATTCTCCGATGGCTTCCTTAAATTCTTTCATCTCATTGTTCTCACAGCCCAAACCCAGTACAAGTACACCACCTGCGTTCGCATGTTTCACAGCATCGATCAAAATCGTGCGCGTATGTGCATGATCGTCACCCAACTGAGAACAACCATAGTTATGCTTGAGCACCAGTGCATTTTCAAAAGGTGAAATATCTCCCGCTTCCTGCTTGAAACGGTTTAAAATAAGTTCAGCGATCCCGTTCACACAGCCGACCGTCGGCACAATCCACAACTCATTGCGAATCCCCACACGGCCGTCCTTTCGCCGAAAACCTTGAAACGTACGACTCTCCTGTTCATATAAATGAGGAGCTGGCTTAGGCTTATAAGTGTACTCCTCCACGCCTGTCAGGTTCGTCTTCGTATTATGCGTATGCACATGCTGTCCTGCCTGAATGGGCTGAATGGCATGACCGATGGGATATCCGTATTTCAGAACATGCCCACCTTCAGCTATATCCTGCAAGGCGATTTTATGCCCACGTGCTACATCCTCGGCTAGCTCCACTCGTTGTTCTTCTTGTGCTCCCCACGCCAGTGTCTCTCCCTGCTTGTAATCACGCAAGGCGACAGCCACGTTATCTTGATCATGAATTTGAATGAACTCCAGCATTCCGGTCTCCTCCTTGCTTATGCTCTGGGCACGCTGTTCCCGGTTAGAGAATCGAGCGTCTCCTTCATTCCTCTGCTTGTAATTTCATACACGTGCTGTGCCGTTTGTTCAGCCAGTCCTTCGATCTGGTTCAGGTCTTGCCCCCACCATGTCTGCCGGCCAAGTACCAGCGCAGTCAATTGCTTCGCCCCGGCGAGAGTACCGTCATATTTACTCCACAGTTCACCAAACGTACTCAACACTTCAGCTTCGTCTGCCAACGCAATCGACTCGCCATTTCTGTCACCCCGGTAAAATACGAGCAAGGACGCCAGCGAAAATACAATTTTGGCAGGCAACGCCTTACGCTGTGTCACATACTGGAGCAAGGATGGCAAGTTCCGTGTCTTGAACTTGGACACCGAATTTAGTGCGATACTCATAACATAATGACTTACATAGGGATTACGGAATCGTTCAATAACATCGTCGGCATATACATTCAATTCCGCTTCTGGCGAGTCCAGTGTCGGAATAATTTCTTCTCGAATCAGCGACTGGATAAAGTTTCCCATAATATCATGCTCGACCGCCTGCCCCACCGTGTCCAGGCCATATAAATAAGCTACAGGGGTAAGCGCCGTATGTGCTCCATTCAAAATGCGTACTTTCCGTGTACGGTATGGCGCCATATCGTCGACAATCAGTACATTCAATCCGGCCAAATGAGCAGGTAATTCTTCTTTAAGCCACTGTGGCCCTTCAATAACCCATAAATGATACTGTTCGCCCACAACAACCAAATCGTCCTTGTAACCCAATTCTGCTTGAATCTCATGAATCCGGTCTTTGGGATAACCAGGTACAATCCGATCGACCAAACTGTTGCAGAACGTATTCGATTCCTCCAACCATGCAATAAACTCGGCCCCAAGCTTCCATTGGTCCGCATATTTCAGTACGATTTCCTTGAGAGCGTCTCCATTACGGTCGATGAGCTCGCACGGAATGATCACCAGTCCCTTGCTCTGATCGCCCCCGAAGAATTGAAAGCGCTTGTACAGAAAGGCGGCTAGCTTGCCTGGAAAGCTCTTTTGCGGACGATCTTCCAATTGATCCTCTGGTGCATAAGCGATCCCCGCTTCCGTCGTGTTCGACACGACAAAACGCAGCTCCGGCTTTTGGGATAATGCTTCATACTCGGAAAAATCAGAGCCGTATGGATTAATCCCACGAGTGACGCACTCCACAACGGTATGCTCCTTCATGGCCTTCCCATCCTTAATCCCTTCAAGAATAACCGTATACAGGCCATCCTGCTCGTTAAGCTTCTCCACGAGGCCTCCTGGCTGCGGTTGTACAATCACAACTCCCGTATTCCATTCTGCCAGCTTATTCATTTTGTCAAATTGCCAGTCTACAAAAGCACGCAGGAAGTTCCCTTCCCCGAATTGCAGCACCCTCACAGGATGCGGGTCTGTTACGATAAAGCTTTTTCTGTTTAATTGGTCTAATTCATCTACTTGTTTCATCCGGAGTAACCTCCCACAATTACCATAATGATTTCATCGTTATTTTATCACAATGCACACGTTAACAAAATAGTTTTATCAATATTTTTAGTTTAAAAAAATAATAATGACAATAATATGAACACGTTAACATATACGTTTATATAAAAATTTGCAAGTATATCGTCCTTTTTCTGTTGTTTCGCACCTGATCCAAGACGGTTAAGGCTAACTATCACCCTATCCCGAGACCTTGTTCTTATATACATTTCAGGAGAATAGACGCAAGAAAGCACGGGCAGGATAACACTACTTACTAGGCAGGAGGAACATCTATGAAGACAATCGCAGATACTATTGTACAAGTTTTGGTCAATGCAGGGGTCAAGAGGGTTTATGGCATTGTTGGAGACTCTCTAAATAATATGGTTGATTCCATTCGCAGCAATGGTCAAATCGAATGGATTCATGTAAGGCACGAAGAAGTGGCTGCCTTTGCAGCCGGAGCGGATGCTGACCTTAGTGGTAGCATTGCTGTATGTGCTGGAAGTAGTGGTCCCGGAAATTTGCATCTGATTAATGGTTTATATGATTGCCACCGCAATCGGGTGCCTGTACTGGCTATTGCCGCTCATATTCCAAGCGACGAAATCGGAAGTGAATATTTTCAAGCTACGCATCCTGAGCATCTTTTCGGAGAATGCAGTCACTTCTGTGAGGTTATTACGACACCGCGTCAAATTCCCAGAACGGTGACCATGGCCATTCAACAGGCAATTTCACGTTCAGGTGTCTCCGTCATTGTTCTTCCCGGTGATGTAGCAGCTTTGGAGGCGGAAAAGGTACCCGTCCCTGAACATGTCTACCATCCCACTGCACCTGTAGTGCATCCGTCAGCTTCCGAAATTTCCAGACTGGCCGAATATTTGAATAAAGGCAAACGAATTACGTTACTATGCGGCGCCGGCTGTGCACAATCTCATGAATTGCTCATGCAGCTATGCGACAAGTTAAAATCCCCTATGGTATCTGCTCTGCGAGGCAAGGAATATCTGGAGTATGACAACCCTTACTATGCTGGATTGACGGGACTGATCGGGTATTCTTCCGGGTACCATGCGATGATGGATTGTGACGTCCTGCTTATGCTCGGAACAGACTTTCCTTACAGACAATTTTACCCTGAAGATGCGATTGTCCTACAGGTAGACATAGAGCCAGCCCATCTCGGCAGACGTACTCCGTTGACGTATGGTTTATGCGGGGATGTAAAAGCCACATTGGAAATGCTGCTACCGCATTTAACGTCAGAGCATGATTCCAAGCATCTAGAGAAAACCGTCTCCCACTATACCAAGGTACGCCAGGAGTTGGATGACCTTGCCGTCGGTAAACCAGGTCATACGCCGATCCATCCCCAATATCTCGCCAAGGTCATCAGTGACGCCGCGCAGGAAAATGCTATTTTCACCTGTGATGTCGGTACTCCCACTGTATGGGCTGCGCGTTATTTGCAGATGAACGGTCAGCGTCGGCTTCTCGGCTCGTTCAACCATGGCACGATGGCAAATGCGCTGCCGCAGGCAATCGGAGCGCAGGCTACTGAGCCTGACCGACAAGTGATTGCCCTCTCAGGCGATGGCGGGCTCACGATGCTGATGGGCGACCTGCTCACTCTGAAGCAGCATCAGCTGCCTATTAAAGTCATTGTTTTCAATAATGGCGCTCTCGGTTTTGTCGAGCTGGAAATGAAAGCAGCCGGATTCCTGGAAAACGGCACTGAACTGGTGAATCCTGATTTTGGTGCTGTAGCGCAAGCCATGGGGCTCAAGGGCATCCGGGTTGAAGATCCAGCAATGCTGGAGGATGCCATTCAGCAAGCATTGGCTCATGATGGCCCTGTTGTGGTAGACGTGGTGGTGAACCGTCAGGAACTATCTATGCCACCCAAAATTAATCTTAAACAAGCAGAAGGATTTACACTGTGGATGATGAAAGCGATGTTGAACGGACGCGGTGACGAGATTGTGGAACTGGCTAAAACCAATCTCTTTCGTTAAATCCGGACGAAGCAGAGCGCATTTCAACCTAAAAGGGGCAGAAACCATACATTTAGCATGGTTTCTACCCCTTTGGCCTGCCTGTTAATAAAACGAAACTCAGCGTGGTCTGCCTGCCGTTGATTTCCGTTTCATAAGCGCAGTCTCCATAAATATAAGCTCACCCTCATTGGACGGTGACTGAATTCGTTCCAGAATGCAGGCGGCTCCGCGCTCACTTATCTGCTCAATCGGTCTTTTGACCGTTGTTAACGGTGGAGTCGTATACATTGAGAACCCGATATCGTCAAAACCAATGACTGAGATATCCTCTGGTACCTTCAAGCCGTTTTCGAATACCGCATTCATGGCCCCAATAGCCATATCATCGTTAGAGCAAAATACCGCTGTCGGCGGCTCCTGCAAGGAAAGCAGTTGCTTCATTGCCTGGCTTCCGCTTTCAGTATCATAATGACCTTGCACGATATATTCATGTCGAATCGGCTTACCACTATCAATCAACGCATTCATAAAACCCTCACGGCGTTGCTGGGTAGACTTGAAGCCTTCTACCCCTTCGATGATCGCAATGCGTTCATGCCCGCTTTCAACGAGAAAGGAGACCGCTTCATAGGACCCTTCCTTATCATTAGAGATCACATTTACAATCCCCGCACCGGACACCTGCCGATTCAGTACAACAAGCGGAATACCTTGACCGAGCACATGATAAATAAAAGGGTTGTCCGCCTCGCTCTGGCTCATCAGAATGATACCATCAAAACGCTTGTGGTGAATGGCCGAAAAATCGGCGTAATCGTCAATTCCTCGCACAAACAAATTGTAATCCACCCCGATGACATGATTAACTCCGCGGATGGTATCCGCAAAAAAACTGGAGCTGGTGCCTTCTGAAATACTGGTGAAAAACAGGCCTATCGTATGCGAGCGCTGGAGAACCAGGCTTTTGGCATTAAAATTTGGAATGTAATTGAGTTGCTCTGCCAACTCCATAATTTTGCGTTTCGTATCTTCTTTAATCAGCGGGCTATTATTGAGCGCCCGGGAGACGGTTGTATGGGAAACATTAGCCAATTTGGCAATGTCTTTAATGGTAGCTGCCATATACGTATCCTTTCCTTAGTGAGGCTCTAAAAAAATTATATACCCACCATACCACAGGAGCCGCCCGGAAAAGAAGACTTTCACAAATTATACGCGGTTGTCCGCATGTCGACGCTGTAACTCTTGAACCATTTCTGCATGTCTACTGTCAGTCAGCTTGTACATTTTACCGATGACCAGCATGGCCAAAGCCAGGGCAACAGCCGGATAGAGACAAAGTAATGCCTTGATCCCAAGCAGCGTTCCAGAGGACTGAACCACATTCGGAACATACCCGATGAGCGCTAGTCCAATACCCGATAGAAAGCCAGACAAGGATTGAGCCAACTTACGTGAAAAGTTAAATAACGAGTAAGTAATCCCTTCCTTACGCTCCCCGGATGACCATTCGCCATAATCAATGATATCGGACACGAATGCCCAGGTAACCCCGTTAGGAATACTAATACCAATGAACGAAATACTGGCCAGGATTGTGAAAATATATACATTTGAAGGCATGAAAAAGTTAATAGAGTCGGCAATGACACTAACCAGCATCCCCAGTATAGCTGTTTTTCGTTTACCGAAGCGCCGTACCAGCTTGGGCAGGAACAACACACCCAGTAGCGACGAACCGATAATAATAAAATTCATATAAGCCATTAATTCTACATGCCCCAAGTTATATTCGGCAAAATAGATCAGCAGTGCGGACTTAATATTGTACGCGGATATGGTGAAAATCGTCATCAAAACGAGTACCAGCAAAGGCTTGTTATTCGTAAAGGTATGCACGATAACGCCTATAGATAGCTTCTCTTTTGGCCCGGACTGGCTAATAATACGTTCTTTCGTTCCTCGGTAACATATGATGAAAGCGATCACACCAATGAGTGACATAATCCCCATCACAACCGGATAGCCAACATGATGGTTAGGAAACAGTAAAATAAGCGGCATGACAACGACACTGGTGACAAATAATGCGCCCAGAGATCCTGCCTGACGGAAAGATGACAATGAAGCACGCTGATGAGTATCCTGCGTAATGGCGGCACCCAGCGAGCCGTATGGAATGTTTACAATAGAGTAGCCGATCCCCCAGATCATATAGGACGCATAGGCGTAAATGAGTTTTCCTGTGGGGGAAATATTCGGCGAAATAAAGGTTAGAACCGTAAGAATTGCAAGGATAACGCTTCCAACGATAAGAAAAGGCCTAAATTTTCCACGTGCACCGATATGTTTGCGATAATCAACAAAGGACCCGACAATGGGATCACAGATGGCGGCAAACAGCTTGCTGACCAAGAAAATGCCTGCGGCGGCTCCTGCAGAAACCCCTGCTACATCTGTAAAAAATTTCAGCAAATACAACTGCCCCAAATCAAACATGAATCCGTTTCCAAAGTCACCCATACCATACGAAATCTTTTCTTTCAGGCTAATATGCTCGCCTGTCTTGTTGTCAGTTTGGACGCTCTCCTGCACGATAGGCACTCCCATACCTACACACTCCTCTATGTTTGTAATTATTTTCACATATCTAGTTCAGGATTTTGCAAAATTCGATTCCAGTCGCTCCGAAGTGCAAGATACAGACGAACTAAACCATTTCGATCTATATCTTGTTCATTGGAAGTCGCTTATGGGATTTTTGCAAAATCCTCAGTTGATAACTATTTTGTTTTCAATTGCTCTTACCGGGAGTTTGAAACAAGCTCCTGGCAAGAGCAATTTTTTATAAAGTTAGTGAGTTCTCACCTTAGGCGGTAGCTTCACTTACTATGAACAACTGTTGGGAAATTAAAATATTGCTCAGCGTTATTGTAGCAAATGTTTTGTACCATTGCTCCGAGCAGTTCCAGATCCTCAGGCGCCTTACCCTCCTGAACCCACGTCCCAATTAAGTCACAGAGTATACGGCGGAAATATTCATGGCGTGTGTAGGAAAGGAAGCTGCGGGAATCCGTCAGCATACCAATAAAGCGGGACAGCACCCCATAGTTAGCCAGCAACTTCATCTGCTCCTGCATGCCTTCGATATGGTCGTTATACCACCATGCCGTGCCAAACTGGATTTTCCCTACAGTTCCACCGGATTGGAAGCAGCCCGCGAGACTTGCCAGTACTGGATAATCAACCGAATTAAGCGAATACAAAATGGTTCTCGGTAATCCACCTGCCAGCTCCTGTGCGTCCAGCAATGCCGCCAATGGACGAGCGATAGAGCCATCATTTACGGCATCGTAGCCTGTATCCGGTCCTAAATGACGGAACATAGCCGTGTTGTTGTTACGCAGCGCGTGAATGTGGTATTGCATAGCCCAGCCATGTTCTGCATACTGTTTGCCAAGGAAAACCAGAACGTATGATTTATATTTCGCCTCCTCTAAAGGAGTCACATGGCCTTCCTCCAGCGCCTTGCTGAATATGGCTGCCGCTTCCTCCAGTTTCGTTTCTTCATAGACTACAGTATCCAGCGCATGATCAGATACCCGGCCTCCAGCAGCATGGAAATGGCGCACCCGGCTCGCCAGCGCATTCAAAAATCCTTCCAGGCCAGAAACATCCAGTCCGCTGACTTCACCCAACCGAGCCACCCAAGGCTGGAAAGTTTCACGATTAATTTCCAAAGCTTTATCGGGGCGGAAGCTTGGCAACACTGCCACTGGGAAATCGGTCAGCTTGCTGATTTGTTTGTGGTATTCGAGATGGTCCGTCGGATCATCCGTGGTGCACACCACAGTTACCTTCGAGTTCACAATCAGATCACGTGCGCCAAATCCCTTTCCCTGCAGCTTTTGGTTTACCTTTTCCCAGATCACTGGTGCGTTCTGTTCATTCAGCAGCTCATAGACACCAAAAAAGCGTTGAAGCTCCAAATGCGTCCAATGGTACAGCGGGTTGCCTATTAGTGTAGGTACGGTTTTGGCCCAAGCCAAAAACTTGTCATAATCTTCACCATCCCCCGTAATCAGGCGTTCCTCAACCCCATTAGCCCGCATAAGTCTCCACTTGTAATGATCTCCGTACAACCAGGCTTCCGTAATATTTTTGAACGCTTTATTTTCATAAATTTCTTGTGGACTTAAATGACAATGATAGTCGATAATCGGCATATCCTTGGCGTACTGATGGTACAAGATTTCAGCCGTTGGATTGCTCAACAAAAAGTTTTCGTCTAAAAACGCTTTAGTCATTACTCTCTCATCCCTTCTATAATCGTGTTTCCTAATAAATTGTTAACGTTAACAAAAATGTTCGAGATACTACTTGCCTTTTAACAATTACATTCCCCATAGCAGTGGGAAATCCATATGATTTGTACAGGACAATACAACTATAAAATGATACCTGTACATCATGTCATACTGGTTTGCTTCACCTTAAATTTAATGTTTACGTTAACAACAATTACATTGTAACCGCTATCCTTTGTAGAGGAAAGTGATTTTTATCATGTGAGCGGATAAAAATGATCTGCCTCCATTTGGGACAGATCTGTTCTATACCTTCTCGATGACCGACACCACAAGAAAATTCCACAATTTTAATTTTCCGTGATAGATCAAACTTTGAAAACGTTTTATATATTTTTCTCTTTTTTTCTGAAAATTTCTTTCTTGAAAATACCAGTTATTGTATTATAATTGCAATATACATCCATTGATTTACATTAAAAGTATTTCATTAGTTATTTCACAGAGAAGAAGAAGAGGTGGTAGCATTGAGTACAAAAGTGCAAGCTGTTCAAACTAAAACTATATCCGATACAAAAGGAGCCGACCTTGTTGTCGATTGCTTGATCAAGCAAGGGGTTACCCATATTTTTGGCATTCCAGGTGCCAAGATCGATTCTGTTTTTGATGTTCTTCAAGATCGGGGGCCCGAATTGATCGTATGTCGTCATGAACAAAATGCCGCCTTTATGGCAGCGGCAGTCGGTCGATTAACCGGTAAACCGGGCGTATGCATTGTTACCTCAGGTCCAGGCGCATCTAACTTGGCGACAGGACTTGTCACCGCTAATGCAGAAAGTGATCCTGTCGTCGCCATTGCGGGTGCAGTCCCAAGATCCGAACGCTTGAAACGCACGCACCAATCTATGGATAACGCCGGACTATTCGAACCCATCACCAAATACAGTGTAGAAGTAGAACATCCTGATAATGTACCGGAAGCAATTGCTAATGCATTTCGAATTGCGACCTCAGCCCAGCCTGGAGCCACATTCGTCAGCCTGCCGCAGGACGTGTTGACTTCGTCATCTGAAGTAACAGTCATTGAGAAGGTTTCTCTTCCCCAACTCGGAACCGCACCCGCCGGACTCATCAAACAAGTCGCAGAGCAAATCAAAAAAGCCAAGCTGCCCGTACTTCTTCTCGGCATGAAAGCCAGCACGCCTGAAGCCACCGCAGCTATCCGTGCTCTCATCCGAGATACAGATCTGCCTGTTGTCGAAACCTTCCAGGCCGCTGGAGCCATCTCCCGTGAACTAGAAGACCACTATTTTGGAAGAGTGGGTCTGTTCCACAATCAACCGGGTGATATGCTTCTTGGAGCCGCAGATTTGGTACTGACGATTGGCTATGATCCTATCGAATACGATCCAAAAAACTGGAACATTCCGGCAAACCGAACACTCATTCATCTGGATGACCATCAAGCCGATATTGATCATGATTATCAACCGGACTACGAGCTAATCGGAAATATAGCCCTGATTGTGGGTAGCCTTGCAGAAGAATTACCTACCTTAAAGCTACCTAAATCCTCCTGCGACCAATTGAATCGTCTGCGCCATGATCTAAACGAGCAAGCGGCTGTTCCCGCACACAAGCATGATTTTCTGATTCATCCATTGCAATTTATTCGTACACTGCGCAGCCTGATTGATGATAACGTCACAGTCACCTGTGATGTCGGTTCACACTATATTTGGATGGCACGATATTTCCGTTCGTATGAACCGCGGCGCCTTCTATTCAGCAACGGAATGCAGACGCTAGGCGTAGCGCTGCCTTGGGGGATTGCTGCCACGCTCGTCAATCCCGGTCACAAAGTCGTTTCTATTTCTGGAGACGGAGGATTTCTTTTTTCATCCATGGAGCTCGAAACCGCCGTACGTCTTAACTCACCGTTGGTGCATATCGTATGGAGAGATGGTTCCTATGACATGGTCGCTTTTCAACAACAGATTAAATACGGAAGAACGTCTGGTGTAAAATTTGGAGATGTTGATGTAGTGAAATATGCTGAAAGCTTCGGCGCCACTGGATTACGCGTGCACTCTCCTGAAGAACTAGAAAGTGTATTGCAGCAGGCACTTCATACCGATGGTCCTGTGGTCGTCGATATTCCGATTGATTATCAGGATAACATCCAGTTGGGACGTAAACTGCTGCCTAACCAATTAAACTAACCTTAACCATGCCTCAGTCGTGACGGCTTTATGACAATTATGGAGTATAACGTTTTTTTAATGATTTTTTTGAGTTATTCATGTTATTTACTGAAATTTTACGTTTATTATTGAAAAAGAAAGAAAATAAATGCATACAATTATAAAAGGAAGTGTATTGCCATGACCGTTGCGCAATTGGAAACCAAGCAAGAAGCTGATCATGATATTTACCAAACATCCACTATGCTTGCTCTATTAGATGGTCTTTATGACGGAGTTGTTGCCTTTGAGGAGTTGCAAAAGCACGGGGATTTCGGAATTGGTACCTTTGATCAACTGAATGGCGAGATGATCGCGTTCGATGGTGAATTTTATCACTTGCTTCCAGACGGTACGGCCCATCGCGTAAAACCGGAAGAAACTACACCTTTTTCCACTGTCACCTTTTTCCAGGAAGATTTCACATATACTATTGACCGCCCTATGCATCGTGAAGAGCTGGAAGCTCTGCTGTTAACGTTGTTTCCAAGCCGTAATCTGTTCTATGCCTTCCGTATGGATGGTACTTTTCGTGAAGTAAAGACACGGACCGTGCCTCACCAAGTTAAACCATACAAACCGTTTATCGAAGCGACCAAGTCACAGCCTACCTTCACTTTTAATGAGGCTTCCGGCGTGATTACAGGTTTTTGGACACCTTCCTATGCTCAAGGTATTGGGGTAGCTGGATTTCATCTGCATTTTATTAACGATGAACGCACCGGAGGTGGGCATGTCTTTGATTTTATCGTCGAAAAGTGCACCATCCGCATTTGTCAAAAATCCAATCTGCACCTGGTCCTGCCCGATACCCCGGACTACTTGAAGGCCAACCTATCCAGAGAAAACCTGGAGAAGGAAATCGCCGTTACTGAAGGTGCACAGTAATCGCAGTTATTTAACTCATCAAGTTACGGACCCCATAGCTAAACAATAAACAGCAAAAGATCACAGTCAGAGAGAATTATTGCTCTCTGACTGTGATCTTTTTATTTACGAGCGTATATACACGTTACTGCTTATGCTCTCACTCCGGTTCACCTATGCCTCGATCTGATCCAGTTTATCTGCATAATATTGAATGGCACGTGAGTACTCCTGTGTAGATAAATCCGAGGTCGTCTCAGCCACCTCCATTAGCAGCTTCTGCATGGCTTTCCCGTATTCCCCCAGATTATACAACACCATCGCGTAAAATACCCGAAACGGTCTGTAATCCGGAAATTCGTTCATTCCTGTTTCCAACCACGCTTTCGCCTTGGCGTAATCTCCCAATACACGATATGTACTGCTTAGTCCCAGGATGGCTCCTTTTCTTGATTCTGCGGATAACGCCATACCTAGGCTTTTTTCATAATAGGCAACCGCTTCCCTCTCTAAGCCCAATGAATCATGCGTCCAAGCTGTCTGATACCACAATTCTGCATCATTTTGCTGCTGTTCTGATGCCTTTAAAAGAAGCTTACGTGCTTTCTCTGCTTGCCCTGTTCGTCTAAGCTCGTCAGCTTGCGCCATGATATCGTTCATATTCATCCTCCACTTCTGACTCATGCCTATCTTTGAGGTATATGTTACCCGACATTTGAATGCAATGTAAATGGAGTTTTTCCTAAGATTTGAAATCCAAAAAAACGACCCTCCCTTTAGGAGAGCCGCTATATTTCCGAATTGAAGTTACGGTTTATTTAACCTTCAATGATCCTACAGTTAGTATTCCCGCTACACGCTGCGCGTCGAAAATACGAGAAAGCTCCTCCACTGCCGTCAAGTACAGTAGACCGTTGCCCTCCAGCTTAGGAGAATTGCCCAGTGGAATCGTGCGTTTGATGAGTTGTGCGTATAATTCCGGTTCGGTGAGATCACGCTCAAAGCTCGCATTCGCCAGCTGCTTAATCAACGCCAATGCACCTGCTACGTGCGGTGTAGCCATCGAAGTTCCGCTAAAGGTCGCATATTTGCCGCCCGGAACGGTGGACAAAATATCTTCTCCCGGTGCAACCAAATCCACCTCATTATTAGAATTACTAAATTCTGAGGTGTGCCTGTCAAAATTGATAGCACCTACGCTAATCACTTCATTATAACAGCCGGGGTAGCCGAGCTCGTCCGTTCTGTCGTCACCGTCTCCCTCATTTCCAGCTGCACAGATGACTAAGATTTGGCTAGCTACAGCCTTTTTTACTGCTTCATGAAGCTCTGGCACATCCTCAGGACCGCCAAGTGACATCGATATGATATCTGCCTTTTGCTCAATCGCATAATAGATGCCTTGAATAATCCAGTCATATTGACCGGAGCCCTGCTTGTTTAGCACTTTGATGATGAGTAGGTCTGCCTCTGGAGCAACACCCACGACACCATCCGCATTTTCTGCTGCCGCAATGGTTCCTGCCACATGCGTACCATGACCGTTGTAATCCTTGAAAATTTCCGGATCACCTTGATCATCATCCGTGAAATTCCGGCCGCCAATAATGCGCGCCTTCAAATCGGGATGGTCCGAATCACAGCCCGTGTCCAGCACCGCCACCTTCACGCCTCGGCCTCGAGTCTGGTTCCATACCGCAGGAGCCTGAATCAGCTCTACACCTCGCGGTATTTCATTCACTTGTTGCTCCTGCTTGATCACTTGGTAAGGAATGATATGCACTTTACGTTCCATCTTATTCCCTCCTTCATGGATTCAATCGGAAACCATCCGTCTTTGAAACTTTGAAAACCTCTACTACATTCGAGGTTACTATATTCTAGCAATTTTTGAAAAGTTTGAACATCCCCATTTTGCTTATTTTTGTAAAAAAAACAGACATCCTCCAATTCGCTTGAAGAATGTCTGTTGTAGAATCTCTTTCAGCCTTAGGCTGATTCCGCCTGAAGTTCAGCCTTAGATAACAGCGATTTGTGCTGCCATTTCCGCCCCTTCCAGCGTAAATAGTGGAAAATGCCTCGTACCCACTCATCGCAGGCATGTGCAATCCACACTCCCAGCACACCATATCCCATATGAATGCCCAGCACATATGCTAGCGGGATTTTAATCCCCCACATTGAAATAATGGCCATCATTAACGGGAACTGAACATCTCCCGCTGCTCGCAAGGAGTTAATGACAACATGATTAAACACTCGGCCCGGCTCCAGCAATATACAGAAGAGCAAAATTGCTGCCCCTAATTGAATGATCGCCGGCTCATCTGTAAAGATCGCCATCACTTCATATCGGAAAAAGGATACTACCACGATCACAGCAATCGTAATGACCAAAGACCATTTCAGGCTCCGTAAAAGTTGATGATAGGCCTTTTCCTTGTCTCCTGCTCCAATCAGGCGGGCAACAATAATTTCTGTCCCCTCACCTACAGCCATTCCAAATACCATAAAAAAGTACACAATTGTATTCGTATAAAAATGGGTTGCGATCGCCGTTGTACCCATAAAGCTGACAAACCGGGTCACCATCATTTGGCTAAGCTGATAAGACAACCATTCCAGCCCGGCAGGAATACCAATCTTCAGGATGGCTACCAGCTTACTCCATTGAAGCTGTACATAATACCGGATGCGAATCGGCGCACTTACACGCTTGTACAGCAGTAGAAAAATCCAGACACATGCTACAGCACGGCTAATAACCGTTGAAATCGCTGCTCCCGCCACTCCCATCTGCGGCAGACCAAACCAGCCATAAATGAGCAGCGCATTTCCCACGATATGCAATATATTCATACCAATGCCCACGATCATCGTATCTTTAGTAAAACCATGCGATCGAATAACCGGACCTGCAGTTAGCATGAGCGCTTCCAGAAACAACGAACCCCCTGCCAGCATCATATAAATCTCTGCATTTTCCTTAATCGTCGGGGTAATATGGTAAAAGGATAGTAAAAAATCCCGGCTCACAATAAACATCAAACTCAGCGCCAGACCAAACACCAGATTAAAGGTTAGTGCCGAAGCCGTAACACGGCTTGCATCCACATGCTTTTGCGCCCCCAATAGCTGAGCAATGATCACACCTACACCAAGACCAAGCAGATTGAAAAGTATAATCGTAAATTCAATCAACTGTCTTGATACACCCACAGCCGATACAACCTCATCAGAAACATGGCTTAGCATGAACGTATCCACGCTACCCATCAAAATGTGAAACAACATCTCTATAAAGATCGGCCAAGTGATTGCAAAAACCGTCATCGTTTTAACGGCTTGTGCTTGCTTGGAACCGTTTTCCTGAGACAGTGACATCCTTCCGTATTCCTCCTAAATGCGACCCAATTATTACTTAATACCTACACGTCAATATCGATAACACTTACTCAATCATAAAAAGTCATATGCTTTTTATCGTTTCTATAATAGTCCAAGCGGTCCTGCAATTGTCCTGTGTGGAATTCAAACTTATGTCCGTCTGGATCTGTAAAATAGACCGACCTTTTGTCCTGTTCATTCCGCTCTCTTCCGGGCAAAATGGTGGCATTAAAAGTTCTCAGCTTGTTAAGCATGCTCTCAAAATCCGCTTCCGCTACCGAAAATGCAATATGCGTATAGGATTGATGAATTTCATTTCTTGGGATATCCTCCTCCACATTGAGGGCCAGCCACATTCCCAAGCAGTCCAGGTAAGCCAACTTACGTCCTTTAACGAGCAGTTTTCCATCTAGTATATTCTGATAGAAATGTATAGACTTCTCCAAATCAGACACCGAAAAGCAAATATGATTCCACCCTTGTATGCTCATGTTCCCTATTCCTTTCAGCAAATCCTGTCTAGCCAATAGGTCCACGCTTCTATATATTGATCTAGATCTCCCGGATGATGCCGAATGCAGGTAGCAATACGAAAGTATAATCCTTGTAGTACCTCCCTGTTCAGCTCGTATTCCCCTGTCATCTCTGGCCCAAGCTTCTCTAAGGCAGGCAAAATAGTATCGACGGTCAGCCTATCGGGTGAAGAACAAAAGGCGTATATCAGATCATACAGAGGCTCTCCCACGACTGGGTCAGGATCAATAATGCCTGTCAACGTACCATTTTCGGCAAACACAAAATTATGTACTCCACAGTCACCATGAAGCAAATATTTAATATTCCGTTGCGGCGATCCGGCCACAAGGGTATGGACGAACCGATGATCCTCTGGGGGTAAAACGTCTTGTATGATCTTTTCAGATTCCTTCGTTCTGTGCAGCAGAAAATCTCTCCATTCCACAAACGGGTGGTCCGGATAACCATAACGACGTTCCTCACCAAAAGGCTTATAGTGCGAGATCACCTCCGTCGCCAGACGAAGTAACAAATCGCTTTTGTTTCGTCCATGATACTGTGTGAGCCCTGACCTAAACGTGTACACCAAATAACGGTGCAACGGATCTACATAAACCAAACGCGATAGTTTCTCAACCTGTACATAGGTATGTAAGAATTCTGCCTCGGCTTCTACGACAGCGGGATCATTTTGCTTAATCACGTATCGCGGCTTAGTTCCGTCCATGACAACAACCACTTTGCTCGAAGTTCCGCCGGTCAGCGGTTTGAGATTTCGCATATGGCTTTCAAGCACGCCCATTTCGTGAAGCTCATTCAGGATCAGTTGAACATCCATCTTACGCCCTCCCTTCATGCGTCTGATCGACAATGCGGCTGGCGATTTGGATATTTCATTAAGATCCAACACGTTCGCCAGCCGCTCTTCTTTTAAAAATAAATCTTTTCATGCTCCGCATAGATTTCAAGCGCCCGCTCCATCTTATGCACATAGGTCTCATCCTGACTAGAACATAGAAATGTAATATGTCCCTCCTGCGATGGACCGGATTTTGGCGAAGGCTCCAGCAAATTACGCTCAGACAACACCTGTTTCAACCGTCTGACTGTTCCCTGGCTCCCGTCAATTAACTGAATATGAGAAGGCAGTAGTTCCCTGAGAATTTCCTTATAAAAAGGATAATGAGTACATCCCAATACCACCGTACCATATATGTCGAGATTGAACGAAGACAGCTCACGGTTAAAATATTCGGACATTTCTGCCCGGTCAAAATTCAACTGTTCGCAATACTGTACTAACTCCGGCAGAGGTAGTGAGTCCACGCTCCCATGATCGTCAACTCTGGATACCAGCGCTGCATAACAGGATTGTTTCAACGTCAATGGTGTGGCTAACACCAGAACTCTTTTACCATTGGCACGGTTCATCTCGACCGCTGGCTTCACAGCTGGCTCCATACCAATAATCGGAATAGGATATTCCTTCCTTAGCTCCGCAACCGCGATACTTGTAGCCGTATTGCAGGCAATTACCAATGCCTTAACATCTTCTTTTAGAATCGTTTGTACTGAAGCCTTGACATAACCAAGCACCTCTTGGGGAGTTTTCGTCCCGTAAGGCACATGAAGGGTATCCGCCATGTATACAAAATTTTCGTTTGGCAAACGTCTTAGTGCCTCGGACAATACTGTAATTCCACCCAATCCTGAATCAAAAAAACCTATCTTCAAGCTACTCACCTTTTTTCGTTCAACTATTGTGCTATATCTTGCTGGCACCATGTTCATTTTCTTCTTCGCCTACTCAAACCATTCTCTTCATTAAACTTTACATTTAAATTTTACCGCAAAACTGATATTTTGCAAAAGAAACACGTAAAATTTTCAGTGTAAAAAATAAAGTAGCTTTTCAAAGTAAATTTAATATAAAAGTGTTGACAGATATTATCTTTATATTGTAATATTACTTGGTAACTTACTAACTTAACTTACTTATTCAACTTACTTAGGGGGAAATAAATCATGTCTAAAGTATTATTTGTCAAAGCTAATGATCGTACAGCTGAAGAATCTGCAACAGTTAAATTGTATAACGCCTTCGTAGAAAGCTACAAGTCTTCCCACCCAACTGATGAAATCACTGAGCTGGACCTGTTCTCCGTCGAGCTTCCTTATTTGAACGCTAACATGATCAACGGCACGTTCAAATCCGCTAGAGGCATGGAGCTGAACGCAGAAGAAGCTCGCCTGGCAAACATTGCTAATGGCTACCTGGATCAATTCCTGGCAGCAGACAAAGTCGTATTTGCTTTCCCGCTCTGGAACATGACGATTCCAGCTGTACTGCATACGTACATTGACTATCTGAACCAAGCTGGTAAAACATTCAAATACACTGCTGAAGGTCCTGTTGGTCTCGTAACTGAAACTAAAGTAGCCCTGCTGAATGCAAGAGGCGGCGTTTATTCCGAAGGACCAGCTGCTGCAGCTGAAATGTCTTTGAACTTCATGAACAACATCTTATCCTTCTTCGGAGTGAAAGACATCGTGAAAGTTGTTCTGGAAGGACATAATCAATCTCCAGATCAAGCACAAGAAATCGTTGCTTCTGCTGTACAACGTGCAGTAGACACAGCAAAATCGTTCTAATCATATATTATGAAGAGAAGAGGATATCCGCGCCCTATATGGGCTGGATATCCTCTTTTTTTGTTATAAAGTATAAAAAAACACGTGCTCCCCTGATCTATAATCAAGTGAAAGCACGTGTTTGTGAAATGAGATTACTTCTATTTTAAGGAATGAATTGCTGCACGATTTTTATAACTTTACCCTCACGAAGCGTAATATGGTATGGAAATTGACTGAGGTCCAGAACGTCCTTTTTAGCAAAATCTTTCTCAAACTGTGCCAGAGGAATCGATTCGTTCCATTGCACGTCTGTATCTTCTATGTTACCCGTGTGATCATAAATCTGCACCTCTACTGAAGCATCTGGTGCAACCTGATACACGTCATTTTGCACGGAATTGTTTACGATGTAGTAGCCATCCGGAGCTCCATCCAATCCTGTATTTCCTTCATGCTCCACAAATGCTTTGTCAGCTGCCGCGCCTTCATACCATTCAATCGGGTCTGCCGACAAATAAATTTGTCCGTCACGAATCTCCATTTGGTTTATATATACGGTCTCCTGATTTTCAGCAGCTGCTACAGGCGTGTAGCCTTGCGCTGTTGCCCCTGCCGTCGTAATCAGCATCATCATTAAAGCCAATACGGTCCATTTCGAAGCTAGTTTCATCATGTCTGATCTCTCCTTGCCGTTTGGGTATGTACACGGTGTCTGTAAGCTTCATTACCCTTGTGTACTTATCATAAACGTTGCACGGTTAAAAAGTGTATCAGATACATAAAAAAGAAGTTACGATTTTTTAAGACTTGGTCTTAAAACTTGATAACATGTCCTATTTGTCTTTGCTATCTTAATAATCCGACCTGACGTGCCTGTTCTTCGGTGAGAATAAACTCTTCATTTTGCCATACTTCGTCCTCTTTGGTCACAGCAAACATCCCCATGATCTCTGTCCATATTCCTTTGTCGACGGCTTCCTTTTGCGTAATGATAATTTTCATTTCGTTTCCTCCTTTATATACTCTTATCGGTCTGTGAGGCCCACTTCGCGATCAGATGGTTTCTCCGATCGCTGTTGGAGCTTGATTTTTTGAATATATTTTAATGGTTAAAATCAAGTTCCAAAGGCGAACGCTATCGCTTCTCCGAAATCCATCTGCCCGCTTCGTTACTCAGTTTATCCTTGCCATTGCTCATTTTTCATGAGTTTGCCTCTAAAAAAGCCAACGACCTAAACTAATACTTAGGCCAAATATAATACTTTTATTTTAAGCCTCTAACCCTTATATGGAACTCACAATGCTTGTCCTAGATTTGCATTATCGGATTGAGAGATTCTTGTCCCGCTTATAACATATGTACCCTTTTCCTGCCGAGATTATTCGTATCTTATTTGTAACCATAAAATTTTATATTATTTTTGTAGGTAGTGACTTCTTTTGAAATGACTAAGCCCTAAAATAAAAACGGCTGTAGGTTATCCTACGAGCCGTTTTCACTAAAAAATTTTCTATGCTTGGTTAATCTATCAGTACCATCAACATATACGTATTCATTTATTGTTTCTGCATAAAAAAATGGTCGCCAAAAGCACTAAAGCAGCGGAGAGGACGGAATTGTTCTGAAGAAGCGGAGCGTTCGCCTTTGTCCCCGGATTTCTACCCTTGAACATACAATCGAGAAATCCGGGGGCAACAGCGACCGGAAGAATGATCCGTTCTCGTAGCGACCATTATCCGCATCACTATCACTTAACCACTCCGCATGATATAAATGTAGCGCTCCTTTTACACAGAAAAGTAAAAAGGCTGTACGCATACTGGCTTGGACACGGTTACTTGTTGCCCAGTGTAGGTCAAGCGTCCACTTGCCTTGTCCACTTTGAACGTAACAATGTTGTTGGTGTCGCGGTTGGCCACGAGCATATGGTCACCATTTGGAGTCAAAGCAAAATGGCGTGGATGCTCCCCTTCGGCAGATACATGCTCGACCAAGCTCAACTTGCCATTTGCTCCGTCTACAGCGTATACCACAATGCTGTCATGCCCGCGGTTGGAACCGTACAGATAAGCTCCATCCCCCGAAATCGCAATTTCAGCAGTTGTGTTTTCACCTGTAAAGTCAGACGGCAGTGTCGGTACGCTCTCAAGCTCAGTGAGTTTGCCAGCCTCTGCATCAAATGCAAAAGAAGTAATGGAAGAATCCACTTCGTTAATGACAAAAGCAAATTTACCATTCGGGTGGAACGTCAAATGACGTGGACCTGCACCTGCATGGGTTTTCGTTTCACCATGAAGCACCAGTTGTCCTTTGCTGTCATCAATGGTGTAAACGCGGATCAGATCCAGGCCGAGATCTTGTACGAACAGGAAGCGGCCATCCGGACTAAAGAAACTGGAATGTGGATGTGGACGATCCTGACGTTCAGGATGTGCTCCTTTGCCCTCATGCTGTTTAACATCCAGCAACTCACCGATACGTCCGTCCTCAGTCAGAGACACCAGTCCCACCATACCTCCGTGGTAGCTGACTACAATAAGGTAACGATCAGATGGATCACGCTGAATGTGGCAAGTTGTTGCACCCACGTTTTCCGCACGATTCAGTAATGTAAATGTTCCTTTAACTGGGTCAATTTCGAAAGCAGAGGCTTCGCCTACTTTCGCTCCTGCAGCAGAAGTCGTCTCTCCAATGGAATACAGCTTCCGATTTTTGACGTCCACATTCAGGAATGTAGGATTTTTCAAGCCGGAGAACTCATCCTGTAGTGTAAGTGCTCCTGTCTGTTCATTAAAAGTGTACGAATAAACTCCGTTACCTTCCAATTCGGCGTAAGAGCCTGCGAATACGAGCAATTTTTGTTGTGCTGTCATGGTTGTGTCCTCCTTGGATTAAAAAAATGATGGGCAATTGGAATGATTGCTCCTGTTACAAATATCGCTTTAAGAGGCGCGCTCCACCACGGGCTCTGTGGACAACGTCACATTTCCCGCTACGGCACGCGAGATCATGCATGAGGTTTCTGCCTGCTCTGCCAGTCGCAATGCTTGTTCGATCTGCGATTCTGTCGCATCGGCGGCCAATTGAACCTGCGGACGATGCACAATTCGGCGATATGTAAAAATATTGTTCGTTACATCGACAATCCCTTCGGATTCCAGCGCCAGTGATGCCACCGGGAGACTCGCGCGCTCCATCATAGCCGCCAACGTAATCAAATAGCAGGTAGCAGCGGCACCGAGCAGCATTTCATCTGGATTGGTGCCCACACCAGGGCCCCCCATCTCAGCTGGGATCGAAATTGCAGTCCGCAACTGTCCAGCCTCAATACGGCCGTCGCTGTTGCGCCCCCCGTTCCAGTCTGCCTTGAGCAGAAAGGTATGCTCCATTTCAGGTCACTCCTCTCTCTTATATTATGAATCTTTACACAGGTGAATGTAAAGGTTAGTCAATCTCCTGGTTTTTGGTTTCCGTACCCAGCAACCATACAGCCGCTGCTCCGATCAAGATAGCTACGAAGAAAATCACAAAGATAGATGGTAACGCTACGCCTTGTCCTACGAGTATACCGACCGCAAAAGGCCCGATAACGCCTCCAATACGGCCAAACGCAGCCGCCATACCCACACCGGTAGAACGGACCGCTGTCGGGTACAATTCCGGAGTATAAGCGTACATGGCTCCCCAAGCACCGAGATTAAAAAAGGACAAGCAGATACCAGCAGCTAGCAGCATTCCCGCCGTTTCCGAGGTGCCGAACCAAATGGCGGACACTGCTGTGAGCAGCAAGTAGATGATCAGTACGAATTTGCGCCCCAGCTTTTCAATTAGATAGGCGGCGGTAAAGTAACCTGGTAGTTGCGCAAGCGTCATAATCAGTACATATTCAAAGCTTTTAACCAGTTCGAAACCTTTCATAAACATAATGCTCGGTAGCCACAGGAACATGCCGTAGTATGAAAATACAACTGTGAACCATAAAATCCACAGCATCAGCGTAGACTTGCGATTGGGTCCCGACCAAATCGAAGCCAATCGTGCACGCAGCGGAAGTTTAACGCTTTGCTGCTTGTAACGCGGTGAATCCTCAATAGCTCTGCGCAGATAAAGAGCGTACAGCGCAGGTACTGCGCCGAGAATAAATGCCATTTGCCAACCATACTTTGGAATAACAAAATAAGCAATAAGAGCCGAAAGGATCCAGCCTGCCGCCCAGAAGCTTTCCAGCAGCACAACCGCTCTTCCTCGTTCTTTCACAGGCACTGATTCTGACACCAGCGTCGAAGCAACAGGCAATTCCCCGCCCAAGCCTGCACCAGCAATAAAACGCAGCACCAGCAGCATTCCGAGACCTGTCGCAAAAGCGGATAAGCCGCTGGCAATAGAAAAGATCAACAATGTCCACACTAATATGGCGCGTCTGCCGTAACGATCCGCCAAAATCCCCGCCAAAGCGGCTCCGAACACCATTCCTATCGAATTCATTGCAGTCAGCAGTCCAATTTGCTCAGATCCCAGATGCCACTCCTTTGCCAACGCTGCGACTATAAATGAAAGCAGCCCCACATCCATAGCATCAAACAACCAGCTGAGCCCTGCGCTAAACAGCAATTTTCTTTTTTTGGCTGGTGGTAATGAAGTTAATTCACTCATGATTCGCTCTCCCTTAAAAATATATCGTATGTAGACGTATATTCAGGTGTCTTGTCACCTGTAGCCTAGCATCTATTGTACCGTAAGCTTCCTTAATCTGCGAGCTTTTTAACACAGAAAAAAACGGAAGATTGCCTACGGCAATTCTCCCGCCTTCTGGAACCTGCCACTTACCGGTTTTGGACCAGACCGATGATCGTCACCATGAGCACTAGCAGCTGGATGAGTGTATCGTTACTCATTCCAATCGCCTCCATCCCACATGAGATACTCCTTCGGCCGTTTCCCCTCTCCCCGGATCATGACGCTTGTTCCCCAATACATACCTATGCAGGTGGCGGGAAGCTTATGATCAATCATGGATGAAAATCTCCATACGTTTAAGGTTTAATCCAGGACCACTGCAAATCCATTTCCTGAATACATTCACGGTTATCATGTTCATCATTGGCCACCAGTGGGGTCACTGGATAGATACTCATGTCTCCTTGCTCATACGTGCGCAGTAGAGGCAACAGCTCATCTATGTTCTGGACAGACGGGTCCAACCATGAATCTATATGATCAGCTTCCAAAATAGCCGGCATACGGGTATCGAATTCACGTATATCCGTATTGGCATGAACTGTCATCATCGTACAGGTGCGTAAAGGCTCCTTACGACTATCCTGCCATACTTCATATAGCCCCGCGACCGCAAACATCTTCTGTTCCGGCAGTACCACCCGTACAGCACACATGCGTTTACCCAATTTGCGCCAATAATAAAATCCATTGCATGGAATGATACAACGTCGGGTTTCCGCCATCTTGCGATAACTCGGATTTACCCGAACCGTATTCAAGTCTGCATTGACACAATCCTTGCCCCAGTAGGGAATAAATCCCCAGCGAAATTCATCAAGTACCCGTTCTCCATCCTGATGCAGCACAATTGGAATATGCTGGGTGGGACTCATGTTATAACGCGTTTTGTAATAATACATCACCCGTTGTATACCAAAATGATCCCTTACCTCATCCAAATCAGCCGATAACGAAAACCTTTTGCACATACGCTATTCATCCTTCCGCCTTTTTCATCTATTGTGCGGATATACAAGGAAAAATATGCATATGCAGGTTTTGCAAACATCCAATAAACGACAAAACATATAGCAATATCCCCGCAGTTGTGAAGCTACGGGGATAGATACTAGCTTATATCGTTATTACTTCTTTTCTACCGCGTGACCGCCAAATTCATTGCGCAGCGCAGCAACCACTTTCCCGTTGAACGTGTCCGCATCAAGAGACCGGTAGCGCATCAGCAGGGACAAAGCAATGACTGGAGTTGCAGCCTGAATGTCCAGTGCTTCCTCAACCGTCCATTTTCCTTCACCAGAAGAGTGCATAACCCCACGGATTTCGTCCAAGTTTGCATCTTTGGAGAATGCACGTTCAGTCAAGCCCATCAGCCAAGAGCGAATAACAGAACCGTTGTTCCACACACGCGCTACTTGTTCATAATCAAAGTCAAAGCTGCTTTTTTCCAGCACTTCAAATCCTTCACCGATGGAAGCCATCATGCCGTATTCCACACCGTTATGAACCATTTTCAGAAAATGTCCGCTTCCGGATTTACCTGCATACAGATATCCGTTTTCCACTGCTGTGTCGCGGAAAATAGGCTCAACAACCGCCCAAGCTTCCGGATCGCCACCGATCATGTAACAAGCGCCATTGCGTGCGCCTTCCATCCCGCCTGAGGTTCCAGCATCCATGAAGCTGATACCATATGCTTGAAGACGGGCATGGCGAGCAATAGACTCTTTGTAATGAGAATTACCACCTTCAATAATGATGTCCCCTTTGGACAACATCGGTTGAAGCTGCTCCAGCACAGAATCCACAATTTGGTGAGGAACCATAATCCACAATACTCTAGGGGATTGAGTTGCCTGTACAAGCTCTTCCAATGTGGAAGCACCTGTAGCTCCATAATCCTTCATTTCTTGGATGGCGGCTGCATTGACGTCGTAAGCCACAAGTTCATGCTTATGATCGATCAAATTTTTCCCGAGATTTAAGCCCATTTTTCCCAAACCAATTAATCCTACTTGCATTGTAAAGGCCTCCTGCCGTAGCAAACATATTTTGTATATACTTTCTTATTGATGTTAAGAACGAACGACTGCTTTTTCAGTGCTTTCGGACTTTTCGTCCAGCCACCATGTAAAGCCTTGCTCTTCCAACAATTGATCTGAAGCTTCTGGACCGTAAGAGCCTGCTGCATACGTATGAAGTGGAACCTCACCACGAGCAAAAGCTTCCAGTACAGGTTGAACCCACACCCATGAAAGCTCAACTTCGTTCCAATGAGCAAAAAAGGTGGAATCGCCGCGCAGCGCATCAAAGATGAGGCGCTCATAGGCTTCTGGTACATCCTTGGCCTCGGAATGATAATTCATCAGAACCGTTTCCAGTTGACCAGCGTTTAACGGGTCTCTGCTATTCAGACGCAGCGTTACCTTTTCATCCGGGTTAACATGGATGATCAGCAAGTTCGGGTCAGTCGGTTGCCCTTGAGCGGCATAAGGATCTGTGCTGTCCTTTTTGAATTCCACAACGATACGAGTAGATTTTTCTTTCATGCGTTTGCCAGTACGAATATAGAAAGGTACACCCGACCATTGTTCGTTGTCAATCCATAGGCGAGCTGAAATGAAAGTATCATTTTGTGAATCAGGACCGATGTCCGGCTCTTCATTATAGGAAGGAACTGCTTTTCCGTTGATCTCACCGTTGGTATATTGGCCTCTAACCACGTTGGAAGCAATATCGGAAGGATCAAGTGCACGAAGCGCGTCCATCACCTTGCTTTTTTCATCACGCACCTGGTCAGCCGTGACATGTCCCGGCTTGTTCATAGCCGTCATCATCAACACCTGTAGCATGTGATTTTGTACCATATCACGAATAGCGCCGGAATGATCATAGTATCCTGCTCGCTCCTCCACCCCTACAGTCTCGGATGCGGTAATTTGCACATTGGCGATGTATTGATTGTTCCATATCCCTTGAAGCAATGGATTAGCAAATTTTAAGGCTTCCAGGTTTTGTACCATGGGCTTACCTAAGTAATGGTCAATACGATAAATCTCATCCTCAGCAAAGGTTCTGCTCAGGCGATCATTCAGCTCACGTGCTGATTCCAGATCATGTCCAAATGGTTTTTCGATAATGAGCCGTTTCCAACCCTTTGTTTCAGCTAAACCACTCTCCCGAATATTGAGGGCAATCACATCAAAAAATTCCGGTGCCACCGATAAGTAAAACATGCGGTTCCCCGGAATTCCCAAGTCATTTTCACGTTGCTCAGCAAGCTGCAGCAGCTTTTTATAATCTTCCGGGTGGTTGACGTTCAATGCGCTGTAACGGAAAGCACTTAAGAACTGATCCATCTGTGCACGGTCTTCATTCACGTGTCTGGAAAAATCCTTAATGGATTGCTCTACATTACTTTGAAATTGCTCGTCCGCCACTTCACGACGCCCCATCCCAATTACAGAAAAGGAAGCCGGAATTTTACCTTCTACAAACAAATTATACAAGGCAGGGTAAATTTTGCGTTTCGCCAAATCCCCTGTCGCTCCAAATAAGACAAATGTCATTGAATCCATGAAATATTCCTTCTTCCCATTATAAAGATGAGGTTATTAAAAGTTACCTGAGGAATTAACGTAACCCATAATACACCCAAAATAAGGGGCAAGTCAATCAAATTTTAGCGAAATCGTGAACATTCGATATATCCTGTAATGATAACGTTTTCTGTGGTATGATTGACGAAAGGAAAGAGAAAAAACTGTTAAATATGTCACAGTTGATACAAAGCGTTATAGTTACTATTGGTATACAGAGTTACTTTTAGTATACTGTTTAAAACAACAATGAAATTGAGGGGATTCAGATGAGCGACGACAGGCAGCCTAAGCTTTTGTGCGGTAAGGTGGAACAGTCCTTTCAGATCATCAGCAAAAAATGGACCGCTCTCATCATTCATACTTTGATGGAACATCCCAAACGATTTAGTGAAATTCACGTCTCCATACCTGATCTTAGTAAACGCATGCTGAACGAACGCATCAAGGAACTAGAGCTTTCCGGCCTGATCCTTCGCAATGTCATCACAGAGCGGCCTGTGCGTACCGAGTATTCGCTGACACGCAAGGGTAAAGAGCTAGGTGATGCATTAAATGGTGTGGAGAGCTGGGCCGAGAGATGGCTTTAACCGCTAACAGGAGGTCGTCACACAGGGTCTCCTGTTATTGTGTTACCCCATGTGGATCATAATACAAACTATAGTACGAAAATAATGGAACAGCCGCGCAGCAGCTCATGATTTCAGAATGAGCCAAGGAAGGATGAGAACGATGGCATTTGGCATTACCCGGCAGGAGCTTATGGCCTGGAAAAGAGAGGTCAGTCGTGGTGAAATTGCTTTCCTGACACATTACTGGCTGGATGATCGCTTTCCAGGCATTACAACCGTCACCAAGGTGGGATGTTCTGATTTGGACAAGCTGCGCTTATGGTGCAACCATAACGGATTGAACCCCCAATATATTCATCAGCGTCAGCCCTATCCGCATTTTGATCTTATCGGCAACAAACAGACGGAAATTTTACGTAAGTACGGCATGAGCGATCAATTAAAACGCTTCGAACTTCAACTCCCAACGAGTACACACCCATCGTTCTAAACCGCAGCTCTCAGAGCTGCGGTTCTTTTGTTTTCATACCAGTTAATACCTTGTGTATCCAAATCGCTGACATAGCTCCTTCTCCCATCGCCACAGTCGCTTGCTCGGCATGAGCTCCTAAGTCCCCGGCTACCCATACATTTTCCACATTTGTCATTTTGCTGCGAGGATGAGTCTCAATATGCTTATTATGCAGCAGATGTACACCCAGTTGCTCCGCCAGCTCTGAATGAACGTGATTGCTGCCAAAGGCTAAAAAGCCCCGCTCTGCTCGAACCACATGTCCATCAGCCAGCCGCACTCCTTCAAAACAGCCCCATTCTCCGGTTATAATCTCTGATATGGCTGCTTCCTTATAGCCAATCCCTTTTTCCCGCAGCTTTACGATCAGCTCGTCCGGCACCTCTGAACGCTCATGATTGACATAAACAAGTTGATCGGTGCGCGCTGATAAAGTCAGAGCCATGGAAGCTCCTGCTTTGCCTGCCCCCATAACGACCGTGCTGCGATCCTGAACCTCATAACCGTCACAATCCGGGCATACATATACACTGTTGCCCAAGCAGGCTTGTAACCCATCCAGCTTTGGAAAACGGTCCGTTAGCCCTGTCGCCAACAGCAGCGTTTTTGACGAATAGACGGATCCTGCCTCCACTTGAATGTCAAAAAGCTCATCTCTTTTGGTGGCTTTTACCGCCTTCCCTTCAACAAATTCAGTACCTAGTTTCGTGGCTTCACTGCGTCCAAGCCGTCGCAGCTCTTCACCAGAAATTCCGTCAGGAAAGCCCAAAATATTATGATACTGGTGGCACAGCGTAGATCGACCATTGCCCGAATCTATCACTAGAACTCGATGACTGCTGTATCTCCCCAATTGAATCGCTGCTTGCAATCCGGCAATTCCCCCACCAACAATAATGCAATCATAGTTCATCACTTTTCCTCCTTTGAATGCGCGTTATCCTAGACATCTGCATAAAATCGCAATAACACCTATGTAAACTTCTCATCCAATTTTAAACATAATATCACCCACTAACGGATGAATTAACCCCTGTGTCCGTATATATCAAAAGCTTACATGCCTTAAAAATGGAATGACAAAGAGCACTGTAGATAACCACAGTGCTCTAATCAGGCTGAACCTTAAACGTCATTTTATCGTGAACATTATTTAAATGTTTTTACGCGTTCCTCAACAGGCTGGAATTCTTTTTCACCTGGTTGGAATGTCGGTTTACCAAATGGCATTTCAGCAATCAGTTTCCAATGCTCAGGAATGTTCCATTCGTTTTTCACTTTTTCATCAATCAATGGGTTGTAATGCTGAAGGGATGCCCCCAGTCCTTCTTGCTCCAGAGCCGTCCATACAACCAATTGCAGCATACCATTAGATTGGTTGGACCAGATCGGGAAATTGTCCGCATAGGCTTCAAATTGTTGTTGCAGACCAGCCACCACGTTATTGTCTTCAAAGAACAAGACTGTTCCGTATCCGCTGCGGAAACCGTTCATCTTCTCGGCAGTAGACTTGAATTGCTCCTCATTGCCTACAACCTCACGCAAAATATCTTCTGTAATATTCCATAGTTTGTCATGATGCTCTCCAAGCAGCACTACAGCGCGTGAAGTTTGGGAGTTGAAAGAGGTAGGTGTGTACTTGACAGCTTCCTCTACAATCTCTTGAATCCGTTGGTCAGAAATGACCTGTTCTTTGCTAATACCATAATAGGAGCGTCTGTCTTTCAGAGCTGTGAAGAAGTCTTTAGCCATTTTGTTACCTCCTGAGAAAAATTAATTACTTTTCGTAACTTAATATACATTACATATATCTTAAAGTCAAGAGATTTCTTTTTAAATATTACCAGTTAGTTGATGATTATACGCCACCATTATATTTTTTCTCACTGGAAGAGGTGTGCTTGGTTGCATCCTTGTCTCTCTCCTCCTGCCTTTCCATCTTCAAATCCTCTACGGGAATGGCGTCTACCGTCTGCTCAATCTCAAAACGGTCAAACAAGCTTTCCTGCTCTGTCGGATACTGCTCTGCATGATCTCGATTGATCGACTGTTCCTGATGTTTAGACTCCGTTGTTCCTTTCCCCGTCTGTCCTTTCTGCTCATTCTGATCGTGCAGGTTATCTTCAAATGGGGCCATTTTACTTCCCTCCCTATCGGATTGGTGTTCACAGTATACTTTTACCTTTCACATCGAGGATTAAACGCAAAAAAGAGAAAATCTCCGCAAAGATTTTCTCTACTCATGTTCTTATAGATGGTTGATTGGATTATTCCGAGCTGGATTTACCTGTACACTCATGAAAAAGATGAGGTTCCAGCTTCTCTCCCGTTACGAGCTTCTGCACCAGTTGAGTCCCCGAGTCGGGGGTCATTTGACCATACCAGTCCCCTTGAGGATATACGATCACAACCGCAGCATCATGACAACGCCCATTACAGCGAGTTCTGGTCGTGTGAATATATGCTTCTGCATTTTGTTTACGAATTTCATCCCGAATTGCCTGTGTAACTTCTTCACCCTCATGTCGCATACATGTGCCTCCATTGCAGATCAACACATGATGCTTCATTGGTTCTAATTCAAAAATGGCCATAGCTTCCCCTTTAATCAACAGTTGTTGGTTTTAAATCAATGTTTATCTGGATAAAGAACAAGCTGTGCTTCCATCTGACCAGCTTCAATCGTCAGCACGATAAATGAATATTCGTCTTCGCCGCGTTTGTCCGTCGGAGACCCCGGATTAAGGACAAGCTGACCGTCAATCGTTTTGACCACCGGAATATGCGAATGTCCATAAATCAGGCAATCTAGCGTTTCTCCCTTAAACGTATTCAATGCGATATTTTCTGTCGTTCCTCGCCAGCCGTGACCGTGAACCATGCCGATCCGCTTGCCTTCAACTTCAACGATTCGCTGATAGCCTAAACGCTCCACGATGTCCATTCCATCATTGTTTCCAGCAATGCCTTGCACAGGCGCAAATTCAGCTAGACATTCATATACGAACCAATCCGTCCAGTCTCCGGCATGGAGAATGAGGTCACTGCCTTTTAACTCCTGTACAAGCCGACTAGGCAACGCTTTGCTTCTATGCGGCATATGAGTGTCTGAAAGTACGATGATTTTCATATAAATTCTCCTTACCAGCGTCTTTACACGGATGAACTTTGTTGCCCCACGCGCTGCTGAAGTGCCTGCTCCAGATCTCGCAGCGTAACGGTCTCGAAAAACGCCTGTATTTTCTGCTCTGCCACGGTATATAAACCATCCAACAATGCGTCTATGTTCCTGCCTACCTCACAATTATGATTGCTGTCGGTATGGATGGCGAACAACGGACCTTCATCCTTGGTCGCCTCATAGATCATTTTCAGATTGATGTTTGAACTGGACATGCTTAGACGAAAGCCGCGTGCTCCAGGCGACGAATCCACCAAACCCGCTTGTTTGAGTCGGCTCATAATCCTTCTCACAACTACCGGGTTTGTATTGATGCTGGAAGCAATAAGTGACGATGTCATTCGATCCGGTGCCCCTTCAGCCAGAAGAAGCAGACAATGGATACTAACGGAAAAATGGGTACTCATGTTAACCACCTTTATGTGTGTGCCTCATTAATTGTTTGGAAAAATGCTTGTTTCCATCATACCACAATAGAGGCACCAACACAGTGCTTACTGCACCTTACTCCGGAAAATAGTCATTTTCAGGACGTACTCGCACTTTTAATTGGCGTACACTATATTCCAACTGCTTAACGATATCCTCCAGTTGACGACGGTCCAGTCCATTAAGGTCGGCCGCAGGCTTGGGTGCATTTTTCAAATCACGTATGGTTGCCTGCTGCTCCTGCCACTTGTCCATCAGGTCGGCTATATTCGCATAAAAGCGTTCATAATCCTTGATCACTTCATCCAGAAAGGCATCCACCTCGTCCGGATCATAGCCGCGCATTTTATTCTTAAACTGTTTCTCATGAATGGAGAGCGCGTCCAGCTGAATGCCCAGTTGTTTAAACAACTGCTTTTGTTTATCCAGACGACGCTTCATATGTTCATCCATCGGTTATTCCCTCCTTAACACACTATTCTTTTTATATCACATTCTAGGCTGGGAATAAAAGTCTCTGCTGATTGCCCGGCCCTCTGAACGGGTATAAAAGAGCATACGTGTCACTTATATAGACTACGAAGGGGAGAGATGATCATGAACCATTTGAACGATTCGCAGCTTGCAGAGCTGAAACATATGTTGCTGGAGCAGAAAAAGGATTTAGAAAAGCATTTTGAACAAAACGGTCAGGAAAACGCTCAATTGGGAGAAACACTGACAGATTCCACAGGTGAGCTCTCGTCCTATGATAACCACCCCGCTGATATAGGGACAGAAACCTTTGAACGGTCCCGTGATCTGGCGATTAATGATTCGCTGCAAGACGAGCTGGAGCAAGTCAATGCAGCCCTTCAACGGATGAAGGATGGGACGTACGGAATATGTGTGGCGAGCGGGGAAGAAATTCCTTTTGAACGGTTGCAAGCCATTCCATATACAGCCTATACAGTCGAGCACACGCCAACTCGAGAATTATCGAATGACCGTCCTGTAGAGGAACAGGTCATGACTCCGCCGCCCAAGGGTGCAGGTGAGGTTCGCCAACGGAATGCAGGACGATTTGACGATGCGGGCGCATGGGACGCCGTGGAGAAATACGGTACATCGAACTCGCCTGCAACTGCCGCCAAGCGTGATGTCACTGATTATGATGAAAATATGTAATGCTATATGCTTATGTATTCGTTCATCTAAAAAAGCAGCTTGTCCTTTGGACAGGCTGCTTTTTATGTCTTTACGGGAATACAGTGATCCCGTTATCCAATTTCTATCCGTTTCCGACTGCGAGCTGACTCAATACAAGCGTCGATCACCTTCATATTGCTCACCGCATCTTCTGGCTCATACGGCAACGGGACACCGTCAAGCACCGCTTTAGCAAAAGCATCCGCTTGCAGTTCAAAGGAATTAAAACCTTTCAGACGTTCCTCACGCGTGACCGAACCGACGTGGACGAAAATTTGCGGTACAACAGACGTTCTTTCCCAACCGAACATTTTGGGCATCGCAATCGTACCCTTGCTACCGAGAATTTCCATGTTGGAACGATTAGCTGCCCACATGCCACAATCGAAAGTAAGGTTGACTCCACCCGGAAATTCCAGCAAACCGGAAGCCATCATATCGACGTTGTCATGCTCCGGGGAAAATAAGGCATGTACCGTCACTGCCTCCGGTTCCCGATCCAAATACATACGAGCGGCTGATATCGGATAGACGCCCACATCATATAGCGAGCCGCCGCCCATGTTTTTATTAAAGCGCACATTATCTGCCTGATCGGTATTGTTAAACGTAAACGTGCAATGGATGCCGCGAATGTCACCAATTTCCCCACTATTGATAATTTCCTTAATTCTTCGATGTTTGGGATGATAGCGATACATAAAAGCCTCTGCAAAGATCACTCCTGCATGTTGACATGCTTCGATCATGCGACTTGTCCCGGCCGAGCTAAGAGAAGATGGTTTTTCACACAAAACGTGCTTCCCAGCCTCCGCTGCCCGAATGGTCCACTCTTCATGCAGATGGTTCGGCAACGGAATGTACACCGCTCCGATTTCGGGATCAGCCAACAGTTCATCATAGCTTCCATAACTTTTCGGAATATCGAACTCCCGGGCGGTCTCAGCGGCTTTATCCGCATTACGACTAGCAATCCCAAGCACTTCTCCGCGTTCGGATTGCTGAATTGCCGGAATTACAGCGATTTGGGCGATCTCCGCAGTGCCTAAAATTCCCCATTTCAGCTTTCTAC
This sequence comes from Paenibacillus sp. FSL M7-0134, assembly GCF_038007865.1. NCBI lineage: Bacteria > Bacillati > Bacillota > Bacilli > Caryophanales > Paenibacillaceae > Paenibacillus > Paenibacillus sp. FSL M7-0134. The sequence continues at coordinate 1,893,996 of NZ_JBBOXV010000002.1, read as the reverse complement.
CCATCATTCTCATCCTTTCGTGGTTAGGAATAGTTGTCTTGTTCCGCTTTATGCAGCATACCTAAGCAACGGTCCAAATCAGCTTTGACCTGCTTCTTGTACAATCGTGCTTTCTCCTCCCCATCATCTGTAAAGTGATAGAGTACAATCTCCTGAAAATCCACGCGCGGGTCTGTTCCTTTCAATCGCTTGGTACGGTAAAAAACACCTTCCTGTACCAGCTCATGCAGCGCCCGGTAAACCTCGCTCTGAGGCGGAACATACCCAAAGCCACTAAACTCATCTTTCATCGATTCGAGCATCTGATATCCATAACCGCGATGCCTCTCCACCATTGTGATCAGATAAATTTTGATAAAAGCCCGCTGGGATATCATAAACGCCATTTCATAGCCTCCTCCACACCTTATTCGTGCACCTTATCTTCCATTATAAACCACTCTGCGTCCATACACTATTTCCTTTGATGATATGAGAGCGTATGAGAACCCTTCATCTCTTGTGACCTGTTTTAAGATGGCGAGAGATATAGAATGAGGCGATATAGAGTAGTGTGCGAAGCGCTGAGAAATGATTTTATTGTTTTTGCTATTATGAATTTTTCATATGTTGAAATAATATAACTAAAGCTAAAAAAATAGAGTTACAGATTACGAAGACTGGATTAATTGTTTTAAGGCCTCCGTATCGTTACTTGTCAAAACAGGAATATATTCTGTTATTTTTTGGATGTCCCAGTCCCACCATTTCAGGGTTTGGAGCATAGCTATAGTTTCCTCATCAAACCGAAAACGAATTAACTTCGCAGGATTTCCTCCTACAATGGAATATGGCCGAACATCTTTAGTCACCACGGCGTTTGACGCAATGATCGCGCCATCACCAATTTGAACTCCGGGCATAATGGTAACGTTGTAACCAATCCAAACATCATTTCCAACCACAGTGTCCCCTTTGTAGCCCCCACTTAAATTGGGTAAACCAACTTCCCAATCTCCGCCAAACGCTCCAAAAGGAAAAGTCGTAAATGCATTTGTATTATGATTAGCACCATTCATAATAAATTTGGCTTTGGCTGCAATCGCACAAAACTTACCAATCTTTAATTTGTCCCCTATAAAATCAAAATGATAAAGGACATTTTTCTCAAAATCCAAAGGGTTATCATTATCGTCATAATAGGTATAATCCCCGATTTCGATATATGGATTAACCACTACATTGTTCAAAAAACACAGACTTCTAATATTTTTCATTGGAAAAACGCTTCTTGTATCTGGACCACTCATTTTGCGACCCTCCCATATGGATGTTCCTTCACCTAACTGGTAAAGGAACATCCAGTCTATCAGTATGCATACTATTAAACAAATGTAGATATAGAAAAGTATCCCTTGGCCTTAGTTCTTGGCTTTGGGATACTCATGTGAACATATGTGATTGGGTTATCAAATCAGGCTTGCTTTTGTAAGGCTGGCGGACCTCCAGTCGGGCGAGGACGAACCCGAAGCCCCACGATCCATTTGCCCAGAGGCAAGCGTGCCAGTAGCCATGTTCCGGCAACGGAAAAGATCATACAGAGAACGAACGAAGCCAGCGTACGAAGAACGTGGCTCCAGTCTGCAAAAAACGTCTCGTCAAAATAATAGGTCACACGCAGCATAAAGGCATGCATGAGATACGCTCCATAGGACAACGTTCCGATGGCCGTCAGCATACTCGCCGCACGTCCCCCCTTATGAGCAATCCACGTCGCTACCCGATAAGCTACAAAAATAGACGCGACGCAATATACAGCCATGACCGGACGCAGCAAAGACAAATAGTTAAAGGAAAGAACTGTACCTCGCGGCGCCTGGAACTGACCGATCATCTCGTACAGTAAGTAGCCTGTAATCACGATAAACAACGGCCAGTATATCATCTGTGCTTTGGTTACCCAAGCATTCCAACGCTTGACGTTCATCCCGGCTGCCGCTCCTAACACAAAATAAAAGAAAAAGTAGATCACATTCCGGTCAGCGTACAGGGTAAACCAAGAGGTAATGACCGGAAGCTGGAGCTTATCCATCGCTTGGTATACGGGTCCAACGGCGAACATGAGCAAAATATATAGCACGCCGAATCCAGCCAATGCAGCGGGTCGCCATTTTGACGGCAGTAGCGCAGACAAATGACGGACCGCATAACGAAACACGGGAAATAACACATAACATTGGATAATCATAACGATGTACCATAGATGATAGCTGCTTTTCCCGTTCAATAGCTTCTGGAAAAAATCCAGCGGGTGAATATATCCACCACTTTGGGCAAGCTGATTTCCCAATTCGTATAAAAGAGACCATATGATATACGGAACAATGATGTCCATGAATCTTTTACGTAAAAACGTTCCGTACTTTAAGACCCCATCATAATTGTAAAATAGCACCATGCCCGTGATAAACACAAACACCGGAACTGCAAATTTGGAACACAGCAGTAAAAGTGTCATCAAAACCCCGTCCTGGATGCGCGCCCCCTGCGCAACCGCATAATGTGCGACGGAATGCTGAAGAACAACGGCGGCAAAAGCCAGCCCTCTTAGCAAAGCGACTTCGGAAATTCTCTCTTTTTGACTCATGTCACTCTCCTGTTACATCTAGCAATTTATAAATCCAGGATTTTTCAAAATCCTCAAATCTATTATAACGACAATTCTGTAAAAATATATAGAAGGATAAACGTGCCAACAGCAAGCAAAGCATCATTTATCTCAGGTTTATTCTATGTTTCACTAACATGTAAAAGCAGCAGCCTTCCCTCTCGGGGAGACTGCTGCTGGAGAAACAACCTATATACAAAGGAGATAGGAAAGCCTGTTAAATCACGTTCTCAACTAGCCGTTAGTTGTTTACAGGTTCCTTCTAGTATCTGTGTACGCATCTGTCCGCGTGTCCGCCACCGTATCATCATACGTTCTGTAACGATCCGCATTCAGCGAACGGTTGGTGCGGAAAATATCATAAACATCCCTGTGATGGTCAGCTGAATCCACCAGTACTAAAATCTTGCCCTGATCGACGTATGTCTCGTATTGACGTGCATCATCTTCTGGAATACCTAGCCCGACCAGTCCACCGACCAAGCCACCTGCTCCCGCACCGACAGCTGCTCCGGTAAGAGTAGCCGCGATAGGTCCAGCAGCGAGGATCGGTCCGATACCCGGAATAGCCAAGGCCCCGATGCCTGCCAGCAAGCCAGCAACGCCGCCTACAATACCGCCGGTAGCCGCACCTGTGGCCACACCCTCCGGTGCTTTGGTGCCTGTCTCTTCACTAATCGTCCTTAGCTCGTCACGGTCACGGGTGATCACAGAAATTTCACTGCTTGGGATTCCTTTGCTCTGCAATTGTCCTATCGCACGAGATGCTTCCTGCTCTGTATCAAAAACACCAACAATTTTCTTTTCATTATAATCGTTTAAGTTATTAGCCATGATAGTTACCTCCCAATATTTTGGTGTTGAGTGGTTCGTCTTTCATTACCCCGCCATTATGACGTTTAAACGATTTTACGAAAATTCAAAAAGTCGATTAGCATAAAACAGCTTCTATTTAACGCTTTGGCTTTGCTCTGTTGGTCGCCACAGCTTCCAGTGGATCATCCGGCCAATAATGCTTGGGATATCTGCCCTTCAGGTCCTTTTTGACTTCAAAGTAAGCCTCGCTCCAGAAGCTGGACAAGTCGGAAGTCACTTGGACAGGTCGCTGGGCAGGTGACAGTAAATGCAATACAATGGGTACGCGTCCGCGTCCAATACGGGGCGTATCCCTCATACCGAACAACTCTTGTAGTCGTACGGCCAGCGCTGGTGCCTCAGGATTCGAATAATCGACAGGAATGCGGGAACCGCTGGGTACGCGGATATGCGTCGGCGCTTCCTGATCAAGCTGCTGCCGCTGTTCCCAATCCAGCCTGCCAAGCAGCAATGCAGCACTGTCCAGCCGTTGCAAATCGGATACATTTTTGGCTCCTAGAGCAAAAGGCAACAGCCACGATTCCAGTGAATCCAGCAATGCCGATTCCGTGCAGTCCGGCCAGTCCTCAGGCGCCGAGAAGTGCATAAAAATCAAACGAGCCTGCAACTGGAGGGTTTGCCGATTCCATGACAGTAGCTTTAGACCGCGTTCACGGATACCCTGCATCAAGGCAGCAGCTACTTCCTCTGCCGGAGGTCGCTCATAGGACGTTTCCTTTAAGACGAGTGAGCCCAGCCGCAGTACCTTGCGGGCTCTCACTGCTGAGGCGGAGCTATCCCAGTATACGTTGGCTTGTTCCAGCAGCAATTCGCTGCAATGCTGAATCAGCTCTTGCAGTTCAACTGGTGCCGCCAACTGAATGGCGCCATCTGCTCCCTTGTCGTCCACTTCAGCGGCGACGAGATAGGACGAACGCGATATCCACTCCACTTGTCGGAGTCGCGCGCCCCGGCCGCCGCTAAGCAAAAAGCGGCCATCCCCCCGGCCCTGCGCGATCCGATCCGGATACGCAAAGGCCAACAGCAGCCCACAAGCCGCGGAGCCGTCAGGCTCGTCCTGAGCTGCGGCTGCTGTCGGCAGCGTGGCTAGCAGCTGCCGGCTCTCCTGCACGATACGGCGAATCACCGTATCGTCTACTGCCCGCAGCAGGCTGTGCGTACTGCGGGCATGGGCCGCCTCGCGCAGGGCATCCAGCCGCGGGCGCAAATCCGTTCCGCCATGTGCGCGGAACGGGTCCCGCTCTTGCAGCAGCGCAGCCAGACGGCTGGCAGTCGGGGCCAGGCTAAGGGCGGCTGCGCGCAACAGCATGTGCCCAAGGCGCGGGTGCGTGCCTAGGGCGGACACCTCGCGCCCATGCGCGGTGATGCCGCCTGTAGTGCCGTCGGCTGCTTCATCCAGGCAGCCGAGCTGGTGCAGCAGACCTGTGGCCTGGCGGTACGCGGCCTCAGGCGGGGCATCCAGCCAGGCCAGCTCGGCGGGCTCGCGCACGCCCCAGGCCGCCAGCTCCAGCGCGAGCGGGGCCAGATCCGCCGCGGCGATTTCCGGGCGACTGGCATCGGGGAGCGCGGCATGCTCCTGTGCGCTCCACAGCCGGTAGCATACGCCCGGCTGGAGACGGCCCGCCCGTCCGCGCCGCTGGTCGGCGGAGGCCTTGGACACCTTGACGGTGGTCAAACGGCTCATACCGGTTCGCGCGGAAAACACCGATTCCCGCGACAGTCCGCTATCGATCACCACCGTAATCCCGGCGATGGTCAAACTGGACTCGGCAATCGATGTGGCCAATACCACTTTTCGACTGCCCAAAGCCGATGAACGTATTGCCTCATCCTGCTGCTCCAGCTTCATGCTGCCGTACAGCGGAATTACCTTGACGTGTGCTGGTAAATGCTTTGAAGCCAATTCTCGTTCCGTTCTATGAATTTCTCTAGCCCCTGGTAAAAACACCAACAGATCGCCTTCATGAACATCAAGCGCCTTTTCTACCGTCTCAGCCGTAAAGGACTCTAATGAGATTGATGAAGGTTTGGACATATGAAAGGTTTCTACTGGAAATACGGTGCCTGGACATTCCAGCAATGGCGCATCCCCTAATAGTCTGCATACAGGCTCTGCCTCCAGGGTGGCAGACATGATCAATATCTTCAAATCCGGTCGCAGCAGCGCCTGGCTTTGCAGGGCAAGTGCCAATCCCAAGTCTGCATGCAGGCTGCGTTCATGAAACTCATCAAACATAATCAGCCCGACTCCCTCCAATGCCTGATCATGTTGCAGCATCCGGGTCAGTACGCCCTCCGTAACCACTTCAATCCGCGTGTTTGGTCCTACTTTTGTATCCATACGAACCCGATAACCCACGGTCTTCCCGGTGGGCTCTCCCAGCGCTTTCGCCATTTGCGCTGCTGCTGCACGTGCTGCCAAACGCCTCGGCTCCAGCATAATCATCTTTTGCCCTGCCAGCCACGGCTCATGCAGCAGCTCCAGCGGTGTTACCGTCGTTTTCCCCGCTCCCGGCTGTGCAATCAGTACCGCCGCCGAATGGGATTGCAGTGTATGTTTAAGCTCGGGGATCACTTGCATAATAGGCAGTTGTTTATCTGTCAATGAAATCTCTCCAATGATACGCTTGATGCGTAGAATCTAAGTTTTAATTCCTTTATTATTGTGAATTTTTCATTACCTGTAATTATTGAATATTGAATTAAAAATGTTAAGCTGCACTCTGGGACTTCTCTTCGGTCTGTCGTGCATAATTCTTCTAAATCTATTATACAGATATTTAAATTTCCCGTCTGGCCATCGCGGCTATGTATGCTTCGTGTTTAGCTTCTATACCTGTCGAGATGCACTCGCGGCAAGTTCGTTTTATAATATGGTTGATATGGATTGCTGAAGGACGGAATATAGAATCGAGGTCACTTTCGTATGGAATTACAGGCCCAACCCATCAGAGGGCGATTTGCCCCAACACCATCGGGATGGATACACTTAGGAAACGCTCGCACTGCCTTATTATCCTGGCTGCACGTTCGCTCCCTGGGTGGAACCTATATTTTGCGCATGGAAGATATCGATATGACGCGAGCTCGCAGCCAGTTGGCGCAAGGGATTATGGAAGATTTGCGCTGGATCGGGCTGGAATGGGACGAAGGACCCGACGTAGGCGGTCCCTACGGTCCCTACACTCAAAGCCAGCGGCTGGAACGCTTCCAATCTGCATTGGAGATACTACAGGAGCAAGATTTGCTGTATCCTTGTTTTTGTAGTCGGGCCGACATTGTGGCTGCCGCCCATGCTCCACATGGACTGTCTGGTGAAGGACCCGCATATTCAGGTGCATGTCGTAACCTTAGCTCTCAAGATGTCGTAGCCAAAGCACAACATAAACTCCCTTCACTTCGCTTTAAAGTACCGCAAAATCCAGATGCCGTTATTTCGTTTCATGATCAGGTAGCAGGCCATGTGACCTTCGGTGCGGCAGAGGGCGGCGATTTTATCGTCAAACGGGCGGACGGCATGTTTTCCTATCAGCTGGCTGTCGTTGTCGATGATGCGGATATGCATATGACCGACGTACTACGCGGGTATGATCTTCTCGATTCAACGCCCCGTCAGCTATTGCTGTACCAAGCTTTGGGGTTGCAGCCGCCACGTTTCGCACACGTTCCCCTTGTCCTAGGCCCTGATGGACGAAGGCTGGCCAAACGACATGGTGGCGTAGCACTCCGAGCTATGCGCCGACAAGGTGTCACACCGGAAGCAGTCATTGGCTGGCTCGCCTATTTTTCCGGGCTGCTGGATTCACCTGAGCCTGTGAAGGCTGTGGATTTAATCGATGACTTTCATTTGGACAAACTGCCCAAAGAACCCGTCATCCTGACGAAACAATGCCTCATGAGATTATCTGCACTGCAACGGTAATGAGGTAAAGCGCGGAAATCAAAGTGTACGGGCAAGGGCATCCGCCCTTTGCTCCTCTCACTTCTATTCCTCTAGTCGCTTACGCATAGCGGACTCATATTCATAAAATACACACGACGTATTTAGCCCTCTTTCCTCCAGCAGCATACGGAGACGAAGTGATTTTTCAGTCAGCCTGCGACTGATCCGTTGTTGCTCTCCTGCCTCATGACAAGCGTGAAGCAAATCACGTAGCTGGACACATTCCTTTTGTAACTGAAGCTCTTCCGGTAAAATGCCTGCATTCTTCAACAGCTTGTACGACATCCGCAGCTCCTCTGGAACATGTGACAAATCCTCGATGACCAGTGGCTTGCCCGCTCCCGGCAAATGATCAAATTCACCTTTGGCCATCGCCTCGGCAATCTTCTGCTCTGCCATTCTGGAGAACATCCCCATCGCCCCTTTCCACTCCTTGTATTAAACATCCTATGTACAATCTATATTAAAGAAACCTGGAGCCCTTTGCCACTGTAGCTTACATATCATTAGTATGTCCTGTTTACATAAAGGAGAAAGAGGGTTATTCTTCGATCCCAAGCAATTGACATACTTGTACTCTATATTTTTTGGCCTTACGTGTTCCATGAATGAGATTGGACAAGCGGCTAGCAGGAATATGGTAGGTATCACAAAATGTTCTCTGATCCATTTGCCTCTCGACTAGCTTTTCTTTGATTTTCCATCCAAAAGGGGTTACAGGATTTCGTAAGTTCAACAACGTTATCACCTCTTCATAGTATAGGATTTAGAATTTTGATTGGGGTTTGGGGTTTGGAGATTGGATTTCACGTTCTACCATTAGCAACATGTCGTGAACTCATTTGTTAGGATTTCATTTTGTATATTTGGTATTGATTCAATAGTTCATCCAGTTTCATGGATTGTTCAATCACTTTGGGATGCGTTAAAAATCCATATTTCTTCTGGATTTGGTACAGTCTTTTTCTGGCCCGTTCGACACGAAGTAAAGTCTCACCTGGATTCATCAGTATGATGCCCCCTTCTGTGTCATATCCTAATACAAAACGTAAACTTTTGGATTTTTTGAAAATTTGCTCGACAAAAAAAGTGCTTCTGGCGCATTCCAGAGGCACTTTTTTGGCGATTTATGTTTATTTAAAATGCAACAGACTCCTACAAGCTGAACTTAAAAATTCAACTATTGTTTCACTACGCAGTCGGATGCTGCTTCCCATCGTCACCACCCCTGTATTTCCTGAATAAAGTCAGATGAGGGTTAAAATCCGTGGCAAAAGCGATCGCTTTACTTGCACAGCAACATTCTGCCTTCTTCGTTTTCCATATACATTTTTATTCAGCTTGGAATCAACACTGAGAAATGATTAATTACTACTAATAATAAAATAATCTTTCTTTTCGCCCTTCTCTAACTAAACTTTCATACTTTGTACACAATGTAAAGTCTGCAAATTGCTTGAACTGCTCAAATAATCTTATACAGCTAATGAAAAAGGCTTCTTTGTTAATGACTAATGATTTAGATAAAACGTCTAGTAAGTATTTAAATCCATATGAGTAATTACCTTTATTTAAGTAGTATTTAGCCAGTTCATATTTAAAACGCGTTGATTGTTCTGGAACCACTTGATGAGTGTACATATCAGCAGATGGTTGCTGTTGGGTGATCGAATCTATCTCCGTTTCGAACTGCTTAAGTATTTCATCCACATCAACATGAAATCGGTTAGCCGCCATCATAATATTCAATAATTGAGTAACCATTTCTTTAGTGGTATTTGATGATACACTAATGTATTCAACATAATCTGGAAGCACACTTATATCTCCGGATAATAACTTATTAACGTAAGTATTACATAGCGCCCAATTTTGAAATAGTTTAATCCAATGCAGAGTATCCTCGTCCGTCTCTTTGACCCAATCTAAATTAACGTAGGCATATGTATATTGTAGAGCTTGTTGGTAATTACCTTGGGCTTCACAGACACTTGCACACAATAAATCAGCATAGGTGATATACACAAACAAAGGACGACTTAGCTTCTTTTCAAGTGCAGGATTTCGTTTTTTCTGCTGATGCTCTAATGTATATTGGATTTTCGCTTTATCTCTCATTTTGCGAGCTATCACATCAAGCCTGTCCCATAAGCGTAAAGAACGATACACATTCGCCAAATCTTTTAAAGCATCAAGCTGGTCTATTTCATCCAGACGTTCCACGAAGGGTTCAAATAGCGTTGCTGCCTTGAGATTACGGCTTTGGTCGTCTCCAACTTGAATTGAGAATATACGATATTGGCAGGTGGCCAAGCGTTCAGAATGCTGATATTTCTCCACTTCTGCGACATTCTCATAGAGAGGCAGCGCAGCAGCATGTCGTCCCTGTTCAAATAATGCTTCTGCAACATCAAATAGCCTGGACGCATACAGCGGATTATCCATGATATGTCCAACCATTCGACGGATTGCATCCAGCTTGTCCAGCTCCGCACAACGATACAATAATGGCTCGATTCGCCTAAAATTCGGGGAAAGGTCAATAATGTAATTTTCTATGTATAGATCGTAAAAATAGCCCTCTGGCAAATCCATAGCCACAGTAATTCGGTCTAGCTGCTGTACGGAAATAGGACGATGCTGAGTAATCCAATTACTAAGCGTTCTTTGATGAACCCCTGAATATTCGGCAAATTGACTCAACATCATATCATTTTGTTTTAGATAATCCTCAAACTCCGCTGAAATCGTAGGTGTATGCTTCAAGTCATAACCACCCTTCACATAAAAATTCCATTATTTTAAAAATCACCCTCTATTCTTCTCCATAATTAACCATCTGTCAATATATTATGCAACTAATGTTTATAGCGAAAATTCAGCATAACTTACACATATTGGGACATGTTGGACAAGCGACATCCTGAAATCATTGGATGGTTCCAAGTAAAAGGTTTCACAATGTTGACATGACGGATTCATTTCCCAATGTGCATTCTCACCAGTAAATGATATAGAGGTCCCATGCAGAAACTCTGTTGGATCTTTTAATTACATGAAAAATCCCCTGATGTTGATGCAATCAAGGGATACATAGGTCATTTCTCTCGCTTCGATAATGCGAAGTTGATTATTTCTCCAATCACAATTCCTGTCAAAATTGCATAGATTCCCATAGCGCTCATCTTATATCCCAAAGCGTAAAATAACCCTATACATATTGCGTAGCCCAACAAAATCACTGCATAGCGCTTTAATTTTAATCCACACACTCCATACAGAGTGCGACATCAAGACTAAACTGGCGAACTTCTTCTTCAGAGAGATTTCAATCCACGCACTCCATACAGAGTGCGACGGAAACCAATTGCGAGCGTGTAGACATGGAAAGCATTTCAATCCACGCACTCCATACAGAGTGCGACAACGAATTTTCGCACAAAAACCACCAGCAGCTTAATTTCAATCCACGCACTCCATACAGAGTGCGACCGACGACCTCTTTGGCTATTCCCTTGAATAGGTGATTTCAATCCACGCACTCCATACAGAGTGCGACGTTTCGTCCCAATCTTGCTTAGTGGCTCGGAAAATATTTCAATCCACGCACTCCATACAGAGTGCGACGGCAAAGTCTGTTCCTACAACGTATTGCTCATAAATTTCAATCCACGCACTCCATACAGAGTGCGACACTGAAAACCGATATAACGAGAGTTAGTCCCGTGATATTTCAATCCACGCACTCCATACAGAGTGCGACTTCTTTTGCTCCTGCAGTTCATCTCTCTGGACTATTTCAATCCACGCACTCCATACAGAGTGCGACACTCTTTCCCCACGCTCTTTCATATTGTAGCTTTATTTCAATCCACGCACTCCATACAGAGTGCGACGATCAGGTAGTAGACGAGCAAGTTAACACACAAACAATTTCAATCCACGCACTCCATACAGAGTGCGACAAGAACTTCGTAAGCAGGAACGTATGGCTACAAAAATTTCAATCCACGCACTCCATACAGAGTGCGACTGGGTACAAATCAGGTTTTACGAACAAGGAGATTATTTCAATCCACGCACTCCATACAGAGTGCGACTGTCACAGGCGTTGCACAGGTTTATTTACTTTAGCGATTTCAATCCACGCACTCCATACAGAGTGCGACCTTTTTTCTTCCTTACAGTCCCTATTGGCAACGTAATTTCAATCCACGCACTCCATACAGAGTGCGACCTTGTTCCACCCTCCGCGTTCATGACCTTGTAAATTTCAATCCACGCACTCCATACAGAGTGCGACGTGAATCTCGCTCCGTTGCATCCGTATGCCTCCACTATTTCAATCCACGCACTCCATACAGAGTGCGACGACGGATTTGAGTAACTGCGCGAACGCCTGGGAATTGATTTCAATCCACGCACTCCATACAGAGTGCGACTCCTGTCCCACCAGTGCAACCACACCTCTGTTGTATTTCAATCCACGCACTCCATACAGAGTGCGACGACGTCTCGGATTGTTGGTCGAGGACAGGCCATTATTTCAATCCACGCACTCCATACAGAGTGCGACAGTAAGTAAAGTTACAAGTATAACCATGAAAATATTTCAATCCACGCACTCCATACAGAGTGCGACAGCGAAAATGTAGTAATTCATACCCTAATGATACCAATTCCACACATTGTCGCAAAAACTGATGCCAAAAAGGCTTGTAACAACTATTGACTTTTTCTCATAGATAGCATCCTTAATGCTTTTCGACAAATTTCGAGGTGCGAAGGACCCGGGGTTTTTATGTGAGCTTCACATTCGCACCTTACAAAATCAGTGGGCTTTCCATATCGCAAGCTTCCTTTGCCCCTATATGCTCTACTTTCTTTTTGTAGTTATCTCCTAAGATGTAGAAGCGCAAGCTGTCTTCTCTTTTGTCTATCAGCTCTTCTAATTCATACTTAAGCGGCGGAACTGGGTCGAGTCCAAAATACATTCAAACACGGAATTTTGCACCCATTGTCCGTGATCTACGTACTTTTACGCAACCTTTGCCAGTCTTTTTCTGCCTTCTCTGTCCACTGTGCTTACATCATACGTAATTAGTATTAATAAGATCAACCTACTTCCACAAAAATGGAGGGTACTCGTCCAGATCTCCCCGAATATATCTAGCCACGAGCAAAGCCTATGAATAGGGCACCAGCCCCCAAGACATTTTCTCATTCAAAATCATTTTTTCATCATCACAGCTCCGTTTTCTTTTTTTTGTAAAATCCTTTCCCATGAATCAATTTTTTTTGTTAATCAATGTAAGGACAAAACGGTCGGCATATACTCCTCGAAGTTCTTCCATCACATCCAATGCCAAGGAGGCTCGCCCTGGACGATCTCTACGCAGAAAACCCACATAAGCATCGAGACCGACAGCTTCCAGTACGGATTTCATATCGTTGGACAGCAGTGTATAGGCAAAAGATAATAGGGCATTCACGTTATCTAACGGCAGGCGTTTATGGCGTCCATGGAAGTAAAAATCATCTTTTTGCTGCAAGATCAGTTCATCCCACACGGAATTGTACTGAACCACCGTCGTCCCCTCCAAACCGCTAATATGTCCAGTTCCTCCACTTCTCGGACTTGCTTCATGATCCGGTCACCACTTTATGTGACCAGGTGACGAGGCTACTACGTCATTATCCACGCACTCGTATAGAGTGCGACACGGATGGAAACTTCACTGTTCCTACAACACACGGGATTTCAATCCACGCACTCATGTAGAGTGCGACCCTCGTCCGGTATCATATTAGCACCTCCTAGATATTTCAATCCACGCACTCATGTAGAGTGCGACCGGTTATCATTAACGGCGAGGAAGGCGTCTTGAAGAATTTCAATCCACGCACTCATGTAGAGTGCGACTTAAATAAGCGGCTTATATAGCCAGTGTGTTGGCTGTATTTCAATCCACGCACTCATGTAGAGTGCGACGCTGTCGTAATAACGGATATCATGCACTCCTTTAGATTTCAATCCACGCACTCATGTAGAGTGCGACGTTGGCTAATACTGTGGGATCGTCACCCTTCAATATATTTCAATCCACGCACTCATGTAGAGTGCGACCTAATCTTGTTACCAGAGATCGCGCCAGGAGCTGTTGATTTCAATCCACGCACTCATGTAGAGTGCGACAGCGAAAATGCAGTAATTGATTATCTAATGATATCATTTCCATGCATTTTCGAAAAAAGCAATGTCTAAAAGGCTTAAATTAACCATTGACTTTTTCTCACTGATAGCATCTTCTATACTTTTCGACAAATTCCGAGGTGCGAAAGACCCGGGGTTTTCATGTGAGCTTCACATTCGCACCTTATAAAATCAGTGAGCTTTCCATATCGGAAGCTTCTTTAGCCCCTATATGCTCTTCTTCTTTTTATAGATATCACCCAAATTATAGAAATGTAGGCTATCTTATCTTTTATCTATTAATTCTTCTAGTTCATACTTTAAACGTCGAAATTGGGTCAAATCCAAAATACTTTCAAATAGGGATACATAATTCTATCCTGTTTCATTGTACCATGCCTTCATTACGATTTTCCTTGTATCATCGTTTCATCATGACAGCCCATTTTCTTGTTAATCAAAAACAGGACAAAACAGTCGGCATACGCCTCGAAACTCTTTCATCATATTCAGTGACAAGGAGGCTCATCCCGGATGGTCTCTATGCAGAAAACCTACATTAGCATCCAAGCCGACGGCTTTCCAGTGCTGATTTCATATCGTTGGGCAGCAGTGTATTGGCAAAAAATAACAAAGCATTCACATGATCTAACGGCGGGCGCTTATGGCGTCCATGGAAGTAAAAATCATTTTTTTGCTGCAAAATCAGTTCATCCCAAACGGAATTGTACTGAACGGCCTCCCTCCCCTCCAAACAGCGTAAAATCTCCAGCTCCTCCACTTCTCTGTGATGCGATGCGTTCATGATGACAGGACATTGGTCAGATTTAATTCTGCCTGGATGATAATATAATCCAGTTTTCATATAAATACCTCAATACTCCCTGTTTATATCATCATCATACGAGATTGAATGTACATCATACGTCCGCGTCTAGGTCCATTACTTCTACTTAATTAGAGGTTGAAGTTAAGAAATAGAGTTTTGAGAGTTATAAGTCAGCAACGGTCAGAATCTACCTCATGCTTGCTTTTGATTGGTTTCCATTTTAAATATTTAACCATGTTTATTGGAAATATGGTAAATTATATGATCTTGATTTAATGTATCGTTTTGTACATAATAGATTCGTGCTGAAAATACCAAAAAAAGGAGGATAGTGATTTTTTATGTAATTGTAACAACAAAAATTTGAGGGAGATGAATGGATTTTGAAGGTTAAGAGTTTGTGTACGTGTGTGGTTGTAGGCATGCTTTCGTTATCGCTAACTTGTTCAGTGGGTGCAGAATCACTCCAAAATGAACAGTTAATCAATCCATCGATGACCAAATCAGACAATGCTTTTTTGAGCGATATCATCAACTCGTTGGACCCCGAAGACAGAGAAAACGTTACATACATAGATGAAACGGGCAAAGTGCTGGTAAACAAGGAAAGTTTAAGGCAGGAAGTTATCCCCCTGGAACCAGTGAGTCAGGTTACGTATAAGAATTCGAATTCATCCCTCACATCCGTAACTGATACTACGTATAAAAATAATAGGTATAAAGATTCGACGGGGCAGCTATATACTTTACCCGTGTTACAGCCTAAACCAGCGTGTATGGGAAATCATTCATTAACACCAATGGATTTTAGCACTAACTCCGCGAGCTTCCCTGAATGTCGAGACCTGAGAAACGGGCCGTATCGTTCGGTATGGTCACATATAGGGTTTGCATGGGCTAGTACACGAGTTCATTTACCAAGTGCTAGAGAGATACGTGATAATAATAGTGGTTATAATGGAAGCACAGGATTTATCTATATGGGTGGTTGGAGTAACACCAATATGGCGGTTGATGTTGGTTTGCAACATAGTACAAAATATAATGACTGGGCTCCTTTCATGCTCATTGAAGGTGTAAAAGAGCCTTATAGTTTTAAGCCACGCTTTGAGCCTGATCAGGAAGTGCAAATGAAATTTTATGTTCCTTCTGACGGTAACATTGCCTTGACTGTATCAGGCTACGCAGACGGTGAAAAGATAAGTAGAACCTATGTTGAGCCGGCCCCAGGTTGGACGGCTACTGGTAATGGTAACCTTATTAAAAGAACGACAAGTATCGGGCAGATACAAGGCCAACAAGACTATAACGATGGCTCTTATATCCGGAAAGTTCGTTGGGCTACATCCTATATTGGTACAAATTCAGAAGATAATATCCCTTGGCGAAACAGTCAAACCTATGATTATTGTTCTATGCCACGGAGTAAAGTTGTAGTGGATTACGTACATGGAGGAGAAGAAACAGATAATATATTTTTAGATTGAATTCCGTGAGGGGCTGCTAGCCCCTCTCTTTTAAGGAGGATATTTTTATGGGAAAGATGTTGTTCAGAATTATGCTTATAGGTGCATTGTTTCTTTGTTTTTCTCTACCCTATACAGGAAAAATGTCAGCTCAGAGTATAGCTCCAAGCTCTCCATTTTTGAAGATTAACAATTACTATGTCTTGTTCACAGCTCCTAAAGCACCTTATATTGATCAGAATAATCGCTATATGGTGCCTTTGAGATCCATTAATGATTTGTTGGGGGGACAGACTACGTTTAACCCAACTTCTAATACGGCCACAATTAAGTTTGGAACACACAAGGTTGAGTTTAAAATGAACTCCACTGAGATTGTTACCGACTCGAGCACGTCCGTGATGGATACCGTCCCTGTGCTTTATAAAAATGCGATGTTTGTCCCTTTAGGGGTACTTACTAAGCACTTAGACATACACCAGGAATGGGATCAGCAAAATAAACTGTATTCCCTATCAGGGAAAGAATTAATGAAGACACCTATGATGGAGAATGTAGAAGATTTGGATCATTTTAGAGAACATGTTGATAATGAAAATGCATTTCAGTTATTATCGTACAAATTGGCCATGGGAGAAAAAATTCATCTGGCCATTACAGCTAAGAATATGACAGGGAAAAAGATTAGTGAGGGCATTGAAGATTTAAATACCACTTTTATTTTTTCTGACGATAGCACGGCCGGGGAAAATAGAAATCGCAAAAGACCCAGTATAGATAAGGATGAAATTGTAACTCGCAAATATGACATAGATTATGTGAAAACAATAGAGAATAAAAAAATTATCAAACATGAACTGTCGTATATTCTCTTTAAGGGCAGAACGCTAAAGACTCACAAGTAAAAAAGTACTTTTACTTGTATAGTGGAATGGGTAAACAGTAAAGCTGATCCTTTCTAGGATCAGCTTTACTGTTAAATATTAGATTTGTGAATTTCAAATTCCTTACGTTCATAAAAATAACCCAACCTACTTCATTGTCAATTAGGGACAAACTTGATAAATAGTGATTGCTTTCTCCGTTCCAAACGGCGTTTTATTTGACTGATTATTTATGTATTAGAAAGTTTATCAAGAGTACGTCTATATTTTCGACTGCCTTCTTTATTCTGGGGTGTTATCATGACGATCATCATTTTTATTCATATAATCCTCCTCGTGCAAATCTTCGTTTGTAAAATGAAAATGCTGACTGTACTGAACCACGACTTGTTCTAAACCAAACCTTTTAGCAGCCAACAAATTCGCAATCCACGCACTCATGTAGAGTGCGACGGCTGCTTTCCATCATCCTCTTTCAACCATTCATAATTTCAATCCACGCACTCATATAGAGTGCGACGATGGCTATGGATATCACCGAACGGGACGTATACGAATTTCAATCCACGCACTCATATAGAGTGCGACGGGGAGTAAATATGGACTCTAAAGACTTGTTAGATATTTCAATCCACGCACTCATATAGAGTGCGACTCACATGATCATTAGATACGGTGAGTATGAGCATATTTCAATCCACGCACTCATATAGAGTGCGACTCACATGATCATTAGATACGGTGAGTATGAGCATATTTCAATCCACGCACTCATATAGAGTGCGACTACAAATTATATACAGAACATACGTTCCGAACAAATTTCAATCCACGCACTCATATAGAGTGCGACTCTTTGGTTCCTTGTACGGTGTCCCGTGTCTTGGCATTTCAATCCACGCACTCATATAGAGTGCGACGCGGAAACAGACCCTGCTAAGGGGTGGGGTGATGTATTTCAATCCACGCACTCATATAGAGTGCGACCCGCACTTGCTGGGTTGGTGCGATGTCAGAATTGTAATTTCAATCCACGCACTCATATAGAGTGCGACGATCTGGCCGCTATGGGCTTGGGAGGCGATTGATTGATTTCAATCCACGCACTCATATAGAGTGCGACCACGAATCAGGACTTAAGCAGCCTGACCGCAGAAATTTCAATCCACGCACTCATATAGAGTGCGACCCAGTCCAGTCAAGGCGCTGAAAGGTTCGGAAAAATTTCAATCCACGCACTCATATAGAGTGCGACCCCCGGATGATGTGAGATCAGCTTTTCGCGAAGGTATATTTCAATCCACGCACTCATATAGAGTGCGACTAGCTTGATACTGTTTTCGAAGATTATCCGGACTATTTCAATCCACGCACTCATATAGAGTGCGACACCAACTTCAAGATGTGTGTGACCATAAGACCATATTTCAATCCACGCACTCATATAGAGTGCGACTCTTGATACTTTTGTATCCTCGCCTGTGTTGTAAGCATTTCAATCCACGCACTCATATAGAGTGCGACACTAGATCGAAACCGAAGTGAAATCCCTCAACTTATTTCAATCCACGCACTCATATAGAGTGCGACCCTGTTAGGCCGTGAAGGTGGTTGCGAGGCTATTGGATTTCAATCCACGCACTCATATAGAGTGCGACACGTAGATACAGGAATTAATACCACATATTCCCCGTGATTTCAATCCACGCACTCATATAGAGTGCGACGTCAGCCGCCACCCATGCCTTCCTATTTCCTTTAGAATTTCAATCCACGCACTCATATAGAGTGCGACCAAAATACTTATCTTCTACGGATTCCAAAGGCATAATTTCAATCCACGCACTCATATAGAGTGCGACAGCGAAAATGGGTCAAATGCCCCCTATTTAAGTAACATTCTAGCGTTATTTTGGCAAAAACGCATCTAATATTACCTTATCCTCTTGCGATCGTTTAAAACTTGTTCACATTCGATGTAATTCGACAAAATCTGAGGTGCGAATCTCTCGGAGAATTCATGTGAGCTTCACATTCGCACCTGGACAGACTCGCTTTTTGGCTTAGCAACAAATACCTGCCTGGACTTATTTCACCTGTGAAGGAGTAAGCGCACATTCGAATATATTTAATTCATCGATAGCTCATTTAAAAGCAGGGTCCCACCAGTTAACACCAAAGCTGAACGTTCTGGCTTTGGGTAAATACATCCGGAAATATCGACTACATTGATCAGAAAAATACCTTTATATTTTCGAAAATCATAAAGGTATTTGTAAAATATTTTATGAAAACGTTCGGCAAAAGTTGAGTTATTAACCCTGTTCATCATACCGGCTGCATTACCTGCATAATCCTTCCCATCCGTTCCAGCGCCTTCTCCAAATCGACGAGCGAGGCTGCATATGAGCAGCGAATAAAGCCCTCTCCGCCTGATCCGAATACATGTCCCGGTACGACCGCCACCTTCGCTTCCTTCAGCATGCGAAGTGCAAACTGCTCAGATGACATGCCAGTAGAAGTAATTGAAGGGAAGGCATAGAAAGCCCCCCTCAGGCTCATGACAAGCAAGCCCGATTGCATTCAAGCCGGCCACAAATAGCTTGCGACGTTCATTGTAGCTCGCCATCATCTCATCCTTGGCAGCCAAGCCATGGCGCAATGATTCCAGCGCGGCAATCTGTGCAATGGTGGGCGCACACATGGCTGTGTACTGGTGGATTTTCAGCATGCCGGCAATCAGCTCATGCGGACCGCACGCATAGCCTACCCGCCAGCCTGTCATCGCAAATGCTTTGGAAAAACCACTGATGACAATCGTACGCTCCTTCATGCCCGGCAAGGAGGCGATACTGACATGCTTTCTCCCGTAAGTCAGTTCGGCATACACTTCATCCGAAATGACGACCAGATTATGTTTGATAATGAGCTCGGTAATCGGCAGCCAATCCTGCTCCGTCATAACTGTTCCAGTCGGATTACAGGGATAATTGATCATTAAAACCTTTGAATGAGGTGTAATTGCCACTTGCAACGCTTGCGGGGTCAGCTTGAATTGCTCCTCTGCCGTAGCCGCCACCTCTACAATTTTACCGCCATGCAGATGGGTAATGGGTTCATAGGCAATATAGCTTGGCGCTGGAATCAGCACCTCGTCACCCGGATCGATCACTGCTCGCAGCGCCAGGTCGACGGCTTCACTGCTCCTCACCGTCACAATCATTTCCTGTTCAGGGTCATAGGAAAGCGCGAAGCTGCCGGAAAAATAAGCAGAGATCTCCTCCCGCAGCTCCATCAAGCCGGCATTCGAAGTATATTTCGTCTGCCCTTCACGCAATGCCTGAATGCAAGCTTCACGTACCTTTTCCGGTGTAACGAAATCAGGCTCTCCGACCCCAAGGGCGATTGTACCTCCGCCTGCTGCATTCAGATCAAAAAAAGCGCGAATTCCCGATGGGGGAATATCCCGTACACGCGAGGATACAAACCGCCCTGTCCCCTTTTCACTAAACATATTACGCCATCCTCCATTCCTGTTTACGCTCATGGAGCGAGCTGGCAATAATATGGTCCAGTAGCTGTGTAAAGGTTATACCCGCAGCAGCTGCACTCTTCGGAAGCAAGCTGTTGGCGGTCATTCCCGGTAATGTGTTCACTTCCAGCACGTAAGGTCTATCCTGACACAAAATCATATCGACCCTTGCATAGACCTTACATTGCAGCAGGCGGTAGCTGGCCAGTGCCGCCTCGCGCACACGCTGTTCAATAACGGTGGGAAGCTCGACCACCTTCTCCTCAGCACCGCCGACCTCATATTTTGCTTTGTAGTCGAACCACTTCGAACGAGCGGAGCTAATGCTAATAATCGGCAATACCTCGCCATCTACGATGGAGCAGGTAATCTCCGTCCCTTCATAATAGGACTCAATCAAGATCGCTTGATCCAAGCTGCAAGCCCCCTGAACAGCCGACAGCAGTTCCTTCTCATTTTGTACAAGCTGGATGCCGATGCTGGATCCCCCCGTATTCGGCTTCACAATAACCGGGTAGCCCAAACGCTCCACCACCTGCGGATCATAATCGTTCATCCCCTGCCAACAAAGGCCTTCAGGGGTATTCACACCCCCTGCCTTCAACAGCGTCTTGGACAACTGTTTATTCATGCATAAGCTGCTTGCCAGGATACCGCTGCCTGTGTAGGGAATGCCCAGCGTCTCCAGCGCTCCCTGCACCGTGCCGTCCTCGCCATACTGACCATGTAGTGCCAGCAAGGCGATATCGATGCCAGCCTGCTGGACCTGCATGATCAAATCCACTCGCTGCTCAATCACCATTGGAACCACTTCATAACGGCTGCGATCCAAATGATTGATCATCTCTTGACCTGTCTGCAGAGAAATCTCACGCTCAGAGGAAATACCGCCCATAATAACACCAATTTTCATCATGACACCTCATTTTTCTTCAAAATCTTTATGTGGTTACGGATTGTTCTTTTGATCGCTGGTGCTTCTCCAGAACAATATTCCGTCTCTGTAGCTCTTTTCTAACCATTATGCTTTAAGAAAGTTACGTGTCTGTTTGCCGATTATTTGAATACCCCGTTCGATATTTTCATCCGTTACTCGTGAAAACCCAAGCCGCAATGTATTCGTCCCTTCGCCTTCTTGAATAAAAAACTTGTCTCCCGGTGTAAAAATGACGCCCTGTTCGTTGCAAGCTTCTAGCAGCTGGCGTGTATTTACGCCTGCCGGGAAGGTAAGGAACAAATGCAAGCCCCCGTCACCAGACACCTGCGCCTCAGGAAGATGTGCTTCACAGCATGCCTTTGTCAGCTCATATTTGCGCTTATACTCTGTACGTGCTTTTTTTACATGTTTATCGAAATTTCCGTTAAGCATATATTGGTATAAAATCGATTGATCGATTGTTGAGGTATGAATGGTGCGCGCACGCTTAATGCTTTCCAGAGTGTCAATCAGTGCTCGGTCTCCAAGCACCCAGCCTACACGCAAGCCAGGGAACAGCACCTTGGAGAAGCTGCCAATATAGATTACTCCGTTCCCTTGGCCTGCTGTCGCTATTAAGGGCGCAATATGCGCTCCCGAGTAACGCAGCTCCTCATTGAATCCATCCTCGATCACCGGAATCTGATGGCGTGCCATTAATTTCATAACAGCGCTGCGCTTTGCCGGCGACATGACGATGCCTGTCGGATTATGATAGGAAGGAGTCAAATAGGCCAAATCGAAGCTATTGTTCTGTAATACCTCCTCTAGCCGCTCTACATCAATACCGTCACACTCCATCGGAATGCCAGTAATCTCAAATCCTTGCAACTTCAAATTTTTGATCGCTGTGTGATGGGTCGGATTTTCACAAATTGCCGCTCCACGGCGTGCAGAAGGGCGTAAAGCCGACAGCACAATGTCAAAGCCTTCTGTAAACCCGCCTGTAATCAGCATATCCTTGCCAATTATATCAACGCCTTTGTTCTCCATATAATGCATCAGGTAATCAATCAGCGGCTTGTAGCCCTTGGCATAGCCGTAGTTGAGCAGCACCTGCCCTTCGATTGCCATCCGATCCATAAAAGCTCGCCTTACATCCCCCAGATCAAACAGCTGCTCATCCGGAGCGATGCTTGTGAACGAGATAGTTCCCTTTTGGGCACGAATGCCCTGCTTCATCATATCCAGATCAACAGCCGATACAGCATACTCGTTCATTCTTGCCTTCCAGTCGATCTCCCAGGTGGAAGAACCGTCAGATCCTCCGTTATCTACGGCCGACTGGCCCACCATGGCGGCCACATAACTACCCTTTCCGGGAATCGCATACGTAAATCCGTCATCCTCCAAGCCTTCATAGGCTGCAATGACTGTATTGCGGCTCACCTTAAGCAGAACGCTCATTTCTCGTGTGGAAGGTAGCTTCTGATCCGCCTGAAGCGCCCCTTTTATAATTAAACGATTGACGTATTCTTTTACTTGTATCGAGACCGGGCGGTCACTTACGAGCTTGAAATCCTGGAACATCCTTCATCCCCTCCCCCTATAATGATGGCATACAAGACGAGTGAAAAAAAGAACCACCGCACTGGATTTTTCATCCTTCGGTGGTTCTTCCGCATTTTATCCCCTGTACGCCCTCATATTCTTGCCTCATTCCCCCGCATTCCTTGGCCGGGCCCGCGGGGGTCAGTAGTTTCAAACCTTCACCAAATTATAACACGGTGAGGGGATTACATTGGGGAAAAGAAGAAAAAACAACTTACAATTAACGTTCAATATTCTGCCGATCGACGAAAAAGCCACCCGTCTTGCGGTGGAGGAATATGTGGAGACAGTTCGGCAGTATCGTCAGATCGGTTTTGTTCGTCGGGAAGCAACAACCACTCAGGCGTATTCATATAGAGAACATCAATCTACAAATGCGATCAGCAAGCAGACGGAGGAAATCGCCACATACAACGTGGACAAGGAGGCAGAACTGGAGGCGAAGTATATGAGGTGGGGTATGTAGAGAGGTTATATAGCCGAATTTATTGGTGCATGCCTACTTATCTTTTTTGTTTTCAGAATTGTGAAGAAGGATTCCGATTATGAGGACCAGTAAAATATAGGTAGTTTCATCACCTTTAATTATATGAATATTGAACAGAGAGAGAATGAAAACTACGAGATAAAACACTATGAGACTGACAAGCATATATAGATAGACCATTTTTATTACCTCCAACTTATTTAAAGGTACCGGGCAAAGTTTATCCCGGTACCTTTATTTTTTTGTGAATTATTTTAGTATGTAAAATTGAATCTGTCTTGGTACTCTTGTTGTCCTGCTCCAGAGAAGTCTATGCTGAAATAGTTAAGTATTGCCAATGCCACACCAGGAATAGTCTTGTGAGCATAAGCAATCTCCACTGCGCCTGTTTGGCCAGTTAGTGATTTAGGAGCTCTTACTTCTTGTCTGGCAAATCCATCTTGCGGATCTGGATATCCTAAAACATCTACCTCGAAGGCGTCACCCTCAATTTGTTGTTTCTGTAGTTGGTTTTCGTACTGATAAAGGTGCGATCCGCTTCTCCAGTTATGGACACTATATGGAGAACGATAAGGAGTAACTTTACTTTGCCAAGCCATTGCCAATGTATCAGTGTAATAAGCCAAAGGACCTCTTTCCCAGTTATAAGAAGCATAAACATGGTAGGCATTTTCTTTACTGTTCGGAGATTCGAGTTTAAATGCATATCCGTACATTTTGAAGATTCCATCTTTTACATCTTGAGTAGAAATTTTATCAGATGGTGCGACTGTTTTGCCATTTTCATCTTTAATGACAACTTCAGGGTCTAACTCTTCAATTTTTATCTTAGTGCCACCGTTACTCGCAATGTCCTTTTTTAATTCCAATGGAGTGAAACCTAATTCTTCGTCAGTAAAGCCCATTTGTTTTAAATAACCGTCAATTTCCGATTCGCTTTTTGTACTAGCATCCTTAAAGGGTTCTAAGCCGTGTGAGTCTGACTCTGCCGGATTTGCGGATACAGGGATGGAAAATACCAATAAAAAAATGAGTGTCAGCAAGGTTGCAGACAGCTTTTTCATTCATCCTCCAGATTACATAAAATTGGTAGCTGGCCAGCTAAATACAATACTATCATACACGAATGACAAATATAACCTATTTTCGCAGAAAAGTTTTTCTGTGGCCTATAATTGGCCTAAATTTGGTCCTTGAAGTGGCCCAACACTCGACTTTTCATATGGTAAATTTGTATCATTGAAAATCAAATAAGGAACACATCGCAGCTTTTCAGCCTCGGTGAATCAGGTCGGCCAATGTGTCGGCCTTTTTGATTTCTCAAAAAAATCATTTCAGGAGGACATGATTGTGTCTACTACACAACCACGTTTCGCATTTTTAAGTAAGGACGGCATCCTGCGCTTGCATGATGAGGAGCACGCCGCACAACATGGCAATCACGTGCTAACATCTTTAACTGATGATGAGAGCGGCTACCCGGTCGTTGAGGGCCAAGGCGATGTATATTATGCCTACGAGGATAAAGCCTACATCAAGGGCAACAAAGGTGACGGCCAACTCATCCCAACACCGCCAGTGCTCAAACAGATCGCAGCAGAGCTCCTGTAATTCAGCAATATCCAGAGGCACTTCCCGAGTTATTCCGGGGCTTTATGGCACGTGCAGACGGCAAGGAACCAGTCAATCAACGGAAACAATAACAGCCTGGTCAGAACCCTTGTGCGATTCAATTCCGCAACGTGTCTTCTATTCATTTCGATGGGAGCGGTACTTGTGAAATTTCAATCCACGCACTCATATAGAGTGCGACAATGACTCCCCAAGCTACCCCGAACCAGATCAAGAATTTCAATCCACGCACTCCATACAGAGTGCGACCCACATATTTCCGCCGTTCTTTGTTGTGTACTTCTATTTCAATCCACGCACTCCATACAGAGTGCGACGGAGGATATATGTAAATGGATAAAGTCGAAAAAAATTTCAATCCACGCACTCCATACAGAGTGCGACCTCGACTGACTTATATCCCCCAAGCTGGGGTTTACAATTTCAATCCACGCACTCCATACAGAGTGCGACTCCCTTTCCATCGAACATCAACTTATAAAGATAATATTTCAATCCACGCACTCCATACAGAGTGCGACCTGGCCCGGGCTCTAAGCTCGTTAATATTCTCATATTTCAATCCACGCACTCCATACAGAGTGCGACGTTTCGTCCCAATCTTGCTTAGTGGCTCGGAAAATATTTCAATCCACGCACTCCATACAGAGTGCGACCGTACTTACCGATAACCTCCAGCACACCTTGAGATTTCAATCCACGTACTCCATACAGAGTGCGACGCTTAGCGGTACCTTTACCGATAGCTGCACCTGGAGATTTCAATCCACGCACTCCATACAGAGTGCGACGAGTGCCTCATATAGGGCGCTCTTTTTTTGTGATGCATTTCAATCCACGCACTCCATACAGAGTGCGACGCAAAGACGTATGTATTGCAGGATCATAACGTTCAGATTTCAATCCACGCACTCCATACAGAGTGCGACGATAAGTGTGTGCATATCAAGCGTAACAATAGATATTTCAATCCACGCACTCCATACAGAGTGCGACTCTGCGAGAGACTTACAGACGTTACGAGCCTTACAATTTCAATCCACGCACTCCATACAGAGTGCGACAGCGAAAATGCAGTAATTCATACCCTAATGATATCAATTCCACACATTGTCGCAAAAACTGATGCCAAAAAGGCTTGTATCAACTATTGACTTTTTCTCATAGACAGCATTCTAATGCTTTTCGACAAATTTCGAGGTGCGAAGGACCCGGGGTTTTTATGTGAGCTTCACATTCGCACCTTATAAAATTAGTGGGCTTTCCATATCGTAAGCTTCCTTTGCCCCTATATGCTCTACTTTCTTCTTGTAGTTATCTCCTAAGTTGTAGAAGCGCAAGCTGTCTTCTTTTGGGTCTATTAATTCTTCGAGTTCATACTTTAAGCTGCGGAACTGGGTCGAGTCCAAAATACATTCAAACACAGAATTTTGCACCCTTTGTCCGTGATCTACGCACTTTTTCGCAACCTTTGCCAGTCTTTTTCTACCTTCTCTGTCTACTGTACTTACATCATACGTGATCAAAATGAGCAAGTGTTCACACCTACTTCCACAAAAATGGAGGGTACTCGTCCAGATCTCCCCGAATATATCTAGCCAAGAGCAAAGCCTGTGAATAGGGCACCAGTCCCCAAGACATTTTCTCATTCAAATAAGGATGAATCATTTTTTCCTGTTTTCGTTCTTGCCATGCCTTCAATACGATTTTCCTCGTATCATCGTCCATCATCACAGCCCCGTTTTCTTTTTTGTAAAATCCTTTCCCATGAATCAATTTTTTGTTAATCAATGTAAGGACAAAACGGTCGGCATATACTCCTCGAAGCTCTTCCATCACATCCAGTGCCAATGAGGCTCGCCCTGGACGATCTCTATGCAGAAAACCTACATAAGCATCCAGACCGACAGCTTCCAGTGCGGATTTCATATCGTTGGATAACAGTGTATAGGAAAAAGATAATAGGGCATTCACATTATCTAGCGGCGGGCGCTTATG
Organism: Paenibacillus sp. FSL M7-0134; assembly: GCF_038007865.1. Taxonomy (NCBI): domain Bacteria; kingdom Bacillati; phylum Bacillota; class Bacilli; order Caryophanales; family Paenibacillaceae; genus Paenibacillus; species Paenibacillus sp. FSL M7-0134. The sequence goes on along the minus strand of NZ_JBBOXV010000002.1, from coordinate 1,866,982 downwards.
GCGTCCATGGAAATAAAAATCATTTTTTTGCTGCAGGATCAAATCATCCCACACGGAATTGTACTGAACTGCCGCCGTCCCCTCCAAACCGCGTAAAATGTCCAGTTCCTCCACTTCTCGGACTTGCTTCATGATCTTTGTCAAAGAAGCGGTCACCTTCTTCATGCGTTCCGTATCAATACGAAGTGGATAATCCCTCGTTGCCCGTTCCAAAATCCATTTATGGTTATATATTTTGCCTATAATCATATTTCTGGCTACAAGAGCACTTCTTCTATCATCATCGGAAATCCGGTACTGTTCTTTTCTCAGTACCACATTTCCCCGGCTTTCCCCGGTAACTCTCGCCAAGAAGCGTCCGCTTCGTGTCATAAAGGTTAGGTCTATATTGCGTGTTGCACAAGCTCCCATGAGGCCTGGACTGGCCCCTGAATAGCCAAAAGTGCAAACCGCCTCCAAATTGTGCAAAGGATACCGTGCAAGAATGGACTCTTCTTGTTTGATCACGATATTTTCCCCATCTAGTGACAAGTACGTATCTGGCATGGTCACAAATAATGTGTTTAGTAGTTTTTTCATTCAGCTATCCTGCTTTCAATAAAGCTTGAAACTGATTTTTTATTCAATATTTCGGGAACACATATGTTATGTAGTGAGCAGCTCAGGCAGTGTGGTCCCGCTTTGGCTTTAGGTGTATGATTTCGCTCAAAATAATGCCGCATTTCCTGCAAGCTTCTACGCACACGCTCTCGGTCAGCCGCCGTGATGATGACCTCTACACGGTGTTTGATCTCATCGTAATAAAAGTAGCCTTTTGAAATCTCACACACGAGCATTTCTTCAAGACACATCACTTGTGCGACCAATTGTGCATGATCCGAGTCATTTCGTTTTGGTTTGCCACGCTTGTATTCAACAGGAAAAGGAAGGTAGGTACCTTCCTCTCCTGCAAGCGGAACACCAAGGGGATCACATATGAACTCTACCACGTCGCAGATTCCCGTAATTCCAAGCTCTCTGGAATGTATAGGTAACGCGCGTACGATGAGCTTATCCCCTCTTTTTTCACGAATCATGGGCTGATCGGCTTTCCTGTGCAAATGATTGCCCTCAATCGTCCGCACGTTTTCTTCCCATTGCTGCTCAATGTGAATAAGCGCCCACTGTCTTCTACAAAAATTAAAATGCTGTAAACCGGACAGCAGCAAATAATCTTCTTCGTTATAGACCTGCATACTCTTGGACCTCTAAGCCTTCGAGCGGTGTTAATATACATTCATAATGTGTATCAAACGATTTGTCGATTACACTTACATTTTCTTTCGGTTTCACTTCCAAAGATCGGTGTACTTTAGCAGATGAGTATTTTCCGAGTTTGGAATTGTGCTCCCACCAATAGACTTTATGAACCTCCATACTACCGTCAGGACGAGCGGATGAGACATCATTCTCAAATAACGAAATCAGCGCATCCTTGATCTTTCCAGCATCTTCGTTGGTAAACCCTGTTTTTTCAGCTAGTTGTGTATTGATGCTTCCTTTGAAAAGGTACACGCCGAAATCCACCCGATGCTTCATCCCCATCGTATCGGAACCTCTTTCTTTCCCTGGTTCGGAGTTTACACTTTTTGTAATTTGCATACTTGTAATATCAATAGGATCTATACTGGTTGCCGTATGTATAGATACAGGCCCTCTTACCCCAACGGACACTCCTGCTCCCTTACTCGCCGCCTTGAACGCAAATACTTGACCGAAGCTACGAACATCTATCCATTCCTGACAGGCAATTTTAGCAAATTCATCACTTGAGCCTTCCTTGCCCTTGAAGAATTTTTCCAATTCAGGATTGGCATCTGCACGTTCTCTTAAACTATTAAAAGCATCCGAATTACGATCATTCGATTGAACAAAAATAGACTCTCCCATGTCTTGCAGACGATTTCTCAATTTCCGTTTCAGAGCCACATCTGAAATCTCACCATAACCATCATAATTTTGCCGCGGACGATTACCATTCAGGGGATCGCCATTGGGATTTGCTCTAGTAACCGACAATACAACTGCGAAATCAATTTTGTGATCCAACACGGACATATGATTACTCTCCTTTAATGTACCCACATATTTTTAAAGTTACTTAGGATTATTGCTGTTCATTCATGTCTAAGGTGTTGTTCTCTTTGTTGTCGTTATTACCCTCAAGATCTTTTTTAAGATTATTATGGTAGATTTCATAGCGTTGGCTACTGAGTCCTAACAAGTATTTCCCGGTCAATGGTTTATTGTTGAATTCGTTGAAGGGGATTTTGTGAAGCACTTCATCAATCATATTGGAATAATAGCTTAAGCGTTTACCAAGTCTGGCCTGATGTGGCTGCAAGGCATTCTGAATGGTCCTCCAGGTTCTTTCTGGATGTTGTGAGAATGCATTCATATATCGGATTGCATTCGTAGATCGCTTCTCATCCTTGTCTAATGCGCTTCGTTCCATCACATCTGCTATCGCCAACAATCTGCCAAATAAATAACTACGATCCATATTATCTTTATCTAATGCCACATTGTATCCCTCCCGTTGGTTAACCAAAGCACATGTCACGCTCAGTGTTTTCTCCCATTCCCACTTGTCCATGGATACCGGGCTAGAGGCGCGGTTAATAGCACTCCTCACAATATCCTGAGGAATGTTTTGACCATCTACTATACAGGGGAGCATTCGTTCCATCAAACCCTTAACGAGTTTATCATTAGCCTTTGAACCGTATGCTGCGAAAGCAATATCTTTCGTTGCTGGAGCACCCCAAAATTGTAAATATTCACCTTGCTCATCCTTCTGATAGCGATGAAGCCATACACAGGTGGAATGCCAGTGAATAAGCTTTTCAAAATACAATTTTTTATCCAAATTCCGATAATAGTTCACAGCCATCCGTCCTGTTGTTGCTGAGTCAAGTACAAGAATATTGACTTTTGCTTTGGAACTAGATTTGACAGCTAGTGTATTGGCATAACCCGTTAACGCTTTGGCTAATTCAAAAGCAAACTCTTCGTTTGTATGACTTTTTATTTCTTTAGCCTTGGATGGCAAGCCCATTGCAAAGATATTATCATTTTCGGTAAAATTCAGAATACTCGGTTCATCATTTCCCCACACTAGAAAAACACGTTGCTCCATGACTTTACCTTGACGGTTAATGAGCCATTTTAAGGCATTATGAGCCTTTTGAGATACTTCATAACTGATACTTGCAGCTTCATGACTGTGGGCAAATCGTCCTCTGAACGTGAATCCACTCGTATCATTGGCGGAAATCAACTTCGCCTTATCCCCGGAATTTCTGATTTTATTGGCATGCTTATCTGTGCTAGGGAGCTGCTTTCCAGTAACATAGCAAATGTCTTCTTCTCCCAGCAACTGGCTATAGTAACCAACAAATGAATCATACATTTCTTTATCTTCCCAAACTTTAGCTAAAACTTTATCTGGAGAGTACACATTAAAACGAATGAATACGCTCTCTTGTTCACCAGGAACCGCTGTAAATATAGGTGGTTTTTCCCCATGTATAGGTTCGTACTTCTTGTCCCATGTACTTATTAATTTCTGATTCGCATCAAGATATAAAATCGACTCGTCTACTAAGTCTTTAATCAGGCGGCGCTTGCTTAAGTAACGATATATGCTTTTCACCTTAGAAGTTGCATAATCTGAAGTAGCCCAGCCTTCTAACTGCTGAATATAAGCAGAAAATGGCTCTTCTTTTTTTATTTTTCCACCATATGCTACAAAATCTCCGGCAACATAGCTTAATTTATCATGCAGCGGATAAGGCGATATGACAGAGCCGGCTCTACTGGCGGATTTTTCAGTAGAAGGAATCAATGTACTAAACTCATTTTTATCCAATATCCTGGCTGAATGAAAATCACCTTGTTCTGTAACTTCGACTTCGATCTGCGCATTTTGGGTCGTGTGGGAAATAGGCAACAATGTATATTCACGATCATTATGTTTCTTCTCAATCACACCAACATGGTCAAGATTAGATTCATACGTTTCATATAAATTTAACAACCAGCTCATTTAATTTCCCACCCTTCCCATTGCGCAAGCAGCTCATCAGCGGATTGAACGTTATTTTCATTAAACCGTTTAGGTTGCATATTCGCTATTGTGCGAACTTGTGTGCATTCTTCCGGCCGAATAAAATCAATGACTCCGTCCTTCATTACTGGATTCCACAAACGGACTTCCATTTGATCCCTGCCTGTCTCATCTGGATAGTTAATCCCATGTACCATATTGCCTAAATGAATGTCACCATAATTATCGTAGAAACCTGCTTCTATACCAAATTCACAAGGCTCTACATAAGCTTGACATTCTCGTGTACCTAGAAAAATATCTCTACGTCCACCAGCAAGTAATGATCGCTTGAGAATGTTATGATGCTTATTCTCATTACGGTCATATTCCATCTCGGGACGATGCGGATTAAATACAAAATGAGCCTGAACCTCATAACAGGGATCTTTCAAGTAAGTATAATTAGCAAGGGTATTACCACCGCCATATTCGATGGGGCGAACGCCTTTGGATTCCATCCGAATAGCATGAAGAACACGAACTTTGTCTATTACCATCATAATCGTAGGCTTCCAATAAATACTTTCGACAATACCTTTTAACGCCTGATATGTTGGGACACTATAAGTTAATTTCTCACCACCAAGTTTGGTTAGTGGATCTGTGAACAGTGCATAATCTCCATAAACTTTAAATTCGATCGCATTTCTCAACTAGCATTTACCTCCTTTCTATGACTATTTTTTCTAAACCCAGTACCAGAATATTACTTTTGGCAGGGTCAGTCAATGTAGAATATAAGTCCCTAGACCCAATTAAAGTGTTTTTAAAGGATAAATCTACTATGCAGACTGTCATTTTCAAGATTAAGTCCATAACTGTCATCATAAGCTCCATCGGTTAGTGCATATATTTTTCCATCCAAAAAAGAAACTAACCCCTTATTTTGATCTAATCGGTCTTTCTCATAGTTAAATATATTAATAGTGAATTGTTGTGCCCTGCGTAACAAATCGGTAAGGTCTTCTATGCTTTGCTGTCCATTTAGGTCCGCGATGATCTCCTTTCCTTCTTTTTCTCCATCCCCATAAGGAACAATTACCGCCGTAGTATGATCCTCAATGACTTGAAAATGGTCCGCTGCAGTCCTATAGCTATTCGCTAAGAATAAGGGAAGAATCGTCTCATTTTCTTTGCAATAAGATTGAAAATAAGTATTTTCTATACGATTGGCATATAATAGTTCAGTCATGTTTTTTCTCAATTTAGGAATAAAATAATTTAAGTCGGTCTTTAACTCGGAATAATATTTTTGAAAATATATTTCCATGGACTGAGCTGATAATACGTTTCCGCCTAAGCAAGTTTTGTTACGTTTTAAGTCAATGAACATTTTTCTGGAAATCTCTTTACCTATTCTGATTTCTTTTAATCGCTTGAGATCTTCTTCTTCATGGTCAATGACATATACTTGCTTCATTCTATCTTCTCCGTGGCGATTACATCTGCCCGCCGCCTGAGCAATGGAATCCAAACCAGCCAAGGACCGAATGACACACTTAAAACTGATATCCACTCCCGCTTCAATTAATTGTGTACTGATGCAAACGACAGGCTCTTTATGTTGCAGGTGATTTTTAACTTTCTCCAATATGGAATTGCGATGAGCTGGACACATGGATGTACTTAAATGGTAGATCGGGACTGTACCGCTTTCTTCTTTTAATCTGTGATATAGGTTTTTCACCACTGTTTTTGTATTTAAAATAACGAGCACGCTTTGTTCATCAGCAAGTCTTTCCTCAACAAAGTCGGCAAGTTTCTCCGTATTAAATTTCATATCCGTTGCTTTATCCACAATTTCAACCCGCTTAAACGCTTCTATAACATGGTTCAGGTCATGCACCATTTCTGCATCTGGTTCGATCTCTAGCTTGTTATGTACAAAATCCAATTCGGGTTGTGTAGCCGTGCAGAGAACAATACCTGAATGAGCATATGTTTTCAAAAAATTCACTGCTTGATTAAATAATGAAATACAGTGAGTAGGAACTTTTTGTACTTCATCAAAAATAATGACAGACTCGCTTAAATTGTGAAGTCTACGAATATTTCTACTGCCGCCAGCATAAAAAACATTTAAAAATTGCACCATTGTGGTGAAAATGATCGGCGAATCCCAATTGTCCTTAGCCAGCTTTAATTTTTGGCGCGTACTCACAACTACATCTTCAAGCTCATTACTCTCTCCCTCTTCTACATCGTCCATGACCACATTAGAATGATGTTCCAGAATATTCGCATCGTCCACTATTATTTCGCGAACTTCTCGGGCATTTTGTTCAATAATGGTCGTAAATGGAACGACATAAATAATATGTTTCTTCTTAAATGTTACAGCATGTTTTAAGGCATAACGAAAGCTGGCGAGCGTCTTTCCACCGCCTGTGGGGATCGAGAGCGTATGTATTCCAGAGGGCCTTTCTGCAAACTGTTCGCATTGTTCGGACATTTCTTTTCGAAGTAGATTAATAGGTGTATTGGCATCCTTGGCTGCTTGTAGGGATTTGATGTGCATCATTAATTTTTCGTAATACTCATGAAATAACATTTGGTGATTCATTGCTTCAACTGCGATCTTATCGCCTGTGTTCTTATTTTCTTCAAAGCAGCGAGTATTGGTTCGATCTGCATCGATCAAAGCGCTAAACACAAACTTGGATAAATACATCAATTTGAGTTCAAAATCTGCCTCATCATCTCGGTTCATATATTGATCCAACTCAGCCTTTGCTTGATTCACATAATCAAAAAATGTAGATTTCTCCATGACCTGCTTATAGAAAAACGCTACTGCATCTTCAAACCCTTCTATCTCTAGGTCACGCACCCGATACAAAAATCTTGATTCCAGCTGTGGGGTTAAAAAATCCTGCAAATAAGAATGGTGTGAAATAATAGCGTTTGCTACAACTTCGGTCAATACATATTTGATAAATAAATCCTGCTTATCGAATGTGCCTTTAGGTTGAATGTGAAAAAGATTAAATAATAACTTTCCACCCGCACTAGAATGATCTACACTTCCTCGTTTCGGTGGATTGTCAGGATTTTGTACCGCCAAACGTATGTAATTTTGAAACTTTTCCGTGTACTTCCCCAAGTCATGAAGCATGCCAGCGAGTCCGGTGATATGTCGAATACCTATTTTGTCTCCATAGGCTTCAGCTACTTGTCGGGTTTCCAATAGATGTTCAGCAACCGTTTGAATCTCTTGGTCGCTTTCCCGTATGTGGGCGATATATTGCATTTTTTAATCTCCTTTAGTTTTCTTCGTGAATAACCTCTTCCAAGTAATGACTAACCACATCGGAAGCCAAAAAAGCATAAATAAAATATAGATCGCAGCAATAACACCTTTCTGACCTATTAAATGATAAAGATCATGTAGAGCTTGATAAAGACCCTCTCTAGCTGTTGACAGTTCCTCATCGTTTTCCTCTGGGTTCTCTTGCTGCATTTCCTGTGCACGTTCAGTTAATTCCTTAGATACAAACCAATATCCCACGATAAGGCCTATACCTAGATAGATATAAAAATATAAACCAGGAATGAATAATAAATTCATCTATTTTCCTCCTATGAGCAAATACTTAAACTGTATAATCGTGCCTTAAGGTAAATAGCGACAGCATCTAGAATCCACACTTGGACATTTCCCGTTGTTAAGTGAATTCATAGATAGTGCTAATATAATTGTCCTAGTGTTGTAATTTCTCTTCCTTTCCTCTCTTATCTACTTAATTCAAGGATTACGGTTTCACATCCACAGCTCTATATTCATTTTATGACTTTTAGGTGGTTATTGAAGGAGACTTATATTCCGCTTAAAATACTAGATTCTCTTCTACTTACTAATCATATTAGATCTATTCTCGTTATGTAAACAAATATTATTTTAAATCATGTGGAAATAGTATTTTTAGAGAGAACTAAACTAATAATCTTAAAGTTCATAACACAAATTATATTGGCTCCAATCATGTAAAGTCTGCTGAGAGTTGTTATGCAAGGTTACGAACACTATAGATACTTCAATCCACATACTCGTATAGAGTACGACATGTGAGGCATTGCTTAATTAACATTTGTCAGAATTTCAATCCACGCACTCATATAAAGTGCGACTGTGTTTACGATGGATTACTGGGAGGGTAATGCATTTCAATCCACTCACTCATATAGAGTGCGACACTGACTTCAACGACAAAGCGCTAAGGGACCATTACATTTCAATCCACGCACTCATATAGAGTGCGACTTGACCCTCGTTATATCGGTTTTTACAGGCCGCACGAGGATTTCAATCCACGCACTCATAAGAGTGCGACAAGATACAGGCGAGATCATAGCGTTGGCTGATGATTTCAATCCACGCACTCATATAGAGTGCGACAGTATCTGTCTTCCGACTATGGCGTACCGGAATCTATTTCAATCCACGCACTCATATAGAGTGCGACCAATAATGAGTACACTATGCACTTCCGTTTAGTAGATTTCAATCCACGCACTCATATAGAGTGCGACCGTAACCGTCCCGTTGCTAGGAACCGAGATTAACAATTTCAATCCACGCACTCATATAGAGTGCGACCTGCTCACCGTGAGACGGATACACAAGCCAGCCTGTCATTTCAATCCACGCACTCATATAGAGTGCGACTCTTCGTATCTCCGCACGCTTGCGACTGCGCCGTTATTTCAATCCACGCACTCATATAGAGTGCGACCAGTTCGTTCGCTAGGTAAAAGCAGATAACTGCATTTTATTTCAATCCACGCACTCATATAGAGTGCGACAACAACACTCCGGTATGCATATGAACAGTTTACTGATTTCAATCCACGCACTCATATAGAGTGCGACCATCCAACGTTGTATATACCGAGATTGCGAAGTGATTTCAATCCACGCACTCATATAGAGTGCGACCTCCGAGGAGGGCGAAGTCTTACGCGTCGGTCTCGAAGTATTTCAATCCACGCACTCATATAGAGTGCGACGCCGTCACGCAGACAAGCCATCAATGGTTCGAAGACATTTCAATCCACGCACTCATATAGAGTGCGACCGCACTATTTTCAATATTTCTTCGTATAGGGTTATTTCAATCCACGCACTCATATAGAGTGCGACTTTCTTACTGTTATCAATCAATGAGTCCGTCCAATTTCAATCCACGCACTCATATAGAGTGCGACTTAGTAGAGACTCGTATATTAAATCTGGAGCTAGCAATTTCAATCCACGCACTCATATAGAGTGCGACCAGATGCATTTTATCACGAGGGACATAGGGTCATTTTTATTTCAATCCACGCACTCATATAGAGTGCGACTGTGTCCCATCCGACCAACTCCTTTGTGTCTGATATATTTCAATCCACGCACTCATATAGAGTGCGACGGAGGCTTAGCCCTCCATAAGGGGGATACAAGAGTATTTCAATCCACGCACTCATATAGAGTGCGACTCAAACGGACGATCGCGATGTCCTTATCGGAAGTGATTTCAATCCACGCACTCATATAGAGTGCGACGTCCAAGCCAGACGCAACTAAACGCAGCGATGGCATTTCAATCCACGCACTCATATAGAGTGCGACGTAAGAAGTACGCGGATTATGACGAGTTGAAAACATTTCAATCCACGCACTCATATAGAGTGCGACGACACTTTCCATATTTCTTGTCCCACTCGTATGGGATTATTTCAATCCACGCACTCATATAGAGTGCGACTATGGACGTCTTGCCTGGGTGAATCCAGTACCAAGATATTTCAATCCACGCACTCATATAGAGTGCGACCCCCACAGCGCAAGGTGCGTGACCAGGAGCTCACGATTTCAATCCACGCACTCATATAGAGTGCGACGGCGTGATGGTCTGCTCAAGTGCAGCACTGAGCGTAGATTTCAATCCACGCACTCATATAGAGTGCGACGAAAGAGCCTGACAGAGAACTATGAAGGGCTCGGTAAATTTCAATCCACGCACTCATATAGAGTGCGACGGTGTTCAACGTAGATGCGCTTGCGCTCCAGTACCGTATTTCAATCCACGCACTCATATAGAGTGCGACGCCCGACAAGGCAAGAATCCAATATGAGCGATTGATTTCAATCCACGCACTCATATAGAGTGCGACAGCGAAAATGAAGGAATTCATACCCTAATGATATCAATTCCATGCATTTTCGAAAAAAACGATGCCAAAAAAGCTTGAATCGACTATTGACTTCTAACGAAGAAAGCTAATCCGAATCCATTTCGACAAATTTCGAGGTGCGAAGGACCCGGGGTTTTTATGTGAGCTTCACATTCGCACCGTAACCAAGACAATACACTCAGGATACCACAAAACATTTCTCCGTCCCAGAGCATGCTCTATTTTCTAAAACAATAACGACTCTGCCCCATCAATTACAATTTGTGCACCAGTAATGTGACGCGAATGATCTGAGGCCAAAAATGTCACCAAATCAGCTACCTGCTCGGGTTGACCCGGTCCATCTGCCAACGGTTGCCCTCCTTCGGGAAACTTGACGGGGATGGTAATTTGCTTTAACCCTTCCGATTTCTCCGTGGTTTCATCAATATTGGTCGAAATGGCCCCAGGATAGATGACATTGACACGAATACGGAACTTAGCCAGCTCCAGCGCAGCCATTTTAGCAAAACCGGTTTGACCCGCCTTCGATGTACTGTAGGCTGACATCCCAAAGCTGGTAAAGCGCTGATTTCCATTAATGGAGCTGGTAATAATAATGCTGCCGCCACCGTTCTTTTTCAAATGTGGTATTGTATACTTCACCGTCAGGAAGGTACCATCCAGATTCGTGGACAATGTTTGCCGCCAATCCTCAATGCTCAGATCCTCGATCGGTCCGACGACCCCGTTAATCCCGGCATTAGCAAAAATGATATGCAGACCGCCAAATAATTCAACCGCTTCCAGAACTGCTTTTTCCACACGCACCGGATCAGCAATGTCCACGTCAAATGCCCGAGCTGATCCTTCACGTATGGCATTAATTTCTCTTTCCGTCTCCAAAATGCGCTCATTACTTACGTCAAAAAGAGCGACATTCGCTCCTTCTCTGGCCATTTGAATGGCCGTTGCCTTTCCAATCCCAGAACCAGCCCCCGTGATTAGAGCGGTTTTGCCTTCAAAGCGCGCGCCTCCTGCATATGTGTAGCTCATATGTATCGCTCCCTTTCAGTAATCTGTATAATCACAAGATTACCCAAAAGGATATACTTTATAATCACCATTTTTGCGCATTTTTTGCTATTCCTTTGCGGTATTTAAGAAAAGGACGAATATTACGCGCATTAGCGCGTCTTTCCTTCTCCTCCTCGTTACATTCTATAAATATCTTAACGAATCGTATTTTTCTATGTATTCATCAAAAAAAGGACGTTATACAACCATGGATATGGATGCATACGTCCTTTTGCTTATTCATTTACCACTGAAGCTCAATAAATGCAGCATCATCATCAAGTCCCCCGGTATGGGATGCGTCCAATAATACCTGTATCTGCTCATCAGGGACAGGCTCGCGAATGGGGTCCAAATCGGATAAACCGTCCGTATACACCTGTAATCTCATAGGCATTTCTGCGGGTATGCTTCTTTCGTACCAATGAGGCTTCCCACCAATCGGCCCACGACTTGTAGACCAGCGCTCCGATGTAGAAAAGGTATGATCGAACAGCTCGCTAATTTCCTCGGCACCGTTCCATAGTCGCAAACGTGAATCCCCTTGCCAGGCAAGTCGGAGACGGCCACGGCTACCACGCTTCGGCAGTTCGATTTTACCGCAAATATACATGGACTGGCTTCCCTGACGACGTTTATCTTCCAATACCGACCGCATTAAGCCTGATTCATGATCCAAAGGCTGCCGATCCAGTTCCTCTGCCGCTGTACCTGCCAAACGTTCAAGGTACACTCTTAACTGATCAACAGACAGATCTTGTCCCCGTTCCATCCAATCCAGTAAAGAGGAACCCAGATAGCGGGCTGCAAAATCTCCTCGGTAACTGAGCCCGACACCATCACACAAGACAAAACAACAGACGGATTTATGAATACGTACTGCGGCGAAATCCTGTCCGCTTTCCCCCATACTGGCAGATTCGGCAGATCTTCCATAGCCATAACGACACATAAAACGACTGTGATGAGATGATAAAGGCTGATCGCCTGTCTGAGAGCTTATGTAAGCAAATTGCTGAGTCAGCCTTGCATTCATTCCCTTTTTTTTGCTCGCGGGGAGCAGGGACAGCAGTGGATTCATGCTTTTACCTCCTTACCGTACAGGCGTTGCAGCCGACATTTGGAACCCAATGGACACCAGTTCCGCACAGGTTCCGGGCAGCATCATAATGGCTCCTTCACCTAACTGATAATCCGCCTCAAATAGCATTTCCCGATAGCTTTCAGGCAGCACAGAAGACATATCACGCAATTTCACAGCATGTTCATCCTGCAACGGCGTATTATGTGTCAGACCTTTCCATCGACGGGGGTCCTGAATAGGCGTTTCCAGCAACCTGTCGGATAAAAATATATTTTCCACCAGTACATTACCGTCCGGTACACTCATGCTCATAATGCGCTTCGCAATCGGTTCCGGATCATCGCCAGTGGAAACCCCATCTGTCATATGACAGACCAAAGGTGCAGGACAGTCCTGCATCCCTGGTAATTCTGCCTGCAAAATACGCTCAGCTTGCAGGAAGGCTTTTGCTGAATCTGAAAATCGTTTGGGTGTCAAATCGGGCAACGAACCAATGGCCGCGATTTCATCAATTCCCTTGACACCATTCAGCAGGTCATACACGTCGTCACTATAAGCTAAAATCGCAATCCGATAGCGTGCTGTCAGCCGATTTCCTTTGGTTGATCGGAAAACCATCTGCCGGATCGCCAACGATATAGCTTCATATACAACGTCAATACGCCGCCGCCCCTCCATCAGCATGTTCATCGACGCGCTGATGTCAATCAGGTAAATGATCAGGGCGGGAGTGCGTTGTGAAGCCTGTATTGTATAATTCATGGTTTGTACATGCTCCCCTCAGTTACCTTCTATCTTCATCTGTTTTGTAGCTATCATTCCGCCCATATATAAACATATGAAATATTAAATTTTAGGCAGTCTAAAATTCGTATCGCCTAAAAAATTATAGATCGAGGAAGCCCGATATCCCACTTCGCCTACCGAACGATAATAAGAAGGATTACTATCATATAGTGTTCTAAAACGCTTCGCAAAGCTCTTTGCCTTCGCAGCGCTTCCACCTTCCTGAGAGGCATATGCCTTGTTGTACAGGGAAATAAGCTGAAGAACGTTCTCCTTGTTTCGTGCATGCATAGACTCTTTTTGCTTTTGTTCCGCCTCGGCTGCTGCCTTACGAGCTGCCTCTTCCTGGGCGGCACGGGTTTCCTGCTCCTTTTTCAAAGCCAAGTATTTTTCATACTTTGCCTGTTGATCATACGCTTTTTGCTTCGCCAACTTGGCAGCCGCCTGCTTATTTTGTTCCTTTTGGGCGAGATAAGCTTCATATTTAACCTGTTGATCGATAAGGGCTTGCTGTCTCTTCTGCTCTTCCTGTTGCTTTTGAGCGGCAAGTACCTGCTGTTTGGCCTGCTGTTCCGCTTCCTGGCGTTGTTTCTCCGTCAGCAATTTTTGAGCGGCTTCCTGCTCGGCTGCCAGCTTTTCCTCGGCCGCCTTTGCAGCCTTCGCTGCCTCTTCCTGCTTGGCCGCCTCGATTTGCCGCTGATTGGACTGATCTGCAAGAATATTCACGGCTGGGATTCCAGCTGCCAACAGAACGACTGCGGCCGCAGTTGTCACGATAAACGCTTTGGAGCGATACCAGGCTTTTGATTTTTCAGGTTGCTCCGGCGTCTTGGGATTCAACTGCTCCTCTAGCCCTGTGATCGCAGCCGACACCTCCACATGCAGAGGACTGCCGTCTTCTACAAAATGATACAACGACCGGTATACTTCCAGCGCTGCAGCAGGTTTGTTCTGCTGCTCCAAATCACGTGCCTGTCGGAACAGCTTGTCCGTTACCCCACGCTCTCCCTGCTCCAGGGCAGCCTGATTTAGCAGTGCAGCCTGTTCAGCCTTGAGCGGTGCAGGTGCTGACAAAGAAGATGCAGCTTCACTGGAAAGGCCACTCACCGCTGCCGATTCTATTGTTTCTGTCGCAGCAGGCTCCGGTTCTATAGCCTCAACTGGAATTTCCTGCTCAGTAACTGCATTAAGTACAACCAACCATTCGCCAAAAGTAGGGCAACTGCTTAAATCCTGACTATCCCAGGCGCGGCTGAACAATTCTACCACCTTGCTGCCCCAGCGGGATTCAAGTGATTTTCGTAAAATAAAATAACGTTCGCAAGGCGTCTGCATTTCATGCTGATCAAAATAACTTTCGCCCCACGCTTTGTCGACTACAACACGGTCAGACCAGCCTAGCATTTCTCCTATAATAATTGCCCCTGCAAAACGGTCTGCATACGCACTCCATAAACCGCTGTGGACGGTACGATGGGCGGCATACCCTGGCGAACCTGCCAATAGAGCATCTGGACGATCCATTTTAGTACTATACATTTGTTCCACGTCCACCAATTCCACAGCTGACGTGCCTTGAGGCAGTTCCACTTCAGAAAAAAACGGAAGCATCACATTCGGCGCCGATAAATCACAGTGCGCCAATCCTTTTTGCTCCATAGCTGAACCGATCCCTGCCAATGCTCTGGCTAAAGCCAGACTATCGGAAGCCTCAAGCTGACGCTGATCTGTGAGACAATCGAACCATGTCATACCGTGAACCCATGGCATCAGCACCGCATACAGCAAATCAGGCTGCTCCGCGATCAGACTTCCGTTTCTTTCTGGAGTGAGCACATCACGCTTGCATACCTGCAAACCGGGAATATCCCCGTATGCTTCCATATGCTCAGATTGATAAACCATAGCCGGGATGCGGAACTTCGGAAAAAACACTTTAAGGGCTTTTGCCTCATGCGGTGCTCCGTTTTTGGCATTCAGCTGGTATACAATTCCCTGCCGCCCTGCTTGAGCATAGGCTAAACCGGGTGCAGCGGGATGTCGTCCAACCACATAAGCTGTGCCGTTTATGATCAATTCGTCTCCCGGATTCGGTTGAAAAGACATGAAACATCCCTCTCCTTACATCATTCAGTATGCTAGTTTTCCTCACCTTATTATATACATCTATGGATGGCAAGAAAACCGGGTATCCGAAGATCGCCCGGTTTTTCCTGAACATCCTGTGCCAAACCGTGAGGAATGGCTCACATATTGCTTCTTATAGAGTGGTATATGACAAGTTAATGCCTATCAGGCAAGGCAACTTATTTCGTTTGGTCAACCGTACGGAATTTGTTAGCGATAGCTGTCAATTCTTGGCTGATGCTGTTCAAAGTCGTTACGAAAGCTTGCATTTGTTTGCTAGCTTCCTGAAACTCTTGGAAGAAGCGTTGTTTAGTCATACCTTCCCATTGACCTTCCATACCTGAGATGGACTGTGTCAAACTGGAAACGATCTGTTGGCTTTGCTCACCACTTTGTTTAAATTGGTTAGCCACCTGATCAACCTGTTCTGGGGTAATTAAAATGCGTCCTGCCATTTTTTGCGTCCTCCTTGATGATAAAAATGTTTTTGTTTTATCTAGTTCAAATTGTACTATGGCTATTTAATTCCCTACAAAAGGCAAAGGACCTAATTGTAACAATCCCACTTTTTAACTATAAAACAGCATCTAACAGTATAATATTAACAAAACAACCACCTAATAAGTCCCATAAAGTCGGGAATTGCGAAACGAATCAAGTAAATTTTGCAGTCGATCCAGATTGTCCCGGAACGCGATCCCAACTAAGCGACAGGCTGATCTCTTGCTGTAGACGGATCAGTAAAATACCAATCCTGCGGACTGCTAGAAGACGCCTGCATCAGAATATCCTGATGCAACGTTTCTACATCCGAAGACTGTACACCAGCAATGGCATGTACGACAGACTGCGGGTTTGAAATCAGACTGCCTGCTTCCGAAGCTTGCCCAGGCAGAATAGACGGTGATTGCTGATTCGACCAATCGAGCATTGTGACGGGTCGTCCCAATGGTTGGCTGGCAAATGACAGAATCGTTTGATAGTTGTGGTCAACAGACTGAAACTGCTCTGCCTTTCGGTTCAGTTGTGTACCTGATGTATGGAGGTAAGCATGGATCTGTTCTGACATCCGCTTGGCCTGCATCCAATGATTCAAGATCGCCTCGCGTGCAGATACATCCCAATCCAGCGATTGTAACGCCTGCTCCAAACCTGCTGTTAACTGTTGAATTTGCTCCGCCGCATGCTGTAGCTGCCCGCTAAGCCCCCGAAGCACATCCGGTTCAACTCGAATGCGCATATCCATCACCCTTCTTCTGTCACTTCTTCATTCACTGCCGACTGTTTCAACCAATTTAATAATAAATCCACAAACTGATCTCTTGAAGCCATAGCTGCAATCAGCCAGTCTCCGTTACCACTTGAGCTCATCCGAAATATCCAGTTCATTGCAGGACACAGGACAAAGGCTGCCCGTTGTGATTCCCACTCCCTGCCGTTCCATACCAGCAATTGCAGTTCTCCCTCGGCAACACGGGAACTCAAAGACTGAGCCAGTCTTGCAGCCCCCTCTGCATCTCCGCTAGCCTCGGTCAGTTTACTGCTGATCAGAGACACACTTTCTCCTGCCGATTGCTCGTAAATTTTATTAAATGCCTGCTTGGAGAACATAAGTGCGGGGGATTCAGGCACAAGTCGATCTACCCAACCCATTTTATCAATCAATGTCTCGCAAGCCTTTTCCACATTACCCAGATCATACAGTCGATACTCATCGGGTTCATCAGCGGATTTCACGAGTTCCACTACACGCTCGTTCGTGCAATGGAGATAGCCTTCAAACCGCTTACCTCCCCGCACATAGCGTATACGGCAAGCCCTGTTGGATAATCCCGCGATAGCGACTCTTGAAAAAACGGTAGGAGGCATTGCTAGCTCTTTGCCCTTATCTACCCGCTTTAGATACCCCTTTTCCAAAAGAGTAGCTTTTACCTGCTCCCACTCTTCCGCCAACTCCTCTGCTAGATAGCCCTTAAACGGATCTTCCACCCCAAGCAGTCTGTCAGAACCCAGTACGCCTGCCAGAAAAAACAGTTCCTTCGCCTTGAGGGTTATTAACTTCTGCTTGGAAGCTTGAAACGTTAACATTATGAGCCACCTCCCTTCAAACTACAACATGCCATCGGTCACGAATTTTCGTTATCCAATCCTCACAGCTCACTTGCTCTGAGAAGGGAATTGCCGCTTTTATCCTGGTAAATTTGCGCCGTACGTAGTATCCCTGCCCAGGTGGCAGGACTTTTAGGCCACCAGCAGCGGCGTTCGCCTCCGAATAAGGGATACGAAAGAACGATAGATCATTCGAATCTAGTGTTCCAAATAGCATACCGCTTTGGCTTGCCTTGACATCATTAAACCAGTCCACACCAAAGGTAGGGAAATCAGATGGCACACCCGAGAGCACGACATGCACATTGCGATCACGTCCCAACCGTACAATGGCAGAGAGCTGATCCTTTATCATAAAATCGTTCAGTTGCTTACTTAACATATCCGCATCATCAATGACCAGGAGCAATTCGGGATCATTCCCCTCCTTGTTCCGCTGTTGAACGATATCATACACTTTCTGTACCAGAGGTCCCATTTCTTCCTCGCTTTCGGCAGCAGCCTTAACATGAGGAAGATGCCGTAATCTAGATAGTCCTCCGCCTCCATAGCGTGTATCGATCGTATAGACCTCCAATTGATCGGGTGATGTGTAATAAGCAAGCGATATAATCCAGCTCATTAGAAAAGAGGTTTTTCCACCCTCCATTGGACTACCCACTATAAAATTGGGCCCTTCTTTCAGATTCAGGAGAAAAGGCTCAAGATCGTCACTCTGTAGACCTACAGGTACTTCATAAGGAAGTGCACCCGATGGTCCACTTGTTCGATCCCACTGCTGAAGCAGTTCCGACAGTGGAATCCGCTCAGGTAATGGGAGGATGGCTGGTGCGTGCTTGCCTTTCCATTCCTGCACAATGCCAGCAATATTGCGACGTAACCGTGCTGATCGCTCCGCCTCATCTTCTCCTGGTGAAGGCAATGCCGTCTGGAACTCCAGCGGAGGAACATGCCCTTTAACCAGAGCGCGGCCTGGAATTAACGGTCCTGGCGTTTTGGCTGGTCGTCCTACCGCATAGTAATAGTCACTCGGGTCGGACATTTCAAAAGAAACAGCATTCGGTATGTTACTGCGGAATTTCTCAAACACATCGGTAATCCGATTCGCTGTAATGATAAACGTAATACCTAGACTGCCTCCTTCTCGCAAAAGAGATTCCAGCAGTTCATTTTCATCTGGATAAGCATTACGGAAATTAAGATATCCATCAATAACTACGACAATTTGCGGAATATCCTCAACAGCAGAACGTCGATAAGAGCTTATTGTTTTGACACCAGCCTCGGAAAGCATTTCCTTGCGTACGGCCACCATCTTGAACAGATAACGGAACAGTCGCTTGATCCGGTCATCCTCCTCAGCCATCATAACAGCCCCGATTTGGGGAAGTTCCCCAAAGTCGCGCATCGTTCGACCCATATCAATGATATACCCGTTCCAATGATTCGCTGCAAAACGCTGAGCCGTGGACATCAGCAATGTATGCAAAAAGGTCGTTTTTCCCATGCCCGGCATGCCATACACAGCCCAATGACCATGATCCAGCGATGCATAAATTGGCTCCTGCCGCTGATTCGGCAAATCATCCACCAGACCAATAAGGGCCTTCAACTCCAAAGGTGATGATGTACTATCTATTTCGGTGCATGCCGGCAGATTTGTTAAATCCAGCAATTCAGGCAGCGGCGGAAGCCACGGTCCCTGAAGTCGTTCGATCCCTGCCTTAGCAGCCTCATTCGCAATATAATCAATAAATACTTGAAGCTGTTTAGGGGCTTCTTCTCCTTTTAAGCCTGAGCTTGCCCGTTCGCCGCCCGTCAGTAGCGCTTCACGTTTCCCGTTCAGTCTCACTTCATGTACAGGTAGTGCAGAAGAAATATCGCTGTTGCCTATATACGGCGCACCGCTCCAAGCAAACTGCATCTCTTCAAACACCTCGTCGCTACCGACCTGGAAATATCCTCGTCCCGGCTTCGTAATCCACGCGGCATTCGGTATTTTCAACATGTCACGGCTATCACCTTCGCTTTGCACCCGTAAGCAGATGCGGAACCTGGAGTTACTCCAGATCTTATCATCTACGACACCTGCGGGCTTTTGCGTCGCCAAAATCAAATGGACACCTAGTGTCCGCCCAATCGCGGCAATACTGATTAGCTCGTCCATAAACTCTGGCTGATCCCGCTTTAATTGTGCAAATTCATCAATAATAATAACCAGATGAGGCAGCGGTTGTTCCTGCCGCTGCTGGAGTAGTCTGTAATATTCATCAATATGCTGTAAATTGCCTGCATCGTTCAATATCTTCTGTCGACGAACCAGTTCTGCTTTAAGAGATATTTTGGCGCGTTCAATCAAATTATTGTCCAAGTTCGTGATCGTACCCACAACATGCGGCAAGTTAACGAACGTGTTGGACATGCCTCCACCCTTGTAATCGATCAGCATAAAAGCAAGATCATGCGGATGAAACTCGGCAGCAAGCGAGGCTACGATGGACTGGATAACCTCACTCTTCCCTGAACCCGTTGTACCGGCGATCAAGCCATGGGGACCATGTCCTTGACGCTCTATCTTATCATGCAGGTTAATCATAATCCTCTTACCGCCTGCTCGCACGCCCATCGGCACAGGTAAGGTATCGGGATGGCGGTTACGTCGCCACCGATCTGCCACGTTCAGTTCTTCCACACTCGCTACGCTCATCATATCAAACAGAGGCAGCACAGCGGGAATGTCAGAAGCAGAGGAACGCTTCAAGCGAATAGGAGCCATGTACCGCGCCAATGCATCGGCTTCCTCTTTTGACAAACGATCCGGTTTAAAACTTTGCTGTTCAACCTCTGCCGATTCTGATTTGCGGGCATATACGCCCTGCTCTTTGGAAGCCTCCACAATCAGCTGACACTGCATCGGCAAAGCCTCTTTACGAGAAGCCAGCACAATCGTACACGCATCAATGGCTCGACCGTCCTCCAGTAACAACGGCAGCAACGGTTCCTCCTCAATCAGCTGGGTGTCAGATAAAACAACGATATAACACGGGACTTCCATCCCTTTGCCCTGGCGATCATTGCGATTATTTTTACGGCGGTTCAGTCTGGCAAACAGAAAATCAGCTAATTGATGTGCACTGCTACTGCGGTCTGACATCATTCTCTGGATGCGGTCATCATCCCACACATGTGGGAGCCAGCGCATCCAAGTCCATTCACTTTCCTCTCGCTCGTCATAGAAGGAAGCAATTTTCACTTCATCTGGCGAGTGACGAACCGTCACCTGTGCCAAAATGACTCTTAACGCAGCAAGGGTATGCTCCCGGTCGCCGACCAATCCAACCACTTTGGATTGAAACAGCGGTAATGCAATGGAAGCAGCGTCTACCAGACGAAATTCCTCTTCCAGCTCATCCGCAGCTCCCAACAAAGGATCTCGGTCATAACCATCTGGACGTGGAATTTGCAATTTAATATGAAAGGGAACTTGTCCAGTCCCAATACGCACCTGCAAAAAGTCCTCATCCTCCGGTGATCGTTCCCAGAGTGAACTATTGCGGTTTTTGACGAT
This sequence comes from Paenibacillus sp. FSL M7-0134, assembly GCF_038007865.1. Classification (NCBI taxonomy): domain Bacteria; kingdom Bacillati; phylum Bacillota; class Bacilli; order Caryophanales; family Paenibacillaceae; genus Paenibacillus; species Paenibacillus sp. FSL M7-0134. The sequence continues at coordinate 1,845,925 of NZ_JBBOXV010000002.1, read as the reverse complement.
TTGAGTGCATATTTGCGGGTCACCGTGAATTTCATATAGTGTGCGAATTTGCTCCTCGCGTTTCATTTCAAGTTCTTCACGATGCTTTTGAAGCTGTTCCCGGTACATCCGGTCCCGTTCCTCCAGATTGCGCTTGTATTCCTTCTTATTATTTAAATAGACGAAAAAAGGAATCGTATAAGATGTAAGCATCATGACCACAGTGACCATCTGGAACATCAAATAGTTACTGTTACCCATCTTGCCTGTTTTGCTCATATATACGTAAAAGCCTATAGTCACCAACGTCATCATTAACGGAATAAGTATAGATATAATAGAAAAAGACGGCTTGCTCGGCTCAGCCGGAGGCCGTAAAATCTCCAGCTTCTCCTCTCGGAGCGCCGGCCTTAATCTCGGGGATCGCTGGTATAATGCATTCAAGACAAAAGTCCCCCTTTTCGCTTACTATTTCATTTTACCAAGGTTTCATATAATTTCATGTGTGTATTTACCCATTTTTTTCACTTTGAAACAGAGAACGCCTTCCATACACAGGCGCTTCGTCCTGAGTTGTCGAAAAAGCGCGCTGAATACGCACAGTACAGCCTTCCCGTAAGCCTGATCCTGTGAGTAGCTGGTTATCCCCCACCCTGAACCAAAGCCCTTCCGGGAACTTTGCTTCCATAATATATTGCATGCCTTCCGCCGGAGGCTCGCCGAAAATGCGCACACCCAGCATCAGCTTTAAATGTTCCACCGAGTATTCATCAGCTACCTCGATGTCAAACCACTCTGTTTCCTGTCGTCCTGAAAGCACGGTCAGGATCATCTGTCATCCCTCCCGATCCTTAATATATAGCAAAGTTCACGCAAAAAGCCTATTTCAACGGAAATATGGCTATCGTAACTGTAGCATCCGACTATTAGACTGTCAATTTGTTACAAAATACCCACTCTAAAAATTAAACAGCGACTTTAGTCATATTCTCTCACATTAGTAGAGTCATTGGTATCAATAATATGTATTTAATCGTTTCTAATACGGCTATATACGTCATTTTGTCGATTAGTTAGAACTAAATTCGATTGTTCCCTAGATTGTTGTGAACACTTTGTAAATTTTTCAGACCTTTATGTTTTTATAAGGTGTTTTTAAGGTAATTTTAAGAAACGGGCACTACAATAAAGCCATGAAATAACTCAGGCGAGGTGATTTTTGTGAGAACATTAATTACATTTCAAAACAAACGTATTCCCGTATACTTCAATCAAGAAAATAAGCAACCGGTACAAAAAACTTTAAAACTTCTAAGTAACACTTTGGAGAATAAAATCTCCAGCGGCAAGCGTGCCCTTCAAAAATGTCTTAACTCTTTGATCAGTATAGAGATTGTCGGTTGTGAAGCCATCCTGCATAGCGTTAGTGAAAATGATTCATTGGCATTGTCCCTCTATTAAGAGGGACTTTTTTTTGTCCACATTAGACACAAAAAAGAGAGGGGCATTTCAGCACCCTCTCCATATCAGCAGCTTTGAAACATGATACATGTGACTTACCGCAGCTTATTCATTTGATCAGACTCTATTTAAAGTATTCTGCGATAACCTTTTTTACCGCCTCGTTCCTTATTCTGCGCCTTCTCAATCCGTATTCTAAACAGTTCTAGTAAATTAGCGCGTGTATGCTCTTCCCGGCAGTTGTCCAGCTTTTTTAAGATAAAACGGTCAATGGACATATGACTCAGGCTCCTTTACAGCAAGCTGCCCCTGCTTTTCAAGGGGATGATCAGGCTATCCATTTTTAACCATTCTGTACGTTGTTTAAACAGGTACGTTCCTTAAGGGATAAAGCAGGCGGGATTACATACCCTTTAATTAGGGTAAATACATAAAGTTTCGAAAATTTTATCACGTTAAGCCTGGAAGCTATGGACAAGGAGCGAGCAGAAACCATGAGTAAACACATGATTACCAAAATAGGCTGGAACCTTTTATGTGCATTCTTAATCCTAACGATGATGGCTGCATGCAGCAGGGAAAAAGCTTCAACCCGGAGTATGGCCCAACATGAAGCTGAAGCACGTGCCTACACCGTAACGGGCAATCCCAACCAAGGCGCATCATCGCTTGATGAACGAGCTGCCAATCATACACCTGTTCATCAGCAAGGCAGCAGCTATGTCGAAATATCAGGTGGCGTTAGCATTGATAAAAATACCGTGAAAGTTACAGGACATTCCAACCTCCCGGCCGGAGCACGGATCAAAGGGAATCTTGCGGTCAAAAACTCCCTGTTAACTGGGTACACGGATGAGACCACTATTCAAAAGGACGGAAGTTTTATACTCCGAGTGCAACGCCCTGGAATACAGGGCAGTATGGATCTGACTGTTCTGTTCCGTCCGGATGACCAAGACAATGAGATACGAAATCTGTATGGCAGCGGTGGCAACAAATTGGAAGGTCCTTATGTATATCAATACGAAGAAAACAAACAGCTTTTGCATGAAGTTCGGATTGGGGCTGAATTTGATCCTGAACAAGAACGCAATACCCCTTTAGTTAAGCCCGTCTGGAACAAACCTAAGGACTACGGTAGCCCTCAAGTGTGGATTAAGCCTGATGTGAAGCAAGAAGGTAACTATTATCATGTATATGCGCGCAGCAATTTGCTGGAAGGGTCAGACGTCAAACTCACGATTGATTTTCCGGGACGATGGCAGTTTGGCTACGATGATCAAACCAAAGTTATGCCTGACGGCTCCTTCAGCATGAGGGTCAAAAAGCCGAGCCTTGCCAACCGTTACACCATAGTCATAAGTTTCGAACCAAACGAAGATATGTGGACCAACGCCAAACAGGCGTATGGTACACAAGGAGAACGTCTTTCGGGACCGTTAGTCAAATCCGCAGACGACAAAGAGGGCTCCAAACAAATTGAAGCCCGTATCCCTATCCAACCCAAATCGTAACTAAACACAGCATCTAACTTAAAGTTACGGCCGTTCGCCATGAAATACGCTTCACAGATACAGCCTATGACGCGGTATCCACGTCTGAGTAGATACAGAATCTAGTGTCGTCTAGCCGCTACGGCTGTATCGTGACTGGCGTGCCTATACTTACCTTTTCCTGAAGCTCAAGCACATCCTTATTCTGCATTCGAATGCAGCCATGTGACACCATCTTGCCAATGGACCATGGCTCATTGGTGCCGTGAATGCCATAATGCGGCTTGGACAGCCCCATCCAGAACGCTCCGAAAGGGCCGCCGGGATTGGGCTGTTTGTTAATAATCGTAAATTGCCCATGCGGTGTCTGTGTAGCCAGCTTGCCAATACCGACTGGATAACTAAGAACAATCTGATCTCCATCTTTCAAATATAAACGACGATCCGATAAATCCACCACAATGCTGTAGTTCGGCATATATTCACCCCTTTATACCATATGCCGACTACAACATAGATTTTCTTATATTTTTACATTTGATGCTTCACTGCAGTTCGGCTTACCACTCCACATCACGTCGCCAGCCGCTTCGCTGATCCCTACGACCCGGGGTTGTGCTTGAACGGCTATCTTTCCTGCGCCGGTCTGCCTCCTTACGCGCCTGATATTCCAGTTCCCGCTGCATTTTGCGATAATTGTTCACTCTGGATTCCGACAATTCCCCTCTCTCTATAGCTTCCTCCACTGCACATCCAGCTTCGCCCTTATGCTTGCAATCTGCAAAACGGCATTGCTGCGCCGTTTCCATAATATCCGAAAAGGTATGAGCGACCCCCATGGAATCATCCCACAGATTTAACTCGCGCATACCAGGTGTATCCAGCAAAACGGCTTGCTTTGCGATGGGAAAAAGCTGTCGGTGAGTGGTGGTGTGCCTGCCTCGACTGTCTTCCTCCCTCACATCCTGTGTCAGTTGAACTTCAGATCCGGAGAGCCAGTTTACTATCGTGGATTTTCCACTACCGGAAGAGCCTGTCAAAGCAACTGTACAGCCAGGTTGAAGAAACGCCTCCAGTTGCTCTCTGCCTTCGTTCTGCAAAGCAGAAATAACGATAACAGGTACACCAGGGGCAACTCCCTCCGCTTCAGCAACCCGTTGTTCGACATCTTCACAAAGATCACTCTTACTCAAAACGACAACCGGGTTTACCCCGCTGTTCCAAGCCATAATTAAATACCGTTCCAGTCTGCGCATATTAAAATCATGATTCAGCGCATTAACAAGGAACAACGTATCCACATTGGTAGCGATTAGCTGCTCCTTCGTCTCAAAGCCCGCGGCCTGTCTAGATATTCGACTTTTCCGTGGCAAGACGGCATGGATGACTGCATCCGACACTTCATCTGGCGTAGTGATTGCTAGCCAGTCCCCTACAGCAGGCATTTCCGCCGGATCGACAATAGCATGTCGTAGCTTACCTGAAGCCGCTCCCCAGCGTTCTCCATCCATTGTGATAAGCTTCACCTTTTGTCCATAATCGGCAATCAAGCGGGCAGGACGTACCTGTGTATTTCCTACGCGTTCCTCAAAACTTTGCTTCCATTGGTCCCAAAAACCGTTCCAGTAATCAGACCAACCGTATTCATGTATACTCATTGTTTTCCTCCTGAAATCATTATTATTTTTTTGATCGTAGTGTTATTCGATCGATCGGTATACATTTTTCTCCCCGCATGCAAACAACGCAAAAAATCCGCAGGGGTTTCCCTGCGGAGGGTATACGATTCAGGCCGATGTGATCCGTTCGTTCACTTAAGCAAGCAGTCTTCACAGACCACTCCCCAGAACCAGCAACTGGATAACAAGATGCCTAACCATAAAAAATCCGCAGGGAATCACTCCCTGCGGATTTCGTTGGTTCTACTGCCAACCAACTGCTAAGCCAAGACTATAGATCTATACAGTCTTTAACCGTGCATCGTCCGTGCGGGAGACAAGTCATTCTGCTGCTGAACCCATCCATTCATGTTCGTACGCATATAACATCGCCTCCTCCTAAAATTTCCTTTATCATACAAGTCCATCAATTGTCTGTCAAGGCTGCCCACGAAACTTTTTTGAAATCTTTGTCAAGTTTCGTTTAGTGTACTTGATCCCAGCGCGTCCACATCTCACGCGGGTTCAATTCGTACATTTCCCGTTCCCTGTACATAAACTGATGCATAATCAGCTCACGCCGAATCGTTGCAAAATCCTCATGGTATTGCTTGATCCACTCGTTTAATTCACGTTCAGGATACATGCGGCCTGGCTCCAGCTTTTCTGCCAGCATCTGAAGGACGATTAATTTTTTCTTATACTGCGCAGGGATTTGGCGCAACTTGCCGTCCTTGGAAAAAAAATTGCGTAAGACCGACGCCTCCAGCGTTTCATTCAACTCTGACATCTCTTCCTCCCCCTCTCCTTTTTCGAAAATAAATCGCACCGTCGCCTCGGCATGCTGCCGGATCAGCTCTGGATTCAGTGTAAAATACACCATGTTTTTATCACGTCGTTCCTTAATCAGCCCAGCCTCACGGAGTTTGGAAGCATGATGTGTAACAGTCGGCTGGGACAAATTCAGCTTTTTCGCCAAAGCTTGACCATGCATCTCCCCACGGGACAAAAGAAGTAATATTCGCATACGCGTTGGATCAGCGAGTGCTTTATGATAATTGACCATTTTATCCAGTTGCATCGTTATTGCACCTCTTTTCACTAGTACATACTTGCTATGCAAGCGAATTCAATCACATAAAATAGATATATATCTAATTATATGTTTACTAAAAGTAGCTGTCAATCTTCACCTTCCATCATCACTTTCTGAAAACGGCTGGATATTGTGTTCGCATTGCGGTAGGATTATTATTTGAAAACTTCTCACATACTGAGCTATTTGCTTCAATCCTGAGATCCGTTTTTAATCGTCAAAATAATGTTAACCCTACAAAACAGGCGTAATAAACCAATACAACTGGAGGTTCATCCAAATGTACGACGTAATCATTATCGGTGGCGGACCCTGCGGACTATCCGCTGCAATCGAATGCAGCCGCAGAGGTTTGCAAACTGTCATTATTGAAAAAAGCAACATCGTTCACTCCATTTTTCTGTATCCGACCAACATGCAGTTTTTTAGCACCGCCGAACTACTGGAAATCGGTGATGTTCCATTCAGCACCCCTAATGATAAACCTTTTCGTCATGAAGCACTGGCGTACTATCGTAAGGTAGCCACTCATTATAACTTGAACATTCAGCATTATGAGGAGGCCCAGTCCATTCATCGCCAGGATGACGGTACATTTACCGTACATACCCTGAGCAAAGGGGAAATAACCAAAACGTATTCGTCACGCTATGTCGTTGTGGCTACAGGATATTTTGATCATCCGAACTATTTGGGCATTCCTGGGGAACAATTGGATAAAGTCACGCACTATTTCAGCGAAGCCCATCCCTATACAGGAACCCGGGTCGCAGTCATCGGTGGCAGTAACTCTGCGGTAGATGCTGCAATGGAATTGGTGCGGGTCGGAGCTACGATTGATATGGTATATCGTCGAAGCGAGTTGTCCCAATACATCAAGCCGTGGGTTCGTCCACTGTTTGACAGTATGGTACAAAAAGGGAAGATCACGCTGCACTTAGGCGCACGCATTACCGAAATTCATCCAGACCATGTCGTAGTCACTCCGCTGGACACTGAAGCATTCCGGCTCGAAAATGATTTTGTACTGGCACTGACTGGATTTCACCCGGAACGAAAACTACTGGAGTCTGTTGGCGTCCACATGGCTGAGGATCTGGACAAACCAGAATTTAATCCTGCCACGATGGAAACGAACATCCCAGGTATATATGTCGCTGGGGTCATCGCTTCAGGCAGCAATGCCAATGAAGTGTTTATTGAAACAGGCCGCTGGCACGGGCGACAAATCGCCGAACATATCCAAAGCTAAATAAACGAAGGAGAACATCTGTATGGATTACAGCTCACTTATCTTACTGGTATTGGCTGGTCTTGGGATTGTTAGTGGCAACTCTACCGTGACTATTGCCATGGTTGTATTACTGCTGCTGCGGGTAACCAGCTTTCATTCTGCTTTCCCCTGGCTTGAAAGGTATGGCCTGACAATCGGAATTATTATTTTGACGATTGGGGTCATGACCCCGCTAGCCAGCGGTAAAATCAGTATCAATCAGGTGATGGAGTCTTTCCTGCACTGGAAATCACTGCTCGCGATTGGTATCGGAATTTTGGTAGCCTATCTTGGCGGCCGCGGAGTAACTTTGATGTCTGGACAGCCCATTATTGTGACAGGTTTACTGATCGGGACCGTCATTGGCGTTGCCTTCTTTAAAGGAGTTCCTGTTGGACCTCTGATTGCTGCCGGATTGCTTTCCTTGTTAATCGGCCGCAGCTAAATTCGTACAACAAATATAGGAATAAATGATAGCAATCTGCATGTCGGGCTGAATTCAGTCCCGCTTTGTGGTATACTCATATCGCATAATTTGGTAAATGCAGGAGGCTTGACCGATGTCTCGACAATTTGTAACGGAAGCTGTAATGGTGGCTATATACGGCCAACTACTTACATCTCCCGCCCCTGTGGAATATATAGTGCCATACACATCACTGCTAGAGCTATACGAATTCCAGGATAGCACAGAGCCGCTCATGGATAATCCTATGGACGATCAACATGTGAAGCGGAAGGTAAGCGAGTTGATCAGTTATTTTGAGGAACCGTTGAATCAGAAGAAAATTCGGCGTGCCCTTCAGATGCCTTGGGCCAAGAGCTTGCCTATTCTATTCGATGCCAATACATCACTCATTATCATTAATGCTGTTGATACTGCGCATTACGGAGAATATTTTGATCCAATTGAGACTGAACTGGTGTTGACAGCTCAACGTGAATCATTACCTATTCTGACAGATCAATTGGACTGGATCCACCGCATTATCGAAGCTTCCGTACCTGTACATGTGTACGACATTGATGATTTTGATTTTGCACTCGATGGCCCGATACTTAACAACCCTTAACATACGACATACCCGCCTTAACCACAAAAAAGCGGCGGAGCATCATGTACAGGTTCATCTCCTGTAACACGATACTCCACCGCTTTTCTTGTCCAAGAACAACTATTTGCACGCTATGATTGACAGTAGAGCGCTAAGCTTGTCCATCCTCAACATAGGTGTAAATAATGTCATCATGTTCCTCCAAATACTTAACTTCCAGATGATGGCCCTTCAGATACCAGTAATCCTGGTCCTCCATATAAAACGTAATGCCAGCCGCTTCATGCTGTAATACGGGGTGCTGCGGAGGCTCTACGGCAATTCCCAGAGAAAAGCCTGGATGCAACCCGCCGCCAGAGCTATAGCGAACAAAAAAACGGATCGCATCTCCACGATTCAAACTAAGCTCCTTAATGTACCACTGTGCCGCAGGTTCAGTTACCTGTATGCTCATACGTTATGCTCATCTCCTTGTACAATGACGTCTGCCAACTATATCATAGCATCTTTTAGAATGACCACCAACCGTCCCAACCTAGCGAGATTCTTGGACAAGTCATATACATTTTTTTGAAAAAGGTTTGACAATTCGCAAAAAAGGGTGTTAAGATTCAACCATACGAGATCCATTTTGAAATTTATTACCAATTTGAACGATTACTCATGTTAGAATGAACCCATTTTGAGGAAGAAAGGAGTGTTACCGGTGCTAAAATTTCCTATTGCATTTTACCCACATCTACAAACACAACAACTTCATACCGGAGCATCTCCCCTGTCGCATCCTTCAGAATTGGGCCATTCACGTTGTATGGTTTAATACGAGTGGCTGCCTGCGTTTGAGCAGTTTTTCAGTGGTGAGTGTGCTGAAAATACCTGCGCGCCATATGATATTGAGATTTAGGGCATATCGTCTGCGGACGGTATGCCTTTTTTGCGCCTGTTGCCGGATCATATTTGTGGTAGCAAGTCGCTGTTGTTTCTTCAAAATGGTACACAACTCTCGAAAGAACTTGTCATGAAAGGATGGGATTCCTCTTGTTTTCGGTACTTAAAAATTTAAGCTGGTTTTTTAAAAGAGAACGAAGCCGATACTCCATTGGATTGTTTTTGCTGATAGCCGTTGGTGTGCTAGAGCTTGCTCCACCTCGGCTACTAGGTAGTGCCATTGATGAGATTGTGCGCGGTTCGATTTCCTGGTCCTCACTTTGGCGTTATATTTTGTACATCATAGGCATTCTAGCCGTCATCTACTACATTACGTACATATGGATGCACAAGCTGTTTGGTGGTGCCAATCTGGTGGAGCGCTTACTGCGCACACGCTTTATGAATCATCTACTGCGGATGACCCCTCCATTTTTTGAACGTAATCGTACTGGTGATCTGATGGCTCGTGCTACGAACGACCTTCGCTCCGTAGCAAGTACAGCGGGCTTCGGCATGCTGACACTGACAGACTCTACGGTCTATCTGAGCGTTGTATTAGTTGCCATGGGTACCCTAATCAGTTGGAAGTTGACACTGGCAGCTATCCTGCCCCTACCTTTTATTGCACTGGCTATGAGCATTTACGGTAAAGCCGTTCACGAGCGTTACACACTGGCACAAGATGCATTTGGTGATATGAACGATCAGGTGTTGGAATCCGTAGCAGGCATCCGAGTCATTCGCGCCTATGTGCAAGAGCGAATGGACGAAAAGCGTTTCGCTGATATTACCGACGATGTATTTCGTAAAAATCTGGCTGTCGCTCGGATGGATGCTCTCTTTGAACCAACGATTCGTTTATGTGTAGGACTTAGCTATGTCATTGGACTCGGTTATGGTATTTATCTGGTATTTCATAACGATATCACGCTAGGCGAATTGGTCTCCTTTAATATGTATCTAGGAATGATGATTTGGCCGATGTTTGCCATTGGAGAGCTGATTAACATTATGCAGCGCGGTAGCGCTTCCCTGGACCGGGTCAATGAAACTCTCGATGTCCAGCCAGACGTTCAGGATGCAGCTCAACCTGTTCCAGTGGACCGCCTCGAATCCATCAGGATGAAAGACGTTACCTTCCGTTACCCTACTTCTACTATTGACAATCTGTCACATGTGAGTCTGGAGCTCAAACGCGGAGAAACGCTAGGCGTCGTCGGTAGAACCGGCAGCGGGAAATCCACTCTCCTCAAACAGCTTCTGCATGAATATCCGACGGGTAGCGGTGATATTTTAATCTCCGGCATACGTCTGGAGGACATTGCAGTAGAACAACTACACAGCTGGATCGGCTACGTGCCGCAAGAGCAAATTTTGTTTTCCAAATCGGTGCGCGAGAACATTCAGTTCGGGAAACCTCGTGCAGATGATGACGACATTATGGAAGCTATCCGTACAGCTGCCTTCGACCAGGATTTAGGTACCTTGTCTGATGGGCTGGATACACTGGTCGGAGAAAAAGGTATCGCCCTGTCCGGCGGCCAGAAGCAGCGTGTTTCGCTGGCACGCGCCTTTATCGGTGATCCGGATATTCTATTGCTCGACGATGCACTATCTGCAGTAGATGCCCGGACGGAAGCAAGGATTATTGACAATATCCGACGTAAGCGCTCGGGTAAAACAACCTTGATCTCCACCCACCGCCTCTCTGCTGTAGAACATGCAGACCGGATCGTCGTGCTGGAGCAAGGACGCATTATTGAGGAAGGGACCCACAGCGAGCTGCTTCAGGCTGACGGATGGTACCGACAACAGTATGAACGGCAACAAGTGGAATCTGATCTGACCTCAGGGGAGGTATCCTAATGAAACCTAATATCGGCAAAAGGCTATTCCAGTACGCGCTGACGAGCAAAGCAGGCTTTATTGCCGCTCTCATCGCTTTGGCTATCGGAGTAGCCGCCGAGCTCGCTGGTCCCTTCATCGCCAAAACGATGATTGACGACCATATGCTCGCTATTGAAAAACCATTTTATGAAACAACTAGTGTGGACGGAACTGTAAGCTATGCTGGAACCCACTTTAAGCGTGAAGATCGCTTTGAGTCCGGGGAGACCAAAGGTCGCGAAGCGAGGATTTTACAAGTTGGGAAATCTTTCGTATTTATCGATGGCTCGGTTAAAGTGGCTGACGGTAACCGCTCCTTTACGAACGGAACGCTGACTGTGACACGCGGCTCCGACACCTTTCGCTATGAAGCTAAGGCTCTGACAGCTGATGAACTGTATAGCTTTTACAAACCGGAAATGCCCGGTATCTTTCAGCTGATTGGCTGGTATTGCTTCTTCCTGATTATTTCCATTTTTGCTGAATTCGGCAAAACATACTGGCTGCAATCCTCGGCGAACAAGGTCATTCAAAAGCTTCGGCTTGATCTCTACGCGCACATCCAGCGGTTGCCAGTTTACTTTTTTGATAACTTGCCCGCAGGCAAAGTCGTATCCCGTGTTACGAATGACACTGAGGCAGTCAAAGATTTGTTTGTGGCTGTGCTCTCAAATTTCACTTCAGGGATTGTAACGATGGCAGGAGTATATGTTGCACTCTTTTTGCTAGACTTCAGACTGGGTCTTATCTCTCTGTTTATTGTACCGTTATTGATCTTGTGGATTATATTGTATCGCAAGGTCGCCACCCGCTATAATACAATCATTCGGTCCAGACTCAGTGAAATTAATGCGATTATCAATGAATCGATTCAAGGGATGTCCATTATTCGCGTGTTCCGGCACCAGAAACAAACGCAGCAAGAGTTTGAAGAACTGAATGATGACTATATGAAGCATCAGAATAAAATGCTGAATTTGAACGCCTTCACTTCGCACAATTTAGTCAACGTGTTAAGAAATCTCGCCTTTGCCGTCGTGTTGTGGTATTTCGGATCTGAGGCGCTCGGAACTACAGGTAGTGCTGTTTCACTAGGCGTATTGTATGCCTTCGTCGATGTGCTGGGTCGACTGTTCCAACCTATGACGGGTATGGTCAACCAACTCGCCGTACTGGATACTTCCATCGTATCCTCAGGACGCGTATTTGAGTTGATGGACGAAACTGGAGAGCCGGTGACGGACGGCACGATGCCGCGCTACAAAGGCCAGGTAGAGTTTAACGACGTTTCCTTTGCCTACAAAAAGGATGATGTACTTAAACATATTTCCTTTACTGCACAGCCCGGGCAAACAGTTGCCCTTGTCGGACATACCGGATCAGGCAAAAGTTCGATTATTAACCTGCTATTCCGGTTCTATGATCCGCAAAAAGGAACGATCACCATTGACGGAACATCTGTCAAAGACATCCCTAAGCAATGGCTTCGCCATCATATGGGTATTGTTCTTCAAGATCCATATTTGTTTACAGGTACGGTAGCCTCTAATGTCAGTCTCGAAGACAGCCGAATCACGAGAGAACAGGTGAATAAAGCGCTGCATGACGTTGGAGCCGACAAATTGCTGGCCCATTTGCCGCAAGGATTCGATGAGCCTGTTATTGAAAAAGGTAGCACTTTATCAGCCGGGCAACGCCAGCTTATTTCCTTCGCTCGTGCACTAGCCTTTGATCCCGCAATTTTAATTCTGGATGAAGCTACTGCCAATATTGACACCGAAACGGAAGCGCTCATCCAATCCGCTCTTGAGGTACTCAAGAAGGGACGTACGACCTTTATCATTGCTCACCGTTTGTCCACCATTCGCAGTGCGGACCAAATTTTGGTGCTTCATCGGGGTGAAATTGTTGAACGGGGCAGCCATGACGAACTTATGGCTCAAGGCGGTCGTTACTTCCAAATGTATCAGCTCCAGTCGGGAACAGTTGCAACAGATTCGGCTTCATCCTCTGCACATGCTGCGCAAGATGACCTACTTGCAAGCAAAGTCAGCATTTAAAGCTTGAATAGCCCTATTGCTTAGGGCTAACGATTAACATTTGGTATGAAAAAAACCAGCAAGTCTCCCCTACAAATTGGAGGCTCGCTGGTTTTATTTATATCTATAACATAGGGCTCGTAATTTTATTTAGCTACAGACGTGCCTGTTCCTGTGGGCGGAAGCACTGTTCCATCTACTGCTTTAAGCGTAACCTTATACTTGCTGTCTACCAATGTGCTTGTGTGGGTATCCGTAATGACCTGAATATTCATTTCCCCTGGCTTTGGACTAGTCAGCTTGTAGTAAATTACTGCATTCGTATCATCTACGTAGTCGATGTGATCCACTTCAATGCCGTAACCTGGATTAGGTGCCTGCAGACGGGTGATTGTCACTTTGTTCTGCTCGTCATTTGCCTTTTCTATACTCATACTAATGTTATTTTGTTGAACCGGATCTACAGGCTCAGCCGGATTTTCAGGAGTAGCTTCAACCGTTTTATGACTTTGTACAAATTCGGATGCGTTATAGACCATTTCTGCTGCCTCCATCCGCGTTACTTTACGATCCGGGTTAAAGTTGCTCTGTTCGTCCAATTTTGCAATTTTGGTCAATAGCAGGAATTGAACGGCTGCATTTGATTCCTGGTCTAGTTTTTTGCCATCCGCTACATTAATTAACATACGGACAGTTGGATATTCACCCGTTGCACTCACTGCTTTATACAGAATATTCGCAAATTGTTCTCTTGTCATACGGGTGCTTGGATCAATATCTGGTGACAAAGGGATTTGGTGTTGGGCTGCAATCCGATAGGACTGGGCATACCATGCAGAAGCCGGAATGTTTGCAAAGGAACCCGTTGTGAAATCAGGCATTACCTGAAGATCCATTGCACGAACAACCAAGTGTACTCCTTGTGCATACGTGAGCGTTTGATCCGGTGCAAATTTATCCTTGGTTATTCCTTGAATAATTCCTTTGTCCTGAAGTGAGTTTACGATCTTCTCCTGTTCAGCTCCCTTTATATCACGAAAAGCAGAGGCCGACGTAGCTACTGCCAATGAGCAGATGACAAGCAGGGCAGCTGTCACGCTTTTGTTCTTTTTCATGAGATACACCTCCATGTTTACTTTGCTTCTACACTTACCGACGCAATAAAAGCATCAAATGTTTCAAATATGCACAAATTGGTTGCAAAACAGTGGAATACCTGCGTTTAGTGTACCCGTCTAACTCTTTTCTGCTCACAATCTTTATACATACCCAAAAGTGCCTGTAACCGATTTATTTTTTACAGTATTCCTTTGGAAGAGCCAGGTCTGGGTAGCAGTCATCCCGCCAGCAAAAACTCGCTCCCCTTTGTTCGCTTTGCTTACATCCGATTCGGTGCTTTCAGACCAAGAAGTTGCAGCGCGCATGCCAGAATATCGGCAGTTTGTTCCGCCAACTGAATACGCCACTGTCCACCATCGACAATCCTTTCCTTGGCGTAAAAACGGTTAAACGCCTGGGCCGTATCCAATGCAAATCTCGCAATTACCGAAGGCTCCAGTTGGCGAACCGCACGTATCAGTTGTCCGTGATAGCGATCCAACTGCTTAAGCAGCGCCCAACCTGTGTCACCCAACATTCCATCCGATACGTCATTCAAATCACGAGAATGGCTATCTTGGACAAGGGCGTTGTCGCTAGAATTGGTATTATCAACATCGACGCGAGCGTGAGCTTTCTCCAGAAGGCTGCGTATGCGCGCATGAGTATACTGCACATAAGGCCCGGTCTCGCCTTCAAAGGTCAGCGCCTCCTCCAACGAAAAATCCACTTCATTCAGCCGGTTGTTTTTTAAATCACCAAAAATAATCGCCCCGATACCAACGTCCTCAGCTACTGCCTGTTGTTCCTGCAAATCGGGGTTCTTCTGAGTAATGATGGCTTGAGCACGCGCTATAGCTTCATCCAGCACCTCCTCCAGTTTGACAACTTTTCCGCGTCTTGTGGACATTTTCTTACCCGCAAACCGCATTAATCCAAACGGCACATGCTCACATTGCTCCGCCCAAGCCTCCCCTGCATGCTTCAGCACCGCAAACACCTGCTGGAAATGCAACTTCTGTTCTCCACCAACGACGTACAGCAACCGATCAGCCTTCATCACTTCATGACGATAAATCGCTGTTGCCAGATCACGTGTCGGATAAATGGTGGTCCCATCCTTTTTTAGAATAAGACACGGAGGTAGTTCTTCATCTTCCAGACGAACCACGAGCGCGCCATCACTTTCCTCCAGCAATCCTTTTGCTCTTAATTGAGCAACAACTGCCTGCATCTTATCATTGTAAAAACTTTCTCCCAGCACACGGTCAAATGTAATGTTCAGACGCTGGTACATACGATCAAATTCACCCAGACTAACTTCAACAAAAAACTCCCATAGTTGTTGAGCCTCAGCATCCCCATGCTCCAAACGTCGGAACCACTCGCGGCCTTCATCCTCCAAAGTCGGATTATGCTCGGCCTCCTGATGAAAACGAACATATAGCTTCAGCGATTCACCAATCGGATCATGTTGTAGCTGCTCCTCATTTCCCCATCTTTTATAGGCCGCAATTTGCTTGCCAAACTGTGTTCCCCAATCCCCAAGATGATTCACACTAATTGGAACATATCCGGTTTCACCAAGAATACGATACAAGGCAGCACCGATAACAGTAGAGCGAAGATGACCGATACCAAACGGTTTGGCAATATTGGGCGAGGACATATCAATAACTACCCGCTGTCCGTGCCCGATATTGGGCCTGAGGAAATCGGCCTTGCTCAATTCAGCAAGCATAAGTGGAATATGAACAGATCGATCCAATGTTATATTTACATAGGCACCCGATGCTGAAGCAGTTAAACCTTCTTCATGATTCACTAGCTCCGCCAATTCTAGTGCAATGTGCTGTGGAGACTTTCGAAACTTTTTGGCCAGCACAAAACAGGGAAACGCCACATCTCCCCATTCAGGCTGCGGAGGCACCTCAAATAAAAATAAAATTTCTTTCTCCTCCAAGCCCGTATGGGCCAATATCGCTTGAGCAGCAATCCTCATCAACATGATCTCTCTCCTCTTTTTATAGAATCTAACAAAAAAAGCCCCCGCCTCTTGAAATAATTCAAGAGACGAGAACTTTAATATCCCCGCGGTACCACTCTTCGTAAATCGGTTGTGTAGTTACAGCTAACTTACACAAATCGCGATTTCACTCCAATGACTAATAACGGTGTCTGCCGGGCTGATCTACTAGAAGTTCTGCTCGTTGGATCAACCGTCTCCCGGGTGCGCTTCACATCGGACCTCATACCGGCTTACACCTCTTCCGGCTCGCTGTAATGATACGGCTCCGCTGCTACTCTCCCGTTCCATGACGTTAATTCCAATCATTATACAAACCTATTCAGTAGAAAGCAACCTATTATTTCCTCTTCAGGCACTAGTTCCATATATGTAATTACACTGCCACCAACTGGCGGCACGCCTGAACGCAACGACGGCAGGCTTCTGCACAATGCTTGCAGTGATCATGGGAATGCTTGCTGCATTCAGCAGCACATACCTCACAGGCCTTGGCGCACAGCTCACAGATTTGCTCGGCAAAATCCGTTCCACGCTGCAGCATTTGAGCAGCAAATCCGCATATTTCTGCACATTCCCTACTCACTCGAATACATTCACGCAGCATAGCTAAATCATATTCCTTCAAACTCGCTACGTAACATACATTGCAAGCGTTCATACATTCCAGGCAAGCATCCACGCATTGTTGGTATGAATGATTCATATTACATTACCTCCCAGTTGTTGACCCTGCTGTGTACTATTACCCGCTGACCCTTAAGATTAATCATTTGATGTGCGCGCTTTCAATAAAATAAAAACAAAGTAATCCCGACTTATGTAAGGAAGTGTACTATATTCCAGTGTGCAAGTGCAAGGATATTAATCACATGGATTTTTAGCCCCTGTTTCTGACTTGCATACACTCAGTCATTGCTCTATTGTAAAAAGTGTATGTCTAACCACCGATCAAGGAGTGAGCATTTCAATGAATATGTCTTCTGTAGAGGAGCATCGACAGGAATCCCCGCAACAGGTTAATTGCATGGTCGTGACTGTCTCGGACACCCGCACCGTGGAAACAGATACTGGGGGAAGACTGCTCATGGATCTACTAGAAACCAATGGATATAAGGTTGTTCGATATGTCATCGTCAAAGATGACTACGAAGGTATTCAGCAGTTAGTATCCGAAGCAGCGGCACAGGATGAAATCGAGGCTGTACTTTTGACAGGCGGTACCGGTATTTCTCCACGTGATACTACATATGAAGCCGTCTCCTCTCTACTGGATAAGGAACTACCTGGCTTTGGAGAAATCTTCCGTTATTTAAGCTTTGCTGAGGACATTGGTTCAGCAGCTATCTTAAGCCGGGCTGTAGCTGGCACTGTGGGCCAGACAGCTGTATTTTCTATGCCTGGCTCACGTGGAGCCGTTCGTTTGGCAATGGAACGCATTATTGTCCCTGAGCTACGACATGTGATGAGAGAAATTTATAAATAAGCTCCTATTTCCTACATGCCGCGACACAAAAAGGCACCCATATATTCATGAGGTGCCTCTTCCAACTATTCTTTTTCTTCAACTTCGGGCTGCATATAGCTATCGATCAGCTTTTGCTTCAGCTCCCATACCTTCTCGCTCAGATTTACACGATAAATTTCAGGGTTCAGCTTCCGCAAATATTCTGGCCAAAACAGTTTCAACTGTGAAGTATGGTAGGCACGAATTTCATCCAGCTCAGGAAGCTCATATACCTTCTGTCCATTTATAAAAATAGGCTCAAGCATTGGTACGGCTTCATAATTTTCTACATACTTCTTCATATACGGATGCAAAGGGTTAAACAGCTTCAGGCGCTTACCATTACGCGGACGCTCTTCATCCGGGAAAGAAATATAATCGGCCACAGCTCTCCCTTTTTTCTTATCCACAATGCGATATACATCCTTCTTGCCTGGTGTGGATACTTTTTCTGGGTTACCCGAGATCTTAATCGTCGGCAACATTTCGCCATCCACTTCACGCTCAACCAGCTTGTACACCCCGCCAAGCGAAGGTTGATCTGAAGCCGTAATAAGCTGTGTTCCTACACCCCATACATCAATACGTGCCCCTTGGGCTTTCAGGTTAAAAATCGTATTTTCGTCCAAATCATTGGAAGCTACGATTTGTACGTAATCTAAGCCTTCAGCATCGAGCATTTCCCGCGCCTGAATGGATAGATAAGCCAAGTCACCGCTATCCAGACGGATTGCATTCATACGCTTGCCCTGACTCTCCAGCATTTTTGCTGTCCGAATCGCATGAGGAACACCACTTTCCAGCGTGTCAAAGGTGTCTACCAACAGTGTAACCTGGTCTGGTAAAACCTTCGCATACACGTCAAACGCCTCCTGCTCCGTCATAAAGGTCTGCACCCATGAATGGGCATGTGTTCCCTTCGTCGGGATTCCAAAGTGCTCGCCTGCCAGCATATTAGAAGTCGCGTCAAAACCTGCCACATAAGCTGCTCGTGCTCCCCAAATCGCCGCATCTGCTTCCTGCGCACGCCGTGTTCCAAATTCGAGCAGTGTATCGTCACTTGCCACCTGCTTGATGCGCGATGCCTTTGTCGCAATGAGTGTCTGATAGTTCATAAAATTCAGTAATGCCGTCTCGACAAGCTGCGTTTCCATAATCGTTCCTTCGACACGTACCAGAGGCTCGTTTGGAAAAACAAGTGCCCCTTCTTTCATCGAATGGACTGTTCCACCAAACTTAAACTGGCGCAGCGCCTCCATGAACATGGGATCGTAATTCTCCTCCTGTTCAGACAGGTAGCGAATGTCCTCTTCTGTAAACCGCAAATTTGCAATATAATTCACAATGCGTTCCAGACCAGCGAACACGGCGTATCCATTACCAAAAGGGAGTTTACGGAAATACGCCTCGAACACAGCTTTACGCTGATGACTTCCGTTCACCCAATGGGCGTACATCATATTAATCTGATATTTATCTGTATGTAATGCGAGGCTCGTTGACTGCATCGTAATCATCCTCTCTGACTGTCCCCAGGTTTGTGGCAGCGTACCGCCTCATCTGCCCAGATTCAGCAATATCCGGCTCCATTTTGTTATCGGACATTGGTGCACAATCGTTAAGTTATTTTACTTCTTCTGACGTAAAACCGTATCCTCAGCCGACCGTACCGAAGCTCCAAGACTTCCCTCAAAATGACCCAAAGCCCAATCATGTCCAGCTTGATTAAAGCTCGCCACAGCGTCCTTGTATACAGTAATAGCAAAACCTTTGTTATAAGCATCTACAGCCGTATGCAGCACACATATATCTGTACACACACCAATTAGATGAACTTCCAGAACACCACGTTCACGCAGCCTGAGCTCCAGATCTGTGCCCGCAAAAGCACTGTACCGTGTTTTATCCAACCAGTAGATAAGATCACTTTGTTGCTCATAAAGGCTACGTAGCTTGCCATACAAATGTCGTCCGTTGGTTCCACGTATATTATGTGGAGGAAACAGCTTGCTCTCCGGATGATAAAGGTCGTTCTCCTCATGCAAATCCACAGCCATGACAACAAAGTCCCCTTGATCCACATATGCCTGCGTAATTGCTGCGATCCGTTCATCCAACTCAATCGCAGGTTGTCCTACAGGCAAACTACCGTCCACAAAATCTTTCGTGTAATCAATAACAATTAGTGCCTGCATCGTACGGTCAGCTCCTTATCCTCAAAGTGATATTGTACGTTCTATGCGTAACCTATTACATTAGGCGTTACGTGTAGATAGATAAACGCGGTACTCTGTCACTAAAACGGTACAACTGTGCCGGTCTTTGTGAATACTGGTTGGAACTGAGCGGTTTGCCATTCTCATCACGCACCTCTTCCAGTATTCCCTGCCTGCTACGAGTCGATGTTATTTTGCGAATAAAGTTTGGCTCTTCGAAATCCGGTACGACACTCTGAATCACCTGATATAATTCACCCAGTGTAAAATGTAGCGGTAAAAACTGCTTGGCTATCGTCGTCTGAAGCATCTGCAACTGAATTTTGCGATAAGCATCTACAATGATATCCCGGTGATCGAATGCCAGCTCCAATTCCTCCAACGCTTCGCGGATCGTGAATAGCCCAACCTCGGAAGCATCATCGGCCGCCTGACGCTGTTCCAACATCCATTCTTCTACTAGCGCAAAAAACGCATGCGATATGATCCACCCGCGCGGATCACGTCCCGGTCCACTATATACACCCAAATACTCCAGATGCCCGCCGTCCACACCCGTTTCCTCTAACAGCTCCCGCTTGGCAGCTCCATACATGGATTCATCTTCCTGACAAAACCCTCCAGGCAACGCCCAGCGTCCTGCAAAAGGCCAACTGCGGCGCTTGATGAGCATCACTTTCAGCTCACGAATCGGCAATGTCTTTGTTACCGTCTTGCGCTCCCGCTTCGTTAAGGTAAACATAACGATATCCGCCGGAGCTCCATCCGGGGTACGGTATTTCTTAATGTTGTACGACGCCTTTTGCGCCTCTTCGTTTATACGATTGCTATCCATTGGCATCACCATATTATATCGTTTTGATAAATTCATTATGACATAATAAAAATTTTTGTCAAGTGTCAGGCCTTACCTGAATCACTTGCTTGTGTACGTAATACTCGGAAGGTTGCTGTAGATGTAGAACCGAGTGTGCCTTCACTATCTCTTACTTCCGCCTCAGTGGTTATCGTGCGACCTCCTTGATGAAGAATTCGCGCCCTAACCTCCAGTCGTCCTTGCCTCATGGGTGACAAGAAATGAACATTCAGGTTCGTCGTTACACATGGATCCATATTTCGTGAAGCCATACTGACCATCCCCATCGCCTGATCCATCAATGAAGTAAGTACACCCCCATGGACAATACCCATCACATTGGTATGCTCTTGTTTGGCCTCCAAAGCGATCTGTACCTCGTTTGCATCAGCTGCAATCAGTTCACACCCTAAATACTCCCAAAAAGTATTATTCTCTCCCTCTAGCATCTTACCCAACTTATCCATTACCTTGCTTCCATCCCTTCTATGTTGTCCCATTTCTCTTGAAGTCCTATAACCATATACGTTGGCAAAATGCTTTCGAAAAAAAGGCGTGGAAGCTACGCCTCCACACCATAGATTTCATTCTAATCACTGCAATTCGACGAGGAAGTGCTTTTTCCCTCTTCTACGTTTACCTTCTCAGCAACGGTATCACGGATCGCCATAATCACCATTTGCAGTAGCTCATTAATTTCCACCTGACTCTGCTGAAACTCCGTTACAATTGGAATACCGTCAAGCTCTTCCTGTAGCTCCTGAAGTTCGGCCTCTATTTTGGCAATCATTTTTTGATTCTTCAAGGATTCAAATGCTACAATTTCCTTTTGCTTCTTTTTCATCGTTGCAATCAGTTGCTGGATGCGCCCATGATCCTGAATCTTTTCTTCTGCTTTTCGGAATACCTGTACTTCCTCACTGCTACCCAAAATACCTGCCAATTCTTTGGCTTTTGCCAATATCATTTCGCGATTGACCAAATGATCATGCTGGCGCGCCGCCGATTGAAGTTCTGTTTGTTGCAACCGCTCCTCTGTCATTGTCCATCGCTCCTTTTCTCACTTAGACGGCCTTGCACACAGCCCTTTACTCAGACCGCATGCAACCCGCTAGAATATTCTTTTATCCGTTAACTGCTACAGCCGTTTCAACCAGATCACCTTTGATGTAAAAGGTCATAGGTTCCGTAATTTTCACTTGAACAAAGGAACCAATCAGATCCTTAGAGCCCTCAAAATGTACAAGCTTATTGGAACGGGTCCGACCGGCAAGCACTTTGCTGTCATTTTTGCTCTCGCCTTCCACCAGCACTTCAACCACTTCGCCACGCAATCGACTATTAAAGCGAAGGCTGTTTTGGTTCACAGCAATGTTCAGACGCCGGAGACGCTCTTTTTTAACCGACATAGGCACATTATCTTCCATCGAAGCAGCTGGCGTACCTTCACGTGGTGAATAAATAAATGTGTAGGCAAAGTCATAGCCGACCTCGCGCACCAAAGATAGAGTATCTTCAAACTGCTCGTCTGTTTCGCCCGGGAAACCTACGATGATATCTGTTGTCAGAGAAACATGCGGAACAGCTGTTTTAATCTTCGCAGCCAGTTCCAGAACACGCTCACGGGTATATTTTCGGTTCATTTTCTTCAATATATCCGTATTACCGGATTGAACAGGCAGATGGATATGCTCCACCAAATTGCCACCCTTACCAAGCACTTCAACCAAATGGTCATCAAAATCACGTGGATGTGATGTCGTAAAACGTACACGCGGGATATTAATTTTGCGCATATCATCCATCAGATCCCCGAATCTGTAATTCAAATCTTTCAAATCCTTGCCATAAGCGTTAACATTTTGCCCCAGTAAGGTGATTTCTTTAAAGCCTTGACGTGCCAAATCCCGTACTTCAGCGATAACATCCTCTGGACGGCGGCTTCTTTCCTTACCACGTGTAAAGGGAACAATGCAATAGGTGCAAAATTTATCACAACCGTACATAATGTTCACCCAAGCCCGCATACCCTCGCGCTTCTTCGGCAGGTTTTCGATAATGTCGCCTTCCTTAGACCACACTTCGACCACCATTTCTTTGCTAAAGAGTGCTTCCTTGACGAGCTGAGGCAGACGATGAATATTGTGGGTACCAAAAATCATATCGACAAAACCGTGTTTTTGCATAATCCGGTTAACGACATTCTCTTCTTGTGACATGCAGCCACACACGCCGAGCAGCAGTCCTGGCTTTTCTGTTTTGAGATGCTTGAGGTGACCCAGCTCGCCAAACACTTTATCCTCCGCATTTTCACGGATAGCACAAGTGTTCAGTAAAATGATGTCTGCTTCATTCCGATCCTCGGTTGCCTGGTAGCCCATTTGCTCCAGCAAGCCTTTTATGGTTTCGGAATCATGCTCGTTCATTTGGCAACCGAATGTGTATACGATATAATGCTTTCCCTCACCGATATGCTTTAGCTCATCCGGGACTGCGTTATCATATAATACCTGTACATCCTCTTTACCGCGTTGCTTTTCTTTTCTATGGTTCGGCTCCGCCATAATGTTGATTTCACGTCCGCGAATACGGATCTTTTTGCTATGCTCATCTTCAGAAATAATCTTCGCATCCGAGAAATCAAAATATTTGGAGTAATCTTTTGTTTTCTTTTCCATTCCTTAGTCACTCCTTACACCATCTATTTCACGAGCTAATTTGTGATTTTACTGTATCTTTAGGCTTGGTAAATTTATTTTAGTTCTAAAAAACCTTTAAAAAAGGCATTACACTAAATTATAGCATGATTTATAGGCCATCGCCATAGATCAGCCGCAGATACCATTGAGTGCAATGTGAACTCATGTTCTTTTTGTACATTAGTGAAGTATTTGTGAATTATATAGTATGTAAAAAGCCCGATTCTTTTGCAAGAATCGGACTCTTTAAGCCTTCCGGCATTTAAATACGTGTATATTAGTCTACGATTTCAGCGTTGTCACCGTTTTTCACACCGGCTCCGTTCGCTTCATCTGTATCAATGTGCATATCCAAAGCAAAAGAATCGGACACACGTGCAAGAACATTTTCAAATACAAGGCCACGTTCGCCGCCGACACGTACTTTCAGCAACTGCTTGTCCTTAATGTCCCATTTAGCTGCATCAGATGTATGGAAATGAATATGGCGGGCTGCTACAATCACGCCTTCTTGCAGTTCCACTTCACCAGCGGGTCCTTTTACCGTGATTCCTGGTGTACCATCAATGCTACCAGATTCGCGTACAGGTGCTTTTACACCAATAGCAAAGGAATCAGTGCGAGAGATTTCCAATTGGGATGCGGGACGAGCAGGTCCCAAAATGCGAACCTTATCAAATTGACCCTTAGAACCAATTACAGCTACCGTTTCATTTGCGGCAAATTGTCCTGTTTGGGACAAAGGTTTAAATTCAGTTAATTGATAGCCTGCTCCGAACAAAATTTCAATATGCTCTTGAGTCAGGTGAATATGACGGGCTGAAACGCCGACAGGTACGATTTTACTCATCGTGTGGTCACTCCTTTTTCTCTATACAATACTTTACACATCCATGCTATTATACTCCTATTTTGCCAAGAAAGAAAAGGAGAGCGTATAAAGTTCCCTTTTTCGCCCTAATCAGCGTTAAATATCGTCCATAGAAATCGGATCAAACCGTCGTTTTAGCGAACAAGAGAAAGAAAAGCATGATTTCAGCTACGATGAGATGAGGGGGAACGACAACAAATATATTAAGAATAAACAGGACACAGAGTATTCCAGTTAAGAAAAAAATGACTCTGAGACGAGGTTTCAGATGACTTAATCTGTACTGATGAAATACCAGCAAAACCGACAAAAAGTAAATAAAAACAGAAGCAAAGGTAAAGCAAAGCACAAAGATATAGTCTACTTGTCCCAAAAACAAGAGCTGAATCGAAGCAGCTAGCATGCTAAGGGAAAGATAAATAAACAAATGACCATAAATAATAGTCTGTCCTGCTGATTGTTTTGATTTATCTACGCGCTTCTCCATATTCTCAAAATATTGCCACCAGATTGCGATGACTAATACAAAAGCCAAAGCAGCAAATACAATAGAAGAAACCGTAAAATGATCGGATTGTAAAACAGAAAGCATACTTATCACAGATTCGCCAAGCAAAATTAAGGTGAACTGTGCAAAGCGTTCTAAAAGATGCTCCGTATGGATAGGTGTGATCACCAACTTTTTACGGCCAATCAAAGGAACGAGGATATCAATAGCTATACCTGTATATAAAATCAAATATCGAACCCAAGAATCAAAGAAGAGGGAGAAACTAGAAATGACTATTCCAATCCAAAAATAAATTCCGAAAAAACGAGCTGTTTCCTGTTTATGAGCCGTTTCTTTGGGTGCCGAAAGTAAATATTGAACGACAGTCAAACCTCTTAACCCAATATAGCCAACAAAAAAAGATACATAATACGCATCAAAATCTATATTCAGGCTGGCGGTCATGATCAACACGAAAAACAATTGCAGGATCATAAAAATTCGATGTGTTATACTGTCTTGCCCAAAACGATTGTTGTAGACCGTTTGCCCCACCCAAGCCCACCATATTGGGATAAAAATCATAATAAACTTTTCCATATGTTCCCATGAGATACTACCATGCTCAACATGTAGCAAAACATGAGTGGCCTTGGAGACAGCAGCTACGAACAACAAGTCATAAAAGAGCTCAAGCCAGGTAACCTTTTTTATCAACATTATGTAATGGAGCCCCCTCTGATATGGCGGTGCAGCATGGTGACCCGTCAGTCTCGCTCCAACGTCTGCCGTATTTCTGCAAATGTTATTTTAGCACCATGCAATTCTAAGATGCTCCAATTATTTCGTAATCCTTCTCGCTTTGTCAAGAGTGTTCGCAGCTAAAAATTCCCTCTATAAATAGCTATTTAAGAAGAAATTTTGGAAGGCAGATTCGTTTGCAAGTATTCCAGCGCATGTCCTCCCAGCCATCCCTTGACCAGCTCCTCAGGGTAATGCTTCAGCAGCAGTTCTGCAAAAATCGGATATTTCCCCGAATGCTCCAGCCCTTGCACATGGTGCTCGATACCGTCAAAATCAGAGCCAAACATCAAATGCCTTTCGCCGCCTAATGAACAAATATGCTCAATGTGTGGTAGCAGATCCTCAGCAGTTACCATGCCCTGCTCTTTGAGAAACATTGTGACGAAGGTCAAACCAATCCGTCCGTTACGAGCGATCAGTGCACAAATCTGTTCATCCCGTAGATTTCGAGGATGAGCACACTTCGCAAAGGCATTCGAATGCGAAGCAATGGGCGGTAGAGTGGCCTCCTCTAGCACCTCCCAGAAGCCCTGTACCGACAAATGCGATACATCTAGCAGCAGTCCCAGGTCATTACAGCGATTGACCAAATCGCGCCCCTTGCTACTCAGCCCGCCACCTCTATGTTCCATAATGCCGTCAGCTGCCCAGTTCGCATAATTCCATGTCAGTCCA
Organism: Paenibacillus sp. FSL M7-0134; assembly: GCF_038007865.1. Lineage (NCBI taxonomy): Bacteria > Bacillati > Bacillota > Bacilli > Caryophanales > Paenibacillaceae > Paenibacillus > Paenibacillus sp. FSL M7-0134. The sequence goes on along the minus strand of NZ_JBBOXV010000002.1, from coordinate 1,819,812 downwards.
ATCAATCGTATTCCCATGGCATAGCACAATTCTGCATAAAACGGGTTCCCTTCCAGCGCATCTACCCCCTCCAGTGAGAGCAAAGCCCAAGGTGCCCATGTATGATCCGTCCCATTACCATCCACATACGTTATCTTTTCCATGCGCTTCTCTTTTCCTGCCTGCTTTACTTGCTCCTCCTGATGCACTGCGGACGTATTTTTACACATTACCAAGTCTTCCTTCCACAGCAATGGTCTCAACCCACCTGAGATAGAGGTAACATGCTGCCTGAACAGCTCAATTTGACGAATCACATGCTCAAATCTTGGCGTGCCCAATACCTGAGAAATATATATAGCAAATGTTTGCAACCGCACGTTACCTTCTAGCAAACGTTCTTTTGTGACATCAAGCGATGGATGACTGAAATCGATCTGCGCATCGAGCTGCATTTTACATAACACATCACAATGAAAGTCAACAACTGGCCAATTCACTTTTAGCTTATCATTCATGCATCTTACCTCCATTTAGAGATTGAAGCATCACAAATTTATTTTAAAAATCATAGTAACAGACTCACAAAGCAAAAAAGCCCGTTTACAAATCGTAAACAGGCTCAGGCAACTTACATTTATTATCTTGGCTCTACAATCAATTTGATCGCAGTCCGATCTTCTCCATCAATAACAATGTCTGTAAAAGCAGGAATACAAATCAAATCCACTCCGCTTGGTGCGACAAATCCCCGGGCAATGGCTACCGCTTTAATGGCTTGGTTTAGTGCACCCGCTCCAATCGCCTGTAATTCTGCATTTCCGCGTTCACGCAGTACTCCTGCGAGTGCGCCTGCAACTGAATTGGGATTGGATTTTGCTGATACTTTTAATACATCCATAGTAAGTACCTCCCCTGGGAATGATGATGGTTTGATTCCACTATTAGATGTTATTCGAGGGTCAGCAAAAAATTCCTGCTTTTTGGTGACAGTTTTCCTTATTCTTTCCTTAAGTAGCTCACAAAAAGGTTAATCCATCCGCCATTCATCTTCTTTGAGTCTGATTTTCTGAATTTTGCGGGCTTTTCCATCGTTATCATTCAGCTCTACGCTGATGGCATGAAAATGCCATTTGCCCATGTCCACTTGAAAACGTACTGGAAGCTGGGTCTGGAATTTCTGTAACACAGCCTCTTTCTGCATCCCAAGCACTCCCTCATAAGGACCTACCATTCCCGCATCTGTCTGATACGCAGTTCCTTGTGGCAAAATCGTATCGTCATTGCTCTGTACATGTGTGTGCGTACCTACCACGATTGAAGCACGTCCATCCAAATGCCAACCCATAGCGATTTTTTCCGAGGTTGCTTCGGCGTGGAAATCAACTAGGATATGTTTATGTTTTTTGCGCAGCTCATCGACAATTTCATCTGCTGCACGGAATGGATCGTCAATAGCTGGCAAAAAAGTTCTACCTTGCAGATTAACAATAGCCAGCTCCTTACCTCCACCTTTTACAACGGTATAACCCCGTCCTGGTGTTCCTGGTGGAAAGTTAGCCGGGCGGATGATCCGCGGCTCATCATCTATAAAATCAAATATTTCCTTATTGTCCCAAGTATGATTTCCCATCGTAATCCCATGAACGCCCCAATCAAAAAACTCTCTGGCGATGGCTGGGGTAATTCCTCTTCCCGAAGCCGCATTTTCTCCGTTCACAATAATAACATGCGGGTTGTATTTTGATTTTAGCGAAGGGAGATTCTCCCTCAGTGCCTTTCTGCCTACACTGCCGACGATGTCTCCAATAAATAATACGTTGATAGAAAGCCCTCCCTAGTCTGCCTTACATAATGAAAAGTGGCCCTACAAGCAGCGGCCACTTTTCATTGAAATGCTTTTATTTTGCGTATTCTACCGCACGGGTCTCGCGTATGACGGTAACCTTGATATGTCCCGGATAGTCCAGTTCATTCTCAATCGTTTTCGTAATATCGCGGGCCAGTCGGAATGCTTCCGCATCATCAATTTTCTCTGGCTGTACCATGACACGAACTTCGCGTCCGGCTTGAATCGCGTATGATTTTTCAACGCCTTCAAAAGATTCGGAGATGCGTTCCAGCTTCTCAAGACGACGGATGTACGTCTCTAGCGTTTCACGCCGCGCTCCCGGTCTTGCTGCTGACAGGGCATCTGCCGCCCCAACCAGCATGGCGATCACTGAAGTCGCTTCGCAGTCGCCGTGATGTGAGGCAATGCTGTTGATGACGACCGGGTGTTCCTTGTACTTCTTCGCCAGCTCCACGCCAATTTCAACGTGCGATCCTTCCACTTCATGATCCAGCGCCTTCCCGATGTCATGCAGCAATCCTGCCCGTCTTGCCAGTACAACGTCTTCGCCCAGTTCCCCGGCCATCAGACCTGTCAAGTATGCAACTTCCATCGAGTGCTTCAATACGTTCTGTCCGTAACTTGTACGGAACTTGAGACGTCCCAAGATCTTGATCAAATCTGGATGCAAGCTATGCACGCCCACCTCAAAGGTGGCCTGTTCACCATACTCACGGATTCGTTCGTCCACCTCTTTACGGGATTTTTCCACCATCTCTTCAATACGAGCCGGATGTATCCGTCCGTCCGCTACGAGCTTTTCAAGCGCAGTACGCGCAATCTCTCTACGAATCGGATCAAATCCAGACAAAATAACAGCTTCCGGCGTATCATCAATAATGAGGTCAATTCCTGTAAGGGTTTCAAGTGCACGGATATTACGGCCTTCGCGCCCGATGATCCGGCCTTTCATTTCTTCGTTCGGCAATGTGACAACAGAAACCGTCGTTTCTGCTACATGATCTGCCGCACAGCGTTGGATGGCCAGTGTGATGATTTCACGAGACTTTTTGTCCGCTTCTTCTTTGGCCTGCTGTTCAATTTCTTTAATCATCTGAGCTGTTTCATGACGAACTTCCTGCTCTACGTTGGTCAGAATAATACTTCTTGCATCCTCCATCGTCAGATTGGAAATACGTTCCAACTCAGTTACCTGACTCTTGTAAATCAAATCAATTTGCTGCTGGGTTTCATCGATTCGTTTCTCTTTGTTGGCCACTTGTTCTTCTTTGCGTTCCAGCGATTCCAATTTTTTATCCAGCGATTCTTCTTTTTGCAGCAATCTTCGTTCCTGTCGTTGAATTTCATTGCGACGTTCACGAGTTTCTTTTTCAGCTTCGGCACGGATGCGGTGGATTTCATCTTTCGCTTCCAATACCGTTTCCTTCTTCAGCGCTTCTGCCTCTTTTTTCGCGTTCTCCACGATTTGCGCGGCAGCTTCTTCCGCACTGGAGATCTTAGCTTCTGCAATAGATTTGCGAATAAAATAACCAATCCCGAACCCAAAGAATAACGCGGCTACAGCAACGAGAACGAACCAGATCGCAGTCATCATACTGTTCACCTCCCCGTTGGTTCCTCCAAGGCATTCCTTGGGACTTTTTGCAATTGTCACATTTACTTTGATCGTCAAACTAAGACAACGACACAAGGTCGTTTCATTTCATATGCACATGCTTTCACATGTACAATTCCGCCTGGCATAGCGGCATCACTTGTTATTTGGCGATGAGAACTCACCGTGGATTCCGCTTTTTTGGAAGGAAAAAGGGCGTTCCACAAGTATCGTTTCATATATATTTTATTATTTGACAAATGGCATTGTCAAGGGAATGCAAACATTAGTAGACTACCATGCAGCTTTCCATGTAATAACTAGCTCATCCTATCCGTTCATACTAGCCAAAGGTTCAGCAGCCGTTTGGCAACTATTCCTCCCACTGCAACAATTCCTCGTCATCTGAAGCAGCGTCATGCTCGGTCGCAGTGAGATGATTGACTACACGGCGTGTCATATCCCCCGAATATCCGCGTCTCATGAGAAAAGGGTATGTTTTCCTTTTTTTCTCCATTATATCACCACGTACCTGATTCCATTTCTTACGTCCGACCGTCAAAGCGCTCTCCCACTCCTCATTATCGGTGATCTCACCTAACGCTTCGCCAATAGAGGCTTTAGAGATGCCCTTCTGACGAAGTTCTTGCCTAACCCACATCTTCCCCTTACGTTGGCTTGTTATGCGCTGCCTTGCCCATTGACGGGCGTATAAATCATCATCTACGAGTTGTTCCCTATGGAGTCGGACCATTACTTCGTCAATAACAGACTGATCCAGTTCTTTTTGCGCTAAACGCTGGGCAATTTCCTGACGTGTGCGAGGCTTTCGCCCCAAATAGCGAAGCGCAAGTACATAAGCCTGTTGCTTTTCATCTGCCAGAACGATATCTTCCAGTTCTTTTTTATCAAATGACGTTCCTTTGAACATATTGTACTTGATCATTACATCTTCTAATACAGACAGTGAATAAGGACCAAAATGTATGATATACCTTCCATGTTTGCGTCCCTGTCCCTGCTCTACCCTAGTAATCATCAATTCCTCATGATCCGGAAAAAGAGAAATCCCTTGTTGCTTATTTGCTTCCGAAGTGTATTCATCTTCATCGTCCAACTGCAATATATTTCCCTCACTTTGAAATTCACGAAAGCAGCCTTTGAACACCTGCTACGCAAAAGTTAGATTCCACTGACAAAGCAGACTCTAGTTGATGCAAAAATGCCCTGCACAACTGTGCAGGGCATCAGAATCATGCTATTCAAACGGACGGTGCCATAACCCTGGCCCCAGTTCACAAACCAGGATTCACCGAGCTTTATTCAAGCTCCAACAATTCCTGTTCTTCCTTCGCTTGCTGTGCCAACTCTTCTTCTGTAGGCGGAGCAACCGTCGTAATCAGATTGCTGGCCACCCGAATTTTTTGTTCGATCGTACTAGCAATATTCGGATTTTCCTTCAAAAATTGCTTAGCATTCTCACGTCCCTGACCAAGGCGCTCACCTTCGTAGGAATACCAGGCTCCGCTCTTGTCGACAATGTCATGCTCCGTACCGATATCGATCAGGCTACCTTCTTTGGAAATGCCCTCACCGTACATAATATCTACCTCAGCCTGACGGAAAGGAGGGGCAACTTTGTTCTTCACGACTTTAATACGTGTGCGGTTACCCACAATGTCGTTACCCATTTTCAAACTTTCAATACGACGAACATCCAAACGTACCGTAGAGTAAAACTTCAAGGCACGTCCACCTGGTGTTGTTTCAGGGTTACCGAACATAACACCTACTTTTTCACGTAGCTGGTTAATAAAAATAGCAATGGTTTTCGACTTATTAATGGCTCCAGAAAGCTTACGCAATGCCTGAGACATCAAACGTGCTTGAAGACCAACGTGGGAATCTCCCATTTCGCCTTCAATCTCTGCCTTGGGCACAAGTGCCGCTACGGAGTCAACAACTACAATGTCTACTGCTCCACTACGTACAAGAGCTTCGGCAATCTCAAGCGCCTGCTCTCCTGTATCTGGTTGCGATAGTAACAACTCATCAATATTGACACCCAGCTTGCTTGCATACGACGGATCAAGCGCATGCTCGGCGTCGATAAAGGCGGCTTGTCCGCCTGTTTTTTGCACCTCTGCGATAGCGTGAAGAGCTACTGTCGTTTTACCGGATGATTCCGGTCCGTATATTTCAATAACCCGGCCTCTTGGAAAGCCGCCCGTTCCTAACGCAATATCCAAAGCAATCGAACCACTGGGGATCGTTTCCACTTGCATGTGGGTAGACTCACCCAACTTCATAATGGAACCTTTACCAAATTGCTTTTCTATTTGACGGAGCGCCATATCCAGCGCAGCACGACGATCTGACAATAAACTCACATCCTTCATTGTTTGTACTTTAATAATACCTTGTTTTGACACGCTTGCCAAGCATTTTTTCGAACATACATTCGTTTTTTTGTTCACACAGCTCTCTTCTACAATTACACCTGTCTCTTAAAACAAAAAAAGAACCGCTGGCAAAAGGCTTTGCAACGGTTCTTCCGATAAGATGATTATATCATGAATATCTATCTAAAACAACTCTACGACCCACACTGTACATAGATGTTTAAGAGAGTTTCTCGTTCTCTACCAGCCTGCGCCACAATCTGTACAGGATTGCTTTGACTGATCGCAGTCGGATTGTTTCACGGTTACCACTCAGTCTCAGTTCATGTACTTCCGTTTCCTTGTCGCGTTCAGCAATGCCAATATACACCAAACCGACTGGCTTCCGTTCGGAATACCCAGGCCCGGCAACACCAGTAACTGAAAGTCCAAAATCGCTGTCCATGATCATTCTCGCCTGCTCTGCAAGCACAAGGGCTACTTCCTTACTCACTGCACCTGGCGCTTGATCCCCTTCCAAATAATCATAAGGCACGTTGAGTAATTTCATCTTCATTTCATTGGAATAGCACACGATGCCACCTTGAAACATAACAGCACTGCCAGGTATAGAAGTGATGTGTTCCATCAGCATTCCACCTGTACAGCTTTCTGCCGCACTCACAGTGAGCCCGCGTTTGGCCATTAGATCTACGATAACCTTCTCCAGCGTAACATCTTCACTTGCATACATATATTCCGAAAGACGCTGCTGAATTTCTACTTCCGTAGCCGTCAGCTTAATTAGTGCTTCACTTTCGCTGGCCGCCTTGGTGGATATACGGATCGTGACTTCCCCTTCCTTGGCATAAGGAGCAATCGTGGGGTCTGTCTGGGATTGGATCAGATCTAACAAATGGGTTTCAAGAGCTGACTCACCGATCCCTGCAAATTTTAGCATTTTTGAATAAATTGGCATTTCCTCACCGCTCAATGCCTGCTGAAGCAACCAAGGTTTCGCTTGGTTTGCAAACATGGGTTTGAGTTCCTTAGGCGGTCCAGGCAAAACTACATAAAATTTACCGTCCTGTGCAATTGCGTCGCCCACAGCTAGCCCTGTCTCATTTTCAAGCGGAGTAGCGCCTTCAATAGAAAGCGCCTGCCGGCGGTTATTCTCGGTCATTTCTACCCCACGGTTACGGAAAAACTGATCTAGCTTGTCCATTGCAAGACGATCTATGTGCAATTTTCGCCCCAATACAGACGCTATCGCATCTTTCGTCAAATCATCCTGAGTCGGTCCCAGACCACCGGAAAACAAAATAATATCCGCACGCTTCTGAGCAATTCTTATCGCTTCCTGAAGCCGATCTATGTTATCGCCAACTACAGTCTGAAAATATACATCGATTCCGATTGTAGCCAACTCTTGTGACAAATATTGAGCATTTGTATTCACTATTTGTCCGAGCAATAACTCTGTACCTACTGCAATTATTTCAGCTTTCATCAATTCTTCCTCCTGTACTGCGAATATTATGGGAATTATGTAAAGAAACAGCAATAAGTTTAGTCCCTATTGCTGTTTCCATAAAATTTATCCTGTTAAACTTTGGAGGAGCTCAGCAAGTGGATATTTTTCACAAAATAATCAATACCCGAATAAATGGTGATCAACACCGCTGCCCATATCGCTATTAAATCAAACGGGATACCAAGAAAAACAAACGGGAAATTATTAATGAGCAACGCTACAATAGCAACGATCTGGATGATCGTCTTCAATTTGCCCCAATTACTTGCAGCAACCACAGAACCATCCAGTAAGGCAATCTGACGCAGACCCGTAACCGCAAACTCACGGCTAACAATCACAACGACAATCCACGAATCGATTTTTCCCATTTCTACCAAGGAAACCAAAATGGCGGTTACCAAAAGCTTATCAGCAAGGGGGTCCAACAGCTTGCCCAAATTGGTGACCATATTATTTTTACGTGCCAAATATCCGTCAAGACCATCCGTGCTGGCTGCTACAAGGAAAATGATAGCCGCAATCAGCTGATTATACGGCAGCTTGAAAGCTCCGATCTCAATCGGCGGCGGATAAAAATCAAAGTCCACCAGCAAAGCCAGCATCATCACCGGAATAAGGCAAATCCGCGTTATTGTAATTCTGTTGGGTAAATTCACAACACACTCTCCCCTGATTATCGTACTTGATTACAAATGGCAGTTTTCGGATTAAATTCAATCCTATGTAAATCGCTATCGACGAGCGCTATACACCTGAATTGTCTGCATTTTCGTTACAAGTATAATATGGCACAAAACGCATGTCAAAATAACCTGCCGCACATCAAGCAACGTTTTTTCCTACAAAATGTATGAGGGAAAACGGCTTTATTTCATGTTTGTAAATTGAAGCTCCAATGGCAAATCAGCTTTACGCAGCAATTGAATGATCGCCTGTAAATCATCCCTGTTTTTTCCGGTCACTCGGATTTGATCACCTTGAATCTGACTTTTAACTTTTAGCTTGGAGTCCCGAATAAGAATGTTAATTTTCTTGGCATTATCCTGATCAATTCCCTGCTTAAGCGAAAGACGCTGACGCACTGAACCTAAAGAGGCGGGTTCCAATTTGCCATACTCCACATTTTTAAGGGACAGACCTCGTTTGGCCATTTTAGATTGCAAAATATCAATCACCGCATTCAGCTTGTATTCGTCTTCCGATGCAATCGTAAGAGCTTCTTTCTCAAGCTTAAGGCTACTTTTGCTATCCTTGAAATCAAATCGAGTTTCAATTTCACGCTCCGTCTGATGAACCGCATTTGTTAACTCCTGCATATCCATTTTGGAGACGATATCAAATGAATTTTCTGAAGCCATCGTTTCACTTTCCTTTCCACAACAAAGTTCAATATCTAATTATAGGCTAGTCATTTACAAAAATCCAATAATCCGTTGACTAAAAAGGCGTTCTTGCCAGTTTTCCTGACAAAAACGCCTTTATTTCATTTACGGTCAAAATATCTAATTATGGCTTCGTGTTGGAGTTCGGAACATATCCAAAAGTCCAAGCACAATGTGAGCAAGACCAAAGCCCAGTATGCCATAGCCCCATGCATTCGGTGTCAGATAATAGCCCAGTAAACTGACAATTATACCGAGCCCAGTCACAATCCAGCTGACGGTCATAACGTATACACCTCACTTTGCGGAAAATGAAATGACTGCCTTTCCAGGAATTACAGTCATTAGTATTTCCTCGCACCAAGGCGTTTATTCACCATCAGTAGTTGTAGAATCTGTACTACTTTGTGCTGAATCCGTACTGCTACCTGTCGTAGAATCTGCAGGTGAACCCGTCACCCCTGCACTCGTTCCGGTCGAAGAAGCTTCTCCTTGCTGGATCAGTACACGAGTAGTCGATTTATTATCTGTTATCGGTTGACCTGCTACGGAAATATCTGTGGCAGAAGACCGTCCTGATTTGATATATAAACCTTCTGGACCAATATCGAATGACATGGCATCTCCACTTTTAGTCATACCATAACTCAGCTTTTCTCCACGGGAATTTTCTCCCTTGTACACTTCAAGCCAGCTTTCGCCCGTCGCTTTAATATCAACCTTGACCGCAGCTCCCGTTGAACTGGAAACTTTAAAAATCGTCGTCTTGCCTTGCTTGCCGTCCTGTGCCACAGTTACACCTTGTTGTGGCGTAGTCGTATCCGGCTGCTGTCCAGTATCTGGAGTAGTAGCACCCGTACTCCCCGTACCACCTGGCTGAGTTTGGCCGGTTTGCCCCGCATCAGGAGTCTGCCCACCAGCACCATTTGGAGCCGTCGTTTGACCATTGTTCGGCTGTGTCGTAGTGGTATCAGGAGTAGACGTGCTTGGTGTGGTGCTTGGTGTTGTACTTGGTGTTGTACTTGGTGTTGTAATCGGCGTTGTGTTTTCTGCTGTTTTTGGAGTTGAATGGTTGTTGCTCACCCAATAAGCATAAATAACCCCAACAATGAGAACTAGAAAAAGCCACATTAACGCTGTAGGCAACCATTTAAGATTACCAATCGTGGCGGGACGGCTGGAGCGTTTCTGTGTAACAGGCTCCATGACTGCTTCCGGCTCAGGTTCAGGCACATTGCTTTGATGCCCTTCCAGAATCTCATCGGGGTTCAACCCGACCGTTTCAGCGTATGTTTTAATAAAAGCTCTGACATAAAAGCTTCCCGGCAGCACTTTGTAATCGCCCGTCTCAATGGCTTCCAGATAACGTTTGCGTATCTTCGTCATTTCCTGAACATCGTCAAGGCTCAATCCTTTTTGCAGCCGGGCCTCCTTTAATTGCTGACCCAGTTCTGACATGTCATCATCTCCTTGTGTAATTACGCTTATTTAAAGATCTTCTGTATAACTGGCTGTAAAGGTATCATAAATAATTTCCTCAGCCGGATTATTGCGAAGCTCAATAATGATATTGAAATCGTCAAAGCTGTATCCTGATTCACGTACAAATACATCAGGATGCTCAATCACTTTAGTACTTGGCATACTCATGATTTCCTGAAGCAGATGATAATGTCTTTCATTTGACCGAATTGTACTCACAATACCATCAATAATAAACACATTGTTCGGGTTCATTTCTTCTTCAGAGAGCTGACTGCGCACCGTCTGTCGTAGTAACGTTGAAGACACAAAAGTCCAACGCTTCATTGCGCATACACTACTGGCAATAATGGATTCCGTTTTGCCCACACGCGGCATCCCGCGAAGACCGATCACCTGATTGCCGTCCCTCTTTAATACTTCACCCAAAAAATCGACCAGCAACCCAAGCTCATCGCGTGTAAAGCGAAATGTTTTACGATCATCCGAATCCCGATCGATGTAACGGCCGTGTCTTACTGCCAATATATCAACCAGTCTCGGAGCACGTAAGGCCGTGACTGTAATGTTGCTCGCTTTTTTTAACGTGTCTCCGAGAATGCGTATCTTCTCGTCATCGTCCGTTTCAAGCAACATCCCCCGTCTTTCGCCTTCAACACCGTTGATCGTCAGTATATTAACCCCCAGAATACCAAGCATGGAAGCAATGTCTCCCAGCAGTCCGGGTCGATTTTTATGTATCTTGTACTCCATGTACCACTGTTTCGTTTCTTCCGTCACGTTAGCACCTCATTCACATTCAAACCGTCAACAACTCCAAATCAAAGCATTATTGTATCATAAAATAACATCTTTCGACAAAACCAATTATTGAAATTTGATAGGCTGCATTGTGTTGTAAGCCTCAATCACGTTTATGATATATAAATTACAATGGAATTACAAGAACAGCTCTGTAACCATTACAGAAAAGCCCCCAAAAGGGAGCTTTTCATGTTGGTTCCTACTTATGCGTTGCTCTTGGCCAATTTAACCATTAGCCGGGCGATGGTGTGACGCTCGTCCTCATCGGCAACTCCCCACAGTTCTTTCAGTGCGCGGTTGGAATGGTTGGCTGGATCGACCTTCTCATCCAGAAAATCACCAATTTCATAAGCAAGCTCAGAAATGGTATCTTGGCTGATTCCCAGCTTCTCCGCTTGCTCTACACGCTGACCAAGGAACTTTTTCCAAACATCAAAATTCTGAACAACTGTTGACATACTTAAATCCTCCTTAGATGATTCAGATTTAAAATCAACAGTTGTAATATGCTCTTCTCAGACGCTTACTATACTGGTGGATTCCTCCAAGCGCTATTTCCCTTAAGTCACCCATCCTCCGTTAGGACTTATGACCTGGCCATTAATATAACCTGACTCAGGAAGCGCAAGAAAATAAACTAGGGACGATATTTCATCAGGTCGAGCCAATCGTCCAGCAGGAATTTCTTCTTCCAAACTGGTAATTTCGCCTTCATCCAAATGATCCAGCATCGACGTATCCACTGCACCTGGAGCTACAGCATTCACTGTCACCCCGGAAGGTGCTACCTCTTGAGCCAGCGCTTTAGTGAAAGCGTTAATGCCTCCCTTGGTGGTGGAATACAACACCTCGCACGAAGCACCACATATCCCCCACACGGATGAAACATTCACAATGCGGCCATAGCGTTGGGAAATCATATGTGGCATAAAAACCTGCGTGCACAAAAAGGTTCCCTTAACATTGACAGCCATCACTTCGTCCCATTCCTCTTCCGAAACATCTGTTAACAGCCCATAATGAGATAGTCCGGCATTGTTCACAAGAATATCCGGCTTCATCCCGTGATTATCCAGCTTTTCACGCATGCGTTCGATCTGCTCCTTGCTCCGCAGATCCGCTGACACGGTCATTACCTTGCCTGAATAAGCCATGCAACGACGGGCAACTTCATTTGCTTTTTCATGGGACTTCATGTAGTGAATGACCACATTCATCCCTACAGCTGCAAAACGCTCAGCAATAGCCGCACCAATTCCGCCACTTGCTCCTGTAATCAGCACGGTTGTATCGCCAATCGCTTTTAGTTCTCCGCCCTCGGTGGTCATCGTTTCCCTCTCCCTGGACATTACGGACTCACCACTAGTGATATTGCGAGTTGATCCCACTGGATATGGTCTTTCAGACGGCGATTTACATCCTCAAGCGTGATACTTTCATAAATCGGAAGCAGTTGGAAAAAATCGCTGCCCCGGAAGCGATGTCTTGTAAATTCATGCGCAATATTTTCTGGTGAATTGAGTGTACGCAGATAACCACCGATTTTCTTTTTGCGTGCCCGTTCAAAATGTTCTGCTGCAAAGCCCTGCTTCTGGATGGACTCCACCTCTTCACGTATTCTCGCCAACAGCCGATCCGGGTCTTTGGTATCCCCACCGATTGCAGAGAATGCATATTGCTGCGTGCTATTGTACTCATGACCAAAACTGTCCGAAATCAGATCCTCATCGTAGAGCTTTTGATACAGTTGTGTACTGGAGCCAAACAGGAGATCTAGCATCAGCTTGGTTTCCAGATCATGACGGAGCAATTCTTCACCCGTTAGGCCTACTTCAGCCTCCTTAAATCCAAACAGTAGCTTTGGCAGAGAAACGGCCAGCTTTACCTCACGACGTGGTTCTGCAACTGTAGTGGGTTCATCGTCGAAAATCCGCTCGATCTCTCCCTGCGGCTTATAGTCCTTTTTAGCCTGATTGTTACGTACCAGTTCTATTACTTCAGCTGGATCCACTCCGCCCACTACAAAAAGAATCATATTGCTTGGATGGTAGAAAGCTTCATAGCAACTGTACAGCGTTTCCTTTGTAATCGTACTGATGGATTGAACAGTACCTGCGATATCAATATGCACCGGATGGACCTTGTACAACGCCTCGATCAGACCAAAGTAACTCCGCCAATCGGGATTATCTTCATACATATTGATTTCCTGGCCGATAATGCCTTTTTCCTTCTCTACATTTTCATCTGTAAAGTAAGGATGCTGCACAAAATTGACCAGCGTGGTCAAATTTTCTTGAATACGCTCGGTTGCCGAAAACAGATATACTGTTTGATCAAAGCTCGTAAATGCGTTCGCCGATGCCCCATTAGAGGAAAAGGTAGCAAAAATATCGCCTTCAGGCTCTTCAAACATTTTATGCTCCAAAAAATGGGCTATGCCATCCGGCACCTTTACGGGCTGTTGACCTTCTACGCGGAAATGATTATCAACCGAGCCGTATTTAGTCGCAAATGTAGCGTACGTTTTCTGAAAACCCGGTTTGGGCAACACATAAACGTGTAAACCGTTATCCATTACTTCATAGTACAACGTTTCCTGCAAATGCTCATATGGTATATGCTCCACCGCTATTCCCCCTTCTGGTCTCTCAAGAAATAAATAGTGTCCAGTCGGAACGTCCGGGCGGCATCCTGAACATCCTGCACCTTGACTGCCTCCACCTGACTCAGCAGCTCATCTACCGTCCGCTCTTTACCAGAAAGCTGTCTGTTAAAATCATAGGCGATCATTTCAAAAGCGGAATCCTGCATCTCCTTTAGCAAGTTGCGAATCATCGCCTGCGTTTGGGTCATTTCCAGCTCGGTAATCGCTCCATTTTGCGTATCTTCCAGTTGCTTGCGGATAATAGTAACCGCTTTTTCATAATTAGGAATTTCGATACCAGATTGAATCGTACCAATCCCTTTATGCCCGTCATACCGCGATGAAGCGTAATACGCCAAACTTTCCTTTTCCCTTACATTAACGAACAGCTTTGAATGCGGATACCCACCCAAAATGCCATTGTACATCAGAGCGGAAGCATAGCGATCGTCTCCATACGTAATAGGGGTGCGCAACCCCATGTTGAGCTTGCCCTGGTTCACATCAAGACGCTCTACAACGGTTTGAACCTCACGCTCTACCGATTTGGGCTGTTCTGGAACATACCCTGCTTCCGCTGAACGGTTCAATTGAAAATAGCGATCAACAAACTTCTCAACTTCTTCCAGCGTCGTATCTCCCACAACGTATAAATCCATGCTGGCATGATTCAGCCATTCTCCATAAGCCTGATACAAACTCTGTGCATCTATGCTGTCCAGATCGGATCGTTGACCAAGAGGGTGCAGACGATAAGGCTCATCTTTGCACATTTCCTCCATACAGCGCTCACCAGCATAACGTATTTTATCGTTAACTATAGATTCCAGCTTTTTACGCACATTTTCTCGTTCCTGCTGGACGTATCCCGTTTGAAATGCACCATTTTCCAATGCAGGCTTCGTCAGCACTTCTCCGAGAAAAGCAAACGAACGATCCAGCAAACTATCCGGACTGTTTACAAAGCTGTCATTAATCGTATCCATGCGAAATTGCACGATCTGATAATCTCCACGTTTGTATACATCGAATCCGAAACCCGCGCCATACAATTGTTCTAACTGTTCTCTGAATTGTGTAGTCTGCGGATACGATTCTGTACCCCGTCGCAGAACGAAAGGTACCAGCCCCACTCGGGTTACGGTTTCCTCACGTAGCGGAGTACCTACATACAACGATATGGCAAACGTCTTAAAGCGCTTGGTCGGCAGTACATGAATCCTCAGTTGTCTGCGTGTGCCACGCTCGAAACCTGTTTTGTTCAAGTCCAAAACTCCTTTGTGACGTCAATTTGCGTCTAGCCTTTGATTAGCATTAGCTGCTGTAAATCATCCTCCTGTAAAGAGGTAAAGTGTACCAATCTTTATTCTAACCATGCAAAAGCCAAGAAGCAACCGGAGACAAGCTCCCGGCTGCTTCGGCGTTTTACATGCAGAAAATATGCTCCCCAATGGTTTTCACCTGCGGACGGGACCAAATCCATTTGGAGGTGGCTGTTTTTGGGTTAAAATAATAAAGACATCCTCCGCTTGGATCCCAGCCGTTCAGTGCTTGGCGTACCGCCTTTTGTGCAGTCTCATTGGGTGTGAGCCAGATTTGGCCGTCTGCTACAGCTGTGAAAGCTCCTGGCTGAAAGATCACTCCAGATGGTGAGTTGGGAAAGCTGGGTGACTTAACCCTGTTCAAAATAACAGCCGCGACGGCAACTTGTCCTTCAAATGGCTCGCCGCGGGATTCACCGTAGACCGCGTTGGCCATAATTTTAAGATCATTTTCAGATAGTCCCATGGTGTTGGCCGATCCCATCGTTTCATCATTTTGATCCGCTTTATCGTTATTGTCCGCTGTCTGTCCCTGAGCGGAACCTTGATTGTTACGATGCATAGGAGTTTCCGTTGGCTTCCAGTTAGGAGTAGCATTCACCAGCTTTAATTTCGTCTTTGCTCCGACCAATCCATCGGGACGGATGCCAAATTCCTTTTGAAAACCCTTGACAGCTTTTAGTGTACTGCTGCCAAAATGGCTGTCCACTTTCCCGCCAAAAAAGCCCAGCAACTTCAAACGTGATTGCAACTCATATACATCCTGACCGTAAGATCCAAAATCAACCGCTCCCGAGCTGAATGTCGGCTGGGAAGGTTGCGCTGCTTGTACTTTCTGCTGTGTGCTCAGCGGCTCTGCTTGCTGCTGTGCAGAGTCATTTTTAAAAAGTCCTGTGTACGTAATAGCCGAGGCTGCGAGGATACCCGTGCAAATCCAGACCATTGTCTTTTTCATATGCTGCGCTCTACCTTTCTTTTGTGGGATTAACAGGATGGCTACGTTTATTATGACAAGCTCCGCTTAAAGCTATTCACCCTTTTAATCTTCTTTCAGCAGGTAGTCGCCACACCTCAAAAAAACATCACAAAAAAACGCTGTTTGTTCACTTGGAGTTGCCATAATAGAACAACCACCATGCGAACAAACAGCGTTTTAATGTAGTGCTGGATAGAGATAATGCTTAGGAACTAACTTTATTTTGCTGATATTGCTCCATTGAGATAAGGACCTCACGGGGCTTGCTGCCCTCGTAAGGGCCGATGACTCCGCGAGCTTCCATGGAGTCAATCAGTCGAGCAGCACGTGTATAACCGATCCGCATACGGCGCTGAAGGAGCGAAACGGAAGCTTGTTTAGCCTCTAAAATGATGTTGACAGCCTGATCGTACAGCTCATCCAGCATTTCATCTGCATCAGCCGATACCTCTTCCACCTCCGGCACTAGCGTTTCATCATACTGCGCTTCACCCTGTTCACGTACATAGTTAACAATATTTTCGACTTCTTGATCGCTCATGAACGCTCCCTGAACGCGGACTGGTTTGGAAGCACCCATCGGCATGAATAGCATATCACCACGTCCGAGTAGCTTCTCGGCTCCGCCCATATCCAATATGGTACGGGAGTCTACCTGCGAGGAAACGCCGAAGGCAATACGTGAAGGAATATTGGCTTTAATCACCCCGGTAATTACGTCAACCGAAGGTCTCTGGGTTGCAATGATAAGGTGGATGCCTGCTGCACGCGCCATTTGGGCAAGTCGTGCAATCGCATCCTCCACATCTCCCGCAGCTACCATCATTAAATCTGCCAACTCGTCCACAATAACGACGATGTAAGGCAGAAATGCATCCGGGTTATCTTTCATCAGATTATTATAGCCCTCAATATTACGGGTTCCTGATTTGGAAAATAACTCATATCTTTTTTCCATTTCAACTACAATTTTCTTCAATGCAAGTGAGGCACGCTTTGGATCAGTCACGACCGGAGCCAACAAATGCGGGATTCCGTTGTACACGTTCAACTCCACCATTTTAGGATCGACCATCAAAAATTTGACCTCATCCGGCTTTGCTTTGTACAAAATACTCGTGATGATCCCATTGATACACACTGATTTACCCGAACCTGTTGCCCCAGCTACAAGCAGATGGGGCATCTTGGCCAAATTACCAACAATCGTCTGTCCTGCAATATCACGTCCGAATGCAATGGATAAATTGGAAGTTGACTCCTGGAAAACGGTTGTCTCCATTACCTCACGCATCGTGACAATGGAAACTTCATTATTCGGAACCTCAATTCCGATAGCAGATTTGCCAGGAATCGGAGCCTCCATACGGATATCTTTGGCAGCAAGCGCAAGCGCAATGTCATCCGTCAGACTCACAATGCGGCTGACCTTTACTCCAATGTCCGGCTGAATTTCATAACGCGTTACGGCAGGGCCACGGACAACCTCCAGCACCTTCGCCCGCACACCAAAGCTTTCCAGCGTTGCTTCCAGCTTGCGTGCCGTTTGCATGTAATCCTTTTGTCCCATACCTTTGCCTACGTTTTGTGGTTTAGCAAGCAAACGAAACGATGGGAGCTTGTACGGTTTAGGCGGCGGCGGAGCCGGAATAGCTGTATGGGTACCTTCAGCCTCTTCGCCTGCAACCCCAGTTGCAATCGTCTGAGCTTGTCCCTGAGCACCTTCTAATGTCCCCTGGATCGTTGTCGAATCATTCGCATTGGCATCCACAAAGTCATCATCCAGGGATTCATCAATAATGGAAGTTGTCTGCTCTGCCCCTGTAAGGGACTCTCCAAATTCAGCTTCCGGTCTTCTTTCCTCATGCTTTACTTGTTCGAAGAAATCCCTAATAATGGGCGACCTCTTTACCGGAATTGCAGCTTCCTGCTCAGCGTGTTCGACTACGTCAGACAGCTCTTCACTCTGGTTATCGTTTATCCACTGGGCCTGCGCGTCCTCAGCTTCATATGGAAGATCATGATCATCCTCATCCGTATCGACGGAATGCTTCTCCTTGTCCGCTTTATCTGAATTTTTGAGACCAAACAACTGAAAGAAAATCGGTTGTTTGCGTGCAGGAGGCTGCATTTCGTCAAAGTCATCATCCATGTCTTCCTCATAGGCAGGAATCGGCTCAGACTTGATTTTTCTATTTCCACTACCTTTGCTAGATGCCGAAAGCGGAGTAGCTTTACCAGTCCATTTTTTACGCACGCTTCCCCCGACTGTCAGCAGCTTGGTCTTTACAATCCGTACCAAATCCACATAGGACAGTTGGGTCATCAGCATGAAACAAATGACGAACATAACAATCATGATCAGTTTAGCTCCTGTGAGACCAAACAGCCACAACAGAACAGTAAGCTGCAATGCGCCTACGTACCCCCCGCTGATATCCTTGTTCAGCATTGAGGTATGGCCCTGCTGGTCAGGCGACAGCAACTGCTCACGCATATCTATATGTATCTGGGTCATCACTCCGCCCGGCTGAAGCGCGTTGATCGGCCCCAAACGCTGCTCCATAGATGAAATAGAACTCATAAGTGTAAAGGCAAATACCAACAGGAGCAAACCCGTTTTACGCGAGTTCCACTGGTTCGGCCACTTGCGGTGAATCATCACCATCAGACCATAATAAATGCCAATGAGAGGGATAACAAAATAGAATTTCCCCAGTACGAGCCCAAACATCTTGGATAGCGACCGACCAACTGCCGCTTCACCCGACAACGCAATGACCGCTAATGTAATCAGCACAATGCCGTAAATTTCAAATTTTAGAACTCCGCCAAATGCGGCTTTCTTTTTTCTTTTTCTTCTTCTGGACATACAAGGTCACCCCCCAGAAGAATATTATACCACGTCACCCGGTATCCGCACATATGTTCTTTTTCAGCAGTAAATGACCTATTTCTATACTATTCGACACCTTCTACGACCACTCGATAACTTGACCTGGTCCATAACGCGGATTCAGGTAGGCTTCCAGCGGACAGTCCAACAACCGTACAATGATCCCCCGACGACTTTCAAGCGGCTGTACCTGCATAAGTAGACCGTCTACCCGAACCTCTGCAAGCTCCTCAGCCTCTTTCCACATCCCTTGCCATACCATTTCCATTGGCATCACAGTATATAGTGTCATTGAGGTAGCTCCCTGCTTTGCTCCCCTGACAGTGTCTCTGTAGGAGTTCCTGTGGGACTGGGAGAAAAAGGAGCATACGGAGCCTGCTGTTGAATCCCAGCGATCCCGTTTTGCTGACGCCGCGTTTCAATAATGGTGTTCAGCTGTTTTAAAGCCTCTCCGATGCCTCCAACCGCGTCCATCAATCCATACTTCACTGCATCCGCTCCCCCAACCGCTGTACCAATATCGCGGTTTAACTCACCGGTTTTAAACATCAGTTCCTTAAACTGCTCTTCTGTAATACGAGAATGAGAAACGACGAAGCGTACAACACGTTCCTGCATTTTTTCCATGTATTCAAAAGTTTGTGGTACTCCAATGACCAGACCGTTCATCCGAATGGGATGAATGGTCATCGTCGCACTCTCCGCAATGTAGGAATAAGTGGAAGACACAGCAATCGGCACACCGATGCTATGCCCCCCACCTATGACAATAGTCACCGTTGGTTTACTCATCGATGCGATCATTTCAGCAATAGCCAGTCCTGCCTCTACATCACCACCAACTGTATTCAGCAAAATCATTAATCCTTCGATACGAGGATTTTGTTCTGCCGCTACCAACTGGGGAATAATGTGCTCATATTTTGTCGTTTTGTTTTGAGGCGGTAAAATGAGATGCCCTTCAATCTGACCGATAATCGTCATGCAAAAAATATTGGACTCGCCTCCAGGCATGGAAGTTTGACCCAGCTGCTGCAAAGCCTCCATAGCAGGTAAAGCGGGTCTTTGCCCAATTTCTGGTTGATCTGGCGCTTCCGTTTCCTCGTTGCCAGATGTTAGATTGCTGTATTGTTCCATATGGGTGATCTTCCTTTCGCTTTACGCATCTATATGACCCGTATTCACCCTATAGTATGGGATGGAAATGGAATATTTTATACCCGACCCCATGCTTTTCCTTGTCCCGCAAAATCAAAAAAGCCTCTCCTCCCGCGGAAACCGTCCAATATTTCCTGCGGGAAGAGAGGCGACTGTGTGCCTGTGACTTAAGTTTTTAATTCAGGTTTTTGAACAAATTTCAATTGAATCACACTTCCATTATAATTGGCAGGATCATCGGTCTGCGACGAGTTTGCTCATACAAGAAGCGACCTAGTGCATCCTTGACATTTGTCTTGAGGGAAGCCCATTCATTTACATTTTCACTCATGAGCTTATGCAGTGTACTTGAGACAATACGATTTGCTTCATCCAGTAGACCTTCCGATTCACGGACATATACGAAACCGCGGGAAATGATATCTGGGCCTGATTTAATCGTTCCGTCTTGCTTGCTCAGCGTGACAACCACCACCAAAATACCGTCCTGTGACAGCAATTTGCGGTCGCGCAATACGATATTTCCTACATCCCCTACGCCTAGTCCATCGATCAGTACGTTGCCTGCTGTAACTTTACCAGCTCTGCGTGCTCCGCCATTCTGAATTTCAATGACTTCACCGATATCCGTGATGAAGATATTTTCAGGCTCTATACCTACGCCTTCAGCAAGAAGAGCGTGACGACGTTGCATTCTAAACTCACCATGAATTGGCAAGAAGAACTTTGGTTTCATCAGATTCAGCATCAGCTTGAGTTCTTCCTGGCTTCCGTGTCCAGAAACGTGGATACCTGGATTAGCTGCGCTGTAATATACATTGGCACCCAGACGGAACAGTTCATCAATTGTGCGTCCAACGTATTTTTCATTACCCGGTACCGGAGTAGCTGCGATGATGACTGAATCCCCTGGAAGAATGTCAACCTTTCGATGTGTGGAACGAGCCATTCTTGTCAAAGCGGACATCGGTTCACCCTGACTGCCTGTGCAGAGAATAACTACACGATCCGCTGACATTTTGCCAACTTCTTCAGGCTCAATCAGCATTCCATCTGGAATTTCCAAATAGCCCAAGTCCGAAGCAATACCTACGACATTAACCATGCTTCGACCAATAACTGTTACTTTACGTCCCGTAGCTTCAGCAGCATTAATTACCTGCTGAATACGATGTACGTTAGAAGCAAAAGTGGCTACGACCACACGCTGTCTCGACTTGCGGAAAATGTCTTCCAGGACAATACCAACGCTCTTTTCCGAAGGTGTAAAGCCCGGTTTCTCGGCATTTGTACTGTCTGACAAAAGAGCCAGTACACCACGTGTGCCAATTTCAGCCATACGCTGCAAATCTGCATATTGTCCGTTCACCGGAGTATGGTCAAATTTGAAGTCACCTGTATGAACAACAGCGCCTTCAGGAGTATCAATACATACACCTACAGAATCCGGAATACTATGGTTGGTTCTGAAGAAAGTTGCTTTTAGTGTGGAACCCAGCTTGATTTCGGAATCAGCATTGATCAAAATACGTTTGGTTTCACCAAGCAGATTCGCTTCCTTCAGCTTGTTTTCCACCAATCCCAGCGTCAATTTGGTACCATATACTGGTACATTCAAATGTTTCAACACGTAAGGCAAACCGCCGATATGGTCCTCGTGACCATGAGTCAGCACAATGCCTCTTACTTTGTCGCGGTTCTCTGTAAGGTAGGAAATATCAGGAATAACGATATCAATGCCCAGCATGTCCTCTTCCGGGAATTTCAGACCGGAATCCACCACGACAATGTCATTGCCGTATTGAACGACATACATATTTTTCCCGATTTCACCGACGCCGCCCAAAGCGAAAATCATCAATTTATCGTTGTTTGTTTTTTTAGACAAATGAATCTAAACCTCCTATGGTAGTTGGACGTCGTACCTTGATTTGTTTATTTAATTTTCAAAAAAATACCGCACCCAGTCACTTGACCCCATTATACATGATTAAAATAAGAAAAAACAAGTCATCCTGTTCGTTACGCTAGGTTTCCCATTGCCGTCTGAAACCATTAGTATCTGTCATTTTATCTACATACATGGTTGAAAGCACAGCAAAAAGGACGTCCTATAAGAACGCCCTTCACGCTGGAGAACCTTGTCAGACAATAAACTCTATCGGTTTTGTACCTACCGACTGCCCTTAACAAGGATACTCCTTAGTATTAATTAACAGCTTACATTCCTATTTCTCTTTAGCGGGTAAATAATTTCTTAATAAATTCCGCTTCATCCTCAGTTGGAGGAATGAGTGGCAACCGAACCGAACCTACCTTAATCCCCCGTAATTCCAATGCATATTTTACTGCCACCGGATTAGGCAGAGGATGAGGACAGCCAAACAAACCCTTGAAAATCGGGAACAACTGCTGATGCAACTTGGCTGCCTCCTGCGAGTGTCCTCCTACAAGTGAATCGATCATCTGCTTCATTTCAGCACCTACCACATGACTCGCTACGCTGATAATACCATAAGCACCTACAGCCATAGCAGGCAACCCAGAAGCATCATCCCCGGAATAAACCAGAAAACCTTCTGGCGCTGACGCTGCAATCTGTGTGACCTGCGCAAGTGATGCACATTCTTTGGTTCCCACAATGTTCGGAATTTGTGCAAGACGCAGCGTTGTTTCAGCTGTTAGACTCGCTCCAGTACGGCTTGGAACATTATACAGTATAGCTGGAAGGGATGTGGAGTTTGCAATACTTTCGAAATGCTGATACATCCCTTCCTGATTCGGTTTATTATAATATGGTACTACCAGTAGAACACCATCTGCTCCTGCCTGCTCCGCGGCACGGGTTAGATGAATAGAGTGACGCGTATTGTTGCTTCCAGTCCCGGCAATAATTTTACATCGTCCAGCTGCTTTTTCTACAACAAATGCAAACAACTTGATTTTTTCATCATCGCTCAGGGTAGGAGACTCCCCTGTTGTTCCAGATACAACAAGTGACTCTGAGTGCTGTTCTTCTATTAAGTAATCAATCAACGAGGACAATGCAGTCCAGTCAATCTCTCCTTGCTGATCAAAAGGTGTCACCATTGCGGTAATCAATCTGCCGAAGTTCACCATGCTGCCTCCTTTTTGCAAGTCCGAGCACGGACAATGCACCTATTGATGGAGTTCAAATTTATTATGCAATGCGCGTACAGCCTGCACCATATCTTCTTTTTTAACAAGTACCCAGATCGTCGTGTTTGAATCTGCGGATTGAAGGATCTGTACGTCTGATTCTGCCAATGCCTCCACAATCGTCGCCATAATGCCCGGTACCCCGTTGATACCACCGCCTATGACAGAAACTTTAGCACACCCGGCCAGTATCTTAGGTTCTAGACCCAAACCGTTCAATACTTCAACCGCTTTGCTTCCATCATGATCGAACACAGTATAAACTGCCCCCGATGGAGTTACGTTAATAAAGTCAACGCTGATTCCATGTTCAGCCATAGATTTGAATACTTGTAATTGCAAGTGCTCCAAACCCGGCTTTAATTCAACATTAATCTGAGTGACATTGCCGACATACGCAATACCGGTCACGAAACGGTCTACGATGTCTGCCTGCACGTCTTTAAAGCCTTCCGGGTGGGTAACTAACGTACCTTCTCCTTCGGAGAAGGTAGAGCGAACACGGACCGGGATATTAGCCTGCATGGCGATTTCAACAGCACGAGGATGGATAACCTTTGCTCCCTGATGAGCCATATTGCAAATCTCCGTATAGCTAACATGTGTAAGTGGCTTTGCATTTTCCACAATGCGCGGATCGGCGGTTAATATACCATTCACATCCGTATAAATATCGACCATATCCGCATGTAGAGCAGCACCCAGAGCAGTAGCTGACGTATCGCTGCCGCCCCGACCCAAGGTGGTCATATCACCGTCTGCTGTTTGTCCCTGAAAACCTGTCACAATGACAACTCTGCCTTGGTTCAACTCTTCAACAACACGGTCTGGCTTTATATCCAAAATACGAGCATTGCCGTATTGATCATCCGTAATAAAGCCCGCCTGTGCCCCAGTTAGCACCGTAGCAGGAATACCTTCCTTCTCCATCAGGCTGCATAATGTAGCAGCAGAAATGATTTCACCACAGCACAGCAGTAAATCCCGCTCGCGCTTCGGAAGACTGTCGCCGTTAGACGCCGCCCAATCCAGCAGCGTGTCGGTGGCATAAGGCTCTCCTTTTCTCCCCATGGCCGACACAACAACAACCAATTGAAGATTTTGCTCCAGCTCCCGCTTCACATGTGCCAGCACAAGTTGACGTGCTTCAGGTGTGGACAGCGAGGTTCCCCCAAATTTTTGCACCAAAATACCCATTATTCTTCCCCCATATCGGAACGTTACTCCGCGTTTGCAGCAATAATTTCCGCGATTTGCACCGCGTTCCATGCCGCTCCTTTGAGCAGATTATCGGATACAACCCACAAATTCAATCCACGGCTATTGCCCAAATCACGGCGTACACGCCCCACAAATACGTCAGGTTTTCCAGCAGCTTCGGATGCCAGTGGATAAAGCTGAGCAGCAGGATCGTCCACTAGCGTTACTCCCGGTGCCGAAGCCAGCAGATTGCGGATTTCTTCTAAATCATAATCTTTTTTAAGTTCTACATATACAGATTCCGAGTGACCGTATACAACAGGAATACGTACACACGTTGCTGTTACGTCCACAGATTCGTCACCCAGTATTTTTTTCGTTTCACGTACCATTTTCATTTCTTCCAGTGTATAACCATTGTCCTGGAATTTATCGATTTGCGGGATAGCATTGAAAGCAATCTGATGCTTTACTGGCAACGAGCCTACTGGCAACAGATCAGGCTGAACTTCATCACCGTTAAGAATCGCTGCGCTTTGACGATTCAATTCATCAATAGCTCGGCTTCCAGCCCCGGAAACGGCCTGGTATGTGGATACTATGATACGAGAAATGCCATACTGATCATATAATGGTTTCAAAGCAGCTACCATCTGAATGGTGGAGCAGTTCGGGTTCGCAATAATTCCTTGATGCTCGGCAATTTTGTCGCTATTCACCTCAGGCACTACAAGAGGAGCTGTCGGATCCATTCGGAATGCATTGGTGTTGTCAATGCAAACCGCCCCATGACGAACAGCATGCGGCGCCAATTCCTTACTTACGTCTCCACCTGCACTAAACAAAGCAATGTCGATTCCTTCAAAGCTGTCGGGGGTAGCAATCTCTACTGGAATTTGCTGACCTTTAAAGCTAATTAACGTGCCGGCAGAACGAGGCGAAGAAAGAAATTTGATTTTGTCCACAGGAAAATCCCGTTTTTCCAGCAGATTTACGATCTGTTCTCCTACAGCGCCTGTTGCTCCAACGACAGCTACATTAAACTTTCTATTGCTCATCTGGTGTATCTCCCCTTCTCGACTAAAAAACCATTTTTTATTCTGAAAGCATCCACCGCCAACAAGAAATTAGACTCGATACAATATCGAATCATCTTCTAGGCGAGGGATGCTCAGCAGTTAACTATAGTACTTCATGGGGTCTTGCGTTCCACAATCATCGGCTGAAGCTGTTTACCTTGCAATGCTTCATAAGCAGCCTCGGGAATCAACTCCATGTTAGCTACAAGCGAGTTCGGCTTTTTAACTGGATTGTCCTGTCCGAACGGCACAAAAAAGATATTTTTGGCTACGAGTAATTTGGCGATATTGGCAGCATTTAGACCCAGTCCATCATTAGTAGATATGGCTAAAAGAAGTGGACGACCGTTGCGCAATTGCGCCTTGGCAGCCATCAAAACCGGACTGTCTGTCATCGCATTCGCTAACTTACTCATTGAATTCCCCGTCAAAGGTGCAATCACCAGCACATCGAGTATTTGGGAGGGACCCAGTGGCTCAGCCTCCACAATTGTAGAAATGATATCATTCCCTGTTATATCTTTCAACTGTTTTTGCCAACTTTGCGAAGTACCAAAGCGAGTATCCGTTGTTAGTACTGTATTGGATATAATAGGAATGACCTTCGCACCCTCATCAACAAAGCGCTGTATAACAGGCATTACCTCTTCAAATGTGCAATGTGAGCCTGTAATTGCATAACCTACTGTTTTCCCTTGCCAACTCATTGTGCATCCCCCCGATCAGGATTATCTTCCATTAACAACTGCACCAGCGTATTCGCTATAATGGCACCAGCAGTTTTGGGAGCAACAATACCGGGAAGACCAGGGGCAAGCATAGCCTTGATTCCACGCTTTTCCGCATAACGGAAATCACATCCGCCCGGGGCGGAAGCAAGATCTATAATCACGGTGCTCAATGGCAATTTAGACAGGATTTGCGCTGTGATAATCATAGAGGGTATCGTATTAAAAATCAAGTCAACTCCCTTTGTCTCTTGCGCTAAATCCCTTGTCATAAAAGGCTTCCAACCCATTTCCACGGCTCTCGCTGCATCCTCTGCCCGCCGTACTCCAACCTTCACTCTGGCTCCCAACCCCTGTAGTGCCCTTGCCATGGTAAATCCAGTCCGTCCCATGCCTAGAACCATACAATCTGCACCGTGAATCGTAAAATCGGTATGCTGAATGGCCATCATCAGTGCGCCTTCGGCCGTAGGTATAGAGTTGTATATGGCCACATCATCTCTCTCCAGCAGCTCTACCAGCTTTAACTCATGTCTGGTACAAATTTCTTTTAAGTACGTCCGCGCCATCCCTGTATATACAACACAATGCGGTGGAAGAGCAGCAGCATGCTCATTCAGAAACTGGAGCTTCTGTGCTCCAAAAAGTGCATTTACGTTGCCTTCCTCATCGCATCCCACCACCGGCAAAATCAGTGCGTCTGACGATTCCAGCAGCTTGACAGACATTGGTTCTAGTGTCACTCCTTTGAGTGGTACTTCAAGCTTGTCAAAACCGACCACACTGACGGTAGCATCCATGTCCACACATTTGCGGATTACCTCAAGCTGCCTCGCATCGCCACCCAAAACAACGACGCGTATTCCTGTTAGCATCCGGATCACTCCTTTCCGAGACACGATATGCTTTTAGTCTATGCGAGTGCCCGGAGAGGGGTGAAAAAACACAAAAAAAAGCCGCCCCTTTATGAGGCGACCTTTATTTGCATGCTTACTCTTAAGCAAGAAATTTGAAGATTTTACAAAATAGACATTCGTATATCGCAAACCAACCATAACCTCAGCGTCCTGTATGGCCAAAGCCTCCAGCACCACGCACTGTTTCAGATAAATGGTCTACTTGTTTCAGCTCTACCTCAGGTACAACCTGAAATACCATTTGTGCAATTCGCTCATTGCGCGTAATCGTGAACGATTCCTCGCCCAAATTAATAAGAAGTACCTTAATCTCCCCACGATAATCCGCATCAATCGTTCCCGGTGTATTGAGACAAGTAATACCATGCTTAAGAGCCAGTCCACTTCGCGGACGGATCTGTGCCTCCAA
Organism: Paenibacillus sp. FSL M7-0134; assembly: GCF_038007865.1. Lineage (NCBI taxonomy): Bacteria > Bacillati > Bacillota > Bacilli > Caryophanales > Paenibacillaceae > Paenibacillus > Paenibacillus sp. FSL M7-0134. Next base: position 1,792,289 of record NZ_JBBOXV010000002.1, on the reverse strand, counting down.
TCCCGCTGGCATAGCTATTGCAAATCCAGTTGGAACGAGGCAACGTTTGCCGGGTTCCAGTACCAGATTTTCCTGTACTGCTGCATACAAGTCAAACCCTGATGCAAGCTCTGACATTTTGCGGGGCAGCTCAATATCTTCATTGCCCGCGAGTCTGTTAATTTCCACGTAAGTTAACAAAATAGTCCCTCCTCATATCCTTTACCGCTGAATCACTCGCTCCCACCATCGACAGGGCAAACGGCTCCGAGAACATCCGATCCAGCACTTTATTCACATCATTTGCCGTCACTTGCTCGATATGCTCGATCATTTGATCCAGCGTATAATGCTGACCAAGCATCAATTCATTTTTTCCAAGCCGATTCATCCGGCTACCTGTACTTTCAAGGCTTAAAATCAAACTTCCTTTTAATTGCTCCTTACCTTTACGAAGCTCATTAGCGTCCAAACCGTTGACAGCCACATCTCGTAAAAGCTCCAGCGTCAAATCCAGCACGTCCTTTGTTTGCTTAGGAGCCGTACCTGCATAGATCGTGAACATACCACTGTCCGCATGGGAGCTATGATAGGAATAGACCGAATAAGCCAGTCCACGCTTTTCCCGAATTTCTTGAAACAAACGTGAACTCATGCCGCCGCCGATCGCGTTATTCAGCAAAACCATAGCATACTGGAGTTCGTCACCCGTTGCAAATCCAGGCAGGGATAAACAAATATGATTTTGCTCCGTTGCTTTCTCATGATACAACAGCTCACCTTTAAACGCAGGTACTGTCAGCGGCGAAACGGTTCCATGATTATCAAAATGTCCAAAATGTCGCTCCAACAATTCTACCAAGCGATCATCAACATTACCAGCCACACTGATAACTGTATTGTCGATTGTATAATGCTCCCTCATATAATGGCTAAGATGTGAGCTATCCATAGCAAGCAGGTGATCTTCGGTTCCGAGAATCGGATAAGCCAGTGGATGTTCACCATAGGCCGCGCGAGATACAAGATCATGCACCATATCATCCGGTGTATCCTCGTACATGGAGATTTCCTCCAAAATCACATTCTTCTCTTTTGCCAATTCTTCCTGATCTAGTTTGGAATTAAAAAACATATCAGACAGCACATCAACTGCGATCGGTAGATGCTCATCCAACACCTTGGCATAATAGCATGTATATTCCTTCGAAGTGAAAGCATTAACATTTCCTCCGATGGCATCGAATTGCTCAGCGATTTCCTTAGCGTTAAAACGCTCTGTTCCTTTGAAAAGCATGTGTTCGATAAAATGAGAAATACCGCTATTGTCCGGCGTTTCATTTCGGGAGCCGGTTTTAACCCAGATACCGAAAGAAACAGAACGCACGGTTGGAATTTTTTCAATGACCACTCTTAGGCCGTTTTTGAGTTGAATTCTTTCCACGATTGGCCCTCCTAAACTGAATTGCATACTTAGCCATAATGTTCAATCCTAACAGAAAAAAGACGTTCACTCAACCAGAGCAGGTAGCTGTCGATCAGGGGAAAGTGTCTGACTGACAGTTCCGAGCACAAGTCCCTTACTACGAATGGCATGGATCATGCCTTTGAGAGCAGCCGCTGAGGAATCTGTTGGGTGCATTAATATCAGTGTGCCTGATTCAACCTTACTACTGATTTTGTTAATCACCGATTCCGGTGACGGATGTTTCCAATCTACAGTGTCCAATGTCCACAACACTGTTTTGAGCCCACGTTCTGCTGCTATATCCACCGTTTGCTGATTAAAATCGCCCGATGGAGGGGCAAACCAGTTATTTTTGACGCCCAAAGTTTCTTGAAGAAGCTCTTGTGTCTTTTCAATTTCTTGTGTGGCTCTGGCCCGACTCAGACGGCTCATATTCGGATGAGAGTAAGCATGATTCGAAAGCTCATGTCCTCTTTTTTGAATCTCCTTGGCGAGTTCAGGATTTTTTTTCAGCCAACTTCCATCAAGAAAAAATGTAGCCTTGACCTTTTCCTGATCCAGCGTGTTCAGTATTGGCAGGATAAATTCATTCCCCCATGCTACATTGATCATGAAGGATACCATTGGCTTTTCGGGATTCCCCTTGTAAATTGGAACATTACCAAGCTGATTTAAATGTATTTTAGGTGCCAATTGCCGATATACATATTGAATGGGTCGATCCGGAGATGCAATCGCTTTGCGATAGGTAGCATCCAAATCCACCTCCAGTCCGTTATAGCCTGGAATAGCCTTCCATACCCTGTCGATCTTGGCATCAACTGGTTCCCGCCGCTGACGGGCTGCTTCTGTTCTTAGTCGCTGCATAAGCGCATTATCGGGTAAAGCCGCCATCGCCATCGTTGTTTCAGCTTTAGGCTCCCCAACTCCTGTAGCGTCTCCATTGCGTAATTGATTAGCGAAGTCACGAACCCCGCTAAACTGTCCGATTACCAGTGTGATGGCTAAACTGGCTACCACCCACACTGCTCTTTTTGCCCTACTCATGATTCCTTCATCCTCCCGCCCGTTTGTCCACATTGTATGCGGGGAGGACAAGAACTATGACGCAGTAGCCTCTAGAAGCCTACTTTGGCGAAGCTTGTGCATATGTATGAAAAAAGAGCCAGAAACGTAGCTCTGCCTCTTTCCAAAAGTTTAAACAATGCTATTCAAATCCCTTGTACTATTAATACGAAAAGCTACTCCTGCCTTTCTAGTCTGCAACATGCAGGTACCTAGGATTTTGCAGGTGCTTCTGCAGTCAGAACAGCCTTACGGGACAGATTGACACGACCTTGTTGATCAATTTCGGTTACTTTCACCGTAATTGTATCCCCAATAGCAATTACATCTTCAACCTTGGCTACACGTTCAGTAGACAGTTGAGAAATATGAACCAGACCATCTTTGCCCGGTAAAATTTCAACAAATGCACCGAATTTCTCAATCCGTTTTACTGTACCGATGTAAATCTCACCGACCACGACTTCCTTTACGATACCCTCAATAATGGAACGTGCTTTTTCATTCATCTCTTGATTTGTGGAAGCGATGAACACACGACCATCTTGTTCAATATCGATTTTCACGCCGGTTTCTTCGATGATTTTGTTGATGATTTTACCACCAGCTCCAATAACATCACGGATTTTGTCCGGGTTAATGTGCATCGTCATAATTTTTGGAGCATACTGAGACAACTGCTCACGTGGCTTCTGGATCGCTTCCATCATTTTGCTAAGAATGAACAAGCGTCCTTCTTTAGCTTGCTTGAGCGCATCCTGTAAAATCTGGCGGTCAATACCGTTAATTTTAATATCCATTTGAATGGCAGTTACGCCTTCCGCGGTACCAGCAACTTTAAAGTCCATATCGCCCAGGTGGTCTTCCATCCCTTGGATATCAGTCAATACGGAAACATGGTCTCCATCCTTGATCAATCCCATCGCTACACCTGCAACCGGAGCTTTAATCGGTACACCTGCATCCATCATAGCCAGTGTACTTGCACAAATACTAGCTTGTGAAGTCGAACCATTTGATTCCAGTACCTCGGAAACCAAACGGATGGTGTATGGAAATTCAGTTTCGGAAGGAATTACTTTGGAAAGTGCACGTTCACCAAGAGCACCATGTCCGATTTCACGACGGCCTGGCGCACGCAAAGGACGAGCCTCACCTACGCTGAATGGCGGGAAATTGTAATGATGCATGAAGCGTTTTGTTTCTTCCAGATCAATACCGTCCAAAATTTGTACATCACCCAATGCACCAAGTGTACAAATGCTAAGTGCTTGCGTTTGACCGCGTGTAAATAAGCCCGAACCATGAGTACGCGGCAAAATGCTAGTGTCGCTTTCAATCGGACGAATTTCGTCAAGCTTACGACCATCAGGACGCACTTTATCATGCGTGATCAGACGACGTACTTCTTCCTTGACGATATCATAGAGAACTTCGCTCACGTCGCTCAAAAGCTCAGGTGTCTCTATGTATTGTGATTCAAAATGGGCAACTGTCTCTTCGTTGACTGCATCAATCGCCTCTTGACGGGCGTGTTTTTCTGCAATTTTAACAGCTTCCATTAAACGTTCAGCTGCATAAGCACGTACTTCACTGTTCACTTTTTCATCAACAGCATGCAGTTTAACCTGCATTTTTTCTTTACCTGCTACTTGCACCAATTGTTCAATGACTGCCACAATGTTCTTAATCTCATCATGACCGAACATAATAGCTTCCAGCATAACTTCCTCTGGAATCTCATTGCCCTCGGCTTCTACCATCATGATGGCATCTTTCGTTCCGGCTACAACCAGGTACAGATCGCTTGCATTCTGCTGTGCAATATCCGGGTTAATCACAAATTGCCCGTCTACACGTCCTACAGCGACTCCACCGATTGGCCCATTAAAAGGTACATCCGAAATGCTAAGTGCTGCCGAGGTTCCGATCATTGCTGCAATTTCAGGTTCGCAATCCTGATCGACACTCATAACCAGGTTCAACACCTGTACATCATTCCGGAAACCTTCCGGGAACAATGGGCGAATTGGACGGTCTGTCAAACGGCTGGACAAAATTGCTTTTTGACTCGGACGTCCTTCACGTTTAATAAATCCGCCAGGAATTTTCCCTACAGCATACAATCTTTCCTCATAGTTTACGGTCAGGGGAAAAAAGTCCAAATCTTTCGGTTCACGGGAAGCGGTCACGGTACAAAGCACAACTGTTTCTCCGTAGCTCACTTTAACTGCCGCATTGGCTTGTTTCGCAAGACGTCCTGTTTCCAGCACCAGCTTTCTTCCGCCGAGCTGCATTTCTACGCGTTGCTCCATGGTATCCCTCCATTTCATTTCATTGTAAAAGTTCTATACATATCCAGTATTTCCTGCGCAGGGCTTATTCATAAGAAGCTAGCAGACAAATCAGGATATGTAATTCAAAAAAAGATTCCTCATTTCAAAAAAGAACCCGGCTGCTGTCCGCCGTCGCCTTAGCAGGGACAAGCGGTGAACAACCAGGCTTCTTTTCTCATTACATGTCTGAAAATTAACGACGCAGTCCGAGACGCTCGATCAACGCACTGTAACGTTTAACATCAGTCTTCTTCAGGTAAGCCAAAAGTTTACGACGCTGACCGACCATTTTCAACAACCCGCGGCGGGAGTGATGGTCTTTCTTGTGCGAACGAAAGTGACTTTGCAAGTTGACGATGTTTTCAGTAAGGATAGCGATTTGTACCTCTGGTGATCCTGTATCGGATTCATGAGTTTTGTACTCCTCGATCAATTGCTGTTTACGCTCTTGAGTCAATGCCATCCTGTTCACCTCCTTCATTATAATCGCCATTAGCCTCGTAGCCGCCGGTGAAAGCGGACAACCAAGCTAAGGTTCATCGTTGTTTACACAACATAAGTCAGTATAACACAGCGCCTGTCTTATGTAAATAAATTAGCCTAACAGCTTTTTAGCCGTTTGTGCGTCATTGCCAATTTGGCTGATCAGCTCATCCACCGAAGAGAATTTGCGTTCAGGGCGGATGTAATGGTGAAGCTCCACAAGCACAGAATTCCCATAAATTTGCTGATTAAAATCAAATAGGTGTACCTCAAACGACGGATTCAGCACACCTTCATGAAAAGTAGGCTTAACCCCTACATTCATTACACCATTTATCCAACGATCGCCTACAAGCGCCCGTACAGCGTATACACCCTTGATCGGAATCACGTAGGTATCATCCAGTTTGAGATTAGCGGTCGGAAAACCGATCGTACGTCCGCGCTTCTCTCCATCCATTACAGTACCTTGGATACGATAAGGACGTCCCAACCAGCGAGAGGCATGTGCTATATCCCCGTTCTGTAAAGCACGGCGAATGCCAGAACTGCTCACCTTGTCCCCATCCAGTTCGAACGGTGATACGGTGTGTACAGACATCAGCTCTCCTCCCAGCTTACGGAGGGTATCCTCATGCCCGGCTCCCCGGTGGCCAAACCGAAAATCAAAGCCTACTACCGCTGTTCGAATTTGCAACGGAAGCAGCACATCGCTTATAAACGCCTCAGGGCTGACCTTAGAAAATTCTTCGTTAAAACTCAAAATATAAAGTACGTCCACACCCATATCAGCCAGAATAGTCTGCTTGTCCGCAAGCGGTGTTAAATAACCTTCATAATCGCCTTTTTTCATGACTTCCTTTGGGTGAGGATGAAATGTCATGACAGATACCGGCACTTGCTGTTCACGAGCCAGCGCAACGGCCTTACGTATCACGCTTGCGTGTCCCAGATGAAGACCATCAAACTGACCGATCGCCGTGACCTGTGGACGTCCCCATTGCTGCAAAAGCTCATCACTCAATGGATAAGATAACGATACGGTAATCATTATTAATTCACCTGCATTTCACATCATTTGACTAACTTCGTCAAAATTATAGCACAATTCAAGGTAAAAAAACTTTAACTGGAGCGATCGCGTCTGATTCATCCCGACCATATATGCCTAAAAACGTTTTATCCTCTTTATACAAACGGAAGGGCTGGTTGTCCGTCACAGGTGGTGAAATCATATTCAGCGACAGACGTTGGCCTTGCAGAGCCGCAGTTACCTTGGCTTCAGCCACTATATGCTCAGGCATATAGTCAATCGCCTGATCCGTTGTAATAAGTCGCTCTCCAAGACTACCATCCGCTACGAAACGCTCTATCTCTTCGAAAGTCAGACAACGTTCCGCAGGAATTCCCGCAGACATGGTTCGCTCCAGCTTAACCATCGTTGAAGGATATCCTAATTCACGGCCAATATCAACACATAGTGTACGGATATAAGTACCTTTGGAGCATAAGGCACGAAAAGAAATATCCACATACGCCCCCGTCTCCGCGAATCCCGTCATTTCCAACTCGTAAATGCTCACTTCACGACTTTTGCGTTCCACGGTTTTGCCTTCTCGAGCCAGTTCATATAGACGTTTGCCATCCACTTTTAGCGCGGAGAACATTGGAGGCACTTGGGAAATCGTACCAACAAAACGTTTCAAAACCGCTTTGACTTCCACTTCCGTCACCTCTACTGGACATTCACTCTCTTCCGTGATTTTCCCAGTCAGGTCTTCGGTATCCGTAGCAATTCCTAATCGCAGTGTAGCCCGATATTCCTTGGGCCGCTCTTGCATGTATTCCACCACACGGGTGGCACGTCCCAGACACAAGGGCAAAACACCGGTTACTTGCGGATCAAGCGTTCCAGTGTGTCCGATTCGCTTCATACCTAATAAACGGCGAGCCTTGGCCACCACATCATGAGAGGTAAATCCGGCAGGTTTATAGACAGGTAGAACGCCTTCCCAAGTTGTCTGTTCCTTCTTTATCGGGTTCATAGCTCAGACTTCACCCGCCCTACAACTGTCTCGATGATATCTCCCAGCTTACCCTCGAGACGGCAGCCAGCTGCACGTACATGTCCACCGCCCCCAAATGATTGAGCCAGCGCAGCTACATCAACATTTCCTGCCGACCTCAAGCTGGCCTTGACCGCTTGATCATTAATAACCTTAAAGAAAATGCCTACCTCAACTCCACGAATATTTCTTGGATAATTCACAATGCCTTCCAAGTCCTCATTTACAGCGCCACATTCCGTCATGTCGTCAGGTGATACTACGACCCAAGCAACTTTTCCATCCTCCGACATCGTGAGCGTTTGCAATGCTTTTGTCAGCACCTTCATTTGTGGAAAAGTCATTTCCTCAAGCAATTTCTCGGATAAAGATGGACCATCTACACCGTAAGCAAGTAGCTGTGACACAGTAGACATCACTTTCGGTGAAGTGTTGGAGTAACGGAAACCTCCTGTATCCGTTAGCAACCCTGTATATAGAGCCGTAGCTATTTCGACATCCCAGGTTACTGCAAACTTTTTCAGTAGGTCAAAAAGAATTTCTGCTGTTGCCGCAGCATCCGACTTAATCACATTAACTGTACCATACGCATCATTCGTTGGATGATGATCAATATTCAGGATAATGGCATCTTCCGTAAAAAACTGCTCTGTCAAACCAACACGACGGTAATCCGCACAATCTACACAAATGATCCGGTTGTATTTCCGTTCTGGCGGTTGCTGGCTCATATCCATAATCTCATCGGCATGCCATAAAAAATCCATACGCTTGGGAATAGGTCCCTCATTTAGCATGGTAAATTTCTTCCCCAGACATGAGAGAAGCCAGCCCACCGTTACGGTGGAGCTGACTGCGTCTCCGTCCGGCTGTACATGCGATACGATCAGGTAATCATCATGCTCCAGAATAAATTCCTTCGCTTGTTGAAGCGCCTGTTCATAGGTATGCATTGCCTTCTCCTTTACATTCAGTTCATGGTTCCTTCAGACAAACTAAAAGTTTTATTTTTCATCCTTGTCGATATCACTCAGCAGTTTTTCAATTCGACTACCGTAAGCAATAGATTCGTCAATTTTGAAAATCAACTCAGGAATATGGCGCAGCCGTATCCGTTTGCCGAGTTCAGAACGAAGATAACCGTTCGCTTTGTCCAATGCCTTCAGGGAAGAATTTTTTTGTTCTTCATCCCCGAGCACGCTCAAGTATATTTTCGCTTGGGACAAATCATTTGTAAGATCGACACCCGTTACCGTGATAAAACCGATGCGGGGGTCTTTTAATTCAGTTTGTATGAGTTGGCTTAGCTCCTTCTTGATCTGCTCGCCAACCCGACCTGTACGTATTTTAGCCATGGATGCTCACCTCTCTGCCGTTAGCGCTCCACTGTTTCCATGACGAACGCTTCAATAATGTCGAGTTCCTTAACATCATTATAGCCATCAAGGGTAATACCACATTCGTAACCTTGGGCAACTTCTTTTGCGTCGTCCTTAAAGCGTTTCAGTGAGTCGATTTTACCTTCAAAAATGACGATACCATCACGAATCAGGCGTGCTTCTGCTGAACGGGTAATTTTACCAGATGTAACCATACAACCAGCGATCGTACCGACTTTAGTAACTTTGAATACGTTACGTACTTCAGCATGCCCAATCACATTTTCTTTATATTCAGGATCCAGCATGCCCTTCATGGCTTGCTCTATTTCTTCAATGACATTGTAAATGACACGGTGTAGACGAATATCCACTTTTTCAGCTTCCGCTGTAGATTTCGCCTGGTTATCCGGACGAACATTAAAACCAATGACAATAGCATTGGAAGCTGCTGCCAAAATAATATCGGATTCGGTGATTGCTCCTGCACCACTGTGAAGAATTTTAACGCGCACACCTTCGACTTCAATCTTGTTCAAGGAACCTTTCAACGCTTCGACGGAACCTTGTACGTCACCTTTAATAATGACGTTCAGATCCTTCATTTCGCCATCCTTGATGTGTTGGAACAGGTCATCCAGTGTTACACGGGTATTACTGCCCAGATCAGATTGGCGTTGCGTGATCGCACGTCTGTCAGCAATAGCACGAGCTTTGCGCTCATCCTCAAACACCATGAATGGATCGCCAGCAAGTGGAACTTCTGTCAAACCAGTAATTTCAACTGGAGTGGAAGGACCTGCTTCCTTAAGACGACGACCTTTATCGTTGACCATGGCACGCACACGTCCGAAGCAGTTACCCGCTACGAAAGCATCGCCGACTTTCAGTGTACCGTTCTGAACGAGGATACGGGCTACAGAACCGCGACCTTTATCCAGTTCTGCCTCGATGATGGTACCACGTGCCCGTTTGTTCGGGTTCGCTTTGTACTCATTCACTTCAGCTACGAGCAGAATCATCTCGAGCAGGTCTTCCAGACCCATTCTTTGTTTCGCGGAAACGTTGACGAAAATTGTATCGCCGCCCCACTCTTCAGGTACCAATTCATATTCAGTGAGTTCTTGCTTCACTTTATCCGGGTTGGCATCCGGTTTGTCGATCTTGTTCACAGCTACGATAATGGGCAGACCTGCCGCCTTCGCATGGTTAATAGCTTCGACCGTCTGTGGCATAACACCGTCGTCAGCTGCAACCACGATAATCGTCATATCTGTCACTTGGGCACCACGTGCACGCATAGCAGTAAAGGCTTCGTGACCCGGTGTATCCAGGAAAGTGATTTTTTTGCTGTTAATTTCAACTTGGTATGCACCAATATGCTGTGTAATACCGCCAGCTTCGCCACCGGTTACATTAGTCGAGCGAATGGCATCCAGCAAAGTTGTTTTACCATGATCGACGTGACCCATAATCGTTACAACCGGTGGACGTGTTTTGAGATCCGCAGGATCATCATTTTCTTCCACGGTTTCAAAACGATCTTCTTCGACAGGAATTTTCACTTCTACCTCGACACCAAAGTCTCCGGCAAGCAAGAGGATGGTATCCATATCCAGTTCCTGGTTGATGGTCGCCATTGTTCCGAGCACAATCAGCTTTTTGATGACTTCTGACGCATCCTTATGAAGAAGCTTGGCTGTTTCGCCTACGGTCATCTCACCACGCACAATAATTTTCTTAGGCGTGTTGTCGATTTTCTCGCGACGCTCCTGTTGTTGACCTTTACCACGATTGTTAAATTTCCCGCCACGATTGCTGCCGCCGCGATTATTGCCTCCACGACCACCGTTACCACCGCGTCCGCCGCCTTGACGGTTATCGTCAAAACGTCCTTGACCGGAACGGTTACCACCGTTGCTGGAGTTACTACCTGTACGGTTGCCACCACTACGGTTCGCATTGTTGCTACCTGTGGAGGATGATGTTCTTACAGCCGTACCACCCTGACTACTTCCCTGAGGGCGTGAGTTAGTGCTTTGGTTACCTTGAGGACGCGAACCTGTGTTACCGCCGGGACGCTGTTGTCCTCCCTGTTGTTGACCATTACTGCGGTTCTGTGTACTTTGCTGACCAGTGGGTCTGCTAGTACTTTGTTGACTGCGGTTTTGACCGCCCTGCTGACTGCTTTGCGCTTTTGGAGCGCTACTTCGGTTACTGTTTTGGTTGTTGTTTGTCCTATTCATACTTACCTGCTTTTCCTGTTGATTTTTGGTTTGCTCAGTTGAATGATTACTATTCTGGCTTGAACCGGCCTGATTCGAGCTTACTTGCGCCGTACCTGCCCCGCCTTGCTTGGCCGCAGCATTGGATTTAATATTCTTAAAAAAACTTTCCACTTTACCTACGGCATCATGTTCCATGACGCTCATATGGTTGTTCACGGGAATATCCAGCCGTTTAAGAATGGTGATAATTTCTTTGCTGCTCATGTTCAACGATTTGGCGTATTCGTATACCCGCACTTTGTCTTTGCTTTCTTGTTTACTCAATATACTCCACCTCCGACATTATCCCCGCATGTTTCTTGATCAATTTCGCGAATCCTTGATCCGTCACAGCCAGCACAACCCGTTCAGGTTTGCCGATACTGCTTCCCAAGCTTTCCCGGTCAAATCCTATCAATAAGGGGATTTTGTACGTCCCGCATTTGTCGCGGAATTTCTTTTGAGTATTCATTGAAGCATCTTTCGCAAGAATGACCAGCTTGGCTTCTGAAGACCTGATCGCTTTATAAACGATCTCATCACCTGTTAGCAGCTTGCCAGCTCTCATGGCAAGACCCAATCCAGACAGCGCCTTATTCATCCTGCACGCTGCCTTGTGCCGCCAGGAATTCTTCCTCGACGGCAGCAAAATCACGACTTAGCTGCTCATAAATATCAGGATGAACCGAGTGCTTCAATGCTCGATCCAGTGCCTTGCTCTTTTGAGCCAGCTTGAAGCAGGCGGCTTTGCCGCACAAGTAAGCGCCGCGTCCCGACTTTTTGCCAGTCAAGTCAATCAACACTTCGTCTTCAGGGGTTTTGACGACACGGATCAACTGCTTCTTTGGCATCATTTCATGACAGGCCACACATTTGCGCAAAGGTATCTTTCTCTGTTTCATGCATTAACCCCCCTACACTCCGCTTAATCTACAGAAACGGAATCCTGATGCATTTCATCGGTGGATGTTCTCGGTCTGCCGAGTTCTTCCTCCGCCTGTGTTTCACTCTTAATATCAATTTTCCAGCCCGTAAGCTTAGCAGCAAGGCGAGCATTTTGCCCTTTGATACCAATAGCAAGAGAAAGCTGATAATCAGGCACAATAACACGCGCCATTTTCTCTTCTTCAAATACTTGCACTTCGAGCACCTTGGATGGACTCAGCGCATTAGCCACGTATTCATCAACATTATCGGAATAACGTACAATGTCAATTTTTTCGCCACGCAGCTCATTTACAATGGTCTGTACACGTGTACCTCTAGGACCCACACAAGAGCCGACCGGATCAACCTCGGCGTTACGGGAATGAACCGCGATTTTAGAACGGAAGCCTGCTTCACGCGCTACGGAACGAATCTCTACAACACCATCAAAAATTTCAGGCACTTCGAGTTCGAACAAACGCTTAAGCAGACCCGGATGTGATCGGGACAGCATAATTTGCGGTCCTTTGGTTGTGTTTTCTACCTTGGTGATATAAGCCTTAATTCGATCCAGATGGCTAAATTTCTCATTAGGCATCAGTTCGCCCAACGGAAGAACCGCTTCCACCTTACCAAGATCAATATAAATATTACGTGGGTCTTGGCGCTGTACAGTTCCTGTTACAATATCTTCTTCCTTGTCCACAAACTTGTTGTAGATCAGTCCCCGTTCCGCTTCGCGGATACGCTGGGTCACGACCTGCTTCGCAGTTTGTGCAGCAATCCGTCCAAAATCACGTGGTGTGACTTCAATTTCAGCGATATCTTCCAACTGAAAATGCGGGTTAATCTCACGGGCTGCAGGCAACGAAATCTCGGTGCGAGGATCCAATACCTCCTCAACGATCAGCTTGCGGGCATATACCTTAATGACTCCCGAGTTGCGGTTCATATCAACACGCACGTTTTGTGCGGTGTTGAAATTCCGTTTGTAACTGGAAATCAAGGCTGCTTCAATGGCCTCAAACAGCACATCCTTGCTGATCCCCTTTTCTCTTTCCAACTCGTTCATTGCTTCAATAAAATCCATACTCATGGATTACTGCTCCCCCTTTCAAATGATGCACCTGCGTACTGGTCGGCACACGAGGTAAAAAAACATGTAGTACATGTCAAACAGCAACAGTCAAATCTGAATTAAAATATGATCGCGAGCCTTGCACCAGCTACCTTGTCATAAGGTATAACATGCTTCTTTTGTCCGCTTTGAACGGTGAGTTCCCCATCTTCAAAAGAAAGCAAACGACCTTCGAATTCCTTCAGGCCGTTGATCGGCTCGTATGTAGTAACGAATACGTTTTTGCCTACCGCTTTAGTAACGTCCTCCGCTTTTTTTAGCGGTCTTTCGGCGCCTGGTGAAGACACTTCCAGAAAATATGCTGTAGAAACAGGGTCATTTTCATCCAACTTTTGCCCCAGATATTCACTGATCATACTGCAGTCGTCCAGATCAATTCCTCCGTCTTTGTCTACAAAAACGCGAAGAAACCAATTGCTGCCCTCTTTGACATACTCGACATCGACCAGTTCAAAACCATGCTCATCGAGGTAAGGTTGGGCCATTTCTTCTACTACTGATTTGATCTTTGGTGTGCTCAAAGATTATAACCTCCAAAAGTGAACTTTCCTGTGGTGAAAAAAAGACGCCCTATTGCCATGGACAATGCTTCTCCATCACCGGCATTTTCATTTTCATTTGATGTAATGTTCATTTCGGGCTCACTGCAAATAAACCGGCGTACCGGTTTCGTGCCCAAAAATAACCTTTTCACGTTGTAACTGTATATCAAACAGTAAAGAGTGGGTTTCCCCACTCTTTTAGCAACGGTTTTATCTCCATGATTACCAAAAAAATTATAACATAACCATAGTTATGTGACAAGTGCCAGAGCTTGACTACTGTAGTTCGGATTAAAACAGAGACAGCTGATTACTCTCTGGCAGACCTCGAAAGCATCCCAACTGGGATAGCATTTCGACAATGGTTTTACTTGCCTTCGATTTTTGTTGAAAATCCTCGACAGACAAAAATTCACCCTGTTCACGGGAGGCTGCGATGTTACGTGCTGCATTGTCTCCAATTCCCTGAAGAGCTCCGAATGGCGGAATGAGTGAATCTCCATCGACCTTGAAGCGTGTAGCTTCGGAACGGTACAAATCAATGGATTTAAAACTAAACCCGCGAGCCGTCATTTCCAGAGCCATTTCTAGGATCGGAAGCATCCCTTTTTCTTTGGGCGGTGCCTGAAAGCCGAGTTGCTCAATTTCGACAATCTTCCGCGCGATTGCATCATATCCCTGACAGCACAGCTCAATATCAAAATCGGCTGCACGTACTGAAAAGTAAGTCGCATAATATTCAATCGGATGATACAGCTTAAAGTACGCTGTGCGCACTGCTGAAATAACATAGGCTGCAGCATGCGCCTTCGGAAACATGTACTGGATTTTCAGACAGGAATCAATGTACCACTGTGGCACCTTGCATTTTTTCATTTCCTCAATCCATTCGGCACTAAGCCCCTTACCTTTACGTACGCTCTCCGTAATTTTAAAGGCCAGACCTGCGTCCATCCCTGCCTTGTAAATCAGAAACAACATGATATCATCACGGCAACCAATTACAGTCTTGATGTTGCAGGTATTATTCTTAATCAGTTCCTGTGCATTCCCCAGCCATACGCCCGTGCCGTGAGACAGTCCGGATATTTGCAGTAAATCAGCAAAAGAACTTGGCTGCGACTCTACTAGCATTTGGCGTACAAACTTCGTTCCCATCTCCGGTACACCATAGGTTGCTACAGGCGTGCGGATTTGCTGGGGGGTTACACCGAGCGCCTCCGTGGAGTTGAACATGCTCATCACTTTAGGATCATTCATTGGAATGGTCGTAGGATCGACACCGGTCAAATCCTGAAGCATTCTCATCATAGTCGGATCATCATGACCCAGAATATCGAGTTTGAGTAAATTCGCATCAAAAGCGTGATAATCAAAATGCGTTGTTTTCCATTCCGAGCTTGTATCATCGGCGGGATACTGTACCGGCGTAATATCCTCGACCTCAATATAATCGGGAACAACGACAATTCCGCCTGGATGTTGCCCTGTACTACGTTTGACCCCTGTACAGCCCGAAGCCAGCCTGTTCAGCTCAGCCCCACGCCATTTTTTATGATGCGCCTCTTCATATTTCTTTGCAAAGCCAAAAGCAGTTTTTTCGGCAACTGTACCTATGGTTCCAGCACGAAATACACTTTTCTCACCAAACAATACTTTCGTATAGTTATGTGCGACAGGCTGATATTCGCCAGAGAAGTTCAAGTCAATATCGGGAACTTTATCTCCCTTAAACCCAAGAAACGTTTCAAACGGAATATCCTGTCCCTCACCCTTCAATTTGCCACCACAGTTCGGACAGTTTTTGTCTGGCAAGTCAAATCCGCTCGGCACACTACCGTCCAAAATCCATTCGCTATGTCTGCATTCTGGATTACCACAAATATAATGTGCAGGCAGTGGATTAACCTCGGAAATTCCGAGAAAGGTAGCGACCACAGAAGATCCAACAGAACCCCGTGAACCTACCAGATATCCATCCTTATTAGACTTTTTAACCAGACGCTCGGAAATGAGATAATTGGCAGAGAAACCGTATTTAATAATCGGCTCCAGTTCTTTTTCAAGGCGGGCTACAACCACCTCGGGCAATTCCTCACCATAGATGGATTTAGCCGTCTCGTAGCAAGTGTTGCGGATTTCCTCGTCCGCCCCATCCAGCAAAGGTGTAAACAGCTTGTCAGGGAACAGCTCCAGCTCCTCAAACCGATCCGCCAGCTCAATGGTATTCTTCACAACGACTTCATAGGCTTTCTCCTCGCCCAAAAACTCGAATTCTGCCAGCATTTCGTCTGTGGTGCGTAAATGCGCATCTGGCTTACGAATATCTTTTAGCGGGCTAAATCCCGTAATGCCGTGTATCGTAATATCACGGTACAGCTTATCGCGAGTTTCCAAATAGTGAACATTACCTGTGGCAATTACGGGCTTATCAAGTCGCCGACCAATTTCGCATACTTTGCGTATCGCCGTTTTCAGAGCATCAGGCCCACTTACCAATTGCTTTTCCACTAGATGCATATACATTGTCAAAGGCTGAATCTCCAACACATCATAAAACTGTGCAATTTCCTCGGCCTCTTCCTCGGACTTGTTCAACACAGCCTCGAAGAACTCTCCTTTTTCGCAGCCAGAAATAATAAGCAATCCGTCTCTCATTTCTGACAATTTTGATTTAGGAATACAAGGCACACGCTTGAAATATTCGGTATGAGACATCGAAACCAGCTTGTACAGATTTTTTTTACCAATCGGGTTGAGGGCATAAATACAGCAGTGAAAAGGACGAACGGTAGATAAATCCTTACCCACATAATCATTCAGACGATCGAGCATTTTTAAACCCTTAATTTGTTCCGCATCATTCAGCAAGCCATTCAGCACTTCAGTCAGTGCGACTGTATCGTCAATGGCCCGGTGATGGCTTTCGAGCGCCACTTTATATTTGGTCGTCAGCGTATTCAGACGGTGGTTTTTCATCGTTGGAAACAGTAAACGAGCCAGTTCGAGCGTATCCAGTACCGGATTGGTCATTTCAGGCAAGTCCATATTTCGAAGGGTGGCCTGGATAAAGCCGACATCAAATCGCGCATTATGGGCAACCAATACAGCATCGCCAGCAAAAGCTACAAACTCCTTCATAACAGGTTCTACATCCGGCGCATCCTTGACCATTTCATCGTTAATGTTGGTCAGTTGTTGGATATTGTAGGGTATACGCTCATGCGGATTGACAAAGGTAGCATAACGATCAACTTCTTTGCCATCATGCATTTTTACAGCCGCAATCTCAATAATTTTATTCTGTGTAACCGATAAACCGGTGGTTTCAATATCAAAAACGACATAAGTCGCTGTTTTCAAATTTAATGGTTGTGCCTGCATTACAACCTCAACGGCATCATTAACCACGTTAGCCTCAATACCGTAGATCATTTTAATTCCGTTTTTCTTTGCTGCTTTTGCTGCATCAGGATAGCATTGCACACCACCGTGATCGGTGACCGCAATCGCTTTGTGCCCCCATTTGGCGGCTGTTTTGACGTATTGATCAATCGAGGCGACAGCATCCATTGCACTCATCTTTGTGTGTAGATGGAACTCAACCCGTTTTTCCTCTGCCTTATCCTTACGTGTGGGTGGAGCCTGTACTTCAACTAGATCGGAAGGAATCATAACCAGCTCGGGAATTTGCATAAAACGATCATATTCAACTCGCCCCCGCACTTTGACCCATTTCCCGTTAGCCAACAAACTGAGGATCTTCAGATCTTCTTTAGTTTTAGCAAACATTTTCATTTGCAGGGAATCACTAAAGTCGGTCAAATAATACGTAAACAACGTACTGCCATTGCGCAATTCTTTACTATCCAAACCGAAGATTGTCCCCTGTAAGGTGACTTTCTTTTCTTCGTCCTGAATATCTTGCATCGGAACAGCCGGTTCTTTGATGTCATAACCAAATTGAAGCCGCACGTCTCCTTCTTCTTCGTCCAAAGGCGGCATTTCGGATTCCATACTTTCCATCATCTGCTGAATAACTTCGCGTTCTTCCTGCATCTTCTTCTCTTGGAATTGCTGTAATGCCTCCTGGTTACTTTCACCCACCTGGACTTTAATGCGCATAGAGAGCCCAAAATATTTATTGTAAAATTTGATGATAGCTTGATCTATCTGCTTTTTACGCGCCAGTTCCAATGACATACTGTCGCTCATCGTTAGCAATAATAGACCGTCTTCCCACTCATGCACAGCCCGATTCAACCAACCGTTAACAGAAGGAATCTCACGATGTACCCACTCTAGAAAAAGTTTCCAGTATTCACTAATGATATCACCCGGCTGAATCTCACTATACTGAAAACGGAACGTAATTTTTGCGATGTGACTCATTTTTTCCTGTACTTGAATACAGAACGTACGATACACCTGAGCGGGGACCAGTGTCTCCTTGGCAATAGTGATATTCCAATCCTTATTGGTACGGCTAATCTCCACTTGATCAATCCAACCGTCCAAAAAATAAGGTTCAACCACTCCCGTCGGCATCACAACCTGCTTCATCAGCAGTTCCAGCCGCTTTCTCTTTTCTTCAGCTCCGCCCATGGCTCTCCCCCCAATTTCAAATCTACCATTCTGAAAACATGAAAAGCTTCTGCGTCAAAAACATCTCCGACCGCAAAAGCTTTTCGTAACCCTCTTTAATCCTCCTCACAACGACATAGATCCTTCGGAACATTGTCCGGTAACAGCTACCCTGTCGGCGAAGAGAATGAAGTGAGTATAGTGGTATTGCCCTACTTCTATATTAGTACGCCCGTGCGAACACTACTGTATGCTTGGCAGGTTTGCCACAGCACAAACATGTGGACTTTTGCTCGGTTGTTTTAAACGGTATATTACGGCTTGTAGCACCTGTCACTTCTTTAACTTTGTCTTCACATTCTTCAGATCCGCACCAACCTGCCAAAGTAAAACCGCGTTTTTCCTCCATGAGAGTCTTCATTTCGTCCAACGTATCGACAGAATAGAAATTTTCTTCCATGAAATTTTTCGCACGATCAAACATCTCCTGCTGTACCTGTGCGAGCATCGCGTGTACTTCCTCAACCAGATTATCCTGCTGCACGATTTTTTTCTCACCGCTGATACGGGATACGAGCACACAGACGCCGTTTTCCATATCACGAGGCCCGATTTCCATACGAACCGGCACACCGCGCATTTCATATTCATTAAATTTCCAGCCTGGGCTTACATCACTGCGGTCGTCCATTTTAACACGCACTCCCGCTTGTTTCAACTCAGCAAATAGTTCATCTGCACGAGCGATAACGGCATCACGCTTCTTAGGTGGTCCAATTGGAACCATAATAACCTGCGTAGGCGCAACTTTAGGAGGCAATGCCAGACCACGGTCATCTCCATGGACCATAATCAGTGCGCCGATCAAACGTGTACTTGTTCCCCATGAAGTCGTATGCGCGAATTCCAGATTGTTTTCACGACTCAAATATTTAATATCAAATGCAACGGCAAAATTAGTCCCCATGTAGTGGGAAGTCCCAGCTTGTACCGCCCGTCCATCCTTCATCATCGCTTCTAGTGAAAATGTATCCTTCGCACCTGCAAACTTTTCAGAAGGTGTTTTCTGTCCAGTAATAACCGGAATAGCTAGAACTTCCTCAATAACCTCACGGTATACTTCCAGCATTTTCATCGTTTCTTCACGTGCTTCTTCTTCTGTTTCATGGGCCGTGTGACCTTCTTGCCACAAAAATTCACTTGTACGCAAGAAAGGCAACGTGCGTTTTTCCCAACGCACTACGTTAGCCCATTGGTTAATAAGCACCGGCAGATCACGATAGGATTGAATCCATTTGGAGTACATATGACCTATCATGGTTTCCGAAGTCGGACGTATTGCAAGACGCTCTTCCAGCTTTTCTCCACCAGCCTCGGTTACCCAAGGTAGTTCAGGATTAAACCCTTCGACATGCTCTTTTTCCTTTTGAAAAAAGCTTTCGGGAATGAACATTGGAAAATAGGCATTACGGTGGCCTGTTTCTCTGAAGCGCACGTCCATGGCTTCCTTGATATGCTCCCAAATTTCAAAACCATCGGGTCGGAATACAATACATCCGCGAACAGGGGAATAATCCATCAGTTCTGCTTTTTTAATAACATCAATATACCATCGGGAAAAATCTTCGCTCTGCGGCGTAATTTCCTCGACAAACTGTTTATCATTCGACATAGAAATGCATGTCCTCCCATACTGACCGTTTTTATATAGGTCCGTCTCTAATTAACCATTAATTAAGCGTAAAATATCGTTATACGTGACCGCAATCATAAGCAGGAATAGCATAGCAAAACCAACGAAATGGACCATTCCTTCCCTGCTCGGATCAACGGGACGTCCTCTTACAGCCTCCACACCAAGGAAAACAAGTCTGCTTCCATCCAGCGCCGGAATAGGCAATAAATTAAATATCCCCAGATAAAGACTCATTATAGCAGTCCAATACGTCAACTGCTCAATCCCCTGCTTGGCAATTTGCCCCGTCACTTCAAAAGTACGTACCGGGCCTCCCAGGTCGTTGATAGAAAAACGTTGAATGAGCTGGCTAAATCCTTGGAAAATAATATCGGTCGTTCTGACCATGGATTGTCCGGCAAATTTGAACGTTTCACCCACACCTGCTTGGCGTTTTGGAAGTTCAGGCACAATGCCCACCTTGCCACCCTTTTGTCCTTCCATTGCACGAGGTGTAATAGTAAGATCAAAGGTCTTATTATCACGGCGAATCGTCCACTTCATCGGCTTGTCTTGAGAATCCGCAATCAGTTTGATCATGTTTTCAACATTTGCACCAATGGCTATTCCATTCACCGATTCAATGATATCTCCCTTATGCAAATCAGCTTCAGCAGCGGGCATACCTGCTGTAATTTCACTAATTTGGACATAAGTCGGGTTGTCCACTTGTATGCCGACCATCTGAATATGAAGACCAAACAGAATAAAGGCAAGTATAAAATTCATCAGTGGTCCAGCAAAAATAGCCATCGCACGCTGTCCTACTGTTTTACTCCCATACTGCCGATCCTTTGGTGCAATCTGAATGGATTGTCCTTTGGTTACCATCATCGCTTGCGGGTGTACAGTGTATTGCTGATCTTCGCCATCTACATCCAATTTTAAAGTTAACGACTGTTCCAGATCAATATCCAACACTTCGCCGCGTACCACATTCTTGCGATTATCCAGTTGATCTAGATAGATGGTTTTAACGACGTCATCCGTTACGCGTACAGCAATCGTTTGTCCGGTCTCAATTTCATTGATCTCCGGATCCTCTCCCGCCATGCGGGCAAAGCCACCGAACGGCAACAAACGCAGCGTAAATCGCGTCTCGTTTCTTTTATAAGAAAACAGTTTCGGACCGAAACCGATCGCAAACTCCCGTACCAGAATCCCGGCGCGCTTGGCAAAATAATAATGCCCCCATTCATGCACTGTCACTATGACGAAAAACATGAGCACCGTCATCAACACTATTTGAATCGTTTCCAATCGTTTCCGTTCCCCTTTCAATGAGATCGAGTTTGTCTTCCTAGATTATCATTATTCTCCAATCCCGCACAAGAGAATCACATTTCGTTTCTTAACCCAGCATTAGCCTACAACCCCGCAGCTATGCTACGAGTCTCTCCGTCACAGGCTTCAATCGCAGAAAGATCAGGATTAGCCACATTGACATGCCGCTCCAGCACACGTTCAATAATAGCTTCAATATGCAGAAAAGAAATTTCTCCACGCAGGAAACGGGCAACAGCAATCTCATTAGCTGCATTAAAGGCGGTCGGTGCTGTACCACCCATTTTACCACATTCGAAGGCAAGCCTTAAACAAGGAAAACGATTATAATCCATTTCCTTAAAATGGAGTCTACCCACTTCAGCCAGTGACAACGGCTTCGCCGGGGACTTCATACGCTCAGGGTAAGTCAACGCATATTGAATGGGTACTCTCATGTCCGGATTCCCAAGTTGAGCAACAATGCTTGTATCCTGAAACTCAACATAGGAATGAATAATGCTTTCCGGATGAAGCAACACATGAATCTGCTCATAATCAAGTCCGAATAGCCAATGCGCCTCAATGACTTCCAGCCCCTTGTTTACCATCGTTGCTGAATCAATCGTAATTTTGGCCCCCATTGACCAATTGGGATGCTTGAGTGCATCTTCCACTGTAACTTCAAGCAACTGTTCTCTTGTCAAATCTCGAAAAGAACCCCCTGATGCTGTGAGGGTAATATGTGCCACATCTTTCATACGCTCACCATTCAAGCATTGGAAAATAGCTGAATGCTCACTGTCAATCGGCAGCAACGGCACTCCTTTCGCCCGAGCCCGCGCTGTGACCAGATGACCAGCAGTAACCAGTGTTTCCTTATTGGCCAAACCGATCTGTTTTCCAGCCTCAATCGCGGCCAGCGTGGAGTGCAATCCGACACTGCCCATTACAGCCGTCACAACCATATCCGCCTCTGTGTTCGCAGCAAGCTCAACGAGTCCTTCATTTCCCCAATACAGTTCCATTCCAGAAGGCAGTAAAGGACGAATTTCATCCGCCAACTGCCGAGTACCCACAGACACTTTTTTGGGTTTATAGAGATGCGCCTGCTCAGCAAGTAACTTTATATTAGAACCACCTGCTAAAGCCTCAACAGTAAACTGATCCGGGTGCATGGACACTACATCCAGCGTTTGAGTTCCAATAGATCCGGTTGAACCAAGTACCGTAATTCTTTTCATGATGCACCTTCCTATCCTGAAAATCACTTTTAGCCAGGAGCTCATTGTTTGTTATTCAGGCAGCTATGCTACTGGTTCCATCCTTTTAGTAGCGCAGAGTGACAGCATAGAGATTAAGCCTGAGCATAAACTGTAATCAACAGACTCATGGAAGCAGCATCAGCATATGTACAAATGGAAAAACGACAATCCAGCTGTCGCAGCGGTCTAGTATACCACCGTGCCCTGGCAGCAGATTACCGGAATCTTTAATGCCGTACACTCGTTTGTATGCAGATTGTACCAAATCGCCCAGTTGTCCCACAACTGCACATGACAAACCGATGCCGATGGCTTTGCCCCATGGCAGCAGTCCACCTGACAATCCAGCGAATACTAGAGCTATAACCAACGCTAAAACAATGCCGCCAATGGATCCTTCGACCGTTTTGTTTGGACTAATCGCAGGCCATAGTTTTGTCTTCCCTGCCATTTTGCCTACAAAATATGCCCCTGCATCACTTGCCCAAATACAAGCCAACAATAAAAAAGTCCATAACAGTCCATGTTCCATATGACGTGATTCCGCTATATACGAAAATCCAAACCCTATATAAACGGTACCAAGGAATAGTATAGCTACCGTTTGAATTGGGATTTTATTTTTCGTTCCTACCGTGATGATCATAAAAGCTATCATTACCAGCCAAAGCATACTGGCAATGGGTAAGGGTGAGTGCAAACCAAAAGGTTCATATGGAAATACAAAAGCTAATATGCTTACGTATCCGAGTATTGCTGTACCTCCAAAAGGAGATACCTGCGTCATTCGTGCGAACTCATAAAATCCGATTAGGGCCATCGCCAATATAAGCAAATGGTAGGCCAAGCCGCCCCACAGGACCATCGCCAAAAAGAATATGCCTGCCAGAATACCGGTAATTAATCTCTGTCTCAACGGCTTTCATCCTCCATTTACTTCAGTCCGCCATACCGCCGTGTTCTTTGCTGATATTCGATCACTGCTTCGTATAAGTGTTCTTTCTTAAACTCAGGCCAATAAATATCAGTAAACCACAACTCACTGTAGGCAAGCTGCCAGAGCATAAAATTACTAAGTCTAAGCTCACCGCTTGTTCGAATCAGTAAATCAGGGTCTGGCATACCACTAGAAAGCAACGTATTACCGATCAGCTCAGATGTTATATCTTCTGTTTTAAGCTTCCCATCCGCAATTTGACGCCCCAATGTTTGCATGCATTCTGTGATTTCCAACCGACTTCCATAATTTAATGCGAAATTAAGAACAAGTCCGGTATTATTTTCAGTTCGTCGAGTCGCTTCAGTCAGCGCCTCAACGGTATGGGAAGGTAAATGTTCCTTGTTTCCCATCATACGCACTTGCACATTTTTTTCAATCAGCTCATCTAGCTCAATAGCCAGAAATTCCTGCGGTAAGCGCATTAGAAAATCAACTTCGTCCTTTGGACGCGTCCAATTTTCAGTTGAAAATGCAAACAAAGTCAAATACTTAATACCCAGTTCATCCGCCGCAATTGCTGTGCGTTTCACTGCCTTCATTCCATTTTGGTGCCCTACAATCCGCGGCATTCCAATCCGTTTGGCCCATCTGCCGTTCCCATCCATGATGACAGCAACATGCTGCGGAATATTGTCTTTTGAAATGGCCGGTGTTTGCTGTTTTTGTTCCCCGTTCCACCAAGACCGAACCCGTTTGATCATTCCAGTTCCTCCAGCATTCTCTGAAAATGTGCCTCAGGCTTGAAAAGAGACAAACCCCACCGTAAGGGAGGGGCTGCCAATCTTTTAAACTTCCATAATTTCTTTTTCTTTTGCAGCTAAAACTTTATCCACTTCAGCAATAAATTTATCAGTTGTTTTCTGGATATCTTCCTGATATTTACGAGATTCGTCCTCGGAAATATCACTTTTCTCCATTTTTTTGATGTCATCATTTGCATCACGACGAATGTTACGAATAGCGACCTTCGCTTCTTCACCGTTCTTTTTCGTCAACTTCACCAAGTCAGTTCTGCGCTCCTCCGTCAAAGCAGGAATGCTCAGACGAATGGTGTTGCCATCATTCGAAGGTGTCAAACCTAAATCGGATTTTTGTATAGCGCGCTCGATATCGGCCAAGGAAGATTTGTCCCAAGGCTGAATCATCAAGGTCCGGCTGTCAGGTGTATTGACATTCGCCAGCTGGTTGACTGGAGTCATTGCACCATAATACTCTACCTGCACACGGTCCAGTAAAGCTGGTGTCGCCCGTCCTGCACGCAAAGATGCAAGATCACGTTGCAATGCTTGGATTGCTTTTTGCATGCGCTCCTCAGCACTCTTTTTCACAGATTGTGGCATTAATTTACACTCCCTTTGACGATCGTACCAATTTTCTCACCCAGCACGACACGTTTAATGTTACCTTGCTCTGTAATAGCAAAGACAATCAACGGAATATTGTTATCCATGCACAACGAGGAAGCAGTAGAATCCATGACACCGAGATTTTTGTTGAGCACATCCAAATACGTAAGCTGCTCATATTTCTCAGCTGTGCTATCTTTAAACGGATCAGCAGAATATACGCCATCCACTTTATTTTTAGCCATCAGAATCACTTCCGCTTCAATCTCAGCGGCACGCAGTGCAGCTGTAGTATCAGTCGAGAAGAACGGATTACCTGTACCTGCTGCAAAAATTACAACCCGACCTTTTTCCAAATGACGGATAGCTCTACGGCGGATGTATGGTTCTGCAATCTGTTGCATCGCAATGGATGTTTGTACACGCGTAGGTACTTCAATCTGTTCCAAAGCATCCTGTAAGGCCAGTGAGTTCATCACTGTTGCCAGCATACCCATGTAATCTGCCGTGGCCCGGTCAATTCCGTTGGCACTTCCAGCAATACCACGCCAGATGTTACCGCCACCACACACGATAGCAACTTCTACTCCCAGTTCCACCACATCTTTGACTTGTTCAGCAATGGACGCAATCGTATCCGCATCAATACCGTAACCGTTAGGGCCTGACAGCGATTCACCACTAACTTTCAGGACAACACGCTTAAACACAGGTTTTTCCAAATGATCACCCTCCAATATCATTTATACTTTATGTAACAGGATAGGTGTCCTGTTGCAAGAAAAGGAACACTGATGTGTTCCATTTCCGTTTTTTCCATATGCAATTACCGTTCGTTGGTAATTATTGTTTCACTTGAGACATAACTTCTTCGTAGAAGTTGTCTTCTTTTTTCTCCAGACCTTCACCCAGTTCAAAACGAACAAAGCGACGCAAGGAGATGTTTTCGCCAATTGTACTGATTTTTTCGTTGATAAGCGTGGAGATTGTTTTGTCCGGATCTTTGATGAAAGATTGCTCCAACAAACAGAACTCTTCATAGAACTTACCAATGCGGCCTTCAACCATTTTCTCAACGATTTTCTCTGGTTTACCTTCATTCAGAGCTTGTGCTTTCAGGATTTCTTTTTCTTTTTCGATTTCTTCCTGTGGCACTTCTTCACGACGAACATAACGAGGGTTCGATGCAGCGATATGCATTGCAATGTCGCGTACAAAATCTCTGAACTGGTCTGTTTTAGCTACGAAGTCTGTTTCGCAGTTTACTTCTACCAGTACGCCGATACGGCCGCCAGCATGAATGTAGGATTCAACAACACCTTCAGTAGCAATACGACCTGCTTTGTTGGCTGCAGCTGCAAGTCCTTTTTCGCGCAGAACTTCAACCGCTTTTGTCAAATCACCGTTTGCTTCTTCAAGCGCTTTTTTACAATCCAGCATTCCTGCGCCTGTTTTTTCACGAAGCTCTTTTACTGCGCTAGCATTAACTGCCATATTATTTCCCTCCAAATTTGATTTTCAGTGGTATACCGTGCTTTATTCCTTAAAAAAAGGGTAGTGAGAGGTTATACACCTGCCAACCACCCTTTTCATTTAATTCATATAGGTATTTCCTAATGGAAATATTATGCTGTAGTTTCTTCGCCTTGGTTTGCTTCCATAACTGCATCAGCCATTTTACCTGTCAGCAATTTAACAGCGCGGATTGCGTCGTCATTACCTGGGATAACATAGTCGATTTCGTCTGGATCGCAGTTTGTATCAACGATACCAACGATTGGGATACCCAATTTGCGAGCTTCAGCAACCGCGATACGTTCTTTACGTGGATCAATGATGAACAGAGCACTTGGAAGGCCCTTCATGTTTTTGATACCGCCCAAGAATTTTTCAAGACGATCTTTTTCTTTGCGAAGAATGATAACTTCTTTTTTAGGAAGAACTGCGAATGTACCGTCTTCTTCCCAAGCTTCCAGTTGTTTCAAACGGTCAATACGTTTTTGAATCGTTTGGAAGTTAGTCAGCGTACCACCCAACCAACGTTGGTTAATGTAGAATTGACCAGCGCGTGCTGCTTCTTCTTTAACGGAATCTTGTGCTTGTTTCTTCGTGCCTACGAACAGAATTGTACCATTCTCAGCTGCAATGCTTTTTACGAAGTTGTAAGCTTCCTCAACCTTTTTCACTGTCTTTTGCAAGTCAATGATGTAAATACCGTTTCTTTCAGTGAAGATATAACGATCCATTTTCGGGTTCCAGCGACGTGTTTGGTGACCAAAGTGAACCCCAGCTTCCAAAAGCTGTTTCATGGAGATTACTGCCATCTTCACGCACCTCCTAAGTTTGGTTTTTTGTGTGTCCTCCGCCGACATCATTTTTCATAAAGACTTTCCATTAGAAAGCACCCTTTATAAAATTAACCGACGTGCGTTTTTAACACCGTCAATTAATATACCATAACACTTGCATCGTTGCAACCAACTTTTCGACAATAGTTGGAACAACGCAAAATGTGACGTTTTACGCCTCTCATCGAACTTGTCAGCAAGAATAAAAGCCGCCCACTTCCCAGTCTGGTCAGTTGGACGGCTTTTTCGTAATTTTAGTAATGATAGAACTGAAATCCTCACCCTTAGCAAACTGATAGGTACCAGTACGAATTTTGGTATTGATTTTTTGAGCCTTAGCTGCTGCCTCAAATGCACTAGCATCAGATACGACCCCTGCCCGTTGCAATCCTGATGCCACACTTCTCAAATTGCTTCCCGATGCAATGCTATACTGCACTTGTGGGGTGGCAGGCTGCTTGGGGATATTGGGAGTCGGTGTAGTGCCGGATCTTTGAGTTTGCGGCTTATTCGGACTTTGTGGAACCGATGTGCTAGTCGAAGGTTTAGACGCAGTCGAGGATGTGCTGTTTGCAGGTGCCTTTGGTGTTGCCGGCGTTTGAGCTGGTTTAGCCTTTTGGGGTGCAACCGGATTTTTGTTGCCTTCCTTAATCACCTTATTACGCCATTCCTCTTCTGTCATCTTCGGATCAGAACTGTCATTAATCTGAAGATTTAATTCGGCTGCTGCCTTTTCTAACTGCTCTCGCGTCATGTTTTTCGGGTCTATTGAAGATTGCTGCGATTGTCCCTGACCGATCATTGCCAGTTGCAACAGCAATGCCCCCGTTATCAGACCAGTACCCATGCCTAGCATAAATGAACGGTTTTTGATCACGTTACATCCTCCCGCTCCGCGAGTTGCAATATGAGCTGTACTTCACCCCGTTGAATGCCTGATTGCTTGGCTATATAGTCCACTGACTTGCCTTGCTCATGCAGCGCAAACAACTCTTGATAACGATCACGGATGGAATCTGCTTCCTGCTCAGTTTCAGGGTCTTGTAACACCGTCTGCTCCTCCATAGTTATGAGGGGAGCTTCTGAACCAGAGTAGCCTTCCTGCACAGACATTCCAGGTTGCGGACTTTGAAATTGACCATATGCAACCGCTGCCTGATGAGAAGTAGCCGTATGTTGTATTTCCTTAGATACAGGCTCGGTTTGCATAGAGACAGTAGCAAACATAGCCTGGTGCTCAAGCTCCACGATACGGCTCCGAAGCTCAGCTACTTGCTCCTGTAATGCCGCCTGTTTAACTGTATGCTCCTGCTTCATACCCGAAACGAGCTCAATCAACTCGTCATTATCGTTTTCAATATCGGCCATATATTGCTCCAATGTGGCCTCGACCTTTTGGACGACGGCCTCTTCTGTTCCCCGGCTTGGCTGACGCTTAGGCAGAAGCCAGGCGTAGACAACAGCTGCGGCGCCCAGCAGAACAATATAAATCCATGGTTGATCCACTGCCCATCGTCTCCTTTAATAACGCTTCTCCACCTGTCGGATCAGAGCGAAAAATCAATATGGTGTCCCTTGAACGGATGCTCTGCCGGATGCTCCTTAGGTAGCTCAGACTCATCTGAGCGAGAGCGGCTCTGCTGGGAAGAATCTCTGCTCTGCCCTCCTGTTTGCCGCTCACCGACGAATGTTTCCGCAGACTGGTCTACGGCACTGCTTCGCTGACGCATGTTTTCCGTCTCCAACGCGGCCTTTTGTCCAAGCAATGCTTGATCATTCATCGGCCGCTGCTGGGACTCACTTTGGTATTTTCCTGCTTCGCTGGTGCGAGGTACGGCAATTTGCAATTCAACAGCCTTCAAGCTCATTGGACCACACCCTTTCCGATTGGGCATCCGTTCTGTCTTCCAAGGAATACAATGTTGAATGTTGTTTTTCAGTGTGCCGAATTACACGTAGGAGGACATGCTGATGTCTCCTTCGTGATAATAAAACGCCATTCTTTCCACTGAATCTTTAATGAATTTTGTATATCTGCCGATAACTATTTTAGAGCCACCGTAAATTACATTTTTCACTTCTACCCGTGCGCGGCTTGTATCCTCTAATGTTCGTTCAATTTCAAGCATTCTGGACTTGGTTTCCAAAAGCTCCTGTTCATTAGACTTTTTAGTAGATGTCAGCTTGATTCGCATAGCCATTCTTTCAGGTGCAAGCTGTCCGGCGGCGGCAAGCTGATCCAATATGGTAAGAGCCTTATTCGTTTTATCCTGACTGTCTGTCTGCTGCTTCAAACGTGCGCGGAGTTCTGTCAGTTCATCGCGCAGTTCGGGAAGCACACCAACTTCGATAACAGTAGCTGTGGACATCGTATTACCGATGGTACGAGCCACTACCTTTTTACCAGCTTGTACACTGCCACCTACGATAAGCCCTTTGGTCCCCTCACAGAGTACATTTACACTCGCTTTAATCTGGGAATGCATGATGCTCTGGGATACAAGTATATCGCCTCCGGCAATCACGTTACCATCTTGTATGAATGAGCATTTGACATTTTGTGCAGCTTTCACGAACCCCTTATGGTATCCGATAATACCGCCACTGATTTCCACTGAACCTTCCGCCTCAATTTCAGCGCCTTCCACACCACCGATGACACGAATGTCGCCAGCCGCCCGAACACGAAAACCAGTCAAGACATTCCCACGAATGACGACGGTTCCAACAAAATCAATGTTACCGACACTATAATCGACGTCCCCGTTCACTTCATATACAGGGAATACATTAAGTTTGCCCTTTTCAGTCGTAGTCACCAGTCCGTCAATAGCCGCATACATCGCAACACCTTCTGGATGGATCACTACATTTTTTCCGACTTTAAAACGCGCCTCTTTACCTGGAAGAAAAGGAATTTCCTCTCCGGTTACAGCAATCCCCGGTACACCAGGCACAGGATCAACCCGTTCGGCAATCAGTTGACCACGTTTTACATTTCTTAAACGAGTTAATTCTTTATAATCCACCCGTCCATCCACGGTTTCAAGCGGCTTATGTGCATCTTCGCCAGTCACAATATCAGCCAGATTAATTTTTCCGTCTGTGCCATGGATCGGCTGCTTTCCCTGAGCAATCAGTAATTTTCCGAAGAAATGATCTTCCGGACTTGCCGCAAATACACGAATTGCATCGGTCATTAAACCGTAGGATATTTTTTGGTTGCTTAGAAAACGCTCTAATTCTTCCACAGAACAGGCAAAGCCTTCTTCACGTTTGGCAAACTCCAAGTAGGCGGTTTGTTTGTCAGGTGAGACAACCACTTTTAAAAACTGGTCCAAAGCATATTGCTTCTCCACAAGGGTGCTCCTTCCGTCTAACTGTTACTGTAACCTCCCGTACGTTAATCTTTACGCATTAGCAAATCCCGTTGTTTGTCCAATGTCGCTCTCAGACGTAATATTGCTTTGGAATGCAACTGTGAAATTCGCGATGGAGATAGCGACATGACCTCAGCGATTTCACTGAGTGACAAATCCTCGTAATACAATAAAGAAACAACGATACGTTCTTTTTCAGTCAATTTATCAATGCCTTGTGCAAGGGCATCACGAAGTGTAAATTCATTGACCTTATGATCCGGATTTTTCGCCTTCTCGTCCACCAAAAGGGAAAGCCGTGTTTCCGATTCCTCTTCGCGGATCGGGTCCTCCAGTGAGACAATCGACATAACGGCGACCTCCTGGATCATATTTTGAAACTCTTTCTCAGAAACGTCCAAATAATGACTCATCTCTTCGTCGCTTACCGTGCGTAGATATCTTTGTTCCAAATGTTGGTAGGCATCCTCGATTTTTTTCGCTTTTTCCCTAACTGAACGAGGAACCCAATCCCCTTGACGAAGACCATCCAAAATCGCTCCACGAACACGCCAAGAAGCATAGGTCTCAAACTGCAAACCACGCTCATAGTCAAATTTCTCTAAAGCGTCAATCAAACCCATAACGCCATTACTCGCCAGATCATCCTTGGATACATTTTTAGGCAAGCCTACTGCAAGACGGCCTGACACATATTCCACAATATGGAGATACTTTTCAATTAACTGTTTTTTTGCTTCCTTGTCACCGTGTTCTTTCCATTGTTCCCATAGTTCGGAATGGTTTAAATGAGCGGCTTTTCGCTCGTTCATCGGCTTCACCCTCCTTATTTGTCTGTCAGGTGACGAACGGCCTTGGCCAATTCTTCAGGGTCCTTGTTGGAAACCAGCTTAGGTGGGTTTAAAGGTGCGAAACCATTATTCCCCTCGTCCGTCTGCTCTGGTTTCGGTTTCAGCAATTCATTCAGGTCTTCATTTTCGTCTGGTGTCGTCAGGTCCAGGTTCCCCCCTACGCCATCTACCTGAGAGCTTGCCCGGCTTTGGGCATTCCCCAGATCTGGCCGCGCCACAACACCTAGTGTCCAGCGCAGCACAAATGCAAGTAGGAACCAAAAAACGAAGGCGATCAAGCCACGAATTAAGCTCGTGGTCAGCAGATTGCTGCCAACGGACAACACAAAAGTCAGAATAAATCCGACTACTCCAGACCAAAGATTAATGCGTAAGCTGCCAAATAACATGTTTATAATTCCTTTACACCTTTTTGTACGCTTCGAATATTCAAAACGCCAGTTTCAGAGTCCAACTCAATCGTTCGTCCATAATTGCCACCTGTGTCCTCCGCAATCAAAGGAATGCCGAGATCTACGAGCATTTCCTTGCATGATTCTACATTACGTGGACCAATCCGCATGGTGTCTCCACTACCAGCAAAGGCGAACATCTGCGCTCCCCCTGCCATTTTGGCAATCAGCCTGCGTCGTTCAGCACCCAATTTCAGCATCCGCTCAAATAACTCGGGCAGCGCCGTATCGGCGTATTTAGCAATATTCAGTTGCCCTTCACGTGCAATATCCGAGGATGGTAGCATCACATGTGCCATACCTGCCAATTTCAAATGAGGATCGTAGAGAGTCAATCCGACGCAGGAGCCAAGTCCTGTCGTGCGAATCGAGTTCGGGTTACTGGTAACATTTAAGTCAGCCATACCGACTTTAATGATGCTTTTATCCTCAATCATCGTTCATCGGGACTCCTAACGACCTAAAGATTTTCCCGAACGATTCTGGATCAGGAATCAGGAAAAATTGACCCTCTATCTGATTCTGCCCTTCCAGAAACGATGTGTCAATCAATAATGCAGCATCCCCCATCTGCCCAAACTGCAGCAGTCCATAGCTGAGAATTGCTCCTGCCATGTCTAACGCCAGCGCAGGGACTGTTGGATACATAGATAAACGCGTAAAGTCTGCCAGCGAAGACAGGTATGAGCCCGCTAAAATGTTTCCGATCTCCGACAGGGCTGAGTGCTCCATTTCGTTAAAACTGTCCTCGTCATCTGAAGGAATATTCGCCAAACGGGAAAGTAAGCTTTTTGCCGCCTGAGGCTGCAATATGAAGAATAGATTCCCGGGGGCTTCCCCTTCTACCCTAAAAAATATTGCAACAACAAGTTGCTCATAGCCGCCGACTTTCTCGGCAATTTCCTCAAAGGGCAGCATTTGTACTTTGGGGACACCCATATCGACCGGTTTATTGAGAAGCCGGGAGAGCGCTGTAGCAGCGTTCCCCGAGCCAATGTTGCCGACTTCTTTCAACACATCCAACTTGAAGTCTTCAAGATTTCCGAGATTTTCCATATGTTAATCCTCTAAGCCTTCCAGTTGGTTCATCTCGCTACGATTCAGGACTTCGGACAAGTTCAGCATAATCAACAAGCGCTCTTCACCAATTTTAGCAACTCCGCGAAGGTATTTAGCCTTAACTCCGCCAATCACTTCCGGTGGTGTCTCGATATTGTCAGTATTCAGGTCAATAACGTCATTCGCTGAGTCAACGATAAAGCCGACTTGCATTTCACCCACTGCAACGATAATGATGCGAGTTTGATCGGTATATTCAGCTTCAGGCAATCCAAATCGGCCACGAAGATCAATAACCGGAATGACTACGCCTCTCATGTTGAATACGCCTTTAACAAAATCGTAGGTTCTTGGAACCCGTGTAATCGGCACCATGCGTTCAATAGATTGGACTTTTTCTACTTCAACACCGTATTCCTCTTCACCAAGCTTAAATACGATAACTTTAATTTCTTCTCCCATGTCTAAAAACCCTCCTTATTGATGTCAGCAACTTCACATTTCTTTCATTTCTGATGAAGACATTATTTAATGAAAACATTCGGGTCAATGATCAAAGCTACCTGACCGTCACCCAGAATCGTGGCGCCTGAAATTCCTTGGATGTTTGGAAGGTATTTGCCCAGATTTTTAAGGACAATTTCACTTTGCCCCAAAAAGTCCTGTACGGAAAGAGCTGCCAGACGGTCTCCCTTGCGGATGACCACGACCTCTGTCTCTTCTTCTTCATCTTCATTGAAGTCCGGTACCTCAAACAGCTGACTCAAGGAGATGAGCGGGATATGAGAATCGCGGAAAGCAATCATTTTATTGCCATGTACAGAACGAATTTGTGTCCGTTTGACGATCGCAGTTTCCACAATGGAGGACAATGGAATCGCATATTTTTCAGAACCGATCTGTATCATCATGGCTGCAATAATGGATAGGGTCAGCGGCAATTGCACAGAGAAATTAGTGCCTTGGCCCAGTGTAGAGTGAACCGTAACATTGCCACCCAAAGCGGTGATTTTGGATTTAACAACGTCCAAACCGACACCGCGTCCTGATACATCTGAAATGACTGCAGCTGTGCTAAAGCCCGGAGCAAACAATACCTGATAGGCTTCCTCGTCGGTCATGACCGCTGCCTGCTCTGCCGTCAAAATCCCTTTGGAAATAGCACTGTTTAGTACCTTATCGCGATTAATACCATTTCCGTCATCTTCAATCTCGATGAATACGTTATTTCCGCTATGGAAAGCACGCAAGTTAACCGTTCCTGTCTCAGGTTTACCAGCTGCTATCCGATCGGCTACCGACTCAATGCCATGATCCACGGAGTTACGAAGCAAATGCACCAGAGGATCGCCAATTTCGTCGATAACAGTGCGGTCCATTTCAGTCTCTGCTCCAGTAATAACCAAATCAAGTTTTTTATCCAGCGATTTGGCCAGATCGCGCACCATACGCGGGAAACGATTGAAAACAGTATCTACTGGTACCATCCGCAATTTAAGAACGACGTTTTGCAAATCGCTGCTCACACGACTCATGTGCTCTACGGTTTCTGTCAGTGCTGGATTGGAAGCTTCACTTGCCAACTGCTCTAAGCGCACACGGTCAATAAGCAACTCGCTAAATAAGTTCATAAGTACATCCAGACGTTCAATATCTACACGAATCGTACGGTTATGCGTAGGCGCAGCTGCCTTAGCTGCTGGCGCCTTACCTGCAGCTGGCTTAGCCACAGAGGCCGCAGCTGGAGACTGCGGCTGGGAAGGAGCAGGTGGTTGCACGGCAACAGGAGCTTCCTGTACCGCAGCAGTCTCAGCCAGTCCAGCAGTAACTTCGCTCATTTGTTTAAGTGATTCCTGATCTAGTTGTACCACTGAGACAGTCTCAATTTCAGAGATACCCGCGATTTCCTTTTCCAGCTCCCCAACTTCTTTCTGCGTTATGTAATATAACGAGAAGCTTTGCTCGAATTTCTCCTGCTCAATATCCTGTACCGACGGATAGGCCTTGACGATTTCACCAGAGTTTTCCAGCGTATTGAACACCATAAAAGCACGTGCCGCCTTCAACTGGCTCTCTGAGCTGATTGTTACCTGTATATAGTGAACACGATGTCCTTCAGAAATAGATTGCTCCAGTACAGAATACTGGAACTGATCCAAGACAAGCCCAGCACTATCGTTTTTGTCCACTTTTTTAGATGGAGACTCCTCAGTGGCAGCATTTGCGCCAGACTTTTGGAAATCCCCGCTCACGATGGATTGTAGTGAAGATACAATAGAGGAGACATCCGCTTTTCCGTCGCCTCCCTCTGTAATGTGCTGCACCATGGACTCCAAAGCATCCAATCCTTTAAATAAGGTATCGAATATAAATTCATGCATCGCCAACTTGTTGTTACGTACCAGATCAAGAACGTTTTCCATTTGGTGAGTGAGCGATGCTAGGTCTTCAAACCCCATCGTAGCAGCCATTCCCTTGAGGGTATGCGCAGAACGGAAAATCACCTGAACGATGCCTAGATCGGTTGGATTGCTTTCCAGTTGAAGCATTTTTTCGTTAAGAGATTGCAGATGATCATTCGACTCATCAATAAACATGTTTAAATATTGGTTCATGTCCATTGTGAGACACCTCCTCCATGAGTTACACTCCGATTATTTCACAACTTGTACAAGCTTGGGGGCGATCTCCTGCATTGGCAGAAGGTGACGCACACATTTTAACTCTACTGCTGAGCGGGGCATTCCGTACACTACACAAGTTTCCTCATTTTCAGCAAATGTGGATTGTACCCCAGCATCATAAAGCTTTTTCATCATTTTGGCCCCGTCGCTCCCCATTCCAGTGAGCAATACTAGATGCCGCTCCAACGAGGTTAACGAGAGCAACGATTCAAACATCGTATCTACGGAAGGACGGTGACCATTGCGAGCTTCCTCCATCTTCAGTGACACAGTGTATTTACCACCGGCTCCTGGCACAATTCTTAGTTGATATCCCCCTGGGGCAATGTAGGCCGTTCCAGTCTCCAGCGTCATTCCCTGCTCAGCCTCCACAACTCGGAGTGGACTTAACGTGTTTAAGCGTTGTGCCAGCGAACGAGTGAAGTTTGGCGGCATATGCTGAACGATAACGATTGGAGCAGGAAAATCACCAGGAATGCGTTCCAACAGCGTCTTGAGCGCCCGCGGACCGCCCGTAGAACATCCCACCGCCACCAGTTTGCGAAAGCTGGACGTGTGCACACCTTTTTTAAGAGAAAATCCCTTAGGTGTGGCAGGAACTGTAGGTGCCGTTACTGGAGGCGTAGCAGCCGCAGGAGTAGGCGTAGCTGATGAAATCACCGTCTTACGGGGCTCCGGCTTAACCAGCCCTGCTTTATCCTTACCATGCAGCGATTTGCCAGCGGCCGTATTAGAACTGTTTAGTTGCCCTGGTGTTCGTCCCATCCCCTTGGACAAGTCTTCCTTCTTCTGAACAGTAGGTGCTTGGACTGACTTGCTTGGCTGAGCAGCTGGCTGTTCTATGCGCCCCGCTGTAACTGATGTTCCAGACTGTTGTCGTTTAGTTTCCTGCTTGGCTGTTGCCGGGACGGACTTGCCAGCATCACGCTTCGGCTGAGCTGATACAGCAGGTGAAGGAGCAAGCGGAACAACAGGAGGCTTGTCTGTCGAAGCTTGACTGCCTTTTCGTTTCTCAGTCACAGCCTGTCCTGGAGGCTTTTCCTGTGGCGTTTTCTCCGCTTGTTCCAATGCAGCTTTGCGCTCATTAGCTTCCTTGCGTTCCAGGCGGCTCCGCACTGCTTGCATAGCAGTGTGCATCTGTTCCAGCAGCGCCTTGCTCACTTGCTCAATATCTTGCGCATGAGCAATGGAAGGCTTTCTTATAAAATCGAAAGCTCCTGCCTCCAGAGCCATGATGGTCTCCTTCATACCTTG
This sequence comes from Paenibacillus sp. FSL M7-0134, assembly GCF_038007865.1. NCBI lineage: Bacteria > Bacillati > Bacillota > Bacilli > Caryophanales > Paenibacillaceae > Paenibacillus > Paenibacillus sp. FSL M7-0134. The sequence continues at coordinate 1,755,418 of NZ_JBBOXV010000002.1, read as the reverse complement.
TTCATTAATGCCTGACAGCATAATAACAGGTAGCGGATGGGCTGCCATAATCAATGGTAATGCTTCAAGACCATTCATTTCAGGCATCTCGACATCCATGGTGACCAAATCGGGCTGCAATTCCTTCACTTTCTCTACAGCCTCTTTGCCATTGGCGGCTGTACCTACGATGTTGAACGACTCATCCCTTACAATTAAATCTGTAATAATTTTGCGCATAAAGGCCGAATCATCTACAACCAGCACCTGGTAAGCACACATGTTAAACACCTCTGTTTCCTCTCATCAAAATCAATGTACAGAACGCCGCAACCATTTTTGCATAAACCCTTTAATTCCACTCAATGCACCTGATTGCGGAATCTGTGGCATTGCTGCAAAACGGTGTGCCAGATTCAATACATCTCTTGAAGCCGCACATCCCGGAAAAGCAACCATAAAAGGTACTTGCCTTTTGACTGCTTGCATGACATGAGTATCATCACTGATATGTCCAAGCAACGGGATTTCGATCTCCAAAAAGCGTTTCGCAACCAGTGCGATCTTATCGGCAACTTGACGGGCCTCATTATCGTTATCGGCACGATTGACTATAATTTTGAATGCCGTATCCTTTTGCAACCCGCTGACGACTTTAATTAGCGCATACGCATCTGTTAAGGACGTCGGTTCCGGTGTGGTTACGACCAGGCATTCGTCAGCTGAAGTGATGAATTTAAGGTTTTCTTTAGATAAACCTGCACCTGTATCAAATAAAATGTAATCCATATCTGCCGCCATTTTCTCTACTTCTTCGGCAAAATAATTCAGATCGTTATCCGATAACGTAAACAATTCGCTCAAGCCCGATCCTCCAGCTATATAGGGCAAACCACCTACACCCGTTTGAATAATTTCATCAATTGATTTCTCACGTTTTAGCAGGTGAAGAAGATTGTATTGTGAATTGGCTCCCATTAATACATCAATATTGGCCATACCTATATCAGCATCAAACACAAGTACCTTTCGACCAAGGGATTGCAGAGCCAGAGCAAAGTTCAGCGTGAAATTGGATTTGCCCACCCCGCCTTTACCACTGGTGATCGTTATAATTTTTGCTTGACGATTACGTGGGGGCAATCGATATTTATCCAATGAAGAAGCCATTTGTCTAAGTGATTGGGCTTGGTCACTCATATGGAATCTCCGTTAACTCCTGTTGATGCTTTGGGTCCAAGCAGCATGCTTGTCACCATTTCTGCATCGGGATGAAGCAGGTCGTCAGGAACATTTTGTCCATTGGTAATATAAGCCAGCTGCATCGGAAAATGATGCAAAAGGTTAAACATCCCACCACAGCTACCTGTCTCGTCCATCTTAGTAAATACAACCTTACCAAGACCAAACTTACTGAAATGTCCAGTTATATTGAGCATATCTTTACTTTTGGATGTCAGACTGAGTACCAGATACGTCTCACTTTCATTAATAGGCGAAAGCAGACTTTGCAGTTCCGAAACAAGTAATTCATTACGATAATTTCGTCCTGCGGTATCCATGAGGATCAGGTCACAATGTTCCAGACGTTGAATGGCTCTGTGGACGTCACCAGGAGATTGCACAACTTCAAGCGGTACATTCAAAATCGTAGCATATGTACGCAGTTGCTCGACGGCTGAAATCCGGTACGTGTCAGAAGTAATAAATCCAACTTTGCGATGATGCTTAAACAACTGCTCTGCTGCTAACTTGGCAATGGTTGTCGTTTTCCCTACTCCGGTAGGACCTGCCACATACACAATTTTGGTATCTTTAGAGATCCCTTTGTCCAGTCTTGTCTGAATAAAACTGGCCACTTCCTCACGAAAGGCTTGTTCCCAATCAAAAGTTTCAGGCGCAAAAGGGTGCTCACTCCGACGCACATATATCTGTTCGAGCCAATACTCCAGTAAATCACGTTCCACTTCCTGCTCCAGTACACGCTCACAAATCTCTTGCAACGGCTCCGGCCAAGTACTTTCCAATGAAGAATTTCGGGAAAACCGAGTCATCATGGCTTTCATTTCCCGCAATTCATTAAGCAGAGCCTGATTTTCTTCTACTCCGCTCTTATCTGGAGCACTTACTTCAATGGGCTGTTTAAACAGTTCACTGGATGATTTCATGTTCGAAAGCAATGCTTCATGATCAAGTGCTTGAGATATAGTCTCCAGATTATTTGCAGACCTAGATGACAAATGCTCAGTTGCTGAAGCAGCTTGTTCTTCATTAATCGTTAATTCAGCTTGTTCTTCTTTGGAACCACCCGTCATCTGCGTTACCCGTCGATAAGCTTCTGGAGCAGCTTGTCTGGGAACCACAGACATAAATGATTTTTCTGGCTGTTCAGGAGCGTTCATTAGAGGTGAAGCCGCCTGGGCAAGTTCTTGTGAAGAGGGCCCAAACCGTCGTGGCTTTTGAGGTTGCTTCTCCTCTACCGCAGCAACCACTTCGATTTTCTTTTTACTGAACATTCCCATGAAACCGCCGACCTTCATTTCTTTTGTACTTAAAATGACGGCGTCTGTTCCTAAGTCACCCCTGATTTGCAGCATAGCTTCTGGCATGGTATCCACTACATATCGTTTCACTCTCATAAGTTCACCACCCCGACACTTTGAATTTCAACGTTCGGCTCCAGCTCACTGTACGACAGCACCGGGACATCCTGCATCGTCCGCTCCATCACTTGCCGCAAATACATACGAATTGTCGGTGACGTTAACACAATAGGCTGCTGTCCAGATTGAATAAGGCGGTTGATTTGCTCCATCATTCTTTGATACACCGTTTGCGTAGACACTGGATCAAGAGCCAAGTAGCTACCTTGCTCCGACTGTTGCACGCTTTCAGCAATTTTCTTCTCCAATCCTGGTCCCACTGTAATAACGCGTAACGTCTCCCCTTGTTGGGCAAATTGCTGCGTAATCTGGCGGGACAACGCCTGACGGACATATTCAGTCAGCACGTCGGGATCTTTTGTATAAGTGCCGTAGTCAGCTAATGTTTCGAAAATAGTCACCATATCGCGAATGGAGATTTTTTCTTTCAACAGCTTGGCCAGCACTTTTTGTACATCCCCAATCGCAAGCACAGAAGGAATAAGGTCGTCCACCAGCACTGGATAATTCTCTTTGAGATTGTCGACCAGCGACCGTGTTTCCTGTCTGCCAAGCAACTCATGAGCATGTTTCTTGATCGTCTCCGTAAGATGAGTAGCTACAACTGAAGGTGGATCAACTACGGTATAACCCGATAGTTCCGCAACATCCTTGGTGTTCTCATCAATCCAGAGCGCAGGCAATCCGAAGGCTGGTTCCGTCGTTTCGATTCCTGTAATAGAATCATCGTCGTATCCTGGACTCATAGCCAGGTAATGATTTAACAGAAGCTCTCCGCCGCCCACGGTATTACCTTTAATTTTAATTACATACTCGTTAGGCTTGAGCTGAATGTTGTCCCGAATACGAATGACCGGCACAACCAAACCCAGCTCCAAAGCACATTGACGACGGATCATAATAATCCGATCTAATAAATCCCCGCCCTGCTGTGTATCCGCCAGCGGAATTAACCCGTATCCAAATTCAAATTCAATTGGATCTACTTGAAGCAGATTAATGACACTTTCCGGACTACGGACTTCTTCAATTTGTTGCTCCTCTTCCAGCTGTTCATCGGCTATCTGCTTGCGCTCCATATTGCCCTGCATTCTTCGAGCCGCGAAAAACAGCAGTATCGCCAGTGGAAGAGTTGTAATGATATGAATAGGTGTGAAAAGTCCCAATAATGCAATTGTGGCTGCCACAATGTAGATCAGTTTTGGATAAGAAAAGAGCTGTCCAGTTAAATCCTCCGCCAAGTTGCCATCCGACGTAGCCCGCGTAACAATCAAGCCTGACGCCGTGGATATGAGCAGTGCGGGAATCTGGCTGACCAGTCCGTCACCGATGGTGAGGACAGAATAAGTCGACAGCGCCTCTTGAAATCCTTTTCCCTGAACGGCCATACCGATAATAAAGCCACCGACCAAGTTAATGATCAAAATGATAATACTAGCAATGGCATCACCTTTAACGAATTTACTCGCACCATCCATCGCTCCGTAAAAATCTGCTTCCCGTTCGATTTTACTGCGTCGTTCACGGGCTTGCTGCTCATTGATCAAACCTGCATTCAGATCAGCATCAATACTCATTTGTTTACCCGGCATCGCATCCAACGTAAACCGTGCGCCTACCTCAGCAACCCGCTCAGATCCCTTGGTGATAACAATGAACTGTACGACCACGAGAATGAGAAAGACAACAAAACCGACGGCAATTTGCCCTCCTGCAATCCAACTACCAAACGTAGCAACTACTTCCCCTGCATGGCCCTCACCTAAAATAAGTTTGGTTGTAGAAATATTAAGTGCCAATCGAAACAACGTGGTAATGAGCAACAATGAAGGGAAAATAGAGAACTGTAATGCTTCCTTCGTGTTCATAGAAACGAGTAGAATCATCAAAGCAATAGAAATATTAATGACGAGTAGGATATCCAGCAGCCATGATGGGATCGGGAGAATCATCATAAGAACGATACCGATGACGCCTGCAAGGACAGTTATTTCTTTTATTTTCACGGGTCTCTAGCCCTCCGATCCCTTTATTTCACTTTACCTTTTAATTTATATACATACGCCAGCACTTCGGCAACGGCCTGGAACAGATCAGCTGGTATCGCATCCCCGATTTCGGCTCGTTGAAACAGCGCCCGCGCCAGCGGCTTGTTTTCCATCGTTATTACGCCGTTTTGCTTGGCAATTTCTTTAATTCGGAGTGCAACGTAATCTTGCCCTTTCGCAATAATCTGCGGCGCTTCCATCTCCGAACCGTCATATTTCAAAGCCACAGCAAAGTGCGTAGGGTTGGTGATGATGACATCTGCATTAGGAACCTCCTGCATCATACGCTGCATAGCCATACGGCGCTGACGCTCGCGAATTTTCCCCTTGATCAGCGGGTCACCCTCCATTTTCTTGTATTCATCCTTAATGTCCTGCTTGGACATTTTCAGGTTTTTCTCATGCTCGTAACGTTGATACATATAATCCAACACCGCTAAAACGAACAGCACCACACCAATTTTGAGTCCCAGTTCCATTGTTAATGAAGCTGTAAAGCTCAACATCTGATCGCCGGACATTTCAGCTAGTTTGGGTAGGTCAGCCTTTGTTTTCCAGAGTACGCTGTACACCAGATAACCAATTACGGTCATCTTTAAAACAGATTTCAGGAATTCAACCAATGACCTCATGGAAAAAATATTTTTGAATCCTTTAATCGGATCAATCTTGCTAAACTTGGGCGTAATGCCCTCTCCGGTTAATAAAAAACCGATCTGCATGTAATTTGCTACTATCCCGATGACAATAGCCCCAATAAAAATAGGTGCCAGCATAATCAAGATTTGCACGCCGTACTCACCCATCATCAGCAGCGTTGTGTTCGGCGTTACCTCCATAGAGAGCCGATTCACAAAAATATCTCGAAATAGTCGAACTGCATGATCCTTAAAATACCCGCCGAAAATCATGAGGCAAAAAAACGTAACCAGCAGGACACCAGCGGCGGGCAACTCCATGCTTTTGGCAACCTGCCCTTTTTGTCTTGCATCCTGTTTCTTTTTGGGTGTAGCTTTTTCCGTTTTTTCCCCTGAGAACAACTGCAGGTTCATAGCATATTTAAATGACAAACTACGTTCCTCCAGACCAGACATTAAGGACGATTACCCATAATATCCAACAAGTTGCGCATGGATTCGAACATCACAGAAAACAATCTTTCGAATATAAAAGCAAAACTTGGCATGAGAAGCAGTAACATGAACAGTCCCACAATAATTTTAAGAGGTACACCAATAACAAAAATGTTGAATTGTGGCGCTGTTTTAGCTAAAAAACCGAGTCCCACATCTGTTAAAAAGGTAGCCACTACAATGGGAGCAGCAATTTGAAAAGCAAGCATAAATGATTCCGCAAAAGAACGTACCAGGAATTCAGTTACACTGCCACCATACAGCTTTACAAAAAAATCATTTGTCAACGGTACCCAATCATAGCTGTATAAGATAGCATTTAGCAGATGATGGTGCCCATTTATACTTAAAAAGAACAATACAGCTATGGCAAACTTGAAATTCCCCGTTAAAGGCGTCGAAGCCCCTGTCATGGGATCAAACACACTCGCCATTCCGAAACCCACCTGTAGGTCTATAAAAGAACCTGCGGTTTGGATCGCTGTCATGAACAGATATGCAGTAAACCCCAATAACAACCCAATCAGCACTTCACGGCCCACTAAGAGCACATACGCTACATCAGTCGGTACCTGTTGATGCGTACCATATGTAAGATACACGACCAAAGCTAGAAATCCTGAAATTCCGACCTTAAAGATATTAGGTACCCCTCGGGTTGAAAAAATAGGCGCTACTACAAAAAATGAGGTAATCCGACAAAAAATCAGCAAAAAAACAGGAAAACTCTGTAACAATATGTTCATAACATTCAGCCTAACCTATATATTTGTACAAATTGTCCAGAATGTTATACGTAAAGTCCACTAATGTGGTCAATATCCAGGGCCCGAACAAAAGCAATGCCAGCAATACGGCGACAATCTTCGGAACAAAGGCCAGTGTTTGCTCCTGAATTTGGGTTGTCGCCTGAAAAATGCTGATAATCAAACCCACGACTAGCCCCAAAATCAGCATCGGAGCGCTCACCTTGAGTACAATGTACACCGCTTGCCCAGCCAGGGAAATAATAAACTCCGAAGTCATTGCCGTCCTCCTTGATTGCTGTCCTTGCATGAAGTATTCATGTGTTAAAACTCAGAAGCAATGATTTGACAACCAAATACCAACCATCTACAAGTACGAAAAGCAGTATCTTAAAAGGAAGTGAAATCATTACTGGTGGTAGCATCATCATCCCCATAGCCATGAGTGTACTCGACACCACAATGTCTATAACTAAAAACGGTATGAAAATCATAAAGCCCATCTGAAATGCCGTCTTCAACTCACTGATTGCATAAGCCGGAACCATCACCGTTAGTGGAATATCCTGATAATTCTTTGGTTTTTCCATCTTGGTGTATTTCATAAAGAGCAGTAGATCCTTCTCACGTGTATGAGAGAACATAAAGGTCTTGATCGGTACCGATGCCTTATCCAGCGCCTGAGACTGTGTTATATCCCCCTTGAGATACGGCTGAAGTGCAGTTTCATTCATAGCTGAGAACGTCGGTGCCATAATGAATAAAGTGAGAAACAAAGCCAGCCCGACAAGCACCTGATTAGGCGGCATCTGCTGGGTTCCCAGCGAAGTTCGCACAAAGCCAAGCACAATCACAATTCGCGTAAAACTTGTCATAAGTACAAGCAACGCCGGCGCTACACTAATGACAGTAATAAGTAAAATAATAGACAGCGAGGTGGCACCGGGCTGTCCTTTGTCCGAATTGCCGACTTGAATATCAATGTTCGGAATCGGTTCCGCAGAGGCCGCCGTCACCGAAATGAAGCTGAACAAGACAAGCAGCAAACATGCAAGTATAATCTTTTTTCTCATGAATCTCCCGACCGATCTGTAGTATTCTCCTCATTGCGCAGCTTTTCAAGTTTATCCTTGCGATTCGGCATTTGCCGAAGCTTGGATTCAAACATCTCGTGAAAAGATGTCTCCTCTTCAGGCTGCTGCTGTGCCGCGTTGTTCCGGCGAAGCTTATCCGCAATTTTAGCGAATAGCGGGGCAATCGGGCCGCGCTGCAGAGAAGCTTCTTGCTCCAGTGCGGCCAAAATTTGCTCCACTTCTTCAGGATCGGATACTTTGTCAACAAGCCGGATATCTTCTCCCACACCAATGAGGTACACACTGCTACCAACTTCAACAAGCTGAAGGGATTTATTGGGACCAAGTCCCACGCCTCCCAGTATGCGAACGGAGCGGTTGCTGAACCAGCTCTGATTTCTTTTACTCAAAAACCGTATCAAGTACACGATCAGTACGATGATAAAGATTAGCACGAAAAGGACCCAGGCAATGTTGCCTATATTGCTGGATGTACTCAATGCGTCAGAGGCACCCTGTTGTGTATCCATACTGGGTGCGCCTTACACACCCAGTGTTTTGTTGATGGCTTCGATAACCCGATCCGATTGGAAAGGCTTAACGATAAAATCTTTTGCGCCAGCTTGAATGGCATCAATAACCATTGCTTGCTGACCCATCGCGGAACACATGATAACCTTTGCGTTCGCGTCAATTTGTTTGATTTCCTTCAGAGCGGCAATGCCGTCCATTTCAGGCATCGTGATATCCATCGTAATCAGGTCCGGACGAAGCTCCTTGAATTTTTCAATGGCCTGTGATCCGTCCTGGGCCTCTCCTACTACTTCAAATCCATTTTTGGACAGGATGTCCCGAATCATCATTCTCATAAATGCAGCATCGTCCACGATCAAAATACGGTTTGCCATCTGAAATAAATCCTCCCTAAATTATGCTTTTATTGTAATTTTTGAATACGGTCCCATTGGCTTACAATATCTGTTACACGCACGCCAAAGTTCTCGTCGATTACGACAACCTCGCCCTTGGCAATCAGTTTGTTGTTAACCAAAATGTCCACCGGCTCCCCGGCAAGCTTGTCCAGTTCAATAATTGAACCTTGTGAGAGCTCCAGAATATCTTTAATTTGCTTTTGGGTCCTTCCTAATTCTACGGTGACTCTAAGGGGAATGTCCATCAATAAATTTAAATTGTTTTCATCCACTTGCGCAAATGCACCGGACTGCAAGTTAGAAAATTGTACAGGTTGTACATTTACATTACGTCCCGGTACTGCGCCGTAGTGATGAGGCGTTCCGTAAGGAGCTTGCGGCGGTACACCAGCTGGCATTCCATAACCCGGTGTTCCATAGCCTGGAGCGCCCTGCTGCCCATATCCCGGGTCTTGAGGATACATTGGCGGTTGTTGCCCATAGCCTGCGTCTTGTGGCGCCTGCGCGGCTGCAGGCTGCTGCTGATAGGCTGGTGCAGGCGGTTGCTGCGGAACGCTAGCTTGTTGCGGCGCTTCAGGAGCTGCTGTTGCAGCTACCTGCTGTGCGGACGCTTGCGGTTGTTCCTCATCCTCTCCGCCATTCATTAGGATGCTCACCATTTTTTTGGCGAAATTAACAGGTAACAGTTGCATCAGCGTAGAGTCAATAAGATCCCCGATCAATAAACGGAAGGATACTGTAATGAGCGTCTCTTCATCCGGCAGACTGGATACTCCATCACCGTGCATAGGATCCAAAATATCAATCCCCGGTGGAGAGATATTAACAAAACGATTAAACATGGTAGACATAGAGGTCGCCGACGACCCCATCATCTGGTTCATCGCTTCCTGCACGGCACTGATGTGGATTTCATTCAATTCTTCATCTACTGGGTTTCCTTCACCACCAAGCATTAAGTCAGCTATCACTTGTGCATCACGCTTTTTGATTACGAGTGAGTTAATACCCTCGAATCCATCAACATAATTTACATGTACAGCTACGTGTGGCTTTGGAAATGCAGTTTCAAATTCAGAACGGGTAATAATTGAAACTTTAGGTGTCGTAATATCCACCTTTTGACCGAGCAGTGTGGAAAGAGCCGTAGCTGCGCTGCCGAACGTTATATTACCGATTTCCCCGAGAGCATCCTGCTCCAGAGGAGTCAGAAAATCGTCAACGGTCTTGTTGGCGGGAGTAGAATCCGTCCCCGCTTCAGACTGTTTCAGCAAGGCATCGATTTCCTCCTGGGACAAATAGTCTTTACTCGTCAATTTCTTCAACTCCTTCGTTGACAATTTCATCAATTTGTACGGCAACACGATCTCTTACCATGCCGGGACTTCCCATAAACTTCAATTTCTCTCCTACCCGGATGGATAGTCCTTCTTTGACAGGCTTGTTCAATGAAATGACATCCCCTACCGAAAGACCCAGAAACTCGGCTACATTTATTCGGGATTCACCCAACTCCGCAATAATAGGGAGCTCTGCTTTGGTGACCCGTAATCTCAAGGCGTCGATCTCTTCGGGCGCCCTTGATTTCTTTTCGGATGTAAACCACTGGTGCGTGGACAGTCTGGCCATAATGGGTTCCAATACCACGTGCGGGATACAGAGGTTAATCATCCCTGTGGTATCACCAATTTTGGTGCTAAGCGAAATCAGAGCAATCGTTTCATTCGGCGAAACAATCTGCATGAACTGCGGATTTGTTTCCATCGCCTCTAGGCGCGGTTCAATGTCCAGTACCGTTTTCCAAGCCTCTTGCAGGCTATCAAAGGTACGACTGAAAATCCGCTCCATGATCGTCGTCTCGATTTCGGTCAACGCAGCAACCTTTGACGGTGCCGAACCTGTTCCTCCGAGAAGCCTGTCCAACATGGCATAAGCAACGTTCGGGTGAACCTCAAGCACCATACGGCCTTCCAGCGGTTCAGCTTCAAAAATGTTTAGAATGGTCATTTTCGGAATGGAGCGAATGAATTCATCATAAGGAAGCTGCTCCACCTGAACGACATTAATTTGGACAAAAGTACGAAGCTGCGCTGAAAAATATGTGGTCAGATACCGTGCAAAGTTCTCGTGTATCCGCGTCAGACTCCGTATATGATCCTTGGAAAACCTCAGCGCTCTTTTAAAATCATAAGCGCGAACTTTCTTTTGGGTATCTTCCTTTTTAAGTTCTTCCGCATCCATTTCACCGGACGAAAGAGCTGCTAAAAGGGCATCAATTTCCCCTTGTGACAGTACATCCACCAATGTTATTCACCCCCTTACGTGTTCCTGACAAGTTCACCTGGAATCAAATGGCTGCCAGCAAAAAGTCTGTAATTTTGGCGTTCCCCAGGTGACCTTCAGGGAGCGACTTGTTGATGAGATCCGTCAGCTTGTCACTGAACTGGTCCCGGCCTTTAGCCGTTCTGAGCTCATCAGGTTTGGTGTCTGCAAGTAATTGAATAACGATGGGCTTAATACTGATATCTTTGATTTTTTCAAAAGATTCTTTTGCTTTGGCATCGTTCAATTGAAAAGATAGGTTCATCTGGACAATGTAATCTGCGTCTGCCAAATTCGTTTTGATACCGGTAATTTCAGAGCTCACTTCCACCAATTCATCTGCTGACAATCTTGGAAGTTGTTCTGCTTGAGCAGCTTGCGCATTCGGTATGACTTCCGACTTCTTCCCGCTAAGCGCTGGTATAAGTACAAAGGCCGCGCCTGCAATCAAAGTAATCGCGAGTAAAATTGTAATGAGCCATGGCAGCATCTTCTTCATTCGTCTTCCTCCATTTGTTGCACTTTTATCGTGGCGGCATGCATGCCGATTTCACGGCTGTAACCCTTGATCAAGGAGACGACATCTGCCGCTTTTTCCAATACAATCAACCGTTTCCCCGTCACCAAAGTGACGTATGTATCCGGTGTTTCCTCCACAGTCTCAATGAGCAGCGCATTAAGCCACATAGGCGAGCCGTTCAGCCGCGTTAACGGGATCATCGTAACACCAACCTCCTGATAGGTGCGGAGGAGCCTCTACTCCTCCGCGTTTAAATGAGATTATCGTTTCAAGTTTACAACTTCCTGAAGCACTTCATCCGAGGTCGTAATGATACGCGAGTTCGCTTGGAATCCGCGCTGAGCTACGATCATTTCGGTAAATTCGCCTGTCAGATCAACGTTGGACATTTCCAGCTGACCCGCGATGATAGCTCCACGCCCCTCTGAGTTGGCTGCTCCAGGCTCAATTGCATCAATATTTGAGTTGACCGTAGTACGGTACAAGCTCCCACCGATTTTTTCTAAACCTTCTGGATTCGTGACTCTGGCTAATCCAATTTGTGTACCATTATCAACTGTTCCGTCATCCAATTGTTGTACAATTGTACCGTCCTGTGAGATAGAGACTGCCGTAACATTGTCAGCAAGTGTGATTGGATCTCCACCCAAATCTCCCACAAAAAATCCATCGGAAGTAACCAGATTCCGGTTTGCATCTATGTGGAAATCACCCGCACGAGTCAGATAAGGAACTTCCTGTGCATCATTCATTTTGACCAGGAAAAATCCGTCACCGTTAATACGTAAATCCGTTGGGTTGTTCGTAGTCATTGCACTACCTGGAAGATGCAGTGTATCAATTGAGCTGACCGATACCCCCAAACCTACCTGCTTGGCATTCTGCCCGGCGGTTGTTGTTCCGTCTGGTGCACTTGCGCCTGAACTCGTTTGGCTCAAGATATCCTTGAACATTACTCGGCTGGACTTGAAGCCTGTAGTATTTACGTTTGCAATGTTGTTACCGATAACGTCCAGCTTCGTTTGAAAGCCCTTCATGCCCGATACACCTGAATACATTGATCTCAACATTGAGTATAAATCCTCCTCTGATTGGTTGCTTAGTTGACCGCATCAGTCGATCCGCGGCTTTTTCATGGCTTTCCTATTCGGGCCAGCCACTTCGTATACATTTTTCATGAAATAATTACAGCACTATCTATCTGCGTAAATACGTTATCCTCCATGGATTTCTTATCCATCGCGGTAACAACTGTTCGATTAGGTACACTTACAATCAAAGCCATATCCTGCATTAAAATCAATGATTCTTTGGCGCCTTTGGCAGCTGCTTTATCCACAGCAGAGTTGATTTTCGCCATTTGGTCACTTCTCAACTCTATTCCCCGCTGCTCCAGACGCTTGGCTGCATGGTTGCTCAGCTTGAGCACCTGATCCTGCAACACCTGACCGAACGGTCTGGCATCCTTGGATACCGAATTCACTCGGTTTTGTGTGATTGCTGCCGGGGGCACGTTGGCGGGAAAAAGGCGTCCGACCGTTATCCTGTCATTCATGAGTTCTCACCGCTTCCAGTAGAGGAAGAAGATGAAGTATCCGATGTACCTGTAGCGGGAGTCGTTGTGTTAGCTTGGCTCACTGATGTTACATCTTTTAATGCCACCTCAGCCGCTCCCATTTTGGCATACTGCACACCGTCGCGAATAACGATGGAATCTACGATTCCACTTTTTACTGTACCCGCACCTGTTTCACCTGTAATGGAGTCTTTTTTACCTGCCTCAATCCAGCTGACTTCTTTTCCTATCAAACCGGAAGCCGTACCTAAAGACTGTCCCAATGCATTCAACTGCGTAGAAATGTTCATTAGTTGTTCTACCGAGGAAAACTGGGCCATTTGAGCGATAAATTCTTTATCCTCCAAAGGCTGCATCGGATCCTGATTTTGTAGCTGGGTGATCAAAATTTTCAGAAATTGATCTTTACCCATCGTTTTAGTATCCTTGGCACTTGCTGTTTTGACATTATTCACATTGTAATTCGGCCAGACGTTACTGGTGGATACATTGTTGTCTGTAGTCGTCATTGTGTTCTCACCTCCATCATTACGCTTGTGCTGTAAAGGAGCCTGTCCGATTCATATCATCTGCGCGTTGTTCTGCTGTCCAGTTACGAAGCTCTTCTGCCATTTCAGCTACCTTCATAGCATCCTCGCTCTCTTCTCTACCACGAGCTTTGGAACGTTGGTTGGATTGCTGCTGCTGATTAGCTCCAGATCCGCGTCCATCCTGATACATATGGGAGGAAAGCGACTCATTGTGCGTTACTTCTACCTTATCTACCTGGATACCTTGGCTCTGCAGGCTCGAACGCAGCTGCGACATTTGCTGTTCCAGCAAATCCTTCGCTCCGCTATGCTCAGTCATGAACTGGGCAACCAGATGACCATTTTGCATCGTCAGCTTAACCTCCAGCTGGCCCAGATGATCTGGACGAAGCATGATGGTCGCTTCCGTCAAACCAGTGCGTTTTACAATGTCAAGTTTCTGAACTACAAATTCGGTCATCTCCTTGGCAAATTGCCGTACATGTACGACTGGTTGAGCTGGAGCCGAAGGTGTTGTTCCTTGCGTTTGTACCGAAAGCTGTCCCGCAGTTGTGATCACTGGAGTCTGATTGTCAGTTGCTGTCGGATCCGCTTGCTCAGTTGCATCTACGAATGCACTCGCTTCATCCGCTCCAGTCGTCTTAACTGTAGACTGAACGAGAATATTAGTTGATGAACGTTGCCCTTCTGAACCTTGCTGATTAGTTTCGCCCTGACTTGCTTGCTGCTGAGAAACAACAACCTGTTTGTCTGTAGTAGCTGTAGCTACGGTCTGAGTACCATTTGCTCGATTTGCAGAAGGCTGAACCGCTTGTGAGTCCCCACCATCAGCAAGTTCCACAGCTTTCATTACACCATTCCACTGCTCATCGGAAATAGCTCCCGTCCCTGCCGTTGCGCTTTGGAGCGATTGTAGCAACTGTGCCACCTGGGACTTTTGGTCTCCAGAAGCCTGCTCTGCTACATTGGCAAGTTGTGACAAAGCGTCCTGCAATGCAAATCGAAGAGTAGCCGGGTTGGCTGCCAAGGCTGTTAAGCCTGTCGCCTCTGACGTTTCTCCACCGTTTAACTGTTGATTTGTTCCGTCGCCTTGCAAAAACTGTTGTACTTGCTGAATCCACGCTTGCAGAGAAGCAAGCAGAGCAGGATCGGCAGCTACCTGATCATCCAGCTTTTCGAGATTTTGCAGCAAAGGAGCCAGTGTTTCGACCAGCGGCTCGGTTGGAGCTTCCGTGGATTCTCCGGTTGCAATCAGCGGAAGTACCATAACTAATGGAGAACCGTTCGCATCTGTGCCTGCTGAGTCCGTTTGCCCGCCTGTCATCATTTGCGTAAGTGTTTGATTAAAAGCACCCGTGGTTGCTCCGGCAGCCGTGGCTGTACTCGTTGTTGAGGCTGTCGTACTGCTAGCTGTTTGACTGGAGCTGAGCGATACACTTTGAGAAATAAGGGTCATTTATTTTTCACCTCCCTTCATTTAAATTACTTACTGCCCATCAGTTTGTTCAAAATTTTTGCAGTCTGAGCCGCATCCTTGGCAGACATATTTTGTAGTAAAGAACCACGTGTCGAATCATCTACTGTATTTAATATGTTTAATGCCTTGTCTGGACTGATTTTGTAAGTTTGTAAAATAAGTTCGGCACCGCTCTTCTTGTCCATGGAAGCAAATGTGCTACTGATTTGAGTGCTTTGCAAACTCTTACTCGTCGTGCCAGCTGTGGTACCTTGATCCTTTTTCAGACGAGACTGCAACGCAGCAACTGACAAATCCGTAGATGGCGTTACGTTTTTCAGAGCCATAGTAATATCGGCTGCTTTTTTAGCGTCCATCTTTTGCAAAATCTTTGCACTGTTGGCAGGGTCCATGTAGCTTAGCAGCTGCACAGTCTCTTCCGTAGTCAGATTCTCCATAATCGGTGCCGCTTTACTAGCTGTCATTCCTTCATACATGCTAGCAAGATCTCTGGCCTGTTTTACATAAGGATCTTCATTTGTTGTTCCACCTGTAGTTTGCGTACCAGCCTGTCCCTGCTGACTGGCCTGTGGCTGCTGTTCCTGTTGCGTTTGCAGCGTATTGACCTGATTCTGCAGTTCAGTAACCTTTTTATCTTGTGTCGTCTTAGCAGCGGTAGCCTTTTTAAGCTCCTCCGTCTGCTTGGCTAAATCTGACTTTAACTGCTGAATGGTTGCTTCAGAACTTTCAGACTGTGCCTTCTGATCTGCCTCTTTCGTCTGGGTAGCCTTATCTTTCGGTTCAGGCACCCAATTTTTAACAACTGGTATTTTGTTCCCTAATGAAATCATTTCGCTTCTGAAGTCCATATTGAACAATGTAAGCAGGACCCCGACCAGAACGATTGTGAACACAATCGGAATCAGGAAAAACATAAACCGTTCAAATCCCCCGCCTGATTCTTTTCCTAAATCCATATCCAGTTCATTTTCTGCTAACTTCTGTGCCATCGTCTTCCTCCTCAGGCAGCTGATATGCGTATCCTATGACTTTCCGCTTACCGGGCTTTCATGGCAAATCGCACGGAAGCCATTTCATCCAGCTCGTTCTGCTCGCGCAGGAGCATTTCCTGTTGGAATTTCACGTTGGCCTTCTCTCTCGCTTTCAGCCAAACCTGTTCATCCAGCATTTTATCGGTCAAAACGGTTTGTTTGCTTTGCACATTTTGCTGCGCATATTGAACATCCCTATGCTTGCGTGTAATACATTGGTCCAGATGATTAACATAAGCCTGTAATTCCTGAATGGTAGAGAGTGGCGCGCAATCCTCGGCAGCCTTTTGAATGGCTGATATGACCCGATTCCTTTCGCCTACAAGCTGTGTTAATGTCTGCTCCTCAGCCTGCAATTGTCCAACAGCACTGGAAAGCAACCATTCGGCCTGTGACTTTTCGTTGGTTTTCAAGTCTACAACTTTCTGAAAGGAATACTGAAATCTCATCGTTCAACCTTCATCTCCTCATAAATTCAGAAATCAAACGCTCCCTTACCTCGTCCAGCTCAGCCTTTTCATCTGTTCTTTGTCTTGTAAAATCCCATATATCCCGTATACGCTCCATGGATTCGTCAATTTCTGCATTTGAACCCTGCTGATAGGCCCCGATATTAATCAGGTCCTCCGAATCTTTGTAAACGGCCATCAAGCGCTTAATGTTCTCGGCAGCGTCTATCTGATCTCGTGGTGCGATATCCTTCATAACCCGGCTAATACTCGCTAACACATCAATTGCGGGAAAATGTCCTTTGTTCGCAATCCCACGATTCAAGACAATGTGTCCATCCAAAATCCCGCGCACCGCATCCGCGATGGGCTCGTTCATATCATCACCATCGACCAGCACCGTATAAAAAGCGGTTATGGAGCCAGTAGGACCTGTCCCTGCACGTTCTAGAAGCTTAGGTAGACTAGCAAACACGGAAGGTGTGTACCCTCTCATTGCTGGCGGCTCCCCTACGGCTAGTCCCACTTCACGTTGGGCCATCGCATACCGGGTAACTGAATCCATCATCAGCATGACATTTAACCCGCGATCCCGAAAATATTCCGCGATCGTCGTTGCAATAAGTGCACCCTTAATACGGATTAACGCAGGCTGGTCGGAAGTTGCCACAATGACCACGGAACGTTCTAGTCCCTCCGGACCTAAATCCCGTTCAATAAAGTCCAGCACCTCGCGTCCACGTTCCCCGATCAAGGCAATTACATTCACATCAGCTTCCGTATTACGAGCAATCATTCCCATCAAGGTACTTTTACCTACACCCGAACCTGCAAAAATACCAACCCGTTGTCCTTTACCGATAGTAAGCAACCCGTCGATAGCGCGCACCCCGATACTGATTGGTTCCTGCACACGCGGACGATTCAGCGGATTGGACGGAATATTGAAGGTTGAATATCTCGCCATTCGAGAGGGAATCAATGAGCCATCCAGAGGCTGACCCAATCCGTCCAGCACTTTGCCTAACAGCTCCGACCCGACCTGCACATTCAACGGTTTCCCTGTTCCTACAACATCACAACCGGGACCAATGGATTGCAGTTCTCCAAGTGGCATCAGAAGCACTTTATTGTCCCTGAAGCCTACGACCTCCGCTTGCAAGGGCTTTGCCGTTTTACCCGGATAAATGTAACAAACATCCCCGATACTGGCGTCTGGACCTTCCGATTCAACCATCAAGCCGATAACCTGCGTAACCTTGCCATTTACCCGAACCGGGTCCAGCTGGCGCAAATGATCCATGTAGCGCTGCGCATTAAGCCCCTTCATGTCTTCGCTCCTCATTCTCATGTGCCAGACGCAATAATTCCTTTTTGATCTCAGCTAATTGTGTATCAATCCGCGCATCCACACTTCCAAAGGAAGAACGGATAACACAACCGCGATCTTTCACAGTACCATCAGGAATAATTTGCAGTTCTGCCTGCGAATCGACAGTTAATGACAATTCTTCTCGCGCACCTTGCACAAATGCGAAATGCTGAGGCGACACACACAATGTAATGGTTCCTTTTTCCCGCTTACGAGCCAAATTTTTACGAATTAATTCAATCGTGTATTCAGGCTCAAGGCTAAGCTGTTTCTCAATGACCTTCTCAGCAATAGCACTACTCAGTTCAACCAGGAAAGGCTCAGCTTCCTGAATCAGTTGTTCCTTGATCTCATAGGCCTGACGCAGAATATCCTGTGCTTCTTCCATCATCTGCTCTGATTTCGTCTGGAGCTCGGCCTCAGCCAGCTTCTGACCTTCTTCATATCCTTGCTGAAACCCATCAGCTTTTAACGACTGAGTTAACTGCTCGTCATGCTCGCGTCGTTCCTGCCACCAGGCTTCAATCTGCTGCTGTGCCTCCTGAAGCATCCGTTCCGCTTCTTCAGCTGCCTCGCGAACCTGACGTTCGGCAAAATCCTTAGCATCATTCAGCATTTCATCCCGTAGCCGTTCAGCCTCGTGATCTCGCTGAGGCTCCGGCTCCGTATATTCAGTTGTGATTTCTTCATCCGTCGTTTCTGGCGCATACGTATGTGCCACATCAATTGTTTTCAAAGCCTCTACAGGAACATATTGGAAAGATTTGATCAAGTTAGACAATGATGTCATCTCCTCCGCCGCGTGCGATTATAATCTCACCGGCCTCTTCCAATCTGCGGATTGTCGATACGATACGTGTCTGTGCTTCTTCCACATCACGCAACCGCACCGGTCCCATGTACTCCATTTCCTCTTTGAAGGTTTCTGCCATACGTTTCGACATATTTCGGAAAATCACATCGCGTACTTCTTCACTGGACACTTTAAGCGCCAATTGCAAATCTGCATTGTCGATATCGCGGATAATGCGCTGAATGGAACGGTTGTCCACATTGACGATATCCTCGAACACGAACATTCTTTTCTTGATTTCCTCAGCCAGTTCTGGATCTTGAATTTCAAGCGAGTCGAGAATCGTACGTTCGGTTCCGCGGTCTACGCCATTCAAAATCTGAACAATGGACTCGATACCACCCGCATTTGTATAATCCTGCGTTGCGGTTGCAGATAGCTTTTGCTCTAACACTCGTTCCACCTGGGAAATAACTTCCGGAGATGTACTGTCCATGACAGCGACACGCCGGGCCACATCTGCCTGTTTTTCCTGTGGCAGAGACGACAGAATTGCAGCCGCCTGCTCGAATTGCAAGTACGAAAGCACGAGAGCAATCGTTTGCGGATTCTCATTCTGTATAAAATTCAATATCTGGTTTGGATCAGCCTTGCGGGCAAAATCGAAGGGTCTTACCTGTAACGTCGCTGTTAGACGGTTAATGACCTCAACTGCTTTTTGCGACCCGAGTGCTTTTTCCAATATTTCTTTAGCGTAATTAATACCGCCTTGGGAAATGTACTCCTGAGCCAAACAAATTTGATGAAACTCGGCCATGATGGAGTCTTTCTCAATGGCATCGACCTTCCGCACATTGGCAATTTCCAATGTAAGTTGCTCGATCTCCTCATCACGCAAATGCTTGAATATTTGAGCAGATACCTCTGGTCCCATTGTGATGAGAAGTATAGCCGCCTTCTGTCTTCCCGTTAAACCTTGACTGCTTGCCTTTGCCAATGAACTCACCTCTATTCGTCAGCCAGCCATGTACGAAGCAGATTGACGAATTCGTCGGGTTTCTTTTTCGCCAGACTTTCAAGCTGTTTACGCACTTGACTTTCATTTGTCACACTTTCCATGGTAATAGACGGGAACTCCGTCGGCGTTGGCATGAGTTGCAATTCTTCATCCAACTCTTCTTCCTGATTACGACGACCGCGTACGATGAGGAAGATTACACCCGCCAGCAGCGCCAGAACAGCAGCTCCGATGCCCCATAGCCAAGGGTTGGAAGCTGAGAAGAATGTATTCGTGCTCGCAGGCGCCGGAACAGCTTGTGAGAACACTGAAACCTTCTTAGCCAAATCAGCGTCTGTAATAGTAGTACCAGAATTCGCTAACGACGCTCTTACAATATTAACCAAAATATTTTGAATTGCTGTCTGAGTTGCAGTATCCAACGTTTGCTGACCTGTTGGTGGTTCAACTGCTACATTAATGGTTAAATCTTTTACAGTGTACGGACTTTGGATAATATCCCTTGCAATTCGGTTAACTTCGTAGTTAATCGTACTTGAGCTCTTATCTGAGCTGGTATTGCCGGAATTAGCTCCTCCAGGGTAGCCTGGAACATCCTGTGTTCCTGTTCCTGCAACTCCTCCGGTTTGTCCACTACTGCCCGTATAGCTTTCCTGAATTTGTTGGGCGCTAATTTCAATACCCTTCATTTTCGTTTGATCAACAGGTGTGACCATTTGTTCCTTTGATGTTACTTTGTCGAAATTTAGCTGGGACATAACCAGCACATTTACCTTGTCGTCTCCAACAATTTTCGACAAAAATTGTTGAACATTATTCCTTACATCGCTCTCAAACTTCTTCTGTAGAGCCATGTTTTCCTGAACACCACTAGTGAGCCCACCTTGGCCGCCCTTGGCCGTTGGAATCAACTCATATTCCTTATTGGTGATCGTAATGTTTTCCACTGGCAGATTCGGTACGGCCGTTTTTACCAGATTAAAATATCCGTCGATCGCTTGCTGATTTGGAGTAAAGCCAGGCTCGAATTCCATTTGAATCGAAGCGGAGGCTTTGTCCTTTTCTTCAAGTCCGGCAAAAATGTTTTCCTTTGGCATATTAATGACAGCTTTGGAGCTTTGGACACCATCCATCCGTTCCAACAGTTGCTGTATTTCGCCGTTCAATGCATTATTGTACTTCACATTGAACTCGTTCTCCGTCATACCAATGGCAGAGGAGGACTGGTCAAAAGCACTCATGCCGATTGAACCCTTCTGAATCAGGCCTTGAGACCCAACATCTACCTTCGCCTTATCCGCATTAGCGGTTGGAACTGAGATTTGTGTCCCACCAGCATTAAGTTGATACGGTATACCCGCAGAATCGAGATATTTAATGACTCCGGCTGCATCGTTAGCATTTAAATCTCGGAAAGCCACTTCATACTCGGTTTTAGTAAACTGCATCGTTAGCACTACAACGGCGATAATGATGAATGCTAATGTCGAAACAAGTAATATCTTCTGTTTTTTGCTGAAATTATTCCAATACCCGGAAATCTTATCCCGATATTGGGCGATTCTCTCGTTCACTCCGTCACCCCATCCGAAACTTTGCTAAACCCTCTTTACATCTGTGTACGCATGATCTCCTGATAGGCTTCGATCGCTTTGTTTCGGACCTGTGTAGTAAGCTGCAGGGAAAGCAGCGCTTGTTGGGAAGTGATCATGACCTGATCTACATCAACTTTGCCTGCCATGAATTGGTCGGACATCTGGTGCGTAGCGGCTTCCTGCTGCCCTACTTCATTGAGAGCATCCTTTAGGAAGGAACCAAAATCCTTCAAGGATTCGGAAGGCGTCGCTTTCGTCAACTCATTGTTAGGCGATTGAATCTGCTGTATTACCGGTGTCTGTACATTAAACATGGCGTTCTGAATCATGTTTTACTCTCCCTATTAAGTAGTTAGTAGTCCTAGAACTTAGCGACCGATTTCAAGCGCTTTGGAAACCATAGCCTTTGATGCATTCAGAGCTGTTACATTGGCTTCGTATGAGCGTGTTGCGGAAATCATGTCGACCATTTCTTTCATAATGTCTACATTAGGCATATATACATAGCCATCTTTATCAGCGTCCGGGTGACCCGGATTGTACACAGGCTTCAAAGGTGACTGATCTTCCTGAATTTGCGAAACCTTAACGCCAGCAGCGTTTGTGCTACTACCTTCCATTTGAGCCTTTAAAACATCGGCAAAGCCAGATTGGTTCGGCTCCAAAACAACCGTTTTTCTCCGATATGGAACTGCTTGTCCATTCTCTACTTTCGCCCGAGTTGTCTCTGCGTTGGCAATGTTGCTAGATATAACGTCCATCCGCAACCGTTGGGCCGTAAGAGCAGATGCACTAATATCAAAGCCGTTGTTAATCTTCACCTAGTCCTATCTCCCTTCTACCGCTGTTCTCATCATTTTGATGCGCTCATTAATTTCTTGGATGTAGGTATTATATCTTAGTTGATTTTCAGCCATAAGACTCATTTCTCTGTCGATATCTACGTTGTTCATATTGTTATTCATGACTGAGTACCCATCTTTGGTGACCGTGGCATCTGGAATGGAGTTCACAGGTCCTATTTGAAAATGTCTTGAATTGGTTACTTTTCCACGTAGTGGTGTGACATCACCGTCCATTTGCTGCTGAAGCAGTTCTTCAAATGAAACCTCCGAACGCTTAAAATACGGGGTATCCGCATTGGATATATTGTCCGCCATCACACGTTGTCTCGTATTTGCCGCCTGTACACCTGCCTGAAGCTTTTGAAAGCTCATATCACCCAGCAGATTCATTTAGCTCCTCCCTCCCAGCGTCTACTCCAAAGTAAGATTCAATAAAACAAGATTTTTCACTTTTTTTCGACAATAAAATTTCATAATTATACATTTCTTTTAGGTCTTAAGTAGAAAATAATAACTTTCTGTCATATATTCTAAGTTTCGTAGAGTTGGGACCTAATTACAATAAGAAAAAAGCCCTATCTTTTTTAAAAAAGAGGGCTTTAGATGCATAAAATGTTAAATTTTTCAGGTTTATTTCAAGAAAATGAATGTTTTCTTAGCACTTTACACCTGTAAAAGATTATACGTCCTACTTTTGGAATAGACAGAAAAATCATCAACTTGACCATTATCTAGGTCTAAACGACGGTGCAAGATAGTGTTATTCTGGACCACACACCCTATTTTTAGAAACCCTATTCATAAAATATACTGACTAAGGTCCCTGTTTTGGGCAATATCTCCCAGCTTCTCACGTACATATTCCGGGGTAATGATCATACGATCCAATGTAAGCTCTGGTGCTTCAAACGACAGATCCTCCAGCAGCTTTTCTAGAATGGTATGCAAACGACGTGCGCCAATATTTTCGGTGTTGCGATTTACAGACTCAGCAATGCTGGCAATCTCACGGATCGCTTCCGCAGAAAATTCGACTTCAATCTCCTCAGTACGGAGTAGATCAGTGTATTGCTTGGTCAGCGCATTTTTAGGCTCCGTCAGTATCGACACAAACTCATCCAAAGTCAGGCTACTTAATTCCACACGGATTGGAAAACGGCCCTGAAGCTCAGGGATCAGGTCAGATGGTTTTGCAACATGAAAAGCTCCTGCAGCAATAAACAGAATGTAATCTGTTCTTACCGGACCGTATTTGGTCATGATGGTAGATCCCTCGACAATAGGTAAAATATCGCGCTGGACGCCTTCTCTCGACACATCGGGGCCGCTCCCCTTACCCTGGCTGGCAATCTTATCTATTTCATCAATAAAAATAATACCGGATTGCTCAGCACGCTTCACAGACTCCTGAATCACATCATCCATATCGATCAATTTGGCAGCTTCATCTTGAATTAGCACCTTGCGAGCTTCCTTGACTGGTAGCTTGCGCTTCTTCGTCCGCTTGGGCAGAAAACTTCCGAACATCTCCTGCATATTCATACCCATTTGTTCATTCCCTTGCCCAGCAAACATATCGAGCATATTGGGTGCAGTATCCTCCACATCAATCTCTATAACATCATCCTCAAGCTTACCAGACAACAGATCGAATTTAACCTTACGGCGCTTTTCTGCCAAAGATCCATCCTGTTGTGGTGGTTCTTCTTCTACCGAAGTTCCCGTGTTATTGCCAAATAGCATTTCAAAGGGATTACGTTGCGATTTGTTTGACTTTTCTGCAGGTACAAGGATGCTGACAATCCGTTCATTTGCCATGTCTTCCGCTTTGTCCTTCACATTCTCTGTTCGTTCCGTCTTAACGATGCGAATAGAGGTTTCCATCAGATCACGCACCATGGATTCCACATCACGACCGACGTAACCCACTTCTGTAAATTTGGTCGCCTCTACCTTGACAAAAGGAGCCCCCACGAGCCGTGCAAGTCTACGTGCAATTTCAGTTTTACCCACACCTGTTGGTCCGATCATCAAAATATTTTTAGGCACAATTTCATCCCGGATATCATCCGGTAGCTTACTACGCCGATAACGGTTACGCAAGGCAACAGCAACAGATTTTTTAGCTTCCTTTTGTCCGACAATATACTTATCCAGCTCGGATACCACTTGTCTGGGCGTCAACGATTGATTATTCATTTTGCACTCCTCCACCCTTGAATACTCAGAGCCGATTTACAGTTCTTCCACGATAATCTGATTGTTCGTATACACACATATTTCCGAAGCAACCTCTAGCGCTTCCCGTGCCATGTCCTTTGCTTCCATGCCAGAGCCATGGCGTTTGAATGCACGGGCAGCCGCCAATGCAAAATTACCACCTGAGCCAATCGCAAGCACATCATCATCCGGCTCGATAATTTCGCCGCCTCCAGAAATGAGCAGCATTCCGGATGAGTCCATCACAATCATGAGCGCTTCCAGCTTGCGCAGAATACGATCCTGACGCCAGTCCTTGGCCAGTTCCACGGCTGCTCTTTGAAGATTTCCGTGGTGTTCCTCTAGCTTATTTTCGAACTTTTCAAATAACGTGATAGCATCTGCCACCGAACCCGCAAATCCCGCAACGACCTGACCACGATACAATCTGCGCACTTTTTTTGCCGTCTGCTTCATTACAACACTGTTGCCGAACGTTACCTGTCCATCACCCGCAATAGCTCCTTTGCCATTGTGGCGTACAGCGCAGATGGTGGTAGCATGAAAGGACATATCCATAACGCGCTCCTCCTTTTCCTTCATCCTTATGCCTGTACTTCAGCTGACATAACTCCCGTTTCGTTGATATAACCATGCAAACTTTCCAGCGCGCGATTAGCGAGAGCTTCATTTTTTTCCTTTTTGTTACGAATCCGTTTCTCCAACTTTGGAAGCAAACCAAAATTTGCATTCATCGGTTGAAAATGCTTAAAATCAGCGGTCGTAATATACCGCGCCATGCTGCCTAATGTCGTTTCTGCAGGAAATACAAACATTTCCTGTCCACGCGCTGCTCGTGCCGCATTCATCCCGGCCAGCAGACCAGAAGCCGCCGACTCCACATATCCCTCTACACCGGTCATTTGTCCGGCGAAGAATAGATTACTTCTTCCCTTGAACTGATAGGTTGGATGAAGTTGCTGCGGAGAATTAATAAAGGTATTGCGATGCATCACACCGTAACGAACAAACTCTGCCTCTTCAAGACCCGGAATCATTGAAAATACACGCTTTTGCTCCCCCCATTTGAGGTGAGTCTGGAAACCAACCAGATTATACAGCGTTCCTGCGGCGTTATCCTGCCGAAGCTGAACAACTGCGTGGGGCAGTTCACCTGTATGTGGATTTACGAGACCCACAGGTTTCATCGGTCCGAACAATGCCGTTTGTTTCCCACGTTGCATCATCACTTCGATGGGCATACAGCCTTCGAAATAAATTTCTTTTTCGAATTCCTTGACTTGCGCTACCTCAGCCGTAATCAGAGCCTCATAAAAAGCATCAAATTCCGCTTCGTTCATCGGACAATTCAAGTACGCTGCTTCTCCCTTATCATAACGGGAAGCCAGATAAACCTTGCTCATGTCGATAGAGTCCTTTTCTACAATCGGGGCTGCCGCATCGTAAAAATAAAAATACTCCTCTCCCATCAGCGATTTAATCTGTTCCGACAAAGCTGGAGAAGTTAAAGGCCCCGTCGCAATGACCACAATACCGTCCTGTGGGATTTCCTGAAGCTCTTCATTAACAACCTCGATCAAAGGGTGTTGATGAAGCGTATCAGTAATATGACCGGAAAATCCGTCACGATCCACTGCCAATGCACCGCCAGCCGGAACAGCATGACGATCTGCTGCACTCAGAATCAAGGAGTTCAGTATTCTCATCTCTTCCTTCAGTACGCCTACTGCATTCGTTAGGCCGTTTGCCCGCAAGGAATTACTGCATACCAGTTCGGCAAATTTATCTGTATGATGTGCTGGTGTTTTTACAACCGGCCTCATTTCATATAACTTAACTGGCACTCCACGGCTTGCAATTTGCCAGGCAGCTTCGCTGCCCGCCAAACCTGCTCCGATGACCGTTACCTTTTGTAGTTCACTCACGTTTAAATCCCCCTGCTATTGTTGTTCTTAAGAAGTCTCTACGCTCTCATCGCTCTCTTCCAGCATTTCGCTGTGATCGCAGACAGTACAGTTGAGCTTCGTTCCTTGTTTTGTACGTTTTTCGACCATTAGGCTACTGCAACTTGGGCAAGGCTTAATGGACGGTTTATCCCAGGAAACAAAATCACATTCCGGGTAGCGGTCACATCCATAGAAGACACGTCCCTTTTTACTCCGTCGTTCGACGACATGACCCTCACCGCATGTAGGACAATTAATCCCGATATCCTTAACAATTGGCTTTGTGTTACGGCAATCTGGAAAAGCAGAACAGGCCAGGAATTTACCAAATCGGCCAAGCTTATACACCATTTGGCTGCCACACTTATCACAAATGACATCGGATACTTCATCTTTTATTTCAATTTCTTTCATTTCTTCTTCAGCCACTTCAAGTCGCTTCTCGAATGACTCGTAAAAGTCACTCAACACCTTGACCCAATTACCTTCGCCTTCTTCGACGTGGTCAAGATCACCTTCCATATTAGCTGTAAACTCCACATTCAGAATCTCTGGGAAGAACTCCTCCATCTGTTCGATGACCAATTCGCCCAGCTCTGTAGGGAAAAACTTCTTCTCTTCAATAGCAACGTAACCACGTTTCTGAATGGTTTCCAGCGTTGGTGCATACGTACTTGGACGTCCTATACCCAGTTCTTCCAGCGTCTTCACCAGTCGCGCTTCCGTATAACGGGGAGGCGGTTGTGTAAAATGCTGCTTCGGCTCAACCGCTTCTTTTTTTAATTTATCGCCTGGTTGAAGTGGTGGCAGCAGTTTATCTTCTTCGGTTTTACCGTCGTCATTTCCCTCTACATACACTTTCATGAAACCTGGAAAACGAACCTTAGAACCTGCTGCCCGGAATATCGTCTCACCCGCTTCAATATCTACGGACAAAGTATCCATAATAGCAGAAGCCATCTGGCTGGCCATGAAACGTTCCCATACCAATTTGTACAAACGGAACTGATCCCGACTCATAAACGGCTTAACTGTTTCCGGATCGCGTAACGCAGAGGTTGGACGAATCGCTTCATGCGCATCCTGGGCGTTGGCCGCTTTTTTTGAATATTGACGAGGAGTTTCAGGTACAAAAGCTTCGCCATATTTTTGAATAATTAATTCTTTCGCTTCCTCTTGAGCTGAAGCGGCGATCCGTGTGGAATCCGTACGCATATACGTAATCAGACCCACGGTCCCTTCTTTACCTAAATCCACACCCTCATATAGTTGCTGAGCTACAGACATCGTTTTAGATGCACGGAAGTTGAGCTTCCGAGCCGCCTCCTGCTGCAAGGAACTTGTTGTGAATGGAGGAGAAGGATTGCGTAAACGCTCTTTCTCTTTAACATCGCGTACCTTGTAGGACGATTTTCCGATAGCTTCTAACACTTCTTGTACATCCGCTTCGCTAGAGAGTTCTTTCTTTTCACCGCGTAGCTTATGAAATTTCGCTTCAAAGGTACTGTCTTTAATAGCTAGTTTAGCTGTAATCGTCCAGTATTCTTCCGGTACAAACTCACTGATCTCGTTTTCCCGGTCCAAAATAATTTTCACCGCAACCGACTGCACACGCCCAGCGGATAGGCCCTTTTTTACCTTTTTCCAGAGCAACGGGCTGATTTTGTAGCCAACAAGTCGATCCAGTATCCGTCGTGCCTGCTGAGCATTGACCAAATCCATATTGATTTTACGGGGTGTTTTAAAAGCATCTTTGACAGCCTGCTTCGTAATTTCATTAAATACAACACGGCAATCTGCTGTATCGTCCAGTTCCAGCGCATGCGCCAGATGCCAGGCAATAGCTTCACCTTCGCGATCCGGGTCAGCCGCCAGATATACTTTTTTTACTTTTTTTCGGGCATCCTTTAATTCTTTTAGAATTGAGCCTTTACCTCGAATGGTAATGTATTTGGGATTAAAATCATTTTCGACCTCTACGCCGATCTGACTCTTCGGTAAATCCCTGATATGACCCATGGAAGCCTTGACGATATATTTGCTGCCTAAGTATTTGCCGATCGTCTTCGCCTTGGAAGGCGATTCCACGATGACGAGTGAATCCGCCATAGGCTCTTCCTCCTCTCAATTACACACATGAATATGATAGACTTCCTGAAATGTGGTGAGTTATGACGCGATAGAGAGCTTCACAGATTGGTCATTCTTCCGGATCGCTGAGATTCTTCAGAAAAATTCCATCTGCTCCGCTGCTGCGAGTCATAATGTCAACACATTTCAGGAAGTGGGGAAGGAGTAGGAATCCGCGACGCGGATGAATGCCATACTGCCCTCCACCTGATGTTTAAAATTGAATTTGTGCATTTACTAACTAAGGACTTTGCAAAAACAACTACTAAATAAGCTTGTATTTTGTGCCCGCTAGCTGGGCGATCCTTTTTTTTATGATTAACGATAACAGAACTGCGTGTAAAAGTCCAAAATCCCATGCCGTAGCATCAAGCAGTTCATCCAGTGTCATGGTTCCCTGTTCAAGCAACAGTATGACACGGTTTTCCTCAGAAGTCTCACTTTCTGGCACTTTGGAGACCTCCTTCAGATTAAGACTCTGCTCTCTATTGTATGAAGAAACCTCCCTTGTACGCAAATCTGCTTCATACTCCTCAATAATATCCGAAGCTTCAGTGACCGTTTTTGCCCCTTGCTTAATCAAGCTCAGCGTACCTCTACTCTTCGGTGACGTAATGGGTCCGGGAACAGCAAACACATCTCGATTTGCCTCCAGTGCAGCATCAGCGGTAATCAAGGAGCCGCTTCTTGCATCTGCTTCGACAACAAGCGTTCCCTTCGTTAGACCGGCTATAATCCGATTACGTTGTGGAAACATTCCTGGATGCGACCTTGTGCCTGGAGGATACTCTGATAAGATCAAGCCATTGCTAGCCATCTCTGCAAATAAAGACGCATTTTGGGGAGGATAAATTTGATCAATCGCTGTTCCCAGTACACCAATCGTGTTTCCTCCCCGACGCAGGGCTGTTTCGTGACAAATACTGTCAATCCCTCTCGCCAATCCGCTAACGATTGTAATCCCTGCATTACATAATCCCTCTGTTAGTATCTCCGCTGCTCTACGTCCATAAGCGGTGGGAACGCGGGTTCCTACCATGGCTATAGAACATGTATGCAAAAGTGATTTATCCCCTTTTGTATACATTACCCAAGGTGGGTCAACTGTTTCCTTCATTAATAGGGGATAATCCTCGTCCACATAAGTTACCGTTCCAATATCACCGGATTGAACTCGCTGATATCGTTCATGCACCCATTCTTCATCATAACACTGAGCCGCAATGCGTGCCTGAGCAGGGCTTAACCCTATCTCGATCCACTTCTGTTCGCTAAAATGCAGTAGCTCATGCAATTGATAGTCACTCGACCAAATACGCTGAATTGTTTTTCTTCCGATTCCCTCTAACTCATGTAAGCCTAACAAAAGCCATCTTTCTTCCAAACTATGGTTCCCCCATTCACGGAAGAGTGAACCCTCCCTTATTTTGTGGCACAATGAATCATTTTGCAAGCGTTTCCCTGACAAGCCTGTCTTAACGCAAAAAAAGCAACCTTTTCATCCCCTGTTTCAGAAGATAAAAAGGTTGCTTACCTTTCTTTCATTATACACTAGCCTGCGGCAAATTTCGATGCAGTTTTATGGCCTGTATATTAATGAAGAAACACGATTTAATGTGTCGTACACAAATTCAAAATACCACGTGCTTCCAGCACACTTACCAGTGTCGAGCCCATTTCGGAAGGAGTCGGTGCCACCTTGATCCCACAGGCTTCAAGCGTGGAAATTTTCTCTTTGGCCGTTCCTTTTCCACCAGAAATAATGGCACCTGCATGCCCCATCCGTTTGCCTGGAGGCGCAGTCACACCGCCGATAAAACCAACCACTGGCTTCGTCATATTGTCCCTGATCCACTCGGCAGCCTCTTCCTCGGCTGTACCACCAATTTCTCCGATCATAATGACAGCATGAGTGTTGGGGTCCTCATTGAAGCGTTGCAAAATATCAATGAATTCTGAACCTTTAACGGGGTCACCGCCAATACCAACCGCAGAAGATTGTCCTATACCTCGGGTCGTTAACTGATGCACTGCTTCATAGGTCAAAGTACCACTACGTGACACAACGCCTACATGACCTGGTAGATGAATGTAACCTGGCATAATACCGATTTTACATTCTCCTGGCGTAATAACGCCCGGGCAGTTAGGGCCAATCAGAACGGTCTTTTTACCTTCCATAAAACGTTTGACCCTGATCATATCAAGCACCGGAATGCCCTCCGTGATACAAATCACGAGATCTAATTC
Organism: Paenibacillus sp. FSL M7-0134; assembly: GCF_038007865.1. Taxonomy (NCBI): domain Bacteria; kingdom Bacillati; phylum Bacillota; class Bacilli; order Caryophanales; family Paenibacillaceae; genus Paenibacillus; species Paenibacillus sp. FSL M7-0134. The sequence continues at coordinate 1,724,770 of NZ_JBBOXV010000002.1, read as the reverse complement.
CGCATCTACAGCCTCCAAAATGGAATCTGCGGCAAAAGCTGGTGGCACGTAAATCACGCTCGCTGTTGCGCTAGTAGCTTCCTTGGCTTCGCTCACTGTATTAAACACCGGCAATTTGACCTGTTGTCCGTTCTCCAGTGTAATTTCTACCTCGGTGCCTCCCTTACCTGGAGAGGTGCCACCTACCATTTGTGTACCGTAATCAAGTGCACCCTTGGCATGAAACAACGCCGTTTTTCCCGTAATCCCCTGTGTAATCACCTTTGTATGCTTATCGACCAAAATACTCACGATCTTCACATCCCCTATCGTTTATTCGGCATATCGGAATGCAAACAGGCTATTGAACAAGTTCGACGATTTTTTGGGCGCCATCCGCCATGGAATCGGCTGCCACGATATTCAAACCGGATTCCGCTAAAATCTGTTTGCCGAGCTCAACATTCGTACCTTCAAGACGGACAACAAGCGGACGAGTCAGCCCCAACTGTTTGGCAGCCTCCACGACGCCGTTCGCAATGATGTCACACTGCATAATTCCGCCGAAAATGTTCACGAAAATACCTTCTACCTTCGGATCGGACAAAATGATTTTGAACGCTTCGGTTACCTTTTCCGTCGTCGCACCGCCCCCTACGTCTAGGAAGTTGGCCGGATCGCCACCGTAATATTTAATAATATCCATGGTTGCCATCGCCAAACCCGCACCATTGACCATACAGCCAATATTTCCGTCCAGAGCGATATAGCTTAGATCGTATTTAGATGCCTCAATTTCCTTCTCATCCTCTTCATCCAAATCACGCAATTCCAAAATATCCTTATGACGGAACAACGCATTAGAATCAAAATTCAGTTTGGCATCCAACGCCAGTACATTCCCATCACCCGTAACGACTAAGGGATTGATTTCTGCAATCGAACAATCCTTGTCCACAAAAGCTTCGTATAGCGCCAGCATAAACTTGACTGCTTTGTTTACCAGTTCATTAGGAATATTAATGTCATATGCCAACTTACGCGCCTGATACACCTGAAGCCCAATCGCTGGATCAACAACCGCTTTAAAAATTTTCTCCGGAGTGGCTGCAGCCACCTCTTCGATTTCCGTACCGCCTTCTTCTGAGGCCATCATTACGATACGTCCAGTCGCACGATCTACGACAACGCCGACGTAATATTCTTTACGAATATCGCAGCCTTCCTCAACCAAAAGGCGTTTGACCTCTTTACCTTCAGGTCCGGTCTGATGCGTCACCAGCACCTTACCCAAAATTTCAGAAGCAAAAGTCCGCACCTCATCCAAACCTTTGGCAACTTTCACGCCACCCGCTTTACCGCGTCCACCAGCATGAATTTGTGCTTTTACCACCGTAACAGCGCTTCCAAGCGATTCTGCCGCAGCAACGGCTTCCTCCACCGTATAGGCAACCTTACCGTTCGGTACAGCCACTCCGTACTGCTTTAATACTTCTTTACCCTGATATTCATGGATATTCATTCTGGAATCCTCCTATCAACATGACTGCAACAAGGGCGGTTCACAAGGAAATCTATACTAAACCTACATCATTGTAACATGTTTTTAAAACGCTTTCCTTATAATTTAACCTCATGAATTACAGTATTTTGATATCATTATCATTCCCAAAATCGAATGCTTGGATATTATTGGATATTACCATTAATACAAATTCACACAAAAAAAGCACCTCTGCAAATGGGATTACCCAGCAATGAGAGGCACTTTATTTCTTCAAGCATTATTACTTTCAGCTGAGAACAACTCATGCCATAAGATTCGCAAGAGCAACTGAAAATACCTTATGATTTTTCAATTTGTACATTCGCTTGATGAACACGATCAAGCAGATCATTGAACTGGAGCAGAAGCGACCCAAATTGATCATGAGTCATACTTGTTTTTTCCTGGATACATCCTGGTACAGATAGAGCTTTTTCCCGTAATGCGCTTCCCTCTGTCGTCAAAGAAATCAGCACCTTACGCTCATCCTGAGTGGAACGCTTTCGATCGATCAGCCCGGCGTTCTGCAATCTCTTCAATAGCGGAGTTAGTGTGCCGGAGTCCAAATATAGTGCCTCACCCAATTCCTTCACTGTACACTCTTCACGCTCCCAGAGCACGATAAGTACCAAATATTGCGAGTACGTCACACCGAGCTTTTCCAGATAAGGCTGGTATAGCTTCGTTATCTCTCTGGAGCATGCATATATGGCAAAGCATAACTGATTATCAAGTTTTAACGCTGTACCTTCATTAGGGTTGTTTTCCATGCTGTCTGATCACCTACTTTCGTCATTATTTTAGCACATTATATAATAAAATACATGCTAATTGCACAAAATACTTTACAAACGATAATTATTTTGATAAATTAAATTGTGTAAAATATAAATTGAGCGAGAGGCAGTGATTGGATTATGATGACCATTCAACAAAAAATGTATGAAACAACAGTAAAAGCGGTTGGTGGACGTAACGGTTATATCGAGTCTTCTTCCCCTGAACTTCGTTTAGATATTGATACCCCAAAAGAAATGGGCGGCGCAGGCGGTGCAGGTACGAATCCAGAGCAATTGTTCGCAGCAGGCTATTCCGCTTGCTTTGATAGTGCTTTAAATATGGTTGCTCGCATGCAACGTGTTAAGCATGAAGGTACTGAAGTAACAGCTACGGTCCATTTCGGCAAAGTGGAAGACGGCGGCTTCGGAATTGGAGTAAACCTCGATGTATTGGTAAAAGGCGTCGATCATGAAACTGCATTAAAACTGGTGGAAGGCGCACACGAACAATGTCCATACTCCCGTGCTACCCGCGGTAATATTGAAGTGAAACTGAACGTTTTGTAACTTAAATTTTCTTTAGCACATGTAGGGGGAATCTCCATCTCTCTTCATGGATTCAATAGTTTCGTTAGAATGAATTTCACAACAAGCCCCTCAATCGTTTTTTGTCGAGGGGCTTATTATCCTTTCAGCTATCCCTTCGTTAAAGACTGTTTATTTTTTTCCATCAAGTAACATGGGAGATGCTGCATAATCGTATATACGAAACTGATATACTCATAGTATAATCACTATTGTCATAATCTTATTTTTCTTCTCCAGATCTTTATTGTCTGGAGCTTTTTTTGTCCTTTTTTCCATTTTCTATTGTACATACCCTTTGGAAAAACTCTTTTATAAAAATGATCGTGTTATAACTACTAGTTTTATTGCTTTTTAACTTTCGGGAAAACTGGCATTTGCTCTATCCATATGGCGGTATTGAATAGCTTCAGCCACATGTGAAGTCAAAATTTTCTCTGAGTCATGTAAGTCTGCAATGGTACGCGAAAGCTTGAGAATTCGATCATACGCACGCATGCTTAAACCGAGTGCGTCCATTGTCTGATCAAGCAAGTCCGCTGCATTTTTTTCTAATATGGCATATTTACGAAGCATCTGACCGGACAGCTCACTATTCCATGAAAAGGGAAGCTTGCTATATCTGTGGATTTGTATCGCTTGAGCAGCCAGCACCTGCCTTCGCATTTCAGCGGATGACAATGATTCTTTTTCCTCCCGCCAATCCTTCGGCTGCGATACTTCAAGCTGAAGATCAATCCGATCCAGCAGTGGACCGGAAATACGTGAACGGTAGCGAGCTACTGCTGCAGGTGAACAGGTACAGCGCTGATGTTCCGTATCATTTCCGAAAAAGCCACAGTGACACGGATTTAAAGAGGCAGCAAGTAAAAAATGCGCCGGATACTTAAAAACAGCACGTGAACGACTGATCGTAACATTGTGGTCTTCCAATGGTTGGCGCAGCACTTCTAGTACATGACGGCTAAACTCAGGCAACTCATCCAGAAATAAAATCCCCCGGTGTGCAAGACTGATTTCTCCTGGTTTGGGTATACCTCCCCCACCCACCAAACCAGCAGCAGAGATCGTATGATGAGGCGAACGGAAGGGACGAATATTCATCAGATGAGGCGATGACTCCTTCCACTTCCCGGCAGCGCTGTATACTTTGGTGACTTCAAGCGCCTCCTTTTCAGTCAAAGGCGGAAGGATAGATGGCAACCTGCGGATGAGCATGGTTTTCCCAGCCCCCGGCGGTCCCATAAGCAGGATATTATGCATTCCGGCTGCAGCGATGACTAACGCACGCTTGGCGTGCAGCTGACCCAGCACATCGCTGTAATCCTCCATGTTGCTAGTTATCTCTTCTTTCTCACACAACGGTAAATGCTCTGCCTGAGGTAAATGGTCATAGGAACAGATCATGACTTGTTTACTGGCAGTACAACTCTGATTTGTCGCTTGCCTATCAACAGTCCCTTGTGCACGATCTTCAATCGGGATAATATCTGATAGATGACGTATAGCGTAAATACGTATACCCGTAATCAGACGAGCCTCGCTTGCGTTTTCCTGGGGAAGCAGCACGGAGTTGAATCCTTCTCGCTTGGCCAGATCAACCATGGACAGCACCCCATTTACAGGGCGAATACTGCCATCCAGCGCCAGCTCGCCAATAAACAGCGTCCGTTCTCCCACGGGTAAAACGACCTGTTCACTGGTTGTCAGCAACCCTAAAGCGATAGCAAGGTCAAAAGATGAACCTTCCTTACGCAAATCAGCAGGAGCTAAATTAATCGTGACACGCTGGGACGGATATTTAAAGCCACAGTTTTTAATTGCTGCTCTGACACGCTCCACTGCCTCTCGAATCGCCGAATCCGGCAATCCTATAATCGCTGTCTGAGGCAAGCCATTGGACAAATCAGTCTCAACTTCAATCAGAACGCCATCTATTCCATACAGACAAGCTCCGTGTAATTTTCCATACATATCAAAAAGCACCTCTCCTCATATTGGAATGCTCCCTCTCGGGAATCATTGCATATATGAAAAAAGGTGCTTCCAAATTTTCATTCTTTGCAAATGTGATGTTCGAAATTTTAGCTCCGAACTATGCTTTCAAAATTCTTGACTAAGTTTATCTGACGACAGATTATTTGTCAAACAAGGTCAGCTTATCGGCTGCGGGAGTACGTGGTCTTGATTCCGGGATAACGTCAGGATAGCCTGCATATATCATTCCTATTACCTTCTCACCTGGTTGAATTCCCAAGTGCTCACGGAACTTAGGCGAATACAAAAATGGCTTTGTCACCCAAAACGTTCCGATTCCTTTGCTCCATGCGGCAAGCATAAAGTTTTGTACAAGCGCGCTGACCGCTGCAAAATCCTCATCCCAAACCGCTTGACGCGGGTCTTCTTCCAGCACTACTAAAAGCTGGATCGGGTTGTGCAAAATGCCGCTCTCAAACTTGTTGTCCTTACCGATATCGGCTGCAATTGCTTTTGCAAGCTTTTTCCGTCCTTCACCAGCAAACAACAGAAAACGCCACGGTTCACGCATTTTATGATTAGGAGCCCACACAGCGACGTCCAGCAGTTCTTTGATCGTATCTACCGGAATGGAGTCGGATTTAAATCGTTTAATCGTCCGGCGTTCCTGAATTACATCTATGACATGTTCACTAAAGGTATGCTTTGTCACGTAAATCCTCCTTTACAGGTACAACTGCTCGATATTCATTTCCAGATGAAAATGATAACTATTCTCAATAAAATATACCTGTAGCTTTCCTTCCTGTCAACCTGCACATATGAATTCAGTCACGCACTCTTACCTTCGAAAAAGCTCTTACTCTTTTAAAATGCGCCTATTAAATGGTTTGTAACAACTGCCTTTTCGTCAGTTAATTGTACAGAAATCATGTCAAAGCGGATTGGAGCATCTCCAATCCCGTTCATATGCAAATATACAGCGGCTGTTTGGCGAACTTGGGCTATTTTACGCGCAGTAACTGATTCTGCTGGCGTTCCATATTTGGAGCTACTTCGACTACGTACCTCAATAAACACGAGTGTATGCTCCTGCTTGGCAATCAGATCTATTTCACCACTGCGGCATCGCCAATTACGCTCTATGATTCGGTAACCCAAGTTTTTTAAAAACAAAGCCGCTGCCTCTTCGCCCATCGCTCCTTTAGCTTTCCGTTGATCCTTGCCTCCAGCCTTCATTTCATTCCACATCACCAGTCATCCCTTGAAGCAAGCCGATCCATTTGATATATATAGGTAAGCACCTCTGCCACCAACTGATAGAGCTCAGCAGGGATTTGTTCGTCCAAATCAAGTTTGGATAGTACTTCAACCAGCGCAGCATCCTCCTGAACGGGAACACCATGTTCTTTGGCCTTTTCTAAAATGCTATCCGCAATACGGCCGCTCCCCTTGGCAACGACAATCGGTGCTTCGCTCTCACCAGGCGTATATTTAAGGGCGACCGCCTTCTTTATGGAAGGAGAAGGAGGTTCCAACGGCTCTTTCATATTTTAAGATCGACTCCTTTATACGGCTGAGGCACATAGCTTTGTACTTCAGAAGAGGCGAGGCTGTTCTGTTCAGTCCTTATGGGCATGGGCTCGGTACGAAGCGATAGAAGCTGGTATCCTAGTGACTCCAACGCTGTGTGAATGGACTCACGCCCACTGGTTAACAACGAAGCCGCCCATTCATGATCATTATGGAGCTTGACACTTACAATCCGATCTACAACCTGGACATCTACCAGGGTCGGTCCAAGTCCCTTCATGTCCAAATCAAACCAAAGACGACAGTTGGAGGCGTCCAGCTCTCCCCGTTTGCCGCGGCGGGACTGAATCTGGATCGTAGCTGTTTCGCGACCGTCCGGTCCAACGAATGGTATAAACATGTGTACTTGGGCAAAAGGCGCCGTTCGGTCTGTATTGAGCAGCAACTGCTGACCTGTCAGGTGCTGTACAACCTGCTGAGCCGCCTCTTTCAAAGCGGGCGGCAGGTCGTCACTGCTCATCAGCTGGAGCAGTGCCCCTTTTACGGTGTCTGCGTCTGCTGACACCGTGTCCCCAGACGCAGCCGCTAATCCCGGCAGCGTCTGGGGCATTCCCTCTGGCGGCTCCATACGTGCCGCCGCCCCTTGCGCGACCTGTGTAGTCGCGCGGTGCACTTGCTGCTCGTGCTCTGCACCGAGCAGCTTCAGTACGCGGCCTACCCACGGGTCTTCCGTGGGGGTGAGCTGCGGGCTGGACGCCACAGGCTGCGATGCAGCGGCGTCTGCGGCCCGCGAGGCGCCAGCCGCCCGCTGCGCCACTTCCGCTGCGGGCTGCTCTGGGGCAGCCGTGCTCAGTGCGGGCGGCACCGCCGCGCGTAGCTCTTGCAACAGCGTGCGCAGCCGCTGGAGCGGCACCTCTGGCGCAGCAGTGTTGCCTGCTGTGGATTGCGGCACAGGGGCACCAGCCTGCTGTGCCGAGAGACGGTCAGCCGTGGCTGAGGTTAAGGCGGGCTTGGCCCCCGCAGGCTCTGCCGTGGCAGCCGCTGGAGCGCCATCCGCATCCTTAAGCTGTGTGCTTGCCGCTGGAGCTTGCTGTGACTGTGACTGCTCCACTCTGGTGCGGGGACCATTTAATGCATCAGCACTCGATTCTGGCGCATTTACGCCAGCTTCCGATGCCACTGTCGCTCCGCGTCCATTGGCTGCCTCCGATTCTCCTGGAGCAGTCCCTTTGGCTGCAGATGTAGCCCCCGTCGCAGTATCTGAATCTGTTGCCAAAGCACTCGCTGCTGCAGCAAGGTTGGCTGCTTGAGTCCCTTTTAACAATTCCTTGCCGCCTGTGGTTTGTCCAGCTTCTGCCTGCTTTGCAGCGGTAGAAACATCCTTGGACAATAGAGGTGCTTGGCCTTCCTGCCCATCTACCACCACAGAAGAAGCACCTGTTGGACTAGCAGACATTCGGTCAGCGTTCTTTATAGCTGTCGATTCCCCCACTGAACGGTCAGTGGATATTCCCTGTGCTTGCTGTTTTAATACCGTTTCAAGCTCTTGCTCCAGCGAAGACAACAGATCATTTAAAGGAGGCCCAAACATCGCTTGACGCAATCCATTTATGCTTTCTGTCGTCAATGGAAGTCCACGCTGAAAGGCAACTGCCGCCGCCTGCACAAACGTTCCCAATTGTACATTGCCGCTTTGCTTCGCCATAGCTTCTCGCAAAGAAGCCGCATTTTCCGACGTCAACGGCACACCATTCTTTTGCATTGCCTGTATAAGCTCCCTGTTCTGAGCTGTATCCGGCAGTCCCACCGATTCCAATACATCTGTCAGCGCTACGGTTTGCTGTGGTGTATTGGCCACATCGTTCAGAGGCTTAAGCACCGTCATTCCGCTGGGGGAAGCCGGTTGAACCTGAAACGTTGTAGTCTGTCCAGGTTGAAGAGGGGTCTCCAGCTTTGCCCTGACCTGAGAACCTTGTATTTGCAACACAGCCTCACCGCCGTCCTCAGACACCTTTAGCACGACTCCTCGTACGACCTGACCTGGCTGCATATCAAGTTTTTTAGCCTCTCCAGCCTTCACATCTCCAAGTAATCCACGAAATACAGATCCGATGTTCATATCGCCCCTCCTCTCACTCTCCCCCATTCAAAGGGGCTTATGGTATTAGTTATACTTTATATCGGCATTGTCCCGATTCATAATAAGTAACTACAGATCAAACAGTGTCGGTTGCTCTGTCAACAAATTGCCCAGAAAGCTGCGTCTATGCATCTTTGTAGGTCCTAGCGCCAAAATTTGTTCCCTGTGCAACTTGGTAGCGTAACCTTTATGTATACCGATCCCATATTCCGGATACTTCGCATCCCATTCACCTTTACACAGCCGATCACGGGTTACCTTGGCGATGATAGAGGCCGCCGCAATGGACTGACTGTTCGCATCTCCTTTAATAATAGAGAGCTGAGGAATAGGCACATCTACCTTTTCTGCATCCACCAGTAAATAATCAGGAGATACATGTAAAGCCTCAATAGCCTGCTTCATAGCCAAACGAGCTGCCTGCTTAATATTGATATCATCAATCGTGTGCGCGTCTACATAGCCAACTCCTACAGCAATGGCCTTCTCCATAATCAGCTCGTAGTATGTTTCTCTCTTCTTATCCGTCAATTTTTTGGAATCATCCACACCTTCCAGTAACTCACCCACTGGTAAAATGACTGCTGCGGCCACAACATCACCAAACAGGCACCCACGACCTACCTCGTCAATACCTGCAATCCGCTCACAAGACTGCTCCCAGCATTTTTTTTCATAATGTAGCATGTCCTTTGCTACAATCTCTTTATTTTCCATATTCAATACCTGCCCATCTATATGTAGTTTAACGCGTCATTCATGCCGTAGCTCTAGCGATTGAATTCAGCTTACCACAGACCTTCACCGTCCAAAACCCTTTTCTAACTGCCTTCAAATACCAAAAAAAACCTTCCTCCTCTCCGGAGAGATGGGGAAGGTTCTTCCTTGCCACAAAATGCTATGTTCTGCATCGGTGTACCAGTAAAATCAGTAAGGAGCTTCCAAACTGAATCGTCCCAGCTTCCCTGCACGCAGCTCACGCAAAATGATTTTTGACGCCTTTTCGAGATCTACACGTCCGCCGCTAACAATACAGCCACGTTTACGTCCGATCGCTTCCATAACGTTGACAATTTCATCAGGATTTTCTGTATCTTCAGGACGTTCGGTGAGCTCAAAGCGCTCTGCCAGTGCATCCCAATAGTACTGAACTAAATATTTAGTCGCAAAAAAGGCAATATCCTCGACATTCAGAATTTCTTCCTTGATCGCACCTGTAACTGCCAGACGATAGCCTACATTCTGATCCTCAAATTTAGGCCATAGAATACCTGGTGTATCCAGCAATTCAATTTCTCCGATCTTGATCCACTGCTGTGCCTTCGTTACCCCTGGACGGTCACCCGTAGCTGCAATATTACGTCCCGCCATTCGGTTGATCAGTGTCGATTTACCAACATTCGGAATACCAACAATCAACCCACGCATAGGACGCGGGTTCATTCCCTTCCTAATCTGCCGATCTATCTTTTCCTTAAGCAGCAGCTTAGCCTGAATCGGAATTTCTTTTAGTCCCGTCCCAGTTGTGGCATCCACCGGAAGGGCCACATGCCCCTGCTCCTTAAAATAAGCAATCCATTGCTGTGATACTACCGGGTCCGCCAAATCTGCTTTATTCAAAATAATCATCCGCGGCTTGCCTTGCAAAATATCATCAATCATTGGATTTCGGCTGGAGAGCGGCAATCGAGCATCAATCAGCTCAATGACCAAATCAATTAACTTTAATTTTGCTTCAATTTGGCGGCGCGCTCTGGTCATATGACCAGGAAACCATTGAATCGTCACCGTCATCACCCCATTGATCGTAACTCCTACTTTTACCCTTAGGCTCTTAGTTAGGATTACGGCAGCTATGCTGCTTATTAGTTATTCTAGTGGTTAATCCACTGCATATCTTTTGCCGGCCAGAAAATAACGTCAGCCCGACCTACGACTTCCTTCAAATCAATATATCCAATCATCCGACTGTCTGTACTATTGGAACGGTTATCTCCCATTACAAAAATATGCCCTGCCGGAACTTTTCCATCCTTAAACTTCTCATTTGGAAAATTTGTAAACTTGTTGTAAAGCTCGCCATTCTGATGGGCTTCTTCTAAAGGAGCTTTCAAATAAGCTTCCTGAATCGGCTTACCATTTACTGTAATCGTGTCACCTTCTACCTTGACCGTATCTCCTTCAACGGCAATGACGCGTTTGATAAAGTCTCTTCCTTCCTCCGGCACATGAAACACGATCACTTCGCCTGGTTTAGGGGCACGGAAATCATACAAAATCTCATTTACAATGACGCGTTCTCCGGTATGAAAGTTAGGCTGCATCGACGGGCCATCCACAATAAACGGCTTAAAGAGAAGCCAGCGGATTAAAAAGACAAGCACTAACGCAATAATGATGGCCTTGAGCCACTCAAAAATCTCATTTTTTGGTTTACGCTTGGGCGTACCATCCTGATCAGTTGGCTGCTGTACAGCTCCTTGTCCTACTTCTTGCTCCATAGCTCACTGTCCTCTCTTTACGGTCAATAATCCACAGTTCCCTATGTACGTAGAAAAAACGAAAGGAGCTTGTAACCAAGCCCCTTTCGTTATTCGTTGTATTAACGACGAATTTCTTTAATTCTCGCTGCTTTACCGCGCAGTTCACGAAGATAATAAAGCTTCGCACGACGCACTTTACCACGGCGAGCCACGTCGATTTTATCGATTTTCGGGGAATGAAGCGGGAAAGTTCTTTCCACACCTACACCGTAAGAAATTTTACGAACTGTAAAAGTCTCACTGATTCCACCACCACGGCGTTTAATTACAACACCTTCAAACAACTGGATACGCTCACGAGTTCCCTCAATAACTTTCACGTGCACTTTCAAAGTGTCACCAGGACGAAAGTTAGGCAAATCTTTACGCAGTTGTTCTTCAGTGATCGCTTGGACGATATTCATCTATGACTCCCTCCTTCCGTACAGGTGTTCATGCTTCTTCTGGAAACACAACCGTTTCCTTCATCATCCACAGAGGACCACCGTATTACACACAACAGATGTATTGTATCATGGAGGATACCGCATTGCAACAACAAAAAGGGATTTGACCAAACATTATTTAATTGACTCCATTATAAAACAGGTCACCGCCTGCTTTCAAATCCACTCATGTCTAAGGCGCTTTATTGCTTATCCCCCAAACAGTCAGATTTGCGCTGCTCCTCAATCCACATGCGCTCCTTGCCTGTCAGTTCAGCCTGTTCCAACAGGTCTGGTCGGCGTTCCATCGTGCGACGTAACGCCTCTTGGCGTCTCCAAGAATCAATATTGACGTGATGCCCTGACAGGAGTACATCGGGTACTTTCCAGCCCCGAAACTCCGCAGGCCGGGTATAATGGGGGTACTCCAGCAGCCCCGTACTAAACGAGTCCGTTACCGCACTCGTTTCGTTCCCCAGCACTCCTGGTAGCAACCGTGTCACACTGTCAATGACGGTCATGGCTGGAAGCTCACCACCAGTCAATACATAATCTCCGATAGAAAGCTCATCCGTCACCAAATACTCTCGAATACGCTCATCATAACCCTCATAATGCCCACATATAAAAATAAGATGGTCCTCTTTGGCCAGCTCTTCCGCTTTCTTTTGCGTAAAAGTCTCGCCTTGTGGACACATCAAAATGATACGCGGAGATTTTATGTCTGTGTTACGTTCTACCCCTTCATGTTGGATAACTTCATCGGCTGTCTCTAATGTTGGTTGCTCTGATTTATCCAACAGCGCTTCCACAGCAGCAAAAATAGGGTCAGGCTTCAAAACCATGCCGCCCCCACCGCCATAGGGCGTATCATCCACTTGTCCATGCTTGTTGCCAGCATACTGACGAAAATTAACCGCTTGCAGTGATACAATTCCCTTATCCCTTGCTTTTCCCAGAATGCTTGCATTAAATACTCCATCAAACATCTCTGGAAACAGGGTCAGCACATCCACCCTCATTACAGCAGACCTTCCATTAACCGTACCGTAACCCGTTTTTCACGCACGTTTACATCCAAAATAACATCCTCTATATACGGCAATAGCAGTTCCTTGCCTTTAGGCATTTTGACTACCCATACATCATTGGCTCCCGGAGTCAAAATTTCTTTGACCACGCCGAGCTCATTTCCGTCTTCGGTCACCACTTCCATGCCGACTACTTCATGAAAATAGAATTCGTTTTCTTCCAATTCGCCTAACCGCTCAGCAGATACCTTCAACAATGTACCTTTATATTTTTCGACTTCATTAATATTGTGATATTCCTTAAATTTAGCGACAACCATATTTTTTTGAAAACGCGCTGTTTCAACAGTTACGGGGATCGGTGCTTTACCTTCCGCCGGAACAATCAAAAGCTCACTACCTTTAGCAAAACGATCTTCTGGGAAATCTGTCGTCGTTAATATTTTAAGCTCCCCACGGATTCCATGGGTGTTCACAATTTTTCCGACATTAAACAATTGTTGCATCGTGTTCCTCCTGCTTGTAATCGGTCCCGCTCCATATCATCTTCATCATGTACGAAAAAGGGTTAGGACATACATCCTAACCCACTTTCGTATATCTTTAAGATATGATGTCTACGGTAACCCGTTTATCCATCTTAACGGCTGCTGATGCAACCACAGTGCGAAGCGCCTTGGCGATACGACCCTGCTTACCAATGATTTTGCCTACATCCTCAGGATGCACACTAAGCTCATATACAACAAGCCGATCCTTCTCCAAGGTCTTCACGGTTACATCTTCCGGATGATCGACTAAAGCCTTAGCAATGATTATCACTAATTCTTCCATGGTTGACCCTCCGTATCAGCACCTTATTTCTGTAGTTTAGATTCATGAAACTTTTTCATTACGCCCGCTTTGCTAAGCAAGTTACGGACTGTGTCGGATGCTTGTGCACCATCTTGCAACCATTTCAGCGCTTTATCTTCATCAATTTTTACAACCGCTGGTACTGTGATTGGGTTGTAGTAACCGATTTCTTCGATAAAACGACCGTCACGCGGGGAACGAGAATCAGATACCACGACGCGATAGAAAGGAGCTTTATGTGCACCCATACGTTTCAGACGAATACGAACTGCCACGAAAATTCACCTCCTTCAAAAAGTAGACTGTATATTGTTATCCCATAATTCCAAGGGCCTAACGGCCTTAGCGGAAAGGAAACTTCATACCTTTACCCATACTCTTCAGCTGCTTCATAGCCTTGTTTTTGCCACCCTTAGGTCCCATCATATCTGAGAACTGCTTCATCATGCGACGCATTTCGTCAAATTGCTTTATCAGACGATTTACCTCAGCCAGTGATGTTCCACTGCCTACAGAAATACGTTTGCGTCGGCTATGATTAATCATGTCTGGGTTTTGCTTTTCCTGTGTGGTCATAGAATGAACGATAGCCTCAATCCGGCCCATCTGTTTGTCATCCACTTTGATATCTTTCATTTGCTTCATGTTGCCCATACCGGGAATCATATCAAGAATCTGGTCGATTGGGCCAAGCTTCTTAACTTGATCCATTTGCTCCAGAAAATCTTCAAAAGTAAACTCGGCATTACGCATTTTACGTTCCATTTCCTTCGCCTTATCGGCGTCGATATTGGACTGCGCTTTTTCAATCAGGGACAACATGTCACCCATGCCTAAAATCCGTGAAGCCATCCGTTCAGGATGAAACGGCTCCATCGCATCCAGCTTTTCACCCAATGTAGCAAACTTGATCGGGCATCCCGTCACAGCCTTAACTGATAATGCTGCACCACCACGAGTGTCACCATCCAGCTTCGTCAGTACAACTCCCGTCAATTCCAAGCTACTATTAAAGTGCTCTGCAACGTTAACCGCGTCCTGCCCCGTCATGCTATCTACAACCAGTAGAACTTCATCCGGGTTGACGTTGGTATGAATCTGGCGTAACTCTTCCATGAGTTCTTCATCAACATGAAGACGACCCGCAGTATCTATAATAACGTAGTCATTACCATTATCCTTAGCATGCTGCAAACCCTGTTTCGCAATTTCTACCGGGCTTGTCTGATCTCCCAGTGTAAATACAGGAGTATTAATCTGCTCCCCAAGAACCTGAAGTTGCTTGATCGCGGCTGGTCTATAAATATCACCAGCTACAAGCAATGGACGATGATTTTGCTTTTGCAACAATTTCGCCAGTTTACCAGACGTCGTCGTCTTACCTGCGCCCTGGAGACCCACCATCATAATGACCGTAGGCGGTTTGTTTGCTTTGGCAAGCTTGGCCTGACTGCCACCCATCAACTCGGTCAGTTCCTTGTTCACGATGTCGATGATGACCATGCCTGGCGTAAAGCTGTCCATCACTTCCTTACCAACGGATTTCTCCTTTACCTTGGCAATAAAGTCCTTTACAACCTTGAAGTTAACGTCCGCCTCAAGCAAAGCTAATCGTACTTCACGCATCGCCTGAGCTACATCATCCTCAGACACTTTTCCTTTACCGCGCAGTTTACTGAATACATTTTGCAAGCGAGTCGATAATCCTTCAAATGCCATACTTTCGCACCTCCTTGTCTACCAGGGTTGTTTGTTCTTATATCTATGTGTCCTACAATTCCTGCAGGCGATTTACAATTTGATGGACATGTTGCAGAGTGCCTTCATCGGACTCACCGATTTTACCGAATGCCTCATACAACGTCTTATTTAATTCTTCGAGATCTTTGATTCTACGCTCATACTTACTTAGCAAACCAAGCTTTTCCTCGTACATTTCCAATACCTGTTCAGCACGTTTAATATGTTCATACACTGCCTGACGGCTAATTTGAAATTCCGATGCAATTTCCCCTAAAGAAAAATCATCATGGAAGTAATATTTTAAAAACATCTGTTGCTTCTCTGTAAGCAGAGGTTCATAGAAGTCAAACAGTCGGTTAATCCGGTTTGTCTTTTCCAGCCGATTCTCCTGACTCATCTTGCATACCTCCATCGTCAAGGAAAAACACTTTACAGTTCTTTTCAACGTTCCTTATGATACATAAAAGAAAAGAAGATGTCAAGCGTTATCCCTTGTCATACAAAAAAAAGCCGATCCACTGCCCTTAAACGGAAGTACGGATCGGCTTTTTGCCCACTGTTACTTAAACCCTTACTGGAGTAAGATACAGCAGAACAGCCAGAAAGTGAAGTATGCTGCCTGCCAAAACAAACAGATGCCAGATCGCATGGTGATATGGAAATGCCCGCCACACATAGAAAATCGTGCCCAACGTATACATAAGACCACCTACGAACAATAACGTCATCCCTCCGGCGGGAACAGTCGCAACCAGAGGATTCCAGGCAATGGTGATGAGCCAGCCCATCACAATGTAAAACACGGTAGACATAAACAGAAAGCGCTTGGTGAAAAACGCCTTGAACAACACACCAAACAGTGCAATCCCCCAAATCACTCCAAACAGCGTCCACCCCATAGTACCTCGCAGTGCAACGAGCATAAACGGGGTGTAGCTACCTGCAATGAACAGGTAAATGCAAGAATGATCGAATATTTCGAACAAATCTTTCATTTTCCCTTCACGCAGGCTATGAAGCAACGTTGAATTGGTGTACAACAGCAACATCGTAATCCCGTAAATCGTAAAGCTGACGACATGCCAAGTGGTTCCTTTCATGCTAGCAAAAACAATGAGCAACACAAGCGCTGCTACGCTTAAAACGGCTCCAATTCCATGTGTAATGGCGTTGGCTACTTCTTCCCGTCGGGAGTAGGTATAGGTGTTTGCCATCGGTTTTTCACCCGGCTTCCTGATTTATATTTTACATACAAGATACATTACATATACGGCATCGACAGACTTCTTGCTTTCATTATACATCTGGGCGAACTTGAGCAGCAACAGGATGGCTACTTAGTCCCAAACGTAGCATGAAAGCCTACTTTAAACGTATCAGTTCTGTTCTTCCTCACCTGTAGCAGTTGCTTCGACCGTCTCTTCCTGAATCAACCCCGCAAACAACGCATGAACGAATTGCTCGGAATCAAACGGTTGAAGATCATTCACTTTTTCACCTAAGCCCACCAGCTTAACAGGCAAATTCAGCTCCTGACGGATGGCCACAACAATTCCGCCCTTCGCTGTACCATCCAACTTCGTTAGTACCAGCCCGGTTACACCGCTTTTCTCACCAAACAGCTTGGCTTGGTTAAGTGCATTTTGTCCAGTCGTCGCATCAAGTACCAACAACACTTCATGTGGAGCATCTGGAATTTCGCGTTGAATCACACGGAAAATTTTGTTCAGTTCCTCCATTAGATTGCTTTTATTCTGAAGACGTCCTGCGGTATCACACAACAAAACATCCACTTGACGCTGCTTGGCAGCCTGTACGGCATCAAACATAACCGCAGCCGGATCGGAACCGGATTGCTGCTTAATAACCTCTACACCTGCCCGTTCGCCCCATACCTCCAACTGTTCAATCGCACCCGCGCGGAACGTATCCCCAGCAGCCAACAATACTTTTTTGCCCTCTTGTTTAAAACGGTGAGCTAACTTGCCAATGGTTGTTGTTTTGCCGACGCCATTGACTCCCACGAATAAAATGACTGTAATCCCGTCAGGATTCATTTTGAGCTGACTATTGTCATTACCCCGCAGCAACTCAGACAGCTTTTCTGACAATACAGGCTGTAACTCGGATGCGTCCTCGATTTTGCGCTTTTTCACTTCTTCTCGCAGGTCTTCAATGAGGTTCATAACCGTGTTGACGCCTACGTCCGCTCCGATCAGAATTTCTTCCAGTTCCTCATAAAATTCCTCATCAATCTTTTTACGGCGAATCATCAAGTCTGTTACTTTTTCAACAAAACCTTTACGTGTTTTTTCCAAACCATCTTTGAACTGTTTTGTGACAGATTCAGTTTTGTTTGCAATGCTTTCCTTCAATTTCCTAAAGAAACTCATGGATTCCCTCCGTTGGTCTGAAAGTATGTTATTTAATGTCAGGCAATCTCAGCTTCATCGTTGTCCAGCTTGACAGATACGAGTTTGGAAACCCCGCCTTCCTCCATCGTAACCCCGTATAGCACATCTGATTCTTCCATTGTGCCCTTGCGGTGTGTGACTACAATGAACTGTGTCTGCTCCGAGAATTCTCGTAAATACTGGGCAAAACGCACCACGTTTGCTTCGTCCAATGCAGCCTCTACTTCATCGAGTACACAGAATGGAACAGGTTTAACGTGTAAAATGGCAAATAGTAACGCCATCGCTGTTAACGCACGCTCACCGCCCGACAGTAGCTGCAAGTTTTGCAGTTTTTTGCCCGGTGGTTGAGCTACGATGTCGATTCCCGTCTCCAGCAAGCGTTCCGGGTCAAGCAGCACGAGATCAGCACGTCCGCCTCCGAACAGCTTGGAGAATACCGTTCCAAATTCGCGCCGAATAGCATCGAATGTAGTCTTAAAGCGTTTGGACATTTCTTCATCCATTTCACGAATAACCTGATAAAGCGTTGTCTTGGCCTCCACCAAATCAGACTTTTGCTCATCAAGAAACGTATAACGCTCATGCACACGCTGGTATTCCTCAATGGCACCTAGATTCACCTCACCTAACGCGGAAATACCACGTTTGAGCCTTTCTACCTCACTCTGCGTACCTTCAATATCTTCAGGTATAGGGTAACGCTGCTTGGCTAACTCATAGCTGAGTTCATAATCATCACTTAATTTTTTCAGAACATTTTCCAGTTCCACATCAAGTCGATTTACTCCAATTTCCGTTTGACGAAGCAACTCCTCCACTGACTTGAGCTGAATTCGTTGTTCTTTCGTGTCGTTCTCAGCCACTTCCAGCTTTTTGGACAAGCTGCTGCGTGCAGCCCGCTTGAATTCCAGTTGCTGTGCGGCTTCTTCCTTTTTCAAACGGTATTGATTGAGATTTTCAATCTGTTTCACGGTCTCCTGCTCATTGGTCAGCAAATCTGCTTCGATGGAAGCAAGCAAGGTCTTGTTTTGTCTCGAATCCTTACCAAGAGTATCATAATCCCCACGCAATCTGCGCAGCTGCTCTTCCAATGAAAAGCGCTCCTGGTCCAGCTTTCCTTCTCTTACCTTGAGATTCGTGAGCTCTCCCTGCAGCTGCTCTTTGGCAGATTCGTTGGCTTTACGGGCGAATTCGGCAGCGTGAATGGCCTGATGCGTTTTCTTCTCTTCTTCCTCCAGCGCAGCCAACTTTATCAACGCTTCTTCACGGGAAGTTTCCAGCTCCTTGATTTCCTGATCAAAGCCCTTTTTCTCCTGACCAGACGCAGCGACCTGCTCCAGAACATGACGAAGTTCATGCTCCAGTTGCTTGAGCTCCATTGCCATCTGCTGCTCTTCACCGCGCTTCACATCGCCGCCCTGACGCAACTCGTCCAGACGGGTCTGTGTCTCCTCCAGCTGGCGTTTGGTATCTATTGCACTCTGGCGCAACCTTGCAATTTGCTGCTCCGTATCTACAATGTCTTGATCCAACTGATCCAGCTGACGCTTACGTCCAAGCAGATTAGCATTTTTCTTGAACTGGCTTCCCCCAGTCATGGAACCCCCTGCATTGACAACATCGCCTTCCAAAGTGACCACGCGGTATCTATATTGGCAACGGGCCGCAATACGGTTTGCATCTTCCAACGTACGGGCAATGACCACATTCCCCAAGAGACTGCCTACAATTCCGGCATATCGATCATCATACTGAACAAGATCTGCACCGATCCCGACAAAGCCTTCAGCGCCTTCTGCAATTTGGCGTTCTCCTGCGCTGATTTGACGCGGGCGGATAACATCCATAGGCAAAAATGTCGCTCTGCCCAGTTGACGTTGCTTTAGAAAACTGATCGCCTGTCTGGATACGGATTCATTTTCCATCACGATATGCTGAACTGAAGCACCCAAAGCGGTTTCCATCGCCTGCTCTAAATGCTCAGGCACCCGAATCAGCTCCGCTACCGCTCCATGCACACCGTGCAAAGTTTCTTTTCGTGCAGCCTTCAATACCTCTTTAACTCCAAGCATGAAGCCGTCAAAGTCATCCTGCATTTCCTTCATTGTATCTCGCCGTGAAATTTGAGCCTCACGCTTTTGTTCCCATTTACGAACCGTACCCTGGTTTTCTTCCAGTAGTTTTTGCAGGGCCTGGTACTTTTCACTTCCCTGAATATAGCCACTACGCAAACTACTGATTTCCTGCCCCAGCTTCTGAACCGCAGCTTCCAATCCCTTTTTGCGCTGTTCAAGTTGTACTTTCTGGGCTTCCCATTTGCCGGATTCGTCACTTACGCGAGTCACACGCCGTTCCAATGCTTCCTTCTGTTGGTCTGTATAACGAATTTCGTTACGCGCCTGCGCCATCTGATTCATCAGCTCCAGCAGACCACCCTTTAGGCTTTCTTCCTGCTCCTGGCTGATTCCGCCTGTAACACCAATCAGTTTGGCCTCTTCGTCAGACAGCCGCCCACGCAACTCGTCAAGCTCTACATTCAGTGCAGACAGCTTTTCGTTCAGTTGATCCAGTTCACTCCTGCGCTCGGAATGCCGTGATTCGCTTGTGCTAAGTGATAAGATCAATTGTTCCCGATTAGCCTCCAGATTGCGTGTGCGCTCTTTGAGCAATTCGCCGTAGCCTTCACTTTTCTCCGTCGCTTCACTGTATTGCAGCAGATCCCTTTGCAACCGCTCTACTTGCTCCTCCAGCTGGCGTAATTCGTTGCGGTCGCTTTCCAGCATCGCATCGTGGCTGGACACCACCGTAGACAACTGAAGTTGCTCCTGCTGCAGCAAAGCTAGTTTGGAAGTCGCATCGCTCCACGAAGTATGAATTTGTTCAATTTGATGGACGTACATTGAAATTTCTTTGGATTTCAATTCACCGCGTAGCTCTTTAAAATGAATCGCCTTTTCAGACTGCTCCTTAAGCGGTCCAATCTGATCCTCCAGTTCACTAACCAAATCGTGAATACGCAGTAAATTTTGCTCCGTTTCATCCAGCTTGCGAACCGCATCTTTTTTACGCGATTTATATTTTACGATACCCGAAGCTTCCTCAAAAATACCTCGACGATCCTCAGATCGGGTACTCAGAATTTCTTCAATGCGTCCCTGTCCAATAATTGAATAAGCTTCTTTACCAATCCCTGTATCCATAAACAGCTCTGTAATATCTCGGAGTCTGCATGATTGCCGATTAATGAAATATTCACTATCTCCACTTCGATGTACACGTCGTGTTACCGTGACTTCACCAAAATCCAGAGGCAACGCCTGATCTTCATTATCCAACGTAAGCGATACTTCACCGTAATTAACAGCCTTACGAGCATCACTACCCGCAAAAATAATGTCCTCCATTTTGCCGCCACGCAGTGATTTGGCACTCTGTTCGCCAAGCACCCAACGAATCCCGTCGGAAATATTACTTTTTCCGCTTCCGTTGGGTCCGACGACTGCCGTAATGCCGCGGACAAATTCCATTTCCGTTTTATCTGCAAACGATTTGAAGCCCGCCAGCTCAATGCGCTTTAAAAACATGCTCAATCTCACCTCTAACATTTCAAATATGCTTGTACAACACCGTACACCTGATTGATATGAATTATCCCTATTGTAGCATAAACTAGCTTGTATAAAGCACAGTACCGACACTCACATTACACCAGCAAAGCCACGAAAAAAGAGCAAAACGCAGTCCATTCGCCATTACGGGCCGGGACTCCCCGCGGACTGCCCTTTGCTCTTACTTTGTGTCCCCTGCTTGCGTAACCCGTCCGGGCTGCTCAGGTACCGATTACGATTCTGCCAGCTTCAAACGGTTTAAAGCTACTGCCGCCGCTTGCTGCTCAGCTTCTTTTTTGGAGCGTCCCGTACCTGCCCCTAGCCGTTCGCTGTCCATATATACCTCAGCTACAAACTCGCGCTCATGGGCTGGTCCGCGCTCCTCTACAATCTTGTATTCAAGCATCCCCATGTTATGATGCTGCGTCAGTTCCTGAAGCTCTGTTTTGAAATCACTCATCTGAAGCTTACCGTTTAATACAATTTGAGGAAAAATATAACGTTCCAGAAACGACCGGACGGCCTCCAGACCCTGATCCAAATAAAGCGCACCTACGAACGCTTCGAATACATCAGCCAACAGAGCCGGACGAGTACGTCCACCTGTCAACTCTTCACCTTTTCCAAGCAGTACATATTGCCCAAACTCAAGCCCGACAGCAAACTTCACCAGAGAAGGCTCACAGACAATAGCTGCACGTAGCTTGGTGAGTTCGCCTTCGGGTCGATTAGGGTACTGATTGTACAATTGCTCGGACACCGTCAGTTCCAGAACAGCGTCACCTAAAAATTCAAGACGCTCATTGTCTGCATGCTGACTGAACCGATGTTCGTTTACGTAGGAAGCGTGCGTAAAGGCCTGCTTCAGAAGCTGCCGATTGTTGAATTGAATATGAAGTTTCTGCTGTAATTGCTTCAAGTCTCCACTCAACGAACTGACCCCTTATGCTTCATATTTTTTTAGAATAACCGTAGCATTGTGACCGCCAAAACCAAAGGAATTGGACATAACCACATTCAGTTCCGCTTTTCTCGGCTTATTAGGTACATAATCAAGATCGCATGCCGGGTCTTGATTATCCAAATTAATCGTTGGCGGAATCGTCTGATGCTGAAGGGCGAGACCACAGATCACGGCTTCAACGCCGCCCGCTGCACCCAATAAATGCCCTGTCATCGACTTAGTTGAGCTGATCGCTACCTTATAGGCATGCTCTCCCAGCGTTTTCTTGACTGCTTCCGTTTCGGATTTATCACCGACTGGCGTAGATGTACCATGTGCATTGATATAATCAATCTCTTCAGGATTCAATCCAGCATCACGGATCGCCATTCTAATGCAGCGTGCTGCTCCCTCTGGATCAGGCTCCGTCATATGATGGGCATCGCCAGAAAGACCGTAGCCAATCACTTCACCGTAAATACGCGCACCACGCTTCAAAGCATGATCCAACGATTCTAGAATAAGAACACCAGAGCCTTCGCCCATAACAAACCCGTCTCTTTCGGTATCAAAAGGACGGCTTGCCTTTTCAGGCTCGTCGTTACGCGTGGACATTGCTCGCATGGAACAAAATCCAGCCATACCAATCGGACGAATAGTCGCCTCAGCTCCTCCGCAAATCATGGCGTCTGCGTCACCACGCTGAATCATGCGGAAGGAATCACCAATAGCATGACTGCCCGTGGCACAAGCCGTAACCGGTGATGTATTGGGGCCTTTAGCACCGAGTGAAATTGACACTTGACCGGAACCCATATTAGCAATCATCATCGGGATGAAGAAAGGGCTTACGCGTTTAGGTCCTTTTTCAATCAGTGCGTTGTGCTGATCCTCCCAAGTTCCCAATCCACCAATACCGGAACCGACAGATACACCAACACGCTCAGCATCCGCATTTTCTCCGATTACAAGTCCGCTGTCCTCAAGCGCCAATTTACTAGCAGCAACCGCAAACTGCACAAAGCGGTCCATTTTACGCGCATCCTTACGTTCAATATAATCCTCTGGATTAAAATCTTTAATGGAAGCGGCTATTTTCGTAGTGTACTCACTTGTATCGAAAGCTTCGATTTCACTGACGCCGGATTTTCCAGCCATCAGATTATCCCATAGTGTGTTCAAATCCTGTCCCAGCGAAGTGATTACACCCATTCCTGTTATGACAACACGTTGTTTCAAAGATAATCACCTCTATGTCTACTGCATATTGTATTTTAAGACCGCACTCTCTTGTGCGTAAAAATAATATAGAATCAACTAAAGTTAGTAATGCCGCATACTCCTCAGCCTTTGACTAAGTGAAGCTGAGCCAGACTCAAAAACACGCGGCAATTCCGTCTTTAGTTCAATCTGTATAATTAGGAGAAAGTCCCGCCTGTAACAGAACGGGACTTTTGATGACATGAATTAGGTATGAGATTGTATGTACTTCACAACTTCACCTACAGTTGTAATTTTCTCTGCATCTTCATCAGAGATTTCCATATCAAACTCATCTTCCAATTCCATTACCAATTCAACTACATCGAGAGAATCAGCGCCTAAATCATCTTTAAAAGATGCTTCAAGTGTAACTTCGGCTTCGTCGGCTCCCAAACGGTCAACGACAATGCGTTTTACGCGCTCCAATACATCGGACATCCGGCTCACCTCCTCTTAGGTATTATACGAAAATTACAATTAAAATGCCATAGAAGAGAGTTTTCATTGACAACTCTTCATCGGGGCATGCGGATTGGCAACATGCTACTACATATACATGCCGCCATCCACATGCAAAGTCTGGCCCGTCATATATGAGGAAGCATCCGAGGCCAAGAACAGCACCACGTCAGCAATTTCCTCAGGCCGTCCAAGACGGGCCAGCGGAATACCGCTCAGCATATTGTCACGCAAATCATCAGCCAGCACCTGCGTCATCTCAGTATCGATGAATCCAGGAGCCACACAGTTCACTGTAATACCTCTCGAAGCAAGCTCTCGAGCAGAGGATTTGGTAAGACCAATTACCCCTGCTTTAGCAGCAACGTAGTTGGCTTGTCCTGCGTTGCCAAGTACACCAACCACGGAGGAGATATTGATAATTCGGCCAGAACGCTGCTTCATCATTGGACGTGTTGCCGACTTAAGACAATTAAACACACCCTTCAGATTCGTTTCGATCACCTGATCGAATTCCTCTTCCTTCATGCGCATGATTAAATTATCTCTTGTTATGCCGGCATTATTCACCAGGATGTCAATCTTGCCCCAAGCGCCAATCACATCCTTGATCAACTGATCTGCTTCGTCAGCGCGACCGACATTTGCCTGAACTGTAATAGCCTCTACACCTTTGGCACGAATCTGCTCTGCTACCTCAGTCGCAGCCGCTTCACTACCAGCATAGTTTACCGCCACATTAGCACCTGCTTCAGCCAGCGCCAGCGCAATACTACGGCCAATTCCGCGCGACGCTCCCGTAACGAGCGCCGTTTTTCCACTCAATGGCTTAGACATCATAGTCCCCCCTTGCAAGTATATAACCCGTTAAGGCAATGATTATACTTTTAACGGGCCTCCAAGGCTTCCGTTACAGAAGCAAACGACTCCAGGCTGCTTATATTATACAGCTTAACCGTTTTGTCGATTTTTTTAACCAGTCCAGTCAATACACTTCCCGGTCCAAACTCAACAAAGGTGTCAACACCTTGTTCTAGTAGCCATGCTACACTGTCTTCCCACAGTACCGGAGAATAGACCTGATCCACCAACAGTTGGCGAATTTCGCTCCCCTCACGTACAGGTTTAGCTGTTACATTAGCAACAACCGGAACCTGAGCTTTGGAGAAAGTTACAGCCTCCAACTTGCCGGAGAGCTTGGTCGCTGCTTCCTTCATCAATGACGAGTGGAAAGGACCGCTAACCTCCAGAGTAATAGCGCGCTTGCCTCCTGCTTCCTTCACACGTTCAGCGACAGCAGCTACGCCCTCCTTCGTACCAGATACAACAATTTGTCCAGGACAATTGATGTTGGCTAGTTCGACCAGTTGACCAGACTCCGTAATATCACGGCACAATGCTGCCAATGCTTCACGATCAGCTCCCAACACAGCAGCCATCCCGCCTTGCCCATCAGGAATGGCCTGCTCCATGAACTCGCCACGTGTACGAACGATTTCAACCGCATCCTCAAATGCGAGAACACCGGAAGCGACTAGCGCGCTGTATTCTCCTAGACTGTGTCCAGCCACATAATCGGGATGAATGCCCATTTCTTCCTTGAACGCTTCATACAACGCAATGCTCGCCGTTAACAGTGCAGGCTGCGTATTGGATGTTTGCTTCAAAGCTGTGTCCGGCCCTTCAAAAATCAGTGTGCTTAGTGCGAACCCTAACCGTTCGTCCGCTTGGCGAAATACTTCTGTTGCAGCTGGAACTGCTTCATAAGCATCTTTAGCCATACCTACAGCTTGTGAACCCTGACCGGGAAATATAAATGCCGTTTTGCCCATCGTGTATGCACCTCTCTGTATCCAATGCTTGTCCTGTAAAACACTACACAAATTCAATATTATATCAAAACTTCCATCTTATTACCAGACAAGAACCGACGCTCCCCAGGTCAAGCCACCGCCAAAGCCCACCATTAATACACGGTCGCCTTCCTTCATGCGGCCTTCCTCAGCTGCTTCCACAAGAGCGAGAGGGATTGATGCTGCCGATGTATTCGCATATTTATGAACATTAACAACTACCTTTTCCTCTGGTAAATCCAGACGTTGCATCGCCGATTGGATGATGCGAACATTGGCTTGATGCGGAACGAACAGATCAATATCATCTTTGGACAGCCCTGCTTTTTCCAACACATCGACCGTTGCCGTTCCCATAACACGAACCGCGAACTTGAACACTTCGCGTCCGTTCATGTAAATATAGTGCTGTTTATTTTCCAGTGTGTCTGCACTCGCAGGCAAACGCGAGCCTCCTGCTTCCAACTTGAGTAAGCTGCCTCCGGCACCCTCAGCCCCGAGATCAAAGGATTGGAATCCTCTACCTTCAGGCACTTCGCCAATCACTACAGCTCCTGCACCATCTCCGAATAGAACACAGGTATTGCGGTCGGTATAATCTGTAATCCGAGAAAGACAGTCTGCCCCAATGATTAATGCATTATTATAGATACCTGTCTTAATGAAGCTTGTTGCCGTAGCCAGTCCGTATACAAAACCCGAGCATGCCGCAGACAAATCGAAAGCTGCTGCGCCTTTGGCTCCCAATTTGTCCTGAAGAATGCAGGCAGTTGACGGAAACGCCATATCCGGTGTAACCGTAGCTACAATAATTAAATCCAGATCCTGTGCCGTCATACCCGCGGACTCCAACGCCTTAATTGCTGCTTCATAAGCTAAATCAGATGTAGCCTGCTCTGGAGCCGCAATATGGCGCTCCTGAATCCCTGTACGGCTGACAATCCATTCATCACTTGTTTCTACGATTGCTTCCAAATCTTTATTGGTCAGAATTTTCTCAGGTACGTATTTCCCTGTTCCGATAACACCAACCGGCCGTAATTTATTCATATCGTCACTCACTTCCTGCTGATTTCCTTGGATATACTTTCTACCAATCGGTTTTGCAAGGCCGTACGAGCCTGCCTTACCGCATTTTTGACGGCAACGCCGTCAGACGAACCGTGACTTTTCAGGACGAGTCCACTCAAACCCAGCAAAGGAGCCCCGCCATGCTCTTTATAATCCAATTTACCTTTCAGACTGCGAAGCTCAGGCATAATCAAGGCTGCCGCAAGCTTGGTCTTCAAGGATTTGGTGAATTGCTCTTTTAAGAGAGAAAATATGGCTCCGGCTGTACCCTCTAGCGATTTTAGCATGATATTTCCAGCAAATCCATCGCACACCAGTACATCGCAATTCCCGGTTAACACATCTCTCGATTCAACATTACCCACAAAATTGACAGGTAACTGCTCAATAAGTGGATATGCCAACTTCGTCAGTTCATTGCCCTTCCCAGCTTCGGTCCCCACATTCAGCAGACCCACCCTTGGAGAAGACACACCGTGAACTTTCTGACGATACAAGCTCCCCATCAGTGCATACTGGGCAAGATGCTCAGGCTTGGCATCCATATTGGCTCCCAGGTCCAGCGCTAGAATACCCTGATCATCTATCGTTGGTATCATCGGCGCGAGAGCCGGACGTTCAATGCCCTCCATTCTTCCAACCACCAGCAACCCTGTGGTCATTAGCGCGCCTGTATTACCTGCGGATATCATGGCATCCGCTTCGCCTTCTCTGACCATTCGACCAGCTACGACCATCGAGGCATCCTTTTTACGGCGCACTGCCTTTACAGGCTCGTCCTGCGCATCTATCATTTCGGATGCATGGCGAATGCTGAGGTTCGTCGGCAACGCCCTACCGTTCAGAACCGATTCAATTCGTTCCAGGTCACCAACCAGCGTAATGTCCGTATCCTTCCATTCCGCTGCCGCAGATAGCGCGCCCTCTACTGTCGCCTCAGGAGCATTATCTCCCCCCATGGCATCAATGGCGATCCGCATGCTGACTTCCTCCTTCGCTATACTCTTCCTCCGTGGAGCGATAAATGACAAAGTTGCCTTGGAACACCATTTCTTCTCCTACGTAGGCAAAGACTTCCACTTTAGCCTTCCCTTTTTGTTCTGGATTTGAGCGTACATATGCCTTGGCAATGCACTTCTCACCTAAATGAACCGGGCGGACAAAGCGTATATCCGCTGATGCAGTCAATGCTATCTCATCATTAATCACGGCAACGGCCAATGAATTGGCCTGAGCAAATACATAATGCCCCCGCGCAATGCCAGTACGCGAAAAAATATGTTCCTCTTTAATCTCAAAAATCGAAATACCGCTTCGATCCAACTGTAGATCAACGATATCCCCGATCACTTCATGCAAAGGCAAGGAACGAACCTGGTCGTAGGAGCGCTCAGCCATCAGCTTTAGCCGTTCCCGCAATTCTGGGATTCCCAGTTCCATCCGGTCCAGCCGAATAGTCTGAATACTTACCTTCAGCTGTCTTGTCAATTCCTGATCCGTTACGAACGGATTATCATCAATTAATTGAGTCAGCCGCTGCTGTCTCTGTCTCTTCGGCAAACGTTCGATGTCAGTGACGCCTCCTTTCCCTACAATAAACTGTCGTTCAGACGACAGTTCGGGTTACTTTACTTCACTTTCTAACGGCGAAACTTCAAGCCGATTTGTCTTCTTGTATGTATAAAGGAACCTCTTCGGCCCTTCTTTCTTAGAACCTGGTACTAAAACAGTATATAGCATGCTGACGTAAAAAGGAAGCATGCAGACAAAAAAAAGTAGCGCCTCACTGAAGTGAAGCGCTACTCTTCCTGCGAAGATTCCAAAGAATCCGCTTATCGGACATTATTGAGAGATGATCTCTCTAGCTTTGTACGTTCCGCAAACTTTGCACACATGGTGAGCAAGTTTCAATTCGCCGCATTCGGAGCATTTCACCATACCTGGTACTGCCAGTTTAAAGTGAGTACGACGTTTGTCGCGACGAGTTTTGGATGTTCTCCGTTGAGGTACTGCCATTATTCCCACCTCCTTAACCAGATCACCCCCGCATAGCGGGTATGACTTCTTATCTCATTCAAGACTGAAAGAAAATGCCAGAAGCAATTATCTTACAGCCGGTGAATCAAGCCTGCAACATCCACGCATCGGTTCAGTAACTCTCCGGCACAAGCGGATGATGATTTTTCAGAATTGAACTCAATTCTCATTTAAAAAAATCCTTAAGCCCTGCCAGACGCGGATCAATCTTTTCCGTATCGCCATCGTTACTGTCATCGGAGCCAATACTCCAGTTTTGTCCGGTCTTTGGTGCGATTCCCTGACAATCCTCACTGCACAAAGGCGCAAACGGCACATGCAGTACAAACAGTTCTTCACAATACGGTGCAATGTCGAAGGAGTCCTCCGTCACTGCGATAAAATCGCCATCTTCATCCTCCTCTTCAACACTCGAAGAGGTTTGCTTGAACCGTTCACGGAATTCAATCTTTAAATCCTCGTGCATCGGGCTTAAACAGCGTGAGCATAGCATGTCCAGACCTGCGGTCAACGTGCCTTCTACGCTCATCAAGCCTTGACCCAGACTAACGGCGACCAAGTCGGTCTCCAGCGGGGAAACGGCCGTAACATCAGCACGATCATCCACCAATTCACTCACATTAAGAGATTCACGGATAGGAAAAGGACCGTCACTTGTTGCTACTTTGCGAAAAAATAGTTGCATCACTATCACTCCAAACAAACAAAAATTATTATACCGACTGATCGAGTCGTTTGTCAACACCTTTCACTTTACACCACTCACAAATCCACCGGTTTTCCAATGGTTCGACAAGTTTTATGCAGAAGCAAAAATGCATTGTGCTAAACATGTACCGATGAGTATTCGTACCCCCGCCACTCTTCGTGTACAATAATGCGAGTATAAAGCTTTTTCGTCCAGGTCTCAATGGTCTTGTTCATGCCGACGATGAAAAACAGTATAGCTGCCCTGAAAACAATCATTCACGGGTACTTAACCATTATTATCAAAATAGTTACCCAATAAGTTACTTTAAGAAAGGAGCCGACATACGGTCTTGAAAACACTCGGTATGATTGTAGAGTACAATCCTCTGCATAACGGACATGTCCATCACTGGGAGGAGTCTCTTCGCATCACTGGTGCACAGCGCACAGTGGCTGTGATGAGTGGCCCTTTCCTTCAGCGGGGTGAACCCGCGATTACAGACAAATGGTCCCGCACCGAAATGGCACTCGCCATGGGTGTGGACCTGGTTCTGGAGCTGCCTGTGGCCTATGCCGTCCAGCCTGCAGAATGGTTTGCCCGCGGAGCGGTCGCCCTGCTCCATGCGACGGGCATCGTCGATGCGCTCTGCTTCGGTAGCGAGAGCGGAGACATCACCCCGCTGCGCGCGCTGGCCCGCGTGCTGGCGGCAGAGTCGGCCGAGCTCAAGGCCGGCATCGCGCAGCGCCTAAGCAGCGGCGCGAGCTATCCCGCTGCCTACGCGGGAGCCGCAGCCGCGCTGGCGGCCGAAGGAGAGGACGGCGCTGCGCTCGCCGCCCTCATGCAGCAGCCCAACAATACGTTGGGGCTGCATTACTTGATTGCGCTGGAAAGGCTGGGCAGCACAATCAAGCCCTTCACGGTAGCCCGCACGGGATCGGGCTACCATGAAGCCGCGGCCCCTACGGACGGAGTCATCGCCAGCGCCACGGCCATCCGCCGTCTGCTGCTGAACGGCGGGCCTGAGGCCGCGTCGCCGTACATACCTGCGGCGACACTGGAGATTTTGCGGCGCGAGTGGCAAGCCGAACGCGCGCCGCTGCATTGGGAAGCGTTCAGCCAGCCGCTGCTGAACGCTCTGATCACACGTAGCCCGCAGCAGCTGGCGGAGCTGCACGAGGTCACCGAAGGGCTGGAGCATCGTCTGCGGCAATCGCTGTACACGTTGCCCCAGCCTTCTGTGGAGGCCCTGCTCGCCGCTATCAAGACAAGGCGCTATACTCGTACGAAGCTTCAGCGGATGTTTACACATATTTTGCTGAATCATGCCAAAACCGATATGACTCCTGCTGAGCTGGCGAAAGGTCCGGGCTATATCCGCGTGCTCGGCTTTAACAGGGCTGGACGCGAGCTGCTGGCACGCATGAAGCAGACAGCCACCCTTCCGGTATGGGTCAAGCTGTCTGCCGGATCACATCCTCAGCTGGACTGGGATACAGCCGCAGCCACCATACACGCAGCCGGGATGCCACGTCCCGCCATCCGCGACATGTATGCTGATTACTTGCGACCGCCCATTATGGTTTGATGGGCAGCTTTTCCATATAATTCAGCGCATCGCCAAGCTTGCGAACCGGAACAAGCTTCATCCGGGTTCCAATTTGCTCAGCTTTGGCCTTCGCCTCTTTATAATTATCTGCAGGGACGAAAAACAAATCCGCATCCTGACGGTCAGCAGCAACTATTTTATACTTTGCACCACCAATCGCTCCAACCTGACCGTCCTTATCAATAGTACCCGTACCGGCTGCACGATATCCCTTACTCAGATCACCTGGTGTCAGTTGGTTATAGATTTCCATGGTAAACATCAAACCTGCCGAAGGACCGCCAACATCCGTAGATGTAAAATGAATCGTTTTACGTCCATCCTTCGGCTGTACCTTCTGTACCGTGGCAATACTGACGCCAAATCCAGAACGTTGCTTGCCCGTCTCACTGTCCATGATGGTCGTTAAGGGAGCTTGCACGGTCAGCAACTTTCCATCACGCTTTAGCTTCACTTTAGCCATTGTTCCCGGTTTTTCGTCCTCCAAAGCCTTCCGAATGAAACGATTATCGGTCACCCTCACTCCGTTCAGCTCCAATATTTCATCTCCAGGCTTGAACACGCTGTTCGAGCCCGGGACCTTAAATACATACACGTAATCTGGCACAATCCGATAGGGGACATGGGCACGGGTGTATGCAGCCTCCATTGCGGAAGATTGGGAATCCCCCATATACCATACCTGCTCTGCCGCATATTCGTCTTCACTTCTTCCATGCAGACGATCCTCTTTGCGTTGAATCTCCGAATTGCGGTCCAACTTGGACAGGCCCAACATGATAACATTGGCATAACGCGCCGATACCGTCGTCATCATAAAAGTCCCCCGTTCGATGCTGTCACCCTCCTGGACTCTAACCATCGGTTTGATCTCGTTTGCCCCACCTGGTCCATAGATCAGATAAGGGGTTGGCATATAGACCAGCACATAGACCATTGCAGCCAGCGTTAAGACATAACCGGTTGTAAAAAAAGCTCTTTTCCGGTTTATTCGTTTCATTGCTTCTCCCCCTTGCAGCCTAACTTCTCCTATCTTACCCAAGTGCCTCTACGCCACCTGTTCTCAAGCCTTCCGAAAAAGCATACATTGTTTACGACAACGTATACGAACAACCTATCCCAAGACAACGAACGTGAATAAACGCTGGAGACAGCATCCTACTCTCCTTAGTATATTTATGAGAGGTGAATTCTTTGATGCAAAAGGAATCCCATTCCGCTCCTTATTGGACAACCGTACTGCTTGGCCTTGGAGCCATTTTACTTGTACTGGCTGTTGTCGCTTCACCAGAAAAAGTATTTCAAGCCTCTACTCAAGGCCTTAAGCTATGGTGGAGTATTATTTTCCCGGCCATGTTGCCTTTTTTGATGCTGTCCGAAATGCTCATCGCCTTTGGTCTAGTACATGGACTAGGTGTCCTGCTGGAGCCGTTTATGCGATTCTGGTTCCGTCTACCCGGGCGAAGCGGCTGGGTGTTGGCCCTCGGCCTGACCGCAGGATTCCCGGCTGCTGCGGAAGCAGTGCGCCAATGGGCACAACAGGAGGATATGACCGCGTTTCAGCTTCGACGTCTAACCGCTATCGCTCATTTCTGCAATCCGATTACCATCCTGCT
Source organism: Paenibacillus sp. FSL M7-0134 (assembly GCF_038007865.1). NCBI lineage: Bacteria > Bacillati > Bacillota > Bacilli > Caryophanales > Paenibacillaceae > Paenibacillus > Paenibacillus sp. FSL M7-0134. The sequence continues at coordinate 1,692,070 of NZ_JBBOXV010000002.1, read as the reverse complement.
CGTCATCGGGACAGGGCTACTGCACAATGCTGCCGCAGGTGTGATGTTACTTGCCGTTCACTGGATTTCCGGGCTGCTGGCAGGCTGGATCACAGCCAGACTACCTGTACCGTCCAAAGAATTGCAAAAACGGGAAACACCAGCTGCCCTCCGGCGCACCTCAGTTTCCCGTACTTCTCCCTCCCTGATCCGATCCGCATGGGAAGCTACCCGCTCTGCCAGAGAACGGGACGGCCGCAGTTTCGGAAAACTGTTGGGCGAAACCGTATCCCATGCTGTACAGACGCTGATGGTGACAGGTGGATTCATTATTTTCTTTTCCGTACTGATTCGACTGCTGTCCATATATACAGGCCAAGGATCGCTTTCTTTCATATGGCCTGCCTGGATGGAAATCCATCTGGGTTCCTATGAAATCAGCCGTCTGCCCTTTGATCTCCGTACACAAGCAGCCCTGATCAGTGCTGTGTTGGGCTGGGGTGGCCTGTGCGGCTGGCTTCAAATTACCGCCGTCACCAGGCCTTCCGACAAGGGCATCACCTTCACCCTGTCACGAGTGCTCCATGGGATCATTGCTTTTGGACTTACCTTGGCGACATGGGTCCCGCTTAGCCGCATCTTCAGCAATACAACTCCCGCTTACGTCAGTCGCAGTTCTGTGTCTTCTTTTGCGGAAAGCGTAAATGAATCCGCCACGCATCCTGTCATGGCCGGAGCCAGCGGCTTATTAACACAAATTGAAGGAACATCTATGTACCCCTGGCAACTAACCGTACTGTCCATTGCACTGCTAGGTACAATTATAGTTACCCTGTTGGCCTTTTCCTTTATGACTTCATGGTGGAGCCGCCACGATTCGCGTTGACCTTCGCACGCAGTGCGTCTTCCACCTCCGGTGCCACCAGATCTACAACCTTGCCATCAAAATGCGCAATTTCCTTCACCATACTGGAACTCAGATATGAATAAGCTGGATTGGTCATCATAAAGATCGTTTCCGCATCCGGGTTCAGCTTATGATTTGTAGAGGCTAATTGTAGCTCATATTCAAAATCAGTCACCGACCGAATTCCTCTGACAATAACCTGGGCCCCTTTTTGACGTACATAATTAGCTGTCAGATCACGGAAGCTGTCCACTTCAACGTTCGGGATATCGCGAGTTACCATTCGCAGTAACTCCATTCGTTCCTCAAGTGAAAACAGCGGATTTTTACTAATATTGTTAAGAACCGCGACAATCAATAGATCAAACTGTCTGGCTGCTCTTTGGATAATATCCTGATGCCCCATCGTCACGGGATCAAAAGTTCCCGGATATACAGCAATACGTGGTTTGTGCTCAATCATGATGGTCCTCCCCGTCTGATTCGCTGATGCCGAATTTGACCCCTCCGGCTTCTGTATGTTCTACGACATCCGACAAAACATCGGCTGCAAAATGATAAATAGATAACGCCGTTTCACCATAAACTGCTTTTCTGACCTGTTCGAACGGCCCGAAGCTTTCCGGATATTCATGTCCCGATTCATACTCCAGCACGATGATTGCATCTGAACGAAGCAAGTTCAACTCAGCCATACGGCTCATTAATTCATCTCCGTGTTTGAGACGATAGGGTGGGTCCAGAAAAACAGCATCAAAAAGAGCTCCACGTTTTGCCAGCACCTTGAGCGCTCGTCCGGCATCATTGCGGAACACTTCAGCCTGTCCTTCCAATCCAGTTTTTCGCAAATTTTCTTTAATGACATCAATGCTTTTGGATTCCATATCAATAAAAACAGCCTTGTCCATTCCCCGGCTAAGCGCCTCTATACCCAGGCCACCACTGCCAGCAAACAGATCAAGTGCGACTCCCCCATCAAAATAAGGACCTATCATGCTAAATAGCGCTTCCTTGACCTTATCCGTGGTCGGCCGCGTCCCTGTGCCGGGAACTGCCTTTAACGGCCTTCCTTTGGCACTACCCGATACCACTCTCACGCTGAAACTCACCTATTTTCTATATGTGTTCATAACCATATAAGATTATGACGCTATCGTACCACATGCACCGCCGTTTGAAAAACTTAGGATGAGGCAGGTATAAAAAACCATTCCCTGGGCATCCTTAGGATATCGGCATTCAACCAATGTCGTAGACAACCGCGGAGAAGACTTACGTTTCCCCATAAGCTCTTCGTCCGGTTTCTCCTCTCCCATTCGGGCGCTCTTTAATGGAGCGCCTGATTTTTTTGCATAAAAAGAAGCTGCTTAATAGCAGCTCTATGTATCATTTTTCTATTTCGGCATTTTGTTTATTTCAGCAGTTCCTCGGGTGTATCCCCTTGATAAACATACACGTAACTCGCCACTGATACAGCAAATGTTGCAAACATAGACAACGATGTAGCTAATCCATATACCATTTTCCTCATCATTCCACTCACCTCCTTCCCCGGATCAATGTTAGGCTCTGGACCAAAAAAGCAATAGCCACTACAGAGGAACCGATTACAAAATTAGTACATACAAGCAAGGAGGATAACAGTCGCAAGAGGGGATAAAATTGTACTGGAATGCGCGACTGCTTTTCAATTCTGGACGGGGCAAAACATAAAACGAGAATGAGAGCTATTCCGGTAAACAGGTTTGTCCACCAACTATTTAAGGCCATGCAGGATATGTAAGTAAAAGCTGCTGAGGTCACCAACACACATGCCATGCCCGTTTTCAAATGAATGCCTCCTGATATTTGGCGCAGCAGGGCGAAAGCGACGAGAATCATTACAGCCTCTACCATCCGCCCCGTGAAGATTGAGGCGAATAGTGTTAACACGATGATCATGGACGCATTCAGAATGAGAGCAAGTGCGTATTTAAGTACCGCGACAGAGGCCGGATGATCAGGCACAGTACGTTTGATCTGGTTAGCAAGTTTGAAAGCCATCGCTTCAATCATCCCGGTATTCCTTTCCGATTGCATAATAGATGAAAAATCCCGAAACCAGTGCAAAAAATATCATATTTAACCATACCTCGTTATAGTAGAGCACAATAGAAGTTGAAATGAGCGACAGGATAATCAGCGTGATGACAATTCCATATTCCTCTTTGAACTTTAGCTTCTTGAAATTAGGGGAAAAGCCGATCCCTTTTCGATACAACATCAATGAAATAAGCAGTCCTACTGCCGCGCTTACCACTTGTAGCAGATAGCCCTTCAAGGACCCATCCTGCAGCTCAGAAACCGGAAGGTTGCCGAACATGACTTTTAGGAATACCGACTGAACAACGGCATATGCAAAATAACCTGTAACCGTCATAATACCGGACCACACAATCGGAATCTTCACGACCGTAGCAAGTAAAAAAATAAAAAGCAGCATATTTACGACAGGCACCAAATACGAAAAGGAAAACTCCTCTCGGAGCATATAACTTTGCAAATTCATAATCAGGTTAACAAAAATGGCCTGCCATAGATAAGGGGTCATTTTAACTTTAAAAATACTCAAAATCAGCGCAAAAACAGCTACTCCCTCAAGCGTGGAGAAAAGCAAAAAGCCGATTGGCTTCAAAAGCATGCGTGCATCTCCTTTACAATTCCAACAAACCTCATCGGTGTATTCAAAAACTTGGATGTACATCGAATATAAAGGGCTGGGAGCTACTTTTCAAGAGGTCTTTTCAATTATTTCATAGATTTATTCAAGCACTTCAACCAAATGTTATCGGATGCTGTTTCAAGTTGCAGCTTAGGCAACACTTTCTTTGACCGAATCTCCCTGCTTGAGCACAGGCTTCATACGTGATATAAGCTTTTTCCCCCAACGGATGCCGGGCTGTTCAATCCACGAGTAGGTAAACCAGGATAGTCCGATGGTGAATAGCAACGTCATGATAAACATAAGTGTGAGGCTGACTAGGGGAGCAAAAGGTAGTTTAACCTGTACGATTAGTCCCAGAACCAGCATATGCGTCAAATACATGCTGTAGCTAAGGCGGCCGATCCATGACCACACCCGATTAAGTAGCCAGATCGGCTGCCAGTGATACAAAGCATACGCTCCCAGCAGCAACCCGACACCTATGAGATAATCGGTCATGCCTCCAAAAAACGCAAATAGCACAGAAACCAGCAGCCAACCTCCACTGACCCGGTCTATACTTTTCCAATGCCGCTCGTCTTTCCAAATGAAAAACAACAATATACCTAGCCCAAAGACAGGCAATTGATTCGGAAACCATAAATACAGATAGTGCCCCCATAAAGAGTGATCATTAATCCATGGATATTGAACAAATACCGTATTTAGCCCGAAGCTTACCACAAGTGCCATCACAACAAACCAGGTCGCATGGCGGACTGATCGGATCAGCTTAAATAATAGGGGGATAAACAGATAAAACATACATTCCACCGCAATGGACCATTCCACACCAATAATGCTGTTGATCCAGTACGGATTCAGACCATTCAAAAACAGGAAATGAGCAGTGATATTGGTGGCAGTGACTCCCTCCTGATCTCCAAGCCAAAATCGTGGACCTGTCCCGTTCACAACCAAATAGATTCCTAACATCACGTAATACAAAGGAGCAATTCGAAAAAAACGACGCAACAGGTAAGCTGAAGTTCTTTCCCTCTTGTCACCTGAACGTCTGCTCAAGGACAGAAATAGTGTAAAAGCGCTGGCCATATAAAATAAAGCGACTCCTTTAGCTCCTATACTCAAGCCTTTTTGCAACCATCCGTTTAATCCGTCTACATGCTGGCTGACATGCACAAGTAAAACTCCAATAATAGCCAGCGCCCTCAGCGTATCTACAAATTGCAGCTTGTCATCTTCCATTTTCCCCTTGGCTTCGGGCATCGTATCCCTCCATAACAGTTTCGAATGATACATTTCGTATCTATAATACACAAAATGTATCACCAAAGTAAATATCTCCGTTATGCAAAAAAACACCCTCCGACCGCAAAGAAATGCGGCCAAAAGATGTTCATTTTGTCCTTGCTATAGTCAGCTCACGCAAATGAGTATGGGCTAATTGGCAGTGACTTTATTTCAGGATTTTGCAAAATTCGATTCCAGTCGCTCCGAAGTGCAAGATATAGACGAACTAAAGCATTTCGATCTATATCCTGTTCATCGGAAGTCGCTTATGGGATTTTTGCAAAATCCTCATTTGTTTAAATGAAAAGGTACGGTCGTTACGATCACGTCTTTGTAATTAATCAAATAAGCTCTCATCAGTAAGCTGGTCTGATTGTGTAGAATATTTTCCCACCAGTGCTTGGTGATGAATTGTGGAATGAGAACAGTGATATGGTCCTCGTCTGCTTTTTTCCACTCTACTGTATCGATGAACTTGCGGAGCGGATTAATGATGCTGCGATAACGGGATCTCAGCACTACTAAACGTATGCCCACGTCCCACTCTTCCCACTTCTGTTCCATTTTTTGAATCGCCTCATCATCCACACCCACATATACGGCAACCACATTATCCGACAAGGTTTTGGCATAGCTGATCGTATTCATAACGACTCGCGTAATACCTGCCACCGGAATAATAATCGTATTGCCTTTCACCATAGGTTTATCCTTGGTAATATCAATGCGCAGTTGTTCAGCCGTATTTTTGTAATGCCTGTTGATCTTCATAAAGAAATACAGAACCAAAGGCAGAAAGATAAAGATTACCCACACCTGGCTAAATTTGGTGAAAATAAAGATGAGCGTAATCGACAGCGTGGTCAGCATCCCAACCGTATTAATAGCAAGTTTGACGATCCAGCCTGGCGGTTTGAGCTTGATCCAGCGAATCATCATGCCAAGTTGCGAGAGCGTGAACGGAATAAATACCCCTACGGCATAAAGCGGGATCAGATTTTCTGTGTTTCCGCCAAATACGATAACCAGCAATGCCGAGAAGATACTCAGAAACAGAATACCATTAGAGTATCCAAGCCGATCTCCACGAACCATGAACATGTGCGGCATGTATTTGTCCTTCGCGAGCATAAAAGCAAGCAATGGAAAGGCCGAATAGGCTGTATTCGCCGCCAAAAACAAGATGAGCGCCGTTACGCCCTGAATGATGTAATACATCACACCGCGCCCGAAAGTGGCGTTCGCAATTTGCGAAATGACCGTTTCATGCGGATTAGGACGAACACCGTACCAATAAGCCAGCAAACTAATTCCGATAAACATACACCCGAGAATCAAACCCATCATCATTAGTGTAGTTGCTGCATTTTTGGCAGCTGGCTTGCGGAAGTTCGGAATGGCATTCGAGACAGCCTCTACCCCAGTTAACGCCGAGCAACCCGAGCTGAACGCCTTCAGTAGCAGGAACAGGCTGACGTTGGATACCGTAGCTCCAAATTGCGGTGCTGCAGCATGAGCCCCCCCTGCCACGTAATGAATGATACCGCTAATAATCAAAACAAAAATAGCAACAACAAATAAGTAAATCGGTACAGCCAGCACCGAGGCAGATTCTGTCACCCCGCGCAAGTTCATAATAGTCAAAAAGATAATCATAATCAGAGCAATGGCGATCCGATGATCATGTAACGACGGGAACGCAGATGTAATGGCATCTGTACCTGCTGATGAGCTAACTGCTACCGTCAGAATATAATCGACCAGCAAAGAACCACCTGCAATCAGACTCGGACTCTTTCCCAAATTGTCCTGTGCAACAATGTACGCTCCGCCACCACCAGGATAGGAAAATATGGTCTGTCTATAGGACAGGATCAGAATGATCAGCAAACCCAATACCGCAATGGATATAGGAATGGAATACCATAGGGCAGCGAAGCCAGCTGTAATTAAAACCAGCAGAATTTGCTCCGTTCCGTAAGCTACAGAGGACAAGGCATCTGAGGACAGAATGGCCAGTGCCTTGAGCTTATTCAGTTTCTCATCTTCAAGGGCCGTCGACTTTCGCGGACGACCGATTAATAATCTTTTGACTTTACTCAGCATTTCGTTGACTCCTTCTTTGGATGAGGGTTTTGCAAAAGAACTATGGATCTTATGTTTATTATGTCACCTGCACATCAGTTTGATGAAACAAATGAACTATTATTTTATACTCCCTCATCCTGAAAAAAACAATAAGGAATGCTCCCTAAAAAGAGCATTCCCGAGTAAGAAAGAGTATTTCGATAAAATACCCTTATGTATACAGTAATTTGAACCTTTCCGGGGTAATTCCTTCAGCTCGGCGGAAAGTTGCCACAAAATGACTGGCATCTCGGAATCCTACTCGCTCCGAAATCTCCTTTACTGTTAATTGCGGATATTCCGTCATCATTTCCTTGGCCTTCCGCAGCCGAATTACAATCAGATAAGCATAAGAAGTCACACCAAACGCTTGCTTAAATAATGTATTTAAATGACGGGAGCTGACATTCATCATAACTGCCATATCACCTAGGCCCACATCTGGACTGGCATAATTTTGCTCCATAAAGGCCAGTACAGGGGTTAAACGTTCCACATTATGGGATAGGGAAGGCATCGAGCTATGTTGTCCATGTTTACGCAGTAGAGTCAGAAAACGATACATATTGGCCGAAGCATCTAATCCAGACAAATCACGTTCACTAACCATGGAATGGAGCATAGTTTCCCCAAAGCTGTGCAGCTCGCTATCCGGGTCCCAATGATACCCACGCGTATGCTTCAATCCCAGTGCAGTCAATACAGCAGCGGCGATGGGGCCGTCAAATGTAATGTATAACGTTCGCCAAACCTTGGTCGCCCGTCTGTATGCATGGGATTCCCCGGGCAGCAGCAGAACCCCGGACTGCTCTCCCAGACGGAAGGTCCCCCCTTTAAATGTAAACATCCCTTCACCAGACACCGTCTGAATCCAGTGAAAGCACGGATAACCCTCTGGACGGGACACATCCTCCTGCCTGCTGTTAAATCCGATACTTTCAATAAAAAGGGGTAAAGAGTGCTCACGCGTAGTCAGGAAAAATCTTAAATGATGGGGAGTTAAAATCATAAAAAGCACCTCCGGCGTATGCGGGTATATATTCTTCATGTAGATCCATATTGTTATATACACGTTCATTTTATTATATTTAAAAGCAGTTATTTGTATTATAAGATAGAATTATTCTTATATACAGAGGTGATTGGCATGATAAGCAGCAAACTTCCTAAAGTATTTTACGGTGGAGATTATAATCCTGAGCAATGGGATGAGGCCACGCATCAGGAAGATTTACGGATGTTCAGGCAAGCAGGGATTGATATCGCCACGGTCAACGTATTCTCATGGGCCAAAATTCAGTCCGACGAAATCACATATCATTTTGAATGGCTGGATCAATTGATTGACAGTCTTTATGAAAGCGATATCTTCGTTTGTCTAGCTACTAGCACGGCAGCGCACCCTGCTTGGATGGCTACCCGCTACCCCGACGTTCTCCGGGTAGACGCTGACGGACGGAAGCGGAAATTCGGTGGCCGCCACAACTCCTGTCCGAACAGTCCAACGTATCGAAAATACGCGGAGCAGATGGCTGACCGAATTGCAGAACGATACAAAAACCATCCCGCGATCCTCGTGTGGCACGTGTCCAATGAGTACGGCGGGGATTGCTATTGTGATAACTGCGCGGCCGCATTCCGGGTGTGGCTCAAGCAAAAATACGGATCACTGGAAGAGCTAAACCGGGTGTGGAATACTTCCTTCTGGGGTCACACCTTCTATGATTGGGATGAAATTGTACCGCCAAATAATCTGAGCGAGCATTGGGGAGAAAATCACTCCTGCTTTCAGGGCATATCCCTCGATTATGCGCGCTTCAATTCAGACAGTATGCTGGATTGCTACCTATTGGAATATAACGCGATTAAAAAACATGTTCCCGATGCCGTGGTAACAACCAATCTGATGGGCTTTTTTAAGCAACTGGACTATTTTAAATGGGCTAAGTACATGGATATTGTATCTTGGGACAGCTATCCCGGGGCCAATACTCCGATAAGCTATACGGCGATGGCGCACGATCTGATGCGCGGCTTGAAGGACGGGCAACCCTTTATGCTGATGGAGCAAACACCGAGCCAGCAGAACTGGCAGGCGTATAATTCGCTTAAACGGCCCGGCGTTATGCGGTTATGGAGTTATCAGGCAGTCGCGCATGGCGCGGACACGGTCATGTTCTTCCAGCTTCGCCGCTCGATCGGCGCTTGTGAGAAATTCCACGGGGCCGTCATTGAGCATGCCGGGCATGAGAACACACGTGTATTTCGCGAGGTGGCACAGCTTGGCAGTGAGCTTGGCGCATTAGGCAACACACTACTTGACGCGACCGTTAATGCCAAAGTAGCCATTTTATTCGATTGGGATAATTGGTGGGCTTTGGAAAAATCAAGCGGCCCTTCTGTCGCCTTGAAATATATGGATCAGGTACACAAGTATTATGCTCCCCTCTTCCGGCGGAATGTACAGGTAGACCTGGTTTCTGTTGATGCAGATTTCCAGAAATATGATCTCATTATCGCGCCTGTACTCTACATGGTCAAGCCGGGTACCGCCGAGAAGCTGGAACAATTCACAGAGCATGGCGGCACCTTCGTAACGACCTTTTTCAGTGGCATTGTGAATGAAAACGATCTGGTCACAACCGGAGGATATCCTGGTAAACTGCGTAACTTGCTCGGGATCTGGGTGGAAGAAATTGACGCGCTTCTGCCGGAATCACACAATCGCATTGTATTGAAAGAAAAGGTGGGCGTATTACAAGGTGAATATAAATGCGGTCTACTCTGTGACTTGTTGCATAGCGAAGGCGCCGAAGTACTGGCCGAATACGGCGATGATTTCTATCAGGGCATGCCAGTGCTGACACGCAATGGTTTCGGTCAAGGTGAGGCATGGTACGTTGCTTCAGACCCTGAAGAAGCTTTCCTTGATGGCCTGCTGGGCTACATTTGTGAGCAAAAAGGGATTCCATCCCTGCTGCGCGCTCCTGCGGGTGTAGAAGCCACTGTACGGACCAAAAATGGAAAATCATATCTATTCGTTCTGAACCATAACGCCCAGACGCAGCAATATCATCTGGATGATCAGAAAGGGAATGAGCTGATCAGCGGTAAATACCTGGAAGGAGAAATTTCTATTGAAGGCTACGGCTTTCATGTACTGGAGCTATCATAATCACTCAGATTTGACTCATGCAGTTTAGCTTGCCGCATGAGTCAAATCTAGGTATCAAAGGAGTTCATCATGAAACGACTGCTATGGATCGGCAGCTTATCTTATTTTTTAATCGGCCTGGCACACGTGGTTGTAGGCTCCCTACTGCCTGTGTTGTTAGAGCATTACGGTAGAAACTATACGGATGGCGGAAGTCTAATCTTCGCTCAATTTTCCGGTTTTCTGGCTGGAGTCCTGCTGTCGCCGTGGCTTGCCCGGAGTTTCGGCAAACGCCGAAGTCTGGTATTCGCCCTGCTCCTGCTATGCGCGGCGGAAGTGCTGTACTCATTGCTGCCGCCTTGGGGTTGGCTATATGCCGTCGGGGCAGCAGCCGGGTTTGGCTTCGGCATGGTAGAAACACTCATTGGCACTATTATTATCAGCGGTATTACTCAAGGAACGGGCGCGGCGATGAGCCGTCTGGAAGTCTTCTTTGGGATCGGCGCTTTGGCTATGCCCGCTATCGCCAGCCAGCTCATTGCACTCGGTTGGTGGCGATTGGCCTTTCCCATCATTTCCATGTTTGCAGCCGTCACCATTATAGCTTGGCTGCGCGGGTCCTTCGGCACGCTGGACGCTGTATTAGACCAACAGGAACACCAAGGTGACAACCATACGCGTTCCACTAACTCACCCAAATCCCCCACGGTGGAGGCTTCTAAGGGTAGCCCTATAGGCAATTGGAAGCTACTTGCACTATTTATCGTCTTTTTCTTTATCTATGTAGGGACAGAGATGAGCCTGGCTAATTTCCTGCCCTCCATGTTCATCGAACGGCTGGGTCTCACACAAGCCGAAGCAGCACTTAGTGTCACCTGCTTCTGGTTAGCAATGGCTACCGGCCGGTTATTCACAGGCTACATTGCCGATCGATACGGCTACGGTGTCTTTGTCGCCCTGAGCTCACTGGCAGCGACCGTGCTGCTGTGCGTGTTCCCGCTGATCAAAGGGACTGAAGGCGCCTTTATCCTTATTGTACTGCTGGGGCTGGGCATGTCCGGCATCTTCTCCATCGCACTTGTTTTTGCCAGCAAAATGATGCCGGGTACAGAAGAATCTACCACTAGCCTGCTTATCGGCGCAGGTGGAGTTGGGGGAGCTCTGCTGCCTTTATGGCTTGGAAATAGCATGGATCGTGGTGGAGCAGTCTCTTCGGCGTGGTTGCTGGCAGGCTTCGCCTGTATCCTGTGCCTGCTTGGGGGCATCTTGTACGCCCTATATGTGCGCAAAAAACGGCTTCAAACCGCTTCATCCTGAGACACGTCTCTACTGGCGCCTTTGTCTGTTCCTTGGTTGTCATCCAAGTGCACATTCAAAGGTGCTTTTTTACATACTAGACGAATGCACCTTGTACAGCAGCCCGTTTTTAGTCAAAATAGATCGTTTCCTATGAATCACAGGACAGATATCCATGCCTCCTCTAGATGAATGGAGTAGTATACAACAAACCATATGGAGGTGTTTGTATTGGGTCATCCTGAATTAAAACGAAAAAAAGGCCGTAAAAAAAATGTTTTTGTCCGTGCCTGGTTTGATAAGTTAGAAAAAAAGTTTGAGGAGAAGCCCCCAAAGAGAAAAGTCCGCTCGAAACGGAAAGGGGTTGGAAAAGATATCATCGTCAAAAAGCAACTTGTAAATGTGAATATTAATCATGGCACTTTAGGGCCTGATGGGGATCCTGGAACCATAGGTGATTTAGCGCAGTTCGGTTATATTTATAATGTGAAGCCCCAAGTTGTTCCGATTGAAGGGGATGTCATTTTGGATACGAACGGTATACTTACACCTGGAATTGCTCATGTTCCAGGAACTACACAGATTGCTGTATCCGATGCTGGAAAATATGAAGTTCACTTTTCGGTGTCCGGTATGGAACCTAACCAATTCGCCATCTTTATTAATGGCGCACTGGCTGTGGGAACTGTATACGGCTCAGGAGCCGGGACACAACAGAACACAGGGCAAGCTATCCTCGCTCTGGCATGCGGTGACGTCCTTACTCTGCGAAACCATAGCTCTACTACTGCTGTTACCCTGCAAACACAAGCCGGAGGAACTCAAGCCAGTATAAACGCTTCTGTCCTCATTAAAAAATTGAGATAGGCTTGAACTCCCGCAAAGTCTCAGTGTACTAAAAAGGGTTTATCCATACAGCGAGGATAAACCCTGAATATTTTTAAAAAGCCATAATGATCCCTTTGTCATTGGCATACATTGAACTAATCCCTCTGGTGGACACAATATGAATATCTTTAAATTGATAGCGTTTCTTCAGCGCATTCATTAATTTTTCCGCCAGCCCAGGATTATTGCAGTGAGTAATGACGATGCTTTCTCCTTCGGTAGCCCGGCCACTTTTTTCAATAGTATCTGCCAGCTTTTCGATAATTTGATTCTGACCGCGTGCTTGAGTAAAAAATGCGATATTCCCGTCACCATCCGAGCCTAAAATAGGCCTGATATGCAAGAGTGAAAGTATCTTTCCTGTGATTTTATTCATCCGTCCGTTTTTAACCAAATTATCCAGATTTTCCAAAACAAAGTACGTTTTCATCTTGCTGATAAAGCTCTCCAAGGAAGAAATAATTTCGCTTTTATGATAGCCCTCGTCGATTAGCTTGCGTAGTTTTAGAGCTAACAAGAGCTGTCCAGCCGAAGCGCTTTTCGAATCAAATACATGAACATCCGCCCCCTCTTCTTCCGCCATATCTTTTCCTACCAATGCACTGGAATAAGAACTGGACAGGTTGCTGGATAATGTAATGGCAAAAGAAGTATGCGTACCTTGAAAGGCTTCCTTATACAGCATAGGTGACGGTGATGCGGATCCAATTTTGGTTGTACAGGCTTTCATTTCTTCCATAAACTGAGGCAAGTCCAATGTGTCATCATCTACGAAGCATTTATCTCCCAGCGTCATATTTAACGGAATTGTAGTAACTTGCATCTCTTCTCTAAGCTCTCTCGTTAAATCACAGCAGCTGTCTGCTATTATTTTATATCTCACCCGGTACACCCTCACATTATGTTATTTTTCAATAGAACCCGCATTCATAATACTCAAAGAAAGCTCAATTAACCGTATAAAATCCTTCACATTCTTCTCACCCAAACCTACTACAAGCGCTTCAAAATAACCCTCAATTCTCTGTTGCTTCTGTTTGATCAACGATTCACCATCTACTGTGAGCCTTACACACATTCGTCGTCTGTCATGCTCAGACATTTCCATAGTCACATAGCCTTTTTTCCTTAATCCCGTAAGCGCTGCCGTAATTCTTGATCTGGATACATGCAGATGATCGCTGAGCAAGGAAGGATTAATTTCATCATCCCGATGCTGAACTAAATATTGAAGCACATGGTTTTCCCCCTGAACAAGCTCCGTCAGGCTACTGAATAATTCCATGTCATAAATCCGGTTAACGGATTCTCTCAATTCGTCCCTTAGTTCATAATCTTTCATAGTGAACCTCCGCAAAACACATAATACATACAGTTAACTATTAATACTATGTACTATAATGAATTGCCCACGATAATAACAATGAAATATTTGTGAATTTTAATACAAGGGTTAATGAGCTCAGCGTCGAATAAGAAAAAATACGCTTGATCACCTCTTGCCAGTTTACGGTAAAGGAGTTGTTACATAAGATGAAACGGTTTACTCTTCGCCAATCCCACAATTCGGATATTGAAAGCATTGCTAATTTACGGGCGATTGTACTGCGGAACGATTTAACCAGATTAGGAAGGTTTGATGAAGAGAAAGTTCGTCAACGCTTTCGTGATGCATTCGATTCTGTCCATACCTGGATCATTGAGGAAGACTCTTCTTTTGTGGGCTGCATAGCTTTTAAACCGAGATTAGACGGTTATTTATTGGAGCATTTTTATATTCATCCCAGTTACCAAGGTAAAGGAGTCGGCAGTCAAATATTAAAAAATCTGCTAGAACAAAATCATGTAAAAGGAAAACATGTAACCTTAAATGTTCTGCAAGGAAGCTCAGCCAGACGTCTTTATGAACGGTTTGGTTTTAAAATTGAACGTGAGGACCCTATTGACGTTTACATGTACTTAATCGTAGAGGGACATTCCAAAACCGTCGAAAGATCATAGAGTCATGCTTCAACCACCCTTGAATGTCCAGTTATATCTGCCCCAAGATGCTATTACAAATTCAAAAGATCTATGAACCGGGATGTTGGAGATATATAAGCACTATAAGAAAAGGCCAACCACTAAATACGGGTTGACCTCATCATTTAAAGAATGTCTTACGTTTCTAAGAGAACATAAACTGACTTTACAGCACCGTTTTAACCGTGTCTTGGACTTGCTTCAGCAGTCCTTTATAACCATCTTCATCAAGGTAACCAATACTTCCAAGCAGCAAGTGACCGACGGATTCAATTCCAACGAAATCAAAAATTCCCGTATCTGATGTGATCTTCAATCCTGCGGTCATACCGATTTCATCGTAGATCGCGTTGGGAGTACCATGTGTATTCACGATAAAACCTTTTTTACCTGTAAGCAGCTTATTAATCCCTTCCGCACCAGCCGTATATGCAAATCCGTATGCAAATACACGGTCAACGTAACCTTTCAGGATGGCAGGAAGACCTGTCCACCAGATGGGAGAAATAAAAGTAATTGTATCCGATTGTGAGATGTATTCCTGCTCCACTTTGATATCAGCCGGAGTTTGCCCTGCTCTCATAGCGGCAGTATCCTCAGGTTTTAATACAGGTTGAAAATCAAGGGCATATAGATCACGTACAACGACTTCGTCACCTTTTTCTTTCAGAGTATTTACAACCGTTTCGAGTATCGCGTGATTAAAGCTTTCAGCGTTAGAGTGAGCATAGATGATAAGATGTTTCATTTAAATAACCTCCAGAAGTTTTATTGTTATTTTGATATTAATATAGATATCTATGCATTTATTCAAAAAAAAAAAATTATAATCTGTTTTTTACATGCTCTAACAGATATTCCAGTTGTTCTTTTTCCTCGTCTTTCAGACCACCATAGATGGTTTCTTTTAATCTATTGGAGATCATCTCAAATACAGGCTCTATCTCTCTTCCCTTATCGGTCAGAAATATCAAGGTAACCCGACTATCCTCCCTTTCTTTTTTTCTTTCGACATACCCCAACTTCACTAGCTTGTCGATCAAAACAGTGACAGTGGGTTGCTGACGAGAAATTTTTTGCGTCAATTCCTTAATGGAAAGCCCGTCCTTTTGATAAAGGAACATTAGAATTCCACCATGAGTAGGAACAATTCCTTCAATTCCATTTGATTCGAGCTCAGACACAATCAATTTATTGATCGAGTCTCTAATGGTTCCTATCAGTGCAGCTGCATTATTTTTTAACATACAAGCATTATTACATAGACATCTATATATATCAAGTGTTTATGTCAGTCTGATTTGGTTTTAACGTATGAAATGCTTCAAAGAATTAAGAATAAGTTTGTTATAATGGGATCTAAAATAGATAGGAGCTTATTAAATGGAGCAGCTTTTAAAGAAAATTAAATACTTGAGTACCCAAGAAAAGAAAACTTTAAAGCAAATATGACTTAATCTAAAATGGTTCATGGTGACTACTGTCGCAGACGCATTAAAAAGCCAAAATACCCGAAGTTCCTTACCTGACTTTGAGTATTTTGGCTTACACTGTTTATTTAAAGAGGTATTCGAAGTATAAGATGTTTTAGTTGAGCGTTTGAAGTACCTCAGGTGTAAAGGTTTGAAGATCATGAATTCGGCCTTCACGTATTTTTGTAGCCCATGCAGGATCACCCAGAAGCGCACGCCCAACAGCTACCAGATCAAATTCATTGTTGTCCAGCCGTTCCAGAAGTTCATTAATATCTTGGTGTCCTGCCCCTTTCCCTTCCGTATAACTTACAAAATCCTCATCCAGACCTACAGAGCCAACCGTAATCGTGGTTTTTCCAGTCAGCTTCTTCACCCATCCGGCAAAGCTCAAATCGGAGCCTTCAAATTCAGGTACCCAAAAGCGACGTGTCGAGCAATGGAAGATGTCCACGCCCGCTTGTACTAACACATTCAGGAGCTGCCCCAGTTTATCCGGTGTATCGAACGGCTTTGCGTTGTAATCATTCATTTTCCATTGGGATAGGCGCATGGCAATAGGGTAATCAGGGCCAACCTCAGCACGAATAGCTTCCACAAGCTCAATGGCGAATTGTGCACGTTTTATGATATCGCCACCATAGCGATCCGTACGTTGGTTCGTTCTCTCCCAAAAGAATTGATCAACCAGATAGCCGTGCGCTCCGTGAATTTCAACGCCGTCAAAGCCCAATCGTTTTGCATTCGCAGCTGCATCGACATAGGCCCCAATGACCTTGACGATTTCTTCTTCTGTCATCGGCTCGGTCACTTTTTTTCCTTCCAGATCCAGCCCTGATGGACCAATCGACAGCGCTTCTGGGTTCGGCTGAGATCCCAAAGGGCGAGCCATCCCCATATGCCAAAGCTGTGGAAAAATTTTACTACCGGCTTCATGAACCTGTCTGACCACTTCAGCCCAACCGTTTAAAGCCGCTTCTCCATAAAAATTAGGTATCCTCGGCTCACTTGTTCCAGCAGGATGGTCAATTACTGCACCTTCAGTAATAATAAGACCTACACCATTCTCTGCGCGACGGCGATAATAAGCGGCTACATCCGGTCCTGGCACACCATTTGGTGAAAAAGCGCGGCCCATTGCCGGCATTACAATACGAGTCTGTAGGGTCAGATTATGAATGGTATAAGGTTGAAATAAAGCTTCTGTTGAATGGACATTTTGCGGTTGATTACTCAAGGATTGTACCTCCCCATTTTCTTTTATCGTTTTTAGCGATATATAAAAAGCTCGTGCACCATCAAACGGGGTGCAAGTGAAATGTTAGCAATGTTTAATTTATCATTCAACCGACAAAATGTTCATTCTGTTGCTTAACCAAAAGGGTTATAAAATTGTTGTATATCTAAACTCACTTGTTGACAAAACAACACATGTTTATAATGGGGGAATCATTTAATTTACCTGAAAGGAGTGTCTTGAGGATGCCTGGTGTAACCTCACCCAACCCAAACGATCCGCGCGTCATTCGAACACGTAGATTAATTCTCGACGCATTCGTTGACCAATTAAATAAGAAAGACTTCTACACGATTACGATCAATGACATTACCCAAAAAGCCACCATTAACCGTGCCACGTTCTATGCACATTTTCAAGATAAATATGCACTGCTTGAAACCCTTTTGTCAGACGCATTTTTGGAGTATGTTATCAAGAGGATTGATGCTGAGGCACGTTTGTCGGAGGAGATCATTCAGAAACTTATTCTTTCGTTATGTGACTATCACGACTCAAGTAACCAATGCGTTCATAAATATAATTCAGTGGCACCGATCCTGGAAGAACATATTAAGAATCAATTAGAGCAATTCATACTTCAACTCATAACAAGAGAAGCCAATAATACAGACCAAAGAACGTTAGAACTTGCCGCGACCATTTTAAGCTGGTCCATTTATGGTGTAACCTTTCGCTGGAATGTGGAAGGAAAAAAAGAGTCTCCTACAGATTTAGCCGAGAGAGCTGTGCCTTTAATCTTCAATGGGGTTGTCTTATCTCTAGTCTCACAAATCTCTTAGCAGAAAATGCGAATAAAAAGGGCCGTTCCCAGTATACTTCGATCAGTTCCTGGGACAGCCCTTATAGTATTTAGTAAAATAATTGCATCTTTTATTTAAAGAATTTTCTTAAACATCTCGATAACTTGTTCTTTGCTAGGTATGAACGGATTGCCCGGAGCGCAAGCATCCTTCATTGAGTTCTCGGCAAGCAGATCCAAATCCACTTCATTTACACCCAGTTCAGAAAGTTTGGAAGGAATCCCCACTTCCTTCGACAGGTCTTTGATTCTTTGGATTACATAGTCAGCGCATTCCTTATCCGTTTTCCCCTTATCTTCAAAACCGATGACCTTAGCGATGGCACGAAACTTCTCTGGTACATGCTTGGCGTTCTCCTCTTCCACAATCGGCAGCAGCATGGCATTGCAAACACCATGAGGCAAATCGTATACGCCGCCAAGCTGATGCGCCATCGCATGAACGTAACCCAATCCGGCATTATTAAATGCAAGTCCTCCCAAGAAAATAGCGTATACCATTTGCTCACGTGCTTCTATATCATGACCGTTGCTCACTGTACGAGCCAAATGATTAAAAATAATCTCTACTGCTGCCAACGCAGTGGCATCCGTTACAGGATAGGAACCTGGTGTAACCAAAGCTTCAATAGCATGGGTCAGAGCATCTAGCCCTGTAGCTGCCGTTAATGCGGCGGGTTTGTCTACCATCAGCTCAGGGTCGTTGACCGAAATCGTAGCTACACTATTCTTATCAACCATAACCATCTTGACCTTGCGCTCTTCGTCCGTAATGACATAATTGATCGTGATTTCAGCCGATGTTCCTGCTGTGGTATTAATAGCCACAATAGGAAGCGATTTGTGCTTGGATTTATGAACGCCCTCATACTCGGTTATATGTCCCCCGTTGGTAGCAATAATGCCGATTCCCTTAGCCGTATCCTGTGGTGATCCTCCGCCAATCGAAATTAAAAAGTCACATCCGTTTTCTTGCAGAAACTGAACACCATCATGTACATTTTTACAGGTCGGATTTGGTTTTACTTCATCGTATACCGCATAGTTCAATCCAATATCATCCAGCAAAGATGTAACCTTGCCTGCAATGCCACTCTTCATCAAAAATTTATCCGTAACGACTAGAGCTTTGTTTAAATTCAGTTCTTTTATATACGGCCCAACTTCATGCAAACAGCCTGTTCCCATAAGATTGATAGATGGTACAAAAAATACATGTGCACTCATATAAAATCGGCCTCCTAAAGAATTCACTTCTTGTTGCCTCGCTAAATATAGAATTATTCTCTAAAGTGAAATATTTCACATTTATAATTTTATCTTTATTTTATTTTGATGTCAATAATGAAACACAGATATTTATTGGTTTTATTTTTGTTTGTTTTGTTTTTTAAACGAATCCAATATTTGGTACACAACTAATCGGAGGAAGCCTCGTACAACTTAGATGAACACATTAACAACGAGGTGATGACAGCATGACAATCAACAAGGGAGTATTGCTGGCTCTGCTGGCAGTATCGCTGCTCCAAGCAAACCCGTCTTATGCGAAGTCGGTACCGCTGACTCCGGTGACGACCGTTTATGTGGATGACCACCCGCTTCAGCTTGCCGCCGAGCCGCTGCTGCTAGACGGGACAACGCTCGTCCCCATGCGTCAGTTGTTTGAGGCGCAAGGAGCTGTGCTTTCCTGGAACGGATTCAGCAAAACCGTAACAGCAACCAAAACCGACACGGTGCTGACCTACCACATCGGGGAACTCGTTGCTACCCTAAACGGCAAAACGCTGTCCCTGAATGTTCCGGGACAGATCGTTGAGGGCAACACGATGATTCCACTGCGTTTTGTGAGCGAAGCACTTGGGAGCACAGTGAAGTGGGATGCCCTTACCCGGACAATCCGGATTGCCTCCAGGGACGATTTTTTCACAACAGTTCTTTCCAGGGTCAACCTGCGCAGCGAACCGGATTCATCGGGAGCTTCCCCTTCCCTGCGGCTTATTCCAGCCAGCGAAAAGGTTCACGTCATCCGCGAGGTCAATGCTCTCTGGCTGGAAGTGCGCACTAAAGACAACCTGACCGGATACATATCGGCAAAACCAAAATACAGCGACTATTCCAGCCCATCCCTGGCGGAACGGCAGGGAGATGAACTCATCGCCTACGGAGAGAAATTTCTCGGTATCCCTTATGAATTCGGCGCAGCAACCGGACAGACATCGACCTTTGATTGTTCTTCTTTTGTGGGGGAAGTGTTCCAGCATACGCTCTCTATCGACCTCCCCCGTGTCTCTTATGATCAGGCTAAAGAAGGGCGGGAGGTCGGGCTGAACGAGCTGCGCAAAGGCGACCTGCTGTTCTTCAGCGCACGCGGGCTAGAGATCGGCCATGTGGCTATCTATGCAGGGAACAACAAATTGCTGCATACATTTTCCAAAGAACGCGGCGTTCATTTTGACACGCTTGACGATAAATGGCAGAAACGTTTCGTCACAGCGCGCAGGCTGTTGTAGGACGAACCAGATAGCCAGTAACAGTAGGCTATTCCAGTCCACATTCATTATCTTCTAATTGCCTTTTGCCGGACGCTCCCTTGCGGATTGCGTTCAGGCGGCAAAAGGTCTGGATTCATTGTAAAATGGAGGTCATAACGTTTAAAGACTACGTTCGCTTAAAAAATTGGATTGAGGTATTAATCGTTTTGAAATACTAGGTAGAGTCTTTTGACTATAGACAGGAGGAATAAATAATTATGCAGTTTGAGACAAACCGGCTCATCATTCGTGATATTTTCAGATCTGATTGGGAAAGTATACATACGTACACGTCATTGCCTGAAGTTACTAGATATACAGCCTGGGGACCGAATACAGAAGAAGATACAAAGGCATATATAGAACAAGTTTTAGCTTCGCAGCAGGAACAGCCACGACAAGACTACGAACTAGCCGTTTGTCTGAAAAATAATGGAATCCTGATCGGCGGTATGGGTATTCATGTCAAAGATACTAGTGCAGAATTGGGTTACGTTTTGAATCCAGATTATCAAGGGAAGGGTTATGCAGCAGAGGCAGCACGAGCGTTACTAGACTTTGGATTTAGCACACTTGCTGTCCACCGTATTTATGCAACATGTCGTCCAGAAAACAAGGCTTCTGAGAAGGTTATGCAACAGATCGGAATGCAACGTGAAGGTTTGATGCGTGAACACTGGTACTATAAAGGCGAGTTTCATGATTCATGTTTGTACTCTATTCTTGCTGAGGAATATAACAGGACATAAACGGTGTTTTTTATATCTAAATATATTTTTGATTATTCAACAGACAATTACTCCTTGAGAAACATGTTACTGCGATAAAATGATATTTAAACCATTTAATGAGAAATAAGTTTGAGGAACTTTTCTGCACGATATAATTTTTAATTAAGGAGGGAACAACATGGAAGCTTTTGCAGAATATTTAGAGCATATTGATAACCCCCAACATCGGGCCCGAACGCAAGAGGTTTTGGCTTGGGTAACCAAGAAGTTTCCAAATTTAATGGCAAAAATTGCGTGGAATCAACCTATGTTTACGGATCACGGCACATTTATTATTGGCTTTAGCGTAGCCAAACATCATTTGGCCGTTGCCCCTGAAAAGGCAGGGATTAATCATTTTTCGGAGTTAATTGTGCAGGCTGGCTATGATCACACCAAGCAGTTGGTACGTATCCAGTGGGATAGTCCAGTTGATTTCTCATTACTTGAGAAAATGATCGAGTTTAATATTTTGGATAAGGCAGACTGTTCAACCTTTTGGCGGGAATAAAAAAAGGTTCCTTTTCTCGTAAAACTATACATCGAGCATCACAAATAAGTATTTTTCTTCTCGCCCCCTCTACCATCCTTCCAAATCTCATCATGCTAATCACCCTTAAAGTGACCCTATGCTATAATGTGGAAAGTATGGATTGTTACATGCACAGGAGGATTGGAGCAGAATGATTGGGAAATTTTTAATTTTCTCTCTACTATGGAGTTTGCTTGGCAACCCGTTTTTGGCAATGCTCGTACTCCTAATCGTGATCTATATATTAGATCGCAGCTTTGTCGGTGTATTGCCCAGCATCAGCAAACCATGGAAAAGAAGACGCAATGCCGCTCGATTGCGCCAACAGATTACGCTAAACGCCAACGATGTGGCTGCCAAGTTCGATTTGGCTCGTATCTGGATCGAAAGCAAGAAATATCCTCAGGCTTTGGAGCTGTTATTGGAAATTCAATCCCGTTATGAAGAATCAGCAGACTATTGGAACGCACGGGGAACGGCTGAAGTTCACACAAACCATCTGGAGGATGGAGAACAGGATTTACTGAAAGCACTGGACATTAACCCGCGGGTGCAATACGGTGAGCCTTATTTGCATTTAGCCGCTGCTTTCAAAGAACGTGACGTAAATAAGTCACTTCATTATCTGCAGCAATTTCAGGAGATTCAGTCTTCTTCCAGTGAGGGCTATTATCTGACAGGCTTGATGTACCGTATGCTGGGACGCAAGGATGAAGCCATTGTAGCCTTTAACCAGTCCATTGCCGTCTATCGCTCTCTGCCCAAATACCGCAAACGAAGTGAGCGCAAGTGGGCTGTACGTAGCTTATTCCGTAAATTAATCGGCTAAACAGCTATATTTATTTTCTTAACGACCTTTCTCTTCTTTTGAGAAAGGTCGTTTTTACGTTTGTCTACCATGTACTTCCACGGACCTGAATCGGCTCCCTTTCGCATCCTGAATTTGAGGCATTTTTTTGTAATCAGTCGTTGACATGCCACAAATCAGGTCATATAATCCGTTTACGAACTGATGAGTTTATATATAAACTTTAAAGTACAAAAAGACAGAAAGGATGATCATCTTGTTAAAACCCAGTCTCTACATATCTGCTATATTCATTCTTCTGTTCACCTCAGCTTGCTCATCTACAGGATCGAGTAATAATGAAGCAGCAGAACAACAAAAGCAAAAGGTGGAAGCGATGGTTGTTAAAAAAGAACCGCTGTCTGCTTCTTTTGACCTTTCAGGCACACTACAGCCCTATGAGGATGCCTCCGTATCTTTTGAGTTATCCGGACTGATTCGCGACACAGTAGTCAATGTGGGAGACTCCGTATCCCAGGGGCAGATCTTGACGATGCTTGATTCATCCAGCTACCAGCTACAACTGGAGCAGGCTAGTACAGCTATTCTTGAAGCACAGGCAGGTATCAAAAATGCTACAGCTGCCATTTCAAGTGCAGATGCCTCCATTCAATCCGCCGACGCGCAAAAGGCAGCAGCTCAAGCTGGAGTTAACAAAGTGAACAAGGGTGCCCGTGAGCAGGAAAGGGCACAGGTCCGTACCAAAGTGCAAAGAGCACAGTCCGCTTTGACTAAAGCACAGGCTACCGCTGAACGCACCAAGCTTTTATATGATCAGGGAGCTGCAACCAAAAACGATTATGAAAATGCGCAGCTCGCTTTGACCAATGCCACCAAGGACCTGGAGGATACACAAGAAGCCCTCTCCTTAATCCAGGAGGGAGCAACATTGGAAGATCGGCAATCGGCAGAATCCAGCCTACAGCAAGCCCAAGCCGGGAAAGAAGCTGCTATCGCTGCGAAGGAACAGGCAGAAGCCTCTCGAGATAACTCAACTGCGGCATATCAACAGGCGGTCATTGCCAAAAAGCAAGCCGAACTTTCCCTCTCCAAGACAGCTTTAAAAGCCCCCATTTCCGGCGTTATTCTGGAGAAAAAGGCAACGGTGGGACAATTGGCGAGCACTGGACAGCCGATATATCGTATCGGACAAATCGACAAGCTCAAGGTGCTGCTCCCTGTTCCCGATCATGAAATCACGAACTGGAAGCAAGGTCAGACAGTCCAACTTCAACTGTACGATGAGAACAGAGAAGGAACGGTCAGCAAAATTTATCCGGCCACCAACACCAATACGGGCAGTATCAACGTAGAAGTGATTGTTCCTAACCCCCAGCATGATTGGGCCCCGGGACAAGTCATAAAGGCAGGCCGCCAACTGACTCAGAGTGAGCAAATTTTGCTCCCAGCCAAAGCTGTCATTAATAACGGTACAGATACTTTTGTCTATAAAGTGGTGAACAACAAAGCGGTCAAGACGGTCGTGAATGTCGGTCAGATGTCCAACAATAAGCTCGAAATTACCAAGGGACTGAATGTCGGGGATCGTATCGTTACCACCGGAGTAAACCTGATCTACGATGGGCTGCTCGTTCAGATCATGGGGGGAACGAGCAAATGATTGCATATTTTATCAAAAAGAAAAAACTGACCCTCTTTATTTTTATCATGGCGATTGTTGCCGGGCTATATAGTGTCTCTCAACTTCCCCGGCAGGAAACGCCGGATATTATCAAGAAAACCGCTGTGGTCACGACCCTCTACCCTGGAGCTACACCCCAAAAGGTAGAACAAACGGTCACGAAGCCTCTGGAACAAAAAATGAAAGAAATCAATCATATTAAAAAGATTTCTTCTACATCCGAAAATGGACTTTCGACGATTATCATTGAGACAGAAGGCAACGCCAATGCCGCAGAAGTCTGGGATACATTACGCAAAAAAATGAACGATGCCCAATTTTTTCTGCCCACAGATGCTCAAAAGCCTGTCGTTAACGATGATTTGAATAAAGTATTTATCCATTCCTACGCCATCACGGGGGACTCTGTGGAGCAATTGTATCAACTAAATGATATGGTGATATCATGGAAGGATCAATTAAAAACCATTCCCGGTGTATCGGAAGTAACAATCAAGGGATTACCGGATCAAGAGGTTCAGATTCAGATTGATGCTCAAAAGCTCCAGCAGTACCATATCAGTTGGGAACAGCTCATGAGTGCAGTGCAGAAGGAAAATGAGCAATATCCGATAGGCAATCTGGATTACAATGAACGTACCTACCGAATGAATGTGACGCAGTCCAAGAATGCTCAGGATTTGAGTAAAGTCATTATTTCCAAAACTGAAAGTGGCGCTCCTGTGTATCTCAGTGATGTGGGCACCGTATTGCTTACACATAACACCAGCAGCTATATGGCCTTTTTTAACGGTAAACCAGCTATTACGCTGACGATTAACGGTAATACCGGCTCTGACGTAGACACGATTTATAGCAAAGTAAATAAAGAAATGCAGTTGTTAAAACCAGATCTGCCTAATACGTTTCAACTGAATACGTTATTTTCACAGACCGAGCGGATTGATCATATTTTTCATGGCTTGACCCGTGAATTGCTGTTTGCCATTGCGGCGGTTGTGATCGTATGTACATTGGGCTTGAATCTGATTACATCCTCTTTTGTGGCACTGGCTATTCCTATTTCAATCGCCATAGGTCTCATTATTCTCCCTATGCTCGGAATAACATTGAATCAGGTTACGGTCATTGGCTTAATTATTGTAATGGGGATTCTAGTCGATGATGCTGTGGTGGTTAATGATAATATTGAACGCAGAATGATGACCTTGGGCGAGAGTCCCAAGATAGCAGCATTAAATGGAACGAAAGAAGTTTCCATTTCCATTTTGACCGCAACCCTGGCAACTGTAGCCTCCTTTGCCCCGCTGTTCTTTTTATCAGGCGATGCAGGCTCCCTTATCAAACCATTACCGTTTGCTGTTATCTTTACGTTATTGGCTTCCATGCTCATGTCCTTTACCGTCATCCCAATCTTTAGAGAATGGTATGGACAACGAAATCAAAAAACGCCCAACTCCACCATGAAGCCGTCGGGACTGCTGGGAAAACAAATTGATGCTCTTCGTAACGTATATACCAGCAAGCTGATTCCGAGAGTCATTAAGCAACCTGGATTATATGCTGCATTAGGATTATTGATCAGTACCACGCTGTACGGCATACTTGCTCTGATTCCGATCGACCTGTTCCCCAGAACCAACGATCCGGAATTAAGCATTAATGTGCGTATGCCTACAGGTACTTCTATAGAAGAAACCAAGCGGGTCACCGAGGATATTGCCAAATGGGTGAAGCAGCAACCTCATGTGGAAACGATCAGTTATGCGGCTGGCGGCGACGCTCCCCGGTTGTTTAAAGATATGACCGCTGACGCCAAAACAGGCACAACCGTGGGTCAAATTGCTATTATTGGGGAAGAAGGTGCATTTGATCCCGATGAAATGGCAGACAAATGGCCCTCCATCTTAAAGGATCGTTATCCGGGTCAATCCATTTCCTTGAAAATAGCTAAAGTGGGGGTGCCTCTCGGTAAGCCGATCTCCATTCGGATTTTAGGCAATGATGTAGATCAGTTGCGTTCGTTGTCACAGCAGTTAAAAGAAGGCATTATGGCTACCAGAGGAACACAGGACATACAAGATAATATGGAAAATGAAGGATATACGTTGGATTTCCAAATCAACAAACAAGCGATGGATCAATATCAGGTAAGCAATAATGATCTGACACGTACACTCTTGTTAATGGGTAATGGCGTGAGCTTTAGCCGATTTGATACGGGGAAAGATTTGATCAATATTAAGCTGAAGCTAAGCCAAACCGATCAAAATCCTGAAATTTTGTTTCAGCAATTGAATGTGACCAATGCCAATGGTATACAAATCCCTTTATCTCAATTGGCTGAGTTGAAACCATCCTTTGCAACACAAAAAATTAACCATTATAATTTAAAACGTTCGATTACTGTTGAAGCTGAAGTTCACGGGCGTACAGCTTCCGAAGTCATGAAGGATGTCAAGCTTAAATTGCAGGATATTAAATTTCCTCCAGGCTACACTTGGGAAATTGGGGGCGAGATTTCAGGACAAGATGACATTTTATCAGAAATAGGATGGTTATATGTTGTCGTCATACTATTAATCTTCATGCTGATCTTTTTGCAATTTTATTCTTTCTCGACTCCACTCATCATATTGACTACCGTGTATATGGCAGCAGCAGGCGGATTTCTTGGCTTGTTCATTCTAAATACGCCGGTTAGTTTTATGGGCGTGTTGGGCTTAATGACCTTGGCAGGTATTGTCGTACGTAACGGCATTGTGCTGATTGAGTTTATTGAGGATGCAAGACGTGAAGGGATCGAACTGAAGGAGGCGGTTATTGCAGCGACCAAAGCGCGTTTCCGTCCCATATTGCTTACTTCACTGACAGCCATTGTCGGTCTGATTCCGATTGCGCTTATTGGAGAGCTTATGTTTAGACCGCTGGCGTATACCATTATGTTTGGATTGATGTACTCGACCATTCTTACGATGTTTGTGGTTCCGTCCCTGTATATGGTTATTGCCCGCTGGAAATTAAAGAGACAGAGCAAAAAATTGGGGGTACAATGAAAAAAATAACGAGTGAAGATATTATCTATGCCGCCCTTTCCCTGTTTTCTGAAAAAGGGTACGATGCCACCTCGGTGGATGAAATTGCCCGCAAAAGCGGGATGGTCAAGGCTTCCTTTTATAAATACTTTCAAAGTAAAGAAGAGTTGCTGCTGGGGACAATCGTCCTGATTGAAAAACTTCTTGATGCAGATATTAAAGAACTTTATTTGAAGCATCAGCTACCTTCCCGTGAAAAGTTGAGACAACTGTATTTGATTGCGCTGGGCCGGATTTATAAGAATAAAGTTCATTTGCTGGTATACTCCGTCCCTTTAATCGGTTCTAAGGAAGAAAAAATCGCACAAGCCATTGATCGTGTTGAACATTATTTGTCTAACGTGATGGTTGATTTCTTAATTGATGCTTATGGACAATCTATACGTGACTATGCGCACGATATCAATTTTGTCATCAAAAGTATCATTATTAATTCCTTCCGAATGAGCGATTCAGAACTGTCCTCAACGGAGCATCAAACACTGGCTGAATTTATTGTCAGCATTACGGATATACTGGCACAAGGAATGTTGAGCCCTGATGTTCAACATCAAATCATGTGGGGCCGCGATTCCGTATTCTATGAAGATTCTGATCAAATCTGGACCAAAGGAAAACAAATCTCCTATGCACTGCAACGTATAGATACGGTTCTGAAACAAACTAAATTAAATGAAGCTACCCGGAATGAATATGTGCAAATCCTAAGCAGATTACAGCGTGAGCTCTCGGAAGAAAACGTGGAAATAGCTCACGTGAAAGCCCTCCTTCTATTTTTGGGACAGCTGCCCGAGTTGCTGGAAGACTGTACCAAGCTGAAGGCTGTATTGGAGATTTAGCACGCCGAAATGCATAAAAAGAGGTTCATGATAGTCAGATCTACTGCCATCATGAACCTCTTTCTTTAATATACTTTGTCCGATCCCAAGCATCCTCTCACGCTCAGCGTAACGGCGCATAACCAAGCCGATTCAGCTCTTCCGCAATCACACGATAACCACGACTGTTCGGATGCACCCGGTCTAACGAAAGCAGTGCCCGTTCATAGCCCTCAAATGCGGGATAAATGTTCGCCACCCGGTAATTGGGTCCGCCCAATGTGTAGAGAAACGAGTTGTACTGGCGCACATATACTCCCGCCTCCCTTACCCCTGGAAAAGGATTATATAATCCCACCATTCGGATGATAAATGGCTCACGCTGACCGGACTTTATCTGATACAGGGCATGTACAATTTGGCGCACATGTTCTTTTGTGTGATTCAGGGCTTGCGGAATGGAGGAACCCGACAAGCCGGAATCTCCAGCAAGGGCGCTGATGTATGGGCGCAGATCATTCCCGCCGATCGTTACCGTTATAAGTTCAGCCCGGCTGAGCGCCGACCGAAAAAGCGGATTGTTGCGGACCATTGACAGCAACTCCTGCGATGTCAGCCCGTTGATTCCCAGATTCTCGTAACTGACTGGCGTACGGAGATGTCTTTCTGCCATTCGCCGATAGATAGGTACAAATCCGCCGCTCAGCAACGTCCCCGCACCTGTTGTTAAAGAATCTCCAATCGCTGTATAGTGGTACGCCAATGAAACCCACCTCCCTTTTTCTACATAACATATCTTATGTAGAAAGAGGAACGCGGGACCCGGAGATTCGCTTATTCTTCGTCTATTTCATATACACAATGGAATTGCCCACCATCCGGCAAATCCTCTGATCCATATACGGCAAAGCCCACATTGCGGAAGAAATCTGCCCCCTCCGCATCCGTGTCCACAGTAAGCCGTTTCGGATTACGCTCCTGGATAAGCGTAAGCAGCATGCCTCTGGCATATCCTCTATGACGGTTTTCAGGCAACACGGCCAGATGGCGAATTACGGTTGTTCCATCCTCCTGCTCCTCAAAGCCAACAATACCTACAATAAGTCCTTCATCTTCTACACCGAACAGCTTCCAGTCATCCGAGGCTTGATAGGTACGTAAAGCTGCTTCTCCGCGTTCAGGATGATCCAGCACAGCGTAGGTTAACAGCTCCAGAACCTCCTCACGATCTGAATCTGTTTTTATATTTTTAAACATTGTATGTCGTCTCTCCTTAATATCCTGAAATTAGGATTACCTCTAATTCTCCATAATAAGCAACGGCCAGTTATCAAGCCACTGCTTCTCAAATACACGCTGACGAAAAGCCGTTGTGTGACGAAACAAAGGACTTTGCCGTACCCGCATATCCAGCAGATCTTCCAATCCATGCGGACAAATGACCTCTATTTGATCCTTGTCATTCAATCTAACCGCCACAGCCGTTGCCGTCTCTGGCCAGCGGCTCATCGCATCCTCTATCGAGGAATAAGGAGCCTCTCCGTTGCGAATATGCATCCGAGCCTGATTTTTGACAGACCAGTTACGTCCAGCCTGCTTACGGTTCAAGGACAATTCTAGATACTCATCTCGTTCCTCTAGCGTATTTTTCGGGTCAAAGTAAATAACATCAATATCGTTTAAAGGTGTAGCAGTTGTATAGCCATGGAGCTTGTCCCAAACCCGGTTACGTACATAGCCTGCGGCAATACATCCTTGCGGCAACTTCAGCTCTCGCACATATCGCAAGTCTTGCAGTACCTGCGGATCATTCATATATTGTATGATTCGTAGCACATTTTCTTCCGACTTCATCCTGCACTCAACTCCCTTTTTATGATGACAGTTGCTGCACCGATTCTCCTCCTTGAGCCGCGATCCGTGCTGTACGCTGCGCCAGACGGCGGCGTGCGACCAGAAGAAACGGAATGCCAATCACAACCGACAGGGCAACCGGAACAAAAACGGCAAGCGGCGCCGTTTGACCATAGATATCCAGCAACCAGCCACCAAATAAAGGAGCCAGCACGCTTCCCAAATTATTAAAGCCGATTGTACCGAAGTAGGTCCCTTTATATTGAGCATCTGCAATTTGGTCAATCAGTACGTCCAACATCGTGAACAATAACACTTCACCAACCGTAAACAGCACCATATCCAGTATAAACATCCAGCCTGAGTTTAGCATACCGCACAGCAACAGGCTGACCGCAATACATATATTCCCTGCAATCAAGGAATTCACCGGGGAAAATCGACTTGCCAATCGCACCAGCGGATATTGAAATGCCAATACACAAACCGCGTTGACCGTCAGCATGTATGTAAACCATCGGGTTCCTTCTGCGAAGGATAAGGACAAGAATTGAGGCATTGTGGAATTGGAATGAGCATAGCCCATCACACAAAATACCGTTCCCAGCAAAATCGGCATAAACACCGGATCACGGCTGGCTGTACGGAATGCCTCGCCCATCCGCAGTGGAGCCTCTTCCGCCGTTGTACCTATATGCAGATCCGATGCATACCGGGCAAATTGGATCAACAACAGTACCCCGTACAATGCGTACACACCAGCAGCTACCATAAACGGCGTACCCGTGGATGCAGATCCTAACATTAAACCAAGCAACGGCCCTGCCACCACACCAACATTAATGGCCGCATATCTCATATTGTAGATAAGCAGTCTTTTCTCCTTCGGGGTTACATCTGATAACAGTGCCCGTGAGGTTGGCTCGAACAAGGATCTGCACAGCCCATTCAGAGCATTAATCACAAAAAAGGCCCAGGCTGCTTCCGCCAACGCAAAAGCAACGAATACAAGCGCCCAGCTCGCAATGGACACCAGCATCACCTTACGCCGTCCGATTCGATCTGAAATATATCCACCGTAAAAGCTGGCAAAAATGCCGACCAACGAGCTGACCGAAACGATCACCCCCGTATGAAAGGGTGACACCCCTAGACGGGTGGTAAGGTAAATAGACAAAAATGGGATACTCATGGATGTCGCCATCCGTCCAAAAATTGTACCGACAATAATCGTCCAGGCCAGCGGGTGAATGGAACGTAACTGTTCTTTCATATATGTCTCTTACGTCCTCCTTCCGTATGCAAGTCTAACAAGGGGGAAACCTGTCTAGCACTGGTGAATATAGCGTTCCAGCTCTAAACACGTTGCTTGATAGACAGATTGGAGCGCAGACAACTTCGCTTTCGCATTCTCAAGTCGGTTCTCCCGTGCAAGCTGTTCAATATCGGACAGCAACGAGGACAAACGCCCGACACCCAGACTCACGCTGCCTGATTTCAACTCATGAGCAGCCTCTACTACTTTTGTGGCTTCGCCCGCAGCAGCCAGTTCTCTTAACCTATTGATTTTGGCAGGTGTATCACTAGTATACATTTCGACCAATGACTCCAGTAGTCCCGTGCTGCCATCCTCGTCCAGCATCATAATTTCACGTATAACTTCCTCATCCAAAATCGGCTTGGTTTCAGGCTTTGGAAGCCATTTGACAAGCTTTTCAGAGAGCCTTTCAATCGTTACTGGCTTCATCAAGTAATCGTTCACTCCAACCTCCTGGCCCCGTGCCTGATCCTCCTCGGACACATTTCCGGTCAAAGAAATGATTGGCACAGGTGGTTGCTGGTTTTCTGCTTCCCGCTGGCGGATCGCTTTCGCCGCATCATGACCATTCAGCAGAGGCATATGATGATCCATTAGAATACAAGCGTAGGATCGTTCGGAGGCCGCTCTTACAGCAGCTTGTCCATCCTCAGCAAAATCAATATGCTGGAATCCCAAGTGGTTAAGCTGTAATTGCACCACCTGACGATTTACCCGATTATCCTCAGCCACCAAAATAGTTTGAGAATGACTGTGCTCACGCAGCAACTCGCTAAACACCTTCAAATCACCAGTTTCATGCTTCTCCATTTCGTCTGCCTGCTCCGATCCTTTCATGAAGGGAATTTCAAACCAGAACGTAGAGCCTTGGCCTTCTTCACTGACGACCCCAATTTCTCCCTGCATGAGTTCCACAAATGAACTGCATATCCATAGCCCCAGACCCGTTCCTCCATATTGGGAGGCGCTTCCTTCACCGGCCTGTACATAGGGCTGAAACAGCTTATTCTGATCCTCCGGTGAAATCCCAATACCCGAATCCTGCACCTCAAACCGAACACGTTGGGAATCTTTTGTTTCCTCCACTAATTTTGTTCGAACGATGAGCAATCCTTCACTCGTAAATTTATTCGCATTGTTCAACAGATTGAGCAAGATCTGCATGATCCTTGCCGAATCTCCCTCCAGATGCTCTGCCACACTGGTATCGGTCTCTATACTCAACCGGTTACCCATCTGATAGATTTGCGGCTCCAACAACTGGGCAACGTGACTCATAATCGCCTGAACTCTGACATTTCCGATCTCCAGTTCCATCTGTCCTGCTTCCACTTTGGATATATCAAGCAGATTATTAATCATGTTCAACAACAGGGAGGCTGACTCACGTATCACACCGATGGCCTGCCGTTGATCTGGGGAAAGTTTGGATGAACCTAACATTTCGATCATTCCAAGTATTCCATTCATTGGCGTTCTGAATTCATGACTAACCACAGCCAGAAAAGTGCTCTTTAGGTCATTAGCCCGTACGGCTTCTTCCTTCGTCCGTGTTAATTCCGCATTACTTTTGGCAAGCTGACGCTGCAGATTGACCAGTTCGTTGTTCATTGATGAAAATTCATTCAGCAGCTTTTCTTCCTCAGCCTTGCTTTTCACAATCTCATCCGTTAATTGTTCGACCGTTTTCCGCAGGACAGCCATTTCTGCTGTCGGTTCCTTCATATTAAAAGGCCCCCTTTACAAAATGACTAACAGGTTCACAAAACTAACCTTATTTCCTGAGCGAAAGTAAGTCACCTGCAACCTCCAGTGCTTCCTCCGCACCTGGTGCGTATCCGTCCGCCCCTACTTCCTGCCACAAGTGGGAATCGAGATTAAAAGGCAAGCCTCCGACCATAATTTTCACATGGCTAGTAGTTGGGTCTTGCCGAATGAGAGCAATCAACTCTTTCACTAGATGGACATGGTAAGCCATGGTAGCTGAGATAGCCACCACATCCGCCTTGTAACTCACAATGGCCTGAAGCAGACTCCGGTTAGGTACATTGGCACCTAAATAATACGTATCCCAACCATCCATTTCAAATATATCAGCCAGCATACGCAGACCAAATTCATGCTGCTCGCTGCCTACACACGCCGCCACGAGGCAGCGTTCCTTACTTCCACTTCCCATCCATCTGGGGTACAGGCTGGAAATAATAAATTGAGTCGCGGCAGTGCAAAAATGCTCTTGACCGACGGTGATTTTGCCTTCATGCCATAGACGCCCTATTTCATATTGCGAAATTTGAAAAATATATTTATACGTATGTTGAATAGAGATACCCTCATCCAGCAAACGGACGATCCAATCCAAAGCCTGTCTGCGATTACCTGAAAGTAAATATTCCAAATATTGAGCCACGTTAGCAGCATAAGGATTATCATCTGTAATAAAAGAGGCATACTCCTCTTTCTTTCCAATTTGCTGTATCCCCAAATCCAGATGCTCCAGCACCATGGTTTTATCCGTATGATCGAAGTGCTCTACCAACGTCTCCTGGATTAATCTGAAATTGATGCTCAAATCTTCTTGGGTTATGCCGAAACCCTCCAGAAGCTTTTTTAACCAGGAAACATACTGTGTAAATAAAATAGGGCTGTTCATGATTACACTTTCAGCTAAATAGTTCAAACTATATATAGAATCCTGTTTTGTCTTTATTTTACCGTTATCCCCAAAACGTTGCAAAAGATCGGGCTGTAATTCGTATTGCTTATGGGTAACTAATTCAGCCAAAGCTCCTGCTTGCATCAATAGCGATTCACCTGCGGTATATTGCTGTATACTCATGTACAGCTCCTTCCCCGACAAGGTATTGTATTCGAAACAGATACTGGGGATTTGTTCCAGACGTGACTATTAGACAATTATACCTGATTTGCGTCTCTACATTAACCCTACTCCCCAAAATACGACAAAAAAATAAAATACCGAGAAGTCGGTATTTTATCTAAAAGCAGATTTAACCTGCACATGCACAATTTATGATCCGTTACTCTTCTGCCCCTCAGCCGTTAGTCCAAGCTTTTTTAACAGTTGAATAGCCTGCTCTTTCTCTTCCACAGATAAGCCATCTACGGTCTCCATAATGACACGATGATGCTGCGGGAATATTTGCTCAAAGAAATGACGTCCATCATCAGTCAATTCTGCATAAATCACACGCCGATCATCTTGTGATGCACGACGGGTAAGCAAGTTTTTTTTCTGAAGTTTATCTACCACGTACGTAATATTCCCACTAGAGATTAGTACCTTTTCACCAATCTTCTGCAAAGGCTGTGGTCCCCGATAATACAGCAGATCAAGCACTCCAAATTCTGTTGTATTTAATCCATGACTATGAATGTCCCGATTCGTACGGGACGTGACCGAATTATAAGCACGAGCCAGAACAACGAACAAATTAAGTGCTAAGTCCTGATCATCTGGTTTTACAGACATATTAACAGCCTCCGTTACTCATATCTTTATTCCAAGATATCTTAATTGTGCACTTTTGTCAAGTTTAAGCGTTCCTTTCCCTGCTCTTACGGCCTATAAATGGAGGAATTACCGTCTATTATGAGAAGGTTACAGTTCATTATGTAAAAAAAGCCCGCTCTCAGCCAGTCTTAAAGCACTGATCCAGAGAGCGGGACGATTATGTTGTTATCCCTAACTTCTTACGTACAAATACGTAGGCAACACGGCCGCATAATACTCCCAGAACATTCAGTATGATGTCATCTACATCCATTGTACCTGCGCCCAGTAGCATTTGGGACACCTCAAGAATGACCAGTGCGATCACTATCGTTAACAACAGACTGCCTATACTTCGCATGGACACCCCAATGATAGGCACAAGGATACCGAAGGGAATAAATACGCCAATATTACCGAGCAAATTAACACCCCATACCCGAAAAGGAAACGACTCCATTGCCCGCAAGTATTGCCTAATCGTATCAAACGGAACAATATTATACGAATACGGGGGTCCTGGTCGTAATGTACGACCAAAACCGAGAAACATCCAATATAATAGAAGCCCTGTATATAAAATCA
Source organism: Paenibacillus sp. FSL M7-0134 (assembly GCF_038007865.1). Taxonomy (NCBI): domain Bacteria; kingdom Bacillati; phylum Bacillota; class Bacilli; order Caryophanales; family Paenibacillaceae; genus Paenibacillus; species Paenibacillus sp. FSL M7-0134. The sequence goes on along the minus strand of NZ_JBBOXV010000002.1, from coordinate 1,656,623 downwards.
ATAACATCAATGCCACATGATGAAGCAGGCGGGTCCTAGACATTACTTGTTACGGACGTCGATCTGTCCATTGGCCCGTGCGATAATAACCTGGTCCGCCATATTAATGAACAGTCCGTTATCGACTACACCCGGAATTTGATTCAAGCGGATTTCCAATTCCTGCGGATTCTCGATCGTACCATAGCGACAATCGGCAATATAATTACCATTATCCGTAAGGAAGCGCTCGCCGTCTTTCATACGCCATTCTGCTTTACAGCCCGTCCCCCGCAAAGCCTCCAACGTCCACTCACTGGCAAAGGGTACGACCTCAACGGGTAAAGGAAATGCACCCAGCACCTTCACATCCTTGGACTCATCGACAATAATGATTAATCGGTCGCTATTGCTTTCCACAATTTTCTCTCTCAGCAGGGCTCCGCCTCCACCTTTCACCAGTACCAGTTGCTCGTTCACTTCATCTGCACCGTCGATGGTAACGTCAAGCCTTCCAATCTGATCAAACGGAATGATGGGAATTCCCAGCTCCCTGGCCTGATCCTCCGAGGCTTGGGATGTAGCTACAGCCTGTATATGTAATCCTTGTGCTACACGCTCACCGATTTTTTGAATAGCCCAAAAGGCTGTCGAGCCTGTACCAAGTCCTACTTTCATACCGTCCTGAATCGCTTCAACTGCTTTTTCGGCCGCTTTTTGCTTCAAATTCATTATCATCTCTCCCGCTATATAGGCTAGTATTATCATCATCCATTTTATAAGAGAACGCTTTATAATAACAGAGACAGCTTTTTACCATAACAAAGGCTGTTTTCATCGTGTTCATACTCCCCAAACCGTTCAATAGGTTCGTATCCCCGCTTGGTATAGAGAGCAATCGCTTCAGGTTGAGCCGCTCCGGTCTCCAGTTTAATTCTTACAACTCCTCGTTTGCTGGCCTCCTCTTCCAAAAAAGATAATAGACTCACCGCAATTCCTTGTCTGCGATAAGAGGAATCGACATAAAACCTTTTGAGCTCCATTTCTTCCGCATCTATAGGCCTAAGCCCTCCACAAGCCACCGGTTTTTCGTCCACATACACAACAGCGAAAACCATTTTTTTAACTTTCGGATTGGAAAAATCGACCAAGTAAATTTCGTCGGCAGGATACCTTTCCAGCAAGTCCTCATCCAGCCTTTGAATCAACTTATGCAGATCCTCATGATTACTCTCAACCTTTAAAATCGTAAGCTTGGACATTCTTCTTATCCCTCTTCTCTTTACATGGATATAAGGACTCATTTCGCAAACAATTCACAAAAACCGCGCTAAATCAAGCATTTCCAACGTCAAATATGAAAAATGTCCCAAATTGATAAGTGCATTTGACTCTATTATAAAGTATGATGGTTTCTGTTGAATAGTTGCTTATGGACTGTAATGAAGTCGAATTTCAAGTAGAAGTATAAATTGGAATATACTGAAACACAGACAGCGTTTACCTATTAAAAATTAATTTTTTATTGTGTAAGGTATTCATTTCAAGGGCTTTTCGTACGACATATATATAGGGATATCATACTTGTCTATAAAAGGACTTAAGACCTATTACTTAAAATTCAAGAGTCTATGATCTCGATTAATATGTTTGTAAGGGGGACTTGATTATCTCATTCGATAAGCGGTTCAACACCATATACAAAAATACAACCAGGGAGTGGAACATTTTGAAAAAGTGGAGTAGCTTATCATTCTTCACCAAAAACTTATTATTATCCTTCTTCAACATCGTATTGATTGGGCTAGTCCTTATTGTGTCCAGTTATTTGATCCAACGTACGATTTTGATAGACCAATTGCATGGGCAAGTGGAAAAAATCACATTGAAGTGGGCCCAGGGCATTAATTCCGATGAAGTAACCCAAGCGGTTCAAGAGAAAAATTATGATGGACCCGTTCAAACCAAACTCCGCGCGTATCTAGATAACATCATGGCGACGAATCCAAATATCTCTCATGCTTATATTTTCGGGACGGAGCTCGAAAATGGCAATCTAACATCTATTGTGGCGATGCCAACGGATCTCAGAGAAGCATTTGAAAAAGATAAGCTGCTCGTTGGCTCCATGTACGAGCAACCCAATGTCGTAGCAGTAGGCGTAACCGGTATGCTGGACAGTGGCAAACCAACATTCACCAGCTTCTACGATGATTCTTTTGGTACATGGACGACTTTGATGACTCCGATTAAAGATCCAAGTGGCAAAATCTTTGCATATTTTGCAGTTGATGCAGATGCCGGTGCCGTACCTGCAGGATTGACCAAGCTGCTCATTAGCGGCGCTACCATTTTAGTGATTTTCCTACTGATCTGCCTGGCGCTTCAATATTGGGTTGTGAAACGCACGCTGTCCCCGATTAAGCAACTGATGTACGGTATCAGTGAAGTAAGCAGAGGAAATCTGGATGTTCAAATTCATGCAGGTCATGATGATTTGGGGCTCGTGAATCAGAACTTCAACAATATGGTAAGTCATATTAACAGCATTATGACCAAAGTGAAGCAGACAACGGATGAAGTCAATGAATCTGCCAAGGAATTACTCGCAATCTGCGAGCAAAACGGAATCAATTCCAACATCATCAATCAAAACATCAGTGAAATCACGGAGAATATCCGTTCGCAGGAAAAAGCAACAGGTGATAGTGCACGTGCCATGGCTGAAATGGCTTCGGTAATTCAAAATATTGCCACTAGTTCTTCCAATGTTGCGGAGGAAGCCAATTCGGTAGAGAAACGTTCTAATGAAGGCAACGAGATTGTAGGTAAGGTATCATCCCAAATGCACTTGATTACCGATACAGTAACCAATACTTCCCGTATCATCAAGTTGCTGGACAGTCGTTCGCAGGAAATTGGCAATATCATCAGTACCATTTCAGGCATCTCCAGTCAAACCAACCTGCTCGCTCTGAACGCTTCTATTGAAGCTGCGCGCGTTGGCGAAGAAGGTAAAGGCTTTGCCGTTGTTGCCAGTGAAGTACGTAAGCTGGCAGAACAATCTGCGGATGCAACCAAACAAATTACGTCCCTGATTGAAGAAATTCAAAGTGAAATCGGACAAGCTGTGAAGTCAATGGAGCAAGGAAACGTTGAAGTTCAAAACGGAATCGTCGTTGCCGGACAAGCAGGCGTGCTGTTCAATGATATTCTTCAAGCAACTAAAAATGTAGCATGGCAAATCCAAGAAGTATCCAGTGCTACTGAGCAAATATCTGCGGGTACACAGGAAATGACAGCGACTGCAGACGATCTTTCTTCCACCGTAACCAAAACAGCCAATAACAGTGTTCACATTGTGCGAACGGTGGAGGAACAAAAAGCTTCTTTGGATTCGATCATTGATTCATCCCATAAATTGACATCCATGTCTGAAGAGCTTCAAGAAATTACATCTTATTTCAAAATTGCAGACACCAACCGTACCAAATCATAATAACCATTTATCGACTCCAAAATTTATTTCATAAGTAAATCATTCGGTAATGCCTCCCTCCTGTTCATGCATTTGAAGGGATCGGAGGCATTTACTGAGTTTATCATTTATATTAAGACATCATACATTCAGGAGGTTAGCGTAATGGCTTCATTACTACAAAACAGCACACAGACAATCCCATCCCCATTCCTAGTTCCCTTGGATTGTGCACGTATACAACGCAAGCATACATCCTCTACTTATCAAGTAGAGTTAGAAGCGTCCATCTCGGAACAATTAAATCAGCAAAAAACTGCGGAAGACAAGCAAGCGTTGCTCTTATCAGCATATACTGCATGGGTATATCGCCTATCCGCAGAAGAAGAAGTTTCTTTTTCTACATTTGTGCCACAAACCGGTCTGCTTACAGCTTCGCTGACAGTCGAAAAGGAAACGACTTTTCACGAACTAGCAGACTTATTTCAGGACATGCTCCGTGAGCCTAATGCATACCTTGCGGAACCACAAGCCGATACTTCATTTTCGGCAAATCTGCCTACGGACAGCGGTGTAGAATCCCGTATTATGGACTGGGCTGTTAGTGAACACAATGGCGCTTATCAAATACAGATACGTTATGATCAATCACTCTTGCTGGAAACAACGGTTGTCCGATACGCAGAATACTTTGAAACCCTTTTGCGTGGCGCGCTAACCAACAGCCATGCACTTGTGAATTCCATTGATATATTATCGGATGCGGATCGAGCTGCTCACGAAGCTTTAAATAATACAGTTGTGAAATATCCTGAGCACCAAACTATTCATGGAATGTTTGAGGAGGCGGCTTCACAATACCCTGATCGTCCGGCTATTGCTTCACACACTGGAGAGTACACGTACCGTGAGTTGAACGAACGTGCTAACCAAGTCGCACGTGTCTTGTTATCCAAAGGTCTTACCAAAGGTGAATTCGTGACTATCTTCATGGAACGGAGCTTAGAGACCGTCATTTCACTGCTTGGTATCCTGAAAGCCGGAGGCGTATATGTACCTGTTGATCCCGCCCACCCCGCTGACCGGAGTAGCTACATTGTCGAAGACACGCGTTCTCCTTTTGTCTTAACAACTTCCGCACTCATGGAACAAGCGACTGAACTGTGCGGTTCCATTGAGACGGTAAAAGAAATTTTAGCGATTAACGGGCCACTGGCAGGCTATGCTGCAAGCAATCCGAACGTTAATGTAAGTCCGGATGATCTAGCTTATGTCATCTATACATCCGGCTCTACAGGCAAACCGAAAGGTGCCCTGATCGCTCACCGCGGTGTCGTTAACCTAGGAGCTGTCGTGCAACGCGATTGCGACATTACACCTCAGGATGTATTGACCCAATTTGCGACCTACAGCTTCGATGCATCCGTTTGGGATACAATTGGAGCCTTGTTTTACGGTGCAAAATTGTACTTGCTGTCTTCCGAAGAACGTGTATCTGTTGAAGAATTCGCTGAAGCCATTGCACGTACAGGCACGACGATTATTACCATTTTGCCGACCGTATTCTTTAATCAGCTATCTACGTACTTGTCAGACGAAGGCTATCGCAAACTCGCTAAGGTACGGATTGTTACCGTGGCAGGAGAAGCGCTGTACGGCTCACAAGTTCGAGCGTTCCAAAGCAAATTCGGTACAGATACCGACATCGTAAACGTATATGGACCGACAGAATGCACCGTAGCAACGACGACCCATCGGGTCCGTGGTGCCGTGCCTGAGCATGTCGTCAATATTCCGATCGGCAAGCCTATTTACAATTACAAAGTGTATATCGTTAACGATGATAACAAGCTTTGCCCTGTCAATATTCCGGGTGAAGTATGCATTGCTACTCCTGCATTGGCCCATGGCTATCTCCATCAGCCAGAACGTACAGCCCAATCATTCGTGGACAATCCTTTTGTTCCGGGTGAAAAAATGTACCGCTCGGGTGATATCGCCAAGCTGCTGCCAGATGGTACGATTGAATACGTAAGCCGCAAGGATTCACAACTCAAAATTCGGGGGAATCGGATTGAAATTGGAGAAATTGAAGACCATTTTTCCAAACATCCAGGTGTTCAGGACGTCGCTGTAGTAGCCGTCAAAGATCACACAGATCAGAACATGCTAGTTGGCTATTTTACCACTTCGGATGGACAATCCATTCCACAAGACGTTATTCAGTCTTATATTGGGGGCAAGCTGCCTTCTTATTTTGTACCAAGCCATGTCGTTCATCTGGAAGCCATGCCAATTTCACCAACTGGCAAGATCGATCGCAAAAAGCTGGCCCTGCGGCCACTACCGGAAGCGTCTGATCTTTCATTTGGCGGGGAACCTCTCCGAGAAGGAACCGAAACACTTATTGCCGAAGCATGGACTCAAGTGCTTGGTAAAAATAACATTGGCGCTACCGATGATTTCTTCCTGATTGGGGGCGATTCGCTTCGTGTCATTCATGTGCTGGCTATTCTAAAGCCGCGCTATGGCGCGCTGCGCATCGGAGATTTTTTCCGCTACAAAACCGTTCGCGAGCTTGCTGAATATGTGGAACAATTAGGTACGGAACAAACGCCGCAACGCAAGCCACTTGCGATTTCTCAAGAAAAAATGGACTTGAATGAGCATCCTATTGAGTTGTCTGGTGCTTCTGACTTAGCTGAAGTCCGCGACTTGCGCGTGATTTTGTTGACCGGTGCTACAGGCTATCTGGGCTCGCACATTCTGTATGACCTGCTTCAACGGACAGAAGCCAAAGTATACGCGATGGTACGCCCTTCTCAGGACGGTCCATCCGGTATCGAGCGTATTCAGTCCGTATTGATGGGATATTTTGGACAAGATATCTCCAGCTTGATCGAAGGACGGGTAAAAGCTGTCTATGGGGATCTGGAGCAAGCTGATCTTGGTCTCTCTTCCGTCGACCGCCATATGCTGGAGCACCAAATCGACGGCATCATTCACAGCGCCGCTGACGTTCGCCATTTTGGTGATTCGGCAGCTTTCGATCGCACGAATGTGACCGGTACACTGGAACTGCTGAAAATCGCCCAAGCCAAGCCGGGAGTATCGTTCCATCATGTCTCCACTATGGGGATACCGGAGGATCTTGCAAACGAAGGAAAATGGGAGTCGGCATTGGAGCTTTCTGCCTTCCCAGACGAATTGAACGTGGACAACCTGTACACGAACAGTAAACTCGCAGCAGAGAAGCTATTGTTCCAAGCAGCTCAAGCGGGTACGCCTGTCTCGATCTATCGTGCGGGTAATTTGACAGCCCATTCGGCCAACGGACGCTTCCAGCGAAATATCGACAGCAATGCTTATTATCGCATGATGAAGGCGATGCTGCTGCTGGGCAAAGCGCCACAAGCCGATTGGCATACGGACTTCACACCGATTGATTACGCCAGCCGTGCTATCGTAGAGCTGTCCGTTCATCAAAAAAGCGCAAACCGCATTTTCCATATCTGCAATCCGAACCCATTGCCATATGATGAACTGATCGCTATGGTAAACCAACTCGGTTACGCAGTAGAAACCCTGCCTTTTGACGATTACAGCGCCTGGCTGCTGAATCCGTCTTCCGGCATTCAGGAGGATGCACTTCACCTTGCTATGGGACAACTGGAAGGTGACGGAGCCAAGGATTCAGCTTACCGTTACGGATGCTCTGTAACCGCAGCTCTGCTGGAACAAGCTGGCGTTCAATGCCCGGCAACCGACCTGAACTTTATTCGGAACATGATCCAGCATGCCGTCGAGATCGGTTACTTCCCGACCTCTTCATCGGTATCTGTAAAAGCAACACAGAGGTAACAAAGTTGTGATATTTCTCCCGCATGTTTTCGGTATGATAGACTAGATTTTGCTAGTTTCATATTTAGTATAAACCTCTATACTTTCAGAATTTTTTGCATGCGGGGGATGTCATTCAATGAAACACACTTTTTTTAAAAGAACATTGCTAATCATAAGTTTGTTGGCTATTTTAGGGATTTTGGTGTATGAAGCACGTAGCATATACCACACACCTACAGTTAAAGGGACTCATCGTACACGTACAGCTCATGCAGATCGACTGGTACGCCATTTATTCTCACTGACGCCTACACCAGATAAAGTATATTACCAAAACAAAGTCATTGTCCTGATGTATCATGAGGTGACCAAGACTCCACCTGATCCCGGCGCTCTCAAGCTTAGTAATTTAACGAGGCAGTTGGACGAAATGAAAGCTAACGGCTTCCACTGGATCACGATGAAAGAGTATACCGACTTTATTTTACATAAAGCCAAGGTTCCTGATAATGCGGTACTCATGACATTCGACGATGGCTATGAGTCCTTTTATACGGACACCTTTCCCGTGTTGAAAAAGTATCAGGTTCCGGCAACCAATTTTCTCATTACGTCCACGATCAGCAATCCCAAACACATTGGTATTCCAAAGCTGACATGGGATCAAATTCATCAGATGCATGCCGAAGGCATTGATTTTTACAATCATACCAATGACCAGCATGCTTACGGGTACTCCAACACAGCACGCACCAAACAAAAGCCGCTTCTGATGGGGCCTGTGTATTCGAAAAAGCTGGGGCGAATGGAAACCGAGGATGAGTTCAAACAGCGGGTTTATACCGATTTGGGCATGGCTGACAAGAAGCTGTTCAAGCATCTACACAATGATCAGAATGTACTTGCTTTCCCATATGGTGGGTATACCAAGGAAACGCTGGAAATTTGCCGTTCCTTGGGAATTGATGTTACGTTCACGGTGAAACGTGGGATTAACTCGCCAGGGCAAACGAACGGCTATCGCGTCAATGCAGGTGGAATACACAATATTCCGGAAGTATTGGTGCAATACATGAAGGAAGGTGCTCCCCTTCGCCCACTTCCTTTTGCCCAAGGTCCTAACAAGGTATCCTAAACGTTAGCTAGCTTATTCAAGGATAAAAAAGAACCTTTAAAACCATTTATGTCGTGGTTTTAAAGGTTCTTTTGTTGTATGAGATGTAGATTAGGGCCAGATGCGAATTGTCGCGATAACAGCCAGATGTACCGGGTAAAAGCTACGCCACAACCAGCGCGGTACCCGACTATAAAATCCGCTTTCTCCAGTTGCAAAACATACGATCAGTATGCTGGACAGCAGACTAAAGTGTTGGAGATTCGCGTGATGCACCATATCATACACTACGTTCAAAACAAAATGGGCTGCAATCATCATGTATGAACCGGTGTATCGATAAATGAGAACCAACAGCAGTCCATAGGCTCCGTAATCCATCTGGCTGAGCTCCATAACCAGAGCTGAAAGGACGTACAGACCCGTTACAGCCGCCCAATGCTTCAAGCGGGATGCAGCAGCCAGCGCGAGCAACGAGGCCAGTAGCGTCCAGATTACATTCGGTCTGTATACATCAAACGCCAGCATATAGGGCACCTGAGAAATCAGAGCCAGCCCGAGTAGACGGAGCATATAGCTCCGCATATCTCGGGTACGGGTATACCCCATATACAGCGCGTAGGCATAGATTGGAAAAGCAAGTCTGCCGGCAATTCTCCAAGCCGGATCCGTCGGAAAAAACACAAGTCCGACATGGTCAATCAGCATCGTCAGCATGGCCAACCAATACATACAAGGCCCCCTTATTCATCTTTTACGTTTTTTCTTCTGTCAAGCTCAGAATGGCGTTCATGATGTCCGTTTTCGTAACCCGCCCTACCAACCCTTGAATTGGAGTTGAGGAGCTACATTGCTCGTCCAAAACTGGAAGACAATTGACCTGATGCCGAATCAGTCTCGATATCGCTTCCAGTAAAGAGTCTTCTGGAGCAAGCGTCGTCATTTGGGCCCGGCGCGTCATTGCCATGGTCACCGGGACGGTGTGAAGATCGGTATGCCCCAGCATGACCTTCAGCAAATCCTTGCGCGTAACAATTCCAATGAGCTCCTGCTCCTCCCCTGTGACCATCAGCGTGCCTGTATTTTGCTGAAACAGCATCAGCACCGCATCATAGGCGGTCGTTTCACCGGAAATCAAAATCGGATCACTAAGTATATCCGCCACAGTCAGCTTTTTGAGCATGTTGCCGATATGACTATCATATTTGGGGTAACGTCCTGGCAAGTAGCCTACCTTCGGCTTGGCATCTACCAGCCCGAGCATAACGAGCAGAGCAAGATCAGAACGGAGAGTCGGACGCGTCAGTCCCAGTGTTTCAGCAATTTTATCCCCTGTTACAGGTGCCAGACGCTGGACAATATCAACAATTTCCCGCTGTCTTTCAGACAGTTGAATAATGATTACCTCCTTATGAAGTGGGGTAGTATATATTATAAATGAGCATAGATCGGTAAATTTCAGCATCTTCCGACAATTCATCAAATTTTAATCATAGACAGCTTGTTTTCAAATTTAAAATGTGTCACAATTAAGGATGTAATACATACTAATTATAAGTTTAACGTGTGCAATATGCTACATTTAAATGAGCTAGTGTACATCGCATGTGATATGTATTATGAATTATATAAACCTGAGGAGGAAATCAAATGAAATTTTTCTTGGATACTGGTAACATTGAAGAAATCAAACGTATTGAACGTTTGGGTCTGGTTGATGGTGTAACAACGAACCCTTCACTGATCGCTAAAGAAGGTCGAGTGTTCAAGGAAGTCATTCAGGAGATTTGCAGTATCGTTGAAGGTCCCGTAAGTGCTGAGGTTATTGGCCTGAAGGCTGAAGATATGCTCAAAGAAGCTTATGATATCGCCAAGTGGGCACCGAACGTGGTTATCAAGCTTCCTATGACCGAAGACGGCTTGTACGCTTGTAACGAGCTGACCAAGAACGGAATCAAAACGAATGTAACACTGATTTTCTCCGCGGCTCAAGGTTTGATGGCAGCCAAAGCTGGCGCTACTTTTATCAGCCCATTCGTAGGACGTCTGGATGATATCGCTGTTGATGGTATGAAGCTGATTCGCGAACTAAGACAAATTTTGGACATCCATGGTCTGAAATCCGAAATCATCGCGGCATCCATCCGCAACATTAAGCATGTAGAAGATGCTGCTCTGTCTGGTGCACATATTGCCACCATTCCAGGTTCCTTGCTCCCTTCTCTGTGGAAACACCCGCTGACAGACAGTGGTATCGAACGCTTCCTGAAGGACTGGGAAACTGTACCTAAAGCTTAATTCGCCAGTCATGGCAAACGATATTATATCAACCTAAACAGCCCGTATTTTATGGGCTGTTTTTTTGTTTTGTTTTGTGATGGCAGAAATAAAAACGCCGAACAACTTTTTTTTGACAAAATAACTTGTTGTTCATATAATTGTTATAACAACTAATTGATTTCAAAGTAATTTATGTACGGGAAACAGAAAGGAGTACCTTATGAATAACTTGCCTCCCGATTGTTCCATTGGGATGTTGCTCGGGATTACTCACCGCAAAATGAGTCAGCAGCTCTTGCAGCGTCTCAAGCCTTATGATATTTCCCCAGAGCAATGGTCGGTTCTGTACCAAATCTATCAGGCTGAGGGTTTAAATCAGAAAGAAATTGCAGCTAAGGCCGTGAAGGACCAGCCGACCACGACTCGAATTATTGATTTATTAGACAAGAAGGGCTGGGTACGGCGTGTGAATAGCCCTCAGGATCGTCGAGCCTATTTACTTCATTTGACTGAAGCAGGCCGACAGCTTGTAAAAGAGATTCTTCCTATTGAATATGATGCCAATCACGATTTTGTAAGAAGAATTTCCTCAGCCGATCTGGAGCAATTCCGCCAGACTCTTTTACAAATTCACGCCAACATGACCGAATCAGAAAAACAAGGAGATAACGATTAATATGCAACAAAGCAAGCAACCTCTTTGGACCAAGGAATTTATTGTTCTTACGGTTTCCAATTTATTTTTGTTTTTGGAATTACAGATGATTCTATCCTCTATTCCTTCTTATGTGAAAAATACATTCCACGCTAGTTCCGTTCAGGTTAGTCTCGTTACCACTTTATTTGCTTTAAGTGCGATTGCGGCACGGCTCTTTTCCGCCCGTATGCTGGAAAAAGGGCATCGCAGCACTCTGATCTTCGTGGGGCTGCTGTTTGCATTGGCAGGAACGCTGGGGTACAGTGTTTCGCCGACGATTACAGTGCTTCTGCTCATGCGGATGTTATTCGGGATCGGCTTCGGTATGAGCAGTACGGCTTTTCCAACGATGGCCTCTGACGTCATCCCGTCCAAGCGCCTTGGTGAAGGAATGGGGTATTTTAGTTTATCCACCAGTCTAGCGATGTCGATTGGGCCGACCATTGGCATCTCAATGCTGCAATACGGGAGCTTTAACCTGCTCGCCTATACGACAGCAGCTGTCATTATTGTTATATTCCCTTTGGCTCACTGGCTCATTCGTACATTACCTAAGGGGCACATCGAACCCCCTATGATTCCTTTGGAAGAGGGGCGAAAACCGGCATTTAACCGTAAACTGTGGATTCCCGCCTTACTGAACATGCTGATGTCTATTACATATGGCGGATTACTCAGCTTTATGGCGCTTTACGGAAATGAAGCAAATCTGGCGCACCCGGCCTATTTTTTCCTGTTTAATGCGGTTTCCGTGCTGATTGTGCGTCCCTTCTCGGGCCGTATTTATGACAAAAAAGGAGCAAAAGCACTGCTCATCCCCGGCTCCCTCTTTTTAATTGGCGGTCTGCTCCTGCTTTCCTACGCGCACAGTGATGATTTCATGTATGTGTCGGCTCTTTGCTACGGTATCGGGTTTGGTGTCATGCAGCCAACCCTGCAGACCTGGATGATTCAGATTGTATCTCCTAAACAAAGAGGCATGGCAAATGGTATGTTTCTCAATTCCCTCGATTTCGGGGTTGCAGCCGGTGCGCTTATACTTGGCATTATTGCCAAAGCAAGTGATTATGCGTGGATGTACCGCCTTTCCTCGCTGTTTGTTGTACTGTTTTTGCTGATCTATGTTATACAAATCATCGCAAGCCGTAAGCCTAAATCGCATGTTTCTCTCAATGGGTAAAGCTATTGTTTTCAAATACATTTAGTTTATAACTGCTTATAATCAAAAGCACCCGTTGCCATAGTTTCATGGACAACGGGTGCCTTTTCATTTATTTCGCAGGAGTTTTGCGTTTTAGCTTGGAAGAAAGAGGCTTTTCTCGGGCCACCCCTGTTAGCTCCTCATTTACACTCATACGGTCACTGGATTTGTCATCTGTTGGTTCATCCTGCTTGGGTTTGACCGCAAATAGCATCAGCAGAGCTGCAATGCCTCCCACTGCGGCCATCACGCCAAAGAGCAGACCATGTCCACTGCGACCCAGCAGCAAGGAAACAACCGGAGGGCCTAGCGATACCCCGACAAAGCGCATGCTGCTGTACAACGAAGTAATGGTTCCGCGCTCCTCTTTTTCAATTCCCTTCGTAATCAGGGCATCCAAACAAGGCAATGCGAGCCCAATTCCGCCTCCCCCTAACGTAAACAACCCAATCACCGCATAAATATGTTGAAAAAATCCGAGAATGGCAAAGCTGATCGTCAATATGGCCAAACCGCTGAAACCGATCCATTTCATGCGCTTTTTGTGTTTGCCGATAATCTTGCCTCCTACATAAGAGCACAGACAGAGGGAAATAAGCGGAATGGCCAGCACAAAACCTTTCCAGACTCCACGGAGGTTGTAACGACTTTCTAGTATGTCGGATAAATAGAACAAGACGCCAAAAATGACAAACATACAAATACCGCCCATAGCGAAAATAGCATAGAGCCAGCGTCCTTTTTCAGCAAGCACCCGCTTCACATTTCCCACAAACTCTCGAAAAATAATCGGTTGGTTCTTACGTTTGGGCACATGGATCAGCCAAAGCACCAAAATGAGCGAAATCAGACAGAGACCTGGAATTACTGCCAATGGCAAAAACCATAGAACTGCTCCCAACGCGGCACCGAGGATCGGACTTAACACTTTACCGAATGTGTTGTAGGTCTCGACGACGCCCAGGTTCTTGCTGGCCTCATCCTCGTTCTCGTACAGATCACCTACAAGCGGAATGACTATAGGAAAAGCCCCTGCCGCTCCCGCACCCTGAAGTAGACGGCCTCCAATAATGGTCCAGTATGCTGCCGAATCGTGAAGCAGCCATGCTCCCGCCGCAGAAATCCCCCCTCCAATCACAGTCAGAATCAGACAGGGAACAATCACCGCCTTACGGCCAAATCGGTCGGAGAGATAGCCCGCAATCGGTATCAGTAAAATGGCCACTACCGCATATACTGTAATCAACATGCTAATCCGAAAAGAACTTACATGTAGCTTACGTCCGATTTCCGGTAAAACAGGAATCAGCATGGAATTACCCAGCGTCATCATCAGCGGGATGGAACCTAACGCAAGCAGATTCCCTTTATTTCGTTGCATCCCGTTACCACCTTTGCAAAAGTAATAACACAGCTGTTCTGATTCGTTCAACAGATGTTATTGTGTTTACATTGGTGGGGATTTATGCGGTTACACTTTAAATCCACCGACCCTTGCATTCAGCAGTTGCGACATATCCGCCAATGTATGAATAGATGATGCAATTTCCTCCATGGAAGCCAGCTGCTCTTCAGCTGCCGCACTGACACTCTGGGTTCCCCCTGCCGACTGCTCTGCTACTTCACGAATACGTTCTACTGCTTCCACCATTCGCTCGGAACCGCCGGACATCTGTTCTACAGACCGATTTACACTGTGAATCTGTTCGCTGACCAGTTGAATGGAACTTCCAATCTGACGAAATGCGGTTTCTGCGGATTGCATAACCTTTACGCCAGACTGCACTTCAACCGTCCCTGTCTGCATACTGGAAGCGACATTTCCAACATGCTCCTGAATATTTTGCACAAATTGTGTGATTTCTGCTGCTGAAACCGATACCTGCTCGGCCAATCTTCTTACCTCAGAGGCTACAACTGCAAATCCTTTGCCCTGCTCTCCGGCTCTTGCCGCTTCAATCGACGCGTTGAGCGCCAGCATTCCTGTCTGTTTGGCTATCCCGGTAATAACAGCTCCGATCATGCCAATCTGTTCGGCCTGTTCACTAAGTGAACGTACAGCACGTGCAGAGCTGTCTACACTTTCGCTTACCTTCTCCATCTGAAGCATAGCCTGACCTATAGATTGTTCTCCTGCTTCTGCATCTTTAGCGGCTGTATCAGACAACTCATACACCTGCTGGCTCGTAGCTGCAATATGCTCCAGTTCGTGGGCTAGCTCTTTTACGGTATCTGTAGTTTGTGTAATATCATCGACCTGATGCTCCATACCAGCCGCTAGCTCTTCCATTACACCGGAAGTATGACGATTGGCCTGATTCATTTCCTCTGTACTTACGCTAACCCGCTCTGCGGTTACGGTTAATGTACGCGCCGTATCCTGAGCATCCACTATAATACTGCGGAACCCCTCAATAAGCTTGTTGTAGGAGCTTGCAATCATACCGATTTCGTCTTTGGACGTAATATCCAGTCGGCTACGCAAATCTCCCCCACCTTCAGACATTTCCAACAGCTGCTCATTCATATGGTGTAATGGACGAATTGAACGAATCAAAACGATGGATTGAACAATACTGTAAATGATAACTAGAAGTCCTACAATACTCATAATCAAGGATGTATTCGTCATCGTTTGGTGCGCTTGCTGTACTTTCACCGTTACCATATCTTCTTGAGCTTTGACAAAGGCTACTACCTTGGTATCAAGTTGCTTACGCAACACCCGTTCGTTTTCAAAATCATCGAGCAAATCAGAAAATGGCGGGAAAGCATCGTCTCTTGTACTCTGATACCCCGCTGTAGTCAGTAAACGATGAACTTGATTCATGTAAGTATTAATCCCCGTCTTGAGATCAGTCATTTTTTTCTTAGAATCCTCATTACCTGTATTAAGCAGAGCTTCTGTCTCCTGTAGCAACTTTGCAACTTCACTTTGCTTGTTTCCGATCTCTCGCCCGTACTGTTCATCACGAGTTAGCAAATATGCCCGCTCATCATTAGATATGCCGTTTAACAAAAATTGAAGAGACTTCGAGTTATACGCAATAGCCTCTTCACGATTCATAATATCCTTGTACTCATTCTCACTATGTACGCTTAAAATGTAATTGGTCAGCAGCATAGCTGCAATCACACTCGGAATCAGTATCGCGCTAAGAATCATTTTGGCCTTAATTGTTAAATTCATGAATCGGTCCCCCAGTTATTTCTGAATAAAATGTCCAACTTACTATATATCGTTTTATTCGATTGTTTTTTTGAATGAAACAGAAAAAGTGTATAGATTTTTAAATATACTTGTGTCTATTCAGTGAACATATATATCTTTTTTAATATCAAAGAACAAAAAAATTCAAAATTAGTAAATGAACTGTTTTCAGTTTGTACTCTTCGAATTTCGGACTATTAAAATGATATACTATGTATTGCTATGCCATAAGCCTCAAGGAGGATCTGCATGAAAAGTCTGGAACTAAAACCGCTTATTCACGTGCTTAACGAATTGGAAACCCGCAGCTGCCTTATTGAGCAGCAGGGTAACATGATCATGAATTACTATCGTGAACCTCAAATTGCTAATGAACTCTATAAAATAAATTCCTGTACCAAAAGCGTGATTTCCGCATTAGTTAGTATCGCTATGGACCAGCAACGGGGAGCGAAACCGGAGACGCCGATCCTCGAATTCTTTCCCCAGTTGGCCACAGATAGTGATTCTCGTAAGCGTGATATTACGATTGAACATCTGCTGACGATGTCCGCAGGCTTTAACTGGACGGAATTTGGCGGACAAAATTCTTTTCCTACCATGAGCAAAACGTCAGACTGGGTGCAATTTGTGCTTTCACAGCCATTATCGGATGTGCCAGGTAAGCGAATGGAATACAGTTCTGGCTGTTCTCAACTTTTGGCCACCATACTACGTAATGTTTCTGGACAAACAGTTGCTGAATTTGCCGAGCAGCAATTATTCCAACCGCTCAGTATCGAAAGCTATCATTGGGAAACCGATCCTCAGGGTACTCATACGGGTGGATTCGGACTGCATCTCAGGCCGATGGACATGCTCAAATTCGGGCGGCTTTATCTGAACCAAGGAGGCTGGGAAGGACGGCAGATCATCCAAACAGAGACAGTCCGATATTCAACCCGTCCGTTTCTTCCTGCTGCCAAACCACAAAAGGCATTTTACGGCTGGCACTGGTGGACTTCTTCCTTTTCAGATGAAACAGAGATAGGAACTGAAACGGACTATTTTTACGCTCTCGGCTTTGGTGGGCAATATATTGTTGTCGTCCCGTCGTATGACATGGTTGTTGTCGTTACCGCTGATAGATTTAAAAAGAAAAGGACTCCTGTAGATATTTTCCGGCAGTATATTGTACCGCTGCTACTCCAGCAGAATAAATAGAAATAAACACCAAAGCTAAAAGTTGCAACTGGTCTCTATCAAAAATCTGCATCAAAAAAGGCTTGCCTATTGGATCAGGCAAGCCCTTTTTTGCATATAATCGCTACATTATGACATACTTCATCCACTTTCTAGCGCCTTACCTAGCCCAAGTGAATAGTAAGCTCTTGCTGTCCGCTGGAAGCTGGTGTAATGGTTACACCCTGTTCTCCCGACTGGCTACTGCCTTCCTCCACTTGAACAGCCTCGTGGATACCGCGCAGGACTATCGACCATGGTTTAACAGCACCTTCTGCCTTCACCGTAATGACAGAATTCTTGCGGCTAGCAGTAACCGTTAGCTCTTCTTCACCTGACGTATTCACGATAATCGTTCGAGCCTGTTGCCCCTCACCAAGTTCAAACAAATGAAGCGCCACTTGATCAGCATAATCATAATCCGGACGACTGTTCTCATGACCGATTGCCAAAAGTGTGTTCGGCTTCACGAGCACAGGCAAAGTTGTAAAATCATGATGCTCGTTAACCCAACAACCACCTGACACGCTCTCATTCGTAAGTAAATTTGTCCACTTACCCTCTGGTACATAATACTGCACATTGCCTTCTTTATTAAAGATCGGGGCTACCAAAATGGAATCCCCCAGCATGTATTGCAGATCCAGCGTTGCACAGGTTGGGTCCTGCGGGAATTCCAATACCATAGCCCGCATCATCGGCAGTCCCTTTACTGAGGATTCCACAGCAGAAGGATACAGGTATGGCATTAGCGAGCATTTGAGTTTTGTAAAGCTGCGCACCACGTCGACTGATTCTTCATCAAACAGCCAAGGCACGCGATAGGATTCGTTTCCGTGCAGACGGCTATGAGAGGACAGAAGCCCGAATTGTACCCACCGTTTGTACACGTCCGGCGCAGCCGTTAACTCAAAGCCGCTAATATCATGGCTCCAGAAGCCGAAGCCGCTCAAACCAAGCGACAAACCGCCTCGCAAGGATTCCGCCATCGACTCATACGTCGACGAGCAGTCTCCGCCCCAGTGAACCGGGAACTGTTGCCCCCCGGCTGTAGCGGAACGCGCAAATAACGCGGCTTCATTTTTACCCAGCTTTTCCTCCAGCACATCAAATACAGCCTTGTTGTACAAATGCGTATAATAATTATGCATCTTCATTGGATCAGAGCCGTCATGATATACCACATGGGTAGGGATGCGCTCGCCAAAATCAGTTTTAAAGCAATCCACCCCCTGATCTACCAACACCTTGAGCTTATCCTGGTACCAGGCGACTGCAGCCGGATTCGTGAAGTCAACCAGCCCCATCCCCGCCTGCCACATATCCCATTGCCACACGCTGCCATCGGCGGTTTTGACCAGATAACCATTCTCCATACCTTCATCGAACAAAATGGATTTTTCCGCAATATACGGATTGATCCATGCACAAATTTTGAGACCCTTTGCCTTCAATCTCTGCAGCATGCCTTCCGGATCCGGGAACATGTCTTGATCCCACTGGAAATCGCACCATTGGTATTCCTTCATCCAGAAGCAGTCAAAATGGAATACCGAGAGTGGCAGATCCCGCTCAGCCATCCCGTCGACAAAATGGTTCACTGTCGCTTCATCATAATCTGTTGTGAACGAAGTGGTCAGCCACAAACCAAAGGTCCAGGCTGGTGGTAATGCAGGCTTACCCGTCAGCTTGGTGTAATTGTCCAGTACTTCTTTAGGGTTAGCTCCACCAATAATAAAATACTCTAACGATTCGCCGGAGACGCTAAACTGAACCTTTGATACATTTTCCGATGCAATCTCATAGGATACCTTTTCTGGATGGTTGACGAACACACCATACCCTTTATTAGATAGATAGAATGGAATGTTTTTATATGCCTGCTCACTGCTAGTCCCGCCATCTTCATTCCAGATATCAACTACCTGGCCATTTTTTACGAATGGAGTGAAACGCTCTCCAAGTCCGTATACGTACTCACCGATGCCCAGCTCCAGCTGTTCCCGGAAAAAAGGCAGATCCTGCGGGTCTGTAATATAGCCTGGTCCCCGATGTCCGCTGCCTGTGACTTTGCGATCTTCGACATAAAAGCCTACATCCCAGCTCTTCCCACGGCCGACTCGCACACTCAGATCGCCGCTTTTCAGTACCGCTACGTCCTCATCCACCGTAATGTCTACCTCTGTTGGCAAGGTGTGAATTTCAAAATTCGGTCCCTGATGCACCCGTCCCTTATGGTGGTTCAGACGCACCTGAATGACATTCGGCATAGGCGAGCTGTAGGTCGCTTTCAGCAACGCTCCGTTCAGCGTATCTCCTTTATGCTCGATCCGGTGGGTCGCTGCATATACCGTCATGGAAGCATCGTCCGTCACAATATCACGGATTTCAGCAGGATTTTGTATTTCATAGCCCTTGCGAACCATCCAATAGCCATCAGTAAATTTCATCTGTTTCTTCCTCCGCTTCAATCTTTATTTTCTTAATCCCAAATCGCTTGTTGGATTTTTTCGAAATCCTTACTATAATAATATTGATTTATGTAAGGGTTTACTTCTTTTATTTTGACGTATTGTATCAATATTTTGATGTTTTATATATAAATCAGTTTGCGGAAAAGGAGTCATAGAAATGCAAAGAGAAATGTTGCGGGAAAATCGAATTCACGGCAATCCCATGTATCCGGTCAGCGTATATCCGAGCGTAGAGCAGCTAAATGGAAATAGTGTACTGGAGTCCCATTGGCATGAGGAGATGGAGTTTATCGTAGTGGAACAGGGGAGCGCCATATTTCAGACGGATATGGTCTATACGGAGGTGAACGAAGGTGAAGCTCTTTTTGTCAACAGCGGCGAGCTTCATGCAGGTTATTTACAAAAAAGCGCTCGTTGCGTATTTTCTGCGGTGGTGTTTCACCCCGACATGCTGCACAGCCGCACGCAGGATACGGTGCAAACGCAGTTTATTGACCCATTTATCAGTAAAAAGCTTGTCCCTCCCCCTCACATTCGCGGCGTGCAGCCCTGGGAGCAAGAGGTGCTGGCTGCATTGCGACACATTATCACCAGCCATGAGCAGAATGCGCCTGCCCGTGAACTGGCGACCAAGGCGCAGCTCTATAGCATGATCGCCTGTCTGTACCCACACATGACCCCCGCTAACGGAGAGGATGTGATTATGGCAGGGCAACGCAATAAAGTTGAACGGATCAAAAAAGCGCTGGTGTATATTAACAGTCATGCTCATGAGCCTATACGTTTACGGGAGATCGCAGATGAGATTGGAATGAGTGAGGGGCATTTTTGCCGTTTTTTTAAGCAGATGGTTCAGAAAAGCCCGGTAGAATATATTAACTATCATCGGATTCAAAAGGCTTGCAGGTTGCTGGAGCAAAGTGATCGCAAAGTGGTTGATATTGCGCTGGATGTTGGTTTTGACAATCTAAGCTATTTTATTGCGACCTTTAAAAAATGGAACGGCCTGACCCCTTCGCAGTACCGTAAGCAGCACGAAGCAGATCAGGCGCTTGCTGTCCCTTATATAACAGACTAATATGCATAGGATAAATCATTTATTTTTTTTGGGCTTCATAAGTACTAAAATTATTTTTCTTCCTCTTAACTTAGTAAATATGTAGCCAGCTACGCCTCCTAAAACAGAGGGAATTAACCACCCTAACCCTACATTATATAATGGAAGAAGATGAGTGAAAAAATCATTAATTACATTAATTTTTATTCCAGCAGCATTCAAGCCATCAAATAAACTAATGATAAAGGTTAATATCAAACTGCCTTGATATACTTCTGACCTTCCTTTAAATACGGGATGTAAAAAAGTTAAAAATATTAGAGAAATAGCAATAGGATATATTGCCATTAATACTGGCGTTGAAACCTTAATGAGCTGAGTTAAACCTATGTTAGCTACAAGGGTACTAAATATAGATAACATGAGAGCAACTCTTTTATAAGAGACTTTTGGAAATAATCCATGAAAAAAGGAAGAGCAGGAAGTGATAAGCCCCACACTTGTCGTTAAACACGCTACTGTAATCATTAAGCCTAATAGAATAGAACCATAAGATCCAAAATAATAGGAGGAAACCTTAGCTAACACCTCAGCCCCATTTCCTAAAACACCCAATTTTTCAACGCTAGAAGCTCCCATGTATGAAAGAGACGTATAGATAAAAGCTAAGAGTATAACCGCAATTGCTATCGCTTTGGCACAAATGATCATCAACTCTTTTTTGGAAGTAACTCCTCTATCCTTAATTGCATTCACAATGATAATTCCAAAAATAAAGGCTACAAGAGCGTCCAATGTTAAATACCCCTCTTGAAAGCCTTTGAAAAAGACATTCGATGTATAACCCTCCGCAGGTTCTTGGAACTTTCCTATTGGGTGAATAATAGCTACAATCACAAGTAATCCAATGAATGTCAATTTAATGGGTGTTAAAAACTTTCCGATTACATCAATAATTTTTGTAGGATTAAGTGATAACAAACATGCAACTGCAAAAAAAAGGATAGTAAATACAAAAAGTGCGACAGGATGATCTGCATTGTTTGAAAAAAAAGGTTTTACTCCAATTTCAAATGACACACTACCGGTTCTAGGAATTGCATATAAAGGCCCGATGGCTAGATAAAGAATAGTTGTAAAGACAATGCCGAATACAGGATGTACACGACTCGCTAAAGTTTGCAAATTGCTTTTGCCCGAAAAAACAAAGGCTGTGACGGCTAGTAATGGTAAGCCAACTCCAGTAACCAAGAAACCTGCATTGGCTATCCATACATTCTTTCCAGCCATTTGCCCAAGCATAGGTGGAAAGATTAGATTCCCTGCACCAAAAAATAAGGCAAATAGCATTGATCCTATAATGATAATAAAGGACGCAGAAACACTTTTCGACATAATAAATCCTCCAACTACGAATTCACAACATTTTGTTTTTATTCGTTTTCTCTTTAATTTGTATAATATATGTTAATAGGGACGTAGCCCATGTTGCATCCAAAGAACGGTATCTGATTGCCTAGAGTATGTAATCTGGTGCTTTTCACAAATAATGCTCAGTTCGATCTAAATGCCATCACCAATCAGGGACAGCCATCCGCTCCCCCCTTCTGACTAGTGTAGGGTGATAACCTGTCCCTTAGGGTGAGTGGGTTTCGTCATAACTCATCGTTACACAATACTTTATATACGATCACTGTTTCAAGTAACTTTGTACTTGCAAAATAAATCACTTCATCCCCTTGCTTTTACAATTATGATGCCCCCCTATGTTTCTCCTCCTACTTAGTGAGCTTAATGAACTATAAGGGAATTTTACACTTAGGACTTATTTCTTACAAGACGTAGATGTAGTTACACACACCTGGTAGGTCTCGTAAAAGTTTTTAATTAGTTCAAACACCCATGTAACAGCATATTCTCATGTTATCGTCATATCGCTTACATCAAGAGCTGCCTGGTTGCTTTTGGATAAAGAAAGTGAGTTAACTCTCAAGCGTTCGCTATGTTAGATTTCTTTAAAATCATACGCATTCTTCATCTCTGTTCGAAAGAGTAATACATAATCTGTTTTGTATATTTTACCATATTTAATCCATATCAGGATCGGCTGTTTTATTCGAATTATCAACTGATTGTAATAAGTACAGGAAATCTTGGGAAAATGCCCTATGGAAGCATCTGAATAATCCTTACAATTAATAGTACAGACAATGCATTTGACGTTGTATACAATTTGAGCCGCTACAATTTAAAGGGGTGCTTAAACATGATGAATTTGGCAAAACGCAACTATTGGTCTTTGAGTATTTTTAACTTCGCTTATCTGTTTACATGGTCTGCCGCCATGTCTTTTTTTGTCATTTGGCTGGGACAAAGCCTGGGAATTTCACAAACCTACACGGGATTTCTATACGCGGCTAATTCAATCGTCGCCTTGATCATGCAGCCCCTGTTCGGTTACTTATCTGACAAGCTGGGCTTGAGAAAACATCTGCTGTACATACTCTTTACAATCCTTTTGCTCGTCGGACCCTTTTTTATCTATGTGTACGGTCCATTGCTTCAAACGCAGTTCGTCATTGGTGCCATTGTTGGTGCGCTATTTATCGGCCTGGTGTTTAATGCAGGTAACGGTGTCGTCGATTCGTATATGGACAAAGTTTCGCGTAAATATGGCTTTGAATACGGACGGGTTCGTATGTGGGGTTCGCTCGGATGGGCGGCGGCTACTTTTGTTGCTGGACGGGTCATCAATATCAATGTAAATCTGACCTTCTGGATCGCCTCGGTATCTGCCATTGTTGCCATGATCTGCATCTTCCTGACCAAAGTCGAAATTTCCGGACAGGAGCAGCAGAAAACAGAATCGTTGAAGCTAATTGATGTACTGCATCTCGTACGTACCAAAAAGTTCTGGTTTCTTATGCTATTCATGGTTGGCGTGACCCAAATTTATGAGGTATATGACCAACAGTTTGCCACATACTTCGTATCGCAGTTCAGTTCCAAAGCGGAAGGAAATCAATTCCTTGGCGATTTGAGCGCTGTGCAAGTTTTCCTGGAATTTGTGTTCCTTTTCGTTACTCCTTGGTTTGTGAACAAAACGACCGCCAAATGGGCATTAATTATTGCCGGGTCGATTATGTCTTTGCGTATTATCGGCTCTTCGTTGCCATTCGGTTCCATATGGGTCGCTGCAATGAAAATGATTCACTCCCTGGAGAAACCGCTTATTTTGGTAGCCATCTTCAAATACATTACCGTTAACTTTGACCAGCGCTTGTCCTCCACTATGTACCTGCTGTACTTGTTTATGGGCTCCCTGGTGGTTTCCATTTTCTCACCCATTGTTGGGCATATGTATGAAGTATTAAATTTCCCGATTACTTATGTAATTCTGGGTTCCATTGCAGGCCTGTTCACCATCATATCCTGCTTTACACTGACAGCAGACAAGAAGAATGGGGAACGGTATCTGGAGGAACGCCGTAAACAAGATTTGAAAAGAGCAAACAAAAAAGCTGAAGCAGTTCATTCGTAATCTAATGGTTTGAGCTTAACAGAACAGCGGCAGTCTAGGACTTGTTTTTCTCGTCCAAGGCTGCCGCTCTTAACTCCAGTTAATTTGAAGCTTATTTTAAATCTTGAATACCGACACCGTTTGATTCATCTCTTCCGCCCGCTTGGCAAGCATGTTAGCACCTGCAGACACTTCCTGCATGGAAGCGGTAGTTTCCTCGACCACGCTTGCGACTGTTTGAGTAGAATCGGCTGCACGTTCGGAGATTTCAGCAATTTTTCTCATCGATTCCACCATAGAAACGGTTCCTTCATTTACAGATCTTGCTTCTACAGCCGCAGTGTCCACCTCACCGCTCACTTCTTCAACGGCACCTACAATCTCAGAAAAGACGTTACCGACACCTTCGACAAGCATCATACCTTCATTTAGAGATTGAACACCTTCGTTCATTGAAAGCACGACTTCGTTTGTTCTTAAGGTAATTTCGTTGACCAGAGAAGAGATCTTGCCTGTTGCTTCACTTGCTTGTGCCGACAAATTGCGTACTTCAAAA
This sequence comes from Paenibacillus sp. FSL M7-0134, assembly GCF_038007865.1. NCBI lineage: Bacteria > Bacillati > Bacillota > Bacilli > Caryophanales > Paenibacillaceae > Paenibacillus > Paenibacillus sp. FSL M7-0134. The sequence goes on along the minus strand of NZ_JBBOXV010000002.1, from coordinate 1,631,992 downwards.
GCAACAACCGCAAACCCTTTCCCCTGCTCTCCCGCTCTTGCAGCTTCTATACTCGCATTTAGTGAAAGCAAGTTGGTTCGGGCTGCTATATCACTGATCATAGCTGTGATCTGTTTAATCTCCGCCGACTTTTCGCCTAGAATATTTACCACTTCAGCGGATTGAGTTACCTTGGTATGCACATCTCTTATTTGGGAGACAGTCGAAGACATTCGGGTTTTCCCGTTGTTTGCTTTTTCTTGTGCTTGGGTTGTGAGATTAGCCACATGAACAAAGCGATTGGTGATGTTGTCTACACTTTTAGAAACGTCTACCGTGTAATTCAGCGTTTCAGCTATATCTGCAAGCTGTGTCTGAGATCCCTCTGCGACTTGAGTGGCACTTATAGCTATCTGCTCGGTAGCGATGCTTGTCTGTTCGGCACTGGCCGTTAACTGTTCTGCTGTAGAGGCAACCAGTAAGGAATTATCCACAACTTCCTTTAAAAGGTTGCGCAGTGAATCGCACATTTCATTAAAATCGGATGCCAGTTCCCCGACCTCATCTTTTGATCGGATACTAAGGGGTTCCACTTGCAGGTCCCCCCTCGTTACCAGCTTTATCTGTTCCGCTATCTTTAATATGGGCTTAGTGAACGATTGAGCCAGTAAAAAAGAACCAATGATTCCAAGTATCGTACATATGATCGTTAGAGAAATCATTAAAATTCTACCTGAATGGTAAGATTGACTCGATTGATTAGCGGCATCAGTAGCGTACTGCTCATTAAGTAGCTTCAGTTTATTTACATCGTCTAATGCTGCCTTATAAATAGAAGAATTTCCATGAATGATCATGTAGGCCATCACTTTGTCGTTTTCTTCCATGGCAGCGGAAACCACTTTGAGATGGCGAAGATACATTGCCCACTGACCATAAAAGTTGGTGAACAGTTCTTTTTCCTCTGCCGTAGAGGCTAAACTTTGATATTCATTTACACTCTTATCCATTGAAGCAGTAGCTTTGGTTAGTTCTTCTTGATAAGTGCTGCGAACAGCCGCATCCTCTTCAAGTATCAATCGAACGGTGAGTCTATCGATTTCTGTAATCTGCTTATCCATACCCTGAAGAAGAATAACCGCGGGTAAAGACCTGTTATTTACCTTGTCAGAAGCCTCACCCATTTCCGACATCTTAATGACGCCTATAACACTTGAAAGGGACAGTACGATAACCAGTATGAGTGCTGCACTAATTATTTTTTTCTTTAACGTTAATTTAATCATCTTTATCTTCCTCCCGTAACTGGTCTCGTATCATCACTGCTGAGCTTTCCAGTATATGCGTATTTGGCGCAACAGCTCAGCCTTATCTATCTTTCCACTGATGTAGCTTTGGATAGATGCTCCTGTGATGGCTGCATGATCAGGTGGAAGGGTTGACATAAACGGCAGCGTCTTTCCGCTCGAGATATACGACTTGATTGATCTTCCCAAAGGATCGGCAGGCTCTAAATCAATATTTTTGAACGCGGGTACCGTATTAGCCTTGTTTACAAGAAAATCTTGTCCGGACTTGTCGTATACCAGCCAGTTCAGAAACTTCTTTGCTTCCTCTTGCTCCTGAGGTGTGGTAGCTGTGGAGTCAATGAAAATATACTTTGTTACACCGACTGTAATCTTAGCATTGTTAGGGTCATCCGTATTATCGCTTAACGGAAGGGGCAAAAAACCGTATTCCTCATTTGCTGTATCATTGCTCTTAATCCCCGCCCAAGCCCAGTTGCCCATAAACCAAAGCCCCACTTTTCCCTCTCCTAATGCTTTAGCTCCATCGTCATACGTGCTGTCCAAAGGCGAATTCTTATTGATGCTGTTATCCTTGAGTAGGTCTAAAGTTTGTACCCATCCAGACATCACACTGTTTTGGGACATGTCTATGGAGTTATCCTGCATACCTTTAACAAACTCCGGAAAACCCCCAGGCTGAACAGAATAAGACAAAGCTAAAAGATGAGAGCCGAGAGACCAGTCCATTGGTGAAAGCATGACCGGTGCTACTCCCGTCTTCTGAATCTTAGCCATTAATGAGTTCAGGTTGCTTCTACTTTTTACCGAGGAAGCATCAAAAGCCCCACCTGTTGCTTTGTCCAGCACTTTCTTATTGTAAATTAATCCGTAGCCTTCCACTGCAAATGGAAACCCCAGCACAGCATCACTTTTCTTAACGGCGTCAAGTCCATTTTCTATCGTATCAGCTACCCACTTTTCTTTGCTTAAATCAACGGCTTTATCCAGAAATTGCTGAGCATCCCCAGGATCCAGCATCGACATGGTAGCGGGACTTCCTGAGCCGTACATCGACATCAGCTTTTGATATGCAGACGTCCCCTCAGGAGCGGTAATAATCTCCAAAGATACTTCAGAGTGCTCTTGATTGTATTGTTTTGCTACTTCTTCTAACTGAGTTTTTATTTCACTTTTGGAATTCAAAAGTGTAATCTTGGTCGTCTGCTGTGATACTGGTGAGGCTGAGCAACCTATAAACATCATTAAACATGCTAGAGAAATCGCAACTTTTAGCTGTATTCTCATTAACTTTCCCCCTAAGGATTTACTTTGATAAATTTTATGAATAATATTCAATGTTATCGACATAATTCCCCAGGAAGATTAGAAGTTTAAAGTTGGTAAATGTCGGAAGTTAATTAAATAGTACAAACTGGTTGTTACGTTAAGTTAACAGACAGGACAGCGCAACGATCTTTATCCAGTTGCGTCTTAATATTGGGTAAAATTGCTCGCAACAAATTAAACCAAGAAAGGAGCAATCATTTATGAAAAAAGCTTTCTTTGGGGCTTTTCTTACAATTTTTTTATTTATTTCATCGTCCACTACTTATGCAGCAGAAAATCAAATCAAAGTTGACGGTGTGACTACTACATCCGATGTGAAGCCCGAAATGAAGAACAAACGCACAATGGTACCTCTACGTGTTATTAGTGAAAGTTTGGGGGCTAGCGTCGAGTGGTCCAATTCCGAGGTTATTCTCGCTAAAAGCGATATGAAAGTGAAATTAGCAATAAATAGAAACACCGCGGAAAAAAACGGAGAAAAGATACTGCTTGATGTAAAACCATACACGAAAAATAATCGCATATATGTTCCACTTCGTTTTATTGCAGAGACGTTTGGCTGTAATGTCAATTACAACAACTTTGCAGTGACTGTTGATACTAAACCATTGTTCATAGACGGTGTACAAGTAAAAGCATTGCAATATGAATACCATATGTTTATGGGCGGCGTAGTTCAGCAAATTAATGTAAATGCATTTAATGAAACCATTTATAATATTTTTGCAAAAAACATAGGTGAAAAGGTTGAAGCACCTGCAAACTACTCTTGGAGCTTCACTATTGACACATTTGGGTCTTATTATAAAAATGCACAATATGATTTCTTAGACCAAAAAGGGAAAAGCTTAGTTCGTTTTGATATTTATTCTTTAATTAGTCCTGTTCCATCTGAACTTTCAACAGAATATCCAGAGATTTTAGTTCATGACGTATCGAAAGATGAGTGGTATTTGTTTAACGATACCGCAAGAAAATCCATTAATCAGTTAATGTTTACCGCTGGGAAGAACGGTTTTCTGAAGATTATAAGTAACACAACTGTATAATGTGATTTTTTCTAATTACACTTTTTTCGTCTCCAAAAGATAAAAGGCGAATTCCCTGCTGAATATGCTTCACATGGGTTTGCTCTACAAACCTGTTCCAATCCTGCTCTATAATCGAGGCATGATGAGCCATCTTTTCTAATGAACGATAATAGGGATGCATCTGCTCACCTCTCCTTGACTTTTATAAAGGAATCGAAGATAACTTTTTTGGCTTCGTATATGAAAAACAGGGGTTATCCCTCAGGTCTGGTCAGACCTGCAGGACAACCCCCAGCGACGTGTTCTATCAGACTTCCGCAGCATCCTCTTCCACGAAAAGAGATACCTTGCGGATGCCATCCGCTCCGATCACGACAAGCCCCTGATCCGACAGACGGATTTCAGGGATAACGACCAGTGCGAGCAGTGACAGTGTCATCAGCGCGTTGTTCAGCATGCAGCCGGATTGCTGAAGCGCCCGGCTGATACTTTCGGACTGCGCAGCCACCTCTGCAAACGGAGCTGGGGACATCAGCCCGGCGATAGGCAGCGGGAAGCGCGTCTCACCCGAGGCGGATACGACGACCACGCCACCACGCAGGGCAACAGCCTGCTTCGCCGCCTGGGTCATGAGCCCGTCATCATTACCAATGACGAGCAAGTTGTGGCTATCATGCGCGACGGTCATGGCAATCGCAGCCGGCTCGGTGAAGCCTACACCTGTTACAAGTGCAACCGCGTGACTGCCACTGGCATGATGGCGCTCGAAAACGGCTATTTTGCACAAATCCTGTGCAGGATCTGCCGTGACTTCTCCATTACGGACCTGAACGGTCATCCGCACTTCCTTCGTGTCCACGTGATTTTCCGTAACACGAATCACTCGTACAGGTACATCCCCCTCCTGTACTGGAGCCGCAATGCGGAAATCTGCAGCACTCAGCTCTCGCCCCAGATGGACGGTGTCCATCACTTCCGCAGGATAAACGAAGCCGTCCCAATCGGCGACCATTTGACCGTGCTCGGCCACCAGCTGGCCCGCTGCGATGGTAGCCGTCACATTCACTTCGGCCAATCGGCCATCAAGCAAAATAATGTCGGCAATCGCACCCGGAATGATCGCTCCGATATCCCGTGCCACGCCGAAGCGCTCTGCCGTATTCAGCGTGGCCATCTGAAACGCGGTTACGGGCTTGACGCCCTGTGCAATGGCATGACGCACGACGAAATCCATCTGTCCTTCATGGAGCAAGGATTCTGCGCTGCGGTCATCCGTTACCAGCATCATGCGGCGCGTGTCGAGACCCATTTCCGTGCTGGCTCGGATCGTCTCGGCCACATCATGCCATGCGGAGCCTTGCCGCATCTTGGCATACATGCCGAGCCGGATACGCTCGGCTACATCCTCGGGCGTGACACACTCGTGGTCGCCCGTAATTCCCGCGGCTGCATAGACCGGCAGACGCCAATCATCGGAGGCCCATGTAAAATGGCCATCCGCCACCTTGCCCGCGCGCAGCGTGGCCTGAATTTCCCCGATCATCACATCGTCTCCATAGACGACACCAGGGAAATTCATGACTTCGCCCAGCCCGATCATATCCGGGCCCCAGCTTAACGCCTCTGCGACTTCCGCCGGGCCGAAGGAGGCACCCGTCGTTTCCAGCTCCGGACCTGTGGACGGCACGCAAGAAGCCACCTGCATGTAAGCAGCAAGCGGTGTCGTACGTGCTTCGTCCAGCATCAGACGAAGCCCTTTTAGACCCAGTACATTGGAAATTTCATGCGGGTCAAAAAAACCACCCGTCACTCCCAGCGGCAGTACAGCCTTAGCGAACTCAGTTACGGTCAGCTGTGTGCTTTCGATGTGACAATGTCCGTCCAGTAACCCCGGTGCCATATAGCGGCCTTCGGCTTCAATGATTATGGTGTCTTCTCCAATCGTATGACTGACGTCCCTACCGACGTAAGCGATACGAGAACCTTGCACAGCAATAGACATGCCTGGCAGCAATTCGCCCGATACCACATTGACCAGCGTTCCTCCGCGGATCACCAGCGATGCCTTGCGCTCCCCTCTAGCTGTAGCCACCAGCTCGGGTACACAGTCCGCCAGCGGCGGGCGTTGAAATACACTCTTCATGTCCATTACGTTTGTAACCTCCGTTTATGCTTCTTACCTGTTTTTCTTATTTGCTTATGTTACTGGAATACGCTCCATAATGCCAGCCAACTCTACATCTATTCAAGCATCGCATGGGTTTCTAAGGTATTTGCCCCCAGCTGATTGCCAATGTCCTCTCTATAGAACACGATCACTTTCTTCCACTTTGCGAGTATACGTATCCGAATCCCGTAAACTCACGAATGGCGTAATCTCCCCTATGCTATAAATATGCAGCAGATGCATCGCTCGCGTACAGGCGGTGTAGAATAACTTACGCTCACTCTCACGCTGGTATTGTTTCGCTGATCCGTCATAAATCAGGACCGCATCGAATTCCACGCCTTTTGCCAGGTAGGCCGGAATGATATGAATCCCCTTTTCAAAAGCGGGAGTTGTTTTCTTAATTAATTTTGGCTTCACTGACAGCTTTCCTTCCAGCGCTTCGTAGGCTGCCGCGCTTTCGTCAGCATTTTTACAAATCACCGCAATGGATTCATACCCTTCTGCCAACAATTCTGTGACATTCCCAGCTATCTGTTGATGCAACTTTTCACGCGAATGCACCTCGGTTACAAGAGGCTTCTCACCCTTACGATTAAACGGCACAATGTGCTCTCCCCCAGCGACCATTTCCCGGGTAAATTCCACAATCTCCTGTGTTGAGCGATAGCTTCGTGTCAGGGAAATCATTTCGGTCTGATCTGCACCATACAAGTCATACAATGGCTCTGCATCCTGAAGCACCGAGGCATGGGCATAGATAGCCTGATTAAAATCACCCAGTGCCGTCATTTTAGCCTGTGGAAATAAGCGCTTGAAGAAAGCCAGTTGGAATGGGGAATAGTCCTGTGCCTCATCAATAAACACGTGACGGATGTTGCTATTAGAACGGAAACCCAGCATCAACTCACGCAAATATAAAAAGGGTGTCACATCCTCATACGCTAACTCCCCAGCCTGAATTCGTTCCAGGGTTTGTCGACTAATTTCACCCCAGCTGACGGGCAGCTCTGCATGATTCGCCAGTTGGCTCAGCAGCGTCTCGTTCATAAACAGCTCGCTGTAGAGCCGGGTCGTATCTACGAAGCGAAGCGCCTTAATCCATTTGCGCAGGGGCTTTAAGCGGTCACTGACCACCATACGCGCCAATATTTCTCTTTCACGCGTAAAATCGTCGAAGGTATCGCCCTTATTCTTGGATTTACGGCGCATGCGGTTATAGGCACGCTGATAATCCTCCGGCTCCATCAGATCCATCTGTTGATCCACCCATGGGGCGGAGCATTCTTCCTTACCAAAGCGGGCCAGCTCTTTGAGCATCCAATCCCGCAGCAGTTCCAATCGGTTCGCCAGCCGCACCGTAGAGTCGAATTCATAAAACTTGCGTGCCATTTGCTCTACTGAAACCACCTCACGTCCCTGAAAGCGGATGGGTTTAAAACGCATTCCCTCCTTTTCCAAATACGTCTTGTAGCCTGTAATCACATGTAAGAATGTCTTGGACGACTTAAAGCGGATACCCTCCATCCTAGCTTCATACCCAGGCTGTAACGACGCTGAAAGCACATATTCCAGCTGTTCAAATGGATCTTCTAACTGAAACTCCCGGCCCAAACGCCGCTCCAAATATTCCTGAAACGTGGCCTGAAGCATATTTTCCTCACCCAATTCAGGCAATACTGTCGATACGTAACTGTTGAACATCGGGTTAGGCGAAAATAACACGACCTGATCCGCTCGTAAGCGATCCCGGTACTTATACAGTAAATACGCTACTCTCTGAAGCGCAGCAGAGGTTTTGCCACTTCCCGCCGCCCCCTGAACAATGAGCATCCGACTTCGATCATCACGGATGATGCGATTCTGCTCCTTTTGGATGGTAGCGACAATACTTTTCATTTGAGCATCCGAGCTGCGGCTCAATACTGCTTGAAGAAGTTCGTCTCCAATCGTCACCCCTGTATCGAACATAAAACGGATCTGTCCATCACGGATCGAGAATTGGCGCTTAAGCGTGAGTTCCCCTTCCATCTCCCCTGCCGGGGTCTTATATGAAGCGGGCCCCGGCATGTTATCGTAATAAAGATTGGAAATAGGCGCGCGCCAGTCGTATATCAGAAACTCCTCATCTTGATTATCCAGCAGGGAGGCAATCCCCAGATAAACACGTTCCGCAGTCTGCCCTTCCTCAGCAAAATCAATGCGTGCAAAATACGGTGAATCAAGTAACTTTTTCAAACGACCTAACGCCTCTGTAGAATGCTTGTGTCTTCGTTCCCGCTCAGACAAAATCTCAGACTGCTGACGCAAACTGGTGGACGTCTCGCCCACATCATCCGCCTCACTGAAATTGATCGTTACCTCATCCCAGAAGTCTTTACGCATATCGACGACATCTCCGCGCACAGAACCAACCTCTGTCTCTAGCTTCCGAATACGCCCGCTAATTACTGCGGTCACATCTTCTACTCTTCGTTGTTCTTCATTCCATTGCTGTTCAGTAGTCACTGACATCGCTCCTGTTCCGTTTCCTCCTGCTCCACGCAGGGCTCCCTTGCGTACAAACTATGCTCTATTATGGACCCGGGCATACTCGCGGCATCCCCCTGATCCGGGAAAATTGACTAATCCTTTGAAGCATGCTATAATATAACAAGAAGTGTAATTCACAACTTATGCATATGGTTTTACCATAAAACAGAGCATCCTCTATTGTAGCAAGTTCGGTCCCTGTTCGCAACCAGTGGGCTTTTTTTGTGCGTTCTGGCAACCTTCTATTAACCTGTTCTTACATAATTGAATTCATTACATAAAAAAGCGACCAGCCATCTGATTGATGAATGCGGTCGCTTTTCTTTTAGGAAATTCGCCTATCTGCTCTCTTCCACAGGATGAATATGATCGGCCAGTCTGCTCAGCCTCTCCAACTGATGACCATAGTCGTACATCGCCGCAGCTACAATGGAAAGCCGCAGCATTCCCTCCTGACAATGGTCAAAACGTGTAATCGCATGCTTCATAAATTCGCCGTTGGCTTGCTGAAACAATTCACTTTCGTCCTCATTCGGTTTTAGCTTATTTTCGAATTTCAGTAGAGCATGCTCGTGAAAACGAATCAGTAGCTCCAGATGACTGTCAAAAAAAGCATCCGTTCCCTTTGGCCGTAGAGACTGGAAGTAGTGTCTTTCCACTGCATCCAGTACCTCATATCCTTTGTGCAAACTTCCGAGCATTTGTTTGTATACTACCATTTGTCTCGTTTGACTAAACTTAGAGCGCTTGAGCTTCTTCTGCTCTTCCTCGAACAAATGATATTTGTCCGACAGCGATTTAATTGCTCCCTCCAGATTTCCTTTTTCCTCTTTAAAGACAGACTCCTTAATCTCATCGGAAATGGCAGTACGCAGCAACAAAGACATGCTGTTAAATACATTTTGAATCTGATTAATAAACTGCCTTTTCGGTTTCGGGGGAAAAACGCTAACATTGATGACAAAAGCAGATACAATCCCAATCAAAGTGAGTGCAAAGCGGGTCACCGCAAATTTCCAGTCCCCTGAGGCTTCCATTACAGAAACAACGGTCACAAGTGTCAATCCAACCGTATCAGCCATATTTATTTTCAGACATATCATAAGTACCAATACACATACCAGCCCGACTGCAATCGGCTCATTCGAAAATACCATTCCGCCCAGCAACGCCATGATTGCACCTAGTGTGCTTGTTTGGAGTTGATCCAGAAAATAACGCCACGACCTATATATCGACGGTTGCATGGCAAAAATAGCGGCTATCGCTGCCCCCACAGGCGAATGGGTGTTCAAAAGCGTGCTCAGAAAAAGGGCGAGCGTCACTGCGATTCCCGTTTTTAACACCCGTGCTCCAAAAGCCAAAGCCATCCCTCCTGCTTACCTTTCAAATTTATTCATACCGAATTACTATAATGAAAATTCAATGTAAAGTCCATGCTTTATTATTACCCAAAACAATCGGAGATCAGGAATATTTATGAAATGTACAGTTCCTGATAGAATACATATCAACAGAATTAACTTATTTGCAACAACGTCACAGGAGGAACTCATCGTGTCATGGATTAGCAAAATGTTAGAAGAGCCCCGAAAGTGGCCGCGTAATATCCGATTGTTTTTCATGGCCAATCTGCTGTACCAGATGGGTACGGGAATGTTTTCTGTGCTGTACAACCTGTATATCCAAAAGCTTGGCTTTGACGATGATATGAACGGCCAAGTGGTCAGCATGCAGGCGCTAGCGACGGCGTTGCTGTTCATTCCGGTCGGATTTTGGGGCGATCGGACGAGCCGCAAAAATATGCTGCTCATCGGCGCGTTATTCAGCGGCCTGGCCTTTCTCGCCCGTACCTTTACAGATACCAGTGGAAGCATGTTGGTATTTGCCGTAATCTCAGGTGTATTCGCCGCCTTTATTCAGGTGCTGGCTGTGCCTTTCTTAGCGGAAAGCATAAGTAAAGCCCAACGCTTAAAAATATTCAGCTATTACTCAGCTCTTGTACTGGCAGCCCAAGTCCTAGGCAGCTTCGGGGGTGGTGTACTCGCAGATGGGCTGCAGACGTGGGGAATCACACCGCTATCCAGTCTGCGGGTTGCTCTGTTCCTTGGAGGAATGGCAACATTGACCGCTTTTATTCCTCTATTATTCATCACAAAAACTACGGCAACCTTAGAAGCACCAGCTCCTGCCGAATCTTCACCTCAAACAGAACAAGTACATACGCCGCACAGTACATCCGATATACCTGACTCGGAGACGCCTGCTGCTGCTTCTGATCGCCGGGTTATTGGACAATTTGTTCTGGCCCAGTTTTTTCTTGGGTTAGGTTCAGGTCTGGTCATCCCGTATCTTAATTTGTATTTTACGAACCGCTTCTCCGTATCACTCAGCGCAATGAGTTTACTGATTGCACTCGGCCAGCTCATGACCATCCTCTCCATGTTGATCGGACCTACCCTCGGTAGCCGAATAGGACTGGTCAGAGCTGTAGTTGGCTTCCAAATGCTTTCGCTACCGTTCCTTCTCATTACAGGCTTTACGAACGTGCTATGGATCGCTTCCATCAGCTTTCTATTCAGGCAAGCGCTAATGAATGCAGCCAATCCGCTGCAAACCGCCATTCTCGTCGAACGTGTGTCAGATAAAAATCGTGGCATTGCCAACTCCATTCTCCAGACGACCTGGATGCTAGGCACCGCAGGTATGGGACCTGTACAAGCCTATTTGGTTACAACTTATGGCAACTACTGGGGCTATGCCATCACATTTAGCATGACAGGTGTTTTCTATATTTTGTCTTCCCTCGTCTATTACAGAATGTTCCGAGAAAAGCGCCCGTCCGCGGGCCAGCTTTTACAAAACCCGGCAAGCCCGTAAACAAAATCATGACACAATAAAAGCCGGAGCCTCCAAGCGGACTCCCCTGGAACGTCATAGGATAAATGAGAATGGCGGAGGAGGAATGAAGGCATGCTTCGAGGTGCATTATTTACGGACACGTATACGCCTGACGTGAATGGCGCTGCTCTGACCCTGGAACGATGGATTGGCTATCTGGAGACACATGGAGTATCTACGCTCGTCTTCGCACCGGAGGCAGACCATCATCTGCCCTCTGGGCCGGGTGTGGAGCGATTTCGGAGTATTCCCTTTTTATTGTACCGGGAATGCAGACTTGCGATCCCCAACGCCAAACAGATCAACGAGCGTCTGTCAGCCTTTTCCCCGCATTTGATTCATGTCGCTACTCCGTTTAACCTTGGCCTGTATGGAACAAGCTACGCAGCCAAACACCATATTCCACTCGTCGCCTCATATCACACCCACTTTGATAAATACCTCGAATATTACAAGCTTCGCTGGCTTGAACCTGCGTTATGGAAATACATGCTCTGGTTTCACAGACATTGCGAAAGGGTGTATGTCCCTTCTCAATCAACCATGGAATTGTTGCGCAATAAAGGAATGGGGCAGCTCGAAATCTGGAGTAGAGGCATTGATACTGACCGATTTCAACCAAAGGTGGACCGTAATGCAGTATGGAGGAAATGGGGCGTTCATGCAGATGCATTTGTTATTTTGTATGTGGGCAGGCTTGCACCGGAAAAGGGGATAGACACGTTACTGGATTCCTATCTCCAGTTACCCGACGACGTCCGCGCAGCCTCTGTGCTGGTCATTGCAGGAGATGGTCCATTGTATAAGGTCAAAACTACAGCGGATATAGGGGTGCCGGAGCATGCAGTCCACTGGCTTGGTTTTGTGAAAGGGCCGGAATTAGCTGAACTCTACGCCGCAGCCGACGTATTTCTCTTCCCTTCCACCACGGAAACCTTCGGCAACGTTGTACTGGAGGCTATGGCGAGCGGTACACCTGTGGTCGGTGCCAATGAAGGCGGGGTAAAAGATAATCTAATCCATGGAAAAACAGGGCTATTGTGTCCTGCTGGGGACGCCCCTGCCTTTGCCAAAGCTGTACACCTGTTGTACGAGGATGCCTCACTTCGCGATTCGATGTCCAGAGCGGGTAGAGCCTACAGCCTGGAGCAGACGTGGGACCGTATTTTTGAACGGCTACTGGACAGCTACATGGACGCAGCAACCCTACACCTCGACAGCCGTCCCATGACGCGAATGTAGCCTTCAAAAACAGCGAAATTCCAGATAGCATGATAAAAACGAGGTAAATAAATTCTGCTACTACCTTAATTGTTTCAGCAGCTTGTTATGTACCCCACTCAACAAAATCACTGCGGTCAAGGCACCGATGAACGCAAGAAGCATATCCCATTGGGTATCCCATACATCTCCTTGTGTGCCCAAAAAGGCTTCTGCTGCCGTTCCGGTTGCCTTGGCTACAGCAAACTCAATCAGCTCGTAGACAGCGCTGATCGCAAGACACACACTAACCGTGAGGAAAGTGAGCCAGCTCCCGCTTCCCAAGGCCGTTTTACGCAACAGCACTTCCCTGACAATGAGTGCAGGTACAAAACCTTGTACAAAATGCCCAAGTCGATCATAATAATTGCGCTCCAGTCCGAACGTATCCCGGATCCAGTTGAACAGTGGCATTTCGGCATAGGTATAATGTCCACCGACAATCAAGATCAATGCGTGCAGCCAGATTAGGGTGTATACCAGATTGGTAAACCGAAATCTACGGTACAAAGCCGTCAGCAGCACAGCTCCCAAAACCGCGGGTAGAACTTCCAGTACCCATGTAAAATAATCCACCGGGCGAATCAAGGACCAAATGAGGGCAAGCGCCAGCAATACAAGTAAAACAAGCAGGTAGCGATCATTTTTAGACCATGCCGTTGCCTGGTTCATCTTCATTCCTCCTCAGCCCAAAGCTCTAGCCTTCGTTCGTTACGATATGTTTGACACGCCCAACCTGTCCGTCTGCCAAACGCACTTTGATTCCATGCGGATGACGCGGGGAATTGGTCAAAATATCTTTCACCGTTCCTCGCGTCAGCTTACCGGTAGGCTGATCCTTTTTAAGTACAATATCTACCTGAAGACCAGCGCGGATATCGGATCGATTCTGTCCGTTCATTGTAGCTATTCCTCCTTTGTTTTTACAATTTTTTGATGATATCCAGCCACTCAGCTGCAATCAAATCACCAGCGACGCCATTCGTCCTGGCGGTTGTTCCCCATCCAGACTACGCACATCGTGGATACATAGCTGACGAGCAAAATGACGAATACCATCCCACTAAACTCCACAAAATGAGTACGTTGCAAGGAGTCTGCCCATATGGAAGATACCTGTGCATACAGTTGAGAGGGCGCAGAAACAATATCCCATGTGTTCCCTCGAAAGAAACGGCCAATGTAAATACCCAGGCTGCTCAACAAGAGTACCGCCAGCATAAACAGCCAACTAACAAGCCCACCACGTGCACGCTGTACCAATTGTCGTACGGATTCGAGCGATACAAAACCCATTGTCAGGCCAAGTACGGCTACCAGCAGCATTCCCAGTACATGATTCCAAAAGTACGGATTTCCCCAGAAACGTTGCTCCCCGAGAAATGGATATCTGGCGAATACATGCAGCAAATCTGTGATCAAATAGGGTGTATTGGGATAAAAGAAAAGCCATGCCGCCCCCGTAACCCAGAGTAAAAATGTCCTCGTTCCCCGCCTCCACGAGCTGTACATTACATCAAGCAGTAGCGTCAACAGCATAGGAATCCAGGCCAACATCATATTCCACCAAATAAAAAGATAAGGGCGGCCCCCTGAGGGCAGTCGCACGTTAATGATCCACAATGTACTGATTACGGAGCATAAGGCCAGTGCTAAAAAAACATAGAGTTTTAGTGGATAATTTAACGATCTTAAACGGGCATACATATGTGTCTTTCCTCCTTGTAACCGTCCTGCCTTCCTGACGTTCCAATTTACACCTGTTCTGGACAGTGTACACCACAATGGCTTCAAGCTCAATGGAAGCGCTCTACCTCTACATAAATGAACATAAAAAAACATCTGTTCTCCGGGAATTGACCTCATCCCCGAAAAATAGATGCTTACTGTGTTTTAGACTTCACTCACAGGTAAAGGCGACATACGAATGTGGATCGTCTGATCAAACGGAGTCATCCAGTTGACCAGCAATGTATGGCAATCCATGGGGAGAGTGGCTCCCCTTACGGAATTAGCCATATGCTCTACGGTTGTTCCCATCAGCTCAAACCACGCATTCCCAGATTCATAGCGCGCCATACCGCCAGTCCAACATTGAACCGTTTCGTTAACCAGCCGGTATTCCCCGCAAGTGAAGCGTCCTTCGCGCCCAAAAATAAATCGAATCTGTGTCATGCAATCTACTGGACCCTCTGAGCGAAAACGAAGCGTCCACATATCGCTCTGACGATCCACATCGACCCGAATTTCATGCTTTTGTTCATGGGTTAATGGCCGTTTGTGATGCGGAAGCAAGTACCACGGACTGACTTCCTCCTGCGAGGTAGGCGGCAGATCTAAGGTCGCTACAGGGCCATAATAACCTTTGGACTGTATGCCCGATAGCGTCCAACCGTGTTCATGAGCTGTCAGCTTCTGCATGGGTACAAAACCAGGCGAGAAATATGATGCAGCCTGAACCGCCAATAATCGTGCATCTCCGTGCCGCAACGATAGGAACGATGAAGCCTCGGTCATCAGCGTGGCACTGGTATCCTCCTGCCGATATCGAACGACTGGCGCTCCAAAGTCCGTATGCAGTCGGCTATGATAAATCTGCTGGTGATGGCCTGCCTCATCCATTCGACTCAGATAGTCAGCCCTTGGGAAGTCTCCGTTCAGTAGTTGGTTATAGGTGACAGGTAATGTAGCTGGCGATACTTTACGAGTTTGCAAACGCGGATCTAGTAAAAAGCGCACAGCCGCATTGATAGGAGCACCGCCAGGATGATCCATGACTTGAATAGCGGCGACAGCCATCGCTTCAAATATAGCGTCCTCATCCTCTGTAGCCAGCATGGCATATGGTAGAAGATAAGAAGATAAGTTCAGGATCACCCCAAAATCCTGTCTCCCTGAATACTCTGTGACCACTTCGCCATCAGGATGGACAAGGTACACCATCATGCGTAAATTACGGCGCACCGACTCTAGTAGCTCCGGCTGTTTTAATAATCGGGCAGCATGAATCAGCATAATATCGCTAACGGCATTATAAATTCCGTTGCTGCGCTCCGTCCATTCGCCATCTGGTGTCCCGTCCAGCCCTTCGGCTAGCCAAGCCTCGGCCCGCACGAGTGCCTCGGGTAGATTAAACAGCTCATGTAGAAATCCCAGCGCAGCACACAATACCCAACGGTGATTTGGCGTATGGCAACCTCCGGTCAGCATGACCGGAATCGTCCGCTCCAGAAACAAGCGGATCGCATCAATCACCCGACGCAGCTCCAGCCAGTCGTCACCAACCAGCAGCTGATAGACCTGGGCGTAGCCTACCACCACGAACGCTGTATCCGGTGGCGAGTGAAAATTGGTCCAGCCCGGTGAAATAGAACCGTCCTCATGCTGCACACGTAGCATGTACTGCACAGCCAGCTCCAGTCGGATGAGTACATCCTCATTCCGATAATATGCAGAATCCGGATTGACAAGCGCTGCCGCCCAGATCGCCATTGCGGCAGGAGTACCGACCGAATGATTAGGCCAGGCGATTCCATTCTCATCATCAGTCACTCCGCCGTAATAACGGCTGTCAGCATCCAGCACCTGATGGTCCATACCTGGTTTTACCCAGGCATCGTTGATCGCTACGATTTTACTATACATTCCTCTCAACCCCTGTAATATGCATAATCGTTTATCATCCTTGCGGCTGAAGCTTCGCTATCTTACTTGTCAGCAACTCATGGCTACGTTCAATATCCTCCGGCTGACAAGCTGCTTTCAGCTCATAAACCTTAATAGGGGCCTGCCGGATAATATTCACGAAACGATCAAAGAACTCCAGATCACCGCTATGAATATAAGGGCACCAGTGATCAGATAATCCAATGGTTTCATGAATATGAACACCAAGAATATAGTCGATCATTTCATTGGCTTCCTTGGCGTTGTCGTACAGTCCCATTCGGTCCATAATCATACCGTGTCCAATGTCATACCACAGATAGACAGGTGCACCCTTCAAACGATCTATAATCGTCTTTGCCTCCTGCAACGTAGGCATCTGATAGCAGCGTGAACGCGTTTCAATGCCAATGGCTACATCATATCCCTTGGATGCGATGCGGTCACACACCTCTTCCAGACTATCACGGATGCGTTGTACATAGTGCCCACTCAGTGAATTCCGACGCTCCAGCATTTGGCCCCACAACGTTTGATAAGCAGCAGAATCCCTGCCCTGCTCATTGAAAATATCCTCTAGTTCCTCACTGATATCATATGGAAATGGAACCTCTCCGGGATGCACAACTACCGCTTTTGCACCATAACGATGCGCATATTCCGCAGATTGCACCAACAGCTCTATCGCACGTTGTCGCTTGCTTTCATCGTCAAACCCGAGCAGAACGGAATCCGTGCCGTAATCCGGGTCTGGTGTATGAGGAAATGTATTATGCACACTCGATATGCCGATTTCTCCCCGCTCAATCATAGGCTCAATCGTCGTCAGCATTTCCCGGGTAATGTTATAGTTCAGCTCCACCCTGCTAAAGCCCAACTGACGGATTTCCTCTACAAGTTCTCGGCCGACCGTATGCTTTTTAATATTCCAACAGGTGGAAAAGGAATATCCCCCCTTCGCCTTCATTATCATCACCCTTTCACCGCTCCCACCATCACGCCGCTGACAAAATATCTTTGCAGCCACGGATACACTAGCAGAATTGGAACCGTTGCAAAAATGACACTTGCTGCCTTCAACCCTTCGGGCGTAATTCTCGCGCCACTGGCTCCTTCCAGCCTGGTTAGCTCGGATACCATATTATTTTGAATCATTTGATACAGCTTGAGCTGTAACGGGAACAAATCGGGGTTTTGAATATACATCAGCGTATCCTGAAATCCGTTCCAACGGCCTACACCGTAAAACAGGCTTAATGTCGCCAGCACAGGCAAGGACAGCGGCAGTACAATCCGAAGCAAAGTGCCGAACTGGCTGCTGCCATCGATTTCTGCTGCTTCTTCCAAGCTTTCTGGAATCCCATTAAAAAAGGAAATCAAAATAATCAGATAAAACGGGCTGATCAGCCCTGGTAAAATAAGGGACCACATATTATTCAACAAATGTAAGTCGCGCACCAAAATGTATTCAGGAATGATGCCGCCGCTGAAAAACATCGTTACTACAATAATGAACATAATCGTTTTACGACCTCTTAGGTGTTTCTTTGTTAATGGATATGCTGCGATAATTGTCATTAACATACTCAGCACTGTCGTGATCAGCGTCAGCATAATCGTAAACCCAAGCGAACGGATCATGCTCATATCAGAAAAGACCTTTCCATATGCCTTCAAATTGAACTCAACTGGGAACAAAGTAACTTCCCCGGATGTAATGGCCCGGTTTGAGCTAAAGGAAATAGACAAAATGTGAATAAACGGGGCCAAGCACAGCAGTACAGCCACAGCCACCAGCACGGTGGTTACGATATCAAAGGTGCGATTTTCAGTACGTTCACTCATCAGATGTCAGCTCCTTTCCCCTTACATAATACTTTCATCTGTCAGTTTCTTGGAGGCATAGTTAGCTCCTAATACGAAGATGAGACCAACCACAGCCTGGAACAGGCCTACCACCGTTGCCAGCGTATATTGCCCGGATTCCATCCCGATGCGATACACGAACGTGCTAAGTACATCGGAATAATCTCGAACTGCCACATTTCCAATTACATAAGGACGATCAAAGCCAATGGTGATCATATTACCCAAATTAATGATAAGAAGCGTAGCAATAGTCGTTTTCATGCCAGGGATCGTAATGTACCAAATTCTTTTCATGCGTCCTGCACCATCTACCTCGGCAGCTTCGAACAATTCCCGGTTAATCCCGGTCAAGGCAGCGAGGTACAAAATCGTTCCCCAGCCTGCACTTTGCCACACCCCTGTCAGCAGGTAGGTGAGTACCCAGTCATTTTTATCTGTCAAAAATGGAATCGTCTGAAAGCCGAGCGAAGTAAGCACATTGTTGATCATGCCGGACTGCGTACCAAACACCTGGTACACAATCCCGCCAATAATCACCCACGAAATAAAATGAGGAACGTACAAAATCGTTTGTGACAGCTTTTTAAACCAGACTACTTTCATTTCATAGAGCAAAATCGCCAAGATTAAAGGTGCTGGAAAAGATACCAGCAAATCAAGCAGATTTAGCACGATGGTATTGCGCAGCGTTCGATAAAAATCGTCCATACGAAACACTTCTCTAAACGCATCGAACCCGATCCACTCACTCCCTGTAATTCCCTGAAAAAAGTTGAAATCCTTAAACGCGATCTGTACTCCCCACATCGGACCATATTTGAACACAATGAAGTAGGCCAGGGGCAGCACAAGCAACGCGTATAATTGCCAATATCTGCGGAAGTAAACGTTCCCTTTCATGCGCTGTCTCCTCCTTTACTTTCCGCCTTCTTACTTGCCTGTCATGGCCTTATAAGCTTCGGTACGCTCATCCAATATCGCTTGACCACCGCTCACCATATAATCCTTCAACGCCGCTTCGAATGTTGCATCAAACTGCGCCGGAGGCACCATCACGGATTTAACGACCATTTCGTCAAACTTATCCAGCAATGAGTTACTGTATTTGGACTCGGCTTTAATCGGATGGTCAAATTTCACTGGTGAAATTGTGTCCGTGTTGGAAATATCCATCGCCTTGCGAACATCCTCCTGGAATTGGGACGGCATGCCCAAAACAAAGGCTTCCTTGTTTTTGTTATCGTCTCCTGCAATCTTGCCATTCGCAATAATGACCACATCACCCTGATTATAGATACGATCCTGCGCTTCTTGTGTCGGTTTCTCCTTGGCAACTGGAATTCCGTCTTTCAAGGTATAGTTCTCGCCTTCCACACCATTTTGCATTTCAAGCAGCACCTTCTCGGAAGACATCCAGTCGAGATACTTGATCGCCTCAATCGCATGCTCACTGGATTTAGGTACCATAATGTAGAGTCCATTGGATGCAAATTCTGGCTTGGCGTGCTTACCCTCACTGTTGGTATAAGGGTCCATTGGAGTCAGCTTCGCTGCGGACTGGTTAGCCAACAGATTCGGATAGGCGGAGTCGTTATAATAGATGTTGTCGTAATCTTCACTGAAAAAACCGGTATTTCCGCTTTGAATATCCTGAGTCAGCTGTTTTTTGTCCTTATCCAGACCAAAGTCCTTGCTGATCAGATTCTCATTGTAAAGCTTGTTCATAAACTGAACTCCATCCTTGAATCCAGGTAGCAGGATTGGATAGTCACGGGAACCCAGCTCTTGGGTTAGCGTATATTTCTGCTCATCTGTCACTGGCTTAATAAAAGACCACAACAGCGGATCATATTGCCCCGGCTCCATCGTCATTCCCAGCGGAACGACCTTACCGCCGGTCTTGCCGGGGTCTTTTTCCTTGAACGCTTTTAGCGTGTTGTATAGTTCGTCTGTCGTTTTAGGAACAGGCATATTCAGCGTATCGAGCCAATCCTGACGAATAAAAGAGGAATATTTCCCTAAGATGGTACGTTTGCCGGGAATGGCGAACTGCTTGCCCCCCACCTGACCGTAGCTGAGCGTATCTTCACCGAGGAATTTTTTAAGATTTGGGCCGTACTCATTCAGCAGAGGGGTCAAGTCTGTCAGCCCCCCCTGCTCCGCATACCGTTCAAAGGTTCCGGAATCATAAGTGAACACGATATCAGGTACATCACCACCGCTAGCCATCAGAACATTCAGCTTGGTAACTTCTTCGGAGCGCTGAACGGGCACGTACGTCAGATCAATATCGTTGGGTTTGCCAAAGTTTTCTTTTGCATAACGGGTTAAATAGCTGTCAGTAATGGTATAGCCCTGAGGTGTATTGCCTCTGTCAAAAATTTCAACCTTCAATGAACCACCCTTGTTTCCGATAGCGGTCGAAGCCTTGTCCGCCTCACCCGACGAGCATCCACTCAATACAACCGACAGTGCAACCGTAGCTGCAAACAGCAGACGAAGCTTCTTCAATGTTCCTCCAGCCTTATTCCCACTCATTCCTGAACACCCCTTTGTCTGCTTTTCCCGTTCGTCGCCTCTTCTGAGGAGGAGGTTATGACATTTCATGCATCGGCATGAGTCTGTCCCTTTTGGTCCGGGATGTGCCTTAGTATGACATGACCGCAGGAAAACTGACAATAAACTAGTTTCCCAATCATAAACCGGTTGATTGAAAGCGATTACTGAACATGATGAAGCGCTTACTCTTATTAAAAATCACTATTTTCCTGTGAATAAACCATTTTCTTTGTTCGTTTTGTGTGAGCTATAGTTCCATATCACGTGATTTAAAAGTTTTTCGCACGAAAAAAAGAGCATCCTCACCCTCATCAGGGATTCGATGCTCACACTACATTTTGTTAATTTCAATGAAATACTAATGTCACTACTCCTACTGTGAAGTCTCTGAAGGGAGGCTCATGGATAGTTTGCGTACCTTCCCTGTTTTCCCATCCTTACGGCTACGTGATACATAAACCATCATTAATGCCCCCAAGGTTGCGCTGATCAGACACGCCAGGTTCATTAATTGCGGCCCTCCAGCGTGAAGAAGAAAGCCATTTAACAAATTACCTACAATCCCTGCCAGCCCGGCAAATACCATATTGAACACGCTTTGTCCGGTCGCTTGCATATCCTTTTCAGTTACATGTGAAACATACTCGACCGCTGCGATGTAGAAAAAACCAAATGACAATCCGTGCAGCACCTGCACAGCAATCATAACGGTAGGGTCGGGAAAAGCTAATTGAATTCCCCATCGAATCATATAAGCGACTGCCCCTAGCAAAAGAGTTCTCTCTAACCCAATCTTTCGAATCACTCGTGAAGCGAGTAGCATTGAGGGGACATTCGTAATGGACGCAATCAGCAGAGCAACCCCGACCAAACTCGTAAGTCCTCCCGACATCTTAAAGGCCAATACGAAATAGGTGTTGAATGCGGTTAACGTCTGATTTACTAAAAAACTGCCCCCCAAAAATATTAAAAATGTCCTGTTGCGTATCAATTGACCAATGCCGTCCGAAAACGATTTGCGCAGCACGAGATCTTCCTCCGTATTTTTCGGCAACGCCAGCGCCGTCAGGGCCGCAAGACTGTTCAGCACCAAAAAAGGTACCCACATCATAGTCACAGATAACAGCGATACAAATAGCCCCCCGGCGTAACCGCCCACCGCATTGCCTATACTCGCCATAAATCGTATACTGCCATAGGTCGTTCCTGCCTTCTTGGCCGCCACAATCGCATAGGAATCCGCAATCGGCGCCTGCGTTGCCGTAAATATTGCCATAGTGGAATACACAAGCGCCATCAGAACAAAACGCTCCGACTGATAACATACGGCCATAATTCCCGGAACCGCTACACTCAAAATGAGCACCAGCCGCATTTGACGATATTGATCCACAATAATTCCCCATATCGGCTGAACCAAAATGGATACCAGCGTACCAATCGCCATCAGAACACCGACACTGCTGCTCGTCAATCCATTCTGAACCAGCAGTAGTGTCAAATATGGATTAAACATGCCCCCTGCCAAGCCAATAAACAAATAGAAGCTTCGTAGCTTCAGCATTTGTGAGCCTACCATCTGGAAACCTCCCTGTTGTTTAGCGTACCGAGCTGCCCAGAATCGTAGCCAATGCTCCGATGGCCCCGGCTTCATTCCCCAGACCAGCAGGTACAATAGTACAAGGAATATCCGTCCATAAGGCTACTCTTTGCCGAATTTCATCCAAATAATACGTGTTACCTTCTGCTACACCGCCACCTACAACGATCATTTCCGGGTTCAGCAGGCTGATCACATTCGTCAAAGCCATCGCCATATGCACTAGTGCAGGCTCTAAAATCATCCGTGCTTCTACATCACCTTCGGACGCCGCTTGCAAAACATGTCTCGCCCCTACCTCGTCCCTGTTTCCTCCTGCCAGCTGGATCATGTGTGTTCCTGGTATGCCAGAGGCGAGTGCTGATTTTACACTGCGCGTTATCGCTGTACCCGATGTCAAAGATTCGAACACACCGAACTCGTCCGTCCCTTTCTGTTTTGCTGCTTGCCATGCCTGTTCCTCGCCTGCAATCCAGTAAGCCATCTCACCTGCTCCGCCTGCGGCTCCCTTATACATCTCTCCATTTAAAATAAGACCACAACCGATACCTGTTCCCACCGTTATCATCATCACATGCCGTAATCCCCGAGCTGCCCCTAACCATTGTTCTCCCAAAGCAGCCATATTCACATCATTATCCAGCACCAAGCGACCACTGTATCGGTGTGCAACGATAGATCGTATACTTTCATGCGCATTACCGCCATGCGTACTGTCGCCATGTATACGATCTTGAACACTCCATGGAATTGCCGGGGCGTGGGTAATCGTTCCGCTATCGTTATCTACCACACCGGGGAAACCGATACCTATGCCTTTTAACTGTGCCAGCGACAAGCCTTCCTGTTTTAGACAATGTTCCAGCTCCTCGAATAGACTCTCAAAGAAAAAATGGGCATCGTTCGTATGAACCGTCGGAAATTTATGCCTCACCACTACTTGCTGTTCCGCTGTGCCGATACAGATCAGCGTCTTCGTCCCGCCAACATCAATGCCTGCGGCCCAGCCGGAAGCCTTCGGCTCATTCCTGTGTTGCTTTTGTACATACATGTCCGCCATAGCCATCCTCCGTCATTCCGGTTCGCCATCATGCCTGCCAATACATCGGCTGTTGACGCCCTGTAGGTTCAAGATATGGACATAAGTATCGCATTTGAACACCTGTGCCGCAATAAACTAAATTCCGCCCCATAAACTGACGCGCTTTACTCCCCCTTTTAATGAAAAAAACAAAAAAGGCGAGCGCCTATAGCGCTCCCCCTGTTAATGAATCCTCCGGTTTTAATCTCAGCTTGCGATAATCTCCCGGCGTTACGCCGACTACCCGCTTAAATACCCGCCCAAAGGTAATCGAATTGGCATAACCAACCTGAGTCGCAATATGCTGAACCGTCTCGGTCGTGTTACACAGCATTTGCTGGGCATGATTCATACGGAGCCGGGTCAAAAAATCGACGAATTTCATATCAAATTCTGTTTTAAATAGATGACTAGCATATTTAGGTGACACATCAAAACGTTCACTCAAATGATTTAACGATAAATCCGGATTCGTATAGTGCTCTTCAATATATTGCTTCATTTCGCTAACCATAGCCCGGTAGCTTTTGGTTTCACTGGCGGCAACGTAAGTCCGATACACAGTGGTCATGTGCTCCAGCATTAGCGTATGCATCACAGCCAATGAAGAAGCAGACTCGACCTCAGATTTCCATCGTTCTACTTCCGGCCCGTTAAAATAACGATCCAGTGCCCCCGATACATCCTTCATCTCACGCATTTCTCGTTCCAATAGCTCTTGCAGCCACTGCATTACCGTTAAAATATCTCCATCCTTCAGCTTGTCTGTTTCCATTGCCCCAAATAGTCCTTCCAGCTGTACACGCCAATCGTGGCTCGCCAGCCGAAAAGAACGAATCGTCTCCGAAATCAGCGGCAAATAGGAGTATAATGGAATGTCATCAGCCTGCGGAACCTGTTCACTGGTTACAATATCACGCACTCCAAGCGTTAACCGGTACCGCAGAGCAGAAATGGCGGACCGATAGGAATCCTGAACATGCGCCAACTCATGAATCTGGCCGCCTATCCCAATCGTGAGCTGTACACCCAGATGCCCATGCAGCCACTCACAGCCTGTTTGTGCCATTTCTTGCAGCTTCACACCCAGTAAGCCTTCCCCATCATCTACCTCTTTCCGCAATAAAATGGAAATTCTTTTACGACTCATCCATTCTGCCCAGCCCTGCCATCCATAGGTAGCTGCTAGTTCCTCTACCACACCAAGCAACGACAGGCTTAAACGCTGATCTTCGCCCCCATGATCCTCTAAACGTCTGCTACCGTCTGCTGTCTGTGGCAGATCCAGATCGTGCAACTCTACCACCATGACAGCATAAACCAGAGTAACACCTCTCTTCCCGCCATCCGCAAAAGGAGAAAGATCATTCAGCCGAAGCTCTACCGTTTCGGTGCCTGTACCTTCCATAAGATCAAGGAACAGCTGCCGCCGCCGAATGAGTATATTCGCATGCTCCTGCTGTTCATAATCAATCGTTTGCCGAATCAGACTTTGCAACGCATGATCAATCATCCACAGCTCGTCCTTGTTGTTTTCCTCACCCGGACGGCTGGGCAGTTGTTGAATACGCTGCATCATCAGCTGAATTGGCCTGTAATTTCTGCGGGTCACATAAATAATGTAGATCACCGCTAATATAACAACAGCCAATCCAACTACAATCCAGACGTAAGAGATAACAGACACCCACTCGAACAACTGTCCGGCACGAATACCACTTTCAAAACTCCATCCCAGCCGGGGGGACATCAGATGAGTCAGTTGCTGCCCGTCCTCTGCTTTTACAGCATCTTTTGTACCGGATGCAGCTGGATAAATGGTTTGACCGCTAGCATCATTAATCACCAGATAGGAAACTGTCGGATTCGTCATTTGACCAATCATTTGCTGCAACGGATACACACCGATATTGATTACCAGCAGCCCTTGTCCTCCAAAAGGCAACGGGAGGCGCTTATGCATCGAAATCACACGTTCTGACGTATGTGTTCCCGGCTCCGTCCATTCCCGCACAGGTGACCACTGCCGATCCTCCGACCGAAGAGCCTGCTCAATATACGGATAATCACCGAATGTCGAAGCATCCTGAAGTCCACTTCTCGTTAACACCGTGTGATCCTTCGTTCGATAAATATAAACGGAATGTACCAGTTCATGATTATCCTTAAGCGCGCGTAGGCTTCCAACCAGCCCATACAGCATCGTGCTGCCACTTTGCGCCTGCCCATTCAGAAAAGAACTGTAGCTCTTGTTCGTCTCCGCCTCGCTTAATACGTCCATTTCTACCTTTGTCAGCGACTTCTCCACACTGTCCAGCACAAATCCGGTTGTAATCCGATTCGCCTTTCCAGTTTCATTGCGCGATATTTCGTTTACAATCAGGAAGGATAAAAAAATGAGGATCGACACCGTTAACATAAAAATCGGGAAATAGGAAAAAAGCAATCTCCTGTACCAGCTCTTTCGCATCATGTCCTCCCCCTGCCGCCTAATGCTTTCATGACCCTCTCTATAGGGCTTCGCTCAACACTAAGCATACTCGTGATGTCAGTTTTAATGCGGATTTGATTATACTTTGAACCTATTCTACCAAAATTAGATGCTAAATAGATAGATTTCTTACAAATGATCTGTTATCACTTAAGTCGAAAACCCTCTTTTGTTATGTATATTAACATTATGAAAACGCTCTACATATCATAAAATAAATTTATATTATAAAAAAAGCCTATCCATCATCTACTTAAAGACGGATAAGCTTTTACTGTTGTCTAACCTTGTATCCAATTGACCAATGAATGTACTGTCAATGTACCCGGCGCAGCTGTCACAAATGCTGATGAACCGTTGCGCAAGGCCAAGAATTCCACTGTTTTTGGAATACCGGGAGCCAGATCCAGATGGTTGTCACTGAAAATACCTTCCTGCTCTGCCGATAGCCACACATGTCTAGCAAGTACATCCGAACACAGCATGAATCTGCTGCCTCCACTTCCCTGAATCTCTGTCACTTCAATTTTTGCCTGCGGTAAATCCATCTCTTTTGTGTCTGCAAAATAAATTTCACCAGAGGCCACCTGTTCACCATTCTGCGTCAGACGCGCGACCAGCATATGCTCCGCCCGCTTCAGGCCACTCAGCCATTTGTCGATAGGCAGTATATGTACAATTCCTGCACCGCCTGCTGGTTGATTTACCTTAACGTTTTCTTCACGAATAGCCTGGCTGCTACGGATATGCAAAAGCGTCAGCCGCAGCGTTCCTGATATCGGCTCTAGTGTATCGTTGACCAGATGCAGGGCCTTATTCCCCTGTCCTGTATCTGTTACACTCAACAGCACATCGGCAAAGCTGCGCTTAGCCGTATATTGGAACGCCTTCCAACGACCAAAATAGTCCATACTCGACCAGGAGGCAACGGGCCAGCAGTCATTCATTTGCCAGTATAATGTTCCCATGCAATAGGGCTTGTGACGACGATGCGCCTCTATAGCTGCTTTCATTGCTTCTGCCTGTAAAATTTGGCTCATGGGAAGAAAACTTGTAAAATCCTTTGGCTCTCGCATGTATCGCTCCATATATTCTTTAATCAGACGATTGCCCGCATCGTTCTTCTGATGTGCCAGCATCACCGCAGATTCCAGCTCCAAATCCTTCTCTTCCGCATAAGTACGAACGGACTTGTATTCAGGAAAGGACTGAAAACCATATTCACTCATAAAACGGCCCACATGGACATGGTAATTCTCAAACGGCTCAGACGCGTGCCATACACCCCAATAATGAATATCACCTGCAGCTGAAGACCGATGGGCATGCTGGTTCCGATCTCTCGTCAGGTCAATCAGTGGGGAGGAGGGCCAATATGCCGTCTGCGCAGACCAGGTGTGTACCGCCTCCGGTAGAATCCGATGAAAGAGCGTTTCATAATCATCCCACAGGCGCTCCCGTTGCTCAGGTGTGTAGTCCTTTTTCCAGCCCCAGCCTCCATTCTCTTCATAATGCGCCCATGCAGAATCGATCTCATTGTTGCCGCACCATAAGGCAATGCAGGGGTGATGACGCAGCCGCTTGATATTGTCCTCGGCTTCCTGTGCCACATTGTCCATAAAATCCTCATCCCCTGGGTACATGCTGCAGGCGAACATAAAATCTTGCCACACGAGCAAACCGTATTCATCACAAAGCTCATAAAATACGTCTTGTTCATAAATACCGCCACCCCACACCCGCAACATATTCATATTCGAGGCTGCTGCACTGGCAATTTCATACCGATATCGTTCCATCGTAACTTCAGTGACAAAACTGTCATTCGGAATATGGTTAGCCCCTTTTGCAAACACTGGAATTCCGTTCAGCTCAAAATAAAAGCTCTCTCCTGCTGCATCCCGTTCACGTACAAGACGGATGGAACGCAGTCCCGTTTTTACTGATTTTTCCGCGATTACAGCTCCTTGTTCTTGTTCCACCAATTCGGCCACAAACGTATATAGATGCGGCTCCCCCAGCCCACGGCACCACCACAGCTTCGGCTTCTTCATCTCCAGCTCCAGCTCCACCGTCTGCTTCCCCTTCAGCAGCCGAACTGGCTTGGACCACACCTTCCCGTCAACGGAAATACGCAACTTGGCATCTCTAATCTCATCTGCATTTTCGATCTCTACCACTGCCATGAGTTTAGCCCCTACCGAATTCACCTCGTCCTGTCGAATAAACAAGTCTCTCACGATCAGACCGGACCACGCTTCGATCCGGACCTCTCTCCAGATACCGCTCGTCACCAGCCTCGGTCCCCAATCCCAACCATAGTGGTAGGGAGCCTTACGTGCGAAAACGCTTACCTTTTTGTCGGACAAACCACCTATCTCGGACTGATCATTGGGTGCAGGGAGTCCATAACCTAAGCTTTCCAGCTTGGGTACATCTTCAGCAATCGGAGAACGAAAACTGATTTCCAGCCGATTTTCCCCTTGCTGAACAAATGCCTTCACATCTTGTCTCCATACCCGAAACATATTATTGGCTGACAAGACAGATTGACCATTCACTTTTACATCCGCGTATGTGTCCAGACCTTCCAACACCAACTCTACACATTGACATTGAAGCTGATCTGCATTTATCTCAAAATGGGCTTCATATACCCAATCCTGCTTATCAATCCACTGTACCTCCATCTCGTTCATACCGATAAACGGATCAGGAATTTTGCCATGTCGTAAAAGATCGGTATGCACACAACCCGGCACTTTCGCGCTGAGCCACTCATCACTTTGTGCTTCCCTAAACCTCCAGCCATCCAACCCTATCACATTAACCATCGTCACAAGCCTCCCTATAAGCATGATTGGGAACATCTGGATTCTTCAGTAACATAACAAAAATAACATTAAGCAAACAAAGTAGTCAATTGTTTTTTAGAACAAATGACAAAATACAAAATAAAAGTCGCCCTCTGCCCCTAAACAGGCTAAAAGCGACCTCCTTCGTCTTCACGGTGTATGGTGTCATAACACGTATCTGGACATTAACTATATGTGATTGTGCTGATGGGACGCTCACGATCATCATTTTCCCGACTGATCCGGGGTGCATGAACTTCCCGTACGAATAGCTCAGCATGTAGCAACTTTTTCTCGACAGGCGAGTTCGGGTTCGTTATGCGCCATAACAACTGGTCCACTGCACGCATTCCCAGCAATTCCTTATCCACTCTTACCGTGGCATAAATCGGCATTTGTTCATTCGTATCGTCAAACCCGGTCACTCCGCAACGCCTCGGAACGTCAATCCCCTTTTCTTTCAGCACATCCACGACTTGCGCAGCAGTCACATCATTAGCACATACAAAAACCTCAGGCAGTTCGTCCTCGGACAACTTTTCCATTTCCTCAGCAAGCGCTTGCGCTCCCCTGTGAAGAAGAGCTTTAATCTGCCGCAATTCTACTCCGCTCATTTCCAGTGTGGAACGACATGCTTCCCAGCGTTCGTAGAAACTGTGAGCGTCATCAATATGACCTACAAACTGAAAGCGGGTATAGCCCCTGCACAGCAAGTCCTTCATTAATTCACTCATGCATGTGCGATTATCTGTAAACACCGTATCACTTAAAAATGCAGAATCCCAATGATCTACCATGACGACCGGAATACCCATCCGATAAATGTTCAGCAACAACGAAGTTGAAATCGTCCCTACTGTGATAATCCCTTTAATCGACTCTGGATTCAGTAAAGAAAACATGTCTTCAGTCGAGGGTTCCGTTAACGTGATCATATCCATACCCTTACGGTTCAGACGCTCGGAAATCCCTTCAAATACAGGCCCCCAGTATCTGGATTCCCTGTTCTGGTACCTAATATTCGGAAATAACACTAGCACGGTACCTGACCATTCTCTGGTATCTGTGTCCCGAGGCTCTACCCCTGTCATTTTGGGGTGACTGCGAAAATAGCCCATCTGGGCGGCAAGCTTGACCAGAACCGCCCTTGTCTCTTCACTTACACCGGGTTTGCCTGATAGTGCACGCGAAACAGCGAACTTTGAAACGCCCGCCGCATCCGCAATTTCTTGCAACGTTACTTTTCCACGCATCTTCTCACCCAACCCTATTCGGAGTCTTTTTCTATCTTAACCTTTCTAATACACGGGTGTACCTATAAACTGGTACCATCGTAGCATACTTTGTTTTAGATCATCAAATGATAGATTTGTACAAATCCACACCCTCCACCAAAATATGTTTGCTTAATAAAAAAACAAACCGCATAACAAGCAATTATAAATTACTTGACGTGAGGTTCTTTATTTCCTACAATTTACTATTGAAAGCACTTACATTGTGTAAATCATACTTATTAAGGGGGATTTGCAAATGTTCAAGAACAGGTTGGTACGACAGAGCTCCATTCTACTCCTGTCTTTGCTGCTGCTCGTTACAACGGGCTGCGCGAATGGAACAGACGGTAAGGCAGAAAAGGAAGATCCTAATGACACCAGTCCCATTACACTTACTTTCTTTGGCGGTGATTCCAGCTCTAACTGGAACAACATGAAGGATGCTGTCGGGCAGGAAATTATCAAGAAAACGGGCGTTACGCTAAATGCCGAACATGCTGTCAATGGTCGAGGCGAGGAAAAGTTTGCTTTAATGGCAGCGAGCGGAGAGTATCCAGATCTCGTGTACCCCAAATCAGACATTGGCAAGTTGGTCGATGCCGGAGCACTCATTGACTTAACAGATCTCATTGATAAATACGGCCCTAACATTAAGAAAGTGTATGGAGACTATTTTAATCGTATTAAATATAGTAGTGAAGATCCAGCCATTTACACGATCCCGACCAATTTGGGTGTGGATCACATCGCGTTTGATGCACAAGCTGGCTTCGAAATCCAGCATCAGGCACTTAAGAAGCTTGGATACCCTAAAATCCGCACCGTTCAAGATTTTGAAAAAGCACTTAAAGATTATGTCGCCAAATACCCTACCACCAATGGCCAGCCTACCATCCCCCTATCACTTGATGCCGAAGACTGGAAAATTCAAATTACAGTGACAAACCCGGCTGTTACTGCTACAGGTGGACCCGACGATGGCGAATATTATATTGATCCTAAAACACACAAAGCCATTCTTCACTACAAGCGCCCAGAAGAACGCGAATATTTCCGTTGGTTGAACCATATGTACAATGAAGGACTGTTGGATAAGGATACTTTTGTACAAAAAAGTGATCAGTACAAGTCCAAAATCGCCGCAGGCCGTGTCATCGGACTCATTGATCAGGAATGGAACTATCAAGATGCCGAAAATGCGCTCAAGGCAGCAGGTAAGGATGAATTCACTTACGCCCATTTTCCAGTCACTTTAAATGAGAAATACGAGGACCATTCCCTTCAGCCTATCGGCTTCGATACTGCATCCGGGATCGGAATTACAACCTCATGCGAAAATCCGGTGCGAGCTATCAAGTTTCTGGATTTTCTGGCCTCCGACGAAGGACAAATTTTACGCAATTGGGGAATTGAAGGCCAGCATTACAACGTAGAGAACGGCAAACGAGTCATTCCGGCGGATGTGCAACAACGTAAAAACACTGATAACGCTTCTTTTAGCAGAGAGTCAGGAATCGGTTTGTACTGGATATGGGGGCCACATTATGGCGATAGCGTGAAGGACCCTTCTGGCAACTATTACACAACCAATTATCCGGAGATGATTACCGAAAATTATAGTCAAGCCGAAAAAGAGTCCCTTCAGGCATACAAAGCCCAGACGTGGAAAGACCTGTTTCCGAACGAAAAGGATTTTCCGGTAAAAGAGTGGGGTGCTGCCTACAACATGCCTGTTCCGACCGATACGAATTACAATGTTATTTATCAAAAGTCGCAGGACATTGTACGCAAACGGATTCCTGAGGCTGTACTCGCCAAGCCAGATCAGTTCGACGCTGTGTATGACCGCATGCTCCAAGAGCTGGACCAGGCAGGTGTTCCAAAGGCTGAAGAAATCTATACTGGCCTAATCCAAAATCGGCTGAAACTGTGGTACGGTGAAAAATAAGGTTTGCTTGCTTTTTAATGAAATATTATAGGGCTGACAGACCATGCTGTTCAGCCCTTCTACATTAACTTTTACATTAAATATTCTGTTTGGTTTCTTTTTCTTTCCAATAATTACTTTTTCCTGAAACACGATGGACGTAAAACAATAAAATGATTGGAATCAACGCAATCCCGCCACACATCACCCAAGATATTTGAATAGGTGTTTGATCGGAAGACAAATCCGTAAAATTACGACTGATGATCCCTGTCACGATTAAACCTACGCACATGCCTAATTGTGAAATCGCAGAATCCAGAGATAGTAATGTGGAACGATACTCATTCGTGATTCTTTTGTTGAGAAAAATTTGTTTGGCAACCGGGTACATCCCGCGCCCAATCTCATAGATTAAAAAGGTAAGCAATACAGGATAAAATGTGTTGAACACACCGGCTAAAATGAGCCATATCCCAATCATCCCGCAAGCATACATGAGTATATGTACATCACTGTATCTGGCGCCTAGCTTTCGAACTAGATAACTTCCCAAAGTCATACATAGTGAATAGCCTGCCTTGATAAACCCCATAATCCAAATTCCTTGTTCGGAAAGGCCAACCAGACGTGGCTGTTGAAATGTATTCCCCGCTGAGTTCGAAAAGCTGATAAATAAACCAATCATAAACACAATCCAGATAGACTTATTTTCAAAACCAATACGCACACTTTCTCCGATAATCGTTTTAATGCGAGTAGTAGACGTCTTTCGATGAGCAACATTCTCCTCATCCATATAAAAGGAGCATAGAAAAATGCATACAATAATAGATAAAATGCTAGCCGCCCATGGAAGTGAATAGTTAAAAGTTGCGAGGAAGGCCCCCAACAGACCACAAATAAATCCCGAGATGTACTGTATACTGTTAGAGGTTGTAAAAAGAACTTCCACGGGCTTATCACTGTTTTCCACAACCCAGGATTCTAACGAACCTGATTGTAAACATATAGCCAGCCCCCCAAAGACTTGCGCAAACACAAGTACCCCGATATGATCTGTCCAAACGAACAATACACTGTAGACTAAAAAACAGCAAAGTCCCAAAATAACAGAAATTTTTCTTCCATACTTGTCTGCAATAGCCCCTGTGGGTATCTCAAACAAAAAAATACTTACAAAGAATACAACCAGTAAGAAGTTCGCACTCTGCAAAGAAAGTCCTTTAGCTAATAGAAATAGGATGAGCGTAGTCCCCGTGATTTCACTCATAAAAAATTGAAGGAAGCTGACGGAGTAAAATAGCTTATGAGGTTGCACTCTCAGGATTCCGTCGCTTGCTCTGCAGCCTCATATTCACTTCGCAAAATCCCCATCTGAATAATGTCATAGTATTGCCCTTCCCTGAATAGCTTTTCCCGTAGCCGCCCTTCTTCCTTGAAGCCGCAGGCCAGATAGCAACGGTGTGCACGTTCATTGAACGCATAGACCTCCAGCTCCAGCCGATGCAGGTTCAGTGAATGAAATGCAAATTTTTGTAACAGTCGGATCGCTTCCCGTCCATAACCTTTGCCCAGGTCACCGTCACGCCCGATCACAATACCAAGGGTAGCGTGCCGATTCACCCAGTTGATTTTAAATAAATCCAGTTGTCCGATATAGTCCAGTGTGTCTTTATGCGCAATGACAAAACCTTTGATCTCGGAGTTGCCGTCAATCATCATTTGTACAAAAGACTCACTATTAGTCTGTGAATGCGGATAGACAAACACGTCGCTTAACCCGTGTGTGATTTCCGGGTCATTGACCCATTTTCGGATATTCGGTATATCTTCTTGACGGTATTCTCTCAATACAATTCGTTTTCCAATGATATGTGGCATCGTCATTTTCCTCTCAGTATGTATTTTGTTCGGGTAGTACTCTAGTTTTCCGGTCAACCTTTATGCTTCCATTACTCTTACAAACTCCAGAAAACGTGTACCTTTATAATGAAGCTCCCCACGATCTCCGATCACAATCATACCAAAATCCGTATCCTTCACCTCCAGCTCCATACGCTCACCCCCGTCAAACTCAAAGGTGATATAATAATATGTCGAAGCTGAAAAATCGCCTGATCCCCCGCGCACTCTCGTCCGTTTATCCACAACCTTACATGAACGTTTTACCCGTTCGGCTGCTTGATTGGACAGGCCCGCTCCTATCGTTTTGACAATTCCCATAATGATTACAAAAACAATAAGTCCAAATACGATAAAAAAGATTGTATTAAACGATTGAAATTCCATAAAATCACTTCCCATTTGCTTCATCCTTTCTACAGTAAAATGTAAATTTTCCATTCTATTGCCCATTGACAAATCGTACATCTTCACCCTCAAAAACTCCAATACTTTTTTAACATACTTACGAAAAAAAAGTTCTTTCGCTCTTTTCCGCACCCCGCTTGGACTTATACCCGATCTGGGTCCTCTGATCCCTTCTAGACCGATTGACAAAACTATATATAGATATAAAATAGAGAATGTACTCTAAATATAGTGTAAAAAACGTATTTATGCCCGATATCTTGAAGATACAGGTATGAAAATACATGTAAATATAGAGTCAAAATCTTAAATGGCGCAGCCAGCAAGGGATTCCATCTATAATAGATCCTAGGCAATGCGTTTTCTTTTTTCGTTAATTGTTTAAGGAGGTTGCATACCATGCTGATTGCATATGATTCGAAGACCGGCAATGTAAAAAGATTTATAAACAAGCTCAAGCTTCCAGCGGTTCAGATCGAGGAGCAAATGACTATAGAAGAACCTTACGTACTTATTACATATACAACTGGGTTTGGGCAGATACCTGAGAGGGTGTCTTCCTTTTTAAAAAAGAATGCTCAAAACCTTGTTGGTGTAGCTGCAAGCGGCAACCGTAACTGGGGTGAGAAATTTGCCAAAAGTGCGGATTTGATTGCCGATCATTATAATGTCCCCGTGATTAGTAAATTTGAATTATCTGGAACGTTCGGAGATGTAGAGCGTTTTAAACAGGAGGTGAGCCGAGTTGCGGCATATTGAATTGAACAACATGTTGATGAAACGCGATACAGACGGCTTTTTCCAATTGGAAAAAGACCAAGAGGCTGTAGCAGAGTTTATGAAGGAAGTTCAGGAACGGAGTTTGAAGTTTGCTGACACAGCCGCTCAAGTGCTGTATATGATTGAGAATGATTATTACGAAAATTTCTATAACAGCTACACGGCTGACGAAATTAATGATATTTTCCATATCACTCATAGCTATAATTTTAAATTTCCTTCCTATATGGCAGCATCCAAGTTTTACACCGACTATGCAATGAAGAGTAACGACCGGAAAGTCTATCTGGAACATTACCCTGACCGGGTTGCTGCTGTCGCGCTGCATTTAGGACGCGGTAACGCCGATAAGGCACGCCTGTTGTCCCGCTCGATGATGGAGCAACGCCTCCAGCCAGCAACACCAACCTTCCTGAATGCAGGCAAAAGCCGCCGTGGGGAATTGGTATCCTGCTTCCTGCTCGAAATGGACGACTCCCTGAACTCAATCAACTATGTGCTGAACACCTGCATGCAGTTGTCCAAAATCGGGGGCGGTGTTGCGGTCAACCTGTCGAAGCTGCGAGCACGCGGCGAAGCGATTAAAGGCGTAGAAGGCGCAGCAAAAGGCATTATGCCTGTGCTGAAGCTGATGGAAGACGGCTTCTCCTATGCGGATCAAATGGGGCAACGTAAAGGCTCTGGCGCAGCCTATTACAACATTTTCGGATGGGACGTGCTTGAGTTCCTGGATAGCAAAAAAATCAATGCTGACGAAAGAGTACGTCTCAAGACACTTTCTATTGGATTACTGGTGCCAAACCGCTTTTACAAGCTGGCTCAAGATAATGAACCGCTGCATGTATTTGCTCCTTACAGTGTGTTCAAAGCCTATGGAACGCATCTGGACGACATGGATTTGGATGAAATGTACGACACGCTGCTCGCTGACGAGCGGGTGAAGAAAAAAATAGCGATGAGCGCACGTGACATGCTGACGAAAATTGCCATGATTCAGTTGGAGTCTGGTTATCCATATATCATGAACAAAAGTAACGCGAACCAGGCACATGCTCTTAAAAACGTGGGTCAAGTCAAGATGTCGAACCTATGCACGGAAATCTTCCAGTTGCAGGAAACCTCCGAAATTACAGATTACGGACAACAGGATACTATCCGCCGGGACGTGAGCTGTAATCTGGCTTCTCTGAACATTGTAAATGTGATGGAACATGGTAAAATTCGCGAATCCGTTCATGAGGGTATGATTGCGCTCACCTCAGTCAGCGATATGACCCAAGTAGCTAATGCACCAGGTGTTGCAAAAGCGAACCGGGAAATGCACTCCGTCGGTCTGGGTGTTATGAATCTGCACGGCTACTTTGCCAAAAACAAAATTGCGTATGAAAGCAATGAAGCAAAAGACTTTGTCCGTACCTTCTTCATGACGATGAACTATCATTCCATCGAAAAGAGTATGGAAATCGCAAAAGCAGCTGGACAAAGCTTTTATGGATTTGAGGAATCGGATTATGCGACAGGCGTATATTTTGACCGATACCTGAACACAGATTATCGTCCGACAACTGCACGTGTGCAAGAGTTGTTCAAAGGCATCTATGTTCCGACTTCAGCGGACTGGGACAAATTAAAAGCAGATGTGATGAAAAATGGTCTGTACCACGCCTATCGTATGGCGATTGCGCCGACTGCTAGCATTTCGTACATTCAAAATGCAACATCCAGCGTCATGCCGATTGTTGAGCAGATTGAAACCCGTACCTATGCCAATTCGACGACCTACTATCCAATGCCTTATTTGCAAAAGGATAACGTGTTCTTCTATAAATCCGCTTATCAAATGGATCAGTTCAAAGTGCTTGATCTGATTGCAGAAATCCAGCCACACGTGGACCAAGGAATTTCGACCGTGCTTCATGTGAACAGTGACGTGACTACGCGTCAGTTAGCACGCTGCTATCTGTACGCCGCACACAAAGGACTTAAATCGTTATACTACACACGCACCAAAAAGCTGTCTGTGGAAGAGTGCCTCACCTGCTCCATCTAAAGCATACATGGTAACAAGCTGTAGTATAAAAATTAGATTTTGAATAAATATGGATGCTTTGCATTAGAAGCTGTATCCAGCGTGTGGTTCAGACCTTTACGGGACTGGACAAGACCCTCGCGGATACAGCTTCCGTATGTCAAGCATACGATGATTCGCCTGCACTATTTCAATATGTGTTTCCAGGGAATCTCGCAAGCTGAAGGGAGAATGCTAACAATGACAGGTATACAAGCTGTAAACTGGAATCGCTCGGACGATGATTTCACACTGATGTTCTGGAACCAGAACATTATGCAATTTTGGACGGATGATGAAATCCCGTTGTCTGACGATAAAATGTCCTGGGTAACCCTCAGTGATATCGAAAAAGAAGCCTACATGAAGGTGCTGGGCGGATTGACGCTACTGGACACCATTCAAGGCGGCGTGGGTATGCCGCAAATTATGGAGCATGTGGACGGACTGCAGCGCAAAGCCGTACTAAGCTTTATGGCGATGATGGAACAAATTCATGCCAAGTCGTACAGTAGCATCTTTACAACGCTAGCTTCCACGGAAGAAATTGACGGCGTATTCCGCTGGGTGGAAGAAAATCCCCATCTCCAAACCAAGGCAGAAACCATTCGTCAGTATTATATGAATATCCACACACCGAAAGACCTGTATCTCGCGATGGCAGCGTCGGTGCTGTTAGAAAGCTATTTATTTTATAGCGGCTTCTTCTACCCTCTTTATCTGGCGGGCCAGGGCAAGTTAACATGCAGTGGAGAAATTATCGATTTGATCCTACGGGACGAAAGTATTCACGGTGTGTACGTAGGTGTACTGGCACAGGAGATTTATGCAGAATTGGATGAGGAAGAACAACGTGATCTTTACCAGACGCTGGTAGGCTTGTTGCGCTACTTGCATAATAACGAGGAACAATACACCGAGCAAATTTACACTCCTATTGGACTCGTAGACGATGTGAAAGTCTTTTTGCGCTACAACGCCAACAAGGCCATGATGAACTTGGGCTTTGATCCACTGTTTGAAGAAGAGGAAGTTAATCCCATTGTATTCAACGGCATCAGCACTCACACTAAGCAGCATGATTTCTTTTCTAAAAAAGGAAACGGCTATGTGCGGGCGATGAATGTAGAGCCGCTGACAGATGATGATTTTAATTTTGGCGTATAAGTACAAATACGTGAAATTAGTTTAGCAAGGTGATACTATGAAGAGCCATCCGCATACGGATGGCTCAGACTGTAAACAAAGTAGATAGTTTACATATTTCAGGATTTTGCAAAATTCGATTCCAGTCGCTCCGAAGTGCAAGATATAGACGAACTAAACCATTTCGATCTATATCTTGTTCATTGGAAGTCGCTTATGGGATTTTTGCAAAATCCTCATTTACTTGCGTTCGCTTATATAAAACTGGTATTGCCGCTGCTATAAGGATCATACCCATAAAAGCGGGTGCGGCATGACCAAGTGACACATAGATTTGACCTCCAATGATAGGCCCAATCATTCTTGCTAAAGCCTGAATAGATTGACTACCTCCTTGAATCCTTCCTTGTTCACTAGAATCGACAGACTTGGAGAGCATCCCATTGAATGAAGGCCCAAAGATCGAATCACCAAAACCAAATATAAACATTCCAGCGATAAAAAGAGGATAGAATGAGAACAAAGTAGATAGCGCAATAAGACTATAGCCTATAATCTCCGAAACCATTCCAAGAATGGCTATCTGTTTATCACTAAGTTTTCTCAAAAGCTTTGGCATGATGAAACCTTGTGAGATAATGTCTTGGACACCCATAATTGAGAACATAAGTCCGATTAGTGTAGGCTTCCAACTAAAAGTATCCATTGTAAATTGTGAAAAAACGGCCTGTAAAGATCCGTTGGGTATCCAAAGTAAGAACGCTGAGATAAGTAGCCTGTTTAAGTTTTTCATGGAAAGCAGGTTTGCAAGCTGTATGAATGGATTAAGTCTTACAAAAGTAATTTCTTTCAGTCTATGTTTCTTGTCAAGGCTCTCAGGCATAAAAAAGAATCCATATATAACATTCACTAAAGTTATAATTGCTCCAAAATACATGGGTACAGAATAACCAAACTTGGCAAGTAATCCGCCTACAGTTGGGCCAATGACGGTACCTACACCTACAACCGCACTCACCCATCCAAAGTATTTAGTTCTCTGTTCTGGAGGAATGATGTCTGCAAAATAGGCGAAGATCGTGCTTATGCTCCCACCTGTTATACCCTCTATTATGCGTCCCGCAAATAGTACCCATAGAGCTCCTCCTATGCCAAAAACCAAGTACCCGATTGCGGAACCCAAAAGGCATACTAAGAGCAATGGACGACGGCCATATTTGTCACTCAGAGCTCCAAGCACGGGGGCCGCAAAAAACACGCAGAAGGCATAAACAGAAGTCAGCAGCGTGACAACGATAGCTTGTTGTCCCGGATTGCTTATATAAGGCTGTACTAAGAATGGGACGACAGGTGCTATGATACTGAAGCCTATTCCGCAAAGAAACACAGAGATAAGACCGAATATTAAAGCGTGTTTATCTACGGTTTGTTCTGTGTTCTGTTCATGGTGTGATCTAAATTTGAACATTAAATTCTCCCCTTAAAAATTGTTATTTTGCTTCCTCGGAAGCAAAAATATCGTATCACAGTTTTGCTTCCTCGGCAACAAAACAGTAGCAAAAAAAATGCAGCCCGTTCTCAATAGAACCCAGCTGCCTGTGGTTTGATTTTCATTATTCAAATTTATTCCGACTTAATATCTACACCCTGTTTCTTTATTTCTGCATCCAAATGCCTACTATACTTTTCCAGGAAGCTAATCATACTGTCAAATTGCTCCTCAGTTACCTGCTCAAATACAGCTTTATCCCGCTCTTGAAACTCTTTGTGCAGTTCCTCATGGATTTTATAGATTACTTTCCCTTGCTCCGTAAGCCTAAAATAGATTTCTTTCTTGTTATCCGGCTTCTGGTAGCTTTCGATAATGCCTCTTTTTATGAGCTTCTTAGTTATTTTACTTATGGCACCGCTAGTCATATAAAGGGACTCCGCAAGTTTTGTCACGTTGGAATCTACATTTCTTTCAATGTATTCGATGCAATGTACTTCAGAAGACTTATAACCCTTAAGACTGTCTTCCATCTTATCCTTATTAAGCCAAACTATCTTGTTATATAAGTCCCTGAAGCCCATTATGACCTGTTCTTCTTTGTTCATGGCCTGTCCTCCCACCCGTTGGTGCATTAACAACATAATATAATATATTTTTGTTTCTATTTCAACAATATTAAAATCATTATTTATTCTAGGAATTGAACTATACGTAAAAAAAACGGCCAGATCGCTAAAGTAGCGGAATCGAGCCGTTTTCCATTTCTTAAGACCGAGCCTCTGTGAACATTTGAAAGGTGACACCAAACTTGTCTGTTACATTCCCATAAGCGGGACTAAAATGGGTTTCCTGCAAAGGCATTCCCACCTGTCCTCCTTGCTGTAGAGCATCAAACATTTTTTGAGCTTGCTCCACACTATCGG
This sequence comes from Paenibacillus sp. FSL M7-0134, assembly GCF_038007865.1. Taxonomy (NCBI): domain Bacteria; kingdom Bacillati; phylum Bacillota; class Bacilli; order Caryophanales; family Paenibacillaceae; genus Paenibacillus; species Paenibacillus sp. FSL M7-0134. Next base: position 1,591,439 of record NZ_JBBOXV010000002.1, on the reverse strand, counting down.
TTGTAATACAGATACTCACCTGATTCCCGCTGCTAAACGGTGATCCGGGAAAGGTATCAGAAAACATGAGCTCTGTCTCACCCACTTTAAGGGTAGCATGTCCCACACGTTCCTTGACCTCTGCGGGAATGGGAAAATCGGGGTTTTCCGGCATTTCCCCAAAGGTTTGAATAAAAAGCAGTTGAGCATCCAATGCCTCTTCATAAAATTCGATTGCTTCTTTTGCATTTCCATCCATCGTGATGTAAGGAATCAAACGTTTGGACATCTTCAACACAGCTCCTTTAATTCGAGGTGATTACCCAGCCATTTCTCCTGTATTATATACAAAACTTGTCAAGAAAAACAAATCTGTATTCTTAGCTTTCATGCACCTGAACGCCAAGCTGCTTTAGCTCCTTTATCGCTTCCGTAACGTTACGCTGTGGATGAAGCGCAGAGATCATCTGTGCAGTGATCGGAACGCCGTTGAAAATCTGGCTTACCACCCCTAGAGAAATCGGCAACTCATAGTAACTTTCAGCCCAATCCTGATATTCCTCCGGTGTAACTATAATTTTCCCCAGCAAAAAGGATGAGCCATCGTCATACGCCTCGGGAATGTTCGCATTGCCCATACGCCACTCCTTATCTTCCGCTTCCCTCCACATACAAAAGGTAACGTCCTCCTTCTCCAGCGCTTCGTCTTCCAAGAGCTCCATCATATCATCAGGCACACCGTCGTACATGCCCGGCCAGACCTCATATTCGTCTCTCGCATGAGGACTTACAGGGGATTCGTGGTCAAAACCCTTCAACAGCACACCTCCACGCGTCCATAGCATATGAATCGTATCTCCAGCGCCGTTGTTCACCTCACCCAGGCATACATCACCAGACCATTCAGATTGCATACGATACGTGCGTAACCAATCTTCTGGGGACAATATAATGTCCAGCGCTGACAGCAGCATCATTCTGTCTTTTAAACCATTCGGCGTTACCTGTGCATCAAGCATCATATTCTTCATCATTCCTCCACCTTGTCCATGCGTACTAAGAATTCATCTGTCCCTGCCTATATCTTTCAAGCTTCGCCCGCTCAATCACCTTCCGAATGAATGGTCCTTTGGCTTCGGTATACGCTGCACGGTCATATTTGAATTGGTACGCCAAATCTTTTTTTAAAGTATCATACGCTCGCAGGCTATCAGGATGCGCTTTTAAGTAATCTCTGAACAATAGATGGTTTTCCCAATGCTCACCTTTATACTTGTAAATATGCAAGTGATGAGTCCCAGCTCCCCATTCTCCACGGCGAAAGAAAGCTCTCTCTGGAAAATCAGGCTTATGTACATATTCATATTGAAACCCTTGTAGACGCTCTCGATGTTCGGATTGAAGACTTGCCAACTCTTCTACTCCAACCATAATATCAATAATAGGCTTGGCTCCCAGATTAGGAACGGACGTACTACCGATATGCTCTATGCCGACACATACATCTTTGAGAGCCTCTACAATTTTCCTTTGCTCTCGCATATACTCTTCAGCCCACTGCGGGTCATACCCGGATATTTCCACCTGCGAGGACATACATGAACACACCTCCACTAGCTTTCTAAAAAATGCCTTCCAATCGTGCTTGGCACAAATCAGAAGGCATTCTCTTGTTCAAATTAAAAATCATTCAGCAATTCCAGCCCTATTATTCGGCTTCTCAATCACGATCAGACAGGTACTGTCTGGCAAAGGAACCCGCTGGCCCTGCTCATCCATGAACTCAACACGGCTGGACAGCGCCTCGGCATAGCCCTCCTGTAAATAATGGCGGCTCACCCGGATAATCGCTTGTGATCCAAGTGTGTTATGGATACACTCTTCATACTGTGACGGGGTAAAATAACCAAACTGCTCCTGCACTTCATGCACATAGGCTTCCGCCCCCCATGTATAGGTATATAGAAATTCCATCGCATCGTTCACTGGCAAAACAGCCTCATGCTCACCCACACGCTCTATTTCAATGTGGCGGCCTGCAAAATCTTGCGCATACCGCATCAGCCATTCCATTCCGTCCGGCTCCAAGAATCGAATTCGTCTGCGCTGCTCTACTGGTTCGGTCATAATACCGTCACGAATGATGATACGCCCGCCGGGTGCAAGCACACGATAGGCACTCTGCAAAGCAGCCTCCACCGTTTGTGGATTGAACCGAATTCCATCTCGTTCGATGTAGGAATAGAGCTCGTGAAGAATCGAAGAGAAGATGACCGTGTCCATGCTCCCCGTTTCCACATATTCCTCCAACCGAAGCGCATCTCCTTTGATGACATCCCAACGATGGCGCTCCAATTGCTTTTTACGTTTAAGTGCCTCAATGACATTCACAGAAATATCAAGACCTAATGGCTTCGCATCTGGTCTTTCCTGTTCGATCAGATCCAGCAGCACGCCCCCGCCGGGTCCAATATCCAGTATGCGGGTTCCCGTCACGTAATCCAAAATGACCCTTTTGTAATCTACGGTCTGGTTCATATCTGTAAGATACGTTTCCTCATTGTGAAAGCGATCATAAGCATCACGCCGTAATCCGAACAGATCGAACAGCAGCAGGACTGCTTTGTCATACAGAGGCGTTTTTTCTGCTTCAATACAAAAATCGATTAGTTTCTCAGCCGCAGATGAAAATACAAAATTAAAAAATACAGTACTCGGCAGCTCCTCTTTATGCTCCACGATCACACTCAAATGAGGATTATGCTTCCGTTTCCCTTTTGAGATGTCCTGCCAGGACAGTGCACTTAAATATTTTTCTATCATTCGTTTTTTATATACGTTAATTTTCTTGACACCACGATAGTCATAATACATCGTATTCATAAGCGATTCGAAGCTGATATGGCGAACGGTCGCAGGCTGTTCCTGCCCCGTCCCATCCCTTAATGTGAGTAAGAATACCTTTACCAGTTCTTGAAGTGAAAAATCCTGCAAAGCTGATTCTACATACCAAAGTGTCCGATTCTCCAACGGAGCCAGCGCCTTCTCTACATTCAACTCCTGCTCTAGTTCTGTGTAAGCCTGCTCGAACGGCTCTCCTTCATGAATCGAAACCGACCGTAATCTCTCCAGTCGCTCCTTTACACTCCAGACTACAGGAGCGTTATCCCATGCAATCCAGCCGATCAGCTGCTCTACTTCACTGCGTACTTGGTCCCATAATGCAGGTTCTACCCCGGCGATAATACACTCGTTCAGGGCCCGTAAAACAAGCTCCAGTTCCTCAGAGCTCAGCCAGCCCTTACGAGTAATTTCAAGCAGCAGTCGATTTTCCGCAAAAGGAATTTCTCCCCGTATATATTGCCCGATCAATCCATGCGTCTCAATCAGAATTCGGGTCATGCTATTGCGCGGGTACGCAGGGGACTCCGCTTGGGCCTGTCTGACATACAGTTGGGAGGAGCCGATGTTATGTACAAATAAATTAATGCCCTCATGCTGCCAGCGTAGCCGTTCGCGGACTGTACCTCCTTTGGCTGTCTCAGACCACACCAATACATCCTCCAGCAGCTCTTTAACCCAGAATGACAATGGAAGTCCGTCCAAAATAAGCAACGTACGCTCCACGTAATCCAGTACAGGATTGGCATCCTTTAACTCACCTATAGATCGAATGCGTTCCAAATTTACAATACGCTCCTCAGCCGAAACAAGCAGCTTTAACCAAGTCGGTGTATCCCAGGCCAGATCATTTTCTTTCCTGTAATTAGCAATGGCTTTTAACGATTGCAGCATTTTTCTCACCTCGTGTGATTCGGATTCGGTATGCACAGGAGACTTTGGATAGGACATTTGGATAAAACCTTGTATATATTACACTTTACCATACATTTGTAGCTTCCATCTCGTGGAAAATATTAAACATTTGTATCAATCAACCGCTTGACATACTTGCCAAACGCATACATAACCCCCAAATGTACTTTGGCCTGTGTATATTTATAAATAAACCAAGGCAGCGATGGCACATAATCATGAATGGCTACGACACAAATATTTGTACCGGGAATTTGCAGGAACTCAAGCCTGCCGCGATGGTCTTCCTTTACAGTGGCAAAAGTACCTCCTGTGATTCGATAGAGTGCAAACTCAGAGGTGCTCTGCGCACGGTCATAAATCATTTCTAACAACGGCTTTCGACTACCCAAGAGATACAACTGATAGGTATCCGGGCCCCGTGTCTCGACACGCACCCAAGGTTTTGCAAAGACCGGAAGCCAGGCCAAATAGCGTTCCCCGGCCCATGTTGCATCCTTACCAGGCGGGAGTTTGATCCGTTGCACCGAGCGTACATCAGATTTTAATGATCGAATTGCTGACTTTAACGGCTTTTTGGACTTGCTATGGGAATTCTTCTTATGCCGATATTCTTCTTCCTGCTCGAGTGAGGTTCGAGCTGCTTTGTCAAAGGAAATCTTCCCATCGCTGATGCCTTGAACCTTATGTTTCCGTTGCGCCACCATCGGATGAGCCAAGCTTTCAATCAGCGGATAAGCCATCTCTTTGGAGGCTCCAGTCACTAGGGTAACCCAAAGGCGGGACAGTTTGATCGTCAGCAACGGCACATTAAAAAAGCGACGCTTTTTATCCATTATTTCCGCTGTTCTTTGCATCATTTCTCTATATGTCATAACCTCCGGCCCGCCTACGTCTATAATTTGTTCATCAAGAGTACGGTTGCCGATGCTCCGATCCAGCGCATTCAAAATATCCTCCAATGCAATCGGGTGGGTCTTGGTTCGGGTCCAACGAGGCAGAATCATGACTGGTAATCTGCGAACGAGCTTGACCAAAATTGGAAACGATGAACCCTGTGGGCCGACGATCAAGCCTGCACGAATTGTGGTTACAGGTACTCCAAAAGACTTCAATACACGCTCAACCTCCAGACGGCTGCGTAAATGTCGGGATAGTTCATCCTCACTTGTATGCTCGGGAAGGATACCGCTCAAGTATACAATCTGCTTCACCCCGTTATTACGCGCTGCCCGGGCAAAATGCTCTGCCAAAATCACATCCATATCCTCAAATGTTCCTTGTGTCAGCTTCGCTGAGGGCAGCATGGAATGAATGAGATATACGGCATAATCCGCTCCATGTAATCCTTGATTTGCATCCTCCATGGAAAAAAAATCACACGAGCGCCATTCCACGTGCTCTGTATTTTTACGCTGATCTCCACTGCGGGATAAGGCAATGACATCTGCATGCTCAGTCAGCCTCTGCAGCAGATTATGCCCGATATAACCACTGGCGCCTGTCAGTGCAATTCGGGATCTGCCTTTTGGATACAATGCTTCACACTCCCGCTCTACTTGTCTTATCTCAGGTTCCGGTCGATACTGCTCATCTATACGCCTTTGTCTGTCATTACGTTGCTGCTCATTCACTACACACCGCTCCCCACTCGTTATCACGCTCTGTGTTTCACATACCCTGATTTACAGTACCCGTAACAAGCCCCATGACAAGACATGGAAACGTAAACTAGACAGTGCCACCCCAGACAAAACAAATGACCGTAACTTCCATATAAGGAGTTACGGTCAGCCTGTTTACTTCCATATATAGTTTAACGGGACGACTCCCACTACCTCCATCTTCCGAACTTATCATTCTGCACTTCGTTAACCTGTCCAAAAAATACCTGCTGGATCTATTTCTACCTGTTCGAGCTGTTCTTCAAAGCACGGATTAGGTGCAATCTCTTTTACGCGCTGCCAGCTTTCAGCCTCTTGCCGGGCATATACATGCCAATGATTTTCCTCCCAGCGAAATTGGACAATGTCCGTGCGATCCCACGACTCAGTTTCATTAGAAGGCCTTTCCTCCGTCAAGATCAAACAGTTATCCTCTATTTGATAAATGAGCCGCACGTCAGAACGCACGTAGCCTGGCACCTTTAGCGCAATATAGCCATTCAGCAGGTATTCAACCTTTTTAACGGTAAACGGATCAATCCGCTCGTTCACGAGATTTCCACCCCTTGATCAATTCGTAAATATTACGATTTAAATATAGCAGAAATCGAAGTTTTTGAAAAGAGTCCTCATTGCCGTCCCAAAAGCAAAAAGATATCCTCCAGCCTGAAGGCTCAGAAGATATCTTATTACTCTTGTTATACGCAGTCTAATCATAATTCCCTATGATTTCTAGAAAGTTACAGTACCGCTGTGCAACACGTCAACCATCTATAATAGATTTCGCTTATTTATCAACAGAAACGCCATCTGGTACTGGAATACCAAAATCAGGTGTTCCATCTTCCTTCCAGTTGAACGGCTGAACACGTGTATGACGATTCGGATCATACAGCGGGTCTCCAGTAATTTCCTTGTAGTTTCGGGCGTGATATACGATTACATCGCTACCGTCAGAAGCAACCGTAAAACTGTTATGACCTGGCCCGAATTGTCCTGTTTCCTCATTGGTGCAGAATACTGGCTCAGGTGATTTCGTCCATGATTTCGGATCAAGTAAATCCGCATTCTCATCTGCTGTCAACAGGCCCATGCAATAATTGTGGTCTGTGGCGCTAGCTGAATAACTGATAAAGATCCGCCCGTTCCGTTTCAGAACCGCTGCTCCTTCATTCACCTTAAAACCGATGATTTCCCAATCATATTCAGGAGTAGAGATCATGATCTGCTCACCGCGCAGCGTCCACGGATTGCTCATTTCAGAAATATACAGATTGGAATTACCGACGATGTCCGGGTCCTTCTGAGCCCACACATAATACAGAACTCCATTATGCTGGAAGGTTGTCGCATCGAGAGCGAACGTCTCCCAACGGGTTTTGATCTGTCCTTTTTCCACCCATTCCCCTTCTAGAGGATTAGCTGAATCATTTTCCAGCACGAACATCCGGTGGTCGAACAGGCCTTCCTTCGTTTCCGTTGTACGAGCTGCTGCAAAATAAATGTACCATTTGTCGTTAATATAATGAATTTCCGGTGCCCAAATGTTCGCACTTAACGGGCCCGTTTCATATTTGTGCCATACTGCGACAGGCTCTGCTGTACTCAAGCCTTGAATAGTACTTGCTCGTCGAACCTCAATGCGGTCATACTCTGGCACAGATCCGGTGAAATAATAGTATCCGTCACTATGCTTGTAAATCCAAGGGTCTGCCCGTTGCTCAATGACCGGATTATTAAAGGGTACAGATTGATTCATGGTTTTTCTCTCCTCTATGTGTAGTATGTAGTTCATACAATTAATCGCTGATACGTTTTCCCCAGATGGAAATTCCCTTTTCATTCATACCTGTGAAAATTAGAGTATGGCGACCGAGCTCCCAGTCCCATGAAGGAAGCAATAACAGTTCTTCCTTTGTTCCTTCGGATGTATTGCTCCAATCCATTGTTAGAGTACGCTTGCCATCAAAGCTCCAGTGACCTTCAAGAGAACCACTGGTTGCCCGCCCTCCATCTTCAAGACGGAGCGGTTCAGCTTCCACCTGACCATCTACTTCCTGCCTTATCACGATGCGCTCCCAGTTGCCGGATAATAGCCTTTTGGGTATATCCTGCTCCTTTTCCCCCGCATAGCGCTCCGGAGAGACGACCGGCCAGCCCTCTGCCGTCCATAATATTTTGCGTACATGCAGGTACGGCCAGCTCTTGTCCGTTTCTCCCCGCGCATGATGTACAATATAATAATCCGCACCGTCCTTCAGGACAGAATTGTGACCTGGCGCAACCCAGCCTTCTCCTTCGCTGAACCGATAACCGCCCAATACCTTGTTTCCAATCTCGTATTGAGGCAAATAGCTGGTATCTGCCATGTCATGTCCATTCATGTCCACATAAGGCCCTGTGATAGAATCTGAGCGAGCAACGCGAACATTGTAGTCCTCGAACAAAGAATCATACGAGACGAACAAGTAGTATTTACGGAACATTGGATTGTACACAATGTAAGGCCCTTCTACAGCACCGTCCTCAGTTGCCCGATCTCTGGCAGCGATATTTTTGCCATAGCCGGACTCTTTAAGCTTTCCAGTCAGGGGATCAAGCGGCGTAATGTAAATACCGCCGAAAAAAGAGCCGTATACCATCCATGGATTTCCCTCTGCATCCAGCACCGGATTGGCATCAATCGCATTCAGCTTGTCATGCTCTCTCGTTTTAACGACCAGCCCCTCATCCTTCCAAGGGCCTTCCGGGGAGCTGGATGTCTGCAATCCGATCGCAGACCGTGTGCTGCCAAAGGTAGAAGCGGAGTAATACATCCGATAGGTATCACCCATCTTGATGATGTCCGGTGCCCACAGATTGGTTGCTGATGACCACGCCTCCGCTTCCTTTGGAATGCCGGGGAGTGCATACTGAACCCAGTTCCAGTGAATCAGATCAGTCGATTTGCGTACCATAACACCAGGTCTCAATTCTCCACCTGTCTTTACATCCGTTGAGTAGACATAATAGCCTTGATCTGTTTTGATAATCGCCGGGTCATGTGCATTGTTAATGGTCCAGCGCTGTTCATCGTTAATCGTACTTTGATCATACAAGTGATCGGGAGGCGGAGCCTGCGGATACACAGGGTCCGGAGTGTTATCCCCACAGCCGGATAGACCCAGCATGAGCAGCATAACCATAACTGTTATTCTCCTCCTTCCTTTACCCATTACATATTGTGACTGCCTTACATCATTCATCCATACCCTCCAAGTGTCAATTAGCCTTTGACACCCGAAATGGCAACCGATTCAATAATTTGTTTCTGGAAGATCAAGAATATAATCAGTACAGGTAACAAGGCTATAATTGATGCTGCCATGATAAGCGGATAGTCCGTCTGAATGGCGTAAGTCGCATTAAAATTCGCGATAACCAGCTGCAGTGTCTGCGTTTCTGGTGAGTTCAAGTAAATAATCGGTGCCAAATAATCGTTCCAAATCCCCATGAACCATAAAATAAGCTGTGCTGCAACTGCTGGCTTAATGAGCGGGAACGTAATCGACGAATAGAGTCGGAAATAAGAACTTCCGTCAATTTTAGCAGCTTCGATAATGGCATCTGGTACACTAAGCAAGTACTGCCGCAGGAAAAAGATCATAACTACATTTCCGAACAAACCTGGAACAATCAGAGGCAGCAGTGTATCCACCCAGCCCAGTTTGGAAAACATCATAAACTGTGGAATCATAACCGTTGGGTATGGAATCATCATAGATGCGATGAGTGCCAGAAACAGTTTATTTTTATGAGGGAATCTCAGCTTTGCAAATGCAAAAGCGGCTACACTGGATGTAAAGGTACCTATAACGGTAACACTTACAGCCACAATCACACTGTTCTTGATCCCGCTTAACAAAGGTCCTGCTTCCCAAATTTCCTTATACTTGCCAAACTGGAACACCTCTGGTATCCATACTGGCGGAAGAGCAAAGACATCCTGCTTTTCTTTCACCGAAGTGGACAGCATCCAAAGCAGCGGCGCGATCATCACAATCGCTCCAATCGCTAGTACAATAAAGATAATGGTATTGGTAACTTTCGTTTTTTGACTATGGGACATAATCAGACTCACTCCTTTCCGCGAAAATCAATCCCCATCAAAGGACGATTTTTCATTCATTTTGAATTGAATCAAAGTTACGATAAAAATGAAGATGCCGAGAATCATAGCCATCGCGGAGGCATATCCCATTTGCAGGTTTTTAAATGCCTTATCCCAAATATAAAAGACGATTGAGGCGGACGAGTATTCCGGACCCCCTGTAGGTGTCATAATGTTCATTTCAGTAAAGATTTGCGAACCACCAATGATATTAGTTACGACCAGGAAGAAGGTTACTGGTTTCACCATTGGCCATGTAATATTGCGGAACATCTGGAATCCGCTAGCTCCATCTAGCTCTGCTGCTTCATAATAAGAGCGAGACACGCTTTGCAGGGCTGCCAAATATAGCAGCATCGTATAGCCGAGACCCTTCCAGACGGTCATGAGAATCAAGGCCGGTTTGACCGTATCCTTATCCATCAGCCAGTTAGGACCCTTAATACCGAATATTTCGAGGAATTGGTTCACCAAACCATAGTCTCCGTTGTATGCCCAGTTCCACATAATAGAAACGGCAGCCAACGAAGAAATAACCGGGATATAGTAAATCACACGAAATGTTGTCGTACCTGGAATCTTGCGATTCAAACCTAGTGCCAGCAGTAAAGCTAGTACAAGACCGATTGGAATACCCAGCATTAAGAAAAGAGTATTGTACATCGATTTATAAAAGAGCTCATCGCTAAATAAATCTTTAAAATTGTCGAAACCAATAAAATTCATTTGTCCCAATCCGTCCCAGTCTGTAAAAGAGCCGTATAACGAATAGACAAACGGGAATAACGTAAAGATTAGCAGACCGAGAATAGGTGGAAGAATAAATAAGTATCCATATATCTTCTCTTTGCGGTAGAGATTAGATTTGGTTATCACAGGGCTCACCTCTGTTTCTAATTTGGAATGAAGATGATGTTAGCAGCATGATATTTAGCCACTAACATCATCCTTTTTTCCTCTATTTACGCATTATTTCTGTGATTTTTTCTCTTGCTCCACCGCTTTATCCAGCAGTTTCTGCATTTTCGGTTGTTCTTGCTTCAGATAATCTGCCGCCGTAATTTTGCCGTCCAGTACAGGCTGAATATCCGTGAAGAAAATATCATACCATTCTGCATTATACGTATAGTTGCCTGGTAATGAGCGTCCATAGTCATTTACGATATCAATAAATTCCTGTTTATTGTTAGGCTTGGTTTTCGTATCTTTGGACCATTCATCAGCCATGTCCAGCAGATTCGGAATTTGTACCTTGGCATCTACCAGCTGCTTCATTCCTTCTTTGGAAGTGGTCAGGTAATTAACCAGTTCTACAGCTTCATCTGGATATTTTGTTTTAGAGGAAACACCGATACCCAGGGAACCAATCCATGTTGCCGATTTTCCAGTCGATCCGGCTGGGAACGGCAGCAAATCATATTCGAATGGCAGTTTTTCAAATGTACTCATATCCCAAGGACCTACCGGGAAGAATGCCATTTCGCCCTTCATCCAACGTTGGTATGTGTCCAATGTTTGCGATTGTTCAATACCAGGTGTGATTTTATATTTGTTTTGCATGTCAGCAAAGTACTGAAGCGCTTCCGCAAATTTCGGATCATCAACCGTTACTTTGGTTTTGCTCTCATCCAGCCAATCCGCCCCATTGCTCCATACAAAGGCTTGTAATGCCCACTGAACGTTAAAGCCTGTACCGTACTGATCTGGCTTGCCGTCACCATTCGTATCTTTGGTTAACTCTTGGTTGACCTTGATGAACTCATCCCATGTATACGGTTTGTCTTTATCAGGCAAAGGCACGCCCGCTTTTTCGAACATCGTTTTGTTGTAGCCAAGTGCGAATGGACCCAAGTCCTTCGGCATACCGTAAATATCTCCTTGACCGGCCATTTTACCGTCATAGCGATATAAATCCACACCGTATTTCCAAATGTTATCTAGGTTTATATCCTTATTCTTCTCAATGTAAGGGGTGAGGTTCTTCAGTACCCCACTGTTTACATAAGCTTTCACATCTCCAGGGTTAAAATAAAAAACATCTGGAAGATTATTTCCTGTGATCGCAGCTCTAAGCTTTGTAGCATATTGGTCCGCTGCTGTCACGACCATTTTAACCTTTACGCCAGGATGTTCCGCTTCAAATTTCTTAATTACTTCCTTATAAGCCTTTTGCTCATCTGTTCCACCACGGAACATGAATGTCAGTTCCTTGCTTCCATCACTACTGGAACTTCCCCCGCCACAACCAGTCAATGCAGCCATCATTAACAACAGAACAACCATTGCTATTGCAAAACCTTTTTTCTTTATCAACGCGACCCCTCCTAAATTTAAATGAAACCGCATACATTTGGTGTTAAAATAACTTCATACCACTCGGCCTAATCTTTAACTGTGCGGTACACAACCCGTTGTTGATTGCCGCTGTGATTATCATCCCTCTCATGTACCATATAATTAACATTTTACTTTATCAATAATGAATTCGTTTACAAACAAAATATAGCATGCCCTTCCTCAGTTCGTCAATGTATTTTTCAATCTTTTTAAATAATTATAAAACATAGATTAGAGTAATATGAAAAGCAAAATTAAATCGTATTTAAGTTAATTTTTATCTAAAAAACTAGAAATAAAACTTAAATACGATTCATTTATGAAATAATCTCTAATTTGGAGTCTAATTCACTCCCCTCTTTATTTAGTAAAAAAAATTTACAAAAAAGCAGTTTACTTCTTTTTGATTTTATTTTAACATAAATCAAAGTAAAAAATATAAGCGCTTACATCACAATTTTTATAGATAAGGATGGTCTATAGATATGATTTATATTAAGGACTTAATGTCAGGGTTAGATATTTTTAAAGCACTGGGGTCAGAAATCCGCATTCAAATTCTCGAGCTACTTGCTTATCAGGGCCAAAGTATGAATGACATTGCCAACAAACTTAATTTGAGCAACGGTACCATTACAATGCATATTCGAAAGTTGGAAGAATGCGGCCTTGTGGAGATCAATACCGTGAGCGGCAAGCACGGTACCCGAAAAATGTGTTATTTGAACAAGGATAAGCTGATGGTAGATTTGCGCAGCAGAGAACAAAAAAATGTGTATGAGGTTGAGATTCGCGTAGGTCATTATAGTAACTACCAAGCGTCCCCCACTTGTGGATTGGTGACCCGAGACAGCATAATCGGTGATTTTGATGATCCACGCTATTTTGCAGATCCCGGGCGGCTGGAGTCGGAAATGATCTGGATGGCCGAAGGTTTTTTGGAATACCGCATCCCCAACTATCTGAAAGCGAATCAATCCTTTAAGGAAATTCAATTCTCCGCAGAACTGGGCTCAGAAGCACCCTGCTATTGTGAGGAATATCCCTCTGACATTTGTTTTCATATTAACGGTATCCCTATTGGGCACTGGACCAGCGCCGGAGATTTTGGAGAAGTGCCGGGGGTTCTGAATCCAGATTGGTGGCCACCGCATTTGAATCAATATGGTATGCTCAAATTAATTCGCATCAATCAGCATGGCAGCTTCATTGACGGGTGCCGCATATCCGAAGTCACAATAGACGATATTAACCTTAACTATAAAAGCGACATTACACTCCGTTTATCCGTAACCGATCAATCGGAAAACAAAGGTGGGCTCACTATTTTTGGCAAAAGATTCGGGAATTTCAGTCAGGATCTGCTTGTACGCGTACTTTACGATGTGCACGGGGAGGACAACACTAACTCCTGACACTCTACATGTAAAAAAATAGGCCGAAGCCTGTATTCATTGAATACATGTCCTCGGCCTAAACATCCTGATTCTCACTTAAAGAGATATAGATCAATAAATAAAAAATGACTGCTATCCCAAACACCAGCCAGCAAAAGGACAGCAAATGAAGCCTTGGTCCTGCATGTACTCCCCATCTCCAAATATCCGCAAGGAGCACCAGTGGCTGCAATAATACATCCCAGCTATTCCAGCGAGCAAATCTGCCAATATATACGCCTATGCTGGCCAGCCACAACAACACAAAAACTACAGCCCATGCGAGTCCACCTGAACAAACCCTCCTCAGCATATGGTGGATCACCAATACACAAAGGGATGTAAGAAAAAGGCCCAGCCCTGCTGCTGAAAAAGACGTAAATAAGATAAACCAAAATTGTGTGTTCAACCAAAAACGTGTATCAGGATTCATATCGTAAAAACGAAACGCATGAAGTAACTCAGTCACCAAATAAAGAGCATTCGGCAGAAAAAACAACCATACAATTGAAGAAAAAAATAAAAGAATACTTCTCACTTTTGTACTTTGCAGTCTGGATAAAGCCATCATTCCCAGAGTGATAAAGACCGGAACCCAGGCCAGGAATATATCCCAGTACAGAAATTGATACATCCTCGTTCCGCTTGTGGACTGTAAATACATAATGAGTCCGAAACAGCCCAACGTAGCTACAAGCAGCACTCCCAACAAACTGGGCAGCTTGTAGCCCTTCCTTCTTAACAGCAAGTTTCCATCTACCTCCTGCCTGAGTATGCGTATATACGTCTTTTTAAGTCCTATTTTATAGCGCTTTCATACTTAGAGAGAAAGCCTTTGTCTATTTACTCCACATTTCGTATGTCCTCGGATACATGGTTTGTTATCGTCAAGGCATCAAAGGTAACAGCACAGCCCTCCCCCACCGGGGATTGAGCAACAACTCCAACTTTTAGCTGGTTAGGAACATTCATACCAAAATATCTCGCCAGCTTCCAATGCTGACCGTCTGATGAATAATGGAATGCAAAGCAATTTCCAGCTCGTGCCACTCGTAAATATGGATTGGACACGTCCATCGCCCCAGAGATACAATCATCGGATGTATCCCGAGTGACCACACTAAGAATAGATGGAGTGCTTTCAAAATATTCAAAACACAGCTTAGCCCAGTGGGTATCATCCGCCATCATCATCAAGCATCCTGAATCATAAGGCTGCTTCATATCAACACGGACCCTCGTCCATATTGTAAAATCACCTTGAAGCGTTGTATGCAAAAAGGGTGCGGACGATTTAGTCACTGCGCCAGACGGATCCCTAAAGAAATCTGCCTGTGAAGGTGCAGAAATTTGCAAAGACTTGGAATCATCGAATCTCCACTCAGCCGGCTCATTGATCCAGCTCCAATCCGCCGGCAAAACTTCACTGCTAAAGCGTTCAAATACGTTCATATGGATACCATTCCTCTCTGGCAATATAGTCATATAACACATTGAAATCTGGGGCACAATCCCCTTGATACCACTATATACGTTATTTTCCAGTCGTCAATGATGATGATGTGTCTTTAAAGTTTATAAAAAAAAGACTTGCCATCCTGAAATGTTGTGCTTATAATTACACCTAACTTGATACGGTAACAAATTTCAATGACGAGAACGAGTAAGCTATACAGCGGATTTGCAGAGAGTTGGGGCAGGTGAAAGCCAACATTCCGAGGGTAGCCGAACGCCATCTCTGAGAAGCGGGCTGAACCTGAAGTAAGCTCTGCCGCCTTTCCAGCGTTAACCGGAACACGTATTGATGGATACGTGAACAGAGTGTCATTTCCTATGGAATGAAACTAGGGTGGTAACACGGGTATAAACTCGTCCCTTTTACAGGGGCGGGTTTTTTTGTTTTTTAAAAAGGAGGAAATCATCATGACAAATGTATCGACAGCAGTATCAATAACCGATTTTTTGACTCCAGCTGTACGGGAAATGCCACCTTCAGGCATCCGTAAGTTTTTCGAATATAGTACAGGCAGAAAAGATATTGTATCGCTTGGTGTCGGTGAACCTGACTTTGTAACCCCTCAACATGTCAGAAAGGCCTGTATCACAGCACTGGAAAATGGTAAAACATCATACACACCGAATGCTGGTCTTCCCGAGCTTCGTGAGGAGATTGCCGGATATCTGGAGAGCAGCTTCAGCACATCCTACAACCCGACAGATGAAATCATGGTTACCATTGGCAGCAGTGAAGCACTGGATTTGGCACTACGCGCCCTGATCACCGCACACGATGAAATACTCATTCCGGCTCCATGTTATATTTCGTATTCACCCATCACGTTTCTGAACGGAGGACATACCGTAACGGTTGAAACCTCTGCGGATCAGCAGTTCAAGCTGACAGCTGAGGCACTCCAAGCCAAGCTGACTCCACGATCCAAAGTGCTTATTCTCTGTTATCCGAATAATCCGACGGGTGGGGTGATGACCTATGAGGATTGGCTACCGATTGCCCGCCTGGTTGAGGAGCATAATCTTGTCGTCATATCAGACGAAATTTATGCTGAACTGACCTATGGACAGAAGCATGTAAGCTTCGCTGCTCTGCCGGGAATGAAAGAGCGCACCCTGCTCATCAGCGGCTTTTCCAAAGCATTTGCGATGACAGGCTGGAGGGTCGGCTACGTGTGCGGCCCAAGAGAGTTGATTTCAGCTATGCTGAAGATTCATCAATATACCGCCATGTGCGCTCCTATTATCGGGCAAATTGCCGCAATTGAATCCCTGCGTAACGGGCTGGAGGAAAAAGATCGTATGATGGAATCCTACAATCTGCGTAGAAAATGGTTCGTTGAAGGCCTATGTCAGACAGGACTGCCATGTCACGAACCAAACGGTGCCTTCTATGCTTTTCCCTCCATTATGCACACAGGGTTAAGCTCAGAGCAGTTTGCCAAGCGGTTGCTGGAAGAAGAAGGAGTCATTACTGTACCTGGTTCCGCATTTGGCCCAGGCGGCGAGGGCTTTATCCGCTGCTCGTATGCATCATCACGAGAACAGTTGGAAATGGCTTTGGAACGCATCAGCGTATTCTTGAAACGTCTATAAATACGATTTTTCCTATCATGAAATAAACATGAGTACTGGATGAAAGTTACTTTAGCAGCTTCTGAATAAGCTTTTTCTGGTGTGCTGGCAAGCCTTCCGGCCATTCCCCTACACGGCAATCACAAATGTCGGAGATTTCGGCGCTTGGTCGGAAAGTATCCAGGAGTCCGGTCGTCCTAATCTTTAGGATGTCCGGTATTCAGAACATTTTGCACAAAATCAGTCTTGGCCTCCGTGTATGCTTCACGATCATGCTGATTTTCCATCGCCAGCCGTCTTTTTAATACATCATATTGCTGAATCAGCTCAGGCTGTTCACGAAGTCGATTCCGAAACAATAGCTGCTGATCCCAATGCTCATCAGATTTAAGCATGAGATGCAGATGTCCCTTTCTTTGATCCTGTTCCACTTTAACCAAAAATCTTCTCCATTCCCGACCGTCCAATTCAGGTGGAACATAGTTCCAGCCTGCTGGTTGTAAAGCAGATACGACCTGTTCCAGTTGATCCCAAGATTCTAATTTTGCCATAATATCAATAATGGGCTTAGCGGAAAGATTGGGAATTGCCGTGCTTCCTATATGTTCGATTTCCGTCACCTTAAACGGCAGTAATAACTCCCGCAACTGGTGAATGACCTTTAAGCCCTGCTCTGACCAGGCAGGATCAGCATTCACTATTTTTACAGGCTCCGTAGCCCACACCGGCCAATGTTCCTGGTTTTGCTCCTCATGCATTCATGATCCCCCCCTAATTTCCACGCATGTATTCTCTCATTCAGCTGATATTCGGAAAGGCAATGCTTCGTGCATTCAGTTCTAAAGCTAATTGGAGTGCATTATGGTAGCATTTCGCCAATAGCTCCTCTTCCCGATGGTCGCCACCATTCCACACAGGACCGACAGTATGAATAACATATTCAGCATACAGTCACGTTTAATAGTTCAATTTGGGTATCCATTGATCCTGCTCCTCTTCTAAAAATCAACCGTTTATATAGTCATCTTATAGTCTCCACAGGCAATTTCTACTATATCGTCATAGGTTTTCAGCATAAGGTGCTTTAGATTTTTCCCCCGTGCACTTGCTATTGTAGCCAATAACGGCGTATCTGTAAGCTCATCAAAGCTGCTGCCCTGCGTATATTCCCGATCAGACAGGTGCAAAGCAACGTCCAGTTCAATCATGTTGAAGTAGTAGACTTCTGTGAATATCAGTTCGTAGGGCACAAAACCATCTGTTGCTTCCGCTGCCAGCCCCCCATTAATCTCTCCCTTCAAAACTAGCTCCTTCTTCGAATAATTCATATGCACATGGTCCAAATAGATCGCATCTCGTCCATACAATGCTCCAATCGGGGTTTGAACAGCCTTTATCTGTGGCATCCCTGCTTCTTCCCTTCATCTCTATTTCCCATCCAGTAATATAAGTAAAGTCGCAACCGCCTGATCTACAAAAGAGCGCGCTGGACGTGATTTCATCATCACGGTAATCCCGATTAACAAAGAGACCATCGTATGGGCCAGAGCTCGTGCGTCCATGCTAGCCTCCAGCTCTCCTGATCGTATACCGCGCTCAAGGGTTTCCTGAAAGACGGCAGAAAGATACATCTGATGTTCTCTGGTTAAAATTTCAAATCTTTCATCATGAGGGGCTAATTCTACCATCGTATTGATACAAAAGCATCCCCTATTAGGCCCATCCTCGTACTCTTCTGCCACAATTCCTCCAAAAAAATTGTAAAACGCTTCTTTTACAGAAGAATTGCTTTGTAGTCTAGAGCGTACATAAGCAGCGTGGGATTGCGTATATTTGCGCAGCGCGGCTTCGAATAATTGCTTCTTGTCTCCAAAAGCAGCGTAAATGCTAGGGCGCTGAATTCCCATTTTGGAGGTTAAATCGCTTAAAGATGTAGCCTCGAATCCTTTTTCCCAAAAAATTTGCATCGCTGCATTCAACGCTTGATCTTCATCAAATTCCCGTGGTCGAACCATAAGCAGCTCCTTCTTTTCATATCGTTCAGTATATTAAGATTGTATGATCAGGAAAAGAAACTGTCAAATATGTACATGATAAACTCTTGACATTTTATATTTGCACGAGTTATATTGACCTAAATTCATTACATACCAATCGGTATATTATACTCAACGGTATGTAAATTACAGAAAGCGACGTGGTATGTGAAAATGAAGACGTCAGAAGAAAAAGCGGTACTCCTCCCTCATCAAAAGGTAGCAAATGCTGCCGAAACAGCCCCCATTCCCTCCTTGTCCCGATCTGTGGCACTCTTGTTTGCCATAGCCTGCGGGCTGGCTGTCGCTAACATTTACTATGCACAGCCATTGCTGGATGCGCTGGCAAACGAATTTGGCATTACGCACTCATCGGTAGGCATGGTCATTACCATCACGCAAATTTGTTATGCGTTGGGATTATTGCTGCTCGTCCCGCTTGGCGATCTTTTGAATCGACGACGACTGATTACAGGGCAAATGCTGCTATCCGTGCTGGCACTAATCGTGGTTAGCTTTGCTCCTACCCGTACAATACTGCTTATGGGAATGGCAATGATTGGACTGCTGGCTGTAGTCACTCAAACACTCGTGGCTTTCGCCTCTACCTTGGCTAATCCGACTGAACGTGGGCGTATCGTAGGTCTGGTGACCAGTGGAGTCGTTATCGGCATTCTGCTGGCACGAACCGTGGCCGGTGTATTAACTGATCTGGCAGGCTGGCGTTCAGTTTACCTTGTTTCTGCTATACTTACGCTGTTTATGGCTGTAGCTCTGTTGCGGGTGTTGCCAAAGAACGAACCCACAAGTGTGACACTTTCCTATCCGCAACTGCTCCGCTCGGTTATCGTACTGTTCGTGCAAGAACGAATTCTGCGTATTCGTGCTGTCCTTGCGCTGCTCATTTTTACGGCGTTCAGCATATTGTGGACTTCGCTTGTGTTACCTCTCAGTGCCCCGCCTCTATCTCTTTCACATACAGCCATCGGAGCCTTTGGCCTGGCTGGAGTCGCCGGGGCATTAGCAGCAGCACGAGCAGGGCGTCTTGCCGATCAGGGCTTGGGACAACGGACGACGGGTATCGCACTAGTTGTATTGCTGCTATCCTGGTTACCTATCCGCTACACCGAGCATTCTCTGTTCGCTTTAGTTCTTGGCGTAATACTTTTGGATTTGGCCGTACAGGCTGTACATGTCACCAACCAAAGCCTGATTTTCAATGTTCGCCCTGAGGCACGGAGCCGACTTACTGCAGGCTACATGATATTTTATTCCATCGGTAGCGCCACCGGGGCCATTGCTTCCACTCATATGTACATCTATGCCGGATGGAACGGGGTGTGTCTATTAGGAGCTGGTGTCAGTGCTCTGGCTCTCATCTTTTGGGCTGTAACTCGACGTTCAACTTGATGGGGAGACTGCTATTGATTGAATCAGAAAAAACCGCTTGGTCCACAATAATGGCCAGGCGGTTCTCTTCTGTCACGACAAAATCATCACTTGATTGCAATATAAATCAAAACAGGTTCATCTGGACTGCCATACACTTCAAAATCACCTGTGTATGTCCGCTCCCCTTGTCCCATGGCAGCCCACTCCCAAATCGTCTGCCATACACGGAAGACAGAAGAAGGTTCCTGAGTTGCCTGAAAAATAGCATAGCGTGCAGCCGGAATGACAAGTTCTTCAAGATCGTCAGGAGTCTGGAAATCAACAGCCACTTCCTTCCCGATAAAAAATGTATACTCGCCCAAAGCTCCATTTTCATAGTCAGTATAGCAACCATAGACAGAAGCATGTCCTGCTTTTTCCTTTATCCGACCAGGCACGTCCTCACTCCAAAAACGTTCCCACATGTTTGGAATGATCCCGTGAGATGTTTGTTCATTCTGATTACTTGTACGTGCTTTCAACCCAATCAAACGGATCTCACCTCGATATTCTTCCCGAATGGGTCCATCCAGTGTAAGCCCCGTATCCTCTGAGGACCGCCATCGTTTCAAAAACGGCAGGTAATTACGCAGCATCGAAGTCGCTTCTTCTTCCTGCATCCCCTTCTCTACCAGGAAAGGCACAGACTGCTGAATCATTCCCTCCATAGTCAATTCAGGCTGTACAAATTCGCCTTCCTTGTAACAATACTTGCAATACTCATCCGTTTTATGATGTTGTGCATCCGTTCCATATTGGTCCTCATGCTCCAACGGCATCCCGCAACTTTGACAAGCTTTATCCATCCTCGTAAATCCCCTTTCGCTAACTGATATCAGGTATGCCACCAGTATAACGAAACAAACCTGACAACTATGGGTCAGGTTTGTTTTACTTAATCTAAGATGATTCCCGAACTTCTTCATAATTAGACGCAATACTCAGCGCCATCTTATGAATCTTGTCTCGCAAATGGGCTGGTTCCTTGACAACCACATCCGGTCCCAGGCTTAAAATAAATCCGTACGCCCATGCATCCTCGGGAAACGGGACCGAAACCGTGTAGATCCCTTCCTCCTGCTCGGTCAATGCTTCTACGCCAAACCAGTCCTCCGCCAAATGCCTTGAATTACGGTTAAATTGTAGCGTAAATGGTTGTACGGCTCTGGATGCCTCCATCCGTCCCTCATTCCACGGCAGCACTTCATAAGAAAGGTCCCTGCGAGCAAAAACTGTCTCTGTAACCACAGGGTCACTCATGCGGGAGAGTTTGAATAGACGAAACTGCTCCCTATCGGGACAATACGCATATACAAACCATTGTTGTCCTTTCAGAACGAGCGTATGCGGTTCAACATTTCGTTCCGTTATGGCTCCTTCCGCATTTCGATAGGTAAAAGCGACAGTACGCGCTTGGCTCATTGCTTCTTTCACCTTTTTCAATTTGCCTTCCTGTGCAGCTTGATTTCCCCATCCCGAATGATCGACGATAAACTGTGTGGTACGGACACTAAATCGCTCTTTCCCGGACTCCGGCATAATACTTTCAAATTTATGAAGTAACCGCGACACATTTGGGCTGCCCAACGTCGAGGACAAACTCTGCAGCCCCATCACAATGTCCTTGACATCGTTATCCGTCAGCATACTGCGATCCAAACGGTATCCTTCCATCAGACCGATTCCCCCATTGGCTCCCTGATAAGTCACCACCGGAATACCTGCCATACTAATCGCTTCAATATCTCTATAGATCGTCCGGATCGAAACCTCATATAAATCAGCCAGTTCCTTCGCTTGTACTCTATTTTTCTTTAGCAGCAAAATGACGATAGAAAGCAATCGGTCAATTTTCATTTTTTCAAAACCTTTCACCCTTAGTAAAAATAAGCCATGAGTTCCTCATTATATTCCTGTCCGTGATATTCTAAAGCATTCTTTTCTATACCATAGGTTTCAAATCCCAACTTCCTATACAGCTTAACAGCAGCTTGATTGGTAGTTACCACACTCAGGTTAATTTGCTTCAAACCTTCCAATTTTCTACCTTGGCTGATGACTTCCAATAAAAGTTTTTTAGCGATCCCCTGACCTCGGTAGGTCGATGGTACATAAACTCCCCAAATCGTTCCTTTATGCTGCGTTTTTATTTTTTGTTCTCTTCTAAACCCAGTCATACCAGCTAGCTGATGATCCTTTGTAAATGCACCAAGTATGTAATGATCTCGTTTATTTTGTATCTGCTTCACCACATCAGATAATGGAACTCTTGCAGCTTCCTCATAGGAGGTTCCAAAAGCTTCAGGGTTCATTTGCAGGGCTTCCAGTCTCAAATTCCAATACGCTTCAGCGTCTGCTGATTGTATGTTCCTGATTAAAATCATGGTTTCACGTCCCTCCAAATGTTTTCCTTCATCTTACTCTATCTTTTATCTAAAATGAATCTGTTATTCTTCGATTAAAATAACCTCAGGTGCTCTATCCAGCCGGATAGAATGCCTGAGGTTTCAATAACTCCTTACAAATTATGACTCGTAGCGCTTCAGCACAATAACCGCATTATGACCACCGAAGCCGAAAGAATTAGATAGCCCAATATTTAGTGGAACCTTGCGCGCTTCGTGAGGCACATAATCCAGATCGCAAGCAGGGTCTGGATTATCCAGATGCATCGTTGGCGGAATGATACCTTCCCGCAGGGATTGTACAAGCGCAA
Organism: Paenibacillus sp. FSL M7-0134; assembly: GCF_038007865.1. Lineage (NCBI taxonomy): Bacteria > Bacillati > Bacillota > Bacilli > Caryophanales > Paenibacillaceae > Paenibacillus > Paenibacillus sp. FSL M7-0134. The sequence continues at coordinate 1,568,787 of NZ_JBBOXV010000002.1, read as the reverse complement.
TCGCTTCGACACCGCCCGCAGCCCCCAGCATATGACCCAGCATGGACTTATTCGCAGTAACCGGAATCTGATAGGCATAATCACCAAAAAGCTTGTGGATTGCAAGGGTCTCAGCGACATCCCCGACAGACGTACTCGTCGCGTGGGCGCTAATCACGTCCACTTCCTCAGGGGAGATGTGAGCCGAACGAAGGGCCGCTTTCATCGCCAAGTAAGCTCCGGTTCCTTCGGGATGCGGTGCAACCATGTGATAAGCATCCGAACTGGCTCCATAACCGATGACCTCACCATAGATTTCCGCACCACGTCGGATAGCGTGTTCCAGTGACTCCAGTACCAGAATACCTGCACCTTCGCTCATGACAAAGCCGTCCCGATTCTGATCAAAAGGTCGACTTGCTATAGAAGGCTCCTCGTTACGTGTGGACAAGGCAGTCGCATTAGCGAAACTCGCCAAGGCCAATCTAGTCACCGCCGCTTCAGCCCCACCGGCAAAAATGACATCCGCATCTCCTGTACGAATCGTCCGAAACGCCTCTCCAATTGCTGTATTCCCAATAGAGCAAGCCGTCACGGGTGAAAGCGTAGGTCCCATCGCTCCAAACGCGATACTAATTTGAGCAGCAGCCATATTCGAGATCATCATAGGTACCAGCGTTGGGCTAACTCTACCCGGCCCACGATGTAGCAGCACATCTACATTGTCCACCAACGTATCCAAACCGCCGACTCCCGATCCCACATAAACACCGACACGCTCCAAATCGGTGTGATCCAGTTCCAGACCGGAATCCTTGAGTGCTTGCTCTGCCGCATATAATGCAAACTGAGTAAACCGATCCATTCGTCTAGCATCTTTACGTCCCCATTGCTTTTCTGCATCAAAATCCTGTACCAGTCCAGCAATTTGTGCTTTCAAATCGGACACATCGAATGTATCAATTTTACGTATACCTGAATTGCCTTCCAGCAAATTCTTCCACAACGTGTCCACTTCATTACCCAGTGGGGAAACGACACCCATACCTGTTATCACTACTCTTTGCATAAGCTATTCATTCCTCCTGCTCGGTGACTTACTTATAATCCTCATTTTAACCTCGTCTTATCCTATTACAAGTGTTTGTTTATCCTGGTATAATGAACACTACTATAGTAAACGCCTTATTTGCTCACTTCGGATATACCCATTGAATGGAGAGAAAATACCTATGAAAACGGAAGCACGTCTGGAAGCACTGTCTGTTTTTCTAAAAACAAAAAGAGCCCGCCTACACCCACATATGGTCGGTCTCCCCCAAGGATCACGTCGCAGAACACCAGGCTTGCGCAGAGAAGAAGTCGCTCAGCTGGCAGGTGTCAGTACGACTTGGTATACCTGGCTGGAGCAAGGACGAGATATTAAGGTGTCCGCCTCTGTGTTGGATGCTATTGCTGCCGCATTGCAGTTGAACACAGACGAGCGCAAATATTTGTATGATTTGGCGATCGAAGCCGGGTCTCACAGCCTTCCTGCTCCTGCAGAGCAAGCCGTCATTTCCCCCTCTCTGCAAAAGATCGTACAAGAGCTCCACTACTGCCCTGCTATTATTTCAGATCGGCGCTGTCATATTGTCGGCTGGAACGCCGCTGCTGCTCATGTTTTTATGGATTTTGCCGAGCTACCCCATGAGCAACGCAATATGATTGAACTGCTATTCACCAAAAAGGAGTTTAAAAGTCTAGCCGTGAACTGGGAACACTTTGTAAAGGGGTTCCTTGCTATTTTCCGCGCTTATTACGGGCAATACGTGACAGACCCCTGGTATGCACAATTTATACAAAATATGAGCCAGGCCTACCCAGAGTTTAACGAGCTTTGGAATCAGAGTGAAGTAAGCTCCGCACCGGAGGTGCTCATTGAATTTCGTCATGCCAAGGCTGGCAAAATGCTATTTGACCTGACTTCTCTTCAGGTACAAGGCAGTGTTGATCTCCGTTGTAGCATTTACACCCCCAATGCGCAAACCTCTACGGAAAGTAAACTCCAAAAGTTAATGGAAGGCAGCTAAAGGATTTCATCCCTCCTGTTATGAAGATATCTTTTTCCGTCCATACTACATCTACGATCTGTGCTAAATAGATGCCACATATGTGACAGAACCAAGAGCTTCAACTGTGCTACTACCAGGAGGGAGGGAATCATCATGAAAGCCAAATCGACAAGTTCCCCGCATATACACAATCAAGCGCCACTGCCTGTTCCGGTGCAATTTGATCGAAGCTGGCAGGATGAGCTGGACCAACGCCTACGCAAAGGTGGCCCTTGGGGAGATTGGAATCTGTATCAGCTGGCCATTGAGGCTGAAAAAGCCAAGCTGGTGCCGAGCTTCGATGAGCTTCAATGTCTACAGCATTTGCAAGACCTCACTCCACTACCCCATCAGCTGGATACCGCTCGGAAGGTACTGTTTCAAATGTCCGGACGTGCCATTCTTGCCGATGAAGTCGGCCTAGGCAAAACGATCGAAGCTGGAATGATCCTAAAAGAATATCTGGTTCGCGGGCTGGCTTCCAAAGTGCTTATTCTTGTACCCGCATCCCTGGTCCTACAATGGGTGCGTGAGCTGAACAGCAAATTCGGTATTCCCGCTGTCGCCCAGAAGAAAGCGTATTCTTGGTCTTCCGAGGTCGTCGTGGCCTCTATGGATACCGCCAAGCGGGAGCCCCATAGTAACATCCTGCTAGATACCGATTATGACCTGCTCATTATAGACGAGGCTCACAAGCTGAAAAATAAAAAGACATCCAACTACCAGTTTATTATGAAGCTGCGTAAAAAATATTGTTTGCTCCTGACAGCAACACCTGTACAAAACGATCTGTCTGAGCTGTTTAACCTGATTACACTGCTCAAGCCCGGTCAATTGGGAAGACATGGCGATTTTTCAGCCAACTTTGTTGTAGATAAGCGTCTGCCTAAAAATGAAGATCAGCTCAAGGATGAGCTGTCTAAAGTTATGATCCGCAATCGTCGCGGAGAAGGCCCGGTTCAATTCACCAAACGAAATGTTTCTAACATTCACTTGGAACTTTCGCCGGAAGAGCAAGCGCTGTACGATGGGGTGACCTCTTTTGTCAAAGAGCAATACCAGGCGAATGGCGGAAATTTAAGTAGCATGCTGTCTCTCGTCACCCTTCAACGGGAAGTGTGCAGCAGCCGGGACGCTGTGTTCGTGACGCTGGTCAATTTATCCAAAAAGATGGCCCCAGACTCTCCTCTACGCGATCGTGTCTGGGATTTGGTTGCACACATTAAAGCGATCAAGGCCAATTCCAAAGCAGAAAAAGCGCTTGAGCTTATCCGTCAGATGAACGAAAAAGTGATCATTTTTACAGAATACCGAGCCACACAGGAGTATTTGCTGAACTATTTCCGTGACCGTGGCCTATCTGCTGTTCCTTACCGAGGCGGCATGAACCGTGGACGCAAGGATTGGATGATGGATCTGTTCCGTGGGCGCATTCAGGTCATGATTGCCACCGAAGCGGGTGGTGAAGGCATTAACCTGCAATTTTGTCACCATATGATTAACTTCGATTTACCGTGGAATCCCATGCGCGTGGAGCAGCGGATCGGACGGGTACATCGACTTGGACAGACGCATGATGTTAATATTTTTAACTTGTCCACAACTGGAACGATTGAGGAGCATATCCTGCATCTGCTGCATGAAAAGATAAATATGTTTGAGATGGTCATTGGCGGATTGGACGTTATTCTGGAGAAGTTTGAGAAGAAAGAATCCATTGAAAAAAGTTTGTATAAAATTATGCTTGAATCCAGTAGCGATGATGAAATTCGCAAAAAAATGCAAAATCTGGGTCACTCGCTGGATTCCATCAAACAGGAAATGGAACAACTGCGCACAGACCAGCCAAACACCGAGGATTTATTAGGCTTAGCAGGCAATACGGTTCCTCCGGGCAAAGCTCGACGCAGTGTGAAGGGAGGTCGCTAGTTTGACCATGAATGCACAGCAAGTCCAGCGCTTTGTCCACACCTATCTGGAAGCTACCGGATGTAGTGTCATCGAGAGGTCGCCCCACCATGTAACCGTCAAGCTTTCTCCAGAAGCGGATAAAGCCCTAACAAACCGCCCCTACTATTGGGGATACGTAGAGCGTACTGGCGTTCCAGCGCAGACGATGTCCTTCACTTTCATCTTTGATGGGGAAGCCTATCGCACAGAACAGGAACGTTTAGCGGATCATACGCCACCAACTCCAGCATCAGGCAACGCAGCACAGGATCAGGTCATGGGGCGTTACTTCGGTCATGTACCGACGTTACCACAATTGGGACCTGGACGTATTTTGCAGGAGGAGCTTCGATATGGAAGCCGTCGGCTGCATCAAATTTTTGAAGCCGCACGGGATGGAGGGAAATATGTTTATTTGTTTGAGCAGCCTGATGCCCGTCAGCTGTCTGCCCGCTCTCCCGTAGTCTATGAAGCTTGGCTCAGCATTTGCTATAAGATTGAATTCGCCTGCGATTTGAAGCGTGAGGAACTTCAGTGGCTAGGTATTTCGCTCAAAAACGGCACCATTGTAACCGATTTTGGCGCCATGCTCGAAACCCGGCAGCTCAGCCCGCTGCTGGCGGGCAATATGCATGTACAGCCTGCCAAGCTGTCTGTCCCTGAAGCTTCCACCTCGCTTGAAAGCTATCTTACCGAACAGCTCCGTCAGCAAGATTATGATTGGGCTGAGCAGGCGAGGGAACGATTGCGTGAGGAATTGGAGGTTATTGACCATTACTACGATGATCTAATCAAGGAGCAGAAAGAGGAAGAGGATAAAAAAGAGGCCATTTCAGAGCAGTATCAAGCCCGCCGTAAAGAAATGGTATGGCAATATGAGCCAAAGGTACTCGTATCCGCCATTAACTGCGGGATATTTCATCTGCGGTAACCGATATCTCTCGCTCCTTCGCAGGAAAGTTGCAGAGGTATCGTCAGCTTGTAACATCTTGCTTCAGCCTACATCAGTTTCCGCTGCTGTAACCACAAGTTTGGTTAAACATGTCTCCTATGTATCGACAGCAAAAAACGAACCTGGATACGACATTTATGCCGACAAGGTGCAGCAGTCTTTTTATCGGACAGGCTGTATGCTGGATAAAAAAGAATGCCTCCGTCGGGCAATCAAGCCGACAGAAAGGTGGATTACATTGAATAAGAGTCATTCCGGGCACTATAGCATAGGTATGATCGCAGCTGTTCTGATCGGCCTGTCCGCAGTCTGTCCGTTCACTTCCATTCATGCGGCTCCCTCAGCCGCACAAGGCAACAATTTAAACTCGGTGTCTCTCTACAACGAAAGCTCGTGGGTTCCTCCATTGAATTCCACGAGTCCTATTCCCCCTTCCCCAGGTGACGTTTCAGCAAGTTTTCCTACTGAGGAGCAAGGCGTGCCCGCAGACGTAAAACAGACTGCGGACAACACGGTACAATCCCTATCATCGCAGCCCCCTTTTGCCTCGTGGAAAGATGCTGAGCTTAGCTATCATCCGCTCGGACCTGGAACCCATAGTTGGCTTGTTCAAGTAAACCGTGCGGGAGAATACATCGGCTACCTGATTATCGGCTCAGACTCCAATGGCGCATATCAACTCAACGAATACGGGAATGGTCCGGGCGGGCCTTATAGTATGGCTGTACTTCGTCAATCCCTGGTGTCGCTCACAGATACTGATCTTTCATCTATCGACAAGCTGCAAATCACACCTATGTATGAGGAACCGCTACTAGCCTACTGGCTGGTGCGTTCCTCTACAGGCAGCGAAATATGTATTGATGCTGTGACTGGCGATCCGTTACCTGTAGAAGTGGCAGATGGGAGTTGGAAACATAAGCTCCAGAACAACGCATTCTCTTCATCTGTACCCTTTTTGAAAACAAAGGCGCAAGCGGTTACGGTCTCGTCTGCTCCTTTTGATCCCTATGACGATCTGGGTTGGCTTCAACCCAAGCAAAAACTTTCTGTCCGTAACACAGCCCAATTTATGGATACACTGAGTATTTCACCGCGTATTATATTTTCTGCCACAGGTATCAATTTTGCCTTTGGAGGTCCCTTATCCATTAGTGGGTATCAGTCCTGGATATCCCCAGACCATCCGTCCCAACCCAATTTATATGCGTTAACCTACCATCATGGACTGTCCCGATTTGTACCCTTAAAACAGTTATTGTCAGCTGGTGAATTTTATCGTTTGGACTCTTAGTTATTAAGAAACACGCAAAATGATTCGGAATGATCCCTACAACACAAAAAGAGACCTCAAATGGCATCCCCTATGCCTCTTGTGGTCTCTTTGGCGAGTTTAATGTCGCTCTCTTCGTTCTCTGCGTGTGGATTTCATCCACATTTTCAGAGCCAGAGGCAACATACCAAACCATTTGCTCACCCACGGCTCTCTGGCTTGTTTTTGACTGCGTCGAACATCACGCGGCGTTTCCATATAGCGAACAATTCGCTGCGTAATATACGTCACCAGTTCGTCACTCTTCGCCATCCTCCATGACCTCCTCAATTCTGCCCCTATCATGTCCATTCACATTGCCTGAAAATATCGGATTTACACGTTAGGTGAAGATACAACTAGCTTGCTCATTTTCCAAAATGTCTAACCCCTGCGAGAATAACTATGCATGGTTTCCCTTAAATGGAACATACTATCTTCAACATAACAGTTGCCTCAAGGCTAATTGTTATGTTTGAAGGCAGCTAAGCTGCTTTAGGTTTGATGTCTGTTATGCATGGTTTTTCAGTAAACAATCAATTCGTCCACTGGAGGAATAGAACGTGCGGAATAAAAAGTTAAACAAGATATGGCTGACAGGGCTGGGGTTGAGTCTATGCATCCTTTGCAGTGCTGTATTTGCCCCATTTACCTATACAGCTGCTCAGCCCGACGAGAAAAGTAACGAACCGAACAAGTATAGAGAGGGTCCATCCAACGTACATTCGTCCTATCACGCTTTTGCCAAGCCCGTTGTCCTGATTGATGTAGGCCATGGCGGTGTGGATGGTGGAACAAGTCACAAAGGGCTTTTGGAAAAAGATATCAATCTCGCCATTGCTCAAAAGCTGTACTTGATCTTACGCTCCCAGGGTTACCCTGCTGTCCTAAACCGGGACAAGGACTACGCACTGAGTGACGATAACCGTTGGTTGCAGTCCAAATCCCGGCACCTTAAAGACCTGGCTCAACGTAAAAGTCTAACAGAACAACTGCCCACCGCTTTGGTTGTAAGCCTGCATGTCAATTGGACCAAACGTACCGAAAAACGTGGACCCATTGTGCTGTATCAGGATGAAGGCAGCAGCTATCTGTTGGCTGAACGGATTCAGCATTCATTAAACCGCTTATTTTGCATGAATAGAGAAACAGTGTACGGAAAACCCTTTTATCTTCTGAATAAAATCCAGCATCCCGCTGTAATTGTGGAAACCGGATTTATCAGTAACGAACAGGACAGAGCCATGCTTTCCGGGGATCGCGGTCAAAAAAGCATTGCTGAAGCTGTTGCCGAAGGCATTATTGCGCATCTGACGGCATGGTAGTGTTGGTGGCTGGGTCTCCAGTCCATCCCCATACAGCACGCACCAAATCGCTAATACCCACAAATTTGGCGTGCTCCTTTAGCTTGGGAACCGATGAATGAAGAGCCGAGGATGTATACATGCCAGACACGCCAACGTGCCCAATCGTTACGCATGTATCGTGCTCGTCCAGCCACTCAACCACTTTTGTAAGTTGCCGATTCACATGAGCGAGTGTATGGACATCATCCAGGAAAATATCATTGCGTACCGGTGGCATTCCCTTTTTAGCGGCAAGTTCAGGTACCACTGACCAATAATTAGTACGGCTGTCGACAAAAAATAGTCCATGCTCCTTACAAACATCAAGAACAATAGACATAATGCGTTTATCCGAAGTGACCTTGGAACCCATGTGGTTGTTCATTCCTATCGCATAAGGAACATCCTTTATGGCTGCTGTCACCTTAGCGCGTACTTCTTCATCCGTCATATTTGCCTTAATTGCTCCGGGTCCAAGCCATTCGGGCTTTCCCTGCTTTGGTTCCATTGGAAGATGGACGATGACATCATGACCACGCTTATGCGCTTCCATAGCGTCCTGCTTGGTTGTAGGCAGGAAAGGCATCACAGCAACGGTAATCTTAACGGGTAAATTTAAAATTTGCTCAGTCCCTTTCATATTATTTCCCAGATCGTCGATAATGACGGCAACCATCTTTTGCGGCACGTCCTGTTTGTCTAATGCTTTTGCAACACCAGTACTACAGACCATGAATAACATGCATACCGAAATACAGAGTACTACGGTTCTCCGTATTTTAGAGCTTGAATGGAATACAGGTACATAAGCTGGCTCTTTCCGGCCGCGAGATGCCTTTAAAGCCTTTTTTATTATGTTTCTGATGTGTAGCTTCCGTCGTGTACTCATTGCGGGTCAGCCTCCTTCTCTGTCCCTTCATTGTGTGAGTAACCTCGTCTAAATATGTATAAGGCAGATCCATGGAATACTCCCTGATCTGCCTTATCGTGCGTAGAAACGTATATTAAAGCCGCTTACCAGTTCTTATCAATAAATTCATCACGGCCTGATTGGGCCCGATCTTCCTTATAGTGCTTCACGTTTTTCTTGTGGTAATCCTGATGATAATCCTCTGCCGGATAAAAAATAGAAGAAGGAAGAATCTCCGTTACAATTGGCTTATCAAAACGTCCACTTTGTACCAACTGCTCCTTGGACTGTTGCGCAAGCTCACGTTGCTGCTCTGTATGATAAAAAATTGCGGGTCTATACTGTGTACCCCGGTCCTGGAATTGACCTTCCCCGTCGGTAGGATCTGTTTGCGGCCAATATAATTCGAGCAGCTTTTCATAAGGAAACAGCTCAGGCTCAAAAGTAATCTGCACCACCTCGTAGTGACCTGTAGTTCCTGTTTTAACCTGCTCGTAGGTCGGATCAGGAATCGTTCCTCCAGTGTATCCTGACACAATGCCATGAATGCCCGGCTGCTCCTCAAACGGAGTCACCATACACCAGAAGCATCCACCTGCAAAAGTTGCTTTCTCCATATTTCATCCAACCTTTCAATAGCTTCAATCATAAAGTGCGTTATTTTTTATCATATCTTAAAAGATAACCTTATAAAAGAAATTTTCTCCCTTTACAAACCTCAACCGATATCCGTATTACATAGTCGTCTGGATTTTTTTCTGCGAAATAGTTGAGCAAATCCACTGCGTACGCACTCCCGCACACAGTCATCCCTTTACTCGCTATATACTCTTTTATAACGGAGTACGCTTCAGACATTGTTTCATATGATCCTCTGTGATTTAAGACAGCATAGAGGCCTTTGGGTTTGGTAACTATTCTCTCTCCCACAGTCGGAGCCTTTAGCTTATTGGCAATATAATCGGAATAATAATCCCCTGACTCAAACCGATCCTTGGATAAAATGGTCCAGATCGGAAACTCATAATCAGTAAAGTGATTTTCGCAATAATCTCGATGTTCACTTAATTTGTGAGCAAATTCCTTATCACCATCACCCTGTTCCAGTTGAGTGGCAATGAAATATTCCTCTTCACATTCTTCTATCGACGGTCCATCGTGTAACTCTCCCTTGGCTTGCTCCGTCATTTCAATGGCACCTTTCAATAGGCTTTGCATCCGTTTTATTCTAATCCGTTCCACTTCAAGGTCATGCAGTTTCTGTTTGAATAGCTCTATGAGCAGAGGAGTATTCTGATTCTCAATAAATTCCTTGATTTCCTGTAGTGAGCTACCCGCCTTCTTTAGCACATTAATAATATCAAGCGCGTAGCATTGCTGAATGGAGTAAAAACGATAGCCTTTTGAGTTTGTGAATTCTGGTTTCAAGAGCCCGATCTCATCATAATGGAACAGGGTATGTTTGGTGACTCCGCAAGTCTTGGCCAGCTCACTGGTAGTAAAGTATAGGCTGTGACTTTTTGACATAACTCATTCCTCCGTTATGTTTTAGAAGTTTTGTATGTCTATTTTATCCCGAGAATCAACACTTGACTATAGGGTAACCCTATAGATTAAGGTTTTAAATTGTAATAACTTAAATTTGTATTCACGGAGGAACAACATGTCTAAATTCAAACGCTGGTTGGTTCTAGCTATCGTATCAAGCGCTCTTTTGCTTATTGTGATGGATATGACCATCCTGTATACCGCATTGCCGAGCTTAACCCATGACCTCGGTGCATCAGCGTCAGAAAAATTATGGATTCTCAATGGCTACTCGCTCGTTATGGCCGGTCTGCTGCCAGCAATGGGAACGCTTGGGGACCGCTTGGGTTATAAAAAAATCTTTACCCTCGGGTTGCTTGTATTTGCTGCTGCTTCGCTTACTGCCGCCTTTTCCCCCGTGCCCTTTGTATTGGTGGCGTCTCGAGTTCTTCTTGCAGTCGGAGCGTCTATGATGATGCCCGCTACCTTGTCAATCATTAGGGTTACATTTACAGATGAACGCGAGCGTGGATTCGCGATCGGTATTTGGGGCTCCGTTTCTGCAGGAGGAGCAGGACTAGGTCCTATCGTCGGCGGGCTTCTTTTAGAGCATTTTTGGTGGGGTTCTGTATTTTTGATTAATTTGCCGATTGCGATCATTGCTTTTGCATTAACTCTGATTTATGTTCCAAAACATGCGGGCAATACAGAGAAAAAATGGGATCTTACCGGCTCCATCCAAATCATGATCGCCATGGTGGGACTCATCTATTCCATCAAAGAGTTTACCCGTCGTGACGGGTCTCCAATATTAGCCGTAATAGGTGCGGTTATCGGCGTCTTGGCACTTATCATCTTTATCCGTCGTCAAAATAAAAGCGCTAGCCCTCTTATTGATCTTACTTTATTTAAAATTACAAGGTTCAGCACCGGATTTATAACAGCCTTGGTGGGTGCATTTACACAGATGGGGATTCAATATATTGTAACCCAGCGTCTTCAACTGGTGGAAGGTCTGTCGCCTCTCCAAGCAGGACTGTACACGATTAGCATACCAATTGCATCTCTCATTGCCGGCCCCTTAACCGGGTCCATATTGCATCGCTATGACGTTATCCATATTAAAAGCTTCTCTCTTCTGATTGCCGGTCTGGGAATGGGCATCTATCTCACGCAATTTAATTCAGGCATGGCCGGGCAGATTCTTGGATTGGCTTTACTTGGTGTGGGTTTGGGAGCAGGTATGACAGCAGCATCTCACTCCATTATGAACTATGCCCCGGCACACAAAGCAGGCATGGCTGCATCGATTGAAGAAGTTGCCTATGAAATGGGGGGAGCATCAGGGATTGCTATCATCGGAAGCATGTCAACTCTTGCGTATTCCCTAGCTATGAAAGTCCCTACGGGACTCCACGTTCCAGCGAATGTGAAAGACAGCCTGGATGAAGCGCTCATAGCTGCAGAGGGTTTGCCTGCCCAGGCTGCAGAAGCACTGAAAGATGCGGGCCGTTCTGCTTTTGATCAATCCTTTTTTGTTATCCTTGTGGGAGTAACTGCAATTTTGGTGGTAGCTTCGCTAGTTGTCCGTTTGGCAGGGGCGCGCTCCAAGAAAAAAAGAGATGTTGAGTTTTGATACAGTTAATTCCATGTAGTTAATTCTAAACAACTGCCGCTACATCTTACGAGCGGCAGCTGTTTTATTTGTTATTTTTGAGTGCCTCCAAAAGTCTCGTATTTAGTAGATTCAATTAGGAAAATTTCGACAGCCATTGGTAAGCATATTGAGTAGATTGAACTGAAATAAGATCAAGCATGGCAAGGCTGGAAAGAAAGAGATAGAAGAGGTGAAAATATCGACTTCATAATAGAAATGGGAAAAAATCCACCGGAATGCGCTTATAAGGTCATTCCAACAGTAGACTTATTATCCTGTTCTCATAGCTTCGGAGAGATTTCTTCGACACAGGTCTTGGGTAACAACTTAAATTTTTTAAGCATACAAAAAGGTCCGCAAACTGCTATAAAAGCAATTCACAAACCTGTATATTATAAGATGATGCGGTCGAGAGGACTCGAACCTCCACGGGGGTTAGCCCACACGGACCTGAACCGTGCGCGTCTGCCAATTCCGCCACGACCGCATATATGTTGTCATATACCTCGAAAGATCTATCTTTCTTAGCGACAAGATAGATCATACCATGCTCATATCAAGATGTCAAACCTTTTATGTTTGTTAATTTCCCCTTGATAAAAAAGGAATAATAAGCTAAAATAAGAACATAAGTTCTCAGGAACGAAGGTTCTTTTTTTCAATCGGTTATGAATTATCATCACATTTTCCTAAGGCGGTGAATGGTAATGACTTCTTTAGATACTACTCAGCATGAATGGTCTCTTGTGAAAAGTTATCTGCTCCTTACCTTTATTCAAAAAGTATTTGAGCGGGACAGCCTAATTCTTGAAGAAAGCGGTATGCTGAAAACCCCTGATCTTTATGTCGAAATGGTTAACGCAGGTGTAGATCGTACCGGAATCCTGCTATCTGAAATAAAACATGAATTTAATAAATATCACATTCATGTTCTAGACATACAACAAAACCACTCCGGCGTTCACGCCACCTATATAAGTAAAGGAAATAAAGAGCAGTTCAATATGGCTATGCCAGCATTCCGTAAAGAAATGTATGAGCGGATGCGAGCATATCTGGGGCTCTCGACCTCCATGCCTCATACAGCCGCCCTTCCTTTACTAGAGAAACATCGCCCCGAATTACCAAACAATTCAACTTCCAAACCCCTACGCATCGTTGAACGAAGTTTGGTTACATCCTCTTTGGCCTATAAGCGTAAAACGTCTCGCCCTGCTGCTTTTGCCGCAAGCAGAAGAGCATAATCCCCGCACAACAAACACGCAAAAGAAAGAAGCTTCCGCAGACACCAACTGTGCTCGGAAGCTCCTTTCCATAACCATCATATATCAAAATCGATCTATATTCGCTATCACGAAGTATAAGCATATCTATTAATGATTTGCTTTATTGCAACGCCTTCTGTACACGCGTAACCCCTTGACTTAGAGCATGTCCTCCACCTACTGCTGCGGCCACAGCAATGGTCTCCATAATTTCCTGATCACTGGCTCCTTTGGACCGCGCCTCGTCCACGTGATAAAACGTGCATACTTCATTGTTGGCAAATAAGCCAATGCCTAGCGCAATCAGTTGCTTGGTTTTCTCATCTAAGCTGCCGGCTTGAAAGCACTCTCCGGTAAAGCGATGATATGCATGAACTACCTCGGGCAACTGATCTTCCAAATGGCTGATTTGATCCTTGTATGCATGTACTTTTTCGTCCATAACCGTCATTGACACAGCACGTCCTCTCTGTTGGATTTCCCTTCATTACTGTGTCCGATTTAGAGTTTCTGTATGCCTAATGAATCGCTCAGTTATTTTTATCCAACACCCATTTGGAACCCCTTCCTAACCCAGATCTATCGGATTGTGACGCGGCTCGCCGAACGGCTGGTATGTATAACTGCGATCCAACTTGACCACACGTCGATTCTGGCGGCGAATAAGCACCTGTTCATCATCCCATGCCAGTACAATGCCAACAACATCGTTGGACTCCAATCCATCGCGTACGACACGCACCTTTTCACCGGAGAGTCGATAAGCATCCAATTCTTCGTCCATAATCATCCTTGTCCCCTCCTTATTCACTTTTTTAACACAGCAACCATGATTCTATATACATGAAAAAAGTTTAAAAAGAGACCTAAACAATCATTTAGGTCTCTTCTCTCTTACTACTTATATGGATTGCCAACAGAGCGACAAATTATCCCGACTGGTTTACACTGTGATCATGTTCTTTTGTATCGTTCTTCTCGTACCAGAAGTCCAGCACTTGTGCAGACAACACTCGCTGATCTACATACTCCACTTGGTGAGCAGTAAATTCTTCTTTCCAAGAGAAGGACAATTCTTCGCATAGGTTAACCAACGTCAACAACTCAGACCAGGCCACATAGCGTTTATACCAAAAAAACTGAGGATGTTCAATCATATAGGGATACAAATCGTCGAATTCCGTATGCTTACAATCCAAGGCACGCTCAAAGTGTACTTTAGCCGCTGCCAGTTTTTCCAGAAAAAACTGTTCGGTCAATTGTTCTTTCCCCATGTTGCTGCCTCCTCTCCAAAACCTTATCTATATTATAAGCGAAATTGAAGCTCATGCAAAGGTTATTATTAGAAATAAGGATCAGGAGTTTTGAATTGTTACTATTCAGCAAACTCAATCTTGCCGTCAGCTAACGACGAAATTTTGACCAATGACTCTACACGAATACCCTGCTCACGGATGGTTCTCGCTCCGGCCTGAAAGCTTTTTTCCACCGCGACACCGAATCCAATCAACTCCGCTCCGGAGCGTTGAATGATTTTAACCATGCCTCGTGCCGCATCACCATTAGCAATAATATCATCAATGAACAGAACACGATCATCTTCGTGAATAAATTGACGAGACAGCATAATATCCGTCACAATACCTTTAGTAAACGAAGGTACGCGTTCACATAGCGCGTCTGGATCAGCTAATAGGGTCTTTTTACGACGAGCAAATACCAACGGTACACCCAATTCCAATGCTGTCGCAAACCCGATGGCAATGCCTGAGGACTCCACGGTCACTACTCTGGTGATCTTCTCTTCCCGGAAACGTGCTGCGAACTCTCGTCCCATTGCCATTGTCAGCTCTGGATCAACCTGGTGATTAAGCAAACCATCCAGCTTCAGCACCTGATCTGATGCAATCACGCCTTCATTTAAAATTCGTTTCTTTAATACTTCCATTACATGACCTCCCACGACATTCCTATGCGGTAAAAGTACCATACTTCACCCGCCGCTTTCAAGCTGTAGCTGCTTTCCATGCGGTCATGTGACATTTTTTTTACGCTTGTTCCAGAACCATGCGGTGATTCCTCCCACAACGATTAAAAGAATAACGACCAGCCCTATCCGATGCGTCACCTTCTCCATTAGCTTCGCCACCTGCTCCCAATGCATGCCCACCGCATGTCCAATCCCCAAAAATGTACCGCACCACAGCAAAGCTCCTGCTGATGCATAACTGATATAGCGAAAAACGCCTAGACGGGTTGTACCTGCCAGATATGAGGATACATGTCTCAAGCCGGGGACAAAATATCCGAACAGGATTCCCCAGGTACCATAGCGCCCAAACCAATTTTCAGAAGAGGCAATTCTAGAAGGCGTAAGCCTCACCCATTTTCCGTATCGATGCAAAAGTGGTTTGCCCAGCAGACGCCCCAGGGTGTAGCTAAGCATCATACCCGTCATACTACCGAAAAATGTGACTGCCAGTGCAGCAATGAAGTTGTAGTGCCCTTGAGACACGAGCCCGCCGAAGGCGATCATTAGCACTTCGTCGGGTATCGGCATACCCGCTACTCCAAGTGCAAGCAAACCGAACATTGCCAAATATCCGTATTCCAGTATCCATGCAAGGATTTGACCCATAAATTACGCTCCCGTCAAGCTATTCATTAAATTCACTTTAATTATTTTCAGTCTCATCCAGTCATGTCCTATTTCAGTTGAACATAGTTTGTATTATATGCTCGCTGCAGCGTTATTCAAGCAGGCAAGGAGGGACTGGGGATGAAACGTAATATTCATGTTTTTCAGATTGCTTTTACATACATTGGTACAATCGTCGGTGCCGGATTTGCTACCGGACAAGAAATTCTGCAATTTTTTACGCAGTATGGTCGTTGGGCTACACTCACTATTATGCTATCCACAATCATATTTGTATGGTTGGGTACGAAAATGATGCTGATCGCTCATGATATTTCAGCCAAATCCTACGAGGACCTGAACAAACATCTTTTTGGCGCCAATGCCGGGAAATGGATTAGCTGGTTCACACTCATCGTGCTGATTGGCGTAAACAGCGTCATGCTGGCAGGAGCCGGCTCTGTTTTTGTAGAGCACCTTCACCTGCATTACCAAACCGGACTGCTTATTACACTGATTGGAACTTATTTGCTGCTAAGTAAAGGCATTAAAGCCATCTTGCATATGAACACCGTGGTTGTCCCTTTGATGATCATCATGTCTCTTCTGCTCGTTCACAGCACGCTCTCCATGCCTAATCCTCAGAGTTTTATTACGAATACGACAGATCACAGTACATTTCGAACCTTGCTCTCTCCACTGCTGTACACGTCCTTCAACCTGACTATGGCCCAAGCCGTGCTTGTACCCCTTGGCAGCCAAACCTTTTCCCGAAGAACCATCCGCTGGGGCGGAGTTTTGGGAGGAATTGGTGTCGGATTTATGCTGATGGCTGCGCACTTTGCCATGTCAGCACATATGCCGGGTATTCAGCAATTTGAAATCCCTATGGGAAGCATTGCTTACCGTCTGGGTGCCTTTGTCGAAATCATATACATTCTACTCATTTTCATGGAAATCTTCAGTACCTTTGTAGCCGACATTTATGGAGTCAGTCTGCAAATTCGTCAGCATGTCCAAATTTCGCCCAAGCTCATCACACTATTCATTATGCTCACCTGTTTTTTAATCAGTCAGTTCGGCTTCAGTTCACTGTTATCTGTCCTTTATCCTATTTTCGGAATGCTCAGTCTGATGTGGGTTAGTAAACTGATCATAGCAGGACGCGGGAGACCTTTCCGTTCCTCACGTCCTCGCTCCAGCTTTCGGCATTCCGATTCCAAACCAGGTGATACTCGTCATGGTTAATGTGGAAATTTCAAATACATTTTCTTCAACTCGTTAACCGCTCGACTTAAAGAATAGCTTGATTTAGCCTTATCACAGGCAGATCTAGCCAGCTCATAACGATAGGCAGGGTCAGCAATGACCTTCTCTAAAGCGTCTGCCAGTGCCCTCGGATTGTCGGGTGGCACGAGCAGGCCATTTACCCCATCCTCAATCTGCTCCGGTATTCCTCCCACTTCTGTACCTACCAATGCCAGACAACTCAACGCTGCTTCCGCAAATACCGAACCAAAGGCCTCCGCCCGAGAAGGCAAAACAAATACATCAAAGAAAGGCATAAACTCTTCTGGATGAAGGGTATATCCATAAAAAATCGTCTCATGGTATATATCGAGCTGTCGTGCCATCTCTTCCAGCTCAGGGCGAACCGGACCGTCTCCAATAATATGAAGCACAAATTCCAGATTTCTTTTTTTAAGTTCAGCACAGGCCCGCAATAAAATATCCAGTCCTTTCGCCGGAACAAGGCGGCAAACGGTTATGAGCTGTGTCACTTCATTTTCGTGTGGAATGGGCTTGAAGCGCTTCTCATCATATCCGTTCGGAATGACTGCAATGTCTTGCGGATTCTGAACGTAAGGAGTTAAGTAATGCTGAAAAGAATGAGATACCGCTATCAAGCGATCCGCCTTCTGCTCCATTTCCCCATACAGTGACACCAAGAATTGGTGTTCAGGCCCGTTCTCCTCTATTTTCCCGTTTAGAATTAACTCCTTCTCATAGGAAGAGTGAATCGTCTGTACGAGCGGAATGTCAGGAAAAACAGTTTTCATGGCGATTCCGGCAATAGGATGATGGGCATGAATGAGGTCATAGGGCTTCTGAATACGAAGCCGTGTCCACCACAAATAGTCACGGTACGTCTGAATATATTTTTGGACGATTGGATATTGTTCATATCTCGTCCAGTCAAAGGTATCAAAAGTTACTTCGTCCCTACCCTTGTTGCGAATCCGTTTAGGGATTGAAAATAGCTCCATTTCCCAACGGGGGGATGTAAATCGCTCTTGCAGATATGGAATCATGGATGAAACGCCTCCCGGTTGCTCGGGTGGGAAAAAGAGAGCCTGTAGCAATTTCATGACGTGCTTCCCCTTTCAAGCATTAAACTGCCCGGATCACAGATTGTATGTATAGGTTTCCGGATTTTCTGAAAGATGATATATTGAGAATAAATGTTAGTCACAAAAGAAAATTATAACATTTTAAATGGGATAAATCCTGTCTATTGTATCGGAACGGTATCATCCGTTCAATAGATTGACTACTTTTGCAAATGGAGTCGGTGATGTTGACGTTGTTGTCCTTATCGGGAACCTTGGGTTTCCCATCTCTGGCCGGGGCCGTAAGTGCAGCCTGCGGTTTGTATATTATACTCATGATGGCACTGATGTGCGTGATCATATATAGCAGACAACGAAAAAGAGCCTATATCCTTTTTTCGGTTGCCGCTATTATTATTATGACATATGAAGCCATGAATCTCTATTCAGCAGGCGGAGGCAAGATGCAACTTCAAGGAATCGTGTGGAAAAATGCGCTGGAGGCGTCTGCCTTCGTGCTCATCAATGCCGCCGTATTTCAACTCTACCGGAAGCTGAAACGTGTGCAGACATGGACCTTGATGCTGCTGGGTGCGTTATTGATTTTGCCGGTTATTGCCTGGACTGCAGGTTTGTTACCCGCTTGGATCAGCACAGCGAAACTAGTTGGATTCACTCTGTTTTATCGAGTACTGGTACTTATACTGAGCCTTGTGTTCATAACCCCACGAATCGGACAGCCAAAGAAGTATGTAGCGGGCTTATTCATGTATTTGCTCTGGCTCGGCTATTTGTGGCTGCGAAATGACATCCCTGAAGAAGCAGGCAGGTCAAACGCAGTCCTATATATGTCATTTTTACCATTGCTGTACTACACTACGTTATTCATTATCCTATTTGAACGGATTGTGGAGCTGCTCCAAAGGATTTACCGTTCTTCCATCACCGATGGCCTGACAGGGCTATATAACCGTAAATATTTTTCGGGACGACTACGGCGATATATGGATCAAGGAATCCGCGTGTCGGTCATTTTTTGCGATATTGACAATTTCAAAAAGCTGAATGATACGCAGGGCCATGCTCGTGCGGATGAAGTACTCAAACAGGTCGCACAGATTATGGAGGATGAACTGGATGAAATCGGACTGACCGGACGATACGGTGGCGAGGAACTGGTCGCAATGGTTGTGGATCGACGTGCCAAGGTTGGACATGTCGCAGAACGTATCCGCGAGCGGGTCGCGGAAGAAAGCATTGTCACGATCAGTGTCGGATACAGTACAGTGAAGAAAGAAATGAACCCGGATGAACTGGTCAAGCAGGCCGATCAAGCAATGTACATATCCAAAACGACAGGTAAAAACAAGGTTACAGCTTATAAAGCAGCCGAAGTGAAAAAAAGCCGGGCAGCACGCGCACAATAATTCGTAAACTGCGATTCAGTGTTGAACGTTGAGTTTGAATAATTCTCTGTCAGGTTGTCTATATCATAAAATGACGCACAGGAATCTCATAAGAGCCTGTGCGTCATTTATATTTAATCTGCCTATCAAACTTCTGACGTTGCAGATGCTATATCCCGGCCGATCCATGCCAATTCTTCGCTAGTCAGCTCTCGATAGCTGCCCAGTGGAAGCTGTTCATCCAGCTTCAATGGCCCCATGGCCGTTCTTTTCAAATAGGTCACCTTTTTACCAACCGCCTCGAACATACGCTTCACTTGATGAAACTTACCCTCATGGATTACAAGCGAAATATAGGAAATAACTTCTCCATCTGCCTGGTACGGATGTTCGTGACGAAGAATGGTCAACTGCGCGGGAAGGGTAACATACCCATCATCCAGTTCCACTCCTGCTGTAAATTGATGAATATCCTCCTCCGTGACATGACCCGACACGGTAGCCTCATACGTTTTAGGGACATGCCGCCGTGGAGAAAGTAGTTCGTGCGCTAGCTTACCGTCGTTGGTCAACAACAATAGTCCTTCTGTATCTTTATCTAAGCGTCCTACTGGAAAGGGCTCAAAATGTCGTTCTTCCGCACTCAGCAAATCCAGCACCGTCCGCTCCCTTGTATCTTCAGTTGCAGATATGACGCCCGGTGGCTTGTGCAGCATGATGTAAATATACTCCCGAAAAACAACAAGTTCCCCGTTCACTTCAATCTGATCCTGGTAGGGATGAACCTGTAAGCCGCTATCCTTGGTGGTTCTCCCGTTTACCGTGATCATCCCTTGCTTCACCTGTCTCTTGATATCACTACGGGAGCCATATCCCATATGGGTTAAAACTTTATCCAAACGTTGCGTTTGTCTCCCTTTTCCACTCATACCGATGTCCACCTCCAGCCTGTAGGGTATTCATTTTTGAGCATGCCGTCCTGCCATTTGCCCCACCCAGCCGAATAACCATCAATGCACACGAGAGTATAGCCTTTGGGCTGGACTTCGTTCCGCAGTGCCATTCTCTCAACGGGGATGGACAAGGTCTCACCTTTTAAATACCGGATGGCCTCAGCATCTGAACTGGAGAGATTGATGCTTCTAACCGCCTCTGAAGGGCGTAATGCCACCGCCAGCGGATGTGAAGGCACAAAGCGACCATTCTTGTCGGTACCCATAAACCAGCCTGGTCGCACCACCTTCAGGCCGTCCAAACGATGTGATGCCAGTGGCGACTGATAAATGCGATCTCCGTAAACCACCGTATAGCCTGTTAAGCACACCTCCAGCTGCTCCTTCACAAATTGGTGATAGGACTCCAGCACATCCTGTGGGGAGCGTGCAGCGGATTTTACATTTTCCTTGCCAGAACGGGACTTATTGCCACCCAAGCCGCGCGCGGACTTTCCTTTACCGGACTTCCCGTCCATTCCTTTACCACTTCGTTTAGGCTCACCAGTCGCATGTCTTCCTTGACCGCTTGGCGTCAGCGCTTCCTTGACGGACAAAAACTGCTTCTTCCGTGGATACACTGCATCTATGTTCAATGCCCTGTCATTCTTGTCCTCACGTTGAGTCAAATCCCCGGATTCAGTGTGATCTTCCATCGCAGCAGCATTGCCACCCCGATGTTGCAACACAGCGATAAAATGGCCTTCTCCCTCTACGAGATGCGGCCAAAGGCGTGCTGTTCCCCGCAGTTCAGGGTGTGCTGCCGCGACCTCTTCACTCATCCATTCCGGATGACCTGGTGCAAAGCCTGCTTCCGATGGAACAGGGACTACGTCAAAATCGGGATGAGCTCCCAGAAATTCTGCGATCATTCCTTCGTTTTCTTCTGGCGCAAAGGTGCAGGTCGAATAGACAATTCTCCCTCCTGCGCTCAGCATTGAGGCCGCTACACGCAAAATGTCCCGTTGCATGACTACACATTTATCCACCGAATGCGTCTCCCATTGTTTTGCCATATCCTCATCCTTGCGGAACATACCTTCTCCCGAGCAAGGTGCGTCAATTAGTATCTTGTCAAAAAAATGTGGAAAGGCAGCGGCGATTCGATCCGGGCTTTCATTCAGTACCACGGCATTACGCACACCGTACAATTCCACATTTTTAGCCAACGCTTTGGTTCGGTCCGCGCTAATATCATTTGTCACCAATACGCCGCTTCCTTGTAGTTTGGCAGCTATTTGGGTCGATTTCCCGCCCGGTGCAGCGCACAAGTCCAATACAGCTTCGTCCTGAGCTACATTGAGTAGCTCAACTGGAGACATTGCACTCGGTTCCTGTACATAGTACAGCCCCGCATGGTAGTAAGGATGTAACCCCGGCTTTGTACCGTGCGGAATGTAGAAACCCGTGGCACACCACGGAATCGGCCGCAGTTCGAACGGAGAACGTTCCTTAAAGTCCTCCATCGGAATTTTTAACGTATTGACGCGAATCCCGGCATGGGGCGTGTGGTCATAGGCGGTCATAAATGCTTCAAATTCGTCGCCGAGCAATTGCTCCATGCGCTTTACAAATGCTGTGGGGAGCTGTACACCCATAATCGTAATCATCCTGTCCTTTTAAAATAAATTTTATTGTACCATATTCAACCTGTTATCCTGCAATATCGGTGTGATTTACAAACTTTCACTACAAGCTGTAATGTTGTATAATAATGAGATTCATAGCTACATATTTTGAATTTTGATAGGAGAGATTGCATTGAACGCACAAAAATCCAACAAAAAAAAGCTTATACCTGTCATCGGCTTTTTTGTTGTGCTGGTCATTTTGCTTGGAGTGCTACTCGCTTTAAATTCAGGCACTAAGAACAAGCTGTATGGCGTTTCCACAGCCTCGTTAAATCCTGCTACTCAAGAGTTGCTGAATGACCCGAACTATCAGCAAATTATTAAGCCGGAAGATCTACAGAGCAAAATTGATAAAAAGGAAAACTTTTTCGTCTATCATTTCGCGTCCGACTGTGTGCATTGCCGCGCCACTACTCCCAAGCTCTTGCCTTTGAGCAAGCAGGAGAACATCACGATGCACGAATTTAACCTGCGTGAGTATGAGGATGGCTGGGACAAGTATAAGATTGAGTATACCCCTACGCTCATTTATTACGAAAAAGGCGTGGAAAAGGAACGTATGGTAGGCGGGTTGAAGGAAAGTCCTTCGGACAATGGGTACACACTCGACGATTTCAAAGCCTTCTTTGAGAAATATAAAAAGAACGTAACCTCCTAGTCAAACGTTCACACACCTGAAACGATAAAGCAGCCCGATCCCCATGAAACGGATCGGGCTGCTTGCTTACCATGTGCATGTGCTTCAAACTCAAGGCGCATCCTTCGTTTCCACCGAGACAAAGCCCGATCCGCCAGCGGCCTGTCTTCGCCTAATTGAAGCTTCCAGCGCCTGCTGACGCTGCTCATGCTTTTCCCCACGCCGAGGACCTCTCTGCTGCGGGATGTTGACTGGAATGGACGACGATGCCTTCTCCACGGCACGGCGCAACCCGGGCTCGACGATTTCAATCGTCAAATCCCGATAAACCGGCGGTTGGTGCTGAAGCTCCTCCGTGCAGGTCATAACAGCTTCAGCAAGCTGACGGGCGCAAACGCGCGCCTCGTCCACCAGTTTCGCCATATTAATGCCCAGCGCCTGCGAAGGAGCATATTCCAGCCGGTGGACCGCACTATCCAGCATCATATGTCCACCACGATAGTTACCATTCCGAAAATGATACAGTCCTACAGCAACTTGCAGCAAACCTTTATATACAGGGTCACGGTCCAGCTTAAGCCACAGCTCTTCCAGTACCTCATGACATTCAAAGTAATCCCGATCCCGATTGAAGTATACCAAATAAGTCACGTACAGCGGTTCGTAGGAAAGGTTTTCCATTTAATATTCATCCCTGTCTTCTTCCTTGGTAGAGGCTTCTAGCATCTCTTTAACTTCATCGTGAAGCAGCTTGATTCCTTCCATGTCGTGCCGTTCCCACAGTTCATTAAATCTGCGCTGCGCATCAATCGTTTCACTGATCTTATGGTAGAAATACAGCCGATGCATACCTGTTAGCACTTTGGATACGATATTGGCTTCATCCTCGAACTTTTTCTGCGCTTCCAATATTTCAAGACGCATGGAAGACATCTCATTATCCAATACAAAGGCTGCCTCAGCTGCCTTTTTCAACCGTGTGCGCATATTATCAGGCAAGCTTTCACGATACTTATAGCTAAGAGAATGCTCAATAGTTGCCCAAAAATTCATAGCCAACGTACGGATTTGAATCTCTGCCAGCACGATTTTCAACCCCACTGCTGTCTGAACCGGATACTCCACAATCATATGAAAGCTGCGATAGCCGCTGTCTTTATAATTGGTGATATAGTCCTTTTCATACAGTACGGTCAAATCCTTACGTCTTCTGATGTATTCGGCCACCCGCCGAATATCCTCTACAAATTGACACATAATGCGAATGCCTGCAATATCCTCGATTCCCGTCTCCAGCTGATCAGAAGGAACTTGTAATCTCTTCGCCTTATCGAGGATGCTTGATATTTTTTTAACCCGTCCGGTTACGAATTCGATAGGAGCGTATTCCTCGCGCTTTTTCAGCTCCGCACGCATTGTTTTGAACTTGACCTTAAGCTCTTCCACCGCCTGATCGTATGGCAGTAAAAATGTTCCCCAGTCTCTTCCGTCCATCCCCGTACCTCCTGTCTCTTCCGACAACACTTTTTTATCTGTGATCTGCACCAACAGCCTCGTTAATGTGTCTAAAGCCGTCCTTTCGAAGCAGCTCACGCAGGCCAGCATGTATAGCCCTATTTACTTCCGGCCCTTCGTAGATCAATGCTGTATAAATTTCAATCAGGCTTGCGCCTGCTTTAATTTTGTCATAGGCATCACGACTCGTGAAGATGCCGCCTGATCCGATAATAGGCAGCTTACCTTCCGTCTGGCGGTACACCCGTCCGATGACCTCTGTGGAACGGTCACGCAGCGGCTTACCACTCAGCCCTCCTGTTTCACTCGCATTTCGGTGCGTCAGACCAGCTCTGGATATCGTTGTATTGGTCGCAATAATGCCGTCTACTCCACTGGCAGCAATCGCATCTGTCATATATTCCAATTCCTCATCCGATACATCCGGCGCAATTTTAACTAGTACAGACTTGGCATTGCCGTACTTTTTCGCCTGGACTCCCATCTCTGCCCGAACCGCTTCCAATAGCGACTTCAGTTCATGACCATGCTGGAGCTTTCGTAAATCCGGCGTATTCGGCGAGCTAATATTCACTACAAAGAAGTCCGCATACGGATACAGTGCGGAAATACACTTTTCATAGTCCTTATGAGCATCCTCATTGGGCGTGATTTTATTTTTACCGATATTAACTGCGACCGGAACAGGTCGATGTTTGAGTGCAGCCAGACGTTTGGCCATGCTCTCAGCACCCAGATTGTTAAAGCCCATCCGATTGACTAACGCCTCATCGGGAGGCAGTCGGAACAAACGAGGTCGATCATTGCCGGGCTGTCCCACAGGTGTCACCGTTCCCACTTCCATAAATCCAAACCCGATAGAAGAAAAACCAGTAACCGCTTCTGCATTTTTATCCAGTCCTGCAGCCAGTCCAATCGGGTTGGGAAAATGAATGCCAAACAGATCAACGGCAAGATCCTCCGTTTCCTTGACTCCGTACATCCCTCGCAGTGTCGCTGCTCCACCAGGGAGTGAACCCGCATGTTTTAAGCCGTCAATGACTACATGATGGGCCGTCTCTGGACTCATTTTAAAAAAAACAGGTTTCGCAATCCTTCGATACAACACGATTCATCCACTCCGTTCTATGCCCTTGCACAATCCTAAAAAAACATCTCTACAAAATAGTTTAGCTTTTTCCATACCAAAAAGAAAGTAATTTGCGAGGTGTAGTATCAGAACAATTCAGTTGTCATGGAGATGTCATTGAAAATGTATAATCAAACCATTTACAATGGACATAGTAAGACAAGACCTTAGCCCGTTAGAAAAGAGGGATTGCTGATATGAAGACCAAGCGCAAGCCGCCCAGTCTGCAAAAGAAAAAGGATGAGGTGAACAAGAAAGCGATTGTATGGACCGCCGTCAGCTTTGTTCTCCTCATCATTGTGATTATTCTGGTCATTGTTTTAGCACAAGCAGGAAATCGTTAAACACCAAGTAGCAATAGCATCAAAACGTTAATTTAGCCAGTGATAGGTTTTGCGGGGATTCGTCTGGTCATGCTGCGGCTCACTTGTAAATCGAGAACCAGGCACAAGCACTTGATCAGGCAATCCCCCGTTACCAATGACCACCTCCGTACCCGAAGGTACGAGTGCAAACAATTCCTCCACATCCTCTTTACCCATTCGGACGCAACCCAACGACTCATTTTTGCCAATGCTGTCCGGCTCGTTCGTGCCATGAATGGCATAATTCGTTGCAGACAGTTGCATTCCACGACTACCAAACTCACCGTTGGATTTACCGTTCGGATTTACTACTTTATCGGTAATCACAAATTTCCCTTCTGGTGTTCTTTCTCCACCCAAACCGATAGGATAATTTCGAATAAGTACATTGCCACTTACCAGGGCGAGCCTGTGCTTAGATTTGTCCACCACAATTCGCAGCGGTTGCCCCAGAAAAGGTCGTCCGTGCAATGACGATGCCAGTAATGGACTGCTTTCGGCCGACGAGTCAGCGTCTAAATCTACTGCCTTCCCTGTTCCCTGTCCAGGTGAAGCAAGTAAATTACGCATAGGTGTAAAAGCCTTCTTCATCCCGTCTGTCGTACCGTACATCGTGTTAGCGGGAAAGTCTCGAGTCAGTTCATCAAGACTCTGGGGAAGACGTTGATGCTGTGAGCGAAAAGCACGCATGGAGCTATTCAACACAGCTAATTCCTCCTGTCCAGCAGCCCATTTTAGACCTGCTTTGCGAAGATTTTCACTGTCTGACGGCTTGCAAGCACACGCAGCGGCGTCGTAAGACTGAACAGCTAATCCGCCGTTTCCTTTGTTCTGTACACTAAGTAATGGCTTCATGCCCTCTCTCCAGAGCAGCCACGAGCCCCCTTGCTCCATGCCCAACACCGTAGTCTTGGACGGCAATCGGCTAGTCTTAGCCAACATATCAGTAAGCCCCGTTCCAGCTCCACTCCCTTTTCGAGCTTGAGCCGTAAACACACCACCAACCACACCGATCTGGGCCATCTCCTTCGGATCAGCAGCGGCCACTTTCGTAACTTCAATATTATCAATTGCTGCCTGCTCAGTTCCGGATGGAACAGATGTATTTTCATTTGAGGGTCTCGGTGAATTGGCTGAAGGAACCCATATGAGCAGTAGTACCATTAACGCAGTTAACAGGTGGCGTGTTCGAGCCGTCCTTCGCTCCTTCTCCTTGGACATCTGAACCAGTTTATCCTGATATTCCATCCATACGTCTGCCGGAATCTGTTTATGCTCGAAGGCTTCGAACACTTCTCCTGCGCGATTGAAGCAATAATTTGCTTTGCCCTCCTGACCGCTGCTCTCATACTCTTTGCCGAGTAAATACCAGGCCATTTTATTATCAGGGTGTTTTTTTACATACGATTTAAGATGAGGCGAATGGTTCATCGGATCCTCCTGATCGTGTAATCTTGCATACTTCCTATTATGTATATCGGTAAAAATAGACTCGATGGACAGCACATAAAAAAAACGTCTATCGATGGACTTTCACGGAAGCCAGACCGCGTTTGGCAGAAGTTTTTTTAGATTATAGAATGGCTCAGCTCCGCTGAACTATTCTATAATCTAAAAAAACAGCACCGACAGCTTACTTTCACCGTTATACGGCGAAGGGAGCTGTCGGTGCTGTGCCTATCAAAGAAGCCTACGCTTAACCTTCTTTATTGAACGGCTCGTCTGCTACTTTAATGGAATCTGTAGGGCAACCGTCACAAGCATCCTGCATATCATCAAACAAATCATCCGAGATTGCCTTGATGCCTTGGTTTGCATCCCCTTCAAAGATCACTTCAGCCAAACCTTCATCATCATAATCATAAATGTCAGGTGCTGTAGCGCCACAGGCTCCGCAAGCAATGCATGTATCTTTTTCTACCCAAGTGTATTTAGCCATAACTTTTCTCTTCCTCCTATACAATCAAACAAACCAGCTTTTACATTCTATTCACATATTAATACAAACCCAATATTATTACAAATTATTTTCCTTTATCCTTCGTGTAAAAAATGCTTATAACGTAAGCTTCTGATGCTTGCAATAATCTATCCAAAAGTTCACTCCGGAGTTGGTAGATTGTCTTTTTGCAGCGAAGTTCCGCGCAGCTTGGAGTTGCGAAGAAGTACCGAAGGATCATCTCCCAGCATCCCAGCGGTCAAAATTGCATTTTCACCAAACTTATCGCGCAGTGCATCCATCGTCTTCAATAAGCTTTCTTTCTTAGGCTGATCCTGGTATTCAAATAGATCCATTTGAACGGCCGCTTCCTCCTTTGGAATGAGCTGCTGTAACGTAATCCCCAGTAAGCGTACAGGCTTATCTTCTCCCCAATGGCGACGATACAACGCACAAGCTTCCTTATATATGTCCTCTGCACTTTCCGTAGGAGTGCTCCTGACTTGAGAACGCGTAAAGGTCTTCATATCCGGCGTCCGAATCGTCAATTGTATACCTCCTGCCAGCATACCGTGTCGTCGAAGCCGCCGGGCCACCTGATCACTAATGTTAAGAAGTACCCGTTGGGCTTCTTCCAGCTTTACCACATCCATAGGCAGGGTAGTCGTGTGACCAATGGACTTGTTTGGCTCCCGTTCAGTGCTGACTGGTGAATGGTTAATTCCGTTAGCGGCCAATTTTAACCACGAACCCGTCACACCAAATACGCCAACCAGCATATGCTCATCGGCCTTAGCTAGTTGCCCAATGGTACGAATATTCATTTGTAGAAGCTTATCTGCCGTTTTGCGGCCCACACCAAACAATTGACCACAAGGAAGGTTCCACAAAATATTGGGTACATCACGCAAACGTAGAATAGATATCCCGCGTGGTTTTTTCAGATCAGAAGCCATTTTGGCCAGCAACTTGTTAGGAGCAACTCCAATTGAACAGGGCAGGCCCAGCTCGTCTTCTACTCTGCGCTGGATTTCCTCAGCAATTTCC
Source organism: Paenibacillus sp. FSL M7-0134 (assembly GCF_038007865.1). Taxonomy (NCBI): domain Bacteria; kingdom Bacillati; phylum Bacillota; class Bacilli; order Caryophanales; family Paenibacillaceae; genus Paenibacillus; species Paenibacillus sp. FSL M7-0134. The sequence continues at coordinate 1,540,167 of NZ_JBBOXV010000002.1, read as the reverse complement.
ATAGGTGTTCCAAACTGTTTGGAGCCAGAAATATCCAGATAGCACTCATCAATTGAAGTCGCTTCAAGCATAGGCGTATACGAATATGCAATGCTCATAAATGCTTTGGAATAACGACGATACAAGTGAAAATCAGGCTGTATTACAATGAGCTGTGGACAGATCCGGCGAGCCTGCTGAACGACCATCCCTGTTGAAATACCCAATCGTCGGGCTTCATAAGAGCAGGTTACAATTACACCTTTGCGCAGCTCACTACTGCCTGCCACCGCGGTAGGCAGTCCCTTATATTTCTCCGGCTCCTCCGCTGCATGAACGGAACAATAAAATGCATTCATATCCACATGCAGAATAACTCGCCCACCAGCCGGATAATAAGCACTGACATCTTTCATGCTCAACCCTTCTTTTTAACTGTAAATTCACCCATCATCGCGGGAATATGTGTTTTGATTTTATACTTGAGACACTTTTAAATGCTATTTCTATTTTACATAAAAATAATGGTTTTGCGGCTAAAAATGATAATTATATATTACAATTGAAGTCATAAGTTGATATAATCGACTAACATACGAACACGACAAACTAACGCTTTCCTGTTTTTAAGCGTTAAACAACTAAATTAATGTGCTTAAAAAAGCAGAGCATCACCAATCTGAGCAATCCGCAAAGGAGGAGTCCCTCATGTCCACCGCTATTTCTATCTTTGACACAACGCTGCGAGACGGCACTCAAGGAGAAGGAATTAGCTTGTCTGCTGATGACAAATTGAAAATCGCCAAAAAACTCGATGATCTCGGTGTTCATTATATTGAAGGCGGGATTCCCGGAAGCAACAGCAAGGATATCGAATTTTTCAAACGGGTACAAGAGCTGGGCCTTCAGGCAAAGATTGTCGCCTTTGGCAGCACGCGCCGCAAAGATAGCATCGCAGCACAGGATGTCAATCTGCAACGAATTCTGGAATCCGGCGCTCAGGCTGCTACACTTGTGGGTAAATCATGGGATTTTCATGTACACACCGCCTTACAGACGACACTGGAGGAAAATCTGTCTATGATTTACGACTCCATCGCCTTTTTAAAGCAAGGGGGCATGGAGGTTATTTTTGATGCCGAACATTTTTTCGACGGATATAAAAACAATCCCGAGTATGCAATGGCCGTTATGAAAAAAGCTGAGGAAGCAGGCGCGGATTGGCTCGTGATGTGCGATACAAACGGCGGTACCCTACCACATGAGATTCAGGAAATTGTCACTATGCTGCAAAGCCAGATAACGAGGTCACAGTTGGGTATTCATACACACAATGACTGCGAATTGGCAGTAGCGAACTCTCTAAGTGCTGTACAAGCAGGCGCAAGGCAGGTTCAGGGTACCATCAACGGCTACGGTGAACGGTGTGGTAACGCTAACCTGTGCTCCGTCATTCCTAATTTGCAGCTCAAGCTGGGCTACGACTGTCTAGATATTGAAAAGTTAAATCAACTCCACAATACAGCCCGCTTTGTGAGCGAAGTCGCCAACGTCAATATGCCTGTGAACCAGCCTTATGTTGGCAATGCAGCTTTTGCCCATAAGGGGGGCATCCACGTGTCAGCCATTCTACGCGACTCGCGAACTTATGAGCACATCGCTCCTGAACTCGTGGGGAACAAGCAGCGGGTTTTGGTCTCCGAACTGGCCGGGCAAAGCAACGTGGTATCCAAAGCGCAAGAGCTGGGCATCACCCTTGACCCATCCAGTGATGAGGCACGTGGCGTAATTAGCCGCATCAAGGAACTGGAGCATCAGGGATACCAGTTTGAAGGCGCGGATGCTTCGCTGGAACTGCTCATTCGTGAAGCAGGCGGTGAAGTGAAGGAAATGTTCTCTTTTGAGTCCTTTAAAGTGCTGGTAGAGAAAACAGCCGGCCGCCCGGTCGTATCCGAGGCATTCTTGAAGCTGAATGTCGCAGGGACGAGTGTCTATACCGCAGCTGAAGGCAACGGTCCTGTCAACGCGCTCGATAACGCACTCCGCAAGGCTCTTTCTCAATATTTCCCTGCCTTGCGGGACATGCATTTGGCTGACTACAAGGTACGTGTGCTTGACGAAAAGGATGCCACCGCCGCCAAGGTACGTGTGCTCATTGAGTCTAAAAATTACGAGGACGTCTGGAGTAATGTAGGTGTATCCGAAAATGTAATTGAAGCCAGCTGGGAAGCTCTCTTGGACAGTTTCCGTTACGCATTGTTGGAAGCACCAACTCCAAAAAACGATCAGGCAGAGCTTACTCATCATGGATTAGTTAATCACTAATCAGGTGCTCGCATGAGCTATAAGGTGCCTTTGGCGGTCTACTCGGCTCCCAAAGACACCTTCTTTTTTTGAAGAGTTTTTATTTTGCGTTCCAACTCCTGCTCACTGAGCATGCCGATTATGATTTCGCGGACCTGTCCATGATGATCAACCAGTACATGGGTCGGAAAAGCCACCCCTCCAAATCGTTCAAACAATGCTCCTTGCTCATCAAGTAAAATGGGAAATTGGAGATCCAAAGAGCGGGAAAACTTCTGTACATCCTCCAATCGATCATAGCGAGTTACATTGATACCATAAACATCCACATCATCTTTGTACTTACTATACAACTCATTCAACATAGGCGCTTCTAATCGGCACGGGTCGCACCACGAAGCCCAAAAGCTAATAACCAAAGCTTTATTGCGCGTGGCCCCTACATCGTAGGACTTGCCATTTAACCCCTTTAAAATCAAAGAAGGAAGCCGTTGACCAGGCTTTATCTTTTTCATTACCTCTACCGCATGTGCTTCAGCCTCTACCTCTTTCTCAGCTTCAACTCTTTCTCTACCATATTCCTCTTTTAATGGTACATTTTTTTTGGACAGGCTTGCTGCATAAGTTGTGTTTGCAATAACTCCCCATGAAGCCCCAACCACAACCAGCATAACCATCGCTCTGATGAAAAGAAATCTTTTCACGTCTTATCACCTGTCTTTCATCTAAATGACCCTTACCTTCTCCATAGGATGCCCATACTGTTCCCACCTCTAACCTTCTAAATCTGAACAGGACGCAAAAAAAACAGCAAACCCACGAAATCGCGAACTTGCTGTTTTTATGTGTATATGAATGCTATGCCTTGTACTGAATCAGGCATGACTTAAATGCGCGTAGACATCTGCCAAATTGGTCACGTTACGCTTCAGCATTTCCTGAACATACGCAACCCACAGCTTAGCCGTCATTTTCGCATCCTCTAACGCATGGTGCCGCCCTTCAATCGGAATAGATTGGTAGGCCAACAATTCATCCAAACTGTAGGTTTGATGTTGCTGTGGCTCGAGCCATTTGGCAAGCATCATCGTATCCAGAACACGATGAGTCAATTGGACTTTAGATGTTTTCCATAATGCAGCATTCAAAAAGGCCTTATCATGAGCGCTAGCATGTGCTACAAGTACTCGCCCACCTACAAAGGACATAAAGTCGTGCAGTCCATTCATAAGTGGTGGAGCTTGATCCGTCATTTCCCGGGTAATCCCAGTTAGCTCGGTAATGTGCTCAGGAATCACAGTCCGTGGATTAACAAGCGTATAAAACTGCTCTTTTTCCATAATCATGTCCCCGACAACCCGAATCGCCCCGAACGATAAAATCTCATCACCATGCTGTGCTGAAAATCCCGTTGTCTCCAGATCAAAAACTACCGTCTCCAAACGATCCAGCGGGGTCCGCAATACTTCAGAGCGCCGTTGCTCCCGGGTTAAGGAGCGAATAAACGCCATCTGCTGAGCCGTAGGAGCCCCCATTACAGATGCGATCGCAGACGGTACTCCTCCTCTGCGGAGAGCGCTCCAGAAGCCACTTCCCTGCGCCGGTTCCTTCATGACCTTCTCCCTTCCATAAATCGCAACTGCCTTTGCAACGCACGATGCAGCCGTCGTACCGTCGAAAGCGCCTCGCGCAACTCATGCCAGCCTTTACCTTGTTTCAGCGGCTTTACAGCCAGGTAGCCATTGCTGACCAGCAATCCATCATTCTCTTTCACTGGCGTAGCCATTCGTAGCTGAAGCGCAATCCGAAAGGCTCGCTCGCAAGCATCGAGTAAAGGCAACGGTGCCGCTTCCAGTGATGCGAGACGACTGAGCCTTTTGAAGGTGGAGGTTTCCTCTACACCATGTTGCAACGCCAAAAAACGGACTGCGTTCACCAGTGGAATGTACAATCCGTATTTCACATCAAAATCGCCCGCATGCTCACCGAAGCGCTCGGTAACGATCTGACCTAAAATATTAAGTGTCGCTTTATGCCTCACTGTGTTCCTAAGTACCGCCGAGGGTAAATCAGGATGTTTTCGGAACAACTCATAAAAACTTCGTTTCCAGTTTGCAGATAGTCGCTCATCTCCAGCGATATGCCTCATATCAGACGAGATAATCAGATAACGGATCGGCTCCCAAGCAAAATCATCCGACCATTTCGTTAGCTGTTTTTGCCATCCAGACAATGTTTGACGCCACAACGGCTCCGAGCACATTACTTTCCCTTCACATTTGGGATATCCCAAATACTCTAACATCGCAGACACTCTGCGACCAAACTCTCTAAAATACAATTCTTTGTCAGCAGATATTGTGTCACTGATAATCATACCGTTATCCTGGTCACTCCACAGCGTCGATTCCGAGCGCCCCATGCTTCCGAAGGCTATAAATGCGTAAGGGACGGGAGGAGGGCCGAAGCCATCCTCAACCATCCCTTTTTCGCACATTTGTACAGCTCTGGCCGCGATGCGGTCATGCATTTCATTCGCCGTTCGTAACCAGTCTGATAACGGAGCGGAGGCTTGGGAAGCCAGCAGCCATTTTTGAGAGTCGACCCTGGCCTGCCTTAGCGATTCAGGTGTATCTGCATGATCAATCGCTTCGGCGGAACTCACCCAAGGGGCCATATTTTGCAGTTCCATACTTCCATCTCCTCCGCTCATCCATACTGGTTCTTTATATTTTACATATTAGTTCACAATTCCAGAACGCTTTTCAGCCTCAGCAACCAACTTCATTTGCTCAGGATAGCCGTACGTACCGTGTTCACTGATATCCAGTCCCATTGTTTCTTCCTCTTCCGTAACGCGAATACCCATAATTGCTTTCATCGCACCCAGAATAATGAAGGAAATGACGAACACGAAAGCCAAGGTGCCAATCAGTCCAAGCAGCTGTACTCCTAATTGGGTAAATCCACCACCATAGAACAGACCCGCTTGACCTACACCTGTTATTTTTACAAGCTCAGGAGTAGCGAACAACCCTGTGGACACTGCGCCCCACATCCCTGCAACACCATGCACGGAGAAAGCATATACCGGGTCATCTACTCTTGCACGCTCAAACCATTGCGCTGTGAAGAAAGTGACGATCCCTGCAACTGCACCAATGACCAGTGCCGCCCAAGGTGCTACAAAGGCACAAGAACCAGTAATGGCAACCAAAGCCGCCAGCACACCGTTTAACATAGCAGGAATATCTGCCTTTCCGTATACCATCCAGGATACGAGCAAAGCGAAAACTCCACCTGCCGCAGCAGCAATATTGGTAGTCAAGGCCACATATCCAAAGAATCCGTCGTTCATAGCCGATACAGCACTACCTGGGTTAAATCCAAACCAACCAAACCAGAGAATAATAACACCCAAGATAGAGTACACCTGATTATGACCAGGGATAATGTTCGGCTTGCCATCTTTATTGAACTTGCCCAGACGCGGTTTGAGCAGCAGTGTAGCGACGAGTGCCGCCGTAGCGCCTGTCAAATGGACTACCGTCGAACCGGCATAATCCTGCATTCCCAACTTACCAAGCCATCCGCCGCCCCACACCCAGTGAGCTACAACCGGATAGATTACGATGGAGAATAAAATACCGAAGATAATGTATACACTTAATTTTGCACGCTCTGCCATCCCCCCGCATGCGATAGAAAGTGATACCGCAGCGAAAGCAAAGTGGAACAAAAACATAATTGTAATCGGAACATCCAGACCTGAAAGAGCATCAAACGATACTGCAGCATCCGTACCACTCATGAAGAAACCCGTCAGTCCCATAAATCCGTTGCCGCCATCATTACCAAAGCCGAATCCAAATCCAAGTGCCCAGAAGGACAAAGCCGCAACACCCGTGGTGAGAATCGTTTTACCAGCGACATGGCCCGCATTCTTCATTCGTGTCGAGCCTGCCTCCAGCAATGCAAATCCCGCTTGCATAAAAAATACAAGTATAAATGCCAAGAACGTAAAGGCCGTGTTTAGCCCAGCTTGAAGTTGAATATTTGTCGGACCGTCAGCAGCAAACGCACCTACCGGAAAAGCTAATACTGTCAGCATGGCCAATAATACAACTAACCACTTTTTTCTCATGAAGCCCACTCCCTCTAATGTTAAGTTTCTTTACATTTCGTGAAATCCTTATTGTCATTATAATCAGAATACATGAAAGTTGACAAGATTTTTTTTATTATGTTAAAAAAATATGTTCCCAAACAATCCATGTCACATTTACTAACTATAAAAGTAGCTTGTTTCTGTCCGAAAAAAAGCATGACGTTTGACTGTATGGTTGGGAATCATGTAAAATATTCTTTATAAACACTCCGTTTGCAAATGCTAATATTGAAGGTTGAACGAAGAGCGCGAGGTGAAGACAGATGGGGATATGAAGCTGTATCGAATTGGTGAGCTAGCCAAGGCGGCTGGTGTCAGCGAACGAACTATTGATTATTACACAAAGCTTGGTTTAATCACACCTGAAGAACGATCATTGAAAAATTATCGGCTTTATAATGATGAAACCTTAAACAGGCTTGAACGTATTAACCAAATGAAACAAGAGAAATATAGCCTCGAGGAAATCAGACAGACACTGATTAAATGGAACTCGGTCGCGGGGGAAGAGCACGTCACGGACAAACTAACGAGTCTAGAGATGCACATGCAGCGTCTGGAACGTGAAGTCAATGAACTACAGCCTCTTCTGGGGCAGCTCAAGCCCGTTCAAGTGCGCAAGTTGCTTACTGGTCTACTACCACAAAGCGCCGCTTGTATCGAAGCTCTGAAGTATCTGCTGGAGCATAGTTCTATGATGTAGATGCCCGGGCTAGTGATGAACAATAATGGAGGGTTGCTTTATGATGGGTATGTATATATTGATTATTCTTGCGTTCGGATTATCCTTATGGGCGCAATTCCGTGTAAAAGGTACTTTTAATAAATGGTCTGATGTCCCAAACGAAAATGGGTTGACCGGTTATGATGCAGCTCGGCACATGCTGGATCGCAATGGTTTGCATGATGTGCCTATTGAACCAGTACCTGGTGCTTTATCTGACCATTATGATCCAATACAAAGAGTCGTACGGCTGTCCGAGCCCGTTTATTATGAAAAATCCATTTCTGCAGTTGCCGTAGCTTGTCACGAGGTTGGTCATGCCATTCAGCATAAAGAGCATTATCCCATGCTGGCACTCCGTCACCGGATCTTTCCGATCGTAAACTTCGCTTCCGGGATTGCACCGTTTCTGCTGATTGCCGGTTTCTTATTCAGCTACACGAACCTGATTGGCTTGGGTATCATCTTTTTCTCGGCTACTGTCGCTTTTCAATTAATTACATTACCGGTTGAATTCAATGCTTCCAACCGCGCCCGAGAAATTATGGTTTCCGAAGGGTTTATCCGTAGTGATGAAGAACGGGGTATAGCCAAAGTATTAAATGCTGCTGCATTAACTTATGTGGCTGCAGCTCTCGTTTCCTTGCTGGAACTAATCCGCTTAATCGGTATCTTTAACAGCCGGGATTAATTGCTTGTATTACAAAAAAGGTTGTTCCTCCACCAAGAGGAACAACCTTTTTCCTTTATCTAAAACCAATCAGCTATACTCACTGCCCTAAATCCGCTTTAGCACTTCCATTCGGAGTAGCAGCACTACCTTTAAGGCCAAAATATTGCAACAAAAAAGTTCGGAATGACTTTGCAACTAATGGTAGTTTGTCATCTCTGCGATGAATCAAGCCAATAGTTCGCGTGACCTCTGGATCAACAATCGACACTCTTGCAGGTTGAAGCGGGTTGGTCTGAAACAACGCCATTTCAGGCAAAAGACTGACTCCCATACCAGCCGCAACTAATCCGCGAATCGTATCTGTCTCTTCACCTTCAAAAGCGATATCCGGCGTAAACCCTGCCTCCAGACAAGCCTGCCAGACAATCGGACGTAACGAATATCCATCTCTGAACAGGATGAATTTTTCTCCTTTAAGCTGACTCAGCGTAATGTGTTTGGCCGTAGCTAAAGGATGATTGGGCGGGAGAACAGCAAACAACTCCTCGGTCAGCACCACATCCCCCTCTACATGATCATGACGATCCGGAAAAGGAGATACAAAAGCCAAATCCACCTCACCCGCTAACACATCACGAATTAAACTCGGGTACATCCCCTGTTTAAATCTGAATTTAACATTGGGATACCGCTTTCGGAATTCAGCCACCACCGTAGGAATAAGATGAATCCCCAAACTGTGCGGAAAACCGATGCGGATTTCGCCCCCCTCAGGATCCAAAAACTCATGAACTTCTAAAACAGCTCGCTCTAGATCTTTTATAATCGTCTCAACCCGTTTGCAAAATAGTTGTCCCACTGGCGTAAGTTGCAAATTGCGACCCTTTTGCATAAAAAGATTGACTCCCAGCTCCTCTTCAAGCTGATGAATTTGCCGACTTACCGCAGATTGCGCCACATGTAGCTCCTCGGCTGCCTGAGTGACATGTTCTTTTTGCGCTACCTTCATGAAGTATTGCAACTGTCGTAATTCCACTCCGATATTCGCTCCAATCTGTTTTTCAACATCCGGAAGAAGACGTCAATCGAACATCATCCTCTTTCTTCCCCTGCTAACTTACCGTAAAACTATCTTTAGTGACGTTTGCGTTGGCCAGTCAATCTGATCATTAATCCATAAAGGAAAAACCCACTGAGCAATCCCCCGAAGTGAGCGGTCCAGTTAATGTTCGCTACAGCGAAAGAAAACAGGATACCAAACCCAAGCAGCGTGTACAGCGTTTTACGCGAGGCGTCATCCATCAGTGACCGCTGGAACAGGGCAACGTATAGGAATGCTCCATAGATGCCATAAATCGCTCCTGAAGCCCCTACAGAGACTGTCGTTTCCGTCATCATATTGTAATGCGCGATGGACAGTATGTTCCCTACAATGCCCGTGACCAGATACAATAACACATAGCGGAAGGACCCCAGCAAACGCTCCAGCGGAGGAGCGAAGACGAGTATGGCGAAGGAATTGAACAGAAGATGATCAAACCCTGCATGTAAAAACATAGCTGATACATATCGCCACAGTTGATCAGTGAATGGCGCTTCATTAATCAAAGCTCCATATCGGATCAACGTCAAACTATTTTCCGATCCACCCTGTACGGTGAGTACAATAAACATCACAATATTAATGAGCAAAATCAGACAGGTTACTGGGTAAAACCGCAAATAACTTTTCCAGTTCTCATAACGTAAAAAAATCAAGGCAATCCTTCCTTCATGGGTGTCTCCACCTTATTCAAATTGGACAATGTCTTTTATAAAAGATTATAATAGATTTCGGCAACGATAACCAATGCTAAAAACCAAGGAGGCTATTACATATGGCACAAGAACGTACAGGAGCTGCTACTTTTAAAGGCAATCCTTTGACACTCTTAGGTCCTGAACTGAAGGTTGGAGATCAGGCACCTGATTTCAAATTACAGAAAAACCTGCTAGAAGCAGCTACGCTCCAAGACTTTGCAGGCAAAGTCAAATTGATCAGTGTTGTTCCTTCTTTGGATACAGGCGTGTGTGACGCACAGACTCGACGTTTTAACCAGGAAGCTGATTCCCTTGGGGATCAAGTCGTAGTGCTGACTGTCAGCGTCGATCTGCCTTTCGCTCAAGCTCGTTGGTGCGGTGCTGCCGGTATCGACCGCGTATTGACACTGTCCGACTATAAGGATCATTCCTTCGGCGAAGCTTATGGTGTGTTCATCAAGGAATTCCATTTGGATCATAGAGCTATTTTTGTGATTGATCAAAATGACAAAATCGCTTACGTAGAATACTTGAGCGAAATGTCCGAACATCCTGACTACGACCAAGCGATTGCAGCAGTGAAAAAACTCGTCTAAATCAAGACTGAATATTAAAAAAGCGAGTGAAGGGTTGCCTTCCTCGCTTTTTTTGACGTTTGGCTGCCACAACACTGCTCACACATCTACAATCACTGCACGACCTTATGAGCGGACAGCTTCTTGTCAATCACAGCGAACAATTGCAAAATGATGCGGTAATTCGCGCCTAAGTCCCCTAGCGATCCGCGTGAAGCAGAATAAATATCCACCGCACTCCGAACTGGCGAGACAGACAATATAGAAACGGTAATGTCGACGGTTCTACCGAACGCCGTTCGCTTCTCTAACGTAATCTCACCTACAGATGCTACCTCATGGAGTACCTTGTAGCCAGGAATTTTTTTCAAAATAGATGATACTTCTTCCCAAGCCTTGTCTCTCGATAAGTTATAATAGCGTGTCTTCATTTGGGGGTCCTTGACCCGGTCGCTTGTACCTTCTTGGCTGCGCACAATCCCTACCAGAGTCCTCTTCAACGACAAGACATTTCCTCCTTCACGATAATCGTTGCCATAATGCAGCACATCGGTTTTTTTGCTGCAAGCGCTTTATAAAAACGTTAAACAACAAAAATTTAACCGACCATACCTGTGGTATGCGACCTTAGTACCTCATGTCTTAGTTTAACATTGTTACATACAAAAAACACCCTGTTTCTGCACGAAGCATGAACAGAGTGTATTCATTATCTTTGGAGTACCCGCCGATGCCGTCCGACCATAGCGTCTTCTGAACCTGCTTTAGCAGGTGGGTGACCGCAGAATAAACTTTTGAAGTCCCCTTGTCAGGAATTGACAGGGCTTTTCAGCTGTTCATCCGTATAGATCTCCCTAGACATTGTCATTGGTTCAAAACAACAAATGACCGTAACGTGCATCGCAGGATGTGACCTTATTATAGCGCTTCTCACTCAGAAAGTAAATGCTAGGAGAAATATGTTTTATTTTTAGAGGTTATCACTTTTCTTGTCTTCAATGGTTGCCGTATCTTCATCTTTCTGCTTCATCTTTTCCATTTGATCTTGCATTTTGAGGAATGTTCCATAAAAATTAAAGAAAGCGAACCAGGCAACCACGCTGCCGATGAAGAATAGGAAAAGCACAGGATATTTGACTCCAATAAATATAACAACGGCGCTGCCGAGCATGGTGGAAAATACACGGAATGGTCGAATCAGCGTCAATAAAACCGCATTTTTAATAATTTGTCCGGTAGACATATGATAATGAGCCACCATCGAAAAGAAGTTAAACATAGACACAAGCAAAATAATGATAAGAATAAGCATAATTACGCCCACGATTTGCAAGTTGCTGAGTTGTGTCATATATACGGTATAATCCACATACATGATGACAAACAGCAATGTGTAAAAGATACCCCCGATCAGACTCTGCTTATAATTCTCTTTATACCCTTTAAAAAAGGTACGAAACACGCCCGTATCGGTATCACCCATTACCCATTTGCGAACCACTGTGAACATAGCCGATGTGGCTGGAAATAAAGTAAGCGGTGCCAAAATAGCCATCGCCCAGTTCATTTGTAAAGACTCATTAGCCAAATTCTGATTCATTACAAGTAGTTTCAGTATGAGGCAGAATACAAAAGGCGACGAACATAACACCCATAACAAATTTGTAGCCGCCAGTCGGGTAATCCACTCGGTCAGGCGGTAAATACCACCCATAGCTCCTTTAAACTCCAATGTCAGTCTCTCCCTCCGCAAGCCTTGGCAGTTCCAAGACTCATGTTGCTATGCCTATAAATTCCGGCTCTTGACTATATCATACCGTATTTCAGCCCTAATACGCCAGAGAAATCAATACATGACCCATTAAAGCAGATCGCTAAAAGGTTCATTCATACTGATCAATCATAACAAAAAAGCCGAAGCTTCATCTGCTTCGACTTTTCATTATTTCATTTCTTATTCGGAAGAGGAATCTTCACGTCTTGCAGGACGACGAGTTTCTCCATTGCTGCTCGGGCGTGGTTTACGATCTCCACTGTAGCGGCTTCCTGAATCACGGTTGTAGCCACCGCCTTCTTTGCCACGGTTGTAACCGCCATATCCACCTTTACTTCCACTACCGCCGGTACCGCCAGAACGGTTGGAATTGTAACCACCATTGCTGCGACCGCTATAGTTGGAAGGCTTGCGACCGCCAGAACGCACGTCTGGTTTACGACGTTTTGCACGGATCGGATCTTCTGGAGTCAACTCAATCGATGCTTCTCTTTTCTCACCAGTCATCAGTTTCAGAGCTGCGGAGAGAAGTTGTACAGAATCATATTGCTCCAGCATTTGAATAGCCAAACCTTTGTACTCGTTCAGCTCACCGCTTTCTACAGCCTCTAGGAGACGTTCAGCAATGATACGTTGTTTGCCTTCCAGAGCTTCAGCCAACGTTGGAAGCGGCTTGCGTGGAATGCGGTGACGAGTTACACGTTCGATAAAGTGCAAATGGTCAATTTCACGAGGCGTTACGAAAGACCAAGCTTCCCCTTCTTTACCTGCACGTCCAGTACGTCCAATACGGTGAACATAGCTTTCTGGATCTTGCGGAAGGTCAAAGTTCACAACGTGAGTTACGCCGGAAACGTCCAAACCACGGGCAGCTACGTCAGTCGCTACGAGCACATCGATGCTTCCGTCACGGAATTTACGCATTACAGCATCACGTTGGTTTTGAGACAAGTCACCATGCAAACCGTCTGCAGAATATCCGCGTTTTTGCAGAGCTTCAGCCAGCTCGTCTACCCGACGCTTGGTACGACCAAATACGATAGCAAGTTCTGGGGATTCCATGTCGATCAAACGGCTCAATGCTTCGAATTTTTGACGCTCAGGAACTTCGATATAAGCCTGATCAATCAGTGGAGCACTAACTTGTTTAGGAATAACTGAAACATGCTCAGGATTTTTGAGGAATTGCTCAGCCAATCTTTTAATATTAGGAGGCATTGTAGCCGAGAAAAGCATCGTTTGGCGCTCGTCTGGAACTTGCTTCAGAATGGATTGAATATCTTCCATGAAACCCATATCCAACATTTCATCTGCTTCATCCAAAACAACTGTGTTTACATCTTCCAGCTTGATGGTTTTGCGATTAATATGGTCAAGCAAGCGTCCTGGCGTACCAATAATAATTTGAGGTTTCTTTTTCAAAGCACGAATCTGGCGTACGATATCTTGTCCACCATAGATTGGCAAAGTACGAAGACCTTTGAAACGGGAGAGTTTTTCGATTTCTTCAGCTACCTGGATAGCAAGCTCACGTGTTGGTGCCATGATCAGGGCTCTGATTTTTTCGTCGCTTCTAGAAATTTTGTTGATCAGCGGAATACCAAACGCAGCAGTTTTACCAGTACCTGTTTGGGCTTGGCCAATCATGTCTCTGCCTTGCAGTGCAATCGGGATGGATTGGGATTGAATTGGTGTTGCTTCTTCAAAACCCAGTTCTGTAATCGCCTGAATTACTTTCGGTTCAAGATCAAATTCTGCAAATGTCGTCAAATTTATTCAAACTCCTTCATAATGGTGGATGTGGTGGACAATCCACAATGTTGTCTGTATTCTTAAGTAGCGATATTATTGTATAAGTTTTCCCCAATACAGTGACAGTTTATTTAGACCTATAACTGCATCTTTCTGTAATGAATTTGGGGAACCTATCCGATACATCTTAAACGAATTTATCCTTTTTAAAACAGTTTAAATTTTAAGTGTTTCTCTGGACATAGGTCCCTACTCAAGAATATCCACATCGCATTATAGCACAGAACAATTCATGAATACCAGCAAGTTGCTTCCCGTATAATTTAAATGAGGTGAAATTAAGTTGTTAAAAATAGTGTTAAACTGCTTAACTGTCATTTTTGGAGCCGCTGCCATTGCATGCGGTTTTAATCTGTTTCTCGTGCCACACCACTTGCTGAGCGGAGGAGTAGCCGGGCTTTCCATGTTAATCGGCTACTTCACAAAATTTGATATCAGCGCGATGTATTTTATTATCAATATCCCGATGCTTATTGCAGGCTGGTTTATTTTAGGCAAGCGTTTTATTAGCCTGAGCATTTTATCCGTTGTCGTTACAACGTGGATTTTGGCGTGGGTGCCGGTGCAATCTGTCGTGTCGGACCCCCTGCTGGCCTCCGTTTTTGGTGGGGTAATGATCGGCGTTGGAGCAGGAATTTCCTTTCGGGTAGGAGGGTCCACGGGCGGTTTTGACATTATCGGTTCCATCGTCACTCGTTATCGTGACTTCCCCGTAGGAACTGTACTTGTTGGCATGAATGGACTGGTCATTCTTGCAGCAGGATATTTGAACGATGATTGGAATATTGCACTTGCGTCGATGCTATCTATTTTTGTGACTGGCAAGGTATTGGATCAAATCTATGTCAGTCACACGAAGATTACCGTCTACATTATTACAGAGCACACCGACAAGCTACTGGAGCGGATGTTGACCACACCACGCGGTGTTAGCAAAATAAAAATTGAAGGCGCATTTTCACATACCGAAAAGGACATGCTGATGACTGTCACGACACGCTACGAGCTAGTTGAATTAAAACGCATCATTAAAGAAGTGGACCCTTCTGCTTTTGTCAATATTGTGGAAACAGTTGGGGTGATGGGTTCATTTCGCCGAAGATAAGCACAAACCCAAGTGTCAAAATACAGTTTCTGTGGTACACTATACATGCGCTGTTCCCATAGTATATAAAGACCAGCTTTACCTGCTATTTCACAGGCACTTTGCTTTTCCGAATCGTATTGAATGATTCTTTTGGAATGATTCCGAGCAGGAAAGGGTGATTTTTGTGGAAATGGAAACGGTAAAACTGTCCGACATTGTCTTAAGGTGGTACCCGGAAATGCTCCCTTCTCTCAAAAAGGATGAGCTGAACTCGATGATTGTGCTTCGGGACGGGATGGCCATACTCAAGCCAACGGATGCGCTAGAAATTATTCAGTACAGTATTTGCGAGCATCAAGACAATAATTATCTTCAATAAATTTCTTTACCAAGTGCCGCTTCTTCCGGTTGCATCTACGACCGCGAAGAGAGCGGCATTATTTATGCATTTTTATGGATTCAATGAACACCGGTTGGGTTAATCATGTAAGACTGTGCCTGATGATTCCAGTATTGGTTACAAGCGTGTTGTTTTTCGATACATAACTTTACGTATAATCAGGTAAGCGACATACATAAGGGAGAGAGTTAGGAAATGAATATGATTTGGGCAATTATGCTATTGGCGATGGGGATAGGCGGAAACGGGGATCAGTCAGCCAACGCTCCAAATGTAAAAGATACGGTGGCAACAACAATTAGCAGCGCCATGATTCAGGCTCAGCACAATAATATGAAGGTGGATGCCTCCAATCCTCCGGTTAAAATTGACCCACAACCGACGACTCCTGCTATCAAGGGCATCTATGTCACGGCGTATAGCGCAGGCGGTTCGCGTATGACCCAGTTGCTTGAACTGCTTGACAAGACAGAGCTCAATTCCATGGTTATTGATATTAAAGACGATGCAGGTTACATCACTTATCCAACGACCACTCCCGAGCTGCTCAAATTGGGCAAGCCGCAAAAATTCATTCGGAATATTTCCGGTTTGATGGACCGATTGAAAAAGCATAATGTTTACCCGATTGCTCGTATTGTCGTATTTAAAGATACGGTACTGGCCAACAAAAATCCCGAGATGTCTTTCCGTAACCCTGACGGCTCTGTCTGGAAAAACGGCAAAGGAGACGGGTTCGTTAATCCCTATAATAAAGAAGTATGGGATTATAATATCGCCATCGCTAAGGAAGCAGCCAAACTTGGTTTTAAGGAAATTCAATTTGACTATGTACGTTTCCCCGAAGGCTTTGAGAAAAGAGCAGACAAGCTGAAATATACCAAATCAGATCAATCCCGCTCGGATGCAGTCGCTGAATTCGTACAATATGCCCGCAAAGAGCTAGCTCCATTAGGTGTACGAGTATCGGTAGATATTTTCGGATATGCCGCATCCGTTCCTGCTGCGGAGGGGATCGGACAGGATTTCACTAAAATCTCCGAAAATGTGGATGTCATTTCGCCCATGGTTTATCCAAGTCACTACACCACAGGCTGGTTCGGTGTAAAGGATCCCGATAAGAATCCTTACCAGACGATTAAAGGCTCCATGGCCGATACCCACAAAAAGCTCGATCCGACGGGCAAGCTAAAGCCAATTATTCGTCCTTGGATCCAGGACTTTACCGCAAGTTGGTTGGGGAGCGGACATTATGCCAAGTATGGGAAAACTCAAGTAGAGGATCAAATTCGTGCGCTTAAGGATATGAAAGTGGATGAATATTTACTCTGGAATGCCACAAACCGCTATACAAGTGGAGTAACTTACAAATAATTTATCCCTCCGGACTTCTCGTTCTCTTATACAAAATTTAGAAATTATATAATTATTTCAAAGGCTGTCCCGTTGTTTGGCGAACGGGTGCAGTCTTTTTTATTACTGTTCAAATGTAGCGGTATCCCTTACAATAAATACTTACATGTTATGATATATACAAATAATCAATCCCTAGTAAATGAGGAAAACAAAAATGCAATTGACACTAACAACGGGGCAGAAATGGAAGCAGCTTTTCTACATTTTGCTCCCTATCCTGGTTACCCAGCTTGCACTATCTGCCATGACTTTTTTCGATACGAATATGTCAGGGCACTTTTCCCCTGCCGATCTGGCTGGAGTAGCCATTGGAGTAAGCCTATGGGTTCCTGTACAAACAGGCCTTAATGGAATACTTATGGCTATCACGCCCATTGTATCTCAATTGGTAGGAGCACAGCGCAAAGATAAAGTCTCCTACTATGTCATTCAAGCACTTTGGCTCTCTCTCGCCCTGTCTATGGTCGTTTTGATTGCTGGCATTATTTTGGTCAAACCTATTTTGAACGGTATGAATTTGGAACTGAGAGTTCATAATGTGGCCCTATATTACCTTTGTGCCATGGCCTTCGGGATTGTTCCTCTATTTGCCTACACTGTGCTCCGAAGCTTTATGGATGCATTGGGACAAACCCGCTTTACGATGTTAATCACGCTCATGTCATTACCCATCAATGTATTGTTAAATTATCTACTTATTTATGGAAACTGGGGTTTTCCGCGTCTGGGGGGTGTGGGTTCCGGGGTAGCGACGGCGACCACCTACTGGATCATCATGCTGGTTGCCGGTATCACTGCGCATCGTGGAAAAATATTTGCCGAATACCGAATCTTTAACAAAATATACGGGATTGCTGCTGGTGCTTTGAAAGAGCTCATCAAGATTGGAGTACCGATTGGATTTGCTATATTTTTTGAGACTGCCGTCTTTTCAGCCGTCACCCTCTTCATGAGCAGTTATAATACAGCTACCATAGCCGCACATCAGGCCGCCATGAACTTTGCATCTACGCTGTATATGATTCCACTCAGCATTTGCATGGCACTTACGATTCTGGTTGGCTATGAAACAGGGGCTACTCGCCCGCGGGATGCCAAAGCTTATAGTGTAATGGGTATCAGCAGCGCAGTAGGTCTATCACTGATTACAGCTATTGTACTGCTTATCTGGGGTGAACAGGTTGCTCGACTTTACTCCACCGATCCGCAGGTCATTCAATTGGCACAGCATTTTCTAATCTATGCGATTTTCTTTCAGATATCTGATGCTGTCGCTACACCTACACAAGGAGCGCTGCGCGGGTATAAAGACGTCAATCCAGCCTTTTTGCTCACATTCCTCTCCTATTGGGTCATTGGGCTTCCTGTAGGATATATACTGGCACGCTGGACTTCATTGGGGCCCTACGGCTATTGGATCGGTTTGATTACAGGATTGGCAGTAGGCGCTATTTTACTTCTCTGGCGTCTGGTGAAAGTACAACGTCGTTTCTCCGAAAAAAAACAACACGCAGAGGCTATTTAGCCTTTGCGTGTCTCGATTACATATGCTGCGCCTAAAGTTATTCGTTTTTTTTCCACAATCGCCACTTCGTTCAGCTTGGGAGGAAATAGAAAGTGTCTCTCCACATGTTGTTCAATCTCCTCAAATGCCTGTTCTTCATTTTCAGCAGCGAGAATGACGGTCAGCGCTCCTTCCGAACTGTCCACTTCGATTTTGAATAGGTACATGTATGACTACCTCCTGATAGGACTCAAAGCTAAAAAAATAGCGGATGACTCGGGTCATCCGCATAATTTTGATCTTTTCCAATATCAGAGCCGATCTATTTTACATAAAGGCTCTTATTATTGGGACAAACGCAAGGCCAGCTCATAAAGCTCCATATTGAAATCTTTTTTGGTATTTACAACCTTGTCAATATCTGTAGCTACCAACTTACCGTCGATCGTTCCGCAAGCCTTGTCAGATATGCCCTCAATCAATTGGCGAACAGCAAAGTCACCCAAACGGCTCGCCAGGTTGCGGTCAAACGCTGTTGGTGTGCCTCCACGTTGGATGTGTCCAAGCACTGTAACACGAGGCTCATAATCCGGACAGTTTTCTTGGATAACCTGTGCTACTGTTTCGCCTTTGCCTACACCCTCAGCAACAATAATGATACTGTGGCGTTTGCCATGCTTAAAGTTTTGTTTCATCCGATCGGATACTTCATTCAGATCAAATTCTACCTCAGGCACCAAAATCGTTTCTGCGCCAGAAGCCAGACCTGCATGGAGAGCAATATCGCCACAATGACGTCCCATAACTTCCACGATGGAAGAACGTTCATGGGATGACATCGTATCACGCAGCTTGTTGATTGCGTCCACTACGATACTAACCGCTGTATCAAAACCAATAGTGTAGTCCGTGAAAGAAATGTCATTGTCAATCGTTCCCGGAAGACACATGGTTTTAATGCCTTGCTTGGTCAGTTTGTTAGCTCCTTGGTAAGAACCGTCGCCACCAATCACGACTACGCCGTCAATTCCACGGTTACGCAAAATTTGAGCGCCTTTTTTCTGCCCTTCTTCAGTCGTAAATTCCAGGCATCTTGCAGATTGAAGTACAGTACCCCCACGTTGGATAATATCTCCGACGCTTCTCAGATCCATTGGAAAAATATCATCGTTCAAAAGGCCTTGATAACCGCGTTGAATCCCGAATACTTCCAGTCCAAAATACAATCCGCTACGTACGACGGCGCGAACTGCCGCGTTCATCCCTTGTGAATCTCCACCACTTGTTAATACTGCAATTTTCTTAACTGCTGTCATGATTTATGACCTCCTCAAAATAATCATATAAGCCTTCTTATCCATCGACTGTTTAATAAGAAAAACAAACGCATGAGCGGACTATTTTTCATTAAACGTCTCGAAACAGCGCGAACGTCCTGCTGCTCGCTAACTTTAGGGTCGGATAAATATAAAGCCAGCAATCCCTCGATAATCATCCGGTGAAAGGAGCTGGCAGGGACATCTGCAATATCAGCCCGCGCCCGATTCACAACGTAGGCGATCCGGTCTAGCATCATGTCGGTATCTTCATAATAATTGCAAAAGTTAAGATCTCCGCCCTTCCGGTCTTCGTCTTGATCGATTAGATAATCCAGCAAAATATGAAGACTGCACACATGTGGAAAATACGATGCATGTATTGAGGCAGCCCCTGCATCTGTCAGATGCTGGTCGCTGGCAGCAAGAAACAGCATAAAGACCCCCAGAGTTGAACCGGTAGCCGCAGCAAACTCATTCCAGCGCAACTCTGGTGTACGGTCTTTATGAAGCGACCACCAGTCCAAAAGCGCTTGTTCCCGCAGCTCGGGTTTAATATGCTTGTATACTTGCAAATCCGTGTATAATCGCGCCAAATCCTGAACGTAAGGCATTGCCGCCTCATAGCCCGGAAGCCTGCTTACACAAGACTGACAGGTTGTCACCAGCCCGGTCAAATAACCGCCATCCTCCTGCTCACGACGCAACTCATAATAATTCACTGGCCTAGCCGTCGGATTAACCGCATCCAGCATAGCCTGATGCAACAGCCTGAAATCATCCGGGTCCATGGACGTACTGCGATCACACAGGTTGTCCAGATAATCACTAATGGTCTGATACGCTACGATCAGCGGAATTAGCGTCTGCCGGGCAGACATATTGGCTGCGGCATAAACCGCCCCACCCACGCAGTGAAACGTCTTATCCGCTATGCTCGCAAGCGCCTGGCTTCGCAGCTCAGGGTCCGGAATTTGTTCGGCCTTGCTCTTCCAGTTACTCAATTCTAGTTTCGTTTCAGGGAGAATGTGCTTGTACATTCGGCTCATTAGACCTATGGGGCCTCTCGGTACTTGATAACGTCCTTGCTCAACATAACTCAAATGACGGTGCCTCCACATTGTTGTCTACGTAATTATACCTATCCAAACCATATCCATTATAATATGTTCGTCCTTTTAGCACAAATGAACAACCTCACTTTTTTCTTTAAAATTCAAGAAAAATGAGCTATTCTCACAAAAAGACTTTATACCTGTAATGTTTTATTAGTCAAAAATAGGAGTTACACAAAATCTATCCTTATAAGACTTTAATCGCAAATAGTATAAATGGCCTACCTATCCCTTGTCCTCTGCTGGCTTCACCCCTTGGATTCCCTCTCCCATGCTTGCCTGCTTCCATTTCCCGAAAGCATAATAGAAAATGACTGCTACGGCAGAGATAGCAAAACCAACAGGAAAACTCCACCATACAGCATCTAGACCATACTCATCAACAAATACATAGGCCAAAGGTATACGAATGCCCCATAATGAAATAATGGTAATTAAAAGCGGTATCATTACGGAACCCGTTGATCGAACAACACCTGTAATGACATTAGTAACACCGAATATAACAAAAGACCACAAAGTGATCAGATTAATCCGCATACCCAATTCCAATGCACCCCCCGTAGAAGGAAGGAACATGAGCAAGGCCTGACGGTTAAACACGTAAATTAATACCACAGCTCCACCAGTCAACACAAAATTATACACAATCCCAATCCAGGTTGTCATGCGCACTCGATCCCAACGTCCGGCTCCGATATTTTGAGCGGCAAAGGAAGATACGGCTGCACCTAACGCCATTGCCGGCATCTGCACATAGCTGGACAAATTATTGGCTGCTGTATAAGCTGCTGCTGCCACTGTTCCGTAGCCATTAATCAGATTCATTAAAGCAATCGCGCTGGTGGAGACAGCAATCATTTGCAACCCCATCGGCACTCCCTTACGGATTAGGGTCCAAATAATCTTCCAATCAAATCTGAGTAAATGAAGCTCTGAAGAAGCAATGCGCAAAAAATATTTTACTCGATATAGGTAAATGAGGATCAACACAAAGCTGATCCCTTGAGCGATCAGGGTAGCAGTAGCGGAACCTCCAATGCCCATAGCAGGAATCGGTCCCCATCCGAATATTAACAGCGGGTTGAGTAGTACATCCAGTACGACGGAAACGATTAGAAAATAAAATGGTGTTTTGGAATCCCCAGCCCCTCTCATTACAGTCATTATATAGTTATAGCCGTACAAAAAGGGCATGCCTGCGAAAATAATACGTGTATACGTGATCGCCATATCCACCGATTCGGCAGGTGTATTGAGTACATGAAGAATCCAAGGCGCACTCAAAAATCCGATAATACCTATAGCAAAAGCGAGCACCAGAAAAAAGACTGCACTTGTACCTACTACACGCTTGGTTTCAGCTACGTCTCCTGCTCCGATATTTTGTCCGATCATAATAGTGGCAGCCATGGTGACGCCAAAAATCGAACTGATAAGAAAAAACATTATAATATTTCCATTGGAAGCGGCAGTCAATGCGGCTTCTCCCAGAAACTTTCCAACCCAGATCGAGTTGATCGTTCCATTCAGGGATTGCAGAATGTTTCCGAACAGCATCGGCAAAGAGAACATAAACAGCGTTTTGGCAATAGGACCTTCAATCAGGGAAGGCTTACGACTAGCCTCTGCTGCACTCATTTTCTCAACTCCTTCAATTTAAGATGTCTTCTGCTTAGTTTTATTACGTATAATACCCTATTCCTGCTCAATCTTCTCATATCATAAACGTATTTACGCAAAAAAGCGCAGTCCCTTAAATTTAAGGAACTGCGCTCTCAATTCATAGTTTAACCGTAATATATAAGACATCCGTAGAAACGGAACCATTCTTACAATTCAGTTACACTTACAGTTTGATTACGTTAGCTGCTTGGGGTCCACGGTTACCTTCAGTAATTTCGAATTCAACCGCTTGACCTTCTTCCAAAGTTTTAAAGCCGTCGCCTTGGATTGCGGAGAAATGTACGAATACGTCCTCGCCACCATCCATTTGAATGAAGCCATAACCTTTTTCTGCGTTAAACCATTTAACTGTACCTTTCAAGTGAACAACCTCCTAAAAATACCGCCATCTATGGCGAATATCCATATTATACTTCATGCTTTTTCACAATGCAATTGATGTTTTTCCTGGTTTTTCGGGCTGGAATGATTTGCTTTTGCGGCGGAAACTGCGGTATCATGAACCAAAACATCTATAAAATCGGAGACATGCATATGATGAAAAAACACGAAATATACAAAAAAGACAATTGGAACATGATGACTGTCGAGGTGCAGGGCCGTTACATCGTTCTACGGGAAATATCCGATGATTGGGGCGAGGAAGCCCACACGTTTTTAAGCCGTCCGGCGCTGATGCATTGGGCTCAAAATCGGTTTCCCAAGCAGTCCTTTCAAGATAATGAGGAAGAGTGGCAGCGGATCATGAACGCTTTCAAACAGGTCTAGCCTATTCATGGTGTCCAACAGCTATCTCATCTTCATTATTCTGGCCTTCACGCTGGGCGGAGTGCTGATCATGAAGCGTGATACGATACCGACTCCTCTCAAAAAGTGGATGGCCCTCACTGCTGTAATCATGGTTTGCCTTGCCTTTTATCTTATTGTATACAGCTTATTAAATATAGGTTCCAACCCACAGTAAGGAAAATTATACTTTCGGGCGTAAGAGGTCATACTATGGCATAACAAGCCATGGTATAAGGAGGATCTGCCGTTACATGCATCCTGTAAAACCTCTTGCCCTGCTGCTTACGGTAAGCGTGGCGGTTTCTTCGTTTTGGCATCCGTCCCTTACTGCCGCAGCCCTACCCCACATTACGTTCGATCAGAGGAGGCTCTCCATGAGTGAAATTGTAAAACGCGCTGATGCGCCAGTGGAAAATACATGGAAACTGGAAGATTTGTTTCCCAACCGCAAAGCATGGGATCAAGAATACGAAGAAGTCAAACAACTAGCCAAAAAGGCTGAACATTTCCAAGGCAAGCTCAATTCAGCAGAGTCGATTGGCAGCTGCTTTAAATTGGAAGATGAATTGTCGCTTAAAACCGAGCGTGTATATGTGTACGCACATCTGCATCATGATGAGGATACAGCTGAACCTACATACCAGGGTCTTTCGCAAAAAGCCAAAAAATTAGGCGTTGAGGTTAGCGAGTCTCTTTCTTTTGTGACGCCTGAAATTTTGGCACTGCCGGATCAACAGCTTGATGCCTTCATTGAAGATCCGAAGCTTGCAGATTATCGGTTTACACTTCAAGAAATGAAGCGGGAAAAAGCACATATTTTGGGCAAGACAGAAGAAGCACTGCTCGCTCAGGTTGGCAATCTGGCTCAAGCCCCGCAAACGATTTTTGGCATGCTCAACAATGCTGATCTGAAGTTTCCAAAAATTAAGGATGAGAACGGCAAAGAGGTTGAGCTGACTCATGGCAGCTACATTCAATTCCTCGAAAGTCCGCACCGCGAAGTACGCGAACGTGCTTTTAAAGCGGTATATGACACATATGCCAAAAATAAAAATACAATTGCTTCTACACTAAGTGCCAATGTAAACAAAAATATTTTTTATTCTCGTGTTCGCAAATACCCTTCTGTACTGGAAATGTCACTGTACGGTGACAATATTCCGAAGGAAGTATATACGAATCTCATTGATACCATTCATGAAAGCTTGCCCCTGCTCCATCGTTACATCAAGCTGCGTAAAAAGTTGTTAGGTGTGGACGAGCTCCATATGTATGATTTGTTCGCTCCACTTGTGGACGAATACAAGATGGACATTACGTATGAAGACGCCAAAAAGCAAACAAAGGAAGGCCTTAAGCCACTTGGCGCGGACTATCTGGCTTCGTTGCAAAAAGGCTATGATGAGCGCTGGATTGATGTATACGAAAATGAAAACAAACGCACTGGTGCATACAGTTGGGGAGCTTATGGTACCCACCCATATGTGCTGCTGAATCATAAAGACAACCTGAACAGCATGTTCACACTTGCTCATGAAATGGGGCATGCGTTGCATTCGTACTATTCAGACAACGCATTGAAGTATAGAGATGCACAGTACACCATTTTCCTGGCTGAAGTGGCATCCACAACCAATGAAGCGTTGCTAATGGACTACTTGCTGAACAAATCAACCGATCCGAAAGAGAAAATGTACCTTCTCACCTACTATGCAGATCAATTCCGCACAACGGTATTCCGTCAAACCATGTTTGCGGAATTTGAGAAAATTGTACATGAACGCGCTGAACAGGGGGAATCCCTTACACCGCAGCTTTTATCGGAGATTTACTATGATCTGAATGTGAAATATCACGGGCCTGGCATGAAGGTAGACAAAGACATTGAAATGGAATGGGCACGGATCCCTCATTTTTATAACAGTTTTTATGTCTACAAATATGCTACTGGCTTCTCGGCAGCAACTAGTTTCTCGAAACAGATTCTGGAAGAAGGCCAACCAGCCGTTGACCGTTACTTGGGCTTCTTAAAGAGCGGTGGCAGTGATTATTCAATTAATATTTTGAAAAAAGCTGGCGTTGACATGTCCTCTCCGCAGCCGATCCGCGAAGCGATGAGCGTATTCGAAGAAGTCATTACAGAAATGGAAAAGCTAACTGAAGGAAAGTAAAACCGTGCGCCCTTAAAATCCAGCATTGAAATGATGCACGGATAAATCCCTTGTCCATGGCGGGCAAGGGATTTTATAATGTAACGGGAGGAGGTGGCATTTTGAAAACACAATGGTCTTTGATCGCAGCTCTTGTTATTGCTCTGTTAACAGCTGTATTTGCTGTTATTAATGTGAATTCGGTTCAAGTGAACCTTCTATTCAGTATGGTTAGCATTCCTTTGATTCTGCTTATTCTTGGTTGCACTCTTCTAGGTGGACTTATTGTCGGTTCTTTCGGTATTTTCCGCCAATATAGGCTTCAGAGAGAGATTAAACGTCTGACTACTCAGCTTCATACATTACAAGAAGAGCACACATCCACGGTGGAAGCAAACGCGGATGTGACCTATGACACGACTGGGTCTTCCAGCACAGGGTCTACTTTCGACCAAGATATAGAGCAACCGTCCTCTAAACCTGATCGGTTGTCCAAATGAGGAGGAGCAACAAATGACGATTCAATTAAATGAAGATTATATGATGAACTTTTTAAATCAGCTACTGAACACGCCCAGTCCCAGTGGGTACACACACCATGTGATGGAGCTGATTCGTAAGGAAGCTGAGAGCCTCGGGGTACCCATCGAATGGAATGCAAAAGGCGGTGCCATCTTGAATCTGGAAGGTCAGGAAACGGACCGTACGGTGGCGCTGAGCGCACATGTGGATACATTGGGCGCGATGGTACGTTCGATTACAGCACAAGGCACCCTACGTCTGACATCCGTCGGCGGTTTCATGATGAACAGCATTGAGAACGAATACTGCCTTATTCATACCCGAAGCGGACAAACGTATACGGGCACTATTCTGTCCAGCCATCCATCCGTGCACGTCTATGATGATGCACGAAGCTTTGAGCGCAAGGAGAGCCACATGGAGGTTCGGATTGACGAGCTTGTTGAGTCAAAAGAAGACGTGCTTCAGCTCGGTATTGCGGTGGGCGATTTTATTTCGTTCGATGCGCGTCCAGTCGTAACACCGAGTGGATTTATCAAGTCACGGCATCTGGATGATAAAGCTAGTGTAGCTGCACTGTTTGGTCTACTGGAATCTGCTGTACATGGAAACTGGAAGCCTCGACATACCGTTAAATTGCTCATTTCTAACTATGAGGAAGTGGGGCACGGAGCGGCTTACATACCTGAAGGAATCAGTGAGATGATAGCTGTCGATATGGGCTGTATGGGTGAAGATCTGAGCTGCAAGGAAACGGATGTTTCTATCTGTGCCAAAGATTCCTCCGGGCCTTACGACTATAATATGACGACCCGTCTGATTGAGCTGGCCAAAGAGCTGAATATTCCGTATGCTGTAGATATTTATCCGCACTACGGTTCGGACGCTTCGGCTGCACTAAGAGCAGGTAATAACATCCGGGCTGCGTTGATCGGCCCTGGCGTACACGCCTCCCATGCAATGGAGCGCACGCACCAGCAGGCCGTGGTGAACACTGCACGTCTGCTTGCAGCTTATGTGACAGTTTAATTCGAACGATAAAAACCGACCTGTTCCGCTGGAGAATAGGTCGGTGAAGGCTTAGTGAAAGGAAATCACAGCTATGGATCTGAAAAAACTACGTTACTTTATCGCAGTAGCAGAAGAACTGCATTTTAACCGTGCTGCGAAAAAACTGAATATCACCCAACCTCCCTTGAGCCAACAAATTCAAAGCCTTGAAGAAGAGCTTGGTGTGAAGCTTTTGGAACGAACCAAAAGACAAGTTCGACTTACGTCAGCAGGAGCGATATTTTTAGAAGAATCCAGAAACATGGTTGCTCAATTGGAAAGATCTATTAAGATCACACAGCTTGCAAGTCAGGGGAAGTTCGGACATTTATCCATCGCTTTTGTAGATTCAGCCTCTGGCAGTCTGATGGTTAATGCCTTGAAGAAATTCCGAGAGCGCTTCCCAGATGTGAAGCTTACGTTATTTGAAATGACATCTGTCCAACAACTAAAAGCCATACACGATGGCAAAGTTCATGTGGGCTTCCTACGCAGTGCAGATCCATCTATACATATCACTTCTCGTCTTTACACCAACGAATCACTCATGGCCGTTCTTCCTCAGACACATCCGTTAGCCCACCATTCAACCTTGTCTTTACGTTCTTTAGCGGACGAATCTTTTATCCTGTCTCCGCCTCATATGGGAGCTTCTTTTCATAATCTCATACTCGACTTTTGCGGACAACACGGATTTCAGCCTCAAATCGTACAGGAAGCCGTTCAAATGTATACGATCGTTAACTTGGTAGCGGCGGGTATAGGTATCTCCATTGTCCCCTCTTCCGTATCTGTCTTTCAACGCAGTGATGTCGTATTTCGTTCATTTCAAGAAGAGTCTCCGTCCATCCCACTTTATGCTGCATGGAAAACAGATGCACATGAAACTGTTCTGACTCATTTTCTGGAAGTGGTTGAAGAAACAGCTTGTAACGAAGAGTTAGACATGTAAATCTCCTTCATTGTATATCTTAACCTGTTTTTCTCGGATCACGTTCAACAATACCATTTAAAATGCTATCCAATTGTCTCATGACCTGCCCATCTAGACGGACACCCGCAGCTTTTACGTTCTCTTTAACCTGCCCGGGCTTGGAAGCACCGATAATAGCTGAGGACACTTGCGGGTTTTGTAAAACCCATGCAACTGCAAGCTGGGGTAGCGTCAGTCCGCATTCTTCTGCAATCGGCTGAATTTTCTTTACTGCCAAAAGGACTTCTTTACGTAACCATTGTCCAGCCAAACGTTCAAAAAATGGTGACCCTGCTGTCGTAGAAGCTCGTGAACCCTCGGGTAACGGCTTGTCTGCTGCATATTTACCAGAAAGGATACCTTGTGCCAGAGGTGACCAAACCACCTGCCCAATCCCTTCCTGCTCACAAGCGGGAATCACTTCAGCTTCAATGACACGCCATAGCATGGAATATTGGGGCTGACTTGCCACGAAAGGGACCCTTAATTCCCTAGCCAGAGCAGCTCCTTGCTTTATCTGCTCTGCTGTCCACTCGCTTACTCCTACATACAAAACCTTCCCTTGCCGCACCAAGTCGGATAAGGCCAAAAAAGTTTCTTCAAGCGATACGGTTGGATCAAAACGGTGTGCATAATATACATCAATATAATCCGTTTGTAGGCGTCGAAGAGAAGCATGGCAGGCCTCCATGATATGTTTACGAGACAGCCCTTTATCATTCTGTCCGGTACCTGTGGGATGAAAAACCTTAGTACATAATTCAATACTTTCACGGCGTATTCCCTTTAAAGAATGACCCAAAACCGTTTCCGCCAGGGTATCCGAATACACATCAGCGGTATCAAACGTGGTAATCCCTGAGTCTAGTGCAGCCTTTACACAGGCTTGCGCTATGGTATCATCCACTTGGGCACCGTGGGTGATCCAGTTCCCCAATGCAATCTCACTTACCATCAAACCACTTTTTCCAAGTTTACGATATTCCATTTTCAATTCCTCCCCTCCATCTGCAATCCATTATACCCACTGTAATTTAATATTAGAAATATATAATTCACTCGCTTTTAATATGAAAAACGTATTAATAATTCGATAAAAAAAGCAAGCCCCCACTCTGAATGGTGACTTGCTTCTGTATTTTTAAGATTTACTTTGTTCAATCTGCTCGGCTAGCTCATTCAGGTAGGTCCAGCGTTCCATTTGGTGCTCCAGATGCTGTTCGGCCTTTGCTTGCTCAGCCATGAGCTCCTGTAGTCGTGCTGAATCACTGAAAGACTCTTCCATCTGCCGCTGAATGTCGGCCAACTTCTGTTCGGCTTGTTCAATCAGCTCATCAATTTGCTCATATTCCCGCTGTTCCTTGAAGGTGAATTTAAGCTTGGTTTTACTTGTCTCCTTGACTGAATCGGAAGGACCCGCAGACTTAGGCGCGGAAGAGCGATTCGAGGAAACCGTACTCGTCGAGACAGACGTATTCACAGAAGATTGAGCATTTTTACTGATCCATTCTGCATACTCGCTATAGTCGCCTACATGTACACGTACCTGTCCATCCCCTTCAAACGCCAGTATTTTGTCCACTGTCCGATCCAGGAAATAGCGATCATGAGAAACAATAAACACCACGCCCGGGAATTCATCCAGATAGTCTTCCAAAACGGAAAGGGTTTGGATATCCAGATCATTTGTTGGTTCATCCAGTAATAGCACATTCGGTGCCGACATCAGAACACGAAGCAGATACAAGCGCCGTTTTTCGCCCCCGGACAGCCTGGAAATAACCGTCCATTGCGCGCTTGGTGCAAACAGGAAACGCTCCAGCATTTGTGCTGCTGTAATCGTCGAACCGTCTGCTGTACGAATCACTTCGGCTTCTTCCTTAATATATTCAATAACACGTAATGATTCGTTCATTTCCTGATGTTCCTGAGTAAAATAGCCAAGCTTCACCGTCGGTCCCAGCACAACGTTGCCGGAATCCGGTTCTATGTGCTGGGCAATCATTTGGAGCAGAGTGGATTTCCCACTACCGTTAGGACCTAGGATACCAACACGATCACCAGGAACCGCAATGTAGCTCAAATCCTGTATCAGCTTACGAGAATCTACCGATTTGGACAGATGCTCAATCTCCAATATCTTTTTACCCAGACGTGTGGAGGCAACGGACATATCTACAGATCCAGAACGAGCTTCCGGTTGCTGATCCCTAAGCTGCTCATATCGGTCAATACGCGCTTTCTGCTTGGTGGAACGAGCCTTTGCTCCACGACGAATCCAGGCCAGCTCATTACGCAGCAGGTTCTTCCTTTTTTGTTCCGTAGACGCTTCCCGCTCCTCGCGTTCTGCCTTCAGTTCCAGAAAACGGGTATAGTTAGCCTCATAACGGAAAAGGCGGCCATGATCCAGCTCCAGCATGACATTTGCAACTCTATCCAGAAAATAGCGATCATGCGTGATCATCAACAACGCACCACGTCTTTTTTGCAAATACTGCTCCAACCATTCAACGGACTCATTATCAATATGGTTTGTAGGCTCGTCCAGAATGAGCAACTCGCAGGGTTGGATCAAAGCCGCCGCCAAAGCCACCCGCTTACGCTGCCCGCCGGATAGAACGCCCATACGAGACTCAAACTGGGTAATCCCCAGTCGGGTAAGTATATTTTTGGCCTCACTCTCCAGCTGCCATGCCTGGAACGTATCCATTTGCTGACTCGCTCGCAATAGACGGTTTTGAAGCTCATTGCTACCCGGATTTAACTCCAACAACTCCATGATTTCCGTATATTCACGCACCGCTTTCATCTCAGGCTGGTTGCCATGAAAAATATGCTGGAGTACCTTCATCTCGGGATCAAACTCCGGATTTTGTGCTAGATACTGAATTCGCACATCGTTGTTCACTGCAATATAGCCATCATCTGGCGGCTCTAAGCCGGAAATTACCCGTAAAAACGTTGATTTGCCGGTACCATTTACACCGACGACCCCTATTTTGTCACGTTCATCCATACCAAAGGAAGCATCCTCAAACAACATTTTCTCGCCATAGCTTTTCGTTATATGTTCAACGGTCATAATATTCATACGGATTCCCTACTCTTCCCCAATTTTGTGATGCATCCTGTTTATTTTAACACAGACACAGCCAATGATTAAAAAAACCGTTACCCGAACGAAGTCAGTACGGTTTTTTAGCAACAAGATGTGTTAGGATTTTTGTACCCCGGCTTTACAGCCATGCATAAATAAGTTCGCCGCTAATTCAGCCGTCTGGTCCACGTCACATTCGCGGAAATCTTTATTCAATAAAATATCCATTTTTAGGCGTTCCAACATACCAATGAATGCCTTCGCATGAAACTCGGACTGCTGTACACCCTCTGACGCCAGTTTATTTTTGACCAAATCAGTATAGTCCTGAATAAATCCCCACATAAACTCCATTAGGTCGGGGTCACTGTTGGGGGTCATAAAAAATAATTTAGTATGCTGCTTGCGCTTGAAATAGTAGTGCAGATGCAAATTTGCCATCCGCAGCAGTCCTTCTCCCAAAGTACGATTGATTAATGCGCCTTGCATTTCGGCTAGGTATTGCTCGCAATCTCTACGTGTGACTGCTGTAAATAGCTGCTCTTTGCCTTTAAAGTACAAGTATACTGTGCCTTTGGCAACTCCCGCTTGTTCTGCAATCTCGGAAATTTTGCTTTCATAAAAGCCTTTGGTGCCAAAGACGGTGTAAGCGGCGTCCAAAATAGCTTCATATTTATCTCCTTGTATATCGCCCATCTTAGCACCTCCTTATACAAGGATTGAAACACGGTCAATTCTTATAACAATTTTTTCCTTGTAATGATCTCCAGCTCTGTGTTCAAAGTATAAAAAAAATACCTGCAAGAGCGACCAATCCTCCGAAAATAGAACTAATGCTATTCACCCGATCATTGCTCATCCAACGCCAGCCTCGTACATAGACCGTCGTTTGTCCACAATGTGAGTCTACTTCTACTTCCCGTCCGCAAACCGTGCAGGAACGCATCATTTGCACTGTAGCACCTAGATAGGAATCAGCAAAGGCCCCGGCGCTACCGGATATACCTCCAACCAGTGCCCACAACCATAACGGCAAGCTCGGCGTTCCTATGGCGTGTCCAAAGCCCCATGCACCTATGCCGATCAGTACACCCCCAGCCAAGGCCGCAGCCGTTCCCAATACAGATACTCCACCTGAGGTTCCGGGTGCCAGCACCTTCCCGTTAAGCACCGAACGGGGTGGCCTACGACTCAGGCTGCCAAATTCCGTTGCCCACGTATCGGATGTTACCGTAGCCATGACACCGACAAAAGCCAGCTGCCACGTAACATGAGGCCATATCGCATAGCCCAGGCATAACAGCATACCTAATCCCCCATTGGCCCATACTTGGCCTGCATCCCGGTTTCCGGTTTTGGCATACGATTTTTCCAGCTCAGCCTTGCGCTCCTTTTTGAACCTCGACAGGAGGGTCGACGTGATAAAGAACAAGAGCAATGTGCCGAACCAGAACAGGTTACCCGCCCCATAATATACGGTTCCCATCAGTACAGCCGTGGCAAAGCCAGATAAGGTTAAGGATTTTTTATAAAATGCAGCTCCCGCCACCACAGCAGCACAAAGCAATCCGATGATCCAGTCCATGATATACCCCCGCTTTTGAAATGAATCTCCGTTTTTCTTTTTTCGTTCTGTATATTATTGTACAATGCTCTACACTTATATAAAAGCCGTGTCCCATGCTTTGGCACAGGACACGGCCTTCACAATGCTTTTCTAAGGGAATCGCTCTTTATTTCCCAACTACCAAGAACATTCCCTTTTTTAATCCTCATCCATGAATGCCGTTCACAAGTTTATGCGATGGTGAAGCTCCCCTGACGATCACTCCCCCAGAAAAGCTCAAAGCGATCCCCGCTTGCTGTAGGCCCTACTCCTGCTGGAGTACCTGTAAAAATAATATCTCCTTCACCCAGCCCATAATGAGTCGCTATATATTCGACGATGTGCTGGATAGAAAAAATCATATCTTTAACATGTCCACGCTGGACTTCCTGTCCATTTTTGAGCAAGGAAAAATCCTGCTGCTCCAGCATGTCCAATTTTTCTAAAGGCAGGAATGGTGTCACGGGAGCAGACGATTTAAAGCCTTTGGCGGCGGTCCATGGATGGCCTTTTTTCTTGAGAACACTTTGTACATCACGCAGGGTAAAATCAATGCCGAATGCAAATGCGTTCAGACACGTATCTGCAGACATGCCTGGTTCGTATTTACGTCCTACAGCCACGACCAGCTCAGTCTCAAAATGAATATCTCCCTGCCCCTGAGGAAGCTCCAGCGTGGCGCCATCCAGCGGCACAACCGCATGAGACGGCTTCAAAAAAATCATCGGTTCTGCGGGAACCTCATTACCCAGCTCCTCCGCATGCAGCTTATAATTGCGCCCAACACAGTAAACATTACGAATTTCCACGTTCATTACGATCCGTCACCCTTCCCGCGTATGTAGTCCAATTGATTAACGAATAAGTTTACGTATATAGTGCCACATCCGGTGCTTGGAAAGCAAAAAAACCTGTTCCCAGCGATCCGGCCAATTAGTGCAAATCATCAATTCAGGATGTAATGAGGACAATTTCCGCATTATACGGCGGTCATCCACCGTCCACGCCATGACAGTAATACCGCGGCCAGTGAGATCTTTCATCAGGTTTCGATCCAAACGCGGATAGCCCATGGATAAAAAAGTGCATTGTAGCTGCTCCAGTTGCTTTGCCAAATCATCTGGACGCGCGTCGATAATCAATCCGGTACGGATCTCAGGAGACAGCTCCTTAGCCCGGCGTAATGCGGCACGCTCAAAAGAGGTTAATACCACCTCTCCCTCCATCCCCCTCATCACAATTTCACGGAGTACGGCTTTCTCCAGTCCCGGATACATATCTCCCGCTGTTTTAAGCTCAATATTGAGTGATGCGCGGCCACGACATAAATCCAGTACCTGTGCGAGGGAAGGGATCATTTCTTCACGGTATTCTGCACTTTTCCAGCTACCAGCATCAAGTTGTTGCAATGCTTTCCAGTCTGAATCCTTTACTTTCCCTGTACCATTCGTCGTTCGCTCCAGCGTAAAATCATGAATTACCACCGGAACACCGTCCTTTGACAGCTGTACATCCAGCTCAACCCAGTGTACAAACGGCTGCTCCAACGCAAGCTTAAAGGCTGCCATCGTGTTCTCGGGAGCAATACCCGAAAAACCGCGGTGAGCCACGCACAAATGATTCATCTTGTTATGACCTCCATCCACAAAGGAGTCCCTCATACGATCATTCCGTCAATTTCCATATAAAAAATTTCTTTTCGAACTTCTATTGAGTGCTTACTGTACCATCCGTCCCTATCGAGACATTTCCCGGTGACAGTGCCGCCACTCTCTGCAAAATTTTGCTGGCCTCCGTATCCTTCAATGGGATCGGTTGACCCAGCTCCGCCCGATAAGGGGTCAGCTTCATTTCGCAAGCCCCTTTTCGGGTGCAGGTTGCCTGAAATATCGCTGTATCCCAAGTGGCTGGCACCGTTGATTTAGAAAAAATGAAATTGCCTGTGCTGTATGCGATCCATTTACCTTTATATTGCTCCATCCCTTGAAGCACATGTGGATGACCGCCAATGACAAGATCAGCTCCAGCATCAATAAAAGCATGCGATAACTCGGTCTGATGGGGCTCAAGTGCAGTAGCGCGCTCCTTCCCCCAATGGGCAATGACAATCACCAGATCGGCCTGCATTCGTGCCTCACGGATGGACTTTACGATAGCGGACGAATCATAGGCTCCTGCTACACCGGGCAGTTTGGCGCCTGCATTCCAGTTGGCTTCAGGCATGACACGTGTAGTCCCTAATAACGCAATTTTGATCCCTTTACGTTCAAAATAATGCGGCGCATACGCTTCTTTTGCATTACGTCCGGCTCCAGCATGGGAAATACCTTTTTCATCCAGATATTTCAGTGTATCCAATAATCCGTCTGTGCCCTGATCCAAAATGTGATTATTGGCCAAATTGACAGCATCTATCCCTGCCGCAGCCAACGCAGTTAACGCCTTGGGCGAAGATTTATACACATACGTTTTATTTAACGCACCCACACCATTCGTTGTCACGGGCGTTTCCAGATTGGCAATCGTCAGATCGTCTTTATGAAACAAGTTTCCGAGATATTGATAAGGAAAATCAAACCCATTCTGTTCCAATCGCTGCTCAACTTTACCGGAAAATTGCACATCCCCTACAAAGTGAAGCGTGACTGTCGGAGAATCTGCACCGTCTGTTTTGGATTTTTTCACATCCTCCGTTCCTCCCTTATCGGCGGATGGATTACCGTCGTATACATCCTTAGACGTATCGTTCCCTGCCTGCCCGTCTTTCCCCGAGGATAATTTTGCTCCTGAAGAGCTGCCTTGGGGAGCATTTGTGTCAGACGTTGTCGCGGGACGATGGCTTGTGTCTGAAGCAGCAGATTGCTTCGTTTCATCGTCAGCAAATTGTTTATCTGCATGGGGGCCTTCGTCCAGCTGTTTATTTGACAAGGCTGTAACATTTTCACTGACCGAGGGAGTAGACCGCTCTTCACTAGCAGATTCCGATTGGATTTTCTTCTCCGTTTGCGAATACCCGGCATTTTCCGCAAGAGAGCCACTGTTGTCGTGTTCAAATATGTAATAATAACCGAAAAGACCTACGATCATAAGCAGCAGGACCAGATTCGTAATAATCCAAGCCTTGCCTATTTTTGGTTTTCTCGCTTTCTTGCGACCTTCATTTCTCTGTGATCTGGGAGGGTACATTCTTCACTCCTTCTATGCTATTGCATATGCATAACTTCATTATTAGCTAGCGAATTTTACACCTTCTCCATTATATATCAAATTTCAATATAAATAGAACCCCTCGCCTGCATCGCGAAGGGTTCATCATTGAACATTTACACCTGTACCTTGACCGCTTCCTGCTGTGTCGTTTGTACGGAATGGGAGGCCCATTCCTTAGCCTGACGGATACAATCCGGTAAACCAATCGCATCATAGCCAGCACCCAACACATACACTCCTGGCATGGCAGTTTGTAACTCTTCCCGCAAATCAGCTATAGCCTGCGGATGCCCTACCGGATATTGCGGCATGGAATTGCGAAGACGTGTAATTTCCGTGAACAACGGAGTTGCTGTAACCCCCATCATCTCTTTCAAATCCTTACGTACCAGTGCAATCAGCTCATCATTAGGTAACTCTACAGTGTCTTCAGCTCCTGCTCGCCCTACATAACAGCGCAACAGCACCTTATCATCCGGGCTAGTATGTAGCCACTTGGCAGACGTCCATGTGCAAGCGGTCACGCTGCGTCCTTCTTTGCGAGGGACCAGAAAACCAGAACCGTCAAAGACATTCTCAATATCTTTTTTATCGAAGGCCATGACCACGTTTGCTACGGAGACATAATTAACGGCTTCCAGTGCAGCCACATTGACATGATCTCGCAATAGCGGCGCAGCAGCAAAGTTGGGAGTCGTTACAAAAATATCATCCGCCTCCAGCGTCTCTCCATTATCCAGCATAACGCGATATGGGCTGTCTCCACTTTCCGTGGTCTTTGTGAATTCTGTAACAGCAATTCCGGTGCGTAAATCACAGTCATACAAATCATTCAGCAACGCATGCACCAAACTTTGCAAGCCTTGACGGAAGGTCAAAAAGGCGCTTTTTTTCGTACCTGTATGTGTTTCAGCTGGTTTTCGGCCTGTCATCATCCCGTGAATGAGGCTTCCGTATTGTTGCTCTACCTCAGCAAATTGTGGGAAGGTCGCCTGCAAACTTAGCGTCTTCATGTTGGCAGCATAAATCCCCGCCAGCAGTGGCTCAGTTACATTTTCCAGCACTTCTTTGCCCAGTCGGCGTTCAATAAAATCACCCAACGCCTCATCTCCCGGTACACGGCGAGGCGGAATGACAAAATCCATCATAGCCCGCATTTTCCCGCCTAGAGAGATCAAGCCGCTGCGCAAAAAGGGTTTCAGCTCTGTTGGAATCCCCAGCACCAGCCCAGGAGGCATCGGATGAAGCTGTCCTTCATGCAAAATGTATGTCTTTTTAGCCTCAGGATTTGTGCTCACCAGTTCATGATCCAACTCCAGCTCTTTTGCCAGGTCTATCATGGCCGTTTTACGGGCCAGAAAGGAATCTGGCCCCTTTTCAATTACAAAACCATCTTTATGCAGCGTTTCAATTTTCCCGCCCAGCACGGAAGCTTTCTCCACCAACGTAATTCGAGGTGTATAGCCAGCTTCTTTGTACATTTTTCGTGTATAAAAAGCAGTGCTAAGCCCGGTCAAGCCTCCGCCTACAATTACAATATTACGTAACTTTTGCTCCATTATGTCCTCATCCCTTTTTCCATTGGTCTATGATGACATCACTAAGCGTCTCCATATACAGTGGATCACTGTTGAGTGAATCAATACGCTGAAAACGCATATCCAATTCCTTCGCTAACGCCTGTGCTTCAATATCCAGATCGTATAACACCTCTAAGTGATCAGAAACAAAGCCAACTGGCGCAGCCAGCACATACTCCACTTGCTCCTCTTTAAGACTGTGCATGGTATCCAAAATGTCTGGCCCCAGCCATGGCTCTGCTGTACGACCGGCGCTTTGCCACGTAAACTGCCAGTTGGTAATTCCCGCCTTGTCCGCAACAGCCTGCGATGTAGCCATTAATTGCTCAACATAAGGATCACCCATAGCCAAAATCCGTTCAGGCAAGCTGTGCGCACTAAACAGAACACGAACCTCATCCCGCTTGGCTCCAGCTTCTTCAAAAAGCGCCAGTTTGGCGTTTACACGCTCAGTCAGCGTCTTAATCAGCTTTGGATGAAGATAATAGCTCTCCACAAATGATATGGCTAGATCCAGTTCCTGTGCCTTAGCCTGTGCGCGCTTAATATAAGTGCCTACACTCATAACGGAATAGTGAGGAGCCAGCACGACACCCACCGCTGTACGAATGCCATCATGCACCATAGCTTCCACACCGTCTTCAATAAACGGTTTGGCATGTTTGAGTCCCTGATAACAGACAAATTCAATGTCCGGGTTGCGATTTTCCCGATTTAAGGTTTCCTGCAAGTTTTGAACCTGCCGATCCGTGTTCTGCCGCAGCGGAAACACACCGCCTACAATAGTTTCATAACGATCCTTTAATTCTTTTAACTGCTCCGGCGAGGGAGCATTGCCGCGACGAATATGTGTATAATAGGCTTCCACCTGATCCAGACTCTCCGGCGTCCCGTAGGACATGACCAGTACACCCACTTTTGTTTTCATTAACAGATCACCTCTTAACATTTCTAATGTATTCATTTTTTGACAAAACCGAGCGGGAATACTCATGTACATAATTAGTAAGCTCTCTTAGCTTATCTAGCGAGGCCTCAGGAAATAAACCATGACCGAGATTGAAAATGTAACCCGGCTCCAAAATGCCTTCATCTACAATGGTTTTCGCATACTGCTTGATAACATCGATTGGCGCAGTAAGCACATAAGGATCCAGGTTTCCCTGTACACCAAAACCGTTCCCCAAGCGACGACGTCCTTCAGGTATACTTACCCGCCAGTCCAGTCCAATCACATCGGCTTTTAACCCATTCAAGTGTGGGAGCAATTCACCAGAGCTTACGCCCGGAAAATAAATTTTAGGTACATCCAGATCAGATAGTTCATGGAAAATACGTGTGATAGTCGGCAGCACAAAAGTTTGAAAATCATAAGGCGAGAGCGCACCTACCCAGCTATCAAACAATTGAAAAGCCTTACCGCCATTAGCGATATGGGCTCGCACGTATGTAATAACCATGTCTCCTAGCTTATCCATCAGGCGATGCCACAGCTCAGGCTCTCCATACATCATCGCTTTGGTGCGAATATATCCTTTCGAAGGCCTTCCTTCTATTAAATAGCTTGCAATGGTAAAAGGCGCTCCAGCGAACGTAATCAATGGCACGTTTAGTTCACGGTCCAAAATACGAATCGTTTCCAAAATATGACCCAAATCGCGTTCCACATCAATTGGACGCAACTTATCTACGTCTGCGGCTGACCGGATCGGATTATCAATAACCGGGCCAATATTTTTGACAATATCAAAATCAACCCCTAGCGAGGCTACCGGATTCATAATATCAGAATATAAAATTGCAGCGTCCACCCCAAGCTTGCGCACGGGCATCAAAGTCACTTCTGCGGCCAACTCGGGCTGGCGGCATATTTCAAGCAACGTGTATTTTTCTTTAATCTTGCGATACTCAGGGTCATACCTTCCGGCCTGCCGCATGTACCATACGGGAATATGATCCACAGCTTGCTTGCGGCAAGCGCGGATAAAAGTATCATTGTAGGTCATGACTTCAGCCTCCAGTTCGAATCATAAATACTATATTTTATTATGCCCTTTTTCAAGAGTCGTAACAACCGCAGCTCTCGAACAAACCATGACAAACCCATGACATTTGGATAAAGTTTCAATGAAGTGTGCTATACTAGAGAAATGGCTTTTTTAAAGCTCCGGAGAAGTTATGCTTGGATAAGTAGGATTTACAACAGGATGAGAATGGGCAGAAAGGAAGTGAAAGCACATTGAAAACGTGGGAGACGTGGAAAATCAATCTCATTGTGCTTTGGTTCGGTCAGTTTCTGGTCAATGCGGGTATTACGATGATTACTCCGTTCCTCGCCCTGTATCTGGCTCAGGACCTTCATGTGAAGGGAGAGCACGATATTGGTCTATGGGCCGGAGTTATTTTTGCCGCTAACTTTTTGACCTCATTTATGTTCCAGCCTTTGTGGGGCAAGCTGGCTGACCGATATGGACGTAAAGTCATGCTGCTTCGCTCTGGCTTTGGTATGGCTTTGGTCATCGGATGTATGGGTTTGGTCACCCACCCGTGGCAACTGCTAGCGCTTCGCCTGCTGAACGGTACGATTTCGGGTTTCAATCCGGCATCGATTTCCCTAGTGTCGGGTACCACTCCCAAAGAGCGAACCGGATTCGCTATGGGGATTATGCAATCCGGTCAGATGGCTGGCACGATTCTCGGCCCTCTGCTAGGCGGATTTTTGGCTGATTGGGTCGGATTCAGACCGATCTTTTATATTACAGGCGCTCTAATTCTTATAGCCTCGCTCATCGCAATGTTTCTGGTTAAAGAAAATTTCAGCAAAACGGAAGCTGCACGCATACCGCAAATTTCGGTTCTTGCCGGATTAAAGGAGCTAAGCCATACGCCCCAGCTTCCGGCTTTGTTCACCGTAACGTTTCTGCTCCAGTTTGCCATGATCAGTACGGTATCTCTGCTGCCGTTATATGTGCAAAAACTGTACGGGTCGGCAGAAGGAATTGCGCTGATTGCCGGATTCGTTACGGCTATTACAGGCGTATCCAATATGGTTGCTGCACCGCTCCTTGGAAGATTGAGTGACAAGATAGGGGCGCACAAGATCTTGACCATTGCACTGCTCGGAACGGCGGTTATGCTCATTCCGCAGGCTTTTGTCAATGAAGTATGGCAACTTGTCATTATCCGTTTTTTCATGGGTGTATTTATGGGCGGTCTGCTACCAAGCGTAAATGCGTTGATTCGCACGTATACACCGGAAGGAATGGAAAGCCGTTCTTTCGGCTTCAATACCAGTTCGCTAGCGCTCGGAAATATGCTGGGTGCTGTCATTGGCGGGGTGCTATCCGGGTTTATTGGCATCGAAGGACTGTTTATCATGTCAGGTGTCCTGTTAATCGTCAACATATTCTGGGTACGCATGAAGCTTTTTGATCGTAAGGCTACGCCTGATTTCAGGTAAGATAACCTTCGGGTAAGACAAGCCTGCCTTAACAGACAAGAACCACCTTGTTCACGCTGCCGTGGACAAGGTGGTTCTTTCTTTATATGTGGCTATACATGGGGAATGAACGCTATTTAACTCGAGCTAGCGCCAATCCATCGTACGCTGGCAAAAGCGTGCTGACCAGCCGTGGATCTGTTGCTATCGTTTCATTAAAACGTCTCACGGCCTGGACGGCAGGGCCGTTCTTATCCGTATTCAGCGTCCGTCCGCGAAGGAAACAGTTGTCTCCCGCAATAATGGCACCCGGATTCGCCAGAGCAATCGCATATTCCAGATACACTGGGTAATTTTCCTTATCTGCATCAATAAAGAAAAAATCGAATGTTCTTCCCTCTTCCTGAAGTTCCTTCAAACTATCCGCTGCGGGTCCGATACGGTATTCGACACGGTCACCGTAGCCGTTGTTTTCCATATGTCGATGTGCCAGCGCTGCGTACGCTTCTTTCAGCTCCAGTGACACAATGCGGCCCTTTTCTCCCAGCCCACGGGCCAGACATAATCCACTGTAGCCGCCTAATGCGCCGATTTCCAATACATGCTGTGCGCCAGATACTTCAATTAGAAAGGTCAACAGTTTTCCGTAAGGATGAGCAACGGATACTTCCGGCATACCTTCTTTAACGATAGCCTCCCTAATACTGCACAGTGCTTCATCTTCTCGTACCAGCTGGTCTACATATTGTTCAGGCGTCATATTTGGTGTAATTTTCACGGTTCATCTCTCCTTCTTGCTTAATCATAGCTCAGGTTGGACGTGGTGTCCTTCGTAAATTTTTCACCTTAATGATTTGTCTCTTCGAGTACAATGACCTATACTATAGGGATTGAACCAAGCTTACATGATTATGGGGACGGAGTGAATACGTTTAATGACTCAACTGCAACTAATTGCAACTGCGCCAATGGGACTTGAAGCCGTCGTGGCCCGGGAACTCAGAGAACTCGGATACGAAGATCTGACCGTTGAAAATGGCCGCGTCGTTTTTACCGGAGATTATATGGATATATGCCGGTGTAACCTGTGGCTTCGCACATCAGACCGCGTGCTTATAAAAATGGGTGAATTTGCTGCAACTACCTTCGACGAGCTGTTCGAGGGTACCAAAGCATTGCCTTGGCAGGATTGGATTCCTGTAGATGGTGAATTTCCCGTAGAGGGACGTTCGCACAAATCACAGCTTAGTAGCGTACCAGCCAGTCAGGGAATCGTCAAGAAGGCGATTGTAGAGAAGCTCAAGGAAACCTACCACACAGATTGGTTTACTGAAGATGGCCCTCGTTACGTCATTGAGGTCATTCTATTGAATGATCGTGCATTGCTGACACTTGATACGACCGGTCCAGGACTGCACAAACGCGGCTATCGTAAGCTCGTTACAGAGGCGCCTCTCAAAGAAACGATGGCTTCTGCTCTTATTCAGCTTAGTCGCTGGAGCCCTGACCGACCATTCTATGACCCATGCTGCGGTTCCGGTACTTTATTGGTCGAAGCTGCCATGCAAGCCTGGAACATTGCACCAGGCCTGAGACGTACCTTTAACTCGGAAGACTGGCCTGTCATTGGCAGAGAATTATGGGATCAGGCTCGCGACGAAGCGATGGATTTGACCCGCGATGACATTCCTTTTGAGATTGCAGGTAGCGATATCGACCCAAATGCCATACAAGTTGCTGAGGCAGCTGTAAAAGCAGCAGGCTTTGCTAAAGACATCCCTCTTAAGGTAATGCCTGTAACTAAAGTCAGACTCGAAGGACAATATGGTGTGATGATTACAAACCCACCTTATGGCGAGAGGCTGAGCGAGCAATCCGAGGTGGAAAAGCTGATCCGTTCACTCTCACGCACGGCAGCCGAAATGAAGACTTGGTCCTTCTTTGCCATCAGCTCCACCAAGCAATTTGAGCATTATTGGGGCCGTAAAGCAGACAAGCGCCGGAAGCTGTTTAACGGCCGTATTGAATGCCAATACTATCAGTATCTAGGCCCTCTGCCTCCGCGCCGCAAAGATACTTCGCCGTTGCAGCCTTAAATATGATGAAGTTTAGGCCAGGAAACGAACCCTCTGTTCGTTCTTCTGGCCTAATTTGTGCTGTATTTTCTTTACTTAATCATTGAAATGCGCGAGATGAGCGCTATAATAATTAAAGGCATTTCGGTTTTAACATTACGTTAATATGTAGTTTATACTAGCCGAACATTTCTGCCGGAGGGGGTAAAGTGTTGGTTATTCGCACGTCCAGTGCAAGTCGCACTGGTAAC
Organism: Paenibacillus sp. FSL M7-0134; assembly: GCF_038007865.1. Classification (NCBI taxonomy): domain Bacteria; kingdom Bacillati; phylum Bacillota; class Bacilli; order Caryophanales; family Paenibacillaceae; genus Paenibacillus; species Paenibacillus sp. FSL M7-0134. Next base: position 1,497,092 of record NZ_JBBOXV010000002.1, on the reverse strand, counting down.
ACGTTCAGCAGAGTGCTGCTGTCTCGATATTTTGGATTAGGTCTGTTTTTTGTACTTATGATCGGCAAGCTCGTACTGATTCACTATAACTTGCATGCCCAAAATATTGACATGAATCCGCTGGATTATGTCATCGCTATTGGTTCTCTTTTACTTGTGAGCTTCTGGACCTTATGGCTACCACGTCGCGGACGTTTGATTGCTCTTGTGGTGCTCGATATTTTGCTCACCGCGCTCATTTATTCCGACATGGTTTATTATCGGTATTTCCAGGATTTCATTACGATTCCCGTCTTACTTCAAGCCGGACAAGTTGATTCTCTGGGCGGGAGTATCGCATCCCTTATGTACTGGTGGGATATTTTCTTTTTTGCAGACTGGATTCTGTTCATTCCGTATGTCATATTTGTGGCTTCGTTACGACGTCGACTTACAACGAATGATACTTATTTAGAAGCATCCCGAAGCTCGTTCACAAGGAGGTTCCTGCTTCGCTTCTCCAAAGGGGCATTGGCCTTCCTGATTGGCTATGTATTGACATTTGGGCCGATCAAATATTATACCTCCACATGGGCAACTGGCATATTTGTCGGCAACTGGTGGTCGATGGCCTTGTACAACGTAACCGGATTGATCGGATTTCATGGATATGACATCTACCGCTATGGTCAGGATCACCTTGGTCCCCAGCCTACATTGGCTCAAGCAGAATCCGATAAGGATAAGGAATGGTTTAATCAGCACCAAAAGTTGCTTCAGGTTAAAAATGATCTATCTGGCAAGTATAAGGGCAAAAACGTGATGGTCATACAAGCTGAAGCGTTCATGAACTTTTTTATCGGCAAACAGGTCAACGGTCAAGCGATTACGCCTAACTTTGACAAACTGACGAAGGAAAGCATGTATTTCAACAATTATTTTCACCAGACTGCGCAGGGTCGTACTTCGGACGCGGACTTCTCTACACATGCTTCGCTGCATCCGCTCCCTACTGGCTCGGTATTTATCCGTTATGCGGACCATAAATTCGATACGTTACCTTCCATTTTGAAGGATACTGGGTATAGTCCCAATGCGTTTCACGTGTACGACAGCAGCTTCTGGAACCGTTACACCATGTATAAGGCAATGAACTATGACAAGTTCTACAGTAAAAAAGATTTTAAAATAGATGAGCCACTGGGCTGGTCCCTAGGAGATAAATCCTTTTTCCGTCAAACGCTCAATGATCTCACCACCGAAGTTAAGCAGCCGTTCTACGCCTATATGGTCGGTATCTCCAGCCATCATCCGTACAACCTGTCACCTGACGCGGTAGATTTGGACGTTGGCGAGTTTGAAGGTACCATGTTCGGAGACTATCTGAAATCTGTCCATTATGTAGATGAAGCACTGGGCGAATTGGTAGATCAGATGAAGAAAGACGGACTGTGGGATGATACGATTCTGATGTTTTATGGGGATCATGACAATTCTATTAAAGACAAAGCACTGTATGAGAAGTTTTTAGGCAAGCCACTTACGGATCTGGACATGCAGAAAATCATGAATCAGGTGCCATTGCTTGTGCATCTTCCTGACGGAAGTCAGGCGGGCACGTATACGGAACCGGCAGGTCAGTTGGATCTGACGCCTTCCGTAATGCACCTACTTGGGATTTCTACAAAACCATATCATTTTATGGGAAACGATCTGTTTAGCGGGAAGCCTCGTATGGTTGTGCTGCGTACTGGTGCTTTCACCGATGGACGAGTGTACTACATTCCATCTGAAGACGGTACATTTTCCAAAGGGACCTGTTACAACCTGAATACAGGCCAGCCTACAGATGTAAACGCCTGCGGACCGGGCTATACCGAAGCTCTCAATCGGTTGAACATATCTGATCAGGTTATCACATACGATCTTATTCGCGAATGGGAACCACAAACAAAGAAGTAACTCCTTCTGTATCTAATAGACTTTCTGTGGGAGGTTGCTAACATAGCATCCTCCCCGAACGCTTTAAGGATGCCGATCGCATACCCACCCTGTATATAACAAAAAAGCACGATCCATCAGCTTGTAAGTGCTATGGATCGTGCTTTTTTATATGGATTGTCACTCGACTGCGCTAGGAACGCAACGTTTTTTTAGCTTGTTCAAGCCGTTGTACCTCTTCACCAAGCATGTCCTCTGCAACTTCTACTGAGTCGTCACCAAGGCTATCCTTTGCCTGCTGTATGGCATGTTCCGCATGAGTGCGAGATTGCTCCGCCTGTTCAATCAGTTGCTCAGCCGGATGTGACAATGCCTGAGAGACGGCATTGTGTAGCCTGTCCACCGAGTTTTGTGTTTGAGCTTCAACACTGTGATTGTCAAGATTAGAATCATATTGGGCCATGAGTCACTCCTCCTTCTGGGCAGTGGTCTACATCCATTAGCATGGATCAGAAGAAGGAGAACTATTCAAAAATTGCGAATGCTGCGTACTGGAACTATTTGATAAAGCGCGCAGCCTTCTCCAATACTTCATCCTCTGTGGCCGCACTCACATAACGTCCGTTCACATATACAAACGCTCGTTTCCCACAAGGACCGCAATACGATTTGCAGCCGATTTTGATCTCGGCATCTGGTGCCATCTTTTGCAACTTGGGCAAGATCGTTTTCAAGCGGATATGATTGCATTCATCACATACGCGAATATCATTGGCCATCTGTCATCCCTCCGAGCTCCGGCTTAGTGGTCGCCGTGATTACCTTGGGAAGGGTTAGTAATGACAAATCCTTCTTCGGGGAAGTACAAGTAATCAATTTTTACACCATCCAGCAGCGGCTGGCCGTTTTCCAAAATTACGTCAATGCCTTTATCTGTAGATACGACAGTATCTGTTTCTTTAGGCGTGTCCAAATCCAGCCCGTAATGAGCATGATCTCCATGAGCATGAGTAATAACAACGCGCAGGCTCTTCCCTTGATTCTCTTCCTTATCCAGTTCAAGTTTCAATACTTTAGCTGCGTTACGAGTAATTTTGCAGTTCATCAAACTTCATCTCCTTCATATTCATTAAATGAAATGTGGTTCATTGGATACATATCCACACCACACAACCTAGCGGGTAAAATCAACAACTCAAATAATTAGCCTCTATCCCAGAGGGAAAGAGGTACTATGGCAGCATAGCTGCGTCTGAAACATCATCATGAGCCAATAGATCACAATTATATTCAGCATAGCAAAAGGCAATATTCCTATTGTAAAGAAAATCGAGAAAAATCGCAATCACGAAATTCATAAGCTTATCTACCGAACACGTACATGCTGCTTTTCAAGCACATCTGGATATTTTCGTTCGGCACGGGTGACAAACCAATTCATAAGCAATAGCGTCACACCAATATCGTCGATGGGCATAAATGGCATGACATCAGGTAATACCCAATAGAGCAATACAGGCACCGCAAAGAGTAACTTTTCTCCCAGCGGAATCCTTGATGAAGTAATAAATCGGGGCATACGACGAAATACATGTGACCATTGACGGAGAGATAGTAATCTTTTCCACTTCATAGTTGTTCACTCCATTTCCAATGCTCCTAAGTATATATACCCCATTGAAGGGACATGTAAAGAGGAACACTTATAAAAAACGTGTTCCTCCTAATACGTGCAAATGATTCGATACGTTTCAGTAGGCCGAATTTTTCACCATGACAGCACTGTTGCCATTAACATGCCCACTTCTGCTGCAATATCATCGTAATCACGCATGGGCAGCGGATTTACACCTAGACCGACTTCAACGGTAAACCCTGGTTTACCAAATCGCTGTATAAACCAATCCTTGTACCCTGCATCGCTCCCACCCAGCTTTACCGCCCGGTACCCTGTTGCGGCAGCTAGCCGTAAGGCCCAATCTCGGCTCTCCTTAGGCTCTAGATCCCGATAATTCCAATAGATCTCCTGTCCCTGACTGTGTATGGATAACACCATGTCGAACTGTTCGCGCTCCGTCAGATCGGCAAGCGCCTTGGACTCTGGTTCAGACAAAGGTGCAGGTCCTGCATAGTCTCGTCGAGACGGACCTATTTTACCGCGTCTGCGTACCTCTTCTTCCCAATATGCCGGAAATTGATCGTTGAGGTCGACACCACGAATATTGGCCTTCCAACCGCGATAATCAGCACGTCCTTCATTCCACTTTTTGAGATCATGATACAACGGATGAGTTGGGAGTACACCTTGTTGCACCAGCTCTACCCCATCCGGGTTGACCATCGGAACCACCCATAGGGATGTATGCTCCAGCAAATCCTGCGGAGAACCTCCATACACCCATTGAGAGGTCCCTATATGTTCTTCAGTCCCATCGATCCCTTGTGCATATTGCTCTATAAAACGCAGCAAACAAGGCGTCGTCAGCCATTCATTAGCATGAACAGAAGCATTGGCATGAATTTTACGCGTTCCCTGCCCAATACGTACATAAGGAATATCCTTCCCCATGACACTGGTGCCAATGCTGCCAACTTCAATAAACGGATATCTGAGGGCCAAGGCCGCTAGGTCTTCCTTTAAATCTTCATATCCATATTCTCCACGTAATCGTACAATCTGATCCTGATGGTCTTCAGGAATAACAATAGTTTTTCCTTCCGTAAAATCATGCTCCGCAAGTCCTGGATTGTCTAGCCGTAACTCATCAAGCTCCACACCAAACTGCTTGGCAATCTGTCTTGCATACTCACCAGGCTGAATAACGTATTTACGATCCGTAGACGGACGAATATATAACACTTGACCACTAATCAGATAGGGTTGCGTGGCGGCCCACGGATTATCTACGATCAAAGTATCCGCCGATAGTTTAAAATCCGAGGCGACCCGGTGCAATGTATCTCCTTTTTGAACGATATATTCCCTCATCTTACTACGCCCCTTCCATCTGCCTTACTGCATGTTATGCAGACGCGGCGTGTCTTGATGTAGCGAAAAGCAAAACAACCGACTTCTTTTGTCCAATGACAAAAAAGTCGGCTGTCTCATTAATCCAAATTGGTGACTTGCCAGACGACAGGCGTTTGGCGAATTTGCTCCCCGAGCCACTGTGCGGCAATGCGCTGGAACAATTCAGGATCGCCGGAACAAAAAAGCTGATGCACCGGCGTTTCGTCCCCAGCTTCCAACTTGCCTTTGTTATACAAAATGGTACTCGTCTCACGCGCCGTTTCATCTGCCGAGCTAATGAGCTTTACTGCAGGCCCCATGACTTCTTGAATCGTTTCCTTCAAAAAAGGATAATGCGTACAACCAAGAATCAGACAATCAATCGGATACGTTTGAATAGGTCTCAATGTCTCCTCCACAACCTGCGATGTCGTCTTGGAGCGGAATAACCCTTGTTCCACCAATGGAACAAGCGCAGGACAAGCATGGCTCACCACGTCTACATAAGGAGACAATTGCTTGAGCGCAGCTGTATACGCTCCGCTTCGAATCGTACCGACAGTCCCAATCACCCCGACATGCCCGGTAGCCGTCGCGCTAATCGCAGCACGAGCCCCAGGGTGAATGACTCCGATCACCGGAATGGATACCTTTTGGCTTATATAGTCCAATGCCGCGGCAGTAGCCGTGTTACAAGCAATAATAATGACTTTCGGATCAAATTGAATCAGAAAATCAACCATTTGCTCTGTAAATTTTTTAACCTCTTCCGATGGTCGGGGGCCATACGGAGTGCGCGCAGTGTCTCCAAAATAAATGATTTTTTCCCGTGGAAGCTGACGCATGACTTCTTTTACAACCGTCAAACCTCCTACACCGGAATCCAATATTGCAATCGCTTGCTGCACGTACACACCGCTTCCTTTTTTGTTCAAATATGAGTTGTTTCATCTCGGAAAGCTATCCGTTGCTACATACCTTATGTTGTATTAATGTAAAAGGTACCCCAAAAGATTACCCTAAAACGAGGAAGTGATCAATAAAAAGGCTCCACCCCAACGGGAGAAGCCACGAATTCAAACCGTATTCAGTGTTTCACCTACGTTTTACAGACCGTTACAGAGCATCTTTTTCCGTATCTTCTTGAACAGTCGCTGATGAAATACTAACCTCAGGAATAATTTCACCCTTTTTACGCCATTGCCCGATTTCATGAATGACGGCTGAGGCTGTCTCCTTAATTTTGTCAGTATACTCAATTGAGGTGTCTGAAATTTTCCCCGCTAGCTCCTGTCCCTTATCACTTACGTTGCGCGCCTGATCTGTAATATTCTGACGCAGCTCACGACCAGACTTAGGGGCAAATAACAAAGCAGCAACCGAACCAACAATGCTGCCTGCCAACGCGCCTCGGATAAAACTTTTGCAGTTCTCCTTCATCATCATCTCTCCCTTGTGCCCGGGCGAATGCCCATCTGTTAGTGCATTATAAGCATGGAGAGCTTGTCATGATACAGGAAACAAGCCTGAAAAGTTTTACTTTTTTTTAGAGCGGATACGATACAGGCAACAACGTCCCCCATCCGCCAAACAATCCTCACGAACAACCTCGGCATCAAGCAGCTCCTCAAACATTTGCTGCTCGCATTCACAAGCCTTGCGGTAACGTCCTGCAATTTGTGAGATAGGACAGTTGTATTCCACAATAGAGTAGCTACCGTCCTCTTCCTCTCGCCACTCTGCCATATATCCGGAAGCATTTTGGATGCCCGAAAGCTTTTCCACACGTGAAGCCAGTGTAGTCTCCCCCTCCATGTGAGGGGCGTAGCGCTTCATCATTTTACGTTTTCTACCATCAAACAGCGAGTAAACAGCTTCCATTCCCTGCTCTTCGTCCAGCTCCTCTAACAGTTCCAGTAACAGATGATCATAATTACGAGGAAACTGCTCGCTTCCCTGCTCGCTCAGGCTGTATAAAAACGTCGGACGTCCCATCGCCTGTCTCACGATCGTAGCCACGATCAGACCATCCTGCTCCATCAATTTGAGATGCCTGCGCACTCCCATTTCGGTAATGCCCAATTGAGCTGCCAAGCTTCCGACGCCCACAGGTCCCTGGGTTTTCAATAATGTCATGATCATGCGCCTAGTGGGCATTTCGGGTACGATATACTTATCCGTCACTTTTGCCTTTACACTCCCTCGGGCTGGGGACCCAATTCCTTATTTAAATAATCATGCACGTTAGATGCAAAAAGCTCCAGCAACCCAGGCAGCTTTGGTGTAAGCGGGTGAAGGCTTGTCCGGTCCCAATGGAAGTACTCCTGTACTAGGGGTTTACGTAAGCCTACCAGCTCTACTAGCGAATGAAATACGGTATCATCCAGTACACCTTCCTCATGAATGATACCGATAATATCCTCATAGCTACTAGCGTCACGCATAATAAATCCGTCGATGATATAGCTTCCTACGTCCGTTACCGTCTCAATTGCCAGATGAAGGCAGCGCTCCTGCACTAGCCCCTGCAACAGATCGCCGTTCCAGGCAGCAGAAGTCTGGCGAAGTCCGGCGACAATGTCGGGAACAGCCCCTAGTCGAAGCTCAATTTGTTCCCGGTTGACATAATACAAGGTCCTGCACCTCCAGTAATCGCTTTAGATTTCATAATCAACTGCGATAGATACATCCTTTACTTCATTCATGTGTACAATAATTTCCTGGTGCACAGGGTGTACCTGATACGTTTGCAAATCCTCCAGTGTTTCGACAACAGCAGTAAGGGAAATATCATAAGAACGTTCCGAACGAATCACATCCGTACCTACTTCGAGTGACAGCAGCTCTTTGATTTTGCCGTTCATGCTGCGCAAAATGGATGCCGTGTGCTCAATGCTTTCGGGGGAGCGGTCTTTCAATTTGAACAAAACAATATGTTTAATCATGCGTATAGGCTCCTTATCTTAAAATGTTCTCTTGAAAATTTTATCATAACGCCCCACATACGGAAAGAAACTTTGTAATTCTAGCGATCTTTTCCGCCATTTTTACCATCAGACTCCTTGTCCTTTAATAGGGCAAAAAAATTCTTGAGCTTCGGTGGGAGCGGCAGACCCATTCGTGAACAGTTTTCCGTAATAGAGATCAATTCATTGGATAAATAAAAATACGTTGTCGCCCCTTTCATGATTTCGGTACCCATCAGGAGATCCACGTGATGCGCCAAAGAAATTACCATTAGCATTAAAGCCTTTCTAGCCAGCCCCCAAAAGCCGGCTTTACTGCTTAAACCTTGCCCAGTCTTAATTGCTGCGGCGACTCCAGTCACATAATCAACAGCCATTGCAACCGTGAATAGCACCATTAGCTGATTCCAGCCGCCAAAGGCAAACGTAATAAAGGCTCCTGCGGTAGCACAAATCATACTAAACATACTCGGATTAATATTCATACCTTCCTCCTCTCGGGGCGGTTACTGTAATATATGCAGCGACGTGATAACCCGTAAAGTCATATGACCTGTGCATAGACATGAATTCATAGATTCATATAAACCATGCTGCAAACTTCACATTTTCGAGCAAATACAACAAAAAGACACCTTCCAAACCACTATACAAATGGTTGAAAAGGTGCCTTTTCTTTCATGCTATTCAATTAACGATGATCATTCCAAAAATTAAGCGGAGTCAGGTTATCATTCAACGGCTCGAACGAATATCCTTCTTTCTGCAAGGCCGCCATGATTTGTGGAAGCACCTTGATCGTAGATGGCTTATCATGCATAAGAACGACTGGTGTTCTGCCTTGCTTTTTCAGTCTCTTAATATCACTCAGGACCGTCTGTACAAAATGCTGTGGATTTTTAGTATAACGCCAGTCATTGGAATCTATGTTCCAGTCCCAAATATGATAACCTGCACCCGTCAGTTGATCACGATATGCTTTCTTCAAATACGGTTTGCTGCCATAAGGTGTACGAATCAAAGAAGTGCGTTTCCCTGTGGCCTTAAATAAAATGTCGTTATCCTGATTCATCTCTGCCAATGCTGCTGCCGGGGATGCATAGATTTTCTTCACCTGATGCGTCATCCCATGCAAGCCCAAACCGTGACCCGCCTCTACCATTCTTTTCATCACTGCGCTATGTTGACGAATTTCAGGTCCCAGCATGAAGAAAGTAGCCTTTGCATTATATTTATCCAAAATATCTAGCAGCTGCGACGTATGCGCCGTAGGACCATCATCGAAGCTCAAATAAATCGTACGACTGGAAGGCTTGGCATTTTCTGTGCTGCCTGTATTGCTAGTTTTGCCTGGCTTGACAGCTGCGTACTGTTTAATTTCCGCCGCGAATGTATTCAAGAACTGAGCATCAGACAAACTAGCGTTTGCATTCTGAATTCGATACAGATTACTTGTAGGAACCGTAATAGTGAAGCCGAATGCATCGGTCAGAGTGCGAATTGGCACCATCGTGCGTCCTCCACGCTCGAACACATCCCCCTGGTTCAAATTCAGCGTAAAGCTGCGATTATGTCCAGTCAGTACCAATGTATTTCCGTTGGCCGAAGTAGAAATCCCCATCTTTTGCCCTAATGTAACGATAGGAACATACAACTTATCATTTTTCATTACGGGCTGAATGGTATTCGAATCTAGCAACACATCATTGACCCCCAGCAAAGGAGCCTTCGCTTGTGCACTCGCCGTATTCGTATGTATACCTAGCAAACCCAAACAACAGATTGCCATCAAGCATACAGCCATCCATTTTGCATTTAAAAGCTTCATTCATTACACCATCCTGTGCTGTATTTTATAATGTGCGGGAGCTATCTCTAGCTTGTCTATGAAGTTATACAGACATGACGATATAGACATGGCAATATAGACATTCACTCAACATATAGAACATAAACGCGTATGAACCGACTGAACCTGACGTCTTTTCGTTCCCCCTATATATATTAATAGATTAACAGACTATAGTAGGTAAATATAGTAAAACAATTTGAAAACAATCTCGCAACCCCCCTGCCAGAGAAGGTTACAAATTTGTGAATAAATTGGCCGGAGTTAATAAGAGTACAAGCGATTAGTAGATTCTTTTGATGGAACTAGAACCTACCAGAAGAAAATGAAGGTAAGGTACTTGGAGCAAGATACAGTGGTATCTGAAGATTCTGGGTTTCTAATAGAAAATGGAATGTCAAAAAGGAGTATTATTTAACCCATTTACTTGATACTAGGTGTTGATATAAAAGAAAGACCTTGAGGATTGCCGCCCCCAAGATCTTTCCGTTTGCCTATTCTATTAATGATACCTCGAACCTCTTTTTAACTTCATCCAGATAATTAGCAAGAAACAAATCCTTATTTGTAAATCCTAAATAATATTCGTAGTCTTCCTCATCAATAGACGAATAATATTCCTGATGGAATAAAACATTGAAATGTTGTTTAAAATCTGAACCCTTCTTAATGACAATACATCTAAATAAATTATCAATTTCAATTGCTTTAATAATTTCTTCTTGTTTCATCGCCGAAAACCACATTATTTTCGGCGGTGTCTGATTCGGTTCATCCCAATGAGGTATAGATTCCCCCCATGGCAATACCCACTCAGAATTCACAAAAACACACCTCTCTAAGATGAATTCCTGTGTATTTACATCAAATAAATCCATATTCCTTTCGTAAAAGGAAAATAATATAATTGAATCCTTTTCAATAAATAAGCTTATCAAGTCAGCAATGTTCTCTGTTGACATATTATGCTTAATCACACCATAAGGCTGTTTAAAATTTATTTTCAAATTCATCATCCTATTCATTCGAAATAATAGTAATCCAATGTGGTTCTACCTGTCTTCGGGTCAATGAATTAAAAATGCATTGGAACATATTGATCAGGATCATAGATTTATTATCAGTCAAGAAGTTTTAATAACAAAGACCACAACACGAAACTATCTGGTATTGTGTACAGGCATACTAGGGGAATATTATACGGGAGCAAAGAGGGTTAAGTTCGTTTGGACTTAGCCGCCCCATTCATTTGGCACCGGGTGGCGGTAAAAGAAAGACCTTGAGGGGATTTACTCCTCTCAAGGCCGTAAACTACAGTGGGTTCTAAGTCAAATTATACTATTTAGAAATATCCACATTGATTCTTTTTAGCTGTATCGCCAAGTTCCAATTCAAAGGTTTGGTCTTTGATGAGCTAAACCAGTTAGCCCCCTCACTTAGCCACCTAATCCTATATTCTTCGATTGACTCTGGAATGTCCTTTGCATCATCATCAAATCCAGACTCAAATCCACAACAATTACATATTTCGTGAGTTGGAAAACCATGTTTATCCCATTGAGGATAGTTCAACTCATTATAACTACAGACTGCACAAATAAATTTACTCATAATGGCATACTCATACTCTTTATGGATTGGTTGTTGTAATCCTCATGAAATAATTGTAACCGCATTTTGGTCACTACTTCCAAATTTAGGTTTATAAAGACTCCCTATGTGGTTAAATAATTCAAAATTCCACTTCAATACTTGTGCATTTCCAGCCTCTACATCATTAAAAAAACTCTAGCATCCATACCCTACCTACCGTTGTTATTTTCATCCAATGTTAGACAACTCATATTGATTCGGTACTTTTGTCGGTTTTAAAATCTCCAATCCCAGCCATCGCTACCTCCACCGGTTGACACATTTTTCAAATGCAATTGTTCTCGACTGTTCCTCTGAAAAGGATTGATTAAGTCAATACGATATTCATATCCACTCTTTCTCCCTGAATAAAATCAAACTGTGCAATTCAATTCTTTTATTAACAATATAAAGCAACTACTATGCCACCAACTTATCCAAAAACTATTTATAAAAAGAATAAAAATTACAATATAAAACCATATAGTAAAACAATATCCATTAGTCTTTACGAGAGTTGATCTGAGTCTTGTATTAGTATCACCGGATTAATCGAATAGATTTTACCAGTAATGTTTCAAAAAAAATAATAAATTTAGTGATTTTAGTACATGGCTCGCAAATATTGAAGTTCTGTGGTACTGTCCCATAGCTCACCCGAGTAATGAAATGGATTGGATACCTTCTCCAGTGAAGAAGTTATATCTCGCCAAATGTCTTAGTTATGTTACTAGACTTATAGAATTATACGGGGGCGTAAAAAAGCACCTGAAATCACCATAAGGAATTTCAAGTGCTTTATAATTTAGTTTTAAGTTACTCGTATAGTCGTCCTTTGCAGCTTTGATAATGACATAATATACACGCGTTGAAAACTGGTTACTGCTGAACAAGCGAGAATTAGTCTCGTTTGTGGTTTAATAAAGCCTCTTCTCGAAAAAAGGAATTTTTCATCTTCTTTATTATTTGGTTTCAGGAAAATTATCCTTGATTGGTGGGGTAGAGTCCCAGCTTATCAGTTTAATATGGTACTTATCAAGTAATTCATTTGAATTGGAAAATTGAGTGTTAATAGTCCTTCCATCATTTTCAAAAACTCTTCCATCTTTTTTAATGATAAAGCCTTCTTGTTCAATAAATATAGAGTCAGCAGCAGTTTGCTTATACTCGTCAGTACTATCCAAATCACCCATATAGTACTCTGCAATCCCTGGATGATAGGATATTTCTATTCTACCATTTACTTTTATTAAAGATAGAAATCTACCTCCACTGGATAAACTTTCCTTCCACTTACGATATTTGCCGCGAGCTTCATTTGAACCAATGCCATCATATTCGCATATTAAAGTATCTTGAATAACCTTTCGTTGCCCGTTAATTTCATATTCCAAACGAAATGGAAATTTCCCATATGCGATTTCAGGATGTGAGGGATTGGGTTCTAATTGAATCCCTATGAATATTAGAAGCCAAGGTAAAGCAATGAACGCTATGATTGCAAATGCCAACAACAACGGAATGCTTAGAATTAACAATGTTTTCTTCACTTTCATTTATACCTCTTCTCCTGCAAAGCCTCTATTACTGAGCCCATTTTATGGTTTCTGATCATTTGCCAAGTCTTATATGCTTTAGAGTGCCACCACTTAATTTCATACTGCGTAGGTAAGTAAACCGTTTTTCCAGTGCCTACTTCACCCAAAGTCTTGTTCAAAATTTCGTCCTTAACTACATAATTCGTTGCTCTTGCAGTATAGTTCCTATCACTTAAACCATATTTACCTAGTGAAGGTACTGCAGGATTAATTGTAATGACATTTTTATTAGTCACTATAATCCTTACAATCGTAAGAAAAGAACATATTACCTCCATTTCCATTAATAATGTCACATTTTAATATATCGACACCTTAAACTTCCATTTTTATAGGCCAAATGGACCTTATTTTCCATAAACCGGTTAAGCCCATGGGATTAAAAGAAAATCAGGAGAGGAGTCACTTGCAAACCCCCCTTCGGGTATAGTAGTATGTGGTTAAAAAAAATCGGAGGGTATATGCCTAAACAACAAGATAAACATTCCATTCAGGCGTGGTCTCTGATCAATCGCAAATATTTGGGAAAAGGTGTGCGTGTCAAACGTTTTCGTAAACCAACACGCTGTCAAGTGCGCAATCGCGTTTTGCTTGCCGTTTTGATGGCTAATGACATTAAACTGTCCCAACTTGCCGAGGAGCTTTCCATTTCCTCCCGTAGTGTCAGTGCGTGGGTATATGAAGGTCGCATTCCCGGCAACACTAATCTGGAAAAGACGTGTAATACACTTGGTTATCCGCACCATATTCTATTTAATGAAGAGGTTGTCCGGCGTTCACCACTCATCTGTCAACCAGCGCCGTCCCGTTTTATGAAACGGACTGTGACTCGTTCTCCGGTTAAAAATCGGATCTTGGCGGGTCTATGCATGGTACATGATATTTCGGTGACCGATGTGAGTCATTGGATTGGTGTTCACCCCGGTACATTTCGGAAATGGTTGCATCAGGGTACCGTTCCTTCGCAAACCTTCCAGGATCAGGCGGAACAGTTTTTCCGTATTCCAAAATCCATTTTGTTTGCTGATGCCATGCTGAAAAAGTAAAAATGTCCGTAAAAGAGAAATGGTTGTAATTTTCATGAAAGTCTTTGAAAGGAATGCATTACCATCTTTCATCCGCTGAGACTTTCACATCATGTAATTCACAGAATATAAAAATGCAAAAAAGCACAGTCTGCCGATTCCTCGGCGCACTGTGCTTTTTAGATAACAGACCTTTAAATACTTCTTGCTTATATTTTGTCAGCTTTTTAAGAATGAATGCTTGCCGTTTCAGTTGAACGTTTGGCTTCTTCCTTGATGGACTTTAGCTTTTTCATCATCGGATTGCCTCCACGTCCAAAGTAGTCGTGAAGACGGCTGTATTCCTCGTACAGCTTATCATACACGGCCGCGTTCTCAGGGATCGGCTTGAAGCTCTCGTCCCGTACACGCGCCATATGACGCGCTGCTACGACGATATCGTCGTACCCTCCAGCTTCAGCTCCCGCAGCCACTGCTGCGAACATGGCTGCACCCAACGCAGGAGTTTGGGTAGAAGCAGCGACCTTAATTTCCCGTCCGGTTACGTCAGCATAAATTTGCATCAAAAGACGATTTTTCTGCGGCAATCCACCGCACGCATACAATACGTCTACTGGCACGCCGTTATGATGGAATGCATCGATAATTTTACGTGTTCCGAACGCAGTTGCTTCCAGCAATGTACGATACACTTCCTCTGGCTTCGTCAGCAACGTATATCCGACAATCAGCCCCGTCAGGTTGGTGTCAACCAACAAAGAACGGTTACCGTTCCACCAGTCGAGTGCCAGCAATCCGGTTTCGCCCGGTTTATATTCAGCCGCTTTACGCTCCAGCCATACATGGACGTTCACACCTTCCGCAGCTGCCTGCTCCTTCAATTCGCCCGGAACAGCATGTTCCACAAACCATGCGAAAATGTCTCCTACCGCCGATTGTCCAGCCTCATACCCGTAATAGCCCGGAATAATTCCGTTCTCTACAACGCCACACATACCTTCTACTTCTTTTTCTTCCTCACCGAGGAGCATATGGCAAATGGAAGTTCCCATCGCCATCACCAGCTTGCCTGGTGTGACGACGCCTACTGCCGGAACAGCCGCATGTGCATCCACATTGCCTACCGCTACTGCCGTTCCCGGGTTCAGTCCGAGTTTTGCAGCCATATCCTCTGTTAATCCACCCGCACGGGCACCCAATTCATAAATCTCACCGCGCAGCTTCGTATCCGTCAAATTTTCTAGACGCGGATCGAGCGCTTTGAAAAATTCACGATCCGGATAACCATCGCGATGATGGTAAATAGACTTGTAGCCAGCTGTACACTGATTACGTTTCAGTTCCCCGCTGAGCTGGGAAATTACCCAGTCGGTCGCTTCTACAAAGCGGTCTGTTTGATTATAAATGTCCGGTGCCTCGTTCAGAATTTGCCAAATTTTTGCGATCATCCATTCGGAAGAAATTTTCCCTCCATAGCGGGGCTGAAACGCCTCTCCGCGCTGCGAGGCAATGTCATTTAAACGGTCCGCTTCCTCCTGTGCTGCATGGTGCTTCCACAGTTTCACCCAACTATGCGGGTCATCTTTCAGGTTCTCGTCAAAGCACAACGGTTGTCCCTGCGCGTCAATCGGCAGCATCGTACATGCTGTGAAATCGATTCCGATCCCGATGATATCGTCTGGAGAAATCCCTGTCTCCTTCATAACAGCAGGTACGGAAGTAGTCAGGACTTCAATATAATCAGCCGGATGTTCCAGCGCCCAATCCATATCCAACTTGCGTCCGCTACCAGGCAATACTTCATCAATAACTCCATGACGGTAAAGTGTTACATGTGTAGCAATTTCAGCTCCGTCAGACAGGTCAACAATGACCGCACGGCCAGACTCCGTTCCATAATCGACACCAATTGTATACTTGCTCATTTGTGTGCCTCCTCCTTTATCGTTGACCATCATAAGCGTTCGCCCCATGCTTGCGCAGAAAATGCTTACCCAGCAGCGCCAGATCCACTAAGGTGAATTCTGGATTCCGAACGAAAGAACGGTATAGTGCCAGATGATGTGTAGGCGTATCTGACGAAGGCCGAAGGTCAACCTCGACAATATCGCCTTGTAGAATCAGTACAACCAGTTGCTCCGCTTTCAGTTCTTCATAGGCCACTCCTTGGAAGAGCCAAATTGGCCTCCCATACTTCCTTTTTCAATTGTTCTAATATGTATAAAACACACCTTTTACTATCATTTCTGAAATCTGCAATGGAGGAGGTGACTGAAACTAACTTCAAATGGAAAATTACAGGAAGGTCTTAACGACCCTTTATCCTTGGTTCCGCTTTCATTATATGCTTGTACGTACAACTTAGCTAGTCTTTTTTATGTATTTTCTCGATAGATTTATGTACTCATTTTCAGAAAAAACATAGCAAAAACAGTCTATTTCTGCAATCCAGAAAACAGACTGTTCGGTATGGCGAAAAACATGCCCATCAAATATTAAGCGTTGAAGCTGTACACTTACTAACTTGTCCTTACATCTTAAGACTGATCTCCCTGCCTAGTTTTCTCCAGGCATTACCTGAACAGGCCCCGTAGATTCACGAACGATGAGCTCAGGCGGTAGAATTAACTGACGATCTTCTTCATGGTACCCCTTCTCTTCAATCATCGACAGCATGGTATCGGCAGCACGTAACCCCAATTCTTCCTTTGGATGTCGAATTGTCGTTAGCTTGATTTCCGTTGCTGTCGCCAAAAATGAATCATCAAACCCAACCAGCGATAGATCATTGGGAATGTTCAGGCCCGCCGAACGTACAATATCCAGGAGTCGAACAGCCAACTCATCATTATAGGTCACCCATCCAGTAGGACGCTCTCCCGCCTCCATCGCCAGCAGCCTCGACGCACGTTGTAGCGGAATCTCATTTTTTTCTTCTGTCCGGTAAGTCGTTACTGCGTTCGGGTGTAATGTCACTCCATATTTGCGGTGAGCAGCCACAAATCCTTTCATACGAAGAATTCCTTGCATATCATCGGTTTTGAAAAATCCGGCCAAGCGTCGGTGTCCCAGCTTAATCAGATGCTCGGCCGCCAAAAAACCACCCTTTTCATCATCTACTCGCAGACATGGCGCATCCATTTCCTCATAACGCGCATTGATCATCAAATAAGGGATTTGGCGATTTTCCACGGTTAAATAATAGTTCAGATTGGGGTTACGCTCTCCACTTTTGGTCGGTTCAATAATAATTCCGCTCAGCGGTTGACTTAACAGCATTTCTAGGCACTGACTTTCTTGCTCAGGGTCATTACCTGTGCTTGACAGCAGCATCTTGTATCCCTGGCGACTCAATTTGGATTCAATTCCCTGTACAATGGATGGGAAAATATAATCCGATATATAGGTTGTAACGACTCCAATCGTCTTTGGATCTTCGGGCTGCTTGCTGTCCCGTGTCGCGACAAAGGTTCCCTTGCCCTGCATCCGAAACAGCCAGCCTTCCTGCACCAGCTCACCCAGCGCCTGACGCACCGTTTGCCGACTAACGGCAAATTGTTCAGACATTTCATGCTCAGATGGAAGCTGGCTTTGTGGTTCCAGTTTAGATGAATGAATCCAGGACAAAATTTCTTGTTTAACTTGTATATATTTGGGCGCCATAATTTCCTCCGTACTTGCAATATCGTGTACCTGTTCATATTCCACGATTATAGCATACCGTTCATTTGTACATACAAATGTTACAGGAACAGGATATCGTCGTATTGCTGCCGGAGGTGTAAACCCATTCGCTTATCCCTTCCTTGCCACACATAACTGGCCGAATATCTAAGGACAATTTGTGTAGATGTTACACATTACGAACGAAGCAATTGATGTTCATTCATATACTTGAGTCCAGTATAGCGATCACGCAAGGTATGGGCCGTGCGCAATGCACGCGCAAGCTGTTCCTCCGTAACCCCCAGCTCGGCAATGGTAGATGGGCCTCCGACCTGAGCCAGCCATGCACGCATCTGCTCCGACGTAGGCAAAGCCCGATACACCTTAAAAGCCTCTACATCCTGACTGGCTGCTAAATCCCTGTACAGGTCAGACAGCAATGCGGATGCTACGCCTACTTTGGCACCATGCAAAACTTGCTTGCGTCCCTCTGCAATAAAATCCATTTCAATTCGGTGGGAAATATGGTGCTCTCCTCCTGACGCTGGACGGGAATGATCTATCATCAGCATCGAAATACCAGATGCAATCAGCGCATTCATCAATACCTCGACACCAGCCTTGCTGCCTGCCGCAATCTCGTCGACATGCTCTACACAGTCACGCAGAGCCTCCTCAGTAATGCGATTAGCCACAGGTGAATATGGCTCGTTTCCCAAATCTCTGGAAACATGCCAGTCCGCTAGTGAGGTGAACTTACCGAGCATATCGCCAAAACCGGCCGCAGTCATCGTCTGTGGCGCATTTGCCAGCACGGACAAATCAGCAAAGATCGCCTCTGGCGGAACTGCTTGGAATGTCTGCTTGCTGCCGTCCACAATTAGTGGTGCGCCTGCGGAGGTAAAACCATCCACCGAAGCAGCCGTCGGAACTGACAAGAACGGACGATTCATTTTATAACATACGAAGCGAACCAGATCATGAATCGTGCCGGAGCCTACAGCAAGTACAGCCTGACTATTATCCGCCACACCCAGCAGCACTTTCATAATGTAGGTTTCATCAGCAATCACATCCCCTACAGCATTCGGAGGTAAGCGGACTACATCAACTGTCAAACCTGCCTCACGAATCAGCTCAGCTACTTTTTTTCCAGCCGCCGCCGAAGTATGCTCATCTTCTACCAGAGTTACATGATGATAATCCTGTTGGTTCAGATAAGGAACAACAGACTCCAGTGCTCCATCCCGTACCTCAATAAACAATTCAACCTTTCGGTGAGGATGATCAGCGTTACTAGCCTGCGCCTCTTCGTTCCACAGCTTGATCTGCTCATTCATATTCATTTCATCAGCCTCCTGAAAAAGGAATAATTTGCACAAGAATGATCCATAATGATTAAGAGATTCCGTTTGAAAACGATTACTATTTAATTGTACGCACAAGTGTGTGTCCAAGTCCAGAGAAAAAGTACAAGTTACTTTTTAATTTATATATTCGAAAGGAACATGTTTATGAAATTTGGAACGGATATTGCCTGTGCACTTGGGTTACTGGCAGGTACAACGTTTGGCAGTGGTATTGCTTTTTTGTTCGGCTGGCAAGCTTATCGGGCACTGACTTCTGTTGCAGTCTTTGGCGTTGCGGGGATTGTCATTACCATTGCCGTTTTTCGCTTGCTGCACCGTAAGTCACTTTCCACGTCTAATTCTCGATAAATGCTGTTAGTGAAACGAGTGCAACTTGTTTTTTTGCCAATATACATAAAAAACGGGTCTCTTAAGCAATTGCATCGCTTGAGAGTACCCGTTTTTGTTTTACAAATATTCACTTATAAAGTTGTATCAACCTCTGGATTAACATCTAATTCATAATCAATTTCATCAAACCCGAATCCAAATAATTGAAGGAAATCCAGACGGTATTGTTCAAGATCGCCTAATTCAGATACATTTTCTGTAGTGATTTCGGACCAAGCTGCTTTGACAGCCTGCTGCACATCGTCTCTCATTTCCCAGTTATCCAGACGGATGCGTCCTTCTTCATCCGTTTCCACAGTGGACCCACTGTATAGCGTCTCGAACAGACGTTGTGCCTGCTCAATACATCCCTCGTGCAGTCCCTTTTCTTTCATGACCTTAAACAGCAAAGAAATATACAAAGGCACGACTGGAATAGCCGAACTGGATTGTGTAACCAAAGCTTTATTCACAGAAACATAGGCTTTTCCATGATAACGTTCCAGTTGCTTTGTTAGAGTATGTGCTGTAGCTTCCAAATCATTTTTAGCTTGGCCAATGGTTCCTTTACGATAGATAGCCTCCGTAATTTCAGGACCAATATACGAGTAAGCCAGTGTGGTTACTCCTTCAGCCAGCAGATCAGCTTCTTCCAACGCTTTTAGCCACAAGGACCAATCTTCGCCACCCATTACCGTGATGGTGTTCTCAATTTCCTCCTGCGTAGCCGGTTCTAGCGTAATTTCTGATACGACACCTGTATTGGTATTCACTGTTTTATTAGAAAAAGACTGTCCGATAGGCTTGAGAACGGAATTAAAGGTCTCACCCGTATCGGGATGTGTCCGTCGCGGTGAAGCGACACTATACACAATCAGGTCTACCTTGCCCAGCTTTTCCTTTACCAGCTTCAACGTCTCCTGCTTAATTTCATGAGAAAAAGCATCTCCATTAATGCTTTCTGCTATGTAGCCAGCTGCTCTGGCCGCTCTTTCAAAGGCTACCGTATTGTACCAGCCTGCTGAAGCCGTGCGCCCCTCTGATGCGGGACGTTCATAGGATACCCCTATGGTGTCCGCTCCCAGACCGAAGCTCGCAGCAATACGAGAAGCCAGCCCATATCCAGTAGATGCTCCGATCACAAGTACCTTTTTAGCTCCTTGTATTGATGTGCTATCTTTGATGTAGTTGATCTGACGGTTAACATGAGCCGCGCATCCTGCAGGATGTGCAGTCGTACATATGAAACCACGAATTTTCGGTTTAATAATCATTGCAAGGGTCCCCCTACTTTAGCATTCATTTAATATGGATGTAATGGTTGTCCAGTCATAACTATATAGCAAATCAGCTTGCGGCTCAACACATAACATAACACTTGAAGACAGCCGAAGAAAACTACCGTAAACATCATAGTCTACAACGCTTTTTTACTCCACTATTCATTTTGAATCATTTTCTAACAATTTCACATCTTCTCCTTGCTGTTGTCTTATTTTGATATTAGCCCTCCCCCAAGAACACATTAAGTCAATAATTTCATTTGCTGTAATTCCATATTCCGTTATATAATACTCCACTTTTGGAGGCATTTGATTATACACATGTCTACCTATGATACCATCCTTTTCAAGTTCGCGAAGTTGCTGTATAAGAACCTTTTGAGAAATGCCCGGAATACTACGCTGTAATTCACTTGTCCTTTTTCTACCAGACATTAATAAACAAATGATTAATGATTTCCATTTACCTCCGATGATCTCAAGTGTTGCTTCTATGCCTAAATTATATTGTTTCATAGTACCACCTCTTCAACGCTAAAAATAACAAAGTTTATCTAATTAATTTTATAATTGCGTATCTTCACTCTAAGTCCAATGCACACTTTCAAGTAACTATCTTACTTTATTGTGTGTATTTACTTTTTTTGAAGCATACAGAATAATAATAGAGCATCTACAAAGGCAAATATGTTACGTAAGAAAGGTGATTTATGATGAAAACTCTTGTGATTTTAGCTCATCCCCATATCGAAGATTCTAGAGTAAATAACAGATGGAAACGAGAATTACTTCAATATACCAATGAAATTACAATTCACGAAATTTATAAAGAGTACCCAAACTGGAGCATTGATGTTTTGAAAGAGCAAAAGTTACTTGAAGCACATAGTAATATCATATTTCAATTCCCTTTATATTGGTATAGTTACCCGCCTTTATTAAAAAAATGGATGGATGATGTTTTTACTCATGGATGGGCTTATGGTTCACAAGGTGATAAGTTAAAAGGAAAGAAGCTAGGGATAGCCATGTCCATTGGCGATAAAAAAGAAAATTACTCACCTACTGGTTCCATTTCTTTTACTGTAGATGAAGTTATAGCACCTTTTAAAGCAAGCGCAGTGCATGTTGGCGCGATAACATTACCCTATTTCGCTGTCTTCGGAGCCTCATTTCAAGCAAGCGACGAAGACATTAATCAGAGTGCAAAGGACTATATTAAATATATATTTCAGTATAAATAAAATAGTTATAATGGTACACGCATCTTAACCATATAAAAACAGGCTCTTGGTGGCATCCAGCCAATCCAAGAACCTGTAAATGTTAGGCTATGATGCGGTCGAGAGGACTCGAACCTCCACGGGGGTTAGCCCACACGGACCTGAACCGTGCGCGTCTGCCAATTCCGCCACGACCGCATATTATGTACTCACACCGATGTTTTTCAGTCACCGTAATTAAGATTATATCTTCCATAGAACATAAAATCAAGCCATTTTTATTTTGTATTTTCTATGAATCATTTCCGCAAATATAAGAAAATCACTGGATATCACAATCCATATATGGTAAAATGGGTCCATCAGGAAAGGAGGTGCGTCAACATCAATAATCACATGTTGAGCGTATCCCTTACCCGGTCCGTTATTCTCTAATTTACAGAGTTGACGGAGGCGCGGGATACGGATCAAAGCTTTAATTAAGCGCCACGGGTAGAAAGACCGTCCTCGGACGGTCTTTTTTATTTCAACATCATCTATAAGATTACATACTGCACTGTGAAAGAGGAGATACGATGTCGATTAGACCCGCAAATGTGGAAGAGCTCAACGAGTTGACAGCCATCTGGCTGGATGCTTCCATAGAAGCCCATCATTTTATTGCTCCGCAGTATTGGGCATCACAAGTTACCGAGATGGAAAACAGGTACCTTCCCCTCGCTCAAAACTACGTTATCATACAAGATGATCATAGCATTGGCGGCTTTGTTTCCATGTTGAATGGATACTTGGCGGCTCTGTTTATACGTGTTGATTCTCAAAGAAAAGGCTATGGCAAGTTACTACTAGATTGGATCAAGAAGCAACATGATGAGATTCAATTAAAAGTATACCAGTCGAACACGAAAGCATTTAACTTCTATACCAAAAATGGATTTACCATTCAAGCGGAATCTGTTGATGCCGAAACTGACGAGAAAGAATTTGTGATGGCATGGACAAAACATGAACGATAATGAAGCATCTTTAACTATATAGTCTTCTTATTTAACCTATAGACCTCGGTATATAAAATCTCTTTAAACGGAGCAAAATCCTGTTCAGCCAGCGCACCTGGATAGCTCATTATTTGAAGCCGCAGATCAGCCTGTCCTTCTCTTAAAGGAGGCTGTACATAGTCAAAATGGTTCAGATGAAATCCCAAACGTTCATAAAAACCAATTCTTCTCCGGGTCCATTCATCCACTGGTGGCTCAACCTCCAGTACTACCGGTTTACCGGACTGTGAAATAAACTTGCTCATAAGCTCTTTACCTAACCCGCCACCTCGTATAGCCGAATCTACGGCAATATGCTCTACAAACCGAAAATCTGTAAACTCCCATCCCGCCAAAAAAGCAATTATTTGCCCTTGTTCGTCCTTTTTGGTAAGTAAACGATAACATGGATGATGAAGCAGAGCCCTCTGTGACTCGGATGTTCTGCATTCCGTTTCAGGAAAAGAAGCCTCCATAATCGCATATACTTGAGAGAATTCAAGTTCATTCATTTATACTTTCAACTCCTCTAACGTTAACTTGTTGGTCTACTAATGTCATTTACATTAGGGCCCTAACCCTTTAGACCTTGTTTAATTCCATAAGCGTCAGCAATATGTGTTCCAACAGCTCTGGAATGTCTTCCATCTGATCTTCATTAATTTGTCTGGAAAATCGGAGTTCAATCCTGTTTTGGTATGTAGACGTCTTCTCTCCGTAAATCTGACTAAGGGTTTGTACCGGTCTAAGATCGGGCTTCCAAATTTCGGCCAGTATATTTTCAATCCGGCTGCATTGTGACTCAATCTCACGAATTTCCATGTAAAAACTCAGCAACAAGACACATCCCGGAACTTGATCTTTGATTTCCAAAATTTCCGCAGCCAAGTTGTTTAAATCCGCCTTTAGTTGAATCTCTGCTGTCACACTCGGGTGTTCTCTCAGTCTGAATTGGACAGCAAATTCACGTGACATCACGGACATTTCCAATCTGTCGATCCGCTGTGTAATGTCAATACGTGAATCCAAATTATCCAGATCGTAAACCGTATTTTCCATACCTACTTTTAAATTATCAAAAACCGTCGGGTCGAACATATTTATATTTTTCACCTCCAATTATGGAGTATAACATAACACCTGTTACTCCCAAAATAAAATGCCCCTTTTCACTAAAGCATATTAGGATGGGATTTTATAGGTATACAGTAAGTTGGTCGATTCCTATGTCGAAGTTTAGTGAATATATTTGTAAAAACACATAATTGTAACAAAAAAATATATTTTTTTGATTATTATCCTATATTATATTCCAATATTATGGAATATAATATATAATACTGGATGGGATTGGTTATACATATTCATATAAATCCCAAAATAAAAGAAGGGAAGAGATTATTAAATGAAAAAGGTAGTTTTTTCCGCACTAGGTCTTGCACTTCTATTAAGTACATCCACCGCCGTTGCATCTGCTCAAGAAGCAGCACCCACATTGCAAAAGGAATCTATCCAACTTTCTGGAAATGGGACTGACAGAGAGCCTAATAACTGGTTTGATGAAGCTAGTGAAATACTGGCGGGAGTTGACATCTATGGGGAAATAGGAAAACACATTGATGGAGGGTATGCAGGATATTATGACACTAGCGATTATTATAAGTTTAAAGCTTTTCAGTCTGGTTGGTATCAATTTAATATTCAAGGGGAGATATATCCTAATACATGGCTGAGACTTGGTTTGGCTGACAGTAACGGGCATTTCATTAGATACGCAGAAGATCGCCAATACGCTTTAGGTAAAAATCTTGAAGCTGGCAAATGGTACTACCTGGTAGTAGAGACACCCAGTGCTGAGCAAGGTCAATTGTTCAGCTATAAAATTACTTCTACGATTAAATAGATTAAAAAATAATTGAAGCATAACAAAAAACGGGATCCTCTTTACAAGGACCACGTTTTTATATCTTTGAGCACCTATTGTCTTATGACAAACGCAGCTATATCTCCGTAGTAGAAAACTGACGACGGTTTACGTTCATACCTTCTTTGTACTTGTGGCTCGTTTATACTTCTTCATCTTAGAAAATCACCACCTTACAACAATTTTATTATATACCCTCAATATAACTAATCCTTTTTTGTATATCATATATCTAGAGAATGATATAGAATAATAACCCCATAATTAAATCACCAATATATTCATGTAAATGAATATAAATCTAAAAAAGAGAGGAAACTTATTCATGAAAAAAACATTGTTAGCTTCATTAGGTCTTACACTTATGCTGAGTACTACTGCTGGTATCGCTGCAGCCGAAGAAACAAATCCTGCATCAAACAAGCAACTAAATGCTGTTTTAACCCTTACTGGAAATGAACAGGAACCAAATGACAGTTTTGAAGAAGCTAACTACCAGCTAATAGGAGAATCTGTTCTTGGGACCTTAGGAGAAAGCAAAAACGGGACCTGGGAAGGCTACGATGTTTTTAAATTCAAGTCTTTTAAAGCAGGTACAGTTGAATTTGTAATTGAGGGTGAAAAGTATTCCGATGGATGGTTGCAACTAACTCTTTACGATAGCAATGGAAAAAGAATTAAACGTTCAAAAGACGGTCAATACTTTTTAACAAAAGCGCTTGATGGCGATCAGGAATACTACCTTGTTGTTGAGTCACCGGGCCTTCAACCAGGAGGACATGTATTCTGGTATAAACTTTCTTCTAGAATTGTAGATTAAACAAAAACCTACTGATCAACCTTCTTCATGCCTGCCTACTGTCGTACTAGTATAAACATACAGAAGGCAAATAAAACATAACTACTCCAAAAAGCCTCACCCCTTTCTCAAGGGGCGAGGCTTTTGTAGTTCAGTCATTCTATTCGGTGCACTTAGTTCTTTTACCCCTGTGTAAGTCTTACGACAAACGTGAGCTAAAGTCCTCGTAGGAGAACTGACGGATTACCTTAATGCCTTCTTCGTCGTTGTAGCTGGCGATGGCTGGCAGGTTGACTCCGTTGAACATGTGGTTTTTGACCATCGTGTAATGGGCCATGTCGCAGAATACAAGCTTGTCTCCCGGCTTCAATGGCTCTTTAAAGGAATAGTCTCCAATCACATCTCCAGCCAAGCACGTAAGTCCACCAAGTCTGTAGGTGTAAGCATACTCACCAGGCTTGCCTGCATCAATGATATTCGGACGATATGGCATAGCCAGCACATCAGGCATATGACATTCAGCCGAAGTATCCAGAATGGCAATATCCATTCCGTTTTTCATCGTATCCAATACGGTAGCCACCAGATATCCAGTATTCAAAGCAATAGCTTCGCCTGGCTCCAGATAAACCTGCACACCATATTTATCCTGAAAATATTGAATACAGCGTACCAGCGTGTCCAGATCATAGTCTTCTCTGGTAATATGGTGACCGCCGCCGAAATTGAGCCATTTCATATTCTTAATGTATGGCCCGAATTTCTCATCCACGACTTTAATGGTGCGCTCCAGCGTATCTGAATTCTGTTCACACATCGTATGAAAATGAATACCATCCACGCCATCCAGATCCTCAGGTCTAAAGTTAGCCAGGGTCACACCCATTCTGGAGTTGTTGTAGCAAGGATCATACAGCGGCGTTTCGATTTCCGAATATTCCGGATTAACCCGAATGCCGATGTCGATTTTTTTGGAAGTTACGCCTTGCACTCTGCTTTTGTAGCGTTTCAGTTGATCAAAGGAGTTGAAAACAATATGGTCAACATACTTCAATAGCTCATCAAATTCACTGTCAACATAAGCAGGTGCGTATACGTGAACCTCCTTGTCCATTTTTTCGCGACCAAGTCGTGCCTCGAACAACGAACTGGAGGTTACGCCTTTTAAGTATTTGCCAACCAGAGGAAAGGTCGAAAACATCGAAAATCCCTTAAGAGCGAGCAAAATGCTGCAGCCTGTCCGCTCTTGGACGGAATTTAAAACCTCAAGGTTTTTGACAAGAAGTCTTTCGTCAACAAGATAACAAGGTGATGGAAGTCCTGTAATATCAATATTCATCACAGACCTCAATCAAGCAACGTTGGCGTAAAGTTCTCTTGCCATGGCAATCCGTGTTTATTTAGTGCTTCCATAAATGGATCTGGATCAAATTCCTCAACGTTGTAAACGCCTGGTTTTTTCCAGATACCTTTGATAATAAGCATTGCGCCGATCATGGCAGGAACACCAGTTGTGTAAGAAATGGCTTGGGAGCCAACCTCTGCATAACATTCCTCATGATCACAAACATTGTAAACATAATACGTTTTTGGTTTTCCATCTTTCACACCTTGGATGATGCAACCAATGTTCGTTTTGCCTTTTGTTCTTGGTCCCAGAGAAGCCGGGTCTGGCAAAATAGCTTTCAGGAATTGCAGTGGAATGATTTGTTGTCCTTCGTAATCAATAGGCTCGATAGAAGTCATGCCTACGTTTTGAAGTACATTCAAATGATTCAGATAATTGTCCGAGAACGTCATCCAGAAGCGGATTTTTTTCACGCCTTTAATATTCACTGCAAGAGATTCCAGTTCTTCATGGTACAAAAGATATATATTTTTCGGTCCAATTTCAGGAAGGTCGTATACCTTTTTCTCAGAAAGTGGCTCAGTTTCAATCCATTCTCCGTTTTCAAAGTAACGGCCCTTCGCCGTAATTTCACGAATATTGATTTCCGGATTAAAATTAGTTGCAAAAGGATATCCGTGGTCCCCTGCATTCGCATCCACAATATCAATCGTATGAATTTCATCAAAGTAGTGCTTTTGAGCATAAGCCGTAAATACTCCAGTTACGCCTGGATCAAAACCGCTGCCCAGCAGAGCTGTAATTCCTGCTTTTTCGAATCTTTCTTTGTAGGCCCATTGCCAGCTGTATTCAAACTTCGGCGTATCCGGCGGTTCATAGTTCGCCGTATCAACGTAATGAACACCTGTCTCAAGGCAAGCATCCATTATCGTCAAATCCTGATAAGGGAGAGCCACATTGATAACTACATCCGGTTGAAAGCTTCGAATCAAGTCAATGACCATGTCGGTGTTGTCAGCATCAAGCTGAGCCGTTTGTATCTTCGTACGACCTCCACCCAGCTTCTCTTTAAGCGCATCGCATTTCTCAACAGTTCTGCTTGCGATACAAATTTCTTCAAATACATCTGGGTTTTGGCAACATTTATGCACCACAACGCTGGCCACGCCACCGGCGCCAATAATCAATGCTTTTCCCAAAATAAATAACCTCCTTATTCCATACGCTAATCGCTAATCATTCTTGCAAACAAAATGATTATAAAGACATCCCACCAAATAATCAAGAAAAACGACAATTTGCTGTATCAAAATTCACAGGAGCATGTCACAAAAACTTTACAAATCCCAAAATTAGGAATAAAAACTTCGTAAAGTGAGCAGAAAACAAACATTACCCCGTACACTCCAGGGAAGTCAGCACACGTTTAACGGAAGTTTTTTTGAATCTAATGCTCATAGCCCTAAAGAGTTAATACTATCTTATTTCTAAACAAAAGACCACCCCTCCGCATCCTATGAAGAAGATTCATGTGGGGGTAAAATTATGGGCTGATAGCGTAATGCCTCATCTACGATCTCTGCCGCACTCAAATCACGATCATCCCAGTAGATCAAATTACTGATCCCCGGATGGGGCGTATTTTGCATCACTATGGTCAGCATGCTGTCGATTTCCTCTTCTGTTCCCTCATCTCTGATGATTTTTTCCACCAACTGTATAAGCTCACTTCGGTTTAAATTTTGGAGTTCCTCGCTGGCTCGATCCAGACTCATGTAATCGCCCTCCTTTGTATTGAGTATGATCGGCATTGTGTGGCCCATCCCTTTTTCTGTAAGCGCTATATGACCTATTATGGAGCTTTAAGAAGCGTTTATGATAAATAAAGCCGCCCCCAGTACGGGAACGGCTCTATATAGTAATAAAGCTTGTTAAACCATGATTTTGCAAATATCGTTCGTGAATTCAACCGGATCTTGCAGCGGCAAGCCTTCGATCAGCAAAGCCTGATTATACAGTAATGCCGTATAGAGGTTTACTTTCTCCTTATCCTCGGCAAAAGCTTCTTTCAAAGAGTTGAACACCGCATGGTTTATGTTGATTTCCAGCACTTTATTCGCTTTGACATCGGCGTTATTAGGCATAGCGTTCAAGATTTTCTCCATCTCAATCGTCACTTCGCCGTCTGCGGACAGACATACCGGATGTGTCTTCAAGCGCTTGGAGGCTTTAACACTGGATACCTTGCCTTCCAGCAAGCCCTTCATGTACTCGAACAGCTCTTTGTTGTCGTTTTGTTCTGCTTCTGTTTCTTTCTCGTTTTCGTCAGGCTCAATGCCCAGATCGCCGCTCGATACAGATTTGAATTCTTTCTCTTTGTAGCTTAAGAGCATTTTAATAGCGAACTCATCAATATCATCGGTGAAGTACAGAATTTCGTAGCCTTTATCGGCCACCATTTCGGTTTGCGGCAGTTTTTCAATACGCTCGTTGGACTCGCCGGAAGCATAATAAATATACTTCTGATCCTCTGGCATACGTGATACGTATTCGTCCAAAGTAACCTGCTTTTTCTCTGTAGAAGAGTAGAACATGAGCAGATCCTGGAGAGTTTCTTTATGTCTGCCGTAATCGTTGTAGACACCAAATTTCAATTGTCTGCCAAATGATTTGTAGAATTGATCATATTTCTCCCGGTCATTTTTGAGCAAGGTCAGCAATTGGCCTTTAATTTTGCTTTCGATATTTTTGGCAATCAGCTTCAGCTGACGGTCATGCTGCAGCATTTCTCTGGAAATGTTGAGTGACAGGCTTTCGGAGTCAACCATACCTTTGACAAAGCTAAAATAATCCGGCAGCAGGTCAGGAGATTTTTCCATAATCAGCACACCGTTGGCATACAATTCCAGCCCTTTTTCATATTCCTTGGAGTAGAAATCAAACGGGATATTTTCAGGAATAAACAGAATAGCTTGGTACACTACCGCGCCGTCCGCGCTGACGTGGATATGCTGGAGCGGCTTGTCGTAGCCATAGCGTTTTTCCGCATAGAAATTTTGATAATCCTCGTCGGTCAGCTCGCTTTTGTTTTTTCTCCAGATAGGAACCATGCTGTTGATACGCTGTTCTTCTTCGTAATCCTCGAACTCGTTGTCGCTTCCCTCTTTCAGACGCTTGCCTGTAATATCCATTTTAATCGGATAGCGGATAAAGTCGGAGTATTTTTTAATCAGTGCTTTTAAACGATACTCGTCCAAATATTCGTCGTAGGACTCATCTTCGGTGTTTGCTTTGATTTTCAGAACAATCTCGGTTCCGACCTCGTCCTTCTCAGCTGCTTCAATGGTATACCCGTCTGCACCTGTGGATTCCCATTTATAAGCAGTATCACTTCCCAAAGCCTTGGTAGTCACTGTAACCACATCGGCTACCATAAAAGCTGAATAGAAGCCGACGCCGAATTGACCGATGATATCATGACCATCCTTGGATTCATTTTCATTTTTGAATGCCAGTGAGCCGCTTTTAGCAATAACACCCAGGTTATTTTCTAGTTCTTCTTTGGTCATACCAATCCCGGTATCACGCAGGGTTATCGTTCTATTATCCTTATCGGCCGTTACTTTGATATAATAATTTTCTTTGTCAAAGACCAGTTGATCATCCGTCAATGCTTTGTAATAAATTTTGTCAATCGCATCACTTGCATTGGAGATCAGCTCTCTTAGGAAAATTTCCTTTTGCGTGTAAATCGAGTTAATCATCATTTCTAGCAGACGCTTGGACTCAGCCTGAAACTGTTTTTTCTCCATTCGGATATCTCCTTTCAGATATGAACCTATGTAAGGCCAGCGGATATGAGCTATGCAAACGATTCAACTTTGTTAGCACTCCCATCATTCGAGTGCTAGCCTACCTTTTTTATAACATTCCTCATTTTTTATGTCAATATCTCGGTTGGCTGAGCAGTAAAATTACATTTTAGGAAATCGCTAGTGTCTAATGTGCTTAAACATCACGTTAAACATTTCGACAGAAGATGGAAACAACCCCTGTACATGGGGAAGCAGATTACTCCTGATCCGCAACTCATCCTCATTCAAATGCTGTAGGTCCTCATGAAAGAACCAAACAATAGGATAATCGCCGTCCTTATGTCTGCTGCCTGCATTTAAACAAACGGGGCCCTGGTCGTCCTCTGCTATTGCAAAAGGAATGTAGCCTGCTGACAGCAGAGGTGACCATTGATCGAGCAAATCATAAAATGCCTTTAAGCCCTGACCTACAGGCAGACGTGGAAACTCAACAAACGTACAATCGCTCCAGTATACTCCCGGAATGGATTCATTATCGAATTGTAAAGATACATAATGGTAGGCCATGATAAAACTCCTCAGCAGGGGCGGCAGCTCAAAATGGTATTTTTCCTCCATCTCCCGAACTTCCTGTTCAGTAATCTGTGAAGGGAGAGGCTTCCATTTGATCCATCCCTCCTCGTCGACATTCCCATCACGCATTTCAATCGGTACATTTTCTTCCACATCCATAAAAAAGGCTTCATCCATTTGAGCAAATAGTTCCTTCATGGATGTACGAATATCCGCTTTCTTGTCCATGTCCTCACACCTCTTTCCTCTCTATTCACATTTTGCATCATGGGTTAATGCCAAATGCCCTCTATCTGAAAATAGCATTGTAATCATGTGTTACTACACTTTTTAAGTTCAGCTTATCAGAACTTGCTTTTATCACCATTTGCGGAATATTAGTATTACCAGCGCAATGGCTCATAGTTCCGCCAGATCACCCAACGCGCTGTCTCGTGAATTGGCGCGGTGCCAATGCTATATTCGTCCTTCGTGCCGCTCTGCAAATCAATCAAATGAAGCATACCTCCATACGTTCCAACCGCCAACATACCTTCATCAGGTGTAACTGCCAGCCCGGATAACGTACTGCCGACAAAATAGCGCCAAAGTTCACGACCCTTCCTGTCAATCAGACGGAGATAACCGTAGGCATCACCCAAAATAGATCCTTGTGTCAGCGCTGTTGCAGCGTATACTCGCATTTCTTCATTCATTATCGACCATTCTTCCTTATTCTGAGCAAGACCCTGCTCCACCTCAGCAATCGACACTTGAATGGTGGCACCGTTGTAGAAATGACAGGCATTGTACCAGACGTCCAGATCATCTTTGGAAAATATAGCATAATGCGGATAACTAGAACTTGGCTCCAATGTATGCACCGTCTTATCGGACAGATCCATAAGCATATGCTCACTCATCTGGCTGCCGTAAGCGATCCAGCGTCCATCCCTCGACACAGCTCCATGAGCCATATCCACAATCGTGTCTTCCAGCTCTAGTTTTCTTCGTTCAGACGCCTTGGGATGGATCAAATCCACCTGATCAACACCCAGCAAATAAACACCGTAACCGCAAACCAGCAGAAGTCGCTGTCCATCGCCAAACGGGATCACTTCATCTAATATATCTTCAGGATGCTCCTCATCTCCCAAGCACTCCAGATCAGGAATGGATGCTTTTAAGCGTCCTTGTATATCCTTCCACTGAAAATGTGCTGTCTCTTCTCCTTGCAGATTTCGGTCCGGTTGACGAACAATACGAATCCCCTGTCCATCCACCAACGCAAAATAAGTCCCGTCCGGCGAACAGCCTACTCTATGCAGTCCGGGGATTTGCAAGATTCCATCTTTTCCCGTCACATAGATCGTCCCACGTTCCCGAGGATTGCCCGCATGTACAATGATTTCATTGGCTCCATTCACAAAAGCTATCGGCCTAACGGCTTGCAAAGCCTCCTCGAACGCTGGTGTAAGCGGCCAAGACGCGGCTGGAATTTCTCGACGTAACTGCTCCATTTCACCAGCCTGATTTGCCTCCTGAATCATACGAAAAATATCTTTAGCCATCTTGGGGCGTTCGTCCTGCTTTGGCTCTGATTGCTCCTGCTGCCATTCACTTTCCATGCCGACTCTGATAAATTCATTCACATCTGCGGCATACCTTTTTCCTTCCTGTCGCCACTTTGCTGCCATTTCATGATTCAACCAACTCATTTGCTTCCCCCATCCAGTGTATGTATGCCCTGTTTGTTCTACAGGCTTTGTTCATTATGTAAGGTGGTTTCTCACCTTTGTCAGCACAGACCACAGGTCTGTCACTGCCTTCACCTCTTCATAGTCCAGATAGGCATCTCGTTTGTCATAGTATTTTACCGCCATAATCACCATCTGAAGCGTCACTGGCTGTCCAGCAGCCTTAAGGACTTCTACAATACTTTCGAAGGTCGCCAACTCAAACCAGGTTTGAACCTGACGATCCGGCACCCACTTGGGAATATACTCGTCCTGTTCGTTGGTTACGGCTGTACCCTCCTCTGCACATTCCTCTAGCCAATGCTCATCCCAATAATAAATCGGTGTGTAAACAGGGTCCTGATCCCATTGATCCACATTCACATATAACCAGTTATTATGCAGTTGCCCCACGCTACGCACCAATTCCTGTAATCCTTCAAATACACGATAAGACGGGCGCTCTCTGCGACGGTAATCCTCAAGTCTTGTCTCATACCTGCTCATCTCCAACCTCCCGCTTCCTATATCAGCTAAACACTCAAAATTCGCATAACATACATTTACAACTTATAAAACCCGATATAATTACAAGCACCTCGTAAAGTGTCAAGACTACATAAGGAGATTGATCTATTCATGAAAAGAATCACCGCACTTGTTATCCTGTCCTTGCTATTACTTGTATCCCCGATCTACGCTGCTGCCCCAGCACCTATGCTGGTCTATGTGGACCAGAGTAACCACTCCTTCATCCCGATTCGTCTCCTGAACAGCTATGAAGGGATCACACTCAACATGACGGCAGCGGACAAAAAAATAGAAATTGCGCAAGGCAATACTCGGATTACCCTATTTGCCGGAAAATCTACTGCCAAAGTGAACGATCAAACGGTCCGTTTGCAAAATGCTCCTTTTACCGATAATGGTTCGACCTATGTACCCTTGCAGTTCATCAGCCAATATCTAAACCTGCAAGTCTCATGGCAAAAGGAAACCTCAGCTGTACGCATTAAGCAGGGTACAACGTCCGTAACGCTTCCGGTACTTACCGGTAAGCTACCCGGAAATACTACACCCATTACGACGGCTCATAAAAGCTTCAAGGTCGGATCTCGTACCTTTTCCGCTAAGGTGGTCACCATCTCTATGCTCCATCCCAAGGTAAGCCTGGATGTGGCTCTGGCAGGCGATACCATTGGTAAAGTGGAAGACTTAAGCAGTCTCGCCAAACGTAATCAAGCGGTTGTAGCCATAAATGGTACATTCTTTGACGCCTATACCAAAAGCTCCTACAAAACGCCTTACGGCTACCTAGTCAGTCACGGAAAGATGTTGAAAAAAAGCTCCGGTGACCAACGGACGGTCTTCACCTACGATGCTAACCATTTAGCTGAACTGGTGTCAGGTTCTGCCTTTGAACAAAGATTAAGCCAAGGTAACATCGAAGGTGCCCTGCAAGCTGGGCCTCGTCTGGTCACGAACGGACAGGTTTCCCTAAATGTCAAAGCCGAAGGCTTCAAGGACCCTAAAATATTAACAGGCGGCGGCGCCCGCAGCGCACTCGGAATGAGTCGGGATCATAAGCTGATCCTCCTGACCACAAGCGGAGCGACTATACCGCAGCTCGCCCAAATGATGAAACAGGCCGGAGCTTATCAGGCCATGAATCTGGACGGCGGTGCTTCCAGCGGGCTGTATTACAACGGCTCCTACCTCACCACACCCGGCCGCCAAATCAGCAATGCCATTATTGTAAAGTATCAATAGACGGATAAAGGGCTGTCTTCACGGATGTGTAAGCCGTGGGGATATCCCTTTTTCCATTTTCCCCCGGTTCCGGTTGTTCCTGCTTCCACCTGTTCAGGTGGCTTGTATGGGCCATTACGGGTTGATCCTGCAACCTACAATCGAATCAGACCCGTAAAGCTATTGGTGCCTTCGCTTCCTTTTTTTAAAGAAAGATAAATACGATTGTCTTCTCTGCTCGCCAAGCATTCATAAAGTCCGGGTTGCACAGAAAGGAACGTCCCTCCCCATACACATTCAGGCTCCAGTCCACCACTTGTGGCTTCCTCCCCTGCTCCAATAAATAGGTTACCTGAGGGAACCTTCAAAAACAGTCGTACAGCAGGCTTGTCAATATGATCTGTCATCACAACCTCATAGGTCCCGTCGGCTCCCAGATTCAAAAAAGCTACATTTCCCGCATTCAACTCGCCCAGCTCGTCCTCTTCGATGGACCACCAATCCGGATCATCGTCCAAACGATGTTTAAGTGCTTGCGTATCAAATAGGCAGAGAGTCGCCGTGTCTGTCGTAAATTGAAATGGACTGCTTGCCATATTCATCATCCGATCCTCCTGATTTTGGTCAGCCAATTTCTGTTTTCCCACGTCTTACGCTATCCGTATTGCCATATACTTGAGGGAAAATCTCCCTGTATGTAAAGTATAACAATGCTTGCAGGGCCAGACAACATGTTGGGCTAACACCCATTCTGCATAAAAAAGCCCTCCCTCACGATGTCGTGAAAGAAGGCCGATTTGTGGATTTAAGCGATCTAACCTGCTGTTAGATCAGAAAAGACTTAGTAATAATCACCAACAAAATGAACAATACCAAAATCGCTCCTGTGGATGTCCATGCTCCACCGTAACCTACTTCACCCATGTCTGAATCCCTCCTTGCGTTAAAGCTTACTCTTATCGTATGAAGAAAAGCGGATTACGACAGGGCGAATTGGCAAGTTTATTTGCCATGGAAGGGCTATTCAGAAAATGGACTGATACGTCGCGGATGGATCGCTAATCACTCGGGATGACAACTGGCAGAGAATGTCGTCCGTTCTTCGCAGTAACCTGCTCACATCCTTGTACTTCATTTTTTGAAGGAGCGGGGTTTCTAACTGGGATGAAAGAAATTGAGTGGTACCTATAAATACAACAACATCCAATCCCGGGTTGGTTTCGGTATGTAATAAGTGCAGCAGGTCAGCCATGGACAGGAATCCGGGAGGGAAAAGGCTGTTGTTTTCTTTCATATATATAGCTTTTAACATGGAGGTTAACGCCCAGTCACATAGGATAATGCAGCATTGGACTTGATTGTGCTTGTACAGGATTTGGGCTAGTTTCATGTGGTATTGGGATAGAGTGTGAAAATCAGTTATTGAATTATGTAGGTGTTGTGAAGGTCTGGATGGTTCGGTGGGACTTGGAATAAAGGTAGAAGGAGCTTCTTTCATATCTATTCCTCCAGAGAATTTTAAGAATAGTCTTATTATACTCTAAAATAATACTTATAGATATAATACATGCTGAATATACGATTCTTAATCTCATGTTTACCCAAGAAAATCTTGACTACACTTTTTAGTATAAAGGGGTGTAGATAAATGCAGGACAAAGAAGTACTAAAGCTAGTTGGGGCTAGAATAAGAGTGTTACGCAAAGAAAAAGGCCTCTCACAAGAAGCTCTTGGGGAAAAAGGTGGATTTCATTTTACATACATTGGACAGATCGAACGTGGAGAAAAGAATGTTTCTTTGATAAATGTAGCTAAAATTGCAAAAGCACTAGACGTAAACTTAGTTCAGTTGTTTTCATATGTAAGCGAGGACCCCAAAATTGTGGAGTCTGATGAAGATATTATAGAAATTATTACGATGCTCAAAAAGTCGAGTCCAGAGAAAGTACGTTTGGCGAGGAATGTGATAAGGGAAATTACAAATTAAAAAAGATTTTTTTGTTTTCAAAATTATGAAAATCAAATAAACCCACCCGTTTCTTAAATACAGGTGGGTTCTTCGACTATGGTAAGGATATACTTCCTCCCCTATATCTACTTCCAAAAATACACATAGTAAACACCCCAACCAATGGGTCATTTTGTAAACTCACTCTCTCTTTTAACCAATAAATACATATGATGGCTTGTTTATTAAATATCACCTCTCGTCCCTTTATAGCGTACAAACCTTGTAATACATATCTATCTTGACAGATAGTTGTACTCATCTGCGGTTTGTGTAACCAGAAGCGAATTTTAGATGACGTGCTTCACTTGGAAATACCCATCGCATCTAGAAAGGAGTCATGAACTCACTTGAGCGTATTATCAGATGGGATCGGATATGAAAGCCTACGCTTTTATGGTCCCTTTCAGCCACAATACATCGAACAACTTCAAATAACACGTGCCATTAACGATCATTCCTATTTACATATCAGTGGGTTACTCTCCGAAGAACAAGGAGCTGCATGCATCAGACAGGATATGGAGCAAGAGCAAATTGTGATTCGTCCGTTGAATGATCAGGGACAATCGCTGAGAAGATTGTTCCATGGGATTGTTACGCGTATGTCCGTACATTGTGTACGAGGCGTGTATACGTTTGAACTGGAGGCCGCTTCCCATTCGTACCAGATGGATATTAAGCGTAAAAGGCGCTCCTATCAGGATATTCACCGTACCTATGATGATCTGGTCACTGCGCTGGTTCGAAAATATCAATACGGAGACGCCATTGATACCGTAACTAATTATGCCAAGCTGGATACATTTGTTTTACAATATGAGGAGACGGATTGGGCGTTTTTAAAACGTCTCGCCTCTCGCTTTGGCTCCGTACTTGTGCCAGAGGTAAGCGCAGCCTCGCCCAAGGTTTTCTTCGGGATGCTAGAAGGCAAGCAACATAAGGTAGAGCAGGATGTATTTTATCGTGTACGAAAAACATTTCATGAGCTGGATGTAAAAAAGCCGGGAGAACGTGCTGGCTCGTATGTCACCTACATGATCGAAAGTCTGCAATACTATGCGCTGGGCGACCTCATCACCTTACAATTGGACAAGGCAAAGAACTGGTCGTGGTTCGAGCAGTGACAACCTTAGCGGATGGCTTACTAACTAGGAAAACAATCCCTTCAATATAAGGCCGGCATATTGACCGATCTGATCACTAGAGCATGGAGGCCTCGATGTTTTCCCTTATTTGATTTTTCATAATAAAAATTCACTACATAAAAAGTCCAACGACGACCAGTAAAACGGTCTTCCGTTCATTGCTTACTATTTTTCTTACGAATCATGCCAAATAAAAAAATCAATAATAAAACAGAGAACAAAAATGTATAACCTATTAGCAAGGGTTTTAGATTAGATTCTCCTGTATTGGTATATATTCTTCCTCCTAGAATAAGAAGCATAATTAATGATAGCCCAAAATTTTCACGGTTATATTTCCTTGTCTTATATCTAATAATTCTATAAATCAGAAAAAATAGTAGTAAGAAAGATACTATCGAGATAATAACGAAAACCATATTTGCATGTCCCCCTTTAAAATAAAATTAGCAAAGGTTTAATATCACCTTTGCTAATTTTATTACTCTTCATTCGAAAATTACATACGTTGAATATAATTATATGCTTGTTTAAGACTAGATCTAGCTTGTGAACGATCATTAACCACTCCAGCCGCTGATGCTGCTCCAGTAAGTCCAGAGCCGACTAATTCTACAACTGTTTCCCATGTCAAGTTGGCCAGATTGGTTTCAAGAAGCATTACGCCACCTATGATTTTGTTAGTCCAATATTTCATCTATGCTCATTCCACATTTCAAGGTAAAAACAAAATGCACTGGTGAGAGAATCGTGATCTTCTCCACCAACGCATTAATTAGGTTATCAACAAATTGTTCTAGTATAGCTTGCCGATTGTTTGAAATTTGAATAATCTCATCTACACGCTCCTTGATCTTCGCTTGCTAATCCTCTATCTCTTCTATCCTTTAATATCAGAGTCTGTTGTCGTAGCTCGTTGAGTTCACTGGAAAGCTATATTAACTCCCTATTTACCCTTACTTCCAAATCTCGTCCGCAATCTCTTTAATGAAAGCAAGCTTTTTCCACTGCTGCTCTTCTGTCAGAATATTGCCCTCTTCGGTCGAAGCGAAGCCACATTGTGGGCTGAGGCAGATATGGTTGATGTCCACAAATTGAGTCGCTTCCTTAATACGGTTAATGACCGTCTGCTTGTCTTCCAGTTCACCTGTTTTGGAGGAAACGAGGCCCAGTACGACCTGCTTTTGATCTTTCAGATGCTTAAGCGGTGTGAAATCACCTGCACGGTCGGTATCGAATTCGAGGTAGTAGCCGTCGATGTTGTCGATGCCGAACAGAGTTTCGGCTACAGGCTCATAGCCGCCAGAGGATGCCCAGGTGGAATGGTAGTTACCACGGCATACGTGGGTCGTAACGACCAAATCGGCTGGGAGATCATTCACCGTTTCCTGATTCACGCGAGCGAACAGCTTTTTGGTATCTTCCACATTCTCACCCGCATGCTGTCTAGCTTCCCAATAGTTTTTATCACAGAGCATACCCCATGTGCAATCATCCAGCTGTAAGCTGCGGCAACCCTCATTGTACAACGCTTGAATCACGGATTTGTAAGCTTTGGCGATATCCGTCACCAGTTCATCCAGATTGCTGTAATACGTATCGGTTGTTTCTTTATTCTCTCCGCGCAACAACTCGGCCAGGAATTGCGCAGGTGCCGGAATCGTTTGGCGCGCAATGGCATCCTCACCTGCTACTTGCTTCAGGAATTTGAAATCTTCAATGAAAGGATGACGGGAATGTCCGATTTTACCGGACAAGCGTGCGGTTTCCGCTCTTGTTTCCACACCTTGGAATTGGTAGCCGTTCGAAAGCTGTACCTTTTCCACGCCGTCCAGACCCCACATAAAATCAAGATGCCACCAGGAGCGTCTGAATTCACCGTCTGTCACGGCTTGAAGTCCTACGGATTTTTGCTTTTCCACTAGCTTGATAATTTCGTTATCTTCAATCTTTCTCAGCTCGTCCGCAGAGATTTCATTATTTTGAAATTGAATTCTGGCGTCTTTAATCGCTTGCGGGCGCAAAAAGCTGCCGACCATATCATGTCTAAAAGGGGTCACTTTACGTTGGGATGCATTATCAAGGATGCTGCTCATTAGGGTTATCTCCTTTTTCGCTTCTGTAGTGAAGTTCTTGTAAGAAAGATAACATACATTTTCAGTTATAAGGTAACTCCAATAAACTATAGCTAGTTATAGCCTAAGGCTATACCCAACCTTTTATTCCCCTATCGCCTCATGCAACGCTTCTACATAGACGGTAGCCAGCTTGGAGAGCGCAGCGTTTTTATGGCAAATCCATCCCACATTAATAGACTCATCACATTCCAGAGGGACGGAAATAATGTCGTTACCGTTCAGATCCGCACTGATCACCCCGGTAGAAATAGTATAGCCGTTCAAGCCAATGAGCAGATTAAAAAGGGTCGCCCGGTCATGGACACGAATGCTTTTGGGATGTGACAACGTACTGAGAATTTCCTCGGAGAAGTGAAAGGAATTGTACTCCCCTTGTTCAAAGGACAAATATGGATACGGATGAAGCTGATCAATGGTCACGATGGACTGTCGGGATAGCGGATTATTGGCACTGATAAAAATATGCGGCTTGGCCGTAAACAGGCTATTGAATTGCAGATTCGCATCTTTTAGCAGCTTGTTAATGACCTTGGCGTTAAATTCGTTCAGATACAGGATTCCAATCTCACTGCGCAGGCTTTTGACATCCTGTATGATTTCATGGGTTTTGGTCTCTCGTAAAGCCAATTCATACTCTTCTTGACCATATTGATTTACCAGATTTACGAATGCATTTACAGCAAATGCGTAATGCTGCGTGGACACAGCAAAATGCTGTGGTGAAGGCTTGGCATCCAGATAGCGACTTTCCAGTAACTCCGCCTGCTCAACGACCTGGCGTGCATAACCGAGGAATTCCACGCCTTCCTTGGACAAAGAAATCCCCTTATTGGTACGCTCAAAAATGGTGATATGAATTTCTTCCTCCAAATCACGAATCGCGTTCGACAGACTGGGCTGGGAAATGAACAACCGCTTCGCCGCCTCATTCATGGAGCCACGATTGGCAACCTCAATGACATATTTTAATTGTTGTAAGGTCAATGCATGATGTCCTTTCCGTTTGTGTTTCTTCTATTATATAATACATAATCACACTTCTGGAGAAGGGATAGTTGTTGCTTAAATGAAATTAGCCTCTCCCCCTAAGGTTTAAAAAATATAAACACCTCCCTAAATGGAAATCTTCCATTTCAAGGAGGTGCTTTTTCACGGCTGCTTTAATTAACGAATTTCACCGTTTGTGGAGATCAGCTTTTGATACCAATAGAAGCTTTGTTTACGAATACGACGCAGATCTTTGAGATCAAACTCCTCACGATCCACATAGATAAACCCGTAACGCTTGCTGGAGCCCTGATGGGTACTAACAAGATCAATCGCAGACCACGGACAGAAGCCGAATACTTCTACACCGTCTGTAATAGCCAGTTGAATCTGCTCGATATGTTTCTTGAAAAAGTCAATGCGGTAAGGATCATTCACTACATCCCCTTCTTCAAGCTTGTCAAAAGCGCCCAAGCCGCTCTCTGTCACGATTAAAGGCAAGTGGTAGCGAGAATAAATTTGGCGTAATGTGGTTCTAAAACCGACCGGATCAATCTCCCAACCAAACTCCGTCGTTTGCAGGTTGGGGTT
Organism: Paenibacillus sp. FSL M7-0134; assembly: GCF_038007865.1. Classification (NCBI taxonomy): domain Bacteria; kingdom Bacillati; phylum Bacillota; class Bacilli; order Caryophanales; family Paenibacillaceae; genus Paenibacillus; species Paenibacillus sp. FSL M7-0134. Next base: position 1,455,349 of record NZ_JBBOXV010000002.1, on the reverse strand, counting down.
GACGGAACCTCGATATGCTCCGGGTTCACCCACAATTTCATGCTGATCTCCTGTATGTGAAAAATCATTTCCGTCATCTAAACTTTCTCCTACGGTTTGAGAGGTATAATAATTAAATGCGATAAAGTCCGGGTTCCCTTTCGCTAAAATGTCCATATCCCCTTCTTCAATGACAGGCTCATAGCCTTTCTCGACCAAATAGCTCCACGCAATGTGATTGTAACGGCCAAATACAGCCATATCCAGATAGAGCCAGTTACGAATCGCTGCATAGTTATCAGCCGCCAGTGTATCTTCCGGCTTGGAACTGGCTGGATAGATAACCCCGATATTCGGCGCTGGTCCAATTTTCGCGTCAGGTAGCATTTCATGGCACAATACCATTGCTTTCGCTTGCGCGACTAACATATGATGATTTTGTTGATACAATACCTTTTGTGGATTTTCCAGGCTTGTATCTAATGTGCCAATAGAACCGGGATGGAGAATCAGCATGTTCTGCTCATTAATGGTTAACCAATATTTCACCCTGTCTCCAAAGTTCTCAAACAATGTTTTGGCATACTGTTCGAAGGCATCAATCGTCTCCCTCTTCGACCACCCGCCTTGTTTTTCAAGAGCATAAGGCAGATCAAAATGATACATAGTAACAATCGGTTCAATCCCGTATTTAATTAGTTCGTCAATTAATGAGCTGTAAAACGCGATTCCCTTCTGATTAACTTCACCTGCGCCCTGGGGATAAATACGTGTCCAAGCAATAGAGAAACGATATGCTTTAAAGCCCATTTCAGCCATCAGAGCTACGTCTTCTTTGAACATATGGTAATGATCACTGGTTACCTTAAAATCAGTGACCCCTTCGACGTGATTAGCCATGTCAATGACAGAAGGTCCTTTTCCATCTTCGTCCCATGCACCCTCTACTTGATAAGCGGAAGTGGAAGCTCCCCAGAAAAAATTTTCAGGAAATGCCTTCAATTGATTATGTTTCATGATCTAGTCCCTCCAGTTATAGTTATATCCTTCTGATGTTCGCAATTCATATATGTGATGATGATGCTTGCCAGTATCACACAACCAAAGTTAACAATACTTCATTTTTTTGAATCTGCTCCTGATTTGTCTCAAATACGTCCACTTTATGTTGCGTAAGTGTGACAATGACAGGCGTCACGATTTCGTATCCTGCTTCAATAATCTGCTCCCTGTCAAATTGGATTAACAAATCGCCCTGTTTCACGCTGTCGCCCTCTTTAACCACTGGATTAAAATGCTTCCCTTTCAGCGAAACGGTGTTAATTCCGATATGAATTAATATCTCTGTACCTGCACTGGAAGTCAATCCTATGGCATGTCCTGTGGGGAACAGCGAGGTTACGACTCCATCTATTGGCGCTACAACCTCGCCGACAGACGGTTCAATGGCTAACCCTTTTCCCATAGCCCCTGTAGAAAATGCAGAATCATTCACTTGACTCAGTGGTGTGGTCCTGCCTGTGATCGGGCTGTAGATTGTTTCTTTCTTGATATCAACGGCCTTGGTTGCTGTAACAACAGACTCTGGTTCTGCTGTTTTCACGGATTCAACTGTTTCTGGGGCCTCCCCCTTCACCTTGCTTTCATATCCAAAAATAAGGATCAGCATCGTTGCAGCTATAAATGAACATGCAATGGCGATAACATAAATTAAGGTTGGCGTATATACTGGAATCGCAAAAATGTTGTGAAAAACATAAGCCGTCATTTTCACCCCAAAATGTCCATTGATGGCACCGCCTATAGCCCCTGCAATAATAACGATTGGAATGACACGTTTAAAGCGAAGTACAAGTCCATACACAATCGGCTCTGTCACACCAGCCAGCAATCCTGTAATACTCGTGGAACCAGCAAGAGTTCTAAGTGTTTTATCTTTTCTCGCCTTCAGGAAGATACCAAATGCGACACCAATTTGAGCAAATACAGCTGCTGCTGCCATCGCCTCAATCGGATCACCGCCAACACCGATATTTTGAATCGTAATGGGTGTAAAACCCCAGTGAAGTCCGAAGACGACCATAAAGGTCATAAAACCGCCAAGAACAATCCCTGACAAAATTCCACTTACACCGATTAACCATGTCACACCTGAAGAAATCCAATCTCCTACCCCTGTACCGAAAGGTCCGAAAGCCATCGCAGATAGCGGAACCATAATCATCAAAGCCAACATCGGAACTAAAAATAGTTGTAAATCCTTAAGAATGATCTTCTTCAAAAACTTATCCACCAACGCATATATGCTAATGGAAATGAAAATCGGGAAAACACTGGCGGAGTAGTTCATCATGACCACTGGTATTCCTAAAAACGATACATCAGAGCCTTTGTCCATCAGCCCCGTAAAGTTGGGTTCCATGAGAGCCGCACCGATCACACCAGCTACATAAGGATTCGCCTTCAGCTTTATACCAAGCGTGATCCCAAGCAAAATCGGCAAAAAGTAAAACACAGCATTCCCTGCAGCAGACAGGATCATATAAGTATCACTTGTTGCAGACATCCATCCCAGCAAGGTCAAAACCGTCAGGAGTGCTTTTATCATTCCCGAGCCCGCCATCGCCGGAATCAACGGGGAGAAACTGCCGGAAATGACTTCAAAGATTGTGGATATGACCGATGTTTTTTTACCACTGGATTCACTGGCTGTAGAGGAATTCGATCCAAAATTCCTGTTTTTCATGATCTCCGCATATACATAGGCAACATGGCTGCCAATAACAACTTGAAATTGTCCTCCGCTTTCAACAACTGTAATGATCCCCTCGTGCTTCTCAAGCGCTTCTCTTTCGGCTTTTCGTGAATCCTTCAGGTCAAATCGGAGTCGTGTAGCACAATGGACAAGCCCATTGATATTTTCTTCTCCTCCAACGAGACGTACGATGTCTTCGCCCATTTTCTTATGGTCCATGTTCATTCTCCTCTTGGGCAGATTGCCTGAAAACAAAAAAATACCTAAACGAAAGGCCCATATGATCAAAGAACATGATCACTGCCATTCATTTAGGTATCGCCTGCTTAACCAGTAACAATCCTTATATTTAAGTTGTGAGCCTACTATAAATCACTTAGAAATCGTTTGCAAGCTTTTTTTTCTAAGAAGTAGCCATATCGTTTCTGGAGGTTACACGCTGTATATGAATTGTCAAATACACTTTTTCGTCAATCGACATAGCACTTTCATGCTTTAATTCCAAATATTGATTGATTAATTGGGTGCATTGAAAAGCCCTCGCATATTTATCTTTGACCTGATCATACAAGAAATTGTCACCTGAAGCCAGTTGCTCTTGTTCATTGCTCAGCAATCGTTGGGCAAAGTACTGCAAATGAGTAATAAACCGGGAATAATTGAATGAAGTTTCATCCAGTGTAATCTGATAGTAATCGGTTACAATGTTGAAAATGTCATCAATGACCTCGGTAATCTCAACCGTTTGTTTCATTCCCTGACCGTCTTGTCTTGCATTTACAAAATGCATAGCAATAAAGCTGGCTTCATGCTCATCCATTTGGATGCCAAATTGAGCATGGATGATATCCAATGCATTCATTCCAATCATAAATTCTTTCTTGTAAAATTTTTTAATTTGCCATAACAGTGAATTTTTAAGTCCCACGGATTTTCTGTATCGAGAGATGGCAAATTGAATATGGTCAATCAGAGAAATATAGATATTATCACTAAAAATATCTCCCATTTCCCTTTTCGCGCTGCCTACAATTTCATCCGCCACCTTTAAATACTCTACAGATGTTTCTCCAATGAGATCAATTAATTTTTGCGGAATTTTATCAGACTTTAATACAAAGGTTTTTTCTATTTTTTCCTCATCAACCCTCTGACCATTTTTCTTTTTAAAGCCCAGACCATTCCCGATGACAACAAATTCATGACCCACCTGATTTTCGGCCCGGATGACATTGTTGTTAAATATTTGCCGGATGATCATTTATCTGCTCACCTCATTGATGTAATGACAAAGTTTGTAATAACAAAAAAAACCAAATAACGACTAAATCAATTAGTCATTATTTGGGTATCGCCTGCTAACCAGTAACAATCCCGAAGGGCACTTGACCCTTCATTCAATTACTCTTACTATACCGCTTTCAAAGCAGAATAACAATACAATCATGCTGAAAAGTCTTCTGGGAAGATCGTTTATGAACAAATCAGATAAAAATACTGAGTATCATCACGATACCAAAAGCACTGAACCCGAGAATGGTTTCCATGACTGTCCACGTTTTCAGCGTTTGAGGTACGGACAGGTTCATGTATTCTTTAACAATCCAGAAGCCGGAGTCATTCACGTGGGACAAAATGATCGAGCCTGCTCCGGTAGCCAACACCAGTAGCTCCGGGCTCACCCCCGGCATCGTGACTGCAATCGGAGCGACAATACCTGCCGCCGTCGTCATGGCTACCGTGGCGGAACCAACGGCGGCCCGGATAAGACCTGCAATCACAAAGGCCAATACAAGCGGAGACAAATGTGCATGCTGGGCAAAACCTGCAATCGCATCTCCTACACCGCTGGCAGTCAGAATCTTGTTGAAACCACCGCCTGCACCGATCAGCAGGATGATAGAAGCAACCGGACCCAGGCAATCGTTCGTAAACTTCAATAGCTGCTTGCTATCGAAGTTGCGTGCATAACCAAAAGAGTAAAGCGAGAACAGCAAAGCAATCAGCAACGCAATAATCGGACTGCCGATGAAATCAATGACCTGTCTGAAGACGTTGGCTTCTGGCAAAATCAGATCGACAATCGTCGCCAGCAGCATCAGGATAACGGGAAGCATAATGGTGAAGAGTGTAATACCAAAGCCCGGCAATTCTCTTTCTTTCGTTTCTGTAAATTGTTCCATCAATTCACTCGAAGTCTCCACCTTGATACGTTTGGAAATCCAGCTTCCGTAGATCGGACCCGCAATCGCTGCGGACGGCAATGCTACGATAAGCGCAAGGAAGATCGTTTTACCAATATTCGCGTTAAAGATACCTACTGCCAGCATCGCTGCCGGATGCGGAGGGATAAGACTATGCACAACCGCCAATCCAGCCACGAGAGAAATTCCGATTTTGATCAGCGAAGTTCCGGTATGCTTGGCGATTACGAATACGAGCGGAAACAACAGTACGATACCTACCTGAATGAATACCGGGATACCACAAATAACAGCGACCACCATCATGGCCCAGTGAACATTTTTCTCACCGAACACCCGCACCATGGTCTTGGCAATCTGCTCCGCACCACCAGACTCAGCCATCAGCTTACCCAGCATCGTACCCAGACCAAGAACAATGGCGATAAAACCGAGCACACTGGCCACACCTTCTTGATAAGCTGTCACAATACTTTTCAGCGGCATACCTGCAATTAGACCCATGAATACAGCACCGACGATGAGCGCGACAAATGGGTTCATTTTGACTTTAGCGATCAGCACAATCAGTCCAATAATAGAAATAAGTGCATACAATAACAAACTTGCATCATGACTGAGTCCGAATACGGAATACATGTTATAACCCCCTCATTAAGTAAGCGCTCTCTAAGTTTGTTGAAAAACAGGGGTTAACCCTGCTCGTTTTCAATTTTCTCTACGGTTTCCAGCAATGTTCGTTCTCCGCCCACATTACCAGGGAACACAATATACGGAATGCCGCTGAATTTGGCTTCGTTTCCGGTCAGCCACACAGGGATGCCTGCCGCAACCTGGCCGAGTACACGTGCTTTTCGGATAGCAAGACCTTTGGTTGCCACATCACTGGAAGTAATGCCGCCTTTGGCGATGATAAACTTAGGCACCGTCTCAAGCGACTGTACGATTTCGACCAGTGCACCGGATACCGTTTGACTAATTTTGAAATTATCAGCTTTATTATCTACCGCAATGAGTTTGCGGCTACTGTATACCACCACATTGTTGCCCGCAGCCAGTTGTGTATTGGCTTCTGCGATAACGCGGTTTAATTCCTGTGTGTAGCCCTCAGAATCCAACACCCGTTCCACATCAATTTCAAGACCCACAATTTCAGGGTACGTAAGTAACTGTTTCAGCTGTTTTGTTGTTTTTTGAACATAGGAACCGACGACCACAATACCACCGTGACCTTCCTGTCCACTTGCAATCAGTCGTTCCTTTGGCAAATATTCCTGGTCAGATATCCCGGCATACGATTTCACAAAAGAAGCAGCTGTGCGGAAAATAAACGTTTTCCCTTGCTCCTCTGCTTTCAGCAGCCCCAGTGATACTACATCCATATCCGCATACGAAAGCACGTTGACGATGATTGGTACGTTATCCTTCGCTTGTAGCAATACTTCTTGCACAGCGTCTGGTCCCTTGCGAATCTGTTCCAGTGAAATAACAAGACATTCCGAGGCATGAATACGGCCTTCTGTCTTTTCTTCCACCCAAGCGGTTAAATCGCCGTTTTCATAGCCAAATACCTTATCCTTGGCAAACTCCGACTCATGTACGGGGATTAGCGTATCATCCTCCACCATATAGTGGGTGTTGCCTCCGGTTACTCGTCCAGCTTCGAAAAAGGCTGGAATGATCAAATGACCGTCGTAGCTCCGTCCACTTTGACGCGATCCTTCTTCTGCCAGTACGTCCGTTTCCAGCGGGTAATACCCACGCAACATGGAATCACTACGGCTGACAAAGGTAAATGATTTGCCCTTTTCGGTGGCGACAGCCTGTACGTTGCGAGCAATCTCGCGGTTAATCCGTTCTGCGGTTTGCGCATCAAGTCCGCGTGTATTGGTCAGGATATAAAAAAGCGTTTCCGGTGAGTCGAATGCTTCACGAAGCAATGCTTCATCCCACTGCGTCAAAACATCAATATCATGAACGGTTTGTACCCCAGTCGGATCATCGTCTAATACGATAATTTTCCGTCCTCTGGCGTCATTAATCCGGCGAATTTCCTGACGCAATCCTTTGCTGTCCCATTCAGGAGGCAATTCTGCTTGAAGAGCTAACAACGAAGTATATCCTGCATTTACATTCATGTGATCTCCACCTTATTCAAATTCTTGATTAGCATGCTCTACTACTCTGCTTTTACCTGTACGCCTGCGAGTTTTTCAAAATATTGCACGATTCCGCCGTGATCATCCGCCGCTTTACCATCCACTTTGAGTGCGTGGAATATTTCCAGCAGTTGGCTACTAAGTGGCAACGGTACACCGATGTCATGCGCGGTTTCCATAACGTTCGTGATGTCCTTGAGGTTAATATCAATCCGACCCCCAGCTACAAAATTCCGTTGCAAGATCAGAGGAACTTTAGCATCCAGTACCGCACTGCCTGCCAATCCACCACGAATTGCTTGCACCATTTTTTCAATATTAATTCCTGCCTTGGCTGCAAATACAAGCGCTTCGGACATGGCCGCGATATTCAGGTTCACCATGATCTGGTTAGCCAGCTTTGCCGTTGTGCCGCAGCCGTTATCACCAACCAAGGTGACATCCTGACCCAGCACATGCAGAACATCCAAGACATGCTCAAACACTGATTCTTTGCCACCAACCATAATCGCCAATGTCCCATCAATTGCTTTCGGTTCGCCACCACTGACAGGGGCATCCAGCATGTGCAGACCAGCCTCAACGGCTTTCACCGACAGCTCTTTGGAGACGACTGGAGAAATCGAGCTCATATCTACGATAACGCTTCCAATACTAGCCCCTTTTAAAATCCCGTTCTCGCCCAAAATGACTTCTTTCACATGATTGGAATTCGGCAACATCGTAAAAATGATTTCACTGCGCTCTGCAACTTCCTTCGGGGATGCCGCTGCATGTGCGCCTGACGCAACCAAAGCAGTGACGGTTTCCTGATTAATATCAAATACGGTCAGCTCATAATCCGCTTTCAAAAGATTTAACGACATCGGACGACCCATAATACCTAATCCAATAAATCCAATTTTCTTTGTCATGTAAATTCCCTCCATAGCTTTTCGAATTCGATTTCCTATTCAGGATTTTTAGATAAATCCATTTGTAAACGCTTTTCATCACATGTAAGCGCTATTAATTCGTCTTTATATTTGAGATTGTACACAATAAATTCATTTTTGTATACAAAAAATTAAAATTTGTATCAATTTTTATCAAATACATAGGAAAGACATTGTTTAACCTCCATCTTTTCGCTAAAGTAGACGTAGAGGTGAATGACATGCAGTACAGCAGCAATAACTCTCGAACGGCGCACCAGCAATCTTATGAAACACTGCGTGATATGATCCTGAACGGAACCATCCCTCAAGGAACCAAGTTGGTCGAGGAAAAGCTTGCCACGCAGCTCGGTGTAAGCCGCACGCCTATCCGTGAATCCATCCGCAAATTGGAGCAGGAAGGGCTTATCGTCAATAAACGTGTAGTCAAGCTATCTGAAACCGACCTGCGCAATACCTTTGAGCTACGGATGCTGCTTGAAGGACATGCGACGCGCAGCGCGGCTGCCTACTTGTCCGAGACAGAGCTACTGGCTTTGGAGCAATGTGTGGACATCGGGCGTTCCGGCTCGCTGGATGAGGTGATGCAAGCGAACAAAGAGTTTCATGAGATCATTATGAAGGCCAGTAATAATTCGATGATGATTGATTTGTTTGATCGGATGCAATCCGTTATTTATTTATTCCGTCATACGGTCGTCTACTATCATCGTCCCTTTCTGATTGATGAGCACCAGCATATTTGTGAGGCTATCCGCGCACATGACGGCGATACAGCAGAACGGCTGATGAAGGAGCATCTCCAGGCTGATCTGGACTTTTGCCTGCATCTGATCAGATAGTCCTTCGCTTCTCCATTTGTATGCCATGCCAAAAAAACCGCCAAACACTCGGAATCCCTTGTGCTTAGCGGTTTTTTTAGGTTCATGTTTAACTCTCTTTCTCTTTACAAAATACCTCTTTGGCAACCTGAATAGCTGAGGCTGCCCGGGGCCATCCTACATAAAAGGCAAGCTGTGTAATGACCTCAACCAGTTCTTCCTCCGAAATCCCGTTCTCCTTGGCCAGTTTCAGATGATAAGGGAGTTGATTTACATGCTCACCCGCTACCAATGCGGAGACGGTGATGAGACTCCGTTCTCTGAGAGATAGCTCACTTCTTCTCCATACATCTCCAAAAAGAACATCCTCTGTATAACCTACAAAAGCGGGAGCAAAATCACCGATGGTTTCTCGAACACTCGATTTGATCAATTTATGCTTCATACAATCATCTGGGCAAGTCCGTTGCCAAAGGACCAATCCTCTAATTCAGTCTCTACCAGTGTTACAAATACATCCTCCGGTCTAACCTTACATTCAATAGATAAGAGTTCCGCTAACTTTTGGTAGAAACTCTTTTTTTGTTCCGTAGTTCTACCCGTTCCCATTGTAATTTGGATATACAGCAGCTTATCTGTTCTGGGTATATTCAAATAATCGGGACTATAATAAAACTCGCTTTGCTTATGAGCATGAAAAACCTGAAAGTAATCTTTTTCCGGAACCAGAAAATGTTCAATCAAAGCGTTCATGATACAACGACTAATCCAAGGCAACTCTTGCTCTGTGTATTGCTGCTCCATGTAGCCAACTCGTACAAATGGCATGTTCAACTCTCCTATCCGTTGGGATAATATAATTGTACTCCCCTTACTTTCATCTGTATAATTGAAAATAATCATAAATATATTCAATTTCACCGATGGAGATGAGCATGCGTGGATCTAAAAGAATTAACTACATTTCGTACCATAATCGAAGAAGGAACGTTTTCAAAAGCTGCTGCCAAATTAAACTACGCTCAGTCTACAGTCACGAGCCAAATCCAGAGATTAGAGAAAGAGCTGGGATTTCAGCTTTTTAAAAGGGGTTGGGATGCGGAGTTAACGTCCCCAGGCAAACTATATGCCGAGGAGATAGACGGGCTTATTCAGCATTGGAATTTTGTAATGGACCAGGCGAAGTCTCTGAAAAAGGAGGAGATTGGCACGCTTCATATCGGTGTGATTGAAACGGTGGCGGCTACCGTACTGCCCTTGGCTCTACAGCAGTTTCGAGAGCATAAACCGAATATTACGTGCCATTTTACAGTTGGAAACACGGATGCACTCGCAAATGCTTTGGTGGACGGTAAGCTGGATTTTGCAATCTCTGGGGAACCTCACTCGATTCCTTCCTTACACTTTGAACCCATATATCACGAACACATCGCCTTTATTGTGTCCCGTAATCACCCTTTTGCGGTAAAAAGTGAGCTTCATCTCGAAGATCTGTACGAGTACCCGCTTATCGTCGGAGGTAAGAACTGCTTGTACCATATACGACTGGAAAAAGAACTTTCCCGCTTCCCGTCGATGCCGTTTTTTTATACTGTCAGTCAAATTTCGTCGATCCCCACATTTGTAAAAACGATTCCTTCAGTTGGAGTGATTCTATCATCAATGCCTATGCAGGAGGAACTGGTCACCGTCCCCCTCCAGTTAACAGACCCGAATATTCCTATTGGACTCCTACAAAACAACCATCACCAGCAGTATATGTCTTCGGCCCGAAAGCTGTTTATACAGCTGGTTAAGGAGCTTTGTAGGCTATAGCTCCAATGCAATAACTACTAATAAGCTATATAGGCAAAGCCGACACCTTTGCATAAAGAAAAAGCCGCCAAACACTCAGAAACCTGGTGTTTAGCGGCTTTACTATTTTGAAGGCCTAAGGAAATGTGACCCTCTTTTTATTTTTTCACTCCTGTGATACCCGTTATTTCGCTTCGAGCGGTTTTTTCCACAATCCCAGAATGAGCGCGGAAATCACGGAACCAATCGCCACTGCAAGCAAGAACAACAAAGCATGATTGGCAAGAGCTGCTACAAAAATTCCGCCATGTGGAGCTGGAAGATTGATTTGCCAGAACTGCGTCAGACCACCAGCAATCGCTGAACCTACAATACAAGAGGTCAGGACACGCAGAGGATCAGCAGCTGCGAATGGAATGGCTCCTTCCGTAATGAAGGACAATCCAAGTACATAGTTCGTCAAGCCAGACTTGCGCTCTTGCTCAGTAAACTTATTTTTGAAGAACGTCGAAGCTAATGCGATCGCCAACGGAGGTACCATACCACCTGCCATAACAGCCGCCATCATAGCTCCGTTCGTGTTACCACTGGAAGTAAAGACACCGATCGAAAATGCGTAAGCTGCTTTGTTAAAAGGTCCACCCATGTCGATCGACATCATTCCGCCCAGAATCAGACCCAAAATAACTGCATTACCTGTTCCCAAATTGTTCAGAACATTGACAAGCCACGTATTAATACCACCGAAAATCGGATCGAACAGGTAGAACATAATCGCGCCTGAAATTAGGAGTCCAAATACAGGGTATAACAAGATTGGTTTTAAACCATCCAGCGCTTTCGGCAGACCTGCAAAAGCTTTACGCAGGAAGATCACCACATAACCAGCCATGAAACCAGCTGCCAGACCGCCAAGGAAACCTGCATTAGAGTTTACAGCCATCAGACCCCCAACCATACCTGGCATCAGTGCCGGGCGGTCTCCAATGCTCATCGCGATAAATCCGGCCAGTATCGGAATCAGGAAGTGGAACGCACCTGTTCCACCGCCAATTGTCTGCAACAGTTGGAACAATACATTGTCTTCTCCTGCCACTTGTTCAATCAAGAAGGAAATTGCTAACAAAATCCCCCCGCCTACAACGAATGGCAGCATATGAGAAATACCGTTCATTAAATCCTTGTAGATTTTGCTGCCCACGCTGCTCTTCTCCGCTTTCGACTCTTCAGCACTGCCTTTACCTTCACTACGATAAATTGGGGCATCGCCATTCAGCGCTTTGCGGATCAGTTCCTCAGATTTACGGATACCGTCGCTTACCGGTCTTTGCAATACAGGTTTACCGTCAAATCTGGCCATTTCAACCTTCTTGTCAGCTGCAACGATTACACCTTTGGCACGGCGAATTTCATCCGCTGTCAGTACGTTTTGTGCGCCTTCCGAGCCGTTCGTCTCTACACGGATATTTACACCCATTTCTTTCGCTTTCTTAATGAGAGCATCTTCTGCCATAAACGTGTGTGCAATGCCTGTAGGACAAGCGGTCACTGCAACCACAAATTCGTCAGAATTCGGATTGCCAACGATAACGTCTGGCGTTTGCTGTGCTTTGGCATCCTCTTTCTTAGCCTCTTTTGCTTTCTTGGCAGCTTCTTCTTCCGCCTGCTTGGTATCAAACAGCATAGATACTTCATCCGGTGTTTGCGTTTTCATAAGGCTCCCGATAAAATCGGTATCAATCAACAGCCGGGAAAGGGCAGCCAATGTGCGAAGATGCGTATTTGCTGCTCCCTCCGGAGCCGCAATCATAAAGAATACTTTCGCCGGCTCACCGTCCAACGATTCGAATTCTACGCCTTTACTGCTTTTGGCGAAAACGACGGTCGCTTCATTCACGGCTTTGGTCTTGGCATGCGGCATCGCAATGCCGCCGCCAATTCCAGTGCTGGATTCTGCTTCGCGTTTGTAAATCATTTCTTTAAACAACGCCCGGTCATTAATACGTCCACTTGCTTCGAGACGAGCGATGAGCTCCTCAATCGCCTCGTCTTTTGTCGTCGCCTGCAGGTCCATGATCATCGTTTCTTTAATCATCAGGTCTGTTATTCTCATTTTTCACACTCTCCTAAGTTCGATCAGCGTGTTGACACACGCATAATAAGCTCATGATGCAGCTGGATTACTGTTTTGAAATCGTGACTTGCGGCCGTAATTGTTCAATCTTCTCTCTAGTAGCCAGATCATCGGAGAACGCAGTTGCGCTTCCGGATGCCACCCCTGCACGGAATGCTTCGATCGGATCGCCATGAAGAGCCAGCGTACCCACGAATCCAGCAATCATTGAATCACCTGCGCCTACAGAATTTTTCACCGTTCCTGCTGGTACATTTGCGTGATACACTTCATCTGCCGTAATGAACAAAGCCCCTTCTCCTGCCATGGAAATCAGTACATTTTTTGCACCTGCTTCCAGCAGCTTACGACCGTAAGTGACGATCTCCTCCTTTGAATGAATAGTTACGCCAAACAACTCAGCCAGCTCATGGTGATTCGGCTTGATGAGCAGCGGTTTATGAACCAGTGCCTTCATCAGCGCCTCACCTGTGGTGTCGATGACGAATTCAGCTCCAGTTTGCTGGCATACGCTAATCAGTCGATCATAGAAGTCTCCTCCAAGTGACGGCGGGATACTTCCCGACAAGACGACAATGTCATTTTTCTGGAGTCCCGCCAGCTTTTGCACCAACGCATCGGCCTCTTGCTCACGAATCGCAGGTCCCAAACCGTTAATTTCCGTTTCATTGCCATGCTTGAGCTTAATGTTAATCCGTGTGTCATCTTCGATAATTACAAAATCAGTTTTAATGGATTCTTCCCGCAATGTATCGTCGATAAACCTGCCTGTGAATCCTCCGAGAAAACCAATCGCCGTGCTATCTGCTCCCAACTGGTTCAGTACACGTGATACATTAATTCCCTTACCACCGGGCAGTTTTAAATCACGTTTCATCCGGTTCAAATCACCAAGCTTCAAATCATCAACTTCCACGATATAATCAATGGAAGGGTTCAGCGTTACTGTATATATCATTGTTATCCCTCGATTATCTTAGTTTTCTGAGCGATGGATCGGCGTGACCGTTCTGGCATCGATTCGGTAATAAGTATAGCTTCCTTGAGCTCGAACAGTTTGGCGAAGGTTACTTCTCCAATTTTGCTGGAATCGGCTAACACATACGTTTTGCCAGACAACTGGTGGGCACGCCGCTTGATCAGCGCCTCTTCGGGATCAGGAGTTGTATACCCCATTTCCATATCCACCCCGTTCGTTCCTAGAAAGCACTTGTCGAATCGAAAATTGTCCAAATTTTGTAGGGCAATACTCCCGATTACGGCTTTGGTATGAATTTTCATCATCCCTCCCAGTAGATAGCTTCTGATTCTTTTGCTTACCAGTGCTTCTACGTGGGATAGTCCATTCGTCACGACCGTCACGTCTTTAGCTTCAATGTAAGGAATCATCGCCATCGTTGTTGTTCCCGCATCCAGATAAATACATTCGCCATCCAAAATTTCTTTGGCTGCTATACGGGCCACTGCATTTTTTTCTTGAACGTTTTTGAATGTTTTTTCTTCCATGCCAGGTTCCTGACTTTTCTGATTCAGCAAGGTTGCCCCGCCATGAATCCGCTTGAGCAACTGACGGCCCTCAAGATCTATCAAATCACGCCGAATCGTTGACTCAGAAGCTCCCAACAGATCAGCCAATTCTTGCAACTTTACAACACCACATTCTTGTAAGCGCTGTATTATTAACTTGTATCTTTCTTCCGTCAGCATCATCATTCCCCCAACTGTTCATATCGTACCACAAACTTGACAAAAAACAATCATTTTTCTTCAAAAAGATTCAAAAAAATTCATTTCTAATTCATTTTTTTACAAAATGGTGAATTCCTGATCCAATCATTATGATTGCGTTTACATTTTAAAGAAAATCCATCTACTTTTATGTAAATTCATTCTTCTTACATAGGAATTCAGCAGTAAACGTTCAAAAACGTTCTAAGGCTTCCATCAGTACTATTTTACCATTATGCGCACAATTCGTCCCCATCTTCTCTACTCAGAAAAAAGCTAAACACGAGGACTGATCCCCTTTGTGTTTAGCCAATCGAGACGCTTAGCGTTCAGCCCTTAACGATTCCAATGACGAAACCGTCATACCCCTTGCTCCCCACGGTTTGGATAGCTGTAGCTGTAATTCTTGATTCTTCAGCCAGCATATCATAAAACTTTCTTACTCCCTGCACCTGAGGGTCTGTGCTCAACTTCCTCCTCTTTCATCTGTGCTAACTGCTCCAAAGCTTCTCCCTCCCGAAGTTCCACCATTCCATCCAACTGAGCCAGCGATATATTCGACCGGGCAATTTTAGCATGGATCGGGTTGGCTTCCAGCGTAACTATTTTTCCATCCTTCAGCAACGCCCTTCCCAACCAGATTGTACTGTAGCCTCCCAAAGTACCGATCTCCAGCACGCGTCGCGCTCCCTGCATTTGAGCAAGGATATTTAATAGCTTTCCCTGATTGGGCAATACTTGTTCCAAGATAGCATCATGCGGAACGAGACTCTCCGAGATATACTGGTCTACTTGATCCCACGTGTTCGTTTGATTCATTCGCTCCACTCTCCTTTGGATTAACTTACAATTTGATTGTAAATGAATTATTAGGGAGTGTGACACGTGCCTCTGAACTTTTAAATATTAGCCAACCTGCGATTACCGCCCAGATTAAAAAATTTGAAAAAGAAATATCTCTCACACTGCTCATGCCGCTAGGAAGAGGGATTGCCTTAACGGATGCTGGTAAAAAGCTTGCTGTACTCGCCAAACGGCTCTTTGCCGTCGAACAGCAAATCGAACAATTATCTCAAGATTATCGTGATGGAGTCCATGGTCATATCCGGCTAGCAGCTACTTATTTACCGGCTCATTTTCTCATTCCAACCTGGATTGCAAAATTCAAACAAGAATATGAATATGAATATGTAGAACGCGGCGAGCTGTGCCGGGTATATGTAGAAGACATCCAGCTTCTCAATTCAATCGCCATCTGTACCCGCAAGAACGAACCCCTATCTACCGCTACCCTAAATCTCATTCAGCTCATACGTAACCATTCCTGATGAGCATTAGGCATCTGTGTACACTAGCGCTGTATTTTAAAATAACAAGAGCCATGACTGCGTGCATACCGCATTCATGGCTCACCTCGTTATGATAAATATTCCCCCTCAATAATCTTCTCCAGATAATCTTCCGGCTGTGCAAGAAACTCGGCAAAGCTGCACACATCCGCATATTCCTGATGCTCCTCGTCATAATAACCCAGGCACTTCTGCCTCGGATTCCACACCAATATAATATCCGAGTAATTATCTACTTTTAGAGACAGACGCAACAGCTTTTGCCGACCTACCTTCATCTCAACCGTATCTATGAATGAGAAGAACTCAACAAATTGAATATCAAGATCATTTTCTGGCAGGTCCACACGGAGCTGATCCCCCATCAGAAAGGCAACAATCTCCTTTGGAAGCTTGTAGCTTTTCAAAGCATGTCGTTTATTTTCCAGATTATGAAATGCTGGAGGCTCTACAGACTTTAAATACTCAGCCATTTCTACGTTTTTATTACTTAGTGCAATTGTATATGCCCGTTCTCCATCTTTTTCTGCCAGCGTCACATCAGCGCCTTGCTGAACCAAATACTTCACCATCGCAAAATCATTGTTGCGTGCCGCCACTGTCAAAGGCGTGGCTTTATAAGGATATACCATATTAGGGGCATTGAAATTAATATCTACGCCATGTTCCAATAGTAATGCTACTGTTTTCAGGTCATGCTTACTAACTGCGTTGCGGAGTGTTGCTCCAGCATGCTGCTTCATATCGAGGCCCAGCTCATGGATAAGCAGCATAATGCTTTTGTTACCGTAGTAGGCTTGCTCATAGGCACCGGATTTGACATGATTTTTCCCGTCCAGCTTGGCGCCATGGGCGACCACATAACGGACAATCTCTTCGGTACCATAGCGAACAGCCGTCAGGAATGCGGGATTATCCTTCACATTAAGTTGAACCCCCTCATCGACCAGTAGCTTCAAGACTTCCATTTGCTCAGTGATGAGTGTAATATCCAATGGACTTAATGTCGTATATTTACTGAGTACGATCCCTTGTTCTATATCCCAGCCTTCGGTCAGAGCTTGGCGTAAAGCGGATATATTGCCTTGAACGATATGCATCGCTATCTCAGGAAGAACCTCGAAATTGCCTACATCTTTTAATTTAATCATCGTTATTACCTCACTCTTTATGTATCTACTATCAAACATGCATATCTATTTTATACCAACCTCCCCTTTACATAAATCCGACAGATTCCCCAAAATTCATTATTCACTCTAGCGCAAACAAGTGAGTAATAGAGGTCAAAATACCTCAGAGAAGCTATAATTGTATTATGATTCTGTATACCCTGTGCAACGAAAAGGAGAACATATGAATAGCATTCAATACCTGTCCCAATTTAATTTGCTTCATAGTCTCTCATTAGAAGATTTAATTGAAATGGACCAAATGACCTCCATTACGACTATAGCGAAAAAAAACTTTATACAAACCCCAGAGACCTTTTCCGAGGGACTTTATTTTGTGAAAAAGGGAAAAGTACGTCTGTATAAGCTAAACGCTGACGGAAAGCAATTTACTTTGGATATCCTCAGCGAAGGAAATGTATTTGGTGAAATGGATATGATTTCACTGGGGACAAGGGATATGTATATAGAAACGATAGAAGAATGCGATATCTGCCGGATGGACAAAGACCGATTCGAGCATTTTTTAATAGAACATCCCCGGTTCATGATGAACATGATCAAGGTGTTAAGTGACCGAATCTCAGGAATGAGCAGTCTGGCCCAGCATTTAGCTTTGGGAAATTTACAGGATAAAATTTTGTATGTTCTTCTGAAATTGTCCGATCAGTTCGCCCTCCAAAGCCGTGAAGAGTATTGCAAAATCAATTTTCCTCTCTCCCATCAGGAAATTGCGAATCTGGTCGGGGCCACCCGTGAGGCTGTAACAACTGCTCTTCAGGAGCTTGTCAAAGAAAAGGTCATTATAACCGGCTTTAAGACGATTTACATCCATCGCGAAAAGCTAATGAAGTTGTAAACTACATTACATCTATACTCCTACCCAAAAAAGTATCGTATACCTATCAGACAATTTACGATATGGAGTGAATGAAATGTTACACCGAAAAGGGGCCCGCAAAGGGTCAGATATTCCTAATGATGTGCTTCAGCTGCTACAGCAGGGGCGGCTTGAGACGGTGAATCTCACCGAATGGCTGGCTGTCGATCATGTTGTACTATTGCAAAATACTCTTGATGAATTTGGCTTGCAGCGATCATCCGATGTCTTCATGACCGAATTGAATCAGCTGAAGGAAAAGAAGATCATGAAAATGATACCCGCAATCGCGCGAGCGTGGCTTCATGTGTTTGAGCAACAAGCGATAGAAGAACGTATTCGCATCTTTGATGCGATGGCCTCCCATCTTTCAGACAGCATTCGCTGCTGGGCTGCCTACATCATCGGGATTGATCCCCGTTTAAGTGTAAAGGAAAAATTGGCTGGCATTCGCCCCTTTGCAGCCGATTCCCATTTCGGAGTACGTGAAATAGCCTGGATGGCCGTGAGAGAATCCATATCCTTGCAACTGCTTGAAGGGCTTGCCCTGTTAGACAGTTGGGTGCGAGATGAGGATGCTAACATACGTCGTTTTGCCATTGAATTAATCCGGCCACAAGGCGTTTGGGCCAAGCACATCCCTGAACTAAAAGAACATCCCGAGCTGGCTCTTCCTCTCTTGGAGGCTGTTCAGTCCGATCCGGCCAAATATGTCCAGGACTCCGTTGGTAATTGGTTGAATGACGCCAGCAAAACCAACCCAGAATGGGTTCTTCAAGTTTGTAATGCATGGCTGATGATTTCGGATACCAAAGAAACGAAGCGAATAGTAACCCGGGCCCAAAGAAGCTTGAACAAAGAGAAATAATTGGAAGACTCCTCCCCCATCCAATCCATATCTAGAATATTCACATAAACTATAATATTTATCTGGAATATTAGGAATGGAGGAATTCCTATGTCTATTATTCGAATCTATCTGGAAGCAGACAGTATCGTATCTGGAAACATTGCTATTACAACAAGTATCAATGTCACTCCAGTGGTTAATCGTTACACAGCTATTGTCGTGCTTGGTAATATATTAGGTGGAGTGACCACTATCCCGGCACAAAATTTCACAAATGATAGTGGTACTTCAGTCGCGGCAAACAGTCTTGTTGTTCCGACCAGTAGCGGATACTACAATGTATTTGTAAATGGGACGTTGCAGCGAGGCGGCTTAACAACGCTTTCTGCTACAAATCTAATTATAAATACAGGCCTGATTGTTGGTGCAACAGTAGTCGTTGAGGTTGTTAATTTCAACTCTAGTGCTTCCTCAACCTCTGTCAACAATGTCACAGTAACGACTACCATAAGCGACTGAGAGAATGCCTTCGTAAAATTACTATAAAAAACCGCCAAACACAGGGTTTATCCTCGTCTTTAGCGGTTTATTTCTCTTTGAACCTCGAATATTTAAATCTTGAAGTTCTCTACAAGCACCTGAAGCTTCTCGGCCAGTGATGAGAGGAGCGCTGCGGAGGATTCCACTTCTTGCATGGCAGCAAGCTGTTGCTCCGAAGAGGCGGACAGGGACTCTGCCCCTTTAACCGTATGGTTAGAGACCATTACGGTATTCTGAATGGCTTCAACGAGCTCTTCAGAGATCAGCGCCAGATCCCGAACTGTGGCTGATATTTGCTCGCTTTGGGAAGACATGTCGGAGATGGAGACTTCAATCTCGGAGAAGGAGCGCCCGGCTGATATGATCAACTCCTTGCCCTGCATCATTTCGTTCGTGGAACGCTTCATAGTTTCTCCTGCCTTGTCCATTTGGGCGATAATCAGACTGATCAGTTCGCTGATTTGTGTGGCAGAATTGGCAGAACGTTCGGCCAATTTGCGGACAGAGCCAGCGACAACGGCAAAGCCCTGACCTTCTTCTCCGGCGCGCGCAGCTTCTATCGCTGCATTCAAAGACAGCAAGTTGGTCTCCTCGGCGATGCTGGCAATGGTGCCGACAATGTTCTCAATCTCCTTGGAGTGGCTGCCAAGCGTATGAATAATGCTTGAGAGATCGCCGATGCTTTCGCTGACAACTCCCATTTGGGAGGTGGTGGAATCCATTGATTCCCGGCCAAGGCGTGCTTTCTGGACATTATCCGCGGCCTTGTTCATTGCGATGTCCGCATTGCCAGCAATATCGCTGATGAAGCGGGACATATCCTGAATAGCTTTATAGCTTCCTTCCAGGTTTTGCAATTGGGTATGCGCCCCATCAGCCAACTCAATCGTAACATTCACGCTATGCTCTCCAGCACGGTTCGTTGCCTGTGCGCTGGCAGACAGCTCTTGAGAGGAAGAAGCGACCAGCATAGAGGTGTCATTGACCTGGGTAATCAGGTTGCGCAGGTTCATTGTCATATCGTTGAAGTCGCGGGCCAGCGTCCCGATTTCATCCTTGTTTTTGAAGAGAAGCGGTTCATGGGTAAGGTCGCCCTTGGTAATGGTGTTCACAGAGGCTGACAGCTTGGTAAGCGGACTTACCATATGGCGAATCAACAGGTAAACAACAAGGATAGCCACCATGAAAATGGAGCCGCCAATAATAAAGGGCTGAACAATAATATCCAACGTCCGTTCCTGAATTAACGAGCCGTCAAAATTGATGGCCATCAGTGCAACAATGGGCTTGGTGGGATCATGGTCCTGATAAATGGGGCCGTATCCAGTTTTGAGCGAGGTTCCTTCATATGTATAAACCTTGGAATATGCTGAATGCTTCATGGTAGTTATCATTTCTTTGTCTTCGTCTGTAAAATAGAAGGAATCGCCAGCTTGATAGCCTCTTTGCTTAAAGTTGGCATCGGCGGCCAAAATTTTTCCATCCAAAGAGATAATAAAAGCCTCCTTAAAAATAGGCTTATGTGCTACAATCCAGCCGATCCGGTCTTCAATGGCAGCAAGTTTGCTGTTATCTCCACTGACCAGAGCCGATATATCCGCAGGATCTATAAGGCCAGTCGTAATATTGGCGCAACCCACCAGCTCGATCCCAGCAGCTTCATCCACTTGATGGTAAGCGGTACGATATCCGAAGTATCCAATGGAGGAGCCTACGAGAAGCAGTATGATGAGCATCATCCAAGTTAATTTTGTTGCCAGCTTCATTATTTGAACCACCAATCCTGACTCTAATAAATTTTTGTGACAATCCGTTTTCACTGCTACGATTATAGCCTATCAACACTTACTATAATATGGCATTCCAGCGTCGGAAGATGTCGTTTTTTGTGAGAATAGTCACTGTTTTTTGTAAACGAGGACGTTGCAGTGAACGGCAGTCATTAATGGCGTGGTGACGACTACAATAAGCGACTGAGGTGAGTGCCTCTGTTGAATTACGACAAAAAAACTGCTAAACACAGAGGTTTACCCTCGTTTTAGCAGTTTTTTTGTCTATGAATCAAGTGTTTCATCGGTAACGTATTTTCGATTTTTATAGCTGTATTCAGCTTTATTTTTTGTAGGCTAATAAGAGATTAACTATGGTATCCAATTGAAGCTCCAATGAATAAGGGTCTTCCATCACAAACTCATCCCCTTTATCGCTAAATGAACCGTACATATAAACCTGTCCTTTTTTTACAGCCGGAAGGCCTTTCCATAGCTCACTATGCAGAATCTGATTAGCCCCTTCATCTTCTGAACCGTATACAAAGATGTGATCTCCCATATACTCGGGTAAAACTTCAAGCGAAATATTTTCAAATCCTTCTTTCATGTTCAATGCCTTTTTGGTAGGTGGCAGCTTTAGCATCTGATAAATGGTCGGACTTCCGTAATTGCCGCCTTTTGCTGCCAAAACATATATCGATTTATTGGCGACTTGTACAATTGAAACCGTCTCTCCGTCTTTAACGATACCTTGAATTTTCGTTCTGGCCTCTGCAGCTTTCTTCTCATATTCAGTAATCCACTGCTCGGCTTCTTTCTGCTTGCCAAAGATTTCGCTAATTCTGCGGAATTTATCCAGCGGTCCCGCTGTAGATTCGCCTTCCCAATACGGCAGGAACACAGTCGTTCCTACCTTTTGGTAGCTGTCGATGTTCTTTTCGATTGAACCGATAATTAAATCCGGTTGCAGAACGGTCAGTTCCTCCAAATCCATAGGAAATTCACCGAGATCCTTGATTCCGGCCAATTTCTCTTTGGGATATCCCGATTGATCAATCCAAGCCTCATTCAGCATAAAGCTTCTGACCCCCACCGGAATAATCCCCAGCTTCAAAAGATGACCCATATACTGATCCGATGCCACTCGTTTCGGGTTTGCAGGTACTTCCACATCGCCTTTTAATGTCTTAACCGTTCTTGTCTGTGCTTGCACTGCCGCTTGTCCATCGCTGTTGGATGATGTCGCTGTATGATTAGCCTTCGTTTGCGAGCTTCCATTTGTATTCGTCGGAGCCGAGCAAGCTCCCAGCATCAATGATAAACACAGCATAATCATCATGGCCGTTATTTTGACTCTTCCGTGCATAAACAAATCTCCTTCCGCGTTATACCGATATTGATAATCAATATCAGTATAACGTGCGAAAGATGTCCGCTGAAGGGCATATTTAAGCATCGTTTGGGGCATATCCTGATCTTGCTTCTGAGCATGATGCTCCCGTTCCTTTTTGAATCGTACGGGAGATAGTCCCTTATATTTCTTGAAGCTGCGACTTAAAGAATGGGCATCTGGATATCCCACACGCTCTGCGATCTCCTGCAAAGTGGCGTCTGTCTGCATTAGCAGTTCTGCCGCTCGATCTGCTCTTACTTGGCCCAAGTAATGAATCGGACTGGTATGCATTTTATTTTTGAACAACCTGGATAAATGTCCAATACTGCATTCTAGCTCCTCTGCAATGGCCTCAAGTGCCATAGGCCGACTAAAATGCTCACGAATATAGGCTACAGCCTGCGATACCAGGTCGGGCTTAAGAGGCTCAATGCCCTGCCGATACAACTGCTGCATCAACTCATATACAAATTGTTGAAATAAGGCTTTGACATGCAGTTTGCCAAGTCCGGAAGCTTCACGCCATTCTTGCTCCAACAGCTTCACTTTATCGTACAGGGGCAGTGGGTAATGAGGTGCGAAAGCATACTGGTTCTGAAAAGGATTTTCCTTTTCCAGCAATTGTGCAATCTCTTTGCGGCTAGGCAGGGCCAACGTTGCCTTGTACAAAATGATGTAATATTCAAGCACCTCTTCCGCCAGGATACTCAGGCACATTCCTTTTCCGCCATGCAGTACATGGAAACGCTCTACCCTGTGAAAACTGTTATCCAACCGTACCCGTGCGTTTCCACGAACGGTATACAAGAACGCACTGGCAGGAAGTAAGTAGGTTCGTAGCTCCTCCCCTTCTTCGATCTTCTTATGACGAACATCCATCACCTGTATAAAAACATGATTCCACAGCAAAATGTGATCATTCAACTTCATTGCTTTTGTTCAGCCCCCGATCCAAACCATCCACGTACCTGCTCAAACTCATATTCAAACTATAATATATTATAGTTGATAATTATTCTCACAGGCAATGAAGTGATTTCATACGGAGCCTCTACTTTGGACGGTCCATTTTTCTGACCGCATTCTCCGCAGCCTCCATGATTACTTCTCCCAATGTAGGATGGGGATGAATGGTTAGAGCTAAGTCTTCTACGGTTGCTCCCATCTCGATAGCCAGAGCAAGCTCGGAAATGAGTGTTGAAGCTTCGACGCCGACGATTTGCGCCCCCAGTACGATCCCCGACCCCTGCTTTGCTACGATTTTGATGTACCCCTCTGCTGCCCTTAGCGCCAATGCTCTGCCGTTAATTGCAAAGGAAGCTCTGCCAATGACAATCGGTAAGGCTTTTTCCTTTGCTTCTGTTTCACTTAGGCCAACACTAGCCAGCTCTGGTTCAGAAAAGACAACCAGCGGCATGGCTTTATAATCCACTTTAGCAGCTTGACCTGCAATCGCTTCTGCCGCAATCTTCGCTTCATAGGAAGCCTTATGGGCAAGGGCTGGACCCTCCGTAATATCTCCAATGGCAAAAATATGCGGAATAGCCGTTCTACACTGCTCGTCTGTCTCGATCAACCCCCTGCTCGTCAGTGGCAAGCCAATGTGCTCCAATCCTAATCTGCCATCCGTATTCGGTTTTCTGCCTACAGTAACTAATACAAACTCAGCGGTGACATGATGCTGCTCTTGATCTTTTGAATAATGCAGCGTAATAGTATCCGTATTATGCACGACTTTTTCGGCTATCGCCCCAGTTACGATGCTTGCACCATCTGTTTTCAATTGCTTAACAACAGGGGCCACAAGGTCCGTCTCAAATCCCGGCAGCACCCGTTCCCCTCCCTCCAGAATCATTACCTTTGTTCCAAATTTGGCATACATTTGTCCAAGCTCAACGCCAATATATCCACCACCTATCACGATCAGGCTGGACGGAACCGCTGGAAGCGAAAGCGCCTCTGTAGAGGACAAAATACGTCCGCCAAACGGAAATGCTTTCAGCTCGATTGGACGGGAGCCGGTTGCCAATATGGCATACTTAAAGGATATCGTTTGTTCCGCTCCATTTTGATTGATGATGGCTGTATGCCCATCAACCAAACTTGCCTCCCCTTCCAGAATGCTCACACCTGCCGTTTTCATTAAAAAGCCAACTCCGCCTGCCTGCTTATTCACAATCCCCTGTTTGAAAGCCTGAGCATTCACGAATGACATCGCTGCATCTGCCTGATTTACCTGCCTGAGTATCTCATAGCGATGTGCTTCGGCAATCAAAGCTTTGGATGGAATGCAGCCCACATTCGTGCACACTCCACCTAGCTGACTGCGTTCAACAATCGCCGTTTTCATTCCAAGCTGAGAAGAACGCAATGCTGCCACATAACCTCCTGGCCCTGATCCAATGACCAGTGTTTCTACAGATTCAAGCTTGCTCATAACTAATACCTCCTGTTAAAATGGCATGATTTAAAATATGATGACTATAATATATTATAGTCATCATATTTTAAAAGCGTCAATAGTCTTGATCAGCCTTTCTGAAGTTGTCGTTATAGGAAGACAAATTGACACGTTTTATTATGATGATTATAATATTTTGAAGTTAGCATTATAAACCCGTGGAGTGATTACAATGCCTTATCCAAAAGGCCATAAGATGAAAGTGCGGAGTAAGATCGTTGAAAGTGCTGCCCAAGCTTTCCGTGCCAACGGTATTCAAGATGTAAGTGTGCCCTTTATTATGAAAGGGGCAGGATTAACTCACGGCGGGTTTTATTCACACTTTGATAACAAAGAACAGCTAGTCGCCGAAGCCTGTCGCTATGCCGTCAGTGATACCCTCGCACTGCTTCAGGAGGCCGTTGACCAAGAAAAGCAAGATCCTAAAATTAATGTTGTCATCGATTACTATTTAAGCACCCATCACCGTGATCGAACAGAAATAGGCTGTATTATTCCTGCCCTTTCCGTAGAAATAGCCCGTTCTTCCGAAGAAATCCGGCAGATATTCACGCAGGAGTTGGAAAGAATGATTACGTTTATCTCCAATTTGGGGGGAATGGATCAGTCCAAGGGCAGTGCATTGTTCAGTAGTATGGTTGGTTCTCTTGTGCTTGCACGTTCTGTTAATGATCCTAAACTGAGTGACAGCCTTCTCTCGGCAGGCAAACAGTATGCCAAAGCGCTGGTTAATAGTTGAATGTAAGTATGTTTTACGTATGCAAAAAATCCGCTAAACACCAAGAAATCCTTGATGTTTAGCGGATTTTTCCTAAGAATCTAAACTCAAAACGGAGGTAACGATTTGTCAGAGATTCGAAGTCTCCACCTGCCAAATCTCCGTTATGTTCCAAATCGTTTGCGGTACCCGCATTTTCGGCATAACTCTTCTACCGCTTCTCTCTTAGAGAACCCGAAGTACAGACGGTTTGCACGCTCCCCTTCCACAATGTCGGAAAAAGATTGCTCATGCACGTTACCTAAATTAATGACACCTTCTCCATCCAGACAGCAAGGGACCACCGTTCCATCCACCAATACCGCCGCTTGGCTACGGAGTGCATGGCAAAAGCCTTTTCCGTCATCTTCGGGGGCACTGAGGCTCGGCCATTCAAATTCATGGTCTTGATTCAAATAAACGTTTGGTGCGATTTTGACCCCACTGCCTGGTATCACCTTTTCCTCAATCCGATAGTCCAGTCCAAATTCTTGCTCCAGTCGTTCAAGTGTTTCCCGGTTGCGCTGACGCTGCACATTAGTCAAATTATCTTCAGTCAAGTTCCAGAGACGGAACGAAATAATGACATTGTGTTTCACCGCTTCTCTTACAAACGTGAAAATATTACCCAAATATCCTTCTCGATCCACGGAGCCTTCATGCCCGTCAAAACTGTGGAGAGAGAAGTTCATCTGACGCAGCGCTGGTTGCCCAAGCAGCTTATGTCCGGTCTTCGGCAGCAAGGTACCATTGGTGGTTATATTGACCTTCAAGCCTTTCTCATGAGCACTTTCCAGCAAAAGATCAATTTTCGGATGGAGCAACGGCTCTCCTTTTACATGCAAATAGATGTAATCCGTATGTGGTTTGACCTGATCAAGCACATTTCGAAAGACTTCCGGATCAATAAATTTTTTGACACGCTGTGTTTGAGGACAAAAACTGCATGCGAGATTGCAAATGCTCGTTATCTCAATGTATACCTTTTTAAAAGTTTTCAACATGATTTCCCCATTCTAACCTTCATCCGGAGCATCTTGTTTATGCTCACTAATCTTATGATTATAACGGGTTATCACCGACAGGTAAACTCTCCAGTCTCCCCCTTGGTGTGGGCATCAAATGCTCGACACATACGCCTATCCAAGATTTGATTTGATATTTTCTATTGACCCTAGGTCTGACCTAAGGTTTATAGTGGAGTTATTCAACTATCAGTAAGGAGTCCTGTCATTGAAAGAACACATTACGATCAGCCAGCTTGCTCAGCTCATGAATGTATCTGTACATCAACTGCGATATTTTGAAGAAAAGGGAGTCCTGTATCCATCACATACAGAAGAAAATCAATATCGAATGTACGGGCTTCATGAGATTTATCAGCTTTCGCATATTTTATTATTACGCAAATTAAATGTCCCTGTCGGTCAGATTCAAGAATGTATGACTTCCTATGCTGCCGATGACTATAACCAGCTTTTAGAGCATTCGTTGCAGAAGGTACAGGCCGAAATAGCTAACTTGAAGATGCATGAACAGTTTATTCACAAAGTGTTAGAAGAACATAATAATCGGACCCAGCAGGACGATGAGTATCAGGTCAAACGATTAGCTCCCCGTCATTTAAAGCTATGGTTTGCATTGGAGAATGGTCAAGAGCTCACTGCCGGTAACCTATTTGAACACCGCCCTGCCCCACCTCGATTATTTGAAAATGACCTGCATTACTTGTCTGATGCTGGACAGGCGAAGCTATGTTATGAAACGGCGGATGTGGCTGACTATATTCTGGAAGAGGGCAACTATCTTTATAAGCATCTTTCCGTCATTGAAGAACCAGAGATTGATTATGAAATTAAACAAATGGAACGATATGTAGCTCATCACCAATATAACTGCCAAAGCAAGATTGTTCTAGTAGAAAAATCTTATCTTTCGATGTTCGACAACAACAAGCTGCAATACGAAATTCAGGTTAAAGTAGAATAAATCTTGGAGGGCGTTACATGAGTGCAAAATCCTTTGACATTGTTGCATACCAGAAACAAGACCATGAAGCTGTTTGCAGTCTTTTAGTCGAATCGTTTAAAGCAAAATTCCAATCTCTTGTTACACTGGAGGAGCAAGATATACAGAAGTTGTTAATGCAGGTTTGGGTTCAAAATCCTTATTCTTCATCTATGAAACAATTTGTAGCCAAAGAGAACGAAGATGTTGTCGGTGTTCTTTCCCTCAAATGGAAGGCCCCCTCCTCTTCACTTCCTGAAACAAATCCCATTTCTTTAGCTCCGCTCCTAAAACAGTTTGGTTGCTTCAATGTATTTAAATTTTTGACAGGTATGCATGCGCTGGAGTATACCCCCGCTGCAAATGAGTGTTACATTGATCATTTGGCGATTCGTTCAAGTAATCGTAACCAGGGAATAGGACGCCGTCTTCTAGCTTTCGCACAGCAATTTACGGTTGAATCTGGGTTTCATGCATTGACGCTTCATGTAGCGCATAAGAACCAAGGGGCTATCCGTTTGTATCACAAACTGGCGTTTGAAGTAGAACAATCCAAGTATAATGGGTTACGGCATTTTTGGTTCAAGGAGCCTGTATGGTATCTGATGAGTTGGAAAGAGAACCTGCATTCGAGGAGAGAGCATCGTTGAAAAAAACATTCAAGCTTACTTTTGGTATTGCGGCAACTCTGGCTGTTGCCTTGATACTAATTGTTCTATATCAAAATTCCTACAAGATGACAGAAGAAAAAATACAAATTAAGACACCTAAAGGGCTGTTAACAGGTACATTAGCTTTGCCTAAGAACTACTCGGGAAAGGTTGGATTGGTTGTTTTTGTCCATGGGGATGGTCCTATTAATGACACATATGATGATGGATACAAACCACTGTGGGAAAAGTTCGCTTCCAAGGGTTATGCCTCCCTGTCACTGAATAAGCCCGGTATTAACAGCGCTCCTGGCAATTGGCTCGACCAAAGCATGGAGGACCGCGCACAGGAGATCCGATATGCAATAGACTGGGCAAGAAGCTTACCGATGATTGATAAGCAAAAAATCGGCCTATGGGGAGCCAGTCAAGCAGGATGGGTCATTCCGAAGATCGTTAAAGAGGAGCATGATATTGCATTCAGCATCCTTGTATCGCCTGCCGTGAACTGGATTTCCCAAGGACAATTTAATACCAGAAAAGAAATGGAACAAGAAGGAGCTACTCCGCAAGAAATTCAAAAGACATTGAACTACGATCAAGAAGTTCTACAGTTACTGAAAAAGCATGCTTCTTATGAAGAATATCTAGGCATAGCCGATCCTGACGATATGATTTCCAAAGAAAGATGGAGCTTTATAGGCAAAAATTTTCTGTCTGATTCCACCGAAGAATTAAGTCACTTCCATTCTCCTGTACTCTTGGTTCTGGCTGGCAAAGATATTAATGTTGATGTAAAGGATACCGAGCGAGTCTATCGCCAGAAAATACCTCCAGAACTGCTGTCCGTGATTCATTTACCTGAAGCCGACCATTCCATGATGGATGAAAAAATCGCGCGTTCAAAATCTCTAACTTTCTTAACAGCCGTATTCGCCCCAAGAAAATTGGTGAATGGTGAGTATCTCAAATCCCTTTCCGATTATGTCAGTCAGCGTTAAACAATGATGTTCTTTTTTGCCATACTTCTTTTGATATGCTAATGAAAAAATGCTAATGAAAACCCCATAACTGTTCTCGGTTAGACTGGGAATAGATCTATAAACAACAAAAAAACGGCATCTCTGCCGTTTTTTCTAAAAGGATGGACTCTCAGGGACTCGAACCCTGGACCAATTGATTAAGAGTCAACTGCTCTACCAACTGAGCTAAGAGTCCATAATAAAAGTTTGGTGGAGCCTAGGGGGATCGAACCCCTGACCTCATCGCTGCCAGCGATGCGCTCTCCCAGCTGAGCTAAGGCCCCATCATAAGTAAGTTAATCAACGTTTCAAGCGACTTCTATATCATATAAAATTTTTATTCCTGTGTCAATACTTTTATAAAAAAAATATAATCATCTTCCCACCTTGACCCAAGAAAGATACAGTCAGCGATCAGTCGCTGGCTGTATCTTTAGATAACAATGTTTTCAGTTCCTTCATAAACATATTGATGTCTTTAAACTGACGATAGACGGACGCAAAACGTACGTAGGCGACTTCATCCACTGGGTAAAGCTGTTCCATGACCAGCTCCCCGATCTGCTGACTATCGACTTCTGTGGCTGCTGTGTTGCGGATAGCGTTCTCCACCTGGGATACGATCATATCCAATTGCTCGACGGATACTGGGCGCTTCTCACAGGCTCGAATGAGACCGCGCAGCATTTTATCACGACTAAACTCTTCACGGCTGCCGTCTTTTTTGATGACCATGAGTGGGGTTTCCTCCACCATTTCAAAGGTGGTAAAACGCCTGGCACACTGCTCACATTCACGGCGGCGACGGATGGACTTGTTATCATTCGCAGGTCGCGAATCCAACACTTTTGTGCCATTGTAGGCACAATACGGACATTTCATAATCTCACCACTTTCTTTTTCCAATAAATTCCCGAAGATTTTTAGTAATAATTTTGTCAAAACGGATCATAATATGTTTACCACATCGCGAGGAGGTGAACAACAATGGCACAAGGAAACAATGGCAACTCCAACAATCTGGTAGTCAGCAGATCCTCCGGCGCTCTGGAGCAAATGAAATATGAGATCGCTCAAGAGCTGGGTATCAGCATTCCTCAAGATGGATACCAAGGTAACATGACTTCCTATGAGAACGGTTCGATCGGGGGCTACATCACAAAACGCCTCGTAACGATCGCCGAACAACAATTGGCAGGTCAATACCAATAATCGCGGTAATAATGCAGAAATAACAAGAAAAAGTGTATGGACGGGCTGCTAAAAACAGCCTGTCCTGCGCTTTTTTTCATTTTAAAGCGAAAAGGCTCATCATGTCATTAACTTGTCTTTTAAAAATCATTATAAATTTTCGTGTATTGCCTGTAGTAATAAATGACCCGCTGTACATAATGTCGTGTCTCACCAAAAGGGATTTGCTTAATGGACTCTTCTTTTCCATCCCACACTCCCTTATCGAGCCACTCTTGAACTTTACCCGGCCCTGCATTGTAAGCAGCTACGATTGCTACAGGATTATCCTGAAACTTCATGGATAGGTTATGCAAATACCAGGTTCCCAGCTCTATATTGGTACCAGGCTCGTGCTTGACACTGTCTAGCGGAACCTTTTGAATCTGGGCGCTGTCCATAATCCAATTTGCTGTATTCGGCATAATCTGCATCAACCCCAGTGCACCCTTATGCGATTGCTTACTGGTTTTAAAATTGGTTTCTACGCGGATAATAGACGCCACCAAAAATGGGTCCACTTCATACGTTTGTGAATACTGCCGAATCTCATCCTTATATTGAATCGGATAGAACCAGGACATCCAATTTGAATTGAGGAACAGAATCAGGACAAACCCGACAAACAAAGTGAGCAGGACTCTTTTCTTTCGCAAAATATTCATGCAAGTCCCTTCCGCTGCCAAAATTGATCAATTTGTCGTTTCGTCTCAGACTGTGTTCCGCTATTATCGATAACGATATCGGCCAAGTTTTTCTTTTGTTCAATATCCATTTGTGCGGACAGCCGAAGTCCAGCTTGTTCCTCCGTCAGACCGTCTCTGAGCATCAGACGCTGGAGCTGAATATCACGTGGTACGTACACAACCATAATTTCCTCGTACAAGCTCTCCAGCCCGGACTCGTACATTAACGGGATATCTGCCAAAACAAGCTTGTCCGGCTGTTCCCGTTCATATGCTTCCATACGCAGTCGCATTTCCTCACGAATAGCAGGATGTGTAATATCGTTAAGTGCCTGCCGCTGGGCAGGGTCTCCGAATACAATCTCACCCAGTTTTTTGCGGTGCAGGGTTCCGTCACTGTTCACTATAGCTTGTCCAAAATGCTGTATGACCGCCGCCAGCACCGGATGCCCCGGAAGCATCACTTCCCGGGCAATGGCATCTGCGTCGATCAGCAGCGCACCTTTGGCGACCAAAAGAGCCGACACGGTGCTTTTTCCGGTAGCAATACCTCCGGTTAATCCGATATTCATGCTCTTTCACCTCATAACAGCTTCAATATGCCCATCATAATCAGTAATAATGCCGGCAATACACCCAGCGCCTTCATAAATCGAAATGCTGATAGAAAGAAGCCTGCCTTCATCCCTGCAATCAAAAATGTTCCACTGAATAACGTAATAGCCAGCGCAGTAGACAGTGGCTGAAAACCAAGCATAGCTGCCCCTAATCCCGCTCCGAACGCATCGACCGATAATGCAATACCCAGCCAAACCGCTTCGGTAGCAGATATACTGCCAGAACGGTCCATATCCGCAGCAGACGGGCTTCGAAGAATCCGAATAACAAGTCCCCATTTGCGGAACTCCAGAGAAAATAGCGTTCGCTCCTGCTGCTCTACAGAAGCTTCTGCCGACAGATCTTTTCTTGAGCTAAGGAAAGCCTCTGTATCAGCATCCTCTATACTCTTCTTCTCTCCAAGAACAGATCTGCTCACTGGATCAGTCTGTTCTGTAAGAAGCAGCCCCCGAGAGGCCTCCGCTGAATCCTCTAGCGAATCCTCTTTGCGGTGCAGAGCTTGAAACAAAGAGTAACAGCCGATACAGATCAGGATGACAGCGCCGAAAACGGTCGTATATACAGGAGACAGGACACGAGATAGTAATGCGCCCAATTGCATGGATATGCCAATCACCAAACCTGAACATACGGAGATGATAGCAATCGACAACAGTGGAATTTTCATTTTGCGCAGACCATATGTAACACCGACTCCGAAACTGTCCAAACTTAGCGCAAATGCCAGTAACAGCAGGGCTCCCCAATGATTAGCCACTCCAATTCCCTCCCATTGCGAAGGCAGGGCCTTATAACAACCGAAACCCTCCGCAGTATTGGTACTTGGAACAATATATGAGAGGGATGGGCTTGGGGTGACTGTGCCTGTTTAGCGCAGAGGCTGGCAGACCGGACAATGATGTGTGCCACGTCCGGCTACGACAGATTTTTCGATCAATGTGCCACAGTTAATGCAAGGCTTCGCGTTACGTCCATAGATTTGCAATTGATGCTGGAAGTCGCCCGTTTTGCCCTGTCCATTAACGAACGATTTAATGGACGAGCCTCCAACCTGAATCGACGCACCCAGCGTGGAGACAATAGCTTCATGCAAGACATGAAATTGGCTATCCGTTAGGCTTTTGGCTGGCTGTGCTGGATGAATCCCCGCCTTAAACAACGATTCATCTACATAAATATTCCCAATGCCCACCACATATGACTGGTTTAACAGCGCTGCCTTGATCGAAGTCGAACGAGTTCCAACAGCGACACGCAGCATTTCGGGTGTAAAGGCCTCGTCCATCGGTTCCAAACCAAGCTTGTTCAGCGGCTTTTCCAGCAAATCCTGTCCTGCCGGAAATAAGTGCATCGTGCCAAACTGGCGCACATCCTGATAACGCAGCTCCGTACCATCTTTAAAATGAAAGATGACATGGGTATGCTTTTCCACAGGATCATGTTGCGAATACAATCCATATCGCCCTTCCATTCGAAGATGGGAGACCAACACCAGCCCGTCCAGCAAAATCCGCAGAAACTTTCCGCGTCTCTCCACCCCTGTAATCCGGTGATCGGCCAATTCCATCGCAAAAGCATGGATATCATCGGGCCGTTGAATGATCCGCGGTAAATTCACGGTGACATGATCTATATGTTTATCAACGATAAGCTCGTTTAGCGTTCGTTTAATTGTTTCTACTTCCGGTAATTCCGGCATGATGTCTTCACCTCACCCTATATTATAACGGAAGCAGCGTCAAATTGGGACTATCTACTCATTGAAATATCTTACTTGGCCTCATACCAATTGCTTCCATAGCTTACTTCGGCTTTGAGCGGCACAGCCAGCTTTAATGCAGCTTCCATGGTAGCCGGGACAAGCTCTTTCATCGTCTCCATTTCCTCAGGCGGAACCTCGAACACAAGCTCATCATGTACTTGGAGCAGCATTCTGCTGCGAAGATTACGTTCACGTAGCGCCTTATCCATCTGTACCATCGCCAACTTGATAATATCGGCAGCGGTACCTTGAATCGGCGTATTCATCGCTGTACGCTCAGCGAATGAACGCAGGTTGAAATTGCTGGCGTTAATCTCCGGCAAATAGCGTCTGCGTTCCAACAGCGTTTTTACGTAGCCGTCCCGCTTCGCATCCTTCACAATATCATCCATGTAACGGCGAACGCCTTGGAACACATCAAAATACTGGTCGATAAAGCGAGCCGCTTCCTTCCGTGTAATATTCAAATTTTGTGACAGACCATAATCACTGATTCCATAGACAATCCCAAAGTTGACTGCCTTCGCAGAACGCCGCATGTTGGAGTCCACATCTTCCGCTGCTACACCAAACACATCGGATGCGGTCTTGGTATGGATGTCCATATCGTGGACAAAGGCTTCCTTCAAACGTTCATCATCCGAAATATCAGCTAGCACCCGCAGCTCAATCTGTGAGTAGTCTGCCGCCAAAATAGACCAGCCCGGTTCGGACGGAACAAACACTTTGCGGATTTTACGACCCTCTTCAAGACGAATCGGAATGTTTTGCAAATTCGGAAATTGACTGCTCAAGCGTCCAGTTGCTGCAACCGTCTGCCGGAAATACGTATGCACCTTACCCGTTTTCTCCGAAATTTCTTTCAGCAATCCTTCGACATACGTCGATTGGAGTTTGGCAATAGTGCGGTACTGCAAAATATTTTGCACAATATCATGATAGGGGGCCAGCTTTTCCAATACCTCCGCATCGGTCGAGTACCCCGTTTTCGTCTTTTTAATGACAGGCAAACCCAGTTTATCAAACAAAATCTCACCCAGCTGTTTAGGTGAATTCAGATTGAACTCTACTCCGGCAATGCTGTAGATTTCACCCACCAACGTTGCAATCTGGGCTTCAAATTCTTTCCCCAAAGCGCGCAGTTCTTCTACGTTCACCAAGATGCCCTGCTTCTCCATATCCGCCAAAATGCGGGACAACGGCATCTCCAGCTCATGAAACAGCTTGTGCATTTCCGTTTTTTCCAGCTCCGCCTGCTGCACAGGCACCAAAGCTTCAATCACCGCTGCCTTACGCGCCACATGATCGGACAGTACATCCACGTCAGGGACTTTATATTTAGCTCCTTTGCCGAACACTTCTTCGTCTGGACGGATCGAAGACAAGCCATATTTGGCTGCCAATCCGCTCAATGTCTGGTTTGCATCGGTTGGGTCCAGCAAGTACCCTGCCAGTTGCACATCAAACTCGGCACCTGCAAACTCAATTCCATGCCAGTGTAAAGCCAAATCCGTTCGATGCAGATCATGACCGCGTTTTTTGCGTTCAGGGTCAGCAAGCCATGCGCGAATAGGTGTAGCTGCATCGCTTTGCAGTGCATCCAGTGTCATAAAAAATTGCTGTCCCGTTGCGGCAAATATCAGACCTACAATGTCAGCATGATGCGGATTATCACCATGCGTCTCAACATGCAGCACATCCACACGATCCAACACTTCTACCAATTCGCTAATCCGCTGCTCATCCAGCACTGTTACGTCAGCCTCGGCTTCCTCTACGTCTACCCCAGTACTTCCAACCTCACCTGAAAAGGATAAACGCTCCAGCAAGGACTTGAACTCCAGCTTCGCCAGAGCTGGCCCGGCCGTTTCTGCTTGCAGCCCGCCGAAGGCCACATCTTCCAGCTGCTTGTCCAACGTTACATCCCGATAAATGGTCGCCAAATCTTTGCTCATTCGCGCATCATCAGCATGTGTCTCTACACGTTCTTTCATTTTGCCCTTCAGCTCATTCGTGTGCGCCAGCACTTCTTCGACTGAACCGTATTGATGCAGCAGCTTGAGCGCTGTTTTTTCTCCCACGCCAGGAATACCAGGAATATTGTCCGACGTATCGCCCATCAGACCCTTAAGATCAATAATTTGCAGCGGCTTCAGGCCATATCGTTCCTGAATTTGCTCAGGTCCATACGTCTCCACCTCAGTAACCCCTTTGCGGGTCAAGCCGACTGTGACATGGTCTGAGGCCAATTGGAGCATATCCTTGTCCCCAGTCACGACCAGCACATTAAAACCGGCTTCGTCCGCTGTCTTGGACAGGGTGCCTATAATATCGTCCGCCTCATAGCCATCCAGTTCAAACTGGGCAATGCCGAAAGCGGTCAATAGCTCTTTCAGCAACGGAAATTGCTGAGACAGCTCTGGCGGTGTTTTCTCCCGTCCACCTTTGTAATCCTCGTATCCTTTATGGCGAAACGTTATTTTGCCGGCATCGAAGGCAACCAGAATATGTGTTGGTTTGTGCTCCTCCAAGAGCCGCAATAACATCGTCGTAAATCCGTACACCGCGTTCGTCTGCTGCCCGCTCGAATTCGTTAACGGTGGCATAGCAAAAAACGCCCGGTAAATGATACTGTTACCATCTATAAGCATGAGTTTATCCATTTAGCACCTCGCAAGTTCATCAATGCATTCGTAACGTTCTTACGTTTTACGCATTCCTCTTCCTATCTTAACATACAAGACTCCTTTTTCAGAAAAAAACGGCTGCTTCCTAACCAAATTTGCCTTTTGCTCAAAGACAAGTCTGGGTCAGAAACAACCGCTATATACCTGAAAGCTCTACTGGTTCAAATCTGGTCTCTCCCCTGTCACGAGATATACAGTACTTTCACCGATATTCGTAGCATGGTCACCAATTCGTTCAATGTATCGTCCTACAAGCAGTTGCAGCATGGCTTGTGAAGCCTCTGCCGGCTTTTCTACCATAAAGGCGTACAGATCGCTGATCATGTGGCTATACATGGAATCCACACGATCATCCTCTTTGGCCATTTTG
Organism: Paenibacillus sp. FSL M7-0134; assembly: GCF_038007865.1. Classification (NCBI taxonomy): domain Bacteria; kingdom Bacillati; phylum Bacillota; class Bacilli; order Caryophanales; family Paenibacillaceae; genus Paenibacillus; species Paenibacillus sp. FSL M7-0134. Next base: position 1,418,634 of record NZ_JBBOXV010000002.1, on the reverse strand, counting down.
TAGGCCAGATCTGTATTTTCATCCAAATAGGATTTGATCGCATCATCTATCATTTCTTTAACAATGGAAGCCATGTGCGGAATATCCACCAGAGGCTTAATGATCTGCTGCCCTTCCAAACGAAGTGTCACCTTGGCAATATCAAGTGCCAAATCGCCCATTCGTTCCAGATCACTGGAAATTTTAAATGCAACAATGATCCGGCGCAAATCCTTCGCTACCGGTTGCTGGGTAATAATGAGCTTGGAACCCATATCGAGAATATTCTCTTCCAGCGTATTGAGGGATGCATCATTTTTGACCACCTGCTGAGCCAATTCTATATTTTTGGTCTGCAAACATTCAATGGCCTGATCGAGCGCCTTCGAAACGTGTGCACCCATTTCGCGCAGTACGGCTCTCAGCTCATCTAACCCTTCATCAAAACCTTTTCTACGTATCATTTCGAAGTCACCCCTTCTGGCATATTCATCTGGTAGGCTTTAGCCAAATCGCCCTGAAATATAATCTTCTGTACGTGAATCTTGCGGCGTGGAAAACATCGTCTCTGTATCCGCCGCTTCCACCACAACACCATTTAAAAAGAACGCAGTTCGACCGGACACACGCGCTGCCTGATGCATGTTATGCGTCACCATGACGATGGTATATGTGTCTCGCAATTCCTGAACCAGTTCTTCAATTTTCATCGTGGAGATCGGATCTAGCGCAGATGTCGCCTCGTCCATAAGCAAAATATCTGGCTGTACAGCAAGCGCCCGGGCAATGCACAACCGCTGCTGTTGTCCACCGGACAAGCTCAGAGCTGAACGCTTCAGAAAGTCCTTGACCTCTTCCCAGAGTGCCGCCTGCCGCAGGCTTTGCTCGACCAATTCGTCCAACTTGTCCTTTTGCCGAACTCCATGCAGACGTGGGCCGTAGGCCACGTTATCATAAATCGATTTGGGAAATGGGTTAGGCTGTTGAAAAACCATTCCTACCTGCTTACGCAGAGTTTCTACTTCCATAGTTTCGCCGTATATATCCTGACCTGCGATACTCACGGTGCCTTCAATACGCGTTCCCGGTATCATGTCATTCATCCGGTTCAGCGTACGCAGCAGGGTCGATTTGCCGCAGCCGGACGGGCCGATAAAGGCAGTTACCGTTTTTTCAGGAATATCGAGGTTTATATGTTTCAGCGCGTGAAATTTCTCATAATATAAATTCAGCTTATCAATCCGGATTACGGAATCATTCATGGATTTATGATCTCCTTCGTGTTGCAGTTATGATCCTCAAGCATTGCACCTGATTTGCACAATATGAAGATTATATAAGCTGTGTGTAAATTTAGTGTGGTGGATTTGTTAACGGTATGTAAAATGATCAAGAACTTAGCATGAGTTCAAGCTCCTGTGCAATTTCGGCTGCATTCAAAGCCGCTTCCTCTGCGGAATGGGACATTTCGCTGTTTTTGGCTTCAATTTCATCGACAGCCTGCAATAGTTTGGCAAAAGTTTGTGTTCCAGCAGAAATATATTGAGAGCCTGTATGAATCTGCTGCATACTCGTATCCGTCAGTTCAGCAGTGTCACGCAGCATCTGCTCGATATGGGTGAGTAAGCCTGTAATCTGCGTGGAAAAAGCTTTCGTCTGGAGTGACATATTCCTCACCTCCTGAGACACAATCTGGAAGCCTCGTCCGTGTTCGCCAGCATGCGCCGCTTCAATGGACGCATTGATCGCCAGCAGTCCGCTTTGATCTGCCAGTGCACGAATGGATGAGGCCATGCCCGCAATGTCATTCAGCGATTGGGTCAACGCCGTCATCTGCTCATGCTGGCGCTTCATTTGCTCCGTGACCGCACGATAGGAGAGCAAAACATCCTCCAATTCTACTTTGCCACGGCGGGATAATTCACTCATTGAGCGGGTTAGCCGCACACTGTCATCGGCCTCTTTAGCTGCATCCAGCACAGTCAGCTGAATACGCTGGACTCCGTCATAGCTATGCCGAATCACATCGCCCCGCTCTTCGTCCGCTTCTCTTTGCATTCGCTGCACGACGGACAGGATATCACGAATCGTGAGTACGCCGAGTAATCGTGTGCCTTCCTTAATCAACACACAATCGTAAAAACGCTGTTCTTCACGCAACATCGCCAATTCCACAATGTCCGATGCCCGGCTTTTTAAATCCACAATTAATGTATCGGGGTCGGCAAATATGGCCGCAGGCTTGTCATAGAACAACGCCGCAGCAAATCTGCCCGTAAAATGGCGATTGTACGCATCTCTCATAATAATGCCCAGTGGAAGATCATTTTTATCCACAACAATAACACAAGGTATATCTTCCTGTGTTTTCATAAGTGCTAACAGTTCTTTACAAGACATGTCCGTACCAATGATCGGAACCTCCCGGCATGGCACATAGGTAGTAATCGGCTTGTATGCTTCACGTTCAATCACGGCAGTGGAACTCGGCTGGGTCTTTGGTTCCGTTATCATCGTTCTGAAGTCCCCTTTTTTTAACTACTTGGAGTGACGGGAACATCATATCGGTCATTTGTTGATTCTAGCGACTAGTTTTGTTAATGAAATGTAAAATCACGAAATGGACACAAAAGCGCCGGAAACTGCTTTGGACAAAGAAAAACGCTCCTCATTTATAATAAATGAGAAGCGCTTCTTTTTTTATTTACAACCAGCTTGTACCCCACTCCACGGATCGAATCAATATGAACCGAGTCGGGATCTAGCTCCAGCTTTTTACGTAAGGAACTGACGTGCACATCCACGGTCCGTTGACCGCCAATGTAGTCAAAACCCCAAACAGCATTCATCAGATCATCTCGGGTCAATACCACACCCGGCTTGCGGGACAAATAAAGAAGCACCTCAAATTCCTTTGGTCTGAGGCTGATGGACTGACCTCCAAGAATGACTTCATATTTTTCGGGGTAAATCTCCAGCTCGCCCAATTGAATTTTGGAGCTATCTTTCTGATCAGACAACACTCCTTCATCCCCGCCGGAAGTTCTTCGCAGCACAGCCGTCACGCGGGCCAACAGCTCAGAAACGCCAAAAGGCTTCGTGATGTAATCATCCGCACCCGACTTCAGCCCTTGAACAACCTCTGCTTCACCGTTTTTGGCCGTTAAAATAATGATAGGCGTCGTCAGCCCCTGATGGCGAAGTCTGCTCAGAATGTCCAGTCCGTTCATTCCCGGCAACATCAAATCCAGCAGGATCAAATCGTAGGACTCTCTGGAGGCTTTCTCAAACCCGGCACTGCCATGATCCTCCGTGTCCACTTCGAAGCCTTCTTGTATCAAATTGTAGGATAGCAATCTGGCAAGCGTTGGTTCATCCTCAATAACCAGCAAGCGTTGTCCCATAAATAACTTCATCTCCTGTTTACCTGTTAAAGGCGCATTGGTCAAAATCCTGAAACCTTTTCCATACTCATGCGACACCCGTTTATTTTATCACGGCATTGTTAACAGAATGTAAAAAATGTTCTAGTTCATTCTTCCTGTTGCAATAGTGGTAATTCAACTGTAAACGTGGTACCCAATCCAAGCTCACTTTCCACCGAAAGGGTGCCATGATGCAAATCGACCAAGTGTTTGACGATCGACAATCCCAGCCCCGTTCCGCCAGAGTTGCGCGAGCGTCCTTTGTCCACCCGGTAAAAGCGCTCAAAGATACGTGGCAGGTCCTTCTTCGGAATTCCAATACCTGTATCACTGACTGTAAATACGACCTTTTCCGTGTCATTCTCCCGCTGTATCGTTAGAACCTTAATCTTTACCTTGCCACCATCAAGTGTATAGTTGATGCCATTAGACAAAAGGTTCAAGAAAATCTGCTGAAGCTTATCTTCATCTGCCTCCATAAACAACTCATCCGGGATATCCATGTGTAGCGTAATTCTTTTTTTGGCCGCAACATTGTTCAGTTTTTCCAGCAATGAATCTATGAACGACGAAACGTGCACCGGCGAGCAATCCAGCGGAGAACGCTTGGATTCAATTTTGGATAGCTCCAGAATGTCACCGATCAGCCGATTCAATCGTTCGCTTTCATCATATATAATTTGCAAAAATGAGCGGGCCGTTTCTTCATCTTTAACCCCGCCACCGAGTAACGTCTCGGCAAAGCCCTTGACCGCGGCAATCGGTGTTTTTAGCTCATGAGAAACGTTAGCCACAAATTCACTCCGCATATTTTCCAACCGTCGAATGGCCGTAATATCCTGTAAAAGGAACAGCATCCCGCGGTATCCGCCTTCATCCTCATACATCGGGACACCGTCCAGCAACACGAGTCTCTCCTCGGGATTGTACAAATGAACCTCACCATGCAACCTCTCTCTGCTTTGTATGCTGCCCTCAATTAGCTTTGTGAGCTCATAGTGCTTTTTCAACTCATGATACGGCTTGTCCGTCACCCGTTTACCCACGACACCAAGCATTCGCTCAGACTCACGGTTTACAAGCGCAATACACTCACTTGCATCAATCATTAGAATTCCGCCTGTCATATTACTCATGACGCTCTGGAGTAGATCCTCATTGTCGCGTATCGTTTTCATTTGGTTTTGGAGACTGTCAGCCATACGATTAATGGCTTCACCCAGTTGCCCTACCTCATCCCGGCGCTGTACACCGACTCTTGCGTCATAATCCAGCCCTGATATGCGGTTGGCTACCCCTGTAATATGTTCAATGGGCGAGGTGAGGCTGCGAGCAATACGATAGCTCACCAGTCCAGCAGCAATAAACAGCAACACAAGACCAATCCCGATGGCCGTCCAGCCACGCCGTACTCCCTCCTCCACCGCTTTCAGGCTCATAGACAAACGGATATACCCATCAAAGCCCTTGTCCGATACAACAGGTTCAGCGACGTATAGCATGTTTCGTTGCAGAGTTTCGCTGTAGCGTATTGTCCGACCGATTCCTTCCGCCGTGGCTTGCCGTATTTCATCACGAGATGCGTGGTTTTCCATCTTACGAGGATCACTTAACGAATCGCCAACCACCGTCCCGTCCTTGCGAATGAAGGTCACCCGCGATTCCGTCAGACGAGCAATTTCTTTCGCCTTTTGAGAATAATAAGAGACATAATCCGTACTGGACAGGGCATCTGCATTAACAAAAGGGAATGTAGCCCGAAGAAGGTCAATCTCCCGTCCCATGTTCTCCTCTAGCACCTTCATATTCGAATTTTTAAAAATTTGTCCCATCGTGATTCCAGCAGCAAGGACAGATACGCCAATCAAAATCAGCATGATCAGGGTAAGCCTGAAACGAAACGATTTCATAAAATATGCCCATCCTTTATGTAGGTTAAGTCTCATTCTACAGGCTACTTTCATTATGTTCCACTGTGAAAAGAAAAAAAGGCCAGGGCATAACACGCCCCCAGCCTTTCCTTTATCCTCTTATCCGTTTATAACTTCACCGCCGTTGATATGAATAACCTGCCCGCTTACATATGAAGAATCGTCTGAAGCAAGGTACACATAGGCTGGCGCCAATTCTTCCGGCTGGCCCGGACGCTTCATTGGCTGTGCTCCTCCAAACTCGCTGACCGTCTTGGCATCAAATGTAGACGGGATTAACGGCGTCCAGATTGGCCCTGGTGCTACAGCGTTCACCCGAATACCTTGATCCGCCAAATTGAGTGAAAGGGAACGAGTAAAGGATGTGATTGCCCCTTTCGTCGATGAATAATCAATGAGTGTCTTGTTCCCAGCGTACGCGGTAATCGATGTTGTGTTGACGATAGTGCTTCCTTTCTTCAAATGCGGCAATGCTGCTTGCGTCAGGAAGAACATACCAAAAATATTCGTACGGAAAGTACGCTCCAACTGTTCTTTGGTAATATCCTCCAGCTTTTGCTGTGGATGCTGCTCTGCCGCATTGTTCACAACGATGTCGAGCTTGCCCAGCTCGTGAACCGTCTGTTGAACCGCTTTTTTGGCAAATTGGTCATCTCCGATATCGCCAGGAATCAACACACATTTGCGTCCCTCCTGCTCTACCTGACGTTTTGTTTCTTCCGCGTCCTTGTGTTCATTCAAGTAAATGATAGCTACGTCCGCACCTTCTTTGGCATACGTGACAGCTACAGCCCGTCCAATTCCACTGTCTCCACCAGTAATAAGTGCAACTTTACCTGTTAGCTTGCCAGCAGCTTTGTAAGTTGGTTTTTCAAACTGGGGTGCAGGCGACATTTTGGACTCAATCCCCGGTTGCTGGTCCTGATGCTGTGGGGGCAAGGTTTGCTGAGGTTGGTTACTTTTAGGCATTGTACATTCTCCCTTCAAAATCAGATATTTTTTAGGATGCAACATTTGCATCCACTCTACTCCTGATTTACCACACAAAGTTATTCGTTAAACGAAAAATGTAGTTATTTGAGCGCACAAAAAAACGACCTATGCTTATTCAGCACAGACCGTTTTTTCAATTTAGCATTTGTCATCATTCGATTACAGGCTCTCACCAAATGCATAATTAAATAATATGGCTGTATACCATTAAAAACGTAATTAAAATCAGGAAGACGGCAAGCAGCGTACTGAACATTCGCATTTTGCCAGCGTATTGCGTAATAGGCTGTTGGCTACGAATCGCTTCCAGCGACAGCCGTAACGGCTTACCCATGGCTCCCGCGATACCAGAAATGGCGAGAAACAACAGCAAAACGACAACGATCCATGCTACCGAATAAGAACCCCAGGGAAAAATCATATAGATACCGCTAACAAGCACAAGGATCAGTGCAAATTGAGCCAAACGGTTCAATAGCTGAACAGCCGATATCGTTCCCTCCTGCACGCTAGGAGCCAATTTGTCGATTTTGCCCACAACGAAGGGGAGCAATAAATAAAAACCCATTGCCAGTGATCCAATAATGTGAATAAAAAACATTCTTTACAACCTCCATTTCTTTGTTTTCTTACAAACTTTTTTTCCATAGAACGATCATATTCCAACGAATGACTACCATCTTTTCAGTGTTTTGGGACATGCTTTTCTATGTCAGGATTTTGCAAAATCCTCATGTAACTATCAATACATATGACTCTATTATACCGGGGAAGTGGGTCAAAGCAAAGGAATACAGAAGAAAACGAATAGATTACTTAAAAGTAAAAGAGGTGTCCAGCGGCCATGACTATGGCTTGGGGACACCTCTTCAAGTAAAAGTATACCGTCTTAGTAGAAAATTGAATCTATACGGTAACTATTTTAATCACACTGCGGACCGATTCGGCGGATTGATTGAGCGCTGCTTTTTCTTCGGCTGTCAATTCCAACTCGAACACTTTTTCGATGCCATTGCCGCCAAGAAGTGTCGGTACGCCAAGGAATAAATCCTGATAGCCGTACTCTCCCTCCAGGTAGGCAATGACCGGAATAATCCGTTTTTTATCTTTTACAATCGCTTCTGTCATTTGTGCAAGCGAAGCTGCCGGAGCATAATATGCGCTACCATTACCCAACAGATTAACGATCTCTCCGCCACCGCCGCGTGTACGTTGTACGATTGCTTCGATACGTTCCTGCGAAATCAGGGTTTCGATAGGTATACCTCCAACGCTGGAATAGCGTACCAGGGGCACCATATCATCACCGTGACCACCCATAACGAAGCCGCGCACGTCTTCGACAGAAACGTTCAGTTCTTGTGCAATAAAGGTACAATATCGCGCTGTATCCAGCACACCTGATTGGCCAATAACCCGATTTTTCGGGAACCCAAGCGTTTGATAGGCAGTATAGGTCATAGCATCTACCGGATTACTCAGAATAATGACGATAGAATCCGGCGCATACTTCTTCACGTTCTCACAAACGGATTTTACAATTCCTGCGTTCGTATTTACCAAATCATCACGGCTCATACCCGGCTTGCGTGCAATCCCGGCTGTAATAATGACGATATCCGAGTTAGCTGCATCCTCGTAATTGGAAGTGCCCGTGATCTGGCTGTCAAATCCCTGTACCGGACCGGCCTCCAAAATATCAAGCGCCTTGCCTTTGGTCGGATTCTCTAGTTGCGGAATATCGATGAGTACGATATCACCTAGCTCCTTTTGAGCCAGCAGCAATGCGGTAGTGGCACCGGTAAAACCGGCGCCAACAATGGATATTTTTTTACGTTGAATGGACAAGTGGTATTCCCCTTCCTTACAGGTTACTAATAATGGTATCTGCGAACTCGGAGCATTTCACTTGTGTAGCACCATCCATCAGACGAGCAAAGTCATAAGTTACAATCTTCTTATTAATGGACGTCTCCAGCCCTTTGTAAATCAGGTCAGCCGCTTCTTGCCAACCCAAGTGTTCAAGCAACATTACGCCCGACAGAATTACGGAACCAGGGTTCACTACGTCTTTGTCGGCGTATTTTGGAGCTGTACCATGTGTAGCTTCAAAGATAGCATGCCCTGTTACATAGTTAATGTTCGCACCTGGCGCAATACCAATTCCACCAACTTGGGCAGCAAGAGCATCGGACAGATAGTCCCCGTTCAGGTTGAGCGTAGCAATCACATCAAATTCAGAAGGACGAGTCAGTACTTGCTGAAGTGCAATATCAGCAATCGCATCCTTGATAATGATTTTGCCTGCATCTTCAGCTGCTTTTTGAGCTGCATTCGCCGCATCCTCACCGTCTTTTTCCTTGATTACATCATATTGGGCCCAAGTAAATACTTTATCTGCAAATTCTTCCTCAGCCACTTCATAACCCCAGTTTTTGAAGGCACCCTCGGTAAATTTCATAATGTTACCTTTGTGTACGAGCGTTACACTCTTGCGTCCGTGGTCAACAGCATACTGAATGGCAGCCCGCACCAGACGCTTTGAACCCTCGGAAGAAACTGGCTTAATGCCAATACCAGAGGTTTCAGGGAAACGGATTTTGTTCACACCCAGCTCTTGTTGGAGGAACTGAATAACCTTTTTCACGTCTTCAGACCCTTCAGCATACTCGATCCCCGCGTAAATATCTTCTGTGTTCTCACGGAAAATAACCATGTCTACCAATTCAGGACGTTTCACTGGAGAAGGAACACCGTTAAAATAACGAACAGGACGCAGACATACGTATAAATCCAGTTCTTGACGCAATGCCACATTCAACGAACGGATACCACCGCCAATAGGTGTCGTAAGTGGTCCTTTGATGGCTACAATATACTCACGGATGGCTTCCAAAGTATCGTTAGGGAGCCATTCGCCGTATGTATTGAAAGCTTTCTCACCAGCGAATACTTCATACCAGGCAATCTTTTTGCTGCCGTTATATGCTTTTTCTACAGCTGCGTCCAGTACGCGTTTGGAAGCTTTCCAGATGTCGCGACCCGTGCCGTCACCTTCGATAAACGGAATTACCGGATGGTTCGGAACCTGTAGTTGACCGTTATCAATCGTAATTTTTTCGCCTTCAGTTGGGAGCTCAAACTTTTCAAATTTCGCCATAAGTTCCTTTTCCTCCTCAGATATGAATGGGTACAGGACGAAAGACATGATCTTTATCACTGACAAAAACGTACATCTCTCGTCGTCCCCTCTATTGTACCTTATTTTTTAAATTCAGGGTATACAACCTCAATCTTCCTTCGACAAGGGGCTAGCGCAACTCTGGTGATACATATTTTTGATCCATTGGACCTGTATATTCGGCGCGAGGACGAATCAGGCGGTTATTTTCATACTGCTCTAAAATGTGTGCGGTCCATCCAGATACACGACTCACAGCAAAAATAGGTGTAAACAGGTCTCTCTTGATACCCAGTTGGGTATACACAGAGGCAGAATAAAAATCCACATTGGGCTTCAAGCCTTTTTGCCCTGTTACAATTCCTTCAATTCGAACTGACATATCAAACAACGTTGTGTCACCGTTCATTTCCCCCAACTCGCGGGACATTTTGTGCAAGTGCTTGGCACGCGGATCACCGTTTTTATAGACTCGGTGTCCAAAGCCCATAATTTTTTCGCGGTTATCCAGTTTCGCCTGAATATAGGAGTCCACCTGATCTAAACCACCAATCTCCTCCAGCGTTTTGGCCACAGCCTCATTGGCCCCACCATGCAGTGGTCCTTTTAAAGCTCCAATTGCAGACGTGATTCCAGAATAAATATCCGACAATGTGGCTACCGTTACACGCGCAGCAAAGGTAGAAGCATTTAATTCATGATCGGCGTGCAGCACGAGAGCCTGATTGAACGCTTTAATAGCCGTCTCCTCTGGATCCTTGCCAGTCAGCTGATACAAAAAGTTTTCAGCGATGGAAATACCTTTTTTAGGCGCAATCGGCTCCAAGCCCTCGCGTATACGTGCTATCGCTGCCACAATGGTGGGCAATTGCGCCTGAAGCTTGACGGTTTTAGTCACATTAGACTCTCTCGACATATCATCCGCCTCTGGGTCATACAAAGCGAGAGACGATACGGCTGACCTCAAGGCAGCCATCGTGCTCAAATTTTTCGGGTATAACTTTAATTGAGTAACAATTTCATCCGGAATAGCAGCGTATTCGCTTAACTGGTTGCGAAGCTCCTGCAATTGCTCTTTATCAGGTAATTTTCCAAACCACAACAAATAAGCTACCTCTTCAAAATCGGCGTTAACAGCCAAATCATCAATGTTATAACCCCGGTACGTGAGAACGCCATCTACGATAGAGCTTATGGAGGAAGTGGTCGCTACGATCCCTTCCAGACCTTTAGTCGCTGTCATCGTTACATCTCTCCTTTGTAAAAACATTGTGAACGGACTTGCAATGTAAACATTTTCAAAAGTAAGATATGTCTTTTAAATAGCTGAGTAATGTTAACGCCATATGTCAATATTTAAACCTTCTTTCACTATACTGGATTTTGTCGTTTATGTGAACATTGAGGGCTATTCCAACACATTCAAATGTTTTATCGCTTCCATAAATAAATTTTTGAAACCCCTTACAAAAAATATTGATTTATTTGCACTTTTTTACACAGGTCTTGTCTCCCCCCTTTCCCGCATATGTATAGTAGAGCATTTATTTTATGAAAAACTATCGCAAAAGAAAGGAGCCGTGAGAGCTTGAGCCGATTAATCCTGAATCGCATATTTCGTGCTATATGGGTGGCAATCGTGATTGTAGCTCTGTTACTGGGCATATATGCGCTTTTCCCTCTCATCTATCCTTTCCTATTCGCCTGGCTTGTGGCTTATGCCATGAATCCACTGGTTAGTTTTCTGCGTAACAAAGCCCGTATGCCACGTTGGACGGCTGTCACGGTCTCATTATTTGTATATTTAGGTGGAATTGCAATTATCCTTTCTGCGGCAATCACCCGCATGGTCCGAGAAGTTATAAAGTTGGCCATGACTTTCGACGGACATATTGAGCGTTTTAAAAGTCTGTTTATCGATTGGACACAAAGCGATTTGATTCAAAATGTAATTATTGAAATTAACCATTTTATCCGGGATAATCCGGATTACCAACATACCATTAACAGTAATATTGATAAGACAACTCAAACCGTGAGTTCGGCTGTCACTACGCTAGTCGCTCAATTTTTTAATGGAGTTTTGAACTTGCTAACCTCTCTGCCTAATATGGGAGCAGTTCTAATGGTTATTGTATTAGCAGCCTTTTTTATTAGTAAGGACTGGGACCGACATAGTCGGATGCTCTCAAATACGGTTCCTGATACGATTCGCAAACCATTGTCAGATATATGGCACGATCTGCGTAAAGCACTGTACGGCTATTTGCGTGCACAGTTTATTATCATCTCCATTACGGCATTAACAGTCATTGTTGGGCTGTTCATATTGCGTGTGGAATCCGCCTTTACCATCGGTTTGATGATCGGGCTAGTGGACTTGCTACCTTATTTGGGGGTTGGCATTGTGATGATTCCGTGGATACTGTATGCGTATATGTCCGGTAATTTGGCACTAGGGGTAGGATTGTCGATCCTTTATATCATCCTGTTGATTGGACGACAGATCGTGGAGCCTAAGGTGCTGGCCAGCAGCGTGGGCTTGAACCCGCTTCCCACCCTCATCGGTATGTTCATCGGGCTCAAGCTGTTTGGCGTTTTAGGATTAATTATCGGACCTGTATCACTAATTGTCGTTGATGCACTGAATCGTGCGAATGTCATTCAGGACTTGCGCAACTATATTCTCGCTGGAAGAGTCCGATAGATCATGGATAGGAAAAACGGCAGCTCACGTCAAAACCGCCGAAACGTAATACTGCCGTTTTTCATTTTTTTCTCCAGCCACTTCAATAAAAAGCGTCGGTACAACGCTCGTGTTAAAGGGAATACCAACGTAAAACCAATAATATCTGTTAAAAATCCGGGGATAAGCAGCAAGCTCCCACCGAAAAAGACACATAATCCATCCAGCATTTTACGGCCGGGCATTTGTCCCCGGTTCATTTCGTTTTTCGCATCGGCAATCACCTTACGACCTTCAAATTGCATCATGGCAGCCCCGATTAGGGTCGTCAGAATGATGAGTAAAATCGTTTTGCCCGCTCCAATCCAATGACTTACCCATATAAACCCGTACAGCTCCGCCAAAGGAATGAGCAGCAGCAACAGCCATAGACGTTTACGCATCATCATGACTTCTGCCCCTCCCCGCCTGTAAAAGCAAACCTTAATGCAGTGTACAGCTCAGGTAGCGCCTGATCTAGTCGAACAGGCTTCCATTCGGTGTTCAACCATACATGACGTGTCATCCCTGTGACAAGCAGTTCTCCCGGTAGCGTGTCTGCCTGGGTCCATACCTTTCCCAGATACCTTTGATGCTCATCGTCCGTTACCCGTCGAACCTCATAGGTATAGTTTAGACGTAGTCTAGAGAAGTCCGTAATTGCCGTATAAATGGTAATTAAATCATCATATCGAGCAGGACTCGCATATTTCGCATTGATTTCAATAACTGGCAGCAAGACTCCTCGTTCCTCCATGCTCCGATAGTTAAAGCCCGCCTGCCGGATCATTTCGGTACGCCCGATCTCAAACCAGTTCAAATAATTTGCATGATATACGACCCCCATCTGGTCGCTTTCCTGATAACGGACACGTAGCGGTGCGCCATACCAGCGTAATTCCGTTTGTTTCTCCTCTTGAGTCATACAAGCTCTCCTATCTTTGTGCATCTTTATCTCTATTTTGCCCTCTCTCCATTAAACCATATTTACAGCCCAGGAACAAAAAGAGGGCAGACCGACCGGTCCACCCTCGCAAATCATATATAATAATGCCTTTATTATTGTGGCAACGGCTTGGACAGTTTATAATATCCGCTATCCGAAGCCAGCTTAAGCAAACTCTTAGCCTGGCTTCCCGCCCAGGCGTAACCAAGTCGTCTTTCCTCACTAATTTTCATGATGTCGGTATACTTTTTGCCATCCCGGTCTGAAAAGAAATACTTATTGTCTTCCACATTATAGAAACGATACCACATTACGCTCGATGCATCCTTTTGGAAAAACTCCGGACCTTGACGATTGTATTTGATACCGTCGATTCGGTTCGCGTCGAACCATTTCAAAGCGCTCTGAGCCGCTTTTTTCACTTCAGCGGTTTGCGGCTGGGACATGAGAAAAGCAGTAATGCCTACTGATTCCGTAGTTGTTTTGGAAGGTAGCTCAAATGCCCGGGCTTCAACAGATGCATAAGTAGCCGGATCGTGCTGTGCACCCCAGATTGTCGGTGTACCATTATTTACAATTTGAGACTTAATTGTGTACTGGATACCTTTGTTTAGCGCTTGCTGAAGTCTGGAGCGAGATGCATCGTCCAAAATATCGCTATCAAACGGCTGCTTCTTGTTCACAATATCGTCAGCCAAAACCATAACTCTAACCATCGCATCATCATTATAAGTTACAGCATCGGAATAATTACCACGTTTAGGGTATACTTGCGGCCAGCCACCGGAGGAATACTGAGAGGTTAAAACGAAGTCAATTGCTTTTTGTACACTGTTCTTAATGTCTTTATTTTTTGTTTTTTTGTATACATCCGCCAAAAAGCGAATCTCGGTTGTCGTGGCCTCGTTATCGAACGTTCCGAGCTCAACACCATCCTTGCTCTTCCATGTGGAGCGTGCAGTTTTGCCATCCCATTTGGATTTATAATTCTTTTCCATAGCTTTGAAGAATCCGCCATGTGGTAATTGCCAGGATACAATATTTAAGGCAAGTGTAGTATCCTTGGATGTATTCCCCGTAGAGAACTTGCTAAAGTCGCGCATTTTGTTCAGGAGGCTGTCTGTATTCACAACAGCGGTTGGCTTCGTCACAGCCGACAGCCCAAATAATTGCTCACGATCCAAAACACCTGAATTTACACCGTCACCATAAACGTCCCGTCCCACAGCTGAATCTGTGGTAAGCTCATAAGAAGCAGTCGCCGATTCACGTCCTGAATCATATGTAGCCGGCACCATCTCCTGTGCCGCAGCCCATGAGGGACTTAGGAGTCCTGACGTTACTGTAATCGCCAAACTTGAGAGCGCTATCATCTTTACGGTTGGACACATCTTCTTCTTCATTTGAACCTCTCCCTTATTTTGAGTTGGGTAATTGCGTTCAGTTTAACCCTATATATTCTTGCTGAAGATTCTTTTTGATAGCGAAGGGAACTGAACCACTATTTATGCATGATAAATAGTTAGTTGTATTATATGAAAATATATCCAAACGATCAATATATTTTAATTTACTAATAGATTAAAAAAGTTACAAAACGTTGAAAACAATAAAAATCCTCTTACTAATGCTGGATTAGTAAGAGGATTTTACGTGCAGCTAATATATAGTAGGTCGATGAGCAACATCGCTTAACCAAATCGACCCATGATGTACTCCTGAGTCAGCTCATTTTCAGGATTCGTGAAAATATCGTTCGTTTTCCCATGTTCAACCAGACTTCCGATATAAAAATAAGCAGTATAATCGGAAATTCGTGCAGCCTGCTGCATATTGTGCGTCACAATAACGATGCGCAGTTCTTTTTTTAATTCGGTAATGAGCTCTTCTACCTTGCCTGTAGACACAGGGTCCAGCGCGGAGGCTGGCTCGTCAAGCAATAGAATTTTCGGTTGAACGGATAGTGCACGTGCAATGCAAAGCCGCTGCTGTTGCCCGCCAGACAGCGCCAGAGCGGAGTCATGAAGGCGATCCTTGACCTCATCCCATAATGCTGCTTTACGCAGGCTGCTTTCGACGATTTCATCAAGCTGTTTCTTCTTGCGCACCCCACGGTATTTGGGACCGAAGGCGATATTATTGTAAATAGATTTGTAAAAAGGGTTGGGACGCTGCCACACCATGCCAATTTGCTGACGCAGCTTGATCACGTCCGTTTCCGGTGCTGTCAAATCCTGTCCATCCATCCAGATGTGACCCGTTGTAGAGGAAGATGCAATCTCATCATTCATTCGATTAAGGGAGCGCAAAAAGGTCGATTTACCGCAGCCGGAAGGCCCGATCAGGGCAGTCACAGTCTGCTCGGGAAAGGCCAGATTCACTTTTTTCACAGCCTCAAAGCTGCCATAATAAATACTCAAATCCTCAGTACTGAACGGATGCGGCGGTTGCCCCGCAAGCTGTTCCGAACGCGTAGACTGAACGGATGTTGCTGGTGCGGCGGTTTTTGCCGTTCGCGTAATCACATGTTCCATTGTTCTCCATCCCCTTTCTAATCCATACGTTTGGCAGCTGTCAGACGGCGGTATACAACTCTTCCGAACCATCTTGCACTCAAGTTGAATGCAAGCACAAGCAGCACCAGTACGGCAGAAGCGCCTGCAGCAATATCTTTGGAGTCAGGAGCAATCCCCTCACTGTTGACCTTCCAAATATGAACAGCCAATGTTTCAGCAGGTCGCATCGGGTTAATAGGCGATCTGGCATGCAATGGATTCCAATCGGTAAAATCAAGCGGCGGCGTACTCATCCCTGCTGTAAACAGCAGTGCGGCGGCTTCCCCGAAAATACGGCCTGCGGCCAAAATCGTACCCGTAATCAAGCTTGGCAGCGCAGCTGGCAACAAAATGGAGGTGATGATTTTCCACTTGGATAATCCAAGCGCGAGTCCAGCTTCCTTTTGCTCCTTCGGCACAGCTCGGAAAGCCTGCTCAGTTGTGCGAACCATCAGCGGCAGGTTGAATACGGCCAAAGCCAAGGCTCCTGATAAGAGGGAAAAGCCAAAATCAAACGTATTTACGATAAGTAGTAGTCCAAACAATCCGATGACGATAGACGGGAAGGAGGACAATACTTCGACGACAAGTCGTATAAAGTCCGTAATTTTCCCCGGCTTTGCATACTGCGCCATGTAAATACCTGCGCCCCAGCCAATCGGAATGGTGATAATCAAAGTTAAGATTAACAAAAATACGGAATTAAATAGTTGTGGGCCAATGCCACCGCCTGCACGTAATGTTTGGGGAGCACTGGTTAAAAAGTCAAAAGAAATATGACTGACTCCGCGGGCCAAAATGAAGCCCAGTAATCCCACCAAAAGTGCAACAATGAACAAGGCGAAGAAACAGATTACAAATGTAGCGATCTTGTCGGTCGTTTTAGCTTTCATCAAACCCGGTTTCTCCTTTCAAGCAGCCTTACCAGCAGCACGAAAATGAATGTCATGAGCAGAAGAACAAGCGCCATGCTCCAGAGAGCATTGTTATGAACGGAGCCCATCGCTGTATTCCCCATGCTAAGTGTAATGACGCTGGTCAAGGTCGAAGCGGATTCCAGCAAGGAATGCGGTATGTGCGGAGCATTCCCGATTACCATCTGTACAGCCAACGCTTCTCCGAAGGCACGAGCCATACCGAGAATAATTCCTGTTAAAAGAGCAGGCAGCAGCGTCGGAATAATAACACGGGCAATTGTCTGCCAGCGGGTAGCACCCAAAGCATAAGAGGATTCACGCAGCCCCCCCGGTAAGGAAGACAATGCATCCGCCATAATACTCGTAATCGTCGGCAAAATCATGACTGACAACACTAGGCAGCCTGCCAGAATGCCAATGCCTTGTCCTCCAAACACGTTCCGCAGCAGCGGGACGATGACGGTCAAGCCGACAAAGCCATATACAACCGACGGAATACCAGATAATAATTCAATCGCGGGTTGAAGGATACGTTTACCCGATTTCGGCACGATTTCCGTCATAAATAAAGCCGCACATAAGCTGAGCGGACTGGCAATTAAAGCCGCCAGTATGGTTACTGCAAAAGAACCCGTAATAAACGGAAGCGCTCCGAAGGACTTAGGCTCGCCATCCGGGCTCCATTTGGTTCCAAAGAAAAACTCTCGCAGACTGACTCCATTCACCGCAAATGTAGCTACACCTTTGGAGGCAACAAAATATACGATGGAGACAATGACTGCAACTAAAAAAACGACACAAACCGACGTATATATGCGGCCGGTCCATTCTTCCCAGTAATGTCTTTCTTTCATAACTCGGGATCGTTTATTCTGTTCCATGTATGCCTTCCCTTCAATTGGTTCCATACTGTAACTCCTTTAACCGAAGAATAGAGGCAGGACGCTAGTCCGCCTCTTCTTCGTGAATATACTCGCGTTAGCTGCGTTCATCGAACAGGAGGTGTGGCTCTCCTTATTTCGTGATATTACCGTCAGCATCACGTTTCACTTGCATACCTGCTACTGGAATGTATCCCAAGTCTACGACATCCGTTTTTTGGATTTCATCTGACAGAATGTAGTCAAGGAATGCTTTTACATGCTCTTTTGGCTCACCTTTAGTGTACATATGCTCGTAAGCCCATACTGGATATTTACCTTGTTCTACATTTTCAACGTTAGCTTCAACGCCATCATATTTCAAAGTAGTTACTGTGTTGTCGATGTAGGACAGAGCCAGATAACCAATCGCACCCGGTGTTTCAGCAATCAGTTTTTTCACAGTACCGGAGGAATCTTCTTGAATGGAGCCCGGCAGATCTTCCGTTTTTTGTCCCAATGCGTATTTTTCAAATGTTGCACGAGTACCGGAGCTGCTTGGACGGTTTACGATAACGATTTTTTGATCTGCACCGCCAACTTCTTTCCAGTTCGTGATTTTACCTGTAAAGATTTGTACCAATTGATCTTTTTTCAGGTCTGTAACGCCTACTTTAGGATTCGCTACCGCTGACATGGCTACAACAGCTACTTGGTGATCGACCAGTTCATCTGCGCCGCTCTCCAGTTTTTCTTTTGCAAACACGTCGGAGTTACCGATGTCCGCTTGTCCGCCGGAAACTTGAGTCAAGCCAGTACCGCTACCGCCGCCCTGTACTTGAACTGCAATGCCTTTATATTTATCGACAGCCATAAATTTTTGTCCCGCTTGCTCTACCAATGGTTGAAGTGCAGTGGAGCCAACAGCCAGAATATTTCCTGTCAGTTCAGCAGCTGCTTTATTGTCTGTTCCTGTAGCAGCTTCTCCTTGTGGTGCAGCATTGTTACCTGATCCGCAAGCTGCAAGTGCAAATACCATGGTGAGAGTCATCAGAATGAACGGCCATTTTTTCAACATTTTTTATTGTCCTCCCCTTAGTTAAGTGACGGTTTTTTATTTATGACCATCAACACTTTTACATTGTAGGCCTGGAATGTTAGACGAACGACGTGGTTTTGTAAAACAAATATAAAATATTGATAGATAAATTATTTTTCGGTATATAATTAATCTATAGTTTGAAATTCACATATGAACGACATATAAGGAGAGCTGCTGGATTCCATGAATATTCTAAAATTGCGTATCTTGATGCTGATCGACAAATTCCATAAGGCAACGGATGTGGCCGAAGCTTTGCAAGTCAAACAACCTACCGTCAGCTTTCATATGAAAAGCTTGGAAAAGGAAATGGGTGTTTCCCTATTCTCTCTTCAACAAGGCAGGATTATGCTAACGGAAGCTGGAAAAAAATTATTACCTTACGCAAAACAGATCATCTCTCTGGAGCAAGAAGCTAGACAAGCTGTAGATGAACTGACAGAAGAGTCACAGAGTCAATTACATCTGAGTGCAGAGTCGATATCAGGTACCTATCTCCTCCCCACCTTGATGGCTAAGTTTGCTCAACGATATCCAGATTGTCGTATTCAGTTGGAGATTCAATCCCCGGATGCCATTAAGCAGCTACTGAAACAGGGAGAAATTGATTTTGCTTTTCTCGACGATAGAGATTCTCTTCCAGAGTATACGGTGGCAGAGCCAGTGGCTTCAGATCAAGTAGGAGTTATCCGTTCTGCATCTGCACTTGCACCTGCATCCATATCAGAGGAGTTCGATGGACCCGATATGCTGGACAAGCACAAATGGGTAAAATATAGCGGTTCATCAGTTGTAGATCAGTATTCCTCGCTAGTTAAGCCTCATCTGGAAATCAACTCTTGGGAAGCGGTAAAGCAAGTCGTAAGCGGCGGAGAAGCGCTTGCCTTCTTTCCTGCAAGTGGAGTCGATAATAATGAAAATGCTGTTCCCTCGGTGGAATGGCTTCCTTATCCCGAGGCTGATAACAAAAGGAGTCATTATCAAATAAACATCGTGTACCAACAAGATACACACATGAACTTGACGCAACAGGCATTCCTTGATTTCATACGACGAGAAGGAATGGAAATGAAAAGCTAGAGAACATAAAAAAAGAGCATCCAAGTCTTATTGACTTGAATGCTCTTTTGCTTGTTGTAACGAATACATACAGCCTCGGTATTATTTCGAGACTTTAATTACGCTTGTGCTGGAACGCAGCTAATTTTGATCAGGTTCGTAGAACCGGAATCACCAAGAGGTACGCCCGCAGTAATCACAACCAAATCGCCCTCTTTAACGAGGCCAGATTTGCGACCGCCTTCCAGCGCATTGTCAAACAGACTATCTGTTGTGTCAACGACTGGTCTGCCTTGTACTGCATGTACACCCCAGATCAGAGCCAAACGGCGAACTGTTCTTTCCTGTGTTGTAACAGCTACAATCGGAGCTTCAGGACGGTATTTAGAAATCATACGCGCCGTTGTTCCGCTTTGTGTGGACGTCAAAATCGCTTTGGCATGCAGGTCAAGTGCAGAAATAGAAACGGATTGGCTGATTGCTTCTGTAATACTAATTTCTTGAGCCGTTCTTTGTTTTTTGAACAAATCACGGTAGTTCAAAGAAGACTCAGCTTTTTCTGCAATACGTGACATCGTCAATACGGATTCTACCGGATATTTACCCGCAGCTGTTTCGCCGGACAGCATAATTGCGTCTGTTCCGTCAAAAATAGCATTCGCCACGTCACTTGCTTCCGCACGAGTCGGACGCGGGTTACGTTGCATGGAATCCAGCATTTGTGTTGCCGTAATAACAGGCTTGCCAGCTACATTACATTTGTTAATCATCAATTTTTGCGCCAGAGGCACTTCTTCAGCAGGAATTTCCACACCGAGGTCACCACGAGCAACCATCAGGCCATCCGAAGCTTCCAAAATTTCATCCAGGTTGTCAACACCTTGCTGATTTTCTATTTTGGAGATGATTTGAATATGACTTGCGTTGTGTTTCGCCAGCAATTCGCGGATTTCCAGCACATCACTTGCTTTACGAACAAAAGAAGCCGCGATGAAATCAATGTCCTGCTCAATACCGAAAATGATATCATTAGCATCTTTTTCCGTAATACCAGGCAAAGAAATAGCGACGCCTGGAACGTTAACGCCCTTCTTGCTCTTGATCGTTCCGCCATTAACAATGCGGCATTTGATTTCAGTGCCTGATACTTCAATAACGGTGAGTCCGATCAGACCATCGTCGATCAGAATGGTGGAGCCGGGCTCCACGTCCGAGGGAAGATCTTTGTACGTAATAGAAATACGATCTTGCGTACCGAGAATTTCTTCCGTTGTCAGCGTAATGAACTCGTCCTGAACAAGCTCAATAGGTTCAACTTCGAGCTTTCCTGTCCGGATTTCCGGCCCCTTCGTATCGAGCAAAATAGCAACGTTCTTGTTAAGCTCCTTACAAGCTTGACGGATGTTTTTAATCCGGTTGCCATGCTCCTCGAA
Organism: Paenibacillus sp. FSL M7-0134; assembly: GCF_038007865.1. Classification (NCBI taxonomy): domain Bacteria; kingdom Bacillati; phylum Bacillota; class Bacilli; order Caryophanales; family Paenibacillaceae; genus Paenibacillus; species Paenibacillus sp. FSL M7-0134. The sequence continues at coordinate 1,397,528 of NZ_JBBOXV010000002.1, read as the reverse complement.
ATCACCGTGAGAGAAATTCAGGCGGGCTACGTTCATACCAGCCAAAATCAGTTTCTTCACATTTTCCAATGACTCACTGGAAGGACCGATGGTACATACAATCTTAGTTTTGCGCATTTGGGTTTTTCCTCCGTTTTCAAAGGTGCTACTCTTTATATCTTTTTCCAACAATTAAATCTACTACACTTTTTCCTATTTGTATAGGAAGTTCGTCATATTTATTGTTACCCGTTTACAGCGTATTACAACATAGGCTCAGATTCCGAAGACTTCAAGAAGGTGTATTGACCTATTTTTCGGAATTTTTGATACCGATCTTCCCTCAATTCATCGCAGCTCATATTCGTAAGGTCTGCCAAATGACGTTCCAATAGCTCCTTGATTGCGGCAGCGGTCACTTCATAGTTACGATGCGCGCCCCCTTTCGGCTCCGGCACAATATCCTCGATAATTTCCATGCGCAGGAGGTCATTAGCCGTGATCTTCATGGCTTCAGCTGCCTGATCGGCCTTGGAAGCATCTTTCCATAGAATCGAGGCAGCACCGTTTGGAGAAATGGCCGAATAAATGGCATGTTCCAGCATCAGCACACGGTTACCAACTGCAAACGCAAGCGCACCGCCGCTTCCACCCTCGCCGATGACCACACAAATAACAGGCACCGAAAGCTTTGCCATCTCCCGCAAGTTGCGGGCAATCGCTTCCGATTGACCTCTCTCCTCTGCTGTATTACCCGGATAAGCGCCCTTCGTATCAATGAATGTAATAATAGGGCGTTTGAATTTATCAGCCTGCTGCATAAGACGCAAGCCTTTACGAAATCCTTCCGGATGAGCACTGCCAAAGAAACGTGCAATGTTATCTTTCGTATCCTTACCACGCTGTTGACCAATGACGGTCACCGGAATACCATTTAGCTTGGCAATTCCGCCCACAACCGCCAGATCGTCTCCAAACAAGCGGTCGCCGTGTAATTCAATAAAGTCCGTAAACACCTGCTCAATCAGATCAAGAGACGTTGGTCTTTGATGATGACGGGCCAAATGCATTTTTTGTGGTGCTGTAATGTTCGAATATATTTCTTCTTCCATCTCGAGATAACGGTCCTCGAGACGGTTGATTTCATCTGTAAAATCAATTTGCTTATCCTGTCCGAATTGCTTGAGTTCTTCGATCTTCTGTCGCATCTCGACCAGGGGCTTTTCATAAGGCAGTTCACCAGCCATCTATTCCACCCCTTTCACACTGTGCAGATCAAGCAGTTGCCCGAGGGTATCACGCAGTTCCTTGCGGTGTACAACCATATCCAATTGTCCGTGCTGCAAATTAAATTCGGATGTTTGAAAATCATCCGGCAACTTCTGTCTGATTGTCTGTTCAATTACAATACGCCCTGCAAAGCCGAATACAGCTCCTGGCTCCGCAATATTAATATCTCCAAGCGTAGCAAAGCTGGCGGATACTCCGCCTGTAGTCGGGTCGGTGATAACAGAAATATAGAGCAAGCCCTGCTCATCCAGACGAGCAAGAGCAGCACTTGTTTTGGCCATCTGCATCAAGCTTAAAATACTTTCCTGCATACGTGCCCCGCCAGAAGTTGAGAAAATAATTAGCGGCAGACGCTTGTCTATTGCTTGCTCAATGGCGCGGGTAATTTTCTCTCCTACGACTGAACCCATACTGCCAGTAAAAAAGTCAAAGCTCATCACAGCAACGACAACAGGATGTCCATAAATAAGGCCGTCGCCTGTAACGACAGCCTCTCGCAAGCCAGATTTCAGGGTCTGTTGCTCCAGCTTGCTCGCATATCCCGGAAAGTCCAGCGGGTCAACCGAAATCATATCTGCATCATATTCCGTAAATGTGTCTTCGTCGAGCACCATGCGAATGCGATCCATTGCATTCAAACGCATATGGTATCCGCACACCGGACACACTTTCAAATTTTTCTCTAGTTCTTTGCTGTATTGAATACTTCCGCACTTGCCACATTTGGTCATAAGACCTTCGGGAATTTCCCGTTTGGGACGATCCGGCATGTCCGCTTGATCGCCGCTCAGCGCCCGTTCCGAAGGGATGGTCGCGTATTTACGCTTCTTTTGGAATAAATCTTTAAACACAACTACACCTCTCCAGCCGTTTATTTGTCAGCCGTAACCGATACAAGGTCCTCTGCCGTCTATGCGGCACCTCTAAGCATTATGTTCATACACACGTCAACGCCTGTTACTAAAACATTACCGCCGATCGTGCATCCTTTGTTCCACTCATGCTGCTGTATCACTTCCGCCGTTCCGGACTCAAGGGCGCAAAATCGAATTAAGCACTTCCTGTATTTCTTCGACTTCACCCGAAGGCACAAGTATCTCAAACTGTTGCTTGGATGCGCTGATGGCCCGGGCCTGCACCATAAAACCTTCTTCAGACAGTTTGAGCTTAATCATGTCAGCCAGTCTGGCCGTCGGTGCAATATAAATCACCGTCCACATGCCTTGTTTCTACCCCCTAAGCCTCAAGTTTTGAGCCCATATAATAGACTCATGATAACATACCTTACTTTTTTCCCGCAACAAAAGCCCTCCTGATCATTCAAGTTCCGTCGGAGGGCCTAGAAAATCATCAACTCTGTCCACACAGGTCAATTAAGCATCCAATGATGCAGGATAATGCTTAGCATGGAGGCTCCGATGTGCAATGCGCGAAGAAGCAGCGGCAGCCAGTCCGGCGACAAGATCGTCTAAAAACACATGAATACCACTGCCTTTTTGGTTCAGCTGTTCAATAATCCCCGTCTTTTCCTTATCCAGATAACCAAAACTGGTTAAGCCGATCATACCGTACACACTCGTAATTCCAAGAGCCAGTGTCTCGTCCACTCCGTACAGCGGTTCGTCAGCCTCCATAATGGCTTGCAATGGCTGGGGGAGAAGTTTTTTTTCGGCCAGTTCATCAAGCGCAATACCTGTGAGCAACGTATATTGAACCTCGCGCTTTTGCAAAACCGCTTTGACACTGTCTATACATTCTTCCATCGTCAAATGAGGATAATATTTTAGCTGAAGCTGAAAAACAATGTCCGCAATGGACTCGATCCGAATGCCTCTGCGATTTAACAAAGTTTCTGCATATTCATAGGACATAATTTCCCTCCCGCTTTCACCGTGCAGTTCTATTCTTTCACCGTACGGGACCTTATGGTGCAGGGTACGTGTTGAATCTCCTGTTCCGCCAGTTTTCCAAGTGTATGCTGGAGGGAAGGAAAATGTTCATTAAACCGTTACAATAAGGGCGCTTTGCTGTGTGCCTATCATTTGACTTTCACCGTGCCTTCACCCAACATCGACTCCATTTGATCAAAAAGCTGAGGAGAAGGCTTAATGTTGTAAGCATCGCTCAACGCAAGCAGACGCTGGTTGCTCTCATAAAAAAGCACGGTAGGCATAGCACCGGGATGCTCCTGTAGTAGTGCCTTGAGACTGACCAGCAAGCTGGCGTCCTCCTCGGCCTGGCGGGTGATTTTGACAAACACCCGCTGACGAGTGGTCGGCTCCACGCTGCGCGGGACCGGCACCTGTTCACCGCGATCCGCTTCGGCTCCGCGCGGTGAAGCAGCCGTCACGGGACGGGCCGCCTTCGGCTGAGGCGAAGCAGATGCAGTGGCTGCCGAAGGCGAGGGTGACACACGCGGCGCTCTCCCGCCTGGGCCGCCAGCAGCAGAACCAGCAGCTGGTACGGATGCTCCAGCTGTGGCGGACGAGCGCGTACTGGCACGTCGGCGCTGGAGGAGCCGTGCCAGCGAGTCTTCCGCCAGCGGGGCGGTCTCATCCGCAAGGAGCTTGAAGTGCTCGTCCTGCTGCTGCATCTTGGCTCGAAGCGTAAGCAAAGCTCCCTTTTCAATCCACTGCTGGCTTCGCTTCCATACCTCAGGAAACAGCACAACCTCACAGCGCTCAATCTGATCCTCCAGCTCAATAAAGGCCATAGCCTTACCCTGCTTGGTCGTAATCGTTTTGAGTGACACTACCATGCCTGCAGTCACAACAACCGTTTCATCAGGGACATCGCCCAGCTCCATCAAACGATCCGCCTCGCTGCTTTCCAACAGCGACTCAAAATCATCCAACGGATGCCCCGATAAATACAGTCCCAGCAGTTCACGTTCCAGCTCTAATTGCTGGCTGGCACTAAATTGGGGTACATTGGGATATTCGATATCCCAATTGGGCATTTCCACAAAACCAAACATATCAATTTGCAAGTCATCCCGTTCCTTGCGCCATTTGACGGCTGCATCCACCGTTTCATCCAGCATGGCAAGCAACTGTGCCCGATGACCCGTCAACGAATCAAAGGCCCCTGCCTGAATAAGCGATTCAATTACTCTCTTATTACATACCCGCAAATCGACACGTCGACAAAAATCGAGCAGGCTGTCGAAAGGCCGTTCCTTGCGAACAGCGAGAATGCTCTCCATCGCCTGTGTGCCGACATTTTTAATTGCAGCCAGGCCGAAGCGGATGCCTCCCTGCTGTAACGGAGTAAACAGCACCCCGCTCTCATTCACATCAGGTGGCAACACTGCGATATCCATACGACGGCATTCGACAACATATTCAGCCACTTTTCGATGACTTCCCATCACCGCTGTCAGCATTGAAGCCATAAATTGTACCGGATAATGGGCCTTTAAATAAGCCGTCTGAAATGCTAGCACACCATAAGCAGCTGCATGGGCACGCGGGAAGCCGTAGTCAGCAAAACGGACAATCATATCGTAAACCCTTCCGGCCTCCTCCTCCGTATATCCCTGCTTGATACTGCCTTCGACAAAATGCCCGCGCTCCAGATCCAGCACTTCGCGCTTTTTCTTGGACACAGCTCGGCGCAACAGATCGGCTTCTCCCAGGGAAAAACCCGCCATGCGTGAAGCAATCTGCATGATTTGCTCCTGATACACAATAATACCGTACGTGTCCTTTAAGATCGGTTCCAGGTCAGGATGCGGATAAGAAATCTCAATCTGACCATGCTTGGCCTGTATAAAGTTAGGAATAAAGCCCATCGGGCCCGGACGATACAAAGCCAGGACAGAAATGATATCCTCGAATACACTCGGCTTCAAATCCTTGAGTACCCGGCGTACACCGGCCGACTCCAGCTGGAATACGCCTCCTGTATCTCCTTTGCCCAGCAAGTCATAGGTATGTGGATCATTATCGGGAATACGGCTAAAATCAGGCGTTTCTCCATGGTCTTCCGCAATCCAGTGTATGCACCGTTCAATAATGGAGAGTGTACGCAGCCCAAGGAAATCCATTTTAAGCAAACCAATGCGCTCTAGATTTTCCATCGAGTACTGCGTCAAAGGTACCCCTTCACTCCCCTCTTGAAGCGGAACCGCATCGGTCAATGGAGTCCGCGAAATGACAACACCTGCTGCATGTGTCGAAGCATGACGAGGCATTCCTTCAACCTTGATCGCCATATCCAGCAGTTCACGTGTCTTGGGCTTCGTTTCATATAGCGTTTTCAGCTCCGGGGTAATTTCCAACGCATGACGGATATTAATGCCTAGCTGCGCCGGAATCAGCTTGGCTGCCTTGTCCACCTCGCCATATGGCACGTTCAATACACGACCGACGTCACGGACAGCGGCTCTTGCCGCCAGCGTTCCAAAGGTAATAATTTGCGCTACATGCTCATTTCCGTACTTTTGTACTACATAGTCGATAACCTCGTCACGCCGTTCATCACTAAAATCAATATCTATATCCGGCATACTAATTCGTTCGGGATTCAGAAACCGTTCAAAGAGCAGGTTGTATTTCATCGGATCGACATTCGTGATGTTAAGCACATAGGCAACCAAACTGCCTGCTGAGGAACCCCGCCCCGGTCCCGTTGCTATCTTATGCTTATGAGCGAAGGCAATAAAATCCCATACAATCAGGAAATAATCGCTGAAACCCATACTGTCAATGGTATTTAACTCATAGTTTAGCCGTTGGTTCAGCCTTTCCCGTTCTTCCGGCTGCTCCCATCCGGGATCGCTTCCATAGCGATGCTCCAGCCCTTGCACGCACAAATTGCGTAAATAGGAAGAAGAGGTCATTCCTTCCGGCAGCGGACGATATTCAGGCAAAATGGATTGACCGAATTCCAGCTCCAGTTCGCATTTTTCAGCAATACGCACCGTGTTGGCGATGGCTTCTGCCACATGCGGGAATAAACGAGCCATATCCTCCTGACTTTTCAGATACAACTGACGTGTTGGTATACGCAAGTGCTCCTCATCGTCAACTGTCTTCCCTGTCCCGATACAGATCAGAACGTCCTGCACGTCTGCATCTGGCTCAGTCAAGTAATGCACGTCATTCGTCGCCACCAGTGGAATATCCAGTTCCTTCGCCAGTGCGATCAAGAGAGGATTTACGCGTTTTTGCTCCGATAGACCATGATCCTGGAGTTCCAGATAAAAATCATCGCCAAAAATGTTACGATATCGCTCCGCTGCTCGTCGTGCTTCAGCTTCCCGACCATGCAGTAAATGCTGCGGCACTTCACCGCCCAAACAAGCGCTCAGGCATATGATGCCTTCATGATGGGCAGCCAAAGCCTCCATGTCGATGCGCGGCTTGTAGTGAAAGCCCTCCAAATGGCCGATGGAGCACAGCTTCATCAGATTTTGATAGCCTGTTTTATTTTTGGCGAGCAAAATTAAATGATATATGGGCTGATCCTTCCGGCTGCCACGCTCCTTGCGCGATCCTGCCGTCATATAGGCCTCACACCCGATAATCGGCTTAATGCCGTTCTCTACACACGCTCTATAAAAAGGAATGGCACCGTACATGACCCCGTGATCTGTAAGGGCCAGCGCCTTCATTCCGTAAGCTGATGCCTGTTTGACCAACTCCGCGGTACGAGCCGCGCCGTCCAGCAGGCTGTACTCGCTATGAACATGCAAATGCACAAATGAACTCATGCGCTTCTCTTCCTTTCACCGCTTGATTTTCTTCAAACTATTTTATCATATCCGCGTTAGTAGCGCCCATAGAATAAAAGTACAGACCTCGGCGGACAAGCGCCGTCCTGATTCGTATACCTAAGGAGGAAAAGAGCATGAGCACTTTTATATCCAAAGCGATTCTCGACTTCTTCATTGCCTTCGGCATCGTGCTCGGGGGAGCCATGCTCGGCGGAATGGGAGCTGTGGTATCGCTTCAGCCGCCTACCCAGACGATGCTGGAGGTTGCTGGAAGAATTAAAATATGGGCGCTTGCCGCTGCTGTGGGGGGGACGATGGACCCGATCCGGGTCATTGAAAGCAATATGTTAGATGGTAATTTGTCACCTGCCATTAAGCAGATATTGTATTTGATTTTCGCCTTTTTAGGCGCTCATATGGGTGCAGAGCTGGTCAAGTGGGTATGCGGCAACGGACGGCCGTGAGGTGAAACGACTATGAGAGTCCCCCCTTTTGAGCGCCTGCGCCCTTTTATGCAATTATCCTCCGTCTTTGTACTCGGTATGATTACGGGAGGAATGATCTACAATGCCATCTGGCATGCCAGCTTCAATCAGCTATGGACGAACAACCAGGATCTTCAATTCCAGCTCCAGCAAGCCGAGGAGGACAACAAAACATTGCGCAAATACAGCAAGCGCCAAACCGTTGTCAAAGAGATCAAGCTGATTCCGGAGGAAGCTTCGGCCGAAAAAATTGATTCTATCAACCTAAAGGAACTTCTGCGCCGTGTCAGTCGTGATCTGGAGGTGCTGCGTGGCAGAGATATGTTTGAGATTGACTCTGACAGCAAGCTGGTACGTATGTTGCTGCACCAAAAAAAATACACCGTTCGTGACAAGGAGTATACGATCCAGGTCAAAACGATGCTTGTAATGGAAGGTGTGCTGCAAATTTGGCTGGAAGCAAAAGAAAGATTGCCTGAAAGCCACTAAGTCGATCTATTCGCCTTCACACCTTGCTCCAATCCATTGGTAGACTAACCATGTTCAATGGATTGAAGCGTCATCACTGCTTTGCATACCAAATGATTTTCCCGTGAAATTGCAATTTCTAGCTTGCAGGTACGGCGACTCATCTCAAGCAACAACGGACGAAGAACGACAGCATCCTCTATCTGTACGGGTCTAATAAAATAAGTCGTTAAATTGTCCAGCACATAATCCTTGCCGGTCATGTCTCTAGCTGCCCGGTAGCCCGCTTGTGTCATCACGTTGACCAGTACGCCTTCCGAGATCGTACCTAAATTGGTCGCCATTTGCGGAATGATAAAACCGCGGAAAAATAACGATCCATCCTCATTACGCTCTTCAGCAAACCCGTTCCAGATCAACTGGTCGAACGTCTCGCCAAGTTGTGGCTGCTTTTGGGCGTTACGCAGCGCCTCCAGCACCTCACGCCGTGTAACGGACCCGAGCAGCTTGCGGTTGCGGTCCACGACCGGCAAGTAATCCACACCTTCCCACGCCATCATTTGCGCGGCTGAAGCCAGCGAGGTCTGGTAAGTGACCGTTATCGGATTGCGGATCAGACATTTATCCATCGTATGCTCAGGTTGAAGCCCCTCAACATCTTTGCGGCTGACGATACCAATTAAACGATTCCATTCATCCACTATTGCAAAATGATGATGTCCAGTCGTCACCGAAAGTTCTTCAAACTCGGTAAGCGTGCTGTTGATTTTCAAGGTCAACGTTTTCGGTTTGCCTGCCGCAATGTCTTCAATCAGCATAATTTTCTTTTTGATCAAGCGGTCAAATATGGCTCTATTAATCATAGATGCCACTGTAAAAGTATCATGGCGTGAGGAAATAATCGGCAGACTGATCTTGTCTGCGAGCTGCTTAACCTCTCGGCTCGTACCGAATCCCCCTGTAATCAGCACACCTGCCCCCTGCTCCAATGCAAGTGAATGCGCATCCTCACGGTTACCAACGATCAGCAAACTGCCAGCGTCAATATAACGGGCCATAGCTTCCTCGCGCATCGCCCCAATAACATACTTGTGCAAGGGCTTCTCCAGCCCCTCACTTCCGCCCAGCACATGTCCCTCTACAATATTCACGACATCTGCAAAGGTCAGCTGCTCGGACAAGCCGCGCGGACGCTTCTCTACTCGTACTGTTCCGATCCGTTCCTTGGTAATGACAATTCCCAGGTTCTCGGCTTCCTTCACGGCCCGATAGGCCGTTCCTTCGCTGACGCTCATTTCTTTAGCCAACCTGCGCACAGAAATTTTGGAGCCTATTTTCAACTGCTCGATATGTCGCAATAGCTGCTCATGCTTCGTAACTGTTTCATCTAGCCCGTCCAACTCTGTTACACCCCCAACGTTCAATCTGTATCATTCTGTATCTATTATAGCACAAAATACCTTTATTTTAGACCTTTGTTCATTTTGAGTTTTCTGCTTCGGAAATAGCAAAAAAGCGATCCCCTCTATTACAAGGACCGCTTCTTACTATGATTGATTTGTATCTGGGGGCAATCCCAGGACAAGCTAAAAAAACTCACTGCATGCTACCTTTGTCAGCTTTTTTATCCCATTTCATCTGCCACTGCTGCATTTTGGCCCGCCGCACACGCTCCAGCGTTTTGCGCTTTTCCTCATCCACACCCAGCAAAAAATGCATGTTCGCCCCGATGACTAGCAGCGCAAAAAGTACCCATACTATCCCAAAGCCGTTGACCCAGTTCAAACCGCCTGCAAGCGAGATGCGTGGTAACGCAACCAAGACCATAGCCAGCGCAATCAGTGTGTACAAACCGTGTTTCCATTTTTTAAAAGAACCCAATCGTATCCCTTCCTCTCCCTGTGACTCTATGTATCTAGTCTATGAGAGGACAGGAAGGAATATGAGACAAACTTACAGAGATGAACCGTACAAATCTTGAAGACTGTCTGCAATAATTTTGTTAACATCCTCAATAATCACGCTCAAGCGGCGTTCAGCGTCGAACAGGCGTCGGATGTTGAGGTTCAAGCTAAGTACCTCAAACAGCTTCTCCATCTTTTCCATCTCTTCCTGTGCTGGCATATCGCCGCTCATCATCCGTTGCTGTACTTCCATTTGGCGTTCACGGAAATCGTCGAGCATTTTCTTAGCTTCTGGATCGGTTTCGATCAGCTTCATCGCTGACGTAATTTCCTCTACCTCTTTGCTTTCCTTCAATGCTTTCGCTAAATCATGGGCTTTGTCATAGATGTTCATGATTGTTTATTCCTCCAATACAAGTTTAGTGTCAACATTTCACATTGTCCGTCAATCACCAAGGGATATATGTCCTCATATGATGAATCAGTGCTATTACAGCCCATTCACGTTTCCCGTTACTTTCAAGACATCAAGTTGCTGCCCGGAAGGAGATCCACGATGTCCATCAAAAAAACAACGATTCAAATCATCGGATCGGGCATCTTGCAGGATGACGTACTCATGGTCGGCGAGTCCCTGCTTCGCAAATGGAAAATATCCGCTGGCCACCCCGTTCAGCTCGCCTTCGGTTCGTTCCGCCAAGAGGTTACCGTCATATCGGTGCCCCGCTACAGCGGCCTACGTGTGGGAAGCGTGCTAGCCCGAAAAATGGGGCTTCATGCCAATTGTGATCTGCGAGTAACCTACAGCCGAGGTCGCCGGACACTTCGAGTGGGCCCACTTATTAGCGTGCTGGTCAGTCGGGACTATCCCGAACAGCCCGACAAGCCTTTCGGGTCGATCACCCTGTTCTGCCGTGAACTAGTCGGGGAATGCCGCAGACAAGGAGCATATGTGTATTTTTTCACCCCGGAGCATATCGGAAGTCAGCCCGGGCGAGTTCAGGGATGGGTGTATGACGGAGGCTGGAAAAAGACGGTCATGCCCGCCGGCGATGTCGTCAATAACCGTCTTACCTCCCGTAAACTCGAGAACAGAACTAGCGTACAGCATTTCATGAAAGAAGTAAAATCGCAGTACGGCACGACCATTTTTAACGAAAAGTTTCTGGATAAGAATGAAGTATTTGATGCGCTTAAATCAAATTCTTCCCTGCGCAAGTATTTACCCGAGTCCCACTTGCTGCAAACCTTTGCTGTTTTCAAAAAAATGTGCAACCAGTATCCCGCTGTTTTTCTCAAGCCAGTGCGCGGAAGCTTGGGTAAAGGCATAATGCGCATTAACAAGCAAACCGATGGCACCTTTTCGGTGTTATCCACAACAGCGGGCACGCCCCGCAAGCAAACGTATGCCAACGTAGATAAGCTGTACAAAAGCTTAGCGGGAAAAATGAAAACAACACGCTTTCAACTCCAACAGGGACTTACCTTGATTGATCACGGTAAGCGTCCGGTCGACTTTCGTGCGCTTGTACAGAAAAATTCGTCCGGAACCTGGACCGTAACATCCATTGTCGCCCGGATCGCTGGAGGAAGCCACTTTGTGTCCAATCTGGCAAGAGGCGGCACGCTGAGCACAGTCAAGGAAGCACTTGCCAAAACCACGCTGCCCGCAACCGTTAAATCGAATGGGCATACCTCTCTGAAAACAGCAGCACTGGATATCGCAAGCGGAGTGGAAAAAGAAATTCCCGCCCATTTCGCGGAATTTGGTATTGATCTGGCAATAGATAGCACAGGGCGCATCTGGTTGCTGGAGGTCAATTCGAAGCCATCAAAGAATGACAACACGCCGTTAAATGATCAGAAAACTCGCCCGTCCGTTAAAAAAATGATTGAATACTGCTGTTATTCAGCCGGCTTCAAATGAATTCATCTCTTCCAGAGTCTGGCTGCCAAAGGAGCTGTTGTCGGTGTCTCTTGTTGTGCCAGGTACGCTGGGCGTGCTTGTTAGCCGGAATCAGGCCGTCACTCCCCCTATTACCGAAGCCGATTTTTGCCGCAGGCTAAGTCTGTTGGGCAGGCGCTCTGGTCTTAGCGTAATGGCGTTTACCGCCGAAGGAGTCTCACCTGAAGATCACTCCATACGAGGTTATGTTTATCGTAACGGAGTATGGACATCCGGTCGCTTTCCGTTGCCGGACATTGTGTATAACCGCTGTCTCCATGTCCACGAGAGCCAGAATGTCAGGCGCACACTGGAAGACATGGCGGAGCAAAAATCGCGCAAGCTCATCTACTGGTCGCGTAACTTACCTGGCAAATGGCAGGTGTATCGCGCTTTGCATGCGGTAGATAAAGTGCGTCCCTTTGTGCCGCCTACGGCGCCTTACCGGGACACGACTCAGCTTGTGGAATGGCTACGACGCCATTCGGAGCTGTTTATGAAGCCACAGACCGGAACACATGGCAAGAGCACACTGTATCTCCGGCTGGCAGAAGGAGGTCAGGGACTACTTGTACAGGGTAGAGACTCCCGTAACCGCCCGTTCCGGCGCTCGTTTTCCGAATTGGATGCAGGATTGTCATGGATCCACGGAATTGCACACAAACGCGCTTATATCGTGCAGCCTTATTTGAAATTAACAAGCCAAAGCAATCATCCCTTTGATGTTCGCGCACTCATGCAAAAGGATGGAAACGGCTATTGGTGCCTGACGGGCTTTGCCGTAAGAGAAGGCAGAAAAGGAACCCTGACTTCTAATCTGCACGGTGGAGGCGAAGCCCATCCTGCTGAGCCTTACCTTCGTGAACAATTTGGCGCGGACACCACGCGTCTCATCATCAGGCAGATGATGACGCTGTCCTTGACCATTACCAGGGCGCTGGAGGAACGTTATGGCCGCCTTGGCGAGTTGGGAATTGATTACGGTATTGACCGGATCGGGAACATCTGGCTATTGGAGGTTAATTCCCGACCTGGGCGGGCCTCCTTTTTTCAGACCCGTCAGCCAGAGTGCGCTTTCCAGTCGGTCAACCGCCCGCTCGAATATGCTCGATATTTAATGACCCATTCCAAAGCGACAGGGCCAAAGGGCGCGGACGCCTCCCTTGAACATACGGTATAGGAGGATAAACAGATGAGTTTAACGCATTGCAATGTGCATTTCTCACAGCAGCCCGACAAGGTGGCGTATATATCCACTGCCTTGTTGAAAAGCCTTAAATTATCCGGAGCCAAGTCCGTTCGTCTGCGGCTCGGTAAGGATCAGATCCCCGCTACAGTAAAACCAATTCAGAAGGCGGGACGCCATCTATACTTGACCTCCGGCTTACGTAACGCAATCCGTGTTCCCAAAAGCGGGTCCATCTATTTGCGAAATCTGGATGGTGATATACAGCTAGGGCCGTTGATTGGCGTGCTGTCTGACGGTACCACCTCCACCACTCGCCCTTTCGGATCACGCACAGGCTTTATTAAGCAACTGCTGAAGGAAGGTAGCAAAAAATCGTATATTTTTGCCTTCACCCCTCGGGATATCAACTGGCAAAATGATACGATTAACGGCTATTTTCTGTCATCCAGCGGGGAATTTACACGTAAACTTGTACCTTTGCCAGACGTGATCTATAATCGTTTGCCGAGCCGTCGCTCTGATTTTTCCCCGGCGATCAATCAACTACGCGAACGCTTTTCCCGCAAACGAATTCCCTTCTTTAACTGGAGCTTTTTCAATAAGTCCGATATCTATAATCTGCTGGAGAATAACCCAGATGTTAACCGCTATGTCCCTGAATCATACACGAATCCCAGCTCTGAACGTATCCGAAGTATGCTGGAGCGACATCAATTTGCTTATTACAAGCCAAGTGGAGGCAGTCTCGGTAAAGGAATCTACCGTCTGTCCCATGTTCCCAAGCAAGGATATTATGTGAGGTACCGTAAGAAAAATAGCAATGTATTGCTAAAATTCACCTCTTTTAACTCCATGCTCAGGATGCTTCACTCCAATCAGGGACAGATGCTAAAGGGTTATGTCATTCAACAGGGCATCCAGCTGATCGAGATTGACAATTGCCCGATTGATTTCCGGTTTCACATGCATAAAAATGGAAATAACCAGTGGGTCGTTGTCGGCATTGGAGCCAAAAAATCCGGACGTGGCAGTGTCACAACCCATATCAAAAATGGCGGCTCCCTTATGACACCTGAACAGGCGTTGAACCGGGTATTCGGAGACCGGGCGGGTGAAGTGCTTCAACGTGCCAAGAATGTAGCAGTTACGCTCGCTGAAGCCATTGAACACCACCACCAGCATCTACTGGGTGAAATCGGTTTTGATCTGGGCATTGATCAGGATGAAAAGGTATGGATGTTTGAAGCCAACTCCAAGCCAGGCCGATCCATTTTTCAGCATCCATCGTTGCGTGCGGAGGGTAAAGCATCCGTGGAGCATATTTTGGACCACTGTCTTTACCTCAGTAAATTCCGCAGAAAAGAGGAACTATGAATACCCGGGCGGAGCATAAGCCAGTCGTTGCTGTATTGACAGTGCACGACGAAGGGCAATTTTTCAAGGGCAATCAGCGCAATTTCAGGGATATTCTTGAAACGGGAACACGGATGGGATATCAGGTGTACATTGTTACCGTCAGGGACCTGAAACTGGCAGATGAGACGGTTAAGGGCTATGTCTTCAACAAGAGCTTACAGACGTGGGAGGAACAGAATTTCCCACCTCCACAGGTCATTTATAATCGCATCCCAAACCGTAATTATGAACTTAAAACCTCTGTGCGCACAAAGTTGGATGAAATTTCACATGCCTCAGGCATTGAACTGTACAATCCAGGCTTTTTTAACAAATGGGAACTGTTCAAGTGGTTGCGTACCTCGGAAACCACTCGTCAGCTTGTTCCGGCAACCAAACGGTTAAGCAACCTGTCTTCATTAGGAAAAATGCTGTCTGCGTATCCATACCTGTATCTCAAGCCGGAAAACGGTAAGGCCGGAAAAGGGATTATGATTCTTAAATTCCACCCAGACCATCTCATGGCTTACAGACTGACCATTCAGCATGACAAAAAAAGTGTAACCTACAAATCTGTATCGCTATCCCGGCTGTGGGGACGTATCCGCCGGGAAGCAGGCAACTCGCCTTATATCATTCAACAGGGTATCGATCTGGCAACCTATCAGAAAAAACCCTTCGACCTGCGTATCCTGGTACAAAAAAATATCCGTGGCTCCTGGAGTATAACCGGGGTCGGTGCCAGACTGGCGGGTAAAGGGAGCATCACCACACATGTCCCGCGTGGCGGGAGTGTAGAGGACCCGTTCAAGCTACTGTCCTCGCTGTTTGGGCCTGAGGACAGCACGGATCTACTGAGCAAAGTTAAAAGTACGGCCATACAGATTGCACGTCAAATTGAACGCGCATCCGGTCTTTCTCACGGCGAAATGTCCATGGATTTGGGCGTGGATACGCTCGGAACACTCTGGTTTTTTGAGGCCAATGCCAAACCGATGAAATTTGACGAGCCGGAAATCCGCCAAAAGTCGCTTAGACGCATATTCCAGTACAGCTCCTTTTTGGCCGGACGATTGAAATCATGATCAAGGAAGTGGAATCATGCCGCAAATTAGCGATGTTCAACATTTGCCTGCCCGGAGCTGGCTACTGAGACGACGACAGTTGCTGTTTTTGGCCCGCAGTTCAGGGGGCATGCGCATTACTCGTAATGCTCTGCGGCAGTTGGCAGTTTTAACGCCCGAGCTATTGAACACCCCCGGCTCCTCCCTCTTGTGCGCATATGTGCGCACGGAGAAGGGGCTGCGGATTGCGGGATTTTCCCTCGCTCTGAATTACGGGAAGGATGCTTGCATCGTAATTGTTCGTCCGCTTTACCGGGGCCGCAGACTGGGCGCTAGACTGCTGTCCGCCCAGCTCAAACAGCTGCGCCGTCTGACGTGCAGCGTAGCCGCCGACAATATGTCCAGTCTCAAAACCTGTTTCCGCGCTGGACTTGTTGCGCACGAAATGACGACTGGACCGACCGGGAAACCCACGCTGATATTTCACGGGGAGTTATCCCAAGATAAGCAGACGGCAGAGGAAGGTGGAATGCTGTGCCAAAACCTGTCCTAGGCATCATGACCTTGTATTTGAACAACAAGAAGCAATTGGAGGAGCGCGACATATATGAGCGCATGATTGCAGAAGGGAAAAGGCTGGGACTGGATATGTATGTATTCACTCCTGCAGATGTCCACAAGGATCGCAGGCTGCTCCTTGCCCAAATCTATGATCCACACAGCGGAAAATGGACCCGAAAATGGCGAGAGTTTCCAGATATGATTTTCGACCGTTGCCGGGTACAGCGCAGTGAGCGATATCGTCAGTTGAAGCAGTTCCGATTGCAATACACAGACCTTGTATATTTAAACCGACCGCTGAGTAACAAGTGGGTCATTCATCAGCAGCTTGCGAGGAGGTCTGCCTTTCGCGCCCATTTGCCTGCAACAGAGCTGTTCAGTGGATTTCATAGTGTAAAACGGATGCTTAAACAGAATTCACTAGTGTACCTCAAGCCGATTAACGGTACGGGAGGCCGCGGCATTTTACGTATTGAACCTGTTAACAAGCAAGGAGGCCTGTATCTGATTGAGGGCCGCAATCGCAAACGCCATATTATTCCCCAGCAGCGGGTACGTCTAGACCGTCTGGAGCCGCGTCTGAGCAGCTGGAACATGGATAACTACATTGTTCAGGAAGGCATTCCTGTGCAGTTGCCGAATGGCAGAGTCCATGATTACCGTATGCTGGTACAGAAAAATAGCCAAGGAGTATGGGAGCTAACCGGATGCGCCGGGCGAATCGGGGCACATCGGAGTGTCACTTCCAACCTGCATGGTGGAGGCAAGGCGGTACCGATGAGCCAATTGCTGACGCAATGGATTCGTGATGAAAGCCATAGAGAGAAAATCATCAAGCAAGGGGAAAAACTCGGACTGGACATCGCTGCATATCTGGAAGAAAGCTACGGGGCATTGTGCGAGCTTGCGCTCGATTTGGCAATTAATAAGGACGGTCATATATACGTGCTGGAAGTCAACCCGAAGCCAGCCCGTGAGGTCTTTTCACGTATTGGTGAAAAAGAAACCTATCGCCGTTCCATCGCCAAGCCCATGGAATATGCTTTGTGGGTCTACCACACACAAATTAATCCTAAGCCTCAGACGGACTACAAAGCAGAAGATAAAATAGAAGATAAAGCAGAAAATAAGACAGAGAATAAGACAGAGAATAAGACAAAGGAAGGCTCCACGTAAAGTGGCTGCCTTCCTTTCTTTTTTCGTCTGCCCGACAGTACCAGCATGTTTTAATTATATGGTGCGTCGAGCCTATTTATAACCAATTACCTGTGTTTCACAGTTACTCGGCGTTTTTATAAAGTGTAAGCAGTTGCGTAAAGTCTGTAATAATCGCATCGGACCCCTTCAACTCATCGTTCACACCAAATCCAGCATAAGCGCAACCGATCACCGTCTGTCCGTTCTTTTTGCCTGCTTCCACATCTGAGGAACGATCTCCTACCATCCATACGTTCGAAATATCGTGCTTGCTCAACAGAATTTCCAGCAAATTCACTTTGGAAAGCGTGCTGTACTCCCCAGCACTGTACAGTCCTTCAAAAATGGGAACCATTTCATACGCAGCAGCGATCCCCTTTACATAGTCCTCCAGCCCGTTACTGGCTACGAACAATCGAACACCTTGCTCATGAAGGGTCTGGAGTGTTTCTTTTACATGTGGATACAGGGCATGACTTCCGTTCTTCAATCCTTCCAGTTCCAGCTGAAGCAGCAGCTCGTCCGCTCTTCTATGGGCCGCTTCGCTGGCTTCCGGCATCACTCTTCTCCAGATTTCATCCAGCAGCATGCCCAAACTATTCAAAATAAGCTCCTCGGGAGGAGTCTCTCCTTCATAAAGCCCTTCGGCGCGCAGCGTATCAAACAGCTTGTGGTACGCAGGAAGCAATAGCGTCTCCGTCTGAAAAAGTGTACCGTCCATATCAAATACCATAGCCTCAGGTTTCTTCAACACAGGTGCATTGTTCATGTAGTTATCAGTCATTCCTTTCCTATGTAGGTTTACAACTCTAACCCCTCTCATGATAAGCAATAAGAGAGGTCCGTGTAAACCTCATTGCGCATACCGCTAACTCTTATATTTTTTTAAAACAGTCCTGAAACAATGCAAACCACCCCACATATCCGTGTGTAAAGCACCCCGTGGAAGCTTGAGATCCACACCATTCCAATACGAAAATCCCGCCTGCTCTATCCATTGCTCCATCGCTAACAGGTCCACTGTAGGGTAATCAAACGTCAGCAGAAGCATTCCGTCATCGCGTAAGGTCCGGTGAAATTCACGTAAGGCTGCCAAAGATTCATCAGGTGTTAAATGCTCCAGCACCGAAATACATACAATTTTGTCAAAACTGGCATCCTCATAGGGCAGAGCCGTCAGATTGGCATGTGCGGAGTGGAGCCGAACTGGCAAAATCTCCTGAATGCGCTCGGCAGCCTCCTCTCCGATATCCCGCCGCACCTCGGCCAAAATGGCATCCACGGAAATGATCCGAATATCCAGATCGCAGGCATAGACCTGAGCGCAACGGCGGGCCAACTCAAATTTGAATGGATGTGGGATTCCACATGCTGCGTCCAGCACTGTATCTTGCCTAGACATAAATTGAAGACACCACTCATACTCATAGGGGCGACTCCACCAGCTTTGGGGGAGTCTGTAAATCATGCTGGAGGAGTTGGGATCAGAATATACAAAAAAGCGAGACAGATACGGGTCAGACATGTTCATGGATGCTGCCTCCTTTTAGGGATGATTAAATTACTCTTGCGACACAGCACAGTTCATGACCCCGTTTCTCGCCTTGAAGTTTGGCTAACAATCCCATTTGCTCCGTAAAGGCAAGCTCACCGTACAAAGGATGGGCTTGCAGCAGGGCATCCAAACCAGAGGGAAGTTGGCGGGTGAACATAGCCACTGGGCGGAAGCCAGACTTTTCCAGTAAGAGCGCAAGCGTATGCTCAGAATAATGATACAAATGATCTTCCTCCGTAAATAAAGGCGAATAAACACCATAAGCCTCATTGGTGAACGAGTTTTTGTTGGGCACCGTAATATACAACGTCCCGTCAGGTTGAAGCTGTTCGCGTAAATCTGTCAAAAATGTAACAGGGTCCGCAATGTGCTCCAGCACATGCCAGCATGCTACGGCCTCGTATTTGTGATCCAGTGATAAGTCAGTATCTTCTTCTGCTTCTTGTTCTTCATTCAATTCCTGTATTTCATGTGCTTCTTCGGTTTGAGTATCTTCTTCGGCTTCATCGCCCCAATAACCCGGCAATAAATCCACGTCATATTTGTATTTGGCGTAAGCACGCGAGTCTATGGAAGGTTCAATGCCCACTGCATCCCAGCCGGCTTGAAGGGCAGCATGAATAAATTCTCCGGTACCTGATCCAATCTCAAGCAATTTTCCTTTACTGGTACTGAACATATCCAGCAGCATGAGTCCAAAAAGGGCATGATCTCCATAAGTTGAAGTTGCTGCACTATCCCGCATAGCAACCCATTCGGCATTATAAATTTTTGCAATCATATCCTCTGGCTGTATATGATCCACATCATTACGAAAAACCAATCCGCAGGAGCCGCATCCCATCAAGGTAAAGCGTTCATAGCTATGAAATACTGCCGTGTCGGATGAGCCACACAGTTTGCATTTACTATAAAGTAAGTCCTTTGTTTCACTTTTTATTTGTAGGTCGGAATTATTAATAACCTGGACACTCGCAATCTCAGCAACATCCATGGCGTTCACATCATCGGCAGCTTCATACTCTGGTGCAGTTTCTTTTTCTGCATTTATGTTGTCCTGATCTACCCAAAGCGTGAGTCGGGGGTTCGGGTCCAAAATAGATTCATATTGCTCTTTCCAGCCATAACGAGCACTTGGATCAAGCAACTGGTATCGCTGAAATTTGGCCATGCGAATAGCAGGTGTACACCATCCCCAATGCTGGATGCGGTAGTTGCTGATTTCACTGGGTAGGTCAAGCACATTTTCGGGAAATCTCCCACAGTGCAAGGACTGCTCCTTCCATTTATAAGAAAACCCTTCCTTATATCGAATTAAAAAAGGACGGTAATACTGATGAGCCTGCCAATAATCATCATCGCGATAATGCGTGGAAGTCCACATATCAAACAACCTGAAACAAATCGTATCCGCTTTCGTTCCTGCTAACAACGAATGTACCCCTTGAGCAAAACGGGATTCGAACATTTCGTCAGCGTCCATGTTTAATATCCATTCGGGAGAGGATGCCAACGTCTCTCTCCACTGCTGTTTTCGCAGCTCTAATTCATTGGTAAAAGAAGCTGTTTCATTGCGTATTAAACGCAATGGGATTCCCTTCAGGATCTCGCGGCACAACTCTCCGCTATCATCCTGACTGCCATCATCAATAATGACCGCTTCATCAATATATTCCCGATGACTCCGCAGCACGTCAATGAGCTTGCGATCTGCCTCATTGTATACCGTCATGGTCAGCGTCAATTTGGGTTTGGAGACAGGCGGCGTATGAAGTTCACTTTGTCGTGGACCAGAGAATGTTTGTGGTACAGCAAAAGAATCTGCAGTGTACTTGGCAAAGACAGCTGACTCACGGAGATCATACGGTATAACAGGAGGTTCAGGGAACTTAGAGGGACTTGATGATGCAGAACGATTGAAGGCAGGAGAGTTAGTAGAAGTATCGGAGTGATCCAGATATGCTAAATGTTCTGAATGGTCCGTATGAACAGCACTCGTTGTAAAATACTTTAGGGTGAATAGTAGCTGCTCTGCCTTTATTCTATCCGCTTCCCGGTACAGATGCATCGCCGGATAGTGTGTATCTACAAAAAGTGGAAATCCAAATGCAGCTGCCCGAATACAGAAATGTCGATCTTCTCCCCAATAGGAAACGTTTTTGATTTTACCAAAGTGAATCCCTGCTTCCAGTGCACGTCTGCGGATTAGGGTGCAAGCGCCTAGACCACCCACCTCGTACAAACCAGGAACGTGCAATTGGTGTATGAAATGCAACTCGCGTTGCGCTCGCTCCTCTGCCGACAACACTTCGCCTTCTTCACGATGGAACAAATTATATTCATCACTAACCCACACCTGAGGCAATAGAGGCCCCTCCGGCTGCCAGCGTGTCCAGAAAATCTCAGATACAATATCCTTCTCCGCCTCTACCAGTTTACATAAGGTACGGGAATGGAGAATCAGGTCTGAATCGACCAAAAACAGCGCGTCATAATTATGCTGAAGTGCATAATCAATAAGACGATTTTTAAAATCAGCCACTTTCCAGACGAGGGCAGGCGGCCAATAATGAGTGTGCTCATCACTTCGGTTCTCCACTTGCTGTGAGCCTGTCAACAAGGGCAAAACCCTGCCTGGCAGTCGATTAGAAAAATCGGCAAGCCATTGGCTTGAAGTCGGATTGTCATTATCATCGACAAATAAATAATCGGGCAGCACGTCAGGTGCCTCCAGTCGCTCCAAAGCTTGAAGAAATAAAGACAATGTTTCCGGTTTCTGGTGCACCGGGCTACCGATTAGTATACGCATGATTCAACGCCTCCATCAGGTAGAAGCCTCATAAACCGTTCTCCCTCCATGTCCTAAGGCATACCATAATTGCGACCAAGCGATATGGGAGTGAGCGTGGTAGGAATGGACTTACACCTGGAAATATCAATAAAAACGACATCAATACAAAAATACAACCTTAACATCCAGTTAACTGCCTTTTTTCTGTTTTTCACCTGTTTTCCAACTACATTTAGCCATCAAATTTATTTCCCGGTCGCACTTGATAATATCGAATTTCGCACAATCTCCTCCCCCTTCATATCAGACTTTGATTTTCTAATTTATTAGAGCAAGTTTGAATTTATGATCATTACACATCCTCTAAATGCTCCATCGGAATTACTACATAATGAGCAAGCTATCCTACATAAAATGGAGATTATATCAAGTTTTTTGGGAGGGACAAAGAGCATGGTAACTGTCAGCTTATGTATGATTGTCAAAAATGAAGAAGAAGCACTTCATACCTGTCTGAAATCAGTCCATGACCTGGTAGATGAAATCATTATCGTTGATACTGGCTCTACCGACAGTACCCAAGAGGTAGCTGCATCGTTCAACGCTCGGATATACCCTTTTGAATGGTGTGATGATTTTTCCGCAGCCCGCAATTATGCGTTTGATCAGGCAACACAGGAATATCAATTTTGGCTGGATGCCGACGACATCTTAGAAGAGCAAGACCGACTGGCATTTCTCGACTGGAAAAAACAAGCCACCGTCTCGTATGACAGCATTACGATGGATTATGTGCTATCTGTAGATGAACAGGGGCAGCCGCTGCATAAGCTCAAAAGAAACCGAATGGTGCGACGTGATCGTAAATTCAGATGGATCGGATTTGTTCACGAATTCCTGAATGTGACAGGCAGTACCTTTCACAGTAATATGGCGGTGACTCATAAAAAGACACGTGCTTACACTGATCGTAATTTGCATATCTATCTCAAGCATCGGGAGCAAGGCACCGCATTTTCTGAACGAGATCACTACTACTTCGCTAATGAACTTTATGATAACGGACGCATACTAGAAGCCATCCAGCAGTACAAACACTATCTGGGTCTAGATCTCGGATGGATTGAAGATCGGATTGCTGCTTGCTTTAAGCTAGCGGATTGCTACGCTCACCAGGGTCAAAAACAGGAGCAGCGTATGGCTCTGCTTCGCACACTTAACCTTGATGTACCACGCGCACAGTTCTGCTGTGCCTTTGGCAATTTGTTCATTGAAGATGAGCAGTATACTCAAGCCATTTACTGGTTTCGTCAGGCGACGCTGATAGAGCCTCCACAAGATGTGATGGCCTTAACCAATTCCTCGTACTATACCTGGTTTCCACACTTGCAATTATGCCTGTGTTACGACCGAATCGGTGACATCGAAAAGGCAAAATCGCATCATCGCATCGCTCAGTTGCACCATCCTACCCATCCAAGCGTGTTATATAACGAGCAATATTTTGCACAACTGAAGCAATAGGGATGAGAAAGACGCGCCAGGGAAGGTCGTTTAATGTAGCCGGCCTTTTAGTCATCATGCCGATATGTGCTCGGCACGATACCCGGGCTGACAGCCTGCAATTTTTGGGGGCTTTTATTTTTGCCCCCTCTTATATACAAAATGCCCATTGCTACTCCTTGAGAACGACCATTTCATAGCTTAGATGACTTCAAAAGAAAAAAGTCTCCTGCAAGCTTAAGCTCACCAAGAGACCTTGTGTATCATTTTCTCAGAACACTTTCTTCCGGTCTCTTTCCCCCTTCAAAATTTCCACAGACTCATGGAAACGGAGCGAATGGATTATTTCGCGTTCACGCAGAAACTTCAGACTATCCTGCAAATCCACATCATCGGTTAAATCAATCAGCCACTGATATGTAGCTCTCGCCTTTTCTTCTGCCGCAATATCCTCATACAAATCCGCAATTGGATCACCCTTGGCTTGAAAATAGGTCGCTGTAAAAGGAACTCCGCCTGCGCTCTGGTAATACAGCGCATGATCATGCGCCGCATAATATTCCCCCAGCCCGGCTGCCTTCATTTGCTCTACACTCGCATCCTTGGTCAGCTTGTAAATCATAGTCGCAATCATTTCGAGGTGCGCAAATTCTTCCGTACCTATATCATTAAGTACGCCGATAACCTTATCCGGAATCGTATACCGCTGATTCAGATACCGCAAAGCCGCCGCCAGCTCGCCATCCGCTCCACCATACTGCTCCATAAGCAGTTTGGCCATATGAGGATCACATTTGCTGACACTTACGGGATATTGCAGTTTTTTCTCATATACCCACATTCATGTTCCTCCTTTATAAAAGGTTGTACCTACCTAGACCTGCCACGGCCAAGGAGTTTGGTTCCATTCCCAAGGATACTTGGAATAGGCACGGCCAAAATTTTGTAAAGGCCCATATAAGATCTGGTACTCGTTAGCAATCGCCGTTCTTTCCTGCGTCAGCTTATTGAACTGTTCGATAGCCTGTAAATCATCCGGGTGTGTATTGAGATACAAATTCAGTTCCACCAATACAAAATCTACCGCCTGAAGCTTCTCCAACAGCGCATAAAACTGGGCATCACCCGGCTTGGTTTGGGGCGTGCAGCCTTGGGCTGGGTTTCCGGCTTGACTATAGTCCTGAGCTTGGCTCTGATACTGGTTCTGGTATGAATACGGATTTGAATAAGGGCTTTGATATGGATTCGGCTGTTGATACCCACTCTCATGCTGAATTTGCTGTTGGAATGGGTTTGGGGACTGACCCTGTTTTGGATTCTCCATTCTATTCGCCTCCCCCATGGTTTCTCATAGGCTCATAAGGGCTGTAAAGTAGAGGCCATAGTGTCCCCTTCGTCAGCGCCTCATCTGGACTGAATTGCGGTAGACCAGGGGGCTGAAATTGTACAAATAAGTTTGGCGGAAGCACATAAGTCTTGCACAGGACGGGTGGACACGGATCGAACGGGCCGACAAACGGGGCATACTCACCTTGCTGTGGAAATTTCACGGGCCGGGACCTCCTTTGATTGATCCATCTGCTTTACTATTCAACATATGCCGCATCGCCCAAGTCTCGAACAAAAAATCACAGATAAAAATAATTGTTCAAAGAAAATAACTATAGAACTGTTTCTAATCAAAAAAGAGCCTTTAAAACCACGGTACGTGGCTCTAAAGGCTCTTTCTTCAGCACTCTATAATAACTTACATACCTCAACTGATCTTACCTATCTCTGTGGATCAGGAATCAATCGGTAGAAAGCTCATCTTCAATCACAGGCTCAGGCTTGCGGTGAATCTTCACTCTCATTATGCGAAGCCTTGTTGCTTCCTCCACCTCAAAGGTAAGGTTATAAAACTCAATTTTCTTCCCTTTCACCGGAATGCCTTCCAATTCCTTGAACAGCCATCCCCCGATGGAATCCACCTCGTCGTCTTCAATATTCACTCCAGTCAAATCATTGACATCCTCAATGAGCATACGACCGTCCACAGAGATGAAGTTCTCCTTCATTTCCACGCTCGGGCGTTCATCCTCAAATTCATCATAGAGATCCCCGACGATTTCCTCCAAAATTTCCTCCGCTGTCAGCAGCCCGGCCGTTCCGCCGTACTCATCTACCACGAGAGTCATTTGGGAATGTTTTTTCTGCATAAGGCGTAGCACGTGACTCACTTCCATGGACTCCGGCACATTCAAAATAGGACGTACCACCGAAGCCAGATCCAGTTGCTCTCCCTGCTCAGCTAGCAGAAGATCCGTAATATGGACAAAACCGATAATCTGGTCTTTATCCTCAACCGCTACCGGGTAGCGGGAATGCTTGGTCTCGCTGATAATCTTGAGATTTTCCTTAAACGACAAATTCGTGTACAAACAATCCATATCTGTACGCGGCAGCATGATTTCGCGGGCAAGCAAGTCAGAAAAATCAAAAATATTATCCATCAGCTTAATTTCGTCCTTATCAATCACACCGCTTTTGGCGCTCTGATTCATCAATATACGAATCTCTTCCTCCGAATGAGCCGCTTCGGCTTCACTCGCCGGCTGAATGCCGAATGCACGCAACAGTAAATTTGCCGCAGCATTCAATACCCAGATCACAGGCAGAAAGACCTTATAAAAAAGCAGCAAAGGCGCCGATAAAAACAACGCCACACCTTCGGTCTTCTGAATCGCTAAGGACTTTGGCGCCAGTTCCCCCAATACGATATGCAAAAAGGTAATTACGCAAAATCCGACGATAACGGATACCGTTGTAATCAGTGTACCGTCAGTTACACCGAGTTTGTGCATGAGTGGCTCTATCAGGTAGCCGGATATTGCTGGCTCTCCAATCCAACCCAAGCCCAATGAAGCCAGCGTAATGCCCAATTGGGTGGCGGACAGATAAGCATCCAACTTTTGGTTCACCTTCAGCGCATAGCCTGCCAGGCGATGACCCTCGCTTTGGAGCTGCGTCAATCGGGATTGGCGCATTTTGACCAACGAAAATTCTGCGGCCACAAATACACCATTTAGAAAGACAAGCAGCAGTACCAAGAGGAGATTCACAGCTAGCAATCCCCAATGAAACTCGGTATGACCATCCAATACGAACTCCCCATTTCTATAGTTTGCATTTTGCATCTTTTGGTTTGCAAGCAATTCAATCCAAATTTTATTGATTGGAAGTTGCTAATTAAAATCATGCAAAAATACTCATAATTGTAATGCTTTTCTTGATTTAAAGTCTATTCCTTTGTAGTACATATCCGCCACGAGCAGGTTCGGTCCACAACAGGCAGCGGCATCACAATGACAGTTCACAGTCTGATTCAGCGGATGCTCATTCAGCCATTCACCAAAAATATCGTCCAGACTGTCTTCCTGAATGTTTCCGAAAGCCGGAATGTCTGCAAAATCCGTCACATACACGCTACCCGTGAACATATTCACATTCACACGGTTTCTTCCGTCTGGATCATTACGCACCGTAATATTCGGTTCCTGACGCAAGCGGCGAAGCAGTTTGCGGTCTTCTTCCCGATCCGAACAAGCAAAGAACGGTAATGTCCCAAACAACATCCACATGTCCTGATTACGTACATCCAGCAGCTTATGGATAGAGTTTCGCATATCGTCGAGTGAAAGCACAGGCAAAGCAGAGGCAAAATTCGACGCATACATTGGATGAACTTCATGCCGTCGGCATCCCATTTCGTTGATTAACTGATGAATGCCCTCCAGCTTCGTGTGTGTCCGATAATTAATCATGGATTCAGCTGAAATGAACATTCCCATTTCACTCAATCTGCGGGCATTTTCCATCATTTTTTCATACAGGCGAACAGCACCCGCACGTGGAGTCGGCCGGCCGGTATTTGCAAAACCCACTTCATAAAAATCGTCCGCATTCAAATAGTTAAACGAAATATGCATCACATCCAGATAAGGAAGCATCTTCTCATATCTGCGAATATCTAACGTCAGATTGGAGTTGATTTGTGAGCGAATACCGCGCTCCTTGGCATATTTCAGCAGTGGAACGATCACTTCATCCACTGTTTTATCGAGTAAAGCAGGTTCCCCGCCTGTAATACTGATGGTCTCCAGATGCTCGACTTCATCCAGACGCTTCAGCATTAGGTCTAACGGCAGGAAAGGGGCCTCCTTCATAACTAACATGTCGCCAACAGCGCAATGCTCACAGCGCATATTACATAGATGCGTTACGGTCATTTCCACACTCGTTAGCAAATGACGACCATGTGTACGCAGTGAGACAATCGGGTCCCACGGATCATAGGTTGGCGATATTTGGGGTAGCGTGTTATTTTGTAGAACTGTCATTATGTTTTCACCTTATTTCTGTTATTAACCTCAAAAGACGTATAATTATCATATCATGATGTGTAAAGTGTCTGCATGCTTTCTTCCACATCATCTGCTAATCTACGTGTACTCCTCCGAAAGGGGCGGCAGTAGCGCCCAATGTGTTTGTAATCATAACCGAGAGGGATACGGACAAATCGACATCATAAGGTGCCTTCACTTCCTGCCCATCCCGGTCCCTTACAATGCGAATGACGGGTCTTTGCGGGATTTTGGGATGTATACGCACCACGACCCCCTCTTCCCCCGTGTTGAGCACCACAGAGAGTCCCAGGGGGTAAATAGCTACACAATCACGAAAGGCTTCCAGCATTCGCTGCTCATATAACGTTCCTGCCCCGGCGTACAGCACTTCCATCGCTTCATAAGGCAACAAAGCCTGTTTATATATCCGACTTGCTGTCATTGCGTCGTACGAGTCCGCCAGACCGATCCATTTCGCATATTCGTGGATCTGGTCCTTTTTCCAACCATGTGGGTATCCACTGCCGTCGATACGCTCATGATGCTGTAATGCACAATGAGCCGACAACAAGGGAATTCCAGGCTCGTCTTTGAGCAGCTTGTAGCCGATCACCGTGTGTGTTTTCATATGCTCATATTCCTCATCCGTCAATTTACCCGGCTTATAGAGTACTTGAGGTGAAATTTTCATTTTACCGATATCGTGCAGTAGTGAACCTATCCCCAGCTCCATGAGCTGGTTATTATCGTAGCCATTGGATATTCCAAGTACTAGTGAATATAAACATACGTTCAAAGAATGATGATACAAATCCTGATCCGCGGCCCCGATATCCATCAACATAATGATGGTGTCCTGACGGCCTCCAATATCGTCCAGAATGGATTCCATCACCTTATAAAATGACTTGCCAAAATATTTGTGCTTATGATCTACGGAGTAGGATGACAACCCTTGAAACTGCTTTTTGATTTCCTGTAGCGCCGCGGCCCTTGTCTGTTCATGGATCATCTCAGGAATGACGATATCTTCTGTCACAGCATCCTCAATGTATACATATCCAATACCGACTTGGCCTAGACGTTCAATCAATCGCGAAGTAAGCTCAACACCTTCCGAGAGCAGCACCATTCCGTTTTCATTGTATATTTTTTTGCCCAGCTTCATGCCGGCTCTCAATAATGTAACAGGTACCAGTCGCAGCTTAATCCTCTCCCGATTGTTTTGATACCTGAAGCCACCTAGCTGCAAAACATTCTTCCATCGCGCCCGGACGCTTCAACTCCATTTCAATCAAATCCCGTAAAAATTCTGGAAGCATAAATCGGAGATCTGTTCCGTTCGCAAGCACTTCATAACCTGCTTTGAAAGTGAACATATCCAACGTGCCCACTGTGTATTCCTCATGCTCTTCCAAAGGTTGACCCGCTACACGAATGTCCGTCACTTTTTCATAAGGAGCACGGCCCGAGTCATACTGAATGGCCAAGCCTTCCACACACATCGTGCCAAGCACTTTGCCTCTGAAGCCAAAGCCCGTCATGGGCTTGTCTGTAAATTCAGGCAGCAAGGACTGCTCCAGCGCCAACCGAATATCTCTTCCCCGCAACTTCATAACACAGGCATTAATCGGCGAAGGGCATAAGGAATGTAGTATTCCTTTGCTGATATCCCCTTGAGGTAATGGGCCGAGCAGTTGTCCCGCATTGACGAGGGCAATTTCTGTTCCTGTAAAATGGGACACCGCTTGTGCCAGCATATTCCCAAAAGGGGATTCCTGATCATATGCAATCTCCAGTTTCCGATCCGTCACCGCAATGGTGCTCTCCATGGCGCGCTCTGCTTGTCTGCGATGCACCACAATGGCCGATGCCACTTTTTCGTCCAGTAGTGTCTGATCTACAGGAACTACGCCGCCTGACGTGACTCGAAACGGTTCGAGGCTATTGTTACGACTTAGTGTCACTTCACCCAGCAGCGTTCCGAACTTCCCCGCCCCACATAAAGCTGTTTTTCCGATCCAAAGCGGTTCCTCCAGCACATGATGGGTGTGACCTCCAAGGATAACGTCAATTTCAGGAAACTGCGACGCTAATTTTTGATCGGAAGGTAGACCCAGGTGCGACATCACGACCAAAACATCAACCTGCTTTCTCAGTGCCGCGATCTGCTTCCCCAGCACCTCAAACGGATTGAGCACATCCCAGCCCAGCAATTGATAAAACTCTACAAAAGGAGCCGTCACACCGAGTAAACCGACCTTGATTCCAGCTTTGTCTACGATAAGGGATTCCTTCATCCACGAAGGGCTCATCCCCGTAGCACGCTCTGTCATATTGCCGCATACGACCGGACAATGAATCCCCGCATATGCCTGTTCAATCATATCCGGGGTAAAAGTCAGTCCCTCATTGTTACCGATCGTAATTGCATCGTATCCTGTTAGATTAATCACATCCACATTTGCCCCACCGAGCGTTCCTTCCGTTTCGGGGGCCATCCGGTCCATGTGGTCTCCTATGTCGAGCACAAGCAGCGCATCCCGTGATGCGGCTCTTCGTTCATCGATCATCGCGGCTATCGAAGGCATACTGCCAAAATGACTATGGATATCATTGGTATGCAAAATGGTCAACGTTTGCCGAGTCGTCATCTCCATAACCGCCCTCCTCTATACTTTATATATATCGACTTTGGAGCTTCTAATGTTTAAGCATACCATGTTATTTAGCAATATGGTACATATGAGTGGACATAGTCCTTAAGCTTCGCTGTACTCTCTGAACAATCTCACATCATAAACATAGTGAAAAGCATTGACGTAATCTACTGTAGGAATCTGATAGGAAACGGGTGCCTGGGACCTATTTTACAGCTTGGAATAATAGTAATTTAGTCGTTGTCATCCCATATAATTCTTGATATATTAGGGTTGTTTCATATTTTCGACAAATTTACGACAATAAGGAGGTTAGCACATGAGAGTTCACGTTACCGATGCCAAGCCGGGAGATCGCCTCAAATCCGATACATACAATGGGCACGGTGTACCTGTCATGATTCAGGGCACCGAGCTTCAGCATGACGACATTTCCAAACTCATTATGCATGGTGTCGATTATATCGACATTGATGCCGGTTCTGCGAGCATTCCGGTTGACTTTGCCCCCGATGTTCCAGCTTCCCCTGAATCCCTCAAACGCGCCGTTCCCCTCATGGAGCAGACGATCAGTGGCTTTGAAAGCATGTTTCTCGAAGCTTCCTCAACTGGAAAATTTGATGAATATCGAGTTGATGAACTGTTCGGCCCTCTCGTTTCAGAGCTGGCTCGTCAAAAAGATGTCGTATCTCTGCTGTTAATTATGGAGCGGGGAGATCACTATACCTATAATCATTCTCTCCAAGTAGGTGTACTGTCATATTACATTGCCACATGGCTTGGATATACAGAAGAAGAAGCTTATGCCGCTGGTAAAGCCGGATATTTACACGATATAGGCAAATCCATGATACCGGATGAAATTTTGAACAAACCGGATAAACTGACACCTGAAGAATTTCATGAAATGAAGAAACATTCTCTCTATGGCTATGATATTATTCGCAATTCAACCAGCGATGAGATTTCTGCAATTGTCGCCTTGCAGCATCACGAGCGTGAAGATGGAAGTGGATATCCCCATGGACTGTTCAAGGAAGAAATTCATCCTTTTGCCAGCATAACAGCTATTGCAGACGTGTATAGCGCGATGATTTCCAATCGTGTGTACCAGACGAAGCAGGAGCTACTCGCCGTATTACGCGAGCTGCACAGCATGAGTTTTGGACATCTAAACCCAGAAGCTACCCAAGTGTTCATCAGACATATGCTTCCTAATTTCATTAATAAGCAGGTTCTGCTGACTACAGGGCAGACAGGAACGATTATTCTGAACAATCCTGCTGATTACTTCAGACCCTTAGTGAGAATTAACGATGATGAATATGTAGATTTATCTAGGGAACGCCATGTATCCATTGATGAAATTTATTTGGAATCCTGATCCGCTACTGCCTCCCGGCGTTACTTCGGTGGAACGAAATGTCTTGCCGAAGCCCAGGCTACGCGAATAAAAAGAGACTGTCCTTGATTCGTAGGTTCTTCTACGAAGGACAGCCTCTTTTTATGTTAGGGACATTAACCTAGTCACAATTTACAACGATCAAACACAATAAAAACGCGTTTCTACTACTATATTATTTGCTACATTTGTTTATTAAATAAGAGGTGCCTGAATCAATGTTGCGAAATTGAACTGGTGTACATGACCATCATTTAATGTGGTTTGGCCCGTAACAAAATGTACGTGCTTGCCATTTCCGACTGGAATAGCGGGTCCTGTTCTAATCCTTCTCAGATTATGAAAATGGTTCACGAAATCAGTTTTTGAAAGATCAATTTCATGGACATGACTTCTTCCAACTCGAATCGCTTGCCCAGTAACACCTGCAAAGCGGTGGTTATGTCGGTCTGCGCCTTCTTCAGCCAGTTTGGTACTACCTTCAAATTCATGTACATGCCTCTGTGTCTGTTTAGAAGAGAGGGGTTTCTTCTTCACTCCAGCTTTATTCTTCTGCATCCGTTGCCTGCCTCCTTATGTTTTGTGGCTTTACAATATCCTATTAAGCAAACATAGTTAAGTGCTAGGCAATTATCCGCAGTCCTAACAATAATTTTTTTTAATTCTATCTCCCCTTATAAAAGCGTTAGATCATAAGACAATTCAGAAAACTGCCGACATCTTTTTAGACATTACGGAAAAAATAGAAGAAGGCGAACTTAAAAAGTTCGCCTTCTGTACTAGCAGGAAATCCGAGTCGGCACAAAATCGGCACGACTCCGATTTAACAGCTTTAGAATACCTCAAAAACCTTATCACACCAAGGGTTACTGCGTTTTAACCAATACTGCCTTCCATTTCGAACTTGATCAAACGGTTCATTTCTACCGCATATTCCATCGGCAGCTCTTTGGTGAACGGCTCAATAAAGCCCATAACGATCATTTGCGTTGCCTCTGCTTCAGTCAAACCACGGCTCATCAGATAGAACAGCTGATCTTCCGATACCTTGGAAACCGTTGCTTCGTGCTCAAGCGTGATGTCGTCATTCATGATTTCATTATAAGGAATAGTATCTGAAGTTGATTGATTATCCAAAATCAGCGTATCACACTTGATATTCGATTTTGCACCTTGAGCCTGACGACCGAATGAAGCTAATCCGCGATACGTTACTTTACCGCCGTGCTTACTGATCGACTTGGATACAATTGTGGAGGTGGTGTCTGGTGCCAAGTGGATCATTTTCGCACCTGCATCCTGATGCTGGCCTTTGCCTGCAACAGCGATGGACAGGACCATCCCTTTCGCTCCACGGCCTTTCAATACAACGGCTGGATACTTCATCGTCAACTTGGAACCGATGTTACCATCGACCCATTCCATCGTTGCGTTTTCTTCTGCAACCGCACGTTTGGTTACCAGGTTATAGATGTTTGGTGCCCAGTTCTGGATCGTTGTATAACGAACGCGTGCGTTCTTCTTACAAATAATTTCGACCACGGCACTATGCAGTGAGTTCGTGCTGTAAATTGGAGCCGTGCAACCTTCTACATAATGCACAAAGCTGTCTTCGTCCGCAATAATAAGCGTACGCTCAAATTGACCCATGTTTTCCGAGTTGATACGGAAGTAAGCCTGCAATGGAACTTCACATTTCACGCCTTTTGGTACATAGATGAAGCTACCGCCTGACCATACCGCACTGTTCAGTGCAGCAAACTTATTGTCCGCAGGAGGTACAACTGTTGCAAAATACTCTTTCAGAATCTCAGGATGCTCACGCAACGCCGTATCGGTATCCATGAAAATAACGCCCTGGTCTTCCAGTTCCTTTTGCATACTGTGGTAGACAACCTCGGATTCATACTGTGCGGATACACCAGCCAAAAACTTTTGCTCCGCCTCAGGAATACCCAGTTTATCAAAGGTTTCTTTAATTTCCGTCGGAACTTCTTCCCATGTCTTCCCTTGTTTCTCGGAAGGTCTTACATAGTACTGGATATCGTTGAAATCCAGTTCATCCATATCTCCGCCCCAGTTTGGCATTGGCATTTTTTCAAACTGTTTCAGTGCTTTCAGACGGAACTCCAGCATCCATTCTGGCTCATCCTTAATTTTGGAGATTTCCTTTACAATTTCCGGAGTGAGACCCTTACCTGTTTGGAAAATGGACTTGTGCTCGTCACGAAAGCCATATTTATACTCTTCCATTTCCGGTGCTTTCTTGGCCATGTTTCTCAAACCTCCTCTGTTCTATTTAAATTATTTATCTTCATCAATCCCTTTGCGCAGCGCGTTCCAAGCCAGTGTCGCACATTTGATGCGGGCCGGGAACTTATTTACACCTGACAAAGCTTCCAATTCTTCATAATCATCGAATTCGACGGCTTCTCCCTTCATTAAAGAAGAGAAGCGGCTCGCCATATCCAGTGCCTGGTCAATCGTTTTTCCTTTAACCGCTTCTGTCATCATCGAAGCTGAGGACATACTAATCGAGCAGCCTTCGCCAGTAAAACGGGCATCTTCGACCACGCCGTCTTTCGTTTTGAGTTGAAGAGAAATCC
This sequence comes from Paenibacillus sp. FSL M7-0134, assembly GCF_038007865.1. Taxonomy (NCBI): domain Bacteria; kingdom Bacillati; phylum Bacillota; class Bacilli; order Caryophanales; family Paenibacillaceae; genus Paenibacillus; species Paenibacillus sp. FSL M7-0134. The sequence goes on along the minus strand of NZ_JBBOXV010000002.1, from coordinate 1,363,430 downwards.
GGTCACCACACGTAGGATTATTCAAATCCACCGTAACGGCATCGTCCTCAAAACGTCCGCGATTGCGCGGATTTTTATAATGATCCATAATCACGCGTCGGTACAAGTCATCAAGTTGCATCGCCAAAATACTCCTTTGTTTGGATTAAGGCGCTGACCAAAGCGTCGACTTCCTCTTCCGTGTTATAGAGGTAAAAGCTGGCACGTGCAGTCGCACTGGCTTTCAACCAGCGCATCAATGGCTGGCAGCAATGATGGCCTGCACGTACAGCCACCCCTTTGCTATCCAATACGGTAGCTACATCATGCGGATGCACATCATCCAAGTTGAATGTTACAAGCCCGACATGACGTTCTGCAGGTCCGTAAATCGTCAACCCCTCCACTTCACGGAGACGTTTGAGAGCATAGTCGACCAGACGGCTTTCATGCTGTGCAATGGCGTCCAGTCCGATGCTTTCCAGAAAATCAATGGCAGCTCCCAAGCCAACGGCTCCGGCTATAATCGGCGTTCCACCTTCAAATTTCCAAGGCAGCTCCTTCCATGTGGATTCGTACAATCCCACATCGTCGATCATTTCACCGCCGAACTCAATGGGCTCCATGTTTTCCAGCAGCGCCTTCTTGCCGTACAGTGCTCCGATCCCAGTAGGAGCACACATTTTGTGACCCGAAAAGGCATAAAAGTCAGCATCGATGTCTTGCACGTCTACTTTCATATGTGGTGTGCTTTGTGCACCGTCTATAACGATGACTGCGCCGTTGCGATGCGCAATAGCTGCAATCTCTTTGACAGGGTTCACAACACCCAGCACATTGGAGACATGCGCAATCGCTACAATTTTCGTGTTTTCTGTAATGGTATTCTCAACATCAGCAAGATCAACGCTACCATCCTCTTGAAGTGGAATATATTTCAAAGTCGCGCCCGTGGCTTTGGCTACCTGTTGCCACGGAATCAGATTACTGTGATGCTCCATTTGGGTGATGACAATTTCATCACCTGCCTGGCAATTAGCCCTGCCATAGGAAGAAGCGACCAGATTCAACGCCGTTGTTGTTCCTCTTGTAAAAATAATTTCCTGACTGCGCTTTGCATTCAGAAAGCGGGCTACCTTCTCCCGCGCACCTTCATAAGCATCCGTTGCGCGACTACCCAAGGTATGCACACCACGGTGAACATTTGAATTATCAAATTCGTAGTAGTGCTTGATCGCCTCGATGACCGCCAGCGGTTTTTGCGAAGTGGCCGCATTATCCAAATAAACCAGCGGATGACCGTTAATCTCCTGATGTAAAATCGGGAACTGTTCACGGATCAATGCAGTATTCATTGGCCTAACTTCCTTTCAACAAGGCTTTGCAGCTGATGTTGAAGTCCTTCGAGCGGAATTTCAGATACGACAGGTGCCAAGAAGCCATAAATAATCAGACGTTCAGCTTCTGCACGGCTAATCCCGCGGGACATCAAGTAATACACTTGTTCACGGTTTACCTGACCAACCGATGCTGCGTGACCTGCCGTTACATCATCTTCATCAATCAGCAGGATCGGGTTAGCGTCACCACGCGCTTTCGGGCTGAGCATAAGAACACGTTCTGTTTGCTGACCGTCTGCTTTGGTAGCACCTTTTTCAATTTTTGTAATTCCGTTAATGATGGAAGACGCTTCTTCACGCATTACTGCGCGCGTAATCATCTGACTGGCGGAATTTTTACCAAAATGCTGTGCTTGTGTCGTATAGTTCAGCTTTTGTGAGCCGGAACCAACAGCAATGATCTTGGCATCCGAATTGGAGCCATTGCCTTTGAGCACGGACATGGTATTGCTTGCTGTATTACCGTTGTTCATTTCGCCCACAATCCATTCGATAGCTGCGTCATTTCCCAACGTAGCACGACGAATCGAAATATCCGTTACTTGCTCTCCAAACTGATGGACTGTCGCATAACGTACTTTAGCTCCTGCATTTGCAACAACTTCTACCGCACCGTTATGAAGAACAGGTGCCGCCAAATCCGCAGATACATAGTTATCTACGTACGTCACGGAACTGTGGCTTTCGACAATGAGCAGCACATGCGGCGCAAACGTTGCAGTCGCATCGTCCGTCAGGAATACAGCTTGAAGCGGAACGTTCAGCTCTACATTTTTAGGCACATAAGCAAATACTCCACCGTTCCAGAGTGCTGCGTGCAATGCAGATAATGAATTTTCTTCAGCCTTAATAACTGTGTTCAGATGAGCTTTAACCAAATCAGCATGCTCTTTAACCGCTGTTTGTAAATCCGTGAAAATGACGCCTTGCGCCGCCAATTCCTCGCTCAGCTTCACATATACCGCGCCGGAGTTGCGCTGAATAATCAGACCACCCTCCTGTTGCTCTTTGACCAGATCAGCAATGGCTGCCGGGACCTGCCCTACCGATGCAATGACCTCGTTCTGTTTATGTTGACCGTAATCGTTTAATTTCCATCGTTCGATTTTTGTTTTTTCAAATACCGGAAGCTCCAGTTTGCCTGCAAGCTCAAGTGCTTTTTGTCTGTCTTCGGCCAACCAAGATGGTTCGCCGTTACGTTCGGACAGAACACGCAGTTGCTCGGAATCTACCGGAAGGATTGTTTGTGTAGTCATTAGTTTTCCTCCTCGCTTCCGGCTTACGCCTCTTGTCCTACAGTTTCATCAACGATACCCAGCTCTTCCTTGATCCAGTCGTAACCGTCCGCTTCCAGACGCTCAGCAAGCTCAGGACCACCGGATTTAACGATACGTCCTTGCATCATTACATGTACATAATCTGGTTTAACGTAGTTTAACAGACGTTGATAGTGAGTAATGATAAGGAAACCACGCTCTTCGGAACGCATAGCGTTGACACCGCTAGCCACGATTCTCAAAGCATCGATATCCAGACCGGAGTCGATTTCATCAAGAATGACAATTTTCGGATCAATCATCATCATTTGCAAAATTTCATTCCGTTTTTTCTCACCACCAGAGAAGCCTTCGTTCAGGTAACGGTGAGCAAACTCAGGATTCATTTCGAGCTCTTTCATTTTGCTTTCCATTTGACGGATAAACTTAATCAGGGAGATTTCTTGTCCTTCTTCACGGCGTGCGTTGATCGCACTACGCAAAAAGTCGGAGTTCGTTACCCCTGCAATTTCACTCGGATACTGCATCGCCAAGAACAATCCTGCACGTGCACGCTCATCCACTTCCATATCCAGCACGTCTTCTCCATCCAAAGTTACTTTGCCATCTGTGACTTCATATTTAGGATGACCCATCAAAGCAGACGCGAGTGTACTTTTACCCGTACCGTTAGGACCCATGATGGCATGGATTTCTCCGCCCTTCATTTCGAGGTTAATACCTTTCAAAATTTCCTTGCCTTCAATGGTCGCCTTGAGACCTTCAATCTTAAAGTTTGTAGCCATATTCGCAATACCCTCCAAAAAATGTAGTGTGGTGTCGAAATCAGAAAGTATATTTAAACAGGGGAGCCCCCTGATTTCAAGTAATATTTAAAAATTTATTTATAATCATTCTAAACTGATTCTCAATGATTCTCAAGTTATTTTATAATAAATATCTTTAAGGGTGCAACCAACAGACACACGTTATCCAACTTTCTTCATAAAATGTTCACCCTACTAGGCACACAAATAGCAAAATTCATCCTGTGGTTGTTCATATAATTATAAATTTGTACAAAAAACATGGGATGCATGATCTTTTTCCAGCCATAAAAACGCTACTGACAGCATGACGTCAGTAGCGTTTTACATGTAGAGAGTTTATTTCAGAGCGTAACCCCATCACTATGGAGTGGAATTAATTTCACCGAACTAGGCATTGGGTAATGGAGCGAAATTCGGCCAATTAGCCCAAATAAGAGCGAAGCATCCACATATGTTTCTCCAGATCCGCTTTATAACCAATCAGCAAATCTGCAGTTGGCTGGTCGGAATTGCTTTCCGCCAGTTCGATACCTTCCTGAAACTCCTCGCATACAGTTGCAAAATCCTCGATCAAGGTTTGTACCATCTTAGGAGCATCTTCGTTGCCGGTTGCTTCCTGAATCGACGACAGCTCCAGATATTCCTTCAACGTTGCGGAAGGAGAACCTTTCAACGCGAGCAAACGCTCGGCGATCTCATCCATTTTCAATGTCACTTCATTGTATAACTCTTCAAATTTAACATGGAGTGTGTAGAAACTAGAGCCTTTCACATACCAGTGATAGTTATGAATTTTTACATATAACACATTGAGGTTAGCGACTTGACGGTTTAAAAGTTCCTCCACCGATTTGGTTTGCGTATTTTTCGAGTTACTTGTTGTTTTAGCCATCATAAATCCCTTCCTTTTTCATCAAATTGACTTTCAGGAACGTTTACATATCCATCACCGTCATTACTGACGGTAAGACGCCAGCGGGCATCCTAATATCACCTGCCGGACGTCTGTCTCATATTTACCCTCTCTATACGGAGACGAAACAAAAAAAGAGTTCTCCTTTCTTCCTCTTTCAATCCCCATAAAAAAAATGTACAAAACTTCAATGATTTTCGTTATACTTTCTATATCATATCAAAATACTTGGTTTAATATTGTGATATTTTTTAAACTATTTACATGCGCACATTTTATGGAGGTGACTTCGTTGTCCCAATATCATCCTTTAACGACTGAAGAAGCAATCGAATTCGTGAAGAACATCCCCGGATTTTTTAGTCAGGAAGCCCATCTGGAATGCCGAGAAATCGGTGATGGTAACTTAAATCTGGTTTTTCATATTACGGATTCTGAATCTAACAAGAGTATCATTGCCAAGCAGGCACTTCCCTATGTAAAAATTGTGGGTGAATCCTGGCCGCTTTCACTGGATCGTGCCCGTATTGAACGCGAGGCACTTCAGCAGGAACACTACATTTGCCCCGAATTGGTTCCTGCGGTACTGGCGTATGACGATGAGCTTGCGTTGACCGTGATGGAGGATCTTAGCTCACACACCATCATGCGCAAGGGACTAATAGAAGGAAACACCTATCCATATTTCGCTAATCATATTGGGGAGTTTCTGGCACGCACGCTCTTCTTCACCTCAGATTTGGGCATGAATCAGCAGGATAAAAAAGACCTGGTTAAACGCTTTATCAACCCGGATCTCTGCAAAATAACTGAAGATCTGATTCTGGATGAACCGTATCGGATCTCAGATAATAACAACTATGGTGCGTACATCGAAGACGAAGCAGAGGCACTACGTACAGATCAAGTGCTTCACCTGGAAGTGGCTTTGCTGCGAGAAAAGTTTTTGACACGAACCGAAGCGCTTCTGCACGGTGACCTTCATACTGGCAGCATTTTTGTAACGACCGAATCGACTAAAGTCATTGATCCTGAATTTGCCTACTACGGACCCATGGGCTTTGATATCGGAGCAGTGATCGCCAATCTGCTGTTGAACTACGCAGCACAACCCGGATGGACCTCTGGCGAGAAGGCTCTAAAGGAAAGGCGTGACTGGGTTCTGGAGACCGCCATTCAGGTATGGGAGCAGTTTGAGCGTAGGTTCCGCAAACTGTGGGATGAGCATGTCACCGATCATATGGCACGTACAGCGGGATATCAGGACTTGTATCTCCAGAAAGTACTGCAAGATACGATTGGTTTTGCAGGGTGCAAAGTGATTCGCCGTATCATCAGCCTGTCGCATGTGGCAGATATCGACACCATTGCCGATCCTGCTATCAAGGAAGCTGCGGAACGTCTGGCGTTATCTATCGGTAAATCCTTGGTTCTTCGCAATCGCGAGCTTCATTCGATTCGGGAACTGGGAGACATTGTTCGGACAGCAACAGCTGCCCAAACTAAAGGAGCTTAAAGAATATGAGTGAAAAGAAAGAATCGGCGCCCGTAACCTCTGGGAAAGCTGCAGTGTCCAGTCAGGCTCTATCTTCGCTGGTGTGGAAAGGCAACCGCTTGTCTATGTTGGATCAGCGTCTGCTGCCCGAAACGATTGTCATGCTGGATTTATTCACGGCCGAGGAAGTATGGGATGGCATACATGCCATGAAGGTACGTGGTGCGCCCGCTATCGGGATGGCTGCGGCCTACGGCGTTGTGCTAGGAGCTACCGCCTACGACGGCACCGACGCTGCTGGGTGGCTGCAGCATGTACACGCCGTGTGCGGACATTTGGCTACTTCACGCCCGACGGCAGTGAACCTGTTCTGGGCCTTGGACCGCATGAAGAAGCGGGCTGGGGAACTCATCGATGAAGCTAGCGGAGGTCAGGTCGAAGACTGGAATGCCGGGCTGGAGCGTGAAGCCACAGCCATTCAGGCAGAGGATGAGGAAGTATGTCGCCAGATCGGTATCCATGCTTTACCTCTGTTCGAGGACGGGATGGGCGTACTTACTCACTGCAATGCAGGCGGATTGGCGACAGCGAAATACGGAACAGCGCTCGCGCCGATGTACCTTGCGCAGGAGAACGGCATTCACCTCAAAGTATTTGCCGACGAAACCCGCCCCGTGCTGCAGGGGGCGCGCCTGACCGCTTTCGAGCTTCAGCAGGCAGGCATTGATGTCACCCTGCTCTGTGACAATATGGCGGGCATGGTGATGTCCAAAGGATGGGTACAGGCCGTTATTGTCGGCACAGATAGAGTCGCTGCTAATGGAGATGTGGCCAACAAAATTGGCACCTATAGCCTAGCTGTGCTAGCGAAGGCGCATGGCATTCCTTTTTATGTCGCTTCGCCACTATCTACCATTGATTTGCAGACCGCAACAGGCGCAGATATTCCGATTGAAGAGCGTTCTGCGGAGGAAGTTACCGAAAGCTTTGGTAAAAGGACCGCCCCGCAGGGCATCAAAGTCTACAACCCAGCATTCGACGTTACACCTCATGAGTACATTACCGCCATCATTACCGAAAAAGGGATTGTACAAGCACCCTTTAGCGAGAACCTGACCCATTTGTTTGCCGAATAATTGTTCTTGCAGGTCATATCGTTCGTATATAATTCAAATGATTCTTCTCGATAGAATAATACTTTTCATAGAAAAAAACCGGAGCCAAAAAGTCCGGTTTTTTTCGGTTCTTGTTCCTCTACTTTTATGCAACATATGCACATAGGCTTCATTACACCAGTTTCAAAAGTGCTTCGTATCCTGGCATACCTGGCCTAATCCCCAGTTGCTCCGCTTCAGTCGTCACCGATTCCATCGGCGCTTCCAACAATTCCTTCAGCGTTTTTACCCCCACAGCTCGTGCGGCAAGAATTTTCCGATCCGCCAGCCGCTCATTGAGCAGCCCAACATCCAGTGCACCACACATGATGTAACCACGGGAGTTAGAGATCGTCAACAGCGTTGTTTTAGGCAGTTTGACCTCTACTCCGATAAATGTATGCTCACCCACTTGCACGGATTCCATGTGTATCATTGTTCTCACATGCACCTCCTCTTTGTTCACCCGGGATATTTTATGCGGCATTTGCGGGTAAGTGTGGACACTCGTGGATACGTTCAAAATTTTAGGAGGATTATGTATTTACAGCAAAACAGGACATATCAAAAAGACTAGATGATTCATCACATCTAGTCTCTTTATCATCGTTAATGTTCTAAGTCTACGCTTTGTCAAACTTATTTAAGTACTGTGGCGGTACAAGGTCAGCAAGCCAAACACCATGGTTGGCTTTATAAAACTTCACTTGATTAGCTAATGCCTTTTCTGTTTCTACTTCGAGGATCACTAGTTCCCCACGTCTTTTACCTGCTAATTATGTTTGTACCGTGATAGAGAGTTGTTGGTGGAGTAGCTTCCTTATAATCTAATCTGCCTGTACTGTGATCATAATTGGCTCTTATGTACCACAATGGTCTACTACTTGCTTGATATCCGACTCAAAGACATCGGCCCATCTACTCTCTGATCTTATCCCTTGAATCAAATCTTTAATGTCACAATAACCTTCATGGTCTAGCTTAAGACTAAACTGTTCTAGTGCATGCCTAAGAATCATACTCATAAATTTGCTAAGGCTCTCTTCTTGTTTTGGTGTTAATATCACATACTCCTTTTAATAAATATTTGTTTTATTTATAGTAATCTATCCGATGATTCATAGCGCCTTGTGAAGTAAAGCACTAATGCCCCGATAAGGAAAAATGTATCTCAAATTAAAAAACCTCTTATCAAAGCCATGAAAAAAATTTCTGATTCATCCCCCTCCCCTCTAATAATCTCATTAGACTATTTTGTTCTTCCCATAATTTTGAGTATGCATCATACTTCATAACATTCACGTACCTTCCGTATACTTTAACCATATCACTAAGTAAGTAGCCTGATTGAAGACTCTCCTGTTTAAACCCACCTCTAAATTCTTAGGTGCATGCAAATTATCTTCTTCATCAGATAAATTACTATGAAAAATGAAAAAAGCTCACTCCTATTTTATTGTTAAAGGAGCAAGCTCGGTTCGTATTATTGAAGCTACTTTATGATTCAAATGTCAACTTTTCGGGAAATATACCACCTTCTTTAACGAAGCAACGTGCCATCCGCTGTGCAGCCCTATCAAAATAAAATTTATTTGAATGACTCGGATCTGGTAAAGGTTCAATTTCAGAGAATAGCTTAGTCTCTTTGTTCAATTGAATTTTCCCCATAATGTGTTCATTTGGGCCATATCTATAGATAACTACATTCTCATCCTCATGCTCTTTAAAAAGTAAAACAAATGCTCCCATTATAAAATCTCCTCTATTCTATTTCCCATGGACGACCCGACCTTACCGCAGCTTTATGAGCAGTCTCATAGTCTGTTTTAAATATACCCTCAAATCTGGATTCAAACAATTCATGATTAAGCAAATCCATATCTTTTTCTGTTTGTAATCCTTTTTGTAATCTATCCCATGCTTGAGCTATTTCGTAATCAGAATGAAATCTGCCATAACCACTCGACTTTATATGTTCATTTATGAAAACGTGTTCTTTGATTCTTTGAACTCTACTTTCCTTCATTCCAGAATTTTCAGCTATTGCTCTTACATCACTATCAGACGCTCTGATTTGATCATACATCTCATCTGCTTCAGCTTCTCTACGAAAATATTCATCAATTGAAAGATCGTTTCTTCCACCTGTTTGTACTTCTGTTTTAGGTTCAGATTCTATTGAATTACGCAATTTCGAATTCGCATTATTCTTCGGAATCTCATACTTAATAGATGATTTCAAACCAATTTTAGGTTTGATTACCGAACTAACTCCTCCAAACAATCCTGCTGTACCGATCATATTAGCCCAGTGTTCCTTTGACCAGGCATTGTTTGGATTAAATGCCCCTTGAATCATACCTGTTACTCCAAATGTACCGAAATTGAGCATGTCATTCCATGAATCGTTTTGTTTAGCTGCCCGTTCCATGTACCCTTGGTACATTCCTTTTGGAATACCATATGACATATAATCTAGAAAGCTCCAGACTGAATTAAACTTTTTCTCATAGCGTACTGAGTTAGCGTCTACAAAATCCTGACCTAGTTCAGTTAAGCTATCTACTGATTTTTGGAACGCATTCCGTGTATCTGGAGCAGGAACAGCACATGAATTCGGTGGAGGTGGTAAACAACTTGCGTCAATGTTACCTGCTTCCATCAGATCTGCTAATCTGAATTTATCTGCATGGTGACGTAATTCCCTAGCAATAGAATCCGTCAAGGTAACAAAGTCATTCATATTCTTCTGAGAGGTTTGGAAGGAATAGTAAAAGTGCTCTTTAGTCAGTCCTTCCCACAATTGCCCCATAGATGAAATTTGTTGTACTAAATTACTATTCATTTGAGTTGCCGTTTGCTGTGCTAACTCAAACTGCTTGGAGGCAGTCATAAGCTGCTCAGGTGTCACTTTAATTGTTGTCATATTATACCTCTGTTTGAGTTCGTTATGACATAGTAACATTATTCCGATTTATGGAAAACGAACTTAATTCCTAATTGTTATGTGAAATAAGATAACTTTATACCTATGACCAAAAGCTTATAGTCATCGCTTTCAACTCCTGATCTTCAAACATACCCTGTAACTCAGGAATCAACTTTAGGAGTTTTTTATAGTTATGTAGCTGTTGTTTCGTGATACCGAGTTCCTTAACAATATCGGTAATATCTTTTAGATGGGCATTTTGTTCATCTGCTTGATTCCCTTATCCTAGCTCAACAACTTGTAATGTTTGATATTGGAGCATGGTAATTTGAATTTGACGCACCTTCGTTTGAAGCAAGGTGTTTGTAAATGTCATCCTCCTTTATTCTGATTGACTAACTATGTAAAAGGCCCACTCCCGTTTTTATTATTAAGGAGTAGGCTCAAATAGTACTTTTTCAAATGTCTATGTTATCCCACAACTCTAAAATAGTCTTATCATCAATCTTCCCAAGAATAAACAACTCTCTTGCTGTTTCAAACGACTGCGAAAAACTGTCTCTTTCACGAGTAAGAAAGTACCCTTCTTCATTCTGGCTAATCCAATAGCTATCATTTTTATAGGAGAACTAAAACTCTTCCCCCATTTCAAAACGTTCCACCAATTCATTGTATTCCAAAAAAGTCCCTCCTACTTCTTGTTAACTCTTTTAAATGCCCCATCTTTCTTTCCATTCAAAAACATGTTCATGAGACCACTCTGGATGCTGCTTTGAATTTCCATGATTCGTGTAGTCTATTGTTTTAATTTTCTTAGGTGTAATGGCATCCTACTACTTTATAACGAATGTTAGACCATAGGGGACTATATGCTCTGTCGTGCTTACAATTTATGTGGTACCCATACAAACCAAAAAGGCTAGATGGATAATCCCATCTAGCCTCGATTGAGTGAAAAATACACAATTGAGGATTTCCAGAGTTATTCATATTTCCAAATAATAGATCCATCAGTAGATGTTATCATGCTGGGAGGATCGTTATGGAGAGAAATTTCAATAAAGGGGCTCTTTCCTTTTTGTAACCAATTATATATACTTCCTTCGTCGTTAATCGGCTTAGATACTATCTTTTTAACTTCAATAACCGCAGCATCATATTCAATGAATTCATTATCATCTTCATCTAAACCATTGTTTGTTTCATAAACGGTGTCCCTAGTACCAATAATCTTTAATCCACTTCCCCACTGAATAGTTAATTCTTCTTTCGGTACTGAAAGAATGGCTTTAATCAAAGAATCATATCCCATATATTCCTCCTTGGTTTAAGGCGCTGCTGGTACAATATGTGCGCCATCTTTACTGTAATGAATAATTCCTTTTGTTGTTTCTTCGAACATACCAGTATCTCTATTATAATATTTCCCGATAGGTTTTCCGAAATCAATCCTTTCTCGCCCTGCTTTAAACATAGCACCTTTTCCAGAATAACTATCAAGTAATTCTTGTGCGGTTTTGTTATCACCATAGAAAATACTCTTGTTCTTACCATTGGCTAAGTCTTGTTTGTAGTTGGGCGTCCCAACAATATGCTTCTCCTGATCTCCGTGTTTTACTTTTACAGGGTAACTGTCAACTTCACGATAAGGACCTGCTGGAACAGATTTTTTCCCATAAGAAGGTACACCTTCTCCCTTCATCATCTGCCACAATTCCGCTGAGCTTTTTCCTATTCCGCTTGCGCCTTTAACTGCGGTTGTACCTCCATGTGCCGCTAAAGCTGCTGAGCCAATCAATCCAGGTATTCCGATAATACTACCAACTCCCGTGGATGAAACAGCAACTGATAATCCTTCTCCACCTATTCCAGCTACTACCTCACCAGCCCCCTGCAATGTCGTAGCTACGTGACCGAGAATTTCACCTACTTTAGCTGCCATTGGATGATCATAGTCACGGTCTTTGTCAGGAAGCATCCCCAAGGTTAAATCTTCCTGAATAGCACCTTTCGCTCCCTGAGCAGTATCCCACAAAATTTCCCCTTGAAGCTTACTAGCTTCCATCTGGGCTTCAGCCTTGGTGATTTCCGCTTTACCGATCTGTTCAAAGATTTTATGTAACCAACCTTCACCGCTTGATGCCGTTTTAACAGGCACACCATTCCCTGGCACATCCAGTACGACTTTTTCTCCATCTACCTGTGTGAAGTTTTTTGAAATAAAAATGAGTTCTTGTGCAACCGTAGAAAGTCGTTCAAGCGTCACGCCCATGGATTGTCTAGAGACCTGAAAATCTTGGAAAAACCTCTCTCGGGTAGCACCAGACCAACCTTGTTGGACAAAATCAATTCTTCCATTCAGTAAATTCAACATACGTTCCATTTCGTGTTTACCATGCAAGAACTGGTCAGCCACTTCCATTAGCTTGTCAGGTGGAACCAATATTCTCCCCAATTGATCACGTCCATTTTAATTTAGATGGAAATAATCTTATCAGAAGGAGATGTTTAGGGATATCCACCTGTCATCCTGAAATTTCCTTTTATATTATGTGACAAATGGACTGATATAAACGGATTTACTATGTCAAAAGTATTGTATAAAGCCTCTTTTTAATATAAACGAAAATATCAGTGTTAAATTTTTTTAAAATATTGTGGGGGCACAAAATCCGCAAGCCAAACACCATTGTTAGCGATATAGAACTTAACATTGTTAGCCATTGATTTTACTGTATCGATTTCAAGAATGACTAATTCACCACGTCTCTTACCTGCCAATGTTGCAAATTCAAGTGTCTCAGATAGATGAACATACTTTCTCCCCATGGGTTTAATTCCCTCGGTAATAATTTTATCAACTACTTTGCTATTTGTTCCGTGATAAAGAGAAGTTGGTGGAGTGGATTCTTTGTAATCTAATCTTCCTGCACTGTGCCCGTAGTTAGCTCGTATGTATCCATTTACCATGTGGTATCGCTTCTTTGGACAATTAGTTACGACTTGATCAATTCCTGCTTCTCCTATATCCGACCATCTATTCTCTGACTTAATTGCTGAAATTAAGTCATGCACGTGACAATAACCTTCATGATCCAGCTTAATTCCAAACTGTTCTGGTGTATGCCTAAGAATTTTACTCATAAATTTACTAAGGCTCTCTTCTTGTTTTGGTGATAACATCATATACTCCTTGTAATGAAATATTTGTTTTATCTATAGTAACCAATCTGATGATTCATAGCTTCTTGTGAAATAAAGCACCAATCCCCCGATAAGGAAAAATGTAGCTCCAATTAAAAAACCTCTTAGACTATATCTGCTATAAGCCTCCAATAAAACTGCAACTCCCAGCCCACAAGGGAAATACCCGAAAATACCCCTTATCAAAGCCATGATAAAAAACTTACGATTCATAAATTTTTCTCCTCGCTAATCGTACTTCATTATATAAAAACGAACAAATTTATTTCATCCATATCCATATATCCTCTTTGTCCCCATTTCACAGCAATCCAAAGTCGACCAACAATACCTTTCCATTCTAAGCCTAAATTAAAAAGACACCAGGTGATACCTGCTGCCTTTACTCACCATTATTCAGCTTCCGTCAACATTTTTAAAATGCCAGTAAATGAGCCGTCAATCGACATAATATCTCCATTAACTTGTTTGCTAAATTGAGACTCCGTAAGTTTATCTTTTCCTGCTGTGTGATTCTTAATGAATTTTATAAGCTCTGCTTTCTGCTTTGCAATATCCTTTAAAACTTGGTCACTTTCTCGCTTGTAATTTTTAATACTTTTACTTAGTTCCACCTTAGCCACGCCGAGCTGCTTCTTTAATTTATCACAATCAGCCTTGGCTTGAGCTATTACCGCTTTACTTGATTTATTTTTCACTTCGTTTTTATAGCGCGCTGATGCTTGACTTAATCTCTGAGTTAGCTCACGAACTTCTGCCCCCAGAACAGCATTAAGTTTTTTTTGTGCAATTTTAATTTCCTTCACACGATCTTTGTAATTCTCAAAGTATATTTTTTCGATTTCACTTGTTGACATAGCTTTTGTAGATGTTGCTGCCAATACTTGTGATGGAATTAAGATAGCAAACATTAATAGTAGTAGAATAGCTTTCTTCATATGTATCTCCTTCTTTGGTAGTAGTGCAATTATCATAAGGGAAATGAAGGGAATAGGCAATATGTCTTGTTATTTAAATACTACTAACCACATTGTATATTCTTTCAATGATCGAATAAGCATTTGACAGATAAAAGTCTAAGCTAAGTCACTTGTGGAAGCTTATTAATGCATAGCAAAACAGGCCATTTAAAAAAGGCTAGACGGATAATTCCATCTAACCTCTTGATCATAGTTAATTTTCTAGGTCTATTGTGATCTTAAACTTGAGACTATTTTATTCCAACATTCCTCCATATTGTCCAGTTGGATCATAATTACTAATGCTACTGACATAAAACTGGATACTAGGAGGGTGGAATCAACCTACTCTTCATCTTCATTAACCACTTTAATTAGATTTCCGTAGACTGCCTTCGTGTGAGCAGATGCATGTTCTTTAAAATGTGTAAACAACCTCATACATCTGATTGCTTGTATTCTATTATTAGCTTCAGCAGACTTTTCCAAACAGCTCAACAAAAATGTGAAGCCATCTGAGAACCTCCCCTTACGCAAAAGATAGATCGCCAATTCCCTTGAGAAATCAGTATATCGCTCCGTTATGAAGCGTTGAGTATACAAATCTTCCACTTTTTTCTGTTCCAGAAAGGAGATGATTTCTCCTTCAAATTGCATTAAAATATCATCTACATCAAAATGATATCGATTTGCCGCTTCAAGCATATTATCAAGTGCGGGAAGAACTTCCTCTTTTCTTGAAGAAATATAATTTACATAATTGAGAAGAACGCTTTTATCACCAGAAAGAAGCTTATTTACATATGTATTTACTACTGCCCAGTCTTCATATTGCCTCTTCCACTTCAAAGCAGTTTCATCTGTAGCATTCACCCAACTCAAATCGGCGTAAGCATAAGTGTGCCGAAGTGCTTGCTCGTAGTCTTTCCTTCCTTCACAAGCTTCTGCCCGAAGTAAATGCGAGAATGCCCAATACGCAAACAAAGGAAATTTGGGTTTCTTCGAATTGTCTTTATTCGTATGATGCCGCTTTTGTTCCAGATTGTATTGAATTTTAGCCTTATCTCCAAGAGCTTTAGCGAATAATTCTAATTTGTCCCATTTTCGTAATGAGCGGTATGTATTCGCCAGTTCTTTTAACGCCTCTAACTGATCTACCTCATCTAACCGTTCAATGTAAGGCTCGAATTGAACGGCTGCATCATAGCTTTTTTCTTGATCGTTTCCAATACGAATCGTAAACAATCGATACTGGCACACTGCCAATCGCTCTGAATGTTGCTGCCTTTCACTCTCGCTCACATTTTCATAAAGAAACGCCGCTGCTTCCTTGTAACCATCTCTGTAAATATTCTCGGCTACTTCAAAGAGTAACGGAGGATAGATTGGGTTATCCAGCAACAGAAATACAACGCACTGCAAGCAATCAAGTCGGCCAAGCTCCACGCATCGGTACAAAAAAGGGCTAATTCTCCGCCAGTTGAGCGTTTCTTCTAAGATACACTCCTCAATGTAACGTTCATAAAAATAGTCTGGTGGCAATTTCATTCCGGCAGTAATGCGATCCAATTGGTTAACGGATAAAATACGATTTCCAGTAACAATACTGCTAACCGTACCAACATTCAAATCAATGATGTGTCCAAACTCAGTCATGCTTAAGCCATTTTGTTTTAGATATTGTTCTAATTCTGCTCCAATCGTAAGTGTGATTTCCATGAATAAACCACCCTTTCAACGTAGACTCGGCCTATAATATAGCTTCTTTCACTTATTTTTTAGTTAAAACTCAGCTCTTTACTCCAACAACTGATTTGAATCTCAATCTTCTTTTTACTATTAATAATAATTACATTTCTCCATGGTATGTGGGTTGATAGTTATGCTCAATATCTTGATAGCCTGCTGGAGGAATTACTATTGTCAATAACATAAAACTTGTTACCAGTAAGGTTAAAATTATTTTACGTCTCATCATTATCCACCTCATCAATCAAATTTCTGTAAGCTGTCTTTATCTCAGTTGATGCATACTCTCGATAAGACTCATACAGCCTCATACATTTAATTATATACGATTTATTATTGCTTAATGTAGATTTTTCCAAACTACTTAATAAAAATTTAAAGCCATCAGAAAATCTTCCTTTAGTCAAAAAGTAGACTGATAATTCCTTAGAAAAATGTATAAAACGCTCTGTTATGAATCGTTGAGTATAAAAGCCTTCGATTTTTTGTTGTTCCAAATAAGATAAAATATCCTCCTCGAATTGCTCTAAAATATCATCTACATCAAAATGGTATCGATTTGCCGCCTCAAGGATATTATCAAGTGCGGGAAGAACCTCATCTTTTCTTGAAGAAATATAAGCTACATACTCGGGAAGTACGCTCTCTTCGCCTGAAAGAAGCTTATTTACGTACGTATTCACTACCGCCCAATCCTCATACTTATCTTTCCAATTCAATGTTTCTTCATCAGTATCCGTAACCCAACTTAAATCAGCATATTTTTTGATATGATGAAATGCCCGTTCATAATCTTTTCTTTCACCACAGGCTTGTGTACGAAGTAAATGAGAAAATGCCCAATAAGCAAACAGAGGAAAACTTGGTTTCTTTGAATTTTCTTTTTTCACATGATGCCGCTGTTGTTCCAGTTTGTATTGAATTTTAGCTTTGTCTCCCAAAGCTTTAGCGAACAATTCTACTTTGTCCCATTTACGTAACGAACGGTATGTATTCGCCAAATCTTTTAACGCTTCTAACTGATCTATCTCATCTAGTCGTTCAACATATATTTCAAATTGAACTGCCGCCTCATAATTTTTTTCTTGATTGTCTCCTTGCCTCGTATGGAACAAGCGGTACTGACACATAGCGAGGCGTTCTGAGTATTGTTTTTTCTCACTTAAAGCTACATTTTCATAAAGTATGGCTGCCGCTTGGTACATCTTTTCATGAAATAATTCTTCAGCAAGCTCAAATAAGGATTCTGAATAGCCCAACTTATCCATCAATAGATTGACCACATCATGAATGCAGTCCAGTTTGTTTAATTTCGCACAATTATGTATAAAAGGACTCATTCGACGCCAATTCGGATTAGCCTCTGTTAAATACTCAGACACATACCGTTCGTAGTAATAGCCAACGGGATGCCCCATTGCTTTTGTAATTCGGTCTAGCTGATCCACTGAAAGTGTGCGGTTCCCATTAATAATACTGCTCATGGTTCCCGGATTCATTTCTGCCTCTCTGGCGAGATCACTAAGGATTAAATCTTTATCTTTCATATGTTTTGTTATCTCTGTGAGTATCGTGGTTGTGTTGTACAAAAGTAACCACCCCTTATCAGGAACTAGTTAGGATATCAACTCATTAAAAAGAGGACTATTGCAATCCAATGATTGTATAGCCTTTCCGCAATTTATTGTACCATCTTTTGGCACAATATCATATACCTTTCAGAACCTTACTTAAGATACCTTTGAAGGGTTTGCAAAGAAATTAAGCTCTATAATCCTGAGACATACGAATCATATCTCTACACTGTATGCCATTCTCATAAATTTCTTCTAGATAGTTATGTCTGACAAAGAAATCTAGATCTACACCAACAATTCTGAACCCACATTTTTGGTAGAGAGCTAACTGCCCAATGCTAGAGTTTCCTGTGCCCATTTCCATCGTTTTATAACCTTGTGCCCTAGCTGTTTCAATTGCATGTGTTACTAATTGTCTGCCTATTCCTTTACCATGCATACCTTCTGATACTGCTATATTCACTAACTCAACTGTTTCAGGTCTTGTAGGTAAAAGAACATAGACTCCAACAATATGATGGTCAATCTCTGCTACAAAATACTGCCCTCTTTTTAAGTATTCCTCAACAAGTTGGTGCGAAGGATCAGCTAGTAACAAGAGCTCTAATGGATATTTTTCATTTGAATCAAGTAGTCTAATATTCATATATTCTCTCCTGAATGTATTATGGCCCCCCGGATTTCCCCCTTGTGCAAGCTTTATTCCAGAAATCCGGGGAAGCCCTAAATCAGTTTGATCTCAATTCATACAAACCATTGTGAAGCGAAAGACTGGCAGAGCATGGAGCTTCGAACAAGACTCTGGTGTTAAATACGACCGGCAGCCTATCATCAGGAAACCAAGGCCGTTGCTTGTCTATGACTATAAATGATCCTTCTACATCCCCTAGCGGCGCGAATTTCTGTCCAGCCCCTCCCCATGAATCAAGTTGGAACGTTTCGGCGATTATCCTAGATACTTCGGAGACATCATCGACAGGAAGACCGATCTCGCTTATACGAAGTAGAGAGTGGGGCCCGAAAGCTTCAGTGACTGCGTTGTTGAGTGTATGGTGAGCGATGAACTCGACAAGGTTATGATCCGGATCATAGAAGTAAAGCGCTGTTGCATTCCAGTTTTCGAAAAAAAACTCATCTTCTTGGGGTCTTGAAATCAATGAAATCCCACGGTCGATTATCCACTGTTTTGCTTCTATGAATTTATTCGTTGGAATCGTAACCGCAATATGATAAAATTCATTTTCCATGTGGGAGGATTCCTGAAAAGCAAGAACCGATTCCCCTACTTGAAAAGACAACCGCGAAGGGTTTTCCTCCACAACCTGCAAATCCAAGAGAGAGCCGTAAAAAGCTTTTATCGCTTCGAAACTGTGGGTGCCTAAAAGCACTTCTTTTAATTTCAATGCATTAGTCCTCCCCATAAATAATATTGAAACCCATTTTCCGTCGTATCCAGATCAGCATTTTATCTTAGACTGTATGAGGCCATTTCATTGGTTATTGATTATCCTTTAAATCGCTTAGAAGTTTGGCATTCACATCTAACGCTGCAAATTGAAGTAATACATCCTGTTCATCCAGAGCTTTACTTTTCGCCATTTCGAGATAAAGCTTGGGCTGATCCCGAAATGCCCGTGCGCCCCCAATCGAGTATGCCTTCTTGAGATATTTATGAGCTAATCCAGGCTTGCTCTGATGAAGAAGTGTTTCCGCCATCTGGATATAAGGTTCAGCATGTATAATCCGGTACCCTGCACCTTCCAAATCTAAAATCTCCTCATTTAAAAGCTCTACTGATCGCTGAGTATGTCCGTTATAATTGAGAATTTGAACGTATTGATGTAAGGTTACACCTGTAATGCCCCATGTATGCTTAGGTTCGGGTATTAGATCCCAGGCCTTCTGTGCTTTTTCCTCAGCTAAGTTGCTATCTAATGGGAGTATATGAGCTGCTTCCTCACCAAGAGCCCAAATTTCCTCTTCCAATTGAGCCTCCAGATCGTGATACATTCGAATATTCATCTATTCCTCCCAATTAGATAATGTAGAGTACTCTTCTAATGTCTCTCCATATTTTAACGCACGTTGACTTCCGTTGCATTCGAATTGAACAATTTTATTTTTATAATCATAGATAAGAACGCTAGCAGTGCAAACATCAGTCCGCTCCAGATGAGCTGGTGTATTCCCAAGTGAGAGATAAACCAGCCGCCTATAGCAGCTCCCATCGTAATACCTAGATTAGAAAATGAGACAAACAGGCTATTACCAAACTCTGGAGCTTCTTTCGCTTCAGTGGTTAACCATGTTTGACTAATAATAAGCCCCCCGGAATGCACGGCCCCCCAAATGAGCACAACCACAATCATCGGTAGGAAAGAAGTCCCCAGAGCATAAGTGAATACGTAAATGACCATATATAGCAATGGGAATATGATGACGGTCTTAGTCAGATTTTTATGTAATAATCCTCCAAATAAAAAGTTTCCAAAAATCATGACGATTCCAAAGACCATCAACATCATACTGATCCATGACCCGTTCATAAGAGTTACTTCTCCAAGATATTCGGCAAAGTAGCTATACACCGAAAACATAGCTGCAAAGATAAAAATAACAGTCACAATGTTGAACCACAATTGAGGTTTACGTAATATACCAAGCTGTTTGCCATAAGACATCTTTTCCTGAACTGGCAGGGAAGGAAGCCATACGAGTATTCCTACAAATGCAATCATGCTTACGACAGCACCAAATAAGAAAGCAGCTTCTAACGATATCTTATCAGCAAGATAGGAAGTCAAAGGCACGCCAAACGCAAATCCTACTGTAATTCCAGCGAAAACCTTGGTGACCGCTTTACTACTCTTTTCAGGGGGGACAAGATGAGATGCAGTCACGAGAGCGACCGAAAAAAAGACAGGATGAAAAATAGCAGGAAGAACACGAAAAATGAGCATGACCTCAAAATGAGTGGTATAGGCATAGACAATATTGGAAATGACAAAACTGAATACAGCGGTTAATAGAATGACTTTACGATTCATGCCGGAAACGAGTAAGGTCAAGAACGGACCTGAAATGGCAACAACTAAAGAAAAAATACTGACGAGGCAACCAGCCTGGGCAGCTGATACATTGAATTTTTGAGTTACTTGGGGGAGAACACCTATAATCCCCATTTCCGTTGTAATAATGCCGAATACGCCTAAAGCCAGAATGATAATAAGTAACGGGTTAACCTTTTTCATTTTAAGTATAAGCCTCCAATTTAATTATATATATAGATTTGTAGATATGTTATGTAAAAAAAAACCTCCTTTCTGTTTATAGTTCCTTTTGAACGTACTCGGCAAATTCCCGGATTGTTTTTTCATTCCGACGATAGTACGTCCACTTCCCAATACGCTCAGACTCTAACAAACCGGATTTTTGCATCGTTAATAAATAACTTGAAATCACAGACTGCGCAAGTCCCGCTTTAGCCTGAATATCTCCCACACATACACCAATTTGAAAATTAAGCCCTTGCTTTAGATAAGCCTGTTCATCAAAAAACTCTTCTGGTTTTTTTAACCACAGCATAATTAGACGACGAGTTTCGTTTGACAATGCTTTATAAATCAATGACGGTTCCATATAAAATATTATATCTATTTTATTAGATTTGTAAATATAAAGCCCAATGACTACGTAGGAGAATTAATAATAAAGGCTGCTTCCCCACAGAAATCCGCTGGGAAACAGCCTGTTTGTGTACATATTCAACTACACTGACTTACTCTTATTGGAGCGATACATCAAGTACAGGAAATACGGTGCACCGATCAGTGCGATCAGCAATCCAGAAGGAATTTCGGTCGGCGCAAGCACTGTCCGGCCAATCGTATCAGCCAGCACCAGCATTACCGCTCCCAAGATGCTCGACAGAACAATGGAGCGGCGTACATGGTGCCCAATCAACGTACGCACGATATGCGGGGCAATCAGCCCGATGAAGCCAACTGTACCCACACAGGCCACCGCTCCGCCCGCCAGCAGCACACCCACTGTCATGGCCAGCAGCCGGGTGCGGCGCACCGGAAGTCCCAGTCCCATGGCGCTGCTATCGTCAAATACCAAAAGATCGAAGCGGCGAGCTAGCCACCAGGCTATTGGCAACAACACGAGCAGAAAAGCCAGAATCGTCGCCACCTGCCCCCAGTTTCGAGCGTAGGTACTACCCGTCAGCCAAATATAGCCTGTGCTGCCCCAAAGCGAACCTTGGATAATCAGTATCTGAATGCCAGCTGCTCCGATCGCTGATACGGCAATCCCAAGTAGGATGACCACAGACGGGTTTAGGTGCTTGTTCCATGATAAAAAGAAGATCACCGCCGCCGAAACCGTCGCTCCGGCAATCGCCGCGATGGGCAGCATATAAACAGGCAGCCCAGGCCAAACGATAATTACTGCAAGCGCGCCGAAACCAGCCCCTGAAGAAACACCAATGATCGAGGCATCCGCTAAGGGATTACGAACGGCTAATTGGATCAAGACACCGCTGACCGCAAGTGCGATACCAGCCCCGGCTGCCACCAGCGTGCGCGGAATTCTAAACTGCAGCAAGGCCGAATTTGTGTTCTCACCGCCGAACAGGCCGGACAGCAAATCGCCGACCGGAATTCGCATTCCTCCAAACATCAGGCTGAATACGGTCAACAGCACGGCACCGCACCCAAGCAACATGACCAGCCTGCCATACGGTAATTTCCGAGAGCGCACACCTATGTTCATTGAAGACTGCCCGCTAATACCAGAAGGCAGCTTCATTTTCCACAGAATCAGCCAAATTAACCAAGGAGCCCCAATCAAGGCCATCATTGCTCCGGTCGGCAAATCCATGCTTGATTGGTGGACCATTTTCGCCAGCACGTCAGCGCCAGTCAACAGTAATGCCCCCCACAGGAAGGAACCAGGCAGCACCCAACGATGCATTTTTAGACCGCTTAAGCGAACCAAATGCGGAGCTACCAGACCCACAAAACCAATGGGTCCAATGACGCTGACTGTAATGGTCGACAGCAGTACAGCCAATACAATTCCCACCGCCCGGGTCAAGCTAACCTTTTGTCCGAGCGACGTGGATGTGGACTCATCCAGATCCAGAACATCAAACTGCCTTGACAGCAGAACGGCAATGATCGAGAGTCCTACGACCCAGGGCCAGGCGTAAGTCGTCCCGCTCCAGTCGTTTTGCACAAGCGAGCCAGAACCCCAGAGAAACAGTCCCTGCGTTTCAAATGAATAAAAGATATGCAAAGCTCCGGTAAACGAACCGAGAACCATGGATACAATCAAACCGGCAAGCGCCAACCGAATTGGACTTCCAGATCGTCCCCCGCCCATGAAGTAAGCCAGCACCGCTGCAAGCAGGCCGCCGACAGCGGCAAATAGAAACGGCGCCTGATGCAGCAATCCGGGAAACATCACCGCGCCAAGGACGACCACAAAGTAGGCACCGGCGTTAATTCCTAGTGTATCAGAAGCCGCCAGCGGATTTTTGGTGATGGCCTGGAGCAGAGCACCGGCGATGGCCAGCGCACCACCTGCTAGGATTCCAATGACCGTACGCGGCATTCGGAGATCCCACACCATGTTATGATCGAGCGTATTCTGACGCTGGGTCAACGCCTCAATTACTGTATGCAGCGGGATTGAAGCCTCTCCATAACACAAGCTTACAAAAAAAAGCACGATGAGGACGATCAATCCGCCCCCAAAAATGCTTCCTACACGCCAAGTCTTCGATAAACCCGTTGTGCCTGTTCGGGTCATTTCGTCAGAGCTCCGACTACTTGATCAACCAGCACTTTAGATGAGATTGGGCCGCCGAACGTCCATGTTGTACCGTCCAGTGGGTAGGTCCGTTTTTCTTTGACAAAGTTCAGTCCGTTCCATACCGAGTTGTTCTTCATCGCGGCTCCAAATACATCGTCCGTCTTTTGCGTAATATAGATAAAATTGCTGTCCTGCACAGCTGGAAGAGCTTCAATGCCAACGGTGCTAAACCCATATTTCTCAGTCTTGTCCGACTTCCAGTCGTTCACCATGCCGATTTTCGCAAGCGTTCCCACTACAACCGAATTTTCTTTGAACATTCGCAGACTGGCAGCATTTTGAGCTGTAAAGGCTTGTGTCAGCGCATAGTGAAAGTCTGCTTTGCCTGCCTTCTCCAATGTAGCCTTTGCATCTATATAGTGCTGGTCAAGTTCGCTTAGGACCTTATCAGCCTGTTCCGTTTTTCCGGAAGCCACAGCGACTTGCTTGAAAATTTCGACCATACGGTCGTAATCATAGCCGTTCCCCTTGTAAGGATCGAATTCTATCGTCGGTGCAATCCCCTTAAGCTGTGCATAGATCGCTGCATTGTTATCGGCGTTAGAGATAATAAGATCTGGCTTGAGCGCCGCAATCGCTTCTAGATTCGGTTCGCCCCGTGTGCCGATATCAGTTACGGTATCAGCCAGCTTTGCCTCCGGTGTTACCCACAGCTTGTAGTTTTCATTGTCCGCATTGCCGACAGGCTGTACGCCAAGTGCAATGAGGTCCTCGGTAAACGTCCATTCGAGTACAACGACACGTTCCGCTGGCTTGTCCAGCTTGACTTCCCCGTGGTCGTCCTTAACCGTAACCGGACCAGCCGTAGTAGATGTCTGCTCAGACCCAGCAGTACCTTCCGTCTTCGAGCTATCCCCAGCTGCACCGCAGCCCGCCAATACAATAGTAAATACTACAAATAACAATAGGCTATTCAACATCTTTTTCATTTCTCTCAATCACCCCTGTATGTATATTGCATTGGAAAATGATAATCATTATCAGTAAAAGAGTATAGGGCTTAGTGACTTTTGTCAATACGGATAGATCTAAAATTGAATCGCAAACGGGTTCCGTATATGATAGCTTTATCATTGTTTAAGGGAGGCTACATTTACGTGGCAGTATTAATCAACGAGCAAATTAAAGCTGACGAAGTGGTACTCACTGGACTCGCAGGGGAGAAGCTCGGCGTTGTCTCGAAGTCAGAAGCCTTGGCTATGGCCCGATCCAAAGGGGTGGACCTGGTCTGCACCTCACTGATGAGCAGTCCACCGCCCTGTAGCTTGGTCGCAAAGGGCAAAGGAAAAGCGTTTGCGCAAAAAGAAGCCGCAGCAAGCAGAACGAATGTCGGCCGAACCGCAAAAAACAGCGGCAAAGAAAAGGTCAAGGAGCTTCGCTTCACTGCTCATATTGAGGAGCATGATTACGACACGAAGCTGCGTCAGGCAGACAAACATCTGCGTTCCGGCAAACCGGTGCAGTTGGTCGTTAAAGCTTCTGGAGCAAAAGAAGCACCTGTTGCTAAAGCGGTACTAGAGCGGCTACTGGTCGATCTGAAGGAAGCCGGAGTGAAGGAAACTGGAATCCAGACGGGCGGCAAGGGCTCACAAGTGAAATTAAACCCTCGCTGAATGGCAAATCCGTAAATTGGACAAGTCACTTAGACCGTAGGAAATAGAGGGAGATCACTAATGGACATGAATGGACCTGTCAATATTTCTCGAAGTGAGAGACTTCAGACTTGCCACGAAATAGCTGCGAGGTTACATGAAGTATACAGAGACAAAATTCTGGCTATAGGGATCTATGGATCTGTTGCCAAAGGTACTGACGGCCCTTTCTCGGACATTGAAATGTTTTGTGTACTAAGTGAACCAAACGGCCCCGTAGAATTTAGCCATGAATGGTCGGCGGGGCCCTGGAAAGCTGAGGTGAACGTCTGTAGTTCAGACATTCTTCTTAAAATTGCCTCTACTGTTGAGGGCGATTGGCCATTGACACATGAACCCTTCTTTTCCCCACTTCGTCTGTATGATCCTAAAAACTTTTTTTCTATATTAAAGGAAGCGGCCGAATCCCCAACAAAGGAAGATTTCAGGCATGCCATCAACGAAGTGCTTGTAGGTGAAATGTACGAGTTTATAGGAAAGCTTAGAAATGTCCGTGTAAATGGCCCTCATACCTACTTGCCGTACTTGGTAATGCAGTTTGCCCAATATGGGGCTATGTTAGTTGGGTTGCACAATCAGAAGCTTTTCTCAACGGGTTCAATGGTTCTACCGGAGGCCCTGGAACTGCCGAGTCGTCCAGAAGGATTTGATCATGTAGTTAAGTTGGTGATGTCCGGAGATTTAGCTGAACCAGCGAAGATCATTTCAGCCTGTGAAGATTTCTGGAGTGGTCTTGTGAGTTGGGCAGTCGAACATGACTACCTTATTCGACCACAACGAATCCCCTTTTGATCGCAAATAAAATTTACTTTAATTGCGATTACTATAATATATCATGTTTTTGATATGCCCCATCCCCCCTTTCGTTAAGGGGGATTTTACTTTTCTTCTGGATGGATGATACTGCTTCGTTATATTTTTCCACCGTAACATGTTTAAAATTTAAACTACTTGATTTCACCCCCTACCTCCTTTATTCTCTGTATATGTAACTCTGGCTTTGCTTATCTATATCTAGTGCTCACATACTGACCTCATTCGTGTACACATGCAAAAATGTACAATTCCGGTGTACTCCATTAAAATTTTACACATAGGGCTTTATATAGATTTTATTTTTGTTAATATCCAACAACAGGGCCTTAGGCACTATGATAGATTACGTTTTAATGATATATTGATAGGTACTATAAAAGACTAATTACCCATGGCTTGGGCTGGAGGATGTATGAAAAAGGAATCAAATCAAGACGAAACCAGTTATTTATTTAATGTAGATGTGTTAGTTAAAGGCCGTTCGAACGTAGAGGCCCTTCAGTTCCTGCTTAATCTCTTGAGCCAAAACGAACACATTGCGGATAGCCGGATTCAATCCGGTATTGAACTTGGGAATTTAATCGAAGCTGCACTGTATCTAAAAAAACAGTCAGCCAGTAATAACCCGTCTGACGCAGCTGCTACGCTTGCGGAAAAGTTCTCCAAAAAGAAGTCAGCCGCAGTTACGAACAAGCCGCCAGTCGTTCAAGAGATCAAACAATCCCACGTACAGCCAAAGCCTGCAACACAACAAGAACTTAGTACGTATGAATGGATCAAACGCTATATACAAGATAATACGCTTGTACGGTTAATCGTGAACCGCTATGGCGGACAGCGTAGCATCCCTTGCCGCATCCTCAATCTGGATCATGATAATAGCCTGCTGAGTGTGTATCATGTAGATGAGAAACAAGTGTACTCCTTTAAAATGAATGAGATCGATGAAATCACATCGTAAATGTAAATACTTCATAAAAAAACGAAGCAAAAAAAAAAGAGAACGGGCAGGAAAAACATAACGTTTTTCTTGCCCGTTCTCTTTTTTTTGCATTATCCGAAAAGAACTCTAATCCTCTTTCTTCAGGCCCATGGCAGCCCATGCCAGCAATATCCATCCTGCAATAAAACACACGCCTCCTAAGGGGGTGATAGCCCCCAGCACACGGATTCCGGTCAAACTTAGCACATACAAGCTGCCGGAAAACAAAATGATACCCGTTAATAACAGACGCGCTGCCCATCTCAAACGGTTGGAAGAACCCCACTGTCCAGCAGCCAACGCAATGATCAGCAAACCGACAGCGTGAATCATATGATATTTCACACCTGTTTCATACACGGCCAAAGCATCCGCGTCGATCCGGGGTTTCACAATATGTGCCCCGAACGCTCCAATGGCTACCGCCAACATCATCATTATAGATCCCACAAATATCCATTTTCGTTGCATGTTTGTGTACTCCTTTTCATCTCATCCTTTTAACCGAATGTTCTTCTTATTTTATCGAAACCGTATGAAGTTTACCAGCCAGCGTGTGTGAACAGACCGCATACAGAATTGGATGATTAGACCCTGTCTTTTGAAGGGTAATGTGTAGGGTGGCTTGCTTTTTTGTTTATTTTGTGGAAAATTAGTACCTGTTCGGACTATGTTCAAGGAGTTGAAAAAATGAGTTACCAAGATCCTAATTTGCAAAAGCCTGCTGCGCCTGAGGAGCACCCTGTTTTTTCAGAAACTCCTGTGTTCCAGCCTCCGGTCAAGCTCAAACATTCCGGTCCCGGAATTGCTTCTTTTATTATGTCGCTTGTCAGCCTGATCGGATATATTATTCTGGCTATTATGGTTATTAATCTGCTGGCTCATTTCGGCCAATACCAAACGATGAACCCGGAAGTCGCTCTGCAGCAAACCGGAACGGTACTGCTTCCTTTTATTTTTTTAGGCAGCCTGTTGCTGAATTGTAGCGGACTTGTGGTCGGTATCATTGGAATTGCGTTAAAAAACCGTAAGAAAACCTTTGCTATTACAGGCTTAATCATTAATGCACTTATTATTGTGGGCTTTATTGCACTTCTTGCCATCGGTCTTTCCGTTCCGAATAGCACAGCGGATATCTATCCTTCCTCCGTGCAATCTTTATAATTTTTCTGCATCACACAGAGAGGATTCAATGTATGAACAAAATTAAAATTTTTGCCGACAGTACCAGTGATATTCCTGCTCACTGGCGTCAACAGTACGAAATTAGTATTGTGCCATTGTATACAGTATTTGGTGATGAGGCATTGCAGGATGGTGTAAACATTCACCCAGAACAATTATTTCAACGTGTAAGCCGCGAGGGACATTTACCGCGTACCGCCGCACCTTCTCCGTCGGATTTTATTCAAGCCTTTGCGCCCTACATAGAACAAGGGGACGACATTTTATATATCAGTCTGTCTTCCGAGCTATCATCGACGTACCAGAATGCGCTACTCGCTGCCTCCGAATTTCCGGAAGGTCGCATTACGGTTTTTGATTCCTTGAATTTGTCGTGCGGCTTTGGCCTGCTTGTGATGAAAGCTGCTCGTGCGGCAACCAACGGCAATACGATAGAGCAGATTGTAGACATGTTGACAAAAACCAGGCCGTTAATAGACACGGAATTTGTCATTGATACACTTGAATACCTGTATAAAGGCGGAAGATGCTCAGGCATGCAAAACCTGATTGGCAGTCTGCTCAAAATTCGTCCGGTGATCAAAGTGATTGACGGAAAAATGACGCCTGCCTACAAAGTCCGCGGCAAACGTGAAAAAGCACTGGATCAGATGCTGCAAAACGCTCTGAATCAACGAGATCAGATGGATAACGATATCATTATTGTCGTGCACGCTTTGGCCGAGGAAGATGCGCTGATGCTGCAAGCTCGCTTGAAAGAAGAAACGAACGCACAAGAGGTACTGCTAACTACAGCAGGCTGTGTCATTTCCAGTCATTGTGGTCCACAGACTATCGGTATTATGTATGCCAAAAAAGCATAGTTTATCCAATATCAAACCCGTTGCCGCATAGGTAGCGGGTTTTTTGGTGTTTTTCCAGCAATTTAGCAATGAATAACTTTCCTCTTTTTGATAGTATTATTCGTCGAGTAACGATATATGAATCTACAATCTATCATAAAAAGAAGGTTATTTGGTATGAGTTCCAAACGATCACGTTGGTTAACCAGGCTCACCCTTTCAGCAACTGCAGCCATCACAATATTCACAACATTCACTTCATACTTAGCTGCTCCAGCAGCAGCATCATCCGGCGCTACGTTCCAAGATATTGCACACAGCTATGCCTATCAGTCTATTATTTCCCTGCACGCTAAAGGAATTTTGAACGGTACACAACCTGGTTACTTCTCTCCTAAAAAGGCTGTTACCAGAGCCGAATGGGTTACCGCACTGGACCGTACACTCGGTCTGGAGCCTGTACAAGCAGCCGTTTCCTCCTACCGAGATGTTGCCCAAAAGACGTGGTACTATGGATGGATTGAAGCGGCTTCTCAACTCAATATCGTTCAGGGGGGAACGTCTGCCACATTCCAACCTAATAGTCCTATAACCCGTCAAGAAGCGGCCTTGATGATCGCACGTCTCATCCGTTCTTCGGGCGGATCAGGAAATGCTACTTCCTCCTTCACAGATACTGGGGAAATTGCAGATTGGGCTCTTGATGCGGTAACCACCGTAAATCGTTACGGCTTTATGAAAGGTGAAAGTAACTATTTTCGTCCAGCATCCTCTCTAACCCGCGAAGAAACAGCGGCATTGCTGGAGCGTCTGCTAACGTATTCAACAAAGCATGCTAACCAAACTGCTTCCACCGCTTCTTCCATCCGACTAGGCTGGCAATATGATCAAACCGTTCAGCAGTTTGAAAATACGGTGCTCCAATCCAACATCAACACCCTGTCACCACGTTGGTTTTTTCTAAATGAAACAGGTAGTATAAGCGACTATACCA
Organism: Paenibacillus sp. FSL M7-0134; assembly: GCF_038007865.1. Classification (NCBI taxonomy): domain Bacteria; kingdom Bacillati; phylum Bacillota; class Bacilli; order Caryophanales; family Paenibacillaceae; genus Paenibacillus; species Paenibacillus sp. FSL M7-0134. The sequence continues at coordinate 1,333,634 of NZ_JBBOXV010000002.1, read as the reverse complement.
ATGCGTCGCTGCTTACCTGGGCCAAACAGCATCATAAAAATATCTGGGCTATGGTAGGCAACCGTTCCAATCTGGTGCTGACGCACCAAATTCTATCCAGTGAGGTTCTACGGAATAAAACTATAACTCAGCTTGCCAATGCCGTATCTGTATACGGTTTGAACGGACTTGTCATTGATTTTGAAAATGTAGATGGTCAGGATCGTGCCAATTTAACATTGTTCGTCCAACAATTAAAAGCTAAGTTGAAGAGTCAGAATACGGTACTGGCGATTTGTGTATCTCCTGATTACGGAACGGACTGGACTGCCGCCTTTGATTATAAACAGCTTGGCGCTGCGGCAGACTATCTGATCCTGATGGGATATGACGAGCATTGGGGAGGTAGCTCGATCCCCGGCTCTGTGTCCTCATTGCCATGGCTCCGTGAAAGCGTGCGGCGTTTCGTACAAACCACCTATCCGGAAAAAGCGATCTTGGCGTTGCCATTATTTACACGGAACTGGACTCTTAATGCTAGCGGACATTCAATCGCTTCCTCTGATATATCACTAGATCAGCAAAACCAGCTAGTATCCCGTTCCGTCTCCAAACCAATCTGGAATGAGGATATTCAGCAGTATACCGTGTCTTACAAAGACACACAGCTTCATAAGCTGTGGCTTGAGGAAGGACGATCCTTCACTCGTAAGTATCGCTTGGGGCAGGATGCTGGGTTTGCTGGCTTCGCCTACTGGTATCCGGGCGGAGCCAGCTCTGATCTATGGTCCAGTGTAAAAAACGCAGACCGATTTATACAGCGTGGTTTATAAAATACAAAGCCTTCAACCTCACGTGAAAAGTGAAGTTGAAGGCTTTTGGCATACAACTTATCACCAGCCTATGACCGATATGCTACTTTCCCGTTTACAACTGTCATTCGTACCCTCACGTCAAGTAAAGCTTGCGGGCTTTCCGATACATCACGGTCAATGACTGTAAAGTCAGCGGCTTTCCCTTCAGCTATCGCCCCTCTTTCATCAGCTTCTCCGGCTGCTACTGCGCTTCCCGTGGTAAACAGACGAATGGCTTCATGTACATCCAGCTTTTCAGCGGGAAGATAGCCCTCATGCATTTCTTCCGGCTTGGCGCGAGTCACTGCCGCATGAATACCAAGAAAAGGGTTTAACGGCTCAATCGGCGCGTCACTACCTCCAGCACATGGAATGCCTGCTTCCAACAGCTTTTTCCAGGCATATAAATATTCAGTCCGTTCTTTCCCCACCCGATCCAGTACCCAAGGGAAGTCACTTGCGACAAAACGGGGCTGGATGTCCGCAATCAGCGGCAGCTTCGCCATTCTCTTGACCAAATCCCTCCTAAGCACCTGTCCATGGATCAGGCGATCTGGCAAACCGCTTTCCTCCGTGAGCACATGGGCCTCCATCGCTGTCAAAATCATGTGCGCTGCCCCATCCCCTATAGCATGTACAGCCACTGGAAAGCCTGCGGCCCTGGCAGCTGCCACCATCTGATTCAGCTCTGGCTGCGGTTGAATCGCCATTCCGCGGGTATGTGGAGCATCACTATAAGGTTCTGACAATAATGCCGTTCTTCCACCAATAGCGCCATCGGCAAACATTTTAATCGCACCGATTTTAAACCACTCATTTCCGGTACCTGCACGCAGCCCTTGCACTTTCGCTTCTTCCATAAAGGGATGATAGATGAGCTGGTGTGTGCGAAAAGCAAGACCTTCTTCCCTCAGCTCCCTGTAAATTCGCTGCATCGTCTCCACGCTGCCCAAAAAACGTAAATCTTCCGTGTGCGCAGCAGTTAGACCAAGCCGTAGCGCATCCAGGCAAGCCCGCCGAATCGTATCCTTCTTAACCGAATAATCCGGCTCTGGCTGCACGCTAGTAAAGGCAAAGGATGCTTCCTCATAAATCAATCCGTTCAACCGTCCATGTGCGTCTCGTCCATAGGCTCCCGAAGCCGGGTCAGGGGTGTCCTCGCTAATACCCGCACGCCGAAATGCCTCTGAATTGGCCAAGAACGTATGAAAGCACGTACGAGTGAGATATACCGGATGCTGATCTGTAATGGCATCCAGCTCGGCTATACCCGGAATTTCAACAGGAATAAACGCATTTTCATTCCAGTTAAGTCCTAAAATCCACTCTCCCGGCGGTGTTACAGCGACCCGTTTGCGCAGCATAGCCAGCATCTCTTCCTTGGAGGTAGCTGATGTTAAATCCAGCATAGCCAGCTTCATACCATGCATAGACAAATGCATATGTGAATCGGTTAAGCCTGGCAGTACATAGGCGTCTTCCCAATCCACAGTTTCATATTCCTTACCGGTCAACTGCAATTCAAGCTCCCGAGCATATCCGATGGCTTGTATCCGACCCTGCTGTACAACGATGGAGTCTCCTTTGGAAGCCCAATCCCCATGCAACCGGCCGTGCTTGAACAAAACGAATGTCAACGCCACTCATCTCCTTTTTTCAACTATACGCATATCCACTTCATATTACGCCTGTGTTGCCACTTCCAAGCGTAGTGTATTTATATCTATCTGCTGCACCTGCTGGGCAAATTGGTCATGAGCTGCACAGACAGCCATTTTATAATCCTGATCCAACTCATACTGCTTAAAATGACAATACTCGGTGGTAAAGCCCTCTGTCGTGAAGCCTATGAACGGTTGTGCCTTCAGTTCGAATGAAAAAGACTTCAACGGTAGAGTTAGTCCCTGCCCCTCGGCCTTCACAAAGCTTTCTTTAAGCGTCCATAGATCGTAAAAATAGGACAATCGGTTGTCTGCGTCCTGACGCATTAACGCATCATACTCTTTGTCCGAAAAGCACACTCTACCTACCTCAAAATCAATAGGACGGAGCTGTTCAATGTCGATTCCAAGCGGGTGATCATCAATAGCGCACACCACCCATTTTCCCGAGTGAGAAACATTAAAATGGAATGCGGGTGCATTTATCAAGGAAGGCTTACCGAACGCATTGTATGTAAATTGAAGACTAGCATTAGATACCTTCAATTGCCGGCAGACCAACCATCTTAGCAGCACATCGGCATATAAGCCCCTCAAAGCATCTTCCCGATGTAAAAAACGATCTAACTTGTGCTGCTTTTCCAGCGAAACCCGATTTACCAGTAATTCGTAATGCTCCTCAGCTTCCGGCTTGCTCGTATCAATCGCGTATATTTTCATGGTTGCCTCCTGTATATCTAATGAATATCAGCCAGTTTGTAACACTCACCGTTCGATTGAAGTCTGTTAGATATGGATGGCGTGTGCCGTGTACATGGTCAATATACTACTCTAGCACTTTCAATTCAATATGGATACAATTGGGATAAGCATCTCTATTAAAACTACTTCATAGAGCCTATTAATGAAAGCGCTTTAAAATAACGCATACAGAGGAGGACGAAACAATGAAATATGATTTTGCCCGCTTGCTGTGTATTATGCTCTCTATTTTGCTGACGTTGAGCATTTTTCAGATGTTTTCACCTAAGATCGCTTCAGCCGCTTCAGCGAATGTTGTGAATGGCATTCAGTTTAAAGATACAGATGGAAACGTGGTCCATGCCCATGGGGGTGGTATGATTAAAGTAGACGGTTACTATTATTGGTTTGGTGAAAATCGTAATCCCAACGGCACGTTCAAGGCGGTATCCGCCTACCGTTCCTCTGATTTAAAAAACTGGGAGTTTCGTAAAAACGTACTAACCAGCAGCTCCGCTGTAGAGCTGAATGTTTCGAATATTGAACGTCCGAAAGTGATTTACAATGAAAAAACACGTAAATACGTATTATGGATGCATAAGGAGAATGGGGTTAATTACAACGAGGCCCGAGTGGCTGTCGCTTCTTCCGATACCGTGGACGGCGATTACACGTATCAGGGCAGCTTCCGTCCTCTGGATCACGATTCGCGCGATATGACCGTATACAACGATAACGGTACAGCTTACCTCATTTCGGCTACCCGGGTAAACGCGGATCTGAACATCTATCGTCTGACACCGGATTTTCTGCAAGTTGAATCGCTGGTGACTACACTTTGGCCAGGACAATATCGTGAAGCTCCGGCGATGTTCAAAAAAGGAGACGTCTACTTCCTGATTACATCCGGGGCAACCGGCTGGAATCCCAATCAAGCCAAGTATGCTACCGCATCCAGCATTGAAGGAACCTGGAGTAATACGATAAACTTCGGGGACGGTACGACATATGGTTCACAGTCGGCTTACGTGATTCCTGTTGAAGGTGCCCAGACAACTTCATACCTGTATTTGGGCGACCGTTGGGCGGGTGCGTGGAGCGGTCCTGTGCAGGATTCTCAATATGTATGGCTGCCACTGCGTTTTCCAACAGCGACTTCATTAGCCATGGATTGGTTCGACAGCATTAATATTGACACCGCCAGTGGTGTGGTCGAGGGGATAACAACGCCAATTGCCATTGATCCGGATGCCTATTATCAGCTAGTGAATCGCAAGAGCAATAAGCCACTAAGCATTATTGGCAATGCAACGACGGACGGCGCAGACCTGGAGCAGCGTGCAAATTCCGGAGCTGCAAACCAGCAATGGCAGCTCAAGGATGCAGGCAGCGGATATTATAAAATTGTGAACCGCAACAGCGGAAAGCTAATTGGTGTTGAAAGCGGTACCACAACAGACGGTACAGTTATTGAGCAGTGGAGTGACGGAGGCTGGTCCAGTCAGCATTGGCAATTAGTATCCGTAACCGGTGGTTATTACAAGCTGAAAAATCGGGCAACCGGCAAGCTGATCGATATTTCTGAAGGCGCCACCGCCGATGGAGCCAAAGCCATTCAATGGGGCGATAATGGTGGGACGAATCAGCATTTCCGTGTAGTTAAAGTAGAATAGCTCAAGTTATTTTCAAAAGGAGCCGTATTCCGAGCAGACATGGTGACTGCTAACGGAAAAGACGGCTCCTTTTTACGTAAAACGATGAAATTGATAATCTCTAGTACGTTACAATTCCCACGGATAATCTGTTGTCAAAAAACTAGCCAACTGTTTGCTTTCTTCCCTCCGCTGACGCCGTATGGCTGCGCGTGATGGAGCCGTCTGGTGCAATTGTAACTGCTCTTCTGTTTCTGGAATCACCTGCGGGACAGTCACCTTACGGTTGTTCTCGTCCAATGCCACAAAGGTCAGAAAGGCGGTGGCTGCGATTTTTCGGTCACCAGTCATCAGTCCTTCACGAATTACCTTTACGAACACCTCCATCGAGCTACGGCCTGTCCAGGTTACGAACGCTTCTAGAGTGACAGAATCACTCGGATGGATAGGTAGCAAAAAATCCACCGAATCCGTAGAGGCTGTAACTGTGTTCGTACGACACAGCTTAGCAGCTGCAATAGATGCGATATCGTCGATATACGACATTAATCGGCCGCCGAAGAGCGTGTTATGATTGTTGATATCGTTGGGAAATACTCGGGACGTCTTGAAGCAGTAGGTTTCTCGGATGTACTTGCTTTCCATGGATTCTTTCCTCTCTTTTCCTCGTTGCTCTCTTTTTATATCTCAGGATTTTGCAAAATCATGATGTGGAAGCCTGTTTTAGACTATGCTAATCATCCCACTAATCCGCATAATAAATCAATACATAAAAATCGGCATCCTCATCCGAATCATTCCGGTAGGTATGTATGTCAGATACTTGAAATTGCACGGCATCCCCTGCACTCAGCTTGAGCTGTTGCCCCTGCATTTCAAAGTACATTTCCCCACGGATCATGAGAATCGTTTCCTCCCCCAAATGCTTCTCTGCCTGGTGTGTAAAACCTGGCTTCAGACTTACCGTGAACACCTCAAACTTCTTTTCAGCGTGATACGGGAATACAGGGTAAACAAAATAGTTACCGTCCTCATCAATAACCGGATGCAGGTCTTCCCTCCGAATCTTCGTGATTTGCGGCGGATCTTCTTTGAGAAAGGTGGAGAAGGATACATGCAAACCGTTCGCAATTTTCCAAAGGGTTGTTACCGTAGGATTGGATTTCCCCTTCTCAATCTGAGCCAGCATCCCTTTGCTGACCCCTGTCAGTTCAGCCACCTTATCCAAACTTAATCCTCTAGTCTTCCTGATTTGAGCCAAATTAGAGCCAATAATATGCTGCATTGAATCCACGGACGATGCCTCCTTGTATCCAAAAGTCTATATAAGAAGAATACACAAAAGACTGTGTGTTCGCTATATATAGACTGTATCGTAAAATATCATTTATCTTTTGCAATTTTGGATGCATGACTTATTATCCACAGTAAATTAAGTGTAGCCGATCAAGGTAATACAAAGCTTAAACGGGAAGTAGACATGCTACAATTTACTGTAATTGTAATATGGTCAGGTTCCTCGCTTACTTCAACATGCAATAAAAACATTTGACATTGAATATAAATGTCCTTAAACTTTTCACTTATTAAAACTTTTTTCAAAACTATTGTAATATCCTGAAGGAGGGCTGCTATCCTATGACTTTTCCGTCCCTGAACACCCAACAGGTGAGAAAATCAAGTTTGGCTATCTAGGAGGGACTAAATTTGAATCTGCAAACCCGCAAGTCCCGCCACATGTATACGATGCAGCTGGCGACAATTTTTATTGGCTTTATTGTATTTGGCATCTCGGAAAATATTAAAGGCCCTGCCATTCCACGCATCCAATTCGACTTCAATCTGGATGAACAGCAGCTCGGAACATTGTTGTCTCTAAACGCACTTGGTTATTTGATTGCCTGCTCGTTCACCGCTGTCCTTGTCCGTAAGTGGGGAATCAAGGCGGTCAGCATCATTTCCTTTGCTTCCATGATCATCTCGGGAGTGTTCATCTATCTGTCGCACACGTATCCGTTCTTCGCCTCGTCCTACTTCTTGATGTATATCGGGAACGGCATGCTGGAGATTGCGCTCGCAATTTTGGGGGCGAGGATTTTTGTGAAAAATACCGGCACGATGATGAATTTGTCCCACTTTTTCTATGGGCTCAGCTCAACAGTCGCCCCTTTGCTGGCGACGGGAGTCATGTCACTGACGGTATTTGGACATATGCTGGACTGGCGGGGGATGTATCTGGCTATGTTGTCGCTCTGCTTGCTGCCGATTGTGGCCGCACTGCTCAGCACCTTCCCGGGAGACGATTTGCAGCATGAGGATCGAACCTCACTCAAGACGCTAACCCGCGATCCAGCACTCTGGATGATGGTAATGATCCTGTCGTTTGGAGTAGTCTCTGAGCTCGCAGTTGGGGGCTGGCTGGTCAACTTTTTAGAGAAAGCGTATTCATGGAGCACGGTGGAGGCGTCCAGCATGCTCTCAGCGTTCTTTCTTACCTTCTCGTTGGGGCGCCTATTGCTTGGTCCACTCACAGACCGGATGGGGTTCGTGCTTTCGACGATTCTATTCTCCGCCTTCTCAGCGATATGTACGTTCGCAGCAATCGCGGGTGGAGAGAGACTGGCGTTTCTCTTTGCCGTATCAGGTGCAGGTATTGCAATGATCTATCCGACCGTGATGGCGTTCATAGCAAGGAGATATCCGAAGGACAGTGATACAGCTATTACGTTCGTCGTCACGCTGATGGGCATAGGTAGTGTCATTGGCAACTATGTGATCGGCTGGGTAATCGAAGGGGTCAAGATAGTCTACGGCGCAACCACTGAGCTTGGCATACTGCGCGGACTTCAGGCGGGATATGGAGTTATCGGTCTATGCGCAGCCATCTGCGCGATCTCGGGAATTATTCTCTACGGATATCTGAAAAAGCGGCAGGAGCTTATATAAATCACCACCTTAGGGTTGCCCCATAAGTCATGAACTGACTGGGACGCCCTTTTTTTACGAGTTCCCCATTCAGTCAAAACAGCCCTTATATGAACACATCCGAGCTGCTTTGATTCATCATCAGTTCTTGCCCGTTTGCCATTTCGAAGAGCTCATCGGGAGTACATTTGAACACCGCTTTTGGATGACTGGCTGCTGCCAAATCGTCTGGAACCGGAACACGACCGAACCTTTTTGGTAAATACATAGCCTTCATTGGGTTGTCAACAGTAAAACAGCTTTTTAAGAGCAATTCTCCTGTAGGAACTATTCAACATAACATACAAACGTATAATATATTGATACTTTACAACTTACGTTATATACTATTATAAAATTTATACACTGGGGGTAAGGTTAAAATGTCCATAGCTTCGGAGTTGAGCGGAGCGAAGCACGATTCACTCAGCTTTTTACAAGGGGTTAAAGATTGTATTCCTACATTGCTCGGTTATGTATGTATTGGGTTCGCGGCAGGCATTGTGGGCGCTTCATCAGGGGTTAGCACCATGGAAATTGCCTTCATGTCGGCGCTTGTATACGCAGGAGCCTCCCAGTTTATCATGTGCTCGATGCTGGCTGCAGCCAGTCCTCCATCCGTCATTATTTTAACGACTTTCATTGTGAATGCTCGTCATCTGCTGTTAAGTGCGTCGCTGGCTCCTTACTTTTCTAAATATTCATTGTGGAAAAACATAGGCATCGGTGTTCTTTTGACGGACGAATCCTTTGGAGTAGCGTCGGATAAATTGGCTAAAGGCGGGCAGGTCAGTGACCGCTGGATGAACGGGCTTAATATTACAGCTTATCTCGCCTGGATTGCATCCTGTGTAGCGGGAGGGGTTCTCGGGAACTGGATTTCCCGGCCGGAGGCTTTTGGTCTGGACTTTGCCTTGCCAGCGATGTTTCTTGCCCTGCTCATTTCCCAACTCCAAAGTGTCCAGACCTCCAAACTCAAGCATCGTCTGCTGCTTGTGCTGTGTATGGCTGTTCTGATGTACCTATTGTCCTGGTGGGTACCATCACATATCGCCGTCATTGTAGCGACCATGATCACCGCAACGATTGGAGTGTTAACCGACAAATGAACATTAATCCCAATGTCCTGTATATCATTATCGGTGCCATGATTGTCACGGCGATTCCAAGGATCATTCCCTTTGTCGTGCTGCAAAGGCTGGCGCTGCCCAAGCCAGTGCTACAATGGCTTTCCTATATTCCCATCTGCATATTCACGGCCCTCGTGATGGAAAATTTGCTCGTTCGAACCGAAACCTCCGTCACTCTTAATGGGCAAGTGCTTATGGCTGTTCTTCCTACGCTAGTGACCGCCTTGTGGAGCAAAAACCTGCTGGCTACCGTCGTTGTCGGTATTGTGAGTATGGCTGTAGTTCGACTTTGGTGGTAAAGATAAAAATACCCTCCTACAATAGGAGGGCATCTGCCATTTCTTATGATCCACCTGTCGTTCTTACTAACGAGGGCGACAGATTTTCTTCCTCAAAACCACGTTCTCGTTGTGAAAGATACGAGGAGGCTTGGAGCCTGAACATTTCTGCATACACTCCGTCTATATCTATTAAGCGTTCATGGCTACCTGCTTCTACAATTCTGCCCTCCTCCATTAAAATAATGGTATCGGCCATACGTGCAGAGGACAATCTGTGTGAAATAAACACTCCAATTTTCTCATGAATAAGCTGATCAAACTTTTGAAAAACCTCTTTCTCCGCGTGTGGATCCAAAAAAGAGCTCGGTTCATCCAAGACATATATATCGGCATTTCTCATAAAGGCCCTGGCTATTGCAATACGCTGCCACTGTCCTCCAGATAGCTGCTGTCCATCTTCAAACCATTTTCCAAGCAAGGTATTCATTTTATCAGGCAGGCCGACTATCAAATCTGTAATCCCCGCCTTATCTATAGCTGTCCAAATGGCCTCATCATTTTCTCTGGAAGCCACATTACCAAAGCCAATATTATCTCTAACAGCCATCTCATAATGGACAAAATCCTGAAAAACAACGCCTATCTTTTCTCTAAAACTGTCTTTATCCAATTCATGTATTGAGTGTCCATTAATTAAGATTTCTCCTTCAAAATCGGAATACAAATGAGTCAGTAACTTCACAATCGTTGATTTACCCGATCCATTTCTCCCTACAATGGCCAGCTTCTCTCCTTGATGAAGCTTGAAGCTAACATTAGAAATGGCATTCTCCTCCGTGTTCGGATATCTAAACGATACATTCCGAAATTCAATACTGTGAATAGTGGACAAAGGCAATTGCTGAACCGTTTTTTGTATTTTTGCCTCTTCCGGCATATCCAAAAAGTCAAATAGCTGCTTGATGTACAAATTATTTTGACACAAGCTTAAAATCCCTTGTACAATGCTCTGCGATGTTGACTGGGTTAACGTGATACCCTGAATTAAGCTCACCAAGTTCCCCACTAAAATTTGACCAACATAAGTGGCTTGTATGGCCATGAAAATAATAAATGCACACGCACCCTGATTTACAATCTGAAATACAAGAGAGGTATAGGATCTACGAACCGCTAGCACTTTATCCTCGCGATAAAACCCTTCGAGTATCGTTTTATATCTTTTTCGCAAATAGTCTCCCAGTTGAAATATTTTCACTTCTTTAAAACTATTATCTCTTGTCACTAAAAACGACAAATACCAGGATTCACGTTGTCTTCCTGCTCTTTGAAAGTGAACATTAAATTCTCTTTGCCCGATACGTAAAAAAGAATAAAATGATAAGCATGGAATGAGAAAAATGAATAAGAATGCCCACCATCTCCATGCGATGAGAATAGCACCCGTCGAAAATAAGGTTACAACACTGCTAATAATGGCAAGGATTTGAGTAAATATTTCAAACGGCCTAAAATCTGCCTCTCCCTGAGCACGTTGGAGCATATTTTGCACATCTGCATCCTCAAACGACTGCAAAGACATCTTTTGTGCTTTTTCAATAATTCTGATATTTACCTGGTTCGATAGCCGGCTTTGAAACATTTTACGAAAAAAGCTTTCGCCAATATTGATCAGATCGTACAGCAAATTGACACCGATCAAGACGCCAAAAGCTATAAAAACAGGTTGAAAGCTGCCCCCTGACGCTCCGGCCACGACACTGTTGATTAATTCTCTCGTGGTTAAAAGGATCACAGCAGGAATTGCACCTTTCAATAAATTCGTAATGAGTATAGCAATCAAAAAGGAAGGATGTGTGTCCCAAAGCAGCCTGAATATACGAGGCCAAAATAAAAAGGTACGAAATATATTTTTATAGGACAAAGAGATCAGGTCATTGGTTTGTCCATTAGACTGTGACATAGCTTACCCCTTTCCTATGCAACAGGTTAGCTACTGTATGCTTAGCTAAAGCCATACATTTTATTTCTCGCTCCCTATTTACACCAAGCAGACGATTCAAATGCATATGAATGATGCTGCCTAAAATATCATCAGAAGGATTGGTAAGTTCGTGATTATTTTTAGCCAGGATTATCGCTTGAGCATACTGCTGAATCATAGTCTGTCTTTTTTCTACAAGCGCTAAGAAAGCAACCTGTGTGTTCGTATCTGCTTGTCCAATCCATTCATAATTCGATTCTACAGCGGTAATCAATGTTTTTTTGACATCCCTGAACGCCTTCATATGAGGCTTGCAATCAATTCTCTCTTCTAGCCATTTCACTTGCTCCTGAATCGTTAAACCAAAACCACTCAGATAATGAATAATGTTAATCACAGCCGCAATCTCTATGTCCAGATTGAAAGCATTAGAGCGAATTCCCTTCATATAGGCGATGACCCATTGACTATCCACGTCAAAAACCTGTTCTGCCAGCTCCATAAGTGTCTGTCCTCCATACCTCTCCAATTCAGGATGGTATGTATCTATGACCATATTCGTTATTAGCCCCTCTTCACGTAACTCGGCTGCCCACTGATTTAATTGCGCCAAACCAGCTGTCCATAGCTTATCGGGCTCTCCCTGAAAACGTAAACGGATATGATGTTCAGGATCAACGTATCGCAAAAAGTAAAATTTTCGACTCCAATCCTTAAACCCCGGCTGTTTTAAGAGATGCCCTAGGCTTAAGCCTACCAGGTCAGTCTCTCTTTCCTTGACTCCGTACAATTTAAGGTATAGCCACTCCCCTCCTGGAAATATGCCTCTATGAATGCTGGAAGGAGTATGAGTAATGAAGTTTTGAGAAACAATATGGTTTTGTGAACTAGGGATACTCGGTTTCACCTTTATTTTTTTCTTCTTTAGTGGAAACACAAATTCTCCCATATATCTTCCTGCCGTCCCCTGTACTGGGGTATGGAAGGGATTACCCAAACACTCGGTAAGAAGAAGTTCCTGTCCTTCACGTGTCTTGCTCACCTCATGTAGCAATTCTTTGATATGGAAGAGGTTACATAGGTCTAATAAAAGGCGATTATCCCCCATCGTTAGATAAACATAGCGCGGTACATTCCATTGTTGTCTCCACACATGGAAAAGTTCTTCTCCTTCTTTGGACTCGCATGATTCTGAAATATTCAATGAAGCTTTGCTCAGTTTCCACTGCGCAGCACTAATAATGATCTTTTTATATACTAGTCTTGGCAAAAAAGGGGATTGCTCTAATGGCCCCCAGTCAAAATAAGACCACGTACCAATCTCTTTATTGGTAATATCCGTTAGAAATCTGAATATATGTGGTGAAAGCTTGTAATTCAGCATGTGTGTTTGCAAGGGGATTATTTCCTTACCCAAACGTCTGGACTTGACATAAAAACGATCATGAGTAGCACCCACCACTAAATCATCAATACAGAGCGTATGGTCCTCATCTTTAGAAGAGGTGGTTCCCGACACAATCTCATATGCCATTAAATTTTTGCTTAATGAGATATTTGATATTTTCCCCTGTTCCGGCATAAAAACCATCTCTGACAATAACGCATCGGGATGAAAGCATCGGTGATGATCATATATTTCAGAGAATTTTTGTACAAACTCCTCACTAAACATATCCAGAAAACGTCCAAAGGTTTTACCCGCTCTATTCGAGCCAGCACTGGCTCCAAGTAAAAGCGAATAGTCTCCAGAATCAACTTTTTCAGGAGACTCAGCAAATATACTGTAATAGATCTCCATTGATTCTGGGGAAGTGTCGTAGTTATCAGAAATCATCAGTTGCTCTAACTGTTCATCTGTAAGGGCGAGTTCTATTTCATGATTAGAAATGGCATTCGAAACCCATTGAAAAAGAACAGCGTTGCGTTTAAATGCCTCCATGCCCATTGATTTTTTTTCATTTGAACGATACATTTCCGGTATACCCAGACCCCAATCCTCATCAAACAGTTCATGAATAGGAACCTCCTGATACACACCGTACTTTTCCAAGAAACGATTCAAATATTCAGCCAATTCATCCGTTTTGGGGGATGCATACAATTTGCACATGACTTCAGCCCCTAATGAAACCTCATCAAGCACATGTTTCGGCAGCGTTACTTCTTTATCCAAAAGAACATCAACTTGTACAGGTGTTTTTACAGAAATGATATCCAGCATTTTGTCACATAATTTCCGGTAGACCTTCTCTCCTTCTCCAATCGTGCATTGATTATATTGAAGTAATAAAGTATCAATTTCGTGTAAAATGTGAATCCAAGGATCGGAAATGTCCAGTTTTTTAATTTTTTCGAATATGTAATGAAAGGGTGAATGATCCATTAACGGAGGTCTAAGCTCGCTCAAAATAAACTCTTGCTCTACTAGTTGCTGCAAATAATCAGCTATGATTTCCAAAGTAGCGTCAGGGAATGCCTTTAATAGTATTTCTTTCAGTTCCATCACCCGAATTGGATGTTCCGCAGCTTCAAACGTCATTCGAACAACGTCAGTAAGCCGAATGGAATTAAAAATTTCTGCCGAATCATCAGCTTCTGCTGCTCCATGCTTAGGTCGAAATGGTAATTTGGCTCGATTTCCTTTGATCATAACCGTTTTGTTTAGGAAAACCTTTAGTTGATTAAATATGGCCGGATCAGCTTCTATTTTTTGAATCAGTTTATATATCCATTCCATGTCGGGTCTGGCTCTCTTCAGATGCTTAGGATAGCTACCAATATCCAGATCGGTGGTCTTCCCGCAAATCCCCTGCCCCACTCCTGAAAATAACCCAAATGGAGTCGTTCGGGTAGTCATCCGAATAAAATAACGATAAAAGCTGTTCAGCGTCTTCTCATACTTCTGTAGCTCTCCTTTATCATCCAAAGCATGACCATCATTCAAGTAATGTAAAAACTGCATTAGGGACGGAGAGGCTAATGCTATGGCTTCTTGAACAACAGCTTCTTGGGATATCAACTTTAATCGACGAGTTATTTCCTCCAACGTAAGCTGGCTGTCCACATCTTGATCCGAAAACACCTGAAAATATCGGTCTAGCGATAGTAATGGAGCTCTGATTAGAAAAAAATCACATGCACTAAACCATCTTTCATCCCGATCTCTCACTTCATTATGTAGTTTATGCGCATCAGTGTAATGCAGTTGTCTCTTCACAACTGACCACCTCCAAGTTTTTAGGAAATATATTCAACTTGTAACCGATTCCATGACATGTTACCAGAATTTTTGGATGACTTGGATCATCTTCTATTTTCTCTCTCAATTTTCTGATGTGCACATACACCGTATTAGACGTAGTAAAAGCATCCACTCCCCAGACTCTGTCTATAATGTGATCAATCGTAGAAGCACACTCTTTTGCAGTAAGAAGATACATTAATAATCGGAATTCCATCATAGTCAGCATATGCTCATGCCCTTGCTTCCAAATAACCTTTCCAGCAGGATCAAAAATGACATTAGGTGATAAACTAATAGCCTGCTGTTCTCTTTCCATTTCATATGCAGATGAAGCCATTGAAAACAGTTGTTTGAGGAGATCCAATTGCCGTTGGTCATCACTATGATAGGAAAGAAAGATAAATGGAACTGTAAATTTTTCTTTAATGCTGTGCCAGTAAGACAAGTCCTCTAGCGTTATATGATCCTGATTCAAAGCTACACCGATACACTGCTCATCAATCTCCGGTAGAGCCTGGTAAAGCGAATCATAAAACATGATTCGAATGTTTTCTGGAGTGCTTAAAGTCTCAAAAAAATGCTTAATCTTCCTAAAAGATGATATAACCATAAATTTTTGTTTCATCTAATCCCCCCAAAACCAATGCTTCAGATAAGCAATAAGGTAGAGCGCCCTTAAGAAATTAGAAACAATTCACTCCATCTCCCTGAATATTTAGGATGTTCTTTCCCAATTCCATAGTCCAGCAAACTTAACGCAATCCCTGTTGCTCCTTGCAGTATTCCTACATTATGAACATGAGTTGTCCCCTCCAAATCCCGGTATCCAAATGGGAGCTCTTCATCGTATAAATTTACTAACTTTAAAGCTATCTGATCGGCAAAGTGTAAGGCTGCTATATTACCGGTTAAGCTATAGAATCTATGAGCCATATGAAGCAAACCGGCCAACCCGTGACAGAAAGTAGGGGATAGCGCGTTTAGTAGCTCATCATCTAAGCAAAATATGGATTCCATAGCTTTTTCCGCTATCTTTTTCCATTCTTCATTACTGCACTCAATTCCTGCTCTGAATAATGTCCAAGCTATTCCAAAGGTTCCATGACACCAGCCTTCAATTTCTCTCATCCCTACTTTTTTCTCTCTCTTGTTCATTGAAGACGCTTGAGAGTTTACAGGCCAATACCAGCCATATTGATCCTCCTGAATTTGAATAAGCAAAAAATCAGCTATATGTTTTATAGCCTCATGTAGTCCTTCAACTTTGATCTTTTTTTGTAGGGCAGTGACAAGCAGTGCAAGTATTCCGGTGATACCATGCGCCAAACCTAGATGGATTGAAGCCGAATCTTCCCTTGACGACAAATGTATATATTCAGGTATAAAGTGCGTAATGGTGTCTAATAATTGACGAGACAGATCACACATCGTCTTGTCTTCAGCAACCTCCAGAGTGTATCTGCCCACTCCGAGCAGCCCATTGATGATATCCATTTGCCTACTGAACTCTGTAATTGTGCCAATTACAGGTAAATCCCCCCACTTTACTTCAATATACTTATTAAGCTGAGAGATTAGTTTGTTATAATTAGCTCTGTTATTGGAAGCTAATAATATGCCATAAGCTACTCCTGTTGTTCCATAATAAAGAGAAATACGAGGCAATAATAATAGAGAGTTAGCATCTAAGTACCGTAACTGACTATGCACATGCTCTGCCCAATTTTGATCTGGCTCCAGGTAACCCCATTCGGACAACAGCGCAAACACACCCGGAATTCCATCGGCAAGCGAGCCAGGATTCCAAGGGGGATTTCCACGTGAAGGTGAAAGGTTGTTTGTATGATTAACTATCTTTTCTGTATATGATAGGTCTATTAGCTTTTGTGCTATATACTTACTGATTTCAACTGATCTCCCCTTCAAATCTTCAACCATAAATCCTTCCCTCATTTTCATAACTGGAAAAGACACGGTTATAGAAACCGTGCCTTTTTTCCATGTATTTTCGTTATTAACACGTTTTGCAGAAGGTAAGACTAACTTGACAATTCAAAGTACCTGTTGCACATGAAGGAGTACAGATAATACCACTGGCTGGTTGAACTCCTTTTGGAGCAACCTCATTTTTAGCTACTTGCAAGTCCAGATCAAATTGATTTTTCATCTTGTTACCTCCTTTTTATTTTTTACAATTTTATTATAAGTTATATAATCTTAACTAGACTTTATATAATTCTTACATTTGTCTTAATTTCAACGAGTACATTTAAGATAAACCTTCATTATTTTTTAGTATTTTTAAGGACAACACACTAGATTTTAGTGACAATATAATGAAGAAAAAAATAATGGAGGCTTTCATATGAAAATTGATAGTTTTGTTATACAACAATCCGACCAAGTTCGTGCAAGAGATATTAGTAAAAAAATTGCTTTACGTCTATGCGAGCCCGAATCCGTCTATGCAGCAGTCCATGCGGAACACAATGTTTCGCCAGAAACAAAGTACCACCCATGGGGAGAAACTTCACTTTCGCATGGTTATCCTGGTAACATTCATTTACTATCGCAATGGCGTGCTACAGACCCTTCGTATGATTGGAATAAAGCCATACATTTGAACATGGCTCAGATCCAATCCTCGCTTGCTAAAAATGGTCTTAACGATCTCTCTCTTTACAGTGGCTGGGCAGGCATCGCTTCTTCCGTAAGAGAGGCTTCTAATCATGGAGAAAACTACAGCAATTTTTTACAGCAAATCCATCAATGGATGATTCCTCAGACAGAACAATGGCTTCAGTTAAATACAGAACAATTAAGTCTGTGCGAAGGTATGCCCATGCAAGCCTTTGATACGATTTCGGGAGCTTCAGGGATTGGAAGATATATTTTGATGAACTCAACCGATCCTATTTGTACTCCTCTTGTTGAACCAATTCTTCAATTTCTTACCGATCTTACACATCCCATACATATTCACAATCGTTATGTCCCAGGGTGGTACTCCCCGCAAAAGTTTCAATTTTTAGACCGGGATAAACGTAACTATCCTCTGGGCAATTTTAATTGTGGAATGGCACACGGTATTCCTGGACCGTTGGCTTTATTATCTGTAGCTTACAGTGCTGGAATTGAAGTAAAAGGCCAATATCAAGCGATCGAAACCATTACGGAATGGTTGCTTAAGTATAAATATGAAGATGAATATGGTAGCTACTGGCCTCATATTGTTCCATTCGAAGCTGAAACAGGCTCTCTACGGTTTGATTTGGAACGAGCAAGAGAAGCATGGTGTTACGGTACCCCCGGCATTGCCTGTACCCTATTTCTTGCCGGAAAGGCTCTCCATAATGAGGAACTGCAAAAATTGGCTGTGAAAGCTTGTGTCGGTGCAATCTCCTATGAGATAGCTAAGCGGGAAATGGACTCTTCTGCACTCTGTCACGGTCTTGCCGGATTACTTACCATCTCTTGGCGAATGTGGTGTCATAGTAAAGAGCCTGCTTTTCTCCCGCTTATTCAACAGTTAACGAATTGTCTGCTTGATCGCTTTCAAATGGATAGCCCACTAGGATATCTGGACCCCGAGCCAAGGGCAGATGGCTCTCTAGTATGGCTGACAAAAGCGGGCATGCTTGAAGGCGTTGCTGGGATTGCAGCTGCTTTATTAAGTGTTTCTGAGAACAAAGAGATCGGTTGGGATTACATCCTCATGCTATCCTAACTACAACCAGTCCCTATTCACAAACATCTTTCTTCCACCATACAGATAGGCTAAAAACGTAAAAATGACAATCAGTCCGAGACTGTAAGGCTCAACTCTGGGTGCATAAGTCGCTGTTTGCGGCATCATAATATAATAAGGAATCGTAAAAGGAAACCACGCACCTATGGAAGAGTGAAAGCCTGTTATAACAATATTAGGAACCACACAACAAATGGACATTCCCAGAGAAGCTCCAAAATTCCGAATTTTTATCGAGAGCATAAGCTGTAGTGCTGCCAGGGGAAAAATCCCGAGCCACCCTCCCAAACCGGTAGAAAGAACGACAGACCAAGGGATCTCTCCTGGAGCACCTGCTATATTTCCACTTACAAAATAGCCTACTATAAATATAAGCTGATCCAGACCCAGTATGAGAATGAGCAATATATATTTTGCATAATAAATTTGCTGACGAGGATACGGGCTGCTCAATAAAATCTTCCATCCTCCATCCCGGTGCTCGTACGCACACAAAAGAGAAGCAATAATTCCACAATAGAGCGGATAAAAAAACATAGAGTGAAATTGCGCTGAATAAGTATATAAAGTTAACCAACTGGGTGAAAAAAACTGCTTCAAATCATTCAGTTCCAGGACTCCCATTAAAGAATTTATGATCGCATCCAATATAATGAGAATCCAAACCATGATCCATTGAAGCTTTATTGTCTCCACGCGTAAAATAGAGCCCATGTATCTTTTCCTCTCTATTTGAATTCATGCTTGGTAAACTGTAGTGTACCAAGTCCCGTAAAGATGACTCCTGCACTTAAAGCAACGATCACCCAAATCATGTGTTCCTTCATCAGAGGACTTGATAATGCAGGGTACGACCAAGGCAATATTTTAATCCACAGAATACTTGTGCGTGCCAAAAACAAGCTTGCAATTGAACCGAATATACCAAACGCTAATGGGAATGCCTGATTAGTGAAAAGCGTAGACAGCCAAAGTTGAATTGCAAGTACTGGTAGGGTAGCCAAGCTTGCATTAATCGGCTGTAACAACATGATCCGCCAAGGAATGGGTTCGTTTGTATATAACACCCAGATGAGGCTCATACCTGCTACAGTGATCAAGGCGGTACCCAACTGCAGAATCACAATCCATACGATTTTGGATAAATAGATATAACTTCTGGGAACAGGCATGGCCATAAGCTGCTTCCATGTTTGAGTATCATGCTCTGTACCGGCCATAATACTCGCCAAAAGTGTACCGCCAAGCAGCATCACAAACGAAAGGAACATAAACATAACGGCAAAACCAGCGTAGACACCTCCCGGTCCTTGCCGAAAGTAAAGATACCATTCCACAGCAGTCATGCCTGTAAGTACACACCCCTGTATAAGAGGAATCCACCAGCATATTTTCTTCAGCTTAAGCCCCTCTGCCTTTATAACCCGGAGTATCATAAGCTTCGCTCCTTACCTGTCAGTTCCAGGAATATCTCCTCCAATGTTTTTTTCTTCTCTGTGACCCGATAAATGGGATGATTGTGTTCCACAAGCACCTTGATCATCTCCGAAGATTGTTGCCGATCTACAATAGGAGTCACGACCTCATTTTGTTCAATCGATTCAGCCCCGGCCGTCCACCCATGCTGAATCAGTGCACCGGCAGCCAGAACAGGATCTGGGGTTTCAATGAATAATTGAGGCTTGCTTTTGGCGGTGAGTTCCTTCATCGTTCCCTGGAAGATCATTTCACCCTGATTAATAATTCCTACATAGGTTGCAATCTGCTCAATTTCGCTTAATAAATGGCTCGAAACCAGTACCGTCATTCCGTAAGCGCCAGGGAGGCTCATAATTAACTCCCGAATTTCCTGAATACCAGACGGGTCCAAACCATTCGTCGGTTCATCAAGTATCAATAATTTGGGGTTGGCAATAAGCGCCATAGCAATCCCCAGTCTTTGTCGCATCCCCAAGGAATATCCCTTTACCGGACGATACGCATCCTTGGTTAATCTCACTAAATCCAGCACTTCATGAATTCTTCGGGTCGGCAGTCCACGCATGGTTGTAACGATTTCTAAATTTCGATATGCGGATAAATGGGCATAATAGGCAGGTGATTCAACCAAGGAACCAATATCCTTCAATATTTCCATACGCTGATCCTTCAGCTTTTTCCCGAAAATCTCAATTTCCCCGGATGTGGATTTAATCAGCCCAAGTAGCATACGAATCGTGGTTGTTTTACCCGCTCCATTAGGTCCTAAAAATCCATAAATCTGCTGTCCGGGTACCTGGAGATTTATTCGTTTTACAAATTCCCGTTTTCCAAAACGCCTAGTTAGCTGCTGTGTATGTATTACATATTCAGACATTTCCTGATCTCCTCTCGACTTCTAATGCTGAAGCTTAAGTTACATACAGTTTACTGAAGTAAAGTAAACATCAGGTAAACAGTCCCTAAACAACAGGCAAAAAAACCGAGCAAACTGCAAAATGTGAGATCAAATGTTAAAAAGTTAGATGTTTAGCGGCAGTGAAATCTCCATCCTAGTACCCGCTTTACTGCCTGAAAGGATATGAAGCGTTCCGTTATGCGCCTCAATAAAGCTTTTGGCAATAGGTATTCCATGCCCTTGGGAATGAGATACCTGCATGTACTCATTGGAATTCATTCCTATTCCGTCGTCTTCGATAGAAATATGAAGCTTATCGTTCGCTTTGCTTACTTCCATGGAAACGTGTGTACCTGGAGGATTATGAATGATAGCATTAATCAAAAAATTCTGCAGCGCTCTGCCTAATAATTTACTATCGAAGGGCATAATACATGCCGCGTCCATTGACGTAAAAGAAAATTCGTATTGCTCGGCTGAAGGATGGTTAGCGATATCTATGACTGTACTACGGAGAAACTCCACAATGTCCTCCTTCTCCAATTGGATTGGCAATGGACCTTCCTTAAGCTGCATAGAAGCATTCAAATCCTGAATCAACTGCTTCATTTCCGTCACTTTCTCACTGATACCCATACTAAAGCTTCTTCTTTCTTCATCAGACCAGTCATACTCTTGAGCAGTTAGCATAGCCGCATATCCTTCAATATAAGATAATGGTGTTTTGAGATCATGGCTTACACCTGCTACCCACTGCTGTTTTCGTTTCTCTAATTCCACTCTCTCTTCCTCATTGCTGCGCAATTGAGCCGATAAGATGTTCATTTGTTCAAAAACTTCTTTATACAATTGATACGGAGGTTTATAACTATTTTTCTGATTTTTTTTGCCCTCTGGCAGTTCCAGTTCACTTAGCGGCGCTTGGAATTCCCCTGTCGCAATATTTCCAATCCATTTAATTACATACACCAAAGGTTTGCCTATATACCATCCGTAGGCAGCTATGAACACAACACTCTGCACGATACCAAGTCCTGTCCAGAATAGATCAATATTTATATTTTGAGATGCTCCAAATATACTTTTTATAAAAATATATAAGATCGTGCAAATAACAAAACATAGAACATAGGCCAGTACAAAGCATAATGTTACTTTCATAAAACGAAAGGACATCTTAACTAGAGAGTTCATTCTTGCTCCTCCATCTTGACTGACATCATTTTATAACCAAGTCCTCTTACATTGATTAAAAATTGCGGGTGCTTGGGATCAGGTTCTATTTTTTTCCGCAAACGGGAGATATGAATCACTACAGTCTTCTCATCACCCAAGAAGGCCTCGCTCCATATCGCCTCATAAAGCTGCCGTACACTGAAAATACGGTTAGGATGCTTGCACAGAAATACCAGCAGTAGCCATTCACGTGCCGGACAATCGACCTGCTTGTCCTCCACATACAATACACCGGATTCCAGTTCCAGACGAAAATATCCAAAATCTAAAGTGCGTAAGGTCGGTTTCATGGCCACTGTCGAAACTTTCCGATATTTCATTCGAGCTTTCATACGCGCAACGACTTCCAGCGGGTTAAACGGTTTGGTAATATAATCGTCCCCTCCGATACCAAACCCCATTAATTTGTCTAGGTCTGTATCTCTTGCCGTCAAAAAAAGAATAGGGGCATCCGTATATAGACGCATTTGACGACACACCTCAAACCCATCGTTATCAGGCAGCATAACATCAAGTACAATCACATCCACATGAGATTCCATCACGACTTGCAGCGCTTCCCGACCCGTTGCAGCATGCTTGACTTGAAGGAATCCTTCTTTTTTTAACACCGTTGTCAGCATATCCCGCAACCCCTGCTCATCGTCTACTATAAGTACTGCAATTTCTTCCATAACCCAAGGTTCTCCATTCTTTTTTTACATTTTTTACTTTCATTATAAAAGCAAACGGGCAGAATTTAAATCGAGTTCCATCACATATCGTTCATCCCCGTGAATATACTTAATAACCAACAAGGCCAAACTGTGCCGTGTATCCACTTGGGGGGTGCCTAATAATGCCGGAACCACGCCAGCCATATTCATTCGTCGTATCCCGCGAAGATTGGTCGCTGCATCGCAAAGGGTACCAGGACCAGCAACGTCATCAGCAGAAGGTCAAAGATGTCATTAAGCAAAATCTACCCGATCTGATAACGGAAGAAAATATTATTATGTCGGACGGTCAACAGATTATTAAAGTGCCGATTCGCAGTCTGGATGAATATCGCTTCATTTATAACTATCAAAAGCAAAAGCATGTAGGCCAAGGAGATGGCGACAGTCAGGTGGGGGATGTCATTGGACGTGATCCTGCTTCCCAGAAGCCAGGTAAAGGTGAGAAAGCCGGCGACCAGCCGGGACACGATATTATGGAAACGGAAGTCAGCATAGAAGAACTGGAAGATATGCTGTTTGAGGAAATGGAATTGCCGAATTTACAGCAAAAAGACAAGGATCAAATTGAGGTTGAATCTATCGTATTTAATGATATACGTAAAAAAGGCATGCAAGCGAACATTGACAAGAAACGAACCATTCTCGAAAATCTGCGCCGCAACGCCCGTGAGGGGAAACCGGGCATTCATCATATTAGTCCGGACGATCTTCGCTACAAAACATGGGAAGAGAAGACCATTCCCCAATCCAACGCGGTGATTATAGCTATGATGGACACCTCAGGTTCGATGGGCTCTTTTGAAAAATATTGCGCTCGCAGCTTCTTTTTCTGGATGACCCGCTTTTTGCGCCGTCAGTATGAAAAGGTGGAAATTGTCTTTCTCGCGCATCATACCGAGGCTAAAGAGGTTACGGAAGAAGAATTTTTTACCCGCGGAGAAAGTGGCGGCACGATCTGCTCTTCCGCTTATTTGAAAGCACTGGAGATTATCGACAAACGATATCCTCCTTCCAGCTACAATATTTATCCCTTCCATTTCTCGGATGGCGATAACCTGACCTCGGACAATGAGCGGTGTGTGAAGCTAATCGAGGAACTTATAAAGCGGAGCAATATGTTCGGCTATGGAGAAGTGAATCAATATAATCGCAGCAGCACGCTGATGTCAGCCTACAAGAATATTAAAAAGGATCAGTTTATGTACTATGTCATCAAGGAAAAAGGTGAGGTATACCAAGCCTTACGTACCTTTTTTCGCAAACGGGAAGGGGGATCGGTGGGATGAGTACCGACCAGAAGGAGCTAGAATATGCGATATCAGAAATTATGGAGATTGCCGATGGATTCGGGCTCGATTACTACCCGATGCGGTATGAGATTTGTCCGGCGGATATTGTATACACGTTCGGAGCCTATGGTATGCCCACGCGCTTCAGCCACTGGAGTTTTGGAAAAACATTTCACAAGATGAAAATGCAGTACGATTTTGGATTGAGCAAAATCTATGAGCTGGTCATTAACTCCAATCCCTGCTATGCCTTCCTGCTGGAAGGAAATTCTTTGGTGCAAAATAAACTGATTGTCGCCCATGTACTGGCACACTGTGATTTTTTCAAACACAACGCTCGCTTCTCAGCTTCTAATCGCAATATGGTAGAGAGTATGTCGGCCACAGCAGATCGAATCAACAGCTATGAAATGGAATACGGGTCAAAGGCTGTAGAATCCTTCATTGACTCTGTACTGGCGATACAAGAGCATGTAGACCCACAGATCATCAAACCAAGGCATCTGGATAAACAGCGTTACATGGAGCTCAAAATTCGGGAGCAGAAAGAACCCGGAAAACGCCAGCGTCCCCCTGGGCCTTACGATGATCTATGGTCACTGGACACAGTGAAGCAGCATGATCCCGCCGAGACCGAGGGCATCAAGGTACGCAAGTTCCCACCGGAACCTGAAAAAGATATCGTCTGGTTTATTCAGGAATTCTCGGAGGTACTGGAGGACTGGCAGCGGGATATTATGACGATGCTACGGGACGAAATGCTGTATTTCTGGCCTCAAATGGAGACCAAAATCATGAATGAAGGCTGGGCCTCCTATTGGCACCAGCGGATTGTAAGGGAACTAGATTTGACCGGGGAGGAAACCGTTGAATTTGCGATGCTGAACGCTTCTGTCGTACAGCCTTCCAAGCAAAGCCTGAACCCGTACTATTTGGGACTGAAAATATTTGAGGATATTGAAAAACGATGGGATAACCCAACCCGTGAGGAGCAAGAGCGACAAGGACGCAAACCGGGCGAAGGACGCGCTAAAATGTTCGAGGTACGAGAGTTCGACTCAGACACCTCTTTTATACGCAATTACATGACCAAGAAACTGACAGAGGATTTGGATCTGTACGTGTTTGAGAAACGGGGACCCGATTGGAAAATTACCGATAAATCCTGGGAAAACATACGGGATCAGCTCGTGTTTTCACGTGTGAATGGAGGCTCCCCTTATATCGTCGTCGAGGATGGAGATTACCTGCATACGGGCGAGTTGAAGCTCAAGCACCAGTACGAAGGCATTGAGCTGGATTTAAAATATATGGAGCGCACACTTCCGTATGTATATCAGCTGTGGGGGCGCACCGTTCATTTGGAAACATTGATTGAGGGTAAGCTCGCCTTATTCTCATATGACGGTAAGAAACATCATCGTAAGTTTGTATAGTCATACAAAATCAAATAGCCAGCCTAATTTAAAAAAGGGGCATTCCTAAAAAGGATATGCGCCTTTTTTTACTATTTCATACAACCTTAAGCGACCTTCGTTTCTTGCCAATTTCAGGACACCTGTTTCGTTTTGGATCAGGGGTGTATTATACTAATATAATAAATGACCCACGGGTCATAATTGAGAAGCAGAACAAGGAGCGTTGATATAGATGAACACCCATCCCAGCTTTCGTGAAGTTCGTGAAAGTGATCAGCAGGTATTCCCGATTGCCTGGTACGCCGTTGGCTGGTCCAAGGAGCTAAAAAATAAACCGCTTAAAAAGCGACTGCTTGGCAAAGATATTGTCCTGTACCGTGATGATCATCGTCAGGTACATGCCATCCATGCTTATTGCCCGCACCGAGGAGCTGATTTATCGCTCGGCTATTGTCAAAGCGGGCACATCACATGCCCATATCATGCATGGTCTTTCGATGAGAGTGGGCAGTGTGTGGATATTCCGGCACACCCGGGACGGGCTATTCCTGAGTTTGCTCATACCTATGCCTATCCCGCGATTGAAAAAGCCGGCCTGCTGTGGGTATATCCTCAGGCCGTTGGCTCAAAGTCTGAGATAAACTCAGAGATGGGGACATCCACGTCCCCACCTCCTCTGGAGATTTTTCCCGAGCTGGAGGACCCCTCTCTCATTTTGTCTCCCTACGATTCCGTGTGGAAGGCACATCTGACGAGAGTTGTGGAGAGCGTGCTGGATGTCGCTCATTTGCCAATTGTCCATAACAAAACGATCGGTAAAAAATCCTCCACCGACATTCATATCGAGTTTGAAGCGGATGACAATCATATTCGAGTGAAAAACGGGAAAGGTCTATTGCAATATACCTTTCCACAGCAATGGATTTTGACTCCCGCCAAGGAAGGACGCAGCAAGTTTATTAATTTCGTCACCTTCACTCCGATTGAGCAAGAGTTAACTGCCATCTACGGACTGGCTGGACGTAATTTTGCCAGATTTGTACCGGGCATGGGCCACATTTTTTCCAGATACAGTGGCAAGGTGCTGGAAGAGGATCGGGCCGTGGTGGAAAGCCAGCATCCGCGTCCAATCCCAGAAGCGCTGCGAATGGAGGCACACGTCCCCGCTGATGGACCTCAGGTTCGGTTTCGCAACCGCTGGTATGATTTCCTTGTCAACGATGAGCCTCGTGTACGACTGGGTCCAGAAACTACTTCCTCTTAAATTCGACGATGTAGCTTTGATTGAGCTGTTTTCCACCTTCCGAGATGTTCTGGTACATGGATAAAAACCGGGCGGATGGGCTCCATACCGTTGGGCTGTCATAGGATTGGATATCGGTCGTAACCGGAGTGGTTTTACCCGTAGACTGGTCAAACACATACAGCCCTCTCATGCCTTGCTGATCCTCATCATAAATGGAATAAGCAAGCTTGGACCCGTCGCTGGACCAGCTTCCACGACTCATTAAAGTGCCTTGACCGACGATTCCTTTCTCTTTGCCCTGTTCATCCAAAATGATCATACGGGCTGGTTCGGATGTATTCCATTTCCGCTTTTCAATGGCAATTGACTTACCATCAGGCGACACGGCAAAGGACATGGCACCCTCTGCAATGGTCACAGCCTGAGGATGATTGAGGGTGAACCGATTCAGCACCGGATACCCTTGTTTATCACTGCCTGTATAAAATATGGCGTTACCCACTTTTTCGACATGAGACATCAATTCAGAGCGATTCGGATCTTGAAAACTCAATTCTTTAGCTTTTCCGTCCAGACCAATCAGCTGGATTTTACCATCCGGTGTGCCTGTAATGAGATCATTCTCATCGCTCCAGCTCACTTCGTTAGTCATATCCAGCTTGCCGATCGATGTAACCTTACCACTGCCTAGTTCCAAAATGTAGCCTTGAATATCATATTTGCTGCTGGTGCTACCTTCAGTAAAAAAGACATGGCGCTGATCCGGTGATACCACAGCAAGTAACTGTGGAGCCTTACGACCTGGTGTTAAAATCCGCTCCTTGTCTGTCTCTACATTATGAATCCACAGCTGGGTTTTACGCTCCACAATCAGCTCTTCGTCGCTCAGCCAAGACCTCGCGTAGACATCCCCCAGCCTGTCGATAGACGATACCACCAGCTCGTCCGTTACTTGCTGCTGGGCTGCATCCGTGTCAATCACAGTAAGCTGTTGGCCCGGTTTCATACCGGATGCTGGATTTGTCTCTCCTGCGCTCTTCATGCCGCAACCGCTGAACAATGCCCCGGCGATTAAGCCGGTCATGAGCACCCCCGTGGCTTTCTGTCTGAAAACTCTTGTACGGGAATCTTCGCGATGAGAGGAGCCGTTCTTTTGCCCATAGCTGCCTATGTTTTTCTTTATCATGTACAACGGCCTCCTTGTTAACGATACCCCCATTTTAATGCCCGAACATCTCATGAATACATCGAATTGTTTCCAAGTTGTAAACAAGACACTATTCTAGCCCTGTGCTAACAATCGGCCGTTTACAGGGAGCCATCGTGAACCAAGAGAGGGAGTCTAAGCGAAAATTCATTCCCACTTACATTTGTATGCCCGTTGTCATTTTCCAACCCACTATGATCTGAAGCTGTAAGCTGCAACTCTCCCCCCATGCGCTCCGCCAGTCTGCGCGCCAGAGGAAGACCGAGTCCCGTACCGCTGTCCTGACGAGATCGATCACGACTTAAGGTAGCAAACGGCTCAAAAATCATGTCCCATTGCTCCCTAGGAATCCATGGGCCGGAATTGCGTATACACACAATCACGGTGTCCTGTTCTACTCGATTCGATAACGTAATCCATCCACCGTCCCGATTGTACTTCACTGCATTATCCAGCAAATTCAGTACAATATGCATCAGATGCTTAGGGTCTCCCCACACCTGGGCAGGAACGGTATCTATCGAAAAATTCAGCCTACGCGCTGCCGCTTTTCCTCGAATACGGCTCCCTGCATCTTCCAGCAACGAATGCAGTTTCACAGCCTCCGTATGCAATTCAAAATCATATTTATCCAGCACAGATAGCCGCAGCGAGTCCTCGACAAGCTCGTACAACCGTTTTGTTTCCTTACTGATACTTTCTCTCGCTTCACGCACCAGTTCAGGATCATCCCCATACATATCCAGTAAATCAACATAAGCCTGAATAGAGGTTAATGGAGTCTTTAGTTCATGACTGATATTTCCAATAAAAGATTTTTGCTGCTGCTCCAGCTCTCTCAAACGCTGAACCGCTTCTTCCAGCCGAAGCTTTTCGTTTTCCAGCGCGGTAATGCTCTCCCGAATCACATGACTCATCTGGAGCATTCCTTCATCCAGCCTTCCCAGCTCGTCCTGCCGCCGCAGCAGTCTGGCTTCTGGATAGTGCCCTGTCGATATCTGCTCGGAAGCGCGAGTCAGTCGTCCGATATCTCTCGTCTGGCGGCTGACATAGCCTAAGCCCAAAATAAAGCTCAATACCAGCACCGCACCCCCTGTCCATAGAAACAACTGGGCAATAGCCTGGTAGAACTGCTGCTGCGCTTCTGTTGAGCTATGAAGCTGTACCACTCCCAGCAAGCCGTCCGGACCTTGAAGCGGAGCCAAATAGGTGACTGCGCTACCTTCCGTAATATACGCAATTTTGCCTTGGAGCGCATAGGAAAGGGCCTGGCTGACATTTGTTCTAAAAGCCAGCGGTAGAGAATTGCCAACCTCATGCCCCTGACCATCATATAAAATAACGCGCATATTGCTGGATACGCCCAGTTCCACTGCGAGTTGGGGCGCCTGCTTCTTCATGAAGCCTTCCGGTGATTGGCGCACTCCCAACAGGTAAGACTGTTTTACACGCATTTCTACAATTTCGGCCTGGCGCTTTAAACTGCGTTCCATTTGGTCTGTCTGGTTAGCGCGAATGCCAGTAAGCACGAGCCAGCTCAGCACACCGACAGTAAACAGCAGCAAAGCCGCCAGTACCAGGGGAAATTTCCAACGCAGGCTTAAGCCTGTAGGTTTGCGTTTGCGTTTCTGTTGGTCGGTGGACCGCAAGCTTCCTTGCTGATGGAGTGAATGATGTTCGTTCACGTCATTTTCTCTGCCTTATAGCCGATACCATACACGGTCTGCAATATCGCCTGATGTGGCTCAAGCTTCTTGCGCAAGCGCTGGATATGAATATCCACCGTCCGCGTTCCGCCCACATAATCGAAGCTCCATACCTGTTCCAGCAGCTCGTCCCGTGTATACACCCTCCCGGCATGAGACACCAACAGCGCCAGCACATCAAACTCCTTGGGGGTCAGATCCAGCGCTATGGCTCCAAGTTCAGCCGTTCGGCTGGACGGACGTACCCGTAATGGGCCGAGTACCATTTCCGTTCCTTCCGGGGCAGGCGCTCCTTCTCGCTCCAGTCTCCGTACCAATGCTTTAATACGAGCGAGCAGCTCCCTCAGGTCAAACGGTTTGCTCATAAAATCGTCCGCACCCAGCTCCAGCCCGAGTACCTTATCAACGATATCGTTTTTGGCCGTCAGCAGTAAAATACCGATGCCCTTCCGACTTTCCAAACGGCGGCACACCTCATATCCACCCAGTTTGGGCATCATCACATCCAGTATGAGCACATCCGGGTGGAACAAACGCACTTTTTCCAAGGCGTCCTCCCCATCAACAGCAGTTTCCACCAAAAAACCCTCTCGCTTTAACGCATAAGCCAGCGCATTCCGAATGCTCGCCTCATCGTCCGCTATCAGTATTTTTTTATCCATGTCCTGCCCTCCCTGCATTAAAAAAACGCTCCAGCTACCTATGTTCCCGCAAATAATAATGAATCAGACATGTATGACATATAAACTGCTCACGTGGATCGTTAAGATCAAAATCCGTCATGTCGCGTATCCGTTCCAATCTGTATTTTACTGAGTTACGATGTATAAAAAGATAATTGGCTGTATCTACCAGACTGCCCCTGTTTTCCAAATAATAAAATAACGTTTTGAGTAAGTCACTGCCATGTGAGCGATCATATTGCTGAAGTCTCCCTAGCTTGCGTTCAAACAAATTTGAAAATTCCTCTTTGTCCATCGCTTCTCCAAGCATATAGTGCATCTCTATATCGCTGTATTTGCATACACGTTTATCAGGATACAGCCGCTGGGCTACAGTAATGGCACGACGTGCTTCATTGTAGCTTTGCAGCAGCTCCCATAACTTTTTGGCACTTCCGATGCCTAAATAATAATCGGCGGTACCCCAGGCTTTTTCAGTTGACCAGTTTTTCAGCGTATCACTCCAGGACGTTTCCTGATCAGAGCCAGGTGCGTTCTGATGATCATTCGGCTGAAGAGTCGGCAGAAATAATATCGCACGATTTGAACGGAACTCAATATGAGACACCACACGCCGTCGGGTCGATTCCATACTCAATAACCCAGAAAGAATCTCTTCTGGCGGAGCCGTAGCACTTTCCAGTACAGCCACCTCCCAGTTATATTCCGGGTTGAATCCCAATTGACGACCTCTCCGCTCAACCTCATGCCGCACCGGCAACGGAGGTGTCATGAGCTCATCTATAAAATTCCCCCGTAGTCGGCTTTCCGTATCTTCTACTGCCTTTTCACGCATTAATTCTAACGCCATCACCAGCCGTGCCTGCTCAATACCAACCTGCTCCATATCATCCAGTTCATTGCGGGCAATGACCAACTTGGCGACTGTACGTTTATCCACACTAATTGGAAAATGACGAGCATCTTGTACCTTCGCCCAATCCCAATCTTGTGGTGAAGTGACAATGGCTTGACCACCATTATCAACCAAAGCAACCGGAGCTTTAAAAAGCTCTGCTATATTATCGCTTACAGCCTGTATGCCACTGTTCTCCAGCACCATCGTCGTTAACGTTCGATAGATTTCTTCCGAACGTCGCAGCAGCTCTGCCTGTCGGTTCAACACCATATCCATGACACGCTGCGTAATATCCGTATAGGGAATATCGGCTGGAATCTCAATCACAGGAAGGCCACAGGCATTGCTTTCTTCAAGCGCACTATGGGGAATTTCCGTGAGAAAGCGGGTAGGCTTGATCACAAGCGCCGCCGCCCCGCCCTGATGCAGTAATTGAATAATTTGACACAATACCTCAGGCTCATGACGGATCGAATAAGCCGTTGTCATTAATAATACACCTTCCCGGACCCAGCCTTTCAGGTCAGGGACTTCCATAATGTCAATAAACCGGACAACCCGGCTTAGCCCTTGTTCTCCGCTTAATACCTTCGCCTCCTTCAACACGGGTATTGCCATGAGCTCTTGAACTGTTACACCCGGTATTTTCATAAAGACAGACCACCCTGCTATTTATTTTGCAAAATCCTTAGTTCATCTAATTTTCAGGATAGTGTACCAAAAAAGTGTACAAAACAAAACCTTTTACCGCTTGGTCAAATCTATCCACACCAGCCCATTCCTATCTTTAGGAGCTCAATGGAACATAAATAAACCGCCCTTTTCTGGAAAAGGCGGTTTATTTTAATATTCAACTATTTATAATGAAGTTTAAGAACTATCCTGCTTGTACCCCACACGAAGTGTCTGCTAGCGTACCGAAACAGCTGCACCCAACGCCACAATCGGGTCAATAGCCCGAATCCCTAGTGTACGCTCCAGCTCTGGCGCAAAGTTCATTGTTACAAAACCTGTACAGGCAAGTACAATTACCTCAGCCCCCTTCTCCTGAAGCCGTAACGCTGCTGCCATAGCTGCCTCTTTACCTTGTGGAGTGTTCAAGTCCAGTGTCGTCTGCACACCTATGGGACGCTCTGTACCGATATAGGAATCGCCCAAAATGCGGCGAATCAGCGGCGGAGCCTCCTCCAAAATGGTCAACACGCCTACACGGCTGGCCGATGTCAGAGCCAAGAGTGCCGCACAGGACCCCGCCCCGTATACAGGTACAGATACAGCCTGACGAGTTTCCTCTAGCGCTGGATCAGCCGCGCAGCTAATACCGATAGACGTACAGCCTTGTTCAACGAGTTGTTGCGCCGCGAGCACAATTTTAGGCACCGCTTCCCGGTCTGTGATATCATCGTAGATCCCTTTCGGCTGATCGGGAATACATACACTGGTGACAGGTAGCCCGTAGCGCTGCTCAATGACCCGGCCGTGAAGGTCGATAGCTGCTTTGTCCTGCATGGTAAGCACTCTGATCATTCCAAGCATGATAACTTCCTCCCTTTATCGCTCTAGCAACTGACCAGCCTTCATAATCAGACGATCATCCAGATATACATCCGGTTTTTGTACGACTCCGTCAATATGTACACCCGCAGCGACAGTTCCCCCAAAGGTATTATTGCTGCCAAAAGCGACATGAATCGTGCCATATACTTTCTCGTCCTCTAACACAACACCTGTAATGCGGGCTTTATCATTCGTTCCAATACCAAATTCGGCCAGCATTCTACCATCGCCTTCGCCGAGCATATCCAACAGGGACTGTCCGGCTTCCCCTTCTGCCGCGATTAATCTTCCATTTTGCACCGTCAGCAGCAGCGGCTCTTTTAAGGCACCGATTCCCGCTACAGAACCGTCCACCACAATCTGACCCTGTGCCGTTCCTTCCAGCGGAGCAATATACGCTTCACCGGAAGGCAGGTTCCCCGATTCGCCGGGATTCAAATACATACCTGTGCTGGGAACACCGTTGCGCCCTTCTATGGTAAAGTTCAGACTATATCCATCCTTTTCAATCCGTACCTGCTTGGCAGCAGTCAGCAATGCGGTCACCTCTTCGGTCAGCGCCTTGACCTTCGGATAATCAGCAGCAATTGCTCCATTCATGAACATATCGTCTGTCATGCCAGGCATGGTCGCCAGGCGTGCTCCAGCAGCTGCGGCTTGCTTACGGGCACTTGTATGTGTCAGCGAATACCGGGTGACACATACAACAACGTTGGAGCGAAGCATGGCTTCGGCAACAGGGGCTGGAGGCTCCTCGCCCGATTTGGAACGAACCTTCATCGTCAAAATAGCTGCTTCTGCCCCCAGTGCCTTGCCAGCTTCATATATGGACTCGCCCAATTCTTTTTTATCATCGTCGGTTACGACCAGAAGCGTCTCTCCAGCGGTAAGTCCCAAACATTTTTGCAATACATTTTTACTGATTTCAATACGTTGTTGACTCATAGTTCTTACCTCCAATTTTTAGCTCCTTACACCATTTCCGATACCAGTTTGCCAATCAAGGCATTGGACAATACAACGGGAACCCCTGAGTAATGCGCCGCTAGTTCTCTATGCGTTTCCGTATAGCCCATGCAATCCAGTACGATCAGATCGGCTTGATTCTTGAACTGTCCTGCTGCTCGGCGAAATTCTTCCTCACTGCCACTGTAAGGCGAGGCCGCCGCAAACTCTGGATTCAATCCATAAGGGCTGAATTTAAGCTTGAGGTTGTTCTTCTGTTCTTCGAGCGGTCCAATGAGACCCAACCTTCTTCCGCTGGACATGGCCTTTAGTACAGGAGGAAGCACATGATCTGGCTCAATTAGAAAAGCGCTTCGGGTATGCAACCCAGGAAACACACCGGTACAGAGTAACAAAATAGTACGTATGCCCTGCTCCTCCAAACGTGTGATTTTGTCCTGGAGCAGTGGCTGGATTTTTTCGCGTGAAATGACCACCGACTCCCCGGTCGTCAAGCGCGAGGTTAATACATATTCTCCCGGTGACGGTGATAGATGCTGTTGTATATAGTCCAATGAGAGCCCATCTAGCGCACCAGCCTGTACCAGCTCTGCCCGTCCTTCCAATGCCCTTTCTACGATAGGGGCCACATCTGACCGGGGGGCTTGCCCAATCGTAATCATCCCAAGCTTATGCATTTTGAATCCCTGCTTTCGCTTCATTTTATTTTACGCTCCTGGCGACAAAGGGCAAGCTCGCGGTCTGCCCTTATTTCGGTTCTGATGAATAGTTTTAATTTATGTTACTGCAACTTTCCTAACATAAACAATGTTCATACTGACCAAAACAAAGGCTTGTTTGTTGTGCATAAAGGATAAAAAAACAAAATCATAGCGCTATCATTACATTTTCATCCCTTTTAATGTAAAGAAATATAACGCGCTATAAACATCTCTTCCCTCACTGCCCTGCGCTTTGAAGTGCCTTACCTGTCCGTATATGCTAAAATACTTCCGTATCGGCTATTCGCCTACAGGAGGGCATGATCATGAAACAATCTATTTTGATCGTAGAAGACGAAGAAAAGATTGCCCGGCTTCTAGAGATCGAACTTCAATTTGAAGGCTATCAAGTATGTAAAGAAAAAAACGGAATTGATGGGCTGGAGACGTATTGCAAAGGCAATTGGGATCTAGTGTTGCTGGATATTATGATTCCCGGTCTCAATGGCATCGAGCTACTTCGTAGGATTCGTAAGCATGATGCGAACGTTCCTGTCATTTTGCTGACGGCTAAAAGTTCCATTGCAGATAAGGTCGAGGGACTCGATTTGGGAGCCAATGATTATGTTACCAAACCGTTTGTGATCGAAGAGCTGCTTGCACGTGTACGGGCCGCACTCAGAGTGGGTGCAACGAAAGACATGGCTCCACAAGTGGTAGATAAATGGCTTAGTGCCGGGGATTTACGTCTCCATGAAGGTACTCGTGAAGTTCTTCGAGGAGAGCACAACATTGAGCTTACACCGCGAGAGTTTGACTTGCTCGTTCATTTACTCAGACACCAGCGGCAGGTACTTAGCCGTGAACAATTACTGGAAAATGTATGGGGCATAGATTATATGGGCGATACCAATGTGGTCGATGTGTATATTCGCTACGTGCGCAATAAAATCGACCCTACGCGCCAGCTCCCTGAGCTGATCCATACTGTACGCGGAATTGGTTATGTGCTGAAGGAATCTTTATGAAGCTACAAAACAAAATCCATACGTACACCTCGTTATTATTCGCGGTCTTACTTGTAGCCATTAATTTTTCGATCTATTTCCTATTCAGCCAATTTTCGATAGACAATCGAAAAGACCAGGTAGAGGCCGCAGCAGAGAACATAGTTCGTGGGATTCAACGTGCTCCGGTATCCGTAGCCGCTGAGGATCTTCTCCGAGCCTATGTACCGCTGGATGGCATGCTTCGGCTGATGAAACCAGAAGGTGACTTTCTTCCCCCTATCACCTCTTCTTCCGAGCAATCTCTTAGCTTGATGAAGGGCGTTTTTGATGAAACACGGCAGGTTCGCATGATTACCTATGAAAGCAATCGTTACATTCTTGTATCGCTCCCCATGATTTGGACCAATGGCGAGGTTGTCAATCTCCAGGTGACCGAAAGTCTGCAACCGACGATGCAGACGCTACAGGTACTCAGAATTGTACTTGTGGCTGTCACTGGAATTGCGCTCATTCCTGTTGTGGTGTCGGGAAGGCTGCTCGGCAGACTGATCACACGTCCAATTACATCTATGATTAGCACGATGAAAGAAATTCAGCGCAGCGGGAAATTTAAACGCCTTCCGCTCAATTCATCATCACGCGACGAACTGGTCGAAATGGGAGAAACATTTAATGACATGATTGAACTGCTGGAGCGGAATTTCGTCAGGCAAGAACAATTTGTATCTAATGCGTCCCATGAATTGAAGACACCGCTCACCATTATTGAAAGTTATGCCAGCCTGCTCAAACGGCGGGGGTTGCAGCATCCCAACATTTTCGCCGAATCCGTTGAAGCGATTCATTCCGAGGCGATCCGAATGAAGGACATGGCAGAGCAGCTTCTTCTGTTGGCCAGAAACGAAGAACAATGGAATGTCGTGCTGGAGCCTGTACACCTGACCAGAATAGCGACAGAATTAAAAGCTACATTTGAAAATGCGTTCGCCCGACAAATTCAACTGGATGTACAGACAGACTGCATTGGCTATACCGATGAAAATAAGCTGAAGCAGCTCCTATTTATCTTTTTGGATAATGCACGCAAATACAGTGA
This sequence comes from Paenibacillus sp. FSL M7-0134, assembly GCF_038007865.1. NCBI lineage: Bacteria > Bacillati > Bacillota > Bacilli > Caryophanales > Paenibacillaceae > Paenibacillus > Paenibacillus sp. FSL M7-0134. The sequence goes on along the minus strand of NZ_JBBOXV010000002.1, from coordinate 1,297,284 downwards.
CGAGCCGATACACCTGATGATTGATACGGTGGGCGGTACAGCTCAACCCTGCATAAGAATCACAGATCAAGGAATTGGAATCCCGGAAGAAAAGTTATCTAAAGTATTCGACCGCTTCTATCGTGTGGATGAAGCCAGAAGCCGCGAGGAAGGTGGGGCTGGGCTAGGCTTATCATTGGCTACAGGAATTGCACAAGCTATACATGCTCAAATTGGGCTAGAAAGTGTAGAGGGGAGCGGAACAACTGCAACGATCATCCTCCCTACCGTTCCAAAATAATAAGCCAAAGGAGGGAATAACGATGAAAGCCATCTATGTGTGGGTGATTGGAGGTACGCTGGCGGCTGTGTTGATTACAATTTGTCTTTTACAGAGGCCTTGGGCACGGTCGTTAGCAGCTTCTCCATTGGAAGAAAAGGCCGTCATCCAATCCGTTTTGCATCAGTATCCCGGCGAGGTGCTCGAATCCCAACGCTTGGGTGATTTTTATCTGATCAGGCTGGAACGCGCCAAAGGGAAGTACGATATAAAAGCCAATGCCTATGACGGTGTCATCGACTCCATTAAGCGGATACAGGTTTATACAGATGCGAAGCAGGAGCCCCAAGACCACAATCCTGGTAACTCACCAACCAGAGACACATCGAATCCAGCTAATAAACCTGACCCGGTTTCTCTCGTTATTACAGAGAAAGAAGCAGCCAAGCTTGCTGCCAAAGCAGTTAACGGAACATCCGATGATATTGAGCTTCATCGCAACGACAAAGGCCTCTACTATCTGGTTGAGGTTGAGGTAAAAGATGGGCGTGAAGCAGTAGTACAGGTCAATGCAGTATCGGGCTCTATCGACTCTATAACGTGGGAAAAAGAAAAACAGGAGCACAACGAATCATGACGACTTGATGATCATCTCAGCTCATGTTTTCTCATAGTTTTCTCATGATTCTATTATGTTCCTCTCATGTTCAAGAGATAAGCTGTATTCATGCTTATAGCACAAGGAGGAATTATGTAATGAAAAAAAACTATACATTAGGAATTATGGCAGCCACGGTTCTGCTTGGAGTTACAGTTACGGGTGTCTCAGCGAATGCCGTATGGGCCGCTAAACCTACGGGCCTTATTGGAGCGACCGCCGCTGCCAACATTGCCAAGAAGGCTGTGGGGAATAATGCACAAGTTGAAGATGTCGAACTGGAGCGCAAGAACGGAAAAGTCTACTATGAGGTGGATCTCCAGCAAGGGGATAAAGATTGGGATATAGATGTTGATGCTTATACTGGGAAAACCATCCGTTCCCATTCTGAGCTTGATCATGACTCGAATGACGAGTCCTCCCTTAACAAGCCAAATCACATCACCCTGACTGAAAAACAGGCTGGACAAATTGCGCTTAAGCACGTACCCGGGAGTACCCTTTTGTCTTCTAAATTGGATAAGGAAGATGGACAGTTCATCTACGAGGTAAAGGTACTCACCAACGAAGGAACCGTTGAGCTTGAAATCCATGCATCATCTGGCGCAATCGTGGATACAGACGAAGATGATGATGACAACGAATATTAATCACCCAGGTCATAATCAGGGTAACTAAATACAGAGCTAATTAAAACGGAGCAGCGAACTTTCGCTGCTCCGTTTTTTTGACCAATGTGACATAGGAAAAGAACGAAGATGGCTTCATAAAACTGCACCTATTATTTCTTCATGAATAGACTGATAACTAACAGAGGATTACCTTTTTCTTCAATCCAAAGTCAAGTGAGGTTCTTATGGCGAAATCCTATACTAAAGCACAGATTCGCAAAATCACCCGTCGTTTCGGCCTGATCCCGTTAAAATCAAGCTTAGTCTCATCATTATACCGAAAAAATGCAGTGATCCAGGTGAAAACGAAAAAGGGAACTTATGCATTAAAGCCCTTTAGTCGTACAAAGATGGTCCGTTCAAATACGATTCAACAGATGGAACGAGCTGCGAGTCATATAAGGCTTTTGAAAAAGAGAAAGTATACCTACATGCCCGCATGGCTCCCCACTCATTCCGGCAAGTTATGGACTCTACATCAAGGAACGCCATTTTATGTAAGTCAGTGGATCAAAGGACGGGGACTGGAAACCGCTGAAGATTTCGAAAAACTGGGGCGGGCACTTGCCACACTTCACGCCACCTCCACCGGCTTGCATCGGATGGATAAAGGAAAGTCCCCTCCGACCATTCAACAATTGCGGATATGGAAAAACCAGGATCGTCTTTTTCAAAGAAAAATGATAAAAAACAGTCGCCATGATAAAACGTACCGCAACTGGTACAATGCTCACGGCGAAAACTGCAAACGTTTATCCAGGCGAGCATGGAAGGATTTGCAGGATGCATCCATCATAAGGCTGCTTCGGATGGAACATCGGCATCCCTCCTTGATACACAGTGATATCACTACCCCAAATGTCATTATTTCGGATGACGGTCATCTCAAAATCATTGATTGGGATCGGGCTAAAATCGGCTCAATCTATGCTGATTTGGCAAAGGCCCTTATGAATACTACTCAATTCAATCCTGAATTTGTGCAATCCTTGCTGAAGGGATACCAAAAGCGTAAACCACTAAGCCGTACTGAACGGAAGATTGTTACAGCTTTATATAAACTACCACGAGAAGCCTGGCATGCTTCCCGACACCCGAATCGTTCAAGAGATCGCGAAATCCTGGACAATTGGGATCAGTCGTGGCCTCTTCGATTACAAATCATCCATATTTTGCAAGAGTGGGCTCATGTATAAAAGAAAGTGAGGATCAAAATGTCGATTTTATCGAACGTTGAGCAGATGTACGGAATTAAAATTCAGCGTACCCGTCAAATGAAGGACATTCACAAGATTGAGACCGCTAATACGACTTATTGCTTAAAACCCTACAAATTTCCGGAAGAAGAGATCCGTTTTATTACACGTGTCTTGTCCTACTTGGATGAGCGCGGGTTTACACGCAGCCAAAAGGTCTATCCAACAATACAACAAACGGCTTACATGACCTATGAAGGTGTTTCGTATACATTAACCAATTGGGTTCATGGACTCAGACCAGAATTCACAAAAAGAATAGACTTCAAAAAGGGAATTGCTACTTTAGCCAAATTCCATTCCAGTGCCGTTAGCTTTCCTATCACTGAAGCTCCGCCATCCAGAATCCGTTATGAAGGCTTGAGCGATGAAATATCTGGATACAAAAAACGCCTCATCCCATACAGAGGCACAGCACATCTCGTAGCTCTTTGTGAAGAAGTGTCCCATCGCCTACAGCAGCCCAAAGTTAGAGAAGCCATTGCTCAGGAGCAAAAAGCCGCCGCATTTATACACGGCGACTATAATTATCCCAATCTGATTAAAGACAAACAGCTCAAAATCCATTTGATCGACTTTGAAAATTGCTCCCTACATGTAAGGATGAAAGATCTCTCCCATCTTCTTCATCGGAATTGTCTTTGGAATGGGACAAAGATGCTGCGCGCGATAGATTACTATCAACGATATCGTCCATTGAGCACCCATGATTTGCATCTGCTTCACGCACTATTGATCTCTCCCTATCATGTAGTCCGCAATATCAGAATAGGCGGCTTCCGTTCTGCCAAGCGAGTCATTCCGTCGTTCGTGCATTTGAACAAATACCGACGTGAACTTAGATCGTTATTATAATCTGTCAGCTTGGAACTAAACAAAAAAAACAGACCCGCTGAAAAGGTCTGTTTTTTTGTGTTCTGACAACAACTACAGGAAAAGCGCATGCCGCTAAAGCCAATCGACTTGCTGCCCCCATAGTACATTCAAGCCACATCTTACACCTGCAGCATTTCCGAGGAGTGCTGCAGCATTTCCAATTCCTTCACCATGTTTTCGATCAGCTTTGTGAACGAAGCCAATTCCTCTGAGCTGGAAGCCTGTTGCCGGGCACTGGCTGTTGTGGCAGCTGTTTCGGATTGCACACTGTCAAGCATACGGGCAATATCCAGCACCTTGCGCTGAATTTGCTCCTGTGCTTGCTTCGAATTGGATGCGAGCTTTCGCACCTCCTGTGCCACAATTTGAAACCCGCGCCCTGCTTCCTGCGCATGGGCAGCCTCAATCGCCGCATTCAGTCCCAGCAGATGAGTCTGATCGGACAGTTCCCGGATCGTACCGCTCATCTGCTCAATATGCTTAATCTCGTCACTCAAATGCTGTACCAATTCCTCTGTATGTTCCTGCGAAGAAGCAGTGTTGCAGGCACTCTCCGCGATATTATCCGTATTTTCCCTAAGCTCAGCAATCATCCCGGTCAAATTTTGCGCAATTCGGGACACAACGGTCAGCACCTGCGTTTGTTCGTCGGCCAGCTCGTTGATTTGTTCCTTTTCCTTTTCCTGATAAGCTTCCAGTACAAGCTGGGAATCCAGGTTGAACATTTTGGAAAGAGCATGCACAATAAAAAACCAGTCCTCTATCCCCGAACGCTTTAAAATGTCCACTGCAATATCAAGATAAGCAATGTACGTGCCCAAATAATAATCGGAAGACAATCCGATTCGGGAATGTACCTGCCCCACAAAAAGACGGTGTTCGATAAACGGATCATCTATTTTTCCATCTGCGAGAGAAAGCCAGTATTCACGTTGTGTTTGTTTTAGTCGTTCAATATTCGACCATTTGGAAATAATCGACATGAGATGCGGAACCTTTTCTACATGCTCATAAAACCGATCGACCACCTCATTCACAATAGATTGGAATAGTCCCTGATAATGATGCAATAAAGCCAAATCATCATCAGTAATACCAATATATTGTATCTGTTTTAATCTACTCTCCGCGACATGAATCATAAGTTCCTCCAAATAATAGTTTACATAGATTTTACATTACCATATTTATCGGCAACTTTTTAAAAAATGTTAAAAAAGCAGAAGATTGATTATGATTTTTTTCATAGCAATTTCAGAAAATATATAATCACAACTGCCTGATGATACAAAAAAGAATCCGGCAGCACCTGAAATCCCCTGTGCTTGCCGAATTCCCTCTACGAAACACGTTGATCGGATACCTCACAACCGTGTGGCACCATCCAGATCAACCCATGGTTTCACCATACTGTACTTGTTTATTATTTCGTCTTACCGATTCAGGAGGCTACCTACATACCTCAACAGATCGTTAGCGCTGGCTCCTGTGTAGCCATGCTCCTCAATCAATCGCTTAATCACTTCATTCATCCGTTTGAGCTGATTAGCGTCAGGCGTTTTGGTCGAAGTCGTAATCTTCACAATATCCTTCAAATCGGCGAACAGCTTCTTCTCAATGGCTTCTCGCAGCCGATCATGATGATGATACTCAAACTTCCGTCCCTTGCGAGAATACGCGGAAATACGGATTAATATTTCTTCACGGAACGCTTTTTTCGCATTTTCCGATACCCCGATTTGCTCCTCAATAGAGCGCATGAGCCGCTCATCCGGGTCGAGTTCCTCATCTGTGAGTGGATCGCGAATTTTCGCCCAATTGCAAAAAGCTTCGATGTTATCCAAATAGTTGTCAAACAACGTCTTGGCTGATTCCTCGAAAGAGTACACAAAGGCCTTCTGCACTTCTTTTTTAGCCAATTCGTCATATTCCTTACGAGCCACGGAAATGAAATTCAGATAGCGCTCTCGTTCTTCCTTTGTGATGGAGGCATGTTGATCCAGACCATCCTTAATTGCTCGTAAAATGTCCAGGGCATTGATGGATTCCACATTTTGCTTAATCAATGCACTAGAAATACGATTAATGACGTACCGCGGGTCTACCCCGGACATACCTTCCTCCAGAAACTCACTTTGCATTTCTTTCAGATCGGCTTCCTTGTATCCTTCGACCTCTTCACCGTCATACATGCGCATCTTTTTGACCAGATCCATCCCCTGTTTCTTCGTCTCCTTCAAGCGGGTAAGCACGGAGAAAATGGCAGCCGTTCGCAGCGCATGAGGCGCAATGTGGATATGTTTCATATCACTTTGTTCAATGAGCTTGGCGTAAATCTTTTCTTCCTCAGATACTTTCAGGTTATAAGGAATCGGCATTACAATCATCCGTGATTGCAACGCCTCGTTCTTTTTGTTTGCAATAAAGCTTTTATACTCGGATTCATTGGTGTGAGCCACGATCAGTTCATCTGCACTGATGAGCGCAAACCGCCCAGCCTTGAAGTTTCCCTCTTGGGTCAGAGAAAGCAAATTCCACAAAAACTTCTCATCGCATTTCAGCATTTCCTGAAACTCCATCAGTCCACGATTCGCTTTGTTCAATTCTCCGTCAAACCGATACGCACGCGGGTCAGATTCCGAACCATACTCCGTAATCGTGGAAAAGTCGATGCTGCCCGTCAAATCAGCAATATCCTGTGACTTCGGATCAGAAGGGCTGAACGTACCAATACCAATCCGGTTTTCTTCCGATATAAATACCCGCTCCACGCGGACCTTTTCAATATCGCCATCAAATTCCGTGCGCAATCTCATCTGGCAGGATGGGCAGAGATTACCTTCAATCCGTACACCCAGCTCCTTTTCAAAATCGGGACGCAGCTCATGGGGAATCAGATGAAGCGGGTCCTCGTGCATGGGGCAGCCTTCAATCGCGTATACAGCTCCCTGATCCGTTCTCGAAAATTTCTCCAGACCACGTTTTAGCAACGTGACCAGTGTCGATTTCCCCCCACTGACGGGTCCCATCAAAAGAAGGATACGCTTGCGCACATCGAGCCGCCTGGCTGATGAATGGAAATATTCCTCCACCAACTTTTCCAGCGCTCGATCCAGTCCAAAGATCTCCTGCTCAAAAAATTTGTATCGCTTATGTCCCCCAACCTCTTCTACACCAAAAGATTCAATCATCTTGTAAACCCGTGCATGAGCTGTCATCGCCGGCGTCGGGTCTTTCTTGAGTATCTCAATATACTCTCTAAAAGTGCCGCTCCAGGCCAGACGGTTGTTTTCCGCCCGGTACTCCGCAACGCGTTCAAAAATATTCATGCTCGGTTCCTCCCATGACTGCGTAATGACTATCCTCCACTCCTGATGATTATGGCTACACTCGTCACGCCTTTCAGGATATGATGCAATCCCCTTAAAAAAAGTGTAATACATACCTATGCAGATTGATTTAAGAATTGACCTATTTTTTATGACAGGTCTCTCTGCTTTTTCGAAAAAACCAAGGGATACACTGTGCTAAAATATACAACAACGACGCGGACCTGACGCATTATGGTACAATATAAGCTCGGAATAATGGGATAAAGGAGCGGGAGAAGTCATGGCGGTTCGGCATGAGACGGAGCTGTACGCTCCGGTGAAAGCCTTTTTTGAGAACTTGGGATATGAAGTCAAAGGAGAGGTACGCAACTGCGATTTGGTGGGTATCAAGCCAGGGCAACAGACACCACTGATTGTGGAAATCAAAAAGACGTTTAACCTGGCGCTTGTGCTGCAAGGCATGCAGCGTTTGAAACTAAGCAGCAATGTATATGTAGCTGTAGAACGGAATCGTGCCAAAAAAGGGGCAGTCAATCAGCGCTGGAACGAGCTGGTCGGACTGTGCCGCCAGTTAGGACTTGGCTTGCTCACCGTCACCCATTTTAAAACTAAGCCGCCGCTCGTTGAGGTACTGTGTAAGCCTGCGGCGCCTAGCGACAATGTCCACAATGCAGCAAAGGTACGCCCCGGCTCGCGCAAGGAAAAGCTGCTGCGGGAATTTCACGCACGCAGCGGTGACCACAATATCGGCGGCAGCACCCGACGCAAGCTGGTCACTGCCTATCGGGAAAAAGCGCTGCGTGTAGCCGTAGCCTTGCAGAGCTTGGGGGAAGCCGCTCCGGCGCAGCTCGCCCGCATAGCAGCCGTCAGCACAGCTGCTGCCGTACTTCAGCACAACTACTACGGCTGGTTTGAGCGCGTATCCCGCGGCCGCTATCGACTGACTCCGTTTGGCGAAGCTGCCCTGAACGAGTATGCGGCAGTACTGCAAGAGCATGGCATTAAAACGGCCACTGGAATGGATGCAGAGCTTGACGAGGACAGTGGACAGCGCCAGATTGCGGAAGCGCCATTCACTTACTCCACTGTTGCTGCGGAAGCGGAGGATGACTGACATGGGGCGATGGTTTTTGCTAGCTCCGCGCAGTAAATTCACTGATCGTCTCACCGATCAGATTCATGCCCATAAGCAATTGCTCACGGCCCGGATGGCTAAAATTGAGTCGGATATGGGACGCGCCTTCACTGCCAACCGCACATAGCGCACCGGGCATAAAGGCTACGCCTTTGGGTAACGCCGCCTTTAGCAGCAATGCGCTGTCCAGCCCATCGGGCAACTGCACCCATACATACATGCCACCGGACGGAATATGATACGTCACGTCTTTCCAAAACGGGCGCTTGAGCAGCTCCAAGATTAATTGAAGTCGAGTCGAATATTCCTTGTTCAGCATCGCTAAGTGCTCGTGCCATTGAAAACGCGAGCTGGTCAGCAATTGGAACAGCAGCCGTTGGTTCATCGTACTGGATTGCATATCAGCCAGCTGCTTCAAGGCGTACATCCCTTCAATTAACGGTGCAGGACCAGCAGCCCAACCCGTTCTCAGCGCAGGAGCAACTGTTTTATTGAACGAACCAATATAGAGTACTTGACCTCCCTGGCCCGCATGATCCAGCGCAAATAGTGAGGGGTAAGTCTCTGCAAATTTTCGACTCTGACCATGCGGACTCTTGTCATGGGACTCATTTTTTTGCTTCAAATGCAATTCACCATAAGAATCATCCTCAACTACTAGCACCTCATGATGCCTGCACAGGTCCAAAATTTCCTGCCGCCTTGCCGCGCTCCACAAGGAGCCCGTCGGGTTTGTAAACGTTGGCGTGGCAAAAAAAAGCTTGGGTCGATAACGGATCATTAAAGCTTCAAGCTTATCAGGAATGACACCTTCCGCATCTGATTCTACAGGAACGATCTGCGCACCCTGCATAGATAGTACTTGTAAACATCCAGGAGATGTAGGGTTTTCGACCAATACCGGATCACGCTCATCCACCATCAGTCTTATGATCAGGTCAATGGCCTGCTGACTGCCTGTCGTGAGAAGGATTTGACCTGGTGGTACTCTTACTCCTTTACGCTGTTCCCACTCTCCCGCAAGCCATGCCCGCAAAGGGAAATAGCCCTCCGGTTCACCATACTGGAGGGCGTCAGGGCCGGAGCCAAACACATCATGGGCCGCTTCTTCCAGCAACTTCACCGGAAACAGCTCTTGTGCAGGTAGTTCTTCAGCCAGAGATATAAAGGAGTGTCTTCTCGCATTTTCCCGGATATGACGCACTGGAGAAGCCAACATCGCAGCCGTTCGTGAAGCAAAGGAATATTGCATGAACATCCTCCTTCTCCTGAAAAATAGGTCATGATCTCCGGGCTGACGCGTCAGGCATATAGCTGCTTCATCTGACGCGCATATAAGGCATAACGTTCAATCGCCTGCGCCCGGCTGGACACGCCTAATTTCGCATAAATTTTACGTAGATAATTATCAATGGAGCGCCGGCTAACTTCGATCTCGATAGCAATTTTGTCATATGTAATACCTTGTACAATACGTTCCATAATAAACACTTCGGTTTGTGTCAATTCGTCAAAAGGCTCGGATGCCATTAACGGCATAAAGGGCCAGTTTCCACACCGAATCCAGTCCATTGGTAAAGAAGCAAATCCTTCGCGTAAACCGTTGATCAGATGGATTAACTGGCTCGGTGATGCCTGCTTGGATAACATTCCATTTGCTCCAAGCGAAATTAGCTGCTGAAACAACGTAATATTATCCTCATCCGTCATAATAACAATATGGCTGTCCGGAGACAAGGCCCGCATTTGTGTCAAAAATGGTTCCGCCGTTCCCTCAGGCAACCTGTAGTCCATTAAAATGATTTCCGGTCGAATGGAACAAGCCAGCTCCAAGCCTTCCGTTCCGGAGGAAGACATCCCTCTGACAAGCAAATCCTGCTGGTCTTCCAAAATAAGCTTTGTTCCCAGCATACTTGTAGGATGGATATCTATGATGACCACCTGCCATACTTTTCTCATATCTAAACCTCCTGATTTTACAAAAAAATACATAGTTAGTAGTGAAAATAATTCTAAAATTGGGGATTGCATATGTAGAAATTGCGCGAATGTGAACGTATAGGAAGCGAAAAACGTTTAAGGAAATTGTATCCTAGGACTTCCTTCCGATGCAATCTCTTTTTCCAATATTTTTATACGACTATTTCGCTTTTGCGAAATAAATAGGCCCATGATAGAATTGGTACTGCAAATAAAGACTGGAAATTTGACTTTACACGGGAGTTGAAAATCGTATGCAAGCTTCACCTGAACGTCCTCCTACCGAAGCTCGGCGGAGCAATTCAAGAAAGGGGTTACCCGTAAAGGCTTTTCTGCTATTTTGGTTCATTCTTATTATACTAGGTGCTCTCGCAACCTATCTGTATAGCAATCACTTGAAGCAGCAAATGCTAAACGAGATGCAAACCCATACAGACCAACAGATTCAAGCACTCAAATCTGACTATGAAAAGCAACTGACTGCTCTTTCCAAGGAAGTTAGCGGATTGCAGGGAAAAGTCCAGTCCTTCAATGAACTACTGACCTTTACGAAGGATAATGCAAACAATAAGACCGATAACAGCAATAAACTGTATACCCAATTAAACGAAGTCAAGCAGCAACTCAATACACTTCAGAAAAAAATGGACTTGCTAAAATGAATGTAGACGCAAAACAAGTGAACCGGTTCTTTATGTTGGCCCTTGCTCCTTTTATCGGTTTGTTGGGGTGTATTTTGTTAGTGCATCCCTCATTGAGCTTTCCTGGGTCTACTTCTTCGAGTCTGCAAAAAGCTGAAGTCACTCTACAAACGCAATCAGTAGGCAAGCAGCTTGATGAAGCCAAGCAAACGGCAACATACACCTTGTCTACGATTCACCGGACTTCTGAGCTATACAAGCAAACGACCCAAACGATTAATCAGCTTGTCGTGACTGCCTCTACGCAGTCCAAGCGGCCCGCGATCATCTATGATCGACGTATCACCGCCAAACTGGGGGTTCCCTATGAGCGGGTAGATAGCAACCGGATTACCATTGAATTGTTTAAGGTAAACCCGGGAATTTATCATGGCTACGCTATGAAGGTCAAACTTAAAGATCCTACTGCTATGAAAATGTCTTTGGGAAGTGACAAATTGGGTGGCTCCGAAACCACCATGCGTGCAGTCTTGAGACACGGAGCTATTGCAGGCATCAATGCAGGCGGCTTTGCGGATGGAGACGGCAAACGCTATCCATTAAGCACTACTGTCTTGAACGGCCACTACCTTACTGGCTTTCAGTCCAGTTTTAAGGATTTATCCTTCGTCGGACTGAGTAACGATGGCAAGCTTATCGGTGGCAAATTTTACAGTCAAGGTGCTCTTGACAGCTTAAAGCCTGCCTTTGGGGCTACCTTCGTTCCCGTCCTGCTGCAAAGGGGACAAAAAATGCCTATTCCTGACAAATGGAAAGTCTCCCCCAAGCGGGCCCCGCGTACGGTCATTGGCAACTATAAAGATGATCAGTTGCTCATTATTGTCGTAGACGGCTACAATGAAAGCGGGGGTTCGGGCGCGACGCTCGAAGAACTGCAAGGGAAAATGTACAATCTAGGTGTTCAAGATGCCTATAATTTGGACGGAGGCGGTTCCTCGTCGCTTATACTTAACGGTCGAGTCGTAAACAAACCGTCAGATGGTAATTTGCGTCCAGTCCCTACTCATTTTTTGTTCTATAAATAGCTACCTAATAGTCTACTACTAAATTAAATATGCTAGCCGACGTACGGCTCTATCCGAAAAAAAGCATCACGAACGAATGTCGTGATGCTTTTGCCTCATTTAGGAGGAATACTGTGTCATTTCTGTCAGGCATTGAGCACAAATATAACGGTCTTTGAAATCGTTCACTTGTTCTACTGACCCGCAGAATACACATTTTGGACGGTAACGCTCCAAAATAATGTGGTCACCCTGAACCAAAATTTCGACAGGATCTCCCTCATTCATTTGGTACCTTTTACGCAGTGACTTAGGCAAAACTATTCTCCCCAGCTGATCAACTTTACGTACCACACCGGCAGGTTTCATCGTGATCGTACACCTCTCCTATTGAGTAATAACTTACAAATTTCTTACCATGCGAAAAACTAGGTACAAAGACACTATTCTTTATGTAGTATTCGCTGTCTTTTTGTCGAATCCTGCTGATCACAGGAAATTTTATTACATTTTTTCATAAAATCATGAACCATATCAAAGTATGGTACAGAATGTCTATAATATTTTTATCGACCGGAAAGCCAATTATCATTAGCCCTCGCTGAGAAATTTCGCAAATTTTCGACCATACAACCTTTATTTAAGCTCCACTGTCATGTACCTTTGAGCAACAAAGGTGAAACTCTTATTAGCAACTAAGGTCCTGGTTCTTTATTCGCATTTATACTTGTTCACTCGATGCTCTTTATGATAAATCCGGAAAATCCATTTGTCTCAGCGCTTCATATACAATAATCGCAGCGGAATTCGACAAGTTTAGAGATCTTACTTTATCAGACATAGGCATCTTGATACATGTATCTGGATTAGCAGCTAGCAGCTCTGGAGGCAAACCTTTCGTTTCTTTACCAAATACCAAGAAGTCTCCATCCTGAAATGCAATATCACTATATCGCTGATTCGCTTTGGTCGTCGCATAAAAAAAGCGGCCTTCCTGATATTTCTCCTGCACTTCAGCAAAAGACTCGTGATATTCAATGTGGACAGCATACCAATAATCAAGTCCAGCCCGTTTTAACGTGGCATCGTCGGTACGGAAGCCCAGTGGCTTCACCAGATGCAGATGAGTTCCGGTTGCAGCACACGTTCTGGCAATATTACCTGTGTTAGCCGGGATTTCCGGCTCGACAAGCACAATATGTAATGGCATCACGTTTCGTTCCCTTCATCATTAAATTCATCAGACAAATAACCTACAGTTTAACCAAAGTGTATACATTAAAAACATACACATTCTTTTATTTTAACAAAATCAGACAGATATGAACATCAAACGACAAAAATTTCAACCCACACCACTAAAAGCCTTCCCCTATACACATTCAGGGAAGGCTCTACATTTACTTTTTCGATTTTAAATATCGTGTATCGAAATATATGTCCGCGTAATTAACTGTTACGTTGCTTGAATCCGTCCATAAACTCGGCTAATGCTTGACAGTTCTCCAGTGGAACAGCATTGTAGATCGAGGCGCGAAGCCCTCCTACACTGCGATGTCCCTTCAGTCCGATAAATCCGGCCTGTTCGGATTCCTTAATAAATTGTTTTTCCAGATCCTCATTCGCGAGGCGGAAGGTTACATTCATGATAGAGCGATCAGCGCTGTCCACACAACCACGATAGAAGCCTTCGCTACTGTCAATACGGTCGTATAGCAAAGCAGCTTTCTGCTGGTTCACGCGCTCAATGCCTTCCAAACCGCCTTCTTCCTGAATCCATTTCAGCACTTCATTCACCATGTATATGGCAAAGGATGGGGGAGTATTGTAGAGAGAGTTATTTTTTTCATATGTGCTATAACGCAACATCGTAGGAATATTGTCCGGTGAGGAAGTCAGCAACTCTTCACGGGCAATCACGACCGTCACACCAGAAGGTCCCAGATTTTTTTGTGCGCCAGCATAAATCAATCCAAATTGAGTAACATCAAAAGGCTTGCAAAAAATATCGCTGGACATGTCCACAATCAATGGTACGGACCCCGTATCCGGGAATTGCTTAAATTGTGTACCTTCAATCGTTTCGTTGGACGTCATATGCACATAAGCAGTATTCTCAGGCAAGTCCAAGGAATCCACATTCGGAAGACGCATGTACTTCTCATCAGCGGAGGATGCGGCAATATGAGCCTTGCCCAGTAGCTTGGCTTCTTTATATGCCTTGTCCGACCAGCTACCTGTCATTACATAGCTCGCAGTCTGTCCTTCGCGCAAGAAATTTAAAGGCAGCATTGCAAACTGCGTACTTGCGCCCCCTTGTAGGAATAACACCTTGTAGCCTTGTGGATTGCCCAGCAGAGATAACAGACGTTCCTGCGCCTCATTATGAACAGATTCATACACAGCTCCACGGTGAGACATTTCCATGATCGACATCCCTGTTCCCTGGAAATCTACGAATTCAGCTTGTACACGTTCCAGTACTTTAAGCGGCAATGCCGCTGGTCCTGCATTAAAATTGTAGGCTCTCTTACTCAACAAATTCCCATCCCTTCTCTACTCTGGTGTGGATATTATCGCTATGATAGCAGTATTCATAAATGCGTTCAAGACTTGTATAAAAATGTTTTCAATTTCATTTATGATGTGACAAAGTTGTGAATGTTAACGTATTTAACATCTTTATTTTGTAATTTTCACTTTAATATTAAAAGGTCCCCGGCATAAGACCGGAGACCTATCTTGAATAACAACTGTTACCCGTAAGCTAGTGGTTGTTATTCAAAGCAGCTAAGCAATCAAGTTATTAGCAGTCAAAATACAGGCTATATTCGTGTGGATGAACACGGATGTTCACCGATTTAGCTTCAGAACGTTTGAACTCTACATAGTTATCAATAAAGTCCTTCGTAAATACGCCGCCTTCAGTTAAGAATTCGTAGTCAGCTTCCAGAGCATCCAAAGCCTCATCCAATGAACCAGGTACGCTACGGATTTTACCTTTTTCAGCGTCAGACAGCTCGTAGATGTTGGTGTCAAGTGGACCATAACCCAATTCGATTGGGTTCAATTTGCGCTTGATACCATCCAGACCCGCCATCAGCATCGCTGAGAAGGCAAGGTAAGGGTTAGCAGTGGAGTCTGGTGTACGGAACTCGATCCGACAGCCTTTTGGAGTAACAGCCGCTACTGGAATACGTACAGCCGCAGAACGGTTACCTTTGGAGAATACCAGGTTAACTGGTGCTTCGTAGCCAGGAACGAGACGTTTGAACGAGTTTGTGCTTGGATTTGTCAAAGCGATCAATGCAGGAGCATGGTACAGAATACCACCAATGTAATGAAGAGCCATTTCGCTCAGATTAGCATAAGCACCTTTTTCGTAGAACAAAGGAGTGTCACCATCGAAAATGGATTGGTGAACGTGCATACCACTTCCGTTGTCCCCGAAAATTGGTTTCGGCATGAATGTTGCCACTTTACCATATTGACGAGCTGTGTTGTGTACAATGTATTTATAGACGAGCAGGTTATCTGCTGTTTTCTTGAGTGTGTCAAAACGGAAGTTGATTTCCGCTTGGCCTGCCGTAGCTACCTCATGGTGATGGCGCTCAATTCTCAGACCTGCTTCTTCAAGCAAACGGCACATTTCACTACGGATATCTTGTTGGGTATCTACTGGCGCTACAGGTACATATCCGCCCTTCACTCCCACTTTAAAGCCCAGGTTGCCGCCTTCTTCCTTACGGTTCGTGTTCCAAGCTGCTTCCTCGGAATCTACGAAGAAGGAGGAGCTATTCATTCCGCTTTCGTAGCGAACATCATCAAAGATGAAAAACTCGGACTCAGGTGCAAAAAATGCTGCTGTGCCCACTCCTGCGGATTGCAGAAATGCCTCAGCTTTTTTTGCAATGCCGCGAGGATCGCGGTCGTATTTTTCGCCATCTGGCGTAGCAATGTCACACAGAATATTCAGTGTAGGATGCTGAGTGAAAGGGTCGATAAAAACCGCTTCTGGATCGGGCAGCATAACCATGTCGGACTCCTCGATGCCACGATAGCCGGGAATGGAAGAACCGTCGAAAGCAACACCGTTAACAAATGTTTCTGCATCTACTTCGGAAGCTGGCAATGAAATATGGTGAGCACGACCAGACAAATCTACAAAACGAAAATCTACCCACTCAATATTATTTTCCTGAATTGTTTTCAATACGTTTTCAACGGACATGTCTTCTTCCTCCCAATTTTTCCGAACATTAAGTCTTATACAACCCTGAAATGTTCATGATCGAATGTTTTTTTCTGTCGTCATTATAAATCTCAAACATGACACGGGTCAATAGCTATGTAAGGTATTTTTTAAACTAATGTTAGATATGCTTACGCCCTTGATAACATTTGAATAGCACAAAAAGCCCGAAACATCGGGCTTTTAGGTAATTTAAATCTCATTACTGCGTTGCAGCAAAACTTTTATGCATTAATGTTAAACATTGGTTTTAAGCAATGGTACTAGGCGTGTGAAATGTTTTCCCCACAGCAGGAGCCAATATTTCCAAATCTTTCAGCAAATCTGAAAATTGATCTGGGAACAGAGATTGTACGCCGTCACCCGTCATCGAGTTGTCGGGATCTGTATGCATTTCAATAATTAGTCCGTCCACTCCGGCAGCGACCGAAGCCTTCGTCATAGGAACAACCAATTCACGTCTACCCGTGCCATGGCTAGGATCAGAAATAACCGGCAAATGGCTCAACTGTTGCAACACAGGGATCGCAGACAAATCGAGTGTATTTCTGGTGTAGGTTTCAAATGTGCGGATACCGCGCTCACACAGCATAACATTCGGATTTCCACCTGCCAAGATGTACTCGGCAGCATTCAAGAACTCGTCATAAGTCGAGCTAAAGCCGCGTTTGAGTAACACTGGCTTGCCGCAAGTACCCAACTTACGCAGTAGATCGAAGTTTTGCATATTCCGTGTACCTACTTGCAGGATATCGGCATATTCCGCACAAATGTCTACGTATTCAGGTGTCATGACCTCTGTGATGGTCAGGAGGTCGTGCTTTTGGCCTGCTTCAGCCATCATGATCAAACCTTCTACACCAGTTCCCTGGAAGCTATAAGGCCCTGTACGCGGCTTAAAAGCACCTCCACGGAGAACTTGCGCACCTGCTGCTTTGACCAATCCAGCAATTTCATCTATCTGTGCAGCAGATTCAACGGCACATGGTCCACCCATAATGACAAGCTCGCCCCCGCCGATATTTACACCTTTAATGGAGATAACCGTATTTTCCGGATGAAAATCACGGCTGGCCAATTTGTAGGACTTCGATATTTTAACCACATTTTCTACGCCTTTCATTTGACGCAGATGTTCAGCCAGCTTGGGCTCTACGCTACCAATCAGTCCGATGATCGTGCGATCCGATCCCCTTGATACATGAGCCTGCAATCCTTCTTTCTCAATAACTTCAACAATAGCTTGAATATGTTCTTCAGGTGTTTGAACACCAGCGATAACGATCATTTTTTTCTTCCTCTCTATGATACATATTTTATTAACCCATTATAGATTGACATTATGACACTTAGACGCTTGTTCGCTTTTAAGCTTTTATTCGTTAAAGCAACTATACCTGTTTTAGCTATACTCGTCAAGGCTTAATTATCCCGAATTATTCAATATTCTAACTTAGTGAAACTAACCGAATAATATCTATAAATTAAAACAATTTGAAAAGCCGCTATCCGGATGGTTGTATCCGAATAACGGCTGTAATCAATCACAAACTATTTCGTCGTTTTTGACTTCTCCCGTACAGGAGGCAGCAGTTTTTTCATATCTATGGTTCGCTGTATCTCCCACGTATCCGGGTTAGCCGCATCATACTGCTCCAAATACGTAATAACCTCTTTGGTAATCAGTGTCGGCGTGGAAGCCCCAGAAGTCACAGCCACTTTGGCTACTCCCTCAAGCCACTCCCTCTTCAGCTCGGTCACATCAGAAATACGATAAGCTGTTGTACCAGCAATTTCCTCCGAAACCTGAGCCAATCGGTTTGAATTGTTACTGCGCGGATCACCGACAACGATCACCAGATCCGCCTGTCCAGCCTGCTCAGCTACCGCTTCCTGACGTACCTGCGTCGCCAAACAGATTTCATTGTGTATCTCAGCACCTGGGAACTTCTCCAGTAGCTTCTTCATAATGTGCTTAATGTCCCATTGACTCATGGTCGTCTGATTCGTGATAAGGATTTTGCCAGCTGGTAACGTAAGACTGTCGATTTCTTCTTCCTTTTCAATCAGATGAACATGGTCAGGAGCAATACCGATAGCTCCCTCCGGCTCTGGATGATTCTTTTTGCCAATATAAACAATCTGATAGCCTTCGGCAGACTTCTCCCGAATCAGATCATGCGTTTTTGTGACGTCAGGGCAAGTCGCGTCTACCGTAGTCAACCCCTTGTCTCGTGCCAGCTTGCGAACCTCTGGTGATACGCCATGAGCAGTGAAGATAACAGTGCCGCTCTCTACCTTGCTTAAAATCTCCATACGGTTCGGGCCGTCCAGTGTAATAATCCCTTCGTCTTCAAAGGAATTGGTGACATGACTGTTATGCACAATCATGCCTAATATATAAATAGGCCGGGGTAAGTCCAGATTTCTGGCTGCCTGACGTGCCAATACCATGGCATCGACTACGCCGTAGCAGTAACCCCGGGGCGAAATTCTGAGTACTTCCAAAATGAGCCCCCGCTTTCTTCGACACAGTATACAGCTCCAAAACTGGTAGCTGTGGGCTTCCACGCCTCTACCGGCCAATTCTATGATGTAGTTGCCTTCCTATTATAGCCTATTCCAAAGGCGCGGAAAAGCTGACCGGAAGCCAGATGACAAATGTCGTTCCTTCTCCTTGGCGCGTAACCACTTCCACAGACCCGTGATGTTCATCAATAATCCACTTGGCAATAGATAGCCCCAACCCAATTCCCTCCGTCACCCCGCGTGACTCATCTGCCCGGTAAAAGCGGTCAAAAATAAAGGGAACCTCACTCTTATCCATTCCAATGCCCGTATCACTGATCCGTAGCCCCACCTGTCCTTGATAAATAATGGCATCAAATCGGACTGTGCCTTCAGGTGTATATTTGAATGCATTATCAATGAAAATGAATAGCATTTGCTGCAAATAATCCTTGCTGCCATCCATATAAATACCATTCAGCAACGAAAAATCTCCCACATTCCATTCGGCCGTTCGCTCTAAAAACTGAGCACGACGGGCAACCTCACTTACAAGCGGTTCCAACGCAACGGGAGTCTTATCGAACGTTTTCCCTGTGTCCGCTCTCGCGAGTGACAACATATCACTCACCAAACGGCTCATCCGTTTGCCTTCATCCGCCATGTCATTTAATGCCTCCATAGAAAGCTCGCGAATCATCTCTTCATCCATATTCGGTCGCTCTCCTGGTTCGGTAGTCCACATTTTGAGCAAAAAATCAACGTTGCCACGGATCGTCGTTAGCGGCGTACGAAGCTCATGGGAAGCATCAGCCACAAAACGACGCTGTGCACCGTACGCATCTTCCAGCTCCTTGTAAAACACCTCTGTACGCCCCAGCATGTTGTTAACCGTTCCGATTAATTGTCCAATTTCATCTGGTGGTCCGTCATATTCAATCCGTACACTCAAATCATTACTGGATTGAATCTGATTTGCCCCCTCAATGACCTTGACCAGCGGCTTCATAGACTTGCGAGCCAGAAAGAGACCTGAGGTCGCAGCAGCGAGTAATGCAAACAACGAACCGTATACAAGCACATTTTGTAACCTGTTCATGAGTCGATCCTGAGAGCCCGTGAATTGTCCTACCTGTAGCAACCCGACCACCAACCCCAACTCCTCGGACTTAATGGGCTGTTGATAAATCATAAAGGAATCCCCATTTACGTTCACACGTCGAATCCCCTCATTTTGAACTGCTCCTGCCGCTGTAGATGGAACAGGGAAGGTGATATTGAGGTCTTTCATATTTTGGGTGGTTTTGGTAACCCCGGACGTATAATTGTAAATTTGTACATATAGCTGTGAGTCATCTATTCCACGCCCCTGCTCCAATCCTAAATCCAGGTTAGGGACTTCAAACAATCCCCCTTTAATAATAAGGCGTAATTGCTTGTTAATCTGTGGCGCCTGAGTCATAAGCTGACTTTTCACTTCATTATATGTGTAGTAATATACTAGTCCGTAAATAGCCAGACCAAAAATGACAAGTACAATAGCCAAGATGCTCGAATACCAAGCTGTCAGCCGCCACCGAATAGACATATTACACATCACCTCTTAAAATATAGCC
Source organism: Paenibacillus sp. FSL M7-0134 (assembly GCF_038007865.1). Classification (NCBI taxonomy): domain Bacteria; kingdom Bacillati; phylum Bacillota; class Bacilli; order Caryophanales; family Paenibacillaceae; genus Paenibacillus; species Paenibacillus sp. FSL M7-0134. The sequence goes on along the minus strand of NZ_JBBOXV010000002.1, from coordinate 1,277,036 downwards.
AGCTCCCCGAATTGTACGAATGAGCCGTTTACCGCCATCCTGCTCCGTTTTTTGTCGTAGCATGGCAATATATACTTCCAGCACATTCGATTCTCCGCTATAGTCATAGCCCCAAATTTTGTCCATAATCAGATCACGCGACAGAACACGCTTGGGGTTTTGCATGAACAAATGGAGCAGTTCAAATTCTTTGGCTGTCAGTTCCAAGCGTTTGCCGCCACGAACCACTTCACGGGATTCGTTATCCAGTTGTAAATCCTCGAAGGTAAGCCGATTTCCGTTATTGTCCTGTTGTTCGGTTTTACGCCGCAAAAGCGCTCGCACTCGCGCCAGCAGCTCCTCCAGAGCAAACGGCTTGACGAGATAATCATCGGCCCCTAGATCCAAGCCCTTAACCCGATTCTCAACCTCATCCTTGGCTGTAAGCATCAGGACAGGTACCGTGCTTCCACCCTCCCGCATGCGACGGCATACCTCAAAACCATCGACCTGCGGCATCATTACATCCAGCACGACCACATCAGGCTCAGCTGTCAGCATTTTATTTAATCCCTCTGCTCCATTGGCGGCTGTCAGCACTTCATAGCCTTCAAATGCCAGCCCTCTGCGTAGCATGGAAACAATTTTTTCATCGTCATCAATAATCAGAATAGTAGAACGCATACACGATCGAACTCCTTTATCTCTTCTTTTCCCTCTATTGTAGCAGGAGTAGACGCGTGTAGCATCTGGCTGCTCCATACAGCAAGAAACGGAAGGGATCTTCCTTCCGTTTCTTGCGTGCACATGTTCATTTTTGTAGAGTTATCAGCTTATTGCTGAAGCGTCGAGCTAAAGTCATTTTTGTTGCCTATTTTCAGCTGAACATCTTTTTTCTGCCCAGCTCGTTCGATGTTAAGCGTCAGTGCTGTACCCACTTTTTGTTTTTGAATGAACTGGATCAGCTCTTGTGATGTGCTATAAGGCGTGCCATTGGCTCCGATAATCACATCGTAAGGACGCAGATCGGCCTGATAAGCTGGCGATTTGTATATAATATCCCGTACTACCGAGCCTTCGGTTAGGGATGTGCCCAATTCTTTGGCTACTTCAGGACTCAAATTTAACAGACTTGCACCAATGAAAGGTACAGGTTCTTTCGGGATAGGCTGGTTATTTTTCAGCTTATCGACGACTTCCAAAATTGTATTGGACGGAATCGCAAACCCGATTCCCTGTGCGTCTGCACTAACAGCTACGTTCATACCGATAACCTGCCCTTGCAGATTTAACAGCGGTCCGCCAGAGTTACCAGGGTTAATGGACGCATCCGTCTGAATGAGATGCTTGTATTGCGTCGGTTTTCCAGTCGATTCACTATTAATGGTGATCGTACGTTCTTTCGCACTTAGCACCCCGGCTGTTACCGAATGCTCAAAGCCTTCAGGGTTGCCGATTGCGACCATCCACTCGCCGACTTTAGCGTTATCGGAGTCACCCAAAGTTACTGTCGGAAAGTTGTTTTTGCCTTCAATTTTAAGTACCGCCAAATCAAGATCAGCATTTTTGCCCAAGACTTTGGCTTCGTAAGGCTTATTAGTTCCCTCTACTGTAACCTGAACCACACTCGCGCCTTCAACAACATGGTTGTTGGTTAGGACGTAACCCGATTTATCAAAAATAAAACCGGAACCAATACCAAGCGGAGTCAGCTGCCCGCTGTTGCTACCTTCATTTTCATTACTGTTACCGCTACTGCCACTGTCACCATACTGATTACCGAAAAAGTATTGATACAGCGGGTCATTGTAATAAGGGCTGCTTTGTCTGCCGCTGCTACCACTGGTTTGTTTGGCAAGCGTTTCGATTTTGACGACTGCCGGACCAGCCTTGGCCACAACAGATTGAACATCAGCGGTACCTGAAGGCATCACAGCCGGAACTGCGCTTGGAGTCGAGCCAGTTGTTCCTGAATTAGTCGTTTCTCCACTTTCAGCTGCCGCCGAAGTTAACGCCGTCTCGGGTGTGAACATATTTGTTCGGTCAGCTGTGTACATCAATACCGTAATGACCAGCATCCCAGCCAAAAAAGATAAGAAAATTGTTTTCACCTGCGACTTGGGCTTATTCGGTTTGAATTGCCAGTTGCCACCATTCCGACCCGAACCATCCTGTTGCTCAGGCATAGCGCGATGGTATGAGGGAGGAAGAGGTCTCACTGCCTGTGGTGGCGTAATCTCAACATCCTTTTCCACCGACTGCCCTTCCTTACGTTGTCCGTCCGATTGAACTGAAGAAAAAGGGCCGTAAGAATAATAATATGAGGAACCGTTCGAATCGTTTTGCCGAGTTGCATTATCGGTATCAACCTGATCGTTGTCGTTCCGGCGTCCGGAGTTATTATTTTTAAATTCGTCCATTGTATATCTCCTCCCAAACCCTATGCTTCAAGGTGGTGTTGTTTAACTGACTTTATTTTGCACTTTAAACCTTAATTCCACCTTAAAAACAATTAAAAAGGAGATAAAACCTTAGACCTATTGTACCTATTCACTTTCACTTAAAACGAAATGCCCCGGATATAATCCGGAGCATTATCAATTGTATATGCTTTTTTATTTCGTGTTAAAGTTTTCGTCGAACTTTTCGTTCGGTGTTTGAGCATTGTTTTGAACTTTGTTGCGACTGGAGTTTTGAACTTTTTGAGCTACAGCGCCTGTACCGCCTTGTTCTGTTGCAAATTCTTCATCATACTTCTCATTTGGTGTCTGAAAGTTGTCTTGAATTTTATTTTGTTCAGACTGCTTTACCTTTTGTGAAACGACACCAACCGTATTGTCTTGTGCAAATTCCGCTTTGAACTGATTTCCTGCGCTTGCCTTGAAGCCTTTGTTCGTGAAAGAACTTCCGCCTTGATTTGGCATAATTCTCAACCTCCCAGTATGTTTTGCGGGATAAGCTCATCCCGCAACATAGTATGTGATGTTGGAAAAAACAATATTCAAGGATTATATGGAAGCATCCAGTGTCGCGGTCGGAATAGTTTTATGCGTTTCTATCGCCTTTTGGAGCGATTTGACCATCTTTTCTGTACATTTTCCGTTCCCTTTTTTTATAATTTGAACATCCACATCTTTCTTGCCCCATTCAGAATACACCTGCCGGGTTGTTTTAAAATACAAGTCAATTTTATTGCCCTTAATCGCAGAACCTGTATCTGCTACAATCCCGTATCCGTAACCTGGAATGTACAATATGCTTCCCAAAGGAAACGTTTTGGGATCAGCCGCAATCGTAGACAGTGTGTTCTTGTCACGACGCACTTTTACACCGGAATACGTAATACCGTAACCGGGATGACTTGGCCGTTTGCCAGTCGATTCATAGCCTGCTGTATATCCTGTTGCCGTGACCGTCATGGTCGTAATAACCTGCTCTTCGCGTGGAGCTAAAACAGGTGTGGACTGCCATTTTTTATGCTGGACCGGTTCTTTGTGACCGTAAACTTCATTGCCGGGCAATACCAGACAGGTTGCAATTAACACGGTTCCCAAAATCCGTTTCCATACCAACATGGATCTCATAAAAAACCTCCCCTTGAGGCAAAGGCTTTCCAGAAATCCATTAGTTTATACGAACAGATTATTATTTTTGAACATCCTGACCTGGATAAAGTCTGCTCAGTTTCACTTTATCTTCAAAAATATGCAGGAGTGTCCGCACTATGGGGGTGTGTTCATCGTCTGTGTGCAATATAATGGAAGCAGGAGAAATCGAAATAAGGGTGCTCACGATTCGATCCTCGACCTCCATTTCCAATTCAATGCCTGGCATCTCGACAATGATGTCATCTGCATCAGGAATCGGTATGGGCACCATGGCACTATCCAGAATCGTAAAATTATGTCCGCCTTGGTGAAGTACGTGTACGAGCGGAACTTTGCTTTCCTGAAAAAAAACAAAATATTTAAGCAGCCCCATAAATTCTTCGTATTGCCGATCTGCCCAGAATTCTTCCATAGCATAGTCGACGATTTCTTCAAGCTCTTTTTTATACGCATGGAGCCTAAATTGAATCAGCCCTTCCAAATTGATCACACGAAGCTCCTTGAAATCCTTCTCCAGGAGAGTAGTCAGCTTACCCTGACGCTTCAAACGACCTCTGGGGCCATCATCGTTTAACAGTGAACGAATCATACTGCGAATTTGCTCTGCATCCTCTTTCTCCAGCAACGAACAGGCTTTGGTGAGAATGAGATTGAGCAGCCCCCACTCCTTGACTTCGATAATATAATCCGCTATTGCCGAAGACATGATGCTGTATACACAGGGGAGAAAGCTTTCAAACGCCGAATTGCTTTCTGTGCCCTTGCAGGTCCATGCCACTTTGTTATCCAGCTGTCTGAAAGTGAATCGAAATCCGCGCCGTGACATATGTAGTCCCTTTGTTCTACTTTTGACCACTTCGTAAAACCGGTCGGTTTCCTGATCTCCGTCTGTATTGGTCCACACTGTAAACAGTTCCATTGGCTCACTCCTTTCGATCACTGCTTTCAGTATATGGCGGCCTCTGAAGGGTTATACGAAGTGAACGACTGGAAACAGAAAGACATATTCAAAAGAGGATGATCTGGTTTCAAAAAGCCGGTTGGCGTGTTATAAACATTACTGTGATATAGGAAAAAATCGAACGACGTTTGAATATTTAGGGTGGGGTATGTTAAGGTTATAGTAATATGAATTTTTCACAAGAGGGAGGAGATAAGATGTCAACGATGCTGAACATGCTGCGTACATTCATGATCGTCATATTGAGCCTCGTTCAGATTTTGTCCCTTCCTGTGACGTTTCATGCGGAAGACACCACTCAATCCCTTCAGTTTACGGCGGGATCTTCTCTTATGCCTCATGCTGATATTTCCTCGTTAGAAACAGACTCTCACGGTCTGGAGCATCATTCCAAACCAGCTATACGCAAGTCCTCCCCTTTACTTCATCTGGTGATCGCTGCGGCCAAATCACTTCCCTTTGTCATTTTGATAGCGCTTGTGCTGCTATTGAGCATCCCTAAACTACGTCTGCCTTTTATTCCTGTCATTTGCAAACTAAAGAAGCAATTGTACTTGTTCCCCATCAAATTTACCTCTAGTTATGTGGCTTAACCTCCCTTTGCATGCACATCACCACATTTGCATGTCTATTTGTTAACCTGTCCCAATAAGTGTAATACGTAAAGTCTATTTATCAGGTTTTTTATGTTAATTTATAAAATTTAATACAAAAAGAAAGTTTCCATGTCACTCCCAAAGTATGTGATTTATTTCCCATACCATTCATTTAAATAACGTATCATACAGGAGGCTTTACAAATGGATATTAGAGAGTCTATTTTGCCAGGAATCGGGATTAAGTATCGAATAGATGCAGAGAGCGGCGACCGAATTGTCATTATTATTCATGATGATGGCAGGCGCGAATTGTATCACTTTGATTACGAGGATCTGGAACAAAGTATTTCTATGACAACCCTGAATGATCAGGAAGCGCGATTGGTAGCCTCCATCATCGGTGGTATGACCTATAAGCCCAAACAGCTTGAAAGTGTAGAAATGACGTTTGACGATTTTATTATCGAATGGTATAGAGTGGAATCTCATTATGCAAGTGTCGGCAAATCCATCGGTGAGCTGGATGTAAGGCAAAATTCGGGAGCCACTGTTATTGCCATTGTGGAGAAAAAAGGAAAGAAATATGTAAATCCTGGTCCTGAAGTGATGATTAACGATGATGCCACTGTAGTCGTTGTTGGGGAACGCGATCAGCAAAAACGCTTTAAACAAATCCTTATGAACGGAAGCGGGTGATTGGATGGATCATCTGGTATTTGAGGTTGGATTGGCTATTGCTCTCATCGCTGCAGCCGGACTTATTTCCTCCAAACTGCGCTTCTCGGTCATCCCTTTTTATATCCTGATCGGAATGGCAGTTGGACCGCATGCGATGGAGCTATGGCATTTTGATTTTCGCTTTATCGAAAGCGCCCCATTTATTGATTTTATGGGAAGAATCGGAGTGCTGTTTCTTCTCTTCTACTTGGGTCTCGAGTTCTCAGTAGGTCGGTTAATTAAATCAGGTCGTTCCATTGCTGTGGGCGGTACCATTTATATTGGCATCAATTTTACACTGGGGCTGGCTCTTGGCTTCCTGAGCGGCTTTCCTGTAGCAGAGACACTGGTTATCGCCGGAATTACAACAATATCATCCAGTGCTATTGCTGCGAAGGTGCTGGTAGATCTCAAGCGGACCGCCAATGCTGAAACTGAAATGATTTTGGGCATTATTATGTTTGAGGATGTTTTCCTCGCCGTATACATCTCCATCCTCTCCGGATTGGTTCTTAGCGATTCATCCTCGCTCGGGGGTGTGCTGCTATCAGCGCTAATCGCGCTAGGCTTTATGCTTGCAGTCATTATTATCGGCCGTAAGGCCGTCCCTCTGTTAAATCGGATTCTCCGTATTCGCTCCAATGAGGTATTCGGACTTGTTGTTTTCGGCTCTCTATTTCTGGTGGCTGGTTTTTCGGAAACGATTCATGTGGCGGAAGCTATCGGCGCCCTGTTGGTCGGTTTGGTACTGGCCGAAACGGAACATGCCAAACGTATCGAGCATTTAATTGTTCCTTTCCGCGATTTCTTTGGCGCCCTGTTTTTCTTCAGCTTTGGATTATCCATTGATCCACTGTCCCTGGGAGGAAACGCGATATGGCTTGCACTGGCAGCAGTCGTCCTCACGTTGTTTGGTAACATTTGGGCAGGAATGCTGGCTGGGCGTACGGCCTCCTTATCTCCCAAAGCGTCAGCAAATATCGGCCTGACCATTGTGGCACGGGGTGAATTTTCGATTATCATGGCCAACTTGGGTAAAGAAGGCGGTTTGCTTGATATTGTTCAACCCTTTGCAGCCATCTATGTACTCATACTGGCGATTCTTGGACCACTTCTGACAAAGCAGTCAAAACCTATTTTTAATATGTTAAACAAAATATTTAAGTTCAAGGACCCCCGCCTACGAAAGGAAGAAAGTAACTCGGCGTAACTGTAAAAGCTGGATACGACAATCCATAGGAGGGAAGGCTATGCCGCACGCTGTAAAACATGCCGAAACTCTATGAGGCGGCTTGTGAAGCCCGCTTCAGGAGATGCGAGCAGGTTCCCTGTCTTTTATACGGTGATTGGCGGAATTACGGCATCCGTCGGTCTGGAATTGTTTTTGCATCCGCATGATATGATCGCTGGAGGCGTCACGGGGATCTCCAGACTCATGTCGCTTTATACACAGGAGCATTTTGGGTTACTGCTATTCGTTTTGAACTTGCCACTCATGCTGCTGTATTCTCTGTCTACTCACAAACCCATGCTGCTTCGTGCACTACCCGGCTTGTTCGCCTTTTCGGGCTCAGCCATCATTCTTTCGCCTTTTCCGGCAGTGAGCGGCCATCCGGTCGTATGTGCTTTGGGCGGCGGAATCTGTATAGGGCTTGGCGCAGGGCTGGCAGCTCGTCACGGTGGTCTGCTCGATTCACTAGGACTTAACGAGTCAGACGATGGCCGTCCATCCACATTATTGCTAACACATCGCAAGATTCCGTTAATACAGATTGTTATGCTATGTAATGGTCTGCTGCTCATTACGGCTGGCTTTGTGCTAGGCTGGGAGCCAGCTCTCTATTCAGCCTTATCCTGCCTCGCTGCCTATGAAACGACCCGGCTGATGTTTACCGGTCTGACGCGTATGGTTTGTGTAGTCAGCAAGAAGCAGCAAACCATCGAAGATGCCATATATCGCATGCTGCGTATACACAGCACGCCTGTTGGAGGCTATGCCCAGATAGAGAGCAAGATTAAAAGCGAATCTGAGGATAAAAAAGAACAAATGGTCATCGTTTACAGCGTTCATCTGTTGGATTTGCAGCGCTTTAAGGCAGTCATCCAAATGGCAGACCCGCAGGCTGAGATCATGTATATGAAACGATGGAAAGCATAGCAAAGTAACACATCAAAAAACGCTTATCTACACTAATCCTTGTACATAGATTAGTGATGGATAAGCGTTTTGTAATTAACAATATATTAACGGATATTAATTTTGCATGATAAAATCATGTTCAATACTGCTGGCACTGTCAAAAGTACGAATAATATCATAACGGGTATTGCGCTGTGCTGGAACGTGACCCGTCTCGCGGATCAACTGTAGAATGGATTCAATGTTAACCTTATACGTTGCGCCTGCAGCGGAAACTACGTTTTCCTCAATCATGGTGCTGCCAAAATCATCGCAACCGTAGTACAACGATTTTTTACCGATTTCAGGTCCCATGGTTACCCATGAAGACTGAATATGCTTGATGTTATCCAATACAAGACGACTGATCGCAACGGTCTTCAAATATTCCTCTGGCGTCTGGCGTTCCTTCTTCAGATTGGTGTTGTCTGGCTGGAAGGTCCAAGGAATAAAGGCCAAAAATCCTTCAGAATTATATTTGTTTTCAATGCATTCGTCCTGAGCATCACGAACACGCAACAAATGCAGCGCACGCTCCTCCATCAACTCGCCAAAGCCGATAACCATCGTAGCAGTCGTGTTCATCCCAACCTTGTGAGCCGTTTGCATCACATCCATCCAATCACGCCAAGAGCCTTTGAGACGGCTAATTTTGCGGCGTGTGCGGTCATCCAAAATTTCTCCGCCTCCACCCGGAAGCGAATCCAATCCAGCTTCGTGAATGGCTCGAATCGTGTCTTCCATGGATAGACCGGATTTTTCCTTCATTTTGTGAATTTCAGCTGGCGAGAAGGAGTGCATCGTAATATCGGGAAAACGCTCCTTGATAGCTTTCAGCAAATCCGTATAATAACTGAACGGCAGATTCGGATTCACACCGCCTTGCATTAGAATTTCGGTGCCACCTACATCCTGCGTTTCCTTGATCTTCTGAAAGATCACCTCATCCGGCAAAACATAACCTTCATCAGAACCCGGTCTACGGTAAAAAGCGCAGAAGCGACAGTATACGTCACATACGTTCGTATAGTTAATATTTCGTCCGATGACGAAGGTTTTAATGGGATCGGGGTGCATGCGATTCATAACTTTATTCGCCGCATGACCTATTTTTTCTACCTCATCTGATTCGAACAAAGCAACGGTATCCTCTAAATTCAGGCGTTCGCCGCGTAGGGCTTTATCTAAAATATGGTCGATTACACTCATGGTGTATCCTCCTTCGCTGTCACAGGGCGACGAAATGAAAGACAGGACTTATGAACGAGAATGCTTTCACAAACCTGCGTTCGAACCCTGCCGTAATGTATGTTCATGACTGGCCTTGTATGTTGTCTGTGCTATTTAGCATAGTAAAACCTAATGATAATACTAACATATCTTTAGGTAAGGAACCATACTTATTCCCGCTTCTTTCTGCTTTTCACCTAGGAAAACAGGCAACTGCCAAGCTTATCTCAACATTGCATATAGCCAAGAAATAAGAAAACAGAACTGAAAAGTGCATTTTTTCACACTGTCCTTCATGTCATTCTTATAGAAAACAGCAAGCCTCCTGAATGAATGGAAACTTGCTGTTTAGTACTGTACATATTTGCTCCCTGCCTGAAGACGACAAAGATACTACTGATGTGCTAACGCTCTAGCGCAGCGCCTCATCCAGATCACTAATCAGGTCGTCAATATCCTCCAGACCTACGGAGAAACGAAGTAATCCGTCCGTAATCCCGCGCTCCAATCGTACACTATGGGGCATAGCCGCGTGTGACATCATCGCCGGATACGACAAGATGCTTTCCACAGCTCCCAGACTCACCGCTACAATTGGAATACGTACGCGACTGAGGACTTCTTTTGCACGCTCACCAGAACCCACATCAAACGATATCACTGCACCATAACCGCTGGATTGACGCTCATGAACTTCACGTCCTGGATGATTCTCCAGACCCGGGTAGTACACCGCCTCAATGTCGTTGCGCTCGTTCAGCCAATTGGCGAGCTTTGCTGCACTCTTTTCGCTGTGAGCCATACGAGCCTCCAGTGTCTTCATACCGCGCATGAGCAACCATGACTCCTGCGGAGCCAGCACGGTACCCAGTCCATTTTGGAGCTGCTTGATTTGTCTCCCCAGCGATTCGGTACGTGCTACTGCAAGTCCTGCCAGCACATCGCTGTGTCCGCCCAGAAACTTGGTCGCACTGTGCAATACAATATCGACACCCTGCTCAATCGGACGTTGATAATAAGGTGTCATAAAAGTATTATCCAATAACGTCAAAAGTCCGTTATCCTGTGCCCAAGAGGTTATTCCTGCTACATCGGTAATTTTGAGTGTCGGATTGGACGGGGTTTCCATATATACAGCCCTTGTATTCTCCTGCAACGCCTCTTTCACATGGTTGAGGTCCGTCATGTCAACGAAGGTCGTTTCGATATTCATCCGTTTCAAAATGGAGGTCAGCAGTCGATATGTTCCTCCATATACGTCCTCGGAAACAATGACATGATCTCCAGCAGACAAGAGCATAAATGTAGTAGAGATGGCCGCCATACCTGATGCAAAGGCAAAACCGCTAGCTCCGCCTTCTAATAAGGCGATATAATCCTCCAAAGCTTGTCGTGTCGGATTACCTGAACGGCTATAGTCATGCTGTGGAGGATTAAAAATATCATGATGGTGAAAGGTAGAAGCTTGATAGATCGGGACGCTCGAAGCCCCCGTAACACTGTCAATTTCAGAGCCGAAATGCAGCAGCTTGGTAGCGAACTTCCGCTCTTTGTCCAGATCCTGGCCGATCCTTCTCGCATCCTCTATCATTGCTGCTCCCCTCCTTCTACTTCTTGACGTGCAACTTCCAGCGCCGAACGCAAATCTTCAATTAGGTCGTCTGTATGTTCAATGCCGACGGAGAAACGCAACAGCCTGTCATCCACCCCGACTGCATCCCGAATTTCTGCTGGTATGTCCGCATGTGTCTGCACAGCGGGATAGGTCATTAGCGATTCCACACCGCCGAGACTTTCCGCAAACGCAATGAGCTTAATGTGACGAAGCAAAGGCTCCACATAACGAGCATCCTTTACTTTAAAGGAGAAGATACCCGTATTTCCGCTGGATTGTTTATTTTGAATCTCACGACCTGGGTGGCCTTCGAGAGCTGGATAAAATACTTCCGCCACCGCCGGATGCGTCAGTAAATAGTTAGATAGCACTGTTGCATTATGCTGATGTCGGTCCATACGCAGCGCTAACGTCTTCATCCCCTTCATCAACTGATAGCAGTCGCTCGGGGAAAGCACGGCCCCTATGGAATTGTGCAGGAAGGAAATTTCAGCTGATAGCTCTTTGCCTTTGGTTACGATCAGCCCTGCCAGCACATCATTGTGTCCGCCCAAATATTTGGTTGCGCTATGTACCACAATATCCGCGCCCAGCTCCAATGGCCGCTGGAAATATGGGGTTAGCAGCGTATTATCTACAATGGTAAGCAACTGATGTTGTGATGCCCACTCGGCAACCGCTCGAATATCAGTGATCATCATTAACGGATTTGTAGGTGTTTCTATGAATACAGCTTTGGTATTCGGTCGACATGACTGTTCGAGTGCTTCAAGATCATTCGTATCCACATAACTTGCTGTTACACCAAATTTAGATAAAATACGCTCCAGCAAGCGATATGTCCCGCCATACAGATCCAGCGATACAATGAGGTGATCTCCCTGTCCAAACAATGCAAATACCGTTTGCAGCGCCGCCATACCTGAGCTACATGCAAAACCTGCATCACCCGATTCAAGTGCTGCAGAAGCCTCTTCCAGTACCTTTCGCGTAGGATTGATCGTCCGAATGTAATCAAATCCTGTGCTTTGACCTAGACGGGGATGGCGGAACGCCGTAGATTGGTAAATCGGGTAATTAACAGCCCCGGTTACTGGCTCCTCTACTGAACCGATTTGTGCCAATCTGCTTTCGATTTTCCACTGTTTCTCACTCATATGAATCCTCCTGTTAACTTCCATAGTGGGTGCTATAACATATCCTGCAAAAATGGATGTCAAAGACTATACTGCTGCGCTACTGCAAGGTGGTACTGTACAAGGGTAAACTACAAGCCCCTTTTTAAATCTGGGGCCCGATATCGTAAGGTGTTTCTTGGTATACATAATAGTTCAGCCAATTCGAGAATAATAAATTGGCGTGTGCCCGCCAGATTGAGGGTGGTGTGCGCTTGGGATCATCATTAGGAAAATAATTTTTGGGGACTTCAATATCCATTCCTTTGGCCACATCGCGGTCGTATTCCCATTTCAGGGAAAGCGGGTCATATTCAGAGTGCCCAGTTACAAAAATTTGTTTACCGTCAAGCGTGGCTACGAGGTACACTCCAGCTTCCTCGGATTCGGATAAAACTTCTAATTCGGCAATATGATCAATATCTTCCCGCCGAACCTCAGTATGTCGGGAGTGAGGAGCATAAAACAATTCATCAAAGCCGCGTAGCAATTTTACTTTAGGTTTAATCACGGTGTGTGGAAATACGCCAAAGCATTTGTAGTCGAGCCCGTATTTAGGGACATCGAAATGATGGTATAAGCCTGCCTGTGAGGCCCAACAGATATGCATGGTCGAAGTTACATTCGTTTTCGTCCATTCAAAGATTTGCTGGATCTCCTCCCAGTAGTTCACATCCTCAAACTCAAGCTGTTCAACCGGGGCTCCTGTAATGACCATGCCGTCAAAACGACTGTTCTTGATCTCGTCAAACGTTTTATAGAACATGTTCAAATATTCTTGCGATGTATTTTTGGATACATGAGACTTCATGTGCACCAGCGTGACGTCCACTTGCAGCGGCGTATTGCCGACCAAGCGCAACAGTTGGGTTTCCGTCGTCTCCTTTGTAGGCATTAAATTCAAAATGGCGATACGCAACGGACGAATATCCTGATGATAAGCCAAGCTTTCATCCATTACGAAAATATTTTCGCCCTCCAGCACTTCCTTGGCAGGTAGCGTGTCTGGGATTTTAATCGGCATGTAAACTCACTCCTTGTTCGGTAAGTTTTGCGAAAATCGTCTTGTTGAGATGCCGGGCATATAATAAAAAGACCTTTCTCAGGTTAGAGAAAGGTCATATTTGTATCCATATGCGCCTCTCTCATCTGTCAGGGCAACGCTCTTTGTACAAAGCGCGCGTCCTGCAAGAATTAGCACCGTGCGATTAAAATCGCCGGTTGCCGGGTATCATCGGGCTAGTCCCTCCACCTGCTCTTGATAAGATTTCGCTATATTCATTTTAGGTTCACAAAGTTCTTGTTGTTCACTTTAATGCATCGGCTGGGCTTCGTCAAGATGGGACTTTTAAATTTGTACCCTGCATTCACATTTTGTCTACCTTTTCCATAGGTTAAATCATATCCCTCCTATCGTTGAAGCTCTTGCCACTACTGTTGATTTAGCCCATGATTTTGCGCTTGAAAGGCCGTAGGCCGAGCGTTATACTATACAAGTGCTATTAGGCAAAAATATGGAGCAGTAGTGCAGATTTGAGTGTTTCCTGCGATACTGTGGCAATCTAAAAAAGAACATTTGAGAGGTGAATCCGGAATGGAAGGCGACCCGAGTCCGAATAGGCGGCGATCCCTGAACAACAGCATAGGAATGACTTCAGCTTGCCGAAAGACGGGACGCCAGGCTCTGCATGCTCCAAAAGCCTCCGGCTTTTGATGGGAGTGCACGCTTACCCGCACCGGCTAACTGGCTAACTGAGTCCATTCCTTATGCTTAAGGTAAACGTATTTCCGTTACGACGGAGCATAAGGAGTGACATATATGAAAATCCGTTTGGTCAACAACGGGGTTTTTACCCCTGTCGAAGAAATTGAAATGGCGCTTACTGCACCGGCAGAAGGTTTTTATTGGATTGATGCCGATGTCGATGATTTGACAGTGCTCCAGCCTTTATTTTCCATGCATGATCTTGCAGTAGAAGACTGTTTGAGTGAAGAAGAACAGCGTCCGAAGATTGAAATTTATGAAAGCCATTATTTTATCGTTGTAAATAGCATTCGTTTTGATGATGAAGAAATATTTTTGCGAGCTTTGAACATTTTTCTCGGCCGCCATTTTATCATTACGGTGACCAAGCAGAAAATAAATGAGCTTCGTACCCTCAAGCCTATGCTGTGGGAGCAAGAAGTCAGCCAGCCTGACCGTTTTATGTATCTGTTGGTCGACTTGATTGTTGACAACTATTTTCTGGTTGGTGACCGGATTGAGGTCCGCATTGAGAAGCTGGAAGAAGATATTCTAATGCATACGAAAAAGTCGCATTTGAACGAAATCATCGGCTTACGAAGTGAGATTCTGTGGCTGAAAAAAGTGCTGGGTCCACAAAAAGAAGTCATCAATACCCTGAACAAACGGGATTTGCGGCTCATCGACGATCAATTGCAAAAATATTTCAGCGACATTTATGAAAATGCTGTGAAAATTTCGGAGACTTTTGAAACTTACCGCGACTTGATGGGTAACCTTCGAGAAGCTTATCAATCCAGTATCGCCAACCGTGCCAATGAAATTATGCGTGTGTTTACGGCAATTACGACCGTATTTATGCCATTGACAGTCATTACCGGAATATATGGGATGAACTTCGATAATATGCCTGAGCTTCATACACGTTATGGCTATTTTGTCGTCATTGGTATTATGGTGGCATTAGGTGTCAGTATGTTCTGTATTTTCCGCAAGAAAGACTGGGTTTAAAAAGAACAGGGGGGAAAAGTACCGAGTTGGATACTTTTTTCGATTTTCAGCTTGGTCATAAAAAGCAGCAGCCGTGTCCTGTGTGGAACTCGCTGCTGCTTTTTAGTATGTTGAACCCTGAATGTACTTTAATACTTTAGCTTTATTCAATCAGTTCTATATTATCCAACATGTCGGTCGGGTACCTGCTGATGACGAAACCGTATACGGATCAGACGCAGACGCTCGTAAATTTGATCCAGTCCTGTTTCGGTTGCCTTTTCTTCCCCATACACTTTCAGCATGACGGGCTTGAGCAGCGTATCCCCCAACTCTTCATAAGCAGACCAGATGGCTGCCTGCTCCTCCTCAGATACATTCACCAACTCCTTGCGGATCAGCTTCTCCATATCAATGCCATCCCTGTCCAAATGCTCCACAGCTTCAATCATCTCTCTACGATGCAAACCTGTCTTCATTCCGATATGCTCCAGTGAAAGACCGTCCGAAATGCCTTCGATAATCGTTCTAGTTAGGCTGAATTTGTTCAGCTCCTGCCTGTACTGGTTCTCTTTTTGCTTGTATAGCCATGACAAAAAAACTTCTTCTTCCAGCGTCTCTGTTACCCAGTTTAACGGAAATGGTGTGGTCCGGTCATTTTGTGTCGTAATAGCCAATAGCTCCGTCCCATATTGCGACACTTTACCCTGACCCATACCAGGCAGTTCCAACAGTTCTTCTTCGGTATGGGGAAGATAGACGCTAATGAGTCGAAGCAGCCGATTCGTAGCGATAAAATAAGGTGCTTTTCGTTCCGTTGCTGCCTTTTGCCGTCTCCACATCGTCAACTGCTCATACACTTCATCACGTGGAAACAAATCACTGTAGCAATACAGCTTTTGCAGCGTTTGTCCTCGTCCTGATGATCCTTCTTGCTCATGAAATACGCCATGGATTAAGGGCCTATAGCCCTCAGCCATTTTGAGCGCCAGCTCATGACGGTATACATGTAGTAATTCCTGCCACAAGCTGCCCTCATACCAAAGGTCGTCTATACTTTCATCCGGGACATGCTGTGTGCTCCAGCCTGCACTCCATCCCCCTTCATGCTGCCCAATCCATACCTGAGCAAAGTCCTCATAGCCCTGTTCATTTCGTTTGGACAAGCGATTTAAAAATACAATATCCATGATTTCTTCCTCCCTCATATCGTTGAAAGACAGTCCCGCACAACACAAAAACGCAAAAAAAAGCACCCATCCTGCGTATTCGCAAGAAAGGTGCTTCCCTTTTTGAGCCGTACTATACTGTTGCCTATATAATAACCGTACCTTGGAGTGCCGTCAACCATAAATTCTAATGATTCAGCTTTTCCTTTGCCAATGCCAGAGCACCGCACAATCCAGCATTGTCACCCAATCCCGGAGATACGATATATTGCTCAATATCTGTTGTCAGACTCGAATGCTGTACGTATCCGTTCAAAAGTTCTTGAAGCTTGGTACGAATGAGCGGGAACAGTTGGTCCTGCTTCATCACTCCCCCGCCCATAATAATTTTTTGCGGTGACAGGATTAATACATAGCTCATTAAAGCCTGTGCCAGATAGTACGCTTCCATTTCCCAGGCCGAGTGATCGACAGAAAGCTCATGTCCTTTAACCTTCCATCTTTTTTCGAGCGCAGGACCTGCTGCCAGTCCCTCCAAACAATCTCCGTGATAAGGACATGTCCCCTCGTAAGTATCTTCTGGGTGACGACGTACCAGAATATGCCCCATTTCCGGGTGGGATAATCCATGTATCAGCTTTCCACCAACCAAAGCACCCGCCCCGATGCCTGTACCTATCGTAATATACAGACAGTTGTCCAATCCTTTGGCGGCACCCCAAATAGACTCACCAAGTGCTGCTCCATTCACATCCGTGTCAAACCCCATAGGCACATCAAAATGCTCTTTCAGTTTGCCAATCAGATTGTAATTTCCCCAATGTGGCTTTGGCGTTGTTGTAATATAGCCATATGTATCACTACCTTCGATAGGATCAATCGGCCCGAACGAGCCTACGCCCAATGCTTCAATGCCCTTGCCTTCAAAAAATGCGATGACATTCTCCATTGTTTCTGCTGGGGTGGTTGTTGGAAAGCTCGCCCGTTCCAGTACCTCTCCACGTTCGTTGCCAATTCCACATACAAATTTGGTACCGCCTGCCTCAATTGCTCCCAATACTGTCATAGTTGCTGTTGTCCCCTTTCGATAATCCGGTTCTCTCTCCACTATATTCACCTGAAATGTACCTGAGGTCAATCCCCTTATCGCAATTGTATATAATCCTTCACATGACTATATAACTCCGTCGACATATGGGTATACAAATAAGGACACTAACGCATCAAGCGTCAGCGTCCCTATATTACTTACTTTACCTGAATTGTACGTACCAAGCCTAACAGCTTCATTAAGATCCGGTTGCGACACCCATCAATGTACACAAGCTTTTCATTTCAAGCTGCTCAAACTTGTCTACAATTTGCACGTGATCCAGCGTCAGCAGACAGCTATCCAAAGCACATGCTACAGGTACACCACAGTGAATTTCAGCAAGTTTGCGTGAAAGATGCAGCATATCCAAATCACTCTCAATTTTTTTACGGACCGAGGGTGTTAATTGATCCAGATTCTCCAGAATGCCCTCAATAGAGTCGTATTCCTGCACCAGCTTGAGTGCCGTTTTCTCACCTATACCTCGTACTCCTGGATAATTATCGCTTGCATCCCCCATCAGGCCTTTAAGGTCCACCACTTGGCGTGGCTTAAGCCCTTTTTCAGTCAGCAGGGTCTCCGGAGTGTATACCATATAATTGCCGTGCCCTTTTTTCATAATAATGACCCGTGTCCGCTCATCCACTAATTGAAGTAAATCATGATCTCCTGAGAGAATCATTACATCCATGTCCTCATTTTGCGAATAATGACGTGCAAGCGTACCGATACAATCATCGGCTTCAAAGCCTTCCGCTCCAATGTTGGGTATGCCGAGGCTGTCCGTCACTTCACGAATCAATGTAAATTGGGGAATCAAATCATCCGGTGCGTCGGCTCGGTTTCCTTTATACGCAGCAAAATGTTCCCCACGGAATGTCGTTCCGCCCATATCCCAGCAGCAAATGACATGTGTAGGATTAAACGTTTGGACTGCATCCCAAAAATATCGAATAAAACCATAGATGGCGTTCGTTGGCACCCCAGCTTTTGTACGACGGATATAACCGTTTGCGGCGGTTGCATAATAAGCGCGAAATAGCAGGGCCATGCCGTCAACCAGCATTACGGATTGTTCATTGCGTTGTGTCACAGATTGTATTGCTCCCATTCATCATAATATTTAACCCCCACAGTATAACATATCGTGAGTGTAAATTGGGCGTTATTGAGCTCCCCATGTGTCCTCAAATGTTTCCTCTTTGAATCCTATCGTTACTTTGTTCCCGTCGGTTACAATCGGGCGTTTGATTAATCTTCCATTCGAGGATAAAAGCGAAATTTGCTCTTCACGACTCATGTCTCCAAGCTTATCTTTCAGCTTTAGCTCTTTGTACACCTCACCGCTTGTATTAAAAAACTTTTTCAGCTCCAGCCCGCTTTTTCGAATTAAATCTTCCAATTTCTCCGGGCCGGGCGGCTGTTCAAAAATAGGAATAAGTTCCGTCTCATGTCCCTTGTTTTGCAGCCATTTCACTGCATTACGACAGGTACTGCATTTAGAATACTGATATACTTTCAGTTGGCTCATCGCTAGATTAACCTCCATTTGGTTTCGATAGCTTATTTATATTTTATTCTGAAAAATATTGCGCTCTTAATAGCTCCTGCATTTCAGCCATATCTTCAGGTAGAGGAGCATAGAACGTCAGCCGCTCCCCGGTTACAGGATGCTCCAAGGACAGTTCTGAGGCATGCAAGGCTTGTCGAGGCATCCTGGCATCAAGCTGATCATATCGTTCACGTTGCGCAGCATCATCGGGTGTAATCCGGTACATTTTATCTCCGATCAACGGACAACCGATATAAGTCATATGCACTCGAATTTGGTGCGTACGCCCGGATTCCAACTTTAGTCCGATGCGACTTCCCCCGTTCCACACTTCCTCCAGCTTATACAGCGTAAGGGCAGGATAACCATCCGGGGTCACCATACGTAAATGCGGATTATCCGGGTTGCGGTCAATCGGTCCGTCTACCTTACCTTCCTGCAGCTCAGGACGCCCATGCACCAGAGCCGTATAGCGCTTATCCACCGTTCCCGCAATCATCTGCTCAGAAATATGCTGGTGTACATACGGATTTTTGGCTACTACCAGCACACCCGTCGTCTCTTGATCAAGACGATGAACAGGACGAAACCGGAACAGTTCTCCCTTGGCCTGCCAATAATGCACAACCCCATTAGCCAGTGTTCCTGTGTAATGACCGTGAGTCGGATGGACAATCATACCCGCCGCCTTGTTCACCACTAACAAATGTTCATCCTCAAACAATATCTCAAAAGGAATGGGTTCAGGTAAAATATCATCAGAACGCTCGCGCTCCATGCGAATTTCTACTTGATCCCCGGACTTTACCTTAACGCTGATGTACACACGTGTCCCGTTCAGCATAATACCTTGCTCGGTCAGCTTGAGTTTGGATATTAACTTTCGAGAAATGTTCATACGTTTTTGTAAAATAGTCTTCAACAGCATGCCCTCCTCCTCAGGAGGGATCGTATATACGATAGGTTCATAGTACAAGCTCATCACAAATTCCCGGTTGCCTCCTTATTTGCGGAACACTTTTTTGCTGCGCACATATTCGACATCGGGCACACCCTGACGGACATTCGCTGTGCGAGCAACGGCAAAGAAATAATCGGAAAGACGGTTCAAATACCGACGTACCGCCGGATTGATGTCCGTATGTTTACCTAGTGTAACAGCACGGCGTTCCGCGCGTCGGCAAACCGTACGGCAAACATGAAGCGTTGAGGATAATGTGCTACCACCCGGTATAATAAAACGCTCCACCTTCGGATTTTCCTCCTGACATGCATCAATCCAGCCTTCCAGTCGCTCTGCCAGCTCGTCTTTCACCTTATATTTGCTTTCACTGATTTTAACAAACGCCAAATCCGAACCACAATCAAACAGCTCCTGCTGTATTTCCTCCAATTGAGTCCGAATATCCGCAAACTTTTCCCCTTCGGCAAAGCTGATCGCTTGTCCTACAAAGCTGTTCAGCTCGTCAATTGTACCGTATGCCTCCACACGGTCATCATCTTTGGACACTCGACCTCCAATCACAGAAGTTTGTCCTTCATCACCTGTTCTGGTATAGATCCCCATATTACTCCATCCCCCTTATCATTCCGTAAGTGCTTTCAGCACCTTGATGGCTTCTTCCTTATTGCTTGTACGAGGCGGCACGGTAGCAAATAATGTTTTTGAGTTATATTTTAGCTCCTTAAACATCTTCATCTGCTCCACCGGAATTCCGAACAAATGAGTTTCCTTGCTTACATCTGTTTCTTCTTCCTCCTGCCCCTTCTTCTTAAATACGCCGCCCTCGAACACGCCCCGAGCGTACGTCTTCTTGTCAAAAGCATCATCTAACGGCAGATTCGAACCATTCTGTCCATACAGCTTCATGTCCTCTTCCGGCAAAAGAAACAGATCATGCTCCCCGGCCGCATATTCTACAACCAGCTTCTGCTGGTTATACAGCGGACTGACTGAAATCTCAATAGTCGGAGCCTGTTCGCCCAGCTTATCCTTAAGCTTTTGTGCCAGCTCTTCACGGATGACTGAAGCATCCCCTTTATCCATAATAAAAATGGAGAAGCTGTCCTTGTCCCGTCCCCCACATCCAGCCAATAATACAAGTGTCAACATTCCGATAATCCATGGCGATAGCCTTTTTAGCCCTGTTCTCATATGTACGCCCCCTCTTCCATGCCATTAATATATCATAAGTTGTGAACGCAAAAAAAGAAGGCCCTACGGCCTCCTTCTTACCTTTGGCTGACTTCACACGGTTAAACCTTGCATTCCGTACCATACATTTTCATGTATTCATTGATTTTCAAATCGAGCTTGCAACTAATCTCGATGACAAGATCAGAGGTGAAGGACTGCTCTTCCTGAAACGTCCGCATCATCTCATTGCGCAGGAACAAAATTTCATCTTCTAGGGAAATGTCGTATCCTATTGAACTAGACGAATTATATCCAACATATGACATGAGCATTCCTCCTACAATTGAAAAATTGAACTTCCTGCTTTCGAATTCAAATTATAGCATAGAAATTTAGAAATAAAAGACTATTTTTTATGAATTACCCATAAAAAAATAATTTTAACCTTCTTTTCTTACTTTTTCTACAAAATGACCAATCCGATCCAGTGCCTCCGTCAGCTGAGCAACAGAAGTCGCGTATGAGCAACGAAGATAGCCTTCGCCTCCCAAACCGAACACATTACCCGGTACAGCCGCAACTTTAGCCTCTGCCAATAGACGCTGTGCAAATTCATCTGAGCTAAGTCCCGTGCTTTGAATACTAGGGAAAACATAAAAAGCCCCTCTTGGCTCATGGCACTCCAGGCCGATTTCCCGGAACCCTTCAACCATCAGACGGCGACGCTGATTATAGGCTTCTACCATACGATCTTTCTCACCCAAACCATTCCGCAAGCCTTCCAGTGCCGCAACTTGCCCCATAGAAGGCGCACACATTACGGTGTACTGATGGATTTTGAGCATAGCCGCAATCAGATCTGGATGTCCGCATGTATATCCAATACGCCAGCCTGTCATGGCGAAGGCTTTGGAGAAACCACTGACGAGAATCGTACGATCCATCATACCAGGCATAGCGGCAAAACTAACATGCTTCTCTCCATAATTCAATTCAGCATAAATTTCATCAGAAATGACGATCAAATCATGCTTTTCCACGACTTCGGCAATCGGAAGCCAATCTTCATAAGTCATCGTAGCCCCAGTTGGATTACTCGGATAGCATAAAATCAGCACCTTGGATTTAGGTGTAATTTTTGCCTCCAACGCCTCAGCCGTCAGCTTAAATTCATCCTTAGCAAATGTTTCAATACCTACCGGAATCCCGCCTCCAATTGAAGTGATTGGAGAATATGAAATGTAGCACGGCTCGGGCACGAGAATTTCGTCGCCAGGTACAATTAACGCACGCAAGGCAAGATCAATCGCCTCGCTTCCCCCAACGGTCACGATAATCTCATTTTTAGGATCATAATTAACTTCAAATTGCTCATTCAGATAATCACTAATCGCTTCACGCAGTTCTGGCGTTCCCGCATTAGACGTGTAGCTGGTAAAACCTCGCTCTAATGAATAGACACAGGCTTCCCGCATATGCCAAGGGGTTGTAAAATCCGGTTCGCCTACACCAAGGGTAATAATATCCTTGTTGCCACCCACCAAGTCAAAAAACTTACGAATGCCCGAAGATGGAATTTCGCGCACCAACGGGGACAAATAGGAACTCATGGCTTTGTTACTGTCGGTAAATGTTTCTGTTTTGAGATTCATCATGATCTTCCTTTACGGCGAAATCACCAGACGATTATCTTCCTGATGATCCTCAAAGATAATTCCGTCCTGCTTGTATTTTTTAAGCGTAAAATTAGTCTTGGTGGACAAGACCGAGTCAATAGGAGACAGTTTCTCCGACACAAAATTAGCGACCTCACGGAGGTTGCGGCCTTCAACTTCTACCAGCAAGTCGTATGCTCCAGACATGAGATAAACCGATTTAACTTGCGGATACAAATAAATCCGTTCTGCAATACCTTCAAATCCTCTTCCACGCTCGGGTGTAATCTGTACTTCAATCAAAGCAGTAACCTTTTCGTCGTCGACTTTATCCCAATTGACTACGGCGGCGTACTTAACGATTACATGTTGGTCTTCGAGCTCTTTAATTGAGGTGCGTACATCCTGCTCATCAACCCCCAGTAAAGTAGCCAACAAAGTCGGTGTTCTTCTTGCATCTTCTTTTAACAATTCCAGCACTTTTAATTTCAAACCATTTAGCTCTGTCATTCTACATAAGGCCTCCATCGAAAGAGATTACTATACATCATACAATACGCACTTTAAACCTGCAAAGAAAAACCGTCCGCCCCGGTAAACCCGGCAGACGGACGGCTGTTATGGGAAATTGCTTCAAAAACGGAATATCCCGTTTACATATAGTAAGGGTTATTTTGGTGAGTAGGCTGCCCTTGCTGATGCATAGGTTGACCATATCCCCCCGCTGATGACGACTTTTGCTGAATGAACTGTTGGCATTCGTGTTGGGTCTTGCGAGCTTCTTGAATCTGTTTGTCCAAATCGATGCGCAGTGCTTTTGACGAAGTGGAGTACATATTGTTCTGACTCATCAGACGATACAAATCGCCTTGTAGGCGCAGCGTATCGTTCGTAAGGTCGGTGAACATCTGACGCACAGACGGACAATTGGATTCCGTTGTCGCTGTTGTATACTCTCCCACCGTGCGTTTCATATCGGCAAGAATGGTATAGAGCAAATCTTCTTCGGGCATAAATGACGTATTGTTCTGTGAAAACATCGTGATATTACCTCCTTTATTGGTTAATCCATAATTACTGCTGCGGTTGCATAGGAGCAAGCTGCTGGTGCTGTTGAAGTGCATTGGAAAGCAGGTTCAGGTGGTTCTCATGAGTTCTCGCGAATTGCAGACAAGCTTGCTGAATGGCTGGATGCTGAATGGATGCTGCTGTCGCCGTACATTGCTTGAGCAGCAGTTCTTCATTGGAAATGGAGTCCACGATGTACTCCAGCTCTTTGCCTGTCAAGGGTTGCATGTTGGTAGATTGCATAGTCTCTGTGCCTCCTTAAATGTTTTGTTGCACGCTGGTTATCTTGTCCGTTTGGCGAAATACTATGTACACATAAGAGATACTACATATTGCCTATAAGGAGTGCTGTTTATATGGAATTGATTAGCGGGAATACGTATTGGCCGAGTACCTTGGAGCAAACATCGGATTTTCCGCCTTTGGCAGAGGATTTAAATTGTGATGTACTGATCATCGGAGGCGGGATGGGTGGGTCCATCTGCTCCCGGCTATTGGGAGAACGACAGATAGACACCGTGGTTATTGATAAACGCAAGCTGGTACATGGAAGTTCTTCGGCCAATACCGGACTGCTGCAATATAGCAATGATAAGACCTTAACCTCCTTCATCAATACGTTTGGTGAAACGAACGGTGTACTGTTTTACCGTATGTGCAAAGATGCTCTGGATCAGTTGGAAAAACTGTCTACCACGCTGGAAATTGATCCATTCTTTATACGCCGCAGTAGCCTGTACTATGCAAGTACATCGGAGGATGTGCAGACGCTTCAGGAAGAGTACAAACAGCTAACCCGGTTTGGATTTCCCGTCGAATACTGGGATGAGCAACAGATTGCAGCCCGATTTCCTTTTCGAAAACCAGCAGCCTTGTACACACACGAAGATGCTGAGGTTAATCCATTTTTGTTTGCTCAAGGACTGTTGCAATCCGCCAGCCGTCTCGGTGTACGCTTATATGAGCATACGGAAGCCAAGCATTTTGAATTCAACGAAAATGAAGTTGTTTGTCATACCAGCGGTGGAATTATCCGAGCGAAAAAAATCATTTTTGCAACAGGTTATGAAACACAGGAGATTAAAACAGATCGCGGAGCCGTTCTGGAAAGCTCTTATGCTATCGCCACCAATCCAATCGGAGATGTTCCCTTGTGGCATGAGCAGTGTCTGATCTGGGAAACTGCTCGTCCTTATCTGTACATACGCTCAACACCGGAAGGACGCATCATTATTGGTGGTTTGGATGAACCTGTACTGGACGCCAATCAACGTGAAATCAGGCTGCTACACCAACAGCAAAAGCTATTGCAAACACTACAGGAGCATTTTCCCGGTGTTCCATTTCAGATCGACTATGCTTGGGCGGCTGTATTCGGCTCCTCTCACGACGGCTTGCCGTATATTGGTCCACATCCACGTTTTCCAAACTGCTATTTTTTGGAGGGTTACGGGGGAAATGGGACGGTTACGAGTATGATGGCCGCACAGCTATTGGCTGATGAACTGACGGGCACACACCGACCTGAAATGGAGCTTTATTCTCTAAACCGTACTACCAAGCCCTCGCCTGAAACAACGGAACCGATGGTTTAACATATGAATACAAAAAGAACCTCTTTCCCCTACTAATTGGGTCTGGAGGCTTTTTTTAATGTATTTTCAAACTATTCGGTTTGCTTGTGCCAGCGTTGTGCATGGGAATGAGATTTGCTCTGCTTCGTCTTTTGTTCCATTTTCAGCACACTTCGCATAAAAAACCATCCGAGCACTGGCATCAATGCAAGGCCAATCAACAACCAGATCATCGCCGTAGGAGCCTTGCTGATACTTAGGACACCCAAGAAAATGAGTGTTCCGGTCAATCGGCCTACCATTAAGCATAGTTCGCGCAACACAACCAGTTCCACTCTCTGATTGGCATCTCCTTTACTCGTACCCATTAAATCAAAGCTCGCAGAAATCATGGGAATTAAATATAAAGGCATAAATAAAGCGGTGCCGATCCCCATAATCAGTAGTGTGCTATACTCCATACGCCACAATAACGGTAATAGCGCGATCACCAACAACACGGCACCCAACAGCATACCCGCCGAACGATAGTGTGGCTTGAGCCATTTTCCGACAGCCCAAAAGCTGAAAAATGATACCGCCGAGGTGATAAGTGAAAACTGTGCCAGCTTCCATTCCTGTTGGGTAGCTACATATACGAGCAGCGTAATCAGGAAGGCAAACACCCCTTCACGGATGCCCTGGGCAATAAGCGATAACGACAACGGACGCCACATACTCCCTTTTTGTGACAATCGTTGCTTGGGCTCTTTCCAATTGTAATTTCCTGTCGGCTTACGTTTGCGAAGAAAGAAACTAAGCACCACTCCTACGACATAAAAGGCCAAGGAAATACTGAATATCACGCGATAACCTGCGTCATCCTCCATACGGGCAATAATCCAACCGGACAGCCAAGGACCCACTATACCAGAAAACGAGCCCAGCAGACCCACCCATCCGTTAAAATGATCACGGCTTGCCTGATCCGTGACTTCGAAAAAAATCACATTAAACGCCAGCCAGAATAAACCTAATGCTGCACCCAGCAGCATCCCGAGCGGCCATATGTAGTTCACAGCCTGCGGTCCCGTATATAACACGATCAGATAAAATAGGCCTGATAATGCGGTCCCCACGCGTAGGGCATTCATTTTGTTATGTTCCTTGACCCACTTTCCAGCCACCCAGACCATAATTCCCAGTGCAATTTGTTGACTGACATTAAACCAGCCGATCATCGCGTAATCCTGCCTGCTTTTCCACAAATACACGTTAAGAAATGTGCCTGACAATGCTGCTGCAAACACAAACAATCCATTCAAGCTTAATAGCAGAATGGATTGTCCGTTCAGGTTTGATTTCAATGCAGTTCCCCCTAACCGAAAAATCACCAATCAGCTTATTTCAAGCCAGCTTGTTCAAAGATTTCTTCGATTTAAGATGCCCGTATTGAGCTTGGACCTATCCGGGGAATTGCTATTTAATTGTTGGAAATACCGCTGAGCTTCTCCAGCATCCGCAGTCGGTCATTCTCTGACAGTGTCTGCTGGACATGGAAGCAGCTAGGGCACACATAAACATTCAAGACGAACGGCAAATCCAGAACGGGCTTGCCAAGCGCTGGAGACATCGACGGTTCAAAACCTTCTCTGGTTACGGTTTGCGAACCTGCATGCAGCATGTACTCCCCACATTGAGAACATTCAAGAACCTCATCTTGTCTGTCGAGTATTTGTTCAGCGCCTTGTTCATAAGCCATCAGATCCGCACCGCTTTCTTCAAATTTTTGCAAAGTATGCAGCACAGGCAACTTATGAAGCTCATTATCCTGCAACAACGGTGCATCAACCGGTTTTTCAACTACGATTTCATCCTCTGCCTCATATAAAATATCCTGCTCCTCATCATCACCGAGCTGAATACTCAATGTCCGATAACCCTTCAGGTCTTCTTTTCCATGAGAGTGGGGCGCCGGGGTTACAGAAGCCACATGATCATGTTTCGTCTCTTCATGTCCATGCTCACCGGCATGTCTATGAACAGGTGGAGAAACAGACTCATCTTCATCATCGGTGATGTCAGAGTACCCTTTCAGATCATTATGGCAATAAGGACATTCTTCCTCAGGTCCTAATTCTTCATCCCAAATAATTTCCATGTTACACCATGGACAAATAGTCATTTCCAAGCTTTATCATCCTTCCGTTCCAAGCGTATACCAAGCTCTAGTATACAAGATGTGTTAAGTTACACTGGCACCGATCACATAAGATAAAGATATGGAAATAATCATGGAGAACAAGCCGACAGCACGATTATCCTCTTTAATCTGTTGATCGATAGAAAATACCGGTGTCAGAAACTCAAAAAGAAAGTACGCCGCAAGAAGCAGTAAAAAGCCAACGAACGACCAAATCATCGTATCATACACACTGGATTTGGCTTCCATTGCAAAGCGGAGTACGTTGCAAATACCGAACATTTTCCCTCCCGTAGCCATGGCTACCGAAACATTGCCGCGCTTGATCTCTTCCCAGCATTTATAGCGGGTTACCAGCTCAAAACACGACAAAAATACAATTAGCTCCAGCACCGCCACCGAGAAATAACCCAGCATCATCCCCAACGGATGTGACAGCAATTCATCAATCGCCATCTTCACTTCGTCCCTCCCGTTCTACCAAGCGTTCCCGGGCAAAGCCGGCAACCCCTAGCTATTCCAATTCAGCAACTGTTACGCCTGTGCCGCCTTCATTGTAATTACCGATACGGTAGCTTTTCACATGCTTATGCTTGCGGAGGTACTCCTGAATACCGGTTCTCAGGACACCCGTACCTTTACCATGAATAATGTGTACCTGACCCAGATTGGCCAGAAACGCTTCATCCATGAAGCGGTCCACTTCCATCAAGGCTTCCTCCACGTTCGCCCCCCGAAGATCAAGTTCACTTCGTACGTTATCATCCCGTGTCCGCTTAACGCCAGTCACTGGTTTTTGAACTCTTGGAGTCGTTGTTTGTGCAGGTTGCAGTAGTTCCAGATCATCCAGACTGACCTTCATCTTCATGATTCCCAGTTGAATCACAGCTTCCTTGGTACCGGACAGTTCAACCACGTGGCCTTTTTTATTTAGACTGTGGACGGATACTTCATCGCCAGCCATGATAGAACGAGTACGCGTAGCAGCCGGGCGTTTGACGGTACTTTTTTTGCGTTGTTTCGGTTCAGCCTCATCCAGTTCTCTGCGAGCTGCAATCAGCTTATGCTCCTTAACCGAGGCCCCTTCTTCCTGAGCCAATTTACGCAAATCAGTAATGATTTTCTCTGCTTCACTACGAGCCTTATCCACGAGAACCCTTGCTTCGTCCTCAGCTTTTTCCAGCATACGGTCCCGTTGGGACTCCAGCTTATCCAGCTCCATCTGATGACGGCTACGCAATGCTTCCATTTCCTTACGTAGCTGCTCCGCTTTTTCCCGTTCTTGCTCAGCTGTCAAACGGTTCTGCTCCAGTGACGCGATCATGTGCTCAACGCGCTGGTCTTCTTCCGTTACCTCACCACGGGCATAGTCTAAAATACGCCCTGGCAATCCCAATCGCTCGGCAATGGCAAATGCATTACTTCGTCCGGGTACACCGACCAGAAGGCGGTAAGTCGGGCTTAATGTAGCGACATCAAACTCCATGCTTGCATTAATAATTCCTTTGCGCTCATAGGCATACGCCTTCAATTCACTATAGTGAGTCGTCGCAACCATGCGGCAATCCATGGCATGTATATGCTCCAAAATAGATACAGCCAGAGCCGAACCTTCTGCGGGGTCCGTTCCTGCCCCCACTTCGTCAAGCAATACAAGACTTTTTGGCGTCATATTTTTCAGGATGCTAATGATATTGGTCATGTGACTGGAAAATGTACTCAAGTTTTGCTCAATGCTCTGCTCGTCACCAATATCGGCATAGATTGCATCAAATACACACAGCTGGCTTTCATCCTCAACAGGTACAAACAGTCCAGACATCGCCATCAAGCTAAGTAGGCCAATGGTTTTCAGGGTAACGGTTTTCCCCCCTGTGTTCGGTCCGGTAACGATAATAGAGGTGTATGAATTGCCTAACTCCACATCAATGGGAACAACCTGCTCCAACGGAATTAGAGGATGTCTGCCCTTTTTCAGCTTTAAATATCCGCGGTCATTCATTAAAGGTAAGGTTGCCTTCATTTCACGGGCGAGACGCGCTTTTGCAAAAATAAAATCAAGATTGCCCAAAATGTCCACATCATACAGCAACATATCTGCTTGTTCTGCGACGAGTGCGGTCAGCTTTTGTAAAATGACTTCAATTTCACGCTCTTCTCTCAGCCTTGTTTCCCTCAGCTTATTGTTCATGGCTACGATGGATTCAGGCTCGATAAACAATGTTGCACCAGACCCGGATTGATCATGAACAATTCCGCCAAAATAAGAACGGTATTCGGCCTTAACCGGGATCACAAACCGATCTCCGCGAATCGTAATCAACTGATCTTGAAGCATTTTGGAGACAGTTGAGGAACGAATCATGGAATCCAGCTTTTCACGAATACGCACTTCTCCCGAGCGCAGCTCCCGACGGATTTGAGAAAGCTCTGTGCTGGCAGAATCCAGCACCTCTGCATTCTCGTCAATACAGCCTTTAATGGAGTTTTCCAAACCTCTCTGCTCCGAAAGCTGCTCACTCCAATACAGCAATGTTTCGACAGGATTTTCCTCATGCAAACTTGTCACGTATACCTGTATACGGCGTGCGGCCTGAACTGTTGTCCGAATGCCAAGCAACTCCTGCGGGCTTAACGTTCCACCAATACGGGCACGCTTCACCGCCGGAGTGATATCTACTACTCCGTTAAATGAAGGCACTCCTTTGAGGCGATCAGCAGCATAAGCCTCATCCGTGCCTTTCAGCATTTTCTTGATATGCTCCAAATCATCGCTGGGCTGTAGTCGAAGGGCTGTCTGTTGTCCCGTTGCCGTTTGGGCATAGTGACTTAGTTTATTTAGAATTTTTTGATATTCAAGGGTTTTGAAAATTTTAGAGTCCAACTTCACTACTCCTTTCACTTATATCTATATTATACCGAAAGCAGCAAACTTACGCTATTTGCCAACTCTGTTTTACACATAAGAAAGCTCTTCATGCCACACACTAACCTTTGTCTAACCCTGTAAATTCAAAAAACAAAGGAGGTTATTCCGTGAGCATTCTCGGGCACATTGTACGTTTCATCGTTGCCGCTCTGGTGCTGATGGTCGTAAGCTGGATCGTTCCCGGATTTAGTGTAGGCGGCTTTTGGAGCGCGCTGATTCTTGCCATTGTCATTGCCTTGGTTGGTTACATCATCGAGGCAGTGTTCGGCCGACGCGTTTCTCCATTTGGACGCGGTATCGTAGGTTTTCTAGTGAGCGCTCTGGTTATCTGGATCGCTCAGTATGTGGTGACCAATGTCAGTGTTTCTGTTCTGGGCGCACTGCTCGCTGCATTGGTTATCGGGATTATCGACCTGTTCATTCCGGTATCGACACCGTTTGAAGCCGGTCGCAAAGACGGGAAATAATTTCAGTAGACCCTCCCGGCAAAGCTGTCCCGAAGCAGATTTCGTCTGCCAAAGGACAGCTTTTTGTCATAAACACTTCTGAGTGGATACAATAAGTAAACAATCCCCGGCGATGAGCAGCCGGGGATTGCCATACATTTATAATCCGTATCTACTGATCCTGTTCGATAAGTTCAATCCATTCATTGTACTCCGTTTGAAGCTTAGTGTATTCTTCCTGTAATTGACGTAATTCTGTAGAAATCTTCTCCGTATTTTCCCGATCTACGTCCTGTTGTACTTGTAACAAACGAAGCTGATGGGCCGCCATTTCATATTTTTGACCCACTTCGTCCAATTCAGACTGCAAGGCCATTCGTTCCTGCTCTATGGACTGCTGCTCAGCTTTCGCCGTTTTGGCAGCTTCAACCGCCAAACGAGTCTCCTCCTGAAGCTGTTCCTTTTGTTCAACTGTTACCGCTATTTCACGTTCCCAAGATGCAAATTCTTCCTTACGGGCAGCATCTTCAGCTTCCAGACGTTCCGCTTCTGCCTTCAACTGATCGTATTTAAGTTGCCACTCCAGAGATTCTTCCTCAGCACGTTCCAGCTTACTCCGCCGCTCGTGATCTTCCTGTTGAAGCTGCTTGATATTTTGCTCCAGCTGTCCAGCTCGGCTCTTCATGCTTCCATATTGCTCCTGAAGCGATTGATACGCCTTAGCTCCCTCTTGCTCTCGGACTTTGGCTTTCTCAAGCTCATCCTGAACACGAATCAGCTCAGGTGAAAGCTCCTTGATTCTCGCTTCGAGTTGAACTAGCCGTTGCTGTTGTGAAGCAAATTTATCATTAATAGCTTCGAGCTCAGCCGCTGCGTGCTGTAATTGCTCCTGTATTGCTTCCTTCTGTTCACGTGCTTCCAGCAGGGAGAGCTCCAGCTCATCAACTGCCAACTGGCGTTCTTCTGCAAGTTTCTTCCATGACTTCTCGCTTTCAGCTAGCGTTGCCAGCTCACTTTGCAGCTTGCGAGAAGATACGTGAGCTTGCTCCAGCAGCTTCTGCATCCGCCGCTGTTCTTCCTCCAGCTTAGCCGTCCGCTGCTGCGCAGCCTTGGCTTCAGCTTCTAATTGATCATATCGGCTTTGCAGTTCTTCACGTGCAAGCGTATCTGCCTGCTCTCGCTCTATCGCAACCTGTCGCTGTGTTTCCAGCACAGACTCCAGCTCGGACTGTTGTTGCTTCAGTACTCTTGCTTGCTCTTGAGCCTCTCCCAGACGAGAAGAAAGCTCTGTACTGCCTGCCTGTACTTGTTCTAATTGTTCCTGAAGCTCCTCGACCCGAATCTCCTGCTCCAGTGCAGCTTCATCAGCTTGTTTCTGCGCTTCCTGATGCTGTAGCTTTTCTTCATTCAACGCCAATTCAGCCTGTTTACGTTCCTGCTCCAGCTGCTCATTCAGCTCGGAGCACTTGGTCTGCCATTCGCTTACCTTCTTACTATGCTCTTGCTGCAAAGCAGATCGCAGCTTGTCCAGTTCTGTACGCTTTTGCTCCTGATGTGTCTTCTCTGCAGTTGACAGCTTGGCTTCAGCCTGTTTAGCCGCTTCGGATACTTCCTTCTTCATCTGCTCTTCTATCTGCC
Source organism: Paenibacillus sp. FSL M7-0134 (assembly GCF_038007865.1). Lineage (NCBI taxonomy): Bacteria > Bacillati > Bacillota > Bacilli > Caryophanales > Paenibacillaceae > Paenibacillus > Paenibacillus sp. FSL M7-0134. Next base: position 1,244,796 of record NZ_JBBOXV010000002.1, on the reverse strand, counting down.
GGATACGGGCATTGGCCGCCTCCTGCTGCTCTTTCAGCTTGCGAGAAGCTTCTTGACGAGACTCCTCCAATTCACGTTTAGCTTGTTTTTGTCCATTTTCAAGTTCAGCCGCTTTTTTCTCATGCTGTTCCAGCTTTGCCTTCAATTGGGCAATCTCCTTGGCTGATACAGATTCGGTTTCCATCAGCTTCTTCTGCGTTGCTTCCTTTTCTTCCTTTAGTTGAATAAGAGATTGATGCATATCTGTATTTTTTTGCTGCTGTTCCCCTAGAGCCGTCTGGAGTTGCGCCAGATCTCCCCGGAGCTCTGCTCGTTCCGCTGCTAAGCGGTTCATATGACTCTGAATTTCCTGGATTTGTACAGCTTCTTCTGCCATATGAACCGCAGCCAGCACGGCAATTCGGGGCATATCCAGACGCGAATGAGCTTGAGAAATGCTGTGCATACGCTCATCCACGTAATTAGCAACCTGCTTCATATAATCGGTATTGCTGCCGACGAGTTTATAAGAAGTACCGTAGATCTCTACAGTGACGCGAGTACGATCTGGTGTAGTCACAATTATGCCCTCCTTCAATACTACTGTATGTTGATTCTAAGGTGTGTCCGGTACTATGGTAACCCGCCTTCCGTGAAGCGTTCAACCTTATTAGTCCGGCTTCCCCGCAGCGGGTAAATATCAGAGTAAGAGAGCTTCTATGATGATAGGCCAAAAAGCCGTATCGAACCTCTGTCACTAAGATTCGATACGGCTTCCCGCATTTCCTGCTACTTTCTCAATTCCGCTCCAAAAGTTTGTTCCAGAGACGTAACGACAGGAGTATGCGCCGCATTGATCTCTTCATCCGTCAACGTATGTTCCCAATGACGATAGGTCAGAGAGATAGCTACGCTCTTCTTATCTTCACCAAGCTTACTGCCTGTAAATACATCAAACACTCGCGCATCCTGCAATAGCTCTCCGCCTGCAGCGTGAATAACACGAAGCAGTTCACCTGCCTCAACGTCTTTATTTACCACGAGGGCAATGTCACGTTCCACGGATGGGAAGCGAGCCAACTCTCTGAACTGACTATGAGAGTTTGCGTGTTCAACGACCTGTTGCAACGCAATTTCCGCTACATACGTATCATTCAGCCCATAAGATTGTTGAAGCTCCGGATGAATCTGCCCAATGGTACCGATCCGTTGAGAGTTCCCATTCACATCCAGCCATACCGAAGCGGAACGGCCCGGATGGTAGCTTTGCGGTTGGTCAGCCACATAACGAATGCTGGCACTCAACCCGAAATAGTCAAACACCGTTTCAAGCGCGCCTTTAATATCAAAGAAATCAACCTTTTCAGCACCAATATTCCATTGTTTTTCACGGCGTACCCCAGTCAGCAGTAGACTAAGCACTTGAATTTCCTGCGGCTGACGGGTTAATGTTTGTTCCTCTGTATAAAATACCGTTCCCATCTCAAAAATCGCCAGATTGTCTTGCTTGCGATTCATGTTGTACACTGCTGTATCCAGCATCTGTGGAATGATACTCGTACGCAAAACACTACGGTCTTCGCTCATAGGCATAGCCAAACGTACCGGATGGCTACCTTCTGTCAGGGCATTAAATAACCCCGTACTTTGCGGATGTACAAAAGAGTAACTGATCGTCTCCTGCCAACCACCATGAGCCAGCAATCTGCGCAGGGAGCGGCGCAATGATTGCGATGCTGTCAAAGCTCCCGGAGTTGTCGGCCCTTCAATCGGCGTGGTCGGGATATTGTCGTAACCATACAGACGAGCTACCTCTTCGATTAAGTCCACGTCAATGGTAATATCTCCACGGCGTGTAGGTACTTCAACTTCCAGTACCCCTTGCTCTGCGTCGCCACATCCGAAATGAAGTCTACCGAAAATCGTTTTCACCTCAAGCAAAGACAGTTCGGTTCCCAAATATCGGTTTATTTTATCTAGCGACAGCTTGATAATGCGGTTTTCAGCTTTTGCAGACGCAGATTCTACGATGCCCTGGTGTACAGCGCCTCCCGCATAACGCTGAATCAGCGCAGCTGCACGATTCACAGCAGGCACAACAGCTCCTGGATCAACCTCTTTTTCAAAACGCAGACTTGCTTCCGAACGCAGTCCAAGTTGACGGGATGTTTTGCGAACTGTACCGCCGTCAAACTTCGCAGATTCCAGCGCAATGCTGACCGTCGCATCCGTAACCTCGGAGTTGGCTCCACCCATCACGCCTGCCAATGCAATTGGTTTCACACCGTCTGTAATCAGCAGCATATGCGGCTCCAACTTACGCTCCTGATCGTCAAGTGTAATCAATGTTTCGCCGGCACGAGCGAGTCGAACTTCAATATTTCCATTTTCCAGCTTATCCGCATCAAAAGCATGCAGCGGCTGACCGTATTCCAGCATGACGTAGTTCGTAATATCTACGATGTTGTTGATCGGACGAACACCTGCCGCCATCAGACGGTTTTGAATCCATAATGGGGAAGCAGCCACTTTTACACCTGTGATATAACGGGCCGCATAGTGTGTACACAGTTCAGGAGTATCTACCTTCACAGACAGATGATCTGCTGCTGCATCGCTAATTTCCACCAGATCCTTAGCCGGGTCAGCCAGCGAAATGTCACGTCCCAGAATCGCACTCACTTCATATGCTGCTCCGTGCATGCTCAGGCAATCCGAACGGTTGGGTGTCAGATCAAAATCCAGTACCTGATCATCCAGCGCCAGCAGCTTCGTAATTGGCATACCAATTTCAGCATCCTCAGGCAGCACCAAAATACCTTCTTGCAATTCCTTTGGAAGCAGCTTGTCATTCATCCCCAGTTCTTTGGCCGAGCAGATCATGCCCATAGATACAACACCGCGTAGCTTGGCTTTTTTAATGTGGAAATCTCCCGGCAACTTTGCCCCTACAACTGCAACAGGAACCTTTTGACCTGCATCCACGTTTTTGGCACCACACACGATTTGCAGATCTTCCTCCTGACCTGCATCGACAATACATACATTCAGCTTATCAGCATCTGGATGCTTTTCCTTGCTTTTAACATAGCCGACAACAACGCCAGTAATCCCTTGATTGCGCTGCTCGACCTCATCAATTTCTATACCCGAACGGGTGATTTTCTCTGCTAGCTCCTCCGCGCTTACCTGATCCAGCGATACATACTCGGACAGCCACTCGAATGATACTTTCATATGGGTTCACTTCCCTTGATATAGTTGTTTATTGACGCGCAAACTGTTTCAGGAACGACAGGTCACTGTTATAAAAATGACGAATATCGTCGATACCGTATTTCAATATAGCAATCCGCTCTACACCCATACCGAATGCAAAGCCGCTGTACACCTCGGGATCAAAACCGCCCATCTCCAGCACTTTCGGATGGACCATGCCACAGCCCAAAATTTCGATCCATACACGTTCGCCATTTTTCTTCACAAAAGTCACGTCTACTTCAGCACTCGGCTCTGTGAACGGAAAGAAGCTTGGTCGCAAACGGATTTCGGTCGATTCTCCAAACATTTCGCGTGCAAATTGAAGTAAGGTTCCTTTCAAATCACTCATACGAATGTCTTTTCCAATGACAAGCCCTTCAATTTGGTGGAATTGAAAAGAATGCGTTGCATCGTCATCATCACGTCGGAAAACTGTACCCGGACAGATAACCTTAATAGGCGTTTCGCCCTTCATCGCTTCCATCGCACGAATCTGAACCGGTGACGTATGGGTACGCATCAACAGATCCTCGGTCAGGTAAAATGAATCCTGCATATCCCGTGCGGGGTGATTTTTAGGCAGGTTCAATGCTTCGAAGTTATAATAATCCGTCTCTGCCTGTGGGCCTTCAGCCACTCGATAGCCCATACCTGTAAAAATATCCTCGATTTGCTCAATCACTTTGTTGAGCGGGTGCAGTCCACCTTGCGGCAACGCGCGTCCAGGCAGCGTAACGTCGATCTTTTCCGCTTGCAGACGCTCATTCGTTTCTGCTTTCGTGAACTCGTCCTGCTTACGGTTAACGACTTCTTCAATCGCCTCGCGCACCTCATTGGCTACCTGTCCAACAACCGGACGCTCTTCCGCGCTCAGCTTGCCCATACCGCGCAAGATTTCAGTCAGTGCGCCCTTTTTCCCCGAATATTTGACCCGTAAATCAGCCAGCTCCTTGGGTGTTGCCACCTTCTCCAATACTTCCAGTGCTTCTTCCTTCAAGGCCAGCAAATGTTCCTTCATTTGGATGGTTTCGCTCATCGCCTGTTCAGTCCCCTTTCTTCATATCCAGCTTTTCAGACAACAAAAAAAGGTCTTTTCTCCCGGTAAGGGACGAAAAGACCGTGGTACCACCCTCGTTAGACAATAAGCTCAGCTCACCCGGCGTTCTGCCTTACGGCAACTAGTTACAGGTGATTGTTCATGCTATGCATCATCGTCTCGCTCTGCACGTTGTAACGGTCGTGAACCGGTATCCCCTACTTGCACATTCGCCATTCACATGGCGCCTGAGGTTCAAGGAACTGCTCCGGAGCGAACTTCAACAGCCCAGTATTTGCAGAAACGCTCTCAATCCTACGGCGCTTCCTCCCTGTTCAATCGGACACTGTCTACTCTTCTCCATCAAGACATTTTCAAAAATTCGAACTATTGTTCATTATTATATGCAAACTACCGCGCTTTGGCAAGCAGGGCATACGTTCATTTCTTTAGATATCGAGATCATCCAACCGCTCCAGATTTGCACGAATGCGCCTGATTTCGCTCAACAACTTCTCATTTTCGTCATTCGTGCCCGTCATTCCCATCAACTCTGTAAGACGCAATTGTAATCGAAGACGTTCCTCACGCCGCTCCTGGTCTTCTGGCTCCCGTTGACGGCTTAGCTCATCTTCTTGCTTTTCGTCGGCTGTCCCCTCATAGATTTCATATCCGCCCCCTGGCTTCATATCGAGTAACCGAGTTGCCGTGCACCTCACCAGCTCCCGATCATGTGAGACGAGCACCAGTGCTCCATCATAGTTACGCAAAGAATCCTCTACAATTTCACGGGTTTCAATGTCAAAATAATTCGTCGGTTCATCCAGCACCAGCAAATTGGCTCCACTAAAGTACAGACGAAGAAAAGCTACCCTGCATTTTTCTCCCATACTAAGTGTCCCGATCCTTTTAAACACGTCCTCTTTCGCAAAAAGAAAGCAGCCTAACACCGTTCTCGCTTCTGTTTGGGTCATCGTCGGGAGCGCAAGCAGACTGTCCAGCAACGTTTGATCCTCCGGAAGCTGCTCCAACTCCTGTGAAAAATATCCGATGTTCAACTGTGGGTTGGCTGTGATTTTTCCTGTCTGCAGCTCCAGTTGACCTGTTAATAACCGAAGCAGCGTGGTTTTACCAATTCCATTGGGCCCCCGAACAGCCAGACGGTCTCCACGTGCAACGATCAGATTTAGATTTTTCACAATGATACGGTCGTCGTAGCTAAAGTCAACCTGCTCAGCACGCAGCAAATATTTTGCCTGAAACCCGCTGTCACTTAATTTCATGTGCAAAGACGCAGCCTCACGCGGTTGCTCTACTCTATTGGCCTCCAGTCGCTCCAGTTCCTTCTCCTTCGCATGATAACGGGAAATATTTTTTTTAGCCTTGGCCTTATAAAAGCTCTGCGTAACGGCCATCTCAACCTTGGATGCGCCACGATGCGCCTGATGAAACCATTCCCTGTAATTTCGAATCGTTTCCTCCAGCGCCTGTTTCGCCAACTCCTGCTTTCGATAGCTAGCTTCCTGCTCTCGCAGTTCCCGCTCCTTTTGCGCTTTATATACCTTATAGCCGCCTTTATAGCGCCCAATACCTGTCGATGTGAGCTCAACTATACTCGTAGCCACCCGATCCAAAAAGGCTCTGTCATGCGATACAAACAGCAGCGTTCCCGGATACGTAGACAGCCACTGCTCCAGCCAAAGCAAGCTTTCGGCATCCAAATGGTTGGTCGGCTCATCCAACACTAGCAGCTTCGGCTGCCTGACCATGAGTCCGGCCAATCGCACTCTCGTCTTCTGGCCGCCACTCAGGTCACCATAAGCAATGGACCACATCTGGACAGGCATTCCCATTCGAGTGAGCGCCTTTTCCACCTCAGACTCCCAGGCAAAGCCTTGCAGGCGTTCGTATTCATCCATTAGCTCGCCGTAACGCTCCAGATGATGCTCCATATCCTTCCCAGCATCGGCTAGGTCAGCTTCCAGCTGTCCCAACACTTGTTTGAGACGCCAATGCCGAGGGCTGGCCTGTTGTGCGGCCTCCAGTGCGGTTCGAGACCAAGCCACCGTATCCTGCTGCTTCAGCCAGCCCCGCTCTTCCAGTGGCAAATCATGCTCTACTTGACCAGAGGTTGGTGCTTCATCTCCCAGCAATATTCGCAATAGCGTCGTTTTACCTGCTCCATTTCTTCCAAACAGTGCAAGCCGTTCTCCTTCCATCACATCCAGCGACACATTCTCAAATAAAGATGTCCCGTTCCAATCCTTTACTACATTGCGAATACGCAAAATTGTTCTCATACCACGATCATCCTTTCCCAGTCCGGTTTTTTGATCCCGGAAGCAATAAAAAAAGCCGCAGAAGGCTGCGGCTTGCATACAAGGAATATAGAATGACTGTTATGAATCGTTTCAGACCATACGCTTATGAAAAATAACACCGCAAACGAATAAACCAAATCCCGTTCCGGAATAAACGCATACGTCCCTACATTCATTTTCAGACACACTTCTCCCGTTGCAGCTTACAGCCGCCTGCCAGTAACTGTGCAGTTAAGTGGGAAAATCAGTGTGCTTACTTCATCGGACGTATGGTTACCTTCCTTTTCATGGGATACTTACTTGCAGTCAGTATAGCAGATCACAACACATTTGCAAATAACCCGCGTTATTTTCCGAATACCAAAGTTGTATTGGACGAACCTGCATATTTCGTTACAAACTCTTTAGTATATTCAGGAGTCTGTACCTGATAGCTATAGTTTTTGCTTGGATTCCAGTTGGTTACACGCGATTTTTGGTTGTTGATGGCGGGTAAACTCCCCACATCTTTAAACTCGCCATTGGCTTTATCATCAAGAATACCGCCCTTTTCACTACCTTTTCCAAAGTAGTTGTACTCAGAATAGATTCTTGCATTCGTAGCAATGGTGTAAGCAAGCTGGAAATTATTAATATAATTATTTTTAACATGGAAATATCCATATCTCATAAGTCCTGGGCCACGTACAAGCAAGTTTTCAAAGTAATTATTGGCGATCGTGATATGGGGCATGCCATCATAATTTTTATTGCCATCATCAGGGTATCCCAAAATGAGACCATATTTGTGATTGGCAAATTTGGAGTTACTAATGGTTACATAATCAGCCGATTGACCTATGTACAAAAGTTTGTCCAAATCCGAGCCATTCGCATTATAATTGTGACCTGCAAATGTAACATGATCAATCCAATAATTTGTACCTGCCGTGAGATAAAGTTGGATGTCATCGTTACCGTTAATGTTGGCACTGTGCTCAAAAGTTAAATTTTGAAAGATCACATTTCCCGAATTATTTGTTGTTTTCAAATGAATGTTAACCAGCTTGTTTTGCGCGTAAGAACCAATGAGTGATTTGTTGGAACCAATGTTGACCACGGTTTTAGAGGAGGCAGAAATATTTTTTTCGATTACCAGAATTTTAGGGGTTGAATCCCCTAACTGGTTTTTCAAATCGTTTAGATTATTGATATAGATGACCTGACCACCTTTTCCCCCCGTTGTGGCAGACTTCGTAGCTCCATTTTCACTTTTAGCCTGTCCGGCAAAACCAGTCATTCCATTCGTCGACGTATTTGGAAAATCAGCAGCGGCGAACGTAGAACTAGCTGGAAAAGTAAACAGCATCAAAGTTAATGCTAAAAACAGAAAAGAAAATTTCCTCATTGCAGCTACACCATCCTTTTTTTAGTTAAATCCCAACAATGCGACTATACTTATTTTTTAGTAATTGGTAAATAGTTCTTTTTATCTGTTTATTTATAGCATATAAGATAAATATTTTATATTTTATTTTGTGCAGCAATGTAAAAATAGTTCGTAAGAACGCAAAAAAGCCGTGATACCCCGTTGGCATCCCGGCTATAATGTATTTATCTAGCTCCAAATAAAACAAAAACCCTTGCGTCACAAGGATTCCGAACTTCTTAAAACAGTAAGCGGGTGATGGGAATCGAACCCACGCTATCAGCTTGGAAGGCTGAAGTTCTACCATTGAACTACACCCGCATTTTATAACATCGCGATTCTTATGTATGACACGCTTAACCTATCGTCAACCAGCTGAATCAGGATGTTATTTAGTATAACTTACCTTTCAGCAAAATGCAAGCATACTACATACTATCCTGAGCCAGCCAATTCATAGGTTTACGTAAAAACAATTTTTCAAAGACTTCTGCCGGAATGGGGCGACTAAAGTAATATCCCTGACCCTCATGACAATCCTGTGCCTGCAAAAAATGAAGTTGCTCCTCATTTTCCACCCCTTCAGCCGTAACCTTCAGCTTCAAATGGTGAGCCATGGAGGCAATAGTAGATACAATTGCCGCATTTTTGCTGTCGACCAGTACCTCATTTACAAAGGAACGGTCAATTTTTAGACGATCAATCGGGAGATTCTTCAAATAATGCAATGAGCTATAGCCAGTTCCAAAATCATCAATACTGATTGCAACACCAATAGCCTTTATTTTTTTCAACTGTTCAAAGGCCCGATCCTTATCAAAGGTCATACTTTCGGTAATCTCCAGCTCTAGATAGCGTGCTTCAAGTTCCGTATAGGTCAAAATGCCCCGAATTACATCCACCAGCTTTTTTTGCTGAAATTGGCGCATGGATAAATTGACCGAAATTGGGATTGCTGGGTACCCGAGCTCCTGCCACTGCTTATTTTGCAGACAAGCCTCCCGTAACACCCATTCCCCCAAGGGCACAATTAAACCACTTTCTTCAGCCACCGGAATAAAATCGCCCGGCATCACCATCCCACGATGAGGATGATTCCAGCGCACCAGTGCCTCCAAACTCGTGAGCTCACCACTTTGCAGGTGGACACGTGGTTGATACACCAATGAAAATTCCTCATTTTCAAGCGCTCGCCGTAGATCATTTTCCAGCTGGAGTCTTTCATGCGCTCGCATCTGCATCGCGCTGGCATACCGCTGAAAATTCACTCCCTGCTCTTTGGCACTATGGACAGCCGTATCCGCCTGCTGAATAAGCTGTTCACTCTGATTCGCATCCAGCGGGTATAAAGCTATACCAACGCTCACCGTCACATGATAAGACTCTCCATCAATATCGAAAGGCTGATCGAACAGCTTCACCATATCATCAATACGATTTCTCATAGCATCTGTATCTTCGTATCCCGTTAGAAGAAAGGCAAATTCATCTCCGCCCATGCTAAAGACAGCTTCCCCTTCATGGCTAAAATGCCCCAAGCGTTCGCCTACTGCATACAGCAAATAATTCCCTGCCATATGTCCAAGCGAATCATTAATCGCCTTGAAACGATCAATATTTAGCACTAAAAGCGCTACTGTCTCATCCGATTTTAATGATTTGCGCAATATTTTATCTAAGCGTTGGGAAAGACGACGACGATTGGGGAGTCCTGTTATATCATCATTATAAGCAATGTGATTAAACTCAGATTCTGCTGCCTGCTTTTCACGATAAGGAACCAGAACCATCAACCGAACCAGCCCGCTCAACATATTATAAAATGCTATCGCGTTGGTCAAAAGTCCTAGAAGGTGATTAATATCGCTCATTTGCTCAGCAAATAAATAGAACAACTGACTCACAACACACAGCCCAATCCCACGAATAATAAGCAACCTGCCCAACTCTGCCGGGCGGGCTTTCCGATATTTTCTCACCCCGAAAATAAAAGTGAGTACAAGCAGTAACATCACAGCCAGATTTAACGTCCAGCCCAGGTTGCCTATTTCGTATCGTATACGTAGATCCGGTAAGCCTGCACCAAATGTCTTAATAACTCCTAGAATCAGCAAAGTGCAGCCTATCCCCGCCCACAAAGCCACTGTTTTGTATTCAGACTTCGTCTTGCTAAACGGAAGGAAACAAACACATAAGAGCAAGACAGCGGTAAAGGCACGATTTACAAACAGCAGCCATAACGAAATACCCGGAGACAAAGCAAAGTCCGTCAGGCTTACGAAACTAAACGAAACAATATGAACAAGGTAAAGCAGACCAGCCACCAAAAACGTCGGGGCAATAAGAAGCCTCTGCAAAGATAACTGTTCCAGTAAAACGGACCAGGATTGATAAAAAATAGAAAAACAAATCGCAGCACAGGCAAATCCTACAATCGGATATAACAAGAAAAAAACATTATGGGAGTATATCTTATTCAAAGTTACGTGAAATAACTGAACCAAGACAAACAAAACTATCGAAGCAATGCCGATACCTATCGTTTTTTTTACTTCCAGCCGTATACTCATTCAGCCTCTTCAGCCCCCTGCATATCGGAGATTCCGATCATCTAAGACGTTTGACAGCTTTGGAAGCCGTTGTTTAAGTCTATAGTATCAAAAATAATGTTGTATTCTGGTATATAATAGCATTTAATCTGTGAAAGGTGAATCATTTTTTTGTCTTAAATTCGTGAATTCATTTTCGCATTTACGCAAATAACCGAGCTTACAGCACCAAAAAAGCGCATCATCTTGTCAGATTATGCGCTTCAGACAACCTTTTCCAAAAAGGTGATACCTATACCCCAACGCTGCACAACATAAAAGAAATAGTATGTACAGGACCCCTCTGCGAAAACCTCCCCATATTAAACTACAGGAAGCGTAATTTTAAATTGTGTGCCACTTCCATGTTTACTGTCTACATGTATGAAGCCTCCGTGATTTTTGATAATTCGATAGCTCACAGCCAGTCCCAATCCGGTTCCACTTTCTTTTGTTGTAAAAAAAGGATCAAATAAACGCGCCAATGTATTGTGATCCATACCTAATCCGTTATCTTCAATACAAATGTGAACATAATTGCCCTCAAGCACTGTATGGATATCGATGCAGCCCTCTCGTTCCCCACCGATGCTTTCAATGGCATCCATCGCATTTTTAATCATATTGAGGATAACCTGCTTAATCTGCTTCACGTCAATGGAAACCTTCATGAGCTCATCATTTTCATCCAATGCAATCTGGCAACCCTTCATCAATGCTTCGCTTTCTGTCAGCATCACTACCTCTTTCAGTAGCCCCATCACAGATACAGCCGTTTTTTGCGGAGCCGAAGGCTTGGACGAATTTAAGAACTCATAAATAATGTCGTTCGCACGATCAATCTCTGTTAATATAATCCGAGCATACTCATCCCTGCCCAACTCCACCAAATGCGGTCGAAGCAATTGAATAAAGCCCCGGATTGCGGTAAGCGGGTTACGGATTTCATGGGCGATAGAGGCAGAGATGCGTCCCAGCATCGCCAGCTTATCGTTTTGATACGCCGTCTGCTCAATCTGCTTATAATCCGACACATCCTTGACGCTAAACAAAAAATCGCCATCCATCTGATCACCGTAGGTCACTGTTATCAACCAATGCCGACCATACTCATCAATCAACTCATGATAGCGCTTTCTATGAAAGATAGTTTCTTTATAAATCCGCATGATTTTCTTCTTCTTAAACCGACTTAACTCAGGATGATGCAAAATTTGCATCAAATTGCGACCTGCTAGCGAACTCCGTGGTAGCTCCAGCAATTTCGCCATTTGCACGTTAATAAAGGTCAGTACCCCGTCACTGTCAAACAGCATGATACCACTATCCAGGTTCTCCAGCACATTTTCATACTTGTTATTGGCGATCTGTGTGGAAGGACAAGCTCCCACGGTATCAAGCAAGGCTTCTTGGAATTCACTGATCATGCCAGGCTTCCCCCTTGTTTCGGAATGACAAACTGGCCGTATCGGACGCGTAATAATCTTGAAGAAGAGAAAGGCATCTATCGACTACCCTTCAATGGTGTAGAAAACAGTTTCACAGAAATCCGACCATCTGTTTCCAATTCGAGTCTTATTTTATGATAGACAAGATTAAGGATCGCAGTCAATCGGAAAAAGTGTCGAATCCACATTTTTATCCTGTTTTCTTTCGTCATAATATCTGCGCAACATTACCAAAATGAAAGATTACGTTAGGAACAAGCGCCCTACACACCAAAGAAGCTCTCCAGAATTGAGAGCTTCTTTGGTGTGTAGGATGTCAACTGCCGCTCTTATTATGTTGAAGCCGGGATCGTCTTTGGCTCATAACGGCCAGTCTTCTCTTAAGCTCTCCCTGCCATTTTTCATCATTCATCTGTTTGGCTACCATCAATAAATCCAGGGATATGTCAATTTGACGCTTCACAATTTCAAACGCATCTTCACTTTCACGATTCACACAATTTTCAAATATCGTATCATCGTCTTCCATGACATAATCCTGAAAATCAATCTCGGTTGCCCCATCTCCATGTGCATATTCAGCCAAAATTTCATACTCATTTTCGACTTTATAATGAACTTCAATGCGACGACATACCGGGCAAAACAGCAAAGGAACATTATGAACTTGGGTGCGGTAATGCTTCAGCGTTCCCTTGGTTCCTACCATGCTTGCTCCACAGCAATAACTCATCCGGGCTCAGCCTCCTCTGAACAAAACCTGTTCTGCCTTGTTTATCTTCTACAATACCTTATTCGCTTTCATCAGGCAAAATTCCTCCAGAACACAACAACATTTCCATAATTATTTGTTACTTCACTCTGTATTGTCTCATTCAAACAGGCTATCCTCACATCTTCCGCTGCACAGAGCAGGCAAGCAAGCCCCCAATAACGGAAGAGTAACCGCTAGTTGGGGGCTTGCTTGTTTAATTTCAACTTGTGAAGCTTATATTACAGATTTTGATCGCCTGGTTTCCAGTTCATTGGGCACAAGCCACCGGATTGCAAAGCTTGCAGTACACGCAAAGTTTCTTCCACACTGCGGCCTACGTCGTTGTGGTTAACCACTTGATATTTCAATTCGCCTTCTGGATCAATGATGAACAAGCCGCGCAATGCAACGCCTTCTTCTTCGATCAGAACGCCATAATCGCTTGCTGTTTTTTTCGTGATGTCAGAAGCTAATGGGAAGTTCAGTTTGCCCAGACCGTTGTTTTCTTTAGCTGTGTTAATCCATGCTTTGTGGCTGTGCACGGAATCTACACTGATACCCAGAATTTCAGTATCCAGCTCTTTGAATTGGTCAGCAGCATCGCTCAATGCTGTAATTTCCGTAGGGCACACAAAAGTGAAATCCAGTGGATAGAAGAAAAATACGAGCCACTTACCACGGTAATCGGAGAGCTTTACCGAACCAAATTCTTGACCGTCTCCAGTCACTGTTTCCAATGCAAAATCAGGGGCGGGTCTTCCTACCAATCTTTCTGCCATAATATGAAATCCTCCTTTAAAATATGTAAGAAAAACACCGAATGTGCTTTCCTCAATCATCTGTATTGTAATGAACAACTTACTTGATAAATGTTATCATTCGCTGAAATCAAAGTCAATATTGTAACCATTACTTTTTTATAATTATTTTAAACTAGCTTAAAAATTCACAACTTATTCACATTTTGAACTTTCGAATATACAAGTAGCTCCTGATTGCTCAGGAGCTACTGTGCCAAACATCTGCCGAAAAGGCTGTACTGTATAACCTTACTATATAATAGGAAGCTTTTTTTTTCAGAACGGGTACATTTATGGAGCTTTTAACGAATAGCTGCTGCGATCAGATCGCCCATTTGAGTTGTCGAGATCGCTTGAGATTTATCCACCGCAATATCCGCCGTACGGTGCCCTGCATCCAGTACCTCAGCTACCGCTTTCTCAATGGCATCAGCTGCCTTCTCGTACCCAAAGGTGAGACGGAACATCAAAGCAACGGACAAAATCGTTGCAATGGGATTCGCCAGTCCTTGACCTGCAATGTCAGGCGCCGATCCATGTACCGGCTCGTATAGGCCGAAGCTGCCTTGTCCAAGTGATGCGGAGGAGAGCATGCCGATGGATCCGGTCAGCATAGCCGCTTCATCACTGAGAATGTCACCAAACATATTTTCCGTCACGATGACGTCAAAGCTAGATGGACGACGCAGCAATTGCATGGCACAGTTATCGACCAATACATGCTCCAACTCGACATCCGGGTAGTCTACAGCAACCCGGTTAACTACTTCACGCCATAAACGGGAGGTTTCCAGTACATTAGCCTTATCCACCGATGCAAGTTTTTTGCGACGTTTTTGTGCAATTTCGAAAGATTGGCGCACAATACGCTCTACTTCCGTTACATTATATGCACAAGTATCAACTGCTTCCTCACCTTGAGGACTTTCTCGTCTGAACTTCTCGCCGAAATAAATGCCGCCCGTCAGTTCGCGCACCACGATCAGGTCCGTTCCTTCCAACACTTCCGGTTTCAATGTAGATGCGTCCTTGAGACAGTCAAAGACGACAGCAGGACGAAGATTCGAAAACAGACCGAGCTCTTTACGAATGCCCAGCAGTCCAGTTTCAGGACGAAGTTCCTTTGGATTGTTGTCCCATTGTGGTCCTCCTACCGCTCCCAGCAGAACGGCATCTGCAGTTTGACATACTGCCAGTGTTTCTTCTGGCAATGGTGTGCCCTTCTTATCAATCGCAATCCCGCCGAACAGCGCATGCTCCGTTTCAAATGAAAGGCCGAACACTTCTTCCGTACGTTTCAAAATTTTTTCTGCCTCTGCGACCACTTCCGGTCCAATTCCATCTCCCGCTATTACCGCAATCTTTTTAACGTCTGCCATCACGTACACTCCTCTTGTTATACAGCTATACAACTGTATTTTTCATACCTTCTTTGTAACATACATGGCAGGGCTTTGACCAAGATATAGAATCTATCAATTCAATAGGCACAGCCTATAAGCTTGTTTTTTCATCAGAGAAAAAGAAAACAGGACCGGAAACACCCGATCCTGTATATATCCAACTCTTAAGTCCGCATAAAATTAGGATTTATAATCTACGCGATTACTGTAGTTTTTACGCTTGTCGATCAAACCATTCAGCGCATCCACGTAAGCCCGAGCACTTGCTTCCAGAATATCGGTGCTTACCCCGCGTCCCTGTACAGACAGTCCGTTTTGCGTCAGTACTACATGAACTTCACCCAGAGCGTCCTTACCATGGGTAACAGACTTGATGGAGTAATCTGAAAGTACAACGCTCTCGCTGCTGGCTTGGTCAATCGCATTATAGATCGCATCGACTGAACCATTTCCTTCAGCTTCTGTCTCGATAACCTGACCTTTATCGTCAACCAGACGCACTTGTGCGGAAGGCGTAGCCTTGTTCCCATAGGTAACAAAGATGGTTTCCAGCTTGAAAACTTCAGGTGCATCGGCCAATTTTTCTTCCAGCAATGCCAAAATATCATCGTCCGAAACTTCCTTCTTCTTATCAGCCAAATCCTTGAACTGCCCAAAAGCGCGATTCAGATCTTCTTCGTTCAATTCGTAGCCCAACTCTATCAAACGCTCACGGAAAGCATGACGACCTGAGTGCTTACCGAGTACCAGCTTGCTTTCTTTCAGACCGATACTTTCTGGTGTCATGATTTCATAGGTCGTTTTCTCTTTCAGCATACCGTCTTGATGAATACCTGATTCGTGCGCAAAAGCATTGGCTCCAACAATCGCCTTGTTGCCCGGTACTACCATCCCCGTCAAACGGCTAACCAAACGGCTCGTGCGCGCAATTTCAGACAATTGCAGAGACGTTTTGGCCTGAAAAAATTCCTGTCTCGTCTCCAGTGCCATGGCGATTTCCTCAATGGCCGTGTTCCCAGCGCGTTCACCGATACCGTTAATGGTTCCCTCGATCTGATCCGCACCGTTCAGAATGGCAGCAAGTGTATTAGCGGTAGCCATTCCCAGGTCATTGTGGCAATGTGCACTCAATTGAATCTTCTCCACATCGACCACATTTTCCTTAATGTGTTTGAATATATTTCCATACTCGTAGGGTGTCAAGTAACCTACCGTATCTGGAATATTGACGACAGAAGCCCCTTCTTGTACAGCCATGGTGACCATTTCAACCACAAAATCAAGCTCTGTACGACCTGCATCCTCCAAAGAAAACTCCACTTTAGGCAAATATTTCAACCCATAGCGTATGGCAGCACGAGCGGTTTCCAATACCTGTGCCTTCTCCATCCGCAGCTTATGCTGACGGTGAATAGGTGAAGTTGCCAAAAAGATATGGATACACGGGTCCTGAGCTCCCTTGAGTGCCTCGCGAACCGCATCAATATCCTGTTCCCTTGCACGTGAAAGGCCAATAACCGTCGAATTTTTTACAGCTTTTGCTACTGCATTAACAGCCGCCAGATCACCCGGAGAAGCAGCCGGGAACCCAGCCTCCATACGATCGATTCCCAGCTTCTCCAACTGATGAGCGATCTCCACTTTCTCACGAGTATTCAAGTTCACGCCAGGTGACTGTTCTCCGTCTCTCAACGTTGTGTCAAATATATATATTTTGCGCAACCTAACGCACCTCCTCAGGATTAGGACCCTTAAATTACAATGCGGCTCACGCAATAAGCAGGGCCGCATTGTAATTAATATTTATAAATAATTCATGTTGTCGAGTTCATAGTACAAAAGATTATTACTTTTTGATCCAATGCATCATTTCACGCAATTGTCCGCCCACCACTTCAATCGGATGGTTAGCTTCATTACGACGAGTAGCCGTCAGGAATGCACGTCCAGATTGATTTTCAAGGATGAAGTCACGAGCAAATTTACCTTGTTGAATGTCAGTCAATACATCCTTCATGGCTTTCTTCGTATCTTCCGTTACCACGCGTGGTCCAGTTACATAATCGCCATATTCCGCTGTATTACTGATGGAATCACGCATCGTTGCCAATCCACCTTCATACATCAGGTCAACGATCAGCTTAAGCTCATGCAAGCATTCAAAGTATGCCATCTCAGGAGCATAACCTGCTTCAGTCAATGTTTCAAAGCCCGCTTTTACAAGTGCGCTCACGCCGCCACACAATACCGCCTGCTCACCGAACAGATCCGTCTCCGTTTCTTCACGGAAGGAGGTTTCAATTACGCCCGCACGTGTACAGCCAATGCCTTTTGCGTAAGCAAGACCGATTTCTTTGGCTTGACCCGTTGCGTCCTGCTCAATTGCGATCAACCCCGGTACCCCAAACCCTTCTACATAGGTACGACGTACCATATGTCCTGGGGATTTTGGAGCAACCAGCAATACATCGCTATCTTTAGGAGCTACGATTTGTCCAAAATGAACGTTGAAACCATGGGAGAACAAAAGAGCTGCGCCTTTTTTCAGGTTAGGTTCAATTTCATTTTTGTACACAGAAGCTTGAGTTTCATCAGGTAACAAAATTTGAACCACATCTGCACGGCTTGTTGCATCAGCTACGTTCAGAACTTCGAAACCGTCGTTTCTTGCGACATCAGCTGATTTGCCTTCACGCAAACCAATAACAACATTCACACCACTGTCACGCAAGTTTTGTGCCTGAGCATGTCCTTGGCTACCGTAACCGATAACGGCCACTGTCTTTCCTTTCAATACGCTGAGTTCTGCATCTTTTTCGTAGTACGTTGTAACTGCCATGGTTAATTTCCTCCTTTTAATTGGACCCTTCATAATGAGCGGGTACTCCAAGAGACTTCCCTCGTGATTAGTATCTAAAAATCTCTTCGAGCCCCCGCTCTTATGCGGGCGGTTCTTTATTGATGTAATGCGCTATAAGCGGTAATTCGTTAAAGCTCCATATTAAGCATTGCCACGTATCATAGCTGTAACCCCGGTTCGAGTCAACTCCCGAATACCGTAAGGCTTCAACAACTCGATCATGGCATCAATTTTTTCTGTATCGCCAATGACCTGTACGATCAAGCTCGTCGTTCCAACATCAATTACAGCTGCTCTGAATGTTTCTACCACGCCCATGATCTCTGGCCGCTGAGGCGGTTCTGCCTTTACCTTTATCATCGCCAATTCCCGAGCTACCATCGGCTTGGAACTGAGATCAATGACCTTGATCACATCAACCAGCTTGTAAAGCTGCTTTTCAATCTGCTCCAGGTTGTTCTCATCCCCTACAGTCACAATGACCATACGGGATAATCCAACTTCTTCCGATTGTCCCACAGTTATGCTCTCAATGTTAAAGCCTCGGCGACCGAACAGGCCGGACACACGTTGCAAAACGCCGGGTTGATCATTTACCAGTACAGCAATGGTATTTTTTGTTGTCATTTTACTCGTCCCCCATCAGCATTTGATCAATTGTCGAACCTTGCGTCACCATCGGATATACATTCTCTTCCTTGCTGACTACAAACTCGACAACGACCGGTCCGGGTGTATCAAGCGCCTCCTGCCAAGCCCGACGTGCCTCTTCCTTATTCGTAGCACGCAGCCCTTTGACACCGTATGCTTCGGCAAGTTTCACAAAATCCGGACTTCCAGCCAGGTCAATGTGACTATACCGATTGTCATAGATCAATTCCTGCCATTGGCGAACCATTCCAAGCACCTGGTTGTTGATAATAACGATTTTAACCGGAATGTTATTGATTGCACAGATGGCTAATTCCTGCGAACACATCTGCATACCGCCGTCCCCGTTAATCGATATTACTAATCTGTCGGGATTGGCCATCTGAGCACCGATTGCAGAAGGGAAACCAAATCCCATCGTACCGAGTCCACCAGAGGTGACCCATGAGCGTGGCTGATTGAATTTGTAATACTGCGCTGCCCACATTTGATGCTGTCCCACGTCCGTCGTTACGATTGCGCCGCCCTTGGTCGTTTCATCCAACAACTCAACAACCCATTGTGGTTTAAGCACCGTTTCAGAATCCTTATAAGAATAAGGTTTCTCATTCTTCCAATGCTGAATTTGTGCTCTCCATGCATCAGCTCGATCCGCGCGTTTCACATCCTGATTCAGCAATTCCAGCACTGCCTTCACGTCACCCACGATAGGAATATCTGCTGCAACATTTTTTCCAATTTCAGCAGGGTCGATATCAATGTGGACGATTTTAGCTTGAGGAGCAAACCCATCCAACTTGCCTGTTACCCGATCATCGAAGCGGGCTCCGATACAGATCAACAGATCTGACTGTTGAATCGCCTGATTGGAGGTGTATGTTCCATGCATCCCCGGCATCCCCGTCCACAGTTCATGTCCACTTGGGAAACCACCCAATCCGAGCAATGTTGTCGTAATAGGAATTTCCGTTTTACGAACAAACTCGTAAAGTGCTTCATGTCCACCGGAGTATACAACTCCTCCACCTGCCAGAATGAATGGACGTTCTGCTTCGGAAATAGCTTGAGTTAGCTTGTCTAGTTGAATTTTGTTGGGCAGCACTTTCGGGTTATAACCCCGCATGGTCACTGGTCCCGTTTGTGGAACGAACAACGTCTGGGCTGCGGAAATATCCTTCGGAATATCAATCAGCACCGGTCCCTTCCGCCCTGTGTTGGCAATATGAAATGCCTCATGGATGATTCGCGGCAGATCCTCTACATCTCTTACCAGATAGCTGTGCTTCGTAATCGGCATTGTAATTCCCGTGATATCGGCTTCCTGGAAAGCATCCGTACCGATCAGGGAAGATATAACGTTACCCGTGATGACCACCAACGGCACCGAATCCATAAAAGCCGTCGCAATACCAGTTACCAGGTTTGTCGCTCCAGGTCCGGAAGTCGCGATACATACGCCCACTTTACCGCTCGCCCGTGCATAACCATCTGCCGCATGAATAGCTCCTTGCTCGTGACGAGTGAGGACATGCTTGAAATCCTTAAAGCCATACATGGCATCATAGATATAAAGCACTGCACCACCTGGATATCCGAAGACACAATCTACTCCCTCCAGCAACAGGCTACGGAGTAAAATTTCCGAACCTGTAATCACTTCAGGCTTCATCCACTTTTCACGTAATTCATTGGTTGACCTAACTTCAGGAATTTGTGCACTCATTGGTCATCCTCCTTTACAAAATTTACATACATCTGACATTTGTAAAAACAAAAAAACCTTTCATCCCTAGAACAGACTTGCTGTTACTGAGGGACGAAAGGCTGTAGCTTCCGTGGTACCACCCGTGTTTGCCCGATATTTCGCAATATCGAACCTTGGCAGGTACAGAAATCGCAAAGGATCTCCATATCTGGCGTCTGTAACGTAGACCGTACGATTTTCCCTAATAGGTGATTCAGCGCACCGTTAATATCATCGGGCCCAAATACTTTTCAGGAAAACAGCTCCAAGGTGAGCTCGTTAAAAAGGGATTTTGGTGAAGCTTGCAGCTAATGCCTCACTCTCTGAACAAAAGAGCCCTAATCACTTCGTCCTCTTCATTGCCGTTGAGTTCATGTCATTCTTTCAAATGTTTAGACACATTATATGTCTCTCATCTGGGATAGTCAATACCCATATTTCATAAAAATTTATGTTTCTTTTCTGAAGCACCTCAGAGTCGCACGCTTGTAAGAGGTACCCGCATATTATAAAAAAGACCACACGGTGAGACAGTGCACTCCTCCAAAGCCACGTCTTATCTTGTTAAAAGGGTAGAAAAGGAGGCCCGTTTATGATTCGAAAACGCAGCTCTCAAGATGACACCATCATCTTTCGTCTAATCGAGCAAGAGCTTGTCCCCCTATCGCATTTAAGTGCCCAAGAAATGAAACAAATACGCAAAGAATTACCCCGGCGCTTAAACCGGGGCATCACTTTTGTAGCTTGCAGACCGGATAATGCACAGGTTGTTGGCTTCATTCATGTTATGCTGCATGGCGAACTATTATACATTGATTTGATCGCAATCTCTTCGGCTCATCAAGGTATGCGATACGGAAAAAAACTGCTGGAGCATGCCGAACACTACGGACGACTACGTCGCTGCAAGCGGGCTAAAGTTATGGTGGACGAAGACAATATCAGGGGGATCCATTTTTATCTGCGTCATCAATATCAAATACTGCGATACGTAGCTCTGAGCCGATGCCATGAACTCGAAAAGTCACTGTAAAAAGTATCTTTTTCGGGCTCAAAATTTTGTATGACTAAAATAAATTAGGGTAATACGGATATCCTACTCCGGGGTATCCCCCGTCTGTATACGGGCCTGGTTGCGGACCATATCCTGGTCCTCCATAACCTGGACCGTAGCCTCCATATCCCCCACCATAGGCACCAATGTATGGAGCTGTGCCGATGGCAAGCAAGTCAAACAGCACCAGAGGAATAATCGCCTTCGTGTTTACCTTTTTCTTGCGGTTTGGTTGAAGAACCAGTCGGTTACCCGAAATGCGAATCAGCTTGCCGCTGACCTGGGAACCATCCTTACGAGTAGCAAAGATGACTTTGCCGACAAGCTTCTCCACCTGCTTTCTGGTTACTGCCTGTTTCATCGTATTTCCTCCTTCTTTCTCAACGGATGGACAGATTGAACGGCTCCTTGATAGCTCATTACCACCACAAAATAGACCGGAGCTGACAGGGGCCGAGCGTCCCGTCCAATCTGCATAGCACAGTCTATTCCATTCATGCCAGTAGCGTATGTTTAAATGCCTGCACAATATAAAAAAATCTGGTACCTGCACATGCAGATACCAGATTTTTATACACCAGGATTTTGCGAAATTCGATTCCAGTCGCTCCGAAGTGCAAGATATAGATCGAAATGGTTTAGTTCGTCTATATCTTGTTCACTGGAAGTCGCTTATGGGATTTTTGCAAAATCCTCACACCAATGTACATTTTTCAAAACATGCACATTAGCTGTCTATAAGTTTTAACGCTTGCTTGGATCATAAAGTTGACCCAAAGCGGCTGGAGCGCGTGAACGTCCGACAGCCGCCACCAGTACAATAATCGTCAGGAGATACGGCAACATAAAAATAATTTCCTGGGGAATACTTTGCGACCATGCGAACAGCTGCACATAGTTGCGAATGGCTTGTGAAAAACCAAAAAACACTGCTGCGCCGAAAGCGCCGAGCGGATTCCATTTACCGAAAATCATAGCGGCAATAGCAATATATCCCTGCCCCGAAACTGTATTGTGAGAGAACATGTTGGTTGTAGTCAGAGTAATTGTAGCTCCACCAATCCCAGCCAACGCCCCACTGATCATAACACCAATATAACGAAGACGATTTACTTTAATTCCCACTGTATCGGCCGCTCCTGGATGCTCCCCAACGGAACGCAAACGTAAGCCAAACGGTGTTTTATACAAAGTAAAATAGCCAATAATAACTAATAGAATGGCTAAATATGTCGTTGGGTAAGCTTGGAAAAAGGCTTTTCCTGCAATTGGGATATCCACAAGGTAAGGGATGGATATTTCGTTAAAACCCTGAATCCGACCGGTGTCACCATCACCCTCAAATAAAAGCTTAACCATGTACAGTGTACTACCTGCTGCCAGAAAGTTAATAACTATACCGCTTATAACCTGATCGGCTTTAAACGTAATAGAGGCTACAGCATGAATTAGCGAAACCAAAATACCGAACACGGCAGCTGACAGCACACCTACCCAAGCCGCAGAGGTGCCTCCTAGTCCAGCTTGCTCGGCATAAAATCCGCCAACACCCGCTGCAAACGCTCCAAATACCATAAGTCCTTCCAACCCGAGGTTTGTTACACCGGATTTTTCTGAAAAAACTCCGCCGAGAGACGCAAAAATAATCGCCGTCGCAAAAACGAGCGTTGTATGGATTAATTCACCAAGTGTTAACCAACTCATTTTACAACACCTTCTCTTTCTTCCGCTTGGAGTAGAGCGGCTTCACAACCCAACGTACAATACCTTGGGCCGCAATGAAGAAAATAATCGAGCCAATGACAACCCGGATAATCTCGGGCGGTACATCTGCGCTAAAGCTCATCCCCGCAGAACCATACGTAAGCGTTCCGAACAAAACAGAACCGAGCAGCACACCGAATGGGTTATTCATCCCAATCAGAGCTACAGCGATACCATCAAAACCCGTTCCCGGTGATCCTGCCATGACAGATTGATAATGGAATACTCCCAGCACTTCAAAGGCGCCTGCCAATCCGGCAAAAACCCCACTAATAAACATCGCTTTTATGATATTACGATTTACATTCATACCTGCATAACGGGATGCATCCTGATTAAATCCGACAGCCCGAAGCTCATAGCCCTGCTTTGTTTTCCACATGAAAATGTAGAAAAAGACTGCTGCCAGCACAGCAATAACTGTGCCCCAATGTACCCGAGCATTCCCCATCATCTGGGACAGCCATTCGATGGAAATTGAAGCAGAAGGCTGAATATCCACAGAACGATTTTCGCCATCCATAAGTGCGAACTGATTGATCACCAAATTAGCCAAATACAGACCGATCCAGTTCATCATAATACATGTAATAACTTCATTTACACCTCTTTTGGCCTTCAAATAGCCAGCAATCGCAGCCCACAGACCTCCGAAAACTGCACCTGCAATTACAGCTAGCGGTGCATGAATGATAGCTGGCAACCCATGAAGTTTAATGCCCACAATCGAAGCAGCTGTCATACCTACCAGAAACTGACCTTCGCCGCCGATATTAAACAAACCGGCGCGGGCCGCAAAAGCAAATGCCAACCCCGTTAAAATCAGCGGAGTCATCTCACGGATAGCCTCTCCAAAGTTGTAGGAATCTCCGTATACACGGCTAAACAAAGCAGAATAGGCCACAATAGGGTCATACCCGCCAATCAGCATCACAATAGCACCCAGAAGGAGACCCAAAATAATAGAGACCAGCGCCAGTACAAAGGAGTCTTTTGTGAATATTTTCAATAGATTAGCCATTCTCTACTCCTTTCTTCACTGCACTTCCTGCCATCATCAGTCCCAGTTCCTGGTCATTCGTTTCTTCTGGCAGCACTTCCCCGACAATCTTGCCCTCATAGATGACAGCAATTCGGTCGGATACATTCATAATCTCGTCCAGTTCAAAAGATATGAGCAATACAGCTTTGCCTTGGTCCCGTTGGGCAATCAGTTGTTTCTGGACAAATTCAATAGCTCCGACATCCAGACCGCGTGTAGGCTGTGCTGCAATGAGAAGGTCTGGATTTTTATCAATTTCACGCGCAATGATAGCCTTCTGCTGGTTCCCACCAGATAATGCTCTTGCCTTCGTGTGAATATCCGGTGTTCTTACATCAAACTTTTCGATAAGACTTTTGGCCTGTTTCTCTATAGCATCTTTGTTCAAGAAGCCATTTTTACTGTAAGGCGCCTGGTAATACGTCTCCAGCACCATATTTTCACTCATAGAAAAATCGAGCACCAACCCATGCTTATGACGGTCCTCCGGTATATGTGAAACGCCTGCCTCTGAAATTTTGCGTGGTGGCTGATTGGCCACCTCTTGTCCGAGCAAACGAATGCTCCCACCATCCACCTTGCGTAAGCCTGTCAAAGCTTCGATCAGCTCACTCTGTCCATTGCCATCTACTCCGGCAATCCCCAAAATCTCGCCCGCCTTGACCTGCAGGTTCAACTCATTTAGAACATTAATGCCATCCTTGTTTTTAGAAATTACATTGTTCATTTCCAGTACCGTCTGTCCTGGTTGCGCAAGCTGCTTGTCCACTTTAAAGGACACACGACGGCCCACCATTTTCTCAGCCAGCTCATTTGGGGTTGTTTCAGACGTCTTGACCGTATCAATAACCTGACCTCTGCGAATGATCGTAACCGTATCTGCAATTTGCATAATTTCTTTAAGTTTATGAGTAATAAGAATTATTGATTTGCCTTCAGCGACCAAGCGCTTCATAATGTCCAGCAACTCAGTGATCTCCTGCGGTGTCAGTACAGCTGTAGGCTCATCGAAAATCAGAATATCTGCACCACGATAGAGCGTTTTAATAATTTCTACACGTTGCTGCATACCAACAGATATATCCTCAATTTTGGCATTCGGATTTACCTGAAGGCCGTACTGCTCAGACAACCGCTGTACTTCTGCGGCAGCCTTTTTATAATTGATTTTCAGACCCTTACGTGGCTCCGAGCCCAGGACAATATTTTCGGTCACGGTAAACGGCTGTACGAGTTTAAAATGCTGATGCACCATGCCAATCCCCAGATCAATCGCCTTATTTGGACTATCAATCTGTACGGGTTTACCTCCGATTTCAATTGTCCCTTCATCCGGCTGATACAGTCCGAAAAGAATATTCATAAGCGTAGATTTACCCGCGCCATTCTCACCCAAAAGGGCATGAATTTCTCCCTTATGCAGCTTGATGCTGATGGAGTCGTTGGCAACGATGCCGGGGAATCGTTTTGTAATTTGCTTTAACTCAACGACGGGGGTCGCTGCATCCATGAGATCACCCTTATACACTTTATAGTATGTGCTCCAATGAGCTGATTTTGCCCGTTATAATCCATATAACTCCAGACGTAAGAACAAGGCTAGTCTTATGAACCAGCCTTGTCGCCACCTATATGTTCTTCAAGCCAAACTTATTTCGAAGGAACTGTAATTTCGCCCTTAATAATTTTTTGCTTGTATTGTTCTACAAGATCAAGCACGTCTTTAGGTACGTTTTTCGTTGATGTGTCTGCCAAACCAATACCATTATCCTTCAGAGCCAGTGTCTCGACACCGCCCTTAAATTTACCGTCAATCACTTCTTTAGATACGCGTTTTACAGCTTCATCTACACGTTTTACCATCGAAGTCAATGTTACGTCGTCACCAAACTCAAGCGATTGGTCTTTATCTACGCCAATAACCCATACTTGCTGCCCTTGTTGCTTACGTGCGAGTGCTTCGTTAAATACACCTGTACCAGATCCGCCAGCTGCATGGAAAATAATATCCGCACCGCTGTTATAGATCGTCGCAGCTGCTGCTTTACCCAGGTCCGGCTTATCAAATGCACCTGTGTAGTTAACTTCCAATTTTGCATTTGGATTTACAGCTTTAATTCCTGCTTCGAATCCTTTTTCAAAACGTTTGATCAACGGGCTGTCTTGTCCACCCACAAAACCAATTTTGTTTGTTTTGGTAAGTTTACCAGCTACAACCCCCACCAAGAAGGAACCTTCATTTTCAGCAAAAACAACCGATTTCACGTTAGGCGCATCCACGACACTGTCAATGATCGCCAAGTTTTTGCTTGGGTTGTCTTTCGCTACTTGTCCAATCGCATTCGCCAGATTAAAACCGATTCCCCAAGTCAAGTTAAAATCACCCTTAACAAATTGGTTCAGGTTAGGAATATAATCTTGATCGGATTTACTTTGCAGGTATTTAACTTTAGCGCCTGATTCTTTCTCAGTGGCTTGTAGTGCCTCCCAAGCAGATTGGTTAAACGATTTGTCGTTTACTCCACCCACATCTGTAACCATGCCAATTTGGACATTCGATGTTTTGGCAGAACCACCTGTGTCTCCACCATTTGCGTTGGACGCACCTTGATTTTTGTTACCGCAGCCTGCGAGAATGACCGAGATCGCCAGCAGCATAACCAAAGACATACTGAACATTTTCTTCATGCTGATACTGTTCCCCCTTAGTGTTAGATCCCTGGACTGTCTCTTTTCTTTGAACATGTACATGCTCATGCATGTCATTTACTGACGAGACAGATCGTACAGAAGACTTACTTTAGAGATTATACAATTATGATCGGCTAAAATCTAGACAATTAATAACCTTGGGTCAATTTTTTTTAAAGTTCCATCAATGTAAGCGCTACAAAGTTAAAAAAAACATACATTCTTCCATCTCACGTCATATTTATTCGTATTTTGGAGAAAACGAAGTCTTTACCGTAACATTGAGTATGTACAAAAAAAGGCATCCCTACACAGCGTACTGCTTGGGATACCTTTTTACCACTTTCGCGGTTTCCACGCTTCATTATTAATAATTAAGCGTTGATTTTGCCTTTAGCAACAGTTGCCAAAGAGTTGAATGCATTAATATCATTGACTGCAAGATCAGCCAAGATTTTGCGGTTAATGTCCACACCAGCCAATTTCAGGCCGTGCATCAATTTGCTGTAAGACAAACCGTTCAAACGAGCTGCTGCGTTGATACGCACGATCCACAGTCTGCGGAAGTTACGTTTCGTCTGACGACGGTCACGGTATGCGTAAACAAGCGATTTCATTACCTGCTCGTTAGCTGTTTTAAAAATGCGGTGTTTGGAACCAAAATAACCTTTAGCAAGCTTCAATACTTTTTTATGACGACGACGAACGACGAATCCGCCCTTTACTCTTGCCATATCAATAGACCTCCCAAATAATGTTTATACTTCATTCATTGCAGTGCTAGTGCTATTTCAGGTTAGCAAGACCTTGTTTCAGACGTTTAACGTCCCCAGGTGCCATCTCAGGGTTAGTACCCAGAACGCGTTTTGCACGTTTGGATTTGTGGGAAAGCAAATGGTTTTTGTAAGCTTTGTAACGCATTACTTTACCAGTACCGGTAATTTTGAAGCGGCCTTTAAGGCTGCTATGTGTTTTCATTTTAGGCATTGAACTTCCTCCTTAATTTGTCATTGACTCTTTGGAGCCAATATCATAATCATGCTGCGTCCTTCGAGCTTGGGTTGGCGCTCCACGGTACAAAGATCAGCAACTTCCAATTTCACACGTTCGAGAATTTTTTGACCCACATTAGCATGAGTAATTTCACGACCGCGGAAACGAACGGAGCATTTCACCTTGTCCCCTTCATTCAGGAACTTCACCACATTGCGAAACTTGGTTTGGTAGTCATGTTCCTCGATGTTGGAACGGAACCATACCTCTTTGATGTCAACGATCTTCTGGTTTTTACGGGCTTCCTTTTCTTTCTTCTGTTGCTCATAGCGGAATTTTCCGTAATCCATAATCCGACACACGGGCGGCTTCGCTTGAGGCGCCACGTTCACGAGATCCAAGTTTGCGTCAATCGCCATTTGCAAAGCTTCACGCGTCGGTGTAATCCCGATTTGTTCCCCATTCGCACCAACTAGACGTACTTCTCTCACCCGAATCTCATCATTGATCATATGTTCCTTACTAATAACCCTCCACCTCCAGAACCTGTTATTGTTGTATTGTGTTTAAGCACAAAAAAGGGATGACGACTACACAGCCGACATCCCTGTCTGATACTCAATTCATCATGAAAGTTCAATTCACAAATCATTGGATCATGACCAGCCGGCAATACCGGGCAGGTGAGAAGTCGGACCTTCTACTTGTTAATCCATCTTTTCAATTAACATACTCGAATATCTTATCACGGTGCAATCGTGGTGTCAACCCTTTAATGAAAAATGAATGACACCGATCTTCAGTCCTATTTCACCGTCCAATTAACCTTGCTTACTTTGAACCTCTTCCAAGCGAACGACACGCGTATGCTGGGTATGGCTCCATTGCTTATTGTTCTGTGTAAAGAACGCATAGACCGTAATCGGATACCACGAAATCGCATAGATCGGGAACAGCAATAAGTACAGATATACTTTTTTGAATGTGACCTTTTCCAAAATCATTGCGATCACAAAAGTAGCAACATTCAGACCAATAGCTATCACACCAGTCCAAGCTGGTAACTGTACATAGATGTTCTCGATATTAGGTCCACCAAAGAAGGCGATATCTATCCACATCGCTACTGTCATCAAGAAGGTGAGCAGTACGATATACACGTTCAGACCATAAAGAGCCATATCGAATTTAATCAGGCTTCTATGCTTGATACTTTGCCACAGCAACGGGAAGAAATAACGACGAGCAACAGTGAAGTGACCTTGCATCCAGCGCAGACGCTGTCTTGACGAGGCCTTGAATGTCAACGGCTTTTCATCATATACCTTGGCATCGTAATTAAATCTTGGATATACGTTGCACTGTGTGCAGCGCATGGTGAATTCCAAATCCTCTACCAGACTTGTCGCACCCCAGCCCATTTCCTTAAGCAGATTTGTTTCAAAGCACATGCCTGTACCACCGAGGAAATTAGCCATGTTCAGATTGTGACGTGACAGCTGCCACAAACGGTTGATGTACCAATAAGATACCCCGTATGCCGCTGTAATCCAAGAATCCTCAGGATTCTTAGTATCAATGTACCCCTGAATAACACGGGCACCTGTACACAGATCATTGTTCATTTCACTCAAGAAATTGGTATGCGCCAAATTGTCAGCATCAAACATGACAATAGCATCATATTGGCGCGGCATAGCCCATAATTCCTTGAGCATCCACTCAATAGCGTAGCCTTTACCACGCAGATTCGGATTCGTACGTTCACAAGCATTCATGCCGTGAGCGCGAACGATGTCCGCAGTCTTATCTGTACAGTTATCACAGATTACGAACACATCGTAAAGTTCCTTCGGATAATCAAGTTGCTTCAAATTTTCCATCAATGCTCCGACAACCTGTTCTTCATTGTGGGCAGCGACTAAAATGGCAAATGATTTTTCTGGAGCCGCGTGCTCTTTCCTTTTCTTGCGAACCAATCCGAACAAGGAGAATGCAAACTGATAGACTGCGATCACCGCCAGTATGATCTGGAGCGTCACGAAAATAGCGTCTAACATGATCTCTTGTTACCCCCTTTTTATACCCCTTAAAATCTTGCGTTTGTTTGTTTTCTATCTGTGTAGCGCAAGTTGCGGCGCTTTGCGCGCCTTTTCTGTAGTTTTTGACCCGACCCTTGCTTTCTTCATTGGCTGTGCGCAGCCCCCTTTTGGCTGACACAGGAATGCCATTACGATTTTCGTTGGTTTTCAATCTTTTGTCAAAGCCCTTAAACTGGTCTCAGCAGCAAAAAAACACAACAAACTCCCGTTTGAACCGGGAATGCGGCGCTGGGCTTCTCATTCATG
This sequence comes from Paenibacillus sp. FSL M7-0134, assembly GCF_038007865.1. NCBI lineage: Bacteria > Bacillati > Bacillota > Bacilli > Caryophanales > Paenibacillaceae > Paenibacillus > Paenibacillus sp. FSL M7-0134. The sequence goes on along the minus strand of NZ_JBBOXV010000002.1, from coordinate 1,214,651 downwards.
ACGCTTAGGTCTTATTTTCATCCATTTGCTAACTTTTTATTTCTTTGGTCCCTCCTTTTTGTGGGCCAATTAGCAACCACTTCTAAACACTCTATCTTATTAGACGGATGAACGCAAAGAAAGTTATACAATTCGGCTTATATTCCATTAACATTTCTGTGTAGAATTGAACCAAGTAATTTATGAATATTTAGTGATTCTTGAAATGAACAGCGTTTAAAAATATGATGAGAGCAAGAGAATAATTACTTATGGTCTGATTATGTCAAAATGACTCAAAATATTTGCCGACTGACCTGAACCGGCAACCGGAGGAAACCAAATGCAACGTCTAGTCGTAAAACTTGTAAATCTGGAGCAGCAGTTGTTCAAATGGATCAACGGACGCTTACACAACCGTTTTTTGAACTTCTGGCTTTATTATCTCACACATTTAGGTGGGGCTACCTTTACTATAGCCTCCACACTCCTTATTTGGTGGCTCGCTCCGAATCCGTGGAAAGATTCCGGTATGAAGGGAGCCATCGCTCTCGGGGTCAGTCACATCCCCGTAGCTATCGTTAAAAGGCTGTATCCGCGGATTCGCCCGTATTTGGCGCTACCAGGTACAAATACATTCCGCAACCCCTTGTCGGACCATTCTTTTCCCTCAGGGCACACGACCGCTATTTTTTCAGCTACCGTGCCTTTTATGCTACAGTCACCGATGCTAACACTGTTGCTGTTGCCTGTAGCGACAATTGTAGGTTTTTCTCGGATTTATCTGGGTCTCCACTACCCAACGGATGTACTCGCAGGAGCGGTCATCGGAACGTCTGCAGCAATAGGAACGGTTGCATTCTGGCCTTAAAGCCGATATGGTATGATTGAGAACATCCCAGCAGGAACAGGTGAAATGAGAGTGGCTAAAAAACGAGTGTTATTATTATCGGAAGGTTTCGGTGCCGGACATACTCAAGCTGCCTACGCGCTCTCAAGCAGTTTGCGGAAGCTTTCTCCGAATGTGCAGACAAGAGTGCTGGAGCTGGGGAGTTTTTTGAATCCAAGAATGGCCCCGCTTATTATTACAGCATACAAGAAGACTGTTGTATCGCAGCCTCGCCTAGTCGGATTGGTTTACCGTCATCAGTACAAAAAATCATTAAACCGTCTTACAACGCTCGCTTTGCACCGTCTGTTCTACACGCAGACCCGAAACATTCTCCGGCAGCTTCGTCCCGATTTGGTGGTATGTACTCACCCCATCCCAAGCGCGGTAATTTCACGTTTGAAGCGCTTAGGTTTACATGTTCCGCTTTGTACTGTCATTACAGACTACGATGCACATGGAACATGGATTAGTCCCGAGGTTGACCGGTACTTTGTATCTACGCCTGAAGTCATGCGTAAGCTGCGCGCGCGCGGAGTACCCGTCTCGAAAATCCAGGTGACCGGCATTCCCGTTCATCCAAATTTTTGGGAACATCCTGGGCACGATGAAATTAGAGAACAATTTGGACTTAAACCCATCCCGACCGTACTCGTTATGGGTGGCGGCTGGGGCCTTATGAATGACGAAGTCATACATCGTTCGCTTACTCAGTGGAGAGAAAACATTCAATTTATTTTTTGTTTGGGGCATAATGATAAAATTCGTCGTAAAATGCAATTGGATCCTAGGTTTAATCATCCAAATATTCATATCTTCGGATTTACACGGGAAATCGACAAATTAATGGAGGTATCGAATCTGCTCATCACCAAACCCGGCGGAATGACATGCACCGAGGGATTGGCCAAAGGGATTCCGATGCTGTTTCACAAACCTCTCCCTGGACAGGAGGAGGAAAATTGTCAATACTTTACGGCTCAAGGCTTCGGAGAACCGATTACTTCGCTGGATGTTGTCGTTAAATGGATGAACCGACTGCTACACGATTTTCCAGAAATCGTCCGCAAGCGACAGGAGCACGTCCATAATGTAGCGCGATATTATCCTCTTCAGAGCGCACAGAGTATTCTGGATATACTGGAACCGAACAGGGTGCTTTCCTAAAAGGAAGCACCCTGTCTTATTTTATCCGTTTGATCTGTTTTTATTTCCCATACTTTTCGAGACGTGTTTTTCCGTACTCTTCCAAAGCATCTTTGCCGATCAGCACCTCGACTCGATGAATATTCATACCTTTGCCCATGAACTTTTGTTCATATTCCGTCATGACATGCTCTTCGTTGATCCCCTCACGATGAAGGTTTAACGAAATATTCGTCATCTGCAAACCGCTATCGGCAAACGAATTCAGAGAAAACTCAAACAGTGTCTCCGAATCGGTCTTAAAATGAATTTGTCCTTTGCTGTTCAAAAGCTGACGGTACTTGTCCAAAAAACGCGGATGCGTCAAACGACGACGTGCATGCTTGGCTTTAGGCCAGGGATCACTAAAATTCAGATAAATGCGTTCAATCTCTCCTGGTTCAAAAATATTCTCGATCTGTTCAATGTTTGCCAGTGCCAATTTGATATTAGGCGGCGTATCAACCTCTGAATTACTCCAGGCCAGACGAGACTTTTCTGTTGCACGGCGAACCAGCTCATCATACATATCAAAGCCAATATAGTTAACCTCCGGATTCCGGAAGCTCATTTGGCTTATAAATTGCCCTTTACCCATACCGAATTCCACATGAATGGGACGATCATTACCAAAAACCTGCTGCCATTTCCCCTTATACTGTGCCGGCTCCAAGATGACTAGATCCTGCTGTTCTTCCAGACTTTCCCGTATTCCTTTTCTTCCGCGTAAACGCATGTTACTCCTCCATATACTCTGTTATCAAGGAAAAAGGAATTTCACCCCCGCTTGAAGATACGGAAATGAAATTCCTTTTTCAATATATTTGGATTGGGGTCCAACTAATTTAATTGTTCATAGTCTACCCCATCAGCAGGTGAAAAATCAATTGTCTTTTGGCAAGCCGCTCTGATTTTTTGACGTGCGGTCGTTCCAATCTGACGATCCTGCCCAAAACGGACACCAGTCAATGCCAACGCCTCATCAAAGGTTAACTCAACAGTAACTTTATCCATACGCGTCTTATCCTGCGCATTCATAAAAGATCACCTCACGGGTTATTTGTGATGGAACCGACGTGCACTTACCCTAAAACAGGCGATAGAAACAGCATAGCTGCCTCCCTGAAGAATAATCATTAGCAACGGATAACTTTTATCTTCAGGATCGAAAACAGTCCTTTTATTGTATGTCTGGTACCGCTTACAATATAACACATTGTGTAACCTTTTTCAATCCGCAACGCCATAAAATCCGCACATTTTATTGACTTGTTCGGTCAAATGATTCCCAATGAAGACTGATTTTTGTTACAATAGGGTGATCGTAAAAAAAGGAGTACACCCATGAAAACAGATTTATTGCCTGCTCCTCTCCTGTGGGGAGATAAACGGTTCCATACTTGGAATTACGAAATGCGTGAGCAATTTCAAAATAAAGTGTTCAAAGTCATGCTGGATGCGGGTTTTACCTGTCCGAATCGCGATGGTTCCATCGCTAAAGGGGGTTGCACCTTTTGTAGCGCACGCGGATCGGGTGATTTTGCTGGGCGTCGTCGTGATGATCTGGTCACCCAGTTCAATACGATTCGGGATCGGCAGCATCTAAAATGGCCAAACGCCAAATATATTGGCTATTTCCAAGCCTACACTAATACGTATGCTCCCGTTGAGGAACTGCGAGAATACTTTGAGGTTATTCTGGAGCAGCCAGGCGTTGTCGGTCTGTCCATCGCTACACGTCCTGATTGCCTGCCTGACGATGTAGTGGATTACCTTGCCGAGCTAAACGAACGCACGTACCTGTGGGTTGAAATGGGTCTGCAAACTGTCCATGAATCGACCTCAGAGCTGATTAACCGTGCTCATGATACTCAATGCTATCTGGATGCGGTGGAAAAGCTGCGCAAGCGGAATATCCGCGTGTGCGCCCACATTATTTATGGTCTGCCCCAAGAGACGCATGAAATGATGCTCGATACGGGACGTGCAGTAGCGGCTATGGATGTGCAGGGCATCAAAATCCACCTGCTGCATCTCATGCGCAAAACGCCCATGGTCAAGCAGTATGAAGCGGGATTGCTACGCTTTCTGGAAAAGGACGAATACGTTAAGCTGATAGTTGATACGCTGGATATTTTACCTCCCGAAATGATCGTTCATCGGTTAACCGGAGATGCCCCACGCGATTTGCTAGTGGGACCCATGTGGTCGCTTAAAAAATGGGAAGTGCTTAATGCCATCGATCATGAACTGAAGTCACGTGAAACGTGGCAGGGAAAATACTGGAGGCAACCTTAAATGGGGTTCCTATCCGTCCTGAGCTACGCTCATCAATTGGTGGCTGCGCGGGTGCAGCCAGGTGATATTGCTATAGATGCCACCGTCGGCACAGGAGCAGATACGTTGTTTCTGGCAAAAGCTGCTGGCAAACGGGGCCGTGTCTATGGCTTCGACATCCAGCAAGAAGCACTGCATTGCGCCCGTCGTCGACTGGAAGAAAACGCTTCGCCTTCATTAGCAGAAGTATCGCTACTGCTACAAGGTCACGAGCAAATGCGGGAGGCCGTTCCAGGCATGCTGCATGGCAAAGTCGCTGCTGTCATGTTTAACCTCGGCTACTTGCCATCCGAAGGCGCCGATCCGACTGTCATCACCCATACAGACAGCACGCTCGTCGCACTTGATGCTGCCTTACAATTGCTGCGACCACGCGGCATTCTGACTGCCGTACTCTATCCAGGGCATGCTGGAGGCAGCGAAGAAGCAGAAGCCGTCCTTCAATGGGCTTCAGCTCTCCCGGTCTCCAGCAGTCAAAGCATTATTTATCGTCAATTACAACGAGCCGCTTCGCCTTACGTAGTGGCGGTTGAGAAGAAATAATGTCGGATTTTAAACTCAGGTTATGAGCGGCTTTTTTAGCCGCCTTACATATATCATTTTTCAAGCTCGTTTGGGCTCTATTCATCCCAGTTTATTGCCCCAGCGGCACGTTATTGATTTCCCTATTCTGTTAGGTCGCACTCATTACTCATTATGGAGGAGAGAAATTATGCTAAAGCCATACCCGCTGCAATTTCAACCTGAGTTCAAAGAGAGAGTTTGGGGAGGACGGGCCTTAGAGCAATTTGGTCTAACCCCACCAGAAGGACATATCGGGGAAGGATGGATGATTGCCGATCATCCAAACGGAACAACAACGGTCATCAATGGTGAGCTGGCAGGCAAAGGACTGGATGAAATCCGCGAGACCTACGGGCAGGATTGGCTCGGGGCCAAGGGTGTATCGGAAAAAGGCGGACGATTTCCACTTTTGATTAAACTACTGGATTGTAATGATGACTTATCCGTTCAGGTGCATCCGACAGATGATTACGCAGGACTTCCAGCCGGAGAATTAGGGAAAACTGAAATGTGGTACGTGCTTGATGCCAAGCCAGATGCCAAGATTATTTATGGTCTGACCGAAGGTGTAACTCGCGAGAGTCTGCGCACAGCTCTTGAAAGTGGGGACATCCTCGGCAGTTTGCGCCAGGTTCCAGTCGAAGCAGGCGATACGTTCTTCATTCCCGCCGGAACCGTACATGCACTGTGTGCAGGCGTTGTCGTTGCTGAAATCCAGCAAAATTCGGATACTACCTATCGCTTATATGACTACAATCGCCCCGGACTAGACGGCAAGCCTCGTGAGTTGCATATCGAGGATTCCCTCAATGTAACCTCCTACGAGGGTGCAGGTGCAACAACGATGAAAACGGACGGCTTACAGCCTGGAAAATGGCTCCAGCTGGCTGCCTGTGAGTATTTTGTTGTGGAAAAGGGTATCGTAGATGGAAGTTGGGCACTTTCTACAACGGAAGACAGCTTCACCATTCTCGTGATTTGTGAAGGCAGTGGGACCATAACATGGAACAATAATACCGAGTCTCTTTCCTGTAAAGCTGGAGATTGCTTCCTGTTGCCTGCTAACCTGAGCGGTTACACGCTGAATGACGGAATGACCGTACTTAGATCTTATCTTCCTTAAAGCTTAAAGGATGTGATGTCTAATTATGCGGGAATACACCTTCACCATCGCTGAAAATGACGGAACAGAGCTTTTTGCCTACCGCTGGCTGCCTGATCAGAATTTGCCCATTAAGGGGATTGTTCAAATTTCGCATGGTATGTGCGAGACATCCTATCGCTACATTCGACTGGCCGAAAAGCTTACTGGTTGCGGTTATGGTGTGTATGCCAACGATCATATCGGTCACGGGCGCACGGCTGGTGATCCTGATAAGCTGGGTATGCCGGGAGCTAATGCGTTTAATCGAATGGCAAACGGCATGCTGGAGCTAGGCGAAATTGCGGCTAAGGAATTCCCTGATCAGTCTCGTTTTTTGCTGGGTCACAGCATGGGGTCCTTTTTAACCCAGAAAATTATGTATGATGATAGGCAAACGTATCACGGGTTTATTTTATCGGGAACCAACGGACGACGTGGTCTCCTAAAGCTCGGAGAGCAAGTTGCTCTACTGCAAGCCAAGCTGCAAGGAATGGATCATCGCAGCATGCTGCTCAACGCTATGGTCTTTGGCGGCTTTAACCGCGCCTTTCGTCCAGTGCGTACGGCGTTTGACTGGCTGTCCCGTGATCCTGAGGAAGTAGATCAGTTCGTACATGACCCATTATGTGGAGCTATTTGCACGACAGGCTTTTTTCTGGATTTTTTCAGGCTATTGCAAGAAATCCACTGGCCTTCCTCGCTGAAACACATCAATCCCAAGCTACCAGTTTATATTTTTGCCGGGGATCGTGATCCAGTGGGTTTGTTCGGTAAAGGTGTGTTGTCACTAGTGGAAATGTATCGAAGCCTAGAGCTTCAGGACATGGAGTATCGCCTCTATCCTGACGGTCGCCATGAGATGCTGCATGAAACAAACCGCGACGAGGTGATGAGTGACATCGTAGACTGGCTCGACCGTCATGTTAACACAGGGGTGACCTCTGTTTCCGCATTGTCTGGAGCCTCCGAGGCACCTGAACAATCAAACTCGCCCAAGTCATCAGCCTTGTGAGGAAATAAGAAAAGAAACCTTTAAAACCACGATTAAAGTGGGATTGAAGGTTTCTTTTTATTCCTTTATATTTCATTCGGGTATAGTTTTAAAAATCACCATGCATTTCGTTCTCTCAAGGAAGTAATATGAGCTGTATGATGTTTGCCATGCCAGGCATAGATGCCGATGTTTCGTTCCAGGCGGATCGTCTGGCCCGATTCAGGATGAATAAACGATCGGTGTAGCTGATCTTCTCCCAACGATCGCAACACGGTCACCCACCGTTCATGCAGTCCTTCTAGCAATTGCAACGAGGGTTCCAGTGGAAGCTCCCTGGCGTCTGGTATTTCGGCCCAACGCCCCTCATCATATGGCTTGATCGTAGGTGTATCCTCCGTCAGTGCCAGCTTAAAACGGATATAGCTGTTCATATGGCTGTCTGCCACATGATGAACTACCTGCCGAATCGTCCAGCCCCCTTCGCGATAAGGCGTATTTAGCTGCTGCTCATTCAATCCTTCGACCGCCTGACGCAGCTGTGCAGGCAATTCAGCAATGTCGTGAATCCATGCGATAAGCTGTTCTTCTGTAATGGTATCTGGAACAACGAATGATCCTATCGGATAGCGCAAGTCTTTATCCAAAACAGTTCCCGCCCTTCTCTACATCTACTGCCTGTCATATCAGTTGCCTTATGTTATAACTATGCAGGAAAAAAAGCAGACTCGCAAGAGTCTGCTTTTGTCATACACGTAAAGAGAAGATCCACTTACCTTTATTTTATCCTTCCAGTAACAATGATTCTGGATCTTCCAGCAATTCTTTAACCGTTACCAGGAAACGAACCGCCTCACTACCATCAATAATCCGGTGATCGTAGGACAACGCGATATACATCATCGGACGATTTTCCATTCGTTCCTCGTCGATGGCAATCGGGCGAAGTTGGATTTTATGCATTCCCAAAATACCCACTTGCGGCGTATTGAGAATCGGCGTAGACAGCAGGGAACCAAAAATACCTCCATTGGTTATAGTAAAAGTTCCCCCTTGCAAGTCGGCCAGAGAAAGTGAATTGGAGCGAGCTTTGCCAGCCAAATCTGCAATGCTCTTCTCGATCTCAGCAAAGCCGAGACGATCAGCATCCCTTACAACTGGCACGACTAAACCTTCCTTGGCAGATACAGCAATCCCGATATCATAGTATTTTTTCAGTACGATATCATCGCCATTAATTTCTGCATTCACGGTAGGGAAGCGCTTGAGTGCACCAACCACTGCCTTTGTAAAGAAGGACATAAAGCCCAAACCTACATCATGTTTTTCCTTAAACTTATCTTTACGGCGTTTACGCACATCGAGAATGGCAGTCATATCCACTTCATTAAAAGTGGTGAGCATGGCAGCTGTTTGCTGTGCTTCAACAAGACGCTTAGCGATCGTCGCTCTGCGTCGAGACATCCGCTGGCGTTCCACAGGCTTGCTGTACTCCGTTTGTGCTGGAGACGGAGGCGCAGGCTTGCTAGTAGCGGGAGACGCAGGTACAGATGCTGCACGTGACACTTCAGCGCTGTTATGCGTTTTTACATCCTCCTGGAAAACACGTCCGAGCGGGTCCTTTCCCTGTACCTGTTCAAGATCAATCCCGCGCTCACGCGCCAACTTCCGGGCGGATGGTGATGCGGTCTGGCCATTCCCGTCGCCATTCGATGAAATAGGCGGTGCAGACTTTTCTTCTGCTTTAACGCCGCCTCCTACGGAAGACGGTGAAGTCGCTACGGACGGTGCTTCAGGCGCTTGAGTCGCTGCAACTTCTCCAGCACCGGTTGATTCCGCATCACCACTGCCGCTTCCGATCAAGCCAACAGCTTCACCGATGACCACAGTATCTCCCTCCTGACGAAGGATTTTCTGGACCACACCTGCTTCTTCCGCACTAATTTCCAGATTGACCTTATCGGTTTCCAGCTCCAGTAGAACATCTCCCTGTCCTACGGAATCCCCTTCCTTCACAAGCCATTTGGAGATTGTTCCTTCCGTGATGGATTCTCCCATTGCTGGCACTATAATATCGCTCACAGCCGCTACCTCCCAAGTGTAATATTGTTTTTGGAATCCTGCTTCAACGCCGATTGAATAATTCGCTGTTGTTCTAGGCTGTGTACTTGCTGATAACCGCTGGCCGGGCTTGAACGATCTGGTCTGCCTGCGTAACGAATTTCCGCTCCCTGTGGCACTACATTCCGCAGACGAGGTTCAATGTAACTCCAAGCCCCCATATTTTTAGGTTCTTCCTGAGCCCATACGAACTCCTTAACATGCGGGAAGCGGCCGAAAATATTTCGAATTTCCTCTTCCGGGAAAGGGTATAGCTGCTCCACACGAATAATATGCAGACGCTCTTCTGCCTCATTCTTATCCTTTTCCAATGCTTCTTCGAGATCAATGGCAATCTTGCCACTGCACAGTACAATGCGTTCTACACGATCCGGACGTGCACCCAGACCCGGCTGTTCCAACACAGGACGGAACGCTCCTTCGCTGAATTCAGAAGCAGGCGAAGCGACACGATTATTACGAATCAGGCTCTTCGGCGACATCATCACAAGCGGACGGGCTTCCTCACTTTCGCTTAATGCAGCCTGACGGCGCAGCAGATGGAAATACTGAGAGGCACTGCTCAAATTAGCGACAGTCCAGTTATTTTGTGCGGACAACTGGAGAAAACGCTCCAGACGTGCGCTCGTGTGCTCTGGTCCTTGTCCTTCGCTACCATGCGGTAACAGCATCACCAGACTCGATTTCTGTCTCCATTTGGCACGGCCCGCAGAAATGAATTGGTCAAAAATAACCTGTGCACAGTTGGCAAAATCGCCGAATTGCGCTTCCCAAATCACTAACGTTTCAGGAGAATACACGTTATAGCCGTATTCAAAGCCGAGGACAGATGCCTCGGACAATGGACTGTTATGAATACTGAACGAAGCACGTGCTTCTGGCAATGTATGCAACGGGCAATGTGTACGGCCTGTTTCAGGCTCATGCAGCACGAGGTTACGGTGAGCAAATGTAGCTCGCTCCGCATCCTGACCTGTCATACGAATAGGCTTGCCGTCTGCGAGAATGGTGGCCAAAGCCAGCGTCTCCGCCAAGCTCCAATCTACCTTTTCTCCCTCGTTCAGAGCGGTTTTTCTACGCTGTAAAATTCGATCCAGCTTCGGATATACATGAAAAGCCTGTGGCCATTTGAGCAAGTTTTCATTGATTTGGCGCAGCTTTTTCAATTCCACTGCAGTACGTACCATAGAACTCTGATTCTTTTTCGCCTTCACAGGAGTCATTTCCGGCTCTTGTTCCGGTTGATTCTTCACATGCTCATGCGCTTCCTTCAGTCTGGTTTGGACCTTTTCAATGAGGCCGGCACTAAACGCTTCATCCACAACCCCCTGCTTCATCAGCTTTTGAGTATACAATTTGCTCACCGTCGGATGATTCTTCACCTTACGATATACCAGCGGTTGTGTTGTTTCCGGGTCATCGGATTCATTGTGACCATAACGACGGTAACCAATCAGATCAATCAGAAAATCCTTCTTGAAACGATTGCGGTATTCGCCAGCCATACGTGCTGCTGCAATACAAGCTTCGGGATTATCCGCGTTCACATGCACAATTGGAATTTCATAGCCTTTAGCCAGATCACTGGCATAACGGGTCGAACGGGAATCGACACTTTCCGTCGTAAAACCCAGACGATTATTCACAATAATATGGACCGTGCCGCCATTACGGAAGCCACGCAAATTGGTGAAATTAAGTGATTCTGCCACGATACCTTCACCTGGGAAAGCCGCATCACCGTGCATAATAATTGTAGCTGCCTTGCTCACATCCAGCTTCGGATAACCAGCCTCACTGCGGTCTTCCTGTGCAGCTCGTGAAAATCCTTGTACCACTGGATTCACATATTCCAGGTGACTTGGGTTATTCGCCAATGTCAGACGGGCCTGCACCGCTCCCCCATCTTTTACAAAACGATCAGCACCCAGATGATATTTCACATCGCCAGTCCAGCCGTAGTTAATTCCTGTGGAACCTTCCGACGGGATCAAATCTTTATTCGGCGAATGATGAAATTCAGAGAAAATTTTACTGTAAGGTTTGCCCAGCACATGAGCCAGTACATTCAAACGGCCGCGATGCGCCATACCCATCAGAACATGACTTGCTCCTGCATTTGTGGTTAGACGAATAATCTCGTCGAGTACAGGGACAAGCACATCATTACCCTCAATGGAAAAACGTTTCTGTCCGACGAATGTTCTATGCAAAAACTCTTCGAACTGTTCTACTTCTACCAATCTGCCCAGCAACGACTTGCGTTCCTGTGTTGTGAGTGGCTTGGAGGACCAGCCGGATTCTGCATAGCTGTTCAGCCAGCGGCGTTCCTCCTCGTTATGAATATGACTAAATTCATAGGCAATCGGACCCGTGTATGCTACACGTAACCGTTGAATGGCTTCCCATCCGTTAAGTGTTCCCGCAGGAGCGTTATCCCATATTAAAGAGGCTGGAAAAGCCTTTAAGTCTTGTTCAGTTAAACCGTAAGATGCTGGATTAAGCAGGCGTGTATCCTGCTCTGCATCCAGTTCCAGCGGATCGATTTGGGCGGCTAAATGTCCGTATTCACGGATATTCCACACCATTTTCCCCGCTGTAACCGCTTTCTGCAATGTGTTCGAGTCAAGGTGCCCCAAAGCACTTGTGGGGGGGCCTTGCAATTTGTTGTCTATCATGGAAGCAGCCGAGTATTCGGATTGTGGCGGCTCACCCCATTGATCAAACAGCTCGCGGTAAGCCGGATCAACTGTTCCGGGGTCCGCTACATACTTTTCATACTGGTCCTGCACATAACCTAGATTAGGTCCGTAATACGCCTGCCAAGGTACCTGTCTGCTGCTCTCTTCCATTGTCATCTCGTTCCCTCCGTCAAATTTTGAAATTCATAGCTGGACGGAAATCATTTTCATTTTTTTATTAAGTCTTCAATTTAAGCTGTTCACAATATGCTCACATTATATGAAATCCTTCATCAAAAGTCGAATTTCACAATTCTTATTCCTCTTCCATTGTATAAAGTTTTCTAGCTATGAGCATTTCCTTTTTCTCAACATATCCATGCGTAAATGAGATGAATCGGGCTATTCTGTAATTCTTACACCCTCATTATAGACGATTACCGTATTGATTATTTCAGACAACATATCGGACAATTAAAAGAGGCCATTCCACAAAAAGAAGAAAAGCTTTGACTGGTATAAAAAAGTAATCACTACAAATGGCGAGGATTTAGCTTCATTAAGATTGAAGACTGACACCCATTTGTGAGTCAGACTCAAACACCTGGCAACTTAAATAACCAGCCGTCAGATATCAACCGACGGCTGGTTATTTAAGTTTATGTTGCTCTCATACTACGCCAAACCATTTTGAAAACAACTTCCCAGTCCACCCCAATATGATTACGTTAACAGCAGAATTTAAAAGGTAGAGGGTCCGATACGATGCAAATTCAAACTTAAAGTGACATTAAAGTCACTTTTCTGTACAATATTCCTACTTTTCACTATTATTTTAATTAGGCATCTAAAAACCGCTTTGAAAGCGAAAGGGATGGAACTGTGACTGGATTAAAACAAGTACTCAGAAACAAGAATTATGTCAGGTTTTTTCTGGCAACCTTCGCCTCACAAATGGGAGGAATTATCGGGGTTACTGCATTCATGTTTTATTTGTTGAAACGGTTTACCAATCAGCCATACTATGCAACGCTTGCCGAGTTAATGTATTCGCTTCCGATGCTGGTAGTATTTCTCGTGGTTGGAGTGCTAGCAGATCGGATGGACCGACAAAAAATTGCTGTTAATTGTGACTGGATCAGCGCTTTTTTATCCTTATGTTTGCTTATTTTTATTTGGGTCGATTCGATTCCTTTGATATTTGCCCTCCTCTTCATCCGTAGTGCTGCCTCCAAATTTTTCTTTCCAGCCGAAAGTGCCATTATACAGGGGATATTAAACGAAGAGGATTACACCATTGCCGCAGGCCTCAACCAAATGATGGGGAGTCTTTTCATGTTATTTGGAGGAACTCTAGGGGCCGTCGTTTACTGGCACTTTGGAATTACTGGAGCCATCCTAATTGATGCTGTTTCTTTTATTGTGTCTGCACTGCTTATTCGTTCCTGCAAAATTCCAAAGGAAGTACGCCTTCCGAACGGAGCACATCAATTCAAACAATTAAAATTCAAACTTGTCATGATCGATTTTAAACAGGGGTTTCTTTACATATTACGCAACAGACTATTGCTTTGGTTGGTTTCAGGCTTTTTTATGTTCGGTATTTTAAATGGTGGTTTTAGCGTTTTACCGATGTTTATTCTTAAATATAAGCTAGCTCCAGACAACTATGAGCAGTATATGGTATGGACAGGTATTATTTTTGGAGCTGGTGTGTTGCTTGGTACCCTAATCGCATCTCTCATCTCCGCCAAGCTAAAGCTACACCAAATGATTGCAGCGGGAGTTCTGGTAGCCGGAATGGGTATGTGCACACTTGGATTTGTTGACCACCTCTATGCTTTTCTGATTATCAACTTTGTCATTGCACTGATACTTCCGTTCATTAACATTGGTATAGGAGGATGGCTTCCTCGTATTGTAGATCCTCAAATGATGGGACGAGTGCAAGGTTTGATTAATCCGTTAATGATGCTGTCCCAGTCTCTTACATTAGGTTTCATTGCTGTAAGCTTCCCTTCATTTATTCCAATTGAGCTCTTGTTTTTATTAGTTGGGGTCTGTACCGTTATTGTAGGAATATACTACACTATTGTGCTTCCCCGTTATGCTGATTACAGCACTCCTTCTAAAGCCCTTCAGGAATCTTTATAGGCAAATTAAAAAAGTCATACAGCAGACCATTCCGCCAACGATTGTTGAATTGCCACTTCTGCCTCCGAATCCAATGCAGAGGTGGCTTTATCCATATCTCCTCTCAAATGCTCCACAAGTACATACATTCGTTGCATACGACTAGCTCGTCAAAACCCAGTAGAGACAAGAGCGATAGGGTATGTAATATTCAAAAAAAAACGCCCGGCAGACGCATTAGCTGCATCAGCAGGACATTTTGATAAAAATCGGAGTAGCGGGATTCGAACCCACGACCTCACCCACCCCAAGGGTGCGCGCTACCTAGCTGCGCTATACCCCGATAACCCAGTGTATGTAGATCGATGCTGTTATTTACTATTATATTCTGGTCATAAAATCCTGTAAAGGGATTATTTTCTCATTCTTCCGTTGCATTTTTAAGTTGTTTTCATTATGGTAGATACAAAAGTTAAGAGGTCAAAGACAGAGATCTTAGGAGCTAACCATGCAAAGCAAAAAAGTGCTTATACCCGTTGCATTACTTCTTTTAATACAGTTAAGTGTTCCTATGTGCTATACCTTTGCACAGGATAACCTTGTCATAGATCATGAAACGAAAGAGAGATTCAAAGAACATTATGGCTTGGATGAACCGGAATTTCCTTCATCAAAGCAGCAGCAAAACATATTATTGGGAGGTGATTTTGGATTTACTCCCTCTGGTGATGCTGTTGTGGTGGAATTGACCATATTGATTCGGTATCCGCTCATTTTTATCAGTCAACAACTGGTACATTCACTGAAATCATAATTTTTTTCTACAAGTTCCATGATATAGAGCATAAGAATCATTTATTTCGTAGCAAGTTGTCTGCCACTCGGGGTCACTTCATCCTTCTTATTGAAAAGGTTTAATTCAATGGGGCCCTCCCATGTAGCCACAGCAGTTCATCGAATAAAAATGTCAGTCCATCCTTAGCGCGTAAGCGTTCGATGATCTCCGTGACAACTTGCATAACTTCCCCTTGTACACCCTCTGCCAGTTGCAATCCTCCGCTCTCTCCATCTAGGTAAAGATGTGTATGATATGATTGCTCCACCTTCTTCACATGGCGCAAACACAGTATGCCATTTTCGAGGTAAAAGAAGTATTGATGGTCATACAGAATCCCCTCGCATATCTCATACATATAAGGTAAATCATATGGCCCCTGAACCATGGATACCCGTTCCAATCCCATTACCCATTCTGTCATATATCCTCGCTCCATTCCTTTGTTCAAAGTTTCTTATTTGCCAATATACTTTCTTCTACAGGTAGTTTTTCAAACTAGGTGGTTGAACGATAATTAATTGCTAATTG
This sequence comes from Paenibacillus sp. FSL M7-0134, assembly GCF_038007865.1. Lineage (NCBI taxonomy): Bacteria > Bacillati > Bacillota > Bacilli > Caryophanales > Paenibacillaceae > Paenibacillus > Paenibacillus sp. FSL M7-0134. The sequence goes on along the minus strand of NZ_JBBOXV010000002.1, from coordinate 1,199,261 downwards.
TAAAACGTTTTGGTACGATAAGCATATTACTACGACGTTCACAAATAACATTTCAATAAACCAAATGCACATTACAGTGTTATTTTTGTTGTTTTCAAAATACATCGAACAGTGTTTATTGTCAATACTTTGATGTTGCTTTTTAACACTATAGAATGCATTTAGCTGGAGGAAAATATGATAAAGATTCATCTTTCCCGTATTATGGGCGAAAAACGAATAAATATTGCTGAGCTTTCCCGCATGACTGGATTACATAGAAACGGAATCACCAAACTTTACAACGAAGAAACAGACGGTGTGAAATTTGATACGCTAGATAAAATCTGTAAAGCTCTAGACTGCCATGTTCAAGATGTTATCGAGTATGTAGAGGATGATACAGACTAGATCCCTTCCGTTTATTTCCCCCTCCTCACGCATTTATTTGTTTAGAATTATCAAAATAGTAACTGTTGCTAATTTTAAATCATTTTGATACTATGAAGGCATTAAATTAGTTTACTTATAATCTTGTTAACTAGATTACTTATTTACATAATATATATCCCTAACCTACACTTGTCAACTAGTTTACTTGATTACTTTTGGAGGAATTGTTGTGATTAGATTTTCTCTTGATAAAATTATGAAAGACCGTGGACTAGAACAGAAAGATATTGTTTCTATTACGGGAATTAATAGGAATACGGTTAAAGCTTTGGCCTCCAACGCAAACGCCCGAATTGACTTTCCAACCTTGAATACACTTTGTAGAACCCTTGGTGTACTCCCTGGTGAACTGATCGAATACTTGCCAGAAGACGACGAAGAGAGCCGTTAACATGCTTACGGCTCTCTGTTCTTTGTATAATATTCAAAATACTTTTTTACCGATCTTCCCATTCAATTGATTTCGATCATCGTAATCCCTTCCTATCGACGATTTCAAATAAACTCTTCCCATGTATGATAAATGTCAAATAAAGCATTAGGGTTACGTTGTCCCTTTAATACTGCAAACATTTTATTCGTTACGATCATGATCACATCCATATCTTTTTGCTTAGTCAAACCAGTGATAACAGGGCGATTAAGGCTAACATACGACTTGGGTTTAAAAACAACTCCCCAATCCAACGCACTGTGATTACTTTTTACAACCTCACCTAGATAAATGGCAATATCCAATGTAAAAGCTTGGGATTTTGTGTCGAGTTTATTCTCATATATATAGCTCTTCAACCATTCTTCAGTCTCTGAATGCTCCTCTTTTAATTCTGAAGCACTTTTACTTTGAATCTGCACATTCCTTAGATACCATTCCCAAATATCTATTAGCGAACGATCACTATAATCCAGATGTATCTGTGAAAATGCGCCAAGTTGCTCTAAACGCGAAGGTATTTGTTGTTTAAACCAATTAAAATGTTCCTTAGCTTCGTTTTTACTCATTTCAGAGTATTCTTTCATGACAAAAGGTAGTTGCATTAATTTATATTTCATTTCAAAAATTCCCTTCTTGCTTTGCTATCTTAACTCGAGAAAAATTCACGGTAACACCACCTGATACTAAGATCGTTAGAAGATCCGTAAAATATTGCTGTGGTGAAAATCCATAACATCTCTCTTCTTGATCCCATTCTTCCTCGAATCTTTCCAACAAATAATGTGCGTTTTCCCAATGGATCGTGAACGGTCCTACTGTCCCAAAACCTCCACAGAGACAGTCCGATATACTGTCCAAGCTAAATCCATAGTACCCTCCGGGCCCATTAATCGCTTCACCAAGTGCTATGAAAAATGTTGTAAAATCAGATATGTATTCGCCGTCCAAGGTGTAGACTTCTCCTCGTTTATCCAGTCTGGCAAAATGATTAGATGCAGAATGTATTCTAGTCACGTTTAGCCACCCGGACCGTTCTTCTTTAGAAAAGCCTTGCCATATATTATTTTCAAGCGACTTATCACCCTTAAAAAACTCCCATAATCTTAATTCCACAGGGGAGGGCTTCGTTTCAAGTATACCTGTTAACTCCAGATTGAAGTTTCCTTTATTGTAGTTTAGTTTATGGATTATGTAGGATTCAGATAGATGAAAATAATAGCTTCCAATCACTTTTTCTTCATCATTTAAAATAGCAATGTACAAGTTGTATATAGATTGTTTTAACTTCATTATGTTTTCTATGAATTCTTCATTAAATACAAATTGATCAAAATTGACCTTTTCATACGTTTCGACAATGATATCACCCGTTAAGCCAACTACATCTCTACAATAACCAACTGTGAGCCCACTTTCATCGTCAATGACAGCAAATCTCGGCCTCATTCTATATTATACCTCCTCACAATAAATTTAAGGAATGTAGCATTTCGGAATAGAGCAATAATCAATTAATTTGAAGCCAATAAGGTTTAAAGTCATCTACACTTCTTATCTTTTTTAGATCTTCTGCAGGTATTGCAAAATAAATTTTTCCCTTCTCGGACTTAAATGTTAACGAAGCATCATACTTCTTTTCAACAATCCACTGCTTTATTTCCAACATCTCTTGAAGATAATGAGTGGCTGAAAAGTTACCTTTAATAAGAATTGTAGCGTTTGATGAGAAAGCTCGGCTAACAGTAGAATAGCTTGGAATTTCATTGCGGTATATTATAGTATGACTTCCAAGACTATATATATCTACTATCACTTCTGCATCTGATCCTGTAACTTCCTTTACTGTTTTGGTCACGGCTGTTTTTACCTCATCCATCCAAATAGAACAGGCATAGTTATCCATCATTTGCCCATAATAGTCTTCTTCCACCAAAAAAGAAATCCCTAATCCAGAGCTCACATTAGCTATAAATTTATCATTTTTAAAATCATAATCTACTGAGTCAATTTTCCAGTTCATAGTGTACATTTTATGTAGATAGTCAGTAACATTGCTCCGGAATTGGACTCTTTTTATCGGGCTTCCTGTTGTAATGGATACAACTGTATATGCAATAACAATGATGATCACGAATAAAACAGCTTTTTTCAGCACTCCAACCAAACCTCTCTAATAAAGAATCATGTAAAAAGTTCTAAAGATTCCAGCAAAAAGTCACGCTTATATTTGTTTTTATAATCGGCTAGCTTTCTTCTTATCATTTGTCTACATATGTCCTTTTGAGCCTCGGAGATTTTATCTTGCACGTTACTTATCAATTGATAGGATTGTCTACTCGCTTCAAAGGTATCATCCAGTAAATCTACCAGCTCCACAACATGAGTAGATACATCAAAAAATTCTAAAGCATATAACAGTGTTCCCCTATTCCCCTTGGTCTTTGGATTTCTTAACAAGTCGATAAGAGGCAACACCGCTTCACTGTCTCCTAGATCAGCTAACGTAATGGCGATTACATTTCTTAGCAATACACTATCCGTCGTTGCTAAATATCTCAATAATATTGGAGTGAATGTATGATCAAGCTTTTCACCTATCTCCTCTATAATCCTTACCGCTTCCTTTAAATCTCCACTTTCTATGACTTCTTCTAAACGCATTTTGTTCATAGTTTACCACCCCACCTTATTACAATATATAGCAACTATCCAGTCTTAATGCAATTCAACAATTTACATATGATAACAATCCTATGTCTCTTTTGTATATAGCGAACATTGTCGAGACCCTAAAGAGATATCCACTCATTGATTTAAAATAAACAAAATGTTATATTGTCTATAAAATAATCATCATTTAATTGAGGTGTTTGCTAAAATGGATCATTCCGAACTGTTCTGGAATGCTGGTATCGAAGAACTGAAGCGAGGATATATTCGCCAAGAAGAGCAGGTCATTTGCCTGCTGGACGGACAGCGATTTGAGCAAGGCATTATATATCAGGATCAAGGGGTATTTTATGATGCCGAGAGGTACATGCGCCTTCATATTGAGCGGACGTATGGTTCAGTCTTTGACTATTTGATCGGCTTGGACAAAAAGCTGACTGGACTGACGGATCATCAGAATCGGTTGCTTCAGTTATTTTATCAAGGCATGGGCGATGCGGATATTCAAAAGGAAACTGGAATCGGCAGCGCATCCACTATACGTAATCATCGCTTTGGTCTCAAAGAAAAAGAACGGCAGGCCAAGGTATTTCTCACATTAATGGAGCTGCTAAAGGAGAAGGACCGCCACGCTCCCGCCATTGTAGAAGTACCCATAGGAGCACGGATGGTGGACGAACGCTACAACATTACGGAAAACGAGCGGCAAAAGGTACTCACGAAGTATTTTCCGAATGGGACAGACGGACGCCTAAAGACCTTTAAAATGCAAGAAAAACACAAGCTGATTGTGCTGCGTGAAATTGCGGACCGTTTTGTAAAGGGACAAATATATCATGAGAAAGATATCAATGCGATTTTACAGGAAGTGTATGACGATTATGTCACGGTGCGAAGATATATGATTGAATACAATCTATTGGATCGTAAGCCGGATGGCAGTGAATATTGGTTGAAGGAATCTTGAAGCTAGGCGCTTATGAAATCAGCAATTTGCATAATTCGATTCCCAACGCTCGTAGGTACAATATATAGACGAACTAAATCGTTTCGATCTATACATTGCTGATTTGAAAATGCTCTTGGGATTTATGCAAAATGCTCAAATAGGAGGATTCGACAATGAATCGAAGAAAAGAATTGGTGCAGCAGTACATGGAGATGAAGACAGAGGCAGGAATCTATTGCATTCGAAATACACATAATGGAAAAATTTTCGTCTCTTCAACGCTGAATTTAAAGTCGCTGAATGGACGGCGTTTTGAGTTGAACATGGGTGGATTTAAGAATAAACAACTACAACAGGAATGGAATGAGTATGGCGAAGATTCGTTTGAATTTGAAGTGCTGGACGTTTTGAAGAAAAAGGACTCCGTGTTCTTTGATGTCAAAGATGCACTAGCAAAGCTGGAGCAGACCTGGCTTGATCGACTCCAGCCTTACGGGGACAAAGGGTATTTGTAAACTTACCGATCCACGGGATGCTCTTCCCGAAGGTATCCAAAAATAACAGCGTCGACAAATTGACCTTTTTCATAAAAATAGTCTCTCAGGTGACCCTCTTTAGTAAAGCCACTTTTGAGTAGCAGCCGTTTGGAGCCTTCGTTATCTGGATCAATGAAGGCTTCTATACGGTGAACCTGCGGCAATTGAAAGCCATAATTCACGACCACCTTCATCGCTTCTGTCATCAGACCTTGCCGCCAATATTCCGGTGCCAGCTCATAGCCGATTTCAATACGGGAGTGCTTCTTCTGCCAGTTATGAAATCCAATTGTACCCACGATCCGCTCAGGAGCTTCTTTTAACGTAATCCCCCAACGAAAGCCCTCTTGCTTCTCATATCTGGTTAGCATCGAACGAATAAATTTTTCGGCTTGCTCTACCTCTGTAAAGCTTTCCAAGTCATAATATTGTGTGACCTCATCCTTGGAAAAATAGCCGAACACATCCTCCGCATCCCCTACTGTAAGCTGTCTTAAACGAAGCCTATCGGTTTCTAAAATCGGAAACGTTTCCATTGACATTATCCATCTCCTCCTTTACATCGAAGAACCTACCTTATCAGCCACCAGCCAATCCCAACCATCACTCCATTTATGAAGAATAATACAATACATGCTCTCCACTTGCTGATTCCACTTGTTTGAAAAAAACCTGTGACTTTACTACGACACATGAACAACGTAAACAACAAATTCCAAATAATACGCATACCATATTTTACGTAGTATAGAGCAGGGTTTAGCTGTACACCGCCCAACGTTGGAGGGATATCCGGAATAAACAGAATTGCACACGTATAACGCATGGTCTCATATGTAAAATAAAATACTGCCAGCCACCAAGCCCACTTCTTACCAAATAACATACCGACACCGGCAGTCGTCCCTGCCAAACCGAGTAACGCGATAAATCCTTGAAACATGCCCCTACAAATGCCTACTAACGTAGAAGCCTCATTTAATGCATTAAGCGTCAATAGCTGGGTCACCAACAGAAGTGCCCCATTAAAGATCAATAAAATGGCTGAAATGCTTACACCTAAAGGTCGTTCGAAAACCACGTTCGTTACATAATCTTCTACTTCTTTTTTCGTATACAGATCTGACACTTCTTCTACTCTCCTAACCCAAATTATATACTTCCATTTTCGGGCGGGTATAATAACAGTATGTTCTCGCCTCATTCCCATATATCGGCTTTTAGGAAAATATGATTTAATCTTTCCTGAAAATTCCGTTATCCGTAAGCTAATCATTATTATTCAGTGCAGCCATACTGCTAATGACATCCTCTAAGGGTGTCAAATTAGCGTCATGAGAATCTCTATCATTAACAGAATCCCAAATAGAGTAATATCTATCCTTATACTACCATTCTAAGAATGAATCTGACAAATGAATAGACTACTACTCGCGCTTATGAATGTATACGCGTTATTTTCGTGGCCCTGTAACCTTCTGATGACTGGATATACTCTACTTGATAACCCATTCGAACATCCAAAAGCCCTTCCATAAATGGAAGGCACGGACTGTAAATAAAACTCCCTCCTGGCCGAATGGCTCTAAGCAATTCCATATATTTGCGAGCGTACTCATGAATATTACCATCTGCCTTCAGATGATGATGTATAAAATGATTGGAGAATGCCATATGTGAAACGATCGTTCCCCATGTACGTTCTCCAAAGGTGATCTCTAACCAATCTCCTTGAGTGACACAACCTTCTGTTTCAGCCAACCGATCTGTTCCGTAAGCCTCAATTCCACAGGCGCGTAAATAAGTAACTAACCGTGCCTCAGATCCGCAACCAACGTCTAGAACAGGCTCTTGCAAACGAGCAATGTCCAATCCCAGTAGATTGGCTTGCAACTCCGGCGTATACTCCTCACAAGGTATCCAAAAGGTATACTCACACTCTGCATACTTAGCAAACATTTCACGTCCGTTGGTACGAGTTAAAAAATCTCTCAAATGCCCGTAATGCTGCTGAAGCAGCAAGTCCAGGGTTGCTCTATCTATAAATTTCTTCTGAAACAGTTTTTCAATCCGGGTGAAAAGTCGATCATACAGCTCCGTAAGCTCCCTCGCATGATCTGTGTGAAAATGTAGATACTGATTGGTATTTACAAACTGGGACAGTATTTTAGCCGCTACATCCTTCACAAAAGCGTTATACGTCTGCTGGCGCTTCAAGCTTTGAAGCATGAGGATCAGTTCCGAGCTTCTCTGCGTCAGCCAGTACGTCATTTCCGTTGAAGGTCCTAACAGAACAGAACCCTCGCGCATATAAAATAAACTCCGATGCTGATTGTACAGGAGTTGATCGTTAATAAGATTATGAAGTTGAGCGACTGTCATTCTGCGCTTCCTCCTTAAGATCCAGAACATTAAAGCCCTACCCAAGCCTAAGCAATGCTATCTTTGGGTAGGGCCAGCTTATTTTCTAAGTATACCATGACTATGGAAATAATGTTTTATTGCGAATCCTCCGTCTGTACATAAGAGGATAAAGGAATATTCAGCTCACGGATCCCCTGGGCTACCAGCCGAGCTATTTGCTCCGCACCGTATTCCTGAAAATGTGTATCATCCTTCACTCCATCAGGAAATGCAGGATACACCCCTGGCTCCAAGTGTAAAAATAACGGGAGTGTTCCTTCGAGGCCAAGTGTATCATAGTACGCTACACTCAAGCGGCTAAGATCGACCAGTGCAACATCTGTCTCCGATGCTGTTTCCTTCATGGCCTGCACATATTCCGGGAAACTAATTCGAAACGAGACACTTGCCGCATCATAATCCCGGCGGCCAACAGGAGTAATTAGCACAGGTGTTGCACCGCGTTGGATGGCTCCTTGGATGTAGGTTTTTAAGTAAACTTTGTAATCCGCGGGTGAAACATAACGCTCTTGGTTGTTGATCGCGGCATCATTATGCCCAAACTGTATGAGCAGATAATCTCCTGGACGGATATTGCGTAAAATATCATCTAACCGCCCTTGTACCAGAAAGGTTTTCGTGCTTCGTCCACCAATAGAACGGTTCACAAATATAGGCTCATCTGTGAAGAACGGAGCAATCATTTGCCCCCAGCCCGCCTGAGGCTTCATCGCGGATTTATAGGTTTGAACCGTAGAATCTCCCGCAAGGTATACCGAAGGATGTTCTCCAGCCGTTCGAGCATCCTTTGGAGTAATAACCAAAGCGTTAATCTTCGCTTCATTACCTGAGAAATACAATTCGAGCTGACCATCGATGAGTGCAAGTTCAAATCCAGCCTCGACAAATTGTCCTGCTGTTTTGGTAGTAGGTTCTACCTTGACGATGGACTCGGCTTTAACCGTAATGTCTGTGTTTCCGGCAGTATCTCCGGCAATTAGAGAAAGCGTGTAATCCGCAGGTGGTAAATTGACAACAAATGATGATCCTTGAACACGAACAAAATCTGAGCGTATAGCATCACTTCCACCACGATCCTCTTCATTCACTTTGGAAAGATCGGTAAATCCATAGCCTCGCTCAGGCGTGTAAACATCCTTGGCAGTGACTTGGGTGTAGCCGTCAGCTACGTTCCCAGGGCCAAAGTCAAATCGAAGAGGCGCCGCAAGCTGTCTTTCGGCCAGTGCCTGCCCTGGGATAAGTATGGTTGCAAACAACAAGCTGAACCCTGCGCATAATCCAATCATCTTACCGAACAACCTGTGACGCTTTCCCTTTTGTTTCAAGCGCAACCCTCGCTTTTCAGGTTATTTGAGTGGTTTGTCATTGTCTCTACGTGTATTGCTCCCCGCCAGCTTTTGACAACCTTGATCCAGCGCCCAGGATACCACAATGCCAACCGTGTACCTGATCAGATCCGCGGTCAGGAACCCTTTCCCAAGCACCAAGCCGCCCAGCGTCGTTGCCCGAATGTGGTTAATCCAGGGAGCCTGGTACATCTGGCTGAACTCAATGGCGAAGCAAAACAGCAAGCTGCCCCACAGGGCTACAGACAATTGACGATTCACCCACAACATTCTCAGCCCCAAATAAATCATGCACGCCCACAAGGCATCCCCAAAGTGATTAGCAACGAATTCAGGCAACCGGGAGGAGTAAACCCGGCTTCCCAAACCCAACAAGATCGTGACCAGCACAGCAATTAGGTACGCAGCGCGAGCCTTCCAGCGGAATTTCCCCTTTATTTCCCGATTGGCCTTCCTAATGACGCTCTTACGAACGCTCCTCATGCTAAATCACCCGTCCTAATGCTGGGACATCTCCGCCAAGCTGCTGGAAATTCGTAAAGCATCCTCTCTTGGATAGCGCTTGCAAGATTGCTGAACCTTTTGCTGATGTCATATTGTATGCACACCAACTTGTCTGTATTTTTCATAATATAATTAATCATAATGAGCCTCCGTAATATCGTACAAACGTATCAGCAACTTCCAAACTGTTCGTGTGAGGATACTAAAATTCAATACCACGCACCTTGGCAAAAACCATTTGGTGTACCATGCTTCCCTCTTCATCATACTCGACGTTTCTTAAAATCCCCTCCAGTGTAAAACCTGCACGTTCCGCTACCTTGGCGCTGCGCGTGTTTCTGGAATCACAACGAATCTCCACCCGATTGGCATGTAAATGCTGTATGGCAAAATCGGTAATACCGTGTACGGCCTCTGTTATAATGCCTTTTCCGGTCCATGATGTTCTGAGCCAATACCCAATTTCAAATCTTCGTGCATCCCAATCAATACGATGCAGACCGCTGCTGGCTACAAATTCTCCCGAAACCGTATCAAATATATACAACATCATATCAGACCGATCCAGAAATTTAAGTCTGGCTTGGCGCGAACGGATTTCAGATTCCTCTGCCGTAGGAAGATTTCTTGCAAACGGAAGCCAAGGCCGCAGTTCATTCGCACTCTCTCGTATCGCCTCATTGACTGCCGCCCCATCCCCCCATTGCGGAGCGCGTATGGTCAATCGCTCCGTCTGGAATTGGTCAGGGAACGATAAGAGAATGGGATTCGGTTGCTGCTCCATACTCATGATGCACCCTCCTCCTTATTCGTTGAATAACTGCGACGATCCAGCCAACCTGTGATTTCACGCAAACTCCCAATCTGATAGTCCGGTACAATGCCTGTTTCCTGCCACGTCATAAAGCCTTCCAGCCAGATGGTATGCAATCCTGCACTTTGTGCACCACGAATATCATTTGTCGGGTGATCGCCTACATAACAGGCATGGCCGGGATCGACAATGTCCAGCTCATTCAGAGCCAACTCGAAAATTCGAGGATTAGGCTTCTGGATGTTGACGCCGCCCGATACGATAATAGAATCCACATAATCCCTCAGCATAACTCGGTCGATTTTCGCTTGCTGCGTGCGGAGTGAGCCGTTGGTAATAATACCCAGCTTCAAGCCACGCGACCGCAGTTCGGACAACACTTCCTTGGCCCCGTCCATCAACACCGTAAACTTATGAAATTCACCATACCAAAAGCCCAGCATCTCTTGTACTGACGTATCGGAATTTTTCAGTTCCAAGTCTGCATGCAGCTCGGTATACAGTTCCCTCTTATCCCGGTACCCGTCCTGATCCGCCAAACGTATCTGTTCAACAACAGCCGCGCGGCTCGCCGGTTCTTCTGCCACAATAAATCGTTCAATAAAGCGCTCTGTATATGCCGCAAACGCCTGTTTACTATGAATAAGAGTATTATCCAGATCAAAAATAATCGCTTCTATGGACATAAATAGCTCCCTTCCTTCATCTTCTTGCACCGATTAGGCTGAAACAAATTGAATAATTCCTATTAGAAATAAAAGAAAAAAAACAGACAAGAAAACGATGATCATGTACTTCAAGATTCTCTTGGAGGTCGACTTTTGTTCCAGTTTGATCTCGATCTGGGTCAACCTTTCTTTGATTTCTTCCAAATCCTGCTCCACCTTCACATCATGCTCCCCTTCCTTCGTTTCGACTTATTCATCTTCCTGACACTCACTCACACAAGTTGCTCCAAAAACGCACTTTTTTTACGGCATTAAAATCAATTTGTTCATAAGGCTTCTCCCCAAATTCCAGCTTGAAATACTCCTGCAAACATTCCCCATACACGATAATATCCGTTTGATACACTGAAAATACCGGATTTCCTTCTTCAGATGGCTGCTCTGGGATATATCGATGTCCGTTGATCGGGATTAGCTTGGGCACACGTAAAAACTCACGTTTACATATATCAACGGCTTCCGCCGAATCTGTCGGTTTTTCGCCCCATTCGGGAGGCCAGAATATATGCTGCTCTACATCAAAAATCATACCTTCCAGCGGCCAATTCAACCTTTGCCGAATTACCCCCATCCGCTGTGGTGACGTATCTCTCCAAGGAATAAAGCTTTTACCGATGGGAAGAACACTCATCAGAAGCTCCCGCAAATCGGGTGGGAAGTGAATATCATACCTGCCTTCGACGTCGGTAACCTCCTGCATGGATAAGCCTGGAGCTAAGGTCACATCGTGTTTACGTAATAAATCTATGATATAAGCGATATCCATCTCTTATCGACTCCTCAGCAGCTAGCTAGTTGACCGGATTGGTCAAGAGGCCTACCAGGCTTGTAACTTCAACTTCACCAACACGGCGCGGGCCTTCCATAAAATATCCCCTTGTTCCTACCTGTATCCGGTGTCGGTGTACCTTTTCCCTCATTTCTCCAAACAAAACCCACATTCTCGCCTGTCCTTCCCGGTGAACCGGACGCTCGGTATCCATGATCAATTGACCATCTCCATCTTCAAACTCAGGATGTATGGCGTAAATCCCCGTCGTCGTGATATCATCGCTCTCATAGGCAAAATCGCAGCGGTACCCCTGAAAAGGCAGCTATTTCCTGCCTCCTTCTTCCGGCGTGTAAAATCGATACTTTATTGTAAAATCGTGCGTATGCTGTCTGCTATTTTCATAGGGGTTCCACATTTCATATCATCCCCTTAGGTCTTTTCCAAAAATATGTACTTCTTTCTAGTGTAATTCAATAGGAAAAGAAATCCAAGACCTATCCGCAATACATTGCTGAATAAGCTTGGATTATATGAGAGTCCTTTATTATAATATATGACTTCTATACTTGCTGTCCGTTCACCTGAACATCTACGGCTACTTGCTGCCCCAACCAAGCCTGCATGCGATTCCACGAAAAAACCTGCTCCATGTGAAATACACCATATGGAAGTTCTGAACGGTACAGGGCGAGCGCTGCAAAGACGGTTGCCTTAGCGGTTAAATTAGATTGATGGTGCCCCCTCAGCCGACATTCGACCTTCGTCTCCTTGCCATTGAGCGTTCCTCGGGCATCTACCTTGACCGCTACAGCATTCCCTCCTAGATGTATCTTGCCAAAGCTGCGAACTACAGCATCACGCACAGTTTTCTGTCGGAGTAAACCTGATACTCCTATCGTTCGAAGCCCTGCCAGAAGCCGGGTGGTCAAGCGCGAATCGAAGCAAAGGCGTGTGCTAACCGTAGGAACTTTGAGCGTACGAGGAAGTGTCTGCTGATCCGAAAAAGGAAATCGATACGCCCGATGACGACCCACTCCTGCACCAAAGTCTGCTACTATGCCGTCGGTAAAGCTTTTTCGAGTCACAGGGCGTCCCTGTTCTATAACCTCCAAATCGGCATGAATCTGATCTACTGTCCACTCAATGGCAGCCTGACCGTGTTGATCTCCCAAGCCCAGCATCAAAGATATGTTCAACTCATCTGTCTGATCCATGAGCTGTGTCGCTTGCAATGCCAACAGATTGGTCAGTCCCGGAGCTAATCCTACACTTAACAGGGCTGTGGCCTGATAAGCTCGGGCCTCCTGATGACACTGCTCCACCTGACTCAAAAAGTCCGCATTCGCTGTAATATCCATGTAATGCACCCCATGTTGTAGACAGGCACGTACCAAGGTCGTATTATCCTGATCCAGACACATGATCACCATTTTGGCTTGCTCTAATATCGACGGGTCCATCGGCTCATGAATATTTAGCTGCAAGGGCCGTATCTTACCATTCGATTGTCTACTAAATTCAGTGGCTCGCTCCAGACTACGACCTGCGGCAAATACCTTGCCGGGAAACATTTCACTTAACTCCGTGCATATAATTTTTCCAACATGGCCATACCCGCCAATGATGATGATGTTATCCTTTGTCATAAGTCGTCTCTCCCTCTTTAACCGCAAACCATGCATTTACTAAAAAAGCGCCATAATACCGGGTGATGTGGGTAAAGCCTGCCTCTATCAACAGTTCCTGTATTGCCGCATTGGACACCGGGTTTGACTCACGACCGATGGAAGCAGCGAATCGTTCCCAATCCTCGAGTGAAATGCCCTGACTCAGCATATGACCTTTCCATGCCTGCATTTGGATGGAAAAAGAAGGATCCTGCGGATTCCCATTAATAGAAGCTAGACAAAGAGGCGCACCCGGCTTGAGTCGAGCGGATATCTGGCGTAGCAATGCCTGTTTACTTTCCAAGCTCCGAAGAAAATGAAGCACCAGCAGGCAGGTAGCAGCGTCATAGACCGGTTCTCTGCATGACTCTTCGCCGTGCTTTTCGTGCTGTTCTTCAGGCTGTTCTCCAGACAACTCTTCCAACGTACCTGCAACAAACGATATTTTTGAACTGATGCCCGCATGTGTCACACGCTTACGTGCCAAATCCAGCATGTGCTCAGAGGGATCGACTGCCGTAAAGGACCATGCTTCATGGCGCCCTCCGAGTGTTATCAATTCCTGACCGCCTCCAGCACCGACAATTAGCACATTTGGATCTATATTTCTAGTATGAGCTTGTGCCTCAAGCTGTGCGGTTATCAAACAGTCTGTCATCTCATACAAATGAGCATATCCAGGTATTTTTAAAGCAATCGTATCCGCGTACTTATGCACATTCGGATGATTCCAGCTCATAGGTTGGTTTGAGTCCGTATTTCCAATAGGGGTATGTCTCATATGTGCTTTCCTCCAAACATTTAGCCTTGATCTTCTCAGACCATTCGTTTATTGTAGATTTTATTAAGAATCATTCTCAATTATAAATACAATACGAATATCCACCATCCCATAAATGTGGGATTTAATAATCGCGCTTGAGAATCTCCAGCTTTCACGATAGGAGTAAATGATGAACGCACACTACACGCAATTTGCACAGCTTAAGGACGCCCGACAGCAAATCATTGATCTGGGGGAAAAAGCACCCTCATCCCTAACGTACAAGCACACCCTAATCGACCGCTTGCGTACTCAGATTGCTTTCGATGCGGCGTGCTGCACCTCAGTAGATCCGCGTACGCTGCTTTCCACGGGGGCATTTACAGAGTCGGGTGTGGAGGACATTCATAACAAACTGCTGGAATACGAATATCTGCACGACGATATGATGAAATATGATCAGTTGGTGCGAGAAGGACAGTCTGTAGCGACGCTACATGGGTCTACACAAGGCCAACCGGATCGGAGCACACGATATAGAGATGTTTTGCAACCCGCCGGATTCGGGGACGAGCTGCGTGTTCCATTTATGTACAAAGGGAGCTGTTGGGGATTTCTTACGTTGTTCCGTCATCGTGGAAAGCCTGTATTCAGCGAGGAAGAGCAACAACTGCTTGAAGCATTAGCGCCGTCCATAGCCTACCATCTGCGTCAGGCCAGTGTCGGTTTATCTCCAGCCCCTGCCATGATCACGGAAAATGAACTTGAGCCAGGGGTTCTAATGCTTTCCGATAAGCTAGAACCGATCTCGTCCAATACAGTAGCAGAGCAGTGGCTACAGCTGCTTCGGCAGCAGGAGGGAATCCATGAAGACAGCCTTCCGGCTCCTGTCCGGGCGGTATGCCTGCGAGCGCTATCCACTGCCACTGCACCAGCCCGACTATGTATCCCTTCCGCAGACGCAGGCACCCCATGGGTAACCATCAGAGCCACCCTTCTGCAAGGCGGACAGGAGCATACGGGCCAGAAGCAGCTAGCCGTATGGTTTGAGGCTGCTAAAGCAACTGACATGCTACCGCTTATGGCCGAGGTGTACTCATGGTCCGAACGAGAGAGACAAATTGTCCAACTCATTGTTCAGGGCTTTTCGACCAAGGAGCTGGCCAACGCACTTCATATTACTGCCTACACGGTGCAGGATCATCTGAAAGCGATTTTCTTGAAAACAGATGTAAGCAGCCGTCGTGAGCTAGTATGGAAGGTATATTCTAGATTCAATTAACCTATGTAAAGAAGACAGATGACCCGATTAGGGATCATCTGTCTTTGCATCACTGCTCTATTTGGACGCAAGAGCCTTATTTCTTCGAAGAGGAGTTCGTATCATCGTATGACACTGGTGAGGGCTTCGCAATCCATTCATCAGCCTCAGGCTCGATATCCACGCCATTTTCCAGCTTCGTTTTCTCCATCAAGGAATCTCCGTCCTCGTCCTTCTTGTTGCGGATTTTCGCTTCGTCTTGAGTGTGGTCGCTCATGTTGATTCCTCCTTTTTTAATTTCATCTGATGGTTGTACCTTACTCATAATTGCCCATTGCCGTCCTGTACAAACCTCTACACGACCAGATGCCCTTTTTTCTCCGCCGGTCCAATGGTCGCCTCAATGCCAGCATTAAACTCCAGAAAGTCGCTCTCCACTCCATCGCTGAAAATAACTCCATTTTCCGGCATCTGCGATGCAATCCGTAACGGCTTTTCGGCTGCTACCTGACCAAACACGAGATCCGCAGCAGTCGTTCGACTGGGGAATGGTTCTCTCACCGTAAAATAAAGCGATGGCGAACTCCAAGTTGCACGATGATCATGACTCATTCCGTCTGCTGCCTCTTCCTGAGTGAAGGCTACACCGGGCATCAGCTGGCCTGGAGTCAGCGAGATTGGATGCCGTGTAGCACTGCCGACAATTCCGGCCGCTCCAGCCAGCACACTGGTCAGCCAGCCTGTCGCTCCCAATCCGGTTGAAACGATAATGCCGCTGGATGATTGTTGCTCTACCTGATCCTCCAGCCTTAGCTCATATCTCGCGGAGACATGAGTTTTGCGCCCAATGAACAAATCATTTACAGCATACAAGGATTGGCCATCATTTAATTGGGCTTTAGCCAGCGTAACCTCCTTAATTGGCCGTCTGTGCACGAACACATCCGGCACCACCCAGCGCAGGTCGGATACAGTAAACGGCAGCAATACCCCGTCCCAGCGCAATGGATCTGGATTCACACCGATAAGTGGCTGCTCGGTCAAATATTTTAACGTGTTGGCTACCAGCCCATCCTGACCCAACACCACCACTGTATCCTGCTCACCAAAAATAAAGTTCGGCACATGCTCCCGCTCCACAATCTGAACACGACCCAAGGCTGTTAACTCCGACGTTGCCGTTGCCACCGCCCTGCGGTAATTTTCGTCCTCCAGCACATAATCACTGAAATCCGCACCCAACCGTTCCATAAAGAAGCGAGCCTGCTGCACCGTATTGTATCGGACAATCAGTTCCTCCAGTCGCGTTTTACGCTTCACCAAAATGATCTTCTGCTCTGTCATTCGGCTGCTCATCGTGTTCTTCCTCCAGACCCTCTCGATCCTGCTGATCCGCTAGCTCCCGTATCTGACATGAGACCTTGCAGCAGATCCGGCGTAATATTCAGCTGACCGATTTTCCCTGCATTTTCTGCAAGCTCCTGGAATGCAATCGCAATTAGCTTATCCGGGCTCATATCCATGTTGGCCATAGCTTGAAGTACGTTCGGCTCAACATCCTGCAACGATTTCATGACTGCTGTCAGCTCATAGGCCTTGGCATCGGCTTCCGCCTTTTTATTTGTTACAGTCAGCTCAATCAGCTCGCGTTTTTTCTCCTCCAAGGCTGTGTCAAATCGTAGTTGCTCCTCTTTCATCTCGCTTTGCTTTTGCTTCACAGAACGCTCAGCATCGAGTTGAGTTTCGCGGATTTGTTTCTTTTTCGTCTCTACTGCAATCTCAGTGTTCAGCTCGTTTTCCTTCACACGCCGCTCTTGCTCAATAGATGCATTACGACGTTCATACAAAGCATGATCCGCGTTGCGAAGAATCTCTTCCCTCGCTTGAGCCTCCAGCGCTCTCATCGTCTCTTTATTGGGTAGAATCGCCAAAATCGACAATCCCATAACCTCAATGCCGAGCTTTTCCATTTCCGTATGCTGCGCAATATCCTTCGTCATGTTTTGGGCCAGACGTTCACTGGACTGAACAGCTTCTTTGAGCGGGACACGCTCCAAATACTTTTTGGTAAGCACCTTGGCGATGTTAATCACCCGTTGGGCCAGCTTGCTCGGGTCATCCGAAATGTAGCGTCGTTCCTTCAAGTCATACGTATAGTTTAAAATCTGCGTCGTTCTCCGATAATCCACAATTCGATAAGTCAGTTGCCCCTGCACCGTCACCGCCTGAAAATCATTCGTCATGTCCTCAAACATGAACGGCGCATCAATGGAAGAGACGGGCACGATAACAACCGAGGTGGTCGGGGCGTAGTAATAAAAAGATAATCCAACACCCTCTCGAACCACCTTCCCGTTTTTCACCTTCATCACATATTCACTGGGCTGAAATTTAACAAAATTAAATCCAAACATAGCCGCTTCCCCGCTTTCATTATAGTTTATAATATTTTGTTATTATCATTTTGTTATTAACAATAAAATAACACACATTTTCAATAATATCAATATGACATTTTTAAAAAAATAAAGGCCATTTCCCCTCCGATATGCTCGGTTAGAGGAAACAGCCTTATTGAAACACTTTATTTATCATCCACATTCCATTCTCTATAAAATTGCTCCAAGTACATCTCCATCCATTGATGCCGAACTTCCGCCAGCTCTCGGGCATAAGCGGTATTCATTAAATCCTTGAGTTTGAGCAGCTTTTCGTAAAAATGGTATATGGCACTTTTACCTGCGGCACGATAATCATGCTGTGAAAAGTCTTTATCCGGGTGATGCATCATACTGCCTTTTGAGCCAGCATACATAAAGGTTCTTGCAATCCCAATCGCTCCAAGAGCATCCAACCGATCCGCATCCTGCACAACTTGACCTTCCAGCGTTTCCATAGGCGGGTTTTGTCCACCATTGTAGGACATCGTAGCTATAATAGTCATCACGTGCGTGATCACATCTGGATCACTTACATGCAGAAGCAGCCACTGCTCTACTTTATCCAGGCCCGCTTGCTTGGAATCATTTAATTTTTCATCCGCTACATCATGCAGCAGTGCTGCCAGTTCACAAATAAACGAATCTGCGCCCTCTTTGGCAGCAATTTTAAGGGACAGCTTTCTCACCCGGTCTATATGCCACCAATCGTGACCACTATGATCATGCTCCAACTGCTGCTGTACAAAGGGCTCCGCCTTTTGAATAATATCTGCCAAAATCGCTTCCTGTTGCTCCGTTCGTCTCTCCATATGTCACCTTTCAATCCCGTCCATACTTTCTATGGTAGGTTCGTTTAATTTTTTAATGCTTGGCCATCTGCTTACTGCGAATCATTGAGAGCGCCTTACGGGCTGCCAGTTTCCCATTCGGGCTTCCATGCTTCACCACTTCTTTTAATAATTCGGTCGCTGGTTCATATCCATGATGTCCCAAAAGGACACATGCTCGTTCCTGTACATACATATCCTCATCGTCCAAATAGGGAAGCAATGAGTCTAGTTCGCAGGTAGGCGTGATCGCCATTAGGCTGTAAAGAAGCTGACATCTCACATCATCATCCACAGGTGAATCCTTTTCTAGCAAGGCTCTTAGTTCATTCATGCAACGAATATCTTCCGCTAATTGTTCTGTGCTAATGTCCTCGCCGGACGGATAATCCTTACGGAGCTGTTCCCACTCCAGTGCTGGATTTTGCTCCAACTCTGCAATCAGAGAAAACGCACTTCTGTACGCCGGTGACAAATCCGTTTCCTCGTGACTTATATAACACAACTTATATGCTAACGGCCCCTCCACATATATGCCAACATAATTAGAATGGTCATCCGTCCATAGAGGGACGATATGTTTAAATACCTCGATCTGCCCCATCCACTTGATGCCCTCGGCAAGCTCTTGCTCATTCATGAGTTGAAGCTGAACGTTCCGTCCCTCTCGTTCCTTGCTATGTACATGCAAAGCTTCCACCATGTCGTCTGGCAGATGAATTGCTAGCCGTTCAAGTACCTCTTGTAAGCTCATTTTTCACGCTCCTTATCTTCTCTACTCAAAATCTACTATATAAGACCGAAAAGGACAGGCTTTCTTCATTTTATTCTATATGGTGTATGCTATCCAACCTTTAGAACGAGAAGTCAGTAACCTGACAAAAAAAGAACCTCCAAAACCACATGAATTGCTAGTCGCGGAAGTTCTTATACATTTTCCCTGCCCTATTTCTAATCCTATATAACTTATTCCGTATTCTTACTCTACGACACCAAGCTCGCGGTTTTTTTCCTTGAATCGGCTGTTATGAGAAGATACATATGCCGCTTTGTCAGCTGCTGGATCAATGTACAGCTTGGCGCTGTTCAGTGCAAGGGCGGCATCTGTGAACGTACCGGCAATTAGATACAGTTTGCTTCCGTATTCGACAAAATCGCCTGCCGCGAAAATACCTGGCAGATTCGTTTCCAGCTTTTCGCTCACTCGGGCATGCCACTCACCCATATCCAGCCCCCAATCCCGAAGCGGGCCGAAGTCGGATTTAAGTCCATGATTTACGATGACAGCATCGACATTCAACACCTGTATTTCGCCCGTATCTACATGACTGATCGTCACCTGTTCAATCGTCTCTCCATTGTTGCTATGTAGCTGACTCACCGCGTATGGTGTGAGGACACGGACCGAGGATGATTTCATACGAGCTACATTTTTCTCATGTCCGCCAAAGTGATCCCGACGATGTACGACGGTCACACTCGCCGCAATAGACTCTAGCTCATTTGCCCAATCCACCGCCGAGTCGCCTCCACCAGAAATCAGGACGTGCTTGCCCCGGAATGGCTCCAGCTCTTGTACAGTATAATGCAGGTTCGTAACCTCATAGCGGTCCGCCCCCTCAATCTCCAGCTTAGCCATTTTGAGAATACCATAGCCTACTGCCAGAACGATCGTGCGTGTCCAATGCTGTTCCCCTGTGGCAGAAGTTAGCAGGAACGTGCCATCCTCTTGCCGATCCAAACCAGTGATCTGCTGTCCCAGCACAATGGTAGGCTCGAACGTCCGCGCCTGCTGCTCCAGCTGATCAATCAGCTTTTCACATAAAACCGGGGTAACCCCCCCGACATCCCAAATCATCTTCTCTGGGTATATGCGCATTCGTCCGCCCAGCTCATGCTTGGCTTCGATCAGCTTGGTTTTCATATCTCTCATTCCACTGTAAAATGCGGTATACATACCGGCAGGACCACCGCCGATGATCGTTACATCATATAATTCCAAGGACACTGTCACTCTGCAACTCTCCCTATCATAACGTAATATGTCTGCTTCTATTATAAGTGATAATAATTATCAATATCAATTAAGAAATAAAAACATGACCATTAGAGAGGCTTTCGTGACCTTAGAACTACATTTTATAGGTTTATATAGCTACTGATTCCATTATTCTCGTAGATTATGCAAGGATTGCTGCACTATCGCATGCAATGCTTTTTCATTAAGTCCTGTCTGTACAAATTGAAAACGGTGATCTGCCAATCTCTGAACTCGGTCTATGATCTGCCCCAGATGATAAGCCGTATGCTCCACCACATGGTATATGTCATACATATTTATCGCCCCCGTATGGTCCAATGCTGCACAGAAGGATGAAAAAGCTTCTTCTACCTCATCCATCAGTTGTTCCTTGTTTTGCATGGAAGGTATAAAGCTATCCTCCATTCCTTGCTTGTATGTAATCGTCGGATCTATGAGCTTGGCTGCGTTTCTGCGCACATGCACCATGATATGGTTGATGATCCCACCAATGCTATTCGTTTCCGTCTCACCTACGCGCCATAGCACCTGTTCATCCAAAAGCACAATGCATGCCCGCAACTTTACCAAATATTGATCGTACATTCTGTGCTTGGATATGATTTTAAACTCATGCATGGAAGAATCCATATATTTATTTCCTCCTTCGTCCTATCAAGTGAATTTCTCAAAAAAATTACTTCCCTCGATCATCCAATACTGTTCAGGTGAAGGTACCTCGTTCAAAAAGTTTTGATATTCCCCTTTCCACCCCGCTGAGACATAGTGTTCAAACGAGGCTGGCTCAGGAAATAGCGAATAGAGAACTTTTTCATCAAAGTTAACATACAGAGCAGGACAGAACTCCAACACTTCATCCTGATGCTGAATAGCACCATCAAGCAACTGGAGCATTGAAGTTAGTTCCCCAGTAGCCACCTTATATTCACAGATGTGATCCAAAAATGCTCCCACTGTGGTTTCATCCAAAATAGGGATACCAAACCGTTCCTCCATCTCGGTATTCAAAAACCAATACTCTCTTTCCGTCACATACCAATTCCATTCCCCTTCAAAGATAACACCAACAATGATGTTTTGCGCATATTCAGGCCATAATTTCATGAGCTTCTCGCGTTCCCTTCTTTCTCACTCACAGTTCGATCCAAAACCGGTTTACACGGTTTCCGTCTTCCTCTATGTAATCCTTGTCCGGCGTTCCGCCATTTTGTATGATTGTTTTTTTGGAGGCAATATTATCGGAGTCGCATACGACCAGGGCTCGGGAAATCCCCAGCTCTTTTGCTTTTTCTAACGCCAAGGCCAGCATTGTAACAGCGTACCTGTTCCCTCGTGCAGAAGGACGGATACCGTAACCGATATGACCTCCGGCATTCATTAGGTGTTCGTTAAGGTCATGCCTGATATTCACTGCTCCCACGACCTGTTCATTCGCATTCACAAGCCAGTATGTTGAGCTTTTGACCCAGCCTTCAGACAGGTTGATTCCATTTTCCTGATTACTTAAAAGCGACAACATACCTTCAAAATCGTACGGCTCTACAGAGATCACCCAAGGCACCATATGCTCCTGGCTCTGTTTCCATTCCTCATAAAATGAAAGATAAGCTTCATTCCAGTCCTGATCCGGCTGTACCAATCTGACGGTCTGCATCCACTCACGGCCTCCTCTTTAAACGTTCAATTCATCTGCTATTGCTTATATTTCAATATCCATGAATTTTTGCGCCCAATCTGCAAAAGAGAGCTTATTATCCCAAGTGACTCGCTTCATCGCTTTGGCACATCCCCAGTTTAGAATCTGCTGATGCAGCATATGCACCCGGAAACGCTCAGTAAATCCTTCTTTGGCTTCCATCCCTTGTGCGTAAGCAGTAAGAAAACCCTTTGCCAACTCTTCTTCGCCGTTCTCCAGATGTCGTCGTCATCTCTACACACCATAGCTCTTAATCGTTGCTTCCAGGGTTTCATCCGTATCTGCTAGCCAAACGAAACTAACCTCAAACGTTCCCGGCTCGAAAAACAATGGAAATCTCCGCTTAAACCAATCCTGCATCGGCAGATTTAGCGCCTCCTTCATATCCACCCACAGCAATTCTCCCTCAGGGGGATTTTTTAATAGTTCACCTTCAGTGGCTGTAGCCAAATAGTTAAAGACCATATATCTCAGTCCTTGACTTGGGTCACAATATTCGTCGATTCCTTTAAATACAATTTCCGTAACGGTTAAGCCTGTTTCTTCCTTTACTTCACGAATGGCCCCATTCACAATGCTTTCTGGAAACTCTACTTTTCCTCCTGGCGCAATATAACCCGGAAACCCCTTTCGATTTGGTCTATTCATAAGCAATACCTTACTTCCGTCTTGAATCATACACATGGTATATATTTTGTGTGTCACTTCTGTTGTCAATCCGATCATACCTTTCTTTATTCACGATTCACTATAATCTAGCTTTTAACTTTCACACCGACATACTGTGGTTAAATATGGAATTTACCATACTTTAACTCGTTATTTTGTAGAGCGCAATAACTCTAACCATAGACTAGATTAGCGGGGTAACCTGGAGCGATCACAGTCCCTCGTCAAACAACTGTAGGCCTATGATTTCAAAGGCGACACCATCGCCCGCTTTAACGTTGACATCACCATTCATTTCTTCAGAATCCAAAATAAACGTAGTGTCTCCTATTACAATCTCCAGACATTCTATCCCGCCTGCTTCGCCCTGCATCACTTGATGTATCGTTCCTTGAATCCAGTAGTCGCCTAGCTTGGGTTGAGGTCGAAAAATCCCTGTCTCTTCAGTAGACTTCAGCCTTCTGAACCCTTCTATACTGGATTGAGAAGTCTCGACCGAAATGACACAGCCGGGAATCATCTTATTCAAGCTTTGTTCATACGGAACAACATACG
Organism: Paenibacillus sp. FSL M7-0134; assembly: GCF_038007865.1. Classification (NCBI taxonomy): domain Bacteria; kingdom Bacillati; phylum Bacillota; class Bacilli; order Caryophanales; family Paenibacillaceae; genus Paenibacillus; species Paenibacillus sp. FSL M7-0134. The sequence continues at coordinate 1,175,730 of NZ_JBBOXV010000002.1, read as the reverse complement.
CATATCCAGAAGTCAGTTCATGCCAAAAATATGTCCAGTAGCCGTATACTTTTTCCTTGCCAATACTACGAATGATGATATGATGATCTTTATTTATTTCCTTGATCTGTACGCGCATATATAGAGTCCTCAGTAGATACTTTTCTTATAATAATAGTGTTTAAAGCCTCTTGGAGCATCGTCAATGACACCAACGACTTCATAGCCATGCTTTTCATAGAATTCGGGCGCTTGAAAAGTAAAGGTATTAAGTTGTATAAAATTACACCCTTTATCTTTAGCAATTTGTTCGATTTCACCAAGCAGTTGTGAACCGTAGCCCTTTCCTCTGTAGCGCTGATCTACCCACAAAATATCAACCTCCACCCAGTTCCAACATAGTACACTTAGGAGACCGCCGATCACCTGACCATCTTCATCTTTGAGCGTAAGATTAATCTCTTCGTATCGGGTTCGAATATCTGCTGGGACGTGTTTCGCATTAAACTCAATCAACTTGTTTCTGACTAAACGCGCTTCATCTCTACTACTTCGATTCATCTGAGGTTCCAGCGTCATGGCATAAATCCTCCAATTTGAAATGATTACTAGCACTTACTGATTTAAATATAGAAAATAATAGGGTTAAAATACTTTCATCTTCCTACTGTTATATATTGTATATACTTTTCTATGTTTAGTCACATGATTCATTTAACGGATAGAATTATTCCCGATCTAATTAGCGCTGATTGAAAGTCGCTCCCTGGATTCATGCAAAATATTTAGTAAACGAAAAAAGCAGGCCCCTCTGAAACGGAGAGCCTGCTATCGTTTGTATCCATCGTCTGTCCTACAGGAAAAAAGATGGGATGATTAAATTGAAATATCCAGTGATTTCCCAACTCCTGTAATATCACTACTGTTAGCGCTGTTGATACGAGTTGTTTCCGTGTTACTTGGAGCGGGCTTTTCCATTTTTGGAGTTGACGTGCTGGTGGATTGCGAACTTTGCTGTGCAATTTGAGCTTCAATCTGTTTAATTTGCTGCTGAAGCTGCTTCATTTTTGTTTCTTTTGTATCTTTATTATCTTTACTTTGCTGTACCTTGTTGTACTCCGCTTCAAGTTGAGCTTTTTGCTTTTCCAGACTAGCTGTTTCGTTGGTACTGGATGAAGACGAAGTGCTTGCAATAGATATAGAACTGCTGGATGTGGATGAAATGTTCATACGAGATTTCCCCTTTATAAAAGTATGAGTTTACACGTGTGGGCTAACCGGTTCTAAGCTATGGTATTGCACTCTAATGACTATGACGACGATGATACAGATTGTTCAAAAATCTTAGCGATTTCATCGAATAAAGCCGATATTTCTTCATCTGTGGCATTCGATTCGTCTGTATTTCCCCACGCGTCTTTTAATGTAGAAAGCAGTTCTGTTTCCTTATCTTTGTCCGAAGCTGTTGCCCCGGATATAAGACTGGAACTCAGAACGCTTTGCAAATCACTCAGCAAGGATCTTTTTTCATCTACTGTAAGCTCTTTCTCAGATGTAGTGCTGTTATCCTCTTGATTGGAAGTCTCTTGGATATTCCATGCGAATGGAGGCATAATACCACCCATTGCCTGCATCATAGGAGGCAGACCACTGCTATCCATTTCAGGATGGGACGGGTCTCCTTCAGGCGGCGGTGCAGGACGATTATTTTGGATCGTTTCTGCTATCTTATCAAATAGCTCCGATACTTCCTCATCTGTTGCCGTCGAAAGATCCACACCGGCTAATAAATCGTTAACCGAAGCCAATGGATTCTTCGTGCTATTGGTGAGTTCATCTGTATCAGAGGAAGCACTTGAAGACATCAGATAACTTTGCAGATCAGACAACAGCATTTTCTGTTGGTCTGTAGTTAGTGCAATGGTATCCTGGTCGTCGTACTTGTAATCATTACTGTAGTTTTCCGTAGGAAGCGGAGCCTGCATTCCTCCCGTGTATTCCATAAATTCCTTGCTCAATTCGAGTGAATCGTTAGATTTCTTGTGTGTGGTATGACCCGTGGTATTTAGTCCATTCTCATTTGACTTCACCGTATTCGATTGATCATAGGAAGTCGTGATGAGATGCCTGTTAATGGATAGTGACAAAGTAGATCCCCTCTCAGTGTACATAATGTTTTTAGCTGCCCACCTACCTTTCATCGGCAGCAAATCTGAATGCAACCTGAGGGTATGCTGAATGATAACTGAATAAATACAGACTCACTAATACCGTAATCCTTTTTTTTATTTCCTAGACCATAGTCAAGGAAAATCCCCTCCGCAGGACGGGGGGATTAACCCTACTCGAGACAGGAGTAAGTAAAGGGATAATTTGTTACTCTTAGCAAAGAATAAATAAACGTATTCTAAAAATTGAAAGTAGGAGAATGATGTATGATCCGTATTAGCCATTTGGTTCACGAGAGACTTATGTTCCTATTCAAATTTTTGTACTCGCCTGCATATGTGGGTAGTGTAACACCAAGTTCCAGATTTTTAGCTAAAAATATGATAGAATCCATTCCATGGAGTGAAGTTCATGCTGTTGCCGAGCTTGGTGCTGGCACGGGGGCAATTACTCAATACATCCCCTGTGCTGCTAAATTTCAACCCAAGGTTTTACTCTTTGAAAAGGACCAGGCCATGCAGCAGAATTTAAAAAGAAGATTCCCGAATTATCTGTGCTATTCCGACTCGCGTGAGCTTCAGCTTGCTATGAAAAATGCCCAAATAGAACAGCTTGACTGCATAATTAGCGGGCTGCCATTTTTCAATTTTCCACAAGAGATGCGAAATCAAATTGTAGAACAAATTCATCTATCACTCAGGGATGGAGGAATGTTTGTCGCCTTTCAATACTCTAAACAGATGAAGCAACAGTTAGGTGAATGGTTTGATATTGAAGAAATCAAGTTTGTGCCTATGAACGTTCCACCCGCATTCGTGTATGTATGCCGAAAGAAAGCATAAGAAAGGAGTATGCGTATGGACGTGGAATATTTAATTTCCATCATCGAACAATACGGCTATGCAGCATTATTCTTTTCTCTATGGCTCGGAATTGTGGGTCTGCCCATCCCGGACGAAGTCATTGTGATGACTGGCGGGGCTGTAACAAGCATGGGCATACTTCACCCGTTACCCGCTTTTTTAATTGTATATCTTGGGGTTATATCAGGCTTGTCCTTAGGTTATGTATTGGGGAGAACCGTGGGTACCCCGATTCTAGAACGTTTGCGCCGGAAGAAAAAAATGGACAAGTACATTACGTTTTCGGAAAAATTGATACATAAGTATGGAAACTTCACTATTTGCATCAGTTATTTGCTGCCGATCGTCCGTCACATTATCCCATATATTGTCGGAATCAATAAAATGAGTTTCAAGCGCTATGCCCTCTTCTCTTATTCAACGGGTTTGATCTGGACGCTGATCTTCTTTCTGCTCGGACGTATCTTTGGCGATCATGTACAAGCAGCAGGAGAACTGATCCATCGTTATGGCTTGCAGATGGCATTGCTTCTCATCATGCTGACAATTATATTTTTTATAATGAAATTTGTGTGGGGGAAGAAAACAACGGAGGAGTAAAGGTTGAGGATATTCGGCATGTTCATAATATAAGCGAATTTAAAAGTTACCTTTGGTTTTGTCCTTTTTAGCAATACTATCCATATGATATACTATAAACTAACAACAGAATGGCTTAGATGGGCGGTCGGCTAGTCTCCTGCAAAGGAGGTGATGCCTGTGGAGGTTAAAGATACATTAATGTTGATGATTCAATTTGCAACGTTGGTGATCTTGATTATTTCCTTCAACAAAAAGAAATAGACCGCCCTCCGGAAAAGGTTAGCGGTCTATTTTACTAATCCAACCCTACAGCCACCGCCCTTATAAGCGGCTGTTGTAAAAGAGTGAGGATGTTGGTAGCATCCTTACTCTTTTTTAGTATATACTTATTAGCTTTAGTTTATCACAGGAAAAACCATATTGCCAATATGGAAAATCTTTTTAAGAGGCAGCTTTCACCCTACGTTACTTCTTTAATTGAAGCAGCTTAACCAGCTTGTCATGAATGGCAGTATTCGGGTAATTCCCGCTAAACTGAGAAGATCCGGGGCCCATCGCGGTTAACGCCACATCAACAGATGTATGTCCTCCTGTGGTCCAGTCGATATAAAACTTTTCATTAGAGCCTTTTACAGTAAAAGGACCATCCTCTTTGGAGACGCCTTCACCGGATTCATCCTCCGCATCTTCGCCTTCAATCGCCAAACCGCCCGTTTCATGATCTGCCGTCACCAACACTAATGTATCTGGATGCGCTTTGGCATACTCTTTAGCTACTTTAACGGCCTTATCGAGCTGTTGCCCAGCCTTAATCGTTAACTCACCTTCATTGTCATGCGCCATCTCATCCGTTCCTTCTTCCTCTACCATCAGGAAAAAACCTTTTTGGTTTTTGGAAAGAACATCAATCGCTTTAGCCGTCATATCCGGTAAAGAAACCGTTGGGTTGTAAGAGTTACCCAGCTTGTTGTGAGCTTGAAACATCTCTTCATTGGCGAACAGCCCTAACAACTTAGAACCTTTAGCTGCTTTCATTTCTGTCTGATCTGTCACATAGCTATAACCCAGCTTCTTCGCTTGTTCTACCAAATTTCCTTGAGTTCCCTTACTAGCTTCCTCAGGATCTTCTGCCGGAGCATCTGGATGTTTGCCTACTGTTCCTGCAGGGTACCAGAAATCCTCACCACCGCCCAGAATAACATCCACCTTGCTTTTCTCCAGATACTGCTTGGCAATCTCGCTTTGAGCGGAGCGTTTTTCGACATGCGCACCAAAGGCGGCCCCCGTTGCGTCTGTCACTTGGCTTGTCGTCACAACACCTGTAGACATGCCTGCCTTTTTAGCCAGCTCCATAATCGTTGTCACTGGTTTTTTATTCAAATCCATTCCGATCGCGCCGTTATACGTTTTCACACCTGTTGCAATGGCAGTCGCAGCGGCAGCAGAATCCGTAACCAGGTTATCCCCTGAACTTGTGCTAACCAAGCCGGTTACAGGCATGTTGTCCATTTCAAGTAATCCCGATTTCCCTACCGTCGCCAAGCGAATCGCGTTGCGACTTGCTTCTCCCATACCATCGCCGATAAAGAGAATGACATTCTTAGGAACATCGACTTTCGCTGACGAGGTTTTCAGTCCTTTGGATACCTGTGCGGTAGTAGACTTGGTACTAGATGAGGCTGCAAAAGCGTTAGGGATATTAGCAGATAACAATGGCGCACTCAAAACGGTAATGGCACCGAAAGCAAGGATACTCTTTTTCATCGAACGCTTTTTCACAAGGTCACACTCCAATAAATTTAATATTCATATATGATAAAGTAATCATATATCTGCTTTGTAAAGCATCGTAAAGCAAAAGATTACACGAATGTAAAATTTGGAGTGACCACCTGTTTTTTATAAAACAAAAGAAGACACCGACTCTTGGTTTATCAAAGTCGATGCCCTCTGGCGTCTATATTTAAATGGCGGCGATATTTTTGCCGATCGGCATGGTGTAGTAGAGCGGTTTTTGCTGTCCATTTTGCTGATAGACTACAAGCAGAAGCGTGCGGCCTTCGGCTGTCAATGGGCTTCCCCCACTCAGGATATGATCCAGACTAAATGGCAGTACATCCAGCACCGCGTGCTTTTGCAGTTCCTTTTCACTCAGCTTCAATGAAGCAAAGGCTGGAATAATCTCGCGGTATGGCTGAGGCTGTTGATTGCCTACATTCGCCTCACCTGTACTCTCCTTGCTCGCATCTGCCACTAAATCTGCAACCGCAGGTGACAACAGCGCGTCCGGGTGCTGGAGAATCATTTTCATGTAGCTGGACCAATCGTCCTTCTCCAAGGTATGCTCCCACCAGATTTTACGCGGCTTGTATTTATGGTTCAGGAAATAATCAAGCTTCATCAGTCCAAGCACCATATCCATTCGCTTTGTTCCACGCGATTCCAGAAAGGACTGGAGACGCGTGAACAAGTCTTCGAGCTGATGTCCGATTTTTTGCCAGCCCTGTCCTTCCCAGTAGTCTCCGAATTCCTGAAAGAAATCAAAAGCGGACGAGAATTCACGCTCAATCAGATAGTTGACTGTATGATCCATACGATGAGAGTTCCAGTATTTCTCCAATACATCTTCCAAGCGCTTGAGCCGGACGATATCGGCAAAGGAAAGGACGTCATTGCTCAGCATTTCATACGGCGCAACATCCATATACGTATAGTTATACTTGTCTGCGTCGATACGCAGTCCGGTGCCACGCAGCATTTTGAGGAAGCCAAGTTGAAGCTCTTCCGGGCCGAGCGCAAAAACGTCATTAAACGTTTTACGGAACGTGTTGTAGTCCTCCAAGGGCAATCCGGCGATCAAATCCAAATGCTGGTCGATTTTACCGCTTTGTTTAACCTTGGTAACAGTACGGGAAAGCTTGGTAAAATTCTGGCGACGCTTAACCAGCTCATTGGTGGGATCATTCGTTGATTGGACGCCGATTTCAAAACGAAATACGCCCGGCGGCGCGTTTTCCGCCAAGTAATCCAACACCTCGGGACGCATAATATCTGCCGTAATCTCAAACTGGAAGACGCAGCCACGGTGATTTTCAATCAAAAATTTGAACATTTCCAGCGCATAATCGCGTTTAATGTTAAACGTCCGATCCACGAACTTGATTAGGTTGGCTCCATTGTCGATCAGGTACAGAATATCCGACTTTGTACGCTCGATATCGTAATAGCGCACCCCAACTTCGATGCTCGACAGACAAAACTGGCAGCTGAACGGACAGCCCCGGCTCGTTTCAAAATAAACAACCCGTTTCCCAAGTTCCGGTATATCCTCTGCAAAACGATAGGGCGACGGCAGCTCGTTCAAGTCCGCTTTCGGGCGACCGGGCATCTGAATAACCTCTTCTCCCTTACGGTAAGCCAGTCCATACACAAAATGGAACTTGCGATCCCCTTCCAGCTCCTGCAGCAGTTGATGGAATGTTTCCTCTCCTTCACCAACCACGATAAAATCCACATTCGCCAAACGCTTCATCCAGTGATCCGTATCGTAGGATACCTCCGGGCCACCCAGAACAATTTTGACCTCAGGCATAATCTTTTTCAACACATCAATGACTTTAATCGTCTCTTCAATGTTCCAAATATAACAGGAAAAGCCGATGACATCTGCCCCGCGTTGAAACAAGTCGGATACGATGTTCATCACCGGGTCCTTAATCGTGTACTCCGCCAGCTCGATATCAAAGTCCTTTTCACTGTAGGCTTTGAGGCATCGAATTGCCAGCGAGGTATGAATATATTTTGCATTTAACGTTGATAAAATGACTTTCATAGGTCACAACCTTTTATAGTTTGCATGAACTGTTCTATCCTTGCCTTAGTATAGCTATTCAAAATCCTCGTACACATCGTCTGCATAAATCTCGTCCTCGCTTACCGTTCCCCCGATATTCCCCTGATTTTGAAAAAAATCAAGAAACGGCTTGCCGTACTTGCGGAACTTCACTTCGCCGACACCCTTGATCCGCAACATGTCTGCCTCGGATTGCGGGCTCGCTACGCTCATCTCACGCAGCGTCGCATCATTGAAAATGATATAAGACGGTACATGCTCCTGAGCGGCCAGATCGCGGCGGATCAGGCGCAATTGCTCGAACACGGTTTCGTTGACTGCAGCCGGGTATGCATCGCGTCCCTGTCGTCCGCGTGAACCTGCTCCACCTGCAAAAGCCGTGGCATGTCGCACCACACGCTGCATGACTTCTCGCTGGCCTTTTAGCACTTCAGCCGCAAGCTGCTGCAAGCGTACGACCGGATATTGTCCCTCGGACAACATCAGATAGCCTTCCGAAACAAGAACATTGATAATTTCAGCAATTTCTTTTTCCGTCCGGTTGCCCATCACGCCATAGGTTGGCAGGCTGTCAAAACCATACTGCAGTACTTTTTTGTTACGCGAGCCTTTCAAGACCGAGGCGACCATCGAGACCCCATAACGCTCCCGCATGCGATGAATGCACGAAAAAATCTTTTGCGCATCTATGGTCATATCAACCAGTTCCCGCTCATCTGTACATGAACTACATATACCGCAAGCTTCATGCTCTTCCGCTTCTCCGAAATACTCAAGCTGTGCCGTACGTAGGCAACGAGTCGTGTAGCAATAATCAACCATCTGCTGGAGCTTGCGGTAGTCGTTGCGCTTGCGGTCTTCATCCTGTGGATTTTGCTCAATCAGAAACTTCTGCGTCACAATATCTTGCGGTCCGAACAGCAAAATACATTGACTCGGGTCGCCATCACGTCCTGCGCGTCCCGCCTCTTGCACGTAAGCCTCCATATTTTTAGGCATGTTGTAGTGAATGACATAGCGTACGTTCGATTTATCTATCCCCATGCCGAAGGCATTGGTTGCTACAATGACACGGATATCGTCGTACAAAAACCCTTCCTGGCTATCTGCACGTTCCTGATCTGTCATCCCGGCATGATAGCGCCCGGCTGCCATGCCTGCGTCACGCAGCCGTTGGTACAAATCGTCCACGTCCTTACGTGTCGCCGCATAAATAATGCCCGATTCACCCTCATGCTCACGGGCATAATTCAGTAAAAAGCTGCGTTTGTCTTCCCCGCGCAGCACACTGAACGCCAAATTGGGCCGTCCAAGGCCTGTAACGAACGTCTCCGGTGAGCGCAGACGAAGCAGGCGCACGATGTCATCCATGACCTGCGGTGTCGCCGTTGCCGTAAACGCCGCCACGATTGGGCGTTCATACAGCCCGTCCACGAATGGAGCCACAGCCAGATAGCTGGTACGGAAATCATGGCCCCACTGGGATACGCAGTGAGCCTCATCTACCGCAACGCAGGAAATTGGCAACTGAGCCATTTCATCGCGAAACCAGTCCAGTTCCAGTCGTTCCGGTGCGACATACAGCAACTTCAAGTCACCATTTCGTGCGGCTCGTATGCGGTCATTCACTTCTCGACCACTCAACGTACTATTGATGTAGGCAGCAGCAATCCCCATTGTGGTCAGCGCATCCACCTGGTCCTTCATCAGCGAGATGAGCGGTGACACGACAATGGTCAGCCCCTCATGCAACAACGCGGGGATCTGGTAGCATATCGATTTTCCGCCCCCTGTCGGCATGATGCCCAACGTATCGTTGCCCTCCAGCATACTGGCCACAATTTTCTTTTGTCCCTCCCGGAAATCGGGATAGCCATAAAATTTTTGCAGCAAGTCCTGCGCCCGTTCCAATGTTGGTGCTTGTACACTCATAGTTTCAAAACTCCTCATATTTCTAGCGTCCTTGACGCATATCGGCTTTTCTTTCGTTACCTTTAGTTTACCGGGGTTCTGGGTAATGTTCAACCGCTAGAAGACTGCCAATCTGGTTTAGTCCCTTATGGCGCTCGCTGTTTTCTCATGATATAGTGAACACGGTGCCGCAAATTTGTCCATAACTATGAAGAGACACGGTTCCAAGAAGGAGAAAGAATCCATGAACAATCGGAAACCCCAACGGAAAAATCATACAAAATCTACGTCAAACGCAAGCCATTCCAAACGCAGTCATAAACCTGCCGGAAGATCTGGCTCCCATAAACCGGAAGCTCAACGGAGAACGAATGCTTTAGATAAAGCCCCTGCCAAAACATACATCGTCCAGGAGCCTGCCGAGCTATTGAGCTTTTTAGTAGAACATGTGACTGGCATGGGTCGTAACTCCATTAAATCAGCACTGGCTCGTGGGCAGGTGTCCGTCAACGGCATTCCGCGTACCGTGCATAATTTTCCACTGGAGCAAGGTCAGACTGTCGCTCTTTCCAAGGAAAAAATAACTCCCGTCGTACCACTGACTGGGCTACGTATTTTGCATGAGGATGAAGCCATTATCGTTATCCATAAGGATGCCGGGTTGCTGTCCGTGGCTTCAGCGCAGGAGCAGGAAGTAACAGCATATCGCCAGCTTACGGCCCATGTGAGGCGCGAACATCCGTACAATCGTATTTTTGTACTGCATCGTTTGGATCGTGATACATCAGGAGTGATGATGTTTGCGAAAAGCGAAGCCATACAGCAGGAAATGCAAAAAGCGTGGAAGGAAGTTGTGTATGAACGAACATACATTGCTCTTGTCGAAGGACAAGTTAAAAAAGCTGAGGGTACAATCACTTCATGGCTGAAAGAAAGCAAGACGCTAAAAATGTATTCCAGTCCTTATCCGAATGACGGACAGCACGCAGTCACTCATTACAAGCTGCTTCAAGCCAATCGGCATTTTTCTTTGCTGGAAGTACGTTTGGAAACCGGACGCAAAAATCAAATCCGCGTACATATGGAGGATATCGGCCATCCAATTGTTGGAGATAAAAAATACGGTTCCAAATCCAAGTCGATTGGGCGTCTTGGCCTACATGCGAGGGTATTGTCATTTATTCATCCCGTCACCGGAGTATTGCTGCGTTTTGAATCCGACATTCCTAAAACCTTTTTGAATCCGTTTCGGGAGTAGAATTGGCAAAGCATACGGAGATTAGATGGAAAAATATAAGAGGAAATGAGGGGGCTGTAGAAGACAGCACCCTTTTTTGATTGATTAAGCGGTATACCTCCGAACACCATCAGCCATTTTCATCAACTCATCCCATATATATATGGGCGTATTACACACTGGACAATCTACCCAACCGTTTAAATAGGGTAATTGGGCAAGCAGCTTGTTCTCTTCAATTTTTTGGGCATATTCGTGTAACCACTGCATATTAGCACCTCTACGGTCCAATGAACGGGGGCTGATCGGATGGGGAACCAGATTGTCTGAATTTACAGGATCTTTATCATAGACAACCAGGGTGTCATTCTGTTCATCAGGCCAAATATAGAGCGGGGTACCGCAATGCGGACAATCCAGCGTATATTCGTCTCCTGTATCGAAGCTTTGTAGCATATAAGCTACGCAGCGATAACCCTGAAAAGCAGCACCCGCAGCCAGAACATAGCGTTTACCGATATCTCCTTCGTGTTCCTTCGCATAGAGCACCATTTCTTCAGTCAATTCTGCAAGTCGGACAATGGCACTCCGATATTGCGCATAAATATATTCAGCCAGACTAGAATCCACTTTCACCTGATCCCTTGTAAATTCCAATGGAACTTTGGTATGTAGAGGATTGTTATTCTTCGCTTCGAATATTCCGCAAATGTTATATATATCTGCACGAATCCCTATATCAGAACTTTTTAACGCAATGTCTACAAGGTAAGGTACAGCCGCAAATGTACAAGTATACAACGTATTTTGGTGATACAGTTCCTCCCAATACAAGGTGTCAGCCATTTCGCCGTCATATCCGGCTTGGAGCTGCTTCAACATTTCTGGGACGTATTGAGAAGAACCGTAGGGGCCTTGGAGCAGAGTCCAGGCCGGATCGGACAAAGCCAGCATCTTGATACTCCTTTCACCGTTTTTCTTACAGTAGAGGATTTTGCAAAAATCTCATAAGCGACTTCCAATGAACTTTCCAATGAACAAGATATAGATCGAAATGGTTTAGTTCGTCTATATCTTGCACTTCGGAGCGACTGGAATCGAATTTTTCAAAATCCTGACAGTAACATGGGATCGGTTTGTAAATTAAATTTTGCTATCAAAATTCATTTTAACTTCATAATTCTCAGCTTCTTACGTTTATTTCATTATACGCACATTATTAGCTGAAGTTGCTTTTCTCGATTTACGCAATATACAAAATCACTATTTTTTCGGGTCTATAATCATATTCGGTTAAGCTTTCAGCATTGTGAAGGTGACACACATTAAATTAATGAATTACTAACCCGGTTCTTATGAATTACTAACCCGGTTCTTATGTTTTACTACGAGTCCTCTGTCCATTCAGTTCCTTCGCCCTATGCATAGTCTACATTATAAGTCCTGTTACTTTAAAATCGCTGAGTAAGAAATAAAGTATATATACGTTAAAATTTCCATACATGTAAAAACAAAGACGCTGCCCTGCCTGTTTTTAATTATGCCAAACGGGTAAGACATACTTGTTCAAGGCTTTAATCTAACAGCTACAGAACTGATTTTATGAATCGGTATATGAAAAGGAGTGTTGGGAATATTATGTATGAATACTGCGACTATAAGGGGAAATAGCCTATGACCATAACACCGGAACAGCGGATTACCCTGCACGGATTTAACAATTTGACCAAATCATTGAGCTTCAACATGTACGATATTTGTTACACCAAAACCAAAGAAGAACGCGAGGCGTATATTGAATATATTGATGAACAATACAACTCAGATCGGCTGACAGCTATTTTAAAAAATGTATCTGACATTATCGGCGCCCACGTACTCAACGTAGCCCAGCAGGATTATGTACCTCAAGGAGCCAGCGTAACAGTACTTATATCAGAAGGACCCATTGTGGAGGTACCGACTGAATCTTATGCCGAGTCACCAGGCCCCCTACCTGAATCTGTCGTGATACAGCTGGATAAAAGCCACATTACGGTTCACACCTACCCGGAATATCATCCAGACGAGGGGATCAGTACGTTTCGAGCTGATATTGATGTCTCTACCTGTGGGGAAATCTCCCCGCTCAAGGCACTCCACTATTTGACTCATTCTTTCGACACCGACATTATGACGATTGATTACCGGGTACGCGGCTTCACACGTGATACGAATGGACATAAGCTTTTCATCGACCATGATATCGCCTCCATTCAAAACTATATTCCAGACGAAGTGCGCAGTCAGTATGACATGATCGACGTGAATGTGTATCAGGAAAATATTTTCCATACCAAATGTAAGCTAAAACAATTCGATCTGGACAATTACCTGTTCGGCTACACCAAGGAAAGTCTGAGTGAAAAAGAGCAACAAAATATATCAACACGTCTCAAAATCGAAATGGACGAAATTTACTACGGTAAAAATATGACGTAACAGATCGAATGCGTGAAAATAAAATAGATCATTTTATAAAAAAAAGGATGATCGCTTGGACTGGAATACAGCCGGGCTTTCGTCCTTTTTTAAATACAAAATAATAGATATTACTCAACTTGATCTGTACAAGCGAGAGATTGTTCACTATGATAGGGGAAGAAACCACTAATTTAAAATATCAGCATAGATTTACATCCGTTTCCTATTGTAAGCGCAATCAATTGATCCTAAGTATGATTTTGTTATGGAAGACAAAGGAGGAATTTGTATGCAAGGCGGTATTGGCGGTAAAAACATCATTTTGCGATTGGAAATTTCCACCGGACACATCCAATTTGGTCAATTGATTACGCTGGTAAACGAACATGGCGGAGATGTGATTGCCATTGACGTCATTAGCACCTCTGAGAAGGTCACTGTGAGGGATATTACAGTTACCATTGCCGATCCAGCAGAAATCGACCGAATGATTGCTCGGATTAAAAAAGCACAAGGTGTTAAGGTATTATCCATCTCTGATCGTACCTTCCTATTACACCTCGGGGGCAAAATTGAAATGCAGCCCAAAGTCCCAATTCAAAACCGCGATGACTTATCCCGGGTATATACCCCCGATGTGGCACGCGTATGCATGGCGATTCACGAGGAACCGGACAAAGCTTTCCGCTTGACGATCAAGCGCAACACGGTCGCTGTCGTCTCTGACGGAAGCGCTGTTCTCGGGCTAGGGAACATCGGTCCCTATGCAGCCATGCCGGTTATGGAAGGCAAAGCCATGCTGTTCAAGCAGCTCGGCTCCGTCGATGCCTTTCCAATCTGTCTGGATACGCAGGACACCGAAGAGATCATTAAGGCCATTAAACAAATGGCCCCAGCTTTTGGCGGGATTAATCTGGAGGATATTTCGTCGCCACGATGCTTTGAGATTGAACAGCGGTTACGTAAAGAGCTGGACATACCTGTTTTTCATGACGATCAGCACGGCACAGCTGTCGTTTTATACGCAGGGCTGATCAATGCGCTCAAGGTTGTCGGCAAAGCCCTGTCTGACGTCAAAATTGTCGTCTGTGGTATCGGGGCTGCGGGTGTGGCCTGTACGAAAATTTTGCTATCTGCAGGAGCAGTCAACATCATTGGCGTAGATCGTCACGGAGCGCTTACAGCTGATGAAACATACGAGCATCCGATGTGGAACTGGTATGCGCAGCATACCAACCCTGAACGGCTGTCGGGCACGCTGTCCGAGGTTCTGAAGGATGCTGACGTGTTTATCGGGCTGTCGGCAGGTGGACTACTGCAACGAGAAGACGTGAAACGTATGAAAGAAGCCCCGGTGCTGTTCACTATGGCTAACCCGGTTCCCGAAATTGCGCCAGAGGACGTCGAGGACATTGCGGGTGTCATCGCCACCGGACGTTCGGACTATCCTAACCAAATTAACAATGTGCTTTGTTTCCCTGGCATCTTTCGAGCGGCTCTCGACTGCCGTGCCCGTGAAATCAACGAAGAGATGAAGCTGGCGGCCGCAGAGGCCATCGCAGGCACGATCCGTCCTGAAGAACTAAACAAGCTGTATATTATCCCTGGTGTATTTAACGAGAGTGCAGTTCAACGGGTGCGTGAAAAGGTGATTCAAGCCGCGATTGCGAGCGGTACAGCCAGAAGAGTGCCTCGGGATTTCAGATAAAAGAAAAGGATTGCTCCCTTAAACGCGGGTGCAATCCTTTTTGCTATGGAAAGGTCAGTCTGCATATCCGTTTTCTTTACAGCGGTTATGACCTCCATTTAGAGAACAATTGACTGGCACGCTGGGCAAACTCCTCCAGATTAAAGTTGGAGTTGTCCAGCTTGTAGTACCATTTTTTTATCGTATCCAAAATCCATGAGGGAACCTTAACCTCCGAGATACCGGAATAAAACGTATGATACGCCCACACCAAATGCTCCCAGCGCTTGTCATCGCCTTCCTTCACGTATTCAGATACATCCAATACCTTGGCACGTCCGTCTTGCATGAGTACATTCTTGAGGTGAATATCACGGGGATTCAGCCCCTTGGATCGGACAAATTCCCTCGCCTTTTCCACATCCAGAATGACCTGCTCTGGCACAGGAATTCCTTGCAGCAGACAATCCAGCAGCGTAATACCGGATTCATAACTTATGACAATATACTTGTCGCCTTTTCCGTAATAATGAGGAAAAAAGTCAGACCCTCGCAAACGCTCATATACGTCGGCCTCCGCATCTTTCTTCTCGATCGCCATGTCTGAGTACACCTTGAACGCGTAGCCTGGCAACGTATCGAGCGTAAATACGGCCGCATCTGTCCCGATGCCAATACAGCGGACGTCTTGAGTGCCTGTTTTAATGGTAACCGGATCATTATCCTCCGTACTGTATACGGTCACTTGACTTATGATGTCTTCTGCCTGCCTCCATTGTTCTACCATGCGCGATCCCCTCCTTCTCTGTTCTAAACCAATACCAATAAAGTTAGTTCTATAACAGATAAATAGTATTACGGGTTATCTTTTGGAATGGCTTCAAAATAGGTTGATTCTTTTATAAATACGGTATGTACCGTGTCTAACGAGCGTCCGGCAGAAGCAACCTTCTTAACTCTGCATAGCTTGCTGCTGTTTTATAGATCCCCAGCACGTCAGTCTCCGGGGGAGCGTTCCTGTGATTGAACCAGATCACCTGCCAATTCGCAGCTATAGCTCCCGCCACGTCATTACGCCAGGAATCCCCAATGTAGCAGCAGTGCTCTGCTAACGTTCCTGTCCGTTCGTTCACTACTTCAAAAATGCGCGGATCAGGCTTGGCATAGCCAACGGTCCCAGATACAAAGATATGCTCTGCTGCAACATGATTTTCCAGTGCCATGGCCTTGATCTTGCTCATCTGGTGTTCCTCAAGACCGTTTGTAATTAATCCAACTAAAAAGCCAGCCGAGCTCAAATCATTTATTAACGAGGTCGCCCCCTCAAAAGGCTCAATTCGGTACTGACGATCCAAGTATTCTTGTTGAACATGTACTGCCTGCTCACGGGTAATTTCTACCCCGAATTCTTGTAAAGCCAGAATGAAACGGCCTTCCCTCATCTCATCCAGTTCATCCGGCCCTGCCTTCCCCTCCAATAGTCCTCCTTTAGCCGATAGTACATCGCTGTAATAGCGAATACGATGGTAGGCTTTCTCATAAGGAAAACGATCACTCAATCCTAATACTGTACGCAATGCATCGCGTGTAGGGTGCAAATGATCGTACATCGTATCATCTACATCAAAAAAAACAGCCTTCTTTTGCAAGTTCATATGCCCACTTCTTTCTGTTAAATCTTCGGATGACGCTCCTTTTCACCTTGTCCTGATATTATACCCGTTGGCCTGTTACGTTGCACCTTGTCCTTCACACTGCGCATCCTGCAATCACACTTCACGTTTACTAACATACACTGAAAAGACCGCATTTTCACAAACTCACTTTACCTCTCTACCGAGCTAACATAGGTATCTTGTCCTGCTTTGCCCGAAAGCGTTTTATTTGACAACACACGGGTAAAAGGTCACATTTTTGAAAATATTCGTCATACAGGTTTACATTTCGTGTAAAATCACGTACCTTTTAGGGATGAACGCTTTACGGATGTACTTGGATAAGGGAGGCATACACGATGGATTCCGGTTCTAACCTAGCCTATGGATCAGCTACACCTTTGATTGAGGCACTTATAGAATTTGAAAAAGAGCTCGAAGCGAACCGGCATTCTCTGAGTTTTGATTTGGGATTGATTATGGAGCAGGGCCGCGCGCCACGATATATGGCTACACCACCAGATGTTGTTCCTTTTGCCCACGCAGGGGTGGACGGAATACATTATGGCTTTTTAACGGATTTTGGGCTTGAAAAGGACCTTTCCCGGGCCCCTATAGTATGTGTATCTCCCGTCGATTGGACGGGTGTGTGGGTGGTTGCCCGTCATTTGCAGGATTTTTTAAGCGTTGTTTATACAGAGAACAGTTCATTAAAACGATACTATGCCAGTGGAGATGACTATTCTGGACATGCAGGTCAGCGACTGCCTCAGATTGTAGATGAACGCACCGCGTTTGTACGCGAATGCTTTCGCGAACGCTTTGGTATCGAACCGATTCAGGATATGGCTGCGTATATCGACAGCTTGCGAACAGAACGGAAGCACAATGAAGCAGCTCCTACGCTAAACGGGTTGGGCATTCAGTTATCTTCTTCTGCGAAGCATAGCTCTTCTATGGAGAGTGCCCTCTTGACCGTAACGGAGCCTTTCCTTTGGGAACAACAAGGCGAAGCTGTGCGTGAGTTGTTCCACAACGGTTCGCGTGAAGCCAGGCTGGCTTTTATTCGGGATGCCCAGACACGGCATTTGTTCACCCATTCTGCTCTTCGTGCTTTTGTAGCTGGACAGCTTGAGTTGATGGGTCTGTCTGAGGCCGCAACATATCTGGAAGAGTCCTACTACACCGTTATTCCCGATATGATAGAATCATGACGAAATCCTTGGCTTCCGCCTAACATAACCGCCTCTGAAAAGGCGGCTTTTTGTGCTACAATAAATGAAAATAATAGGGCCGAACGGCCCGGTACGAATGAAAGAGAGCGAGTATGAATAATCATTCCTATCCTACTCCTGAAATCATTGAGGTTTGTCTGTTGGCGGGCAAACTGATGATGCAAAATGGAGCCGAAACCTATCGTGTTGAAGACACGATGTCCCGCATTGCTTCGGCCTATGGCATATCCCAGTCCCATAGCTATGTAACACCAACTGGGATTTTTTTTGCCATTAATGACTCGGAGCCTGCCAAGCTCATCCGCATCGTAGAGCGGACCACCGATTTGCACAAGGTGACAGAGGTCAATTCCATTTCACGTAAAATCAGCACAGGTGATTTGTCTCCTCGCGCTGCCGTCAAGGAGCTTTCGGAGATTGAACGTGGCCCCCTCCGCTATTCCAACCGTGTACAGCTGATGGCTGCTGCGTTGGCCAGCGGTTGCTTCATGATCATGTTTGGTGGAGTCTGGCGAGATTTCCCCGCAGCTGTGTTATGCGGAGGTATCGGATTTGCAGCTGTACAGTATTTTCACAGGCTCGTTAAGGTTAAGTTTTTCTCAGAGTTTTCTGCATCTTTTCTAATCGGCTTGCTGGCGGCTCTATTAACGATAGTAGGCTGGGGACAGATGATGGATAAAATTATTATTGGCTCTGTCATGCCACTGGTTCCAGGCTTGTTAATTACAAATGCCATCCGTGATTTAATGTCCGGGCACCTTGTTTCGGGTCTTTCCAAGGGAGCCGATGCTTGCCTGACGTCTTTCGGCATTGGAGCTGGCGTTGCGGTTATCATTTCTTATATGTGATTCGGAGGAGATTCAAGTCTATGCTTGCACAATTATTCACAAGCTTTATTGCCACCGCTGCTTTCGGCATACTTTTCCATGCCCCCCGGCGTTCACTACTGCAATGCGGTTTTGTTGGTATGCTAGGCTGGCTTGTCTATTATTCAACCACGGACAGCATGGGGCCTGTGAGCGCCAGCCTTTTGGCAACGATTCTCATCGGCATCGTCAGTCAAGGCTTTGCGCGGCTGTACAAAATGCCTGTGATTATTTTCAGTGTGGCAGGCATGATTCCGCTCGTTCCAGGGGGAATGGCCTATAATGCCATGCGCCAGTTCGTACAACAACATTATCCTCAGGCACTGGAGCTGGCCATGAGCACGCTGATGATCGCAGGTGCTATTGCTGTCGGTTTGGTGCTGTCTGAGGTGCTTAATCAAATTTTTCACAGCATACGTTTTAAACCACAGCGCTAAAAGCGATGAAAATAGCAAAGTAAAAGAGGCTGCTCCTAAAATCATCCGCAGTGTTTGAGACGATTTTGGAAACAGCCTTTTTCTGTACACATTACAAAGAATATTTAACTGTCATAAGCTATTATTCATCCACTCGCTTGCCCAATATCGCTAAATCTCGCTCTATGCTGTCCAGCACAGCTACACGCGGATAGTATCCCCATTGCTCAAAACCAAACTTCCGCAGCAGCCCAATACTTGGTTCATTATGACCAAAAACAAATCCCAACAACGTTGTAATCCCCAGTCTCGGACATTCATTTAGCAAGTGCTGTACCAGTCGACTTCCTGTTCCGGTTCCACGAGAATCCTCATGGACGTATATGCTAATTTCTGCTGTACCGTTATAAGCTGGACGCCCATAAAAGGACTGAAGGCTGGCCCATCCGGCAATTGCACCCTTTTGTTTTAATACCCACAAAGGGCGGTGGTTCTCCTGATGAGCCTCAAACCATGGAATGCGACTCTCCACTGTCACCGGTTCCAGATCTGCCGTGACCATTCGTCCTGCAATCGTAGAATTATAAATGTCCACAATATCGGGAAGATCCTCTTTGCACGCAAATTCAATGGAAAAAGATTGGTCCTTATTCATTATTCGTATCCGCCTCCTATTGTGTGATTTATTTATTGTACAAGACAAGCGCCCGATCAGCCATATCGAGTTGTTTTGCGGATTAGTCCCAAAGGGTTTTATAATAGAGCTTGAAGATAAGGAAAAATAAAAACGGGGAAAGCGATTTAACACGATGAGACGGGAGGTATGTTTCGGAGTCAAGGATTCTGAAGCAGCTTAATATGAATATTGGAACTCAACTCTTGATTTTGGAAATACCTATGGAATCTTTTTTTGGAAAAACGACTATTTATCCTGTACTGCTCAAGGACGAGGATGGACTTACACTGATTGACACGGGAATGCTCGGCCAATTGGAGCCATTACGCAAGGCTATCTCA
This sequence comes from Paenibacillus sp. FSL M7-0134, assembly GCF_038007865.1. NCBI lineage: Bacteria > Bacillati > Bacillota > Bacilli > Caryophanales > Paenibacillaceae > Paenibacillus > Paenibacillus sp. FSL M7-0134. Next base: position 1,155,797 of record NZ_JBBOXV010000002.1, on the reverse strand, counting down.
GATGTGGGTGAGGATATCAGCCGCGTGAAAAGAATTATTTTAACACATCAGGATATTGACCATATCGGAAATGTTCATGCACTGCTGGATCTGCTGCCGAATACTGCCCTGTTAGCCCATAAGGATGACGTTCCTTACATGACAGGAGAGCGACCGTTTGTGAAGCTGACGCCCGAACGGATTAAACAAATGGATACTGTGCTTAAGCAGCAAGCAGAGGATATGATTCGCCGCCTGCCAGATTTGCGCTTTGCTCATATTCTTGAGGACGGTGAGCATCTGCCTTATGGTGGGGGCATACAGATTATTCATACACCCGGTCACACGCCCGGGCATATCAGCTTGTATGTGCCCGCACAAAAGCTACTATTGGCAGCAGATGAACTGCTGGTAGTCGAAGGTGAACTGGTCGGTCCTGCAGAGTCGGCTACGCCGGATATGCCGCTGGCCCTGAAGAGCCTCGATAAACTAACTGTATTGGATGTCGAGAAGGTACTCTGCTACCATGGTGGTTACTATGATCAGAATGTACAGGCACGACTGCAAACATTATGTCAGGAAAGAGAATAAGTCATTCAATGCTATAAATAATTATGTATGAAGAGCTATAATGAATAAATAGACAGAAAGGAATGAGACTTTATGAATGAGAAAATAACCCGACTGTATGATGAACTGAAGTCACAGTCTTGGGACGGCCTGCTTGTGACCGATCCTAAACATATTTACTATCTGACGGGCTTTGCCAGTGATCCGCATGAGCGTTTTCTTGGTCTGGTGTTGCTTCGGGACCAAGAACCAGAACTGATCGTACCCGCCCTGGATGCAGAAGCCGCCCAAGCTACTTCTTCTGTGACTCGTATATCCACCCACACCGATACGGACAATCCATATGATCTGCTGCGTCAACGTACAGGCACCGGTGTGAAAGCATTCGCGCTGGAAAAGGAGCACGTCTCCGTCCTCCGTTACGAACAGCTACATACTGCCATTGGCGCGGCTCAATATGTGGATCTAGGTCCAGTGCTTCAAGAAATGCGTGTGAGAAAAACTCCTGAGGAAGTACAACGTCTGAAACATGCAGCTCGTTTGGTAGAAGATGCTCTTCGTCACGGTCTCACCCATGTGCGCGAAGGGGTGACGGAAGTTGAGCTGGTGGCAGAAATCGAATACCAGATGAAAAAGATCGGCGCAGATGGTCCGTCCTTTGACACAACAGTACTGTCTGGACCCAAAACAGCCTTGCCTCATGGTGTTCCAGGCACCCGCAAGCTACAGCATGGCGATCTGCTCATGTTTGATATGGGCGTATACTCCGATGGCTATGCTTCGGATATTACACGTACTTTTGCTTTTGGAAAGCTATCGACTGAGCTGGAAACGATTTATAATACGGTTCTTCGCTCGAACGAAGCGGGAATTGCCGCCATTCGCCCGGGAGTTTCCTGCGCATCCGTAGATCAGGCAGCACGGGCTGTTGTTGAAGCCGCTGGATATGGCCCTGCCTTTAACCATCGAGTTGGACACGGCCTTGGCATGAGTGTTCACGAATATCCATCTGTACACGGAGGCAATAGTGATCTGCTTCATGAAGGCTTCGTGTTCACAATCGAACCCGGCATCTATGTGCCAGGCCTCGGCGGTGTGCGGATTGAAGATGACGTTCTGGTCACCTCTGATGGTGTTGAAGTGCTTACCTCTTTTCCAAAAGAACTTACGGTGCTGGGATAAAACCATTGCTATCATTATATTTGCATGTTAAAAAGTATGAAAAAAGGAGGGGCAACCCCAAGCCATCATGGCTTGAGGGTTTGCTCCTCCTCTTCTATAAAGCGGAAATTGCGTGCGATGTACAAAATCGGTGTACCCGCCGCGGTCAGTACAAATTTTAAGATGTAGGTGGTGAATAATATCTCGAGCCATATCCCCCACGCATAACCGTAAAAGGCAATAGTACAGAAAATGAGCGTATCTATAAACGAGCTGATCATCGTGCTGCCATTGCCGCGAATCCAGAGCTGATGACGTTCCGGAAAAAACTTGCGAATCCAGGCATACAGACGCACGTCCAGCAATTGACTGACCGCATAGGCTGTCAAGCTGGCAAGCGCAAGCCTTGGCAACAATCCAAACAGCTGTTGCATCGGTGTCTGGGCAAAATCCGTTGCAGTAGGCTGGAACTGCAGCACCATTTGCATCGTTATCGTCGTCATAATCAGAGTAAAAAAGCCGAACCACACAGCTTTACGCGCCTCTTTAGGCCCATATTTTTCATTCAGTAAGTCACTGGCCATATACATAGAAACATACATCGTATTTCCCAATGTAGTGGTAATGCCGACCAGATCAATCGTTTTGGTTACCTGAATGTTGGCTAGTACAGTAGCAACACCAATCCAGGCGTACAGCCCTTTTTTACCGAACAACCGAAAACATAACAAAAAGAACATAAAATTGACGAGGACAAAAGCTGCCCCCCATAACAGATTAAACATGAAATCCTCCTAGTTTTGATAGCGCGGGATGGTTGCGAACCGCGGTTCATCCGAAGCAAGCCGGAAAAACATTATTTTAATGTATCATAGATTAGGATTCGTGAACAGCTATAATTTACACTGTCCTAAACTCAATACAAAGAGCCGACCTTATGGCCGGCTCTTTGTATTGAGTACATTCTGTACGTGTGTTATATAGGCTACAGATGCGATAGGGGAATGCATCGTACACCTTTCGTTTATCATTCACTTAGGAGTGTGCCGTTGCATCCAAATCCATGCCATGATTGTTGAACACGTCTTGATCGTTCTCCTTAAGCACCTTGCCTGAAATGAGACCTGCGGTAATAGAATCATTGACATTTAACGCTGTGCGTCCCATATCAATCAACGGTTCGACTGAGATGAGCAATCCTGCCAATGCCACTGGAAGATTCATGGTGGAAAGCACGATCAGGGAAGCGAAAGTGGCACCACCGCCTACACCCGCCACGCCAAACGAGCTGACCGTAACTACCAGAATAAGCGTGAGGATAAAATCCCAGCTCGTTGGATCAATACCCACGGTTGGAGCAATCATGACCGCCAGCATTGCCGGATAAATACCAGCACAGCCGTTTTGCCCAATAGTCGCTCCCAAGGTCGCAGACAGATTCGCGATGCCGTCGGACACACCAAGCTTTTTCGTTTGTGTTTCAACATTTAACGGAATGGTCGCCGCACTGGAACGAGAAGTAAAAGCAAAAACCAGTGTAGGCAATACCTTTTTCACATACGTCACCGGATTGTAGCCGAACAAGGCCAGCAAAATAAGATGAATGATAAACATGACCAACAGAGCCACATAAGAAGCGAGCACAAACTTGATTAGCTTCAAAATTTCATCCGGATTGGTCGTAGCTACTACTTTAGTGATCAGTGCTAAAATGCCGTAAGGAGTCAATCTCAGCACCAGAGTTACAATCCGCATCACTACAGCGTACACTGCATCGATCACTTTACGGAAGGTTTGCGCCTGTTCTGGTTTTTTACGATCCAATCCAAGCACAGCCACACCGATAAAGGCCGAGAAAATGACCACCGCCAGCGTCGACGTACGACGTGCTCCCGTCATATCCTCAAAAGGATTTGAAGGAATAAATTCCAGCAACTGCTGTGGAATGGTCATGTCCTGAACTGTTCCAAGGCGCTCTTCCATCTTCAACCCCTGTGCTTGTTCCTTCTCCCCACCTTGAATCTCAATTGCCTTTAGATCAAACGACAAGCTGGTTACAATACTAACTGAAGCAGCAATTGCCGTTGTAATCAGTAGTACTGCAATAATGGACACGCTGATTTTGCCAAGGTTCTGTCTTCCCTTCAAATTCATAATAGCCGAAATAATCGACACCATGATAAGCGGAATAACTACCATTTGCAGCAAACGGACATAACCATTACCTGCGAGGTTGAACCAATCAACTGATTTTGTAATGACCTCTGCGCCTGCACCATAGGCATATTGTAGAACAGCCCCGTAGATCAGTCCGAAGCCAAGTCCGGCAAATACCCTTTTTGTAAAGGAGATGTGCTTTTTCTGCATCCAGACCAATACGCCTAGCAGCAAAAGCAGCACGATTACATTTAAAATAATAAAGAAGGTATCCATGTATTATTTCCTCCAAACTTATACTTAATATGTTTTATAAGGTGATCCTTCAATCCGAAGATTACTATATCACAAAACCAACTATTTTTGTAGGTTTTATTACAATAAAATAGTTAAGCAACTTCCACTTTGGGTTTTATTAAAAATGCCAAACAGCAAGCCTTCATCTTTCGAAGGCTTGCTGTTTTTTGTCCTGAACACAACGACATGTATTCAACTTAGGCGTAAAATTTTTATCAGCCGTTAGACGATCACTGTGTATAACAGTTCCTGTTCCTTAACCACTTTATGCTGATTATCAGCGGACTCCAACTCGCTAAACTGAGCTACATTCGTAACAATAACAGGCGTTATCGTTTCGTAACCAGCCTTGCGGATTTCCACCAGATCAAACTCCAGCACGAGGTCTCCTACCTTCACGCGATCTCCTGCTTTAAGATGAGGCGTAAAATGAAGTCCTTTTAGTTTAACCGTATCCATCCCAACGTGAATGAGCATTTCAAGTCCTGAATCACTCACCAATCCAACAGCATGCCCACTTTTGGAAATGGAGAACACTGTGCCATCCACTGGGGAAACAACCCGGCCTTCGGATGGTTCAATAGCCCAACCTCTACCCATGATTTCTTGAGAAAATGCAGGGTCATTGACTTCACTGAGCGGCTTAACTTCACCCATAATCGGGCTGTATACCGGGATTTTCTCACCTTTCGGCAGTGAGGACACAGCAGATTGTGCTATTTCATCAGTAGAGATGTTTCCGGCAGCGTCTGTTGTTGCTTGTGGTGCTTCTTCGTTCTTTTCATCTGTAAAGCCGATCAAATAGGTAACAATCGTAGCAACCACAAATGCAATAATGAGACCAAGGATTGCGTATAAGAAAGTCGGTCCAATAAACATCGCCAGACCAGGCACACCAACCAATCCACCCATGACATACGCTTTTGTACCAAACAAGCTCATGAAGCCCCCGCCGACAGCTCCGCCGATCAACGCAGCAGTAAATGGTTTTTTAAACCGCATATTTACACCATACATTGCAGGCTCAGTTACACCCATAATAGCTGTCAAGCTCGTCGAGAAAGCCACTGTTTTGACTTTGGCATTTTTTGATTTTAAGAATACACCCAGTGCAGCACCAGCCTGTGCCAAGTTGGCTGCTCCCATAATTGGAATCATGTAGTCAAAGCCCAACGTTGCAATCGATCCAATCATAATAGGAACCAACGCATAGTGCATACCTGTCATAATGATCAGGGAGAAGGTACCGCCTAGCAGCAGACCTGCAAGTGCACCTGTATTTTCAAACAACCAAGAGATACCGCCTGACAGGCCATTACCAATAATGGAGCCGAGCGGCCCTACAGCAACCAAAGTCAAAGGTACAATAATCAATAAAGTCAATGTCGGAACAACGAGCAACTTCAGTGATGCATGTGTATACTTATCAATGAATTTTTCAACATAAGATGCCAGCCAGACCGCAATAACGATTGGAATAACGGTCGAAGAATACGTGGCCGCTGTCACCGGAAGACCAATAAAGCTAACCTTCACGTTAGATGCCAGTAAAGCTGTAATCGTCGGGTGCAAAATGGAAGCACCAATCGCCGCACCAATAAACATATTACTGCCGAGTTTTCTAGCAGCACTGACAGCCAGAATAATAGGCAGGAAGTAGAACGCACCGTCACCTATTGCCGCTAAAATCGTATAGGTTTGACTCTTATCGGACATCCAGTTCATGGCCACTAAAAGAGCAATGATCCCTTTGATCATACCTGCGCCGGTGATCGCTGGCAAAATCGGTGTAAACATACCCGCTATAAAGTCGAACAGTTTGCTGATCGGGTTTTGTTTTTTCTTAGATGCAGTACTTGCTCCTGAGTCACTTTGCGGAGCCTTGGACATGTTGCTCACCAACGATTTGTACACGTTAGCTACATCATTACCGATAATAACCTGAAACTGGCCGCCACTCTCCATGACTCCCATGACGCCATCCGTTTTCTGCAACTGCTCTTTCTGAGCTTTCTTATCATCATGAAGGTTGAAGCGCAAGCGGGTCATGCAGTGAATGACCTGCTCTACGTTTTCTTCACCACCAACCAGTGTAAGTATCTCTTTGGATAATTGATTTCGATCCATGAGGTGTTCCTCTTTTCTTTTAAGGTATAAAATAAAATGCGCAAATGGGCAATAAAAAAACCTGAATACAGAAAGCAGACAGCTTTATAAAAAGCCAATCTTCTTTCAGCATTCAGGTTTTGCCTTCTGGTTTAGAAGTAGCAATCCTAAATCCCTGATCATACATAAAATCATTGATTTTTAATGATACGCTCGATATGAATGGTGAGATACAACATCTCATCCTGGGACAAGCTTCGACCATAGATTTTAGTGGTATAATCTCTTATTTTTTCCGCGCAGGCGTAAGCATTCTTATACTGAACCTTAACCATATCATGAAGGGAATTATCTGTATTTTGTACAGGGGTCCCATTCATTACCCGTTGAGCAAAAAATTTGAGATGTGTAATAAAGCGGTAATAGCTTAACGACTCTTCATCCAGATCCATTACAAAAAAGCGACTTACAATATTTATGATATCCTTGACAATGTTAGTCAGGGTTATCGTTTCGCGCATTTCGCTATTAAGCTGTGCATTCACCAAATGTAAGGCGATAAATGCTCCTTCATCATCTGGAAGTGTAACTCCCAGCTTGTCCTGAATCATGTGCAATGCTTTGGTCCCAATCGTGAATTCCTTACGGTACATTCGCTTGATTTCCCAGTAAAGTGCATTTTTGATATCCATACCCAAGCGATAACGCTCTATGGCAAAATGGATATGATCCGTCAGCGAAATATAGATGCTGTCATGCAACTCTACACCAAGTATCGTTTTGGCATATTGGATGATTTCATCAGAAATTTCAACATATTCAATAGGGATATCAGACATCAGGGTCATGAGTTTGCGGGAAACCTCGGTACTTTCAAGTTTGAAAATTTTCTCGATTTTCTCTTCTTCAATCTCATCGCCTGTGTTTTTTTTAAAAGCAATTCCTCTTCCCATAATGACTAATTCTTTCTGCTGTTCATCAATGACCGTTACGACGTTATTATTCAGCACCTTTGCTATCTTCATTCCATCACCTTAAGCCGCTTGGAGTAGTAAAAAAAGGCAATACCAAAACTGACACATAGTGCCTGCTTATGGTTTTGCCCGATACGCTCAGTAACAATCCACGATTGTGCAGTTTTGAATAACTGACACCATAATATCATATAAAGACTGAGGTGACAAGTTTTTTTGTAAACACTTTCATGAGGCTTTTGGGCGTTGGCACGCCTTAGCTGCCAGGGCTCTTTTCCACAACCGAGTTCGGAGAAGGAGAAGCATTCATGCCAGATGTGGACACTACTTGCGAATGCTCATCTTTTTCATCCACAAAGCCCATAAAATACGTAATTACGCCAGCTGTAACTAGTGAGATTAACATTCCCAAAATAGCATATATAAATGTAGGACCGACGAATAATCCCAAGCTGGGCAGACCTGATATACCACCAATAGCCGTTGCTTCAGTTTCAAATAAACTCATAAATGCACCACCGAGAGCCCCTCCGATCAACGCCGCAACAAAAGACTTCTTAAAGCGCATTGTGACTCCATACATCGCCGGCTCAACCACCCCCATCATGGCAAGCAAGCCTGTCCAAAAGGCCAGCGTTTTCACTTTGACATTTTTGGATTTAAAAAGCACGCCAAATGCTGCACCTGCCTGGGCAAGTACCGCTGCCACTACCACAGGAAAGACATGATCGTAGCCCAGTGTTGCAAGCGAGCTGATCATAATCGGTACCATTATATATTGCATACCTGCCATAATAAGCAAAGACATCGCGCCCCCGAGCAGCAGCCCTGCAAACACTCCTGCATTATCAAATAGCCATGCGAGTCCATCCGATAAATGTTGACCGAGATAACCCCACAACGGGCCAAGAACGAACATCATCAAAGGTATAAAAATCATCAGAGTCAAAGTCGGGACAGCCACTACTTTAAGCCAATAGGGGGTATGCTTGTCTAACCATTTTTCCACATACGACGCCATCCAAACGACAACAAGCATTAGTATTATGGAAGAAGCAGACTGCCCGTCTATGACTGACAAGTCGCCAAAGCGAACCTCCTCACCAGACTGGAACAACTCTGTCAGGCGGGGATGCAATACTGATGCTCCGATGGCAGCCGCAACAATCATATTGCTGTTCAGCTTTCTTGCCGCACTTGCCGCAAATAGAATGGGCAAAAAATAGAATACCCCATCGCTGATAACCAATAAAATGGTATACGCCTGTTGATCAGATAACAAACTACTAAATACCTGTTGGTCTGAAAACAAAAAACCTAAGGACATGAAAATAGATATTAATACCTTGATCATTCCCGCCCCAATCATTGCCGGCAAGATCGGAGTGAATACGCCTGATACATAATCTAATAGACGACTTATCGGATTTCTCCCTGTGGCAGCTCTGTAACTTCCGGAAGTCTGCTCCTGTTCATCTTCTCCCCTGACCTGCGAAATCATTTCTTTGGAAAGTAAATCCCGATTCATAACTACCTTTTCCCCTTTTTATATGTATATTGAAGACCACTTTCGAACTTACCAAACCAAGCTTAGAAGAATATTGTAATAAAAGCGGTATTCCTTATGCTACTTATATTACTTCTTTTTTACAATAGTTTTAAAGAAGGAGTAATCTATTCGTTTTTATGCACCTGATAATTTACATCTAACTTACATCTAAACACCTAAGACCATAGTTATATATTTTTTGTTTGTTTTTGGGCAAATATGACTATTCAACCGCCTGTTAATTATGTAAAATAGGTCTAACCTACTTTTTAGTAAATCATGGATTACTTCCCTTTCACATTCTTGTCCCTTGAATACAGCTGAAATATACATAGAATCCGAACATTTTCAGTCTTTTCTTCAAGCAAGGAGAGGAAAACAAGTAGATCATGGCGTGCCTAGTATCTTATTGGACAAGCGGCCTACATCAAGCAGGGGAATTCGTCTGATTTTATTACCATCATGTGAGAGGAGAATTTTCATGAAGAGTTTTAATCGTTCCATTGGCGCGAAATTACGAATTATGTTTTTGCTGATTCAGCTCTTTGCATCCCTTTTGTTCAGCATCAGTTTCTATGCAATATCCATGAGTATCATTAATAACAGTGTCATGCCTCAGGTAGACCAATTGCTAGAAACTGGAGCTAAAAATGTGTATCAGGATCTCAATATTTCCTTAGCCGTTCAGGCCCAACAAGGAAGCGGTTCTGATTCCGGCTCCGCTATACAGATGGAATCCTATCTTCAGGACAAGGTCGATACTCTCAAATTAGAATCGGCATATATCGCGCTAGTAAAGGATGGTAAAGCCGAAGTCGTCGCACGGAATGTAAAATCAGTATACAAGGTCAAGGATGCACTCATTCCTGTAGAGGATATTAAAAAAGCAAAACAAGGCGAGATGAATATCAGTGAAATTTACAGCGATTCGTACGGAGTACACAAAACCGCCTTCTTTGCTATATCGGGTAGTAATCTAGTTCTGGGTGTGAACGAAGATGTCGGATTCGTACAGGAAAAATCCCAACAAATTTTATGGATTTGCATAGGTATTACAGTGGCAACGCTCCTGCTGGGCGGAATTATTTCTACCCTCGTGATACGTAAAGTTGTAGAACCCATTGCTGAATTGGTTCGTCATAGCGAAAAAATCGCTCAAGGTGATCTTTCACAAGAAGCGAAGGTTCATGGAGTCAATGAAATTGCCCAACTTGCCCGCAGCTTCCAATCAATGTCTCATAACTTGAAAGAAATGATCGGCCATGTGCTTTCTACATCCAGTGCGGTTGTTGAAGGATCGGACGAGCTGCTTCGTCGGACTGAGGCTATGAGTGTAAAAGTGCAGGACTCTACAGTTGCCGCAGAGGAAGTAGCAAAGGGCAGTACCAGCATAGCTACAACTGCTGCTGAAAATGCACAGGCTATGGAGGAAATCGCTCAAGGTGTTCAGCACATCGCCTCCTCTGCCAATGATGTATCCGATCAAATCAGTGAAGCAACCAAAGAAACGGTTAACGGTAATACGCTCGCTCAAAAAGCTGTAGCTCAAATGTCACAGGTAGGACATGCTGCCGATGAATCGCTTCGATACATCCATAGTATGAATGAGCGCTCAGAAGCCATTGGCAGTATCGTTTCGGCTATTTTCGATATTACGAAGCAAATTCAAATGTTGTCCCTGAATGCCTCCATTGAAGCTGCCCGTGCGGGCGAACATGGACGGGGCTTCGCCGTAGTAGCTGGAGAAGTACGCAAGCTTGCCGAGCAATCTAAAGAAGCCACACAAGAAATTTCTGACTATTTGGTTACCATTCAAGAAGTATCGCAACAATCTGTGGACTCTGTGACCCAGGTTAGCCGTGAAATTCATTCAGGAACGGAAATGGTTCAACAAGCGAGCTCAGCCTTTAACCAGCTAAGTGAGCTTATGCAAAAGATCAATGCTACGATTCAAACGGTATCTGCAGCAACGGAGCAAGTATCCGCCAGCTCGGAGGAAGTATCTGCTTCCGTGGAAGAGACAGCTCTCATCGCTGCCAATGCACAGCATATGATTCAAGAAATCGGTTTTAACGCCGATGAGCAACTGAATGAAATGGAAAGCCACAGCGAGGTTGTTCGCCAATTAAGCAAACAAGCAACCGAGCTGCAAAAGGCAGTTCAAAAATTTAAAATTACGTAAGCCGATACAATAGAGGATTTTGCAAAAATCCCATAAGCGACTTCCAATGGACAAGATGTAGATCGAAATGGTTTAGTTCGTCTATATCTTGCACTTCAGAGCGACTGGAATCGAATTTTGCAAAATCCTGAATAAAAAGAGGTATCTCACAGTCTTGAAAATGGCTGTAGAGATACCTCTTTATTTTTTAAAAGCGATTTTAATAATCATCCATGAAGTTTATGAATTCATTCCCATAATACGATAAATTTGCTCCATATCTAAATGAGCCCGTACCACCTCTGCGACACGGTCAAACTCTCGTTCCTTGGCTTCACGTACAGTAAAAGTGCTTTCTAAAGGTGCCAAGCCCTTAGCTTGTCGCAATCCATCCAGCCAGCACCGGCGAAAACGGTCATTATCAAACACACCGTGCAAATAGGTTCCCCATACTTTACCGTCTGTCGTACCCCAGCCTTCCTCAAAAGCTGTTCCTTCGCCACGCCGGATATGGAATAGCCTTTTCATTTCGCTTAGGTTAAAAGTTATATCTGTAGGTTCGTATGGTTCCGTAACATACTCCGTAACGCCCATATGTATTTCATAGCCTTCAATGCTTGGCTTAGAGGCAGAACCCGAATCAGGCGCAGTACTAAGCAAAAGCGGGCAATGATTAGACAGGGTTCCCTGTACGCGTACGGTTTGCTTTTCCTTTAAAAAGGTCGTGGATAGAGCCAGCCAACCTAACCCTTCTGCCTGCTGCGGCAACCCAGATTCGACGGCTTGGGGATCAAATAGCGCTGTACCCAGCATCTGATAACCTCCACAAATGCCAACTAGCTGTGTGCGTCCAGTATTCATAGCCTGCCGAATGTCTTTCTCCAGACCTCTCTCACGCAATTCCAGCAGGTCTCCAATGGTGTCTTTGGTCCCCGGTAAGATAATGGCGTCCGGTACGCCCAACTGTCCGGATTCTGTGACATAACGAACACTCACATCCGGCTCTGCGGCCAGAGCATCCGTGTCCGTAAAATTGGAAATCCGCGGATATCGTATCACTGCAATATCCAGTTCTTTATCCTCTGCTGATCGCTTGGGCTTCTTATCCAGTACTACCGAATCCTCTGCTTCAATGCGAATGTCTGGTAGATAGGGCAATACACCGAGTACAGGAATGCCCGTCCGTTCTTCCAGCCAGTCTAATCCCGGTTGAAGCAGAGACAGATCACCTCTGAATTTGTTAATGATAAATCCGCGGATACGCTGTACTTCATGGGGTTCCAGTAACTCGATGGTTCCTACGAGAGAGGCAAAAACACCCCCCCGGTCGATATCTGAAATAAGCAACACTGGTGCATCCGCCCAACCTGCCAAATTCATATTTACGATATCTCGGTCCTTCAAATTAATCTCTGCCGGGCTGCCTGCCCCTTCCATAAGGACAATATCATAGGTATCACGCAACCGATTCAGAGCATCCATAACGGTCTGTTTGGCTTTTGGCAAAAAATCCTTCCGGTAATCGGAGGCGCTCATATAGGCATAAGGTACACCGTGTACAACAATTTGTGAGTGCATATCTTTGACTGGCTTAATCAGAATCGGATTCATGTCAGTCGTGGCCTCAATACCGCAGGCCTCAGCCTGCACCCCCTGAGCGCGTCCAATTTCCTTGCCGTCCTCAGTAACATAAGAGTTTAACGCCATATTTTGCGACTTAAACGGTGCGGGACGATATCCGTCCTGCGTAAAAATACGGCAAAGCGCAGTTGTCACCACGCTTTTGCCCACATCCGACGCTGTTCCTTGAAGCATCAATACGGCTGCCGGGTTCGTGCAGGACGGTTCGAAAGTTGACAATTGCCTCTTCCCCTTTAACGAATTCATTTCAAATCTGGTCACAACCCGTACAAAATTACAATAAACAACAATAAAACAGTCTCCAGCAATTCGTTTAAAGTTCCGTATATATCTCCCGTAAGTCCACCCAAGCGGCGGTTAATACGGTTTGCCGTGAAGGTTCCAACACCGTAAGCCAAGACCGGAATCAACACAAAACCTATCGAGATTGGAAGGCTCTCAGAATATGAAAGGAACGTCTGTATGGTTGATCCTGCCAACGACAGATTCCCAGTATCCCTTGTTGCTGTAGCCAAACCTGCCAGAAGATATTGTCCTACGGCAGCACTCAGGGTCACTAATACAGCCCAGAATACGGCTAACCCTACGCGGCCACCACTCATATCAGCAAAACGCGCAGCCAGCCCATCATCATTACGGGCTTTAGGCCAGCGCTTCATTGCATGTACCATAAACCAGCGGCTCCAAACCATCGGAAGCAGCAGTAAGCCAGACACATTCCGTTCAACCAACACTGTATACAGCAAAGAAGCCTTGAGCATGAGTAGCAACACACAAGCAATAACGCCCATTGCTCCTACACGGCTATCCTTCATAATCTCCAGCATCCGCTCACGGGATCGGTAGCTGAACAAGGCATCAGCCGCGTCCATCCACCCGTCCAAATGCAATCCGCCCGTCAACCAAACCCAGACAACAAGCGTAAGAATCGCACACGGCAACGGCGGCAACACCATAGAAGTAAGCGCCGCAAAGCCCCAGACAATGATGCCAATAACCACTCCGACCAGCGGATAATAACTTGCACTGCGTTTAAGCAAATCCGGGGAAAAATCCAATTCCGCCTTCACCGGAAGACGCGTTAAAAATTGAAAAGCCGCAGCAACAGCCTGACGTTCGCGGCTCATAGCTTATATTCCAACTGTTTGAGTTCTACGGGAATGCCCGCCGTCACCAAAAATACTTCATCACAAAGACGGGCAATCCGCTGATTCATAACCCCACTCAAATCCCGATACAGCCGACCAAGCGGATATTCGGGCACAATACCGTCACCAACCTCGTTGGTCACGATGACGAGCTGCCCCGGATACTGCTCCACAGCTGCCGCCAGTTCATTAATGGCAGCTCTGGACGCAGCTTCGCCGTCCTCGCCTGCGGCCAGCAGCACGTTCGACAGCCACAGGGTCAGGCAGTCGACTAGCACCATAGGCGCGGGTGATGGCTGCGACGCTTGATCGCCGCCAAGCCGTCGCAGCAGCTCCGGCAGCGCCTTCGCTTCCTCCAGCGTCTGCCAGTCGTATCCGGCAGACTCGCGCTGGACCCGATGAAGGGCGATGCGCTCCTTCATCTCCATGTCATAGGCTTGCGCCGTTGCAATGTAGCAGGCGCCAGGCGCGCGCGACATGCATAATCGCTCGGCAAAGCCGCTTTTCCCGCTGCGTGCCCCGCCAGTCACGAGCGCTTTCATCGCTGCGCGGCTCCCTGACCGTCCGATACGCCTGCATCGGCAAAGGTCGCCATTTCGCGCATAATGCGGCACGCCGCATCAATCAGGTGCAAGCTAAGCGCACCGCCTGTGCCCTCCCCGAGCCGCATGTCCAAATGAAGCATGGGCTCCAGCTTGAGCTGCCGGAGCACCGCCGCGTGCCCGCGCTCGTCCGAGGCGTGCGATGCAAGCATGTACGCAGCGCTTGCAGGCGCAAGTGCACGCGCTACGAGGGCGGCTGCGCCTGAAATAAAGCCGTCCAACACAACTGGACAGCGATGTGCGGCTGCCCCGAGGATGACTCCTGCCAAGGCGGCAATCTCTAGACCGCCGACCTTAGTGAGTACGTCGAACGCATCATTTGCATCTGGCTGGTTCACGTCCAATGCGCGGCAGACAACCGATATTTTACGGGTAAGCCCAGCCATATCTACACCCGTCCCCCGGCCTACGATAACTTCCGGCTCCAGTCCGGTGAGAGCACATACGACCGCAGCGCTGGCTGTCGTATTCCCGATGCCCAGCTCTCCGGTAACGAATAGCCGTGTGCCACCTTTGACCGCTTCTGCTACGGCTTCTGCTCCGGCCAAAACCGCCTGTTCCGCTTCTGTACGCAGCATCGCTGGCCCTTTAGCTATATTCGAAGTACCCATGCGTACCTTACGGTCCACCAGATTCGCGTGAGCGACATCCGCATTCACGCCAACATCTACCACCTTGACATCTGCGCCCGCATGGCGTGCCAGCACATTAATTGCCGCGCCACCTGACAGCATGTTATACAGCATTTGCTGTGTAACCTCAGCCGGAAAGGCACTGACTCCCTCTTCACACACCCCGTGATCCGCAGCCATGACCATAACCGTTTTACGATCAAATTCAGGCTTGTCCACTCCTGTAATTCCTGCTAGCTTGATGGCCACACTTTCCAACTTTCCAAGACTTCCCGGTGGCTTTGTTAATTGGTCCAAATGGGCTGAAGCTGCCGAGGCCGCCACCCCATCCGGCTGGGCAATGCTATCGATCAGCTGACGCAGCTTGTTGTTCATAACTTCCACTCCCTGCTCTTTTTAAGTGTGTTTCATCGTTTATTTAATCTGCTGTATCCGAAGCACTCCTGCGCAGCAAGAGCTGCGGCACACCGCTATCGGGATGCGGAAGCATCACAGGCTCAACACCGTATACTCGTCGAATCCGATCCTCGGTTAATAACTTCGATGAAGCTCCCAATCCTTCAACCATTCCATCTTTGAGTACAAGCAAATCTTCGCAAAATTGGGCTGTCAAGTTAAGATCATGCAAGACCGCAATAATCGTCACACCCGTTTCTTGGCGCCAATCTGCCAACAGTTCCATAAATTCAAGCTGATAGCGCAAGTCCAGATAGGTCGTAGGCTCGTCCAGCAGCAATATTCGTGGCTCCTGCACCATTACTTTTGCCAAAGCTACACGCTGTCGCTGTCCCCCACTCAAGCGGTCCAATGCTCTGTCCGCCAGCGTGGTAAGACCCAATCGCTCTAGCACGCGATCCGTGATCGCCTCCACATCAACACCCTTTTCCCTGCCTAGCCAGTCCTGATGAGGAAAACGTCCCATTTCTACGACTTCCCTGACGGTGTATCCCACTGGAGGAAGCCCTTCCTGTTGGAGTACGGCTATGAGTCGGGAAAGCTCTTTTCTGCTGTAGCTACCGACCTTTTTGCCATAGATATGAACGTTTCCCGAAGTTGGCTGATCTACACCGGAAAGCAAATGCAGCAAGGTGGATTTTCCACTGCCGTTCGGACCAATAATCCCCCACCAAGTTCCTTCGTCGACGCTCCAGCTTATATTCTTTAACGCATGGAACTCTCCATAGGCACGTGTTAGACCCGCTACCTCTAACGCCCGATCACGTACCTTCTGTTGTTCACTTTGTTCTGTCACAGCATTTCCCCCCTGCGCAGCTTCTTGTTCCGGTACAGGAGATATGCGAAGAACGGTGCCCCAACAAAGGCCGTCATCACGCCCAGAGGAATTTCCGTGGGGGCTAACAACGTGCGAGCCGCCGTATCTGCCCAAGCCATAAAAATAGCTCCACCGAGCGCAGATAATGGAACAATCATCCGGTAATCAGGCCCTGTCACCAGACGAATGATATGCGGTACAACGAGTCCCACAAAGCCAATCACTCCACATACCGAGACAGCGGCTGCTGTCAGTAGCGTGGAAATGATCAGAACAGATAGCTTCGTCGCATCTACATGAACTCCCATGTGAGCCGCCTGACGTTCACCCAAAGCCAAAATATTCAGCACACGTGCCCGATTCCATAGAAATACCAGTCCTATGACCACATAAGGTAAAAGGATTCCTGTATATGACCAACCGCGCAGGCTAAGACTTCCCATCGTCCAGTACAATATTTCATTGACCGTCTCCTTCGACATGGCTGTCAGAAAGGAAACAACCGCCCCCAGAAAGGATTGCATCACCACACCCGACAAAATGAGACTTTGTGTCGGAATTTTTCCACCTTCCCGTGCCAACGTCAGCACCATCCACAGCGTCAGCATTCCGGTCGTAAATGCCACTAGCGGCAGCGTCCATATGCCAACAAATGAAAATTGAAGGCCCCAATAAATCAGTACTGCCGCTCCTACCGAAGCCCCCGAGGATACCCCCAGTGTATACGGATCAGCCAAAGGATTACGCAGCACACCCTGAAATCCGGCTCCCGCCAGCGCCAGCGCTGCTCCTACCAACATTCCCAGTAACACTCGTGGCAATCTGACCTTCAAAATAATTTGCTCTGAGGATGTATTCCAATCCGGTGTAAACGTATCGCCTAACCACGGAAGGTGGTTAACCAGAATGCCCGTGATCTGGCTGACCGGAAGCTTGGCCGAGCCGATGCCAAGACAGAGCAGTAGCGTCAGTAACAGCAGGACAAGACCTGTTCCTCCAAAGCCGATCAGTTTACGGTTCATTTGAAAATTTCAGGATACACGCCCTTGGCCACTTCCTTGAGACCTTCCGTTACGCGTGGACCCGGACGACTAATCAAATTATCATCCACGGCAAATACCCGGTTGTGGCGAACAGCCGATATTTGATCCCATCCACTGCGAGCTTTAATGATTTCGCCGAGCGTTTGACCAGTTTTGTCGTCCTTGACACTTTTGCTGTACAAAATCACGTCAGGGTTCGCAGCAATAATATTTTCCTCACTAATTTGGTACCACCCCTTCTGCGTGGCACCTACATTTTCGCCGCCCGCTAACGTGATCAGCTCGTCCATAAACTCGCCTTTACCAACTGTCCAGCCTGGTGAAAACTCGACGTATACCCGCAGCTTCTGCCCTTTACCGATATTTTTAATTCCTTCTTTCACTTCAGCTACATCTGCTCTCATCTTGTCAGTCACCGCTCTCGCTTCTTTCTGATGATCGGTGATTTTCCCATACAATTCGATGTTAGCCATGACATCTTCAACTGTCTTCGGTTCCGTTTTAAAAATCATAATTCCCATGTCGCGCAGCTTGGTCGTAGCCTGTTCACTAAGTGATATCCCTGCAAAAACGACTTCCGGGTTAGCAGCAATGATCGCCTCTTCGTTCGGTTTCATAATACCGCCCACTTTAGGCTTTTTCGTAGCTGCTTCCGGGTAATCAGAGTAGTCGGAGACGCCAACAATTTCCTTATCCAGCCCGATGGCGAACAGCGCCTCGGTTTCTGCCGGGGAAACGGAAACGATTTTATCCGGCGCTTTTTTGAATGTAAATTCCTGTCCTGTTGTATCCTTAACCGTGAGTGGGTAAACTGTTTTGCCCGGAGGCTCTTGTGCGGTTACGGTCTTTCCTGGCTGCTGTGAAGAAGTCTGATTCTCTTTATTTTCAGCATTTTTCCCATTAGCGCCACATGCACTCAGCACAACTGCCAAAATCAGAACCAATAGACCTGTTGTCCAAACCTTTATTTTTTTTCCTGCCATGATTTGCACCCCTTCATAAAAAAAATCGTTAAGAGCGTTACTTGAGCATCATCAGATATCTTCTAAATCCAGCCTTCTTTTCCTATCAAAAAACCCCCGCATCCTCATATCAGGACACAGGGGTCACGTTAGCGCAGATCGTGCGCAGGCGGCAGCTTCTTTCCGCATGGACAGTCACTGCGAACACGTCATCCTTTCCTCGAAGGATTATGGTGACAGGCGGACGGGCAGGTATCCTGACTTATGGTAAGATGCATGTCCTGAAATTCTTTCATATGCTTAGTAGCACATAAAGCAGGACTAACGGGCATGTTTCCATTTACAGTGGCGGGACCGCGCCGGACTCACACCGACTTCCCTTTTAACAGCGCAGGCAAGGGAAACCATAGTTTCATCACGCTGCGCCGACCTCGTCTGCTGGATATTTGATAAGTGGTAGTCAAGCCGTTCTTTTACTTGATGATTATAGGTTAAAAAGAGGCGGCTTACAACCCAAACAGCCTCTTTATCCGCAGGTGTCTAACCTAATGAGGAAGCATTTCTGCTATGTAATTGTGCCGTCCTGCCAGCCTCAATTGAATCCTAAATGCTTCTCCCGGCCTCGGATTCAGACTCCAAAAATCATGACCCGGTATCAGCATGCAAGCCAACTGACGAATTACGCCACCATGCGTAACGACCAAAACAGAGAGCGGCGCAGCAGTCAAACCCATGGGTTGAACTTCCATAGCAACACGCCATTCATACAGAGAGTCAAGAAATTTCCGTAGACGATTCACAAAATCTGTCCAAGACTCTCCTCCAGGAGGGGTTATCCGTTGTGGCTCATCAATCCAAGCGCGATACAAAGACACATCCTTGAGCATGTCATACGTTTTTCCATCCCACTCGCCAAAATGAAGCTCTCGCAGACGTGGTTCCATCATAGGAGACATAGTAGATAGGGAATCTCCAGACGTCAATTCTGATTCTGGCACAATGATCTGCAAGGTCTGGCGACATCGCATTAAATCGCTGCAATAGATTCGAGCAAAGGACTGCCCTTGCAATTTTTCTTGCAAAGGCTTTAATTCCTGCTCTGCTCCCGGTAGCAAACCTAAGTCGGAGTGTCCCAGATATCGACGTTCCTTGTTCCATAAGGTTGTGCCGTGACGAACTAACACGAGTTCCATGTCCCAATGCAGATCTTCTTTAGCATCATACGGCACCTTATCCTCCTGTGAGTTCGGACTTTGTGCGTATTCTACTCTCCTTTTTGCTGCTATATCTTGTTTCAAGAAATGTCACTTCCTGCTCGATCATTATTCAGTGTGTCACTCCTCACCGCACCCATCCCAAGGCAAAACAACCTGCGGCTCCTAACAAACACAATCCTACAAACATACTGGACACGGCGAACATCAGCTGGATCGTATGCCGTATATCTTTCGACTCTAGCGGTCGTATCCAATCGCCCATGTATGCACGAAAGGAGCGCACGCCATGATACACATTATAGCCTCCAAGACGAATCCCCAGTGCACCAGCAACAGCCGATTCCGGGAAGCCACTGTTCGGGCTTGGGTGCAGACGAGCGTCTCGCTTGACTGTGCGCCAGCTTCTTGCAGCATCTCGCTTGTACATCCACGCCGCTACCACAAGCATTGCCGCTGTCAGGCGTGCCGGAATGTAGTTAGCGACATCATCCAGACGTGCTGAAGCCCAGCCTAAATGCAGATACTTTTCATTTTTATAGCCAACCATGGAATCGAGCGTATTCACAGCACGATAAGCCAGCGCCAAGGGTGCTCCCCCGATCAGGGCATAAAAAAGCGGGGAAATAATCGCGTCCACGATATTTTCAGCGACCGTTTCAACCGTACCGCGTACAATCTCAGGCTCATCAAGCTGTTGCGTATCCCGCCCAACTATCATGCCCAGCTCCCGCCGTGCCGCAGCCAGGTCATCCGCCTGCAACGCTCGGTATACTGCCATTCCTGCGTCCTTTAGTCCTTTGGAAGCAATCGTGGTCGCAATCAGCACCATTTCTACGCCGACAGACAACCACGGATGGATCCAGGCAAGCAAGTGCAATAGCGCCCAGGCGAGCGTAAAGGAGCCTCCCGCCACAATGAGTGGAAGCAGTATACCCGCACGTTTCAACCCCCGGTCACTTCGGGCCTGGCGGCGAATCACTTTTTCCAATGCTGAAATGGCATGTCCCATACCGATGACTGGATGTGGCAACCACCTCGGGTCACCGATCAGCCTGTCCAAAAGATAGGCTGCCAGGATAATCAAGCTAACTGTCACGCCGCTGCTCCTCCTCCAGCACTTCACCCAATACAGACAGCAGCCTGTCGTTGGCTTCTGCATCCTTGACCGCAATTCGAAAATGGCTCGTCGTCAGTCCCGGATACATAGCACAGCTACGTATAAGAATTCCGCGTTGTCCAAGCGCCTGCTGAATCGCCGATGCGCTCCACGTACCCGGCGCCCTTGCCAGCACGTAATTGGCTTCGCCGGGAACGACACCGCAGCCCCATTCCGCCAAGGCGGTCAACAGGCGGTTGCGCTCCGTAGCAATCAGCTCCTGTGTTTGGTGCTCATATGCTTGCCCACTTCTCAAACACGCTTCCCCAGCCAGCAACGCCAATCCATTCACACTCCAGGTCACCTGTTTGGCCGTCATTCGCCGGATATAATCTGGATGAGCAATCGCATAGCCCAATCGCAAGCCAGGAATGGCATAAAATTTGGTCATTGACCGGATCAAAATCACATGAGGATAACGATCCAGCACAGGCAGTAGTGAGATTCGCCGTTCCAGCGGGATAAAATCAATGAATGCTTCATCCACCACCAGCACGGTACCCGTTTTGCCAGCCGCTTCTGCCAGTTCGCACAGCTCCTGCTTACCATATTGCACACCGTTTGGATTATTCGGCTGCCCAAGAAACAAAACATCTACCTGCTCCATGAGCTGAAGGATGTCCTCCACGTCCGCCTTCCATTGAAGCGAGGCCTTCCCGTACACCCGGTTGACCTCAGCTCCGAATTTGCCAGCCAGCTCCGCATATTCTGAAAAACACGGCTCCACTGTACCCACACGCTTAGGAGCCAGTCCCAATAGCAGGAGCGCCATACTTTCAGCCGCTCCGTTTCCGATACTTAACGACTCCGGTGGAACATGCAGTCGCCGTGCGAGCATATTTTTAAAATTCCGATGCCCAGGGTCTGGATAGCGAATCACAGTGTCAAATGAGTGTTGCAGCGCCTCAAGCACCTCCGGCGGTGGACCAAGCGGATTAATATTTGCACTAAAATCTACAAAATCAGCAGCAGCCCCGCCGAATGTCGCCGCAGCTGTTTCCCTGTCACCGCCATGACCGTAAACCTCTATCATTACCTCTCATCCTTTCCGGCCGTTTCCAATCATTTAGCTCCATTATGAGGCTGCTTTTTGCGTCCCGTCAATGCAAATGAGCTTTTGTGTACATGGCTCACTTGGGTTACAATAGAAGGAGGCACACATAAAATTACACAGTTTGTATATACGGAGGAATGGACATGCTGTTCATCGACAACCAGGGCATACACGATCCAGCCATTAATCTTGCCATTGAGGAGTACGCGCTCAAGCATCTTCCGCTGGACGACAGCTATCTGCTGTTTTACATTAATCAGCCTTCTATTATTATAGGCAAGCATCAAAATACCATTGAAGAAATCAATGCCGAGTTTGTCAGAGATAACAATATTCAAGTCGTTCGTCGCCTGTCCGGCGGCGGTGCTGTATATCATGACCTCGGTAATTTAAATTTCAGCTTTATTACCAAGGATAACGGGGAGTCCTTTCATAATTTCCTCAAATTTACGCAACCCGTTATTGATGCTCTGCGCCAAATGGGAGTAGAAGCTGAAATGACAGGCCGCAACGATCTGCAGGTCGGAGAACGTAAAATTTCAGGAAACGCCCAATTTGCCACACGCGGACGGATGTTCAGCCACGGTACATTGATGTTTAACCTGAATCTGGACAATGTGGCTGCATCGTTGCATGCCAATCCCGAAAAATTCAAATCCAAAAGCACTAAATCCGTCCGCAGTCGCGTGGCTAACATCAGCGAACTGATGGACCGTGAGATGACCATAGAGCAATTTCGCGAGGAACTGCTGCGTTTCATATTCGGTGCAGAATTGGATCAGGTACCTCAATATAAGCTCACCGATACCGATTGGGCCAAAATCCATGAAATATCCAAAGAACGCTACCAATCGTGGGATTGGAACTACGGTCTATCCCCCGAGAGCAATATCAAGCACACACGTAAATTTCCGGTCGGCATTATTGATATCCGCATGGATCTTAAGGAAGGCTATGTCCGTGATATTAAAATCTATGGGGATTTCTTCGGCGTGGGTGACGTTGCTGATATTGAAAATATCCTGCGTGGCAAGCGCTATGATGAAGGTGAGGTACGTCAAGCCTTATCCTCTCTCGATTTGAAGCACTATTTTGGTAATATTGAGCTGGACGATTTTGTTGGACTTGTATTTTTGGAAGACTAACCGTTACTTTTTCCCATCGTTTCAAGCCAACACTTCAGTGGTTATAAGGGGACAGGCTCTTATAGGGGCCGTCCCCTTTTCATTGCGATATTGTCATTTTGAATATTATAAGATACAATTTTAACATTGCCCCATGATAGAGATAAAGGAGAGAATACCGATATGTATAAATTAATTGCCATTGATATTGATGATACACTCATTAACGACCAGAAAGAAGTTACACCGGCGACACAACAGGCATTAGAAGCTGCTGTAGCGAAAGGTGTGGTGGTTACCCTCGCTACTGGACGAGCTTATGCCTCCGCACACAAAATTGCTCGACAAACTGGTTTGAACGTGCCAATCATTACGTACCAAGGAGCTTTGGTTAAAAACCTGCTGGACGAAAACGTGCTGTATGAGCGTTATGTTCCACTCGTGGCTGCACGTCGCCTGTATGAATTCTGCGTAGAACGCAATCTGCATCTGCAAACGTATATAGATGACAAATTGTACACACGTGAAGATAATCAGAAAATCAAAGATTACACAGAACTGAACAACACGGAATATTTTGTAGAGCCTGTATTCAGTAAAGTTATAGAGCAGCCGGCTCCTAAACTGCTGATCATCGACGAGCCGGAAGTGTTGGATGAATTAATTCCTGAACTTCGCGAACTGCTTGGCAATGAGGTTCACATTACAAAATCCAAGCCTCATTTTCTGGAAATTATGCATCATGAAGGCACCAAGGGCCATGCGCTTACCTTCCTTGCAAACCATTTTGGCTGTGAACTGTCGGAAACGATTGCTATCGGCGACTCTTGGAACGACCATGAAATGCTTGAATGTGCTGGTCTCGGCATAGCGATGGAGAATGCCATTCCTGATTTGAAAAAGCTGGCTGATTACATCACTCGTAGCAATAACGAAGACGGTGTTAAGCACGCCATCGACAAATTCGTACTCAATGTTGAATAAGCAAAAAGTGCCTGCTCCCATAATACTTAAATAAAGTAATACAACAACAAAGCCTCCAAACGTCGCATGATCAGTAACATACGACAGTTTGGAGGCCTTTTCTGTCAGATCATATAATAACCTGACCGCTATAAAATATCAGGCAGCAGAACGTACCTTGCGCCTGTTCACCAGACGGATAATTCCATTGTTCATAAGGATTAGTCCGGTCACAATGAGCAGCACCCCAGCCAGCATCCACCAGCTTACATGCTCTCCATACAACAACGCTCCCAAGCCCACCGCAATCGGCGGTGATATATACAGCCACGTCGTCGGAAACAGGGGATTTGTACGCTCCATGAGCCAGTAGAACAGTGTATGTGCAATCATTGAACCAAACAGGATCAGATAAAGTAAAGACCCCATGGCAGGAAGGTACTGCCACCCCTCAGAACTCCACGGTTCCGTGATCGCAGACAGTAACAGCAGCATCCATCCCCCATGGATCATTTGCGCCGCATTCAGGGCAATTGGGTTCGTTTCACGAAATACATCCATCACTCGCTTGGAATAAAGAGCTCCCCCGGAATAACACAGCTCCCCCAGCAAAATGACAAGGCATCCCGCCAGCCACAGACCACTGATCTGAACCGCCAATCCGGGCAGCACAACCAGTACCACACCAAGAAAGCTGATCATGCAGCCAACGACCGTAATCCGTGACGTTTTTTGCCGTAGCAGTACAGATTGCAAAATGACGATCATCATCGGCCCGGTAGCTGACAAAATAGCTCCGATCCCCGAGCTGACATATTGCTCTGCCCAATACAAGGCTGAAAATGTACCGAAGGTCGTTCCTGCTCCAATCAGCAACATTTCCTTACGCCATAATAACGACCATCGTACTTTTCCGGTCAGCTTCATAGCAATGAACAATATCGCCCCTGCCGCGAAAAAACGTACACCTGCCGATAGGAATGGTGGAAGTCCGGCTTCCACTCCCACTTTTATGGCCAAAAACGTTGTGCCAAAAATAAGACACATTACTGTAAACGCGATACCTATCATGATACGTCCCTCTCCCTTCAGTTGCTTTTAAGCATACAGGGGGACGAACAGAACAGATGTATAACTACAGAACAGTTGTATACGTTTTTAAAGTGCTATATAGTACAATACACAGAAAGGAGCGTGGACAGCATGGGTAAGAACAACAGCGAACTACTCTTTCCAGCCGATCATGCCTTAAAGCTGTATGAGCAGGTTATCCATTATGTAACTGTGCGGATTGATCGCGGGGATTGGCAAACAGACATGAAGCTGCCGTCCGTACGAAGCTTGGCTCAGGAGCTGGGTGTACATCGGCTAACTGTTTTCCGGGCATATCAGGAGTTGAAGCAACGGGGACTGGTCTATGTAAAAGACAAATCAGGATATTACGTTCATGCTTCCCAAGCGACTGGGCATGCAAAATATGCTGGCTACTCGGGACATTCGTCCATTGACCTCACGATTCACTCCGAATCTGCCCATGCGGCAGATGATCCGTCAGTTTCAGCCTGGAGAGGAATGGATGGACTTAGCCGCGTTCAATCGGTAAATGCGAATTTCCAGTTTTCCAAAGCGCTGATTGACCCCTCTCTCCTGCCCAACCGATTTTGGGGAGAGCTGATGATACAGGTATTTGAAAAGCATCCGAAAGTAGCGGCCACCTATTCCGCTGTACAGGGCGATGCCGAGCTTCGGGAGGCCATGGCGCAGCATTTTAGCGTGGATAAGCATTTTGCTTTATCACCGGATGAAGTGCTGATTACCTCCGGAGCACAGCAAGCCATTGATTTAATTGCCCGATCTCTGCTCCGTACAGGAGACCGTGTATTAATCGAACGCCCTGCCTATGGCCCCGCTATGGAAATATTCCGTAGACTAGGCGCACGTCTGACTATGACTGATATTCGACCAGAAGGTTATGATATGGACCAGATTGAGTGGTGCATGAAAACGGAAAAACCACGCCTCTTTTATATGAATCCAACATTCCACAACCCGACGGGCTTTACGGTCCCCGATGAGCAGCGCAAACGACTGCCTGAACTAGCCGAGCGCTATGGCTGCCTTATTGTTGAGGATGACAGCACCTATGACATTAGCTTTGGGCAAAAGCCCCCTTCTCCGATTTTCGCCTATGATGTTTCGGGAAGCGTCGTCTACATTCGAAGTTACAGTAAATATGTCGCACCCGGTCTACGAATCGCAGCCGTGACCTGCCGACCACAGCTCATGAACAGCCTGCTGAACGTCAAAGCGTTAGTGGACAATGGATCGCCACTGCTGAATCAAAAGCTGTTTTTAGAATACTTTCAATCTCCACGTATGCAGCAGCATATTAAAAAGCTATGTATCGCGCTCCAGATTCGTAAGGAAACGATGGAAGACAGTCTCCGCGATTCCGGTTGGACGTGGACCAGCCCGGCAGGGGGACTCAACCTGTGGCTCCAGCTGCCTTCTACGTTGAAACCTAATGAATTACTTGCCAAAGGTATACAAGAGTCCGTATCCTTTGTCACCGGCAATGTGTTTGATCCCATCGGCGCAGAGGGTAAAACGCATATACGGCTGTCTTATTCATACGCCAACGAGCTACAAATCAAAGAAGGAATCTCCACACTTCTACGTATCAGTCAAACGATGTAAAGGCTATTCTAACGGCAAACTCATGCCGGTGTGTGCCAAGCTAATCCCTTCCAGAAGCCCATAGTTGCGTGTGACATCCACATCATGGGACATATGTGTAAACACTGTGCTTTCGGGTTTAAGCCTTCCTATAAGCTCCTGAGCCTCCAGCATGTCATATACGGAACGGGTGGCATACTCGGCCTCCTCATGATAAAAACTCGTTCCCAGGACGAGCAAATTCAGATTGTGCAAGGGCAGAATTTCCGCCTCATTCAATCCAATCGAATCCGAACAGTAAGCCCACGAGAAGCCGTCCTTTTCCAGACGATAAGCGTAGGCATATCCGTTCTTCCCGTGATTCACACGCCATCCCCGGATATTCCATCCGCCAAGTTGGGCTCCCTGGTCTACTGGAATAAGATCCAAGTTTCCAGAGAGCCAGGAAAATTGACACAAGATCGTGTCAATCACTTCCTGTGGCGCGTACAAGCGACCTCTGTTCCCAGTCCAGCGACAGGCATCTGCCCATTCTGGTAATCCTCCAATATGGTCAAAATGTGCATGTGTCACAAGGATCGTAGGGATATAACGCAGACCGCGCAATTCTAGCTGTCTGCGCCAGTCCGGGCCACAATCAATCATAAAGTCCTCCGTCGCGCTTTCGATCAGCACAGACGATCTCAATCTTACATTCGCCCCTGTCGTGCGAGCTTCTGTGCATACGAGACAATCACAATATACACGCGGAACCCCCATTGCATCCCCCGTGCCAAGAAAAATAAGCCGATTCATGGTTTAACTCCTATCTATATGGGTCTTTTTACTACTATTATAACGAACAGACCGATTCTACGTAAATCATCTGCGTAAATCCTTCCAGCGTCCAACGCCAAAAGGAGCATGCCCAAAGCCGTGAAATCCGGCTAGACATCCCCTCATGCATGATCGTATTTATTTTTAGATGATGATAGGCATTGGATCTTCCTTCAGGCGGTTTTCCACCATCCAGCTGGACTGGTCATTATAGAGATAGGCTCGATGCACCAACACTCGCACCTGCTGACCAGGTTCCAGCGTAGACTTCTCCAGTGAGCGGTATGTCATGAGACGATGATCCCCGACCTGTACTTCAACCATCCACTCACTTCCACGAAAATGCAAATGCTTCACTATGCCTTCCTCGGTCGCCGACAGAAGCGTAAATTCCTCGCTTGGCCCGACATCAATATACTCCGGACGGATCAAGGCACGTGTTCCCACTCCAGCAGCTTCTTCGAAGCCTCTAAGACTGCCTGCCTGTTCAATCACTGTAGATTCCCCAATAAAGGAAGCCACGAACGGGGTACCCGGTTTTTTATAAATATCCCAAGGCGTTCCTTTCTGCTCCAGTCGTCCCTGATTAATCACCATAATTTCATCCGCTACTTCAATCGCCTCATCCTGATCATGGGTGACAAAAATTGAAGTAATGCCCACCCGCTCAATCAACTCTCGCAGCCAGGTGCGCAGCTCCTGACGAATCTTGGCATCAATAGCCGCAAAAGGCTCATCCAGCAGCAACAGTTGAGGCTCTGGTGCCAAAGCACGCGCAAAAGCAACCCGCTGTCGTTGTCCACCTGACAACTGATGCGGATAACGATGCTCAAAACCTTTGAGCCCCGTTAGTTCGACCAACTCTGTGACCCGTTCCTTGATGCGGGTTTTGGAGCTTTTTTTCACTTTCAGGCCAAAGGCAATATTGTCGTAGACGCTCATGTGCTTGAACAAAGCATAGTTTTGAAATACAAATCCGATTCCACGTTCCTGCGGGGACAGCTCGTTTACCCTTTTTCCATGAAAATGAATTTCTCCCGCATCCGGTTGCTCCAGACCCGCCAAAATGCGAAGAATGGAAGTTTTCCCCCCACCACTTGGACCGAGTAAGCCAATAAGATGGCCCGCCTGAATATCAAAAGATACGTCCTTTACTGCATGAAAATTACCGAAATGCTTGTTTAATCCTCTTACTTCCACATGCATATTCGTACACTTCCTTTCCGCTTCTGGACCTGTTCAGGCACAGCAGCAGCCTTGCTTACCGCAAAGCACGTACCTCATTTGAAACATTTAATTATTCCAATGCATATACTTTGTTTTTTCTTATGTGATACTTTATCAAAGGAAAGTAATTTTCGTCAACTCTATATATTATCTTAGGAATTAAAAGGGTAAAGTATTAAGAAGAAAGGAGATGGAGTCATTGCTGCATACTTTAGAATTATCCACTACACGGCGAGATGAAATGCGCGATATTACACGAGAGGTTGCTTCATTGATCGAAAAAAGCGGGGTACAACAAGGAACCGCACTTGTTTATTGTCCACACACGACAGCCGGCATCGCCATTAATGAAAATGCAGACCCAGATGTCAAACATGATGTGATGTTAAGACTAGATGAAGTTTATCCGTGGGAGCATCCCCAATATCGCCATATGGAGGGAAATACAGCGTCCCACTTAAAATCCATTACGACAGGCCCCTCACAAACAATCATCATCCATGATGGAAAGCTGTTGCTCGGACGATGGCAGGGACTTTATTTTTGTGAATTCGACGGACCACGCAGACGCCAATACCATGTAAAGATCATGGAGGGCTAAAGGACCGGGTAAAAAAAACAGACCATGATGTTTTCCTACTGGATGCATCATCGTCTGTTAAATCCTTAGTCGCTTTCGCAAAGTACCGTAATGATAAGTTACCGTCATGAAGTGCATACACCCAGAAAAGCGCCCTACATGTTCATGGCTGAAGCGTGTGAATGCAGGTACGCTCATAGGTGTCTGCACAGCAGCTTTACATGTGCTAAAGCAGCGGGCCTAATTTCTTCAAATGTTAAACCGTCCTGAATATAAAAGGATACAAAGCCATGCATGGATAAAAACAGGCTTTTCGGTACCCTTGAGCAATCTTCCTCCGAGTGCCCCTGACCACTCAATTCTTGACGGATCATAGACGCAAATAGTTCCACACAACGATTTTGCTCTGTGCGACAGTATGCAAATAGTTCTTCATCGTGCATCATAAACATAATTTCGTACTGATATGGATTTTCCAAACCAAAACGGATAAATTCCAGCATCAAGTACTCCAGTCTGCTCAAGCCATCATCAGACGTACCTGTTGCTGCTTGCAGTAGAATCCCACGCAATGTATTAAAATCTTCAATCACAATGGCATAGAACAGTTCAGCCTTCTCTTTAAAATGATAATATAACGAACCATGACTGTAACCCAGATGCTGGCCAATGCTGCGCATTGAAATCGCACGGTAGCCCTTGGTAATAAACAAGTGCCTGGCCGCTTCCAGAATCCGCCCTCTTGACAACTCCTGTTCTACTGCTCTTCTAGCCATATTATTTATTCCCCTTCAATAAAGTAAAGCTGCTCTCCCTCCGACACAAGCGATTGCCCCTGCGTCAAGTCTGTTATCCAGTTGCTGAAGGATTCCGCATCACCAGCCAGCGGCAGACAGGTTAAGGTAACTTTATCCGTAAACATTGTTTCTCCAGTGCGGATGCTGCGATTGCGTAATTCATTTTCCACTTTGCCCAACCAGGTATAATCCAATTCTACAAAAACTTCGCGATGCAGCACACGCGTAATTGCATCCCCTGCCTCGATTGCTGCAACAGCACCATCTGAATATGCGCGAATCAGACCGCCTGCTCCCAGCAAAATCCCACCAAAGTAACGGGTAACAACAATAGCGACATTTTTCAGCTTCTGGTTGCGGATCACCTCCAAAATAGGCTTTCCAGCCGTACCACTCGGTTCTCCGTCATCCGATTGCTTTTGGATTTCGTCTCTTTCCCCAATCATGTAAGCAGAACAATTATGGGTAGCGTTCCAATGCTCTTTTTTGATACGTTCTATGAAAGCAGTTGCTTCTTCCTCAGTTTGAACAGGCTGAATATGACCGATAAAACGGGATTTTCGGATCACAATTTCCTTGTTGCCGGCACCGCGTACGGTTCGGTATTGTTCCAACATACACGTATAACCTTCCTTACTTCATTTTACAAGAAAGCAGTCCCCCGCTTCTGGCAGCTGGTGAACTGCTTTCCTGTACTTTAATTGATGCTATACACTATAACACTTCTGACCGAAATCCTGTTTCGCATCAGAGATTACAGCACTCTTATTCAGACAATCTCGCTTCAAGCTCAGCTTTTTCTTTTTCGAAGCCTGGTTTGCCAAGCAGCGCAAACATGTTCTTCTTGTAAGCTTCTACGCCCGGTTGATCGAACGGATTTACGCCCAACAGGTAGCCGCTAATGCCGCAAGCTTTTTCGAAGAAATAAGCAAGATAGCCGAAAGAGTAAGGGCTCAAGTCAGGAATATTTACAATCAGGTTCGGTACTTGTCCGTCTGTGTGAGCCAGCAATGTACCTTGGAATGCTTTTTTGTTTACAAAATCCACAGTTTTGCCTGCCAGGAAATTCAGTCCGTCCAGATCATCCTCATCTGCTTCGATGGTGATGTGACTAGGTACATTTTCAACTTGGATTACCGTTTCGAAAATGTTGCGGCTGCCTTCCTGAATGAATTGTCCCATGGAGTGCAGGTCTGTCGAGAAATCAACAGAAGCAGGATAAATGCCTTTGTAATCCTTGCCTTCGCTTTCTCCGTACAACTGTTTCCACCACTCGGATACAAAATGAAGAGACGGCTCATAGTTTACGAGAATTTCAATTGCTTTACCTTTGCGGTACAAAGCGTTACGAACAGCTGCATATTGATAAGCCTCGTTCTCAGCTACATTCGGGTTGCTGTACTCTTTGGAAGCGTCTGCCGCCCCCTGCATCATTTCCTCGATGTTAATGCCTGCAGTAGCAATCGGCAACAAGCCTACTGCTGTCAGCACGGAGTAACGACCACCCACATCATCAGGAATAATGAAGGATTCGTATCCTTCCTCGTTAGCCAGTTTTTTCAAAGCGCCACGTTCTTTATCCGTCGTTGCATAAATACGCTTGCGTGCTTCTTCTTTACCGTATTTTTTCTCCAGAGCTGCACGGAATACGCGGAATGCGATAGCTGGCTCTGTTGTCGTACCTGATTTAGAAATGACGTTCACTGAGAAGTCTTTTCCTTCAATCAGTTCCAACAGATGATTTACATATGTAGAGCTGATGTTGTTGCCTGCAAAATAGATAGCTGGACCCTTGCGTTGATCTTTAGGCAGCGCATTGTAGAAAGAATGCGACAGCATTTCGATAGCAGCACGTGCTCCAAGGTAGGAACCGCCGATACCGATTACGATCAGTACCTCGGAATCGCTTTGAATTTTAGCAGCAGCCTTTTGGATGCGCGCAAACTCTTCTTTATCATAATTAGTAGGCAGGTCAATCCAACCCAAGAAATCGGAACCTACACCGGTTTGGTTGTGCAGTTGTTCATGAGCCAACTTGATAGGCTCTGCAAAATAATCAATTTCGTGCTGACCTACAAAGGAGAGTGCTTTAGTGTAATCAAAAATAACTTTTTTAGACATGTTTGGAACCTCCTGTTTGGTATTACTAAGACCATGAATACGAACATAAGGACTTAGGAATAGGATACTTTAATTTGCTGGGCCTGACAAGCTTGCGTTACCTGTGTATCCCGTGCTTGACAGCCCTTCTTGTAGATAGGGTAGCATGCCCATGCTACAATTAACTGAGATCAACCTGTTTCAATATTCAATTCAAGCCGAACTCGCATCTGCATCGGACGGCAACTTCCAACAAGAAAGGTGATTAGCAATGAAAAACATCGGATTTATCGGACTGGGCACCATGGGCGCCCCGATGGCATCCAATCTGCTAAAGCAGGGATTCGGAGTCACAGTTTATAATCGTACCGCTTCTCGCTGTGAACCACTGGCAGAGCAAGGCGCACGTACAGCTTCAACTCCTCGTGAAGCAGCTGAAGGTCAGCACTTGGTCATTACCATGGTCAGCGATGATCATTCCATTCGTGACATCTATTACGGCGAAGACGGCGTGTTTGCCGGTCTTACGGCTGGCATGACTGTGATGGACAACAGCACGATTTCACCTGATCTGGTCAAACAACTGGCCGCCGAAGCGGACAAGCTGGGCTGCTCCTTCATTGATGCTCCCGTAACAGGCAGTAAGCCTGCCGCTGTAGACGGCACACTCGTGTTCATGGTTGGCGGTAATGCAGAAGCCATTGCGGCACAATCAGATGTTTTTGATACGTTGGGCAAAAAGGTACTTCATATGGGACCTAATGGCAGCGGAGCCGTAGCCAAGCTCGCTCATAATACGATGGTTGGTATTCATAACCTCGCTCTGGCTGAAGGCTTTGCTATCGCGGCTAAATCCGGCATCCCGGCAGACAGCTTCCTTGAATTGGTGCAACTCGGATCGGCAGGCAGCAAGGCCGCTGACCTGAAAGGGCGCAAAATCATTGAACATGATTTTAGCAACCAGTTCTCACTTGCCTTGATGCTTAAGGACTTGAAGCTTGCTTCTTCACTAACAGACAGCCTGTCCATCCCTGCACCTATGTTATCCATTGCCAAAAGCCTGTTTCAAGCCGGGCAAACGCAAGGCTACGGCGACGAGGATCTATCCGCTGTCGTGAAGACATACGAAGCATGGATTGGCCGCACCATTGGTGGTCAACCTCTCGAATAAGCTGTACCTTTCTTTGTAACCATACGGCTGTGCTTGTGTACATATGGCATAGCTTTAGGGTAAGCACACTTGGCTTGAAAGCTGAGTGTGCTTACCCGTTTTAGCTTATTATTCGGGATAAGAACAGCAATAATCAGTTACACTTCGTACTTCCAGCTTGAATGAAGACTTTGCAGGTACGTGAAAGGTTGACGTCCCTTGTATTTCCAGCCATTCCTCAGTACCTGGAAGCAACACTCTCAAATCCCCTGCCAAAATCTCCATGATCTCACGGGAATCCGTGCCGAACTCATACGTTCCTGGCAGCATAATACCCAGTGTAACCTTACTGCCGTCATCCAGGATGACTGTACGGCTTGTAACCTGACCATCGTAATAAACATTTGCTTTTTTAACTACGCTTACTCCATCGAACTGTGTCATTCGTTATCCCCTCATCTGCTCTCAATGGTTGAATGAATATTGTGCATCATAACATAGATTTGATTCCAGCTTCAGTATGAAAATACACACTGTATCACCGTATGCTATACACTGGAATTCAATAGTGATTTTTTTACAAAACATCAACTGTATGAAACAAACAGCCGTAAGCCTTTCTCAGGTTACGACTGTCTGTTTTAGATGCTAGGTGTTTTATTTCAACAAAGCTTTCACACGACTAACAACATTCTCTACCGTAAAGCCGTATTCCTTAATCACGCGGTCGCCAGGTGCGGATGCGCCGAATGTGCTGATACCGAGAATGTCGCCTTGGTCGCCAACATATTTTTCCCAGCCCAGTGGATACGCCATTTCTACAGCCAAACGAGCTTTCACTTCTGGCAGCAGAACGGAATCTTTGTATGCTTTGTCTTGTTTTTCGAACAGATCCCAGCTTGGGAAGCTGATAACACGTACTTGGATACCTTGTTCTGCCAGTGCTTCCTGAGCTTTAACAGCCAATTGTACTTCGGAGCCTGTAGCCAGAATTTGAGCAACCGGTTTGCCGTCTGCTGCATCTGCAACCACATAAGCACCGCGTTTGATACCTTCGCGTGCATGCTCAGCACTAGCAGCCAGGATTGGCAGGTTTTGACGAGTCAATACCAGAGCAACCGGGTTTTTCTTGTTTTCCAGCGTGTAAGCCCAAGCAGCAGAAGTTTCGTTACCGTCCGCCGGACGAATTACTGTCAGGTTCGGGATAATACGCAGGGAAGCCAATTGTTCGATCGGCTCATGAGTCGGACCATCTTCACCCACAGCAATACTGTCGTGAGTCAAAACGTAGGTTACAGGCAATCCCATCAGAGCTGCCAGACGAACGGCTGGACGCAGATAGTCTGTAAATACGAAGAATGTACCGCCGAATACTTTTACACCTTGGTGCAACGCCATACCGTTCATCGCAGCAGCCATACCAAATTCGCGGATACCGAAATAGATGTTACGGCCGGCGTAGTCTTCTGGCGTAAAGTTCGTCAGGTTGTTCAAATGTGTCATCGTGGAGCTCTCCAGATCGGCAGATCCGCCTGTCAGGAAAGGTACGTTTGGAGCCAATCCGTTCAGAGCATTACCAGATGCTACACGAGTCGAAACGGCTTTGTCTCCAGTCGTGTATTTCGGAAGATCACGATCCCATCCTTCTGGAAGATCGCCGTTTACAGCTGTTTCGAACTGCGCTGCCAAATCAGGGTGAGCAGCTTTGTATTTCGCGAACTGTTCATCCCATGCTTTGTTCGCCGCGATACCGCGCTCTTTTACTTTAGCAAATTGCTCGCGAACCTCTTGTGGTACGTGGAAGTCCTCTTCGTATACCCATTTGTAGAAATCTTTAGTCAGCTTGGCTTCTTCTGATCCCAGCGGGGAACCATGAGTACCACCGTGTCCGCCTTTACCTTGTTTGTTCGGGCTTCCGTAGCCGATGACTGTTTTCACTTCAATCAGCGTAGGGCGTGTCGAGTCGCCTTGCGCTTCTTCAATGGCTTTTTGGATGGCTGGAAGGTCGTTACCATCTTCTACGCGCAGTACTTGCCAGTTGTAAGCTTCAAAGCGTTTGGCAACACTTTCGGAAGAGGACAGGTTAAGCTTGCCGTCCAGTGTAATATCATTGGAATCAAACAATACAATCAGCTTACCCAGTTGTAAGCGACCAGCCAGCGAAGCAGCCTCGTGGGAAATACCTTCCATCAGATCGCCATCGCCGCAGATCGCATATGTGAAGTGATCTACAACTTTAAATTCGTCTTTATTATATGTTGCACCCAGTTGAGCTTCAGCCATTGCCATACCTACGGACATTGCGAGACCTTGTCCCAGAGGTCCAGTTGTAGCATCTACACCAGCAGTGTGCCCAAACTCAGGGTGTCCCGGTGTAAGGCTGCCCCATTGACGGAATTGTTTCAGTTCTTCCATAGGAAGATCATAGCCGCTCAGGTGCAGAAGGCTGTATAGCAACATGGAACCGTGTCCTGCGGACAATACAAAACGGTCACGGTTAACCCATGTAGGTTGATCGGGATTATGATTCATCGTTTTAGCAAAAAGTTGGTATCCCATTGGCGCGGAGCCCATCGGCATCCCAGGATGTCCCGAGTTTGCTTTCTCGATGGCGTCAATTGCCAACGTACGAATAGTTGTGATGGACAAATTGTCGATCGTGGAGTTTTCATCCTTTTGAATCGCTTGGTTCTGGTCAGTCATGGTTTGCCTCCTCATATTGTATAAAGTATGTCAATTGCATTCGGTCATACTCTCCAACATCACCGTCCGATATAGAAACGATGTCTATTGAAGTGAGTGAATCTGCTTGAATGTTTCAATATGACTTATACATTCTTAAGTATTGTACCATCTGCCGTGAAAGTTTGCCAGATCGTTTATAAAGATGATTGTGGAAATGTAGTACCGAGTCCTCATATAAATATACCCGTAATGTATTAACCTCATTTAAAAAATTATAAAATCACAAAAAAATATTATGTACTGACTGTTTATTAAGGCGAGTAACTCACATGAGGATTTTGCAAAATCCTTACATAAAAAAACAAAGCCCGTTATACAGCGGGCTTTGTTCAACAAAAAATATATACTCACAAATTTTTTCTAAAATTTTAAGATTAGTTAAAAACGACCGTTTTGTTCTCATGAACCAGAATACGATCCTCTGCATGCCACTTCACGGCTCTTGCCAAAACGACCCGCTCTATGGTGCGACCGATCCGTTTTAGCTCATTTACATCATCTCCGTGGCTTACACGCTGCACGTCCTGCTCAATGATCGGTCCGCCGTCCAATTCTTCAGTTACATAATGCGCAGTAGCACCAATAATTTTCACACCGCGATTATAGGCTTGGGCATATGGCTTCCCACCCACGAATGCCGGCAGAAAGGAATGATGGATATTGATAATCCGGTTGCGATAATGCTCAATAAACTTGGGAGAAATAATCTGCATGTAACGGGCCAAAATGATAACGTCAATGTCTTCGCCAATGACCTCTAGTTGGCGGCGCTCCGCCTCCGGTTTGGTATCGGCGGTCACTGGAATATGGTGATATGGGATGCCAAACGATTCCACATACTCCTTCATATCCGGATGATTACTAACCACCAATGAAATATCCGCGTCCAGATCCCCTGCCTGCCATTGCCACAGCAGTTCTACCAAACAGTGATCTTCTTTGGAAACGAAAATAGCCAGTTTTTTCTTGCGGCTAACCGCAGAAATCGTCCACTCCATACGGAATTGCTCAGCAACAGCGGCAAAATCCTGCTCCAACTGTGGCTGGGTTGCACTCAAATTCGGCAGATCAAATTCAATCCGCATAAAAAACATACCGCCGGACGGGTCCATTGTATATTGATCAGATTGAACGATATTGGCCCCATGCTCGTACAAAAAACGGGACACGGCCGCTACAATACCTGGTCCGTCTGGACAAGATACAAGCATACGCGCGCGGTTTTCATGGGCAGACAGAGTGCTATTTGGCTGATGTTTTACGTGAATTTCCATGTGGCTATTAATCCCCCTTAGCTTATACCGTCACTGGCAAATGACTGCCGGCAAACCAGGCAATCAACCGTTGATTAATGTGTTCTTCGCTCAAATCTGGAAATAGTGCTGCTTCCGTTATCATGTCATACAGACGCTCCAACGGCTCACGTGGATCGGCTTTTCTTGCTTTGGCATCATTTTTTAGCAGAGCCCAGGTGTCCAGCACAAATTTACGGACATCCACATCCTGTTTTTTGAAAAACGAATGCAATTGCTCTACCTGACCCACAAACTCATCCCCAAAGCGCTCCTTTACATTTCCGCGAAGCAAGGCAATTTCAACCTCATACATCGGACGCTGAGTTTTGGCTTCCTTGCCAATCCATGGCGTCTCCAAAATAAACGGACGCCCTTGAAGTGCTTCATGATGCACCACATTATGAATGGTCTGATAGCCAATCCAGCCTGATCCGATAGGAGTATGTCTGTCTTTATGAGCGCCAACTGGATTTTTACTATCATTGATGTGAACAACTGCGATGCGATTCAAGCCGACAATACGGTCGAATTGCTCCAATACACCGTCCAGATCATTTACGATATCATAACCCGCATCGTGAATGTGACAGGTGTCCATACAAACCGTAAGACGCTCGTTATGCTCTACTTTATCTATAATGGAGGCAATCTCCTCAAAGCTACGACCCATTTCCGTTCCTTTGCCTGCCATCGTTTCAAGCGCAATGTTAACATCTGTCTCCTTCACGCCGTTTAGTACCTCGTTCAAACCATCAGCAATACGCCCGAT
Organism: Paenibacillus sp. FSL M7-0134; assembly: GCF_038007865.1. NCBI lineage: Bacteria > Bacillati > Bacillota > Bacilli > Caryophanales > Paenibacillaceae > Paenibacillus > Paenibacillus sp. FSL M7-0134. The sequence goes on along the minus strand of NZ_JBBOXV010000002.1, from coordinate 1,117,873 downwards.
TCCGTATTCTGCATCCTTATCGGTAAAAGCGCCTGGATGCAGCACGATATTTTTCACACCAATCGCGTGTGTGCGTCGAATTTCCTCCTGAAGAAAGCTGACTGCAAGCTCATAGGTATTTTCTTTGTAAGAGCCAAGGTTGATGATATACGGGGCATGCACCACGATATCTTCCATTCCCTTCTCAGCCATTAACTGCTTGCCTTCCTCCAAATACATGGACTCCATCGGCTTACGACGCGTGTTTTGCGGTGCTCCCGTGTATATCATAAAGGAGCTGGACCCGTAAGAAGACGCTTCTTTTGTAGCGCTGAGCAGACCTTTGTCCGAGAAGGACACATGAGAACCAATTTTCAGCATGATCCTGATTCATCCCCTTATCCTGTTATGCTTGTCTTATTTTAATTTAATCATTTTAACGTGATTATTGAAATCAAACAACATAGCTTTTATGGCAGCTTTCTTAAATGACTCTATTAAGGGAACACGTAGATAAAGTACACATCAGAATTTATGTTAGTCAAACGAGGGTAAATAAAATCATGGATTGACATCCTTAACCGTATAAAGGTACATTCATATGAAGTTTTTTTCTCAAAAAGGGTTATATTCTATAACAGATGTATTTTTTTGTGAATCGGAAGGAGAGCTGGCTCCATGAACATCATCGTATGTGGAGGAACTGGATTGGTGGGGAGTGCACTGGTCAAAAGCCTGCTAGACGACGGATACACCGTGAAAGTCGTTACCCGCAAGCCACTGGTAGGACACGAAGCGAGCCCCCGCTTGCAATATATGAGTTGGAACGAATTAAAACAAAAGCCTGAAGTACTGGAAGGCACAGATGCGGTCGTTAATTTAGCAGGCGAAACGCTGAATCAGCGCTGGACGGATAAGTCCAAACAAAGAATTCTTCAATCACGACTGCTATCTGTTGCCCGGTTGGCTCAAGCATTGAATGCTCTACAAAAAAAACCGAAAGTAATCATTCAGGCTTCGGCTGTTGCCGCCTATGGTACATCCCTGACCGAAACATTCGATGAAACGAGCCCGCGTCGTTCGGAAGATTTTTTGTCTCAGGTGGTTGAGCAATGGGAGGAAGCCGCCAATGCCTACCCTTCTGATGCCCGTTTAATTAAGTTACGCATTAGCCTTGTGCTGGACAGAAAAAAAGGGGCATTCCCACTCATGAAGATACCTTATAGCTTCGGATTCGGCGGCAAAATAGGCAGCGGTCATCAATGGATGAGCTGGATTCATATTGAGGATATCGTTCGTCTGATCACGTACTGCATCCATACGACGGAAATCGTCGGGGCAGTGAACGCATCTTCACCATACCCAGTGACGAACGACCAGTTTGGGAAAACCGTGGCTCAGGCATACCACCGTCCGCATTGGTTTCCCGTTCCAGGCATTCTCGTTCAAAAACTGCTCGGTGAGATGAGCACCCTTGTCTTGGATGGCCAAAAAGTACTCCCGCACAAAGCGCTGGAGCACGGATTTAAGTTTAACTATCCTTCACTTAAGGACGCTCTAAAGGAACTCCATTCTTCCCAAAAACAGCATTGAATTCAAAAAGAGGAACTCCAGGCTGGTAGGTAGTGTCACTACCAGCTTAGGGTTCATTTTTTAAGTCAGACACAATCTATCGAGCAGACTGCAAGTTTTTAAGATGCCTCATTTTATTCCTATGAATAGTCCAATATTCATAAAGGAAGAAGCCCTGAATATAACAGGCCTCTTCTTGACATCTATCCATATAACCTTCATTTATGATGCATTGGAGGATTTAAAAGAGTCCAACCGATAAGTATAAGAGACTCCAGCAATTTTAAAAGTGTCTCCCTCATTCAGGATGTACTCCTTATAAGGCACCATAGGCTCTCCATTCAGAGCAGTTCCGTTCGTCGAGGATAAATCCTTAACAATGTGGCTATGTTCTCCTGTAACTATGCAAAGCTCAATATGAGAACGGGAAGCTCCATCCGTATGCTCCACAAACTGGACCAATTGCGGATCTCTCCCGATGATAAAGCTGCCTGCAACGAATTGGTCTGGCTGCAACCGGATGCGCTCGGTCCCTCCACTACCTGGTGGCTTGCGATCCAGGCAAGCAATCGGTGATTGCTGAACAGGTGAAATCTGTATCTCTTGATCTGGACGAAGCAGCATCGTTTCCTGCTTAGATGCAGCATTTAGCAGCTCCGTTACCCCGGAGAGAGACTTATAATAAGCCTCACTGGTATCACTGGCTTCCAATTCATTTCCCCGTCCCGCACCTTTCCACGATGGCTCGTGTAGGTCATAGTTTGCTGAAGTGTTCTCCCTATCTTCCGTAACTCGGTTTCCCGCGCTTTTAGATTCTGAGTTTGGAAAAGTCCATCTCCAGCTCTCCTGCCCTTGATCACTCGAATCGGAAGATTGCTTGTCTTGATGATGACGTCCCGCTACAAATCCGGTCAGCTTATCTACCTGATAACGATCATTTTTCCGCTGTGCTGAGGAAGAAGTAGTTCCTAACCATTCCGAATCCAATACAGGTACTGAATCGCTGTACATATGAGATGAAGCTCGATTGCGCTCCCATTTCCCCGTCCAGCTTATATAAGCAACAGCGGCAAGTACCAAGGTCAGCACCACGGAAATGATCAACGGTACCGTCTCTGGATGATCCAGATAAATATAACGCCACACGATGGCCGAAGCGAGCAGACATCCGAGAGTAATGTAGGTTTTATATTTTTGCAATCCAGGCTCCACATCTTCTACTTCGTTTTCTGTTACAAGCTCAGAATTCTCCTCTGGTTTCACGGACGGTTTGAGCCGATTGATCCGTTTAAGCTCCTGAATCTCCTGCAGAGTCTCCCGATGCTCTTGCCCGTATGTTCCGCCACGATCAGTATAGTTCCCCTGTGAGGTATGAGCAGATATGATAGGGTCGGCTGATGAAAAAGCTCGCCCTTCCATACTTTCTCCCTTCACGCTAGCACTCTCTGTACCAGCCTTCATTCCTTGCAATAGCAGTTCCTTTAGCAATCCCAATTCAAATTCATTTCTATCACACAGATCGAGTATGCGTTGTATATATTCTCCCTGAAGGTGGGCCACACGAGTCATTAAACGAATAACCATCTGCTTAAATTGACTGCCTGTTTGCCCTGCATACTGTACACTGCGTAAAGGAACATAGGTTAAACTGGCGGTTTCCCTTGTACCTGAACCACTTAGAAAAATATAATCCTCGTGCAAAATAAACTGGCGGATATCTAACATATATTGCGGGCTGCGATGGAGGGCATCTGCCACTTCAAAAAGAATCCGGTAGAAATCAGAAGTCGACACGCTCCCACCTTTCCATAACTGGGAAAGCATGCGTTGCCCCGAAATATCGTAATGTAACTCTATCTGAAAATCGACTTCCTTTATTCTAAGTTCCAGCAAACCGGGAATCCGATTACCAGTCATCATTCCGGTCTGTACGGAATTTAAATCATCGGTCTTGAGCCCGTCTTCCTTGTTCAGAATCATAAATGTCCCGCCGTTCCGGGCAAAATCCCTGCTTAAACCAAACAATTCATGACCTCCTTAACAATTTCCTATCTCCATGAGGTAGCATGATCTCCCCCAGCGGACATGTCATGGCAAGAAGTAAAGATAAGCACTGATCGCTCCCGGAATGACTGCGGTCATAAAAGGAAACCTGAGGTGCGCTTCATTTCCACCGGTCAGCGCTTTGCCGCTGCGAAATAGAAAAAATCCTCCTAAATTAAAAGCCACGCGCCGCAGTCTCATGATGGTTTCCCTCTTCCATAGCAAAATTCCTATGCCAATAATACCTGCAAAAAAAATCGAATATAAAGCTGACTGCCATGCAAAAGCGGCACCTGTCCATGCTCCAATCAAGCCGAACAGCTTTACATCTCCTGCACCAACAGCTCCCATCCAGTACAAAATCAGCATGAACCCAAATCCGGTACCCAGTCCAGCAACAGCAAATAAAAAACCGTGCCACCCTCCAAACAGAGTATTGAACACCAAGCCTACCACTATGCCGGGCAATGTAAGCTTATTAGGGATTTTCATGCTACGTAAATCCGTAACTAACGCAATCGCGAGCAGAACTCCGCATACAATATACATCCACGTCAATGCGATCTTCCCCCTTTATAAAATAGAACTAGCAGACTACCAAATCACTTTCCATCGTAGGTATTCCTGTCCGTCTATGTCGAGTCGATCCTATCTATCCATCAGCTGGCTTTTCCACGGTAAACGGAACTTCTATACGTTGACCGTCCTCCGTTTCAATCACAAAGCTCCATTGACCAGGTGTTGTGTTCGTTCCCACAAACCAGTTCCATTCAATAATCCCGTCCGCATTGGCAGAGGTCCAGCCCAAGTGCTGGGCCGTGCTTTGACCCGACTTATAAAGTACAGAAAGATTAGCAGTCGTCTCAGGCTCAACCTTGGCCTTGATCAAATTGTACACACCCTTCACAGCAGGTTCAGGCTTGACGAGCAACTGTATGGAATGCTGCGCATCCTTATCCGCTGTTGCCTCTCCTGTACCTGTCCCCTCCCCTGTGTTCCCAATCCAGAGACGTTCCTCTGCCGCTGCCTGAAGCACAATGCTGCGATACAGAAAGGGAACCTTCATCGGCAGTTCATACGATAGCTCTACTCTAAAATAAGGGTCCTTAGTTCCTGTAAGAGCAGGTACATGTACGCTCGTTATATGAATACGGTCATACTCCAGAATGCTTTCCTCCATAAAAGGCTTTAGCATCGGCTTCAGAACAGGATCGAGTGCAGCTTCCGTAAATCGCCCCCGCAGTTCCTCCATCGGCTTTTGACCGCCCTGAACAGCGCTTTCTACCCAATCACCAATTGGAGGTGGCAACTGGGCAGCGAATTGGCTTGCATATTCACTCATAGATAACTTGGGCAATTCATCCAGCGGTTCACGGACTGCATCTATTTTCGCGGACGCCGCCTCCACGGCTAGAGAAACTGGGTAGATTTTAGTCGAAATCTGCTTAACCGCTTCTGAAGCGGTGTTCTGCAAGGCTGTGGATACCAGCGTCATCTGAACCATATAAATGAGAAAAATAATAAAAAACAGAAACATTGGCAACACCAGTGACGCTTCTAAAACAATACTTCCTTGTTCACATTGCTTCTGCCCACAAACTTTCCGTAAACACCGATTAATAGGAAAAATGCGCTGTTTTTGTGACATAGTACACACTTCCCTTAATACTCTCGCCTTCTTTTGAGGCGGTCCCGAGCATCTTCATTACCCCAGGTAGAAACCACAGCCTCATCCCATTCTTGACCTCACCCGTTGCATACGTTTGCCGCTCAGCAGGATTGACATCTGTATTCAGGCGGATCAGAGCAAGCATACGGGACATTTTTCGTTCATTATTGCTATGGAGCATCAGGAACAATCGCAAATGATCCTTGTATGTCAGTCGAAATTTCAGAAAATCAGACAATGGCACGTCTCCCTTTTGTGCCAGCATAATCATATCTTCTATCGCTTTTTCTACTCCATATAACAAAGCTGCCGCCAAAACGACCAGCGGATTACCTTTTGAGCTGTTTTTAACCAATCCCTCCATTGTTCGAATGGCAAGTCTCATAGCAAAAATTTCTCCATAGGCGGATGCCAGATTACCCGTCGGATTATGGAAGCCATACAGGATATACTCAACTTCCTGATTATTCACCTCCAGCTGATCTCCCAAAATCTGTGCAGCATTTCCCACATTTCCACCCGATCCGGCCAAACTGCCAAAACGGCTAAAATCCACATGATGGAAGTAAGAAAGTGCGTATTCATTCTGGTAAAACTCGTCTCCCAGTTGAGTCAGTAAATTGGATGCCGACCCGTATAGACCATCCATACTATCCATGGAAGCTCCCGCAGCATCATAGGTGTCATAGGGCAAATCAGCGGATACAGATGGACTGGATGTAGACTGGTTAAACGAAATACTTTCATTGTAATACCGCTCCAGATTTTGGAATTGTTCTGCACTTTGTTTACCTTTGGAAAGAACCTCAATGATCCGATAGGCTTGTTTGAGCTTGTTTTTCGCCTCTTTTTCCATTTTCTTGCGTTCTTTGTCCGGTCCACGTCGCGTATCCATCATTTTGACTTCACCGTCGAGTACATTGGCAGGTCCCGCCCAAGCATACGCATTCAAGTATTTATCTATCTCTTTGAGCGTTGATGCGACTTCTTGCTTGAGCATGTCTGCATTCAAAAATGGATCTGTATAAAAAGATAAGGTACGCATCATGCTCGTTATTCTATTGTTAGCAGTATTTATAGAAGTCCGTTGCTTTTCGATTTCTGCTTCCCATTGCTCAAATTCCTTGTCTGAAATCAACAAATCCTCTGCTTTTTGCCGTGCGCTTCCTACCGACGGATCTGCGTTGGAGCCTGCTCCGCTGGGAGTAGGGGCTGCTGAAACCTCATCGTAGCCTGCATTGGCCGCCCTCTGCTTATATTGGGCAATGACTTTGCGCATCTCTTCATTAATCTGTCGGGCCTCATTTAACGGTTCCTTGGCTTCCAGAAGCAGCTTATCATGTTCTTCTCCAGCCTGAACCATGATCTGACGCAGGCGATCAAGCGCTGCCCTCGCTCTACGTGCATATTTTTCCATCTGCATGATTTTAACGTCGTCCACACTTTTCTTATTGTCTTCATATACATGTACGTAATGCTTATATTGAGCGGCAATATCGGCCACAACCTCAAGCGGGTCCCATATATACTGATTGGGCATATAGGTGCCCCTCTGTTTAATAATCCGCTTGCGAACCTCTTCCATATAAGCTCCTGCCTTACGCTGCTTCTCCAGCATGTCATCCAGTTTGGCCTCTCGTCTGTCGTACAGCTTTTGCAGCCTTTTCAGCAAATCTACCGTATGAGAAGCCTCTTTCATATTTTGAGAGAGCGGCTTTAGCTTTTCGAGCACTTCAAACGTAAAATCGACAGGTGCTTTATACTTCATTTCTTCACGGATCTGCTCGTTAAATATGGCATATTTACCAAGCTCCCTTTCCATTTGCAGGGAACTAGAATCCAGCTTCATATTCATAAGCGGTAGCGTTTCTGCGCGTGCGGTACGCCGCGCGCTGTCATTCAGCACTTTGACCATAATTTGTTCTCCGCCGCCTTCGCCATAAGCAAACAAACCGTACTCCTGTTGTAATGTCGGATCATAAGCAGACATCACTGAACGAACCGCCGCATGGGTCAGCCGTTCGGTCTGCACATGCAATGCAGCAATTCTCGCGTAATCAATAAATACAGCAATAAAACCGAACATGACCGCCAAAATCAGAATTAAAAAGACCGTGACAGCACCTGATTCCCCGTCCTTTGTGTTGTGTCTCTTACCAAACACCCGCTTCCTCCTTTCCAGTTACATTCCCGTTACTTACTTCTCACTGACCGTTTTGACCATATTGCATCAGTACTTTCCCTACAACTGCCGAATCTACCTTTTCACCTGATCCTCTGCCCATAAACTTCGCACCATAATAACGGACCAACTCCACCGTACGAATCCATTCCACAGGTTCGACCACGCCAGAGCTCATTTCCCCTTGCAAATCCGTCTGATCTAAAAACTGATTCAACAAAGGTACCTTCACTATCTTATTTAACTTTGTGGTCACCTTACGGTGAATCATACTGTTCTCATATGTCATCTGCCCCTGCATGCCCGCAGGCATTCTATTTTCTGCATTGGACAGCTTCTGAGCAGGTAACGAGCCTCCCCCATTGCCGCCCGGCACCTGTACACTTTCCTGATTGTTGGCTCCGGTCCAGCCAAACAGGGCTCCCAGCATAACATCATCCTTCAGGCGCCAATAGAGAGAATCCCGTTGCCCTTGTGTAAATGCTCCCGTACGTGGGTCCTTGAAGCTGTTATCCCAACTGTAAGCGGCCCTTTCCGAAGCAGTAGCAGCGACCTGCACCAATATAGATTTTTGATATATGTACAGGCAAAAAAATAACATCACAAAAATGACCAGCAGTAGAATGGGAAAGACGAGGGAAGCTTCCAAGGAGAAGCTCCCGTCCTCTTTTTGTGCTAATTTACGCAGCATTATGAATCCATAAAATCGTTACTTTTTTTATCCGCCTTTTTCAAAAGCCCTTCTACAATTTTCTTGATCTGATCCTTAAAAATAATTGCCACCGCAATCAGAATGGCAATGATCAGGATCATTTCTAACGTACCCAGACCATCCTCATCCTTGTACAACTTACGAATACTGCCTGTTACTAATATCATCATCGTTGTATTCCTCCTACATATTCATCATCATTAAAGCCGGAGCGCCCACCAGCACAATTACCGTTAGCAAAATCAGCGCCATCGGGAATACTAGCTTAGATGAAGCCTGCTCCCCTCTTGTGCGGCTAATTGAAGTCCGCTTGCCCCATAACGTCTGGGATAACTCACGTAAAGCCATCACGAAATCGCTCCCGCCGCGCCTCATATTCAACAAAACTGTCGTCGTAAATACTGTCATTTCCTGAATACCACAACGTTTGCTCAGGTGCTCAAATGCCTGTTGAAAGGAATAGCCGCTTTCCCATTCCGCCACCGTCTGCCTCAGTTCTCGATACAACGGATGTTCCGTATCCGCCCCTTTACGTTCCACGCAATGTAGCAATGCCCGTTGTACCGTCTCACCTGCACCTACTAAAAGCATCATTTTACTCAACAGTTCAGGCAATTCCATTAAAATTTGCTGATCCCGCTTCTGTACTTTCCCATGCAAATCCTTGATCAGCGCGATGGGTACCAGAATACCAAGTCCCAATCCGAGCACCAGCCCGGTCGCATCCCCGCCCACCATAAGCGATATTAAAGCTCCACCAGCAGCCATTATATATCCGTAACCCAACATTTCTGTCAGAAAAAGCATCGTTTTTTCTCCGCTGTTGCGCATACCATACAGCTTCTGCACCGAACGCTGGAGCTTGAACATCAGCAAAGGCAGCCTGTGAGTAGCACGTGAAGCATGAATCATGTGTACAAATGGGACTGAAAGTCTTTGCAGCCGCAGTCCCTCCAGCTTCATATGGCGAAAATGCGCATACTTAGCACCATGCATCTGGTTCAGCACCACCCAGCCTCCCACTTGCAGAACCAGCATGACCAGACAAACCAACATCACCACACCCATCTCTCCTTACACTTCAATCTTCATAATGTGATTGATCCACACAAGACACCCACCAAGCACCAATAAACAAAAGGTTGATAAAATCATACCTGTACCGCTGTATAAGGGCATCATGTAATCACTCGCTGTCATCGTCATAAACAATACAAACAAAAAAGGCGCTGCAAACATAACCCTCGATTCAAAACGTTTCTGCGCAATCATTACACCGATCTCCTGCTGAATTTCCAACTTCTCACCAATGACACTTGAAGCTCGTCGTACGACTTCCACCAGATCACCTCCGGTTCGCTTGCAAGCCGCAAATACGTCCGCAAAATTCGTAATATCCTCCATTTGCGCCCGACGGGCCAAATCCTGCAAAGCAGCCTCCACAGGCTGTCCGATTTCGAGACAGGCGGTAATAATGTTAAATTCAAAAATCAGGTCGTGATCTCCATCCGGACTAAGCAATCTCAAATCCTCTACAGCCTCACGAAAACCATTCTCCACCGACCTTCCCGCTGAAAGAGAAGACGAGAGCGAATATAACGCCTGCTTGAATTGGATGCTTAGAGCAGACCTGCGTCGTTGCAGCAAAAATTGCCTAAAATAACGAGGCGTCACCACAGCCCCGGCAGCGCACAGCAACGATAATATCCATTGGTGATAAAATAGAAAGCCGATCATCGCAAACAGCACGCCACTAAAGAATATGCACAGACTTTTTTGTACTGTCGATAATGTATACACCGTATAATCTGGCAGAGAAGGGACCTCATGTGATACTTGCTTGGCAGTCGTTTTTCCTGGCTTCACGCTGATACTCCTCCCCTGTGCCAGCTTTCCGGATTGATCCCGGCCATTTGCAGCTTCAAAGTATGTTGCAGACCCTCGCCACAACGTTCCAGACCTCCTACGATTCGCCCGTTACTTTCTCCTCGTTCCTGAAAACGATAAAGGGGATTAAGCGTCACCTCACCATTTTCAAAACCAATCACTTCGCTAATTTCCAGTACTCGTCTGGATTTGTCGCGCATCCGTGACAGATGAACGAATATATCAATGGCCGAGCTGATCTGCTGCCGTACTACTCCAAGCGGAAGCTCTGCCCCTCCGAGCACCATCGTTTCCAGCCGGCTGACCATATCGCGGATATTATTCGCATGCCCAGTTGACAACGATCCATCGTGTCCTGTATTCATCGCTTGCAGCATATCCAATGCCTCACTTCCCCGGACCTCACCCACCACAATGCGGTTGGGCCGCATACGCAGGGAGGAACGAATCAGATCACGAATTGTGATTTCTCCCTTCCCCTCGGTGTTCGCATTCCGTGTTTCCATGGAAACTAGATTAGGGACCGTCACAATTTGCAGCTCTGCTGAGTCTTCAATGGTAATAATCCGTTCAGACGACGGGATAAACTGGGATAATGCATTCAGAAAAGTTGTTTTACCAGACCCCGTTCCTCCGCTTATAAAAATGTTGTACTTGCTACGTACCAAGTCCTTGAGCATAGCAGCGGTTTCTACATCAAGCGCACCCATTTGTATCAAGTCATCCATCGTCATAGGACGCTCGGGAAACTTCCGTATTGTCATCGTCGGACCCTTGAGAGCAACTGGAGGCAACACAATATTTACGCGTGACCCATCCTTTAACCGGGCATCCACAATGGGGGAAGCCTCATTCACAATTCGGTTCACCCCGGCTACAATCGTCTGGATTAAATCCTCCAGCCGCTCGCGGGACTCAAATTGATCAGGTACCTGCATCACTTCACCAGCCCGTTCCACAAAAATTTCCCGGTGACTGTTAATCATAATTTCCGTAACGGTCGGGTCATCAATCAATGGCTGGAGTACATCCAGCCCACGGAAAGAGTTAAAAATCTTGCGGACGAGTGCATGCTTCTCACGGGAAGTTAAGCCCACCAACTCTACATCGTGTAAAATTCGATTTTCAATATGCCGTACCAGATCTGCATCCTTTACCGAAGACGTTACGTCCAGCCCGTTTCGGATATCTGCTCGCAATGCCTTAAACCATTCCTCATTCATGTTCATCAGCCCCTTTTAAGACCAAACGGCGGGCGGATGTGTTACACTGTCCACATTCAGCAGCTCGTGGCACAGATGACGAATTTCCCGCTGATAAATCGGTGAACTAAGCAGTAGCTCATGGTGCTGCATCTGCTTCCATGAAGGTATATAGGGTAACGCTCCGTTTATCTCCATGAAGTCACGAGGTAATGAGTTGATCATAGTTCCCATATAGCGGTTCACCACAAAGCTGGTTTTGCATATCATGTCTTCAAGCCCTTCAGGCTGCGTGGTTTCTAAAACATCCAGCCATAATCCGCACTTGTGCATGCTCATTAAATCGTCTGCCAGCAGCCAAATCAGCTTATGACTAGCTTCAAGCACGGCTTGAGCCCGATCACCTTTTTCAGAATCGCCATCTACGATCACTACATCATACTGCCCACTTTCGGCAACCGTTCGAATCAGCTCTTTCGCTTCATCACAAGTCATGTCCGTCAGCTCCTTGCGATTATAGACAGGCTGAAAAGTATCCGCCTGAATTTCAGGGCGACGAATACAGTAGGAAGCCATGGATAATGGAGTGTCCTCACTCCCCTCCGCCTTGAGATCATAGAGCAGCCTGGACAGCCCTTCTCCTTCTGCTCCGCTAGCACTGCCTGAACCAGTGAACAACGAGCTTGAATCCACCGTCTCCAGATTCAGATAGAATACCGAATATCCCTCATTCCCCAGCTGTTTGGACATATTGAGTGCGGCCGTTGTCTTGCCTAGTCCACCGGAAGCTGCTACGATGCCGATAATCATTCCACCTTCCCGACTGTTTACACTTTTCCGACCGTTCGACCTCTGTCTAGCCGTTTCCAAAATAAAACCGACCAGCTCAGATAAAGGCTGATACTTTAATAAAGGCTGTCCATATTCGCTCACTTGTTCTCCCTCATGCAATACCAAACAAGGAATATCAGCAGCTTCCCTGTCTGTCCATAGATTCAAAAAAGCCGCTTCACCTACCACCACATCCGGTCTTTTCATTCCACTGGTTTCCATCATGTATTGATGAAATGCCTCCGGTTGCGAAAAAGCCGTGATTCTCAGCCTTCTGGCGTACTCGCTTCCGTGAACATAATTCAGCAGCGGCTCAATATAATCCCGGCTTTCTACGGCCAATACCACTTTCACTGGAACTATAACGCTCATCCCTTTCCCTAACACAACAACGCAAAAAAGCACCGTTCATCCATCCGTAAGTACATACGGTTGGTGAACGGTGCTTCCGTCACGTGCAATCTATTTACTGGTAGAATAGCATAGCGCTTATATTAGAGCAAGTATTTTTTGTGCAAGTATCTTCCAAAATCCTCGTACTAGGAGAAGGCGGGCAGTCTAGCCCCGCCTCCTAGCATCTTCATCTTAGTAGAATTTGTGGTGACGACGATGACAGTCATGATGACGATGATGGCGGTGATGGCGACGTTTCCGGCAATGACATTTCTTATCAAAATCTTCATGTTTCCGGTGATCATGTTTAAATTTAGGTTTAAACTTAATGACAGTCACCTTAATGATCTTCTTAAAGATACGTTTTTTTGGCTTACGCAAATGACAATGTTTAAACATTTTTAATTCGCCTCCATTTCTTTGAGATAGAATATACTATGGAAGCAGCGAACCATCGGTAACCATCATATGACTATTTATGAATTTACTGGGCGAATTAACGATCTACCTCCAGCTTAATATCCGGATCATAATCCGCCACAATTAGAACATCCATATGACGTGCTTGACGGAGAATCCTCGGCACAACCGCAGCCTTCCCCCAACGGCTACTTCGGGAAGACTGCCCCACGATGAGCTGCGTACCTGAATATCCTTCCACTGGAGCAATCAAAATGTCGGCAATCTCGCTTCGGCTGGAAACAAGCCGTATCTCAAAGGTTCCCCCCAGTCGGTGGGTCAGCAACTTTAGTTGTTCCAGACGAGGGTTCAGTCTCTCGGGCATACGCTCACCGACATGAACATAAGTCACAATCCACACAGCCTTCAGACGAAAGGCGATACGAAAACCGCGGCGAATCAGCCTTTCAGCATTTTCGCTTAGCGTCACGCCTACGAAGATCACTTCCTCCCTGCGCCAAGGTCCCCGAAGTGATTCGTGTCGATCCCAGGATTCCAGCCGCTCATCTACGTCATCTGCCAATTCCCGCAAAGCAAGTTCACGCAACGCAATCAGATTGCCCAGTTTAAAAAAATGGCTAAGTGCCTGTTCCACCTTCGCAGGATCGTATATTTTGCCCTCACGCATACGCTGCTGCAACGATTTGGGAGCCACATCAACAAGCTGTACTTCATCGGCCAGACGCATCATATGGTCGGGAACAGTCTCTCTCACTCGTATACCAGTAATCTGTTCTACCGCATCATTCAAGCTCTCCAGATGCTGTACATTCATTGTGGATATCACAGAAATACCTTGTTCCAAAATGGTAAGCACATCCTCATAGCGCTTAGATCTCATACTTCCGGGAACGTTGGTATGTGCCAGCTCATCAATAAGCACCACCTCGGGATTACGCCTGAGAATGGATTCCGTGTCCATTTCTTCCAAGTGTGCGCCATGGCGCTCGATGGACTGACGGGGTATCATCTTCAGAGATCCTACCTGGGCCAGTGTTTCTGCTCTTCCGTGCGTTTCCAGCAATCCGATAACTACATCGATCCCACTCTCCAGCAGATCATTCCCCTCTCTCAGCATCGTGTATGTTTTGCCGACCCCCGGAGCAGCGCCAATGTATACCTTGAGCTTGCCCCGCAGGATTTTGGCTGCCTCAGCCTGTGCTTCCTCAACGCTCAAACGATGATACGGATCGTTATCTCCCTCCTCCTGTCTCATTGTTGGCAAAATCCGCTCACCCTCCTGCTCGGCCCGGTCCGCAATCAGCAGCAAATCCATATTTTTCATTCGTTTTAAAATCCCGTTCACAAGCGATCCTTTCATCAGCTCCTGCCACGGCGTCTGCCGAGAATGCCCCATAACAATTCGGGTAACATTGTGCGTCACCGCATAATGAATCAGTTGACGAGGCAACCTTCTGCGGGAAAAAAGCGGGATTTCTTCAAATGTTGATCCGATCTTGTCAGCCAATTTCTCAATTGAACGCTTGAAGGCTGCTGATTCCTTGGACAGTTTGCGCTTCGAGCTGACAAAGGAGACCACTAGCATATCTCCACCCAACCGCTTGGCGACCTGTTCCCCCCTACGTACATAAATGGACCCATTCCAATGATATTGGACAGGTACCAAAATACGCTCTGCGGCTCCTGATGCCCCGTGCAAGCCTAACTCTTCCCGGTGCCGTTCCAGCGAATCGTTCACATCCTCTGCTACCAATCGCAGGGCTAGCTCACGCAATTTACCCAGATTTCCCCGGTGAAACATCTCAGGATTGGGCGTATGCATATAGCCTTTCGCCAGCCGTTCCAAAATCATCTCCGGGGTGGCATCAATCAGACGAATTTCATCCGCCAGCTCCAGTGTATCAACCGGAACCGTATATTCCGCTTCAAAGCCTGTCAGCTGATATACCCACTCCGTAATTCCTTCGAGTTCATAAACATTGACCGTCGTAATGACACTAATTCCCTGCTCCAGCAAATACCGAATATCCTCCAGCCGTGTTGGAAATAGGGCGTCTTTCCGGTTATGATGTGCCAAATGATCCACCAGTACCACCTCGGGATTTCGTGCCACCAAAGCCTCCACATTCAGATCCTTTTGCTCCTCACCATCTTTTATCCAATGAATGCTAGGCACTCGTTCCAGCGTGCCGACCTGTTCCACGGTCACAGGCCGCTGCATGGTTGAGACCGCACAAATCACAACATCAATACCTTCATGCTGCAGCGATTGTCCCTCCTGCAGCATATGATACGTCTTGCCCGAGCCACTGACCGCACCCATGTATATTTTGAGTCTACCTCGATGCAGTTTGTTAATCGAATCCAGTATTTCCTCTGGTGATTTACGTTTGAAGCTCTCCACTTTCGTTCCTCCCCACAGCGTGCCGCTTGTTTGTTCCGTCCATTCTTATATGGTTGTAATGAATGTACTCCCGTGTCCCAATCAATTCAAGATGATCAATCAAGCTTGCCCCAAAAAAAGCCGCACAGGGCAGTATAAGCGCAAAAAAACGTGCATTCAGGTCTCTTATGCCTGAATGCACGCTATTTTGGGTAACTCATATGGGATCACTTCCTACAATCACTTGCTATCTTCGCCAACGATCCCCCGTTGTTGAAATAACTTTTGCCATACCACACCGTGAGACGGGGAAAAGAGAAAAGCCAAAAGCAGCAACACACCCGATATACACAGCATACATGCCGCAATAGAAGCATCCAATACACTTGCTGTGTAAAAGCCTGCGACCGAGCTGATGGCTCCAAATCCGACGCTGTATACAATCATATGGGACAACTTCTCCGTCAGCAAATAAGCGGTAAGCGGCGGTACAACGAGCATGCCAACCACCAGAATTGCACCCACGCTCTCAAATGACGCCACCGTCGTTAGCGAGACGAGGCTCATCAGCAGATAATGAAAAAAAACAACTGGAATGCCTAATGAAGCTGCCAAGGCGGGATCGAAGGAAGTGATTTTAAATTGCTTGAAAAAGCCCCCTATCACGAGCAAATTGATCAACAACATCGCGCCCGTAATCCACACAGCCCTCGGACCGACATCGAAGCCGGCTATTTCTAACGTATTCCACGGCACATAAGCAATTTCCCCATACAAAACGTGATCCATATCCAGATGGGCATTGGAAGCAAACACACTGATCAGCAAAACACCGATAGCAAACAATGTCGTAAACACCACGCCAATGGCAGCATCACTTTGCAGACCGCTTTGTTGGAATAGCTGAATCAGGTACACCGTTAGAAGACCCAGCACAGCCGCACCAAACATCATCCACACCGAATCCCTCGATCCGCTGATGAGAAAGGCAATGACAATCCCCGGCAATACCGCATGACTGATTGCATCACCGATCATAGCCATTTTTCGGAGCACGAGAAAGCACCCAACGATACTACATCCCCCTGCCACTAACATTCCCGTCAAAATTACATAAAATGAACTCATAGGGCACGCTCCTCCCTTGGCTGTGTTCCGACTGTCTGCTCCAGATTTTTTCTGGCGTTCAACCGAACGATAGCCTTGGAGATCATCCCGCGCTGCGGCGCAAAAATCAAGCTCACTCCAAACACCACAGTCGCACACAACACGCATAACGGTCCTGTAGGCAGATTTTGTCCCAGAGAGCTAATGACCGTCCCACCAAGGCCTGCTATAGCACCAAACAAGCCTGATAGGCATACCATGACACCCAGCTTCTCTGTCCAGTATCTTGCCGACACGGCCGGGGTAATCAGCAGGGCAGCCATCATAATGACTCCCACGGCCTGAATGCCAGCAACCACCGCAATGACAATCATTAGCATCAACAACTTATCCAGCAAACCTGCCGGAAAACCAAGTCCGCGGGCAAAGCCGGGATCAAAGCTGAGCAGCTTAAATTCCTTGAAAAATAATATACATATTCCGATGAGTACCACCGAAATTACCGCCATCGTATAGACATCAGACAATACCATTGCCGCAGCTTGACCAAATAGAAATTTATCCAATCCGCTTTGGTTGCCTGCGCCACTATGCTGAATTTCGGTCAACAACATAATGCCGAAGCCAAAAAATACCGACAGCACCGCTGCAATCGCGGAATCGCTTTTAATTCGTGAATACCGGGTTAATGCACTGATGGCAAAGGTAGCAACAATCCCCGCAATAGCGGCCCCAATCATAAATCCAAACACGGATTTTGTACCTGTGATCATAAAAGCCACACATACCCCCGGCAAAGCCGCATGTGCCAAAGCATCTCCCATGAGCGACTGCTTGCGCAAATACATAAAACTGCCAATCACCCCGCTGCTTAAACCGAGCAAAATGCAGCCCAGCAAAATCCACTGCATGTTTGGGTCGGTCAAAAGCGTTGCCAAGCTTGTCATACTGCTCACCTCACTCCGAGTATCGTACCGGAATCCGGGCCTGTTTTGAGTATACTCAGACGCCCGCCATACGTACGCTGCAGATTTTCCTCGGTAAAAATATCTGTCGTCTCTCCAAACGCCATCAGATGCCCGTTCAACAGCATAACCTGATCAAAATAATCCGTGACTGTAGATAAATCATGATGAACGACAAGCACGGTTTTACCCTGCTGTTTCAGATCGTTGAGCAATGAAATAATGGCTTTTTCTGTTGCAGCGTCCACACCGACAAACGGTTCATCCATAAAATAAAGCTGAGCATCCTGCGCGAGTGCTCTGGCTAAAAAAACACGTTGTTGCTGACCGCCAGACAATTGACTAATCTGCCTGTCTGCATATTTGCTCATTCCAACCTTGTCCAAACTCTCCATCGCAGCCTGACGATCTGCTGCTCCCGGACGCTTAAACCAGCCCAATCTGCCATACCGTCCCATCATAACCACATCCAATGCGTTCGTCGGAAAATCCCAATCCACCGACTCCCGCTGTGGTACATAGCCAACCTTGAGTAGCTGTTGCTTATAGGGCTTGCCGTAGACCAGCACCTCGCCCCTAAGCTTTGGAATCAGTCCAAGCGCTGCCTTAATCAGCGTAGATTTCCCAGCCCCGTTCGGACCGATAATACCAATCAGCTTGCCTTCCGGCACTTCAAAGGAAACATCGAACAAAACGGGCTTTTTTTGATAAGCTACCGATAAATCACGAACAACAAGTGGTGAATGCCCCATGTATCTCTGCCTCCTTATTTAAGAGCTTTAACAATCGTATTGACGTTATGCTTGACCATTCCAATATATGTTCCATCTTCTGTGCCCTCTTCACCCATGGCATCCGAATACAGCTCGCCACCGACCTTAATTATATGACCTTGCTGAGAGGCCCCCTGAATAACCGCATCTATAGCCTTTCTCGGAACACTAGATTCTACGAATATAGCCTTGATTTTATGTTCGACCAGATAATCTCGCAGCTTGGTCACATCTTGAGAACCCGCTTCTGACTCTGTGCTCATACCTTGAAGTCCTCTCACTTGAATGTGGTAGGCATCTCCGAAATAGCCGAAAGCATCATGTGCTGTGACAAGCACGCGCTGGGCTTCCGGTATACTGGCAATCTGCTCTCTCGTGTAATCGTCCAGCTCTCGCAGCTCAGTGAGATAGGCTTCTGCGTTGGCTTTATACTCCTCCGCATGAACAGCGTCAAGCGCCGATAATTCATCTCTGACGGTTTCTACCGCAGACATCCAGTTCTGTACGTTAAACCAGATATGTGGATCATGCTCAGATCCCATTTCCGGACTACCTGCACGCAACTGATCCTGTGCGATGTTTTTGGACACGGGTATGACGGGTTTTTGCTTGCTGATTTTCTCCAGAATGTCCTGCATTTTTCCTTCCAGATGCAACCCGTTATAAAAAATAACGTCGGCCTGATCCAGCTTGCGCATATCTCCCTGAGAAGCCTTGTACAAATGCGGGTCAACGCCTGACTTCATAATTCCCGTGACCTCCACATGATCACCGCCGACCTTGCCGACAATGTCAGAGATCATACCGATGGTAGCCGTAGCCTTTATTTTTTGTCCCGCCTCTCTCGCAGTTCCCTGCTCCTTCTTCTTAGCATCGGTACATGCAGTCGCTAGAACTAGAGCTAGAGACAACACTCCAACCGTCGTTACCCATCGCGGCAAAGCCTTCTTAAACTGCTTGTTCATGTTTTAAAATCCTCCTTTGAATATTCGTTTTGGGACAAACTATTTCCTTGATTCAATTATTTTTTATCAATACTATATTTTAGAGTATACACTAAAGTTTTTACCTAGGGAAACATTTTATAAAATATAATTCTTATGTATTTCGTTATACCGTTCGATTTTCGTTCTCCCAATGTGTAATATATAGAAGATATCCAGTCATTAAACCAAAGAATACATATAAAGAGGTGCAGGTCATGGAGCCAACAGGATACAGCCCTTATCGGAACAAACGTCGGCAAGTTCGGATACGAAAAATACTGCTCATTTTTATGCTGGTGTGCTGTCTGCTTGCCCTAACTTCCTGTGCTCGAGGTGACATCCATGTAGATGTTCATCTCGATCAAAGTGTAGATATGGATGCAACGTTCAGTGTAAACAACCAGACACTGATGATGTTGGACAATCCCGGGCTGCTAGATCGATTAGTCAAGCGTATTCAAAGCAACAATGTAGATGTACAGCCGCTAGCTGAACAGGGAAGAAAGGGATATCAAATCAAGGGACATTATCAAGGAGATTGGAGCACAAACAAAAAAAATCCCAGTCAGGGATTAAATCTACCTGAGGGATTAGAAATAAAGCGTGCTGTGAGTCAACATTTTTTCACAACGAATATTGATCTTACCATGAAGCTCGATCTACCACGGATGCTTCCTAAAGAAGCTCAAGGACTGAGTGACAAATTTGAGCAAATGAATGTGTTTGCGCGCAAATTACTGGAGCGGCAGCTGGATCTTAACTTCAGCCTATCCTTACCCATCCAACCTGCTACCAATAATGCGGACCGTGTGTCGGAAGACGGAAAAACACTATATTGGGACATTGCTCCTTTGGAATCTAACGAGCTAAAATTGTCTGTTAACGTACCCAATGTACGACATATCGTGTATGTAGCTGTTACGAGCCTGATACTGATCGTGATCGCTGTGATCTTACTAATTCGTAGACATCGCTCCAAAAAAGAAACTTAAAAAAGCAACTAAAAGTGCGTGTTCAAAAAGTCGGCTTTTCAGGACCGAGAAGGTTGGATGAAGCTAGGGACTGAGTAGCGGAGCGTAGACAGATCTACGTGAGCAACGGAAGGCCCGGCTGAATTCAAGATTCGACGTCGAATCCGCTTCTTGATTAGCTTCGTTATGGAAAGACGACTTTTTGAACAACCTCTAAAAAAATCGTTGTCTAATTTCTGGTGGGGGGATCTGACATTGATCCTCTTCATCCTTGCCAAACCAACGATATCGGTTACGCGCCACCCAGTTATAGACTGCATTGCGCACAAAGCGGGGAACCAGGATGAACACATAGGCCAGCGGATATGGAAAACGAAGACGTTTGGCAATTCGCAAAGCTGCGGTTGACCTTGTATAATACGTACCGTCTTCAATCAGCACGAACGTATCCAACTGATCTGTAGATAGTCCTCCTGCACGTAATAGTTCTTGTCCTGCCTCAGATTGCAGGGAACCAAAATGAAATGTTCCCTTAGGGTCACGCTTGATAATAAAGCGGGCCGCTCCCTGACAAAAGTGGCATACCCCATCCACCAACACAATGGAATGATCTGAATGGGCATGATCAGACTGGTTCATAAATGCATTTCACCTCCAGAGAAATCAACGGCATGAATACCAGCAACGCAACCATATGAATATAAACAAAAAAACGCCGAAAGTATCCGACGCTTGTTTAGAAATGTATAGTCTTTACCTGTTCGAAAAACTAGCTCAATGCTTTCTCAAACAGCTGTTTCGTATTAATTTGCTCTAAAAACTCCTCATGGAACTTATCCATACACTTGCAGATAAAATCCTTATGGCATACCGGGCAAGGCGTCGTTAGCAGTCGACTAATATTCGTCAAGGTCCACTCCGGATTACGTTGAGAAAAAACGCGGCACTCCGTTCCATCGGCCAAACTCATTTTAAACTCATAAAGCCCTTCTTTTTCGTTGCTGCCAGCCAGCGTGAAATTAACAATATTCGGTCTGTAAGACATCATATCACCCGTATTTTTCAAATTTGTTTCGTACCTGATGACCAGAATCACCTAAGCCATCTTAATGAATTTTGGCGATGATGTCAAATGGTCGCGAATCTCAGCTAATCAAGATCTATGTGCAAAAGCCGCCAATAAATCGGCGGCCAGAGTGTAAAAGTTATAGAAATGCAGTCAAATGACATTGAGCTCGACATCAATGTTACCGCGTGTTGCTTTGGAGTATGGACAAAAATCATGTGCTTGGCGTGCCAAATCTTCGGCCTGGGCGCGTTCAATACCAGGTATTTTCACATCCAGACGTACCGCCAGCTGGAAGCCGCCATCGCTTGGGTCCTTGCCGATAGATACGTGGCTGGTGACCTCAACATTATCCACCTTCACCTTAGCCTTTCGGGCCACGTTAGCCAATGCGCTCTCATAGCAGGCACCATAGCCTGCTGCAAACAATTGCTCCGGATTCGTAGCTTCTCCACCTGCGCCACCCAGTTCCTTCGGCGTACTGAGCTTATGCTTCAAAACCCCATCAGATGAAGCGACTGAACCGTCTCTTCCACCATATACCGTTGCTGATGCTGTGTATAATGCTTCCATGATTTCATCTCTCCTTCTCTATATTATTTGCATTCCGCAGGAATCTATCGTCATGTTAAGACATGATTACCTTCTCGTATGTACTTTAAACGAACTACACAAAATGAATCATTTAAAACATGGAAGTTAACTGATTTATTTACCGTTTAATTCCACCTGAAACGCGTAAATTCGAAGAAAAAGGATTGCACTGGGCTATTTATCGTTTCAGTCCGAATGACTACAAGGAAATTGATAAAATATGGAACGGCGTTCACCCGGAAGATGGACAACCTTTGTATGTTAAAGACGGTCCTCCCGAAGGAGCTCCCATCCCCGATTTGGAGGAAAAGCCAGAAATGTTCTCCCCAGGACTATCCTCGGAAGAAATTGAGGAACTGGCTGCACGGCTCTCCCGCAATATTTAAAAGATGTAATTTAAAAAAAATCCAAAACGACCAAGCTGCTCCCATCAGAGTGATATAGCTTGGTTTTTCTATTGTTCAGCTTTATACGATGGCTATATTGCTTCAAAAATACGATTAACTTGCTTGACCACACAAAAGTTGCACTAGACAAAAACTATTGTGGGTGTACAATAGGGATAACACAATCGTTATGTCACTAATAATATATTTCAACATCAATAAAGAAGGTGAAGCGTATGAAAAATACAAAGGGCAACTTCGCGGAAATCGCTTCACTGTCGGAAGTGAATCGTTCCTTGAGCGTCCCGAAAGACGGGACCTGGTTTCGGAAGTTTCTTGCCTTTGCTGGACCCGGCTATATGGTCGCAGTCGGCTATATGGACCCCGGCAACTGGGCCACAGACATCGCCGGCGGATCGAAATTCGGCTACACGCTGCTTAGTGTCATTCTAATCTCCAACCTGATGGCCATCCTGTTACAAGCCTTATCTGGCAAGCTTGGCATCGCCACAGGTAAAGATTTAGCTCAAATGTGCCGTGATGCCTATAGTCGTCCTGTCGCGATCGGCTTATGGCTATTGTGCGAAATTGCCATTGCAGCCATGGATTTGGCCGAGGTCATCGGTTCAGCCATTGCGCTGAAGTTGCTGTTCGGTCTACCGTTACTATACGGAGTTATCATTACAGCATTTGATGTTATGCTCATTTTACTGCTGCAAAACAAAGGTTTTCGGGCATTGGAAACACTTGTCATTGTGCTGATGGCGACGATTGCCGGCTGTTTTGGCATTAATCTCCTTTTGGCACAACCGGAATGGGGCGGCGTATTGGGCGGCTTTGTACCTGACTCGCAAATTTTGACGAATCCAAGCATGCTGTATATTGCCATCGGTATTATGGGCGCTACGGTAATGCCGCATAACCTGTATCTGCATTCTTCTATTGTACAAACTCGCAAATTTGAGCAGACTTCAGCAGGTAAACGGGAAGCTATTACATTTGCAACTTGGGATTCCAGTATAGCGCTGATGTTCGCTTTATTTATTAATGCCGCCATCTTGATCGTGGCAGCTGCTGTATTCCATACGGCAGGAAGAACAGATGTAGCCGAAATTAGTGATGCCTATTATCTGCTTTCGCCACTACTGGGAACCACACTGGCGAGTATACTATTTGGGGTGGCGTTACTCGCCTCAGGTCAAAATTCAACCGTTACAGGCACTTTAGCTGGACAAATCGTGATGGAGGGCTTTCTCAATCTTCGTCTTTCACCTTGGTTGCGTCGTCTGGTGACCCGCCTCATCGCGATCATTCCAGCGGTCATCGTCACTGCCATCGCAGGGGAAAAAGGTGCGGAGGAACTGCTTGTGCTGAGCCAGGTCATCCTGTCCATCCAGCTTCCCTTTGCTATCATTCCATTACTTCTCTTTACCAGCGACAAAAAAATTATGGGTGAATTCGCAAATAAAATGTGGCAAAAAGTATTAACCTGGATCGTGACCGCTGTCATTATCATCTTGAATGTAGTGCTCATCATCCAAACGATTTCAGGTTAATCGGTAGCCAAATATGAATATATTAAAAAGGTATCTCACTTGCCCCAATGGCAGCGAGATACCTTTTTTTTGTTCATCCTATTTTATTTGTCCTGTATAAATTAAATTTTGTATAGCACTCACATAATAATGAGACTCGGCAGAAATCTCAAACCCTATTGACCGATAGAGGTTCAAGGCACGCTCATTTTGCGTAACTACTCCTAGTCGAATCTTAGTGTACTGCTTGGCAAGCAAGATTTTCACCAAACAAGCAAGAATTTCACGGCCATACCCTTTGCCTTGGTATAATGGATGTACACAGAAATCATGAATAACAGCTGTATCCGTATGAACATGATTGACTCGAATCATTCCGACCGGTGTCAGTCTATCTACAGCGAGGTAAGTTACACGTTCTGGTTCTCTCGTATGCTTAAAATAGTTCTTTGTCCAAGACTCGGAATCACCAAAAGCTTGCGATGAACATTCAACCATAAAATCAAAATCCTGATCTTCTTCTAGCCGCAAAACTAAGCCGGATTGATGTAACCTATCAGATTGGAACCGATTTAAATTCATGGAGAATTCAGACGTACTAAAGTTGGCCCCCAAGTGCTTCACACAATCTATTCCAGGTATTGAATTGGACGGGATTCTGATGCGACATGCTTTGATGCCTTGTAATTGTATCTCAGCTGCAGCATTGTACATTAAGGAGCGGAATACACCCTGGCGCCGATAATTAGGATGAACCATAGCGTTAATATTAGCTTCGATTTCATCTGATGTATACCAACTGAGATAGCCAATCAACTGGTTGCCCAATTGGCAAAGGATCGCTTTATCTCCACCGTTTTCTTTAAGGCTTTCTATGCCCACTCTTAAACTTGATCCGTCGAAATTCTTGCATAGTTGTTCCAACATTCGTATTCGAGCAATCTGATGATCTGAAAAATCATTCATTTTAAAAAATTTATAATCTTGCATATTATTGGTTACCCTCATCAAGAAGAAACCACGCAGTTTATGGACGAGTAGGCGCTGTCCTTCTATAGTCTGTCCGCTTATTCATCGTTACCATTTGGACCGCCTCCTTGATCATATATGAGTACTATTTTAACTTAATTATCAGACAAATCAATTTATTATATTCTCAACGCTTGGCAGGCTCTACCTTCATTTGCGCCTCAAGCGCGAGATTCAGCTTGAGCACGTTCACACGTGGCTCGCCGAACACCCCTGCACTGCGGCCTTCTGTCTGCTCCTGCACCAGTGCTCTCAGTCGATCCTGCGGGATACCCGTCAAGCCACTAATGCGCGGAATTTGCACCCGTGCCGCCTGTGGCGAGATGTGCGGGTCCAGACCGGAGCCGGAGTTCGTAATCAGGTCCACCGGAACCTGACTGACGGGTACATCCGGGTTATGCTTCTGCCAATCCGCAATAGAGTCCTTGACTCGCTGTATCAAGGCTGGATTCGACGGCGCGTAGTTACTTGAGCCTGAACCAGCCCCATTGTAATCAACGCTCGATACCCGACCTTGAAAAAACGCCGAATCGGCAAAGGACTGCCCAATCAGTTCGGAGCCGACCACCCGCCCCTCCGCGTCACGAAGTATACTGCCGTTTGCTTGCTGTGGAAACAGAACCTGCGCTACTCCTGTACTGACTAGCGGATATGCCAAACCGCACAAGAGAATCATCAGCACTGAAGTTCGTAAAGCCACTCCAATAACTGTACTTCCTCGCATCTCTTGTCTCTCCGGTTGTCCTTCCGACACTGTCCCGGTCCCTGTACGTTTGTTATGACCTTGCCCGCCAGATTCGGCTTTTTCGTGCGCAGCAAATCTGCGTCCAGACATCATCCGATAAAAACCACTCATGTCGTTCACCCTTTCTGCGCTAAATCCACAAATGCACCAGCAAATCAATGGCCTTAATGCCGACAAACGGTACGACCATACCGCCCAGACCGTAAATCAGCAAATTCCGTCCCAGCAGGCGATCCGAGCTCATCGGCTTATACTTCACGCCCTTCATGGCCAGCGGAATCAGAAGCGGAATAATAACCGCGTTAAAGATCAGCGCCGACAAAATAGCGGACAGCGGGGAGCCAAGCCCCATGACGTTCAAAGCGCCCATTTGTGGAATGGCCAGCATGAACATCGCCGGGATGATGGCAAAATATTTGGCAACATCGTTCGCAATGCTGAACGTTGTCAATGCTCCACGCGTCATAAGCAGCTGCTTGCCGATCGCGACCACCTCAATAATTTTGGACGGGTCGGAATCCAAGTCCACCATATTAGCCGCTTCTTTGGCCGCGACTGTGCCGCTATTCATGGCAAGACCGACATCCGCTTGCGCCAGCGCAGGTGCATCATTGGTGCCGTCTCCGGTCATAGCAACCAGCTTACCCTGTTCCTGCTCACGTCGGATAACCGCTATTTTGTCCTCCGGCTTGCTCTCAGCTACAAAGTCGTCCACACCCGCTTCTCGTGCAATTGTAGCTGCTGTCAGTGGATTATCTCCGGTACACATGATCGTACGGATACCCATTTCCCGGAGCTGATCAAACCGTTCCTTCATGCCTGGCTTCACTGTATCCTTCAGATAAATAATGCCGTATATCTGATCATCCAGCGCGACTGCCAGCGGTGTACCTCCTTCAGAGGCTACCTGATTCGCTTTTTCCTCCAGATCAGCTGGAACACTGCCGTTTTGCGAGACGATCCATTGCCGAACAGAATCCACCGCGCCTTTGCGTACCTTTCGTCCATCGGCCAGATCCAGACCACTCATCCGGGTCTCCGCCTTGAATTCGATAAAGGTTCCACCCGCTGCCAAGGATGCATCCAGCGTATGCTCCTGTTTGCGCATCAATTCGAGAACCGAGCGACCCTCTGGCGTCTCATCCTTCATAGAGCTAATCGCTGCCCACTTCACTAACTTTGCCTTCTCCACGCCCTCTACAGGCACGAATTCACTCGCCATTCGGTTCCCAAAGGTGATTGTACCTGTTTTATCCAAAATCATCGTGTTGATATCCCCAGAAGCTTCTACCGCCTTGCCTGACATGGCCAGCACGTTAAACTGGGTGACCCGGTCCATACCGGCAATCCCGATGGCTGACAGCAGTCCTCCAATCGTGGTTGGAATCAGACAGACTAGCAACGAAATCAGCACAGGAACAGGCAAATCAATGTTAAAATGACGGGCAATCGGCGCTAGCGTAACCACTACAATTAGAAAAATAATCGTTAAGCTAATCAGCAAAGTGTTCAGTGCAATCTCATTCGGCGTTTTTTGCCGCTGTGCGCCTTCCACGAGCGAAATCATTTTATCAATAAATGTCTCGCCCGGCTCTGTCGTAATCCGCACCTTAATCCGGTCACTGACCACTCGCGTCCCGCCGGTTACCGAGCAAAAATCACCACCCGATTCCTTGATGACCGGAGCCGATTCGCCAGTAATTGCAGATTCATCCACCGAAGCCAGACCTTCAATGACCTCACCATCGCTTGGGATCATTTCGCCCTGGGAGACAATAACCACGTCCCCCTTACGCAATTCGGTTGAGCTAACCACCTGAATGTCATTTCCGATGAGCTTGTTAGCTTGCGTATCCTGCTTGGATTTTTTTAAAGAGGCAGCTTGTGCCTTACCCCGCCCCTCCGCGAGCGCTTCGGCAAAATTAGCAAAAAGCAACGTAAACAACAGAATAACAAACACGGCCAGGTTAAAGCCCATTTCCTTGCCAGTTCCAAAATAACCGGGAAGCAGTAACATTAGCAGCACGACCAATGTACCGATCTCCACGACGAACATGACAGGATTCTTCATCATAATCATCGGATTTAATTTTATAAAGCTATCCTTGATCGCATGCTTCAAGATGCTTCTGTCCAGCATGTGTTTGCGTTGTTCCTTCATGATCAAACACCCCGTTCATCCATTCTCATTTTCTTCTTCACATGGTCAAAAATTCAGCAACAGGTCCCAATACGATGACGGGTAAAAAGGTCAACGCACCAATCAGCAGCACGACCCCGATCAGAATGGCTCCAAATAACTTGTTGTCCGTACGCAGTGTCCCCGTCGTCACCGGAGTCGGTGCTTTGGCATTCAATGAAGCCGCCACAGCCAACAATGCAATCATAGATACATATCGTCCGAAGAACATAACCAGCCCTGTTGTCATGTTCCAGAATACGTTGTTATCCGAAAGACCTTCAAATCCCGAACCGTTATTTGCAGCAGATGACGCATATTCATAGAGCACCTGAGTCAACCCGTGATAGCCAGGGTTAGTGACCGCGTCGTATCCCCAATGACTCATAAACGCAAGCGCAGTTGGGGCGAGAATGAGAAACGGATGTACCAAAATGGCAATCGCGATCAGCTTCATTTCCTTGCCTTCAATTTTCCTTCCCATAAATTCCGGAGTTCTCCCGACCATCAGTCCGCATATAAACACACCCAGAATCGCATACATCAGCATATTCATCAGCCCGACACCCTTGCCGCCAAAAATGACGTTTAGCATCATTTCTCCCAAAGCAGCCATGCCACCCAGTGGGGTTAGTGTATCATGCATATTATTGACCGAACCTGTCGTTGCCGCTGTTGTGACCGCAGTGAATAAAGCCGATTGTCCAATGCCGAAACGAACCTCTTTCCCTTCCATGCTTCCTTGAGAAGCATCCACACCCAGTGTCTGGATTAACGGGTTACCTGTCTTTTCAGACACGTACGTAATAGATAGAAAAATAAGAAACAATACCATCATGGAGCTAAAAATAATCCAGCCCTGCTTACGATTACGGGCAAACAGTCCAAAGGTATACGGCAACGAAGCCGGCATTACCCACATTGCCAAAATTTCCAGCACGTTCGTCCAAGGACTTGGATTTTCAAAAGGATGCGCAGAGTTAGCTCCCGCATAACCGCCTCCATTCGTCCCCAAATGCTTGATGGACTCCAGAGAAGCAATGGGCCCCATAGAAATCTGCTGCTGTGTTCCGCTCAGCGTCGTAAGATCCGCCGTAGGCTGTAGCGTCTGTGGTACCTTCAATCCAACCAGCACCAGCGTAAGCACAAAGGCCAGCGGCAGGAAAATCCTTATAATGGCTTTAATAAAATCTTGAAAGAAATTGCCCATCCCTTCACCGCGCCGCGTCAATCCTCTCATAAAAGCCGCAGCAACCGCAAAACCGGAAGCAGCCGAAGTGAACATCATCATCGTGACGAACGCCATCTGTGTCAGATACGTAAGCCCGCTTTCTCCGCTATAATGTTGGAGATTCGTATTCGTCATAAAGCTGATTACCGTATTAAAAGCTAGTGATGCTTCCATATTACTGTTTCCAGCCGGATTACCAGGAAGCATTCCCTGTAAACGCAACAGCAAGTAGCTGATCGCCACAAGCACGACATTCGTTGCAATGAAACTCATAACATACGTAGTCCAACGCATGCTCTCCAGCTTCTTCAATCCTACTATCTTATAAATCAGCTTTTCTGTTCCGCCAAAAATCCGATCCGTCCGATTGGGTTCATTCGAGAATACATGATACATATAGGTGCCCACTGGCTTTACCAAGAGCAGCAATATGACGATCACAATTCCAATTTGAAGCAGCTCCATCCTTTATTCCTCCTTCAAAATGCTCCTGCGTTTGGAACAACAGACCTGCTTCCAGAGCACCAATTGTGTGCACACGTTTGCGAAAACCCGCTACCTATGATGCTTAATATTCAGATCTGTTGTTCCCGCCCGCTCTATCCCCTATAGCTGACTAGAACTTTTCAGGGTTCAGGAGTGCGTAGATTAAATACATAAACACAATAGCCGTAAGCCCAAGTATAACGATCATCCTCTTCGTCCTCCTTTAGAGGTCTGCGCATCACACCAGCGTACAAACAGCAGTATCACTCCATAACTCACAGCCATGACGAGCAGCATGTATATATCCATCATGTTTATACCCTCCGTATCGGTCCTCAGATCGCCATTCTTATTTGATCATAAAATCATAAAACAACTATGTTATAAGTGCTTATCCGTTCAGCAGAAAACCCACCTCTCCGTTCAATGTGTAGATCACATGATCCGCTCCCAATCCCCGATAAATTCCTTGTGGATTACAGCCGTGCGTAATAACATAGATCGATTCCGATGTTAGCGGCCGACATATTTGCAGGAAACGGCACGTCAGATTCAAGCTGTTCTCGAACAAATACACACTACCAATTTCTTTTTTTGGAAAATTCCATTTTCCCGCTTGCATGGTATTGATGCGGACAATGTGCTCCACACCCATTTTTTTGAGCTGTCGTTCCTCCTGGGCGCTATTCGTGAGAACTGCAAACGCCAATTTTTTGAAAATAAGCAATTTCACAAAACTTCTGCCCGCTTCATTCGGTGCAGTGACAATAATTAACCGACCTTCCATCAGTAGCTCCTCTCCCGGTATAAAAAGACAACAAAAAGAAGCCGAAGGAAAAAGGCTTTCCTCCGGCTTCTTACATATCCATGATAAAATAAACCATGGCTGCACACGGCGGTTTGTTGCCTCTCCCTGTACGCTTACGAGGTTAGCTGTCGGATTCGGACGTGAGAGTCGCCCTATTTCTGGCACTTGACCGGAAAATTCACCCCATGAGACACACGGCTTCCGAAGCCGTACAATCTCGATTGGTTCCCCCGCTTTTGCAACTGCAAAATTCAGCGCTATAGACATTTCGTTGTTGCTTCATTCAAGTTAATTTGAAATTACGTCTTGAATCATACACCCGCGCATGGAAGACTGTAAAGCTCAACTGCGGGGTTATAAATCGGCCTTTAGAGCCTAGGATATTAATAATAGCGCTTACAATGCAACTATGCTTCTCACAGCTCCTTCAATCTCTGTTTTTCATCCCTTTTCAAAAATGACAAGCATGTCAATATTGGCGTAGGGTAGAGCGTTTTTGGCCTTTTTTTGTAAAAAGAGAAGAAAATACGCTATATGTACCAGCTAAACACCGATTGAACCCGCTTTTATAAGAAGA
The DNA here is from genome assembly GCF_038007865.1 of Paenibacillus sp. FSL M7-0134. NCBI lineage: Bacteria > Bacillati > Bacillota > Bacilli > Caryophanales > Paenibacillaceae > Paenibacillus > Paenibacillus sp. FSL M7-0134. The sequence continues at coordinate 1,087,162 of NZ_JBBOXV010000002.1, read as the reverse complement.
AACACCTTAATTCGCTCCATTTGCGGTGCGATTTACTGTTTTGAACAAAATACGATTTTACAGCGGCTAAAGGCTTGATACAGCTTTTCCAGACTTGCAACCTTGCTTTTAATTGCTTACAATTTAATTGCTGAATATTGAATAAGGAGAGATACTATGACCGTTTATGAATATGATGCGCACACCCTGCAAGGGAAACAAATTCCGTTATCCACATATGAAGGGAACGTTCTGCTTATCGTGAACACTGCCAGCAAATGTGGGTTAACCCCCCAATACAAAGCGCTACAAGAGCTATATGACCAGTACCATGAACAGGGGCTCGAAATTTTGGGATTTCCCAGCAACCAATTTGCCAAACAAGAGCCAGGTTCCAGCGAGGAGATTTCCGAGTTTTGCCAGATCAATTATGGTGTTACCTTTCCGATGTTCGCCAAGACAGATGTCAATGGCGATCAAGCGCACCCCTTATTTCGTTACCTGACCCAAACTGCTCCGGGGGTATTAGGGTCCAAAGCGATCAAATGGAATTTTACTAAATTCTTAATTACACGAGAAGGTAACGTATTTAAGCGCTATGCACCGCAAACCACTCCAGATAAGCTGGCGGGAGATATAGAGAAGCTTTTGCAGCAAAACTGACATCCTTCTTTATCACAGTTAATAAATGACCTATTGTCTACCGTTGCTTCTGTGGCTAAAGGATATAACGAAAAATGCTTAACAAAAAAAGCATCCCTTCACGTAAACCGTGTCAGGATGCTTTTTTAACTGAGTCTTGCATATAATGCGGTCGAGAGGACTCGAACCTCCACGGGCGTACGCCCACTACCCCCTCAAGATAGCGTGTCTGCCATTCCACCACGACCGCAAATCATAATGTAATGAGGCAACAGATTTATTATACTCTCTCATCAACTATTTGTAAACAAAAATATAATAATTATTTTATATGTTATTTTAACTAACATGTATGAGCGATAAGAATATTTGATTTGACACAAAAGCTATTTAAATGTAAATATATATTACATATATTTCGAATATTTTTCGTTATCCCCAAGTAAAAAGTAAAATAACATAACATGACATAAGGATTCACTTCGAGGAGGCGAACCACCTTGCATAAAGGCAACCGCTTGCTGAACTATGCATTATTGTTGGACCCTTCCCTACCTGTTGGTGGCTTTACCCGTTTTAACGGACTGGAGAAACTATCGCGTAACGGACATTTGAACAGTCTACAAGACCTGGAACATTACATGCTGGATGATTTGTATCCTCAATTTACAACCGTTGACGGCATGGCTATCAAAAGTCTGTATGTCGCCATCCAGCAGAATGACAGTTGGCGGATCGCCCTCATTGATAAGATGCTGCATACCCAACGTCCCTCCTGGCAGCATGTGAAGGAGTTTCGTCTATCCGGTCAGCGTCTGCTCAAGCTCGCTAAGGCTCTTTATCCTTGGCTTGAATTTGACCAGTTGGAATCTATACTCATTCAATACAATGCGATTGGCACACTCGCTACCGTTCACACCTGGATTAACTTCCTCCTCGGAAACGATGTAGAACAGACCGTTCACGGCTATCTTAGCGCAGCGGTGTCCTTCTGTGTGGAAGATGCCTTCAAACTACTCAATCCTCCTTATGAGGAAAAGAACCCTCTTATGGAGCGTATGACAAGCGAGCTCCTCTCTGCCTGGAAGAAGCTTAACCAACCTGAGCCAACTGCATCTCAGCGTCGCTTTCTTCACAGACATTGGTCCAGCTCCTACATCACTCTACCTCTTTATATGAGCCATAATAACCAATTGGATGAACCTAGACTGTTTTCCTCCTCAGGTCTATTCAAACGCCTTCCAGCATCCCCCTGATGCGTCGTTTCGCCAATGTGGTCACAACACCAAAAACACTCTGTCCCTTTCCTCAGGTGGCAGAGTGTTTTTTATCCACATATAATCGCAATTCACACCATTAGCAGACTCTAGACGGATTATCAGAACCACCTAGCACTTAATTAAGTAATTAATTCAACAAAATGACGCATTTACGATTGTAAAAACACGTATAAAAGTGTATCATAGTGTTAGATGGTTAATTCTAACATGTTTACTGATGATTATTATAACACACCAATTATTCCGCAAGAATCCGTAAGGGGCGATTTCTCTTGAATAACAAAATGCCTGTCACCTCCTTCGGGTGGGCCATCAAACAACGGCTTGTCGAACTTCGACTGGATCAGAAAACATTTTGTGAGACACACAATATTCCGCCTTCAGGCTTGTCCAATCTGATTCACGGCACCCGCAAAGCACAAAGGTACAGAAAACAAGTTGCTGCAATTCTGAACATCGACGATAACGACTATAAGGAGGCACCGCACTCTAAACCTAACAAGCATTCCAGTTACATATAGGTCATTCCATATCACCAAGAAACCAAATAGACCCGTAAAGCGAACCCCACTCGTTCGTTTACGGGTCTTCAACCCAGACGATCTTTAGCCAAAAAATTATTCCGGCTTTGTTTTATCCTTCTCACTTTTTTGCTTACGGTATTTTGCAAATTCAACATATTCTAAAATAAAATTCTGTTCTTCCGTCTCAAGATCTTCTGCCTGGCAATTCAGTGGCCCCATCACTCCAAAAAAATAAGCAGCCTTCTGCTCCTGAAGTACGCCTTCTCCTGGCTTAATCCCTTTCATTAACCAATCGAGCGATACATTAAAAAAGTCCGAAATCTGAATCAAATGGGTGGTACCCGGCGTTGTTTTACCCCTTCTCCAATCACCGAGATTCCCTGAACTGATTTTAAGTTTTTCACAAAATGCCTTCTTGGTCATTCCGCGATCCTTAATCAAAGCTTCAATCCGCTGATAAATAGTTTGATCTCCCAAAATGTTTCCCCTCCGACACAGTAACTTTTTCTGAAATAATTTTCATTTTTCAAGCCTTACTCATTAGTAATCCTCATCAAATCCTAAGCAACCATTACCTCATAGTAGAATTGCGCTGGTTTTTCTCTTTACGAAAGCGGGTAAATTCAATATACTCAAGTATAAAATTTCTTTCCGCCTCACTAAGCGGTTCCCCCTGGCAATTCAGTTGCCCTGAAGCGCCAAAAAAATAAGGGTCTTGCGACTCCTTTAGCACCTCACCCTGTACATCTCGACCCAGCATGATCCAATCCAGACTGGCATCAAAAAACGAAGCAATTTCAATGAGTTTATTCGTGCCCGGCGTCGTTTTTCCTCTTTTCCAATCCCCGAAGTTCCCTGTACTAATGCCTAACTGCTGGCAGAACGCCTTTTTCGTCATTCCCCGTTCCTTGATGAGTTCCTCAATGCGATGGTAAATAGATTGCATAGAAGTTCCTTCCTCCCTAGCAGGCTCTCAAATAACGATATCATGTTCTCTGTTCCCATTTCAAAGATCACGTATGCTAAAATTACCGAATTATGTATGTTGGTTTCCATTATACCACAACACGCAACAAAAACCGCCTGTTTTCCGAAGAAAGGGCGGTCTTTAAGCCAGTTCACTTACGCCAATCACGTAGCAGAGTTGTCGATTTTAAGTAAGATATGCTTCAATTCATTCAAAGTTTCACTCAGATGCAATAAATCTTCTTCTGGCAAATACACCAGTCTTTCTTGAATTTTATTGGAGAAGGTATGAAATACCTGTTCACAAAAAGCATCGCCTTCCTGTGTAATCGCCACATTCACGACTCTGCGATCCGAATCACACGATTGGCGGTCAGCCAACCCATGCTCCACCAACTTATCCAGAAGAGGAGTCATGTTTGGACGTGAGACATTAAGTTGTTTGGACAAATCGGATACTGTAGACGAACGCACTTCACGCAGAAGCATGAGCACTTGAAAGTTATTAGGCGACAAGTGTAATGGGAAATCGAGCGGACCGTAGGTGAAAAATTTCTTCTTCACAATCGGAAACAAGCCCAAAATATTTTCTGATATATTTCCTAACAGTTGAGTGTCCATATTTTTCACCGTCACTTCATAAGTTTATACTTATCATTCTATAACATTATGGCATTATATTATACTATGGAATCATTATTTCATCATAATCATTACTTTATTACATCACTACACAAATAAAAAAAGCCTCTACCGCGAGAGACTTTTCCGTTTATTCCATTGATGCGGTCGAGAGGACTCGAACCTCCACGAGCGTACGCTCACTACCCCCTCAAGATAGCGTGTCTGCCATTCCACCACGACCGCATAACAAAATATAAATGGTGAGCCATGAAGGACTCGAACCTTCGACACCCTGATTAAAAGTCAGGTGCTCTACCAACTGAGCTAATGGCTCATGCTGTTCATCCAAGCTGTCCGCCATTAGACCAGACCTCAGGAATTTCCCTTAAGCATGCAACATGTAGTCTATAAAGACAACAATGACCCGTAGGGGATTCGAACCCCTGTTACCTCCGTGAAAGGGAGGTGTCTTAACCCCTTGACCAACGGGCCTTATTATTATACGCCAACTTGGCGACAAGAAAGAGTATATCAAATAGAATAACGAATGGCAATACTTATTTCTAAAATTTTTAAAAAAGCAGTTTTTATAAGCACAAAATTCGCATTTACTTACAATACCTTATCTAAAATCACTAAAATCCTGAAAACAGCGATAAATGATTGCAATATCACTTGTATTTACTTATAATCACTTACGAGATACCGAAATAATTATATATCAGAGGAGCTTTTTATGTATCAGGAAGAACGAATGTTAAAAATCGTTGATTACTTACAGCTTCATAAGCGTATTTCGGTGGATGATATTTGTGAATTTTTTAATGTTTCACGAGATACGGCCCGTCGAGACCTCGTAAAACTTGAAGAGCATCAAAAAATTATTCGCACCCGCGGCGGCGCTCTTCTCCCTACACTTCATCACGATCCAATTGGAAATTATAATGAAAGACTACTTACTGTATCCGAGGAGAAACAAGTGATCGGACAGCTGGCTGCCAGCATGGTACGAGATAAGGATCGTATTATATTGGATTCCTCTACCACCGTACAGGCGTGTGCAGAAAGACTGAATGTGCAGGAATGTTCGGTCATCACCAATTCAATCAATCAGGCTGACGTGCTATCTGGAAAAGACGGTGTCTCCATTCATCTGCTGGGAGGCCGCCTGCAAAAAGAACACCGATATGTATATGGCTCCTCCGTGATCGCCACTTTGTCTCACTATTTTGTAGACAAAGCCTTTATCGGGATTGGTGGTATATCTGCCCACGGACTAAGCCTGATTCATGAAGAAGACGGCATGCTGAAGCATCAGATGATGAAACAGGCAGATCAGGTGATCATCCTTGCGGACCATTCGAAATTCGGAATCAATTTTCCATATCGTTTTGCCGATCTGTCTGAAGTTAATATCGTGATCACCGACAGATTGCCAGAACCAGCGATGCTGGAAATTTTGCAACATTATGATGTGGAAGTTGTTGTACCCTCATAAAATATGAAACTGCTTAGCTAGAGCTCAAGATTTATCACAGAGATATCGAAAGACAGGAGCTGAAGAGAAATGAAACTGTTTGCGATTGATATGGATGGAACACTGCTGAACGAGGAAGGAAAAATAAGCAAAGTGAACGCGGAGGCTATACGCCAAGCACAGCAGCAAGGCGTTCAGGTGACAATTGCCACTGGTAGAGCTGCTTATGACGCCTGGACGAAGCTAGAGGAAGCAGAGCTTGTAACTCCCGTCATTGGAGCAAACGGCGCAACCGTACACGATGTGCATCGTCGTCAGTTAACCTCTACTCCTATGGGCCGCAGTGAAACGTTTGAAGTGCTGAGCTGGCTGCATGACAACGACTTTTACTATGAGGTCATGACAGACCGCGCTATTTATTCTCCACAAAACGGACATCAGCTGCTTGCTGTTGAAATGGACCGCTTGCTGAGCTCCAACCCGGATATTTCGCTGGATACTTTATTACATGCAGCTGAAAAACAATATGAACAGACCGGACATACTCGCATCGCTTCATATGAGGACATTCCACTGGATGTAGAGATTTATAACGTGCTCTGTTTCTCCTTTGATCAAGCCAAATTGGATTGGGGCCGTGAACGTTACCGAGGTTTTCAGGGCCTGAACATGGTCATCTCTTCAGACCGTAACTTTGAAGTCGAGCATAGGGATGCGTCTAAAGGTAATGCATTGCGTTATCTGGCGAATCATCTGAGCATTCCCATGCAGGAAGCCGTAGCGATTGGGGACAGCTACAACGATATCTCCATGCTGACGATGGCAGGAACAGGCATTGCCATGGGCAATGCAAAAGACGACATCAAGGCCGTCTGCTCCGAAGTGACTCTGACTAATGCGGAAGATGGCGTCGCTCATGCTCTGTTGAACATACTCAAGACAGTCGAGGCTGACAGCGTGAAATAGAAGTTATTGGCTGCGTACAAGACAGGCTAACGTCGCTTCATGCTGTACGAAGCACGTCCGCCTCTCCATTTAAACGATTTCAGTCCACCGTTATTCTCAAAGCAGATATAGACGAAAAGGACGCTCGCAAGCATCATTACAATGCATACGAGCGTCCTTTTTCTGCTTAAAATACCAACGGAGAGAGAGGGATTCGAACCCTCGCACCGCTTTCGCAGCCTAACCCCTTAGCAGAGGGTCCCCTTATAGCCACTTGGGTACCTCTCCATGGCTCCCCGAACAGGACTCGAACCTGTGACAACTCGATTAACAGTCGAGTGCTCTACCAACTGAGCTATCAGGGAACATTACTGTAAATTATCATACAGTATGGTTAATTTACCATGATTCAGGGGGTGCCGTCAAGTGCCAACAGGCGAAGCTTACCTCCACACTTCCCACAGCGATACCGCTGAGGATTCATCTTACGCTTGCGCATATACTCCTGTTTACAGGAAACGCATACTAGCTTGTAACGATAAGGCCGAGGCTTACGTTCCGTTCTTCCTGGCAGAGTCTGACAATGCCTGCTCCCTCCTACACGGGCAAGCCATGCTTTGAAGTCAGCATCTCGATGCTGATAGCCCATCCCTCGCAAATGTAAATGATAATGGCACAGCTCATGCTTAATAATTTTCTCCACCTCAGAACGTCCGTAAGCTGCGAGTTGATGTGGATTAATTTCAATATGATGACTTTTCATAAAATACCTACCGCCTGTGGAAGACAGGCGCGCATTAAAGGTGGCTTGATGTCGAAACGGCACACCGAAGCTCTCCAGCGAAATGCGCTCTACCCATTCTTGAAGCTCTTCATTACTCATAGAACGGCTCATTGAATGGTTCATTGAATTGCTCAGGGACTTGGACTCCATCCTAACAGTCTCTCCTCCTTTGCTCCTTACTGACAAGCATATTATAAAATAATGACCGAAGTCTAACCCCCAATTCATAAGCACACTTTAGGTACCCACCCCATATGCTAAACATACAGAAGTAACGCAGAGGAGGAGATCGGCTTGCCTCAATGGCTCAGCAACCAGCTCATGCGGGCCTTTTACAAAAAGGACCGGCGCCAAATTAAACTGTTGAACGATTGTTGGTTTTTTTATCATAAAGCACCTGGCGTGGAGTTCGATGCCAACAACGGTTAGAAGCTAAGGCATCCAAAAATGAAAGCCGGAATCTCCGATCAGTTCGGAGATTCCGGCTTTTGTTATACCTTCACAAGAAGGTTGTACAGCTTTATTTAAAGTATTATGCCTGCGATTGCGCCTCTGCAGGAGGTTTCATCGTCAGACCAACCCTGCCTTTTTTCAAATCAACATTTAACACCCACACCGTCACGTTATCACCGACAGATACGACATCCATCGGATGCTTTACGAAGCCACTGCGCAGCTGTGAAATATGAACCAACCCGTCACTTTTAATACCGATATCGACAAATGCGCCGAAATCAATGACATTGCGGACGGTTCCCTGAAGCTCCATACCCGGTGAGAGATCCTCGATCTTCAGCACATCCTTGCGGAATACAGGCAACGGCAGCTCGTCACGCGGGTCACGGCCCGGACGCTGGAGACTGTCCAGAATATCCTTCAGTGTTGGCACGCCGACTTCAAGCTTTGCAGCCAATTCGTCAATGTTGGACACGCTCAGTGCTTCCATTGCAGTCTTAGTACCCAGATCGTGGGCGCTGATGTTCAGTTCCGCCAACAGGCGGTCTACGACAGCATACGATTCAGGGTGAATCGGTGTACGGTCCAGTGGATTTTCTCCACCCGGTATACGGATAAAGCCTACAGATTGCTCGTAGGTTTTTGCACCAAGGCGCGGCACCTTCTGCAACTGACGACGGCTGCTGAATTTACCGTTTTCCTCACGGTACTTAACGATGTTTTTGGCAATCGTCGCATTGATCCCCGCTACATAGGATAACAGCGCAGAGGAAGCCGTGTTCACATCCACACCGACATGGTTAACGGCTGATTCGACAACATCCTTTAAGCTTTCATCCAGATGTTTCTGCGACACATCATGCTGGTATTGGCCTACACCAATAGCCTTCGGCTCAATCTTGACCAGCTCAGCCAGCGGGTCCTGCACACGACGTGCGATGGAAGCCGCACTGCGCTCAGCCACGTCCAAATCGGGAAATTCCTCCTGTGCCAGCTTGGAGGCAGAGTATACGCTCGCGCCCGCCTCATTGACGATCAGATACGCTAGACTGCTGTCACCAATGTCCGCAATGACTTCCGCTACAAATTGCTCTGTCTCGCGCGAAGCGGTTCCGTTACCAATGACAATCAATTCGATACCATATTGGGCAATTAGCTGCTTGAACTTTTCAGCAGCCTCGCGCTTCTTGTTATTCGGCGGTGTCGGATACGTCACAGCCACTTCGAGCAGCTTGCCGGTGTCATCGACAACCGCCAGCTTACAGCCTGTCCGATAGGCCGGATCGACACCGAGCACACGTCGGCCCTTGATCGGAGCCTGTAGCAACAGGCTGCGCAAGTTGCCTGCAAAGATGGAGATGGCCTGCTGCTCGCCCTTCTCCGTCATTTCAGCGCGTACTTCACGCTCGATAGATGGCGCGATAAGTCTTTTATACGCATCCTCAATGACACTGCGCAGCAGATCTTGCACGACAGACGATCCTTTAATCACTTGGCCAGCCACGTAATTGTAAATGGAATCTGGCGCCACCTCAAGACCAACCTTAAGAATGCCTTCCCGCTCCCCGCGATTAATTGCCAGAATACGGTGAGGTGGCATTTTCTTAGCGAGCTCACGATAGCTGTAGTAGTTCTCATACACGGATTCTTGCTCCGCGTCCTTCGCTTCGGAGGTCAACATACCATGGTCCAGCGTGTATCGGCGTACCCATTGGCGAATAGCCGCATCATCCGCTATATTTTCAGCTAAAATGTCCAAGGCTCCTTGGATGGCCGCCTCAGCGCTGTCCACTCCCAGTTCCGCATTTACATAGGACTCGGCTTCTTTCAGAGCATCGCCCTGCTTCGGCTGGCTCCAGATCCAGATGGACAGCGGCTCCAGTCCCCGTTCCTTCGCTACACTGGCGCGGGTTTTGCGTTTTTGCCGATACGGACGATACAGATCCTCCACTTCCTGAAGTTTAACCGCAGAGGTGATAGCAGTCTGCAGGTCTTCCGTCAGCTTGCCCTGCTCATCAATAATGCGGATGACCTCTACCTTACGATCCTCCAGATTACGCAAATACACCACACGATCTTCAATTTCACGCAGCTGATTTTCATCCAGCTCTCCTGTCATTTCCTTACGATAACGCGCGATAAAAGGAATTGTATTCCCTTCATCCAACAAACTGATCGTTGTCCGGATTTGCTTGAGTGCCAGCGACAGCTCTCTCGCCACTTGTTTGACAATCCGCTCTTGGCGTTCTGCTTCGTTCGGCTCCTGCCGGATTTCCGTCTTCGTTTCCTCGTTAGACAAACCTATCCCTTCTTCCTCACAGCTCTTGTCTTACACCATGTCTTTCATTATCACAAAAAAAGATTCAAAGCGCCAGCAGGTGACGTTAAAGCAAGCCCTACCTGCATTTTTCATTGGACACGCAAAAGGGCAGCGCCCAAGCGCTGCCCTTTTCCCGTTTCACTCGTCGTTCCATCACGCTAAAAATCAATCAAACCGAGACTGATTTGTAGCGAATCGCTCACTTTGCGCATGGTTTCTTCATCTAAATGGGTGATTTTGTCGGTAAGCCTTTGCTTGTCGATCGTCCGAATTTGCTCCAGAAGAACAACAGAATCACGATCAAAGCCATGCGTCGCCGCGTCGATTTCCACGTGTGTAGGCAGCTTTGCCTTCTGAATCTGAGCGGTGATAGCTGCTACGATCACAGTAGGACTAAACCGGTTGCCGATATCATTTTGAATGATCAGCACAGGTCTGACGCCACCTTGCTCGGAACCGACTACGGGTGAAAGGTCTGCAAAAAAAACGTCGCCGCGCTTTACGATCAATATGGATTACACCCCGCTAACTGTACGGCCCAAGGTGCTGTTTGCATCTTCCTCCGCGTGAAAGGCTTCGGATGCCATGGTTAAGTTGATTTTAGCCATTTCCATGTATCCACGCTGCATAGCTTCACGAATGTAACGTTTTTTACGTTCGCCTACATACAGCTTCATGGCCTGCCTGATAAATTCACTGCGGTTGGAATTTTCCATAGCTACGATCCCGTCCACTTCCTGCAAGAGATGATCTGGCAAACTGATCATTATTCTTTTGGTGTTCTGCAAATTGGCCAACTTCTCTTCCACCCCCAAAACCTTGTCGCCATTGTACCATTATAACGTTATTCCCGGTAATTTATTCAAACGGAATACAAGAGAATGTATATGATATTCGTATATCATCTATGCTGCATTCCATTATAAACTACGCAGTTCGTTTTCGTACAGGCGTTTGATCCCCGAAATACAAGTGTCAGCGGAGCCTGATGCGTCTTTTGACAGTTATAGCGCTCTTTTCTTTCCTTTGTACATATTTCGGGACGTTCTGCGAAAACTCCTGCTTTTATTCGGTAATTTGCGTTATGAAATTAATTCCAGCGGGTTGGAAGAAGCGAGTTCACTCGAACAACAGGAACATGACCTCGTGTGTATACACGCGGTACCCTATCTGCGATCATGCAGATCACCTCATAGTGGATCGTACCAAGCTTGGATGCCAACTCATCCGCCGCGATAGTTTCGCCGGACTGCTGGCCGATGAGAACAACCTCTTCGCCGGTTTGGATTTCTTCCGCATCTTCTGCGAAAGATTGTAAGGATACCATACACTGGTCCATGCAAATCGTACCGAGTACCGGGACGCGGCGACCGCGTATCAACACTTCGATCTTCCCACTCAGCATGCGGGAGTATCCATCCGCATAGCCGATTGGCAGTGTACCGATCCGTTCTTCACTGGAGGTTACATACCGGGTGCCATAGCTAACTCCCCAGCCGGGAGGAAGCGTCTTGGTATAAACCACCGCCGTCTTCAATGACAATACAGGCAGCAGCTCAATAGCTTGCCGGTTAACCTCATCAGACGGGTACAGACCGTATATACTGATACCAATCCGCACCAAATTGGGGGAAAGAGAAGGGGTATCAATGGTGGCGGCGCTGTTGCCCGTATGTATAATGGGAATGGTGATACCTTGTTCCCTTAGCGCTTCCGCCACGCCCCGAAACCGATCATATTGTAGCAGTGTATAGCTTTTGTCTTCTTCATCCGCGCGGGCAAAATGGGTGTACATGCCTTCCAGCAGCACTTGCTCTAATTCGTGAGCCTGCCGGACAAAAGCCATAGCCTCTTCTCCAGGCAGCAAACCCAGTCTTCCCATGCCGCTGTCTATTTTGATGTGCACCTTCAACTTGCGTTCGTTTCCTTGGCGGTCCAGTCTGCGGATACCCTCCAGCACTTCCTCACTGAACACTGTCAATGAGATATCATGATCCCAAGCCGTTTGTACAGCTTCCGGTGAGGTGTAACCAAGTACTAGAATTGGTAGCTGAACCCCTGCATGACGAAGCTCCAACGCTTCATCCAGAAAAGCGACGCTCAAATAATCCGCACCAAGGCGTTCCAATTCCTTTGAAATTTCCACGGCACCGTGTCCGTAGGCATTAGCCTTGACACAGACCAGTATCAGCTTATCCGCTGGCAATGCCTTGCGAAAAGCTTCATAGTTGGCGCCAAGGTGATCCAGGTTGATTTCGGCCCGGGTCGATCTGTATTGTGCTTGCAAATCCAGTCACCTTCTTCAATTGTTAGCCTGTAACATAACCTTTTACCATTCGGAGTGTGGCAAAGTTCTTGCTTCCAAAGGTTAATGGTAATGTTCAAAAACGTGGCTGTCAATGGCAGGAGACGTTTGCCTGCATCCTCTACAATGAACACGACATACAAGCGGTGCACATCCCAGACCGCGAATGAACAAAAGACGGATACGGGCGGCAGCAGAGCATTTTTACACTCTAGACCGTCTGCATCCGTCTATAAAGTTTTATTTACCCGATTGATCCTGTATAGAAGCGGCAATTTGTATCATTTCGCTCACAGGCAGGTCAGCACTGGTGATTCTGAACTCGATTCCGTCATTCATCCAGGTCATCGTCTGCTGTTCGCCTCCGGTCAGAACGGCAAAGCTTCCTCCAATATCAACCAGTTCGCCTGCGGCCAGTGCGACCGCCCGATCTTTGGGACGTGCCTCTACAATGGTATAGTTATACGTTCCACTATACCGCAGCATCACCGCATGTGTACCATTATCCTCGAGCTCCGGCGTATCCTTGATCTGTACTCCGGCTGGCGTGTAGGACGGTTCGATCAAGCCGAACTCACCCATCACAGCTTCTGCCGCATTTGTTCCCGCTGACGTTCCGTTTGTGGCATCCGATGTGCCCGGGGTTTGTTGCTGCGCCTCTGCGTTGGCTGCTGCGTCCGGTTTGGATGTATCGTTTGTGGCAGTACCGTCCACCTTCGCTTCCCCTGACGGCTGCTGGACTGCATCCCCTGCTGTTCCCTGCTCTTGTCCGGGTTCGCCAGACGTCACGCCAGTCGTCCCATCCACCGCACCGGAAGGATCAAGCTGACCGCTGGAATCTACTGCTCCAGAAGATGGCGCCCCTTCGCTACCCGTACTCGTCTTACCTGAAGCCATGTTCCGCTCCATATCAAAGGAGTCCTTGTCAAACTTCGTATCAAAAGCAAATTGATCGAATTTCAGATCAACAACTACCTTGGCATTCGCATCAGACACCTGTACCTGAGTGGGTGCATAGTCATTTTTGGACAGCCATATCTTTTGTCTCACCAGCGCATGGCTGTTGTAATTTGCTGCCACATCAAACACATAGGATTTATCGTCGGTAGCCAACTGACGGGAGGCATCGCCGATAATGCTGCGAACTAACGTTTCATATAAATATACTTGACCCTGATTGTTTGGCCAGTCGCTTTTGAAACGGAAGCTTTTGTTCAGGCTGGGTGTCAGTACAAATACACCCTCATCATTACGAAGCACAATTTGCGTAACATCCTTTTTTTCGTTCGTCATGGCAATTCGGTAATAGGACGGCTTGCGGTAGGAAATATCAACCTTGTATTCCTGCGGCGTGTCGCCGGTATGCAGCGTCATCAAAGCTGTACCGTGGTAGCTGTTCAGGTCGCTCACCACGTCACTCAAATCTTTAACCACATCGTCCGCGCTCTTCTTGCCGCACCCGGCCAGTAGCAGCGTTACACACATGACCATGGCAAGCATCCATGAAATCCGGCGCATGTCATCAACCCCTTCAGCACATGTTTTAAATGAATTAGTACATGTCTATGAAGGACTTGTTCGATTTATGCAGACTGGCATGACAAGCTTGAACGTATCCTTGTGTAATGCTATAAAATCTTTTGGAGAGTGATCATAAATTCATACAGGAAATAAAAAGAAAAACCGATCAAGACCACACCAGCACTGATCGTGACCCACTTGATGGCGGTTCGATTCATCGCTTTTCGTGTTGTCGCAACAAGGGCCATCAAGCCTAAATCATGGATAAGAATACCAAACAAAATACCTAAGCCAACAACCAAGAATTGACTTGTATTTGACTGATCAAATGAGCTTGCCAGCACAGTCCCAAAAACACTCACCCAGAACACTAAATTCCCCGGTGAAACAGCTACAAGCAGTCCATTTTTATAGGAAGAAAATAATGATTTCGTCTTTTTTTCTCCTTCCAGTGCAATATCATGATCCGCATTTTTAATGCTGTCGTACCCCACGTAGCACAAAAATACAGCTCCAATGAGCCACATGATCACCTGTACAACAGATAATGACAAAACAGAGGCCAGACCAAAATATAAACCAATGATTAATAACAAATCGACGGTCATCCCCCCAAGGCCCACAATCCATCCATGCATGAATCCATTCTTTAGCCCTTGCTTCGTCATTTCAACCGTAATTGTACCTACAGGTAGTGCTATAGAGAAACCTAGTAAAACATATGTAATAAACAATGCCATTTCAAAACCCCTTTCAAATGTATAAAAGTGATATTCTATACCATAAAAAATGACAAATCAATAAAATTTGAAACCTGAAATGAGCTAAGAACTCATGAGACTTATTTTGTACAAAATCGGATTCATTGACCAAGTTTGTCCATTGAGTATTGAGGGTCCAGCGCTTATCATTGCTTTTGTGATAATAATTCTCATTTATAAAATTCTGAATCATTCTATTATACGGAGGTTGCTATGACCAACAAGAACTCGACAATCAACAAAAATTCTACTCGACAATACACTGCTCTGATCTGCCTTTTCTTTCTTATGGGGGCATTGCTACTGGGATGCGGCGCATCTGACAATCAGACTGCAAGCAGCAACACAACAGCATCTACAAAAACATCGGAAGCTGCCACAACTCGTGACTACACAGACTATAAGGGACATACAGTGAACATTCCCACGACTCCTGGGCGCATTGCTTACTTCGGAGAAAACTATGGGGATCTATTGGTTTTAGACGTACAAGCTATAGGTACATCGACTTCTATGATTGAAGGCAAGGTTTATGAGAAGCAGGTTCAGAACGTGGCCGATCTGGGGTTCCCGATTAATTTTGAAAAAACCTTGGAACTTCAGCCTGACCTGATCATTACCGCCGATACAGATGAAAAACAATACGCAGCGTTAACAAAAATTGCACCTACAATTATGTTCGATACCTTTGCCCCGTTAAACGAACGTTTGCTGCATCTCGGAGACATTGTGAATAAGAAAAAGGCTGCTGAAGATTGGCTTGCCCAATATAAAATAAAGGAAGCGGAGATGTGGACCAAGCTTCACGCAGAGGGTGTTAAGGCGGGGGAAACTGCTTCAGTGTTTACCTACTATCCTGGCGACCGTTTATTCGCAATGGGACGGACAGGACTGTCACAAATACTGTATGAAAAGAATGGTTTCAAGCCTACTCCTCTTATTCAGAAAGCACTGGATGAGGACAAAGGATTTGTACAAATATCTCAGGAAGTGATCGGACAATACGCTGGAGATCGGATTTTCATACTAAGAACACCAAGTTCAGAAGCCCAACAATCCACTGAACAGTTAATGAAAAGCAAGCTGTGGCTCCAGCTTCCTGCTGTCAAACAGGGACGTGTGTACACTCAGGATATTGGCAAAACTGAAAGTGATGCTTCCACTCGAGAATGGCTGCTGGAGGAATTGCCCAAGCTCATCAAATAAAAATTGGAGAAGCTTATCGACACTTGTTGATAGGCTTCTTTTTTGTTGAACCTAAAGGAGGTATACTTATACATACATGATAACCATTCTCAATAAAAGGAGCAATACCGTGAACCAGTCTCCGTCGTCCGTATATCCTCCCCCATTCAGCTCACTGCTTTTTCATTTTAAAGAAATTGCGTTGGTTGGTGAGCCTACCGATGAATTATTATCACGTCCTAATTCATATCACTGTCTTCTTATATTCATCGGTGGGACAGGTATGGTGGACATTGGCCCAGAGCAGTATCTATCCCATACAGGTCATGGGTATTGGCTAGCTCCAGGTGAATCCTATCAAATCGCTCCCCTGAATGGAACTGTACCCGAATACTACAAAATCACGTTTGAGGTCATCGCTTTGCCATCAGAACCACAAGTGGACATGGCCTTGGCTGAACACGCAGCACGTATGCCATCCCTATATCATGAACCTGTCCTGCCGGGACCGCGCGAATACATTGCCTCCTCTTCTTCCTCCATACTTATTCAGTTGACTGAAGAGTTATTTCATAGTACCCAACAAATGGTACAGCCGCATAACCAAACATCTGTATTACGGCAGCAAATCATGTTTCAAGAGTTGCTCTTGTTGTGGCAGGAAGACCACACCCATATTGATCAAAATAATACCTCTAATCCGGCATTGCCAGCATCGGTGGAAGGTACCCTTTCATATATGGAAAACCACTATGAAAAGCCCATTACCGTCAAGCAGCTCGCTGAACAAGCGAACGTTTCCATATGGCAATACTCCCAATTGTTTCGTAAAATTACAGGCAAAAAGCCGCTGCATTACCTCACTGAGCTGCGCTTGAACCATGCCAAGCGGCTGCTGCTGGAATGCAAACGGCCTTTACGTGAAATTGCTCGTCAGGTTGGTTTCTCTGACGAATATTATTTTAATCGACGGTTTAGGCAAATGACCGGGATTCCCCCTGGCAAATACGCACTTTCTGTCTCCGGTTCTGTGCGCGTCAAGGATTGGACGGGTCACCATATTCACATTCCGCGCCGAGCAAGCCGCATCATCTATCATGGAGAAACGATGGGCGATCTATTGGCATTAGGGACCAAAGCCATCGGCGGAAGTCTGCAACTCAGTGAATACAGCGTCTATAAACATCGTCTTGTGAATGTCGCCGATGTGGGCCTTCCACTGGATATTCGCTTGACCAGCGCTCTTGATCCCGATCTAATTATCATCGCCAATTCGGATGAACAGGAATATGAGCGCATTGCCAGTATCGCACCCACCGTCACCTTCAACTCCTTCGCCACGCTGGAGGAACGGATGCGTACACTTGGCGTCTGGCTCGGTAAGGAGCGGGAGGCCGAACGCTGGTTGTCTACCTTTACAGCCCGCAATCTGGCAATGTGGCAGCAGCTCGGTACGCAAATCACAGCCGGAGAAACGGCCTCCGTCTTCATCTTCGATCATGGTGATCGGCTCTTTGTCATGGGTATGTCCGGATTCTCGTCGGCCCTCTACCACCCACAGGGCTTTCAGCCCGTTGAGCTGATCCAAAAGGTGCTCGACGCGGAACAAGGCTTCGCAGAAATAGATCCGAACGAATTGCCTGATTACGCCGGGGACCGCATTTTTATGCTTGTCCCAACAGCTCCAGAATCCAAACGTACGCTGGAACGTATGATCAGCAGCCCTCTCTGGCGCAGCCTTCCTGCTGTACGTCAAGGTCGGGTATATTTCGTAGAAGCTGACCGCTGGAACTGGAGCGATGCCATGACCCGGCAAAAACTGCTTACTGCATTGCCCAAACTGCTTGGCACTCCATCCTGAGAAGCTGCCATTTTTCTAAAGATACTACATTAGACCTTGAATGCTCCCATCTGCCTCCAGCGACATATGCTCAGCTGCTGGGGATTTGGGCAATCCTGGCATCGTCATAGTATTGCCTGTTTCCACGACCACAAAGCCTGCCCCTGCGGACAAAGAAACGCGGGACACGTGAATGGTAAAGCCCTCCGGTGCACCTAGCAGAGAAGGTTGATCTGAGAAAGAATACGGCGTTTTGGCCATGCATACAGGCAGTTGTCCAAAACCAAGCTGCTCCATACCGGCCAACGCCCGTTTGGCCGCAGGAGTGTAAGCTACCTCTGCCGCACCGTAAAGTTCCTTCGCAATGACACTAATTTTCGCTTGCAAATCAAGTGTATGCTCATACAATGGTGCAAAATGGGCTTTGTCCTCCTGGAGCAGGTTGAGCAGGCTTTGGGCTAGCTTTTCTCCCCCTTGGCTTCCCTGTGCCCACACCTGTGACAGCTCTGCGGGTACACCCAGCTTGCGGCATTCCGAGAATATTAGTTCCAGCTCGGCCTCGCTATCTGTTACAAAATGGTTGACCGCTACCAGTACTGGCACGCCAAACTTTTGCAAATTCCGTACATGCCGGTTCATGTTGGCTAATCCAAGTTGCAATTGCTCCAGATTTTCTGCGTCCAGCTCATTTTTAGCTACACCGCCGTTATATTTCAGCGCTTTGGCGGTTACGACCAACAAAGCCGCATCTGGCTGCAAACCGGATTGACGGCACTTGATGTCAAAAAACTTTTCTGCCCCCAGCTCAGCCCCGAATCCAGCCTCCGTAACGACCACCTCTCCCAGCTTCAGGGCCAGCTTCGTACCGATCAAACTACTGCATCCATGCGCAATATTCGCAAAAGGTCCGCCATGCACAATAACTGGAGTTCCCTCCAACGTTTGCACCAGATTGGGTTTCAATGCTTCCCGAAGCAGCACAGCCATACCTTCCACCGCATGTAGTTCCTCAGCTGTTACCGTTTCGCCATCTACGTTATAACCAATCACCATCCTACCCAATCGCACTTTAAGATCGTCCATATCTTCACTTAAACATAATACCGCCATCACTTCTGAAGCCGAGGTAATCAGAAAGCCACTTTCTCTCACCGCTCCATTACCTGACCCCAATCCGGTCACAATATTTCGTAAACTCCGGTCGTTCATATCGACAGCGCGTTTCCACACGATCCGCTCCGGTTTCAACCGCAAAGCATTTCCATGAAACAAATGGTTATCGATCATCGCTGCCAGCAAATTATGCGCAGCTGAAATCGCGTGAATATCACCTGTAAAATGCAGGTTAATGTCTTCTGCCGGAACAATCTGGGCTTGTCCTCCCCCGGTTGCTCCTCCTTTCATGCCGAAGCAAGGGCCAAGGGACGGCTCACGCAACGCAGCAACGGTTTTATGCCCCAGCGCATTCAGCGCCTGTGACAGCCCGATGGTTGTCAGCGTTTTTCCTTCTCCCGCCGGTGTGGGATTCATCGCCGTAACCAGCACCAGCTTTCCATTCGGGCGATCCTTTAAATGCTCCCACAGGGACGGATTCAGCTTCGCTTTATATTTTCCATACGTCTCCAAATGTTCTTCTTCAATTCCTGCTTCTTTGGCTATATCAATAATCCTCTTCATCTTTCGTTATGTACCCCCCGTTTTATAAGTCTGACCGATGGTGCCAAACCCTGTATCGTTTTATTTTACCAAAGTGTGCCGCTTATTGCGCTATGATTCATTTCATCGCAAGCGTTGCTATCATGTGAGTTATAAAAAAAGAGCATTCCCCGCCCGCATGGACTTTGGTGGATGCTCTTTTGATACGTCTCGTTTAACAAGCAGCTCTCAAATTAACCTGCAAAGTTAGCAGCGTAATTTTCAGCAATAAATCCCTTAGAAATCAGGATAGCTTGGGATTTCTTAGTAGCAGGACCATAGCCTTGGGACAGCAGATCATTAATATGTAAGCGGTTATAGATGAAGCAAAATACAAAGTTGGACGCCCCACTCGTAAGGATCGACACCAGAAAAATAATAACTGCCCACTTCCAATCCCCTCTAAACAACGCAGGGAAAAAACCGAAAAAGAGCGTAGTCCATGAAAAACCTACTTTGCGTTCCTTGATCATTCCAGTTTTATTTCTTAATTTAATTTTCATTTACCCCTTACCTCTCTTTATATAGTCTTTTAGAACTATATTAGATTATATAGGACAGAGGGAATAAATGGAACTTAATTTCGGTAAAATCATAAATTTCTCAAATACTCTCTAGTTTATAATGCTTTTCTAGCATTTCTTTAAAAACATCAACAGGGTACTTGTATTCAACAGTTTTGAAAACAATCCGGTTATTCCACTGGTTTTTTTCCAGCTCGCACCCATGCTCCATATCCAGTTCCTTCATGATAAAAATAATCTCATCCAAGGTTCCCATTACACTATGACTATTCGTCGTCGTAGCCAGCATCTGCTCGCCATCCTGTGTGTATGCCTTTACAATCTGCTCATCAAAGCCTTCACTGATCATTAATTCCTTCAAAGCTTGCACAAAAAGAACTGGCAGGTTGTTGTACTGCGATTTTTTGATCCCAAAAAGCGTGATGCTTAAGCGGGATATATCATGCATAAACACTATATTTTTTCTTCGATTAAGTAAAAACAAGCTGGCATGCCAACTATTCAAAGGCGGATAAATATCAACTTGAAGTGGTTCAGTCTCCCATTCCTTCAGCAGTTTTTGTGTTCCTCGTATAACAAACATCGTTGCTCTCCTTTATTGACGGTCCTGTACCGCAGCGTGATTCGACATACCTAGTCTCTTACATGAGGCATGTCCCGGATATTATAACACCGTATTCCAAACATCCGATTATAAACTCTTTCAGTATAATATAGGGGAATGATATATTACCAGACACATTAATTTTCCCTTTGGATATTTTTTATGGAAATCCCCTCCACTGCTCTATATAATTCAGGTACAGTTCGTCACGCGAGCTTAATCTAAAAATTAGGGGTGTTCCACACCTATGTCACAACATATTTTACTTATTGAAGACGATCTATCCATTGCCGAAATGCTACTCAAAGCACTCACTAAGGAAGGATACAGTCTAACCACTGCCTATGACGGGGAAGAGGGTCTTCTTGCCTTTGAACGTCATACCTATGATCTGGTACTGGTGGATTTGATGATGCCGAAGGTGGACGGTATGGAGGTGATCCGCCGAATCCGTACCCACAGCGCCGTACCTATTCTGATTATGTCAGCCAAGGACAGCGATGTGGATAAAGCGCTTGGACTGGGCTTTGGGGCAGACGATTATGTTGCCAAACCTTTTTCAATGCTGGAAATGACGGCTCGTATTCAGTCCGCGATCCGCAGATCTACTACATATGCCCGTCAGCAACAGCAGGAGGAACAGCCGCAAGCACAAGTTTTGACCTACGGCAGTCTGCGCATTGATTTTGATCATTTTACAGTCATACGCAATGAAAATGAAATTCAGCTAACAGCCAAAGAGTCCGATATTTTGAAGCTATTTGTAGCCAATCCGAACCGGGTATTTACAAAAGCACAATTATACGGATTTATTTGGAAAGACGATTATATGGGCGACGAGAACGTGATTAACGTCCATATTCGCCGCCTGCGTGAAAAAATCGAAGAAGATCCCTCTCATCCTGTCCACATTAAAACGCTATGGGGCATTGGCTACAAATGGGAGAATGGCTGATATGAACATCGAAAACATTTCTGAATGGATTGTCGGTCTCATCATGTCAGTCGTTATAGTATGGTTTTGGCGGGAGCGTATGGCCTATAAGCGCAAAATAAAGGATATCCGAACCCTACTAGAGCGGATTGTGACGGTGAACCATGCGGAAAAGCTGCTATATGTCACAGGTGACGTTGAACTGCAACGACTCATGACGGAAATTAACCGACTACTGGACTTGAATCTCAGGGTGTCTGCAGATTACAACCGTAGCCAAATCGCCATGCGCAAAATGATTTCGAACATTTCCCACGATCTCAAGACCCCGCTTACGGTTGTGCTTGGATATGCCGAGATGCTA
Source organism: Paenibacillus sp. FSL M7-0134 (assembly GCF_038007865.1). Lineage (NCBI taxonomy): Bacteria > Bacillati > Bacillota > Bacilli > Caryophanales > Paenibacillaceae > Paenibacillus > Paenibacillus sp. FSL M7-0134. Next base: position 1,065,432 of record NZ_JBBOXV010000002.1, on the reverse strand, counting down.
GATGGCGATCCGACTATTTTGCCAGAAGAACGTATAAAGCTGCTATCCAAAATTCATCAAAAGACAAGCGAAGCGATTGAGCTGATCGGCAGCTTTTTTAGCTTGGCGAAGCTGGAGGCTAATGATACGGATATTCCGTTGACTCGACTGGAAGTGGGAGAACTGTGCAGACGCAGCATTTTGGAGTTTTATGACCTGCTGACCGCACAGGGATTTACTGTGCATATTGAGATCCCGGAGCACCCCATTCATGCCTTGGGGAACGAAGGAGCGATTGCGCGGGTGCTGAACAATCTGATCTCGAATGCCATTCGCTACGGGGCAGATGGACGGACGCTAGGTCTGGCTCTATCGGAACAGCAGGATACGGTGCGTATAGAGGTATGGGATCGTGGCAAAGGCATACAGGAATCTGAGCAAGATAAAGTTTTTGAACGCATGTACACACTGGAGGACTCCCGCAATAAGGCGGTACAAGGCAGCGGACTGGGCCTTACGATTACCAAACGTCTGGTTGAAACGATGAACGGAGAAATTCAATTGACTAGTAGACCTTATGAGCGGACGGTCTTCTCTTTTACATTGAAGAAAATCAACTATTAGTCGAACTAAACATGCTCAACTTAATAAATTTGTAAGAATCACGAAAGAAAAATGAACATTTCGCCCTTTATCCTTGAATTATCAGCAGTATACGAAGGGAGAACACCCATGACTTACGTAATACGTACACATCAGTTGACCAAGGCCCTGAAGGGCAACGAACTTGTAGCGGGAGTCAGTATGAATGTGCGCAAGGGAGAAACCTATGGCTTTCTCGGTCCTAACGGGGCAGGCAAGACGACGATAATGAAAATGATTACGAATCTGCTCAAGCCGACATCGGGTGAAATTGAATTATTCGGTGAAAAATTAACGCCGAAGTCGTATCATCTGCTCGGACGGATGGGTTCAATTATTGAATACCCGATTTTTTATGACAGGCTGACGGCACAGCAAAATCTCGAACTTCATTGTGAATATATGGGCTACTATAATAAGCAGGCTGTTCAGGATGCCCTGGAATTAGTGAATTTGCGAAATGCAGATGACAAGCCGGTAAAGGATTTTTCGCTAGGAATGAAACAACGTCTCGGGATTGCCCGCGCTATTGCGACTAAGCCAGAGCTACTCATTTTGGATGAACCCATTAATGGTCTGGACCCAGTGGGAATCAAGGAAATCCGCCAACTATTCCACATGCTATGCAAGGAATATGGGATGACCCTGCTCGTGTCCAGTCATATTTTAGCGGAAATAGAGCAGATTGCGGATACGGTGGGCGTGATTAATCACGGACGACTGATTGAGGAAGTATCGATGGAGCAGATGCGGGAAACCAATACGGAATACATCGAATTTACGACCAACGATTGTAAGAAGGCGGCCTACGTCCTCTCCCATCATTTGAGCCTGAATAATATAAAGGTGATAAATGAACAGAGTATACGTATTTACGATACAAATGTACCGCAGAAACAAATTACGAAGACGCTCATCTTAAATGATATAGAGGTGGATTCCATTCATCAGAAAAGCAGCACGCTGGAAGACTACTTTTTTCGCCTGTTAAACGGAGGTGATCTCCATGCTTAAATTGATGCAGTTGGAGCTGAAAAAATTCCATCTGACGGGTTATATCCGTTCAGCACTGATCGCCAATGCATGCATTCTTGGGCTGCTCTGTGTTATTGCGCTGGAAAGTCAAAGTGAAGGAATACCTGAATTCACACAGTACACTCAACTATTGGATCTAATAGACAATTTTGTAAGAGCTACATTTATTGTGTTTGCTTCCGTTCTCCTATGCCGCTTTATCGTCGGGGAATTTAAGTCCAAATCGATTACGATCTTGTTCATGTATCCGATTCATCGTCAAAAGCTGATGATCGCCAAACTCTTGGTCGTGTTACTGTTCACGTTCTTGTCCATTATTATTTCGGAAATAATCATTACGGCTGCTATTCATCTGCTCAACCAGTTTGTTTTGATTGTACCGGATAACCTTACTCTTTCCATACTGGGGCAACAATCAGCACGGACGTTAATCAATGCCGTTGCTGCCAGCTTTATGGGACTGGTTCCGCTGTATATGGGGATGCGAAGATACTCTGTACCCACCACCATTGTGACCTCAATCCTGATTGTAGCATTGCTTTTCTCCAATAATAACGGCGCTACCCTTAGCTCCATTGCCCCCGTGCAAATCGGCTTCTCTATACTGGGAATGCTTGTGGCTTATGCGGCGATTCGACGTATTGAGTATAAGGATATTACCTCGTAATATGTAATTTCGTAGAGCGCTTTCAAAAAACAGATGAAAATCATTGTTCGATATACACACATTTTTCACTGGACTTCATTCTAAAACAGGTATATCCTATAGGAGAAATTAAAAACGGAATAAGGATCTTCGGGGTAGGGTGAGATTCCCAACCGGCGGTATGGCTCATGGAGCTAAGCCCGCGACTCTGTATCTGGCAACAGGATACGGACTGATTTGGTGAGATGCCAAAGCCGACGGTAAAGTCCGGATGGAAGAAGATCGAAATATCAACATGCCGCGAAGTGGATGAATACTGCGTTATTGGTTTTGCAGTAACTTCATTTAACTTGCATAAAGCGGCAAGTTTATTTGATCAACCCCCGTCTTGCATGGCCTTTCGCCATGGACGGGGGTTTTTGTGCCACCGGTCCTGTATTCGCAAGGAGCTAATTGAGTATGAGTCAATCTTCTACTGTACTAACATCCAAAGGTTTTGATCGTAGCTCCCACATGAAAAGCGGTTTTTGGCTGGTCGCAATTGGAGCGGCCTTGTGGGGCGCAGACCCGCTGTTTCGTATTATTTTGTTAAAGTCATTTACTTCAACACAAATTGTACTAATGGAGCATGTGCTGCTTTTCCTCGCTCTGACACCGATGCTGTGGAAGCATCGTGAGGAACTCAAAGCGGTACGGCTTCGTCAAGTTTTCGCTATTTTGTTCGTCTCGTGGGGTGGCTCGGCTCTGGCCAGCGTAATTTTCACCATGGCACTCAGCAATGGTGATTTGAATGCTGTACTCTTACTCCAGAAGCTTCAACCCTTGGTCGCTATTATTCTAGCTCGTATTATTTTGAAGGAAATGTTGCCGCGTCATTTTGGATTATTAATTGTCGTCGCTCTGTTCGGGACGTATCTTCTGACCTTCGGTTGGTCGCTTCCCTTCGGACATGTTCGTGATTTTGTCCAGGTCGGTAGTCTACTTGCACTCGGTGCAGCAGTTCTGTGGGGCGGTTCGACAGTCATGGGAAGTTACTTACTTCGTTCAATGAAATATGAAACGGTAACCTCCCTCCGCTTCATGGTCGCGCTCCCTCTGCTGATTGTCCTCACCTCTGTAGAGCATGCTCCATGGAATATGCCTGCCGGTACATGGGCGGGCGCAGCTGTAATTATCAATCTGCTATTGCAGGCATTGCTTCCGGGTCTTCTTAGCTTATTGTTGTATTACAAAGGCTTAAGTACGACCAAAGCGTCTTATGCTACGATGGCAGAATTAAGCTTTCCCATGGTTGGTGTCGTGATTAACTGGATCGCATTTCAGCAAATTGTCACTGTAGCGCAATTGACTGGTTTTATGCTCATCTGGATTACGCTCTTTATGATTTCACGTCAGCAAAAAAATTAACAGTTCAATGTCCCTTTCATGACTCACCCAAGCCAAATCGTGAAGATGCTTTTGCATCTCTGATTTGGCTTTTTATGTATTCGTATTCATATAAATCATAGTTCTTTAGACCTATTTTCCGAAAAAAGTGTCTAAAACATGCAATTATTCCTCGTTTCTCAAAGATTACATCTATAAAATTCGTCGGTTTCTGTCGAATAAAACAATGTAGTGATCATCAGACACAGAGGAGCAATAACTATGACTAAAACAAAACAAACAGTTCCGTGGTGGAACAGGTTTCTCAAGCAGTTTTATTTAATGAGGACAAGATTAATAATATCTTTTTTGGCTGTGTTATTGATTCCGAGCGTACTTATCGGGTACTTCTCCTATCAGGGGGCTACGACACAACTCAGTCAGCAAATGGGCGGTTCCGTATACACGAATCTGTATCTGATCCGAAGCAATGTCAATCAGTATGTAGCGCCCATTATGAAAGACCTGGACGTGCTTACCACTGAAATCAAATCTGATTCCATTGGTACCAACCAAGAGGCCCTTCAGAAAAAGTTGGATGTCATCGTCAAGGCTCATCCCGAGCTAGATGCCGCGCTTCTCGGCAATGCGAAAGGGCAATACATACGTTCGCCGAAAAAACAGGAGGACGATTATGACCCCCGGGAGAGAAAATGGTACAAAAATGCAATGCTGGAAAAGGGCAAGGTATTCGTCGGTGTTCCAGTTGCCAGCGTCACGACAGGGAATTTAGTCGTTAATATATCGGGAACGCTGGAGGACGGTGAAGGAGCTGTTTCATTGGCTTTGAATCTGGACAAAATGGGTGAAAGTCTGCAGTCTGTTAAGATTGGTGAACGCGGAGGACTCATTATTGTTGATTCTGAACATAAAGTTGTATCTGGGACTGGAACAGCCTTTAACAAGGCAGGCAAAAAACCGGCTGACGCCATAGAGGGACTTCCCGAAGTGGCGACAACTGTCGAAAATGATACTCCTTCCATGTCGCAAATTCAATTTATGAATCGAGATATGCTGGCCTTTACACTTAAGGACCCTCTCACCGGTTGGAGCATTGTCGCATTGTCGCACTGTCGGATCTGGAGGATTACAGTGATGCAGCCCAACCGATTCTGAAGCAAAGCCTGATTGTGATTGTCATTTCCATACTTGCCGCTGCAATCATCATTGTGCTTATGGTCCGCTCGTTCTTAATTCCGCTGCGCAAGCTGCAAGCAGGGACACGCATCGTCCGTGACGGAAATCTGACCGAACGTGTTAATCTATCCAGCAAGGATGAGTTCGGCGAACTGGCACAGAATTTTGACCAGATGACGCATTCCTTGCATACGATGGTTTCCGAGGTCAATCAAACGTCCTCCCGACTTGCTTCCTCTTCTCTGATGATCAAGGAAAGCACAGAGCAAACGACGGAGTCCGTACAACACGTAGCGGAAACGGTTATGGAATCCGCGGAAAATGCAGCCACCAGCGCCGAGGCGTCCGAGCAAACCGCTAATGCCGTTGAAGAAATGGCGAAGGGTGTCAGCACCATTGCCGAATCGGCAAGCTCCATCGTGGATTCAGCAGGACAAACCGAGCATGATGTGGCTCAAGGCAGTCAAATGATCAGCCATGTGCGGACACAAATGGACCGTATTCTGGAAGCTGTAAGCCAAACAGCTAGCCTGATGGATGAGCTATCCCAGCTCTCGGACGATGCGAAGCAGATGAATACAGCTATTGCCGCTATTGCCAAGCAAACCAATTTGTTGTCTCTGAACGCGTCTATTGAAGCTTCCAGAGCAGGCGAAGCCGGACGTGGATTTGCCGTAGTCGCTATAGAGGTACGCAAGCTGTCTGAGCAATCCAAGGAAAACGCGGATTCCATCAGTCAGATCATTACTCAGATGCTCGATTTGATTCAACGCTCCACCGCTACCATGAACGGTAATGTTCGTAACCAGGTAGGTGAAGGATTACGTATTAGCCAAGATGCAGAAGGTGCATTTACGAATATTGAACGCTCTACATCTCATATCGTGGAACAAATTCAAAGTGTATCCGCTGCAGCTGAACAAATCTCAGCCAGTACAGAGGAAGTTTCCGCTACTGTCACCCATTTGGCAAGTCTGTCTCGCAATTCAGCGGACAGTTCGCAGACAACATCTGCTGCCGCTCAGGAGCAAATGGCGGCCATGGAGGAAATCGCATCTTCGTCTCAGGAGTTGTCCAACATGGCGCAGGATTTGCAACAGCTGGTTAAGCGATTTAAGATTTAACTTACACATTGCAGCGTTGCAATTTCATGCAAGTAAGAATGAACAGCAATACATCTTATGACTAACAAAAGCCTTCGTCCGTATACAAATTACGGGCGAAGGCTTTTTACATTAGAGTTCTTAGGATGCTCTCTCTTGTCTACTTATATGGTCATCTGACCGATTAACTGACGGCGTCTATCTCCTTCGGGGTCGTGCTCTACCTTAATATCCTGATGGAAAATAGCTGTAGTCCGCTCTTCCCTGTCGTACATTGGCCAAGCCCCCTCCGACAGCACAGGCTTCCCATCACGTGCAAAAGCAACCCATGCCTGCTGCATAGCTTGAGCCAGCTTCTGCATCGACGGTTGAATCTCTAATCCAAGCTTACCTAGCAGCTCCAGATTATCGAAAACAAACGCAATTTCGGCACCGTGAACCGCTTGTCCAAAGGTAGGATGCCCCGGCAATGTCCAATCAAAACGATACATCCATACAGGCGTATGCGCCGACTGCGCAACAGCAAGAGCCAACGCAGGACGCCAAAAAAATAGATCAGTCAACATTTGCGCCTGTCCCTCAATCGTAACCGGAAATGGTTCTATCAGGTCGCCGATGTCTGACATGCCCGTCATCATCTCCAATGCCTGACTCGCTGTTGACTTGTTCATTAGATGGGATTCTTTTCGGATGAAATAGGCCCCCTCATGCAAGTTCGTTCCAATCAAAACGGATACCTGCTTTGCTGAACCTTGCGCGATTGCAGACAGCGGTACATCTGGCAAGGTCACACCGTCCACGACAGGTTGATAGATCATCGCCATCCCTGGTCCGATGACTTCATGCGTCTTCGCCATAGCTAGCATCAGCGCATCTGTCGGCAGCGTAAACAACCGTTCTGGATGCTGAGTGTCCACACCCAGCTGCTGCAGATACACAGCCGTCACTTGTTCAGCCTGTGAAGTTGACAATACCTGCGACGCACCACTCTGCAAAATCGCACGCTGGAACAGTCCCTCAGCTGCTGGCATCGCCAATAAAGCGGCAATACTCATCGCCCCTGCCGATTCACCGAACACCGTTACTTCATCCGGGTTACCGCCAAAGGCAGAGATGTGATCCCTAACCCATTCCAGCGCAGCGATCTGATCCAGCAGTCCCGCATTAGAGGTCAGGCCATCTCCCTTTGGAGTCAGATGCAAAAATCCTAACGGCCCCAATCGATAATTGATCGTAACAACCACAACATCGCCACTCTTCGCCATGCGTTCCCCGTCATATAAAGGTATAATCCCGGACCCCGTGACAAAGGCACCGCCATGAATCCACACCATCACCGGGCGTCCCTTCTCAGGTGCCTTCGAAGCAGGTGTCCAAACGTTCAGGTATAAGCAATCCTCTGACTGCTTAGGCGGTTCCACCAGATTTCCAGTCATGCTTTCAGCGGATGGCATAGGTTGCGGACAGATTGGCCCAAAACTCGTCGCAGCCCGTACACCCTCCCAAGACTCCAAAGGCTGGGGCGCGTGAAAACGTAGTTTTCCAACAGGAGGCTGTGCATATGGGATACCTTTCCATACATGATATCCATTCCCCGTTTCCCCACGTAATTGACCTAAACGAGTATGTACTGTAATACTCTCCATCATGAAGCCTCCTTTATTTCGTATCTTCAACACAACGGTATAATATCAATCTTTACATATCTCTATTATACCCTTTGCACACGGCCAAACCAAAAAATACCGGAAGCACTTTTGCGCTCCGGCATTTTTATAAACAAGATAGAGAAATAGCGATTAATCCCGAACTTCTTCTTTGGGAATCAGCTTGTAAATTTCTTCGCTTTCCATAGAGTCAATTAGTCGGTCTAGCCACTTATAATAAGCGACGGCCTGCTTCATTTTCAATCGGTCTTGCTGAAGAATCGCCTTAAATTCCTCGTACTCTTCACCCTGATTCATCAATCTGTCCAGCTCATCAATGGCTTTGCGCAACACCAGTAAATTTGTTTCTACCGCTTTTCTCCATTTAATAGCGAAGAAATCAGTGAAGGTTTGATGCCAGTCATATTCGACTTCATACAAGTCTTTGCGTGAGCCCTTGCTCCATACCTTATTTACCATTTTCAGATCTAATAATGTTCGAACTCCTGTACTCATGCTCGTTTTGCTCATTTCCATTTCACGGCCCATCTCGTCCAGCGTCATCGGTTTATCCGCAAAAAAAAGCAAACCGTATAAATGCCCCGCAGACAAAGTGATCCCATACAGGTCCATGTTTTTACCTATAGCTTCTATAACACGTTTGCGAATTTTTTGCAGCGAAGCCTGCTGCTCATCGCCTAACTGGTACAAGCTCATGCTTGCAACCTCCTAATTTTAGAGCATTTTGCACAACCTAGTATGAACGATTTACCCGTAAAAGATTAGCTTTGACGCAATGTATGAAATCTTTCAATATAAATGAAATGTTTCAAAAACAAAGCTTCTGTCTATATTACAACAGCATGGATCGTTCAAAATCATAATTCGCAAAATTGCTAATGATAGTAAACTTTTAAAATTATGGATATACATAAATCTTTTTCTTATGGTTATATTTCATTGTCTATTTTAAAAAAAGCACTATCGGTTGTAAAGTTCCGAATGTTTGAGCATTCTATAGAACGAAGGAGTATATCAAAGGAAACTTTGTACAGTTTTTTCTGTACGTACTTTATGAACAGTTTTTTTGTTTGAAATGTAAGCAATGCTTCTGTTACAATTAATTTTGTCATTAACCGTTCAGGATGTTCAGAATTATGATTTTTATACTCAATCCTTAATGCAACATGGGGTTAATACCAAGCAAAGTATAGAAAGAAGAGGTGTATGTATGACGATTTTGGAAGTCAAAAATGTCAGCAAACTCTTTGGTCCTCACGCAGAGCAAGGTGTTCCGCTCCTGGAGCAAGGCTGGGGCAAGGAAAAGTTGGCCAAAGAAAAACAGATTACTGTTGGTGTCAATAAGGCCAACATGGAAATTAAGCAAGGTGAAATTTTCGTGATTATGGGTCTATCGGGCAGTGGCAAGTCCACCTTGGTGCGAATGCTAAATCGCTTGATTGAGCCTACCTCCGGTGAAATTCTGGTCCACGGCAAAGATCTCCGTAAGATGAACAAAGAACAACTTCGCGAAGTTCGTCGTAAAACCATCAGCATGGTTTTTCAAAAATTCGCCCTGTTCCCACATCGGACTGTATTAGAGAATGTAGAATATGGTCTTGAAATTCAAAAGGTAGAAAAAGCACAGCGTCAGGAAAAAGCGCAACAAGCGCTGGAACTAGTTGGTCTTAAAAACTGGGGCGATAAAATGCCCGATGAATTGAGTGGCGGTATGCAGCAGCGTGTCGGTCTGGCACGGGCGCTGGCTAATGACCCTGAAGTGCTCCTGATGGATGAAGCGTTCAGTGCATTGGACCCTCTTATTCGCCGTGACATGCAGGATGAGCTGTTGGAGCTTCAAGATAAAATGAAGAAAACAATTGTGTTTATCACCCATGATCTGGATGAAGCGTTGCGGATTGGTGACCGGATTGCATTGATGCGAGACGGTGCGGTCGTACAAATCGGTACACCGGAAGAAATTATGATCCAACCGGCTAACTCTTATGTAGCCCGCTTCGTCGAGGATGTGGATCTGTCCAAGGTATTGACGGCTGCTCATGTCATGCTTCGTCCAGAAACCATTACCATGGATCGTGGTCCGCGTGTGGCTCTGGAATTGATGCGGGAGCGTGGGATTTCCAATTTGTTCGTCATTGACCGCACCAAAAAGCTACTGGGTGTTATTAACGCCGAGGATGCTGTGCATGCACTGCGCAACAATTTGAAGATTGAAGATATTTTGATCACTGACGGACCGCAGGTTCCTGCCGAGACTGTCATTAATGATTTGTTTGAAATTACAAGCTCGTCCAAAGTGCCGCTGGCTGTAGTCGATGATAAGCAGAAGCTACTGGGCGTTATCGTCCGTGGAGCATTGCTCGGCGCACTTGGTGGAGATGTTACCACTATGAAGGAGGTGAATGCCCATGATACCGAAACTGCCAATCGCTGAGTGGATTCAATCCATTGTCGACTGGATGGGTATTCATCTGGCTGGATTGTTTAATGTTATTTCTTCCATTATAGAAGCTGTAGTAGGCTTTTTCTCAGGCCTGTTCATGCTTCCGCACCCTCTGGTGTTCATCGTGATTATCGGGATTATCGCCTTTATGATCGGGCGGGTTCAGCTTACGCTGTTTACTGTCATCGGCTTCCTGCTAATTGATAATCTCGGCTATTGGAGTGAAACAATGAATACGCTGGGACTGGTCATCACGTCTGCGCTCGTATCCATTGTTATCGGGATTCCCATCGGGATCTGGTGTGCATACAGTAAATCCGCATCACGCATTATCACGCCTTTACTTGATTTTATGCAGACGATGCCTGCGTTCGTGTACTTGCTCCCAGCGGTTACCTTTTTCAGCCTAGGTGTTGTACCAGGTGTTATCGCTTCTGTTATCTTTGCTATCCCCCCAACCATTCGTATGACCAACTTGGGTATTATGCAAGTATCGGGTGAGCTGATCGAAGCCTCAGACGCTTTCGGTTCAACATCTGCGCAAAAGCTGTTCAAAGTTCAGCTTCCACTGGCTTTGCCTACCTTAATGGCTGGTATTAACCAGACGATTATGCTGTCACTGTCCATGGTTGTTATTGCTTCCATGATCGGTGCAGAAGGCATCGGTGCTGTTGTGTACCGTGCTGTGACACAGCTGCAAATCGGTAAAGGTTTTGAAGCCGGCCTAGCTGTTGTCGTTCTGGCTATTGTGCTTGACCGTTTTACGCAAAACCTGTTTAAACCTACGCAAAAAGGCAAAAGCCGCGTATCCAGCAAGCAAAAAGTATGGATTACTTCTGCAGTTACAGCTGTCATTTTGATCGCTGGTGCATCTCAATATTTTGTTGGTACGGATCATTCCGCATCTGGCAAAGGTAACGCTGCTGCCAACCCGGTTGGCGAAGAAGTCGGTTACAAAATTATCGGTATTGATGCCGGGGCAGGCATTATGAAATCGACTGCCAAAGCAATTCAAGACTACAATTTGTCTGATTGGAAGCTCGTTGAAGGTTCCGGTGCAGCCATGACGGCCACACTGGACAAAGCCATTAAAGCGAAAAAACCGATCATTATTACAGGTTGGACTCCACACTGGATGTTCAACAAGTATGATCTCAAATATTTGGAAGACCCTAAGAAGTCTTATGGTGAAGCCGAGGGTATTCATACGATTGCCCGTAAAGGATTGCAACAGGATGCTCCTATCGCTTATGAGTTTCTGAAACGTTTCAAATGGACACCAGAAGATATGGGTGAAATGATGGTCGCCATTCAAGCCGGAACCAGTCCTGAGCAAGCTGCCAAGGATTGGGCGGAGAAACATGCCGACAAGGTTCAGGAATGGACTCAAGGACTGCAACCTGTCAAAGGTGACACCTTCAAGCTAAGTTATGTGGCTTGGGATTCTGAAATTGCCAGCACGAATTTGCTGAAATATATTTTGGAAAACAAACTAGGTTATAAAGTAACCGCACTGCAAGTGGAAGCAGGTCCTATGTGGACGGGTGTCGCTAGTGGTGATGTAGATGCTTCACCTGCGGCATGGCTGCCGTTAACCCATGCGGATTACTGGGCTAAATACAAGGATAAGCTCGACGATCTTGGGGCTAATATGAGTGGTGTTAAAACCGGATTGGTCGTTCCAGCTTACATGGATGTTAAATCGATTACTGATTTGCAGGATAACGGAGCCGAAGCGGCTCCGGCTTCCGCCACAACTGGGGACTTTGGCAAAGAGGTCGGCTACCGCATTGTCGGTACCGACCCTGGAGCCGGACTAATGAAGCTGACCGCTAAAGCTATGAATGACTATGGCTTATCCGACTGGAAGCTGCTTGAAAGCTCTGGGGCTGCTATGACCGCTACACTGGATAAAGCTATCAAAGCCAAGCAGCCTATCGTCGTAACAGGTTGGACTCCTCACTGGATGTTTAATAAATATGATTTAAAATACTTGAAAGATCCTAAAAAAGCGTACGGTGATAAGGAAGAAATTCATACCATCGCCCGCAAAGGCTTGAAGCAGGATGCTCCTGTGGCTTATGAATTTCTAAGCCGATTTAAGTGGACTGCTGAAGATATGGGTGAAGTGATGATCGCGATTCAGGACGGTACTGCCCCACAGCAGGCTGCCAAGAACTGGGCTGATAAACATCCTGACAAGGTTCAGGAATGGATCAAGGGCCTACAGTCCGTCAACGGTGATCCTTTGAAGCTGAGCTACGCTGCTTGGGATTCTGAAATTGCCAGTACGAACGTATTGAAATATGTATTGGAACAAAAATTGGGCTATAAAGTAACAGCCCTGCAAGTGGAAATCGGCCCAATGTGGACTGGCGTGGCCGGCGGAAGTGTAGATGCTACTGCTGCCGCTTGGCTTCCATTGACGCATGCTGATTATTGGGCTCAATACAAGGATAAGGTGGATGACATCGGAACCAGCATGACTGGCGTTATGTCCGGGCTTGTCGTTCCATCCTATGTGCCGATTGATTCTATCGAGGATCTTAAGCCGCCGCAATAATATTTTTTCCACTTTTAAACCATACGAATAAGCGAAAGGCAGATCAGGATTTAATCCTGATCTGCCTTTTTATGATATCCATATTTAAAGTTGCTCTCAGCCTTTTAGCGTGAATCCTTCTTGAGCGGGCACATCGGCATGCTGCCCTGTCGTCTGGTGCTGTCTAAAGAATAACGGATAGATCGCGAAGGACACCAGCAGACTCACACAACCAATGACGCCCAAGGCAATCATATCTTTGAAGATGTATGTGATATCCAGTCCTTTGAGCGTGATATTCCGTACAGCATCCAGGTAATACGTCAGTGGCAATATTTCAGCAAGCCCCCGCAAGAAGCCGGGCATTGCCTCTAATGGCCACGTATAGCCTGATAGCATAAAGGAAGGAACAGCAATCAACATCAGGGTTTGGGTCGCATCCACTCTAGTCTTGGAAAAGAGACTGAATAGGAATCCTAACCCGCACAGTGCAAAGTTAAAGGCCAGCGACACTAAAATCAACGGTAATACCTGTCCCCTAAACGGAATATCGAAGCATAAAGCGCTGATACTGAATACAGTCAGCACATTGAAAGCTCCCGCTGCATAATACGGTGCCAGTTTGGCAATAGCCATACGCCAAGGGGTATTTCTCCATGCACCAAATCTCCCCCAAGTCCCTGCTTCCTTATCACGCGTGCAAGACAACGCAATACCAAGCAGCAAACACTGCTGGAGAGCCGCAGAAATAACCCCTAGTGGCATGAAAAGCTTATAATCATATACCGGGTTAAACAACACTCTGGACCGGAACGGGATGGTAGTCAGCGTCGCGGCAGCCTGATCGGAGTTCATTCCCTTTTGCTTCATGGAATTGACCGATACTCCGGCACTCACGCTGCTAATAACCTGATTCGCAATCCGACTGGCGCTGTTGGAATACATCATATTACTGCCGTCAATCAGCGTGAGCACGGGTGGATTTTCCCCATGCTTAAGCCGAGTCGTAAAGTTGTCGGGAATGACGATTCCGACCTTAGCTTCCCCGGTCTCTACCTGACGGACAACATCTTCCTGATTGGTCGCTTGCCGTGTAACGGCAAATGAATCGGTCGAATCAAACGCCTGAATGATCTGGCGACTGAGCTGCGAATTATCTCCGTCGTACACTGTGACAGGCATCTCGGTAATCCGCTGATGTGAATACAGGAAGCCGAATAGTATCGTATACACAATCGGCGTAATCAGCAGAATAGCCATAAAGCGGCGGTCCCGGAAGATGCTCAGCCATTCCTCGCGAAACACATCGCGGATACGAAGTCTTTCCTGTGAATCCTGCATATTACTGCGCCCCTTTGCCTGTAAACAGAACCGTGGAGCCTGTTGGAACCGAAGCAGCAAGGTCTGGCAATGCTACTTTAACACCGAAGGAACGGACATCCTTGTCACCGGAGCTTTGGCTCGGTTTTTGAATGGCAAAGTCCGCAGCCGATTCTAACAGAATGACTTTACCCTTCAGCTCCTTACCGCCAGACAGCAATTTAATTTGGACTGTATCCCCTGCTTGAAGACCGTTCAGAGACGTTTCAGGTACATAGAATTTAGCCCAACGTTGTGTCGAAGTTTCAATGGTATAGACCGGGAATCCTGCGCTAGCCATTTCACCTAAGCTAAGCGACTTGGATTTTATGATTCCATCTTCTGACGCATATAGCGTAGTGTAGCTCAAATAGGTCTGAGCCTCTTGAAGCGCGGCTTCCGCTTGGGCTACCTGAGCATTGGCACCTGCAACCGCAGATTGAGCCTGCTCAACTGTGGATTGCGCCGCCTTCACAGCGGATTGCGCTTGCTCTACCGAAGCCTGAGCAGCTTTGACATCTTCCTGTTGCACAGCAACTTTGCCCGCTCCTGCCTGTGCTTCCTTCACCGCAGCCAAGGCTTGACGGTATTGAGCTTCAGCCGCCGTAATTTCCTCCTTGCGGCTTCCCTCCCGTGCCATATCCAATTTTTGCGACTCTGCATTATATTTGGCCACTGCCTGTTGATGTTCCAATGTCGCTTGATCCAAAGATGCCTGGGTTGCTGCTCCGGCTTCTTGAAGCTTTTTGGCACGCTCCAAATTTTTAACGGTCAGGTCCAGCGTTTCCTTGGATATCTTCACAGATACTTGCAATTGCTCAAGCTCCTGCGGTCTTGCCCCGCTCTTGAGGGCATCCAGTTTTGCCTTGGCGGCGTTCGCAGCCGCTTTGGCCTGTTCAATCTGGCTGGAGGAAGCCTCTGCGGTCACACTGACCGATGTCGTACCTTGGCTTTTCTTGGCCTGAGCAGCACTCACAGTGGCCTGTGCCTGGCCTACTCCTGCTTGAGCCTGCAACACTCCAGCTTTTGCTTTGGATACATTACTCTTGGCTGCCAGCAATGCCGCCTGTGCCTGCTTCACCTTATCTTCCAACTCGCGACTTTCCAGATGGGCTAACACCTGCCCCTTTTTAACCTGATCGCCTTCTTTGACGAGCATCTGGTCAATCCGTCCTGCCATTTTAAAGCTGGCATTGAGGGTATCCGACTCCACATAAGCCGTAGGAATGGAAGAAGACTGATCCGCAGACAAGCTGCTTCCACCCCGTGGAAAAGCAGTCAAGGCATATATTCCAACCGCGATTAAAATAATAAGTACGACGTAAATCGTATATTTTTTAGCTTTCATGTTCTCATCACTCCATCTGTCTATTAATGTTGCATGCCCAATGCATTACACACAAATACTTCAATACTTTCTCGAACCTCTTGCAGATTCATCGTTTCGCCCCAAACCATAGACCGCATTGGAGCAAAAATATAAATCCCAAATAAGCAATTGGCTGTTGTTTTGGCATCCAGCTTACTTGAAATTTTCCCATATAACTTACCGGAATCGATCTCTGCCTCCATAAAATCAAAATAATCAGCCAGCACCTGCCTAATATTAAAATGCTGCTCTTGTGAAACCCAGCCCTTACTGACCAATAGACGGCAAAAGTCCGGCTCTCTCACAATAAACTCAATATGTACTTGGATCAGCTTACGAACCCTAAGCTCCACCTGATCTTTAGGAGTATGAGCCATTGCTTCATGGATATCCCGGACAAAACGCTCCATCCCCATCTTCAAAATGTAAATGTACAAATCTTGCTTGTTTTTAAAATTGTAATACAGGGTGCCCTTGGCTATGCCGCATACCTTGGCAATCTCCTCCATATTTGTTTCATTAAAGCCTCGTTCGGAAAAAGCTTTGAGTGCGCCGTTAAAAATAATTTCCTTTGTCTGCTGTTTCATGCTTCCTCCTTTTTTGAACTGACCGTCCAGTACAAAAATTATGTATTTATTATAAGCCCATTTTTAGTTATCCAGCAATAGGAAAAATGAAAATAATTCATTTTAGACATTTCGTCTAAACACTCATTCTAAAAATGAAAATGCAAAAACGGATCGAATAAGTGAGGGGGTCACTCATTCGATCCGTTATGTCATAAAATCGGATGATAAGGGGGCCATTCTACAGATTATCAACCGATTTTAAGGGAAGGCCGACTATTTTTTTACGGTTTGATTGTATTGAGCAATTTTGCCTGTAATTTCTTGTGCAGCTTGATCCAATGCCTGTTTTGGCTGTTGCTGGCCACTCAGAACGGCCTCAATTGCACCTTCTACGATTTGACGCGCTTCTGGGAATACGCCCATCACCGCGCCCTGTGTAGCGGTGGATTGTGCCGATGCGTGCAATTGGTCAACCGCCGTCTGGAATTGCGGATATTTTACCATATTATCTTTGAGTACCTTCTCGTCATAGGCTGCTTTCGTGATCGGGAAGTACCCGGTATTTACACTCCATTGTGCCTGTACAGCTGGGGAAGCGACGAATTTAATGAACTCCCATGCTGCCTTCTGCTGGGCTTCGGGCTTGTTGTTCATGATGTACAAGCTTGCGCCGCCTACAACCACGCCGCCTTCTTTAGCTTCATTGGATCTTGGCAGGAATCCTGTGCCTACTTCAAATTTATCGCCAACCTGCTCCACAATATTACGCAGCGAAGCGGTGGAATCCAGCGTCATCGCAATCTGTCCTGCGGAAAAAGCTTTTGCCGTGTCGTCCGAGTTACGTCCCAGATTGGATACAACCTTTTCATCGATCATTTTCTTCCACCACGTCAGCGTTTTTACACCGGCATCCGAATTCAGCATGGATTCCGTTGCCGCTTGATCACGACCATTGCCATTATTCACATAATCCGCGTTCTGATTGGCAAACAGTTGCTCCATGAACCAGCCGTAGATGGCAATGGAAGCACCGGATTTACCATCCTTGCTCAAGGCTTTTGCAGCCTTTTCGAACTCAGCATACGTTTTCGGAGGATTAGCTGGATCAAGTCCTGCGGCTTTGAATGCGTCCTTGTTGTAATATAAAATCGGGTTTGACGTATTGAACGGCATGGCGTTCAATTTACCATCTATCGTGTAGTATCGTGTAATATTCGGCTCTAGCTGCGACAGATCGAACTTATCTGCATCAATAAATTGTTGTACAGGTGTGATCATTTTGGAGTCGATCATAAATTTACTACCGATTTCGTATACCTGAATGATGTCCGGTCCGCTGTTGGAACCAAGCGACGCTTTCAGCTTGTTCAAGCTGTCATCATATTTGCCTTGATATACTGGCTCTACCTGAATGTCCTTATGACTGGCGTTAAAGTCAGCAGCGATCTGCTTGATTGCTTTTTCACCGTTACCGGACATCGAATGCCACCAAGTCAGCTTCACTGGAGAAGCCGCTGCTCCCCCATCACTACCATTACTCGGCTTCTCTGCAGCAGTATTATTGCTACAACCTGCTGCAACCACCATGGCAGTCAGAATAAGCAGGGTCAATGCACTTTTCAGACGAAAAAATCTCATAATCTCTCTTCTCTCCCTTTGATTAAATGATTCTTGAATTGGCATTCTCTTGCGATATTTTTGTGTGTTGAAGCTCTGTATATGGGCTGCTTGCGCAGGTGTTGCTTTTCATTTGACATATGTGCTCAGCCTTTAAGCGCACCCGCTGCCATTCCACGAACCAACTGTTTTAATCCAAAGATTAGCAGTAGCAGAGACGGTAAAATGACAAGGGCCGTACCCGCAAATACCAGATTCCATGAAGTCGATTCCTGAAATTCGAGCATGGATATTCCGATCTGTACCGTGCGCATATTCTCGCTATTGGTGATCAGTAAAGGCCAGAGGTACGAATTGTACATATTCAGGAACGAATACACAGCCAGTGTTCCGAGCGCAGGGCGCGATAACGGAAGCACATGGAACAGAAAGTAACGGATATGCCCGCACCCATCCATACGAGCCGCCTCAAACAGTTCCTTGGGAAGCTGGAGAAAAAATTGCCTTAACAGGAATGTTCCGAATGCCGTCGCCAGAAAAGGAACCGTCAATCCTTGATATGTATCAAGCCAGTTCCAGCTTCGTACCGTCAGGTAGTTCGGAATAATGGTCACTTCCCAAGGGATCATCATCGTCGCTACAAACATGCTGAAAATGAAGTTTTTTCCCTTGAATTCCATTTTGGCAAAAGCGTAGGCCGCCAAGCTAGCTGTAATCAGCTGCCCAATCATGGTCAGACCCGAAATGAGAAATGTATTTCCAATAAAGGCTGCAATCGGAACAATTTCAAACACTTCAGTGAAATTCGCCATATGAAAAGAATGTGGAAGAAAGCTTGGTGGATAAGCGCTTGCTTCCTCCGGCGACATGACTGCCATAAAAAACGTATATATAACCGGATACAAAATGAGAGCAGCTGCAATCGTAAGCAGCACATACAGCAATGTTGAATTCAGGTGTCTTTTCATTGGTAATGCACCTTTCTTTCCACCCATTTGAACTGAATCATCGTGAGCAGCAGAATGACAGCAAACAAGACAATCGCCTGCGCGCTCCCCGTTCCGAACCGGAAATTAACGAAAGCTTCCTGATAGATGGAATACACGAATACATTCGTACTGTTCACCGGGCCGCCTTTGGTCAAAATGTTAATTTGAGCAAAAGACTGGAAGGCTCCAATGATGGAAACTACAGTCACAAAAAAGATCGTCGGTGATAACAGTGGCATGGAGATACGCCAGAACGTGACGAGCGGGCCAGCTCCGTCCATTTTGGCACTTTCATACATATCATCTGGAATCCCTTGAAGTCCGCTTGATAAGATAATGTAATTGAAGCCTAGATTCATCCAGATGGTCATCATGGCTACTGAGAACAGCGCCCAATCCGGGCTGGTCAGCCATGGAACCGGATTGATATGTAGTAGGGAAAGCACATAGTTGAACATCCCCAGTGTCGGATGAAAAAGAAATTTCCAAATGACCGCAGATGAACCGACCGACAACACCATCGGCAGCGAAAAGGCAAACTGGAAGATACGCATTCCCCGTAATTTACTGTGTGTAAGTGCAGCCAGTACCAGCGCCAATAAAATACCTACTGGTACTGTTAGCAGTGCAAACAGGAGTGTCACCTTAATCCCTTGCAGAAACAGTCCCGAGCTGAAAAGTGTAGTGAAATTATCTAACCCCACATAAGCTGCAACGTTTCCTGCGGGATCTGTAGAATGCAAGCTGAGATAAACGGACTTGATCATCGGATAAAACATAAATACAGCAAACAAAATAAGCGATGGAGCCAAAAAGGTATACGCCAGCGCGTTTTCGCGCAGTCTTTGAATTTTTAGCGAACCCGTGCGTATGCGGGCTTTAGACGAAGTCTGTTGCTGACTCCTCGTCCCCAGTCCCATAGATTTGTTAAGCTCACCCAAAACGGATCGCCCCTTTCTTTTCAAACCAACCTCAGTAAGTGTATCGTTTCGATGTAAAGGGAACGTCAAGTGGGCTGGAGTAAAATGTTAATGTTTTTTCTTTTTGTAAAAGCAACTCTCTATAGGTATGAGCACAAAGACATAGACTCCTGCATACGATGCATCATTACATGGTATGGAGGTTAGAGGCGAATGCCGTACAACACCGTCAGTCCGCAAACTTTATATCAAGCTAGACCGGAGTTACAGGCCGAACTCAAAAATATCCGCGATCATTTGCATTATCAATTAAGCCCCTACATGAATCACACGGTCAGGGTCCAAACGATGGATCATCAAGTATATGAAGGAACGATTGTGCACATCGATGCGGATCATTTGTATCTGAGAGTCCCTCAGCAATATCACTCACCCTTCTCAGGCACCACAACCCCTGATCGCTCCTATGCCTACAACAATGTCATTCTGCCGCTGGTATTATATAATTTATTGGTTATAACCCTATTGAGTTAGCGCTCGATCCATATCTCTCTCTAATTAAAAGACAAAAAAAACATCCAAATTCTGTAAGGAGCCTTCTTGGCACATTACGAAGTTGGAGGTTTTAGTTATTTGTTTTCCATAATCATTAGTTCTCACAAGAGATACCTGCTTCTTGCTCTAGTACAGCTACAAAGCCCTCTATACAATCTCCACTCGGCAGGTGGGTGAACACCTCGTTCACACCCTGATTGATCAGCGTGATGTTCCCCCTAGAATCCGACAAATCCTTATCTAGCTTAGCCAGTGAAATATGGTGATAATTGATGAACTTGACCCAAGGAGTACCCATAGTGCAGGAATAAAAGATGATTCGTTCGGACGTCACTGCCAGCATTCCATGAAGCGATATCTTCTGGGAGCTCTGTTTCAAATCATACGTACACCCCATATATGATCGGATGTGTTCGCCCGCTTCTAACGTCAGACTAATAGCTCGCAACTCTTTTTCATTTGTTTTCATCCCGTCTCATCTCCTGTTCGAAGTTCAGGAACGAGTCGCAGCTCCTTGACCTCAGATCAGCTTTTGCGGCTTGTCCCGTCGACCTCTTCATTTTTCGTTAGATTAAGACTCTCACGAACTGGACAATGACCTACCTCAACTGCACATTGAAACCAAAGATGGATATGTACAACTTATCATGGGTACAGGATGTTATCAACAAGCAAGCTATCACTCTTTTTGAGCATAACTCCGTAATCTGCGCCTTGCTGAAGAAGCAATTAGATCTAATTTTAAGTGATTGGAATGGATGAATTTCAGAAACGAGGAATGGTATATGCTTCTTCTTGGCAAGCTAATGTGAGAATACGTTAGAACGGAGAAGAAGCCTTATGAAATATAACCGTTTGCTGTGCGCTGGAATCGCTGTTTCTTTACTGTGTATCAGCTCTTGCCCCACTCCATCTACCAATGCACAAGCCACATCATACGCCTCCCCTGCTCCTACAAAGGGAAGGGCCTATTACGAAGAACGGGGCGACATTGTATGGGAAGTTCCTACCCATCGTAAGCTTATCGCTCTCACATTCGATGACGGACCTGACGAAAGCAACACGCCTGCCATTTTGGATTTGCTTAAAGAATATGATGCTAAAGCGACCTTTTTTGTCGTCGGCAGTCGTGTCGAAAAGCTGCCTCACCTTGTCAAACGGGAACGAGAAGAAGGGCATGAAGTTGGCAACCATACCTTTCTTCACTCATCCTTTCAGTACATTTCCCGCAACAAAGCTCTGTCCGAATTGGATCAAGCTCAGGCGAGCATCGTTCAGGCAACTGGTACGGGAACCCATCTTTTTAGGCCACCCGGCGGCTCCTATACCGATTCGCTGGTTAAGCTCTCCAAGGAGAAAGGGCTGAAAATTATTTTATGGTCCTGGCATCAGGACACCTTAGATTGGCGAAAACCTGGTGTGCATCGCATCGCTAATAAAGTCCTTCGCAACGCCCGTAACGGCGACATTGTCCTCATGCACGATTATGTACATCAAAGTACACAAACCGTTGAAGCCTTGAAAATTATTCTACCCGAGCTCAAGAAGAGAGGATACACCTTCGTTACGGTATCCGAATTACTCTCTAATCGGGAAAAACCGGATGGGCTGATTGAAGTGAATAAGTGAAAGAGAACAATTAAACTCCGTCAATTATTTGTTGACGGAGTTTTATACATGAGGATTTTGCGAAAACCCAATAAGGAACTGATAATGCCGAGCGATAACGTGTTGTTAACGAATGACTCAGAGAATGTACGGTAAAGCTGGCTTCCCAAAAGCATAATCTATTTTTCAATAGTTTTTCATTGAACTTTAAAGAAGCCTATTACATCATATTGCTATTTTCATTTGCTAGCTATACCTTTCAGTCCAATGTTTTGGAGGCCAGCCATTGCATCATGGTTGTTTTCTTTCCGTCAATCACCTTCGATACTTCGTTGTTATACACGTAAATCCAGGACCAGTGGCCGTTGTATTCATACGGTGTTTGGTCGCTCTTCTTGTACAAACCAGAGGTATCCACTACGTTATCAAATAACGACATATGAACATCCTTTGCTCCGGCATTCACTAAACGGTTGTAGGTCGGAATCGCATAATCGTTGGGCGGTACTACGGTGTCGGTTTTGGCAGCCACAAACCAGATCGGCAGGTTCTTCATTTCGTTTATTTGTTCATCGGTAATAAGGCTGTCCTTTAAGGCTTCACAGGCCACCACAGCTGCTGCAAAATAATCTTTATAATCACGGATCATCAGCATAGTCATGTAACCACCGTTGGAGTCTCCGCCAATATAGATTCGATCTGTATCAATGTCTTTGTTTTGGGCCACGTACTCCTTAATTAAGGACATCAATGCTTGCTCGTACTTGGAGGTTCCGTCCCCAAAGCCTGTAAAGCCATCCATCCAGTAGGTTGGGGTCTGAGGTGCCAACACATAAGCCCCGCCAAAATAGGATTGGATATCCTTAGAAGCAAAATTCGCTGCTTTATTTCCGGAAATCGGAATCGTCGGATCGGTACCTCCCTCACCCATACCGTGCAGCCAGATCACTAGAGGGTTTTTCACTTTGTCTTGTGCCGGTGCGTAGTCCACATACGTTAAAGTAACACCGTCAAAAGTAGCTTTGCCAGTTGTAAATTGATCAACCAGCTTCCGTATCTCTCCTGCGGAAGTATCGATCTTCAAGCCGGAAATCGTTCCTGATTTGGTTTTAATAACTTTTTGCTGCGTGATCGTGTATTTGTTATCATTCCATGCATTAAACCCAGAGCCTGCCGCATCATAATGAATAGCGGAGCTTAGTGTTAAGGCCGGGCCGATTTCCATTTCCAATACAACGTAGCTTCCGGTTTTATTTACAGGGTTGCCACTTTTGTCCGATACATAGGCCTTGGTGACTTTCCGGTTGCCATTCTCAATAAAGGGATTTACCAGCCTATTGTCGCTTCTTCCCACATGCACCTTAAATGTATCCTTTGTTATCGCATCTTTAGGTACTGGCTTACCCAGGTTAACAATGATCTTCGTAATGGCTGCTCCCCAATCCTTAACCTCCGCAACCGTCCGGTACGAGGTGGGCTGTATCTTTACATCCTTGGCCCATGTACCGGAATTGAAAGCAAGGGTCGTACCGATAGCTAAAGTGAATAACATAGTTGTTTTAGCAGCCTTTTGAAACTGTTTAAACATGATGTCTTACCTCCCGGGTCCATTAATAAAACGCTTACATTATTTATTTTAATGATTTTTTTATTTGTATCCTGTCTTTTATTAGCCTAATTCAGGTCAATTACTGACTCCTTGCTCCAGAATACCCCTTGTTCTCTTTTCGATATTGATGCGGTGTTGCCTGATAAACCTTTTTAAATACCCTGGCAAAAGACTTCTCGTTCGGAAATCCGTGCTCCAGCGCAATTTGTATAATGGAATGATCCGTATTCATAAGAACACGATAAGATCTCTCCAGACGGATGGCATTGATATATTGAAATAAGGTCATCCCTACATGCTTCACAAAAAACCGGGACAAATATTCGGGAGACAACCCAAAAACCTGAGCTATCGAATCCAAGGATAAGCTTTGATCGTAATTCTTTTTGATATAATCGGTTATCAACGTCAGCCGCTCCAAATATTTATCGGAGTTAAAGCCACGGATAGATTCATGATCCATTTTAAAATGCATTAATAACAGATACACCAGTTTATAAGATAATGACGTTAAATGGATATGCGCTAAAGGGTCATTATGCCGGTTGAGATAAGCCACAAATAAGGTGTTTAACAAATCACGCAGCTCCGCAAAATGTAGTAATCTCTGCTCGTTAGTTTCAAAAATGGATACGCAGTCAAATGAAATCGGGTCACTGCCGTTGACATTTGCTCTAATAAATTCAGAAGGAATCAGAACCGTTATAGCCTCTCTCCCTTTTCCCTTAGCTACAGAAAAGGAATGAATGGCATTCGAATTAATGAGCAAAATATCTCCTTCTTTGGAGCTATAACTCGCGCCATCGATGTAGATATGGTCGATTCTTCCTGAAAGCACATAGGATATTTCGATGCTGTCGTGCCAATGCCCAGGTATGTACGCTGGTTCATTTGAGGAATGAACTATAATTTTTAACGGAAAATGATTGTCTGCCTGGACCAGCTCATATTTGTATTCCAAGTTTGTCGCTCCTCTCAGATGTGAACATATAAATAGAAGAAAATGGCTTCAGCAGAGTGCCGAAACCACTTGTATTTAACCTTCCTCTCTCTATAAACAAAAAAACCTAAGATAACAAAATACATAAGATCCTTAGATCTTAACATTTTGTTCCTTAGGTTTTGCCTGCGTAACAGTAACAATCCTAGAGCTATTCATTTAATTAAGCTAAGTATATAGCGGGTTGAAATACATGTCAACGCTTTCATTTTGGGCGTTCAACCGCCTAATTATCTTGCGACTTTCAGGAACTCCCTGGGGTCCCTGCCGTCCTTGAGACCCTTGAGGTCCTCTAATCCCTTTAACAATGACCTTCGGCAAAACTTTGACTTTTTTAACCGTACATCTTCTAAATTTTCTCCGATGCATTCTCTTTTGCCAACAATAATGTCGAAACATAATTAATGGTCACCTCCAAAGTCTAATCAAAGTAGCTTATTGTGCAATTAACCAAAAAGATTGGGCTGTTGACTTCATCTAGGAAAAGATAGGCATAGGCCTGACCCTATCATGTTTGGATTATTACAGCTCATCCTATTGAAGCTTATTATCCATCCAATAAATTGATTCAAGTCCTGCATCATATTGTTCGGCTGCTGTTCCCATTATCGTATCCCTCGGCTTTAGTTCTAGCGTAATGCGAAACAGCGGATGTTCGCGAAATGCCATGCGTGGCGCGCTGCTGTCTCAGCCGGTGGTTACCCTGGATTAAAGGAGCTGTCGTGTGAATCCCTCGGAAGAGCAAACCGCGATTTCAATAACAAACTCACCTCCACAATCTATAATATCTATCAAATCATCGCCCAACGGCTGGATACATATATCCATAACTGGCTTAATGCAGCTGCAAGAAGTGTATAATCCAACGCCTTTTTTCTCACAAAATTAAACCCAGAATTATTTTCATCGTGAGTGTAGGTGTTAGTGAGCCTGTATTACTTGATGAATGGGCGGAATGATGTAATAAAGGGCCTCAAACAAATGACTTCATTTATATAAATTCCAACGAAGCTCATTTCTAGGAAATCAGGTGGGCATCGTCCCATAGTATTAGAATCAACTGGACATTATCACACACCAATTGTGCAATTTTTCTTGACAGAGGGTACTTATTAATTATAGTGAATCCTTTCATATCGTATCGGGCTAAGAGTTCTAGTTTACGTAAGGTAAAGACAAATATTATTGACGCTAATCACCTCTGCGGGCTGTATTATAAAGAGGACCTAGAGCCTTATAAACAACGGCAATCCAACGCTTAAACCTTCGTAACCTTACGGACAGCTTGAAAATATTACAGGCATGTTTGTACAAACCAAACGGCAATTTCACGGAGTTTTTGGTGCCTTATATTCGGATGTTTCTTTTTCTTTACCGACTTACAATCAATTCCAAGTTCAGAAGAAGTTTTGAAAGCAGGCGAAAAAACATCGCTAACAAGATAAATGAGTTCTGTGAAAGTCGTTCATAACAATGGGCAGATAGTCAGGCAAAAAAACTAATGGCTACCGCAGTCAAAACCCTTTTCAGAAAACCTTATATCATAACCTTTCTTTAAGTTTGAACATGTATATTAATATGCTTCTTGAATACAAAAAACACCTATCCACGCTTGAAGACGAGATAGATGCTTTAGTAAAGCATATTGAAGAGTGTATGATTATCCGATCAATCCCCGACATCGGTGAAAAAATCGCTGCCACGATTATTTCTGAGATTGGGGAATAGATCGGTTTAATCACCCTAAGAAACTAGTAGCATTTGCCGGAATTGATCCCAGCATACCATTAGCTGGTTTTATGGAACAACTAAAAGATGGCCTCAGCCTTAAAATGCTTAATTCTTCTTTTAATAACACATTCGTTCAATTTATTAATCTTTAATTGGTTATCACTGGTAAAACAATATGATCTTTAAACTCACCTAAGTAAATTGCACTAAAATTCCTTAGTAATATAACTCACAATCGAATATTATCGCTCTTACGGTCAGGATCTGAAATGAACTTGATAAGACGATAGGTATTCCAGTAACCTCTTGAACGCCCGTATTTATCTACACGACGGGTACCACTATCCCATTCACTAGTTGCACGGTGGACAGTTCTAACTCCCCACCGTCCCGAAAAGTTCCACCATGTAGGCATTTCCACAATTGGATTTTCCAATGAAGTCGGTTCAGGTAGTGGATAGCTACTTTCAGGTAATTCAGGATCGAATCCAAATCGATCAATTACTCGAATCATGGCTTTTAGACCTTTGCCCACAGGTGCAACTCCTGGACTTGTTAACGTTGGGAACCCTGGAGGCAATGCCTGTCCTCCGCCTCTCCTAGCAACGTCGGTACTGCTCGGAAGAGGTGCCTCTGTAATCGTTGGATCGTCCTTGAGCAACCAAGATAGCACAAACAAAACTAGGCCAATTAAAAATACCACCCCAGAAACAACTAAACATACAACGACTGCTGGAGGAATTGGCGATGCTATAAAAGCAAGACAGATCCCGGCACCTGTGCCAGCTGCCCCCATAATAGCACCACCAATGGAATTTAGAGTAGGGTCAGGAGGCGAATCCCCAGGAATCACTACTGCTCCTGCAATGTTAAACAAGTTCTTGTGTAGTCCAGCACCGACAAATGCCACAGTATTCGTACCAAACCTGATTACTCCCAGGTTAGGATTGTTGACATTAAAAAGAGGACGTACCTCTGCCGCCAATGGTGAGTCAAGATCTTCACCGGTAGTATAACCTTTACTAAATACTACAAAGCGGGGCTCAAAATAGTCAATACACTCCTTTACATCGTTCCCATAGAAAAAATCCATACGTTGCCGTCCATCTCGGCTCTTACGCATGCCTAGATCATCAAAGATATTTTTAATGAAAATAGTAATCGCTTCCCACTGTCCCTCCCGTTTATGAATCTCGTCATCTTCACTAGATAGGGCCGGTTCCATTGCAGGATAAAGCATATAATAAGTTATAGCAATATAACGATCAAGGTCTAGCATAATGTTATTCTTATCAGGTTCATCTGATTCAATGCTTGGGGGAAAATCAAGTTGTTTATTATCTTTTACACTATCCCTCCGTTCTTTATCAAGCCGCGGATATGTTCCAGCCCATTCAACCTCGGCGTAAATGGTCGGGACGCTTAGACGCGGTAAGGTAAATTCGGGCGAGGGTCTAGGTTCATCTAATGGTATTATTGGATTAATATTGCTACTTACTGACCTAAATAGCAAATCAAGGTATTGAAGAGAACCTTTTGTGTAGCCTTGATTGTCAGGAGACAGAGCATCATCCCAACCTGCAACATTAATAAACAAATCCTGATTAAATCCAACAGTAAATTCTTGTCCGATGCCGTTAGGCTCGATATTACTGAGGGCCAAGTGATCACCTGTGGGGTAATGGCTACCTGCTTGAACATCTATATCGCCAAAGCTAGTGGTATTGCGGTCTACCACCATTACCGCACTACCTCGCTTATTAGTTTTTCCATCCCATGGATCAGTGGCTAGATGATCCAACCATTCTTCGGCGGCAATTGGGTAAAATCGCTCACTCGGATCGAAAAGGAGGATTGGCTGAAAAGCCAAAGCGAGTTCCACTGAGTTTAAATTCTTAAACATGTTTATCACCCTCCTGTTTTATTCTCAGGTTTACCTAGACAAACGATGAATCTCGTCAACGAGCGCATTCGGATCTATGGTTGTCTTATTAAGGCAAAACGCGCTTAGTACACCTTGAAGTTCATCGAAAGGTAAAGGCATGCTTTTGATAAGATTGTCTCTTTCCCTCTTAATTTCCTCAATCTGATGTGTACTAAGGTTTTGCATTGCGAGTAAAGCAAGCCTAGCCTGAGCCGAAGTGTAAGTTGCCTGGTCGCCTCGCAAAAAGGCTGTAAAAGCTTCAAAAGAGTATTGACGTTGCTGTTTTGTAACTTCAGCATCGGTACCCCTTACTTGGCTCATGATGTCGAGACCAAACTGTAGTATCTCACGCCCTTTAGCTTCTACCGATTCAGGTGTCTCTTTATCCTTTCGTAACTTTTGCACAATAATATCAATGGCTTTACTGTCTTTGCAAGAGGAATTTAGGAGCCCATTAATGTCTTTATATGGATCATATTTAAACAATTTAATTTCACTGATAAGCCCTTTAAAGGTCCAGTCGTTTACTAATTTATCGGCCTCGTGTCCTATGGCAATGCCTCTAGATCCAATAGAACTTACTTGTCCCTCACCATTATATGTTTCGGCAACTTTTACTCCATCAAGATAAAGTTCTGAAGTATTTATTCCATCATATAGGAGTTCTGCTGTATGCCAGTTGTCAGTAGTAATAAGGCCTGGCTCGGATCGAACTACCCAATGGTTGCGATCAGTGAAGATGTTCCCGCTCAATGACCCATCACTTTCAATCCACATTCCAAAACAATGATCACCCTGGATAAGGTTATATGTCCGATTGAAAGCTCCTTCTGGAGACAAATTAAATGAAACGAGGACGCGGATAGACCAAAGATCCTTAAGACTAGGGTTAGGGTCAATTTGAACTATGCTCTCTGGTTTGTCAAAGAAAAAAGCTTCTGGCTGTTGTTTAACATATAATGGCAAACCATGGTTGCGATTATCAGACAAGTCAAAGGATGAGCGGGAATAGCAATGATGGATAATTAACTTATTCAAAATCCTTCCTCCCCTTTTTATCAATAATATATATTCTGAACAAACGATACTTAAATATTCGTAGCTTTTGATACCAATTTGCAGAAGAATGTCTAATTTAGTTTTTGTGCATCAGCATCAAAAAAGCCGATTTCACAATGGAGAATCGACTTCATAAGTATTCTACATAAAGATAGGTAAGGGTTTAAAGTTATCGCTCCCTTTTCCCCCTGTTCACACCGTACGTGTGACTTCCACCTCTTACCTTGTTCCAACTAATCCAATTTACTCTATCTATGTATTAAGTAGACGAGTGCTGTTTTTCCAAAGTTAGATTATTTCATTTCGACATTTTAATCGTAGAGTATTCACTTTTTCTTTCTACTTATTAGTAAGCTTTAAATAATATAAAAATTTTCTATTCTGTCTTTGTCTTTTTGATGAATTGACTGATGAACTGCTTTATGAACAATAAGCAAGTTCGAATAACTATCATCTTTCCAAAGATAATAAGGGTTCATGTGATGTCAGTGCCATTCATGTGTCCCTAATTGCTCAAGATGTAGGAAAGCATACTTTTGTCGATAGCCTTTAAGCTATTATGGTACAAGTGTATCCCTCGTATTACAAAGACTTTATACGATCCAAGTAACAATATAAACAAGTATGAATTACTTTTACTGAAAACATCAGGATCTATCCGAACCATTCGTATTGACGCAAAACTTGTGAAAATGTTAAAACGCCATGAGATCAAACAAAAAGAAATAAAATTAGAGAAAGGAAACCTATATGTAGATAACCAGTTTATCTTTGCACGAAATGATAGACATCTGCAATCAAGAAAAGTAGTGGAAACTAGACTAAAACGTCTATTTAAAAAGGCAGGTATTGATAAAAACGTTAACCCTCATTCAGAAATACACATACCTCTCTCTTAATTGAAGCGGGTGTGGGAGTAAAGGAGATTCAACAGCGTTCAGGCATAACAGACATAAACACAACAATGAATATTTCCCCTCATATGACAGCCAATATAGAGAAAAGGTCTCTCATCAGTTCAGTGAACTGATGAGAGACCTTTTCTGATAAGACGGTTTTTGTGAAAAAAGTGAGCATTTTTACTTACTATGAGCAAAAGTATGAAATTTATCTTTATTCCACTTAAAAACCCCAATATATCAAGGCTTGATGATGTTTATTACATCATGCCGCCCATCTTTGATTAAGCCTCGCCGCTAGACATTTCAGAACTTAACTCTTAATTTATAACACTTTTTTTCCCTATTCAGAAAATTTCATTTGCCTATATTCATCCATATTCGCCGAGATTGTGATTTTTTTGTGATTCAAATAACGAAATATTCACCACATATCGTTCTCATTAATAATTTCCTTCTATTGTATATTGAGACATACGAAGTAGCAATGATATTTCTGAGAATTTAATATTCTCTAAAATACCTCTCACCTTCTCTTGGCAGCATTGGTATGCTCTATCCCGCTCCCAGTCCTCCAGAATGACGATGTCCCGCAGTGTAGACCTTTCCATCCCCATAAGAGGATAAACGCGTGATAAGTTTACGGTTCGATTCAAGGTTTACAGATCGACTCTCCAGTTGCCCATCATCTTGGCGACTTCCGGGTCGCGGTACGATAAGAAAAGACTTTCCCGCGTATCGAGGGTCGAAATTTGTTCGATATCGTCCGCGCTCAACTCAAAATCAAAAATGTCAAAGTTTTCAACGATCCGCTCTTTTCTCACCGATTTTGGAATTACAACGACTTCACGCTGAACAAGCCAGCGCAATACGACCTGAGCGACGGACTTTTTGTGTTTTTCTGCGATCGAGACCAGCACTTCGTTTCTGAACATGTTGTTAAGTCCCTCAGCGAACGGGGCCCACGACTGGTGTTGAACTCTCTGCTCTTTCATAAAAGCTGCGCTCTCTGTCTGCTGGTAGAACGGGTGCGTTTCGATCTGGTTGACGGCGGGCACGATTTCGTTATGAACGATGAGGTCCATAAGGCGGTCGGGTAGGAAGTTGCTGACACCGATCGCCTTAATCTTGCCTTCGCGGTACAGGTCTTCCATCGCACGCCAAGCACCGTAGTAATCGCCGAACGGCTGGTGAATAAGGTACAGATCGAGATAGTCGAGTTGCAGTTTCTTCAAGGATTTGGCAAACGCGAACTTAGCACTCTCGTAGCCGGCATCCTGAACCCATAGCTTGGTCGTGATGAACAGCTGCTCACGCGGTACGCCGCTGCGCTTGATCGCACGACCGACCGCTTCCTCATTCAGATAACCGGCGGCGGTGTCGATCAGGCGGTAACCAGCCATCAGCGCTTCATATACGGCGTTCTCGCATTCTTCAGCATCTGGAACTTGGTAGACACCAAAACCGATGATCGGCATTTTCACACCATTGTTTAATGTTACGGTTTGCATTGTATTTCCTCCCATTATTCAAATGTAAAACGCAAACGGCCGCGGAACTGGGAAATCGGGCACCTCAGTGGGCTTCCGCTTACGGTCGACTTGCATTACAATAAGCCTATCGCCTTCGTGTTACACGAAGTCAAGCCGTCTTCAAAAATTTTATTTTTCCAAGGAGGATTCCACATGTATACAGTCAAAGAAGCCGCCCAGATAACGGGGCTCACCGAGCACGCTGTACGCTTTTACACGGATAAAGGCCTAGTACCAAGCGTACAGCGCAATCAAAACAACATTCGGATGTTCGACGAAGAATCGATCAACTGGTTGCATGGCGTCAAATGTCTTAAGCAATCCGGGATGCCGATTGGAGTCATTAAAATGTACGTCGATTTCTGTCTCGAAGGGGATTCGACCATTCCGCAACGCTACACACTCATGATAGAGCATAAGAAAGCGGCGCTCGTTAAGCTCGAAGAAGCCAAACAGCACGTTGCCCATTTGGAACAAAAAACGGCCCTGTATCAGGCCATTCTGGAGCACCGCTCTCCAGACACGACCAATCCTGGAAACTGGGATAAAATTCAGCATATGCATAGTGACGTTTTTTACTCGCCCTCTGTTCGGAGGGCTAGAGATCTACGTGAGACACAACTGCTCGAAGAAAATACTCTTTTTTAAACTCCTGGTTGGCTTAGGATGAACAAGATTCACATCAGTCTAGATTGAACTAACACAGAGACGTTAGTTCAATGAAACAGCGACAGTCTAGGGCTTTATTTTCCCGTCCTAGCCTACCGTTGTTTCTTTTATTGTAATTATCAAAACTTTATTTTCATCGAACATTAAAAAGTGGATTAAAAGCACCTTGAATGTCCGTCTGTAAACAATTTTTCAACTAAAAAGCTCTGCTGACCTTAAGGTTAGCAGAGCTTTTACTATTTTATTTAGAGTATTCACTTACTTCAAATGTTAGGATACGATCATAATCCAAAACCGTTAGAAGGAAATAATGGTCTCTAAAGTACCCTTCTCCTTCTCCTGCAAGCATGATGATCTTTTGATTGATCCCACCCTCCAGAATTACGGTATGCCTCAGGATGGTCTTGTCTTCCCATGAGATATAGTTGTCCTCTTCCAGCGCAGCAACCCGGCTTTTATGCCCACTCTGCGCCTAGCTTACTTAAAACTGTGGGAATAGAACGGCAGACTATGGCTTGAAAATAAAGTCTTAGACTACCACTGTTTTTATTTAAGCTAACGTGTCCCGTTAACTTAAACTACCTTTGAAATCTAGCGCCGAGTATACCCATCTACCATAATGATTAAGAAAGCAAAGAGAGAGTTGACTGACTTCTTTTCGTCTGAATATACCTCGATTACTTTAAAGTGCTTATGTCACTTTATAGTGCGTACTTCCTATGTATGGTTAGTTGATGCAAAATAATGTTGTACAAAGAATAGTACAGAAGGAGCTGAAACACTATGAATAATGAATCTACAACAACACGCAAAGTCGCCTTGGTCGTAGGTGCGAATGGTGTTATCGGTCGCAACCTCATTGATCACCTCATCTCTCTTCCTGATTGGGACGTGATCGGCGTATCGCGTCGCGGTGGAGAATCTAGCAACCATGTTCGATATGTGGCTGCGGATCTACTCAATATAGACGATCTTCACGAGAAGTTAAGCGATTTAACTGGGGTAACACACATTTTTTATGCTGCTTACCAAGACCGTCAAACTTGGGCTGAACTTGTTCCACCGAACCTCGCCATGTTAGTGAACATCGTAGAAGTGATCGAACCAATCGCGTCGGGCTTGAAACATGTCAGTCTGATGCAGGGATACAAGGTATACGGCGCACATCTCGGCCCGTTCAAAACTCCTGCTCGTGAGACGGACGCTAACCACATGCCTCCTGAGTTCAATATTGATCAGCAAGATTTCTTAGAACAACGGCAAAAAGGTAAGGCTTGGACTTGGTCTGCACTCCGTCCTTCTGTAGTCTGCGGCTTCTCGCTTGGAAATCCGATGAACCTCGCAATGGTCATAGCGATTTACGCTTCAATTTCTAAGGAACTGGGAATACCTTTGCGGTTTCCAGGTAAGTCGGGAGCTTATAACAGCCTCTTGGAGATGACAGACGCTGGGCTTCTCGCAAAGGCAACAGTATGGGCGGCGACCGACGAACGCTGTGCGAATCAGGCATTCAACATTACGAACGGCGATCTGTTCCGTTGGAATGAGTTATGGCCGAAGATCGCTCAATACTTTGGTATGGAAACAGCGCCTCCGTTGCAGATGTCTCTGGACGTTGTCATGGAGGACAAGGAGCAGCTTTGGAACAAAATGGTTGAGAAGCATGGGCTTGCTCGGAATTCCTATAAAGACGTATCCTCTTGGCTATTCGGCGATTTCGTGTTTGCATGGGATTACGATTTTTTTGCCGACGGAACTAAGGCTCGTCGTTTAGGCTTTCACGAATTCGTCGATACCGAAGCAATGTTTATGAACATCTTCAACGACTTCCGCAAGCGTAAAGTCATCCCGTAAACTACCGTTTAAATAAGAAAGCCGACCTTGTACTGGGTCGGTTTCTAACTGTTATTTACGTCTGTAAGCATTGGATTAGCCAGAACAGTAGCCTTTCCCTCGTACTTTCTCTCTATATGCGAATCCCCCCAACGGCACATCAGATGTAGGAGTTCCTTTAAACTCCAGCCGTAGTCTGTCAACTCATACTCAACTCTAGGTGGTACCTGATTATAGGAAATACGTAAGATGACGCCCTCTTCTTCAAGCTCCCGAAGGTGCTGCGTTAACATCTTTTGAGTAATTGCGGGAATCAAGCTCTTAAATTCATTATTACGTTTCTTACCGAATGTCAAATGAAAGAGAATAACAGGTTTCCATTTCCCACCAATTACCTCTAAAGTTGCCTCAACTGCAGTGTTGTAAATTTTTTCAGTCTTTTTCACACAACTTGCCCCTTTTCGAATATTTCGACACAAGTCATTGGTAACTCCTGATGAATTGGAGCCATTAAATGTCCCTATTAAACATTATAACTACAACCAAAATATTACGCTATCCTGCCCGCTAGCTTAATGACGTATTCGTTATTCTAAGACTTCATTTCCTTAGAACAGATGCCACGTACTGGGGATGGTTTCAGAATACACGTAAAGCGCCTTACAAAAAGGTGTACAATAAACGACTTTCGACGTATTCAGACTTAGCAGCAAATAGTTTAATTAAAAACAATCCCCGCCGACCAGTTAAGGTTAGCGGGGATTGTTAAGGTGTTTTTGAGTTGTATTTACGATTATCTTTTTTTGTGGTTTTCATGGTCGCGACGTCTTAAGCCTGCCAATCCAATTAATCCCAACAGACCAAGCCATCCCCAATTATCATTATCGTCATCATCATCATCATCTTGTTAAACATGGCGTGGATGCCAAGAAAGTAAAAAAGCTCCCTTTCGAGGAAGTTGCATGGGATTGGCTGAAAACCTACTCTAAAGGGGAGGTCAAAGAAAGCACCGTCAGAGTCAGAAGCAAAGAAATTAAAATTTTGGTGAGATACATTCCCAAAATAAATATTGACAAGGTAACGCATAAGCAATATCAAAACATACTCAATGATCTCGATGATAAAAAATATGCCCGAACCACAATTGAAGGGGTACATGTCACTGCGAATATGATTATGAAATATGCAATAAAAAATAAAATGCGATTGGACAATCCTTGCACGGGTGCAGTCATACCAGCCAAAATGCTGACTGTAGAAGAAATTGAAAATACGACCATTGAAGACGAATTTTTAGAAAAGCCTGAAATAATGGAATTCCTTCAGGCAGTATACCTGCATGGCCTACCAATGGATTTAGAGCGTTTTTATCTTCTCGCCTTTTCAGGCATGCGTTCAGGGGAACTATGTGCCTTAAAATGGACGGATATTAATTTTGAAACGAATGAAATTCGAGTGACCAAGACTCTCTATAATGAGCAAAACAATATGAAGCTATATAAACTCACCCCTCCTAAAACTAAAGGGTCTATCCGCACTTTCGACTTGGACGAAACCATTATGGACTTGCTTGCCGATTATAGAAATACGCAGCAAAAAATAGTTCAGGAAAACAGAAAAATGTACCGTGATTATCATGACAAGGATTTCGTATTCTGTCGTGACAATGGATATCCATTCATCCAAAAAAGAAGCCACTCCCCATATCTTTAGACACACCCACATAAGCATGCTCTCAGAGGCTGGAGTAGACCCAGAAACAACTCTAAAGATCTACACACACGTCACAGAAAAGATGAAAAAGGATGCTAATGAGAAAATAAGAATTCACTTTGCAGATATATTGAACTTCAATTTTACGAAAGATCATCTCCCTTTGTAAGAAATGTGATTTTTTCGTGATTTAACGAAGAAAGGCTCCCTTTCGGGAGCCTTTTAAATAGCGGTATTACAGGGTTTTGATACCCTTTATTACATCATTCCGCCCATACCACCCATGCCGCCCATGTCAGGCATTGCAGCCTTTTCTGGTTCTGGCTTGTCAGCGATAACCGCTTCGGTAGTCAGGAACATTGCTGCTACGGAAGCAGCGTTTTGCAATGCATAGCGAGTTACTTTTGCAGGGTCAACGATACCAGCATCGATCATGTTTACCCAGTCGCCAGTAGCTGCGTTAAAGCCTACGCCAACTTCTTCGCGTTTCAGACGCTCAACGATTACAGAGCCTTCTTCACCTGCATTAGCAGCGATGGTGCGGATTGGAGCTTCCAGAGCGCGCAACACGATGTTCACGCCTGTTTGCTCGTCGCCTTGCAGTTCAACAGCTGCAACTGCTTTGTATACGTTCAGGAGCGCTACACCACCACCGGATACGATACCTTCTTCAACCGCAGCACGGGTTGCGTTCAGGGCATCTTCGATGCGCAGTTTGCGTTCTTTCAATTCTGTTTCAGTTGCCGCACCGACTTTGATGACTGCTACGCCGCCGGACAATTTAGCCAGACGCTCTTGCAGTTTCTCTTTGTCGAACTCGGAAGTGGTTTCTTCCAGTTGCGTACGGATTTGGCTAACACGAGCGTCGATGTCGGCTTTGTTTCCAGCACCGTCAACCACAATCGTATTTTCTTTAGTGATACGCACTTGACGTGCTGTACCCAGTTGGTCTACGGAAGCTGTTTTCAGGTCCAGACCCAGTTCTTCTGTAATCACTTGACCGCCTGTCAGGGCAGCGATATCTTGCAGCATTGCTTTACGACGGTCACCAAATCCTGGAGCTTTAACAGCTACAGCGTTGAATGTACCACGCAGTTTGTTAACAACGAGCATAGCCAGTGCTTCGCCTTCGATGTCTTCAGCGATCAGAACGAGTGGCTTGCCTTGTTGTACGATTTTTTCAAGCAATGGCAGGATTTCTTGAGTGTTTGTGATTTTTTTGTCTGTGATCAGGATATACGGATTGTCCAGTACAGCTTCCATTTTGTCCGTATCTGTAATCATGTACGGGGAAATGTAGCCACGGTCAAATTGCATACCTTCAACCACTTCCAGCTCTGTTGCAAAACCGCGGGATTCTTCAACAGTGATTACACCGTCTTTGCCCACTTTTTCCATAGCTTCAGCGATCAGTTCGCCTACTTCGTCATCAGCAGCGGAAATACCAGCTACTTGAGCAATGGATTGTTTGCTTTCGATTGGTTTGGAGATGGCTTGCAGTTCAGCAACAGCTGCTTTAACCGCTTTGTCGATCCCTTTACGGATACCGATTGGGCTTGCGCCCGCAGTTACGTTTTTCAGGCCTTCTGTGATGAGGGCTTGAGCCAAAACAGTAGCAGTAGTCGTACCATCACCAGCTACATCGTTCGTTTTGGTTGCTACTTCTTTAACCAGTTGAGCGCCCATGTTTTCAAACGCATCTTCCAGCTCGATTTCTTTTGCAATCGTTACACCGTCATTGGTGATGAGCGGGCTACCGAATTTTTTCTCCAGTACAACGTTACGGCCTTTCGGTCCGAGTGTTACTTTAACAGCATTAGCCAATGCGTCAACCCCGCGCAGCATAGAGCGACGAGCGTCTTCACTAAATTTAATATCTTTAGCCATTTGTGATAAACCTCCCTATGGATTATGAATGATTTGTTTCAATTCCTATATTCAGGTCTTGTCCGGGTTCCGGTTAACCGATGATCGCGTGGATATCGCTTTCTTTCATAATCAAATATTCTTTACCTTCATATTTGATTTCCGTTCCAGCGTATTTAGAGAAAATGACACGGTCGCCTTCTTTTACTTCCAGAGGAATACGGGCACCGTCTTTCAATGCGCCTGCGCCAACCGCGATAATTTTGCCTTCTTGCGGCTTTTCCTTGGCAGAGTCAGGAAGTACGATCCCGAAGGAAGTCGTTGTCTCTTGCTCAATTGCTTCCACCAATACGCGTTCACCCAAAGGTTTGATCATGAAAAAATAGCCTCCTTATTAAGTGTTTTATCCTGTAATTTGGTTGTTATGTTGTATGTATTAGCACTCGACAGTCGTCAGTGCTAACAACCAACTTTATGATACTCAACTTGAGATTGAATTTCAAGTCCCTAATGTATTTTTTATGGGAATTTTTATGGACAGCCCTTCCCGATTATATCCATCTATCTGAAAAATAACCGTTAACTCAAGGCTAATGGTTATTTTTAAGACAGCTAAGCTGCTGCTGTTCATACTCTGTAAATAGTTATGATATACAAATGCTATTCATCATCTGCAAGTTGCCATGTAGCGCGGACCCGAATAAATTGTTTACTGAGCCATTCAGGTCCTGCCTTATTATTCCGAAGCTACACGCAACTGCGCCTCACGTTCCTCCTGCGCACGCAGCTGCCTGCGGTACACAACCGAAGATAAATACACGCTCACTTCATATAGCACCAGCAACGGAATCGCCACCAAAAAATCGGAAATAAAGTCCGGCGGAGTAATGACAACCGCGACGAATACAAGCAGAAAATAAGAAATCTTCCGCCATTTGCGAAGCCTCATTGGTGTTAAAACATGAATCCCCGTCAGAAACATGATAAGCAGTGGGAGCTCAAACAACAGCGCTACAGGCAGTACAATATTAAACATAAAGGTGAAATATTGTGCGATCCCGTACGTTTCCTGTAATCCCATACTTTTAGTGACAGACGATGTAAACTGAATCGCCATTGGGAAAATAATGAAATAAGCAAAAGCTACCCCAATGATGAACAAAAGCAGCACATAAGGCACATACCGCAAAGTCGCACTCCGTTCTTGCGGTCTTAAGCCCGGGCTGACAAACTTCCACAGTTGGTAGCAGGCAAACGGTAGCGCCACCGCAATCCCGATGATCATGGCGATCTTCATGTAGATACCAATCCCGTCCCAAAAGGAAAACGCGTTTAACTGAAAAGCTTGCGCCGAACCGGAGCGAATAAGCCAGTCATAGACAGAACCCGCCGCGAACAGACCACCAGCCAGTGCCAATACAAATACAATTAGCACATAAATAATTCTGCGGCGAAGCTCTCCCAGATGTTCCATTAACGGCATTTCATGCTCTGATGGGGTCAAGTCCATTCCTCCTTTCTGAACGGAACGCAGCAGCGCCTCCTAAAAAATAAAGCCCTTCACTGAAGAAGAGGCTCTTGTTTATTGTACAAGCATCAAGAATTATAACTAAATCTATGACAAGCGTTTATCCTCAGGCTGAGGTTGAACTTCTGAAGACGTCGTTTGTGATGCTTTGACCACACTATCTTTGCTGTCTTTACGCTCAGTCCGTTCATCTTCTGATAAAATATCGCGTGCCCCGTTTTTAAACTCACGGAATGTACGCCCTACAGCTCGACCCAGCTCAGGCAGCTTGTTCGGACCAAATAACAGCAGCGCCAGAATAATCAACAAAATATAACCCGGTGCTCCAATATTGGGCATGTGTAGTAATCCTCCTTATGTTGACGGACAAAATAAGAATCTTTGCCCGTATACGGCCTTATAAATTCTTATAGGTATCATACCACACACGATGTGCTGCCTTCTACCGGAACTGGCCTGTCACCATAAGCAACGCTTCTGGAAGTTGGTCCATTATCGCCGCCAAATTTTCATGCACACCTTTGGGCGTTCCTGGCAAATTGACGATCAGTGTACGTCCGCGTATTCCCACGATTCCACGGAATAGCATAGCCGCTGGATTTTTCTGCATCACGATCATTCTCATGGCTTCCGCCATGCCTGGCACTTCCCGTTCCACTACCCGCCTAGTCGCCTCGGGTGTCACATCACGGATCGCCAGCTCAGTTCCGCCCGTAGTTAGTACCAGGTCTGCATGAAAATAATCGGTCATTTCGATTAAAGCTGCAATAATTTCATCCGGTTCATCGGGAACGATCCGGTATTCCACAATCTCTCCGCCCAGTTCTTCTTCGATGAGTTCCCGGATGACCTGTGCGCTTGTATCCTCACGCTCTCCCCTTGCCCCTTTATCACTGGCTGTTAGGATCGCCGTTTTCCACACCATAAGATCACCCTTCTCCTATCATGAAAGAATACTTTCTCTTCTGAAAATCAGAAACAGCCACGCTGCATCCTCCATCACATCACAGTACCCTCTCGGCGACAATGTTGTCTATGTCAAGGTTCCCGGTGGTCCTCCCTTTGAAAATCCCCATGCTTGCCACCTGTTTTGGATTGCAGCATGGTAGGGCCGATGATCATATCTTTTTGCAGCGCCTTGCACATATCATACACGGTTAACGCTGCGGCTGAAGCCGCTGTCAAAGCTTCCATTTCTACACCTGTCTTACCTTCGGTCTTCACTTCAACTTCAATATGAAGCACATCATGTTCATTATCGGAAAAAGTAATGTTCACGCCTGTCAGGGCCAGTGGATGACACATCGGTATCCAGTCTGACGTTTTTTTCGCACCTTGAATCCCTGCGACCTGGGCCACAGCAAGAACATCACCCTTGCCGATTCTTCCTTCTTTTACAGCCGTCAATGTAGCCGGATTCATCGTAATCTGAGTCACGGCAACTGCTGTACGAATCGTAGACGTTTTACCCGAAATATCTACCATCCGAGCCCGTCCCTGTTCGTTAAAATGAGTAAAGGAATCCACGACTCCCTCACAGCTCCTTTCACATACCCAACTTTACTTCATTCATCATTTGTCAATTTTGCATAATCACAATCTAAGCGTCCATCCAGAGTAAACAGCACGTCCACTCGCAAATCCCTTGGCTCCATGGGCACCTGTGTCAGCAATTGTCCCGGCAGCAGCAGCGAGACATAAAGCGGACCTACGTGGCTGTTGTTACGCTTCTCTGCCTCTACCTGTACGGTAAAGCGGTCATAATAGCCTCCGCCGTAACCAATCCTGCCCCCACGACGATCAAAGGCCAAGCCAGGCACAACAACCCAGTCAATTCCCGCCCACATTTCAGGCGACCATTCCTTGCATGTCAAAGCAGGCTCAGGGATGTTCCAGATACCGGGTACAATATCTCCGTACTGATCCATCTCCCTCAGCTCCATAGTCCGGGTTACCGGATCCACTCTTGGGGCCAGGACACGATCTCCCTGTGACCAGCAATGCTCAATGAGGGGAGCCGTCGAAATCTCGCTGCCAAAAGAGAGATAACTAAATAATGTTAGCTTATCTCCGTTTCTGTCTATTCTAAGTTGCTCCCATGCCTCGATTGCATGCCGACAGGCCACAGCCGATGCCTTCTGCCTTGTCAGCGGGTCCATGGAGTCACGCGCTTCCCGTTGCTGCAAACGCAGCGCGTTCTTCACATCACAGACATCCATCACATCCGCCCTCCCGCACAATCGTCGATAATCTTTAAAACGTTGCTATTGTCCCATTTGTCAGTAAGTGTTGTACGTTGCAAGTTTTTTTCATTCTTTTTCACTTCTCGTTTAAGTTTATCATTGTTTATACAAATTGACTACACGCGGCTCAAGGGTTTACAGGGTGAAAGCAGTGCAATAGTGGGTAATTTCATGTAAACTGGAAGGAAGGTACCTGCGAAGAAAGCAGGTAGAACTGTGCAAAATGTAATGGAGGAACGATACGCTATGCTATTGCAAGTAACCGGAATTACTAAATCCTATGGAATTGAGCCCGTTCTGGACGGGATTAACCTTCAAATATTGGAACGTGAACGTATTGGACTCGTAGGTGTGAACGGTGCAGGCAAATCGACCCTGCTCAAAATCATTGCTGGTGAAATATCCTATGACAGTGGACAAATTTTCAAGGCGAAGGAGACCAGCATCGGTTATCTGGCGCAAAACAGCGGCTTGAATTCTGATCGTTCTATCTGGGGGGAAATGATGCTGGTGTTCACTCCCCTGATTGAAGCGGAACGGGAACTGCGGCAAATGGAACAGGACATCGCTGACCTGGCCAATGCTCAAAACGAAAAACGCTACGCAGATCTGCTGGAACGCTATGCACGTCGTTCAGACTGGTTCAAGGATCACGGTGGTTATGAAATGGAGACCCGTATTCGCAGCGTGCTGCACGGCATGGGCTTTGGTTCATTTGCACCTGAGACGCCTGTAGCTACTCTGAGCGGAGGACAGAAAACCCGGCTTGCGCTAGCACGCATCCTACTGCTCGCCCCAGATGTCCTTATGCTCGATGAGCCTACCAACTATCTGGATATTCAAACACTGACCTGGTTGGAGGACTATTTGCGCGGCTACTCCGGTTCTCTGCTGGTTGTATCACATGACCGTTATTTTCTGGACCGACTGGTAACGACGATTATTGAAATCGAACGCCATCGTTCTACTCGATATACAGGCAACTACAGCCGCTACATGGAGCTGAAGGCTGCCGAGTACGAAACGAATCTGAAGCATTACGAAAAGCAGCAAGGAGAAATTGCCCGTTTAGAAGCATTCGTACAACGTAATATCGTGCGGGCTTCCACGACCAAACGCGCTCAAAGTCGGCGCAAGCAGCTAGATAAAATGGAGCGTATGGATCGGCCCATGGGAGACTTGAAAAAGGCTCATTTTTCCTTTGAAACAGCCCATATGTCAGGTAAGGAAGTACTGGAGGTACGTGACCTCTCTGTGGGATATGAAGGTAAAAAGCCTTTATTCCAGCACGCATCGTTCGACTTAAAACGTGGAGATACCGTGGCACTGATTGGTCCGAACGGGATCGGAAAATCGACGTTGCTCAAATGTCTGACCGGATCACTTAAACCTGCTGCTGGCTCCATCCACTGGGGCACGAAAATCAAAATCGGCCTGTATGACCAGGAGCAGACGAACCTGAACCCCGCCAATACCGTACTGGAGGAGTTGTGGAGCGAGTACCCTCATATGGAAGAAGCACGTATTCGTACAGTGCTGGGTAATTTCCTGTTTAGCGGTGACGATGTACTTAAAAAGGTAGCTGCATTAAGCGGAGGGGAAAAAGCCCGTGTATCTCTGGCCAAGCTCATGCTGCGCGAAGCCAACGTGTTAATTCTAGATGAGCCTACCAACCATCTGGATCTGTTTAGCAAGGAAGTGCTGGAAGCGGCTTTGATGGACTATGACGGTACGCTGTTGTTCATTTCCCATGACCGTTATTTCCTGAACAAAATGGCGGAACGTGTCATCGAGCTTCATCCTGGGGGGATAGAACATTTCCTGGGGAATTATGATGACTATGTAGCCAAAAAGCAGGAGTTAGAGGAAATTGCGCAGGAAGCTCTGGAGGCAAATCAGGCCACACGCGGCAAAACATCGGCTACCTCTGCATCCGTGACAGACGAGACCACATCCAAATCACGCGCCGCCACCTATGCGGCAGACAAGCAAGCCAAAAGCGAGGAACGTAGCCGTCAACGCAAGCTGGAGGCATTGGAAAATCAGATCAAAACGCTGGAAGAACAAATTTTAGGGCTGGAGGAACAAATGACCCTGCCTGAGATTTATCAGGATTACACAGCACTTCAGAATATTCAGGCACAACTCGACACCCATAAACAGGAATTGACTGAAACCTATACCTCTTGGGAAGAGCTGTTAGAAGAATAAAAACTACTGCATAAAATCTTTGCCTTAAAAATTTCACATTTTCCTCTTCTATATTTTTGTACACAAGATTATCCACAGCTTATGTGTATGAATGAGATTGAAAAATGGCCTTTTGGGCCATTTTTTTATTGATAAAAAGCCATTTTCAAATGAAAACCAAATTTATCCACCCTTTTATCCACATTATCCACAGATTTCACAAAAACAAATAGTGTTACATATCCCCCAACTTGCTATCTCCAAAAAGTCTTAGCCTGCTTGCTTCGGACTCGGTTATCCACATTCGAAGCGGTATATGTGGATAACTTTGTTCACAACTTGACAAATCACATCATTATTCGGGCAATATCAAAATTCCAGATTTTTTTGATGGATCATGAAAAATCGTGAACAATTGTGACGAATAATGCGAGTGAATGAGAGGCTGCCATTCATTTGCTCAAACTCCTGTATTTTATCCTCTTGAATTTATATTTTTATGATAGTTATGGAGCGGAACAAAAAAGACACGACTCAACTGTGCCGTGTCTTGCTCATTCTTCTTCAATTAAGTTTGGACAGACCATTCTTCCAGAGACAGCCCTGGATCAGCCTTCATATCCAATGAGGTAAATTCCCCGCGCTTCCATTTGGCGTAGGCCGCAGCACCGATCATCGCTGCATTATCTGTGCAATATTTCATCGATGGTACAAGCAGCTCAATTCCTTCGCGCTCACAGCGCTCACGCAATGCTGTACGCAGTCCGCGATTAGCAGCCACACCGCCACAAAGCAGGAGCTGCTTCGCACCGTATTCACGCATGGCACGAATCGCCTTTTCCACCAGCACCTCGACGACCGACTCTTGAAAGCCTCTTGCGATCGCTCCGACATGAACAGTTTCTCCGCGCATTTTCGTCTGGTTAATTACATTCAGCACTGCAGATTTCAAACCGCTAAAGCTAAAATCATAAGAATCCGGCTCCAACCATGCACGCGGCAAAGTAACCACTTCCTCCGATTCATGAGCCACACGATCCACATGCGGACCGCCGGGATACGGAAATCCAATGGCTCTCGCTACTTTGTCGTAGGCTTCTCCAACCGCATCATCCCTTGTACGACCAATGAGTTGAAAATGACCTTCGGACTCCATCAGCACCAGCTCTGTATGTCCTCCTGACACAACGAGAGCAATGCACGGATATACGATATCATGCTCCAGCTGATTGGCATAAATATGTCCCGCGATATGATGCGTCCCGATTAACGGCTTGCCGAACGCCAAAGCAGCGCTCTTAGCGGCAACAATACCAA
The DNA here is from genome assembly GCF_038007865.1 of Paenibacillus sp. FSL M7-0134. Lineage (NCBI taxonomy): Bacteria > Bacillati > Bacillota > Bacilli > Caryophanales > Paenibacillaceae > Paenibacillus > Paenibacillus sp. FSL M7-0134. The sequence goes on along the minus strand of NZ_JBBOXV010000002.1, from coordinate 1,020,714 downwards.
CCAGCAATGCACCAACCAGTCCTGGTCCTTGTGTCACGGCAACCGCTGAAATCTCGCGTGGGGTAATTCCCGATGTTTGCATGGCCTCGTCCAGCATGTAGGTGATGCTCTCCACATGCTTGCGTGAAGCCACCTCTGGCACAACACCACCAAAGGCTTTGTGTGTTTCAATCTGACTGGAAATCAGATTCGAGAGCACCTCTGTGCCATTTTTCACGACAGAAACAGCCGTTTCATCACAACTCGTTTCCACTGCCAGTATATAGCAAGGCTCGCCGGAGGCGGAGCCTGTACCTGCTTTTTCCTCTTGCATCATTGCTTCTGCACGCTTCCTTCCTGTTCACCGGATGCCCCATGCGCGGGAAGATCCGCCCACATGATCACAGCATCCTCGTTATTATCCGAATAATAGCCTTTGCGCACACCTGCGGGCTTAAAGCCTTTTTTCTCATACAAGCCTTGAGCGATCTGGTTCGTTACCCGCACCTCCAGCGTCATACGTTCCATCCCTAAATAAGAGGCGGTCTGCATCAGCTCATCCAACAGCTTGTCTCCAAGCTTACGTCCGCGATAAGCCTCACGAATCGCAATATTCGTAATATGGGCCTCATCCATAATCGTCCACATGCCTGCGTAACCAATGGCTTGTCCGTCTAGTTCCATAATCATATATTTAGCGAAATGATTCATCGTCAGCTCATTGCGGAATGCTTCCTCTGTCCACGGTAGCGTGAACGCTTCATGCTCAATCTCCAGCACATCGGGAATATCATTCAGTTGCATCAAGCGAAACTCAAGTTTCTCTTCCCGCTGTATGTTCTTTGCCATGTTGTTCACCGCTCTCTTCAGCGCTGGCGAAGCAGATTGGCTTCCGCCTCCGCCAGCTGGGTATAATTAGGAACCAGCGTATGTAGCTCGTCGTGTTCTTGACGAAGCAGCTTATCCGCCCCAAGGCGGCCAACCCATCTTCCTTCCAGCTCATAAGGTACGATACGAAGCTCGCTCCAAGCACGCAGGCGCTCGGCTGTTTCGGCGTGAACCGCCGTTTCACCGACTAGCCAAATGACTGGAGGACGCTCTTCAGAGGGCAAAGCCTCCAGCCGTTGCAGCAGGTCATCGGTCCAAGCAGTCATCAACCGGATTGCATCTGGCTCCAGCCGTTGCGGACTCTCGACGTCGTCAACTGTACTCACGTCGAACAGCCCCGTGTAAACCTGACCACGGCGCGCATCCAGCACGGGCACAATCCAGTCTGCTGCCTGCGCTCCGGACGAACCGTTATTCACAGACTCATTTTTATCTTCTTGTCCCTTCATCTCGATGCCGCGATTCCAACCACCCCACGCCAAAGCATGCAAAGTGGATATGGACGTCACCGGGATACCCCAGGCCCAAGCGAGTGTTTTGGCTGCGGTCACCGCAATCCGGATACCGGTATAAGACCCCGGTCCAACACCAACTGCAATACCGTCTACATCATCTCGTGTCAGCCCTTCTTCATTCAGCAGTCGTTCCAGCTCGGTAATCACATGCACGGAATGATTACGTTCGCCATAGACGTTGCTTTCTCCCAGCAATTCTCTTCCGTTCATCAGAGCGGCCGCCATCACGGTCGTCGCTGTATCTAACGTCAAAAACCGCTCACGCGGCTTTACATTCACATCTGTATGCTCTCTTTGCATGGTTCAAACTCCATTCTCCCGCAAACTGCGGCACCATTGTTCATAAGGCTCGCCGTACCCGGTCAGGTGAATCAAGCGCTCCCCGACATCCGTTGTTTCTATATACATGTGAAGCCGCTGCTCCGGCAATATATCCGGTATAATACTACCCCATTCCACCAGACATACTCCTGTCCCGTAAAAATATTCGTCCAGCCCGAGATCCTCCGCCTCGTCCTGGGAAATCCGGTACACATCCATATGATACAAAGGCAATCGGCCCTCGTACTCCTTAATAAGGGTAAAGGTTGGACTATTTACGATGCCCGGCACACCTAAATGGCCGGCAAAAGCCTTGGAAAAAGCAGTTTTGCCCGCTCCCAGATCTCCATCCAGCACAATTACCGTTCCGGGAACCGCTTTGGCTGCCAAAAAACCTGCCAATGACCCGGTCTGTGCCTCTGAGACAGAACGGAACGTAAACTGCTCCTGCGAAATTGTCATATATTTTAATCACCTTTCGTCCGAATCGGACCGTTCCAACTTGTTCTTTATTATATAGTTCACCTTATGTCGCCGCAAGGCATGAAGACATGCTATTGTAAGTTAGATGATACACACAGGGAGGGATTGAAACGATGGGGCAAACCGTTTTACTCATGATTGATGTTCAGCAGGCTATGTTCATGTATGATGAGAAGCTGTATCGTGAACAGGAAGTTGTAGCACATTTGCAGCAGCTTTTGGACAAAGCCAGAGCTACAGGTACACCGGTGATTTTTGTACAGCATACCGATGAAGCGGATGAGGATTTTCGGGAAAACAGTGTAGGCTGGGCCATCGCCGACGTGGTGCGTCCTCTTCCTCATGAACGAATTGTCCGTAAATCATCTTGGGACAGCTTCTACCAAACTGAATTGGGCCATGTGCTAAAGGAACTGGGGGCCGATCAACTCGTAATCGCGGGGATGCAGACCGAGTTTTGCCTCGACACGACCTGCCGAAGCGCCTATAGTCTGGGATACCAGAACAACGTGCTCGTATTGGATGCGCATAGTACATTTGATAGCAAGGTGCTGAGCAGTGAGCAAATTGTAGCGCATCACAATGCGGTGCTAGGCAATCGTTTTGTGCGTTTACTCGCGACGGAAGATGTACATTTTTCGTGAGCTGTTGAAGTTTTATGTTCTAAGCCGATTGCTTTCAAGCAAGTCGGCTTCTTTTTTAGTTCATGCGAAAAAAACGCCCTTTCGAGTGACACCTTTAACAAGAAGCAAGCTGGCACAATATAACGAAGATTATGAATATTGAAAGGCAAATCCGTCTTCAGAACATTCTGGAGGCTTTTTTTTATTTCCCAGCGATGAGTTAGATGATATTTGCGAGGAAAACTTTTTCACGTATGGATTGTAACTTTCATTTTTAACAGAAAATTCAATTTATGATCATGATTTTCAGAAAAATTAAGAAATTAACAGAAAACGTTAGAATGGCCTAATTATTGTGGCCTATATGGCTCTATAAACATCTGTACATAGATATGTGTATATTTTTGAACATTGAGCAAAATCTGCATTAGAACTATGATGAAACTGGTTTTAATTTCCAACGAGAGAAGGCGATCGAACCCTCACACTCACTGTCTTAGGCACCATGATATGCCCGCAAGCAAATGTATCTTGCAGTCGCTACATCTCGTAGGTTAAGAACGGAAATTACGAATTGAAGTGCAATCATGGATGTATTGTGTCTTGAACACAACGAAAGGAATGTGAGTTTTTAATGAAAAAAGTAGCTTTAGTAAGCCCGTTGAGAACAGCGGTCGGCTCTTTTAACAAAACCCTTGCGCCTCTAAGCGCTCCTGAACTGGGAGCAACTGTGATGACAGCATGCCTTCAGCAAAGTAAATTAGAGCCTTCTTTGATTGATCAAATTTATTTGGGAAATGTTCTTCAGGCGGGCAATGGCCAAAATCCTGCCAGACAGGCGGCACTAAAAGCCGGTATCCCTATTGATGTACCCGAAACAACGATAAACACGGTTTGCGGTTCAGGACTCCATGCCGTTGCTTTAGCCTACAATTCAATATTGGCGGAACAAGGCAACATCGTCTTGGCCGGAGGCATGGAGAGCATGTCGAATGCCCCTTACCTGCTAAGGAATGCAAGAAACGGCTACAAACTGGGCAACGGTGAGTTGGTAGACTCCCTGGTGGCCGACGGTCTTACGTGCCCGATCAACCATTACCATATGGGAATTACCGCAGAAAATGTTGCAGAGAAATATGGAATTTCAAGACTTGAGCAGGATGAATTTTCCTATCAAAGCCAGATAAAGGCCGTAGAAGCTAAAAACAAGAAGCTTTTTGAAGAGCAGATTGTTCCAGTCATGATCAAAAACAAAAAAGAAACTATTTCTTTCACGGAGGACGAACACATAAGAGGAAATACAACGAAAGAAAAACTTGCTCAATTAAAACCTGCGTTTAAGGAGAACGGAACAGTTACCGCCGGAAATGCTTCAGGAATCAATGATGGCGCGGCGGCTATGCTTGTAGTGTCGGAAGACAAATGTAAGGAACATGCGTTAAAGCCGTTGGCATATATCAAGGGTTATTCACTTGTTGGCGTTGACCCTGCATATATGGGAATGGGACCGGTGAAGGCCATTTCGTCACTTCTGAAGCAACAGGGAATGTCTATTGATGACATCGATCTTTTTGAAATTAATGAAGCGTTCGCCGCACAAGCACTAGCGGTATTGAAAGAGCTTGGAATCAATCCTGAGAAGGTGAATGTCAATGGCGGCGCGATCGCGATCGGGCATCCTGTCGGTGCAAGCGGTGCTAGGGTATTGGTTACGCTGGTTCATGAAATGGTGCGAAGATCTTCACGTTACGGCATCGCCTCGTTATGCATCGGAACGGGAATGGGAATAGCGATGCTAGTTGAAAATGCACTCATTTAAAGCGCGAGTTCAGGATGACTTTTAGAACTACCTCTTAAAAGGAAGGGAGATCGCTATGAATCAAAAAGAAGTACTTTCACTCCAATCCATGCCTGCGGCCAGCGGCAGTTATGGGCGCCCGCCATGTCGCTTCATCAATCGGGAATTTTTCATCATTACCTATGAATCCGATCCCGCTGCGATTAGACAGGCGGTCCCGGAGCCTCTTCAGCCGGATGGAAGCAATACCGTTTCCTATGAATGGATCAAGATGCCCGATTCATCCGGGTTAGGAAGCTATGAGGAAAGCGGTATTGTCATTCCGTGTACTTTTCATGGAGAACCCTGTAATTTTGTTGCCCAAATGTATTTGGATAACGCGCCTGCTATTCTGGGAGGACGTGAAATCTGGGGATTTCCGAAAAAATGGGCGAAGCCTCGCTTGATCGTTGAGGAGACGGAAACGCTGACGGGTACATTGCATTACAACAACGTCCTGGTGGCCACGGGAACCATGCCTTTCAAATATAACATTCTTGATGAAAAGGAAACGGCTAAAGCCATCGCAAAAACGCAAGTTAATTTGAAATTAATTCCTGATGTTGACGGTACCCCTAAAATTGCTCAGTTGGTAGCGTATAATCTCGAAAACATTACGGTAAAAGGCGCCTGGTCAGGGCCTGCGAGGTTAAGCCTGATTCCCCATGTCAACGCTCCTGTGGCAGATTTGCCGGTAAAAGCTTATATTGGCGGAAAACATTTTATTGCCGATTTAACGCTTCCATATGGAAGAGTCCTCTATGATTATCTCCAATAAAGTTGCTTTCCTAAAAATATATATATAAGGAGAAGGAACCATGAATAACAAAGTAATCTCCGCTGAAGAAGCAGTTAAGCAGATCAAAGACGGAGACACCGTGATGGTCGGAGGTTTTCTGGCAGGAGGCTTTCCGGAGGAACTTGTACGTGCGCTTGTCGACACCAATCCCGCCAGCAATCTTACGATTATATCCAATGATACAGGCACACCGGAATTATCTATTTATAAGCTTGTAAAAAGCGGCAGAGTAAAGCGGATTTTTGCATCCTATATTGGCTCTAATCCGGAAACGGGAAGGCTCCTGATGACGAAAGAAGCGGAGGTTCAACTCTTCCCGCAAGGTACGCTCGCTGAAAAAATACGTGCAGGAGGAGCAGGCTTGGGCGGTGTTTTAACGCCTGTAGGTGTAGGCACCATTGTAGAGGAAGGAAAAAAGAAAATCCAAATTGACGGGAGAGAATATTTGCTCGAACTGCCGCTCAAAGCAGATGTGGCGCTAATCAGAGCTCATAAGGCTGATGAAGCGGGAAATCTTGTCATCAACGGCTCTTCACGTAACTTCAATTTGGTAATGGCTACAGCGGCAGAGTATGTAGTTGCTCAGACAGACGAATACGTAAAGACGGGAGAAATTGACCCCAATCATGTCAACGTTCCCGGAATATTTGTCGACGCAATTGTAAAGGTGGGTGAAAACGCATGAATAACAGAGAATTCATTGCTCGAAGAATAGCCCAGGAATTTAAAAATGGCGAAGTTGTCAACCTTGGTGTTGGAATGCCTACAATGGTGGTAGACTATATCCCCGAAAACATTCATATTATGCTGCAGGCTGAGAACGGAATCCTCGGTGTAGGCCCAAAAGCGACTCAGGGGAAAGAAAGACTCGATTGTATCGATTCAGGCGGAAACTATGTTACAACTATGGAAGGAGCTTGCTTTTTCGACAGTTCGCTTTCATTTTCTATCATCCGTGGAGGGCATGTGGATATCACCGTGTTGGGCGCCCTGGAGGTCGATGAGAAAGGCAACCTTGCAAGCTGGATGATCCCAGGGAAAAAGGTTCCGGGCATGGGGGGAGCCATGGATTTGGTGGTCGGAGCCAAGAGAGTGATTGTAGCCATGGAGCATGTGAACAAAAATGGAGCGCCGAAAATACTGGAACAATGTAAACTGCCCCTCACCGCTGTAAATGTTGTAAAGACCATCGTAACCGAAAAGGCTGTCATCGATGTTATTCCAGGTAGTGGACTGATGCTGAAGGAAATTGCGCCGGGTTTATCGGTGGAAGACGTTCAATTGGCAACTGAGGCTAAACTGATGATTTCACCACATTTAAAGGCCATTGCAGTATAAAGTCATGTAAAGGAACCAACTCCACCTTCAAATTAACTTGTCTGGCGTTTAACTTGTTCCCTCGACTGCATTTATTATTACAAATAAGGTTCGCTAATTGCTCATTGAGCAATTGCGAGCCTTTTAGGGTTGGAACGGGACCATTCAAGCAGCATTCTACGATGAAAGCCTACAGCTGTCCAAGATCTTTCTAAAGCTATACCCCATACTATGGGGAAAATCTGGTTTGGTGCCCCTCTTCTATTGTTCTTCCAGACGATCCACACGGACGGTTTGGGTATTGCCGGGTCTGCTACCTATCTGTACCGTTGCCATACCGTTTGCTTGGTCTACATGCTCAATCCAGATCGGTTTACCATCCAATTGTACGGCAATATTTTCGGATGAATCATAAATAGCTTTTGCTCGTTCCACGTTCATGTTATTCTTCCCCTCCTGTTTGTTGTTGTGTGCATTCATTCAGAAATATAGTTCACCTAGTCTTCATCTATAATCCGTTCAACGTCTAATGAAGGGATGCTATGAGAAGGCGAAGTTGAAACTACAGCCTCCAAATCCACATGAGCCACAGCTACGGGAAAAGGCGGACGGATTCCATGTGAAAGAGCAAACTCGGGCGGCAATGCATCCTGTTCGCCTCCAGCTGGGCCCCGAAAGGCGATTTGGCTTTGACCCACACGATGCCTGATTTGCTGAGGATAGGATTTTCCGGACATAAATTGTGTACCCCCTTTTGAATCGGATATGCCTTACTATGCACCAAACTTGCTGTAACCATGCGCACGCGGAAGCAATTCGCAGTCTTCATTCACAACTCATACAAATCCTTTGTACGAAACATAAAAATGATTTGCTCACAGCCAAGGCGTTGGAATCGAAGGATGCAGATGCGGATAGCTCGTCACTATGGGATGCTCGGTAATCTTTTAGTGCGTTTGCTTGCGACGACGGATGTACATTTTTCGTGAATTTAAACATAAAACAGCCCCAGCTTCTCACGAAGACCGGGGCTATCTATGATTCCATCCCATAAATGAGGTGCGTATTATTTTTATGCTTTAGCTGCCCAAATTTCAATTTCAATTTTTATTTCAGGCAATCCTAGAGCAGTAAGGTAGCCGAAATCGACCTCGTCATTTTTAAATTTTTCTACCGTTTCTTCTAACCATTTTTAGGCAGACTCCACCAATAAAAATGATTTTAGAAAAAAACAGCAGTAGAGTATCCATATCCAAAAGATATAAAGTTTAATGATCTTTTCTTCATGACATGAACACTCCTTTCTTTAAAATGTCAAAATCGTTGTTTATCCCTTATCTTAATATAACTAATGTAACTTAACAACTTCATATCATTGTGTTATGCGATGTAGTCATACCTCAGAATGCAGATTAGTTGGCTCGCTCTTTTCTTTACACCTCATACATTCCTTTCTCCGAAGCATACTAAGTGAAAAATCTAAGTGAAAAATGGATATGCTCACAGCCGAGCGTTGGAATCGAAGGATACAAAATGCGGATTAAAGAAAAGGAGGAGCGGCGTAATGCATACAGTCTGGAAAGGTGCGATCAGCTTTGGGCTGGTTCATGTGCCCGTTAAAATGTTTTCTGCGACTGAGGATAAGGACATTTCCATGCGTTATATTCACAAGGAGTGTGGAAGCCCACTTAGCTATGTACGAAAGTGTCCCGTTTGTGACAAGGAGGTCGAATGGGAGGAAATTGGAAAAGGATACGAATATGAAAAAGGAAAATTTGTCATGTTCGACAAGGAGGAACTGGAGCAAGTTAGCGGACAAGCGGATAAAAATATTGTTATTTTAGATTTTGTGGATTTGCAGGAAATTGATCCGATTTACTTTCAGAAAACGTATTATCTGTCCCCGGATCAAGCTGGCTCCAATGCGTATAAGCTGCTCATGAATGCGATGAAGGATACCGGGAAAATCGGGATTGCCCAAATCTCCATCCGCTCTAAAAGCAGCCTGGCGGCTATTCGGGTGTTGGATGAATGTTTGGCGGTGGAGACGATGTTTTACCCCGATGAAATTCGCCCCATTGCTCAAGTGCCTAACTTACCGGGGCAGGAGGAGGTTAAAGAGAAGGAGCTGACCATGGCAAAAATGCTAATCGAGCAGCTATCTACACCTTTTGATGCAGCAAAGTATACGGATCAGTACCGCGAGCGTCTTCTGGATCTCATTCAACATAAAGTGGCTGGTGAAGAGGTGCGAATCGCCCCAACACAGCCTCAGACCAATGTAGTAGATTTAATGGCCGCCCTTCAGGCCAGCATCGAGGCAGTGCAACCTGTCGTTACCGATCCCGGCCCTGCTGCGAAAAAACGCCCTGCGCGTAAACCAGCGGCCCCAACAGCACAGCAGGCTGTTGCAGGCGAGAACATCTCTCCGACTCCAGTCAAAAAGAAAAGAAGCACTGCCAAACGTAAAGAAACTTAAGCTGAGTTACAGAAAAGTCTGGTTAAGGGGTGGCGGTGACACTGCTTTGATACGATAGTAGCTGACTGAACGCCCCCCGCTCCTCTTGTTCCAGTTGGTGGTAGTTCCCCTGCTGTATGACCTCGCCTTGATCCAGTACGACAATTTGATCCGCATGTCTGATGGTTGACAGGCGGTGAGCAATGACGATCAACGTCATTTGACCTTTCATCCGTTCCAGTGCTGCCTGAATTGCGGCTTCATGCTCACCATCCAGCGCACTTGTCGCTTCATCTAGTATAAGTACCGAAGGATGATGCAAGACAGCCCGTGCTAATACTAGCCGTTGACGTTCTCCTCCAGACAGACGAATCCCGCGATCTCCAATTACTGTGTCCAGCCCTTCGGGCAATCTGGATACAAAGTTGTCTGCGGCGGCAAAATGTAACGCCTCCCATAGCTGCTGCTCACTAGCATCCTTATCTGCCAGCATCAAATTTTCGCGGACAGTCGCGTGAAATAAAAATGGGTCTTGTGACACGTAGCCAAACGACTGCCGCCACTGGAGCAACAATTCGTCGTCCAGAACAAGCCCGTCTATTGTAATCTGCCCCCCAGTTGGACGTAAAAAACCCATCAGGACATCGACCATTGTACTTTTACCTGCTCCCGATTTCCCTACAATGGCTGTCATTCCCCGAGCGGGTATGAACAAGTTAATATGACGCAGCGCAGACTCTGCTGCACCATCGTAGCGATAATCCAGATGGCTGCATTCGATCCCATGACGAAGGGACAGGGGTTGCCGTACAGATGCAGATACAATCAATGACGGATCTGTGAAAGCTTCGCACTCCTGTTGCACCTTGGTGACACTCTCAAAAGCGGAGATCATAGACATGATGTATTCCAGACTCGCTTGAATAAGAGCAAATCGGGGCCATAAGCGTGAAAATATAAGAATCAGCACAATCAGTTTTTCAGGAGTAACATGCAGCCACTGCAGCGATGTAAATATGACACAAGCGACAAAAACAGCTGCCGCTGTACGATGAAAAAACTGTGTGGTCGCATTTTGCCGGACAAATTGGGTCGTATTATCCTCCATGCGTTGTGTCAGGGAGCGAAACCAATGGATATTCGCCGCTTCCAACAGATTGCTTTTAATATCTTTCATGCCGTTCATGTGATCCGTAATCCCAGCAAAATAAACCTGCGACAGCTCAGTGGTACGATCACCTAATTGTTTGGCATTTCGAATGGAGCGGCGGAACACGACAAACAGCCCCAATCCACTCAGAAATACCAGCCCGGTTAAAGAGGGGGATAACCAAAAAGCCAACGCAATCTGGATCATCGTAAACATGACAGCAGTAGTCAGTTGAAGAAGCAAATTCGTTCCCTGACTGACACGCGCCAGCTCGGTCGTCATCACATGGCTAAAATCAGATTTACGCTGACGCAAATAAAATGCCCACTGCGCCTTCATAAAGGAAGTGTACACGTCTATTCGCAAAGAGCGCATAAAACGCTGCTGAATCCGCGAATTCAGGATGGATTGGTAACGCTGAAGCAAAGCCTGCCCTGTAAGCAGCACTATAAAAACCATCAACATCCCCGGCAACAGCCAGCTTTTAGGAATGAACGGCAAAAAATGTTCCAATCCACCAGACAGAAATGGCATCCCTGAATGACCAACAAATACGCCGATAGCCGCCAGCATAGGAACAAGCATATAAATGCCAAAACCCTCCAGCAGGCTGACAATGATCATACATCCAATATTGAGAAATAACGCACCGCCGTTCACGCTATACAGCTTTGTCATATATAATCGCAGGTGAACCATAATGCACACTCCTTATCCAGGATTTTGAAAAATTCGATTCCAGTCGCTCCAAAGTGCAATATATAGACGAACTAGACCATTTCGATCTATATATTGTTCATTGAAAGTCGCTTATTGGATTTTTGCAAAATCCTCTATCGAGTCAGTGCTTTGAAAATCGCCGCTTCAGCCAAAGAAATGGACGTAAAGGGATATACAAAAAATGCAGCTGGCGAGGCAGTGGAAAAACGGCCGAATCCCCCGTAGAAGGAAACAAACGGCTGATGAGGTACCATAGTCTGTGTCTTGGCTCTTTTAAGGAAAGCAAGTAAGTGCGGCTGACCGGCTGATGGGCAGCCGCCGTGTTTCTGGTCATGACTTGGCTGGAGGCGACAGCTGGAGTAATGGGGGCACAACGGGTAGCAGTGCTCATCGGGCTATGGTCGTCGTTACTGGCATCTTCCGTGATGCTAGTAACGCCACTGGTGGCAAGCATGGCTGCTTCGCCACAGGTACCGCATACTGAAGGAGCGGCCTCCGCTTGCTCCGCCAAAGCTCTGCTGTGCAGCGGCTCAGATGGAGCAAGCCTACCTGTACCCGACCCGTGGGCAATCGGGTACGGTGCGGGAACGCTGGCCTGCATGAAGGCCAGCGCGCTCAGCGCGAGCCTGTGCGCCTGCCGGGTAGCCGATGCCGGACACATCGGCTCCGGTATCGGCGTACCCAACAGCGCAGCGGCGAGTGCCCAAGCCTGCCCGCCAGCAGGCAGGCCCCCGTAGCGGCGCATCATCGGCAGTAGCGCCTCCCAATCGACAGCACATACCGCAAGCCTGTCGATGTCAACCAGCCAGCGCAGCCTGAACCAGCCGTGACGCGCACCATGCGCACTCAAGTACAGAAATTGATGCTCGCTGCCAAGCGTATACATACAGGACGTCATCACAGTCCTGTTGTCGGCAGGTCCCAACGGTACCTGCCGACTGGTTCCTGCAGCTTTGCCCATTTTCCGGCAGTTCCACAGCTCGTCAAAAGAGGGTTCCCCACCCCCATCCGGGTGAAGCCGCCAATGCAACTCAATCTCTACCCGTTTTTGGGGATGGAGGTAGGATGCATGATGGTCCTTCCATTTCCAACTACCAAGGACACGCACTTCTCCGCTCTTGGACGCATATCCGGCTTCCTTCATCCAATGCTCAGCCTCATCCATATCGTCAGGGGCAATGAGTAAATCGATATCCTTGGAGGTACGCAGAGAAACATCCCCGTACAACTGCTGCGCCAGAGCAGGACCCTTCAACATAAGCACACGAATTCCATGAGCTATGAGCAGCCTGGTCAGACGCTCGGCTTCTGCTTGAAGATGGAGCATGCGAAGCGTGTTTCGATGATACTGCGCCTGAAGGTTTCGCAACAATTCTGCGGGAATGAACGGATGATTCAATGTTTTCAGTTGGAGATACACCGTAGGTACCACTCGATGGTGCTCGGTCAGACGTAAAAATCGGACCCAATCCATCTCACGCAGTTGGGTAGCAGCAGTCTTATCCTGCCAATGAGAAACGTCTTTCCCCAATAGAGAGAGTAACAACGTTATTTCTTGATCCTCATTCCAATTCGCAAGTTCCAAAACAGACTTGGTGGGCATGCATTCTTCTCCTTCTTGTCTCATCGCATTAAAGCAAAGAACTGCCTTTATCTTTCATTTTTTGTATCTGTAGCCATCACAGCACGTCTCCCGAATATCCCCACCACCGTAAATGCTTCCATCTCCCGTTTCCCCGTAACATAAATCGGTCCGCTACGTACCCATGCATGTGCGGCCAAGCGTCCAGCGGCATTTTTGGCTGTGCCCAGATACAGCGTGCAGTCCAGTTTTCTGCGCCCCAGCAACGTCATCGCCGCAGCGGCTTGTACAAGACAACTACTGCGCCAAGGAGTATAACGGCTTGCCAGCTCCACAGCGTGCGAAATCTGCTGAATGGACTTCTCCTGCCTGACATCACACTGCCATGGAGTTTCTTCCATACATATGCCCCAAACCCTTGAGTAATCCCCAAAAGAACGACGCTGGCGCAGCCTCGCCCATCCCAGCTCCAGCCAGGCTTCCGGCAACAATTTCCTGACCTCTGGAGACAGGAGAAGAAGCCGTTGTATCCGCATGTTATACCGACTCCCGTAGAAGCTTTAACAGTCCTTCCCGCTCCAACTCAGCCACAAAGGTATGTACCTGCTGTCTGCACTGTTCCTCGTCCACCTCATATTCATTCGTCAGGACAGTTACGATATCGCCAAGTGAAGGACCGGATTCTGCCAGTTCCCAGATTCGTCCTCCTGTGAAGCCTAAGTTATAATATTTACCAGTGTTAATGCTCATCATCACTTTTTCTCCGTCCATATCACTGACATAGACCTCTTCACCGTAAATGACGCGATAATGGTCCTTAGCTGAATTAGTGGCTGCCATAACTCTTTTCCTCCTTACGAATGATATCAAGTACCCGTTGTACAACCTCGGATGCAGTAAAGACGGAACTATCCCTCAGCAGCCGCCAGCCCTCTACTTTACGAGCCATCCTAGCCGCTGTATCAAACGACCATTCACTCAAACCCATTCGCGGAATAATCACCCTACGATATGTATGTTGTAGTAATGTATGCAAGCACTCCAGAACGTTCAAGGGCTGTTCCGTAACCGCCACTAGCTCCCCTTCGCGCATCAACGCACGGATTGGAGAATCTGCCACAAGCTCGAATACGCCCCCTAAGGGCAGCGGATCGTTAAAAAATTCATCTACGGCGGGTACAGCATATTTATTCAGCTCACCTGCAAGCATACGCAGATCACTGTATTGTGGCATTACAGAATTGCCATCAGTTAGGGACCGTATGTTATTTCTTTTGCGTGCATGCTTGTTCTCCCGTAAAGCCTCCAGTTGGAGCAAGCTATCCAACCCCAGCTTTTGCTGCGGATAAGCTGGATACACGATGGCTGAGGAAGCCGTAGCTTTTACAGCAATCACGTCATCACTAACCATCTGATAACCTGCCTGCCTAAAAGCAGCAGCCAGTGTCGATTTGCCCGTACCCGATTCACCCACAAATGCATAGGCCCTCTCCCCGATGACGACCGCACTTCCGTGAATAGGTAATATTCGTCTTTGCATCAGCAGAACACCCATGCATGTACCCAGCACAAACAGCCGCACGGTGTCAGGATCGGCCCCGGAGAATATGCTTACCTCGATCTCCTTGCCTTCCCTGACGGCATAAATGGCCGTGCCTGGTATTTGGAACATAAATCGCTCATCTAGCATCACAAAATTGGCCTGCTCCAGCTGACCACTCCATGCAGTTAAATCAGCCTGTCGAATGACTACATCCTCTACTGCTTCCGGTGCTGCCAGGATCAGCTCAGGCAGATTCAGCTCACTGGCAATTCTGAGTCCAAAGGCTATATATTTCGTCCAACTGACATTTGCACTCCTGTCATGCACGATAGGACTCACTCCTCTGTCCTTAAAAATCCCGTCTTTATTTCTTGGGCAGTACCTCTAACCCGAAGAAATAAAGACGGCTTTGTATTGAATACGAGTCCAATGGATTATGCTATTCTCGTTCATTCAGTCGTTATCGGACCAGTTTTTTTGCTTCCAGCCCAACATCGGCTGCATGTATAACCATGTGTTAGCTTGGATTATGAAGATCGGCATCGTGGTCAGACACCCAGTCAATCTGTTTCCAGCCTTTACCCGCCATAGTCTGGTTAATATCCAGCACCTCTATCGTCGGTTCCTGCCATTCTTTTTTACTCATCTCATCACCTCCCCTCCAACGAATGGCGAACTGTCTGACCGGATAGGTTCGATCAGTTCAATCTACAGAGAAAACGGTACACGATCAGGCTATGCATTAGTAGTCGTATATTCGGATCAGACGCCTGCTCAGGGCGGGGGTGGTGAAGTTTCGCCATAGCCGTCTTAATAAACTCAATATTGAGATATTCGGCGGCTCGTAAATCATGACACATCAGTTGAAGCTCTCCCATAAACGTATCCCAGCAAGGAAGCATTCGATGTAACCAATCTGCAGGCTGTACACCGCGTACCCGCTGGTTCAACCGAACATCATCAGGTAGATGATCACGCATGGCCGTACGAATGAGGGCACGGTCCCGACCGTTTTGCACATACTGTTCAAAAGGCACCGATAAGCAAAAGCGAATCACTCGGCTGTCTCCGGTCGGATCACGTTCCCACAGGCCATACCGTAGTGAAAGTTTGGTCGCGACCACACCATTTTTGTTAGCAATCGCCAAATTCGAAAATTTCTCTTTTCTCGTCTGATCGGCGTTTTTCATCCAGCCTGTTCCGCTCAATACAGGAATATCTTCTACATGCATCCGTTTGGCAAACTCCGGGTGGATCAGTGAAGGAACGGGACTTCGATTGCTACGCCGCAGCCATGAACGAGATTCAAGCGAAGTCGCTTTTTTCAACATCACAGGGAGTAGATGAGACATACGCCTGCCCGTAAGCTTGCTGTACCGCCACAACCCCTGAAAGGATTGCAACCAGTGCAAACGACGAAACTGCCGGGCATAATAGTCTAGTGCAGGGCCCCACGATACGGTAAAATTGCCTCGTGCCCCGGTCAACAGTACACCGACATTGTGCTCCTGTGCTTTTTCATAAAAACCTCTGATCCAGAAGGAGTTTTCAAAATATTTGTAGGGTGCTTCCATGAGTTCCAGCCAAATATCAATTTCAGAAAACGGACTTTTCCCCTCAAAATCCATATAATTTTCGTGAATGTTGCCTACATAGCGAGCCGTAGACTGAATATAGCTTCGTTCGTTCGCCAGCAATGTAGGCGGTGTCCAGTCTGTAAAATCTTGAACAGGCACATAGCTGTAGGCATGCAGCGGCTTTTGTTGCAGGTGCAGCGATGGCGCGGCAAAGCTGGCAACCGCCCCGGAATCCAGCCCTCCGCTCAAGGCAGCCCCTACAGCACGATGCGTCCGTAGTCGGGCAGTGACCGCCTGTGTGAACACCTCGCGGAAAGCTTCTATGTACTCGCCCCCTGTTTTGAGCCGCAGTGGCTCTACCTCATCCAGACATGCATATTTATGAAGGGTTCGCTTCCCCTCCTCCATAGTGAACCAATGTGCAGGAGGAAGCTGGTTGATATGCTTGTATGCAGTCGTTCCGATATCGACGGATTCCTGCATGGCACGGATGGACAAAAATTCGGCTAGCCACGGTTCATGCAGTTCTTTTCGCAGAGAGGACAGGGCCAAAAGTGGAGCGACTACCGTGCTAAACGCGAATCCTCGGTCATGTTGGTAGATGTACAGCGTACGATTTCCTGTCATATCTCGAGCACCATATAATCGATGTTCCTTGGCATCCCAAATGACAAAGGTAAAATCACCTATCAGATAACTGGCTGCTTCCACTCCCCATTTGTCATATGTCAGCAAAATCAGCTCGCTGTCCGTGATATCTTGCCGCCGTTCCTGCTCAACTCCCAGCCGTTCAAACAGCTCGGAACGATTGTCAATAATCGCATCCGCCGTGATTGCCAAATCTCTTAGCTCATCATAGAAGGGAAGACGCTCATGAACAGATTCTGGGGTCACATGCTGGGCATGACAACCCAAAAAAATAGAGCCTTCGCACCAAGCGCATACGCGGTCAGCGGGATATTTTCGCAGGGCTTGCATCATTTTCCCGCCTTCTTCGGTGCTTACGGACTCATGCCCAAAGCTATAGATTCCGGCAATCGCACTCACGTTCTTCCCCCTTTTTCTTTTCCTATGCTTGATAACGCTACAGACGCCAAGCGCCCGAGCTTACGGGCAAAGAGGCTGCGAGATCGGAGACTTTGATTTGGGCGTTGATAGCTTTGGAGCTGAGCGATAAGACGGTTCCGCTCCTCATAGCTATGTGCCAACCTGTTTTCCAGTGATTGGATCCGCCGATCGTTCACGATCTGGTCCACCTGCATCCTTGCCGGATCTTGAGGTGCAACATGACAGGTTGCATTTATCACGAGTTCTCTGTTATCTGCATCTTGTTCTTCCAGCATCCGATAAGCTGCTTTCCATTCAAAGCCGCTTTGTTGGAGAAATTGTTGTGTACGTTGACTCAGCAGCTCTATATCCGGCTCATCTTCAAAGCGGACTCCAGTCATCTGCTCAGCCTGCTCCAACGCTTCCGCGTAACCAAGCTGCCTAAACATGCGGGACCCAATGCTTCTGCAATACAGCTCAATTTCCGTTTTACTCAACAAATGTTGCCAGCTATGTACCGAATCCTGATGCGCCTGCTCATGCTCTCCTACGAATGGATCACCCGCTCCCATACTATAAAAAAGACTGGATTTGGGCGTATCCGCAAAGTCTCCGTACTTTTCCATCCCTGGCTCATACTTGATCCCCAGAAAACTGCACAGCTTCTCGATCTCCATCGTTGGATTGGATACGAGTTGTTCGTACCTAAGCGGGTATGCAAGTGGATGAGGTGTAGCAAAATAATGAGCATAACGGAACAAACCAACCGTAATATCCGTCATTTTCATATTAAAATGCGGACTCCCCAGTTCCTCCAGCAGTTGAAAACGTCCATTCCGTAGCTGATTGACCTTTTTGAATGAGGCCACAATGGCCAAAGGATTACGGATAAGCCACAGCCTGCGGGCAGCAGGGAATAAACGGTCTATAAATTCCAGCACCGTATAGTAACGCGGGGATTTGTCGATAAGCATATCTGCTGTAGTTCCTTGAAGCAGACCATTATATATTTCAAGTGCATACGAACGGGAGGCCTGCTCCAATACGTCGGAGGGAACCATGCCTTTAAAAAATTGCCGGAGTATCCCTGTTCCTCCATATGGCCGTGCCTGTGACTGAGGAAGATCATATAAACTGAGCAGAAACCACATTTCCTGTGTGGCAAACAGGCGGGAATGGTTTTGCAAAATGGCGGTAAGCAGCGAGCTTCCACTTCGAGGGACACTCAACAGAAATACCAGCCCTCCGCCTTGCTTTTCAATCAAGCAAACTCCTCCTCTACCTCTGCTCAAGTCCCTTTAATAGATACATATCGTATTTTTATTATAAATTTATGATACATATTGTATCTTGTCAATCCCTTTGATGGATAAATTCAGCACTTCACGTTCATGTTAAACCATATGTAGATCTATAAGTGCAACAATCAGCCTGTAAATAAAGATTTTGCTGCATGTTAGCCAAAGGAGGATAGCATTATGGGACAAGCTGTTAAAGGTACTATTACCATTGAAGGTCAGGAAATTCCTATCACCAACCCGGATAAACCACTGTGGCCTGAAGCAGGCGTGACTAAGGCGCTATATCTTCGCAAGCTCGCGGTATTGGCTCCCTTCCTGCTCAAATATTGCCATCATCGTCTGCTGACCGTCATCCGCTGGCCACATGGGATTCACGGTGATTTTTTTTATCAGAAAAATGCCCCACGTCCTCGGCCGGACTATATTGAAACCGCTCTGCATGATGGTATTGAATATATCGTGCTCGGCAAATTGCCACAACTTCTCTGGCTTGGTAATCAAGCTGCGTTGGAATTCCACCCCTCTCTGCATGAAGCGGGAAGCAAGCTGCCCTGTGAATGGATGATTGACCTTGATCCATCCAGAGAGGTGGAGCCACGTATTATGGAGGCAGCCTCTATTGTCGGTGAAGTACTGGCTTCGCTTGGTTTGGATTCCGTCCCCAAAACTTCCGGGGCCACAGGTGTACAAATTATCGTTCCGATCCGTACAGGCATAACCTTCGACGAACTTCGCAGCATCGGGCTATTAGTTGGACAGTTTGTGACAGAAAAGCACCCGCATCTGTTCACACTCGAACGGTTAAAGAAGGATCGGGGAACAGCCATCTATTTTGATTATTTGCAGCATTATCAAGGGAAAACTCTGGCCGCTCCTTATACCCCGCGGGCACGCCCCGGCGCTACGGTCTCCACTCCGCTAACATGGGAAGAGGTACGGCAAGATGTATCACCACTTGACTACCATTTGCTGAATATTGAGGAACGACTAAACCAGGTAGGCGACTTGATCGACAAGGTTCCTCCCCAGCCCGTAGAAGACGTCCTCAAGCATATGCGCACCAAGGCACACCGAACCTGATCCATGCTTGGAAGAACAAAAAAGGGGACGAACCCCGCAGCCATTAGGCTGAGAAATTGTCCCCTTGCGCTAGTGTATTCCTTTTTTCTTAAAGCGTCCGCCCTTCACATCGTGAATGTTACCGATCGCAACGAAAGCGTGCGGGTCCCAATCTTCAACGATGCTCTTCAGCTTCGCTTCCTCCAGTCGGGTAATGACGACGAAAATCACTTTCTTGCTTTCGCCCGTAAAGCCGCCTTCACCTTCCAGATAAGTTACGCCCCGTCCAAGACGATCCGTCAGGGCATCCCCAATATCACGGTATTTTTCACTAATAATCCAGACCGATTTGGACTGATCCAGACCTTCAATCGTAATATCAATCATTTTCATGGCGATATAATAAGCAATCATGGAATACAGGGCATTCGGCCAACCGAACACAAAACCTGCACTTCCCAGAATGAAGATATTAACAAACAGTACGATCTCACCGACCGAAAAAGGAGTTTTTTCACTGACGAGAATAGCTACGATCTCTGTTCCATCCAGCGAGCCGCCGGACCGAATCACAAGACCCACCCCAACGCCGAGAATGACGCCCCCAAAGATAGCACCCAATAGTGGTTCGCCAGGAGTCAATGCACTTACATTGTGAAGTAACGCGGTACCGATGGACATCACGATAATGCCGAATAATGTGGATAAAGCGAAGGTTTTACCGATTTGTTTGTATCCGATAAGTAAAAATGGAAGGTTCAACAGGGTCAGGAAAATACCGAGTGGATAGCCAGTAATCTTGGAGGCCATAATGGAAATACCTGTGACGCCTCCGTCGATAACGCCGTTAGGAACCAGAAATATTTCGAGGCCCACTGCCATAAGCGTCGCACCAAAAATAATCATGGCCGCACGCTGAAACAGGCGTTTTGCTTTGTTCTTCGGATTAGCTGGAATTTTGCTGATCTTGGTCAACTCTCCGGTTACATCTGTGATTTCAGACAGATTTTGAACTTCCTTGCTCACTACACTCATATATAAATCCCCCCGTTACAGTATGGTATATTGGACCGAAAAAGGGGCTGCTATTCGCAGTCCCCTCTCCTTTACCGCGCTTGTGTTATATGAATAGTATACCATAAAACTGTGATTTTGCGCAAAAAAGTTAGCAAAGAGCACATAAATCACAATAAAGCGGGATTATATCGATAAAAACGGCGAAAACCGCCTTTAAAGGAGTGGAGAGAGCATACGAGTTAGAATTTCAGCTATTTTCTGAGATCGAGGCCGTCTGCGGAACACGTTTAAATCTATGCGTGAGGAGTTGGAAATGTCCTCTACAAAATCTTCCGAAAGCCGTTCCAGCGCTGAATTAGCAAAAACTATAGCGGTCAACTCAAAATTATAGAAAAAGCTGCGCATGTCCATATTGGCGGTCCCGACCGAGCCGAGTAAATCATCGACAATCACCACTTTGGCGTGAATAAATCCTTTTCGATATTGGTAGAACTCCACCCCTGCCTCCAGCAGTTCTTGCACATAGGATAAAGACGCCAGATGAACCAGCTTCGAATCGGATTGGTAGGGAATAATAATTTTCACATCTACACCACTGACTGCTGCCAGCTTGAGCGCCTCATAAATCCCCAGATCGGGAATAAAATACGGCGTCGTAATCCAAATCCGCTTTTTGGCAACTGTGAGCGCTCCAAAACACATTTCCTGAATCGTATCCCAAACCTGATCGGGACCGCTGCTCAAAATCTGTACTTCCTCATCCCCGGTGCAGGTATGTGGAGGAAATAAATTCACATCCATCAGCCTTTCCCCTGAGGCCAGCTTCCAGTCGCTAAGAAATGCATTTTGCAGAAAATAGACGCTATCTCCTTCAATCTGCAAATGCGTATCCCTCCAAAATCCCACTTTGGGGTATTTTCCGAGATAATCGTCGCCTACATTAATCCCCCCCACAAATCCGATCATGCCGTCCACTACCACGATTTTCCTGTGATTGCGATAGTTAATCCGGCGGTCCAACGTGGCGAAAAACGGAGGTAGAAAATAATGAAATTCCACTCCTGCCTCACTACAGGTACGAATAAAGGAATAGGGCAAATGGTAGCTTCCTACACCGTCCACAACGAATCGTACCTTTACTCCCTCACGTGCCTTGCGGATCATGACCTCTTGAAACTTTCTTCCGATTTCGTCGGCCCGAAATATGTAAAACTCCACATGGATATGATGTTGTGCATGTTCCATCGCTGTCAGCATAGCCTCGAAGGTTTCTTCACCGTTCGTCAGCACACGTGTGCGATTACATCCAGTCAACGGGTTTTCCGACATACGAATTAACTGGTTAAACAGTCGCTCCTGATGCTTGAAATGAGGATTATGCATTTGCTCCACGTGTTCAATCACCTTGGATTGCGCCCACAGACGCTCGCGAAACTCACGAAACAGCTGCGATCCCCCTTTTCGAACCATTTTGCGCTTCTGATAATCCTGTGCAACAAAGTAGTACACGACAAAGCCAATGAGCGGGAAGCAAAACAAAATAAAAAGCCAGGCTACCGCTTTGGACGGCTTGCGAAATTCAAAGAGCAGGATCGTCCCGGTCTGAAAAATAAAAACAATTAAAACCAACAGCAACCACAGCATGTCTAAGCCTCCTTATATATCTCAGGATTTTGCAAAATCCTCATCTACGTTTTATACTAAGCTCCAATTTTTTTGACATGTTTGCCTCTTAAGCTGAATAGATAGTAACCAAGCACTATAGGAGCGATGTCCGGAAAGGAGCGATTATGAAAAAAGGAAGCCTAAATCGCCGGATGACCCTGCTTGTTATTCGGGATGCACAGCAACCGCCCAAGCAGCTACAATGCTCTACAGCCGCTGTCATTCTCGTCCCAACTCTTGTGATCGCGTCTATCTCTACACTCGTGATCGGGCTGCAAATCCGTTCTTCCCATATTATCTCCCAAATGGAAACGAATCTTGCTGTCCAGAGTTTGCAGATGGAGGTCACGGTAGCGGACAAGGATGCAGCCATTGGGCGACTACGGCAGGAAGTCATGGAGCTGACGAATCAAGCCACCAATATTCGTGAACGCCTTCAGCGTGTAACGGAGCTGGAACAGCAAATGCAGCAATTCATTCGTAAACACGGAAACTCATCTGCCACAAGTAACCATAAAAAGACCATGACGCCGCTCTCCTGGGATGCTTCCGGCCATATCGGGGGCGAGCTGATCGCAGTGCATGAAAATACTGCCCTCCTAACTCGCCAGGCAATGGATGATTTTCAGGAGATCGAATCTCTGTTGGACACGGTGGAACGTACGGTTCCCCGCTCTATTCAGCAAGCAAATGCCGTACAGCAGAATCTGGAGCGCAAACAAGCCGCACAGCTACTCCAGACTCGTAGACTTGCTCTTGCCGAGCAAGGGAATCCCTCCGTTTGGCCTGTAGGTTCACGGCGAATGACCTCCAGCTTCGGCTATCGCAGCGACCCTTTTACAGGCAGATCTGCCTTCCATTCAGGCGTGGACATTGCCGGACAAACCGGTGATCCTGTCTATGCAGCAGGAGCTGGCACCGTCTTGGAGGCTGCTTCTAGCGGAGCCCGCGGCAAGTGCATCATCATCCAGCATCCTGACGGACTCCAGAGCTGGTATATGCACCTGAGCGGCATGCAGGTGGCTCCGGGGGATCGTGTCCACAAAGGACAGACCATCGGTCTGCTGGGAAGTACCGGGAGAAGCACAGGACCTCATCTTCATTTTCAGATCGTCAAGCATAACCAACCTGTCGATCCATTACTGTATGTACAATGAGGATTTTTGAAAATATTTACAATAAAAGATTGGGGGAAAACCATCATGTTCAAGGAATCCAAAAAAAAGCTCTCCGCCCCAGCTATGGATACACTGCTCGCTAATGGCACCAGCTTTGAAGGTACAGTTGAGGCAGAGGCCAATATTCGGATTGACGGTCATTTTCAGGGCGATATCCGCAGCACTCGTACTGTCGTCATTGGAGAATCTGCTGTTGTACGTTCGGATATCATCGCACAAGACGTCATTCTTGCCGGTAAGGTGTTTGGCAGCATTACTACAGAAGGACGACTGACCATTACGCCGACAGGTGAACTGTACGGAAATACCGCGACCACTGCATTGGTCATTTCTGAAGGCGGTATACTGGACGGCACAATTCAAATGAACCGAACAAAGGATGTAGAGTTGTCAACTTCTACGGATGAGTCAAACGACGAAACCCAATCTAGTTTCAGCAAAAACAAGGAGGATAGCCAAGCCGCTCTGCAATCCGAAGCAGGATAAAGTCAGTATATACTCCTTTAAATCCAGTGCATTCTCCATTCATTCCATAATATCCTCCACTCTGCGTTCCAAAAATAATTGGTACACCTTGCGTATGACGATTTTTCCGCACATATACAATGGAATCACCAAAATGATACCCAGAATCCCGAGCAGGTCGCCACCAACTAACAGTAAAATAACGACAGTCAACGGATGAATATCCAGCTGCTTGCCAAAAACTATAGGTGACAGCCAATTATCCTGAATTTGCTGTGCAGCGATCACCACGACCAGGGACCAGAGTGCCATCGAAGGTGATTCGAGTAATCCAATAATAACCACAGGTATAGAAGCAGCCACTGCCCCCACATAGGGAATAAAATTAAGAAAAATCGAAATAACGGCAAGCAGCAAGGCATAAGGCAAGCCAATAATTAAAAATCCAAGAAACATCATCACACCCAACGCGACATTAATCAGCACCCGACTCACGATAAAGCTGCTGAGTGCACTATCGATATCTTCCATAACCTCCAATGCGTCCTTGTGATATTTTTTTGGAAAGAAGTTTAGCATTTTAGGGCCAAACTTGCTCCCTTCCTTCAGCATGTAATAGAGCAATATTGGAAAGGTAGCCAATACAATAAAAAAGTAGGACACGAACGATACCAGCTTTACCGAATAATCAGACAGTGTCGAAAAAGCTTCGTTCAACGTATCTGACAGTTGTGACAGCGGGTCTTCACCCGGAGGCAGCACTTGTCTCAAGGATTGATTATGCCGCCATTGGCTCAATTGATCAACCAGACTTTTAATGAGCTTCGGCGCATTTTCAAATAAATTGGTAACTTGATCACGCAGCGTAGGCCACACACCCCATGAGAAAACAAACAATAACACTCCAATGACCAAATAAATCAGCAAGATGGAGATAGATCGTTTGATTTTTCTCCGTTCCATTACATCTACAATCGGCCTCAATAAATAATAGAGGAAAAAAGATAGCATCAACGGTACAACCAGCAAGCTGACCAAAGATACGAGAGGACTGAATATAAAGCTTACTTTGGTGCCCAAGTAAATGATGAGTAATAGCATGACAATACCCGTAGTCAGACGAAAAAAACGATTATTTTGCAGCATATCATGCGGCCCCCCTCTATTCTGTTTCTCTCTACCTCTTTAAACGCAAAATGACCCTATTGATTGATTCTTGCTGAAAATAGATTACAATATACCCCTGCACGCAGAATGTGTAGTAAAAATGACATAGATACAGGATAAAATAGTCTTAAATGAGGATTTTGCAAATTCCTGAAATAACAAAAGGACGTCCAAATGCTAGGCATTTGAACGTCCTTTGTGTTACTCTATGGCACTTCGATTTAGGTCGAAACATCCCGTTTTACGAAAACCACCCAGGCAATGGCGATAAAAATCACATAATAGGCGGCCAGCACGGTGAGCGAAAAGGTTAGACTGGAACTTACCGTACCCGGCGGCATATCTAAATATTTTTTCAGATCCATATGCGTAAATAGAACGTATTTGGTCCATTCAAAACGATCTGTGCTGAACAAGCCAATCGTGTTATAAACTGTTTTGGTGAACATCATGAACAGTGACAGCCCAATCGCCAAGGCACTGGAACGGAAAACAGCGGACAGCATAAAAGCAAAGGCCATCGTCACGAATAAGGCGATATAGCTATACAAAAAGTTCAGCGTTACATAAGATATCGGATCACTGAACAGTGGAACAGAACCCGCTGGTGCATCCTTGGACAACATCAGCCATGAGGACAGCGTAACCATCAAGATCAAAATGATCGTTCCGAGCAAACTGAACAAAATCACGGATAAATACTTGGACAACAATATTTTGCTGCGAGTCCAAGGTCGGATGAGCAGCAGCTTAATCGTTCCCCAAGTAAATTCACCAGCCACCGAATCAGCGGCTACAATGACCGTAAACGTCGTATTGAGGAAAAATGTAAACAACGTCGTCAACGCAATCCCATCCCACACACTGACCTGATCGGAAACCAGGGAAATCAGCATCGGAATCACAGCAGTGATGACCGCCAGCAATCCCAGCATAATCCATGTGCGCACACGCAGGTAAATTTTCAGATTTTCGTTATGTACCAGCTTGAAGAAATCACCCAATGACCCCGCCTCCCGTCACTTCCAAAAATTGATCTTCCAGCGTACGGGCAACCGGGCGAATCGCATATACTTTAATGCCATTTGCAGCCAGCAGGCTGTTCATCTCTGCAATCTGTTCCCGCTCCAGGTGAAGCAGCAGTTGATTACCTTCGACGCGCCCTGCTCCAGCAAGCGCATAAGCTTGTTCGGCATCATTTACCTCAAAAGCAATTTCCGCCTTCTGCACTTCCTCCCCTGTATTCTTCAGTTGCTTGATATCAACCAGCCGTCCGCTCTGAATAATAGCTACACGGTCGCACATCAGCTCCATCTCGGACAACAAATGGCTTGATACGAATACAGTAATTCCTTCCGTACGGGTCAATTGACGCAAATAATCCCGCAGTTCACGAATACCCTGCGGGTCCAAGCCATTGGTCGGCTCGTCCAGCACAAGCAGCTTCGGTCGATGCAAAATCGCCTGAGCTACCCCAAGTCGCTGCCGCATCCCGAGCGAGTAGGTTTTTACTTTATCGTGAATCCGATTTCCGAGTCCCACCAGACGAATCGCTTCTTCCACGCGCTCTTGGGTCACCCCAGGAGACATTCGCGCAAAATGCTGCAAATTTTGATAGCCTGTCAAAAACTTGTACATCTCCGGGTTCTCAACAATCGCGCCGACATGGGCAACGGCCTTTTCAAAATCGGTATTAATGCTGTCTCCACAAATATGAATATCGCCCTTGCTGATCGAAATCAGGCCAACCATCATACGGATGGTGGTCGTTTTTCCCGCACCATTGGGTCCAAGGAAACCAAATACCTGCCCCGCCGGAACCTCCAGCGTCAGATCATCCACGATCGCTTTTGAGGAAATGATTTTACTCACACCCTCCATACGTATGACGGGAACCTGTCCTGTCGCTTGCTGCATGCTTTGAAACTCCTTCCATCCGGAGTGAAGCTGTGATCCATTTTACTGTACATTTCCGGTTTTGGAAGTATTGTACCATATTTAACCTTTTAGAAACACCACGCAACCTCTATTCCTTGTCCTTGTATATCCAAAGCACCCGCCACTTCTCATCTTCCTGCGTCACATAACAAGGCTGTACGATATCAAAATTACCGAATCGGGTCTTGTAATGCTGAGTGACTGTAATACGGTAAACTTTCCCTAACTCTTCTCCATTCTGATCGGTACGAATGTCATATTCAGCCTGCGGCTCCCCCAGTTCAAACGTGAACGTATCCGTCCCCATATCCTGCATAAAAACGTGCGCACGCTGCTGTACATACGTGGACTTCTCGAATTTCTTTTTCATTTGCGAATGAAAAAGCTCCCATGAGCCTCCGAAATTTCCCGATTGCTCCATAGTGTAGAACTCGTTCAGTGCTTCTACCGCTTGATCGCCCTCGCCTGTAGACATCACCCCATGCAGACCCAGCCACAGCAACCATAACAATCCACATATGATTGCAAAATATAATAGCTTACGGACGAACGCCGAAGCCGCTCTCCTTCTAAACAGCACACATTGCCCCTCCCTCTGTTGGACTATACCGAATTCTCTACAGATGTATGTGGGACAAGCCTTTTTTAGAAGACTTTATAAGAAAATAACGGGTGACCTCCCAATAGGGCACCCGTCTACATAAGGCTTACCTAAGGCGATATGGCCTCGGTAAGCATGTGCTTCTCCAGCACTCCATGGATACGCTGGCGTTCCTGCTCATCCACAATGTAATAATACACACCGTTGATTTTACGCCCATGTCCCTTCAGCTCAACGGTATCCGTCTGCTTGAGGGACGGACCGATCCGGGTCAGGAAGGTGGTCATATCGTCAAAGGTAATGTCTGTGCGAATCTGCTCCCCCGCTGCCTCCAGTATCGGTTTTACCCTCAACAGCCCTTCCTTGCTGATGGACTGGGCAAGAATTTGCTTGAGTAGCTCCCGCTGGCGAGCATTTCTTCCGAGATCCCCACGTGGATCATCAAAACGCATACGGGCGTAGGCCAACGCCTCAGCCCCGTTCAAGTTCAAATTACCCTGCGCAAAATGATGGCCCTCATATTGAAAATCAAGTGGGTTATGAACCTCGACTCCCCCCACAAGGTCCACCATTTTCGCAAACCCTTCCATGTTCATCTGTACATAGTAATCTATCGGATGGTTCAAAAAATGCTCTACCGTACGGATCGACATATCCACGCCCCCAAAAGCAAAAGCGTGATTGATTTTGTCCTCACGCCCCCTGCCGATCAACTCTGTTCGCGTATCACGTGGGATGTTGAACATCAACATAGAGCCTTCGGCAGGGTTAACAGACAAGACGATCATCGTATCCGATCGTCCTGGATCGTGAGGCCGCCGATCTACGCCCAGTACCAGCACGGTGAACGGCTTGAACTGGGAGATGGCTGCCGGATTGGGTGTACTTGATCCAGAGTCTGTATCTACGGATCGCCCTGCTCCGCCCGTTGCAAGGGTAGAAACCGCCCCAGGCTGCACGATGCTGCGCGGATGATACATCGCATTCGCCGCTGTTTTAAAGGAATGATACACATAAGCGGTGTAGGCAGTAGCCCCTACGACCAATAACGCCGCAGCCCCCAATGTCATCTTCAGCCATCGTTTCATATGCAGCCTCCCCTTTACGGATTTACTACAGACTGATAACGATCTACATCCAGATTGTTCATCTGTGGCCTACCGACAGAATAGTATGCAAAGGGGGATTGTCTGATTTGCTCCTCGCTGTACACATTGCGTCCGTCGATCATAATAGGATATTTCATAAGCTCATTCAGCTCACCCAACCCGATATCACCAAACTCTTCCCATTCCGTCAATAGACACAGTGCGTCACATCCCTCTGCCGCTTCTCGTGCGCTATCTGCCCACGTTACTTCCGAGCTGTCCAGCAGTCGGCGGAAGTTAGCGGTAGCGATCGGGTCATATGCACGAATTTGCGCCCCTGCCTCCAGCAGCGACTGCATAATATCCAGCGCCGGGGCATCTCTTACATCATCTGTATTCGGTTTAAAGGCCAGCCCCCATATGCCAATCGTGGATCCTTCCAGATCACCCAGCGCCTCTTTTAGCTTACGAATCACGTTAAAACGTTGCCCCTGATTCACTTCCACCACAGATTTCAGCAGCTTGAATTCATAGTCCACGTTACCAGCAATTTGGATCAGAGCTTGTGTATCCTTGGGAAAACAGGAACCCCCATAGCCGATACCAGCAGACAAAAAGGAGGAACCGATCCGCTGATCCAGCCCCATACCGTGTGCCACGCGTGTAACGTCTGCGCCCACCTTTTCACAAATATTTGCAATCTCATTAATAAACGAAATTTTGGTCGCCAAAAAAGCATTCGACGCGTACTTGATCATCTCCGCCGAACGGATATCCGTGGTTACGATATTTGTCGTCAACGGTTCGTGCAGTGTAGTCAGCACAGTGGACACATGCGGATCGGAAGCTCCGATGATGATTCGATCTGGCTGTAGGGTGTCTATGACTGCTGAACCTTCACGTAAAAATTCGGGAACCGAAGCCACACCAAACGGATAATTTGTGCGGCTCGCAATCCAATTTTGAATACGTTCGTTCGTTCCGACAGGCACCGTGCTTTTGGTGACAATTATTTTGTAGCCATTCATGGCGTCTGCCACCTCGCAGGCGGCTTCTTCAATATAGGACAGGTTCGCTTCTCCGCCTGGCAGCGAAGGCGTACCGACCGCCAAAATAACAATTTCGGCTGCCTCCACCGAAGCAGCCGTATCTGTTGTAAAGCTTAGTCGGCCTTGTTCTACATTATCTTTAATTAGAGCCTTTAATCCCGGTTCATAAATCGGCACCCCACCTGCACGCAGCTGATGAATTTTGTCCTCATTCTGATCTACACAGACGACGGTATTCCCGAGTGCGGCAAAACAGACCCCCGACACCAGCCCGACATACCCTGCACCAATTACACATAACTTCAAAGCAACTCCCCCTTTTACATCTGTCTCATTGCATCCTGCTTTTACCGACTTCACTTCTCTATATCTCTTCCTGCAAGCCGATTATGATAAAGCGTAAGCCGTTTGTTTTGCCGATAAGACTTTAGAAAACGGTATACATACGTCGGATTGTTATAGGCATACCTCTTCCATAATCGCTTCGGTTCACAGATCAGACGGTACAGCCACTCCAGCCCCAGCTTTTGTATCGCTAGTGGCGGTCTACGAACCTTTCCAGTGATATAGTCAAAGGCCGCCCCTACTCCAATCATCACGCCACGGATGCGGTCTTTGTTTCGATACATCCATATTTCCTGCTTCGGGCAGCCTAAGCTGACAAATATGATATGCGCGCCGGACGCATTGATTTCATCAATGATCCGCTCCTCCTCATCTGGGTGAAGCTCACGAAATGGTGGTGAAAAGCTGCCCGCGATGCGGATTCCGGGGTAATCCTGTCCTACTCTTTCTTTTAAGCTATCCAGCGTATCTGGCGTACTGCCGTAAAAATATATACTTACCTTCGTCTGTGGCGCACGTTCGCACAACTTGAGCATCAGACTGGGACCATCTACCCGATCCTGACGCTCAAATCCGTACAGCTTAAGCGCCCATACCAACGGCATACCGTCCGGAGTACACAAATCGGCTTGAGTGAGCGCTTCGTGGAACTCGGAATGATTCCCGGCTGTGACAATGGAATGCGTGTTGCAAATACAAACATAGCCGTCCTTTCGTTCGACTGCCCATTGTTCCAGCATGTGTACCGTCTCCTGAAACGTAAGTGCTGCAATATCTGCATCCGCAATCCTTCCGACTCTATATTGGGGCAGCTGTTTCATAATCACGCTCCTCCATCGCCTCGCTATATATCGCCATCAGCTGCTTTACATTCACTTCTTCCGTATAGCGTGCAGCATAATTTTCCGACACCTTCTGTCTCATAGCTGCATAGTTTTCATAGGCTACTGCACAGCGAATCACAGTCTTTATATTTTCCAAATCATCATGTTGAAAATGGAAACCCGTCACCCCGTCCTCCACGACTTCCTCCAGTGCGCCGAGCCGGCTGCATAATACCGGGGTTCCAACAGAAAAAGACTCTACAATGGTCATGGGAAATCCTTCATACCAAATGGAAGGTACCATGACATACATAGCCCGGCTCATGCAGTCCAGTACCGTGTCTCCATCCTGCTTACCGAGAAACCGAACATCTTCCCGCGGATAAGCAGCGGCCAATTCAGCCTTTTCCGGACCATCCCCAATGATGACCAGTCTAAATCCCCCCCGATCTTCCAACTGTGACCAGGCTTGCAGCAGATTGCGAACCCCTTTTTCAGCAGAAATCCGCCCCACGAACAACAAATAACGATCATTCGGGTCATACTGGGTTTTCACTGTTTTATGATGGATAAAATTCGGCTTTACCGCGATACGATCCAGCGGAATACCGCTTTCGGCAAATTTGTCCCGTGCAAACTCCGTTAGCGCAATATAGCGACTTACCTTGTGCTGCCATGTGCCGATCAGATCGTTGAACTTAATCATCGCCGCCACCGGAATCGTCTGAAGCTGTGAACCTCGATAGCATCCATGACGGATGGAGTGCAGCAGCGTGCCGTGCAGGCATTTTTCACAAACCTTATTCCCTCGCATAAAGGTTGCCGCCGGACAAATCAGCCTGTAATTATGCAGTGTCTGGACAACCGGAATCCCCAGCCGTTCACAAGCATGATAGACCGAAGGAGATATAACTGGGAAAAAATTATGCACATGCACCACATCCGGCTTCACCTGTAAAAGCAGCTTCTTAATTCTTTTGAATTCCGGCAGGGACCATGCCGCCTCTACTGCCAGCTTTGCCATGTTCGCTAGCCCTCTGCTTTGAATGCTGTCGTTGTGCACATAGTAATGCTCTGTCTCTATTCCTCTGGAACGCAGCATAGCCGATTCTTGCTCGACAACCTTGTCTTCTCCCCCGCTTTGCTGATAAAAGTTATGGATGATCAGCACCTTGCTTACAGAAGGGTTCATCTGTCTGCTGACCTGTTGGCTCACGTGGCTGCCCCTCTTTCCTGCGTTGATTGCATAACGTGGTTAGAATTCCCGGGCTTGATCCCTTGATGGCTTACTATTTCATCCGCAATGCGATCCCACGACATACGCTCGACCGTAAGGAAGGCCTTCTCCGCCATACTTCGTCTCAGCTCAGCATTATCCAGCAAAGCGACTATCCGACCAGACCATTCCTCTTCTGAAAAGCTTCTCAGCATGACTCCGCTCACTCCGTCCTCAATCAAGGTAATCGAGCCCCCGTTTACCGAAGAGATAATCGGGACGCGAAACAGCATGCTTTCCAGCAGCACCATACCAAAAATATCGTATTGGGTCGGAAACAGCATCACATCCGCCGCTCCATAAACCTGCCACAGATGACGTTGCTCCACTCTTGAAAAATGTATAATACTGTCCGTTATTCCCAGTTCATGAGCATATGTCCAATAGCGGTCTGTGTCCGTCTTCCGTCCATTCCCCACCATTAACAAAAGGCAGCTAGGATGCTTTTGGAGTACCCTTTTGAACGTACTCAGCATAAAACGTATATTTCTCCGTTCCTCCAGTACACCAACATACAGTAGCACCGGACGATCTCCGATTCGACGCAGCTCATTCGCGACCTCACGGTTTTCCTCACGTTCTCCGCTTATGTCTTCACTGTTGTTACTGGTGTCACTGTCGAATGCTCTCTCTACTTTACTGCGATCCAGTCCGACTCCAATCGTAACCACGTTGTCAAAACCTTTATTCTCCAAATAGCACTTGGCAAGATCGGATTTGACATAGGTACGGCGTAGAGATTTTGCTACCTTCGGCAGCAGCATAATATCGTACAGTTTGCGGATCAGCGCGTGCGTGTTATCCCGGTATGGGCCGTGATACAACGCCAGCTTATCAGGGCATTTGCGGGAAAGCAGATAGGTCATGATCTGGTTGTATTCTGTAGTAATGACCAGACCATAAGCATCCAGAAAAGAATCTTTGAGAACATCTCTGTAGATGCTGTTGCTTAAGAACTTAAACCCGTGGAGCCAGATAATACGCAGGGTGCATCCTTCGTGACGGTAGACCTGTTCCAGATGGGTTTCCTTACGATCGTTGTAGTAAACAATATCGCAATCGTAGCCTTTTCGAACGAGTGCTTTGCCCAAACCGACTTCCTGTAAATTGTATGAGTCCCCGTTCACCTTGCTAGCAAAATTGCGGAGATACAATATTTTTTGAATCATCATCAGGGCTCCTGCCATTTCATATTGGGTGAGTTATGGAGCACGGAGGGTTCAGAGAACGCTGCGCGTTCCATTTGATCTTCCGATCGCTGTTGCAGTGGGATTCCTGGATATATAAAACACTCCGAGGTAAGAATCCCACTGCAAAGGCGAACGCTAGCGCTTCTTCAGATTCAAATGGACCGCTCCGCTGCTGACCGCCGGGTCCATAAAGTCACCCCATTTTAAAAAAGGGAATGCTGGGCATGAAGTGCCTTCGCTGCGCGGATACGCGAGCACGGATGCATGCAGAGCGTTGACTTCGTCAAACGCTTGTGAACTTGGCACGGTTATGGCACGCTCACAAACAAGCATGGCTATACTACCGCTAGGCTGACCACGAGACCTTAACGATGGCTAGATTGTTGCCTGCCAAAAGATTGCTATCCACCAAACACTGTCACTTTGACAGAGAACGGTACAGAGCATTAATTATGCCGAGATGCGTACCAGGCGAGAAGTTCGCGGCGATAGGGCGAAGCTATCGCCAGGCGGCTTTTACCTTCCCCACCCAATAGGCTGGGGGAAATTCTTTTTGGCGGCGGTGGGTAGCGGAGGGTAAGGATTTGAATCTGGAGAAGCGTCAGCGTTCGCCTTTGACGAGGGATTCCGCCTTCTTACAGGGCCTATTCAATCCAGGGAATCTCTCGTCAACAGCGATCGGAAGATCAAACCCGTCCCGAAGCGGCCTTCCATCCACAATAGTTGCTCCAGGATCAAACCCGCCCCGAAGCGGCCTCTCCCCTCCAAACCGAATGCTCACGCTGCCTTTCCTCCATCATCTGCATATTAAAATGGTCTGCCCCTTTGAGCTGGGCAGCTGCCATATCCGCCACTAAAGTCACACTCGATTCCATCGGCACAAAGCGGTATTTGTAGGCCGTAAGCCGATGATCGGTTTCGTGAAATAAAATATCCTGAGCGTAATTCCCCCATCGGTCCTTGGGCATCAAATCAATGGTCATGCCAGCATGCGCAGAGGGCAGCAGCATATTAGAGCCGTGGATGCCGATCACTAATCGGCTGGCTGCGTATACCTCGCAGACCCGCAGCTCACTTTCCCGGTCAAAGCGTGTGACACGCTCATCAGAAATCCATGCCGGGAAGCTCCCGGTACGCCCAAGTCCAGCGACTGTAAAACGATGATCTGGGAAGCTTTCTCTCAGCCTGCGGAACAGTCGTATGATTTTACTGCGCTGATGATAAATTAGCGGTTTTAGCCCACGCTTGAGCTGCGGAAATTTCTGTACCGCTCTTGCGATATGATAGCTGCCGCTCCACAAGCGATCTTCCCTCCATACGAAGGTAATGCGTGGCTCCGACTCACGCCTCTCGTCATAGCGGGAGACACCTGTAAACTGCTCAATATCAAACTGATTGGGATGTGAATATGCCGGGCTGACATACACCTCATCAAAACGCATCAGTTCCTCAATCATCCGATGATGTAGCACAGGATAAAAGTTTCGTGCCCTGCTGAACGGCACATCAACCGTCCAAATTTCAGACACATATGCTGGCACCATCCATTCCAGCGACTTTTGCACAATGACGATGATGCCCAGGTCCGGCGATTGCTCGTATTCGCGTTGCACATTGAGCAGCTTGAGCAAAGCATGGCCATACAAATAATCCATTGTGTTGATGATAATCACACGTGTAGAAGCTTTCATTTTATGCACAGTCATGCCGACTGCTAAGTCATAGGAAGGATTCATCAACGATTGCCGCAAAGGCTCTCCGAGCCATTTTCTCGACTTCGCATCACCTGTCAGAATATAGTCAGGCATTTCTACACGATAAGGTGAATACGTGGCATGACCGACCCTCATGTCCTCGAGATATTCGCGTCCGCACCCCTCACACGCAGTGCTGACACATACATGGATTCCCTGCCACAGCACCTCTCCACCACGTACCTTACTTCCACAATGCGGGCACTGTTCCTCATGCCGAACAAACGGTTTAATGGGTATCATGATTGTTCTCTCCAACTTTCGGTACTGTAATATGAACACGCCAGAAGGTCAGGATGGACTTCATCATCCAACCCAAATTAGATTTAACTTCCTTAAATAGCAAATCTAATAGAAATACAGATATCGTAAAGGACAAGATCGTCGCCACTAACGACCCTCGGACACCAAGCAACGGGATTAGCGCGTAATTGAAAGCGATATTCGTAACCGCACCCACCACCGAGGTCAGCAGCGTGTATCTGAACAAATTTTCATTGGTAATAAACAAGCTTTTAGCAACACTGAAGTTAGTGAAAAACAGACGAATCGCAAACAGAGACAACAGCGAACCTGCTTCGGTAAATTCTTTCCCATACAGCACAACCACTACCCATTGGGATAGAAAAAATAAAGGTACCGAGGTCACAAGAAAGCATATAAACATCAGGCGATACACCGTAGACAATGTCTGTCTGTATTCGTCGCTTCCTTTCTGCTTGGAGCGGGTTACTACTGGAGCATAGGCCGTTGTCAGAACAACCGGAATGAAGCCCAGCACTTCGATGAGTCGGAGTGCAACGGAGTATTGCCCAACCGCAGCGTTCCCCAGCAGTTCACCGATAATGACTTGATCGATCCGTGCCTGTACATATACAGCGGAAGATGACAGTATAAGCGGCCAGCTGTGATTCATGATTCGCCGAGCTGTGGCTAAGCGGAACGTCCATCGCTTCACACGTCGTCCTTCCTTACGGAAGAAATACAGCAGCAGCAGGCTCCCCAATAGAAACTCTCCATGAGCACACAACGCCACCACCCATATCGGAACACCGGACAACAACAGAATGATTTTGATGGTGGAGCCGAGAACAAAGGCGGTATTCTTGGCAACGACCGTGTATTTGGACAGCATCTGCGCACGAAACCAGTAGTCGATGATATCAAACAATTGAAATACCGAGGCCGTAGCCAAGATCAGATTGATCAACCGCACCGAACTGTCTTCCGGTCTGAGCAGTGAAATGAAAGAATAGGACAGTACAATGGCCATCAAAGTACCTACCAATTTCAGCAGAACCGCCGTACCCAATAGCTCATGCTCATCCTTAGGGTCTTTGACAAGATCGCGTACTAATATAGAATCAAAGCCAAGGGTCGTGAAAATCAGAAACATCCCGAAAAAGGATTCCGCATAATTCCACTTTCCCAGTTCCTCTGGTCCCAACACTCTCGCCATGATGATGCTGACTGCCAGGCCGAACACCATGCGAATCATTTTGTCACCGAACAGCCATGATGTATTCACCAGCAAACTTCTGCGCGGTTTGGCGCGTTTTTCGACTAATGTCATAGGTTTTACTCCATCTTGAAAAATGACCTTGCGTACAGCGAAGAGACCCCCGCCCAGGCGGATGGCCTCTCCATCTCTTACACGACGACAGAAGCTTCAACTGCAGCCTGCCTTTTTACCCGCTCCAAGTCTGTATCCACCATCATATGAATGAGCTGCTCGAAGCCTACTTCCAATCGCCAGCCCAGCTTTTCTTTCGCCTTGGCACAATCGCCGAGCAATAGATCTACCTCTGCCGGACGGACAAATTGAGGATCGATCACGACGTAATCCTCATAATTTAGGCCTACATGGGAAAAGGCAATTTGCAGCAGTTCACGCACAGAATGCATTTCTCCCGTGGAAATGACGTAATCATCCGGTTGATCCTGCTGAAGCATCAGCCACATCGCCTTTACATAATCCCCTGCAAAACCCCAGTCTCGCAGTGAATCCAAATTTCCCATGCGCAGCTCCTGCTGCAACCCCAACTTGATGCGAGCTACCGCATCCGACACCTTACGCGTTACAAATTCCAGTCCTCGGCGTGGGGATTCGTGATTGAACAAAATGCCAGAGCAAGCAAACATATTAAAGCTTTCGCGATAGTTCACTGTAATCCAATGGCCGTATACTTTGGCGACACCGTAGGGACTACGTGGGTAAAACGGAGTCGTTTCTGTCTGCGGTGTCTCCAGCACCTTACCGAACATCTCGCTGCTTGACGCCTGATAAAAGCGCGCTTCCGGTTTGGCAATTCGAACCGCCTCCAGCATATTGGTGACAGACAGCGCTGTAATCTGACCTGTAGCCAACGGCTGCGGCCATGAGGCCGCTACGAAGGATTGAGCAGCCAAGTTGTAGACCTCATCCGGGTCGGACTGACGGACGGCTTCGATCAATGAAGCCAGATCGGTCATATCACCGGAAAGCCAGTGGATGTCATTCTGGATATGCGCTACATTTTCAAAGTTCGGTGTGCTGGTTCGTCTGCGCACCCCGTACACCTCATAATCCTTGGACAGCAGCAACTCAGCCAGATAGGACCCGTCTTGTCCGGTAATCCCTGTGATCAGCGCTTTTTTCATTCCCATTCCCCCACCGTTTTTTTATTGTTCAACCAGATCCAGACCTTGAAATGCCTGATACACAGACTTTAATCCCTCTTCTAGTGAAATACGCGCCGACCAACCCAGCTCGGAAATTCGGGATACATCTACCAACTTACGCGGCGTTCCATCAGGAGCGGAGGTGTTAAAGGTAATTTCTCCCTCATAGTCGACTACATTCTTCACTCGTTCAGCCAGCTCACGAATAGAGATATCCTCACCTACGCCGATATTTACAATTTCATTTCCCTCATAATTGTTCATCAGGAACAGACAGGCTTCAGCCAAATCATCAGAATGAAGAAATTCTCGCCGCGGCGTACCTGAGCCCCATACTTCGACAGTCGGAGATTGATTCAGCTTGGCTTCATGAAACTTGCGGATGAGCGCAGGCAGCACATGAGAGGTCTGGAGATCAAAGTTGTCGCCCGGACCGTATAAATTCGTCGGCATCACAGAAATAAACCGGGTTCCATACTGACGGTTGTAAGACTGACACATTTTAATCCCGGCAATTTTAGCAATTGCATAGGCCTCATTAGTAGGCTCCAGTTCACCTGTAAGCAGATATTCTTCCCGCAACGGCTGCGGAGCAAATTTAGGATAGATACAAGTAGAGCCGAGGAATAACAGCTTGCCTACATTCGCCCGGTATGCCGCATCAATCACATTCGTTTGTATAAGCAGATTGTCACGGATAAAATCAGCCGGATATTCGTTATTCGCCAAAATCCCACCAACCTTGGCCGCTGCCAGAAATACATAATCCACAGGCTCTGTTTCAAAAAAATGATCTACTGCCTCTTTATTGCGTAGATCCAGCTCA
The DNA here is from genome assembly GCF_038007865.1 of Paenibacillus sp. FSL M7-0134. NCBI lineage: Bacteria > Bacillati > Bacillota > Bacilli > Caryophanales > Paenibacillaceae > Paenibacillus > Paenibacillus sp. FSL M7-0134. The sequence continues at coordinate 982,471 of NZ_JBBOXV010000002.1, read as the reverse complement.
CGGCTTGTGCGAGTAATAATATGACGGTAACCCGCATCCTGAAGCGCTCGGACAATAGCGGAACCCACCAGTCCGTTATGCCCTGCTACATATATGTTGGAATGAAGATCCATACTTACCCCCTACCTTCTTCGTGAAAATGAAAGACTTTAATACGCATCCTTGGAGCCTAGCAGCACACGAAATGTTTTCAGCATAATGATCATATCTGTGCGGAAACTGCGTCTGGATATGTACTCCAAATCCAGTTCTACCATCTGGTTAAAGCTTAGATGATTACGACCGCTGATCTGCCATAGACCAGTGCAGCCCGGTGTAACCGTCAGACGCAGCTTATCTCTCACTGTGTAATCATGGACTTCTCTTGGCAATGGGGGTCTGGGTCCTACCAGACTCATCTGCCCACGTAGTACATTGAACAGTTGTGGCAGCTCGTCGATGCTCGTTCTGCGAAGAAAGCGACCCACACGGGTAATTCGGGGATCGTCCCGCATTTTAAACATCGCACCCTCAATTTCATTTTCCACCAGCAGTGCAGACAATCTGGCTTCGGCATCAGACACCATAGAACGAAATTTGATCATGCGAAACGGCCGCTCGTTTTTTCCAATACGTACTTGATAAAATATTGCACTGCCTTTTGGGTCCTCCAGCTTAATCAGCAAAATGACAAGCAGAAATACTGGGCATAGCACGATGATTCCAATGAAAGACAATATAATATCCATGCTTCGCTTCACGAACGGGTATACGTTCCATCCTTGCCGCCGTTCAAGCCCATGAGCAACCGAATAAACATCCACTGACGCGCCCAGCACTTCGGCCTCGTTCGAGCGGGAAGAAGACACGTCTCATCACCTCGCTCCTTATTGATAAGTATTATTTATACATTGTTAAAAGAATTTTATATACTATCATTTTCCTCCTTTTTATTCATGTCAGATTGCGTTCCTCCATCCCCCGCTCGGCGCGGGTATTCGAACGCTTCACATTATTAAGTACTACACCCAGAATGCGCGCCTTTACTCTTTCCAAATTCGCTTTTGCTTTCTTGACGATATCCTTTTTGACTTTCCCTGCCTGCACCACCAGAATGACTCCGTCACACATAGCGCTTATAATTAAGCCATCCGGAAAGGACAGCAACGGCGGCGTATCCATTAAGATCACGTCATAATGTTCTTTTAGGTCAACCAGCAGAGCATTCATTCTGCGGGAACTGAGCATCTCGGACGGATTGGGCGGGTTCGGTCCGGCTGTAATTGCATGCAGATGGTCAATCCCGGTTTCCTGAACCACATCCTGCCATGCCTGTTGATTGGCAAGCACCCGTGTCAGCCCCGTGTGATTACGCAAACCAAACATATGGTGCAAAGAGGAACGACGCAGATCCATATCCATAATCAGCACCTTTTTCCCCTCTTGCGCATAGGTTACAGCCAAATTGCTAATCGTGACCGTTCTACCTTCACCCGCCTGAGCGGACGCCACCATCATAACCTCAATCGGCTCGTCTATAGAAGAAAACTGGATGTTAGTACGAAGCATGCGGTACTCCTCCGAAACGGAAGACTGAGCATGTAGGGATGTAACGAGCTGATTATTGATTAATCGCGGCATATTGCCCTTCACCTACCTGTTTAGGAGTTGTAGTGGAGCTGTCGGAGCGTTTATCTTCTTTTTTCATTTTCGTAATCAGGGATAGGGTGGGCAGACCGAGTTCTTTTTCAATATCCTCTTCATTCTTAAATGTATCATCCAGTACCTCCAGCAAAAACGCCAAGCCTATTCCCAACAATAAAGAGGTGGCAAAAGCAATAAATATCTGTATAGCGGGATTACTGTTCACGGGAACTGCTGGATCATTCAGACTGGCTTCGCTTAGGATGGTGACATTGTCCATTTTCATGATAGAGGGGATTTGCCGTTTGAATACTTTGGCTACCGCATTGACGGTTTTCACAGCCTTCGTATACGATAAATCGCGGATTGTTACATCCATGACCTGTGAATCACCTGCGGTGTTCACTCTTAATTTTGACGCCAAAGCTGACGGAGTGACCTTAAGGTCGGGGAAGCTGGCGACCACCTGATCCATAATCGCCGAGGAGATCATAATTTGCTTATAGGAGTTCGTTAAGGCTATATTCGTTTGAACTACACTGTAATCAACGACACCTGCACGATCCGGTCGTGGCGTCTGGTTGATAATGAGCTTTGCGGTAGCTTCGTAAATCTGCGGGGTAAAATATACATTTTTTATGCCCACTACAGTACATACCAGCAATACGATGCTACCAATCAACCACATTCTTTTACGGATCAAACGGATGTACTCTTTCAACTGCACAAGACCAGTCCTCCCTGATTGACTTGTTTTCGATGCAATAACGCTTGTACTGATCCTCTGCATAACGGGGAAAAGAACGATGCATGACCCTCTAATCTATAGTAAAATGTTGTATAATAGCGCATAGAAGGTCCAGCCAGCGAATAAGCACAAAATGCTCAATCATCGGTGGCCTCTTAGGGTATATAAACGAAGACATAAGTGAAAACTATGAAATAAAGATACGTTATGTAACTTACATAACTAATTTATGATACAAAACGTATCTTGTCAAGCGTAAAATTGCTTTTTTACCTTTCTTAACCTTGCCTTCAGGAGGAAAAACAGATGAATTATGGCACCCGCATCGCTGAATTACGAGAACATAAGGGATTAAAACAAGAGGAACTAGCGCAATCCCTCGGAATTACGCGGGCAGCTCTTTCTCACTATGAAAAAAATAGGCGCAAGCCAGATTTTGAGATCCTGACCAAGCTCGCTGATATTTTTGGGGTAACGATTGACTACTTGGTGGGACGTACGAGCCATCCGGCGGCAATATTGGATTCAGATGTGAGGGAATTTGTGGACCAGCTTGAACTGTCCGACGAGGATATTCTGCGACGTTTCAACCTGACCATTGACGGACGCACCTTGTCTGAGGAAGAAGCCAAACGTTTTATTGCATTTGTCCGAATGGAACGAATGATGGAATAAAGAACGCGGCCGACTGCCTTACGTCTCGCTCAAGTAAGACCAGCCGTTGGAATTTACACGCGCTTGTCCTTCCGGTATGTGGTTCCATCAGCGTCGCTTTCTAGCCATTCTGGTATCGTGATACCACATTGGAGCAAGATGTCCCGGATGTCCAAGTGGATGGCAGCTTTGTCTGCTTTCTGTACGTTGTTTCGAAAAAGAGGGTTGTTCACCCCTAATTCTGTCTCCTTGTTCATTCAGCACTAACCTCGCTTTATTATTCTTGGTCACCGGAAAGAGATTTCCCACAAACCATGTATGTATAGTCATGAACAAAACTATTATATATGAATACATACCTGCAATGTTGTCGTCTTATGACGAGAATATAAAAGGATTTTCTTATTTTTTTCTTCATTATACGTAAAGTATTGGCAAATCAGAACGATTTTCCAACAAAAAAGAACCTGTCAGGTCCTATTTTCTCCTGATAGGTTCTTTTTTGTTTTAATTCGAAATGATGTTAGGTATTCGTTATCTAAGGTCCTATATACATTCCGATCTAATATTAAGCGACCTCGGCTGCCTGGGAAACCTGAGTGCCTCCGGTCGCCCGAACTTTGTAGACATAGTGACCTCCGGCTTTTACCGTCCGATCTGTATACGTGCTTCCCGCTACTTGCGAGGCAATCACCTGATAAGCCCCGTCGGTCCCGTCAGCACGCAGCACATCATAGGAAGATACGCCTTCTGCCTGAAGCCAATTAATCTTTACTGCCCCATCCTGAACAGAGGCTGCCTTCACCCCTGTTGGAGCTGAAGCTGCGGTTTGATCTGTACTTTTTAATTCCAAAATATATTGTACCGCTTCACCAGGACCCAGCTTTTCTTCAAAATCAAGGGCAGGAGAAGCCTTGAGTCCTGATATGGAACGTTGTGCCTGACTGTAAGTAGAACCCGCTCCAAAACGTTCACCCGTGTACAAACCGGCTTTCGGCATCGTTACCCGTACACGAACTGTCTGCGTGGTAGCTTCGAAATTCACTAGATTCACCAGCAATTTGTCTGAAGTAGCGCCGCTACCTGCCAGCGGTTTAAGCTTGGACGTATCCACCGCACGAACATACACCATCTTATCCTTGGTATCCTCTGGATTCAGCACTGTATAAGTCAGAGGTTTTCCATGGGTGGCATAGGCTAAGCTCAAGCGTCTCATGATCTTAACGCGGGTGTCCTGTCCTTGCCCGAACGGATAAATTTCTGTGTTGGCCGGGTTATGACTTTGCAGATCGAAGCCTGTTTTAAACAGCGTATAATCTTTATAAAAAGCAGCGTGCTGGATAAACATATCGGCAAACCCAATTTGCGAACGCATAATCCGGTCGAATGCAGCTGCTTGTGGCTGACTAGCCCCGTAATCTGGATTGTCTCGATGCGTATCATTGGTACCGAACTCTGTGTTCAGCATCTTTTTCGCCAGTCCATTGCTCGAACCGCCGAAGGTTTTCAAATTTTGGACGAAGCTGCCCCCGCCCTCTTCATTATACGATTCACCATAGGCGTGTCCATTGGTCAGGTCGGTGACTTCCTCCAGCTGTTTACGTTGCGCCGGGTCCCGTTCCCATCCATCTGGGTCACCGCATTTTTGCGTACCACTGGTTTGATTTTTGCATGCCTTAGTAGAGTACGTTGGCCAGTAGGCCCAGCCCGGTGCTACGGTTTTGAGATGCGGTGCCAATTGCTTGCCTTCTGTATTCAACCACTTGGCCACAGCCAGATTTACCGCCTTGGAGCGATTAAATAATCCAGGTTCATTATCTACTTCATAATATTGAAGATAAGAACCGTATTTTTTTACATAATCGCGCAACTTTTGCTTGGCCGTCTCTGGTAGAGAACCATCTTTTTGCAGCTTAATATCACCTGTATATAAATACAAAGCAGACGATTGCATATTATACTGCTTTAACGTTTGATAGTAATCATCCACGTCTGTACAGGCCTTGCCCACATTACTGGCACAGGTGACCCTCATGACGTTGCCACTATAAGCAATGCCCAGCCACTTGAGAACGTATGGTAAATGCTTAACTGCACCCTGATCATAATAAAATTCTTTATTGTTCACATTTGTTCCGGTCAGTATATATTTACCGTGTACCGGTTCGGTCGCAGGTGAAGCTAACGTCTCCAAGCTCAAGTCATCCCAAGTCCACCACACATTTTTATCTTCTGCAGAGGAGCAGTATAGGCAGCGCGCTGTCTTTAGCTTGAGTACGTTAACACCGCTTTGCAATTGCTCTTTGGGTATATACAGCTCGTAGTTGTTTTTGAAATTATAAGTACTCCCAGTACCGGAAACCCCGGCAATCTGAATAATACCGGACAGCTGATGATTTGAAAATACAGCCATTTGCGGGACTGCTTTGCCCGCATCCAAAATCCGAACACGGAATATCATACCATTGGGAGGAATCTGATTCAACTTATACTGGAGTGTCAGTTCAGGGTTCGTGGACGCATTCAAACCGGGAGGAATATCTCCACTGCTGAGCAATACCGGAACTGTTGTACTCTCTGCTTCCGACAATGCTGACAATGATCCTTTAGCAGACGATTCGGTAGAGGCAGCTGCTGTAGAAATATCGATATTATCCCTACCGACCACACCTTTGAATTCCGCTGAAGAGTCATCCCTCTGACCCAGCTTCCATACTGGACTGGCAGCCGCTACTTTATCCGTCTGCAATTCTGCGCTTTTTGAAGGCGTGTATATAAACCAAGCGATCATCGCTATAGCTACGACCGCTAGTAGTCCAGATAAAACTACTGTATACCTATGGGATAACCATTTTTTTATCATATGATCCACCCTCTCTCCTCAAATTTTTTGACCGGGAAAGAGTATCAATCAAGGAAGAAACAAAGCGTTTCCGGGAATCACCGCTTTCGCTTCATGCTGACTTTCCCACATTAGACGTGCCATCGCATCGCCTTTTTCATCATAGTATTCCACTTTTAAATCTACCAGTTGGCCTGCTTCCAAAGTAATACTACCTTTACGCTCTGTCCAGCTTTGTTTGAACCAGCTGTCAATAACCAACTTGCCGTCTACCCATACACGGATACCGTCATCGGATATCGTTGTGAACGTATAGGTCTCGCTATATTGCGGTTTGATTTTACCCGTCCAGCGAACCGAGAACTGATCGGCATTCACCTTTGGATCAGCTGCATTGGCACGCCAGTTGTAGTCCAGCTTGCTATCTGTACGGATCAAAGCAGGACTTCCGCTCAAATTCATATTGTTAAAATATTCGCCCTGCAGCCCGTTCACATATACCACATCAGGAACGGAAGGAGGAGCCGGAGTCGGAGCCGGGATAGGCTCACTTTGCCCCTCGTCCGGTAAGGTCGGTACGTCTGTCCCAGGTTGTTCGATTGCTGCCAGCCCATTTTTCACATCATCCCGCGTCAAACTCTTCGAATCATTCATATAATCCTGAATTTGATTTGTTGTGTTATTCTCAGTCAGCATCTTGCCCCAAGTCATGGAATATACCCATTTAGGTTGAGCCTGCAATACCTCAGAACTAGGCATCTCACCGTGCTCCCCAATGGCAATCGGCTTATTCCGTGCCAGCCCGAGCAGACCTTCGTAATGACTTTGCTTAAAATCATTGTTGTAAATGTCTACTGCCAAAATGTCCACTTTGTCATCCCCCGGGTATTTTGGGGTATACGGGACAGTATACGAATTGGGCGCATTCGGACTCCATACCCACAGCAGATTGTTCAATTGATGTGTGTTTGTAAAACGGTCATACATGATATTCCATAGCTGATTGAAATTAGTTTTGTTTCCCCACCAGAACCAGTCACCATTCATTTCGTGGTAAGGTCTCCACAAAACCGGAACCCCTGCATCACGAAGCTGCTTTAACGATACAGCGACCTTATCCAGATCGGCAATGAGGAGGTTATACTGCGCAGTACCTGGAGTCACGTATTTGTTGAACTCTGCCTGACTTACTTTCGCCTGTACATTGGCCCAAGTCAGTGGCCTACCTGGTAGCGCTTCATGAAAAGTCATCGTCACAATACCACCGGATCTGTCCCAACGGATAGCACTATCGACGACATTTTTACGTTGTGCTGCTTCCGTAGCGTCAGATTGACCAGAGATAGCTCCCATCTCATAGCCGTGTACACCAACATATGCCTGACTGATTTTTTGGACCTTGTTACTTAATTCATCTGGACTTTCCAAATAATCATGCTGACCGGTGACTATTTTTTTCCCTGAGATGTTGAGTAAATAATTGTATAGTTCACGGGCCTGAGTAGAAGCGTCCGAATTAACAGGTTGTAATGAAGCGGCATTCGCCACCGACAGAGAATCTCCAAAACCGACGGGCAACAATGAAAAAAGCATAACAACGGGGAGTACATGACGTATCAGTCGATACAGAGGAATAAAATTGAATCTCACTTTCGCTCTTCCTTTCGGTAGCCAGGCTGCCATCCTTGTTGGAAGGCCCTTTAGCTTTGCGTACCTGCCTTTCGACAGGGCTGCGTTTATCGTTGGAAGGAGTTTGGATTCCTTCTTACCCTAAGTATCGACTTTTTTTTACCAAAATTTAATAGGTCATGTTCATGAATTTACAGGTTTTCGCCCAATTTCGACAGTTTAGGCTATGAATTTTCATGAATTCGTCTTTTTTCGTTTTTACGAAAATAATTAGGAGATAAATTGGTGACGGGAAATTTCATTCCAATCCATACAAAAGCGGACAATATCCTCTTCAACCAACTCAGAGCCAGTCTGCACCTCAATAAAATCCACATCGGTCACAGCCAAAATGCTATGCTTCGTCCCTTCAGGGATACGTACTACGTCACCAGCCTTCACTTTGTGCAGCTTCTCATTCAAAATAATTTCCGCTTCACCGCTAATAATGGTCCAGATTTCACTTCGTTTGAAGTGAAGCTGGTAGCTGATATTTTTGCCTTTCCGTACGCGGATTCGTTTGGTCAATACCTCGTTACCCTCGTCATACTTGACATAATCCACAACCCGATACTGCCCCCAACGACGTTCTTCATACATTGGACGCTGATCATGAGCCTTGAGCACTTCCTTAATGCGAGGACTTTCTGCCTTATTGGTCACAAGAATGCCATCCGGGCTAGCGGCTACAATCAGATCATTCGTTCCAATGATCGCCACAGGAATGTCTAACTCGTTAATAAGACTCGTATTGACGCAATCCTCTGTTACTACACCTCTGCCCACTTGTTGATTAGACATTTCTTCTGTGAGCGTATTCCAGGTACCCAAATCCTTCCAAAAACCATCATACGGAAGAACTACGATGTCCTTTTCCTTCTCGACTACTTCATAGTCAAAGCTGATTTTTTCCAGAGATGCGTATTGCTTTTGCATTTCTTCATAATTAAGCGGCAACCCCTTGGATGCCAAGATATCCAGCAAATAACTTAATTTGAATGCAAAAACCCCGCAGTTCCATAGAGCATTGCGTTCAATCAGACGCTCCGCCTGCTCCCGGTCGGGTTTCTCTTGAAAATGGCTCACTTCACGGTAGCCTGTGCTACCTTGAGTGGCATCGTTTTTCGGAATAATGTAACCATATTTCTCTGAAGGATAGGAAGGGACAACCCCGATTAAAGCAAGCTTGCCTTCACTCTCCTGAAGCGTATGTTCCAGCTGGGCTACGGAAGCGAAGAAAGCATCCTCAACATAAGGATCTACAGGCAATATGGCTATAATTTCATCAGGTGAAACACCTGCAATGGAATATAGATAAGTCGCTGTCAGCGCAATCGCAGGAAAGGTGTCTCTGCGTTCCGGCTCAACAATAATGCGCGTATTCGGCCCGACCTGACTCTGTATCATTTCGACCTGTGCTCTCCCTGTCGCAATAAACGAGGATTCTGATAATCCGTTGTCTCCCAATTGTCTCCATACCCGCTGTACCATGGATTCCGAAATCCCCTCCGGGCTCTCCAGTACCTTCAAAAATTGTTTGGAACGGGAATCGTTGGACAAAGGCCATAATCTTTTACCGGAACCACCAGACAAAAGTACGAGCTTCATAACTCTCCACTTCCTCTCTATAATGTATGGGTGATCGGATGGGGCAGGGTTGAGTAGTCCGCTACAGGCTGGATTTGATCTTACGATCGCTGTTGGACCGGGATTCATTCGATTGTATAAAATCGTATAAAGGTTTGAATCCCGGTCCAAAGGCGAACACTATCGCTTCTCCAGATTCAAATCCAACCCTTCGCTACTCAAAAAATGCATCATATCGATCATACCTTGTGGTGCAAAAGGCACGACCGGACATTATTAAGTCCGGTCAGCCTGTAAAAATCTCACGCCTTCGGCAACAGCAATGGCGTCTTTGCGTCGCAGGAGCAGCATAGCGTATCCGCATGGTAGTGCTTGCTCCACAGGGGCGGCGCAGCGCCGCTTGATCGGAAGGAGCGGCATCAACCGCGCCGCTCCTTCCGATACGCCCTTCCTACTCCCACCCCATAAGGTGGGGGTTTAAAAACTGTGACTCTATGCTGGAAAAGCAGCGGAGCGGTCCATTTGAATCTGGAGAAGCGCTAGCGTTCGCCTTTGCAGTGGGATTCTTACCTTGGAATGTTTTATATAATCCAAAGAATCCCACTGCAACAGCGATCGGAAGATCGAATGGAACGCGCAGCGCCTCCAACCCGCCACAGTCACTTTTTAATCTGTCACGTTTAAACTTCCACCTTATCCCGATTCCACCCACTCATCCGCGGACGACCCACGGAGTAGTATTCCAGCCCGGAGCCTTGGATCTGTTCCTCACCGAATACGTTACGACCGTCAATGAGAACCGGTTTGTGCAGAATGGAGGCCAGTTGTACGAGATCAACTTTTTTGAACTCTTCCCAATCGGTCAACAGGCACACAGCGTCGCTACCTTCAGCAGCTTGCTGTGGGGACAAGCACCATACAATATTCGGGTGATCCACGCGCTCCTTGAATTTATCCATCGCAATAGGATCATACAGCTTGACAATAGCGCCTGCCTGAATGAGCGTTTCTACGATTTCCAGTGCTGGAGCTTCGCGGATGTCATCTGTATTTGGCTTGAAAGCGAGGCCCCAAATGCCAATGGACACACCGTTCAGTTGACCCAGCGATTCGCGCAGCTTGGATACAATCATAAAGCGCTGGTCGGTATTCACCTCGACCACCGATTTCAACAACTTAAATTCATAGTCTACATTACCTGCAATTTGGATAAGCGCATTTGTGTCTTTTGGAAAGCAAGAGCCACCATACCCGATCCCTGCTTGTAGGAAAGAGGAACCAATCCGTTTGTCCATACCCATACCGTCAGCCACACAGGTTACATCGGCGCCAACCTTTTCGCAAATATTAGCGATTTCGTTAATGAACGAAATTTTAGTTGCCAGAAACGCATTGGACGCGTATTTGATCATTTCAGCACTACGGATATCCGTCACATAGATTTTATCCGTGAAGACCTGATGCAGAGTGACCATGGTTTCACGCAATCCTGTATTGTCCAAACCAATAATGATGCGATCCGGATGAAGCGTATCATTGATGGCTGAGCCTTCTCTCAGGAACTCCGGCGCGGAGACGATATCGAAAGACAAACTCGTGTGACGAGCCAACACGTCCTTAATCTTTTCGTTCGTTCCGACAGGTACAGTACTCTTGGTCATAATAATCTTATACCCGTTCATGGCTTTCCCAACATCAGCGGCCGCCTGTTCAATGTACGACAAATTCGCCTCGCCGTTAGCCAGAGAAGGCGTACCTACCGCCAAAATTACGATATCCGAGCGGCGTACCGCATCGGCCAAATCCGAGGTGAACTCCAACCGGCCCGCTTCCAGATTCAACGCGATCAATTCCTCAATACCCGGTTCATAAATCGGAGATTCTGCCCGGTTCAACATGTCGATTTTGTGCTGCTCCAGATCGACACAAATCACCTCATTACCTTTTTGCGCAAAACATACACCCGAGACGAGTCCAACGTATCCAGTACCGATTACAGCCAGCTTCATTCCGTTCATCCTCCTTTTAGAAAGTTCACATAGGCTTGTTCTACATACTTTTTTAATTGATCCTTGAAGTTTTCTTCATCAAATTTGCGGGCATGGGTAATGATATCGTCCACATTCCATGCATGTTGCTCAACCTTTTCGACGGCCTCCAGCACATCCTCTACTTGATGCTTGCGGAAAAATACGCCGTTCACATGAGGAACAATCGTATCCAGCGCTCCCCCACCCTGAAAAGCGATGACAGGCCGTCCGGCCGCATTCGCCTCCAAAGGCGTAATACCGAAGTCCTCTTCACCCGGAAAAACGAGCGCTCGGCATTCTGCCATCAGCTTGTTAACCTCTTCATCCTCAAGCCTGCCGAGGAACTCAATGTTCGGGGCAGCCATACCTTCGAGTCGTTTACGGTCTGGTCCTTCACCCACAATGCGCAGCTTGAGACCGTTACGTTTGAATGCTTCGATCGCGAGATCGATGCGCTTGTAGGACACCAATCGGGATACGATCAGGTAATAGTCACCGATGTTTGTAGCGCGTTTAAAACGGGATGTATTAATAGGTGGAAAAATCACATCCGAATCCCTTTGGTAATAGTGCAAAATTCTTCGTTTAACAACCGAAGAGTTGGCAACAAACTGGTCTACGTTGCGAGAAGTTTTGGCATCCCATGTTTTCAACCGGTTCATGTACAGCTTGAGCATGTTTTTGAGCAGGTTGGATTTGGACTGCCGGGCCATATATGTATCGTAATCCCAGGCAAACCGCATCGGTGTGTGACAATAACAAATGTGAAACGTATGTTTGGGTACCTGGATGCTTTTCATAAATGCACTGCTGGAGCTTAAAACAATGTCGAAATCCCTAAAATCAAAATCACGTATAGCGATGGGATACAGCGGCAGCACTCCTTTGAAGTTGTCCTTCACCCCTGGGACTTTTTGTAGCCAAGTGGCTCTAATATCCGCATCCTTCAAGTTACGCGACAGGCGGTCGTCGCTGAACACCGTTGTGAAGATAGGAGCCTCCGGATACATATCGTGGAATACCTCTACTACCCTTTCCGCTCCGCCCATTTGGATTAAGTAATCGTGTGCTATCGCTATTTTCATCTGAATCATCCTTTAACGCGAATGTCGGTCAGACTCCTGCCAACAAACCCTTATAGTAATGAACTATATCCTTAACTGTGTTCTCGATGACAAAATGCTTTTTGACCCGTTCCATCCCTCTCTCACCCATCTGCTGACGTTCTTGTGGATGCTCCAACATCCAGCGGATGGCTTCTTCCAGCTTAGCCGGATCACCCGGTTCAATAAGCAGCCCGGTTTCATGGGGTACCACCGTTTCCTTGGGTCCACCCTCATTGGAAGCAATCACTGGGAGACCCGCAGCCATGCCTTCAATAATGACCTGACCGAATGGTTCTGGTGTAATAGAGGTATGAATCAGCAAATCACAACGCTGCATCAGGCCTTGAATGTCATCGACGTGTCCCAGCAGATTGACGTTAGCCAACCCGTATTCGCGCATCGTGGACTCTAATCGTTGCTTGTATTCCTCTTCTCCGAACAACGCATCTCCAGCCAGCCAGAATTTCACGCGCTGATCCGGTAAAAAGGAGCGTGCCGCTTCCAGTAAAATATGCTGTCCCTTCCATTCCGCCAATCTGCCGACCAATACGACGTTAAACGAGTCATCACCACGTGAATCCGCAGCCGTGTCACGTGCTGTAATTGCTTTGGCAAAAGCAGAGTAAACGACGAGCGTCTTTTTGTCCGGGGGTAACTCCAACGCACTCAGCGTGGATTTGGAATTTGCAATCACTCCGTTGGGCAAAAAGCGGGACATCAGCCGAATCCCTTTGGCCACAATCGGCTTCAGATACGGCGGACCGATGTGGTCACGGATATGCCAGATCAAGGGCAGCTTCGCCGATTTGGCGGCTACTGTACCATACAGTGCAGACTTGAGCGAGTTCGTGTGAACGCACACGACCTTTTCCTCACGCAGCAAGGGCGCAAGTTTTCTACCGTAAGCCAGCAAACGAAAAGCTGCTGCAGGCGCACCTAGATTCACGGCATTCCGTCCCCGATTGCGAATCGAATCGTCCAATGGAACGATGCGCACATCAATATCACGCTGCCGAAGCCGATCTGCTAAATCGCCCTCCTCTGCCAAAATAACGAGCGGGTCGATATGTTCCCCGATATTCGTCAGTATGTTATACAAAGCGACTTCGCCGCCGCTCCATCTTGCCGTATGGTCAATATAAGCTACTCTCATCATTTCGCCGCCGCCTTTCTATCAAGGACCTGTCGGAACACCTCTTCCACCTGCTCCGCTACATGTCCCCATGTATATCTGCTCAGGACATGGTCCCGGCATTCCCTTGCATTCGGTAGAAGTTCACGATGATCCAGCACACGCAGCAACCCTTCAGCAATGGCTTCACTATCCGTTCCCTTGAACAAAAGCTCGGGACGGAATCCTCTTAAAATCTCCTTATTGCCACCCACAGGAGTCGCCAGCACCGGCAGTCCCGAGGCCATCGCCTCCACTGTGATCAGACCGAAACCTTCCAGTGCCTGTGTAGGTACAACGAACAAATTCGATGCTTGGTGGTACAGTGGAAGCTCCTCATCTGACACATAACCGAGCAGCCTTACATGGTTATGAAGATTGTATTCCGCCACCTTGGAAGCCAATTCCTCCATCAAGGGGCCCTTCCCTCCAATCAGCAACACATGATCAGGATGACGCTCGGTTACTCGTCGCCATGCTTCCAGTAGCTGTAGCAGTCCCATTCGATTAACAAGACGACGAACGGTGAGCACAATCGTCGCATTTTGCGGCAAATTCAGGCGCTTCCGCACCGCTTCTTGATCCTCTGCCGGGTGGAACCTTTCTACATTCGCCGCACCAGGAATAACATGAATTTTGCTGAGTGGAACCTTATAGTGCTCATGCAAAATATCCCGAAAGGTTTCGCTTAGCACTATAAATTTATCCGCCAATCCGTAGGCCTTCATTTCAATGGATTTAGCCAACGTCGTTTTTAGCAAATGCTTGATGCCCTGTCCTTCAATCTTCATTTCCTCCGTCCACGGTCCGTGAAAGGTGGTAACTACCGGAATTCCTCTTTTTTTCGCCTCCAGCGCCGGTCCGACACCATAGGGAGCAAAATGGGAATACAGTACATCCGTCGGTTGCTTGTCAAACAGCTCTGCTGCATATTTTTGCATTAGCTCTCGACGCTTCCACATGGATTGCTGCTTGCTGCCAATCGAATGAATCCGAATACGGTCGGGCGCCTGCGGCTGCTCGTCACTACAGATTAGAGCATCCAGCGTATTGCGCTCTAACGTAAGCTGCTCACAGATGGATTTGAAATATGTGTTGAGGCCTCCTGGCTGCAAGGACGGCCAGCTAAGCCCCGTTGCCGCAATACGAAATCCGTTATTGTACGACATAGCTGGTTTCTCCTTTCTGCTCGGTATGTCCGTCATCCACGATTTCTATCTTTTTTCGCCGCTTGGTTAGCTCATAATGCTTGAAGCAGACGAGAAACTCATACATCACCCAGAATACTGCTACGGCAAAACCCGCCAATCCCTTGCGGTATAAGCCTTGGACAAAATACTTCTGCACAAAGCGGGCAGGAGGCCGCCACAACAGTCTGGTAATCCGAAAGGATCTTCCTTTGTTAAATGCCGTCTCTGCTTCCAGATCTGTATATTTGTTAAAACGGGTCATATGATCACTGATGCTGCGGAAGCCGTAGTGCCATAACACGCCCTCCAGATTGACAATCTGGGAAGAGGCTACATCCGGCATTTCATGAACAAGACTATTCGTAATGCCATAAATACGCCGATTGTACAAACGAACCAGGTATTCGCCTTTGTTCATCCATTTGCCGAGAAAATCTCCAATCCGGAATACGGAATATGCTTTGGCCGGATCGTGGAGCGTTTCCTTTACTTTCAACAAGTCTCCAAGCAACTCTGCATCCACTACTTCGTCCGTATCAATCAGGAATATCCAATCAAATTCCGCTTTTTCAACACCAAACATGCGCTGTTTGGCATAACCGGGCCACGGGTTGGAAAACACCCGACAGCCCAAGGATTCAGCTACCTGAATCGTATTGTCCTTGCTCCCTCCGTCAATGACGACGATATCGTCCGCAAAGGGCTTGCAGGATTTAATGGCGGCTGTGATTCGAGTGCCATCATCCTGAGCGATAATAACTACGGATATCCGGTTGTCCGCGGGAACGCTAGACATGTGGTTCATTAGCGGGTGCCTCCTTCTTTATCTAACCGTTAACTGGCTTTTTCCGGATGTAGTGTGACATCGTTGATCGGAGCCATTGAAAATCTTGTTTGGAAATAAGCAGTCTTGGAATCTTCATTTTTAGAACGAATTTAACATTACATAAAATGAAAATGAACCGTAGAATCCCCGAAGACAGCATTGCTATCCCTGCACCCGTCAATCCATATTTCGGTACGAGTATGGACAGCAATGGAATGACGAGCGCCAATCCGACACCCTGTAGAATGGTAACCAGTTTGGGCTTACCCAACGCCATAAATTGTTGTGCCAGCACCATGGTTCCCCCACTGATAGCAACCTCAAGCACCAGGAACCGGAATACCGTAAGCGCTTGTTTAAACTCTTGACCATATAACAATGTAAATACGAACGGAGCAATCAGCATCAGCATCACCGCAGCCAGAAAGGTTGCCGTTGATGTCACTCGAAATGCCCGAAATGTTATGGCCACCGCCTCTTCCTTATTCAGACCGGAGGCTTTGGGAAACAGCACGACAATGATCGAGGTAGAAAATACATTCACCATCCTGGCCAAGCTGACCGCTACTGCATATAAACCGAGATCAGCGGGTCTGAGCAGACCCGCAATCAAAATCTGATCAATATAAGTGGAAACCTGCCCCATGAGATCATTTCCGTATGAACCCATACCGTAGGTAAAGAGATTTTTAAATTGCGTCCAGCTGTTCTTTACCTTTGGTTTGTACAGCCGAATCATTCGTATCGTGACACCAATATAAATCGGCAAGCCCGGCAGTAAATAGGCCAATGCCGAGGTGTACGGATTCATATTTCCGGTTAAGATCAGAATCGCCAGACCCAGCAGTGTACTTAGCGGTACCAGATACCGGAATAAATTGTACTGCTTATATTCCGAGCGAACTTGAAGCAATGCATTATTGATCTGTGAAATCGCTATGAGCGGACACATCATCATGGAGCACTGCGCGAAAAGTATGACCGATGAAGAAAAAGAGCGCAGCCAATAAGGAATTAGAAAAACTCCGACGAGTGTCGCCAAGCCCCCGAACATGGTAGCCAGCAGCAAGGCCAGACCATACAGCTTGCCCGTTTCCTCCGGTTTCCTTTTCGCATTGTAAATTAATGCAGATGGGACACCGAAGCTCATGCAGAAGGCGAGAAATTGGGACCAGTTCACCATCGCTGTCTGTTCCCCGCGTCCAGTAGGACCCAGGAATCGTGCCGTTAGCACACCAGTCAGCATATTCACGACGAGAATCAGCATACTGAATATCATCGTTTTTACTGCTGCAGAGCTGTTATCCTTGCTTTTGGCAAACCGAATCACCGTGGACCATAGTGTCCGGACAGGTGCGGATAATGCTTGTAAGTTTTGCACAGCCTTTACCTTCTTTCCGCGATGACATCTTTTGCCCATAGTCCTATCCCGATCATCATCCAGATCAGATAGCCGCGCATACCGGGGAAACCATTATCTGATATGAGACTGGCTACAGCTCCGGCCCACGTAGCCAACGCCAGTCTGATATAAGGCTGACTGGCATCTCGTGCGGCAATACGGGCGAGAAGGCGCTTGATGATAACGAAGAGACCACCGAAGAAAAAGAATGCCCCGAAAATACCGAAGGTGAGGAAAATGGCGATATATCCATTATCCATAATCCCAAGTTCGCCGAGATCGCCGCCGTTATCAAGCTTGGTTCCGATTCCTACACTCCCAATCCCCTGCCCGACCGGATTGCCAGCAATCGCCGGAAGCATCGTATGCAGTAAATCCAAACGTTCATTGTACGAATGATCCTGCTGAATATCCGTCAGCGTCTGCATGCGAGCCACCAAACCTTCTGCCCCTGGAAGTTTTGGAACAATGATGTAGAGAAGAAGGCCAACTATAGCTAGTTGAAACAAGGTTTTCCACTTTCCCTTGGAAGATGAACTGAGAATGTAAGCCAGTAACATGACGAATGCAATTAGCCAGGCTGAACGTACCAGCGTGATTAAGAGACAAACGACCGTCAGCAGGATTCCGATCCATCCCAAAGTGCCACGCCAACGTTTTTCCATTAGCATGGGTACAAGTGCCATCGCCAGGAAAATAGCGCAGGGACCAGGCGAGTTCATGGAAGAAAATACTCTGATTTGAAGTGGTTCTGGAACACCAATGGAATTCATTTCTACATGATTCATCCAAAATGCATCCCACGGAGGCACCGTCAAGTACTGGATAATGCCGTAAATTGCCACAAGAACAGCAATGTTGGCATATGAATACAGCAGTCGGTCCAGCTCCTTCGCCTTCATGGGCTTAATCGCAAGATAAGGCAACAGGATCAAAGGAACCACATAATTGGCTAAATCATAAGCAAAAACAATACCATTTTTGAATAACCCGACCACACTTCCGTAGGCCAATTCTATGCCGAAAAATACAGCAATTCGGGTCAAGGGTTTTTCGGCCTGATGAATGCCCCGCAACACAGGAATAATCAACATACTGCTTACCAGCAGCGGTGCCACGCTCAACAAGGAAACCGAGTGATACGTTCCCTCCATCCAATCCGCAATGCGGCGGATTTCCGGGCCTACTGCCCACACTGCCAGTGTGTAAGGAATCAGTAGCCGCGATTGCAAGATCGCCAGCAGGAAGGCCGGAAAAACGAGCGCCAGCAATATGGCTCCCTGCTGGCTCATGGTGGGATTCATCTTGGCGCTGACAAATCCGATGGCGAGTGGCAGCATACAAGCCAGCAATCCCATGCCGATCATGCTGATTCCACGCCGATTTCCTAGCCAAACGGAAATCTGCTGATCTGCCAACCGACTCATGTTTCTCACCCCTGACCTCCCTTCATCCGCTTCCGCTTGAACATCTCCTTAAACAGCAGAACGAGAAATTGGGAATCCTCAATCAAATATCTTTTCCACAATCGTTTAGGCTCCTGAGACAACCTCCAGAACCATTCAAATCCCGTCTTCTGCATCAGCTCCGGTGCTCTTTTCACATTTCCCGACAGGAAATCAAAGGTCGCTCCCACCCCAATCGAAATCGGAGCGCGGTAAGTCTCGTAATATCTGTAAATCCATTTTTCCTGTTTAGGGGCGCCCACACCTACAAAAACGATGTCCGGGCGAGCCTCTTGAAGCAATTGGACAATGTGCCTATTCTCCTCCTCGTTTTTCTCAAAGCCATAAGAAGGAGAGTAACAGCCCACCACATTCATGTTCGGATAAGATTCCTGGAGATTGAGCATAGCCTTCTCAGGAATACCGTCAGCTGCACCCAGAAAAAATAAACGATAGCCTCGATCCTCAAAAGCCTCTCCCAACCGAGTGAACAAATCTGACCCGGAGACCTTTTGTTTGAGGGGTTTTTTCAGTAACTTGGACGCCCATATGATAGGCATCCCATCGGCCACTACAGCTCCGGCATCCGAATACACCTTGCGGAATTCATCATCCTTGCGAAGCTTGATCACATGATCGACATTACAGGTCAAAATGTAGGAATGACGCTGATGTTCAATAGAGGTATCTATAAATTCGAGTAGATCATTAAAATCGTAATTATCAAAGTTGACATCGAACATGTTCACTCTGCTCATCGTATCACTTCTCTTTGCGAAAATCGGTTTGAGTAGATGTCTGGTATAACGCGTTCAAATACCAGCAAAATGGAATAATCATCTGAACCGTCGACAACGTATTATCTGAAAACGAGTAGATCAGAAAGCCTGCAATTAAGCTTACAAAATAAGGTTTGATAGACTTGGCAAGCGACCGGTAAATGAGAGCGAACACGATCAGCAATGAAAGCATTAATAGCCCGCAACCGATATATCCCGTGTCAAAATAAAAGCGTATATACTCGTTATGCGGTACAACAAAGCCATTGAATAATGTCCCATCGTTCGCGACCGTTACCGCGCCAAGACCTCTCCCTGACCAAGGGTAATCATGTACTCTGTTCAAAAAATATTCCCATGCCTCCGAGCGTCCCGACAGGTCAATGCCTGTATCGGTCTCCCGTTCGAAGGAGCGTTTTTTTAAATTGTTCCATTGCAGGGCCACCGCCCCCAGAGCAACCAAAAACGATCCGGCCAGCGGTAGCAAATAATTGACTTTCCCCTTGAGGTACTGACGGGCAATATCAAACAGATACACAGCAAACATTAATAACAATGCCAGAATCGGTCCACGTGTACCGGTGGCGATCAGAATCAGAAAGTTCAGTGCCAACACAGTGTAATAAAATGCGGCTTGCTTGGGTTTACGCTTGACCTCAATTAGAGAGACAGCAATTCCGAGAAAGGAGAGCATTGCCAGATGCGGCGGTATATTCGCTCCTTGTACTCTGACTGCGCCCGTAAATTCTACATCCGTAAACGAATGCAGCCCTAGAACCTGCAAACCCAGTCCAATGACCACACTAATAATGGGCAACAAACTGATCAGTCGGATATGCTTTTCTGCCACATCCTTTTTCCACTGGATCAGTAAAAAAAAGAAAGGGAGTGATAAACCGACGAACGCCTTGACGGCAATCGAGGTCGTTAACAAAGGCAGCCATGCTGAAAATCCAAATGTAATCCCCAGCATGATCACCAATGCCCAGACCGGATAGCTGAACTTGAGACGTATGCCATACACGAGCATACACGGCACCAGCAGAGCCAAAATGCCCAATTTGTACAATGACAAAATCTCAATACCGAACACGCCACCCTGATACAGAGAATCGACTGAGACTGCTGTACTTAGCAAAACAGCGTAGCTGATGCGCTCCGGATGATGTATGGAAACAGCCAGCAAGAGCAGTAAACATACCGCCGCAATACTGACCACCGGCTGATAGGTAGCCGCAATTCCTACAGCAAGAGCGCCCAGTAGAAAAATAAAAACATGCTGTATGGTGTTTATTCTAGTAGTCCAAGGATAGTTACTCATGTTCCATCTTTCACCCCGCAGCTGACTCGCTTTTCCGGTTGCGCAGTGTATCCAGCGTCCCACGGATACTTTCAAGCCTGCACCGGTTCAACAGCTTCCTGCCCTCACTACGTGCCAGCAGGGAATCCACAGTGATGTATAACACTTTGGCTGCCGTCTTCGCCATCAGCATCGCGTTGCCGCGCAGACCTACGGCCTGAGCAGCGTTAGACATGCCCTGACAATAGTAGCGGTTCATGATCCATTCTTTCGTTAACCGTGAAGACGGCACAAAATGTTCCACAGACATGTGTGGATGATACATAATCGTTCCACCATTTTTACGGATTTGCTCGAATACCCACGATTCTTCACCTGATAGAAGGATATCTCCCTTTCTGCCTAGATGAAGCGGGAACATAACGGCAGCAAAAGCCGTTTTGCGCATCGCCATATTCGCTCCAAATGGATTCAGTCCCGACGGATATTCACGAACGGCTTTGCCCAGATCAATAATCGTGTAAGGCAGTTCAAGCGGGCCTGTCAGCCAACCCGGTCGTTCCGTCTCAAACATAGGGTCAATTTTCCCACCCATAGCCGTCAGCTCAGGATTGTTCCCGAATGCTGACATAATCGTTTGCAACCATGTAACACACGGAATTGCATCATCATCGAGAAAAGCAATGACTTCCGCTCTTGATAACGTAATACCTGCATTACGAGCAGCAGACAATCCTTGTTCGCGCTCATAATGATATCGGAGATGGATATTCTGACCATGGGCGACGGTGAACCTTTTGATCGTCGCTGCTGTATGATCGGTGGATCGGTTATCGACCACAATGATCTCAGCCAGTGCAAGGTCTTCCAGCTCCAGCAGGGACATTAACGTTTTCTCCAGCAGGTCCGCCCGGTTATAGGTGCAAATAACGACGGACACTGCAGGACATCGCTTGAATGCATCCATCAGTAAGCATCCTTGGAGAACAGCATTTTAACGCCTGTTTTCATGATGATTTTCAAATCGAGCCACGTATTGCGAACATGAATATACTTCAAATCCATTTGCACCATTTCTTCGAAGCCTACACTGTTACGTGCGCTCACCTGCCAGTAACCCGTACATCCCGGTGTTACAATCAGGCGTTGCTTATCATAATCAGAATATTGCTCGACCTCGCTGGGCAACGGCGGACGCGGACCGACTAAAGTCATGTCGCCGACCAACACGTTCCACAGCTGCGGAATCTCATCAATACTCGTCTTGCGCAGAAAACTGCCAATTTTCGTGATCCGAGGATCGTTTTTAATTTTAAACATGGCGCCGCTCACTTCATTCAGCTCCATCAAGTCCTTTTTCAGTTCCTCTGCATTGGACACCATTGAACGGAATTTATACATATCGAATAACTTCTCATTCTTGCCCACCCGAGTTTGCTTGAAAAACACGCTTCCCTTTGGGTCTTCGAGCTTAATCAAAACGCCTACCACTACAAAAAGCGGAAGCAAGACGATCAAGCCCACGAACGACAGCAGCATATCAAGGAGGCGTTTTGTGACCAGGTAGGACATTTTATCCTGAATTTGTGTATTTCCGTATGGCATGTAAAACGCTTTACCTGACATGACAGCCTCGCCGTCCTCCGGTAAATTTTCCATGCTCATGCTGACGTACCCCCTCTCAACCTGCCGTGGTTGCTTTCTCGGTCTTTTTCAACCATTCATTCATGGCCTCCATAACCGGATACTTCAAATCATCGCTGGCAAGTGCAAATTCAAGTGTGGTTAAAATATATCCAAGACGCTCACCCACGTCATAACGTGTGCCTTCAAAATCATAGGCGTACACACGCTCACTCTGATTCAGCTTTTGGATCGCATCCGTCAGCTGAATTTCGCCGCCAGCTCCTTTTTCCTGAAGATCAAGATATTTGAAAATTTTCGGCGAGAACACGTAGCGACCCATAATAGCCAAATCGGATGGCGCTGTGCCTGGAGCCGGTTTTTCTATAAAATTATTCACTCGGTACAAGCGTCCGTCCTGCTGATCCGGTTCAATGATGCCGTACCGGTTCGTAAATTCCTGCGGTACCCGTTGCACACCGATAACCGAATTTTGAGTTTCCTCATACTGATCCATCAGCTG
Source organism: Paenibacillus sp. FSL M7-0134 (assembly GCF_038007865.1). Taxonomy (NCBI): domain Bacteria; kingdom Bacillati; phylum Bacillota; class Bacilli; order Caryophanales; family Paenibacillaceae; genus Paenibacillus; species Paenibacillus sp. FSL M7-0134. The sequence continues at coordinate 959,954 of NZ_JBBOXV010000002.1, read as the reverse complement.
GCGCAGGCAAGGTTTCTGACCTGTTACGATATCATCGCCCAGCAGCACACCAAACGGCTCGTCCCCGATAAAGCGTCTTGCGCACCATACCGCATGTCCAAGACCTTTGGGTTCTTTTTGGCGAATGTAGTGAATTTCCACTCCCGAAGAACGCTGTACTTCCTCCAGAAGCTTCAGCTTACCGTCCTCGAGCAGTTTGGATTCCAGCTCAAATGCGTTGTCAAAGTGATCCTCAATGGCACGTTTGCCTTTACCCGTAACGATAATAATGTCCTCAATACCAGAAGCAATCGCTTCTTCCACGATATATTGAATCGTAGGCTTATTGATAATTGGAAGCATTTCCTTAGGCATCGCTTTTGTGGCAGGGAGGAAGCGCGTACCTAACCCTGCTGCTGGAATAATGGCCTTTTTCACTCTTTTCGTCATCGCACTCATTCTCCTTGCTTCATCGAATTTTGGTGTTGCTTACTTCACCTGATTCATCACAATTCCAACCAGCGTCGCACTGGCCTGCTCCATGAGTTGCTTTGTTTTGCGTAGATCTTCCCGTTTGGTACGACCATGTCTAGCAACGAGAATCACACCATCCGTCAAGCCTGCAATCAAGCGAGCATCCGTATAATTCAACGCCGGAGCCGAATCAAGCAAGATGATGTCATATTCACGTTTGAGCTCTTCCAGCAGCTCAGCCATACGTTCGCTACCGAGCAGATCTGCTGCGTTGTACAGGGTGTCTCCACCGGGAACAACCGATAGCTCCAGCCCACCATGCCTAACGATAGACTTGGAAGAAGCCCCACCGCGCAAATAAGCCGATAGACCTCCGGTATTCTCCATTCCGAATATCTCGTGCAGCGCTGGTTTATGCAGATTGCAATCCACCAGAGCCACCTTCTTGCCTTCTTGTGCAAAGGAAACTCCGATGTTGGCGAGCAGTGTAGTTTTACCCGCTCCGCTTTCCGGCGAGGTCAACAATAGAACCGTTCCACGGTCCTTTTGCCCAATCACCTGCTGCCGGATGTATGTACGGAGGGATCGAAATGATTCCGAGATATACGATGATGGATTACTTTCTGTAATCAACATGTCATTCAATCGCAGCATATTTACGCTCCCCTACCCGTTCTTTGGAATTTCCGGCTGCTCCATCGACGTCCTTCTTGCGAATGACTGGAATCGATGCAATTACCGGAATACCGATGTCCGCGTCCGCTTCTTTCTCCGAGCGCAGCGTGCCGTTAATGCTTTCCAGGAACACAATCGTGCCCAATGCAATCATCAGCGATACGAGAAAACTAATCGCAATATTCATGAGCGGGTTCCCATTAATCGGGTCAGGATTGGCCTGAGGGTCCGCTTCATTTAAAATTTTCACATTATTCAATTCCATCAATCCCGGAACTGTCTGTACGAATTTCTGGGTTACCGCGTTTACAACCGCTGCGGCCTGTGGATAGCTCCCTGCCTCAAACGTCAAACCGATAACCTGACTTTTATCCGAGGATTTAATCTGCAGCTTCTCTGCCAACTTCTGCTGCGTCAAACCGAACTCGGGATGAGCCGCTACAACAGCGTCCATAATTTTAGGTGAAGTGAGAATTTGCTTGTAGCTTTCCACCAAATTAAGACTTGTGTTGACGTCGTTCAGATTGTTACTCCCCTGCTTGGCGGAAATATGATTAACCAGCAGTTGGCTTGAAGCGGAATAGACTGGCTTCACAACATTGTCGCTCACAAAGTATGTTGTTACACATGAGAGAATGACAAAAATTGCGATCAGCCACAATCTTCTTTTGATCAGGACTAGATAATCCAAAATGGTTTTCTCCACAAAAATCCTCCCTCCTATACAATTTCTCTTCATATTTAAGTATGACTTTATTGTAACAATTGGCTCTGTGAACGACATGGAACCGAATGGCACTTTCTCCCTCACTATGGGGGGAGGGAAATGTATACTTTCGGATACGGCATGGTATACTTTTGTACCATGCTTTGTCGATTATGGAAAAAGAAATCGAAAAAAGCCTCAAAATCACAAAGCTTGGTGATTTTGAGGCTTTTCTTTCCACTCGCATATAAAAGTGCAGCGCAGCTTATAGAGTCAGCGCATCATACCATGTTTGTTGGCTCGTACTTCGCCAGACCAATGGCATTGGCATACAATGCTGCCTGCGTACGATCCGCCAGCCGCAGCTTGGCCAAGATCTGACTGACATGCTTTTTGACTGTGAACTCACTGATAAATAACCGCGATGCAATTTCACGATTGCAGGCTCCTTGTCCCAGCTCGACCAGCACTTCCTTTTCCTTTGGCGTCAGGTCGTCCGACAGATTGCCCGCATCTTCACGCAGCTTGTTTTCGAGAATAGCCGGATCATAATATTTGCGTCCTTTGTTGACAAGATGAATCGCGTAAATTAATTCCTCAGGCAATGCTTCCTTAAGCACATAACCATCCACGGAAGCTTCCTCTGCTTTCAGAAAATCTTCACGTGTTGCGGAAGAGGTCAGCAAAATAAATTTGCTTCTGAAACCACGTCCGCGCGCTATCTTGATAATATCCAGCCCCGATTCATCAGCTAGTTTCAAATCCAGCAGCACCAGATCCGGATCTGTTTCCTCGATCACCACAAGTGCTTCCTGTTGATTCTGGGCCTCTCCCGCAAACTGAACATTGGGCTGCATGGATATAACCGCAGCGAGTCCTTTCCGTACTAAAGGATGATCATCGACAATGACAATTTTCATGATTCGGCCTCCTGTCTACAGTTCAGGATTTGCATAATCCCTATGTATCCGATTGTTACCGCAGATTTTGTATTGCAGAATGTTCACGCATTTTATTCGAGGATTTTGCAAAATCCTCATTCATAAGCATTTACCGGAATGGACAATCGGATCTGTGTTCCCTCTCCGATTCGACTTGAAATATCAAATTCGCCTCCCATCGATTGAGCTAAATATTCCATATTCATCATGCCCAGGCCCCCGCCTGCACTGACCGCCTCACCTCCTGCTACCATTCTCGCCGTCTCAAACCCTACTCCGTCGTCATGAATAGACAGTCTAATCACTTGGGGCGTCAATTTTAACTTCACATCAATTCGCTTGGCCAATCCATGACGGATTGCGTTCCCCGCCGCTTCGGAAATGATGCGGAACAAAGCTTTTTGGTACAAATACGGAAGTGAATAATGATCACCATGAATGTCAAAATCAATTTGTACATGGTTCAGCTTGGAGAGTGTATGGAGATGACTTTTCACCGTCCCTAACCAAGTTGAGCCTCCGCTTTTTTTCGAGCTTAGACTATGAATCGCCCCTTTCAGCTCTCTAACCGCTTGGTTAGCAGATTGCTGAATTAGATCAATTTGCTCCTCCACCTGCTCCTTTGGCTGATGACACCAGGTTTGCCGGAGAGAATGCGTTGCGTACACAATACCAAAAAGACTTTGAGAAACATTGTCATGCATTTCATTTGCAATTCGGTTCTGCTCATTCGTCACAATCAGCTGATTTTCAATACGCTCCAGCTCATAGCGCTCCAAGAACACAGCGCTCAGCTCAGCCAAGAATATCAGTTGTTGCACGAGCCAGCGTCTTCCTGTCAGACTTTGATCCGGGCCCAGCTTGAGGCCAATCGTCGCTACAAAACGGGTCGTCATCGGTACTGTGATCATGAGGAAATCGCCCCATTCTGGCAGATGTCTGAAAAATGGTTCACGCTCTTCCCTGAATTCCTCCCGATAATTCCCCAGCTCCTCAAATAGCTGCTCCTCCTCCTCTACCGTCCAGCCTGTCTGGCTACTTTCCGGTGCATCCTCCTCCTGACTATCCAGCCAGAAAAATGCACGGCTCTGCTTTGTTAGCTTGACAGTATAGTCTGAGATGACCTGGCCGAGATTTAAAGCCTCATTGTGGCTGGTCGTCTCCATGATGTGGTAAATCGACTTGATATGATCCATCGTCTCATTGGCTTGTTCTTTAGCCACCTTCAGTTCGTCCTTCATGACGCCGATAACCTGCATTGCCATCGTAGTTACGATCAGTACCAGAAACAAATTGATATTCTGCAATATAAGATCCCACAAAAAATATTGACCTGGTGTAAAAAAGATATAACAAAATGTAAGCACCAAGCCGATATAAGAAAGGAGGAGTGTCCAACTGTATCTCATAGACAGATGAGCACAAGCCACCAGCATGGGGGTAATCACATACCATTTGAACGGGCTATCCATCCCTCCGGTTGGGAATAACAACAAAATGATCCCTGCTGTTTCTAGTGCAATGCTGCATTTCAATACCATATCATGAAGTCTGTATTTACGGTAAATCCAAGTAAATGCTGTAACGGATAAAAATAGAAAACCAATCAGTAATAGCTTCTGCCACACGATTAACCTAGATGATTCGAACAGAAAAACAAGTGACGTTAGAGATAGTGATACATAACGGTATAAAAAAATCATTTTGTCTTCTGCTGACTTCCTCAACTTCATCCTGTCACCCTATTCTGTGTTTTGAAGGGACGATGGGCATATTAGGTTTGTTTGTGTACTCTAAAAAAATCATAACCAATCCAAAAATAAATAACAAGACATAAACTCTTACGTAAACGGTTACATTCCAAAAAATTTGGTACTTTTTATAACATATTTACCGTTTCAGGAAAACATTTTGGGGGTAATGTCAGAATTTATGACGTTTGTCAAGGAAATGAATCACATTTTTAGCAACCTAAAAAAGACTTGCTGGTACCACCGTGATTATAACAGCGGTATTCAGCGAGTCCTTTTTTAGTAAATTTGGTAGTCTACATTTTAGCCCCCGGCACGCGCCAATTCACGCATATTGGCTTCAAATGCTGCCAACAGAGCTTCATCTCCGCTCAAACCAGTTGCCTCTTCTTTTTGGATCTGTTCAACCATACGCTTGTAATCCTTTGGAATCACCCGTACAAACTGCTGAATCGCAGTCTGCCAATCATCCAAAATACGTTGTCCCGCTTCACTACCCGTGTAAGTGACATGGCGTTGAATCAAGCCGCGCAAATCCGCTGCTTCTGCAGGTTCTTCCACACCTTCCAGCAACACCATTTCCAGATTACAACGGCTCAGGAACGTCCCCTCAGGGTCATAGACATATGCAATACCTCCGGACATTCCGGCTCCAAAATTCCGTCCGGTTCCACCCAATACCGCTACACGTCCGCCCGTCATATATTCGCAACCATGATCCCCAACGCCCTCAACTACAATACGTGCGCCGGAGTTCCGAACGGCAAAGCGCTCGCCTGCGATTCCGCTAATGTAAGCTTCACCGCTGGTCGCTCCATACAAGGCTGTATTTCCGATAATAATGTTCTCTTCTGCCTTAAAGGTTGCTTTGTGAGACTTTTTCACTATAACCTTACCGCCAGATAGCCCTTTACCGACATAGTCATTGCTATCGCCTTCCACGCTCAGCGTGATGCCTTTCGGAATAAATGCCCCGAAGCTCTGACCTGCCGATCCAATAAAGTTAAAGCGAATCGTATCCTCTGGCAGACCCGCCGCTCCATACTTACGGGTGACCTCGCTGCCCAGAATCGTTCCTACCGCCCGATTTACGTTTGTAATAGGTAAGGTACCCTCAACAGGCGTTCCGTTCTCCAGCGCTTCCGCAGCCATCGGTACGAGCTGCTGCATGTCGAGTGTTTCTTCCAGACCGTGATTTTGGCGTTGTACGCGGTAACGTACACTACCTTCTTCCAACTCAGGAACATGCAACAGCAAGCTCAGGTCTACGCCCTTCTTCTTCCAATGCGAATCGGCGTTCACGGTATCCAGACAATCCGTACGGCCAATCATTTCCTGAATTGTACGGAAGCCCAATTCCGCCATAATTTCACGGACATCTTCTGCGATGAAACGCATAAAATTCACCACATGGGCAGGATCGCCCATATAATTTTTGCGCAGCTCCGGATTCTGCGTAGCCACACCAACCGGACATGTATCCATTTGGCATACCCGCATCATAATACAGCCCAACGCCACGAGCGGCGCTGTAGAGAAGCCGTATTCTTCCGCGCCCAACAGGGCAGCTACTACCAAATCGCGGCCAGACAGCATCTTGCCGTCTGTCTCCAATACCACGCGGTCGCGCAGGTTGTTCAACATCAGCGTCTGATGCGTCTCCGCCAGACCCAGCTCCCAAGGCATACCTGCATGGCGAATGGAGCCTTGCGGGGAAGCGCCTGTACCACCGTCGTAACCGCTGACCAGAATAATGTCAGCACGGCCTTTTGCTACCCCTGTAGCAATCGTGCCTACGCCTACTTCTGACACCAGTTTCACGTTAATGTCAGCACGCGGATTGGCGTTTTTGAGATCATAGATGAGCTCTGCCAAATCCTCGATAGAATAAATATCGTGATGCGGCGGTGGTGAAATCAAACCTACTCCTGGCGTAGAACCACGTACCTCAGCAACCCAAGGGTATACCTTACGTCCTGGCAGTTGTCCACCTTCACCCGGCTTCGCGCCTTGCGCCATTTTGATCTGAATTTCGTCGGCATTCACCAAGTAATTCGATGTTACACCAAATCGGCCCGACGCTACCTGCTTAATCGAACTGCGACGAGAATCGCCATTGGCATCCGGAATGAAACGTGCAGGGTTCTCCCCACCTTCACCCGTATTGCTCTTGCCACCGATCCGATTCATCGCAATCGCCATATCTTCATGCGCTTCCTGACTGATCGAGCCAAAGGACATGGCTCCTGTCTTGAAGCGACGCATAATGGATGCAGCGGATTCCACTTCTTCCAGCGGCACAGGCTCACCCGTAGGCTTCAACTGAAGCATCGAGCGGATCGTTAAATGCTGTTCCGTTTCGCCCTGCACCAGCTTGGCGTATTTCTTGTATAACTTGTAGTCTCCAGAGCGAACCGACTGCTGGAGCAAATGCACCGTTTGCGGGTTAAACAAATGCTCTTCCCCGTCGTTACGCCATTGATAGTCGCCGCCCGAATCCAGCACTTTGTCGTTGCCGTCCTTGTCAGTGAAAGCACGGTTATGATGAACGAGCGCTTCCGTAGTCACTTCCTCCAGACCGATACCGCCAATGCGGGAAGGTGTCCAGGTGAAATAACGGTCAACAAAATCCTGTTTCAGACCTACAGCCTCAAAAATTTGTGCTCCACGGTACGACTGAATCGTGGAAATACCCATTTTGGACAATATTTTAACGACACCCTTTGTTGCCGCTTTAATATAATTTTTAACTGCCTTTTCGTGCGAGATGCCGCGCAGCAAGCCCTGCTGAATCATAACATCCAGCGTTTCAAAAGCCAGATAAGGATTAACCGCGCTCACACCGTATCCAAGCAGCACCGCATAATGGTGAATATCCCTTGGCTCCCCGGACTCCAGCAAAATGCTCACACGTGTACGTGTACCCTGCTTAATCAGATGGTGATGCAGGCTGGAAACAGCTAGCAACGCCGGAATGGCCGCATTTTCCGCATCCACTCCACGGTCGGACAAAATCAGGATGTTATGACCTTTGTCAATGACACGGTCAGCCGCCTCAAACAATCCTTCCAGCGCCTTGCGTAAGCCCTCAGCACCTTCCTTCGCTTCAAAGAAGATCGGAATTGTCATTGATTTGAAGCCCGGACGGTGTACATGGCGAATTTTGGCAAACTCCTCATTCGACAACACCGGCGAATCCAAACGAATCTGACGACAGCTTTCCGGTTCTGGATGCAGTAAATTGCGCTCTGGCCCAATCGTAGTTGCGGTTGACGTTACAATCTCTTCACGAATGGCGTCAATCGGCGGGTTCGTGACTTGGGCAAACATTTGTTTAAAGTAATTGTACAAACGTTGCGGACGATCAGACAGCACCGCCAATGGTGCGTCGTACCCCATTGAGCCAATCGGTTCTGCACCTGTAAGTGCCATCGGCTCCAGAATTTTGCGCAGTTCTTCAAACGTATATCCAAAAGCGAGCTGAAGCTGATTTACATTTTCATGTTTAGGCTCCGGCTGTTCTAGTGCTTCTGGCAGCTCATCCAGATCAACCAAGTGCTCATCCAGCCATTGCTGATAAGGTTCCTCGGAAGCGATACGTTCCTTTAACTCTTCGTCAGAAACGATACGGCCTTCTTGGGTATCAACCAACAGCATACGACCCGGACGGAGACGATCCTTATAGAGCACATTTTCAGGAGCAATATCCAATACACCCGCCTCTGAAGACAGTGCGATCAGATCGTCCTTGGTCACATAGTAACGTGCAGGACGCAGACCGTTGCGGTCGAGAATGGCTCCGATTTGGATACCGTCTGTAAACGCCATCGCAGCAGGTCCGTCCCACGGTTCCATCATGGTGCTGTGATATTCATAAAATGCTCGCTTCTTCGGGTCCATGGTTTCATGCTTGTTCCAAGGCTCCGGCACCATCATCATGGCTACATGAGGAAGGGAACGTCCGCTCAGATACAGAAACTCCAGCGTATTATCAAACATGGCTGTATCGGAGCCATCTGGGTTAATGACTGGTTTTACCTTCTTGATATCTCCACCAAACGCTTCGCTTTCAAACTGTGCCTGGCGAGCATGCATCCAGTTCACGTTGCCGCGCATAGTATTGATTTCACCGTTGTGAATCATAAAACGATAAGGATGCGCACGGTCCCAGCTCGGGAACGTATTCGTGCTAAAACGGGAATGGACCAGCGCGATCGCCGATGTCACCCGCTCATCCTGCAAATCCAGATAAAATTTGCCTACCTGCTCGGTTGTCAGCATTCCTTTGTATACAACCTTGCGACATGACAAACTTGGAATATAGAACGACTCACCGTTCTCATCCTCTTGGTTATAACGAATAGCAAGCTCTGCACGTTTGCGAATGACATACAGTTTCCGTTCGAAGTCCAGCTCTTCCTTCAGATCGCTACTGCGACCGATGAATACCTGACGCACGCCCGGTTTAGCTGCTTTTGCCGATTTCCCCAGCATTTCGTCATAAGTTGGAACATCGCGAAAACCCAAACAATTTTGACCTTCGTCCACGATGATATCTCTTAGCTTCTGCTCATGCACCTCACGAACTTTGGGATCATTGGATACAAAAAGCATACCAACGCCATAATGTCCGGCCTTTGGCAATTTGAAACCCAATCGCTCCGCTTCCTCTTGAAAAAACAGATGAGGGACCTGAATCATAATCCCTGCTCCGTCACCGGAGTTTGGTTCACTTCCCTGACCGCCCCGATGCTCCATATTCACGAGCATGGTCAAAGCCTGACTTACAATATCGTGCGATGGTTTTCCCTTGATGTGGGCAACAAAGCCCATGCCGCAGGCGTCTTTTTCGAATTGGGGATCATATAGTCCCTGTTTGGGTGGTAAACCTGTCTGTCTCATGGAACGCAACCTTTCTGTTATAAAGTCATGCTGGCCTGAAATACAGGCGGCCGAATAGAAGACAGTGGCAACAAGAGGTAACTCAAAGAACAACTACGAGGAATGGGGGACAAAACATGTGACGTATTCAAGGCGGTACGGTCCGCTGAATGCGTATGTTTTTCAATAATTATGCAATGGCTTGACTTGAAAAATACGTCGATTCCACTGATGAATCTAATTAGTTCTATCATTTTATCATTGACCTATCATGTTAGCAATTCAAAGTTTTTATGATTGTGATAATAAATCTTTTACATTACAGCTTCAACGTATCAATGCAAAAATATCTCATTTTTATGTATAAATATTCACTTTTAAAAAACAGCCTTTCCTATTCCTCTAAGGAACAGAAAAGGCTGACAAAGGAGATTTGATGAGTTTATAGACCATCAAGTGTATTCCCGCAAATCAGATATCCGTATTAAAATTCGAGACTTTCGCCGGGCTTCAATGCTTTCCCTTCAATGCCTTCTTTGTGTAGACGATCACAGAAGCCGTCTCCGTCCTGCTCAATACCCGGGAACGTATTGTAATGCACCGGTATTACGCGGCTTGCACGCAGCCATTTTGCTGCCAGCAGTGCATCCTCCGGTCCCATCGTATAACCATCTCCGATCGGCAATACCGCAGCATCGATGGAGTTAGTTTCCCCAATGAGACGCATGTCGCCAAACAGGCCAGTATCTCCTGCATGGAAAAAGGTTTGGCCTCCCATGGTCAATAAAATCCCCGCCGGCTCTCCCATGTAAACGGTTTGTCCGTCCACCGTCAAAGATGAGCTGTGGAACGCAAGCGTGAATTTCACATGGAAACCGTCAAAGTGGTGCCCCCCACCCAGATTCATACCGTGAGCTTTGGCCCCCAAGGATGAACAATATTCAGCCAGTTCCGCGACCGCGATTACTGGACAATCATTGCGCTTGGCAATTTCAACAGCATCTCCAAAATGATCGGCATGACCGTGTGTCAACAGTACGGCATCCACCTGAATATCCTCGGCTTGTACGGTTGCTTTAGGATTTCCCGTCAAAAAAGGATCAATAATAATCCGTTTCCCCTCTGCCTCTACCAGTACAACTGAATGTCCATAATATGTGATTTTCATATCATCTACGCCTCCTTTGTCACTTTCATTATTTTGGTTACTTTCCTTTACCTATTATAACTCTTTTGCATACTGGCTTCACCTGTACCACAAAATCCGTTCACAAAGCTGAACCCTATTGTTTAGAAAGGGCTGTTATTTGTAGAAGGCTGCCAACTAAACCGTTTCAATCTATACATTACTGATTTGAAACGCTCATGGGTTTTATGCCAAATGCTCATTTATAAAAGGTATGATGACCGATAGTTTTCACCTTGGTACGCGAATGATGAACCGTAAGGTCCTGGGCTAACGTAAGCGACAGGAAAAAACAGGTGTTATCAGGCACGGCTTTATGGCCGTTCAAAGCAGCAGTAACCGCACGGATGCTGTCCTGGTTGGGCTGAACACGACGAAGACGCCCGTTCGCGACCGGACTAAATTGCGCTTTTTGATAAATCACTGCCTGAATCGTATCGGGAAATGGGGCTGACCGCAGCCGGTTTAAGACAACGTTGGCAACTGCCACTTTGCCTTCGTACGGTTCGCCTTCTGCTTCTGCCATCACTATTTTTTGCAGCAGGAGCAGTTCTTTAGCGGAGACAGGATAGCTCCAGGTAGACAACGCCTTGTCATCCTGAGTGAGCATTTTTGTCTTCGTAAAGTAGATGGTTGTAGGAGGGGTTAGGATTGCGGACTTGCTATGCTGGACCTCAAGCTTTTTCTTGCCTGTAGCAACGTTATTCCGAGCTTGTTCCGCCTGCTTCATCTGGGAAGCGGGTAACGGTGTCGGCATGATTTCTTTCCAGCTTGGCTGCCCATGAGCAGCGACAAAGATGGGGCTTGTCCTGTTTGACCCGTTATGGGTCCCCATCCTGTCGCCATATGAAGGAGCCGAAGAGTTCCCTGACCAGCTCAGAGATTGCATAGGTGTATTTTTATGATTTTTCTGTGTTTGCTGAACCTCAGCGTAGAGGCCTATCCCCAATATACAAACAAGCAGCACACTCAAAAGAGGTGCAAACCAACGATGTTCTTTAACGATTTCCATAATGTTCCTCCCGTTAACTTTAAGCACATTCCTCAGATATGTAACCCAAAATGCGCCTTTTGAATAACGCTGAAACACTATATCACTAAATTCGCTGATAGATCAAGGCTTTCACCTCATTAATGGGAATTTTTGAATTATTTGGTACATTGGTTTTTGACCCATTCGGGTTGCATATAAAACAAATTCTCCCACTTCCCAAAGCTCGCTGCATCGGTCATTTGGCTGCCAAATAGACGGTGGAATAGACTGTTCTCCTGTGTACGAGCGTGCTAGGGTGATATGAGGTCGATAAGGTCGTTCCTCGGGTTTAAAACCCAGCGGTTCCGTAGCCTGGAGTATGGACTGGTACAGTTGATCCAGTGACTCACGCTGCCCGGTCACTCCCCTCCACAGTACACGCGGAAATTCTTCACGGCCAAAAAAACCTGCTTCTCCAATGCCGAGTGTGAACGGGCCGTGCTCAGCTGCAGCTTGAACTAAAGCCTGCTCAAGTTTCGGTATAACCGAGGTCTCCACATCACCCAAAAACTGAAGTGTCACGTGGTAATCTCTGAAATCACTCCATTTGCGAAAAGTCAGGTCTTTTAAATCCTGCTCCACCCAATCATGTAATTTCTTCTTATGCTCATTTGGGAGAGCAATAGCTGTAAAAAGTCTTTGCGATTCATTTTTCATCAATCTATACCTCCTTTCCTGATAGATATTTGTGGATATCTCAAAAAGTAGCTGTTTGGATTGTCCCTAATCAGGGTAAAGCCATTTGTTGTTATATATAGTGACACCGCGAGCTCGTTTTTACCCTAATTATGCAATTTTTTCGGCAATCTGTTATTCTTGAAAGGATGGTTCGCCAGAATATATTGGAAACTCCAAGGAATCAAAAATCGAGGAGGCTATGAACTATGGGAAACATTTTAAGCTTACATCAACTTACGGAAGAGCAAAAAAAACAAGTTCGTGCAACAGCTCCGGGCTACGAATTGATTATTGGCAAAGCTCAGGAATTGGAGCCTAAACAAATCCGGGAGGCCGAGGTTATTCTAGGCTGGTCCAAGCATATCGCCGAAGAGACGTTACACCCAGACAGCAAACTGAAGTGGATACAAACCTGGTCGGCTGGAATTGACAAGCTACCGCTTACCGAATTGGAAAAGCGTAACATTTTACTCACGAATACAAGTGGTGTGCATGCAATTCCAATTACAGAGCAGATCTTTGGCATGCTGCTATCGCATACACGTTATTTACAGCAAGCAGCTCTCTTGCAACGTCAGAAAACATGGCAGCCACCGAAAGGCCAACTGACGGAATTACGTGGCAAAACGCTGTTGATTACAGGCGTTGGCGAAATTGGCCGTGAAACAGCGCGGATTGCAGAAGCCTTTGGCATGCGGGTGATCGGAGTCCGTCGTTCTGGCAAGGAAGCTCCCCATGTAGAGCACATGTATACTAACGAACAACTACACGAAGCATTGGGAGCAGCGGATATCGTGGTAAATATATTGCCATTCACCAAGGAAACCCATCACTTCTTTGATGAAAAAGCATTTGCAGCTATGCGTAAGGGAGCCTTCTTCATTAATGTAGGCCGCGGTGGCACCGTTCATACGGATGCGCTTGTACGCTCTTTGGAGCAAAAGCATATTGCCTTTGCCGGACTGGATGTATTCGAGGAAGAACCGCTACCTGCTTCACATCCGCTATGGAGTCTGGACCATGTCTTGATCACACCGCATATTGCAGGCGATACGGACCGATATGCCGAACGGGCGGTAGATATTTTTCTTACTAATTTGAATGCCTATGCCGCTGATCAGGAACTGCCGCTGAATTTGGTTAACTACAAAACTCAGTATTAACACACTACTTACAGATCCAGATTTCCCGACTCATACCTGTCTTATGTATGCGGCATTGCTCCGTAAGGGTCCAACCTGAGTCGGATAACAATGTTTCCATCGGCTCCGTGCTCACGACCACTGCCCGCGCGGCCAAGCGTCTCAGACTGCGCAGCATCTTCTTTTGTTCATCAGCCGGGAGCACGGAGCACAGGTTATAGGGCATATCCAATATGGCCGCATCGTATGTGCCTTCGAGCATATTCATATCCCCCAGCTTCACTAGATCTTCTTCATATCCAAAATGACGCAAATTCACTCGTGCCCCACGCACCGCCAACGGGTTGATATCACAACCGCGAATATCCTTTCCCATACTCAATGCCTCAATCATTACATTGCCCATACCACAACACGGGTCTAGCAGTTTCAATGAGCCTGGCTCTCCCTTTGCTGCTGTTAGATCAGTTGCTGCCAAATTCACAAGTGCCCTAGCTACCAGAACGGGTAGTCCAGTAGAATAATTTTGCGGCTTCTGACGACGCTCCTGCCACGATCTGTCGCTATACTGACACGTGCCCAGTAGCCACCGTTCTCCTATCCGAATAACACCAAGGGTGATATCCGGTGTTTTCATTTGCGCCTGCCCATGAATGCGTGCACCCATTCGGCGTTCGATCCCGCGCCGCTCGTCATAGTCAGCCTCATGGTCACCTTCTTTAAGGCACAACACCTTGAAAGTCTTTCCTTCCTCAAGTTGTAACATAGAAGCTGCTTCGCATAGCTCTTCCAGCGTTCCCGCATCTGTCATTACATCCAGCCTAAGATGAATAAACGGGCTCGTCCCCGGCTCCAGACGCCGATGGGACAATAGGATGGAGTCCTGCACGGGCGGCTGACCGAACAAGCATTTTAATTCCAAAAAACACAACTCACGCTCTGTTTCATGACACGCATAGGTATATATGTAGCTTGGTTTCATTTCTTCGATATTCGTTTTCTGTTTATTCATGTCATATCTCTTTTCATTTGGAATCAAGGTTAGAATTTACAGCCTCCGCTATTAGACGGTAGGAGTGAAGCCGCTGATCATAATCGGGAATCGGTGTGACCAACAGAAACTCATCATTATCATATTTAATCTGCAAGCCGCGTAACCGTTCGGCAATATCCGACGGCGTTCCCACCAGCCAGCTGGCTCGCATTGCCGGGTCGCCCAATGAAATCTGACCAGCCCATTGCTGCGCCAGTTCATTCGTCAAGGCACATACTACTCCTACAGCAACCATGGTACGTGGCTTGTCCATCCGGTTGGATGGCTGAAAGCTGAAGCGGTAAATGCTTAGCATTTCTTCCGTTTGCTGTTCACTCATAAACTGACCGAATACATAGCCTGTTGAATACTGGGCGGCATATTCGGCACTCTTTCGGTTTGTACCCAGCATCCACACTGCTGGCGGCTGTTCAGGCATCGGCCGGGCAAACACAGGCACCTGTTCATATTCGTAAGTACCTTCCAGCAAAGCCAATAGAGCTTCCATCGTCTGTGGCAGCTCCGTCACATGTTGAAGAAAATTACCGCTCAGTGCCATTGAAGCATGAGGTCCACCACCAGGTGCTCTCCCCAGGCCCAATTCGACTCTGCCAGGATATAGAGCAGCCAGCAAATGAAACCATTCCGCGACCTTGACTGGACTATAATGCGGGAGCAAAATAGCACCCGCACCCAGTTTGATTGTCTTCGTCACCGCCCCGATATGAGACAGCAGAACTTCCGGGCTGGAGGAAGCCAGCCCCTCCATATCATGGTGCTCCGAGGTCCAGTAGCGTGTATATCCCCATGCTTCTGCCTGTCTCGCTAGTTCACCAGCTCGTTGAACCGCCTGCTCCGGACGGTTACCGGGCAGCAACGGCACCATATCGAGCACACCGAGATTCAACCTTTTCGTAGATAAAGACTGAGATTGCATAGACACATTCCTCCCTCCTGCTATCCATTACAAACCAGTTCCTTCTACTATATAGGGGTAATTTAAAGGTCAATCCAGATCATAAATCGAACCCACCTTCAGGCCGTATAACTCATTATAGATTTTTTCAGCAAAAGCATCGGTCATGCCTGCAATATAGTCTATGACCATATGCTCCCATGTCCAGATCGGTTTCGCCTTGGCTTGGTCGCGCTCATAGCGCTGGAGCCAGTCGCTTGGAATAATAGATTTGGACGTTTCCGGGTCTAGAAAAGCTAACCACAGCCGTCTGAGCATCCACTCACTCCGTTTTTGCAGTCGCTGTACGCGCAGATCGCGGATCATCGTAACCCAAGCAAAGCTTTTCAACACACTCACAGTGCGCAGCATATCCAAATCTTCGCTTCCATCCCGTACGAAGGTCACCTTTTTCCAATTTCCATCCTCAATTACACCCAAGCTGCTGACAAACAGGCTGACCCAGTATGCCTTCACTTCACGGCGGGTACGGGAATAATCGTGTTCACACATCGGCATCTTGCCGTTCCACACCTTCAAAAATTCGCTCAGCACAGCCGCTACCTTCTGCTCAATCTGAGCCAGTTGCCAGCCTTGCCAGAAGCTATCCTCCAACGTGGTGATTTTCTCCGTAATCAGACGAATTAAATACGGATCATATAAGAAGTGCTCATGTACCTCGATTTTCCCAGCCTTAATCCCGTCCTCCAGATCATGCGCAGAATAAGCGATATCGTCGCACAGGTCCATAAGCTGGGCTTCCAACGTTTTTTTACCATCAGGGATACCCCAATCCTCGCGGATGGAACGTATGTATTCCCACTCATGCAGGTACAACCCTTTTTTGTTCAGAATCCCCGGGTACGGGTATTTGTTGATCCCCAGTAACACAGCGTCCGACAAATTCAAACCATCCACGTTCTCACGCTTCTCCAAAAACATAATCAGCCGGAAATTGTGCGCGTTCCCTTCAAAATGCTCATAAATTCGTCGCTCACGCGCATAGGCCTCCTGTCCACGCTTAGACTCCGGTGTGAAGCCTCCGGCAGAGGATATCTTTTCTACCTTTGTTTCAATCAGTTGATCCAAAATCCCGTCCAGCACCTCTTCTCCCTTGTGTCCGAACGGGGGATGCCCAAAGTCATGTGCAATGGAAGCACATTCTACCACCTCAGGGTCAATGATCAGTCCTGCGTTATCTGCCTGTTCCAGCTCTACTTCGGGATGGCGGCGCAGCAAGCTTCGGGATGCTTCACGTGCAATTTGCGCTACCTCCAAAGAATGCGTCAGTCGTGTGCGGTAATAATCGCCCGTGCCTGCGCCAAATACCTGTGATTTACCCTGCAACCGACGGAAAGTCGGTGAATGGATTAAACGGGAGTAGTCCCGCTCATATGCGGCCCGTGAAGCGTCGCTTCGTGTCTGTTCCGCAAATTGCCGATGCTCTCTCTTGTCCTGCCATGTCATAAAGCCCACTCCCTACGTACTCAATTGGAGTGATTATACATTTTTTTTGCGCCTCAGGAAAGCTCACATGACTTTCAGCTGTAAAAGTTACTTTTAGCGTCACTGCGCAGTCGGATTGTGCTTTCGAAGCGAGTATCCTACGGAAAGCTCTTAATGTTACATAAAAAAGGTGTTCCCCAGCCATTTGATTCAGGCCAGAGAACACCCCTTTACTCAACTTTATATACCTCACCACTTTTGCTCTAACGCTTCGCCCTCGGGTCAAGCACATCCCGTAGGCCGTCCCCCATTAGGTTAAAGCCCAATACGGTCAGCATGATAGATACCCCCGGAAAAATAACTGTCCACGGCGCGTTCTGGATATATTGCCGCGAATCGGACAACATTTTACCCCACTCTGGCTCAGGAGGTTGTGCACCCAAGCCCAGAAATCCAAGCGCTGCCGCTTCAATAATGGCCGTTCCGATCCCCAACGTTCCCTGTACGATGATCGGTGTCAGGCTGTTAGGCAAAATATAACGGAGGATGATTCGTGTATTATTGGCTCCAAGCGCTCTGGCAGAAGTGATATACTCCTCCGTTTTGACACTCAGCACCTTAGATCGAACCAACCGTCCATATGTTGGCACATTGACAATGGCAATGGCATACAACGCATTTTCCAATGAAGGTCCTAGAATGGCCACAATGGCAATGGCCAGCAAAATCCCCGGAAATGCCAGTAAAATGTCGAATAGCCGCGAGATGACCATATCTGCCCATTTTCCGTAAAATCCTGCGATTAAACCTAAGGCTGTTCCTACAATCATTGAACCAATAACAGACAAGAAACCGACCCACAACGAGATTCTGGCTCCATACAGCGTGCGAGTCAGTAAATCTCGACCGAGATCATCCGTACCGAACCAATGCTCCGCAGAAGGAGGCTGCAAACGGCTCACCAAATTTTGCTCTTTATAGTCAAAAGGAGCAATCCACGGCGCGATCAAAGCAATGATGACAAAGAAGATAATAATGCTCAGGCCGACGAACGCCATTTTATTGTGACGAAAAGCCCTCCATGCGTCTCTCCAAGGGCCAGTCACGACAGGCAAATGAGCCAATGTGCTGCGTGTCGTCGGTATGTTGTTGGGTTCCATTGAAAATTGTGACATCGGACAAGCTCCCCCTTGAACAATTGGCGACTTGATTACTGATAACGGATACGCCGGTCGAGCACCGCGTACAGCAAATCGACAATCAGATTAATGATGACGAACAGGAACGCAATGATCAGAATTCCGCTTTGAATAACCGGATAGTCACGCGAGCTGATCGCTTCAAAAATGTACCGTCCGATGCCAGGCCAGGCAAAAATGGTTTCTGTCAGTACCGCGCCTCCCAGTAGTGAGCCAGTCTGAAGACCGATGACAGTAAGTACGGGGATCGCAGCATTTTTAAGCGCATGTTTGTATACGACTTGAAAAGATGCCAGCCCCTTCGCCCGAGCTGTACGGATATAGTCCGCATCCATAACCTCCAGCATGCTGGAACGGGTAATGCGCGCAATGACCGCCATTGGAATCGTTCCCAGTGCGATACTGGGCAGGATCAAATGCTTGATGACGGTCCACACCTGATCCATACGTCTACCTATGATCGCATCAATCACGGCTAAATGTGTCACAGCTTCCACCGGATCACGAGAATTCATGCGTCCGATGGAAGGAAGCCAATGCAGTTTATTTGCAAAGATCCATTGCTCCATCAAGCCCAGCCAAAAAATCGGCATCGATACTCCGACCAGGGCAATGACCATACTGACATAGTCAAACCAGGAATTTCGCTTCCAGGCACTCACGATGCCGGCGTTCATTCCGACTACTACAGCAAAAAACATGCTTGCTACTGTCAACTCCAGCGTAGCCGCCAGATAAGGAAGCATTTCCCGGGCAATCGGCTGCCTGGTGCGAATGGAATCGCCCAAGTCCCCTTGTGCCAGCTCACCTAAATAGGTCCCATATTGCTGTAACCACGGCTTATCCAGCCCCAATTGCTCACGTAGCGCCTGCTTGGACTGTTCCGTAGCCTTATCTCCCAGTATGGTTTCCGCCGGATCTCCCGGAATGGCATGAATAATGGAAAAAACGATGAGCGTCATGCCCAGTAATACAGGAATCAATATAGCCAGTCTTTTTACAATATATGAGTTCATATCCTATTCACCGCCTGCTTGCGTTTGGGCTATTCAAAATAAATATTTCCGTACGCTTCAATACCTGCCGGAGAAGGTACAAAACCCTTGAGGTTCGCTTTACCTGCCATCAGCGGTGTGCTATGAACCAATGGAATCCACGGCGCATCCTGTTTAATAATCACTTGTGCTTGTTTATACAGTTCCCCACGCTTGTTCTGGTCGACCTCAACCTGAGCCTTCACCAATATTTTATGAAGTTCCTCATTCACATAAAAACTGCGGTTATTGCCTGGAATCGTATCCTTGTCCAGCAATGTATAAAGAAAATTATCCGGGTCACCATTGTCCCCGTTCCATCCCAGCATATACAGATCATCCTTTTCCCCCGCCTTAACATCATCCAGATACGTAGCCCATTCCGGGGATTGGATGTTTACTTTGACGCCTATTTTTTCAAAATCGGCTTGAATGGCCTCTGCCACCTTTTTGCCGTCAGGCATATAAGGACGAGATACGGGCATTGCATAGAAGGTTAACGGCTCGGGAAGCCCGTTAGGAAAGCCCGCTTCCGCTAGCAAAGATTTAGCCTTATCCAGATCATAGGCGTAGTCCTGAATACTATCGTTGTACCCCCATAACGTAGGTGGCATCGGATTGACCGCAGGCTTAGCCTGCCCTGCAAACAATGCATCAATAATGGCCTGCTTGTTCACTGCGTGATTCAGTGCCTGCCGCACCTTGGGATTATTGAAGGTTTTTTTCTTTAAATTAAAGCCAATGTACGCCACATTAAAGGAGGGACGTTCAATTTTCACCAACTCGCTATTACCGTCTAACTGCTTTGCATCATCCGGGTTCAAATCCTCCATCAGGTCAATTTCCCCGTTTTGCAGAGCATTAAATCTCGCGGTATTGTCGGGTATGGAACGAACAATGATCTTAGCCAGCTTCGGCTGCCCCTCTTTCCAATAGTTTGGATTCTTCTCCAGCGTGATGGTATCGTTCCGTTTCCATTCCTTAAATACAAAAGGACCCGTGCCGACCGGATTACTCTTGAAATCAGCCTTTTTCTCCTGAATAGCCTTGGGACTTGAAATACTAAAGGATGGCATAGCGATATTTTGTAAAAACGGCGCCTGCGGCTTGTTTAGTGTAAACTGGACGCTGTTCGCATCTACCGCTTTAACCTCCTTAATCACCCTACTTCCTTCAGGACCGAACATAGAATCATAATAGTCAAACGAGTCACCTTCAAATTTGTATGGACTTTTCGGATCAGCCCAGCGGTCAAAGTTAAACACAACCGCTTCTGCGTTAAAGTCACTTCCGTCATGAAATTTTACACCCTGACGCAGCTTGAACGTATAGACCAGTCCATCCGGTGATACTTCCCAGCTCTCTGCAAGCCCCGGTTGGATCTCCGTTGTGTTTTGCTTATATTCCAGCAGTGTGTCGAACACTTGCATTCCGATTTTTAGCGACTCGCTTTCAGTCACAATGGCAGGATCTAGCGCCACGGAATCTCCGCCGCGTCCATAAATGAGTGTGTCCTGCACGCCCTCTCCTGCTCCGCTTGGTGTTTTCCCTGCCTCTGGCTTTGCTCCTTCACCTGATCCCCCACAACCGGAAAGCGCCAAAACAGCTCCTAGCGCAAGCACCAGCAGAACGGTCCAGATTTTGTGTTTTGCATACTTTTTGCTCATGCAGCAAACCCCTTTCACACCTTATATATTGTTAATTCATTGATACCGGATGAATGCCAATTCCTTTGGATTGACATGACAAGCTTGTCCTCAAGCTGTGGTCCCAAGTTCCGAGTTCATCAAATAGGTGTAGTAGGACAGAAGTTTTCATAATCTAGTGGTGTAAGAGATGCTGTAGGGTAATGAATAGATGTGATGTAATAAATAGAAAGAGGAGTATGTGAGGTCGTGGTGAAAGTGTGATATATACTCACAAACAGTGAATATTATGCTCAAACAAAGTTGATTATTGGATACTTTACTATAAAATCTGGAAGCATACAAGGGGGTTTTTCATACATTACGATATGTTTTTATACATCATGTCAATTAATATTACAAACCAACTTACACGATCATATCAAATAAATACTCCTGCTTGGGGTCTTCAACCTCCAAGCAGGAGCATAATCTTACCTCAAAAATGTATTCAGCACCAAACCTACAGACACGGCTTGGGCTCCTTTTACGATAGAGAAATGATCGCCAGGCACTTTATGCGTGAACATTTCCCCCTTACAATACAATTCCCATCCTTTATATCCTAATTCCCAGGTATGTTCTGAAATAAACAAACATACAGGGGCCTTTACAGCTCGATCGGGCTGGTAGACATGCTGCATTTTCACCCAATGATTCACACTTTTAAAGCGTTCTAGTAATTCACTTCGTCCCAACTCATTAAATTCTGGTAGCAAGGGGAGTACACTGGCTGGAAATGCTCGCTTCCACTGCGAAAAATCCAACGTTTCTTCCATCCTCTCCAGTTCCTGAATATGGTGGTCCCAGTGATCTTCCTTGCCATACTTCAAAGGTGGCAGTGTGTCCAGAATGGCCAAAAGTTCGACACGTTCTTCTTGTTCTTCCAATTGTCGCGTCATTTCGAAAGCAAGCGTTCCCCCCATACTCCACCCCGCAACATAATACGGGCCTGTTTTCTGAATACTTTTCAATTGATTCACATATCGGTGTGCCGCTTCCTTCATCCCGGCTGTTTTATTTTCAGCAAGAATCGAAGCATCCATTTTTATGCCCCAATAATTCCAAGTAGCTGTAAGTCCGTTGACCAATTCCATGTAGCAACTGACATCCAAGCTTCCATCATGGATGAAAAAAAGGTGCTTATCCTGCGCTGTGCCGGGCTTTAAGAGAACAAGCGTGTCTGCTCTGGCTGGAAACACACTTCTTTCCTTTCCCTGCAATGCACTTGCCAGTAGGCGGATAGTAGGAAAAGTAAATAATTTGGTGAGCGGCAGGTCTATCCCTAACTCACGCAAAACTAGTGAAACCAGCTTGGTAGCCTTGAGCGAGCTTCCTCCCAGGGTGAAAAAATTGTCCGTTACACCAATGCGTTCCGTCGGCAGGTTCGTGGGCAGAACCATCGACCAGATGCGAACCAGCTCCTGTTCCAGTTCATTGCAAGGAGGGACATATTCATTCTCCCGCAGTGCTTCAAGATCAGGCTCTGGCAACGCGTTCCGATCAACTTTGCCATTCACATTCAGTGGCAAACGCGGAAGTCGGATCAGACAGGCAGGAATCATATAATCCGGCAAATATGTAGCCAGCTCCAGCCGGACTTCTGCCTGTGACATTTCAACGTCGGAAACAAAGTAAGCACAGAGGTATTTGATCCCGTCGCTGTGCTGACGAACAAGCACGACTGCTTCCTGAATCCCCTCTATATGTGCAAGCCGAGCCTCTATCTCGCCGGTTTCAATACGGAAGCCCCGAATTTTGACCTGGTGATCCATGCGACCCAAAAATTCAAGCGTTCCGTCAGCCAGCCATCGGGCACAATCTCCAGAACGGTACATACGCTCTTCTGGGAGCCAGGGATGAGAAACAAATTTGGCTGCCGTTAATTCCTCCCGAGCCAAATAGCCACGCGCCAATCCTTCACCTCCAATGCACAGCTCACCCGGCACTCCAATGGGCTGAAGTTGATTGGACGCACTCAGGATATAAAGCTGTGTGTTGGCGACAGGCTTGCCAATCGGCACGTTATGGTCATAGTCCTCCTGAATCGTATGGAACGACGTAAAAATTGTATTTTCCGAAGGACCGTAGGCATTGACAATCGTTAAATCCGGCTGGGCGGCGCGAAGGAGCTTCATATGCTGCGGAGACAAGGCGTCTCCCCCGGTCATGATCAATCGAAGTCCAGTAAAGATGGAAGGTTTCTCATCAATCAGCTGATTTAGCAAAGGAGCCGTGAACCATGCCATCGTGATTCCATACTGTGCCATCCTCTTGCCGAGTATGTCGGCAGATAAAAGCTCTTCTTTTTCAATGAGATACAAGGTTGCCCCGCTCAGCAGTGTTCCCCACAGTTCAAAAACCGACACATCAAAGGCCAGGGAACACGTCTGCAATATTCGATCCTCTTGCGTAATAGCCAACGGCCCTGGCTCTAACACTAGGCGAGCAAAGGATTGATGCTCAATCATTACACCCTTTGGTTGTCCTGTAGACCCTGAAGTATAAATAATGTACATCACATTGTGCGCCTGATTGCTGTCCTCCAGATTACGGGGTTCTCCCGTATAGAGACTATGGTCTGTGAGCAGTAACATGTCCACCCCAGGAAAGCATCTGGTGCTGGCAGTCGGTAGAAGGCATATTTTCGCCTGACTATCCTGTAATAGATATTGAATCCGTTCATCTGGGTAGAGCGGATCAATCGGTAAATAAGCGGCCCCGGCCTTCAAAATAGCTAAAATACCAACAATCATCTCCAACGCAGGCGTAGCTAAAATACCGACGACATCTTCTGCCTGAACTCCCTTTTGCCGTAAAACCCGCGCCAATTGATTGGCACGTTCATTTAATTCATCATACGTTAGTTGCTTTTCTTTCCACCTCACGGCTGGATGGTCAGGCGTCCGTATCACTTGCTGTTCGAACTGTCGATGGATGGTTACCCCATGCGAATTTTTTTCGTATGCATTTTTGCTGTGGGTCTGATTAAAAGTATGAAGTAAAACGGTGCGCTCTTCTTCTGTAACCATATCAATGTCTTCAATCCGAATATCGGGTTGTTCGCCAATGATTTCGACAATTCTGGCAAAATGCCGTAGCATACGGCGGGCGCTTTCCTCCGTAAACAACGCTTTGCGATATTCCAGTTCCAGTCCGATACCCTCCTGCATTTCGTATGCATACAAGGTGATATCAAATTTAGCGATTTTATGTTCAAAAGTATAAGGAGAAAACGTGACCTCTGTTGCCTGCACGACAGGCTGCGGTACATTTTCCAATACAAAGCAAGCATCAAATAAGGGATTACGACCACTGATTCGTTCAGGATTGACCTGCTCCACCAGCATATCAAAGGGGTAATCCTGATGCTCAAACGCAGCAAAAGTTCGGTCTGCCACTTCTTCCAGAAAATCAGAGAACCGCTTGGTTCTCTGCGGTTTTTGGCGCAAGGCGAGCGTGTTCACGAACATGCCCACAATCCCTTCAAACTCGGAATGAGTCCTTCCGGCGACAGGTGTTCCGATGACCAGATCCTCCTGTCCGGCATATTTGGACAGAAGGATGCTGTACACAGCGAGTAGAACCATATACAACGTAACATTGTGCTGCAAGCATAATGCACGCAAGGAGTGAGCCGTGTTAGCTTCAATCGAGTACGATACGATCCCGCCGCTGTAATCGGACCTTAAGCCTTTTCCATCTGTAGGCAGCGACAGCAGAGGAACATCCTCTGTAAATTGGTTCAGCCAAAATTCACCCTGTTTCTGAATATGAATATCGCTTAATTGATCGTTTTGCCAGATCGTATAATCGACATACTGAAACTCTAATGGAGCAAGCTCCTGTCCCTGATATAGAGCCATCAGCTCTTCAAATATAATGTTGATGGTTACCGCATCCGCGATGATATGGTGGATATCAAACAGGAACAGAATCTCCCCATCAACCAAAGGTACAAGCTCAGCCCGCCATAGAGGGGCCTCGTTCAGATTGAACGGACGGATAAACTCGTTAACAAGCTTATCCGTACTCTGATCCGAAAGTTCTCTATAGGGAATCGATACATCGATGGATTCATGGACGAGTTGTAAAACCTCGCCGTCCTTTTGAATAAAGGACGTTCGCAAGCCCTCATGACGTTCTGTCAGCCTACACCATGCTCTGTACAGCCGCTCTGGCTCCAGCGCTCCTTTGATGATTCGAATGCTGGGCATGTTATAGATAATGTTAGGTCCGAGAAGATCATGAATCAGATATAGCCGTTTTTGCGCCGAAGATGTTTCATATCCTTCATAATGCATGATGCTAAATCTCCCTCCGTCGGCGTTCTTTTTTCTCTACTTTTACTGATGACAGTGCATGCTGCTGAACTGGTATGACTTCTCTCATAAGCTTTCCATCGCCCCGAAGTATGTTGCTAATCTCGGTTTCCTCTGTTCTGAAAAACTCAATGGCAAACGGAACAGATTCATGAATAAGCTGAACAATCTCGCCGTCGATCACATCAAATGTGGTCCTAAAAGCTTCGTGACGCTGAATAAGCGCTTGGAAGGCTCCCTCAAGTCTGGCCATGTCCAATTCTCCTTCCAGCATCATGGCGCCCGGTAGATTATAGCTTAGATCCTCTGGATTCAGCTCGTGCATCATAAAAAGACGCATTTGAGCAGATGAGGCCGGATAATGGGCGCTTGGAGTCGCAGCAGGGATCAAGGAACGGACTGTCGCTTCATCCTCGTGATGACACTCAACTCTTCTGGAGCTTATGTGATCTGAAAGTTGTCGAATGGTCGGAGCTGCAAAAAGTTCCTTTAAAGTAATCTCGATGGCCAACATTTGACGCACACGCAAAATGAACTGGTAAGCGAGCAACGAATCTCCGCCAAACTCAAAGAAATGATCATCTATACCTACTGCGCCTGTTTTGAAAATGTCCGCCCACAACAGGAGCAGTTGCTGTTCCATTTCGTTGCGGGGCGGTGTATGTTCTTTGCCGGAAGGCAACTCTACCCCCAAGGTATTTAACGCCTTACGGTCCAGCTTTCCGCTTGAACCTAGAGGCATCGTCTCCACCTTTACAAAACGTAAAGGAATCATATATTCCGGTAATCGTTCCAGCAAAAATGCCCGCAGTTCTCGAACTGTACAGTCGGTTTGCACAACCAGATAAGCACACAAATACTTGTTGCCCTGCTCATCTGTCAAATCAAGTACAGCCGCCTGCTGAATGTCGTTATTTTGCAAGAGGGCTGTTTCAATTTCACCTGTCTCAATCCGGTAGCCTCCGATTTTCACCATTTGATCCGATCGTCCCAAGTAAACAATCTCGCCGCTAGGCAGCATCCGGGCAAGATCGCCTGTCCGATAGATTCGCTCACCTGGTACAAAAGGATTGGGGATAAAACGCTCTGCCGTAAGTCCATCCAGATGTACATACCCGCGTGCCAGATGGCACCCTCCCAGACAAAGCTCTCCTACCTGCCCCAAACCAACCAACGCCAGCTCCTGATTTAAAATATACGCCCGGGTGTTGCCCACAGGCCGTCCGATCGGAATCGGACCTTCGGAAGATACAGACGTACACGTATAGGCTGTTGCAAACACACTGGCTTCCGTAGGCCCATACAGATTAAGTAATCTCGCTTCCGGGAACTTCAGATTAAAACTTCGCACCTGCTCCTGGCCAATCTGTTCGCCACCCGACATGACCCAACGCAAAGTGGCTGCTTGGATTGTATCCTCGACTGAAAGCTCTGACAAAAACATTTGCAGCACGGTAGGAATGAAGAAAGCCACTGTAACCTGATGCCTGTGAATGGTATCCAGCATTTGACGGGTATCCGTTTCTGCACCTGCCTCCAATAACACCAATCTTCCTCCGCCCATGAACCAGCTGAAAAGCTCGACGATGGAACCATCAAAGGTATAGGATGCTTTTTGCAGCACCGTGTCCTGCTCCCTTAAACCAAGCTGTTGTGCCAGCCATACCACTCGCGCACTAAAGGCGTGATGCTCCACCATCACCCCTTTGGGCTGCCCGGTTGAGCCGGAGGTGAAGATGACATAAGCCAGATGATCAGGCTGGATGACAAGCTCTGGATTACCTCGTTCTTGCTGATCCTGACACAGTAAGTCAACGTCGATGATCTGCTGGATTTCTTCATCCATCCAGCTGGCATGGCACTGCTGATGGGTCAGAATCCATTCAGCCCCAGCGTCTGCCAGGATGTAGCGAATCCGTTCCTTTGGATCGGCTGGATGAATGGGGAGGTATGCCGCCCCTGCTTTTAACACGCCCAATAAAGCAACAATCATTTCCGGTGAGCGCTCCATAACAATAGCTACTACTTGCTCTGGCCGGGTACCGGAGTCCAGTAGGCTATGTGCAACCAGATTCGCCCGTCGATTCAATTCCCCGTAGCTGATCTCCTGTTGACCGGAAATGAGAGCGATATGCTCAGGGTTTCGGCTTGCTTGACCCTCGAAATATTGATGTAACAGCTTTACGGACCCCGGACCCATGTCTGTCTGATTGAAATCATGGACAAGTGTCTTCCATTCCGCCTCGCTCACCGATTCCGAAGCCGCTATGGCAAGCTCACTCACCCAGTCCTCTTCCTTGTGGACGCTTGCTGACTCAAGTATTTCCTCTCTGTCCCGCTGATTCGGGTCAACTGCCACCTTTTCTATCCGAAGCTCTCCAATCTTTTGCTGTGGATTGACAAGGACAGTGTGTAAGATTTGAAGGAATTCCCGGCTCAAGCGTTCCACCGTCTCCCCGGTAAAGAGATCTACATCGTATTGAAGGATACATTCGATATGCTCGTCGGTCATGGCTGCAGTAAATGTTAAATCGAATTGTGCTCCTGTATACTCCGCTTCATCACATGGAGTCAGTTTCAGACCGGGTAATTCTACGATGGTACGGGAAGACTCGTTCAATAATGCAAACATGGTATCGAACAGCGGATTGCGACTTGTTTTGCCAGCCAAATTCAACTTCTCAACCAGTTGCTCAAACGGATAGTCCTGATGCTCAAAAGCCTGAAGAGAACGTTCCTTTACCTGCATTAAAAATTCGTGTACAGTCATGTCCTTCTCCGGTGTGTTGCGAAGGGCCAACGTATTGACGAACATGCCGACAAGAGGACTCAGGCTCGCATGAGTTCTGCCGGATACCGGAATGCCAACGATAATATCTTCCTGTCCACTGGCTTTGGCCAGCAATAGGTTATAGGCCGCCAATAGAACCATAAATACCGTGACATTTTGTTGCAGGGCAAAGCGTTTTAACTTCCACGTCCATTCCTGATCCAGCTCAAAATGAATGGCTTGCCCTTCACCTCTTCTCACATCGGGGCGTGAAAAATCCGTAGGCAATTCCAGCTCTGTAATTTCCCCTTGAAAAAGCTCCAGCCAAAACTGCTCCTGCTGACGGAATTCCACACTGTTCAAAAACTCACGCTGCCACACGGCATAGTCTTTATACTGGATCGTCAATTCCGGTAAGTTCATGCCCCCGTATAAACGAGCAAATTCCTCGACGATTATCTCTTGGGAAAGACCGTCCGTAATAATATGATGCATATCAATGAACAGCAAATGACGGTTGGCAGGCTGATGAATAACCTGAACGCGGAACAATGGCTTTTGCCGGAGATTAAAGGGCTTGATTAATCCATCCTGTTCCACTAATATTCCACGTTCACGGCCCGATTGAATTTCTTCTATCCATGTCGCTAACCCCTGAACCGTACCTGCCCGGAAGAAATCGCGCAGTGTCAGATTTACATTCCATTCCTTGTTAATAAGGTAGACCAGCTTGGTTGCCAGCAAGGATTGCCCGCCCAGCAGGAAGAAGTCATCCTGTGTGCCAATCTGCTCCCGGTGCAGGATTTCCGACCAAAGCTCAACCAGGCGTTCTTCCATGGGTGAAGCTGGATGTACATAGGCCGTACCGACCTTGATACTTTCATTAACCTGCGGTAAAGCATGACGGTCGATTTTTCCGTGATGTGTTAACGGGATCTCATCGACTCGAACAAAGTAAGACGGAATCATATATTCAGGCAAGGTTACCGACAGATGGGTCTTCAGTTCTACCACCGACAATTCCTGATCTGTAACGATATAGGCGCATAGCTCATGCATACCAGGCTGGACTTCCTGAACCAACACCACTCCATCCTGTATACGCGGGTGCTGGAGCAACGATTTTTCAACCTCGCCCGGCTCAATGCGGTAACCCCGCACTTTAACCTGCTGATCGACTCTTCCTAAAAATTGAATTTGCCCATCTTCAAGATATCTGCCCAGATCACCCGTTTTGTACATCCGCTCGCCCGGTATCCACGGATTTGCTACAAACTGCTGCTGCGTCAGTTCGGGGCGGTTCATATAGCCGCGTGCAACTCCCCAGCCTGAAATACATATTTCACCGGGTACCCCGATAGGCATAACATCCGTACCCCTGCGATTCATGATGTATACCTCAGCATTGGCTACAGGCCGTCCGACAGGCAATGGATGGACAGCTGGAATATCCGGCACACAATAATAGGTAGCACAGACGGTCGCTTCTGTTGGTCCGTACGTATTGTAGACCTTTGCCGAGCGCAACAACTGGGTGACATATTCACTTTTCAGCACATCCCCCCCGCTAATATAAGTGCGAATATGCGGGAAAGGGGACAGTTGATTTAGCTCATTTAAAATAAACGGCGAGGCACTGACCACGGTCACTTGCTGCTGGCGAATGAATTGGTTCAGCCATTGGATGTCCTTCAGTTCATCCCGTGAAACCATAGCCAGCGTTCCCCCTGCTGCCAATGTAGGGTATATTTCCTCCACGGATGCATCAAAGGTAATGGCTGCCTGCTGGAGCACTACGTCCTCAGCCGTTAGATGGAACTCATGCTGGAAAGCCGTGATGTAATTCGTTACATTTCTATGCTCAACCATGACTCCTTTGGGCTTACCGGATGATCCTGACGTGTACAAAATATAAGCCAAATGGTGAGATGCCAGAGACTCCTTACCTGCAAGTGCAAAAGCTAGATTATCAGCATCTACGCTGTACAAGGCCGGATCACTTACATCCATGACAGACCCTGTAAAACGAAGCGTGTCGATGCTGACGGTGTCCGTAGAAGTTAGGAGCAGAGACACGCCGCTGTCCTCCAGCATGTAGGCCACCCGCTCCGTCGGATGTTCCGGGTCCATAGGGACATAGGCTGCTCCTGCTTTGAGTACGGCAAGCATGCTGGTCAGCATATCCAGCGAACGGGGAACCAGGATACCGACAGCTTGGTCCGGTACCAAATGATAAGTTAGCAAGTGCCGGGCAAGCTGATTAGCTCTGATATTCAATTGGCTGTAAGTCAGCGAATGCTCTCCGTAGACGGCAGCAATCCGCTCAGGATGCTGTTCAGCCTGCTCTTCAAACCACTGGTGAACCAGCTTTTCCTGTGGGTAATTCACCCGGGTTTCATTCCACTCGTACAGGGTTCGCTGCTGTTCTTCCGCCTGATTCATGGAAATGAGGCCAATCGGCCGCGAAGCATCAGCACAAACTTCTTGTAAAAGATTCTTGTAATAGCTCGCAAGCCGACGTATGGTCTCTCCCTTGAACAGTTGGGTCGCATACTCAAAGTGAAAACGCAGCTTGCCTTCATTTTCAACCCATATGACTGTCAGATCGACTTGGACAGCCTCCATCTTAGCTTCCAACGGAGTAAAGCGAAGCCCGTTGATGCTCATCGGCTCCCCCCGAAAGTTCTGGGAAATAAACTGAACATCAAAAAGTGGGTTCCGGCTCCGGTCTCTCGGTACGTCAAGCTGATTCAGCAGCATTTCAAAGGGATAATCCTCATGCTTATAGGCTTCAAGCGCGTGCTTCTTAACCTCCTGCAAATATGCTGCGAAAGGCTTATCTTCAGCTGGCGCAGTTCGTAGGGCCAGCGTATTGATGAACAGCCCAATCATGTGCTGGACCTCTTCCGACTGGCGACCTGCGCTTGGAATGCCAATAATGATCTCTTCCTGATTCGCATATTTGGCCAATAAAGTGCTATAGACAGCGTACAGAAGCATAAAGAGCGTAACCCCATGCTGTACCGCTGTTTTTTTAGCCAAAGCTGTTAATTCCTCACTCAGATCAAATGTATAGACATCCCCGGCATTGCTCATTTGCGCTGCCCGCGGCTCATCTGTAGGCAAATCAAGTACAGGCAGCGTCCCCTTAAATACGTCCAGCCAGTATGCCTCCTGCTTTTTCATTTCGGCACTGTCCAGACGCTGATTTTGCCACAATGTAAAATCGGTATATTGCATAGGCAGTTGCGGTAGATCCTGTCCAGAATAGCCCTGTATCATTTCACTTAATAAAATACCAATCGAGGCTCCATCGGCTGCAATATGGTCAACATCGCACAGAAAGAGGTGGGAATCGTCCTTCAGCCGGATCAGCTTCGCCTTTAACAGCGGCGCACGATTCAGGTCAAAGGGACGGATAAATTCATCCACATACGCTTCCAGCTCGCGCCCGTCCCCTTCGCTATATTCCAGTGAAAAATCTACCTCCGGGTACACTCTCTGTACCAGTTCGTTATCCCGCAACTCAAAAGCGGTGCGCAGCGAGCTATGACGACGAATTACCGCATATATGGCTTTCTCCAACCGATGATGATCCAGATTACCAATGATGGTCATCGCACTGCATAGATTGTTCAAGGTGCTATGTCCTGCCATTTGACGCATCATATAAAATCGACGCTGCGTCGAGGAAGCTGGGTACACCTCACGTTGTTCCACCGGATGAATGATCAGATTTTTGTCAGCTGATTGGGATGCAGGCAGCTCCGTTTCCGTCAGAAGAGGCTGCTTCGCTTCTCCATCCGTATACAGGGCTAATTCGCTGACCGTCATATAGTTGAAGATATCGCTCATATCCACTTTTTTGGACAAGCTTTGATTCATCTGTCCCACCATTTTACTAGCAATCAGGGAGTCTCCTCCCAGCTCATAAAAACTGTCATAGATGTTCAGCTCATCAAGCCCCAGCACTTCCGCCCATATGCTTGCGATCACCTTTTCAGATGAGCTATATTGTTCTGTTGCCCGACCACGCAACTGCACAGGACGGCGCACGGCAGCAGATGACGTGACCGCATGGTCATGCAGAAGCCGACGATGACGGTCCAGAATAGCCCGCATTTCATGAGAAAATCCGAAAGGAATGGCAGCGGAATCCAGCGCGGCCACCTGAGCGTAATTCAAGCCACCCACAATGACACGCGGAACGGGATGAAGCAATAATTGTTCAAGAGCGGCCAGTCCCTCTTGTGTGGACAGAGCCTGAAATAAGCTCTCTTGGAAATCAACCTCATGCTCAAAAGCCATCCCAACTTCCTGCCAAGGAGCCCAGTTGATGGCAAGCGTACGTCGGCCAGAGTGATTCCGCCACTCGGCAAAGGCATCCAGATAGGCGTTGGCTGCCGTGTAGTCGCTTTGGCCTGGTCCACCCATCAGTGAAGTCACAGATGAAAAAAGAATAAAAAAGTCCAGTGTATCCGCAGCGGTGATTCGGTCAAGCACATGTGTGCCTGTTACCTTCGGAGCCAGTACCTCGGTAAAGCGGTCCTGGCTCTTGAGAGCCATAAAACCGTCTCCAGCCACACCCGCAGCATGGATGATACCGTGAATAGCCCCATACTTGTGGCGAAGTTCATTCAAGGCTTGCTTCATAGCGGTCTCGTCAGCTACATCGACAGCATAATATTCTACCTGCGCTCCCTGCTGCTCCAATTCCAGTAAGGCGGTAACCATATTCAGCATCCTTGTATTCATATCTGGCTTTAAGTTCTGTCTTACGTTACGGCTTCCGTTCGAATCAGCGTTTGCAATGGCCTCCCATTGCTCCTTGGGTGGCAAAGGCTTGCGACCTATCAATCCCAGTGTGACCTGACCTTTAGAAGCAAGCCATTTACCGATTGCCAATCCCAGCCCGCCAGTACCCCCAGTTATGACATAGGTTCCCTGCGGTCTGATCGTAATCGGGTCAACTTCGCTTTCCGTCAGATCCACAGGTTCAATCTGCTCTACATAACGTTCGCCGTTACGCCAAGCGACCAGAAATATATCAACATCGTGCCGTAGGGAATGAATGAGTTCTGAAGGCTGGGTGCTTGTATCTATATCGAGGCAACGGCAGCTCAGATCAGGGTATTCCTGACCGATGACACGGGCCAGCCCAAACAAGCCCGCATGTTCTGGTTTTAATTCATTTTCCAATTCATTCACTTTATAAGCCTGCTCAGCGATCACCGTCAGTTCCTTAACAGCTGACTTGGTCTCTGCGATTGCCTTAGCCAGATGAAATAGCTGAACCATAGACTGCCCGTTCCAGAGGTATATCAGTTTCTTAGCATTCTGACATCGCATCTCTGTCAACAAGCGTCTATGATCTTCCTCGGAACCCGTAGAGAAGTAAGCATGGTCTGACATTTTAGTAAAGGTGACTCCTCGCTTCACTTCAACCACATCATACCCTTCGTGCGCTAACAATCCACGTAGCGTTACACCGATCGGACGGTTATCAGTGAATAATAAAATCGTTTCCAGCGGTGTGGATAACACTGAATCATTTGCGGTCCGGGTTACTGTATCTTCTTCATACTCGGAGGGTGCTTGTTCTTGCTTTTTCCATACAATCTGATGATATTTATGATGTTCTGTATAGCGGGTTCGTTTAAGATCCGCCTCGTGTACACGTTTGACTGCATAATCTTCAATTTCTACCAGTACCTGACCTTCGGCACCCAGAATGAGCACATCTACCGTTAAAATTTCTCCACTTTCCCTGACCTTGCTTTTTTTGCGCAGATAGCTGTAGCAAAGCCGTGGAAGGGAGTCGTAAATGCGCAACTTGTGATATGAAAATGGCAGAAACAGGCCATTTCCTAAACTCTGGCTTGCTACCCCGACGGCCACATCCAACAAAGCGGGATGCAGCACGTATTGACTTACATCCATTTGATAGGCTGCGGGCAGCTCCAGCTTAGCCAACACTTGATCTGTTCCAATTGCAATCGTCCGTAGCGTCTCCCACCGCGGCCCGAATGAAAATGCAGCAGCAGCTTCGGCATGATTCTCACCGACTACTACTTCCTGATCGTTGCACTCAGTCCGAATATCGCCCAGACTCATAACAGGATGGGCTGCCTTTACAAATACCGCGCGCCCCTGTGCATGCCTTACCCAATTCTGCTCCCACGGCTGAACTGAGGGTCCCGTCCGGCTTAATACCTTAAACGAAAACGTCTCACCCTCCCGTTGCAAAACGGTGTGTACTTCTCTTTCTTCCTCTGCATCCACGATGAGCGGAGAAATAAACTGGATATCATATAGCTCCAGCACCTTGCCTGGACGCTTGTATTTTTCCAACCCTGCCCTAACCATTTCCAGATAAGTGGTTCCTGGTACAATACAGTTTTCCATAATCTTATGCTCGCTTAGTACCCAATGACGCCCAACAGAGAAACGGGTCAGGTAAATATCCTGATCCTCGGTTTCTGCCAAACAATAGTCCAAAAGCGGATGTGTTGTTTCCATCTCTGTGAATTTTCGAACATGGGAAGCCTGAGAAACGACTGCCTTCTCCTCTACCTCCACCCAGCATCGCTTAGGCTCAAAAGGATAGGTGGGAAGGCTTCGTCTGTGGCACGCTTTGCCTTCATACAAGCTCTCCCATTCCACATCTGCTCCCTCAACATACATACGGCACAGAGAATCCAGCGTATCGAACTCGAATGAAGACTGGGTCAGTTTCTCTTTGGCTGATGCTGTCAGTCTTCTGGATTCCTCCAGCGTAAGCTCCCCTGCTTCTTTTTCCTTCTGTGCAGATACAACCTTATGACATCCAAAATACACACCCAGTATGAACTCTTCTTGTTTCGCTTGTCCGCTGAAGCCTGAGGTCTGAATTTGAGTCAGCTTTGCTCCTAGATCATCCCAATCCCGGCACAAAATCGCTAGACGAAAGCCGTACTGCCCTCGTCCGGTATTGGCGGTATAACAAAGATCGCGTAACGGATAGGTTTTGGGTTCCATGACATATTGCTGATATTGCTTCACATAGGCTGCAAGCACTGTTTCATTTTTAGCAGATAACGTAAAAAGCTGAACCGTTTCCGGTGTTTCCTGCTCCAACTGGCCACCATCCTGCATTTCAGCCCACACCGGGGCCTCTTCCAGAACGACATGGCAGTTCGTACCGCTGAGCCCGAAGGAACTGACTCCGCAGCGTCGCGGAAAATCCTCCTTGGGCCAAGGCTGCAGCTTGTCATTCACATATACAGGCGAATCAATAAAGCTAATATCCGGGTTTGGGCAGGTAAAATGTAGGCTCGCCGGAATTTCTGCATGCTCCAAAGCGAGCACTGCCTTTAAAAAGCCCGTGATTCCCGCACTGTTATCCAGGTGACCTACATTGGTTTTGACCGAGCCTATGGCACAAAATTGATTCCGGTCGGTATACTGCCGAAAGGCTCTCCGTATACCATCAATCTCCACTGGATCACCCAGCTTGGTGCCTGTCCCATGAGCTTCAATATATGTAATGGTATCCGGGTCAATCCCAGCATCCTTCCAGGCCCGTACAATGACATCCTCTCCTGCCAGCGAATTGGGAGCCGTAATCCCGGCTGAAGTCCCGTCATTGTTCACAGCACTGCCTTTAATGACAGCATAAATATGGTCCTGGTCCTGAATGGCCCGCTTCAAGGGTTTGAGCAGAACAGCGGCTACACCTTCTCCTCCACCTGTGCCATCTGAAACGCTATCGAACGTTCTCGTCCGGTCATCCGAGGAGCCTACACCCAGCCCCCCGCCCTTTCCTTCTTTGACGGGTACGAGTGTGACCTTCACCCCGCCGGCAATCGCCGTATCACAATCGCCGTGCCGCAAATCCCGACAGGCCAGGTGAATGGCCACCAAAGATGAGGAGCATGCGGTATCCACCAACAGACTAGGCCCTTTTAAATCGAGCAGATAGGCGATCCGACTGGCAATCATGGAATGGATATTACCCGGAATCGCTGAGGAGGCGGAGGAAGGAGCCATCTCTGCTATAAACCGCTTATATTCCTCACCAAAATCACTGCTGTAGCCGACATAAACTCCTGTCCGACTGCCGGAAAGCCTTTTACCGCCGTACCCCGCATCTTCAGCCGCCGCCCAGGCAGACTCCAAAAACAGCCGCTGGTTTGGGTCCATTAATCGCGCTTCACCCGGAGAAATTTGAAAAAAGGGATAGTCAAACTTATCAATTTCCTCCAGAAATCCGCCTTCATTTAACGCCGTTTGCTCATTCAGCAGCCCGGCTTGGAAGAGGCTCTCCAGCTCCTTTTTTCGTCGGGCAGGAAAAGGACGTATGGCGTCCTGCCCCGCCCGCAGCAGCTCCCAAAACTGAGCTGCATTTTGACTTCCGGCAATTTTACAGCTAATTCCGATGACTGCAATATCCGAATCTCGTAGCTCATTAACCGCGATCGGACCCGCCTCCAAAAAATCCTGTTCATTGAATTGAAGAGCCGCCAGATTGAATCCTGTTTTTGTCATCCTCGTACTCCCTTCCGTTCCTCATGTTCGCTGCGATTAGCTGACCTGAAACGCGGGAAACAATTCGCGTGTATGCGTATTGCTGAAAATCTGCTCAAACCGTTCAGCCCGCAGCTCCGTGGGTGTTAATTTGGTTACGAAAATGGATTTCAGCTTGTCCAGCGCTTGCTGCATTTGCTCCACCGTGGGTTCTGTTCCGGTCGCGATCAATTGCTCACGCAGATTTTGCAATGCTTTATATGGAACGACCACACCCTGCTCATACTCCTCGTTGTTCCAGTTCCGGTTCTGGGTTGAAACCGCAATCGCGATGCAGGAGGTCACTAGCCCCAAACCGTCTGGCTTGCTCTCCATATCAGCATTCCGCAGCGAGTCCAGACCGGAGGGATGCTCAAAAGCAAAGGAATGAGCCGTTGAGGTGATACCTGTCATTAGATTTTTTAATACGGTTTTAGGACCGATTTCGATAAAATGATTCACACCCTGATTCAGCATGTATTGAACGCTTTTGTGCCATTGCACAGGGCGTGCCATCTGAGACGTCAGGTTAGACACGATATAACGGTGATCCGCATAAGGTGTCGCTGTAACATTAGAGAGCACAGGCCATTGAAAACGGCCATAATCATATTTTTCCAGCTCGTCCCGAAATTTGCCCGCAGCGCTCCGCATTAAATTCGTATGAAACGGAAAGCCCACCTTGAGGCGAATCGTTTTGATTCCTCTGCGGTTCAGCTCCTCCTCCGCCTTCTCCAGTGCGGGAGTATGACCGGAAATGACCAACTGCTCGGAGGAATTATAATTGGCAATGCCGACCGATGCGCCGGCTGTCGACGCTTGCTGACACACCTCATCCACCTCGCGCTCATGACTCCCGACTACCGCCAGCATCGCCCCTGTACCGGGAGCAACGGCTTCCTGCATCAGAATGCCCCGCTGACGTACTATGTTCACCGCATCTGCAAAAGCAAGCGCCCCTGTACTGACCAATGCCGAGAATTCTCCCAGACTGTGACCTGCTACCAGAGATGGAGCAAGCTTCAATTCCTGCATCAGTACACGCAAGGCTGCAATACTCACGGTCAAAATGGCTGGCTGCGCATTGGAGGTCAGCGTCAGCTCATCCATGGAACCTGTAAAGCAAAGCGTTTTTAGATCAAGCCCCAGCGCATCCTCAGCCTCTTCAAAGGTTTCTCTTGCTACTGAATATTCATCGTATAAGCTTTGACCCATGCCTACATATTGAGAGCCTTGCCCTGGAAATAAAAATCCTAATTTTTTCATCGTTCCATCCTCCTTATAGTAGGTCAGCAATCTTGTGCAGGACGTGGACGTAGGCCTTCATCATCTGTTCCGCCCAAGTCTTCTTCAGTTTTCCAGCTTGATATTCGCATAGGAACCGTACCTGCTCCGCGCGCACATCCATATGAAGCACCCAGTCATATTGTCGGGTCATCTCATGTCCCGCCGGGGTATGATTCAGAAGCACACAAGGGAAAAAAGCAGATGAACCGCCGTCTCCTGTCCCATTGGGCGACATCACGGAGATCGGATAAAGATCGGTCTCTTTCGCCTTTTGTCGGTGACGGGCAACCTCTATGCACAGGGCGCTAAAATCATCATTTTCCGTCAATCGTACACGCAGCGGGTATAAGCTCTCCCCTGTTAATTGTGATGCGGAAAAAGAGGACTGTCCGTGGTGTATGAGCTGCTTATGTGGTATCGCGAGTCCTTCACCGATGGGCAATACCAGCTCGGACTGACCGGTCATTTGCGACAACACATACGCACAAACGGCTAGCAACAGGTCTGTCAGGGCAAAGTCCTGACTCCCGACAGCCTTCTGTAACACGCTCAGCAGGTCCGCAGGTAAAGTGAAGGTGAACGTAGCCTGACCGTCTGCCCCTCCATCTGTCCGCATCGCCTTACTCCACGGAATAAAAGGTAGCGGGTCAGCCAAATAAAGACGCCAGTATTGCTCCTGACGCTCATATCGCTCCTGTTCCGTATCCGTCCATACTTGATTTCCTTGCTGCTGCTCCAGAAAACCGGAAAGTCTCGCAATCGTCGGATAGGCAAAGCAATCTGCAACGCTGATTTGGCCTGGATACATTTGCTGGAGACGAGCATTCATTTGAATGAGCAAAACCGAATTCCCCCCCAGCTCAAAGAAATTGTCGTGGATGCCAAGCCCGCTTCTGTGCAGCACCTCTTCCCAAATGCGGCTGACCTGCATTTCCACCTCGGTAGCAGGTACCTTATATTCCACTTCAAGCAGAGGACGGCTATGATCCG
This sequence comes from Paenibacillus sp. FSL M7-0134, assembly GCF_038007865.1. Lineage (NCBI taxonomy): Bacteria > Bacillati > Bacillota > Bacilli > Caryophanales > Paenibacillaceae > Paenibacillus > Paenibacillus sp. FSL M7-0134. The sequence continues at coordinate 921,243 of NZ_JBBOXV010000002.1, read as the reverse complement.
GCTTGGGCAGCATGCGACGGCTTATTTTTCCGTTCGGCGTTAATGGCATCTCCGACATGCTAATAAAATGCGACGGAATCATATATTCTGGCAGTCGGACAAGCAGATGATTACGCAGCTCGCTCACGGATAAGGTCTGCTGCCCTACCCAATAGGCACAAAGGGTGCGGTGCTCCTGATCGTCTGATCGGTCCTGCACCACCACAGCTTCCCGAATGGCAGGATGAGCCAGCAGCGCCTGCTCAATTTCCCCCAGCTCCACCCGATAGCCACGGACCTTGATCTGATCGTCCATCCGGCCTAATACTTCAATCTCTCCGTTAGGCAGCCACCGTGCCAAATCTCCGGTCTTAAACATTCGCTCGCCGGAGCGAAACGGATTGGCCTTGAACTTCTCCGCTGTCAGGTCGGGACGCTTGTCATAACCGGTTGCAAGTCCCTTGCCTCCAATCCATAGATCACCCGCTACAAGATCCGGTACAGGCTGAAGCTGCCCGTCCAGAATATATACTTGCGTGTTCGCTATCGGCGTACCCACTGTCACTTGCTCGCGCCGGGTAAGCTCCTGCACGGTTGACCAGACCGTAGTTTCAGTTGGGCCGTACATGTTAAAAATGCGCGCAGCGGTCACTTCCTGCGTCTGACGAAGCAATGACTCTGGTAAAGCCTCGCCTCCCACCATCACGACCTGCAACGTGTGCATACTCTCTTTTGCCTCAGGGTGCATAAGCAAAAGCTGAAGCCGCGAGGGCGTCATTTGCAGCAAATGTGGACCTGTTCGGCGAATAGCCTGCAACAGCAGCTCAGCATTTGCCTGCTCTTCTCCCGTAGACAACACCACCCGCAGCCCCTTTGCCAAAGGCAGCAGCGTTTCCAATACAAAAATATCAAATGCGGCAGTCGTAACCGAAAAGAAGGTCTGTCCTGCAAAAAACGGTATACGCTCGGTAATCCCGTAGATCAGGTTGACGATGGCTTCCTGGCGAATCATCACGCCTTTCGGATTCCCCGTCGAGCCTGAGGTGAAAATCATATACGCCAAATCACGGGGTCCCGGCTGTATGATTTCCAGTTTTCTTCCATCCTGTTGGTGTATATTCTCGTCATTTAATGAAATGACTTCACCTTTAAAATCCAGTCCATCCAGCAATATGTCCTGACTCACAAGCCATTGCGCTTCACTCTCTTCCAGCATGTAGGAGATACGCGCCGCAGGATAAGCGGGGTCGATCGGCAGGTAGGCAGCGCCTGCTTTTAAAATGCCGAGCATCGCCGTCAGCAAATCTACCGACCGTTCCAGCAGCAAGGCGACCACCGTATTCACGTCTGCACCCTTGCTGCGCAATGTTCTCGCCACCCGGTTGGACAGGACATCCAGCTCGCCATAGGTCACACGCTGGCTCCCACACTCTACCGCTATGGCGTCCGGCATCCGTGCAGCCTGTTCTTCGAACAGCTGATGCATCAGCTTGTCAGCCGATAGCGCAAGCTCAGTCGCATTGCGGGCGACAAGGATGCGTGATTGCTCCGCAGGAGTCAGCAGGCCGGCTGCATACAGAGGGCGGTCCGGCTGTAATGCGAGCTGAGCCGTCAGCTCGATGAAATGCTGCGCCATCTGGCGGACCGTCTGCTCGCGGAACAGCTCCGCGCTATACTCAAAGGTGCAATGCAGCCCATTATGCCGATGATCTTCACCGTTAGCCGTCGGCATTTCAACCACGGTCAGCATCAGATCAAAGGAAGCAAAAGAGCTTTCCAACGGATAAGGCTTCACCTGTAAGCCCGGCACTTCCCTGCTGCCATCCATGAAATTTTGCAGCCGAAGCATCGTGTCAAACAGCGGATTACGACTCAAATCCCGCTGGAGATGCAAGCGATTGACGAGCATATCAAAGGGATAATCCTGATGCTCAAAGGCATTTAATGTGTTGTCCTTGACCTCGCCTAGAAACTGCCGGAAGGTCTTCTCCTGTACGGGAGTATTCCGCAACGCAAGTGTATTTACGAACATACCGAGCATCCGCTCCAGCTGAACATGCGATCTTCCGGCTACTGGCGTACCCACCACGATGTCCTCCTGCCCACTGTAGCGGGACAAAAATACATTATATGCCGCAAGCAAAACCATGAATAACGTGGCACCACTCTCCGTGGCCAGCTTCCGCAAGCCTGTTGCACAGTCTGACGATAGACTAAATTCCAGCGAGCCCCCGGCAAAGCTCCGTTGCCTTGGTCTTGGGTAGTCTCCCGGCAGCTTCAGAAGCGGAATATCCTTTCCGGTGTGCTGTTCGTCGAACAGCTTCAGCCAGAACGCTTCCTGTTCCTTCAGAGGTTCCCCGCTGAGCTGTATATGCTGCCAGGCGACAAAATCTTTATACTGAATATGCGGTTTTTCCAGAGCGCTTCCTTCCATTAAGGAGATGAACTCATCCATAAGCACGGTCGCAGAAATTCCATCAAAAATAATATGATGCACATCCAGCAGCAGAACATGGCTCTGCTCCGCTAATCGAACCAGCATGACCCGTAAAAGCGGTGGCTGCTGCAAATCAAAGGGACGCAAAAATGATTGCTGAATCTGCGGCATATCGGCCGCCGTCCCTTCGGCGTATTCCATTTTCCAGGCTACGTCCGAATGAATCCGCTGTACCACCTCACCCTCCAGCAGGGTAAAGCCCGTTCGGAATAACTCATGCCGGAGCAGTAAGGCTTGAAACAGACGCTCAAGCTGCGTTCGCTGGATGTTGCCTGTTAAATGCCATGCATTGAACACATGATTGCTCAAGCTTTCCCCTTCCCATTGATGCAAAACAAATAATCGTCTTTGCGCGGCGGAAACCGGATAATACTCCTGCTCAGGCAACGGTTCGATAGAAGCTGCATGAACAGAGGTCTTTTGACGAAGCAAATGGGCCAGCTCACGAATGGTTTGATGGTCGAAAAGCTCTTTGAACGTCACTTTCACCTGCAGGCGCTCCTGAATCCGGTAAATCATTTTTGCCATCTTCAGTGAATGTCCACCCAACGCAAAGAAGGGGTCCTGTACGCCTACCTGCGCTATATCCAAAATTTCTGCCCAAATGGTGGACAGCTCTTGCTCCATATCGTTACCTGGAGGAACATATTCCGTTCCTACCACACTTCTTCCGTCAGGCTTTGGCATGTGCTTGCGATCGATTTTACCGTGTGGGGTCAAGGGCATGGCATCGAGCGGCACCAGCAGACCGGGAACCATATAGTCGGGAAGCCGTTCTTTTAAATGCTGGCGCACCCCTTCTGATGTCATTTCAGACGACTGCAAGGTGTAATAGCCGATCAGTCCGGTTAATCCCGATTCCTCCCTATGTGCAACCACCGCTGCCTCACGAATAGATGGAAGACTGACCAGCGCCTGCTCAACCTCCTTCATTTCAACGCGAAATCCGCGCACCTGAACCTGGTCGTCCTTCCGCCCAAGATACTGAAATTGCCCGTCCGGGGTCTGACAGCCCAAGTCTCCCGTTCGATAAAGCCTTTCTCCGCTCAACGGATGCGTAGTAAAGGCCTTGGCCGTCAATTCCGGCTTGGCCCAATATCCGCTCGCCAGTCCTGTCCCGCCGATACAAATCTCGCCTTGCACATGGAATCCGGCAAGCTGTCCTTCCTGATCCAGCACATACACATGAGTATTGGCAATCGGCAGCCCCAAAGGAATACGTAATGTTCCCGCATCCGGCTTGTGCTGAATGATATGCTGGGTTGCATAGATGGCTGATTCGGTCATGCCGTATAGATTGGCGATTTTCGCTGTGTGAAAAAGAGTGTACCACTCCTGCACGATGTTCACCGGAAGCGCTTCGCCTCCGTTAAAAATCCATTTTAGATGAGGCAACGGATGAGATTCTCCCGCATTTCGTACGGCACTTAAAAAAACATTCATAAGCGCAGGAACGAATTGGGTAACCGTCACTTTTTCCCGCTTCATAAATGGGTAGAGCTGTGCAGGGTCCTGTACAATATCCGTAGGAACAATTGTTAATCGGGCTCCCTCCATCAACGGCCAGAACCATTCCCACACCGAGTCCGTGAAGCTGGTAGACGTTTTCTGCGCAATGACATCCTCTGCTCCCAGAGCAAAGGCATCCTGCAACCAAAATAACGTATTCAGCACAGCTATATGGGTCATCATTACCCCTTTGGGCTGACCTGTGGAGCCAGACGTGTACATAATATACGCCAGGTCATTTTCATTAGGGGTATTTTGCAGACTCAGATTATCCGTAGATATCCCTTGGGCTTTAACTGGAATAAAATAAGACTCGTCCCCTCGCATCTCGCGCAGTCTAACGATCCATTCCGCCTCTCCCCATACCGTTTCATCCAGACAAATAACCGTTTCAATGCAGTCTGGCAAATGATCTAGCGTACGCTGGAAATAACGTGAATCCGTAACAAGCACGCGGCAGGAGCTGTCGTCAAGCATATACTGGATTCGGGCCTGCGGGTAATCGGGATCAATCGGGACATAGGCACCGCCGGCCTTCATAATCCCTAAAATGGCGGTAAGCAACGGCACATTCCTATCCCCCATAAGGGCAACCAGCGAATTCGGACGAACTCCGTAATGACTGAAAAGCTGTCCCAATTGGTTGGAGCGAAGGTGCAGCTCCTTATAGGTCACAGCCTTGTCGCCGTCCACAACCCCCACTGCATCGGGAGTACGGACGGTCTGCTCCTGAATACGGGACGTAATCGTGACTCCAGCCGGATAAGACTTTTGCGTATCGTTAACACGATGAATAACCGCCCGTTCCTCTGCCCCCCTGTAGTCCATTTTCCACACAGGCTGCTCCGGGTTCTGAATGGCGCTCGCTATAATATTGCGAAAATACACCCCAATTCTGGATATCGTTGAGGCGGTAAATAAATCTGTTCCATAGCTAAGCGATATGACCAATTCGTCATTTACGGACTCCACAATTACGGTCAGGTCAAATTCGTTCGCGTCAGCCCCATTTCCCAGCTTGATTCTTTCCATCGGGATTCCCCCGAAGCTCTCCTCTTTTTTGGAGCCGGCTGCAAAATTAATCAGAACGTCAAACAGCGGGGCACGATTTAGAGAACGCGGACGGTTCAATACCTGCAACAGCTTGTCAAAAGGATAGTCCTGATGGGCGTATGCCCCTGCGCACTCCTCTTTAACTTGCTGTAACAATTGGGAAAACGTAATGTCCCGGGTAAGTCGATTTCGCAGCACGAGAGTATTAACGAAAAAGCCGATCAGGTTACGAACCTGCTTTTGATTCCGTCCCGCCACAGGAGTCCCGAGCATAATATCCTCTTGCTGAGTAATCAGCGCCAATAACACATTCAGGCTGGCAACAATCGACATGAACATGGTGGTTCCGTGCGTGCGATTCAACCGCTCCAAGCCCGCACATAATTCCGCATCCAAAATGACCTTTTCCACCGCTGCCGGGGCATTTCGCAGGGTCGGACGCGGAAAATCCAAAGGCAATTGAAGGCTTGGCAATTCACCATCCAGCCGGTTTTTCCAGTATTGCTCCTGCGAGCTTAGCTTTCCAGCAAGCACCTGCTGATTTTGCCAATGTGCATAATCAATATACTGAATCGGCAATTGCGGCAAATGGGGGCTTGCCCCTTGCTCCAACGCCTCATAAATATGAAATAGCTCTTGAAAAAACAGATCCATGGACCAACCATCTTCAATGATGTGGTGCATACAAATATGAAAAACATAGTCGTTTGCCGCCAGCATGTAAATCTGTGCACGCCATAATGGACTCTGCTCCAGATCAAAAGGCTGATTCATCACAGTCTGTATTTCTTTTTGTACCTCTGCCCACGCTGTTTCTCCCCCTGTGGCCGATACGTCCACAACAGGCACATTTAAGGGCAATTGCTCCAGCACCACTTGCTTCGGTACACCTTCAACCACCGTAAACACTGTACGAAGCATAAAATGTCTTTCAACGATGGTATGGAGGGCCTGCTGTAAATACGAGGTATTTACAGCTTGTCTGATTCGAACGGCTACCGACTGATTTAAGGCGCTGCTCTGAGCGTCCAGCTGGGACTGAACCCAGAACCGTTTCTGCCCATGAGACAGATCATAGGTCTGCTTCTCTCCCATGTGTAAACCTCCATCTGTACATTATTCGAGGAAATGCTATTGCTTTTCGTATAACGTTTCATTGCACCAGACATACCGGGTTCCGTTCCATTCGGTGGCAGAACGTACATCCGGGAAAAAGCCGCTGCCCAGCAAATTGGCGCTGGTATTGCACAGCACCGGAATACCGCTCAATTGCTCGTACGCATGCAGCAAATCATAAATCAGCGAATTATCCTCGCGGCTCACCGTTTGCAGGCGTGCCGTTCCATCAAGGTGACGGATCGCAGGAATGCGCTCCACCCATTCATCACGTAGCATATGATCAAAAAGCATATACGGATCACGGGTTCCCGGTGAAAAAATAGCAGGTGCACGCTCCTCCATACAGATCGGTGAGACTGGACGATAGTCTTCCCGCTGCTTAATGGCATTCAAGCGGTCCTTCATATCCGGCTGAACGGCAGCTGCCAGTATACTCCGGTTGCCCAATGCACGTGGTCCCAGCTCCGCCCGATCATGCAGCACCACGACGGGCTCATCTGTCGTATGTAGCAGCTCCGCGAGCTGCGGTACCGTGCAAGCACGTGATTTCCAGCCTTCTGCTGGCTCATTTTGAATGACCATGGGTCCGCTGTACACAGACCAATTCAAATGAGGATGACCTGTCTGATGAATCATTTCACAACAGGCAGCACCAATAGCCGAACCTGTATCGTTGGTGAACGGAGAAACAAACACATCGTCAAATAATCCGCTTTCCCGAATCGCACTGTTCCATTTGATATTCAGAGAACAGCCTCCTATAAAGCAAAAGTTTCGTGTTTTCCGTCCATGCTTGGTCACACTCGCCTCCAGCGAGGTTACGAGAAGCTGCTCCAAATACTGATGGAAAGACGCCATGGCGTCTGCATGCGGAATATGATGCTCATCTACATATCGCTTGATTTCCTGAGAAAACGTCCAGTTAAACTCCATCGAGGGTGAAAAATGCCGTGCATACGTCAGCTCAAACTGTTCGAGCAGCTCTCGACGTACTTGTCCCTTGGCAATGTAGGCCATAACCTTGCCCGCTACCGAAAGATCATCCACGCGCGGTCCTTGCCCTCCGCGCAGAAATGGCTCAAAGTGCAGCGAAAACAGTGAATAAATGTTGCCAATGTACATGAAGAGAGGACCCAGATTTTCTAATTTACCGTTCGCTGGATCAAAGTAATAAAAACGCGGATACATGCCGCCATCGTACACAAGCGCGTAAGACGGCTCCTTGGTCACCGCATAAGGACTTGCGCAATAGGTGCTGGCGATATGTGTGGTTGAATGCATATAACTGGTATAGTTGTAGGTTCTTCCACCAATGGCAAGGCCACTGCCCGAATAGGCTTGGAGCGCGTCGGCTGAAAGCGATACTTCGCGGTAAGGTGCAACCGTGAGGGACAGCTCCTGCCCATGGGAACGCGTGTCCACCTTACTTTCCTTCAATCCGGCCCAGCCGTCGATGACAAACCGATCCACATCTGCCGAGGTATAGCCATGCAGGTTAAGCACTTCCTCGACAAAATCCAAATCAGGAATTTCGCTGTAGCGTTTGTTGTTATTGAATTTTTCAACCTCGTAGCTGAAAATAAGCTTGTTATCCTCAATCAAGGCCACACTACCATCATGCGTTAATTTCAGTCCGCAGAATAACATGTTCCTTCACTCCTCACCTGTTAGCCCAACACAAAGCCGCTTTATTGTTCAGCCTCAGCAAAATGACGTGGTAATACCGGAATGATATCGGATTCCTCGGAATCGACACGATTGGATTCATCTATCCAGCTTCCCAGCCCGGCCACCGTTGGCTCCTGAAAAAAGACCTGAATCGGTACATCTATGGCCAGCTGGTCTTTAATTTTAGCAATGACACTCATCAGCATCAGCGAATCTCCATTTTCAAAAAAGTCCTGGTGTATGCTAATTTCCTCATGCCCCAGTACCTCGCCCCAAATCTGACCTAGCTGCCGTTCTGTTTTCGAATACGCATCTCCATCACGGCCGATCAAGGTCACTTGAATGTGAGAGTTCATGTGCACTCCAGTGTCCGTAGCCTCCGACTTGGGCTGTAGCGTACGAAACAGCTCTTCCTCGAAGGAGACAAATTTAGCACCCAGCTTCACATTTCGCTGGATCATATCGTTCAGTGCCTCATTAGAGGTAATGAACTGCTTCAGCTCTTGATAGGACTCCAGCAGATGACTGTAGGCTTCAGACTCTTGATCGTTGTGTCCCTGCGCTTGCTCTGTAATTTCCTTTGTTAAGTCTGGGGAAAAGCGAACCTTGAGCAGCGTCAACACTTGAGCCAGCTCCTGGCTGCGAATGTTGGCAATGACCGTTTGGGTCAGTTTATATTGCAAAAGCCGATCAAACAGCTTGCCATAGTCCTCCGACGAAATCGGCTGAGATAACATCCGTTGATCCATCAGCTCGTCCGATGTAGCCCCCATCTCCAGATGCGACCAGTTGATCGCCATCATCTCCATGCCACGACGGCTCTGATAGTGGGCATACTGATCCAGAAATGCATTTGCAGCAGCGTAGCTACCCAAGCCTACACCTCCCAGCTGCGAAGCCACTGACGAGAAAAGAATCCAGAAGTCCAGCGTTTGATCCTTAGTCACCTCGTTTAACACCCATGTTCCTATTACCTTGGCTCCCATGGTTCGCTGGAACCCCGCTGCATCCATCTGCTCCAGACGAATTTCCTCCAAATGCATCGCGGCATTCATGACCCCATGAATCGGGCCATAACGTGCATGCACATCATCCACGACCTTCTTCATTGCATCCAGATCCGTGATATCTGCCGCATAGTAGCTCACCTCGGAGCCGAGCTTTTCAATCTCCAACAGTCCACGGATTTTCTTCGTAATTTCAGAGGTATCCAGCCCCGCAGCTCGTTCCTGCCAGCTTTCCCGGTCCGGAAGCACAGTACGGTTCACCAGCACGAGCTTAACCTTCGCCTGCCGGGCAAGATAGCGGCAGGTTTCCAGTCCAACTGAACCGGCTCCCCCGGCAATCAGATAGACGCCACCCTCACGGATTGTAATCTTCCGATGTGGATGAGCTGTAAGCTGCATCCGTTCCAGCTGCTGCGTATACCGCTGACCGCTTCGCCATGCTGAACTTTGATCTGCTTCGTCCCGATCCAATTCCAGCATGATTTCCTGAGCAATGTCGGAATTGTCACGTCCGATCGTTTCTACATCCATACAGCTACAACGATGCTGACTATATTCCTGCGAGATGACCTTCATCAATCCCCACAGAGGCGCTTTTTCCGGGAACACATATGTATCCTCCGCTACGACCAGCTGTGCGTAGTTCGAGACGACTTTGATTTCCAACAGGCGATGAATCGAGCTTGCCTGAACAGCCTTCATCAAATAAAAAAGACTTAAAGCCCCTTGCTCCTGACTTTCATTCAAATCATCGAGTTGTCGCATGCGACTGCGAATTTCGGTGCAGGTCCACAAGTGGACGATACCGGAAAGCTCTGCTCCCCCTCGCGTCTCAACCTCGGTCACGGCTGCAAGCAGCCTGTTATAATCCTCCGCATAGCCGGGACGAATCTGATAATGGCTCGGATCTATGGCAGCATAATCAGATGCAGCCTCTACGATAATAGGTGTGAGTCCTTGATCCTTCATAAACTCGCTTAGTGAAGCAGCTACGCCTTCTTCATCCGCCAGAATAAGCCATGACTTGCTGGTAACCGACCGTTCTTGGGAGGCAGAAGCCGTCAACGGACTGGCTACCCAATTCAGTTCATAGAACCACTGGTCAACCTGCTTCTCCGGTACCGATCTCAAGGCTGGGGAATCTGTTTTATGCTCCATCGCATGCTCCGGGATATAATCCACCCAATGTCGCTTGCCTGCAAATGGATATACAGGTAAAGGAACACGATGTCTTTGATCCAAATCATGCAGAGCTGTCCAATTGATCTCGCTACCTTGCATATATTCATCCACAACCCGATCTAGGCTGGTGTCAGGCTGTACCTTGAAGCTTTTCTCCTCACGGGTCGTTAGGCGGGTATAATATATCCCCTCTCCCGCTAAAGCTGGACGTGCAGCTTCATCTGCATTTGCAAATCGCTCCAGCCCTTCCCTTAACTCTTCAAGACTTGTAGCTACAATCGCAAGCCGATAAGCATAGTGCCCCCGTCCCTGATTGCTTGTAAAACAAATATCTGGCAGCGCATGAGCCGTGCGATCCAAAAACGTACGATAACGGTCAACCAAAGCATCAAAGGAAGCTTTACTCTTGGCAGACAACGTAAATACATACGGTACGTTTTCTCCACTGGCGGACTGGCTCTGCTCGTCCTGCTCATATTCCTCCAATATGACATGACAGTTAGTTCCTGCTAGACCAAAAGCACTTACTCCTGCCCGCCGTGGCACTCCTGCCTCCGTCTCCCATGGAACCAACTCTGTATTCACATACACAGGCGATTCAATGAAATTAATGTGCGGATTCGGCTCGTTAAAATGGAGGGTTGCCGGAATCTCCTTCTTTTGCAATAACAGCACTGTTTTGATTAGACCTGCAATACCGGCTGCGGTGTCCAGATGACCTATGTTCGTTTTCACCGCGCCCAAGGCACAAAAATGCCGCTTGTCCGTGTAGCTGCGGAAGGCGTTGGTAATGCCTTCAATCTCAATTGGGTCACCTAGACGAGTTCCTGTACCGTGAGCCTCAATGTAGGTTACCGTTTCCGGAGAGATACCCGCATTACGCCAAGCTTCCTTCATTAGCTCCGTCTGAGCCAAGGCACTTGGCGCGGTAATGCCGTTGGACTTTCCGTCCGAATTCATGGAGCTGCCTTTAATGACAGCGTAGATATGGTCCCGATCCTTTTTAGCCTTTTCCAGCGTCTTCAGTACGATGACCCCGAATCCCTCGCCCCATACCGTCCCATTCGCTGCGGCATCGAAGGTGCGCGCAACAGAGTCGGGAGAAGCAATGCCGATATCGACCAGCCCTTCATCTACAGGAAACAGGGTCAGGTTCAGCCCGCCGGCTACAGCCATGTCACAATCGCCAGTAATCAGTCCTTTGACCGCATGATGCACAGCAGCCAAAGATGCCGAGCAGGCGGTATCAATCAGATGGCTGCCGCTGGCGAGATTCAGCAAGTAGGCCACCCGACTGGCTACGACTGAAATGGTATTGCCGGGTAAGGCATACGGCTCCATGTTCTGAATCAGTTGCAAGTAATCGGCATCCGTATCCCCTACGTATACCCCGGTTCGTGAGCCGTACAATTCCTTTTCGGCATAGCCGGCATCCTCCAGTGCTTCCCAGGTAACTTCAAGGAAAATGCGCTGCAAAGGGTCCATACACCGGGCTTCTGCGGGAGTAATGTTAAAATATTCCGCATCAAAACGATCAATATGGTCCAAATAAGCTCCTCTGCGATACTTGATCTCCGGCGCATATCGTTTACCTTTAAAATAGTCCCGAATAGGCCGGTCCACATCAGCCTTGCGGCTTTCCGGGAAGTCCCTCACGGCATCCATGCCGTTCACGAGATTATCCCAAAACTCATCCGTTCCATTTGCTCCCGGAAAACGACAGGCCATCCCAACAACGGCAATATCATCAACCTTCACCGTTTTGGCCTCATTTTCGAATAGCTCTTTTAGCATCGGCAGAGCTTCTATCTTGGAGAGATGTTTTGCAGCAACCTGAGCTAGCAAATACTTCTGAACCCGTTTCATATGTTATCCCTCCTTCAGATGGTCCAGCGCCCGTATAGACTCGCTTACATCCAGTGAGCCATCTTCAATTTGATCGAGCAGACTCATAAGATCCTGATCCAGCTGCTCGTCATCCTTGGACTGATTTTCAAAGTGATTCATATACGCTGCAATCGTAGGATAGGAAAACAGCTCGGCTACTGTTGCCTCACTGCCCAGTGCGTGCTTCATCTTTCGATGAAGCCGAACAATCGAGATGGAATTGCCGCCGATTTCAAAAAAGCTGTCATGGATGCCGACGTCCTCCGGGCTTATATTTAAAATTCCGGCCCAGATTTTCGTCAGCATATGCTCTCTTTCATTGCGAGGCGCCACATATGCGGTTGAACGGTGAACTCGGCCCTCCGGCTGTGGCAGATTTTTGCGATCAATCTTCCCGTTCGGAGTTAACGGCATCTCCAGCAGTTCCATGAAAAATCCCGGAATCATATACTCAGGTAATATTTCACGCAAGTGTGTTGTCAGATCATCCACTTCGAGCCCTTTTTCCAGCGAAGTAAAATAACATAAGAGATTGGTTACACCAAACTCATCCGTTTGGGCAATCACAGCGGTTTCCTTGATCCCTGGAAAAACGGATACGGCCCGCTCCACTTCTTTGAGTTCTACGCGATACCCCCGCACCTGTACCTGATCATCCTTGCGGCCGCTATACTCTAGAATGCCATCCGGCCGTAACAGGCCCAAATCACCTGTACGATATAGCCTTTCTCCTGTTTTGGGATGCTGAGTAAAAGCCTTGGCAGTTGCCTCTGCCTTATTCCAGTACCCCTCCGTCAGACCAATCCCGCCGATGCATATTTCGCCTTTGACCTCAAAGGGGCACAACTGCCCCTCCTTGTCCAAAATATAAACATGCGTGTTCGCAAGGGGCCTTCCCAACGGAATGCTCAATTCTCCCTCTGCCGGAGATGCGTCAATCAGGTAACAGGTTGCATAAATAGCCGACTCGGTCATACCGTAAATGTTGGCAATCTTGGCTTGCTGGAATGTGCTATACCAGTCCCGCACCCCATTGACGAGTAAGGCTTCGCCTCCATTGAATACCCATTTAAGTTCCGGTAGCGGATGATCCGTCTCTTCGGTCGGAACCGCATCCAGAAAGAGACTCATCTGGGCCGGAACGAACTGGGTTATGGTAATCTTGTCATCCCGTAGCTGTTCATATAGCCGTTGAGGATCTTTGACCGCATCCGAGCTGAATATAGACAGCTTGGCTCCGTATATCAGAGGCCAGAAGAATTCCCATACCGAATCGGTAAAACTGGCAGAAGTCTTCTGTGCAATCACATCTTCTGCGGTCAAACAAAAGGTATCCTGCAACCAAAAGAGCGTATTCAGCACAGCTTTATGCGTCATCATGACTCCTTTGGGATCTCCCGTAGAGCCTGAGGTGTAAATCAAATACGCAAGATCATTTTCACCGGCAGGACACGCCCATGAGCCCTGCTCCTGGCGCTCCCAATCCGACCGCTGATACACCGTCAGACGATCTGCTCGCATCTTCGTTTCGTCAAGACAAACAACCGTCGTCATGCTCTCCGGCAAATCTCCCAGCATCGTTTGCAGCTTGGCAGACTCGGTGATCAGCACACCGCAAGAACTGTCGCGCAGCATATATTGAATCCGCTTTTTCGGGTAGTCCGGGTCAATAGGCACGTAAGCTGCACCTGCTTTTAATACGCCGAAAACAGCCACTAAAAGCTCAATTCCCCGTTCCGCTACCACTGCTACCCGCTGGTTAGGCCGCACACCTGCTGCGTGCAGCAGGCGTGCCATTCGGTTCGCTTGTTCCTCCAATTGGGCATACGTAATGGAGGAGCCGTATTCATAAATAGCGGTTTGCTGTGGTGTGATTGCGACCTGACGGGCAAACAAATCAGGAATCGTAACATGATCGTCATAAAGTTTTGCAGTCTGATTCATCTCCGCAATGACGCGTTCCTCTTCTGCCGATAGAATTTCAAATGCATCAAAATCCAGATCCATAGGGTCTACTCCCGAACCGGAATTGCAGCAGATACAGCCGATTGACCTACCAAGCTGTTTGTGAAAAAGTCCACTAAGCGATCTATGCCTTCGTTGTATCGCGTTGTAGAGTAGGACAGGCGCAGCATTTTCGGCAATCCAAAATCAGAACCTGGCACAGTCGCCACTTGTTTGGCTCTCATAATTTGTTCAGCCAGCTCCAAACTCGTTTCGATGCCGTGCTCGTCCATGTACTTTTCACAATCGAGTGTGAAGTAAAAGCTACCTTGTGCAGGGATAGCACGTACGAGCGGAACCTCATTGAATCGCTCCACCGTATAATCCCGTCTTGCTTTATACAGGCTGACCAGCTGCTCAATCTCTTCGGGATGTGCCAATGCTTCCAGTGCGCCAAATTGCACGACAGGGTCGGCTGTCAGCAATGTATGATGCTGTATGACCGTGAGCGGTGTGACTAGCTCGTCAGGAACGATACAGTAGCCCACGCGCCGACTGTACATCCGGTACCCTTTGGAGAAAGCATTCGTTGTAATAAAGGCTGATTTGGTATCCTTCAGCTCCAGTACCGAAGTGCTTCGTTCATCAAAGCAAACATTGGCATAAATCTCATCATTAATGACCACTGCCTGACCGTTGATAATTTCATCAATGGCATACAGCTCGTCTTTCGTTAAGATGTTGCCTAGCGGATTACCAGGCGAATTAATGACTACAATTCTGGTTTTATCCGTGAAATTTTCCTTAAAGGAATCCAGATCCAGTGCCAACGTCTCCAAATTGATATCATAGTAGCGAACATTCGCCCCTACCAATTGGGCGCAAAAATGATACAGAGAATAGTACGGACGCGGTAAAAGAACCTCATCCCCCTCTTTTGCCAGCAAATAAAACAGATTTCGGAATAAGGCGCTGGTGCCTACATTAATCAGGATATTGTTAGGGTTAATGTCCAGATCATATGTTTTCTTGTATTCCTCCGCGAGCGCTTCCTTTAATTCCGGCAAGCCCGGCGGAAATACAAGCGAGCTTTTTTCAAAGGTGTCCAACGCATCCTTCATCGACTGAATGATATCCTCATGCAAAGGTAGCTCGGATTTTCCCAAGGTCATTCGAATGACCTCTTTGGAGCCGTTTTTCTCAAATTCATAAGCCATTTGATCCAGAACGAACATTAAAAACCGATTGTCATAAAATTCAATAGATGATCTTAATTCCATTTGTAATTGCCTCCTTTGAATGAACCGCACGTTAATGGGATACCTTAGACAGGTTGGACACACTACTAGCAATGGTCTTGATTATTTTGTGATACCTTTCCAGCATAGAGTGGACATAGGAAGATTCCAGCAAAGCGGTATTCCACCTCAGGGAACAGGTCAGTCCGGTTGTTGATTTCACGACTGACAGTTGCAGTGCTGCTGGCTCTGAGGGGTATACACGCAATCCCACTTCCCCTCCCTCGGGTAAAGATCTCGTTCCATCCTCTGTGCAAAAGACGACGTTATAACGTGATGAACCCTCCCTCCCGCTCTTCAACTCATTAGGGTCCAGCAGCAAATGAAACGGATATAAAACAGCTTGAAGCGCAGCTTGATGTTTGTCCTTCACTTTTTCTAGCAAAGGATTAAACGACGAAAGCCCCTCCATCAAAACTCTGACTGGCACAGGATGCTGGATACATAAAGGTACTCCGCTGCCCTGAACTGGATGTCCTTCGGGATGCATGACATAGATCAAAAGCTCCTCCGCATGCGTTAATTGCCGCAGCAGCAGGAAATAACAGGCGAATAGAACGTCCGTAACAGAACCTTCATGACTGGAGGCAAAAGCTTTTAGAGCTTCAGTCTCCTCTGTGGCGAGAGGCACTTCAATAGAAGTCCACTCGGGTGTTACAAAAGCTTCTTCCCCGCGTTTGAACGGCAATCCGATCGGAGGAAGCGGCTTTTGCAGTGCCTCAGTCCAATACGCCTTTTGAGGCTCCAAATATCCTTCCTGCAGCAACCGTTGTTGCCAATAAGTAAAATCAATCTGCGAGATGGACTGAAATATGTGGGCTGTATCCACTGCCGAATCCGTAACAGCAGCGGAATAGCGAATAAACAGTTGTTCCAGCCAACCTTTCAGATCGAGGCACTCCGTTAGTAATGGATGAACGGCGACGATCAATTGGCATCGTTCGTTGCTGTCACAACCCAAGCGTATCCGGTACAGCGGACCTTGTCGTAACTCGAACGGGTTCCGATACTCCACAGCCACACGGTGTTCCGCCCAAGAAGCTGCATCCCCCTCTATTACATCTGTAAATTTGTAATCCAACGGAAGACACGCCTGCACCTGCTGAGTCGGCCCGGCTGTCTCTTCCCTAAAGGTTGTTCTGAGCGTGCTGTGTTCGGCTTGCAGTTCTTCCAGCACTCTGGCAAATAACGTTTGATCCACCTTGCCTTTCCACGTTGCATGAACGATCACATTATTAGTTGATCCTCGATGTCGCCATATCTGCTTTTGATAAAAAGACAAAGGGTGCTGCTCAGCCTCCGGTGCCGGGCAGATCGCAGGAAGCGCAAAAGTAGAGTCCTTTCCCTGCCGTTTCTGTTTCATCTTCTCCGCTTCCTCAGGTGAAAAAATCCGGTACTCCGCTAAAGCTTGCTCAGGCTGGTCCACAATCTGGTCGATCAGGCTGAGCAAATGTCCTGCCAGCGCAGTGATCGTCTGTTCGTGAAACAAACGGGAGTAATACTCAAAGGTACATTTCAGTTCCCCTTGCATTCCCTGAAAAATGTCGAGCTTTAAATCCATGGTTGAACTGTGCTTGGCCCAGTCCACCATGTTCAGCGTTAAATCTCCCATCGTAAATTGGGTTTTCTGCATCCCCTGATTATGTAAAATAAGCATGGTGTCAAAAATAGGGTTGCGTGAAAGATCGCGCTTCTGATCCAGATGCTCCACCATTTTTTCAAATGGATAATCCTGATGATCATACGCGGCTATGGTGCGATGAGCCACCTCCTTTAAGAAGTCCGTAAAGCGCCGCTCACCCGCTGGAGTATTACGAATAGGCAAGTAGTTGGTAAAAAGTCCTATCGTATGCTCTACACCCGCATAACGTCTGCCAGCAATGAGGGAGCCTACAATGACATCCTCCTGCCCTGTGTATTGATAAAGCAGCACATTGTATACAGCAAGAAGCGTCATATACAGCGTAGCGCCATGCTCCTGTCCCATCGCTCGCAAGCGTTCAGCGACCACTTTGTCAATCGTGAACGAGTACACCCCCCCTTCAAAAGTCATCACAGGCGGCCGGGGATAGTCACTGGGCATTTTCAGAACAGGCAATCCTGACTCCAGTCCTTCCGTTAACGTCCTCAGCCAAAATTGCTCCTGTTGCAGCATCTGCTCACTTTGCAGAAAAGCATTTTGCCATACCGCATAGTCCTTATATTGGATACGCAGCGGCGGCAGGTTCTGCCCGGCATAAAGACTGGTAAATTCCCGAATGAGGATCTCCATGGAAACGCCATCCGAAACAATATGATGCATATCAAACATCAGCAAATGCTTGTCCTCTTCATCACATTCCTCCGTTAATCGCAGCAAGCGTATCCGAAGTAAAGGAGCCTCTCCCAGGGAAAACGGCTGGACAAATTCCTCCATCAGCTTTTGTACATCTGCTCCCTTTGGAGCCACACCCAGCGATATAGCAAGCTCAGCCTGCGGAAGAACACTTTGCACAATTTCATCCTCCGCAACATCAAACACCGTCCGAAAGGATTCATGGCGACGAATGATCGCAGCAAAAGCAGCTTTAAAGCGTTCCACATCCAAGCGTCCCGTGATCGTAGCCGCTCCGGGCATGTTGTAACTCAAATTGCCTTCTGCCAGCTGCTTCAAAATAAACTGACGGCGCTGCGCATTGGATACGGGATAAAATGCTTGTGGAGACACAGGTTCAATGGACTGGTAATCCGATTTTTTTTCACCTGAAATAAGCTGGGCAAGCTCACGAATGCAGGGATGCCCAAACAAATCAACCAATGTAATTCGTGTATGGAATACCTGGCTTATGGCAGTAATCAGATCTGTTGCCAACAGAGAGTCCCCGCCAAGTTCGAAGAAATCCGCATCCACAGACAGCTCGTCAATGCCTAAAATTCGGCCCCAGATACGTGCCAGCCTGTCTTCTGTTTCCGTCGGAACATACCCGTCACCAAAGGAAACGCGTGCTTCGCTATAAGCTGACACCTGTTCATCGCGTTTGCTGCTTCTACGTTGGATCGGCGGCTCCACCCAATATCGTTGCTTCTCCCAAGCGTATGCAGGCAAGGGTACTTTGACACACCCACCTGCCGGATAATCCTCCGCCCAGCGCCTGTTCTCCCCGGCAACATATCGCCGGGCAATCATCGGGGCATCATCTGTATCCAGCGCCATTTCTACCAGGGACTCGCTGCACATGGAACAGAAAATCCCCTGCTGCTCCAGCCCTGTTCCATCCTGACGAACAAAAGCATCATAGGCCTGTTTGAGCTTTGTCCAAAGGCTGCGTCGATCCGTGACCGGAATCGCCAGCCGATAAGCATGATGCTCTCTGCCCGTATTCAGGACGTAACAGATATTTTCCAAAGGCGGAATATCGTCATTCTCCAAAAAATCAATATATCGGGCAGTCAATCTTCGCAGTGAATCCTCACTGTATGCCGAAAGGGTAAATACACGCTCCCCACCGCAGGGTAGATCGGAGGACGAAGAAAGGGAGGGCCTGCTTCCCTGATAATCCTCCAGTACCACGTGACAATTTGTACCGCTTAATCCCCATGAACTGATACCTGCCCTCAGCGGAATTCCATCCTCACTTCGCCATTCGGTTAGCTTCGTATGGATATAGACCGGAGAACTATGCAAGTTCATCAACGGATTAGGATAAGCAAAATGCAGGGTGGGTGGAAGCTGCTTATGCTGTAAAGCCATGATCATTTTGATTAATCCTGCCATGCCTGAAGCGGAATCAAGATGACCGATATTGCTTTTGACCGAGCCGATACCGCAAAATTGTCTGTTTTGCGTATACCTGCGAAAGGCATTCGTAATCCCCTTAATTTCAATCGGATCTCCAATTTTGGTCCCCGTTCCATGGGCCTCGATGTAAGAGATCGTGGAAGGGTCAATGCCCGCACGCTTCCACGCCTCTACAATCACTTCTTCCTGAGCTCGGGCATTCGGGGAGGCCAATCCGTTGGAGGCACCATCCTGATTGATGGCACTTGCTTTAATCACGGAGTAAATATAATCGTGATCCCTCTCGGCTTGCTCCAGTGGCTTGATCAGAACAACACCACAACCTTCGCCCCATCCCGTACCGTCGGCATCCGCGTCGAAGCTGCGTGATTGTCCTTGCGGAGAAGTAATCCCCAGCCCGCCCGGCTCCATCCTGGTGGGTAACGCACCAATGGCTACCCCACCCACCAAAGCCATGCTGCAATCTCCAGCGCGTAATCCCTCACATGCAAGATGCAAGGCAACCAGGGAAGACGAGCAGGCGGTGGCTACACTCATTGCAGGACCGGACAGATTCAGCGCATAAGCGAGACGGCTTGCGATAACTGGCGGGAAATTCCCGACAAAGGCGGTGGACGACTCGCTTTCGATCAGCTCCTTGTATCGCGCTTCACTATAGCCGACATATACCCCCACTCGTGAGCCACGAATGCGTTCACCACCATACCCTGCATCCTCAATGGCCTCATAACCGGTTTCCATGAACATACGCTGCTGCGGGTCCATGTATTTGGCTTCACCCGGAAGAATATTAAAAAATGCCGCGTCAAACGTATCAACTTCCTCCAAATAGCCTGCCGGCATATATGGCCCTTGATTCTCCTCATCCAAAAAGGGACGAATCTGCTCCAAACGTGAGCTTGGAAACGTTCGTATCCCATTCAAACCGTTGACCAGATTACTCCAATATTGTTCCTTGTTATCTGCTTGCGGGAACCGTCCGGCTACGCCGATAATGGCTATATCCCTGTTGCGGTTTATTCCATCGTGGGCTGCGGACGATGAAGCAGTTTTGAGCCGAACCTGATATTGCTTGATCAGAGAATACGCATGCTCTTCGGATAATTCCTGTTTGGCTACAAGCTGCAAAATGGCTTCAACAAACGTATCCCTCATATGCTTTCATATCCTTTCATAGCTTCATCCACTGAAATAGCGTCCTCCTTTACACGCTTGATCAGGCTTCGTAAATCCTCGTCCGCGCCGGAAACTTCGACCTGTAAGTGCGGTGCTACGTCCGTCACTTCTCTTGTGCTGGCGGCATGCCTGTTTTCCATAAATTGCGCCAGCTGTGCAACTGTACCGTACGAGAACAAATCCCCAGCCTCCACTTCGGGATCAATCCGTTCATTCAGAAGACTCAGCACTTTCAAAATAAGCAAGGAATCCCCGCCGATTTCAAAAAAATGTTGACCTACATCAATTTCCTCGTATCCCAGCACCTCTGCCCATATTTGAGCGATCTGCTGTTCCAGCTCTGTGTAAGGCTCTGTTGTTTTCCCTTTCAGACTGACCTTCACATCTGTCACCAAACGGTTAGGCTCGACAGATGGCAGAGCTCCTGCTTCCTTGGTGGATTTAGCTACAGCTCGGCGTCGACTCGTCAACATATCCGGCGCAAGCTGAATTTTCATCATCGGCGCCCATTCACGCAACTTCTGTGTATCAAACTTGCCGATGGCCACCTGATCCAGCGGATAAGACAAGCTCATGCGGAAAGCAGCCAGCGCATCTGATACAGGCATATAGTCCATGCACCCTGGTCCAGTGAGTCCCTCCCACGCATACCAGTTGATCGCAAGCGTCGTTTGCCCCTGCATGTTACGCTGTGCGCTGAAGGCATCCATAAACGCATTGGCAGCCGCATAATCTCCACCGCCAGCTCCGCCCCATAGCGAGGCTACCGAGGAGTATAGAACAAAGAAATCTGTCTCTTGTTCCGCCATAAGCTTATCCAATACCAGCGTTCCGTGAATTTTGGGGCGAAGCACCTTGCGAAAATCACCCAAATTCTGAATCTTCAGCGGACGACTGGTGTCGCCGCTAGCTGCCGCACAATGAACAACTCCCTTAACGGGGCCATAACGAGCT
Source organism: Paenibacillus sp. FSL M7-0134 (assembly GCF_038007865.1). Classification (NCBI taxonomy): domain Bacteria; kingdom Bacillati; phylum Bacillota; class Bacilli; order Caryophanales; family Paenibacillaceae; genus Paenibacillus; species Paenibacillus sp. FSL M7-0134. Next base: position 900,192 of record NZ_JBBOXV010000002.1, on the reverse strand, counting down.
TGTACATCGTCAAAAATGTGTTGCATCTGCCTATAATCAGCCACATCTCCCGCGTAATAATGCACCTTTGAGCCGTGTTTTTCCATGTCTGCAAAGGCCGAAAGCTTACGGTAAATTACGGTATCAGCCTTCCTTTGCACCGGATCATTTATGATGTGTGACCATTGCGATTTTTCCGGCAGCTCCGTTCGGTTCAGGATGACTAGATGGATCGGAGCTTGCTCGGATAAATACCGGCTAACCTCCAGTCCTAATCCCCCTGCGCCTCCAGTCACGATATATACGGCACCCGGACGAACGGTGATGGAACGCCGGGGTGGAATACCCGGATGATTCCGATTATCTGGAGTGCTTACCGTATCCGATTCGAGACGAGACATACCTTGGATGTAACGCTCCTGACGGATGACAACGAATGAATCCGTTTTGTTTTCTTGCAGCTCGGTCATGATCAGATCCGCCACTTGCTCGTTGGTGTGGTGGAGCGTTTCGACATCCAGTCCGAAGCATTGCAATTGTGGATGCTCCTGAGAAATAACTTTGACCAAACCGTGAATCGCCGCTTTTTCAGGTGATACTTGTTGCTCGTCCGATATCCGCTGGGTAAAGTTCGAAACCACCCGCAAGTCCAGCGTTTCATGCAGACCCTGATGAAGTAATGCTTTAGTCAGAAAATAAAGACTATAGACACCTGACTCCAAACCTGCATCCACTGTTTCAATGTTCACTTGGGTTGACGGGGTGGCTGTGCAGGTCCAGAGATGAACGATACCGTTCAAGCGCTGATTACGTTGTCCCAGTTCATTCATGAGTTGAATATAATCTGCTTCTACACCCGGCTGGATGGTGTACTGATGATCGTTCCGTTTTTCAAACCTTTGCCCAGCCTCTACAGTCACCACATGATGACCGGAGCGCGTCAAGCGTTGCACCAGTTCCTCACCAATCCCCAGCTTGTCTTGGAAGATTAACCAGTTTCCTTGAGCTAGCACGCCTTCTCTTGTCTTCTTCAGTTCTTTTTTAATCCACAGAACACGGTACATTAAATCTTCAACCCTGCTCACTTGTTCTTGCTCGCTCATTCGACCGATAATCAGCGCGGTTTCAGCCTCGGCACGGTTTGGCAAATGCATAGGAAAGGTTCGTACCTCCGTGAATCGCTCCTCCTTCAACAACTGCCCCCATGTTTCCGTCGGAACCAGCGGAGAATCCTTCCGTATGTCCTGATCCTCGAACAGCCACCATCCCTCCGTCATGCCCCAGACGAGATTTTCCGCAGGCTCGTTCTGCACTTTTTCGATCATAAACAGGGCTCCACCGGGAGCAAGCACCTTTTTCAACTGGGACAAGGACGTTCGCAAATGGCTCGTGGCATGAACTACATTCAGGCCAATAATGATATCAAACTGTTCTGGCGCAAAGCCTTGTGCCAAAGGATCTTCTTCAATATTAAAAGTCTGATATCGAACAAACGGGTAGGCTGCAAACTGCTTTTGCGCTTCCAAAATGATGCCCCGGCCCAAATCGGTGTAGCAATACTCGACTTGACGATTTGCTATGGCTGGGAAAAGAACCTTGCCCACCGTTCCCGAGCCAGCCCCGACTTCCAGAATGCGGAGCCGTTTTCCCGCTTGCGCTAAAATATGCTGCTTTAATGCGTCCAGCGCCATCGTCTCACACAGATCGCCCAGCGTACGTCCCTGATTGGCAAAGCCCGCCAGGAATTGCGATGTACCATCGGGAAACAGCACACTCAGGGGTGACCTTTTCCCGGTCAGCACAGCCGGATAGGCGTCCAGACAATACTTCAACACCTTGAATGTTCCCGTAAATGCCGGATATTGTTCCACGTATTGGTTACATAAGGCCGACAGATCGGGAGCTAACCCTTCAAGGGTTAGCGTGATATTATCACCGTCAATGCAGATGTAGCCCTGTTCTTCTACGAAACGCAGCATGAACCGAAATAGACGCTGATATGTGGAAGTAATCCCTATCGTATGCAACATTTCTGACTCTTTATATACTTTTCCGGGTTCCGTGAGCGTCCCCCATTGTCTGAATAATCCGATAATAAGCTGGGCCGCAAATTCATCAACCGCCTTTTTATAGCCCTGTACTACCGCATAGCCGCTCTCTTCCAATAACCGTTCACCAAATTGGAAAACCGCCTCGGTAGCCTGCCAGAAGTCAGGAGCTTCCTCCTGCGTGTCAGGGGTCAATTCCGCACTGTTTCGTACATGCGGTGGTTGCTGAACTTTGGGTTCAACCCAGTAGCGCTTCTCTTCAAACGGGTAGCCTGGAAGAGGGACTCGCACCCGGTTTTGTCCGTGATAATAGTCCTCCCACTCCAGCTCCCTTCCTTGCATATACGCCTTTGCCATATGCTCCAGCGATTCCGCAGGCTGTACCCTATACGGCTCAGGGCTGTTCCCTGTTTTTGCTGTCGTATTTACGTATATTCGTTCGCGATCCGGTAATGCCGAAGCTGCATCATGATCGCTCTGCTCCACGAACAGCATGAGCTTACGCCGTAATTCTTCCTGCGAGTTGACGACGGTAGCCAAACGGCAGGTGTCGTTTCCACGGCTGATATTGGTACAGTAACAAATGTCTGCCAAAGCTTCGTTGGTATTTCCCAGATAAGCTGCAAACCTGTCGGCATAAGCGTAGAGCGCTTGTTCAGTCCGAGCTGACAAGGTGAATACATATTCCTCGCCCAGAGAAGGAACTTCTCTTTGGATCGCATATTCCTCCAGCACAACATGGCAGTTCGTTCCGCTCAAGCCAAAGGAGCTTACCCCCGCACGACGAATTCCGCAGTCTGGCGTCCATTCCTGAAGTGACCGAGCAAAATAAACCGGAGAATTTGCAAAATCAATATGTGGGTTAGGCACTTTAAAATGAAGGGATGCCGGAATCTCACGCTTGGTGATGGCCAGCACTGCTTTTATAAACCCGGCAATCCCTGCCGCTGAATCCAGATGCCCGATATTGCTTTTGACGGAGCCTACCGCACAGAACTGCTTACGATCTGTATACCGTCCAAAAGCCCGTGTAATGCCCTCCATTTCAATAGGATCACCTAGCTTGGTGCCTGTTCCGTGCGTTTCGATATAAGAAACCGTCTGCGGATCAATCTCCGCACGCTTCCAGGCCTCTTCAATCACTTCAGCCTGCGCTGCCGCATTGGGAGCTGTGATCCCGTTGGAGCGACCATCCGAGTTAGCTGCGCTTCCTTTGATTACTGCGTAAATATAATCACCATCAGCCACCGCCTGCTCCAGTGACTTCAGTACAACAGCGCCAACCCCTTCGCCACCGCCTGTACCATCTGCCGATGCGTCGTACGCCTTCGTCTTTCCATCAGGTGAGGCGATTCCCATATTGAAGAGATTTTCATCCACCATCGACAGATACAGATTGACACCACCAGCTACAGCCATTTCACAACCGCCGGACGTTATCTCCTGTACCGCATGATGCACGGCGATGAGTGAAGAGGAACAGGCTGTATCAACAACCTCCGCCGGGCCTGTCCAATTGAAGGCATAAGCAATCCGTCCGGCAATCACAGCCTGCAAATTCCCCGGAATTGCGGAAGGCTCTACCTGTGGCATAAGGTCCACATATTGCGGTGTGCCTGTCCCTACGAACACTCCTGTCTTCGAGCCATACACCTCTTTTTCCGAGTATCCCGCATTCACCATCGCTTCCCATACAACCTGCAACAGTAGACGCTGCTGCGGGTCCATCATCCGTGCTTCATTAGGGGATATTTGAAAAAACGATGCATCAAAGCCATCAATTCGATCCAGATATGCCCCTTGCGGCAACGATCTTGACTGCCCGACTACATCATCTGAACTCTGAGCAATATCCTGTAACCGATGGGCCGGAATGTTGCGGACGGCATCCACCTCGCGACACAGATTGTCCCAGAAGTCATCGCAATTGTCCGCCATAGGGAAACGGCAAGCCATGCCAATCACAGCAACATCACCGTTTCGCCCCTTGCTTCCAAGCTCAGGTCTGTGGGTATGTAGTCGTTTTGTTTCCGTTTTGCGAAGGGCTTCGGTAGGTTGCTCTACACCGCCGAACTGAATGATTTTAGCCTGCATGGCGATCGTATGATGTGTAAAGAGCTGCGGAATCGTCAGCTGAACTTTCAGCAGATGGTGGATTCTGCTTTGCAGTCGCACGATAGACAACGAATTTCCACCTGCTTCAAAAAAACTTTCCTCCACACTAACGACAGGTACGACCAGCAGCTTCTTCCAGATCTCCGCCAGCTGTTCTTCCAGCTCATTACGTGGTGCCACATATGCACGGGTTTCGGTAATTACAATCTGGTGCAGAGGCAACGCTTTTTTATCCACCTTGCCGTTCACTGTGACGGGCATGGACTCCAAGCAGACGATATGAGTCGGGACCATATAGCCCGGTACATGCTGCTTCAAGTACGACTGGACATCGCTCGTTCCGACCGGAGATTCTTGCCTGGCTCCCGATTTTTTCAAGGTATAAAAGGCAGCAAGATCCTCGGTTCGTTCCTCTGATCCATGCGGAATGACCACGGCTTCTTTGATGGACGGATGACTTCTGAGAACAGACTCAATCTCCCCCAGCTCCACACGCATCCCCCGGATCTTAACCTGATCATCGGACCTGCCGACAAACTCCAGATTGCCGTCAGACAGCCATCTCACCAGATCGCCTGTTTTATACATCCGTTCTGTTTCGGTCCCAAACGGATTCGGCACAAAGCGTTCTGCCGTCAAGCGTGGATTGTATAAGTATCCGCGCGCCAGTCCAGCGCCAGCGATGAACAGCTCTCCAGTAGCTCCGAAGGGCAGCAAGCGTTGCTGTGGATCCAGAACGTATACCTGATAATTCAGCAGAGGCTTACCTATGGGTAATGTTGCTCGCTGCTCTACAGGCAGGCATTCATACAGAGTTGTATTAATAGCCGCTTCCGTCGGGCCGTAAATGTTGAGCAGCTTGTCTATGTTCAGCTTATCGCGTAATTGCTGTACCAGCTCGCCGCTGCAAACCTCACCTGCCACCATGATAAAAGCAAAGTGATGTTCGATATCTGTCACCTGTTCCAACAGCACTTCCATCAGTGAAGGTACGGTATTCAACACGTTAATCCGTTCCTTCCGTACCAGTCCCCAAAAGGCGCTTGGATCGGTTTTGGCTTCTTTTGGAATCAGATACAGTGTCCCGCCTGTAGCTAACGGTAAAAAAATCTGCTGCACAGAGGGATCGAATGTGAACGGAGCCATCAAAACATGTCTCAACTGTTCATGGAAGTCATAGATGCGTTTCAGTCCAGCCAATTGATTGACAATATGACGATGCTCTATCACCACCCCTTTGGGCGCTCCCGTCGAGCCTGATGTGTATATGACATACGCTGTATGATCAGGTCTACCCTCAAACGGTAGATTGGACGGCTCACCCGCATATAATGCAGGATTGGATAGATCGAGCACTGTTCCTTGAAAAGCATGGGTATCCACATGCTGTGGAGGTGAGATCAACAACTCCATCCGACTATCCGTTAAAAGCTGCTGTACCCGCTCTACTGGAAACGTCGGATCTATCGGACAATACGCCGCTCCAGCCTTTAATACCGCTAAGATGGCAATGATGACCTCCGTCGTCGACTCAGCCATGATGCCCACGATATCATCCGATCCCACTCCGTGACGTTGTAAAGTACGGGCCAACTGATTTGCCTTCGCATTTAGCTCTCTATAGCTAATGCGATACCCTGCCTCGACCACAGCAGCTTGTTCAGGCGTTGTCATCACCTGTTCTTCGAACAATTGATGCAGCAAGGTCACACCCGGCAGCTCTACAGCCGTCTGGTTTAATCCATGTACCAGAAGCTCTCGTTGCTGTGGAGCCAGCATATTTGCCGCATCATCCTCCAGAGAGACCGCCGATTTCTCAGGCCATTGAGCCAGAACATACAGCAAATTTGCAGCAAAGGATTGGACTAGGGACAACGAATACACCTCAGGCCGATAAACCAGTTGCAGCATTCGACCTTCTTCGTTTGGTACAAGCTTGATCATCAGATCGAACCGATCCAGGTCCTCAGTCACCGTTTGTAATCCCTCATCCACACATGCCAGTTGCCACAGTTCTTGCAGTTCTCTCCCGTGAAGAGATGTCCATTTGTTATAGAGAAGGGGCACAGAAACATCCTGATGATTCATCGTTCGAGAAAACTCGGCCTTCATGTCTTCGTTAAGCTCACGCCAGGTTCGGCTTTCCTGAACCCGCGGCTTGAGAAAAAGCACATTTCCCCGCTTGGGTTCGGACTGTATAAGCGTCGTCGTGCCGATACAAATATCCTCTGACTGCGAATAGCGATAGACCAGCCCTGACAGCGCCGTCAGGAACAAAATAAAACGTCCCAATTCCGAGCCCTTCGACATTTGATCCAATTGACGAATCGTTTCCCTGGGAATAACCATTTCGAGCGTTTCCTTGCGAGCCTCCAGCTGATGGTTAGACTTGCTTCTGCTTGCAGGCAGTAACTCCCTCGGCAGGTCTTGAGACCATTTTTCCATCCAATATTCTTCAATGATCCGGCCTTTCAAATGTGTACTTTTGTCCATACACACTCCCCTCTCTGTCAACCGTTCCAGGCCTTCATGAGCTGACGAATCTACCATATCTTCCAGTTGATAATCTCAATGAATCACTTAATTAATTCACTATTCAAAATGCTCAGTCTTTCCTCAAAAGGAGGATGCACGTGATTCAGTTCCTTCTTCCATTCAGCCTTGCAGCTGCAATCCAGATGGTCCAGAACGCTCGGATCAAGAGTGTGATTATACTCCTTCAACGCCTCCATTACTCGATCACTGCAATGCGGACAATTGTAAGGCACCCCGACAGGAGAAGGATAGAATTGGAACAAACCGACGATGATCTTACCCAAATGCGCCGTCCGTTTTACCACCTCAACGATGCTCCAGAGCCATGCCGGTTTATAGGCGCCCTGGTCACTTAAATATTGCACAAGTGTATAATCCTGTACGGTACAGCTTTCCAGTGAAACGGTCGTCGTACCGAGCTCAAAAGCATGCTCAATCGTTTGTACGGCATGTTCGATAGCCTCTTGTTCCGTAATAAAGGGCGGCTTCAGCAACACATAGCTACGTAAATTCAGCTCCTGGGTCACCAAGCGGGCGGCCTTATCAAATTGCTTTAAGGAAAAGCCTTTGTTTATGCATACATACCGCAAAAAGTCGTCAATCATTTCGAGCCCCATGGCGACTTCCACATGCTTATCCGGTAAAAGGCGCTTAATTTCCGCCATATTTTCTTTCGTTACAAATTCGGGTCTGGTTTCGATGACCAGCATTTTGATCTCAGGCTTTTCTCCAACCATGCGTATGATTTCCCACAGCGCTTCAGCCGGAACTTCATTGTCGTTGAGAATGGAGCCGTTATTATACAGATTGAGTAAAGGATATTTGCTAAAATCAATCCGCTTAAATTCCTCACTAAATTGCTCCAAATAATAATGGGCAGAGAGAGGGCCGTCTTTACGTGTTTGCTTGGCCAAATGACCGCACATGGTGCAGCCATTTCCGTTTTTCAAGGCCCACTCACATCCGTTAGACATTAAATACATGACTGCGCGTTGATAGTTTTTTCCCTGAAAGTTTTCCTCACGAATATCCGTTTCTGTCGCTACTTTGTCCAAATGATACTGTTCATCTGGAATTTTAGCGTGAATCTCCTTCATTAGATTGGCGATGAGTCGGTAATAGTGGGCGGTTTCTTTCGTGGTCATCCATTGATAGGAATCCATTTGTTCCCAAGCTTTCGGCTTCTTCATCTTCATACACTCCTTTTCAAAGTATCCGGGCTATAGTCAAATTCAATCGCCCAAACCTCTTCCAGTCTCTTTTCCATCTCCGTCAAGGAGTGAATATTCTGAATGGCATAATCTCTTTCTGTAACGATCAGCCTGAGCAAAGCAACATAACGTTCACATAACAGTTCAATCGCGGACGGCTCATATTTTGAGGGCTGATACATGATTTGGATGGCAGTTTGCTCCATTTGATGAATGCTCACCAGAAGTGAATAATCCGTTACGCTATGGCCAGAAAAGGATTCCAAGGTCAATTCACTCTGTCGATTGATCTCCAGCGGATAATTTTCAATCACAAGCAACGTATCAAAAAGACGCTCTGTGCTTCTGAAATTGCCGTAAGACTGTATATCCACAAGCGGTGTTGTTTCGTAGGGCTGTCTCGCTACGCTGGCTTGCTGAATATCGAGCAAGGCTTGTTGCAGCGTATCTCCATTGCCTGACTGTAACCGTACAGGAACCGTGTTCATCAAAAGCCCCACTACCCGTTCAATTCCAGGCAGGCTGCTAGAGCGACCAGATACCGTCGTGCCGAAAAGCACATCCTGACGTCTGCTGACCTTTTGCAGCAGAATACCCCAGGCCGCTGTAAAAAGGGTACCTACTGTCACGGATTCTTCCTTCGCAACAGCTTCAAGCCCCCTCACCAGCTCCGATTGCAAAACATACGATTCGCAAGCCGTATCGCTTATTTCTGAGCTAGAAATTGTATCGGGTAAACACAGGGGCTGAACCTCATATCCAGTCAGGTAAGCTTGCCAAAATGCCTTGCTTCCGCTTCTATCCTGCGTACCAAGCCATTTCACGTACTCTCCAAAACGCGGCTTGGCTAATCGTTCTGGCTCCCGGCCTGCACGCAGCGCATCATATGCCCGGATAAACTCACCCAGCACAATGCCATTACTCCAGCCATCCATCACAATATGGTGGTTGCTGACCATCATGATATGACGATCATGCGCCAGCCTAAACACCGTAATCCGCAGTAGGGGGCCCTCGGACAGGTCAAATCCTACAGCACGGTCTGCCTCGCGCAGCTCCTGTAGTACCGTCTCTTGCTCCACCTCTTCCATTTCTATGAGGTCATGGAAAGTGAAAGATAGGACGCGTCCTTTCAGGACAATCTGAACCGGGTTCTGGATCTTTTCCCAGCGGAATACGCTTCTCAGCACTTCATGCTGTTGAATCGTCCATTTCCACGCCTCACAGCAGACAGATAGATCAAGCTGACCCTGCAGCGTATAGCTGTATTGCTCAAAATAAGCTCCTGTATTCTTGTCCCGTAAATAGTGGTAGAGCATTCCTTCCTGCATGGGAGTCAAACCAATGACATCCTCCACACGTGTTTTGTTCAATGGACGGTGGCTCATGGTTTCTCTCCCCCTTACAATTGAATGATGGTGCCAATCCCATACGCGAACAGTCCCTCTTGCGGGTGACGAATAAACGGCTCTCGACAGCCCGTTGGATCTACAAATTCCTCAAAGGAGGGATAACTTTGTTTCACTTCATCCCAGAAAACGCCAACATCATAACCTCTTCCCCACGTTTCAGGCCGCATGCTGATATCATGAAAAGCAATCATGCCGCCCGGTGCCACCAGCTCTTGATACATACGAAAATCCGAACTCACACCACCGTAGGAATGATCTCCATCAATAAATAGAAGGTCAATCTGCCGGTCTCCTAGAACCTTTTTCAAGTCCTGTTTGGTGGAGCAGTGAAATGAACGGTCTCGAATAAAAGAAAACTGCTGTCCCGTGCTGCCAAAGCTGGAGTAGAGCTGTACCTCACTGTCATCCTGACCCCCTCCATACGGTCCACCCGGATAATCAATACTGACGAGCAACGCGTCTGGATCGGCCAGTTGACTCAGGCAATAAAACACACCGCCGCTGGCTGTCCCGATCTCAACGACTGTTTTAGGCTTTTGGCCTTTCACGACCTCCAGAAAACGACGCAGCTCATAGGGATTCTGAATGGCTGGAAAAACAGGTACATGCTCGGCGACACGCTCCAAAATAGCTCTTAACCGGATAGATTGCGGACTGGTCACGTCTTCTTGAAGATTTTCCGGGGAAAGCAGTTCGAATAACTCGGGCACGATGACCTTAGCCAAGAGTCCTTCCACATCAGGTTCATCTTCTCCGTCCAGTAGCCATGCTTCTGGCAGCCGAGGAAGCTTGTCCTCAGGATTTTCGCCTTTTTCAATGGCTGCTTTGAGAAGATTTGCCTGTTCCCGTGTTAGCTTCACATACCCAGGCTTCCATGCATGAATGAGTATAAAATCCCCCTTTACCTTGATGTGATCCAAGCCAAACTTGTGCACCCATGGCAGATCGTTGTATCGCTTTTGCAGATAATAATTTAGGGGGCCTGTCGGGAGAATGCGTAAATGCTCCAATCTGTTGCTCATGCTCTCACCTCGTTCTCGTCGTAATCCATTCCTAAGTTACGTAAAAAAGATCCGGTATGGGAGTGCTCACAGGTCGCAACCTGCTCAGGCGTTCCAGCTGCCACTAGCTGTCCACCTCGGGTGCCCCCTTCAGGGCCAAGGTCTATCACATAATCTGCTGTTTTGATCAGATGCAGGTTATGTTCAATGATGAGTACGGTGTTGCCCTCATCCACGAGCTGTTGAAGGATAGTTAGCAGTCGCTGAATGTCGTCGGGATGCAAGCCTGTGGTCGGTTCATCCAAAATGTACAACAGGCTGCGCCCTTTTTTTAACTGACTTAGCTCCTCTACCAGCTTAATACGCTGGGCTTCCCCGCCAGATAATGTCGTGGCAGACTGACCCAGCTTCATATAACCAAGACCCAATTCGTTCATGAGCTTCAACTTGCCGTAAATATCCGGTTGGTCAGCGAAGAAAACAGCAGCTTCTTCAATGCTCATCTCCAATACATCCGCGATATTCTTCTCGTGATATGTAATTGCCAGTATATCCTCGCTGTAGCGTCTGCCCCGGCACGTTTCGCAAACCATTTCAACGTCAGACATAAACTGCATTTCAGTGACGATCACCCCGAGTCCTGAACAAACTTCACAGCGTCCACCCGGTGAATTGAAGCTAAAATGTGCACTCTTTCGTTGGAGTTGCTTAGCTATTTCTGTCCTGGCAAACAGCTTTCGAATGGCGTCAAACACCCCCACATAAGTAGCCGGAGTGGATCGCGATGTCCGTCCAATTGGCTTCTGATCGATACAGATCACCTGATCAATCGACGCTTCTCCTTTCAGCTCTACATCGTGCTTCAGATATGCAGATTTACCATCCAGGCGAGAACGTAATTTCTCATATATAACGTTATGAACTAGCGTGGTTTTCCCTGATCCAGAGACCCCTGTAACACAAACCAAACAACCCAGTGGAATACGAATATTCAGGTTTTGCAGATTATTCTCCCTGGCTCCCAGCACCTCAAGATATTTCCCGTCACAGGCCTTTCTTCGTTGGGTGGGAACAGGAATACCTTGCTTGCCGCTCAAATATTGTCCTGTCAAAGACTTCGAATTGCTCATGACTTCTTCCACCGTACCCTGTGCTACAATTTCACCGCCGAGCAATCCTGCGCCAGGCCCAATATCAACAAGATAATCCGCTTGGGCCATAATCTCCTCATCATGTTCGACGACCAAGATGGTATTTCCCAAATCCCGTAGTCTGTGAAGCATAGCTATCATTTTCCCGGTATCCTTCGGGTGTAATCCAACACTGGGTTCATCCAAAATGTAGATCATGCCCATCAGCCCAGAGCTTAATTGGGTCGTCAAGCGTACGCGCTGTGATTCACCACCCGAGAGCAGGGTCACCGGACGGTTCAGATTTAAATAGTCCAGTCCCATATCCAGCAGCAGCGTCAAACGAGTCTTGATTTCCTGTAAAATGGGCTGGGCCACAGCCGCAAGACTCTCGAAAACTTGAGGTGCCATTCGCAGTAGTTCATCACAGCCTGCATACAGCTCAACCAACGGCATGTTCGAAAAATCGCGGATCGTTTTGTCCCCCACACGATATAGCAGTCGTTCTGCCTTCAAACGTGCTCCTCCGCAGCTCGGACATACTTGTTCCCGCATCACTTCCTTGTCTTCCGCTTTCATGGCGCTCATTTCATCCTTGGCATTAGCGTTAAAGCGCTCATAAATAAGATTCACAATACCTGCAAATCTTTCGTGCATCAGCTTGCCACCTGTAGCAGGATTCTTAATTGCAATCTTTTCCCCTTGAGTACCGTATAGCACAGCGTATAACGCCTCATCTGGCAGATCCTTTACCGCCGTGCTCAGTTCAAAATGATATCGGGTCGCTAGTCCCTCCAAAATTTTTCGATTTTTATGAAATTTCTCTTGCTCACATTGCCAGCCAAGTAGCTGAATCGCTCCTTCAGCTAGACTTTTGGATCGATCAGGAATCACACGTTCCAGATCTACTTCATAATGAGTGCCCAGTCCTGTACAAGTCGGACAAGCACCCAAAGGACTATTCGACGAGAAAGCCCCTGCCGAAATTTCACTCGCCACCATACCACAACAGGAGCAGCCAAAATTCAGATTACATACGAATCGTTTATCAACCACAGGTCGAATTTGAATCCAGCCATCTCCTAAATCCAGTGCTTTATCCACCATAGCTTGAATATCTTTGCGTTGCTCCACGGAAGCTGAAATCGTAATTCTGCCAACCAGTACCTCCAGCTGACTGTCTCCTTTTCCTAGACGTACGGCCTGTGGAGACCTACCGGAAAACAAAGCTTCTGCTTGCTCTATATCCAGCATTTTTTGATTCCAGCTTAATTGGGTGTAGCCTTTTTTTTGTATTTCCTTCAGCAACGCGACAGGCCCTTCATGTGGCATGGAAAGGATCGGCGCATAGATTTCTATTGAAGCATCAGGTGAGCATTGGAGTACCTGCTCCGTGATTTTTTTCCTTGTCTGCACAGGCAGTGCTTCCTGACAGTAGGGACAAACCGCCCGACTTGTTCGTGAAAACAACAACCGGACAAAAGAGGAGATTTCGGTCAATGTACCCACGGTTGACCTCGGGTTGCGCGAGACCGTCTTTTGCTCCATCGCAATTGCCGGAGACAACCCTTCGATCAAGTCCACATCCGCCTCTTCCGTTTTTCGCAAACCCATTCGTTCATATGCGGACAGCGACTCCATTAAGCGTCGTCGCCCTTCCGCATATAGTGTATTGAAGACAAGCGATGATTTACCCGAGCCGCTAACTCCCGTGAAAACAACCAGTTGATCTCGCGGAATCCGCAAGGAGATATTTTTCAGGTTGTGCTGTCTTGCACCTTTGACAACAATGTAGTTTTGCATGCTAAGCCCACACTTTTTCATAAATTTTAATGGATTGGTTATGAGCCACTGACTTCAGCACTCAACACCTCCAGCTCCTTCATCTGCCCCATTTCCATCTTCAGCAGTCGGTCTGCGGTATGGAAATAATGGTCATCATGCGTAATGGCGAAAATAATTTTACCCGCCGCCTTCATTTCAGGCAGAAGTGTATGGTAAAAGAACTTGCGGAATTCCGGATCTTGATCGGCAGCCCATTCGTCAAACAAATATACGGGTCGATCCTCCAGATAACAGATCAAAAGCGCAAGCCGCTTTCGTTGTCCACCTGATAGCTTGAGCGTACTGAAATATCCATCCTTGACCCTTACTTTTTCCTCCAGTCCCAGTTTTTTCAGATAACGCTCAATGTCGGACTGCTTTTCCTTATAATCAATGTCGTACAAGCGCTCAAACAGATGAAAATCAGAGAAGACGGTGGAAAAATACTCGCCCGACGTGCGGGCATCAATGACTTCTCCATTGATCGTGATGTATCCCGTTTGTGGAGGATAGAGGGCAGTCATTAATTTAGCAAGCGTCGTTTTACCACTGCCGTTGCCGCCTGTGATGAAAATGGTCTGTCCTTTAGCCGCTTCCAGTGTAATAGGTCCGACCAGAAAGCTGGACTCTCCAGTCACGTTGCTGTACTCGAAGCTAAGATTATGAAAACCAATTCGTTCCACAGCCACTTCTTCATCCACCAAACTCGCAGTATCATACACTTCTCCGCTGTCATCAGTCGGCATTTCCGCAATAAAGGCTTTAATTCTTCGCCAGGAGGTCCGAATCTGGAACAGCTCCGGCACAGCCTGCAACAATCCGTTGATGGGTCCGATCAAGTAGAGGAACACGACAACAAATTGAATTAATGTGTAATCCTTAATGTTCGGGAAAATCGTCGGGAACACAAAGGTAACTACACCTAAAATTAAAATCAGCAGCGTCTCGCCCAGCACCAGTGCATTGGTAAATTTAATGCGGGACACGGAGCGTTTTTGACGATACTGTTCACAGCTATCCTGAATATCGCTGCTAAACTCCGTCTTTTTGCGTCCATGCATACTAAGCTCTTTAAAGCCCTTGAGCATGTGGTCGATGAACCCCAAATACACGTTTTGGGTATCCCTCGCCTCTTCCCAATAGCGGTTAGCCGTACCGCTGACGATGCTATAAAATGCGGCAATCACCGCAATGACAGCCAGGGAGAGTATCGTGCCCCAAAATGAAATCGTACCGAGATAAACAAAGCAGCAGATGACTGTCAGTAGACTGGTCGCGAACCCCACCGCCACATTGGCCGAGAAGCCCACCATCTCTGTATCATTATTTAAAGTGGCTAAAATTTTGCCATTGTCCATGCGTTCTAATTTGTCATAAGAGCTGTGTAGCACACGTTGAATCAGTTCCATTCGTTTTCGATAAATCATGTTGTAGGTAATCTTCACTAATTTGGTTTCAATCAGCTTGCGACCGAAAATATAAACCGCCAGCGCTAATCCGAAATAATACAGCAGATATTTGAGCGGTATTTCGCTGCCAATTGAGAAATTGACGATAAAAATGACAAAAGCATTCGCCGCCCCGCTTAGCAAGCTCATCATTACCAGTAAAGGAAGCGAGCGTTTATTTTCGTCTGTGTTCGGAAAAATCGTACCCAACACCAGGTAGCCAAAGCTCAAAAGCAATCCCAGCCCCAAGGCTCCAATCGCAAACGGAAAGCTAAACGGAGACCAGACAATCGCGGTTGTCCATGAAACGCCCTGCATGGCAGTAGGAACCAAATAAACTCCATACAAAAACGGTGTACTGCAAAGTAAAAATAGCAGCCATGTGAGCAGCTTTTTTGGATTCAAAGGCTTCAAAACACGTTGTTTGCGGATGATATCTCGTACCATCGTCATCAACAGGACCACTACCGCCAGCACATAACATGCCAGCATGATCGTAATAACGGACCACGCATTGTCTGTTTTCTGATCTGGCTCATACGGAGACACAGGCTGACGATCTCGTAAAATGTCCATAAGACCATGCCCCGTGATATACGTTAACGTGGTACCGTTGTTTGCCATAATCCCTACAGCCAGCTGATCCTGAGGGCGAAAAACCATATAAGCAGAAAAATTCGGATTTAATCCAGCCTTGGACACCTCTCCGTTTCCGCTTTGGTAGTCAGCCCAGCCCATAGCATAAGACGACATATCAAACTTGCTGGGGGTAACGGTGCGGTCAGGCGCATGAGTTTCCATAATTAATGGAGTCATGGGAGATTTCAGGCTGCCCAACTGATATTTGAGCCAAGTGGCGAGGTCATTTCCGTCCATCATGATATAACCAGCGGGACGGTTTCCTCTAAAGACAGGGGATTGATATTCACGTGCTTGAAAAAAGCCGTTCTTGTAGCCTGTTGCCATCGTGGGTGCGGCTTCTGTGGGATAAAGAGTAGTTTTATTCAGACCTAAAGGCTGAAAAATATGGGTCTTCATATAATCTTCGTAAGGTTGCCCTGTGACCTTTTGAATGACAGCCCCCACGATTGCGTAGTTAATGGTGGCATATTCAAAGCGTTCGCCAGGACGATTATGTAATTCCAGGCCATTCACATTTCGTACAACCTGTTCCAGTGAATCGGGACGGTTGGAGATCGGGATGTCGGTAATTGTGTACCATGGAATGCCACTGGAGTGATGTAACAGCTGCCGCAGTGTAATCTCGACATTTTGGTGCTTATACTTGGCTTGAAACCATGGAAAAAACTTTGAAACGGGATCATCCAGCTTCAACAACCCCTGCTGCTGTAGTTGCAGCACGGCAAGTGCTGTAAATCCTTTGGAGCAAGAGGCAATTTCAAAGCTTGTCTCGGGTGTTACAGGAACCTGCTTGTCCACATTGGCGTACCCAAAACTTTTGAGATAGGCCGTTTCCTTTCCACGAACCACAATAACTGTCATTCCAGGGATATGACCTTCCTGCATCTTCTCATGAATAAATGCTTCCAAACGCTGAGTGGTGTTTTCATCCAATCCTGCTGCGGCCTCCGCACGACTGGGCGGAATACATGTAGCCACTAAAGCGAAAATCAGGATAACCGCTGCCATTTTTCTCATGATCATCTTTTTACATTCCATAATCGCTCCAGCTTTCTTTGTAATATGTAATCAAAGCTTGCTTGACCAATATATGTAAGACTATTTATCTAGTAATTACATAAAAAAACTAGGATAAATAGTATTCAACATCATGAATAAATATACACAATTTGTATATTTAATTTATGGATAATTAAATAGTTTAAGAGTAAATATATGTTAAATAGGAATGGATTTATTTAAAGGAAAATTAAGGAAGAATGCCAGGATATTGATTGCGAAATCGGAGAGTCAATTACCAGAAATACTTAATAAATTAATATTTATCAATATTATCGAAATTGTATTAACACCTTAACATTTCATCCATATCGGATGTAGTGAGCTAATTCACACTTTTTTAAAAATTCCATTGTAAACCTACGGAAACCTTTTAAAGGGAACTCGCCTTTTTAAATTGGAATAAAATTGTCGAAAATCCGTTTTATTTTTTGTTTAAAAATACATTTTTTCTGCTTGATTGTTTTTATTGGGTGGGCTAGGATCATTTTTATGTAGACTCTATGTTTTTCAATATCTGCATGTATAAGGAGGCTAATGGATGTTCTATGCACTAACACATTCTCAAAAAAGAGTTTGGTATAACGAGAAAATATATGGTACGACAGCCATGCACAATCTGACCGGACTTGTACGCATTCAAAAGGAACTAGAGTTTGACGCGCTGGAGAAAGCGATTCAACTCTTCATTTCCAAAACGGAAGGCCTCCGCATCCAGATCGAAGAGCAAAATGAAGAACCCGTACAGTACGTGAAGCCCTATGAAAAGGAGCAGATCGCATGTATTGATTTTAGTCATGAGCCTGATCCGTTACTTCATTTTGAACAATGGCTGAAGGCTGTGAGTGGACAGGTTATGCCTCTGTTGAATGCCAAACTGTATTCTTTTGTTATTTTTAAACTTGGGCCTGGTGATGTTGGTTATTTGGGTCAATTTCATCATATTATTGCAGACGGTTGGGCCTTACATATCGTGTCTGAACGAATTTCGCAGTATTATACACTACTGGTTAACCACAGCCCCCTGCCTGCTGATGAAGAATATTCCTACATACCTATCATTGATCAAGAACAAGCCTATTTAACATCTGAGCGTTTTATTAAAAATAAAATATTCTGGCATGAAAAATTTCAAACCTTACCCGACATGATACCTATCAACAAAAGCAAAGATATTTTGGCCGTTCGAACGTCCTTTGCCATCGACAGTGAAACTTCACGTATCATTCAGACCTTTATCCAAAGCTCCAAACTTTCTGTAAACGTATTATTCGTATCCGCCCTTCTGCTTTACATCTACCGGACGACTCAAGAAACCGATGTGGTGATCGGGACTCCAGTCCTAAACAGATCGGGCAAAAAACAAAAAAATACGTTTGGTATGTTCACCAGCACCATGCCGTTTCGCATCCAACTGGATGCAGCTTTAGATGCCTGCTCTTTGATGAAGCATGTGGGGGCAGAGCTGATGAATTTTTATTTTCACCAAAAATATCCATATGATCTTCTAGCTAGTGACCTAGAGCTTGCTCAAAAAGGATATAACAGTCTGTTTGATATGTGCGTTAATTATTACAATATGAAATTTAGTCCCCAATTTGATGGGTGTCCCTATGAAGTTCAGGAGGTTTTCAGTGGTTATCAACCTTATGCGCTGCAACTGGTTATTCGTGACTGGGAGGGGAGCGGAAGAATTACGCTGGACTTTGACTATAAAGTGAATTCTTACAGTGAGACGCAGATCGCAAAAATGTTTGAGTATATCATTCATATCGTTCGCGAGATGATCGAGCAGCCACAGACCCCGATTGCGGAAATTGAAATGCTATCTCCGCAGGAACAAAATGAGCTGATCTATGGGCTGAATCAAACACGTTCTTCCTATCCCTCGTCCCTAACCATTACTCAGTTATTTGAGCAGCAAGTCGTTGAAAAAGCTACTAATATTGCCTGTTACTTTGAAGAGCACACATTAACCTATCGTGAGTTAAATGAACAAGCTAACCAACTGGCGAGGTTTTTAAAAAGCCGTGGTATTGGGCAAGAGAGTATCGTGGGGATCATGGCTGGGCATTCATTTGAGCTTATCATTTCGATCTTAGCTGTGTTGAAATCAGGTGGGGCCTATCTGCCTATAGATCCTCACTATCCAGCTGACCGTGTTAGCTATATGCTGGAGGATTCCGGGGCTGCTTTGCTTCTTACCGATGCACCTTTGAATGATGATATTTCATTTTCCAGAGGAGTTTATCGTATAGACGATGCATCCCTGTACCATGGAGATTGCTCGAATTTGAAGCCACAAAGCGGACCGAACCAGCTCGCTTATGTAATTTACACCTCCGGTTCCACAGGCAAACCTAAAGGAGTGGCAGTTCCGCACAAGGGACTTGTGAATTACATATGGTGGGCGAATAAAACCTACTTGTCCGCAGCTCACGAGGTCTTTGCTTGTTATTCGTCAATAGCCTTTGATCTGACTGTCACTTCCATATTCACCCCATTAATCAGCGGACATGCCATTAACCTCTACAGAGATGATGATCCCGGCGAATTTGTATTGTTCCGCATTATGAAAGACCAACGTACAACCATTGTAAAGCTAACTCCCGCACACTTGTCCCTTCTACAAGAGTCGGACATTCGTACATCGAGCGTCCGCAAATGCATTGTAGGAGGAGAAGATCTCAAAGTCAGTCTTGCTCACAACATTCATGACAAGTTTGGCGGAAGTATTGCCCTGTTCAATGAGTACGGACCTACGGAAACCGTCGTAGGCTGCATGATCCATATGTATGATGCAGACCGGGATAGCAGAAGATCCGTTCCCATCGGTGTGCCTTCCGATAACGTGGCTGTATATTTGCTGGATACGCACTTAAAGCCTGTTCCTGTGCAGGTAAAAGGAGAAATCTACATTTCCGGTCATGGAGTGGCAAGAGGATATCTGAACAGACTGGAACTCACAAAAGAAAGGTTTCTCGATAATCCTTTTGTTCCTGGAGAACGAATGTATAAAACCGGTGACATGGGGATACGGCTGGAAAATGGCCTGATCGAATACCTTGGTCGAAATGATCACCAGGTTAAAATCAGAGGCTTTCGTATCGAGCTGGGTGAAATTGAAGGAGCTTTATCCTCCTATCCTGACATCCAGCATGCTGTCGTAAACGTTGTGGAAACAGGCGATGTGAATAGATATCCCCTTTTGTGTGCCTATTATGTATCTGATCGTGCTATCTCTCCCAAGCTTCTCAAAGATTATTTACATGCTTGTCTTCCCCATTATATGGTACCAAGCCACATACTCCAGCTGGAAATCATTCCGCTTACATCCAATGGCAAGGTGGACAAGCAAAAGCTTCCTGTACCAGACGTGTCCTCTGGATTAACTGACATATATGAGGAAGCCCATAATACGGTGGAAAGCATTCTCGTGCAGGTTTGGGAAGAGCTGTTCCATACGTCTACCATAGGTATCCACGATAATTTCTTTGCACTGGGCGGAGACTCTATTAAAGCGATCCAGATGACTTCCAAATTAAATAACTATGATTTGGAAGTGGGTGTACAGGATGTCTTAGCGCATCCCAGTATAGCAGAGCTTGCTCATTACACACGCCAAAAGAGCCGACTGTACGATTCTTCAGCTCCCGTCAGCGGAGAAATTCAGCCTACACCGATCTCCTTGTGGTTTATGGAGCAGTCATTTCATAATCCTCATCACTATAATCAATCGGTCTTGCTTCTGTTGAAAAATGAAATGGATCGTTCTGCTCTAGAAAAGGCATTTCACAAAGTAATTGAACATCACGATGCTTTAAGGATGAGCATACACCCGGATGGCAAGTTATTTTACAACCCGGAACTCACTGCAATCCCGTTCAAGCTGGATTGTTATGACATGACGCCTATTTCAGCAGAGGCTTGGCAGCATGAATTCAATAAGCTAGTGCATAGCTTGCAATCCGGTTTCGATCTGTCCCACCGTCTTCCTATTCGAGCAGCTATATTCGATCACGGACAAGGAACCTCGGAATTGTTCATCACTGCGCATCATCTAGTTGTAGATGGAGTTTCCTGGAGAATTATATTGGAGGATGTATTGGAGGCTTATCATGCCTTAGAAGAAGGCAAGGAGGTACATTTTTCAAGAAAAACAGCCTCTGTTCAAACCTTTGCCAAGGAGCTTCATCATTATTCCACTACTGCGGATCTACGGGAGGAGCTTGATTTTTGGAATGAAATGGAGGGCGGCAACGACCATTTTCCAGCATTCATCACAAGCCAGCCATCCACTACCGTAAACTATGCTTCATGTGCAGTCGTCGAAGGAGAACTTTCCCCTGCCCATACGCACAAACTGCTCACCAAGGCGAATCAGGTCTATCATACTGAGCCTGTGGATTTACTGCTAGCTGCCTTGTCTTTAAGTGTAAAGGAATGGATTGGATTAGAAGATTTCACTTATGAGGTTGAGCATCACGGAAGGAGCCTGGATCACGTAGACGTATCCAGAACGGTTGGCTGGTTTACGGCGTTACATCCCTTACGTATTCAAGTGCCAGGTACAGAAATAGGCAGTGTCATTGCATATGTCAAGGAACTGCGCCGACGCATTCCCCAACAGGGTATCGGTTATGGCATTTTAAAATACATGCTAGGAGCTATTGAAAAAAGTAAGGAGATTCGTCCCCTACGCTTCAATTATCTGGGACAGTTCGATCACGAAAGTCAGAGTTCAGACTATGTATATAAGCATACTCCAGGCCTTCAAGATGTGGACTACGCCAATCATCTAACGGCTGGCATCGAAATCAACAGCCTGATTGTTAACGACCAGTTGGTGGTCCATATGATGTACAGCACAACAATGTTTGAAAAAGAAAGTATAACCGAATTTATGCATATGTATGTCCAAACTCTACACCGTGTAATTGATTTTACACTTAGTCAGCAGAATGTTCACTTCACTCCTTCGGACTTTGAATCTGCTCGGATTAGCCAAGAGGATATTGAATTGCTTTTCGAATAAGGGTGCAATAAGGGCAGGCGGTTGCCTTCAACCGCCTGTCTATTTAGACTTCGGGCGTAACTGCTTTACTCATTTCATATAAAAGTGGGGTTGGCAGTACATGAGTTCTTTCGAAGATCATTTGGTTGTTTTAAACACACCCAGACGGTTCAGTACGACCAGTAAGCGATAAAAATCATAACTGCTTGGCAGTTTCGCATCCACAATCGGGCTTGCCGGATTAAATGCAACAGCGGCAGCCATCGCTTCCTTCGCCCAGGTCGGCACAGGCATAGCCTGACGCGCCTCCAGTTCAGCTACCCGCTGATCCACTTTTTTAATATAAGCGCTCTGTTCATTCAACGTCTGCTTGAGCACATCTTTGCTGTTTTCAAGGGCAGCGACCTGCTGTTGCAGGGCTTTAAATGCCGCTTTTTCCTCTGCTGTCATTGGCTCATCCCCCTCTTCTCCTGCAAATACTTGGCGTAGCTCGGCCTCTGTTCCGGCGTATACATTCAGGTCAACCGGCCCTTGAATTCCATCAACCCGTCCACTATCGCTGTATTGCCAAAAGTCCCAGCGCTTCCATGCCGTGGTGTCGCCGGGCACTCGTGTACTATAACGCGCAATCCACAGCTTATAACTACCCAATGGGGCTTTGAAATGGGCAGCAAAAGCATTCCCTGTATATACCATCGGCTTGCGGCCGCTTACTCGTTCAAATTCCGTTATAAATGCCAACGCAACCTCATGAATCGCGGCCGAGCTAAGCCCTTCCGGATTATTTTCGTAATCCATCACCGCTGGCAAGTCCAGCGCTTTCGCACCCCCCACCTGATCCAGCACCTCGGCGAAATGCCTGGCTTCCGCTTTTGCTGCGTTTACACTAGTTGCATCTACAAAATGGTAAGCTCCCAGGAGAATCCCGGCTGCCTTGATCCCTTTTGCATTCGTGATAAATGTCGGATCGACGTAACGCTGTCCTTGACTCGCTTTAATAAAGGCAAACGATTTACCATCGGCTCGTACACGCTTCCAATCAATCGTTCCCTGATATCGGGATACGTCAATGCCTTCGGCAGCGTTAGGGCTGCGATTCTGCATAAGGCGTTCCCTCCTTATCATTCATAATGTTGTAGCTCACTTTGTCTCTGTTATCCATATGCTTGGACCATCCATACGGTCTGGGCTTTTCCACTTTTACACCGAAAAAAGGGCGAAAAGGTAGTCTGCCTATTTTGGTAGTGGCCACTAGTGGCACTTTATGAAGCTTTATTTTCTTTGTCGGAAGGGTCGGTTGGCTTTATTTTTTCTCCACTCGACTTGGACTCAAAAATAGCTACCGCATTCCGCAAAATATCCGGCATCGGCACTCCCATTCTGCCCACATTTTCAATAATGGACAACAGCTCGTTCGCTAAATAAAAGAAAACGACGGCATCCCGGAAGTAATGTGCATCCCCGAGAATACCGTCGATTAGATGAGCTACCGTAATGAGCAAAAACACGGTAACCTTGCGAAAAATACCGTAATACCCCTGGCGGCTTTTTAGCTCCCCATTAATCCAGGCCGCTGCCCATCCGGTGAAAAAGTCGATCACGACCATCCACCACAGCAACGTCAACATTGTGGTCCACCCCCCGAAAAAATAACCGATCAAGGTCCCCGTGGAAAACCCCAGCCAAATCTGATCGATCTTTTCATGCATGTTTGTTCCCCCGTATCTGTTGGTCAGGAAAAATTTCCTGACGTAATATAAGCCCCCGATCACGGTGGGGGCAGAAAAAAAGCGTATCCAATTTGGATACGCTGGTTAATCTTTTACTCATAACAACCACCTACCACCCGATAGCTGTAAGATAACTTTGATAGTACCAAGTGATGCTGCCCGTAATATCACAGCGCAATTTGACCCCACCTTTTAAGTTAAAGTCTCCTGGGATGTTGATTGATATCGTCGGGCCACCAGTCCCCTGCTGTGCCGATCCCGTATAAAAAATAACACTAGCTGTTCCTACTGCCTTGTCGATTTTGAATCCGGTACAGTAGTAGGTAGAACCACTTTTCCAAGGCTCACGGTGTACTGGAAAGTCAAACCGTCTACCGGAACCATCCAGCATGTAGAATAAAACAGTAGCGTCCTGACTCATGGACATATAAAAAGCCGAACTGACCCCGGGGCCATATGATAGGAGTGAACCGGAAGCCAGACTGTTAAACCCAGCAGGCATCGTGAATAGGTCGCCGTTAGCCGTTCCCCGCTGAATCGTTTGAACCTTATATTTCATTTGTGCAGATTGTGCTATTTTCGAGATGAGACTATTAAAGTCCTCTGACATTGTAGCCGATCCTCCATTGGCAATGATTTCGGCTACCAAGCGTTGCTTGTAGTCATTGCCAGATTGAAAAGCCTGTTCAGCCCGGCTGTAAGCTTCATTCGCTCTATCATTAGCCGCCTTTACCGCACTAGGAGTAGCTGCCTGATCTGTAGCTGTGCTCCCTGTAGAAGTATTAAGCTGCACAATCCCTCTCGTCTGTGTTGACGCAGAAGGCAAATCTGATGCTGGGTGACTATGCTGCTTGGGAGCAGCGTACTGATCTGTATACTTCTTGGCATTCCCCTCTGCTGCGCTCCATGCCGCTTGTTTGGCTGCCGTCACATGGATCTCTGTATTGCTGGCATGATTGTCTAACGCTTCCTTAGAAGCAACACCGTTTCCTGCTGGATCTTTTTTAATATTTTCAACCAGTGCGGCCAATTCCTGATCGTTAGCATAAAGGGTATCAATGGGTACATTCAGAACATCCGCATGTCCCTGGTCAGTAGTAACAAATCTGCGTGGTTGTTGTATACTCATACTTCTTCATCCTCCTTAATAGATGTCATCAATTTCGAAAACAAACTCCATATCACTATCCTTGACCTTGTTACTCATCGTACGAACAGCCGTCAGCTTACCTGCTGAATCTACTAAAGCCAGCTCATTAATCGTTTCTCCCGCCAATTCATTTTCTGCCAGTGAGCAGGTATATCGAATTGTTGCAGGAGCAATAAATTCAAAGCTCGTAATATCCTTTTGAACCAGTTCCTTTTTCAACACCTGTTCTGTTCCATCCAAAGGCAGTGGTTTCCCTGCTTGATCCACACCTCCGCTACCAAATGCCATTTTTACTACTTTACTTAGCGTTCCTCCCTCAGCGCGGGCACGAGCCATTTGTTCCCTTGCATATGCAGTCGTGACTGTCAAAACTTGTTCTGCCATACTTACCATCCTTTCTATCTTAAAAATAAAAGTTATATTTGTTTAGATTGAAATGACTTTCTCGGTTGAGCTTAACATCTGACTACCGTCCAGCTTCATACTTCCATCTAACTTCCAATAATGGTCTCGAATTTTCATTCTGCCTTCCTGATGATGATCCACTCGATGCTTGATGACCATTTTTGAACGGTTCAAATAGCGCATAGGTTCCTCTGTCCACCCGGACAAAGAAGCTATTCCGTTCAGTAACTCGACACCATCTAAATACCATGGCCTTCCACCCAAAAAGCGAACTCTCGAACGTAATCGAATACGAGAAACTATTTCATTTTCATGAAGAAATGTAAGCCTAGTTTTGTTATTCATATAAAAAGCAAGATGAGCAGGCTTAATATCCTCAATGATCTTTTTGAAATCAATCATATTTTCAGGGATGCGATTTTTAAAGCTTATACTGAACTTATATTCCGTCGGATGAAAGTCTACTTCCCCTTCCACATCAAAAGAGTTCATGATTTTCCGTATTAAATCCCCTGAAAATTTGCCGCTTCCACGAAGTTTTGACTCCACAACAGATCGCCGCTGTTCCAGCGGTTTTTCCAAATGGGTTTGGATACCCAACTCCATTTCCCAGCGTTCGAGCCCCCAAGTGGCAGTACGAACAAAAAACTGAGCTAACGTATCATCCAACGCGAGATATAGAGCATCTAGTTCGCTACCCTTTGCATCCATATCGACGTGCATAACACGAGATGCTTCGTAATAGGCAGGAAGATAGGAAAATAGCTCCGGTCCCCGCGAACTGAACATTCGATTACTAAAATCATCGGTTACATCTTGGATAACAGATTCTTTTTTTTCGTCAATATCCATCCACACTCACCATCCCCAGCTCTACCCCCTGACCGAATTGAATCGTTATAAAAGGATTGCTTTGTCTGTTCATTTTCAACTTGGAGAAACCCATTATAATCAGATCCATTCTTTCATACATGCTCGCTCCTCCTTTGAGTACAGGCATTTTTGCCCTCTGCTCTATACCGTTTTTTTACGAAAAATAGAGCTATACCATTTAACCGGTTCTCGCTGTGCACTGGAAACCTCCATAGATGACGATTCCTCTACGTTGTCCAATACCAGATCAGAACGATGGGATAAAATCATTTCCTTCACTTGTTTACGTTGTTTTTCATCTAAAGCGTAGCTTCCAATGATAGCTGCTATATTACCTTCTCCCCGATCATAGCGGGTAACACAAGCATAAGCACAAATACGCAATTGAGTCTCTGTTAAAGCAGTCATAGTTATGACTTCACCTCTTTTAAATAAGATTTTTGCAGTTAAACAGGAGTCGGTACTTGGTTATTTTCCTGTGTTATCAAGCATGAACTGGCTCAGCGTTACTTCGAGATCTGCAATACGCTGCTTCAATTGATCTGTCTCACTTGGCTGTTGCTCTGCTTTTTGTGTCAGTTCCTTAATCGCCTCAGCACTTAATCCTTCACTCCAGAACGTCGTTGGATCTCTTCGTTCTGGAGTCGCAAAAGCCGGAGCAGAATATACAGGTTCATCTCCACGTTTGTTTTCCGGCTTGATTTGCCATTCATCATGTAGCTTCTGAAATGAAGCTTGCGATTCCTTACTAATTTTCTCGTACTTCTTTTGGGCCTCTATCAGAATTTCGTTATATTCTGCTTCATAGGTCAACCAGCCTTGAATATCAAAAAGAGGCTGATATAAGCCCGGTGGAACTGGAATACCAACGGTA
Source organism: Paenibacillus sp. FSL M7-0134 (assembly GCF_038007865.1). NCBI lineage: Bacteria > Bacillati > Bacillota > Bacilli > Caryophanales > Paenibacillaceae > Paenibacillus > Paenibacillus sp. FSL M7-0134. Next base: position 873,742 of record NZ_JBBOXV010000002.1, on the reverse strand, counting down.
TAGCCAGCAGGGCTGGTTTCTGTATTCGCTTCATCAATGGCACTCGATTTATCGGTAGTACGCACATAGATGTCTTGCTGCTGGTCTGTGTCAGATAGCATGAGTGAAGATGGAGCATAAAAAGGGACGACACCCGAAAAGGCATCGTCCACTAGCTTGTCCTCCAGATAGAGGCCATCTGTATTTACTTTAGGTACTGCTTTCATGCTGTGACCTCCTTATTGTTCGGCTAGGAATGGCGGGAAAAGGAGGCTCAACGAGTTGCTATTAGAAGCCCCTCCGCCACCAAAAGAAACTCTTCCGTCCGGAAAAATATCAAACTGTACTAAAACGGGCCCATTGGCCCCGTAACCGTAAGATACTGGACCCTGTATGCTATTAGGTCTGTAACCTCGTGGCAAAGTAAACAATGTTAACCCTCCAGTTGTCAAACCATCTACGAGCAATCCTTTGATATGGACGAACCCGTTACCGTCCTTCATTATTCCTACGGAGCGACCTTCAACCCATCCATTAAGCAACGTTGGTTTAATCCAGGCAGGGTTGTCTTTGTCTGCTTTCTTGTTCTCCACCACGGACACGCGTGTGTTAGCTTGTTGCACACTCTCCAACAAGTCAGCCAAAAGCGTTTTCTCATTGGCTGCGTATGAGCCTGTGAATACAGCTTTAGGGGATGCCATGAAGGCAAGGTACGACACGGTGTAGGCGGCGGTAGCGTCATAGTTGTGACTCATCATCTGAGCCAAGGCGCCCGCGTTTGTTACTGTATTAGGGTACAATGTCCAGTTGTCACGCTGCGAGTTTCGGTAAATGCCTATAAACCTGTCAACCCTGTAAGACAAAAGTGACGTCTGAAACTCCCCAGGACTACCGTTATTGATATTCCACCTTATCTGCCCTGTCACTTCATATTCTCGGTAAGGCTTGGCCTTTTCGCGCAACACAATTCCCGTACCTACTCCAACCTGATTGTCTCCCTCAACGAACGTTAGTTGCCCTTCGGATATGATAGGCTCTGCTGTAGGCGTTGCGAGTTTGTATACGAGTTGGTATGCCGACCAATTTCCATATCTTACGTACGACAAGGATGTTATCGCTGTTGTCGGCAAAGTAGTTACGTACAGCGTTGCAGCGGCCCCGTTCGAATCGTAGATAGAATCAAGCGGACACCACGCCTTCCCTACTGCCTCATTGTTAAACGGCTTACTAACGTCTCCTTGACCAGCCAAATACATCTTCCAGCCCATAAAATACGCCTTTATTTCGTCTGTTGTAGGTGTGTAGTTGTCTCCCCATCCACTGTCTGTACTAGAAATGGACAGACCCACAACACCAGATTCTGGGCTAAGGTGGGATTGATCCGGCCCGCTTAACGGAAAAACATGCTGAACCAACTTACCGTCAAACTTGGTTATCCTCTCACTGTCAACCATTCCATTAGTGGCAGGTATCCGAACAACTTTGTAGCCTGCGGCTGAATCGAAGTAACCCCAGGGTAGCGAGCCGTCAAGCGTCATACTGTGCCAACGTTTGCTTTTATAATATTGCCCATCACGTTCAAATACTGTATCAGCATTAGCCCCTGTAACTGGATCGGCGTACAGGTCTGTTTGCAGTGCCAGCATGGAGTCTTCATGCTGCTTGAATGGTTTGGCAATACTGCCGATGTTGAACATAAAATCGGAAATCGTTACTTCGGCAGTGGATGTGCCTAACAAGCGGATCACTACACCTTTAGTACCTGCCGGAACTGTGAATGTATAAGATATAATTCCGCTACCTGTTACATTACCGATAACTGCAGTCTCGTTTTGCATATTTACATGTATTCTACCCGTTGCTCCACTAGACTGAGCGGAAACCGTGTAAGCCTGACCCGGAACTAATGGGTAGATGGAAGATATCATTATATTCGAAGAAGAAACAACAACACTTCGAGCATCTTTAATAAGAGGTGTTCCGACCGCAGCGTCCCAAGAATAAAAAGAGTGCGGAGCCAAATTCTCCCCATACCGAATTGCATATGGATTACGCACAGGCATTACACTATCCACATAAGGATATTTGTTGTCAATTTGATCGTCAGTCATCGTTGCTAATGCTGTATATTCTGCTGCAGAAATCTCATAGATACGCGCAGCCTCAAAATAAGAATACTGTCCTACAGTACCCTGTGTTACCAAATCTATGTTAGTAATAATATCGCTGGTAGGAGCCAGCCTAAACCAAGCTGTAGCAAATTTAGTCTTATCCGTAACTATAACTTTCGATTCTACCAGAGCATTCGGAGCCGAGATTCCTGCATCTGTAGCGTTACCTACTTTCGCTCTTACAATTGCAACATAATATTTCCCAGCTAAAAATTTAAAATTACTATAAAACCCAACTCCAACGGTATATCCAGGCTTGATCGTTACTTTTAACGAATTAGGCAATGTCCCTTTATTCAAAGTATCTAGCTTTATATCGGCTTGATACGGTGTTACCCCCATTAATCTACTCAAATTCCCCCATCTTCCCAACAAATTCACCAACGTGCGCCCGTTCAGCCCCGTCAGCGAAAATGGAGCAGCCTTTTCCGCATGAACAATCTGTACTCCGGGTTCCAAAGTTACCGCCTTACGCTCTGTCGTATCCAGACGTTTCTTGATCTCATTTACACCATCATTCACGTCACCTGCGAAATCGTCTACAGCGCGCCAATTTTGATCCAAATACTTCTCCAGGTCAAAATACGTGGTTTTGGGCGATGTGCGGTCAATTTGATTTAAGCCAAGATTTGGTGTCTTTTCGCTTGCCATGCTATGCGCCACCTCCTAAATATCTATCCTGGGTTGTATGTTCATTTTCATAGAGGGTCATAGACTCGACCTCGGCAATGGTCAAGTAGCGTAATTTGTACTCTACTGCCATGTGAGCGGGCTTGATCTCCTCAATGGCTGCTTTAAGATCCTCCACGTTGGGCGGAATCCCAATGGTATCCATAAATTTGACCGTAAATCCCCATTCGGCGGGATGAAAAGTGACATCTACCGTGCCTCCGTCATACGCTTCAGCTACATTTTTGACAAGCCGGCCGGAAAAAGTTCCTGCCCCTCGCAACTTCGATTCCACCACCGCACGCCGTTGGTCCAATGGCTTCGCCAGGTCGGTTTCGATCCCCAGCTCCATTTCCCAGCGTTCTAGTCCCCATGTGGCGGTACGTACGAAAAACTGTCCCACCGTTGCGTCCATTGCCAGATACAAGGCGTCCAATTCACTTCCTTTAGCATCCATATCGGAACGCATCACACGTGAGGTTTCATAATAGGCAGGCAAATAGGAAAGCAGCTCGCGTCCCCGCTCGCTGCTCATTTGGCCCACTGTATCTCCCGCTATAGTTACCCGATTAACAAAATTGTCAATACGGTTTGCACGTTTTTCCTGCTCTGGATTGTTCAATAAATCTTCAAAACTGTTCGTTCCATTGTTACTCACTAACGCTCACCGTCCCCAGCACTGCCACCTGACCTGATCCAATCTCAATATTCTGATTGCTCTGTCCATTGATTTTCAGTTCAGAGAAATCAATAATAATCGGAATGTCCAGCAGCACAGCAGAAATCCGGGTATATCGTACCAACGGGTCTTCCTTGTAAAAAGCAAGCTGCTTCAAATACGTCCGCACACCGCTTTCAATCAGCTTTTTGATTTCATCCAGTGTGGACGGCTTCTCTTTGGTACGCTGTACCTTGACTGAGATGTTAATCTCCACTTCTGCCGCTGGCATGATCGTCACCACAGGGCCCGCTGGTGCCAGCCCTTCTCCTTGTCCATCCTGAGTCGGATCAATATACTTCTGCACCGCAGCCACGATATCCGGGCTGGCCGCGCGTTTATCCGTATCCAGCACATATAACCCTACTGTTCCCGGCCCTTTCCAGAGCGGAACAACTTCTACGCCACCAACTCCAGCAATCTCATTCGCCCACTGGGTATACTGCGCCTTGTTGCCACTGGTACCCTGGTTCCGCACCTTGGCATAAAAACGCTCCAGCAACAACTGGTCGCTCTCAACGTCTGTACCGCTTTTGGTTTCCTCCGTATTGATCACAGAGGCGACCCCGCTAACCGGGGTTGCCATCACTTGGATGACACCCGCAGGCACATTACCGCTGCGCCCGGGATTCACCGCCCGAATAGCCGCTTCCCCGGCACCTTGTTCATCCAGCGTGACCGATGCCGTGATCGCATACTCAATGGAGGCTTCCCCGGATACATCATCTGCCGGGGTCGCCACCAACGTTCCCGCCGGGACGGTCGTTCCCGCTGTGCCCGTGAACGTGACCATACCTGAGGCAGCAATTGCTTCTCGCCGTGTCACTCCATGCTCTGCTGTCCGCAAATCCAGCTCCGGCGAGCGAAAATCCGGGTTGTCGCTGGCTGCGGTGCTGGCAAAGCCACGTCGCAGTAGCTCCTGCGCCCAGATCGCCGCTTCGGATAGCATAAACGCTACCGGCGCCTGTGCATCCCAAATAAAAGAGCCCTCGGACTTATCCATGTCCGAAGGCACTTTTTCCAGCATCCGATTTAAAATTCCCTCTTCCGTCTGGTCTACCAAATATTCCGGCAAGTCTGCCATTAGATCACCACACTTTCCACAATTTCTGTTTCATCTCGCACGTTCGTAATCTGGCAGCTAAAATGGCACGCCTCACCTTCCCAGCGAAAAGTGAACTGATCCACACTAGCCGTACGTGCATCTGCTAGTAATGCCTCCGTGACCATGCGTTTAATTTCGCTTTCTTGCACACCGTGCCCATAGCTGCTGCCAATTAGCTCATCCAGCTCACTCCCATAGTCAGGTGAATAGATCACATGCCGGTAGCGAGGAGTGCGAATCGCTTTTTCACACCACTGTACCCAGGCTTCTTTCTCGCCTGTAGTCACGATTTTACGGCTAGGGCTCATAACAAACTCACCAGCTTCAAAATCAAACCGCCAGCTTCGACCAAATACTGCACGGTTATCCTCCAGTACATCCGGGTCGGTCATATCCGTGTCTGTCCAGATCATATCATCTGTTTCGGGAAACAAATTAGCCACGTCCATTCACCACCTTGCACACGACCACCACATCATTGCCGCTATTCACCCGAACCGCCAGTACACGATCTCCGGGCTTGAGTCCTTCGTTCAAACTGAGATTCACATCCTCCAGCTCGTCTTCCCCGATATAAAAGGAAGTTTTCAGCTCTTTGCCTTCCCAATTTTCCGATTCCACTGCGGTTGAGGTGCCTTTATACATATGGCGTGGTACAGATAGCAGTCCCGGCAACTCCGCGACCAGATAATCCTGAAGCTCATGTTTAAAATCGTCCAGCTTGAGTCCCGTGGAGGTAATCGTGCCTAATACCGCGCCCACTCCACTCAGTGCTTGCTTGGTATGCTTATGAAATGAAGATTGCAGCGCGGTCGCCAAATGCCCGTAGGGGTCCTTATTCAAGGTAAAACCTCCTTTTTACATCGTCATACGTTCCGAGCTCCAGCGACATACTGCCGGGGTTACCTAATTCCCTGCTCACCGAAATGACCAATAACTTTATGGAGCCTAACATTACCGCGTCTCCTGCTCGAATCGTGTTCATATCCGGTGCATTTACCGATATCGTTTGTTGTATGCCTCTCAGCTTACTTTTGGCCAACTCACGTGCTGCTGCACCAGACTTGACCTCGTCATCCTGCACAATCACCTGAAGTGTCCCATATTTGGCAATGTCCTTCTCCTCAAGCGCCATCACCTTGGACGGTACCTCATTGCCTGATTCACTGGCAGCCGTAGCCAGTACCTTCACTCTTGTGGCCGCACCTTCCAGCGTACGGGACTGTGTCGTATCAGTCACTCTCTCCAAAACATACACATCTTTGTTCGTTCCCAGCTCGTACAGCTCCAACCCGGAAGAAATCATCCGTGGATGATACAGCTTCCCTCCCGCCTTTGCCGTTTCGCGCAGATCTCCCAGCATCATAGAATAGATGGATTGTGTGCGGTATACGGCGCGTCCCAGCGTTTTTTTCGTATCTGGCAATGAAGCGATTTTCAGCTTCCAGTCCCTAGCATACTTCTGAAAACGCTGAGTAGCCGTCTGCTTAGCAGGGAGTAAATATTCATCCTCGGACTTGTCTAAATACACTGTACGGTCATATAACGTCAACGTCATACGTTTGAGCCCGTTGTTAGAGGTTTCTACTTCCCAGATCACTGCTGGAGACAGCAAGGGGACATAATCCTTTTTGCCATAAGGAATTCCGCTAACCCGAATGGACATCCCAGGGGAAATGGCGGGCATATCCGGAGTAACGACCAGATTGACCGTGCCCTGATAGGCGATTTGCTCCAGCGAATCCCTCAAATTAATGTTCTCCACGAGAGGAGATAAATCATATTTATCCTGTAAAATGACTTTGTAGCTCATGATAACACCAGCTTTTGACCCGGTTTAATTGCATTCGGATTTTGTCCAATGACCTTTTTATTAAGCTGATAAATACGACTCCATTGCGAACTGTCCCCCAACTCCAGCTTGGCAATTTTGGACAAGGAATCACCCGACTTAACCGTATATGTTTTTTTCTTTTCTTTCATATCTGTGCGAGGTTTTTTGTTGACCGCAGCCGCCTTACTTCCCGTGACGCCAGCTTTTTTGGCAACTTTCATATCACTCCAGGTCCGTAGTGACAGATCAAAATTCACATCCCCATACTCGCCGCCGCGAAAGATCGAATTATGAGATGCCACAATTACTGGCACATTCACGGCTGTCTCCGTAATAATAAAACGTAGCGGGTTCTTGGATAGTAAAAAGCCATTCAACGTGTTCATGGCCTCCTGAGGATCAGGGATATCTTTGTAAGTGCAATACGCTGGATTGTATTCTTTCGGAAAAAAAGAAGAGAAGGAGATTTCCTTCACCTTCTCCCCTTGTGGGAAGTCAAACTCCCCATAGGATAAAATCGTCGTTGTATCAAATCCCTTTTGCCGTGAGATCGTCACTTCCTCAGGATTTACTGGAAACTGAAACTTTTTTCCTTTACCATCCGTCAAACTAAATTCCATCTCTTTCCTCCTTCCCCGTTGCTACCATCTACTCCATTACATAGCTCCAGCGCCTGCTGGCTTGGTGTTCTGCGTTGCACGCAGAATTTCAGCTTTGAGACGGTAGCCAATTTGCGTAATAAGCCCATCCACATCCAGCTTGTTCTCATGTACAGTGACCTGTACAGCCCCCGCAGGAAGATTGAATTGGTTGGTGGTTTCCGTTTTAAAATCCTTCAAAAAGCCAGACAGGGTTCCCATCTGTTCAGGACTGATCTGTACTACTTGAGGTGTCGGATTACCATTACCTTTGCCTTTAGCTTTGGCTCCATTGTTCGCATGAGCTGCAGTATTCAGTAGTGGGTTTGGATTGACTCCCTGGTTAGCTATAGCCATCGGTCCATAAGGATTAGGAACACCTTTTACGCCTGGCTGCGGAGGTACGTTTGCAACTGCACTAGCACTATAATTTATAGCCATAGGCGTTAAGGGCTCAAATGACTTACCTAAATTCGAATGAGGTGGGATTGCTGGTTTAGAGGTTGCTGGTTTAGGAGCTTCAGGTGGCTTAGCTGGCTCTTTCTTAGGTTCATCTTTTTTACCAAAAGAAAAGAAATCAGAAAAGCCTTTACCAAAATCTCCAGCCTTATCAGAAAGCCAGCCTGTAACCTGGGAAGCTTTTTCTCCAAGGAATTTACCAGCGGACTTCGCTTTGTCCATCATGGCTGGACCATAATCTGAGACTAATCCACCAATTTTCCCACCGACAAAGTCTCCCGCCATACCCCCAAGTGTAGAACCAACCACAGTACCAATACCCGGAAGCAAAAATGAACCGATAGCTCCGCCTAATGCAGAACCAGCAGTCCCACCAACTGTGGAACCGATAGCTTCTGCACGTTCTTTACCAGAGGTAGCCTTCGCGATGTTCACAATATCCATTCCATAGCTTAAAGGTCCCAATAGTTTTTTCGCTCCACCTTTTAAAAAGTTCTTAAATAAGCCTGATCCAGCTTCCTCAGCTGCACCAGCAGTGCTTGGGTTTATAATGCTAGAAGCGGCGCTAGAAACTGCATCTATAGCAGTACTGCCACCACTTTTAATATTCCCAATTATTCCACCGCCGCCTTTAAAAAAATCCATTCCGCCTTCCAGCATATCTCCAGTACCGCCGAAACTTTCAAGAACTTCACCAGCAGCCTTACCTAGACTACCTTTATTATTCCATATTTTTTTTGCTCCATTTACTAATTTTTGCCTTTTTGTAGTCCCCCCGACTGGTCCAGCTTCAGTCCACACTTTTTTTAAATCTTTGGCTTTAGTTTTTAATTCAGAAAATCCCTTCATGCCTTCGCCAAACTTTTTGACACCCCCGAGGGTGTCTTTAAGATTTTCTAAAAAACCCTTGGGCTCTTCTTCTTTCGTCTCACCACCGAGTTTCATAGAGCCTAACTTAGTACTTAAATCCGCAATAGCGGCCGTATTGGCCTCTACAGCAGTAGTATTTGCTTTCAAAACCGTACTCAGGTTGTTATCAGACTTAACCGGACCTACTTTAGCAGTGCCGCTATTCACCTTCACATTTACATTCCCCGAGGCGTTAATAATCTGGGATTTGACCCGGTTAATCTTATTCAACAGATTATCCAAGCCTTTAGAAGCCATATCGTTCAGCACAATTTCCGGGGCCATGCGGGTGCGGCCGATTTTCAACACACGTCCTTGAATCCGCTCAAAATAACGTTCCATTGCACGTAATTCTCTGTTCGCCTTAATGACGTTTTTAGGATCGATCACAAGGTTCATGCGGTAATTTAATGCTTCTGCCATCTATCATGTTCACCTCCTTGTTTATGCTTTTGAAGCTGCTATGCTATCCATTTCCTGTTCGGCAAACGCCAGCAGCAGCATGCGCTCACCGCGAGGAAGCCGCCAAAAGTCTCCGGGACGAAGGTGGTGCCGGACCCACAAGTGGTACAGCATCGTCGTCATTCCCCCGGAGCTGATTAGTTTTTTAGGTCGGCAATCTCAACGCCAAAACCGGACAGTTCCAGCACCTTATCCCCTACTGCATCCAGTTCACCCGCCAGCAGCATACGGCGGACAGATTGTTCGCCACCGGACAGCTTCAAGCGGCTTGTAATCCGGGGATCGCCCCAACCGTTAAGGGACAAGCCTTTCACTTCCAGCTTGCCGGTAGCTTCCGAAATCAACAAGGCGTTGAACGTTTCAGTATCTACCTTCTCATCCACTGCACCTTTCACAGTCCGTCGAATCGTGCAGCGTTCACGAATGCTGTCCACCTTACTGGAGGTCAGGCCGTGCAGCACAATTTTCATGTCGAGGCGCTTGATGCGGACCGTTTCCTCAGGTAGTTTTTCAGCAGCTTCAAACAGGCTGTCCAAAATTTGTTCTTCTGTCATATTCTCATTCAAGCTCATAAGTCATTCTCCCTTATTGTTCATTTGTATTTGGGGAACGGAACGCTTGACAGCATCCCATCCCCCGTCTTCCAATTTAGTTTGCTACAATCGGATCAAGCAGCTCATAACCTTCAAAGGTGAAGGTCGTTTCTTCCTGTACTTCTTCTCCTGCTGTCCAGTTGGCCAGTTGGATTTTGTCAGCAGTGCAACGAATGAGACGAATACTTTCATGTCCGAAGGCTTCTGGATCATCCAATTTAGTAATAATCTCAAAACGGTTAAAACCGCGACGAATCATATCGGATGTGACCTTGTAGCCACTCATCGTTCCCGTTCCCTTTTTGATACCGCGCTTGTGCACCTTCCACTCGTTGCCCACGAGATTCAGCTCGCGTTTTTCCATTTCCACGCTGGCTTCCAGCTTATTGATATTCGTCTGCCACACCCCATCCACATGCGCCTGACCATACGTACCTAAAATGACTCTTGAAGCATCCAACATTTCTTTTTCCTCCTCAAAATGATTCATAATATAGTTCGGGATTTCACAAAATCCTCGTTGTTAACAAGCTACACCATTTCTGCTGATTGCCTGCGAATTGCTTATACACGTAAAATGCTTATTTATTGCACGTAAAATGTGCCGAACAGTTGTTCCATCACGTCGGTGAGCTTCACGTTCCATTGCAGGAACACTTGATCCGGCTCCGGTTTGATGACTGGCGCATCGCCGTAGTAAGCCGGGTCGAGAATGACATCGTAGCCATCTGCTTCGATGACGTTGCTCAGCGACAGCTGTGCCAGGTATTCTTTGATCGCACCGATAAGCGCCAGACGACCTTCCACCGTGTTGTTGATTTTGCCAATGTAAGTCTCTTCGGCTGCACGCTGCAAGTCAGCATTAATAGCATCCATGACACGGATGGAACGAATTTTCTTCCATGCATTGTTTTGTCCAGCAGCCGGGTTCACCAAGCTGTTGATGCCACGCAGCGCTTTGACCTGACGACCGTCAAAGAACAACAGGAAGACACCATTACGGACTGCCTGCTCCTGCTCGGAACGTGTCCAGCGACGGGTCACATCCTCAAAAGGCGTAACCGCATACGTCGCCGATTGATTCAGACGTTGGCCTGCAATCAGCCCGGCTACATAAGCAGCCGTTTGGGCGGAACTGTAGTCCGTACCTGCCAGACGTACGCCTGTACCGACGTTCACGATACCTTCATGGTTCAGCGCCAGGGAACGTGCAGAGGCCAAGCTGACGGCTGTTTTGGACACATCATCTGCCGCAGAACCGCCGAATACAGCGATTACGCCTTTACCTTCGTTGCGGACACGCTTGATCCAGGCAGCAAAGCTTTGCAGCAATGCCAGATCAGCTGCATAATCCAGAGCCAAGACATTAAATTCCTGTCCTTCAAGTGCCTCCTGCATCGCGATGTAATCGGCATTAACCAGCTTGCTATTGCCGCTGTTGCCGCCAGTGAGGTGTACGCCGCTGACATCCACCGGAATGCCGCCGTCGCCAACAACCTCGGCCTTCACCCATACGTTTTCGCTGTTCTCGTTCATGGCCTTGGCAATAGAGGCTGCTGTACCGTCACTGCCTTTGTACGTGCCGAGTAGCTTGGTTCCTTCATAGAGGCGCACCTCACGAGCTTGCTCATCACCCAAAGTTGGCTGTACAGTTACAGCGAAACCATTACCGCGGCTACCTGTGTACAAAGCCTTCAGGCGCAGCACATCCGCCGGGGTCGCACCGCCGCTTTTCAGCGTCACAGATGCTTCAGCAGCTGTATCATCTGCCAAACGGTAGGCTAGAAGCTTTTTCGGACCGCCCAGCAAAGCCAGATACAGCGTCGAATACGCGGTCGCACCGTCCAGACTGTCACCGGAAAAGATTTGGCTGATTGCCGTTTCACTGCCGATCTCTACAAACTCACGTACAGGGCCCCAATTCGCCTTAACGGGTACAACGACCGTACCACGTGACCCACCTTGAATTGCTGAAGCTGCTGCTGCCTGAAAATTCATATACAAACCCGGCAATACCGGTTTATTCGTGTTTTCCCATGTTCCGCCTGCCATAATTAGTCCACCTTCGCTTTCATAAATTGTTCGATTTTAGTGTGTGCTTCTGCTACCGTAAACAGCTTGTCCTGTGTGCCAAAAAAGGCGCCTGCCAGCACTTCTTCTTTCACGGAAAACAATTGTTCTGCGTGCTCCTTTAGCTCCTCCAGCGTATAGCGGGGGGCACTTGCTTCCTGCCCGGCATGTACTGGGGCCTTCTCATGGTTTTCCAAGGTCACTCAGACCACCTCATTTCAAAATAGGATGAATTTCCACTCTGCGAATCAACGCCGCTTCCTCAGCTGGGCGCATACGCCGCTGTACTAGCATCAGCCGAAGCTGACCATCTAAAATGGCATCCGCCTGCAAATCAGCTGAAGCTTCAGCTGTAGACATATAACGGCCCTTGTCCTGATCCAGAGGAAGCTGGATTTGAGCGGCAAAGCCCTCGATCAGTGCGGAAGCTGCGCGGTTTTCTTCAGTGGTGTCCGGGGCGTTAATATGCCCGATGAACCGTTTACGCAGCTCATACATGGAGGCTCCCGCCATCCTAGTTTCGCAGCCGCTCATTCGCCATAGTACCGCGTGCCGTCCTGGCTGTGCGGGCCAAGCGTCGGCGTATACCGACCACGTTTCGCCCAGTTGCTTCTGCGTCCAGCGGACCAGCGCGGCCAGCCACTCTTCCGGCTGTGTAGCACCGTTTGCTGGAACGGCCGAACCACCTTCCGTCTCAGGCACATACACGCCAAAACGCAGCGTTCTATAGGCCTTGCCCGTAACAGTGTCCAGCTTTTCTGCATCCCGCACGCCCAAATAGTGCGCGGTAAAAGCCGATGTGTCCTCACCTGCACCTGTCACTGGTTCCCGGTGCAGCCCGGCAATCAGGGCATTCGCCCATACATCAGCCAGCGCCAGCCCGGCTTGTCCTGCGTACAGCTTGATGCGAACAACCTGCCGATAGCCGGCCCAGGAAGACTTCCAGATTTCCTCGCCCAGCGCCATAACAGCATACGGCTCCTCTGCCGTCTGCGACGGTGGCTGAACATCGTATACACGCCCTTGCAGCGCTGGAATAATTTCAATGAGCTTTTGCTTAAAGGCTTGTCTCATCCTGCGGCATGCCACCTTTGCGTACCCTGCGTTCGCATGTTGTGGCTATTCAGCCAGGCTTTTTTCCACTTCCGTGTTCTCATCCGGCGCAGCCTCGTACTCATGCATTGCAGCATCCCTTGCTTAGGCAACACGACTCCTCCTTTCTATTCAACGAATTCCCGGGAACCGACAGAGACGATCACCGCATGAAAAAACCGGCCCTAATGGCCGGCTAACGTTTGACTGTGTGTGTCTTCGGTATGTCCTCTTGTCTTGATTCCCGATGATATAATCTTACACCCTAATAACGAATGCGTTGCCGGGGAAATGGACGATAAAAGCAGAGACTAGGGATGATGTTGGGAGGTTTTTAGAGAACATGTGTTCCTGTTATAAAAAAAGGCCTTGATCCCTGTTATTACAGGAAATCAAGGCCTTTTAGGAAACCATTTTAAAATAGAAATGAGAACAAGTGGATAATTATTACATTAACCCAGTTTTCGATCCGCGCCCTTCTGCAAGCCTGCCAAATTTAAAACGCCTTGGTCCGCCAGTGCAAGCGCCATTTTGTAAAAAGCACGCGTACGAAGCTTCGTGTACGTATCCTTGCTGACCGGAGGGTCCAGTACGTAATTGTAAACCTTGTAATCAAACACATCGTCATCCTTTAAATAACGTTCACGGATGAGCAGCTGTTCGCGTTCATTCAAGCGACTCACTACGGCATCCACCATTTCGCAGTAGGCCAAGCGGGCGGCAGGAGCATCTACATTATATACGGCTGTCCGGGCCGTTGGATCGCTTGTCACATTCGTTGGGCCGTTCGGGCGATCCGTATAGCCAGCCGTAATAAAGCTCTCCCGATCCATAAAAGTAATCGTTTTATAAATTCGGTATTTCTCAAACACACCCTCCAATGCATTCTGCGTTTTGCGACGGTCCAATTCGGGTAAGTTATTTCTCATGTAAAGCAACACTCCTTATCTTATGCCTTTTGACAATGATGTATTTTTAAATGAGGATTTTGCACTTCGAAGCGATTGGAATCGAATTTTGCAAAATCCTGAAATAGAAAAACGTTCGTGTTTACATTGTGTTCCCCTTTTGTTCGTATCTTGAGTATAACATAACATTATTTAGGATAGGTATCCATCGTCAAAAAAAGCAGTATAGCTCTAAAAACAGGATATTCGCTTTATTTTCCTATGCCTTTTGGCATATTACGTGCTTTTACTATTTACCTAATGGTATAATAAAACTAGTATCTATGATTCTCTTGCAGAAAGGAGCCCCCATTGTGGAACAGCCAGCATTCGGAACTTACTTAAAACAGCAGCGTGAGCACAAGCAATGGAGCATCAACCAGTTGGCAGATGCTGCAGGTATAAGCAATTCACAAATTTCCCGCATTGAAAATGGACTGCGCGGAATCCCCAAACCCTCCACTCTCCGCAAAATAGCGGACGCGCTTAGCGTATCCTATACCGAAATGATGAAGGCCGCCGGATATTGGGGAGATGATGATTCAATGGAGCAAAATCCACATGAACTTTATCGTTCTACTGTGCCGGAATGGGCAACCTCCAAAGACCGCCGGGATTTTAAAAAAATGCTGGAGGAAGACGACGAATTAATGTTCGATGGCATTCCGCTGGATGAAAAAGACCGTCAACGGATCAAGGACGTGCTGACAGGTCTGTTCTGGGAAGCCAAGCAGATGAACAAACATAAAAAGCCCAAAGAGCCCCAAGCGGGCAAAGATCAGGGATAGTAGGTGAGCGCATGAACGAACTCATTCACAAACTTGTCCGAAAATACCGTACCAACTGCCCCTTCGATATTGCGAAAGCTTTGGGTATCCATATCCGATACTGCGATCTAGGCCCCACAACCAAAGGGCTGTATTACCACAAGCTGCGTAGAAGATTTATCGTTATCCACAATGGCCTCACACCCGAATGGGAACGGTTCGTCTGTGCGCATGAATTGGGACATGACCGACTGCATAAAGGCATTAGCCGCTTTTTTATGGAGGAGCACTCCTACTTTTCCCCAGGAAAATTTGAACAGCAGGCCAATCGGTTTGCCGTGCTTTTGCTGAGTGAGGGAAAACCGCCACTAGCTGACGAAACGTTGGATCACTATTTACCCCGGATCGGGCTGCCCAAAGAGACTGCCCTTTTTTTTGACCATAAATCAGAACATTAGTTCCTATTCTATAAGTTGCTGTTTATTACTTCCTCTACAATATAGGTAACTAGACGGTGGATTTAACAACCGATATCTCAAAAAATTTTAGTGCTTTGATATAAAATAGAAGTTATTTTTACAATCATCTGATAAAATGTGGTCGTAAGCGGTTTCTCTAATTCATTCATTTTATGGGAGGTTGAAGGAACAACATGAACTCATGGAAAAAACTCTCGTCGATCCTGACGACTGCCGCGCTTCTACTTGGTTGTCTCGGTACAGCAGCAGCAGACCCAGCAACCAATGTGGGAACAGCGGGAACGGCAACGGCTCCAGTCAGCGGTAAACACATCACCATCCTACATACGAACGATACCCATGCCCACGTGGTCGCGAACGACAAGGAAATGGGATTCGCCAAGCTGGCGGGTATCATTGATCAGTATCGGGCTTCCAATCCCAATACGCTGCTGCTAGATGACGGGGATACCGTTCATGGAACGACCTTCGCTACTTTGGTTAACGGCGAGAGCATTGTGAAAGTGATTAACAAGCTGCGTTATGATGCTATGGTTCCGGGTAACCACGAGTTTAATTATGGTTGGAAGCATCTTGTTGAGCTAAGTAAGGAGATTCAGTTCCCTGTGCTCAGCGCCAATATTAAACAAACAGACGGAACACGTTTGTTCAAACCCTATGTTATTAAAGAAGTGGACGGCGTTAAAATCGGTATTATCGGTTTGACTACGCCAGAAACAGCATATAAGACTAATCCCAAAAATGTTGAGGGTATTCAATTCACCGACCCTGCGGCTGAGGCCAAAGCGGCTGTTGATGAAATCCGCAGCAAAGTAGATGTCGTTGTTGTTCTTGGTCACCTGGGGCAGGATGCGTCTAGTAAGGACACCAGCCTCAAGGTTGTTAAGGAAGTGCCTGGCATTGATATTTTCATCGATGGACACAGCCATACCGTACTGGAAAAAGGCTTGGTTAGTGACAATGGTACATTGATCGCTAGCGCAGGTGAATACACCAAGTATCTGGGTGTTGTGGACTTATGGGTCGACGGCGGTAAGGTTACGCAAAAGCAAGCCAAGCTGATTGATTCGACTCAAGCAGTCGACGTTCAGCCCAACGCTGAAATTGCTGCATTGATCGCCTCCATTCAAAAGGACCAGGAACCTATTCTTAAAGAGGTTGTAACGCAAACAAGTGTGGATCTGGAAGGAGCACGCGAAAAGGTACGTGCAAGTGAAACCAATCTTGGCGACCTGCTCACCGATGCTATGCGTGATGTTTCGGGAGCAGACGTGGCTTTAACGAACGGTGGCGGCATCCGGGCTTCCATCAAGACGGGGACAGTAACCAAGGGAGACATCATCACTGTGCTGCCCTTCGGCAACCAGATCGTTACCCTGAAAGTGAAGGGCTCTGACATTCAGGCCGCACTGGAAAATGGTACAGCCTCCTATCCAGAGCCAAGCGGAGGTTTCCCACAGGTATCAGGTATCTCGTTCAAAATAGACACATCAGCAGCCAAAGGGAGCCGTGTTCATTCTATCCTGATCGGCGGAAAGACACTTGATCCTGAGGCAACATACACACTGGCCACCAATGATTTTACTGCCGTAGGTGGTGACCAATATACGATGTTCGCTAAATATCCACAGGCAGGGATGTTCGGCTCGCTTGACGAAGCGTTAATTCGCTACATGCAAAAGGTGGGCTCCGCTAGCCTGCAAGTACAAGCGGACGGTCGCATTCAAGAAGCCAAGGCTGACGGTAAAACTTCTGTCCCTGCCACACAAGCTGCGCCATCTGCTTCAACGGCAACACCCGCACCTGTGCAGGAAAAGCCGCAATCCGTACCTACACCGGCTGCGAAACCAGCACCCGCAAAACCGGCACCGGCAAAGTCTCAAACAGCCAAGCCACAGCAGACATCCGCTTCTGCACAAGTTACAAATAGCCATGTATATGTTGTGAAATCCGGGGATACGCTGTATGACATTTCCCGCAAACATGGTACCACCTGGCAACAGCTTCAGCAGTTGAATAAGTTGAAGAATCCTCACCGCATTTATCCGGGACAAAAGTTAGACCTCCCGGCCTAATTCAATAGCTAGCAAAAACAGCGTCCGGAATCCTAGTGGTTTCGGATGCTGCTGTATGTCAGGCGTTTTTAGATATGCGATAGTCCAAGCTCATTTGGACATCGCATATTTTTTTTAAAAGCAAACCTTTTAACCGCTGACAAGTTGTGAACCGAGAGGTATGATGGAGAAGAGTCATTCGGGCAGAGAACATTCGTCCCGATACCCATCGGGATCAGTTATATGTGTGGAAGGAGTCCAGAAATGCAATACATTATTTACGATCTTGAATTTACCGTTAGCCGTAACGCCAGATATTCCTCCGAAATCATTGATATCGGTGCCGTCAAAGTTGTTCAGGGAGACGATGGCCTATACGTTGCGGATACGTTTCACAGTTTTGTAAGACCCTCGAATCGGCCTGTACTCTCTACAGATACCGTTCAGTTCACGGGTATTACTCAACGAGACATTGATGCCGCCCCACTATTCCCTGAAGCTGTGAAGCAATTCATAGCCTGGCTCGGTACGGATTCCCCTTATTATTTATGCGCATGGGGCCCGGATGACCGTCAGAAGCTGGTATCCCATTGTCGTACCCATCATGTAGATCTCGGATGGATTCATAATACAAATGATATACAGAAGCAGATTTCCCGTCTGTTTAGTTCCAATGGAAAGTACCGTCAGTTGAGCCTGTCTCAGGCGCTGGAATTGTGCAACATTGACTTTGACGGTCAACAACACCGGGCACTGGATGATGCCGTGAACACCGCACAGGTTTTCATGTACCATTTTGATCGTATTACATTAGTTCATAATGCTGCTGACGATGAGGAAAGCCGCGGCTCGAAGCTCGTCTACTCCTCACCAGAAGAAGAACAGGAGCAGTACAGTCCTTTTGGCAATCTCGCCAACCTGTTTAAAGACCGTTAAACGGATAGCTCCCCGGCCCGTTCCGGGGGATCTCCCCCTGTTATTCTTGATTTCCTGCCTTTTTATCGAAATAGAATGCCCCCCAGGTCCGCAGCATTTCTTGCATTCGTTTGCGGTACCGTAAAGGCTCCAGGATCTCGGCCTCAGCTCCATAGGAAGTGAGCCAATCCAAAAATTCACGGTCATGATTGACCGTCACCTCAAACAACAAACTTCCATCCGGCAAATCCTTAAGAAAAGGCTTGATGAACAGCTCCTCTTCTTTGACCCGATATACAGACTCGGCAGAAAAACGTACCACAAACCGGATATTCTGATTTCCTTTGGTCACCGACCAGGTCCCTTTAAAAAACATTTCCATTTCAGTTGTATTTTTTTGAAACGTATACGGCAAAATTCTCATGTTCCGAAAGCGGCTGATCCGAAAGGTTCTCATAGCGGAGTGCTTGTGACAAAAACCAAGCATATAGAATCGCCGATCCTGCGGAACCAAACAATAAGGATCTACCTGAACTAGGGATACATTTTCATTTTGAGGCGAGCTGTATTCCGCTTCAATCGTCTGCTGCGTAAGACTCGCCAAAACAATCAGCCTGAGCAGATAGGGCTGGTTTTCCCGATCAAGTGTCGAGCCGAGCCGGATGATATTTTTCATTTCCTGCGCGAAGCTCGTCTGGTCCATCTTTTTTTTCTGACTAGAGGCCATCACTTTCTCATAAGCACTTTCAAAAGCTGGCGGTAAAAGAGGCTTTACCGTTTCCATAATCTCTCCCAGCTTGGTAAAAGCCTCTACCTCTTCTTCTGTCCAATTCAGAGGATACAAAGCAAAATTACTAATAAAAATGTACCCTTTGCCATGCCCCATATTCGTAATCGGAATATGCATAGCGCTTAACGCCTCCATATCCCGGTATATAGTACGTTCTGATGTTTCACAACGTTCGGCAAGCTCTCTTGCCAATATCCCCGGATTTGCCTGAACAATAGTAATAATCCGCATTAAACGTATCAACCGATCAGTCAAGGAAGTCTCTCCTTTACAAAAAGATAGTAAATTAGACTCACTATATTACACAAATAAACTAGCATAATTGCCTATCTTAAAATATCATTTTCAGTAAAATGAACATCTCCTACCGATATTGCTTTATTAAAAATGACCTTAGAACTATACGCTGTGAATGAGACAAAAGTACCACTCCATTTATTGCGTATGGCCAGAATTAACTCGGCTTCCTGCAGGTAGTCCATGTCATCGCTTCTTGCTGCACGTATAAGTAATTCATCTGCTTGTCTGGTAAGGATGAACGCCCCTCGCTCATATTCCCCTTTCTCGTACATACGCAATGCTTTTTTTACAATAGGGGACGTCTCATTCAGCTTTATGTATTTTTCCACCTTCGGGTTGGATGGAATGCTCAGCAGACCAAGATGATGCGTGAAATGGATATAGAGCTGGTCTGTCCGGATCAGCGTTCGCTTTTCCTGCGATGGCTTGCGCCAGCTCCACTCCATCATTCCAATCGTATGTCTTCCGGACGAGTGAGCCGGTATAGAAAACGTTAAAATAGCCTGTCTATATTTTCCCCGTCGTACATCACCACAGTGAACAAACATGCTATCTCCGTTTTCTGAGCGTTTAAAACCGAGCCTCACCCCTTCAGCTTTTAATAGACTTACCCCGTTTTCTGGAATGAACTGGAGTTGAAGGTCACATCCCGCTGCTTTCGGTATTAGATTTCCTTTTCTTTTACGTATAGCTCCATAGCCCCATTCTATCAGTAGATTTACTTGTTTGGACCCATTCGCAGATATAGACTCTTTGTCCCATGTGCACGTTACATTGAGCATTGACTTCACCACTGGTAAATTCCCCCTAAAAGAACATGTAACTCTAAATTAACAGTGTTATCTGACACTATATTGTCAGGGAACGTATGTTTGATTGTGAAAATTATACATGGGAATCTTTATGAAGGGGGACCTAGTTTGGTAAATAACATTTTAAACCATTTTAATTACATAAATGCGCAAAAATAGCCCGGCATATGCCGGGCTATATTATAGTCTACTTCTATATTTATACTTATGAGATTGTAGTTTCTGTTAAAGAAACTTTCGTTTTTGTGCAAATATCAGATATAGGAGCAAAAGTAGTGCTATCTACAACGAGATCCTTTGATAACGGCTTTCCATTTACAGTGATTTTTAAAGTTTTATAGTTTTGTTCTCTCTCATTCATCTTGCAAAATCTCCTTCTATATCAATTTTTAATATATTTCAGTTCATATATTCAACTTAAGCCCTGATCAGGTGCGGATCGTTCTTTACTCGTATGCTGGAAAAAATGCCGGAATGTTGCCGCTTCCTTGATATACCCGTTTTAAGGTACACTTAAACTAATATATCGACTTTTTTTGAGAACATTTTCTCCGTATTTGTCGTCCATTTATTCTAAAATCTGCATCCGAATCGTTATATTATACGTAACCATGTCATATGGGTAATGATCCGTATCACCTAACATCTTGGTTTATCAAAAGGGGGAACATCTCTTGGCACGACCAACTTGTCGTTTTGCTTTGTACCGCCGCATTGTCTGCGCTGCTATAGCACTTTTGTTTATTTTTGGGATAACTCGTGTACCCGAAGTACATGCTGCTTATTGGGATGATGTGTACCAAGGCTTCGAGCAATTTTCGCGGTTGCCCGGTGATGTGTATCAGCTCAAGGAAAGCTACCGACAAACACAGGAAGATCTGGAAAAGGCTCGTAACAGCTTAGAGGCCTATCAAGAGCAAAATGCCCAATTGCTGGAGCAAAACCGCAAGCTGACTGACACTGTCACAGAATTAAAAAATCTTCAAACCCAGCGCGATCAGGCTTCACACCGAAATAAAATGCTCATCATCACAGCTATAATTCTCCTGGCCGGTTATTTTATCGGTATCCGACTGTTGCGTTACGGGATGCGTCGACGTTCGGGAAGGTACTAACTGTCTGAAAGGATGAAAGGATGAAAGGTCTGAATGGACATACAAGCAGGACAACACCATGATGAAAGCGTCGGTTCGGTCGTAACGCTCGATCTGGCGGAAGGAGAAAAGCTGCATGTTCTGCATCCGCAGCAAATCATCGCATACCGCGGACCCAGCTCAGGCCGTAGTGATAAACTGATGAATATTAAGGGCATGTATCGCAAACACAAACTGATTCAGGCCGATTTCACAGGAGCTTGTCGCCTAATTGCCGCACTTCCACCTGGCTTTAGTCTAAAAATGATTAAGCTTGAAGGAAGCGATGATCTGTTATACGATTTTCGCAACCTGTTCTGGTACAGCTCCGGTATTCAAATGCGTACCAAGCTGCTAAGCATGAAAAACATGTTGTTTAGCCGCGATGTTATAAAAATGAAATTCGATGGTGTTGGTCAAATCGGTCTTTTGACGCAGGGATTGGTATGTCAAGAACAGCTTCATCCGACAGAGCCGATATATGTGGATGCAAGCAGCGTCATTGCCTATCCCGAAAACGCCAAACTGGAGTTGACCGTGTACGGCAACCATCTGGCCAGCCAGCATATGAACTATCATTTTAAAATGACCGGACAGGGTACCGTACTATTTCATGCTGGGGAACATCATCGGCAGCTTCAACAGGATATGAACGACGATGGCGTGATCAAGCGATTTTTACGGGAAGTCATTCCATTTGGTGGAGTGTTTATCAAATAGCCCTGCCATGCTATAATGACAATGCTATAGCCGTCTGTCCTCATGGCAGACACTAATGGAGAAAATCCATGCGTCATGCATGGGAGAGGTTCGCGAACTCCCTCTATAAAAAACTAACGATGCTTTGTCCTCCGCAAGAAAAATGAATTCGCGGGGCAAGGCCTGTTTTTTGTTGAAGTCGGTTCAAGAACTCTCCTTCTTCCAAGTGACAAGACTCCATGTCTTGCACCATTCCAAGAAGATCGAGAGGTTTTTTTTATGTTTACAAACGAAAAAGCAGTCGTCGTATTCAGCGGCGGCCAAGACAGCACAACCTGTTTATTCTGGGCAAAAAAACATTTTGCTGAAGTAGAAACCGTGACGTTCGATTACGGTCAACGCCACAAGCAGGAAATCGAAGTAGCCGCTGGAATTGCCCGCGAGCTGGGTGTTCCGCAAACGGTACTGGATATGAGCCTGCTTAATCAACTAGCCCCTAATGCCCTCACACGCACCGACATTGACATTACTCAACAGGAAGGCGAACTGCCTAGCACCTTTGTAGACGGTCGTAACCTACTGTTCCTGAGCTTCGCGGGAGTTCTCGCCAAGCAAAAAGGAGCGCGCCACTTGATTACAGGCGTTTGTGAGACGGATTTCAGCGGCTATCCCGATTGCCGGGATTCCTTTATCAAATCGCTGAACGTCACACTGAACCTTTCGATGGACTATCCCTTTGTGATTCATACCCCGCTCATGTGGTTGAACAAGGCCGAAACCTGGCACATGGCCGATGAGCTGAAAGCTTTTGAATTTGTAAGAACACGTACACTAACGTGCTATAACGGCGTCATTGGCGACGGCTGTGGCGAATGCCCTGCTTGCAAACTTCGCCGTGCTGGACTCGAGCAGTATCTCGCGGTGCGCGGTGCTTCATCCCAAGGAGTTGAAGGTCATGCGTGAGCCAGGTACCTTTCGCATTGTCGATAAGCTCCAGCAGTTCGGGACAGACATTGAGCACTCTCAGCTGCGTTATCACCGCAAACGTGTACTAGTCAGCAAACAATTTACATTCGATGCAGCACATCATTTGCACTGCTACGAAGGCAAATGCAAAAATCTGCACGGACATACCTATATCGTCGTGTTTGGCATAAGCGGTATACCGGGCGAAACGGGTCTAACGCTGGATTTTGGTGACATCAAAACGATCTGGAAAGAGCGGCTTGAGCCTTTTCTGGACCATCGTTACTTGAATGAGACGCTTCCTCCAATGAATACAACGGCGGAAAATATGGTCGTCTGGATCTTTGAACAAATGGAGTCAGCCTTGACCTCGGATGCATACTGCAACCGTGTCGCAGGTGGACGTACCGAGTTTGTACGGTTGTTCGAGACACCTACCAGCTACGCCGAGTTCCGACGGGAGTGGATGCTCGATGAGTAATACCGTGACGACTCACCAACCCATGACAGCCTCCCACGGCACCAAACTAGCCCCTATTCCCGTACTAGAGGTGTTTGGTCCTACCGTTCAGGGCGAAGGTATGGTCATTGGTCGTAAAACGATGTTTGTTCGCACCGCAGGCTGCGATTACCATTGCTCGTGGTGCGACTCCGCCTTTACCTGGGACGGCAGCGCCAAGGACCAGATCCGTCGTCTGAGTGCCACTGACATTTGGCAGGAGCTGAAGGCCATCGGTGGCGAACGGTTTTCGCATGTGACCCTTTCTGGAGGCAATCCTGCCCTGCTACCGCAGCTTGGGGAGCTAATTACCCTGCTGCGCAGTCAAGGCATTGCCACCGCTGTCGAAACACAAGGCTCCCGTTGGCAGGAATGGCTGTACGATATCGATGAGGTAACCCTATCCCCGAAGCCGCCCAGCTCTGGTATGACGACCAACTGGGACGTGCTGGATGATATCGTCGCCCGTCTGTCGAACCGGAAGATGGCGGGTGAGTCCCGAGCTACATCCAACGTCCCAACCGCAACAGGCTTGAAGGAACCCGCTAACGAATCTGCGCGGCTCTATACCGGAGCTTGTAGCTTGAAGGTCGTCATCTTTGATGACACCGATCTTGCCTATGCCCGCATCGTTCACGAGCGCTATCCACACGTACCGCTGTTCCTCCAGACGGGTAATCCAGATGTGAACACGGAGAACACCGGACAGATTGCGGAGTCCCTACTCCATCGTTATGAATGGCTTATCGACCGTGTCATGGACGATTCCCGACTAAACGACGTAAGAGTACTCCCGCAGCTCCACACCCTCGTATGGGGCAATAAACGCGGCGTATAACACTTATATGTAATATATTCCGTATGAGCTGTATGTGATACACAAGATACACCAAATTAGTCGAAGTACACCCTCGACACCCAAGTTACAAAACAAGAGAAACCCTCGTCCGTAAGGACGGGGTTCTCAACAAGCTCGCTCCTTTTATAAAGGAGCGAGCACTATTCACTTCTGCCCCAACCTACAGGTAAACGGGTAGGGACTTTATGGTGTTGACAGCGGTCGGTAGCGAAGTGGAGGATTTGAAGCTGTAGAAGCGTTAGCGTTAGCCTTTGAAATGGGATTCTAACCTATATCTTTCACCTTATCAGAAAGAATCCCATTTCAACAGCGATCGGAAGATCAAATCATTCGCGGAGCGACCTCCCCACCACCATAACTCCCTATCTCGTTTACCAAACCAAACCAAACTTAAGGAGCCCCATCCAATGACCGGAAGAACACCCGAAGAAATGACCGACGTTACCCTGCTTGGCAATCAAGGCACACAATACACGTTTGCCTATGATCCCGCCATTCTCGAAAGCTTTGATAATAAACATCCGTATCGGGATTATTTTGTAAAGTTCAATTGCCCGGAGTTCACCAGCCTGTGCCCGATTACAGGACAGCCTGATTTTGCAACCATCTATATCAGCTACATTCCCGATATTAAAATGGTAGAAAGCAAGTCCCTTAAGCTGTACCTGTTCAGCTTCCGTAACCACGGCGATTTCCATGAAGACTGCGTCAATATCATCATGAATGACTTAATTAAGCTGATGGACCCTCGCTACATTGAAGTATGGGGCAAATTCACGCCACGCGGCGGCATCTCTATCGACCCGTACACCAACTACGGCAAGCCAGGAACGAAGTACGAACAGATAGCGGAGCACCGCATGATGAACCATGATATGTACCCGGAAAAGATCGATAACCGTTAAGCTAATAACTCTTCTGACATAGCGT
Source organism: Paenibacillus sp. FSL M7-0134 (assembly GCF_038007865.1). NCBI lineage: Bacteria > Bacillati > Bacillota > Bacilli > Caryophanales > Paenibacillaceae > Paenibacillus > Paenibacillus sp. FSL M7-0134. Next base: position 848,893 of record NZ_JBBOXV010000002.1, on the reverse strand, counting down.
AAATATCAAGGGGTTGTCCTAAAGTCATCAAATGACAAGGGACAGCCCCTTGGTTGTACTGAAAGGATGCTGTGCATGCTCGTGGCGTTACACATCCAGATCAAATCTTGATTTTTTATATTCATACGGTGTTTTACCCATAACTTCTCTAAAAGCTTTTCTGAAAGATTTCTCGTTTGGAAACCCCACCTCGTAAGAAATTTCTGTAAGTGACTTATTGGTTGAATCCAGTAAATCGATCGCCTTCTCCAAACAAAGAATTTGCTTGTATTCGGTAAACGTCTGGCCTGTATATTCATGAAACATTCGCGACAAATAAGCCTCCGAATAACCGCAGATACGGGCCGTTTTGGCCAGGCTAATATTTTCAGTATAATGCTCTTTAATAAAGTCCATGATTGTCTTTATCTTTCGTTGCTTTTCACTAAATACTTCCGGTGGAATGTCTGTTGCTTGACTAAAATGATTGACAAGCAAATATTTCAGTTCAATAATTCGGCTTTGCTCTAAAATGTAGTCGTATTTGCTTTTGGAAATATGTAGATCATATATATCCATAAACAATCCTCTTAATTTAGAGATTATAGTATCTTCAACTTGTTTCTCTTGCGTGTTTAATTGGATGATTACTTGTTCATTGGCAAAGAAAGTGTCTGGAAATTGCAGCACAATGACTTGGTTCTCCGTAATGCTCTGCGTGGAATGCGGGACATTGCTGTTAATGAATAGCGCATCCTTTTCCATCAAAATAGTTATTTTTCCTTCATGCCACACCTTTAGACTTCCACTTGTACAGTAGATCAACTCCATATTGCTGTGAAAATGCATAGGAATGACTCTTTCTGTATCTCTGGATTGGAACATAAAAAGGTTAATCATTTTTTTTCTGTCTATTTCGATATGTTCATATATTTTTTTCATCACTACACCTCATCAGCCAGCCATGAGTGATCCATCTGTATTCTATATTAAGCAATAAACTCTTATACTAATACTCATACTATACCGATAGTAAAATGCCCGGACAAGCAGAATCTATTCAACGGACCAAAATAAAAAAGAAGGCAGTTCTTCCCGTAAACGGGATAATGAACAGCCTTCCTTAGCCTACTTGCAACTCGGCAAGCAAAAAAATGTTAACCTACACATTCCTGCAACTGATACATTCTAACTTCACCTACATTGTCTCCTGCCTCAAGCAATACATTGCGTTGGTCTGCATCTTCTATGAAATAACGCAGGGAAAACACTTCTTCACCCTCGTTAACAAATATTTCCAAGCTTGAGCTTTCAATGAATATTTGCATTTCTGCAAGCTTATTATTTAATGTTGCTTTTCTGTACTCCCTCTCGCCAGTCAACCAGTTTGTTCTCCAAACTGTCAGACTATTTTGTTCCCAATCATAGTCAAATTGCACAGCATCCCTAATGATCATTTTAAAGTTTTCTGTGAGTAAGGAAAAATGAACAATGAGCTCCGTTTGTGTAGAAGGCAGTAACCACTCACTGTTATTTTGAATTTCCCCTTTGTAATGCATGTCATCCAGTCTTAACAATTGTAATTCCGGCAATGGTTTCTGGTACAACACACCGTTCATCAATACCACTTCTCTAGGAAGTGTCAATGCATGAATCCAGCCCTCCTGAATGGTCGGAACAGCTCTCTCCGCTTCCTCATTCATGGCGCTCATCCATCCGAACATAATGGTTCTGTCATTAACCTTAAATGATTGTGGCGCGTAAAAATCAAATCCTCGATCAAGCTCTTTAAAATCGGAAAGGTTGCCGTTAAATTTGCCTGTATCCGATAATTTGCCAACAATATAACCCGATTGATTAGGATTTTTATAATATTCGCCTTTCTCCAGTAAACCCTGAGGAGAGAAAATAAAAACATCATTTTCGGCAAAATGAAGTACATCCGGACATTCCCACATATATCCAAATTGATGATCGTGATCAACAAATGATCCTTGGCATTCCCATTCGGACAAATTTTTAGATTTGTAGATAAGCGTATCTCCAGTCAAATCTTCTCTCTGAGCACCAACAATCAACCACCAGTTCCCGTGTTGGTCTCTCCATACTTTCGGATCTCGAACATGCCGGGTATAACCTTTGGGGTGCTCAAACAAGGGACCTATTTTTTGGAAATACTCGCCATCCTCCGAAATCGCGGCGCATTGATAGCTTTCTTTTACTCCATCATCTCGGATTACATTTCCTGTATAAAACAGATACAGCTTTTCATTATGAACAATGCCTCCGCCCGAATAAATGCCATCCTTGTCATACCATTCTGAAGGCTCCAGCGCGACACTTTTCCTTTGCCAGTGCACCAGATCGCTGGAAACAACATGGCCCCAGCATTTATTTTTATGCTCCGTTCCTTTTGGATTCCACTGATAGAACACATGATATTGATGATTGAAATAGGCAAGTCCATTAGGGTCATTGAGCAAACCGTAAGGAGGAGTAATATGATATTTCAGGTTATACGCGTCGCTTTTATTCATGCTCATCCTCCGGTAAAAAAACAAAACTAAAACTCAGCAAAATTTCCTGCGAGCTTGACCCGATATAAATATCAAATTCGCCGGGTTCACTTTTGTATTGCATTTCACGATCATAAAATTTAAGCATCTCTTCATGAATTGAAAATTCGACATTTTGGGTCTCGCCACTTTGCAAAAAAACTTTTTTAAAGTCTTTTAATTCTTTCACTGGTCTTGCAACACTTGCAAATTTATCGCGAATATATAATTGGATCGTTTCCTTTCCATCATAAATTCCAGTGTTGGTGACAGAAATACAGATATCAACTGACTCATTTTTTTTCATTTCTTTTTGGCTAACTGTTAATAGGCTGTATTCAAATGAGGTATAGGATTTACCATAGCCAAACGGATACAAGGGTTCATTCACTTCATCAATATATCGGGATGCAAACCGATAAGAACCATTTTCCTTTAAATTTGGTCTTCCTGTATTCAACTCATTGTAGGATATCGGAATTTGTCCAACGCTTCGTGGAAAGGTCATGGCTAATTTCCCCGATGGATTGACTTCCCCATACAGTATATTGGCCAGTGCTTCTCCGCCCATCGTTCCTGGATACCAGGCTTGGACAATAGCGTCAACTTTTCCGGCTACTTCGGTAAGAATCAAAGGTCTTCCGCTATAAACGATCAGAACCATCTTTTTGCCCAGTAAACTTAATTCATGGAGCAGTTTCATTTGCGGCTTAGGAAGCGTCGGGTTCGTTCGCGATCCCCCTTCTCCGCTCTGATAAATACTTTCTCCCAAGGCGAGTACAATGACATCCGCTTCGTTAGCATTCCGGATCGCTTCGCGCAGTAGGGCCTCCTCATCCACTGTTTCAGCAGCCAGCTTGTCCGCATATTTTCCAAGGGCTTCTCTCGCATTAGTGGGGAGCATATGCGCCCCTTTGCAAACCGAGAGATTGTCGGGATCAACATGCTTTAATAATCCCATTTTCAAATTGACGGTATCCGCCTCATCCCCCTTAATGGCCCACATGCCCAGGGTGGAGTTTTCATCTGCGTAAGGACCGATTAAAGCTACTTTGGTATGTTTAGACAATGGCAGTAGTTGATTTTCATTTTTCAGCAAGACTACGGATTCTTCAGCCAAGGACAGCGCGGCTTTTTTATGTTCATCTGACAGAATACTGTTTCTCGACCGCTGAACGGTTTCCTGTAATCCGCGGAACGGGTCCTCAAAAAGCCCCAAATCATTTTTTAGCTTTAAAACACGGTATACAGCTTCATTCAAAAGCTCCAGCATATGCTCGTTATCCGATACTACTTTCTCCAATTGATTGGCATATATCGCTGTCTTCATATCCACATCAACACCAGCCAATAACGCAATCCTTGCGGCTGAAGCCTCGTCTTCAGCATAACCGTGCATGATCAGTTCTTCTATAGCGGCGTAATCCGAGATCAACACACCATTAAAATTCATTTCTCGTCTTAGCACGTCGCGGTTAAGCCACTCGTTTCCTGTCGCAGGGACGCCGTTCAAGGTATTAAAGGCCGTCATAACAAGCTTTGCCCCCGCCTCGATTGCAGCTTGATACCCTGGCAAATAATATTCTCGCAGCGTATGCTCCGACATATCCACGGCGTTATACTCACGTCCAGCGACAGGTGCCCCATAAGCGGCAAAATGCTTGACGCAAGCGGCAATTTTATTGGCTGGTATGATCCCTTCCAAGTTTCTTCCCTGTATCCCCTGAACCATGCTTTCAGCGTATTTCTTCGCTAGCAAAGTATCCTCTCCAGGCGATTCCATCACCCGCCCCCAACGGGGATCTCTAACGATATCTACCATGGGGGAAAAGGTCACGTGAACACCTTCGTCGTAACATTCCTGGGCAGCAATCGAACCCGCATGTTCTATTCCCTCATAATTCCAACTACATGCTTGTGCAATAGGAATCGGGAAGATAGTTCGATACCCATAGATAATATCTGCCATGAACAGCAGCGGAATTTTATGAATCGATTTTTCCAAATAATCCGTTTGCAACTGGATAATTTTTTCTGGGTTAGTGATGTTCAATATCGATCCTGTGTTATATATATTGTAGCCGGCGTTTAACCCTAATTTTTTTAAAGGCCCTGTCACAACAGTGTCTATATCCCCTTCAAAAAAATCACCGGTCAGTTGGATGAGCTGGCCTATTTTCTCTTCTATTGAAAGGCTGTCCAATTTCTTAAGTAGTGTGTTGTTGTCCATGATTCTCCCCACATCATTTTATTTGTTATCTGTTTTTTCTTTAAACCCAAAGATCCACGTTAGCGAAAATGCTACAGCAAAGCCGATTACACAAACTAAAATGTAAAGAAATATCTGATTGTTCAGGTACAATAACATTCCAGGTAGGGCTGTAATCGACATCCCCGTTGCTTGAATATTAAATATACGTGCGAAGAAACCACCAACCGCTCCTCCAATCAAGCCCATCATGAACGGTTTGCCATATCGAATGTTCACCCCAAAGATAGCGGGTTCTGTAATGCCCAACAACGCTGACAAGGTAGAAGGATAAGCAATGGATTTGGTTTTTACATTTTTGGATTTTAGACCAACAGCTAGCGCAGCACCCGCTTGTGCGCAAATCGACGCCGAACTGATCGGGTTCACCATATTCCAACCATTGCCCACTAACATCTGTATTTCAATCAGGTTTAAGGCATGGTGTAGTCCGGTAACTACAATAATCTGATTGATGCCACCGTAAATAAATCCGCCGATGCCGTATGGTAATTTCAAAATGGCGGTAACAGCCATTAATATTAAAGCTTCCACCTCGTGAAAAATGGGACCAATTACGAACAATCCCAGTACCAGTGTTATTAATAATGTTAGAAACGGTGTTAGAATTAAGTCCAATGCATCGGGGACTGACTTCCTGATCTTCTTCTCCAGCATCGCCCCCACGACACCTATTATGAAAGCAGGCAAAACCGAGCCCTGATAGCCTGCAATTTTAATGAATCCGAAAAACACTAGTGGTTCCTGAACTTTTTGGGCGACATCCCAGGATGTAGGCAACGAAGGACTCACTAACATTAATCCAATCAAAATCCCCAATAGCGGCGATCCACCAAACACCCGGAAGGCCGACCAACATACCAACACGGGTAAAAATGCAAAAGCCGTATCGGTCAATATTTGTGTAAACAATATGAAATTCGCAGAAATATGATCAGGCGTAAGTCCAAATAACTGGAGCAGTGCAGGCTGAGTTACTAAGCCTCTAACTCCCATGAATAATCCTGTAGCTACCAATGCGGGCATAATCGGAACAAATACATCCCCGAAAACTCGGATCATTCTTTTGAACCGATTATCATCTTGGGTGGAGGCCATTTCTTTCAAATCAGCTTTTGATGTAGCAGATATGCTTTGACCAACCATGGCATCGTATACTTTATTTACAGTACCGGTTCCAAAAATAATTTGATATTGCCCAGAGGTAAAGAAAACGCCTTTGGCCTTATCAATATTCTCAATAAATTCATCATCAATAATTTCTCTATCTTTTACAATCAGCCTCAGCCGTGTGGCACAATGTGCCATGGAAATAATATTGTCTTCTCCGCCAAGCCCTTTAATGACATCTTGGGCTATTTTAACGTATTCCTTTTCAAGACTCATCAGTCTCTTCCTTTCCTCTGTTCCTCTTAGTTAGTCTGAATCATTTGAAAATTTGATCAAATATGCTTCTTAAGAATATCATGACTGCGCTTTCAAACAGCGGGATTATTTTACTACATTAAGGTCAAATTTTGACCTTTTTATACTTTTGATTAATTATGATGAAACAATAAAGTGCACCCTAGAATACATACTGGAATAACCTTCTGGTTTATCCCCATGTATTTTAAAGGTGCACTTCAATTGTTGTATAGAGAGTTAATTACGTTTTACTTAGTGACTTTCAACTGAGCACTGTCAGCTGTATAGATAACCTTCACTTTATAATTGCTTGGTAAACCTACTGTTTCAATCGAAGAAAATGCTCCATTCCGTTTACCATAAGTTAAGATCGTAGCACCATTGGCCGGTACATATTTGTTAGAAAAATTCAGACGTAATTTTCCGTTGAGTATGGCTGTTCCCTTCATTTTGAGCACATCATTTTTACTGTGCAGGTTAAGCTCAAGTGTTCCCTTGGCAGATTGTCTGTAATTTCCGCCAATAATCAGCTTTCCAGAAGCATTTTTAAGAAGAGTTCCCCCGTTATTCGTAATTCCACCACTTCCGAAAGCCGTTTCCGAAGTTCCTTCCAGAGTACCTTGTTCGATCTGTGTACCGCCGGAATACGTATTGTTGCCCATTAGCTTCAACGTACCTGTTCCCTTTTTAGTCAGCTTTCCAACGCCGGAGATATTGTTGCGCCAGCGATCCAGTGCATTGAAACCGCCTTTGGAAGCGTCCATATTTACCGCAACATTATTGGTGAAAGCACCGTAGCCATCCGCGGCGGAAAACAGGTTCAATCGTCCCCATCCCTCAGCATCATCAAGTACAGGATAGCCGGAAGGAATCCCTGTAGTAGCCAAAACCCAACGACGTTGTGTGCTATCCAGGTAAGGCAAGCGTGTCTCCAACAGTACCTCAGCTCCCTTAGGCACTGTCATTGGCGTCGTAGTTGGATTAACCTGACTGAATCCGTATGTTAATCGTTGATTATAATTTTTTTTGTTTGTGGCATAATTGCTGAATCGATCTGGAGCTGTGCCTTTTTGAGACAGCAGTTGTTTACGAGCATCCTGATAAGCCGCTTTCTTCAAACTGCTATTGGCTGGATCAGACAGGATAGCAGCAGCCATCGCCGTTGCCATGACACGTCCTCCCATAACATCAAGCGGGGAGTGCATACCGGCAACAACACGGTTATTGCCCAGCTCCGAAGCTCGTGTCAGCAGTTCCTGATAACGCTCCGGCACGGCATAGGCCATAGCAATAGAACTGAGATACGCAGCATTGGTATGACCGCTAGGAAAGCCGCCATCGCTAGTAGCATCAGCTTTGAGAGCAGGAATAAGGCTCGGAACAACCACTGAGTTATCGCTCCAGCGAAACGGACGAGGATAGCTAAAGTAAGACTTAGCCGGGTTCGTCGTAGAGTATTCCCCGCGCAAGGTATTTACCAGATTTACGATGTTACCGAGATTGGAGCTTGTACTCCCTGCATTCGTTCCCTCATCTTCGTATTTCTTAGTCAGGGCATCTGCCGGAATGTCGTTGATCGTTGTCGTGGCACCTGCATTCTTTCGATATACATCAGTGAGCGAACCCAGACCGTCGATCACACTGTAGCTCTGGTTTCTGCGATCATCCAAATAAGCCGCATCGGCCTCACTGGAAGTGCGCCGGGCAGCTATATCAATCACTTTTTGAATATTAGCGTCCAGCACGCTGCTGTTTATCTTGGTACCTGTATCCCAAGTAGCGCCGGGAGTCCAAAGCTTATTAAATTCGGAGAGCAACCCGAGGGTCGGATTAGAGCTTTCCGTCTTATTGGCAGAACTATTATTTTTATAATGATCTACGAAATATCCCCACGATGGTTCTGTTGGAGTTACCGTTGTTGGTAGGGTTGCCGCACTCGCATAACTTCCACCCAGGGAACCTAGAAGTAATGGTAAAGATAGTAATGCAACTGATAATGGTTTCCTTAGCGATTTCATTCTCAAATCAGATCCTCTCTTCTCTTGTGCTCTTCGTACTTTCTCTACGGAGCTATTATCTAAATAACAAGATGTATGATATAAAGAATCATATCTTAAGTTTGTTAAATAAAGAGCTTAGTTTTGTTAAATGAAAAAAAGGCATCCCAAGAGCCGTATATACGACTCTGGAGATACCTTGTTCAAACCGTTATAGAAAACCAGCTACCCTACAGCCATACTTCTATGACTTTGCCATTCACGAAAGCTACCGCCTTGAAATAAAGACTACGGTTGCCGTATACCCAGGCTTCGACTTGAGTTCCGTTTGAAGCAGCCCCCTTTTCTCTGACTGTTGGGTTTCCCCATGCGAACTGCACCTGCGTCGTATTCATGCCTAAGCTTACCTCATTATTTTTAATCTTGTTCCAGATGGCTTGCGACCATTGGTATTTCTTGTACGGATCGTAAGTCAGAAATTGATCGGAATCAGACAGCATTTGTGGAATGCGTGAAGCTCCGATGATGGAATACGTGTCATAAGTTTCGCCATTGGCCCCCTGGAAAATAACTTCGTAAGATTTAACACCGTTCGGATCCGTGCTGACTTCGATATCTTTAACTGTTACCTTGCCAAATCGCTCTCCAGCGCTATAGAAGTTATTGACCCAATAGGTTTTGCCAATTAATTTGGACAGACTGCCCAGATCAATGGCTCTGATAATTTTTGCCGTTTCCGGCGTCTCAATGACCAGCTTGGTAGCGCCCACAGATAATTCTCCTTGCTGGCGGTCACGATTCCATTTGAATCCGCCCAACTTCAGATCGGTCAGTAATGTTCCCGGGAATACAACCTGTCCGTTAACCGTTTGAACCTTGCCCTTCAGTGCAACAGGTTTACCATTCACCATCGCGGTGGAACTCCCTTTTTGGAGTACGATATTGTTTTTACCCAGCTTGATCGTAAAGGTCTGGTTCGCCACGGTAACAGATCCACCCAGCGTCTTGAACACAGACTGCACAGGTAAATACACATTGCCGTTCAGTATAGCCGCCCCGGTCAAGGTTTGATCGGACGATACCTTTAGTGTAAAAGAAGATGGTATTCCTTCGGTCTGCAGAGCTACGGATGTGCTTCCAATGCCCCTTACTTTGAGTGTACCCGAACCATTCTGCTGTAGCTCGGCAACCTGCGGTTTCTCTACTTCAATCTCACTAGCTTCGGGATGACGTGTTAGTCGATAACCGTTCGAATACGTCTCTTGTACATTTAATTGAATCGTATCGCCGATGGCAGCCTCTTTGGAGGTCGTCAACAAGGACATACCCGTTAATGTAGGCAAGCTCAGCGCAGTCGTGATCCCATCCTTATAGCCGACCCAAGAGCCATCCTTTAATTGTGCAAAAAGCTCGTCAGGCGAATCAACCAACCGTGCAACATTAGATAACCCGCTAAGCTGCACAGCTGGATATTTCTTCATTCGGTCATAGCTCCATACAGTCCCATCATGATGTACAGTAATCAAGACATGTGTACCTTTTTTCCATAAAATTGAAGAAATATCATTTCCCACTTCGCGCGGGGGTTCATTGGTCAGCATATCCAGCATCGTGACATGGCCATCTTCCTTAAGTACTGCAGCATACGCCGTACTCATTTTGATATCAAGCGCACCATCTACATGACCTATCTTGCGGGGCTTAGATTCTGCGTACCCTGTGGAATACCATACATCACCGGATCGAGTAAGAACCGTAAAGTAGGTACTTACCTTATCACCGTCTATAGCATCCGATATTCCCTCAACCTGTTCTCTTCCCCAAGAGATCGTCCCATCGGTTTTAATAGCCAGACCCTCACCTGTAATTTCTTTAACTCCTGAGGATTGAGCCGTCACTTTTGGGTCGGAGTTATCATCCCAGATGGCTACCTTCCCGTCCACAGTCCAGCCATAATAACCTTGGCTCTCGTTTTTGCTGCCTGTAATGCCTTTCAAATTCAATTTCTCAATAACCGGGCCATCTATACTCTTTCTCCATAAAGAACCGTCATCCAGTATGTAGTTATTCCGGTCGATCACGTCTATAATTTTAGCGTTTTTCCAAGTGTTGTTCGTCGTTACATTTGCCGCTACTGCTGTTTCTCCAGTGTTTAACGTAGTTCCCACCACCGCTCCACATACCATGGATACTGCCAGCAAAATCATCCCTGCTTTTCTCATCGTGGTTCCCCTTTTCTATCTATATATCCATATCAGTATTTTGCATAATTCCATTCCCAACGCTCAAAAATACATTATATAGACGAACTAGATCACTTCGATCTCTATATTGCTGATTTGAAAAGCGCTCTTGGGACTTATGCAAAATACTCACATATATATCGGTTTTGAGGATGATAAACGTTTGAATTTCGATGTACCATTTTAGAAACCAACTAAATCGAGTAATAAAGAGTATCCAGCAGAATGGGCAAGCAGCAATGAGTAAAGTGGGGCTTTATCCCACTTTCAGCCATTTGCTGCAAACGGATCGCTTCCTATATCTTAAAATATACATACATATTCGGAGGTTGCCATGACTAGTAAATCTGCTACAAAAAATGAAACGGGCCAATCGCTTCCCCTCCCGGGGCCGCAAGCGAAAAGCACCGTTTTTGCGATTCTGATTGCGATCAGTTTCGTCCATCTGTTCAATGACTCGATTCAATCGGTCATTCCAGCGATCTTTCCGATCTTAAAGGAATCTATGAGCCTGAGCTACACGCAGATCGGCTGGATTTCATTCGCGATCAATTTTACAGCTTCAATCATGCAGCCCGTGATTGGCTTGTTTTCGGACAAACGACCTACGCCAGCTATTCTTCCCATCGGTATGGGCTTTACGCTGACCGGCATGCTGCTGCTCGCCTATGCTGCCGATTATAAAGCGGTGCTGATCGCAGTCATCTTTGTGGGTCTGGGCTCGGCTGCCTTTCACCCTGAAGGCTCGCGCGTATCCCATATGGCGGCAGGATCACGCCGGGGATTGGCACAATCCATTTTTCAAGTTGGCGGCAATGCGGGCCAATCGCTGGCGCCGATGCTCACGAGCTGGATTTTTATCCCGTTAGGACAATTCGGTGCGATCTGGTTCACAGGTATTGCAGCAGCGGGAATTGTGGTGCAATCGTTCATCGCCCGCTGGTACGGTAACGTCCTACGTACAGAAGGCGTTGCACGCAAAAAAGCGGTGGCACGCCGCATGAAGCCCGAAGTGCGTAACCGCGTTATGTTTGCCATGATTGTCCTCATTCTACTGGTATTCGTCCGTTCGTGGTACTCGACCTCGGTCGGAAGCTACTATTCGTTTTACCTGATGGAAGTATTTAAAATGCCATTGGCTGATGCACAGCTTTACATTTTCCTGTTCCTCGGGGCTGGAGCGCTAGGCACCTTCTTTGGCGGTCCGCTGGCGGACCGTTTTGGTAAACGAAATATGATTTTTCTGTCCATGGTATTAGCTGCACCGCTGGCGCTGTTGCTGCCTTATGCCAACCAATTCTGGACGGCAATCCTGCTGGCGATTATCGGATTTATTATGCTGTCTAGCTTTTCGGTCACAGTCGTATATGCACAGATGCTCGTGCCTGGCAAAATCGGGACCGTGTCTGGTCTCATTACGGGCCTCGCTTTTGGCCTTGGCGGTGTGGGCGCACTCGTGCTCGGCAACTGGATCGACAAAGTAGGCATCACCCACATCATGTTCTTGTGTGGCTTTTTGCCACTGCTCGGCATCTTAACCTTCCTGCTTCCTACAGATAAAACCCTGAACCGCTGGGCGGAAGAAAATGGAGCCGAAGTGTAACAGGCAAACGTGTGGCGGCCATCTTGGCCGCTGCACAACTTTATAGCCAACTCACGTGTTTCCTCACGAAAAAAATATCCCCTTTTACGCCTAAGTGTTGCAATCAGTTCTCTACTTCTGCCAAACGCATCAAAATACGACGCTTCCGATACAACATTTTCCCTGCTTCAGCTACGTCACTAATAGCGCTTCGATTCGCAATGGAGCCAAACAAAATACCCGCAATCGGGACCATTTGAAGCAGCTTTTTCCATCCAAACTGATCACGATAGGTGTTAATGACCTCTCTCCATCCCTGCATCTGGGAAAAAACCTGTGCCTGACGTGAAGGATCATCGAACAAAGCCAACTCCTCTAATACAGCCTTTTTACCCACAATATCAGATGAAGCAAATTGCATACATTTAATAATAAAAATGCGTTCCTGCTTATCATGGGGATTAAAGCCATAACACAAGGCTATTTCCTGAAGCACTTTGAGTGACAAGCCGAGCAAAAGAGGAATATCCGCCGCAATCGTAAACACACCCCCAATCCCCGTTGTTGCTCCCTGAGCGGTGGCAAAGGTAATGCGACCCGCCGTCATCTCGTCAGCAGTCCGATCCATGATTGTTAGCGGGAGCTCAGCCGCCTGCTTCAACTCCCACATAGGTTCGGCACTATGTTCCGAATCAGCGTTTTCCCCGGCACGAGGCAGGTCCTGCGTATCCGACACGGAATCTGTGCCATTTTGCTGAATTACATGTTCATGGGCCGTCTTTTTCAGCCTGTTCAGAACCGTTTCTTCCTTCACCAAATATTTGCCGCCGTTCTGAATGAAACTGCCCATCTCATTAAGCAGTTGCTCTAGCTTGTCTTTAATGATTTTGGGCGTCAGCCGATCCAGCAGCATAAAAGGCCATCTGCCGATTTTTTCCCAGAAAAAAATGTCCTTCTGTTCCTTTTCCCATTTTTCAATATTCTTCAGCTCATGACGCAATACGTCCTGGCTTTCCCGATATTCTGCAAGCTGCTTCATAACCGTAGACGTCTCCTTTTGACTATGCTAGTTTATGTATGGGTAATACGTAAGCAAGGCGAGTTCAGGTTTCTTTTTTTAGCAAACTAGATGATATAGTAAGTTAAAAATCCGTACAGATCGGAGTGTAATGATGAATAATGTAGAGCTTGTCCCTTACCATTGTGGGCATGATGCCATTTTACATACCTTCTACTTACCTGAGGAGCAGAAGCAGTTTACTGGAATGCCGGATGAAATGTTGACACTGGCCAAGGAAGATCCGCACCGCCATCCTGTCGTGATTACGGCTACTAGAACACCCGTTGGATTTTTCATTTTATACGATGGGGATGAATTAGCGGACTATACGAATATTTCTGAGGCACTGCTGCTGCACGCGTTCTCTATTCATTACGCAGATCAGGGACAAGGATTCGCTAAAAAAGGGCTGCTTCTACTACCACAGTTCATCGCCAGACACTTCCCACATATTCGCGAGATTGTACTGGGCGTCAATGCCCGTAATCTGCCTGCCCAAAATCTGTATCGCAAATGCGGCTTTATCGATGAAGGCAACACTAAAATGGGACAACACGGCTTGCAGCATATTTTTAAAATGAGCCTATAACGTTGACCTCGATAGCCCTCGCCCACATAAAAAAGCTTTCGGCACAAACGCCGAAAGCTTTTATCGTTAAATCTCACCAATGGAAAAACTCAATTTGTAATTACCAAACTTCGTAAGCTCATCCAGCATGGTATTTAACTCTGCCTGTGATGACATGCGCAAGCGCATCCAATAACAGCCTTCCCCACTCACCCGATGGATTTCGACAATATAGGGATGCTCCCGTGCAAAAGCCTGGAAAGCACTGTGAGTTGTTCCTGAATTCAAAAAAACCGTAATAAAGGCATGAATCGTCTGTCCAATTTTTTCAGGGTTCCAGCGCAGCGTATAGCCCTCGATAATGCCCGCATCCTGCATTTTTCGAACACGTGCCCCTACGGCTTGGCCCGTCAAATGAACAAGCTGACCGATCTCCTTGTTCGATAAAGAGCTGTCTTCAATTAAATGATGAAGAATGCGCAGATCGGTGTCATCAGGTACGAATAGTTCCATAGTTATTTTTCCTTTCATGATGAAACGAGAATGCTGGTTTTCCTTTCAGCAAGCTGTAGCCTGTAGCTCATTGCGTCAGATATGATTGTAACAGAAACAAAGAACCACCGAAAATACACTTGGTCCAAAAACATTCACTACCAAAGGAGCTTCCATATATGAAAATCACACTAATCCGTAACGCAACCTTATGGCTGGAATACGCTGGAGTAAAATTTCTGATTGATCCGATGTTAAGCGATGCTGGCGCAAATCCGCCAGTTCCCAATACGGAAAATGCCCGCCTTAATCCGCTGGTTCCCTTGCCGCCGCAATGGCAGGCACTCGGACAGCCTGACGTTGTGATCGTCACACATTTACATCCGGATCATTGGGACCCGGCAGCAGTACACTGGTTGGACAAACAAATTCCCGTCTTCTGTCAGCCCGGAAATGAAGAACAAATCACTGCTGATGGTTTTACACGGGTTACTCCGATTTGGGTGGCTGGTTCTGTGGGAGAAATTGAGATTATCCGTACAGCCGGGCATCACGGCACCGGAGAAATCGGGGAACAGATGGGACCCGTGTCCGGCTTTGTGTTTCAGGCTCCAGGTGAACCTGTCGTCTATTTGGCCGGGGATACGATCTGGTGCAGTGAAGTCGCGGAAACACTGGATAAATACCGTCCTGAGTGGACAATTGTGAACGCTGGAGGAGCACGGTTTACGGTAGGTGATCCTATTATTATGACTGCCCAAGATGTAACAGCTGTTGCACAGCATGCCTCTTATACACAAATCGTGGCTGTCCACATGGAGGCAATCAACCATTGTCTACTAACTCGCTCTGAGCTTACAGAACACATCAACCGTGAAGGTTTGGAGGGACGCGTCCATATTCCGGCAGATGGAGCAACGGTTTCGGGATAATATGTGTTCTGGCATCTGATGACGGTTCCTACATTCCAGGCCAAACAAACAAGACACCTCCAGCATCCACATTTCAAGTGGGACTGGAGGTGTCTTGTTTTACGATATCGAATCTGAGCTTAAGCTGATCTTTTGTTTTTGTTGTAAATATCGAAGGCAACTGCCAGCAGCAGCACCAAGCCCTTGATACCTTGCTGCCAGTCAATACCCAGACCAATCAGAGACATGCCGTTATTCAGTACGCCCATGACCAAACCACCGATAATGGCTCCAAAAACGGTTCCGATCCCGCCGGATGCCGAAGCACCGCCGATAAAGCAAGCTGCGATGGCATCCAGCTCAAAGTTCGTACCTGCTCTCGGCGTAGCCGCGTTCAGACGTGCAGCAAAGATCAGACCGGAAATGGCGGCCAGCACGCCCATGTTGACGAATACCCAGAACGTTACTTTTTTCGTTTTGACACCGGACAGACCCGCTGCCTTTTCATTTCCACCCAACGCATACACATGACGGCCCATAATCGTGCGGTTCATGACGAAGGAGTATACAACGATCAGTATGAACAGCAGTACAAGAATGTTAGGTATCCCCGCATAGCTCGCGAGCATGAAGGTGAACAGATTGATAACCGCAGCCACCACAATCAACTTGAGTACAAATAATGTCTGTGACGGAACCTCGAATCCATATTTAAGCTGCGAACGACGTTCGCGAATTTCGTTCACGATAAACCATACCGTGAGTGCAATGCCGACAATGATGGATACCAGGTTATACCCGGTAGATGAAAAATCCGGCAGGAAGCCTGAACTGATTTTCTGGAATCCTCCCGGAAATGGAGAGATAGATTGGCCTTCCAGCACGATCATTGTCAATCCGCGAAAGAGCAGCATTCCCGCCAATGTAACGATAAATGCCGGAATCCGTACATAAGCGACCCAGAACCCTTGCCATGCGCCGATTAATGCCCCGACCAGCAAGGATGCAATCACAGCGATCCATGCTGGAAGCTGCCAATCCACCATCATTATGGCGGCAACCGCACCGACAAAAGCGGCTATGGAGCCGACGGACAAATCAATATGTCCAGTGATGATGACCAGTACCATCCCGATAGCCAGTACGAGAATATAGCTGTTTTGCAGAATCAGATTGGTAATATTAATCGGCTTCAACAGCAGGCCGCCCGTCAGCACCTCGAACAAAATCATAATGACGACCAGCGCAATCATCATGCCATATTGGCGGATGTTATTTTTAAATAGTTTAGTTATGGTTTCCATGCTTCACGCCTCCTGACTTGGTCATATATTTCATCAACGTTTCCTGCGACGCGTCCTCACGGCTAACCTCTCCAGTGATCCGCCCAGCATTCATGACATAAATCCGGTCACACAAGCCTAGTACCTCTGGTAGCTCGGACGAAATGACCAGCACTCCCTTACCTTCAGCGGCAAGTCGATGAATAATCGTATAAATTTCATATTTGGCGCCCACATCAATGCCGCGTGTCGGCTCATCCAGAATCAGAATATCCGGCCCGGCAAAAATCCATTTGCTCAGCACCACCTTCTGCTGATTGCCGCCACTCAGATTACCTGTTTTCTGTAAAATGCTCGGCGCTTTGATGTTCATGCTTTTTTTCATTTCCTCTGCAACGACGACTTCCTCCTGCTCATTGACGACAGCGCCCTTCGTCAGCTTGTTCAGGCCAGTCAGCGAAATATTACGCTTGATGTCATCCATCAGAATGAGGCCATACTCCTTGCGATCCTCTGTCACATAGGCAAAACCGTTGTTGATCGCGTCCGTAACCGTGTTGTTCTGGATCGGCTTGCCGTCTTTAATCAGCTGACCGGAAATGTTGCGTCCATACGACTTGCCAAAAATGCTCATCGCCAGCTCGGTCCGTCCCGCTCCCATCAGCCCGGCAATACCGACAATTTCACCACGCCGAATGTTCAAATTCACCTGATCCAGCACCTTGCGGTCTGCATGGTGCTCGTGATACACCGTCCAATCCTTCACTTCCAAAACGACTTTGCCAATCTCGGCATGACGCTCTGGAT
This sequence comes from Paenibacillus sp. FSL M7-0134, assembly GCF_038007865.1. Taxonomy (NCBI): domain Bacteria; kingdom Bacillati; phylum Bacillota; class Bacilli; order Caryophanales; family Paenibacillaceae; genus Paenibacillus; species Paenibacillus sp. FSL M7-0134. Next base: position 831,740 of record NZ_JBBOXV010000002.1, on the reverse strand, counting down.
AGCGGCTGGTCAGATCACGTCCAACCATCCCGCTAATGATCCGATCCTCCGTAACCTCATCCTTTTTCATATCCAGTGTCTCAATCGTCTTCCCGTCCCGCAAAATCGTAATTGAATCCGACACTTTTGCGACTTCATTCAGCTTGTGGGAGATGAGGATGCAGGAAATGCCCTGCTTTTTAAATTCCAGCATCAAATTAAGCAGATTTTCACTATCATCTTCATTCAACGCCGCTGTCGGTTCATCGAGAATAAGCAGCTTCACCTTTTTTGATAGCGCTTTCGCAATTTCGACCAGTTGTTGCTTCCCGACCCCGATGTTCGTAACTAATGTATTGGGATTTTCACTCAAACCGACCTTGGACAGTAGCTCGCGTGTCCCTACAAAAGTCTCTTTCCAATCAATCACGCCTCCACTGGCGCGTTCGTTGCCCAGATAAATATTTTCTGCAATCGAGAGATACGGGATCAGCGCCAGCTCCTGATGGATAATGACAATGCCCAATTCCTCGCTCTGCTTGATATCCTTGAACTCACACGTTTTGCCCTGGAAAACAATATCCCCTTCATAGGTTCCATGCGGATATACACCGCTTAGTACCTTCATCAGCGTCGATTTGCCTGCACCGTTCTCACCGCACAGGGAATGGATTTCGCCTTCCTTGACCTTGAGATTTACATTTTCCAATGCCTTCACGCCGGGAAAGGTTTTGGTAATTCCCTTCATTTCCAAAATGATTCCAGTCATGGGATACACTCCTTTCGCTTGGATTCCTGCTCTTATTTCAGTCCGATTTGCTCTTTGGTGTAATAGTGACTGCCGACAATATCCTTTTCCACATTCGTCCGATCCACCGAGATCGGATCAAGCAAGTAGGCAGGGATGATCTTTTTACCGTTGTTATAGGATTCGGTGTCATTCACTTCCGCTTGTTTGCCCTGTAAAATGCTGTTGGCCATCACGACCGTTTGCTCAGCCAGCTTGCGAGTATCCTTAAATACAGTTTGCGTCTGCTCCCCAGCCACAATGGACTTGATGGAAGCCAGCTCCGCATCCTGCCCTGTAATGATCGGCAGCGGCTTGTTCGCTGATCCATATCCGACCCCTTTTAGGGATGAAATGATACCGATACTGATTCCGTCATAAGGGGATAGTACCGCGTCCAGATTAGCCCCCGAATAGTACGCACTCAGCAGGTTATCCATTCTCGACTGGGCCAATGCTCCGTCCCACCGTAGTGTAGCGATCTGCGCCATCGTCATCTGCTTGCTGCGCACGACCAGTTTGCCGGAATCCACGTACGGTTTAAGTACAGACATCGCGCCATTAAAGAAGAAATAAGCGTTATTGTCATCCGGTGAACCACCGAATAGCTCGATATTGAATGGGCCTTTGCCTTCCTTAAGTCCCAACTTTTTCTCAATATACGCCGCCTGTAGCACGCCCACCTTAAAGTTATCGAAGGTCGCATAATACGTCAGATACGGTGTGTTGCGAATCAAACGGTCGTAAGAAATGACCTGAATGCCTCGGTCGTGTGCCTTCTGAATCACATCCGTCAGCGTGTTTCCGTCGACCGAAGCGATCACCATAACATTGACACCCTTAGTGATCATATTTTCGATTTGGGAGATTTGGTTTTCCACCACGTCCTCGGCGTACTGTAAATCCGTTTTATAGCCTTGCTCCTGAAACAACCGAACCATATTCTCCCCGTCCCCTACCCAACGCTCGGACGATTTGGTCGGCATGGAAATGCCCACATAGCCTTTTTCCTTGCTGCCCGTTCCACTCTCCGCCAAATTACAGGCCGAAAGCATCAGGGCCAAAACCAGAAGCCATACGACAACAGCTCCTTTTTTCATATGAAGTTCCCCTTTCCTCATGTGATGCGGGTCAATTTGAAGGTAAGGATTTTGCAAAATCCTCAGGTCAGTGCTGATTAGAGTCGAAATGAGATAGCGCTTACATAAGTGAGGCAACGAGTACCTCTCCTTTTTTTATGTGCAAACACATGGTATCATTCCAGGCCGGGAAAGGTCTTTGCTGGTTTTGAACTTTTTTTATAAAATTTTAACCTTTGTGATGGGGGGCAGGAGGGAAGAATAAAAAAACTTTGCCAGAGAAAAACTGTTGGCAAAGTCTGAGTAACATTGTAATTTGTTAAGATATTAGCCTAGGTCTTATACTGGCAGTTCACCAGTAATAAATTCGTCTAAGTAGAAGCTTTCATCATCTTTATATTTACTTTTAATTTTGCTCCAATATTTCATAAGTTGATTATAAGTTATCTTATCAACGCCATATATAAATACTAACCATCCATTAAGATGAGCCTGAAGTTGTTCTTTTTCCTGAATATTCAAAGAACCATGTTCTAAGTTGTGCAGCTTTGCTCTTAATATATTTTTAATATCCTTATCAACTCTTACTTCGTTCTGGTCATTAATTATTAACCCAGTAATATTTCTTCGTGTTCCTGGTCTTAATAAACGACTTTTTTTATAATTTATTTTATATCCTTCATCAAGGATAATTTCTTCAATACTTTTCCGAACTGCCATTAGTTTATCCGCATTTCTTGACGAAAGTGTAATGTCGTCAGCATAACGAGTAAAGGTAATATTCCTTTTGCTTGTAAGACCAGCTATTCTTCTATCTAATCTAATATTTATTAAATTTGACAAAGCAGGTGACGTCACTCCGCCTTGAGGTAACATGTCATTATATGTGCAATAATTTTTAAAAAGTTTGGCAACTTCTTTATTATAGCCGAGGGCTCTAAATAAATTATAGACATACTTCCCGCTAATAGATGGAAAAAAATCCTCTATATCCATACAGTAAAAAAATGTATTGTCTAAATGCCTTTTAGCATTATCTAGAATACTAACCCCTTTCACAAAACCAGTAGCATAAGGACTATTAGGCAAATAATCCAATATATATCTTAAAATCCAAGCTTGTACAGCCTTCAAATCAGAAGATGGACAGAATAAAATCCTATCGCCTCCCGACTTTTTACCAATTATTACTTGTTTATAAAATAAGTTTGTTTTAAATGATAAATGATAGAGTCTTTGCACAGACAAATTCATTTGCATTGATAAATCGCTGATACTATTTATTTGTGGAAGTCCTAGTATATAAGCAGTAGAACTCAAATTCTCATTCCCTTTCAGAATAAAAAAATAGGGCATAGTATACATGCCCCGATTATTTGGAAAGTGGCAGCAGACTTACCTAAAAAGAACGATGATCAAAATTAAATTTTGTGCAGCTGCGCAAAATTTAATTTTGATTATTACGCTGATCGGAAGTTTAAGCTTGAGGCAGTGAACCACTACCCAAAAAAAGTTGCTCTAAGTCGCCACCGAATTCTTCCAGTATTTTCTTAATTCGAATTTTATCATATCTAGTCTAAATTTGTCGAGTGAATATATAATAAAATTCACACCGAAATCTTTTATTAATTTTTCATGTCCTATTTTTGTGATTTTATAAACATTGCCTACCAATCTTATTTCCCTTCTTCTTAAAAGCATGTTTAGAGACGAATCTACTATTGTGATATTTTTTTCTCTTTCAGCTTTATCATCTGATGAAACCGCCTTAATAATCTCAATAATATTTTTTCTACTACAGTTATCAATCACATAAAGTAATGACAAGAGAAACCTTTCTGTAAATATTGGATTTGATACTGAAGTTTTAATAGTTTCAGAATTATATTTCTTTATTTCTCTAATACTGTTCTTTAAAAAAATTTTCTCTTCATAAGTAAATGTATTCATGTTCTTCCATATAACTCTTGATTTTTTTCTGCTTTTCAATAATTTAATTGGCCCGACTTTAATAAAGCTATTATGTCTCTCATATTTCTTATCAAGGTATACGATTAGCTTATCTCTTAAAATTATATGGTTGCAAAAAGCACCCAATTCAGTGAATGAGCCTGGACTTTCTATACACATTACTATCGCATCAACGCTTTCAGCAAGTAAGTTTTCCAGAGTTAACAAATCATTCTGTGACAATATTTCCTCAAATATATGCTCCGGAAAGTATATATTAATTTTTTCATCAGATAATGAATCTTGAATTCTCCTCCTCAGGCTATCTTTATTTTTAACAGACGCCCCGATTAAGAATATATTTACGTCTTGTTTAAATAATCTTTCTAAATTTAAATAAAGAGAATCATATACTTTCTTTCCAATTTCAACACGTTTGTAATTTAGCAAATCTGTTTTATTATAAATACTATTCACCCCAAATCTCATATTTTTTATTTAGGTAAGGAGCAAACTTCCTAGATGAAAGAATTCATACTTCAAAATAATTTTCAAGCGCTTATAAGGCCCTCTTCAATTTATAAAAGTTGATTTTATCTTTTTTTGATTCATGAATCAAAATGGAAACCACTGAAGGATAGGTAAATTTTATTCTACTAACTTTGAACGACCAAATTAATAATTCTAATAATTCTTGGTCTGTGATAGTATCATACCCTTTCATTCTTGTTATTCCAGAACCAAACAAGGGTATAGAGATTGATCTTCCGCAGTATACAATATCTACCTCGTTCCAGAAGTTTAGAAGAAAGTTTACATACTCCTCCATACTTAGATATGCTCTGTTTTCATTGTCGAACTTCGAAAACGCAGTTAATAAGTACGTATCAACTTCAAGAATAGTGCCTAGTTTATATCTGCTTTTCTTTCCATCTCTCCTAGAAACATTGCTCTCAACGATCATATCTATTAAATGATTATTGGTCTCAATTAAGTTATCCAATGAATCACAATCTCTCACTACATTATTAATATATTTACCATTAAGTGTATTGTCAGATACTATTTTATTATCTACTTGAGTATCAAAGTACTCGTTAAAGGCAATAACTTTAAGATCTATTTCATTGAAAATATCACCAACTCTAATATTCACAATAGAATTATTAATAAGCAGTTGTGTTCTAGTCAATAAATTGGCTCTTAACCATAGAAAAATATACAGCACCAATAAAAATATAAAGAAAACAATCCCTGCAAATAATTTATAACTATCTGATATTTTCACAAAAATAAAAATAAATGAGAATATTACGCTGACTATCGAAAGTATTGAACCATAACCTTTAAGCAATTCTTTATCAAAAAAATTGACCTTTATTTTCACTGTTATTCCTCCAAAAATTATACCTTAAACAATTATTTATACCATATAGAACAAGTTAAACGATTCTTATAGAGATATAATAAGCATCAACTTATACTTATATTACTTAGAATTCAGAATGCTATTGCCACCATCCTAATCAGGGACGTAATAATATCGGAATATGGTTGCTCCCTAACTTGTTTGTTATATGTAACTCTATGAAGTAACGACCTTATGTTATTGAGCTGGCATGTTTCAAGCAGTTGACTCTCTCTCCGTTATTATATCATCTCCTAAGGAAAAAAGTGGATATATTTAGTGAGTGATACAACTACTTATTTGACCTGATTCTTTGTAAGAATAGATTGATACTGCTCATTTGGATCAGCTACAATTCTTCGAGATAAATGCTTTAAAACATGGTCCGTTTTATAAAGCAACTTGTCTACTTCCCCCAGCTTCATCGGCTCTTTAGATACATCATCTTCTCCCGAAACCAGATAATGTACCGTACCGATAAACAGCACCATATCTAAATTGGGCTCAGCCTCTGTGTGAATTAAAGGGAACAGGTCAGTCACGGATAAACGAATATACAATGGAATGATTTGGTTTCGATGAACATAAATGGCCTTAGCCATAGAAAACATCGCTTGATCACAAAGAATGAGGCAGTTTTGAAACTGATTATGGTCGCGCATCATCTGTGCAAGCTTGATCTGGTATTCGGCAAGCTTTTGAAAATCCATCATGCAATTGAATATGTAGGTGTCACTGTACTTAGACAGTTTGAAATCGGAATCACTATGTAGTTGGGGACTTAAGGAGTAATGTTTCAAGGGGAATCAACTCCTGAATTAAAATTTCATAAACGAGGATTTTGCTAAATCCCATAAGCGACTTCCAATGAACAAGATATAGATCGAAATGGTTTAGTTCGTCTATATCCTTGCACTTCGGAGCGACTGGTATCGAATTTTGCAAAATCCTGAAACAAATGTGAGCAACATAGCACAATTATGTAACCATCAAGATGTATAATTTTCTAGCTACGGGACAAGCTTCATAATAAATATTACTATATAGTAGTTTTTAATTCAATTTACTTACTAACACTTATTAATTAGATGTAACTCTTTCTCTACACTTCTAACTAGAGGATTTTGCAAAATCCAATAAGCGACTTCCAATTAATAATATATAGATTGAGATGATCTCGTTCGTCTATATATTACATTTTGGAGCGATTGGAATCGAATTTTGTGAAATTCTTACTATAGAGAGGTGTAATCATGTCAGAACTTTTAGAATTAGTCGGTACACGTATTCGAGATATCCGAAAGTCTAAAGGGCTTTCCCAAGAAGCTTTAGCCGAAAAAGCAGGATTCAATTCGAGTTATATTGGTTTCATTGAGCGAGCGGAGAGAAATATATCTTTGAAAAATCTGGAGAAAATAGCGAAGGCATTGAACGTGGGCGTCTATCAGTTGCTTACATATGTGAAGGACAATGATGAGCTTACCGAAGAAGATTCGAGTATAAAAACCATTTTGACTCTCCTAAGAACTCGTGAATCCAAAGATACTGAGCTGGCATTAAAGATTCTTACGGACATCTTTATAAGAATCGATGAACGATGAAACAAAAAAGGAACTGCGCTTTGCAGTTCCCCACCAACCCCTTACGACAACGCCAACATCGCTTTCATATCTTCCTCTGCGGTAGTAATTAGTTTCAAGCCAAACATCTCCACCAGTACATCCAGTACGCCAGAAGAAATGAACTCAGGCGGCTTCGGCCCAATGCGAATATCTTGGATGCCAAGGCTGAACAAGCCTAGCAGGATGGCGACCGCTTTTTGCTCAAACCAGGACAGAACAATGCTGACAGGCAGTTCGTTCACCGTACAGCCGAAAGCATCCGCTAATGCCAGAGCGATTTTAACAGTAGAACCCGAATTGTTGCATTGTCCCAAATCAATATAACGCGGAATGCCGGTATCTCCAACGGTGCCATAATCCACGTCATTAAAACGGAATTTACCACAGGACGTGGTCAGAATGACTGTATCATTCGGCAAGGATGTAGCCAGCTCGCGATAATAGTTGCCGCCTTTGCCCGGTGCGTCGCAGCCTGCAATGACGAAGAAACGACGGATATGCCCGTCTTTAACTGCCTGAATAATCTCAGGAGCCAGCCCGATAACCGTCTCATGATGATATCCCGTTGTAAGCACCTGCTCAGACTCTACATCTGCGGCTGGCAGTGCTAAAGCACGCTCGATCAATGGAGAGAAATCGTCGTCCATGATCTTGGCTACTCCCTCCAGCCCGGCTACTTCATAAGAGAAGAAGCGGTCTGCATACGTGCCTTTAATCGGCATAACACAGTTCGTCGTAGCCAGAATGGCGCCCGGGAACTCTTCGAACAGTCTGCGTTGATCGTACCAGGCTTTACCGATATTCCCTTTGAGATGTGCATATTTCTTCAATGCCGGATAACCGTGGGCAGGCAGCATTTCTGAGTGGGTATAGATGTTGATGCCTTTACCCTCTGTCTGCCGCAGCAATTCCTCCAGCGCATACAAATTATGTCCGGTCACGACGATGCATTGGCCTTCGATTTTATTTTGGCTGACCGTAATCGGCTGCGGAATGCCAAAACGATCCGTATGCGCACGATCCAGCACATCCATGATCCGTACAGCCGCATTTCCGACCTTCATCGCCATTTCCAAATGCTCTTGTACATTAAAGTTAGAATTGGTTAAGGTCATATATAACGCTTCATGCGTGATCCGATCTACCTCAGGATCGCTATATCCCAACTGGCGAGCATGTGTCGCATAGGCAGCAATCCCTTTTAATGCAAAAATCATCGTATCCTGCAAGCTTGCTATCGTCTCATCCTTCCCGCACACCCCAACTACTTTACACCCGCCACTCGGCGTCTGTTCACACTGATAACAAAACATATCGTTTTCCTCCAAATATTGATAGATATTTGTTCGTTATCCCCAGCGTAACAAACCCCTGAATACATAGGTGTGATTACACACACATTTTTTCTTACAGTTTATTATGAAACAGTGTGGGACTCATCCCTCATTTCAATCCTTCCTACTCTACCGTGCTTTCTTGAATTCCACCGCCTTTACGGTACTGCACAGGGGACACGCCCATAGTCTTTTTAAAAGCGGTGCTAAAATAGTGCTGACTGTCGTAACCCGTACGTTCTGCTATATCATAGATAGACAACGTCGTGGAATCCAGCAGCTGCACCGCTTTACGGATACGAGCACGCGTGACGAGGGTCACGAAGCTGTCGTTGAGCTCTTTTTTGAGCACACGGCTGAGATATACGGCGGATACTTGTAGACGCGAAGCAAGGGCTTCCAACGTCAGCTCCCGATCGGCGTAACCTTCCTGAATGAGCTGCCGAGCCCGACGTACGATGGGAGACAGCTGCGATTCGCCATACACTCGATCCCGACTCACCCGGTACGCGTCAATTGCGCCTTCCAGTCCACCCGCGTTGGACTCCACATGCGTATGAACCGCTATATTCAGGTAGCGTCCAATCGCCTGCTCCATGGAAGCGCCTATCGTCTCGGGTGCCTCCTGCCACAGGCATATGCCGATCAGTCCGTTCGCATCGCGGAACAACACATGCGGGCAGTCCTCCAGCAGTTCGCCAATAATATTTTCAGCAGCAAAAAGAAATAACTGGCGGTCATTCTCGCGCATAATCGTCTGCCGGGCCTCTGCCGCAGGCCACCGTACGACACCGATCTGAGCAGGCGGCCGCGATGGAAGCCGTAAAAACGCCAACTGCTCCATGACGTCTTTTCCCGTGTGTTGCCCTTCCAGCCATTCCAGGCAAAACCGCTGGCGTAGCAGCGGAATATTCCGTTCAATCTGTCCGGCGGCTTGTTCTACATAGGCAGCACGCTTGTACTCTTCGTCCATTCGCTGACGAAGCCGCAACAACGCAGCATGAAGCTGATCCGCATCTACCGGCTTCAAAATATAATCCTCTACGCCAAGTCGGACAGCCTCCTGCGCATAAGCAAACTCATCATGCCCAGAAATGATCAGACAGCGGCACTCCGGACGTTCTTCCCGCAGCCGCCGAATCAGTTCAATGCCGTCCATGAACGGCATATTCATATCGACCAGCACGATGTCGATATGAAGCTGACCCACCAGCTCCAGCGCTTCTTCTCCGTCCTCCGCCTCTGCTGCCACCTCCATGCCCAGAGCCGCCCAGTCTATGCAATCTCGTATCCCCTCTCGGATGATCGGCTCATCATCTGCGATCAATACTTGATAACGTTTTGCCGTCCCTATGGTCACTTCCGTTATGGCCTGGTCAATCAGACTATCCGTTGTCGAGTTGTCTGTGGCCTGTGATTTCGTCATCCTGACCCTCTCCTTTTTCATAAGGCTTCTTCAGTTGCGCCATATCCAGCAGCAATGGTTGAGTGATCGTAACGCAGGTACCTGTCCCTTCTTTGCTCTCCAGTACAATTCCATATTCCTCGCCAAAAGACAACCGGATACGCGCTTGTACATTCAGCATGCCATAGCTTCTGCCATGGGTACTAACTCCCTTTTGCTTCTGCTTTCCTTCCATCGCCTCCAGGGGTATTTCCAGCCATTCACGCAGTTCACGCAGCCGGTCCGCCGTCATCCCTGCGCCATCGTCACGTACCGTCAGCAGCAGCTTGTCGCCCTCGGCTTTAGCTTCTATCCAAATCGTGCCTGGGCCTCGTCTGGCCTTGATGCCGTGATAAATCGCATTTTCCACTACAGGCTGAAGCATTAACTTCAACACGAACAGATCCTTTAGCTCGTCGGGTACATTCAATTCCCAGCGAAGTCGGTCACGATAGCGGGTTTGCTGGATTTGCATATAGCTCGATATGTGCTCAATCTCGGAGCGCAGCGGAATAAAGTCATCCCCCTTGCTCAGCCCTAGACGGAACAATCTCGATAGCGCCCCCACCATGTCGGACACGTCGTCTGCTCCATTTTTTCGAGCCATCCAGTGAATGGTATCTAGCGTATTGTATAAAAAATGCGGCTTAATATGCTCCTGAAGGCTGCGCAGCTCGGCATCCCGCTTTTGCCGTTCCCTCAGTTCGCTAAGTGACATGAGACGGCGAATTTGCTCCAGCATCCGGTTAAAACTCCGCCCCAGCATCCCAACTTCATCCCCACGGTCACTCCATTGGCGAACTGTAAGATCTCCTGTCTCTGCTGCCCGCATATAGGACATCAGCCGGAAAATCGGCTGCGCAATGGAACTCGACAATCGCAAGGATGCCGTTAAGCCAAACAGACATACAATAAAAACAAAACAGACGACATAGAACTTAATTTGCCGCACTTCCAGTGTAGATTCGCGTGCCGGGAATACCCCCACTGTTCTCCAGCCCGTGAATTCGGAAGCCCTGAACATGAACAGCAATTCTCTGCCCCCAGCTTCACGGGTAAACATCCCGCTGTCACCTGCCCCGAACCATTGCGACGGAATGCGCTCAATCAAAGGCATATCCGGCCTGTACACGCTGCGCCCCTCAGCATCTGTCACCATTAAATACCCGCTTTTGCCCAAGGTTACATCTCTGGCGGCCTGCGACACAGCCCGTAGCTTGAGGTCAATCATAATCGCGCCTAGCACGCGTCCGGTTTCCGAATCCGTAACCGAACGAACGACGGAGACAATTTCGCTGTCCTTGTACCGGACATGAGTGGTCACATTACGGTGGCTCGGCTGTCCTAGCACAGTGAATATGCCTGCATGCTGCGCCGCCTGTTGGTACCAATCTTCTTCCGTCAGGCTACGCGTGCTTCGAGCATACATTTCGTTGCTGATATAGTCGCCTTTTTCGTTCACGATCAGAATCCCTGCAATTTCAGGATATAGCGTAGTATAGCCCTGCAAAAATTGCTTCATTTTATACAGCGTATCCTGTTCCTGTACAGAACTTAATGCCTGCTTGGAAGTGAGAGTCTGGTTTTCCGGTGTTATTACACTCGCATGACCCGCGTGGCCGTCAGCCAGCGTCTTCCCTTTCCAGAACTCCCCGATATCGGGGTTAAAAGCAATCAGATACGTCATGTTTTGCAAATTTTCCATTTTGGTGTCCAATGCTTCGTTCACCTTGCCAATCAATTGCATCGTATGGTCTTCCACCTGCCGCTCAATAATCCGTTCCACCGTCCAATTGACCAGCAGACCTAATCCCAGCGAAGGCACAATGCCAAACAACAGGAACAGCAGCATGAGCTGAAAGCGTAAAGGCATATTGCGCAAGCGTAAGCGAGGCATCGTTTGGTGCACCCTTAAGTGGATACGCTTCCAAAATTTATTTCGCATAATAATCATCTACATTCGCCCGGGTGACCACGGAAATCCCAGTATCTACCCGCACGGGCAGCGGAGTGTTGTCGCCAGAGGAAGAAGGTGCAGGAATCGTTAAATGATGATGCAGATGGAACAGATATTGAAGCGACCAATAGCCCATATTCCATGTTCCCTGGGCAATCGTTGCCGAGATCGTCCCACCACGAATCATATCCAGTGTCGCTTTATTTGTATCAAAAGAAATGATTTTCAGCGGATGGCTGTTTTTTTGACTCAGTACCGCTTCACCCACACCTGTTCCTCCCGTTGCATCGGTCACAAAAATGCCCGCCAGTTTCGGATAAGCTTTCATCAGCCTTTGCGACTCATCCCGGGAGACCATCGCGTCTGCACGGCCATCTGCGACTTCCACCACCTTCATCGCAGGATACTGCCGTTGAATGGTATCGCGAAAGCCACGCGAGCGTTCTTCATGATTTTGCTGTCCAGGTAGTGTCAGAACAGCGACTTGGCCTTCTCGTCCCAACAGCTCTGCCATTTTATCTGCAGCAGTCACGCCCGCCTTATAATTATCCGTGCCCAAAAAGGAATACGCACGACTCCCCGGCGCTCCGGCATCAAACAGTACTACAGGAATGCCCGCATCCAGCGCCTTATTAATCACCGGAATCAGGGAGTGAGGATCAATCGCTGATATGGCAATCCCTGCGGGCTTACGAGCAATCGCCTGCTCAATAACGGTCGTCTGCTCCTGCGCATCATAACGGGTAGCTCCCCGATACTCCACAGTCACCCCCAGCGCATCCCCGGCATCCTCGAAGCCCTTGAGCCCGCTTTTCCAATACTCCAAACCAGACTGGAAGGTAATCATCATATAGGTTTCTCCGATGCTGCCTCGTAGCCCCTTATCCTCCCAAGTACCATTCAACGGGCCCGTTTGTTCATACCTGAACACATAGAGAGCAAAGGCCGCAATCAACAGCATGTATACCAGCAGCGTTTTTTTCATCCTTCCTCTCCTCTTCCTGTGTGTATCCTTAAGTTATAAATTCACTTTAATTTATTCTGGTTTTACTTAGATTGTAAACGCAATCATATCAAATTGGAACTACTTCACTCTTCTTACTTTCAGGTGGCGTTAATCCTGCACTAATGTTTCTACGTTACAATACCTACAATTGTGCTAGGAAAAACATGTGCGTATCTTGCGGAAAAGGAGTGATATGGATGAGTAAGCCGCGTATCGCGGAGTGGACAGAACTACGGGGCCTTGCCTACCTCGCTGTCGTGCTTCAGCATTGCATTGGCGAATATATTTATCGCAGCGACATCCAACAGCCAGATTCTGTTATGCTCGCGATGCTGTATCATTTGACACGTTTTGGCACACCGACGTTCGTTTTCCTGTCTGCGGCGCTGCTTTTTTATAACGGCAACAAACCGATTGGCTACCCTCGCTATATTGGCAGGCGGTTTCGAGATATTTATGTTCCTTTCCTTTGCTGGACTGTTATTTATTGGGTATGTACTCAAAACTGGTCAACGGCGCAGTGGGGAAATATTTACTTTTACAAAGGTATGTTCGAGGAAATGATCATCCCCGTCAGCGGATATCATCTATGGTTTGTAGTGATGATCTTTCAGTTTTATATTTTTTTTCCTTTATTTCCAAAAGAAGCCGGGCAGGTTCAAGCGTTTCTACGTCGTTACAGCACGAAAAGACGCAAACAGCTTGTTTTGGCTATTATGCTGATTTCCGCTGCGGTTTATGCTTTGCTGTTACAATGGTCCTACTATGACATGTCTGCATGGAGCACTGGGTTGCCGTCCTTTTGGCAGACTCTGCTGGATTATCGCACCTACAACTTTGTCATGTACTTTTTCTATTTTATGCTGGGCGCAGTATGTGCTTACATGACAGACACCTGGCGTGGACTGGCCAAACAGACGTTGCCGTGGAATGTATTTGTCTTTATTGGTTTGTTCATGCTCATGGGTCACACGATGCTGATCCAGTCGGGTGATACGATCAATCTTAATATTTCCACCTATTTGAAGCCAAGCACCTTTGTTCTCATTGTGTCGCAGTTGCTTTTATTGTACGGACTGCTGCTCCATTTGCAAAAAGATACGCGATCCGAGCCGTTTCGCCGTATGCTGAACTGGATCGGACGTTATTCTTTTGGAGGATATCTGGCCCATGCACTCGTACTGGCCTTCATATCCTACTACACCCGCCCGCTTGCACTGGGCGATCATCATTTTACAGCTACGCTCATTACGTTTATCGTCGTAGCAAGTGTTTCTCTAGGCATAAGCTGGCTGTTTGCCCATCTGCCCGGCGGCAACTGGATTGTTGGCTCCAAAGGCAGACAGCGATTGAACTGGCATTCGTTTCGCTTCCAGTTCTTTTCCTCCAAACGTGCTTCCAAAAGCACGCAGGAGCTTGGCTAATGGAAAAGGGTTGTTACAGCACTAGAAAAGGACACTCCCGATTCATTCCGGGAATGTCCTCTCTAAGCTAAATTAAAAACAATTATCATATTACCTAAAGCTTTTATACAACAAAGATTCCAGACTAATGCGTTTACCATTTGATATTATTGAGGTCTCAACTAGAAACATCCTACTATCAACTCCAATATGAAGACGGAATAATTAATTAGCCTTGGTGATATTTACGTACAGAGTCTCATCTTTCTTACTACTGTCTACAGTAGCACCCATAACTTCGGAAACAAATCTGAGTGGCACCATGACACGGTTAGGAGATACCGGCATTACAGGAGCGCTAGGCAGTATTTTCTGCTGTTCGTTTACATAAGCAACTTTGCTTCCAATTATCAAGCGTACTGTCTTACCATCTTCCGAACGGATTGTAACCTCTTGCTTTTCTCTGTTCCAGTTTACAGTTTCACCTAGATTTTCTGATACAAATCTAATGGGAACATAAGTAGTATTCGTCGCTCTTTCAATATAAGGATTAGCATCTGATGTAATCTCAACATTGTTGACTTTAATCACAAGATTATACAAGTATTTAGGAAGAGCTGCATTGGCCTGATCTACTGTCAAAAAGAAGATTAAGGAAAAAAGTAATGTGTTAACTGCCTTTTTTAACATAACGCATCAATCCTTTTCTAATCGAATTACATTCATTGTTTGTAAAAAGTATACTTCTCTACATGATTTGAATCCTTGACATAATCAATTCGTCCACCATGATTCCAAACATCATCACTCAAATTGGTAACATTTTCGGGGTACTTGGTTCCAGCACTATTATTAATTAGGAATCTCATATAGGGGAACCAGCATTATTATGGAAATAGCAGTAACTCTTTTAACGGATCTACCAGTCGCACCCAAACCATTAAATTTGACTACATAGATATTAGAATAGTTAATTTGCTCTCTAATAGTTAATATAGGTTCATCCGATTTGCCAGCATAATAAAATACTTTATAACCTTTGTCATCTCCCTCATTCACTTGGATTTCTTGCTCAAAGCATCTTTAATGTACTGGTTAAATTCATCCGACGAAGGTTCTTGTCCTTGAGCATTTGCGGCCAAGCTCGGAATGGAAATGGCCATGAGTAGAATAGAAAGAGCAATTAAAAGCCTCTTAATATGTGTATATTATCCTCAAACTGCAGGGCTCGCTTATTGAGCGCTGCTTTTTTTATTGCCTTAGTATGCCGTCCCCCAAAAAAACGATTAACATTTTATGACATGAATATGTATTTTATTTTAAAATAAGTCATTATATAGAATAATAATAAACGTTACGTGAGAGAAGTCACAGTTTTGCATAAAAAGAAAGGGGAGGATGGACTAAACATAACTTCGTCGTTATTAATGATCTGATCGAAAACATGGTGAGGCTGCTTTCTGGTCTGATACATACAATTGTACTGATTAATCAGTTCATCCAAAAGCATAGACTGTTCAAGTACACAAGCATGTCCGAAGCCATGCTCTGCGTAAAGATCATGCAAGTGTTGTCTGGCATTTTCCATTTGTTGTATTAACATTAACGTGTCATTTCTGTTCATTCTGCATACCTCCTAATGAATCTTATTTTAAGGAGGGATGTACAAATACTTCATGATCTTTTTTGAACCAAAAAATTACAAAATAATACAAAAAGAGACCAGCAATAAGCTGGCCTATGGTAATGAATTAGTGCTTGGTCAAGATCCACCAACGTGCCCTTTGGTTTGGATCGTGCCAAAGCTTGGAATTCCGGCTTGGATTGGTACTGCGAGTACCAATAAGAAGCTAGTTATTGCGAAAAGAAAAACCATCTTTTTGATCAATTTTCTCCCATAGACTTTGCAAATGATCTCGGGTTTCAGGAACGGTATACGCTTTAAATCGTTCAAATAACATTGCACAATTATGCGAAAGTATTCCTTTATTAATGGATTCGGCCTTTTCCCATGCATTTAGGAGACATTTGAAACCATATGGATATCTACCTTTATTTAGATTGTATTTAGCCATCTTGTACCAGAACCGAATGTATTCTCCCGGTAAAACTTGTTGTGTGTACATGTCAGAAGATGACGGTTCCTGATAAGCTGCAATTTGGGGTTCAAAGCGCTGTAAGATATGGTCCACATCTACATTGTATCGATTAGCTACTTCAAGGACGTTTAGTAGCTCGGCAAAAATCTCATTTTCGGCAGCCATATGTTCTACGTAATCCGGCAAAACACTTATATCCCCGGACATAAGCCTGTTGACGTAAGTATTAATTTTTGCCCATTGTAGATATTGCTTCTTCCAATAAAGTGAATCAGGGTCCTTCTCCTTTACCCAACTTAGATCAGCATAACCGCGAATGTGTTCTAATGCCTGTTCATGATCTCCTTTTGCATCGCAAACACTTGCACATAATAGTTCAGAATACGTTATATAAGTAAAAAGCGGCCTACTTAGCTTTTTTCGCGACTCTGTTCCTTTACGCTTGGAGTTATAAACCAAATTATATTGGATCTGTCCTAATTGACCCATTTGACGTGCAAAATCATATACCTTGTCCCACATGCTCAATGATCTGTACACGTTTGCTAAATCTTTTAATGCATCTAATTGCTCTATCTCGTCTAAGCGATCCACAAAAGGGGCAAATTCAATGGCAGCTTGAAGATTTACAGCTCTATCTTGTCCAATATTGATTTGGAACAAACGATACTGGCAGATCGCCAATCGCTCTGAGTGCTGCTGCTTCTCACTTTCAGCCACCTTTTTGTAAAGGTATGCCGCTGCTTCATTGTAACCGTCTTTGTATACATTTTCGGCAACTTCAAAGAGCGATGGCGGATAATTAGGGTTATCCAATAATAGAATTACCACTCGCTGCAAGCAATCCAATCGCCCCAGCTCAATGCATCGATATAGGAAAGGGCTGATTTTTTTCCAGTTTAGCGGAGATTCTTCAATGCATTCTTCAATATAACGCTCGTAAAAATAATCCGGTGGTAAATTCATTCCCGCAGTAATACTATCCAGTTGGTGAACAGAAATAGATCGGTTACCCGTCACAATGCTACTAACTGTACCTACATTCAAATCAATCGTGTGACCAAACTTGGTCATCGTTAAGCCTTTTCGTTTCAAATAGGTTTGAATTTCTGCCTGTATCGTAGGTGTGATTTCCATGGATAAACCACCCTTTCAGCATTTTCATAGAATTTCAATTTCAATAAACAATATAGTTTGGAAACTAATAGTATAATTATTGATTTTCCTTCACGATAATACCATCTTTTGGAACAAACATAAATGCTTTTACTTTATTGATTTTTATATTTTTATTAGGAGATCATTGGATGTTGGACAATGGAAGGAGAAGATCATTTGAAAAATACAGGTATGACACGTCCATTGGATACGTTAGGCCGGATTGTTATCCCTAAGGAGTTGCGAACCTCTATGGGTATTCAAGCTGGTGAGTCTTTAGAATTTTATTTAGATGTTGAAACAGGATTATTGAGTATGCGGAAGTATATTGGAGTCTGCTGTCACTTATGTTATTCGGTTCAGGATTTAAGCTATTTCAGGGGTTCATTTTTATGTAAAAAATGCATAAACGATCTGAAGGGAAACATAGGTGTGAGTCAAATACCTGTTCCTGTTGTTAAGGAACCATACAAAGAAAAGCGAGCACATCGGTCGCCTTCACAACATTTGGTTGAGAAGCTAAGAAGACTTATGTATGAGCATCCAGTAGCCAAGCAAGGTGAATATGCTGAATGGCTTGGCGTGTCACAAGGCCGTATTTCCCAGCTTAAAAAGCTATTATAGGTGCTGCTCAGCTCATATTCTAGCGAAGCTAAATAACCAGTCGCCGGTTGATTTCGTGTGACTGGTTATTTAAACTTTTCATTAGTAGGAAGGACTACAGGGGATAAATCATGATAGACCGACAGAGCTGACTGCTGTGACAAACATCTCTGACAAAACCTGTTATTTTTGAGATAGTGTAGATACACGAAACAGTACAAAGAATGGGGAACTTATGACAACGACAAGGAAGAATAAGAAATCTTCGCAGGAGCAATCAGCCTCAGTTTGTACCTGCATTAATCTGCGCCGTTCCTCGATGGCTGTTACGGGACTGTATGACCGGTATCTGGCCCCGAGCGGACTCAATATTAGCCAATTCTCGCTTCTCAAGCACTTAACTGCGCTGGGACCGGCAAGTGTAAGCGAATTGGCGCTGGAGATGCGGCTCGACCGGACAACGATTGTGCGCAATTTGAAGGCGCTGGAGCATAGCGGATATGTGGAGGATACATCTGCTGAGGGCAGTCGCAACCGCTGCCTTACTCTGACGGAGAGTGGAAGAACGGTATACAACGACGCAGCCGGGCTTTGGGAGGAGGCGCAACGTTTTTTGCAGGAGTCATTGGGAAACGGGAATCTGCAGATACTGACCTCACTCTTATCCAAAATTGAACATTTGGGTTTGTGATTAGCCGCCCACTCATACATGAAGTGTTGCTCAATTCGTGTATATACACGAAAAAAAGAAATGTTTCGCGGTATCAAGGCTGGTCAGTAATATATGTTAGCCCGCAACAAGACTTCTGAAAGGAAGCTTTGCTGTGAACAATAACCACGGAGAGGGATGTGGATAGGATGGTTGAATCCGTACCGGATATGAGAGAAATCATCGCAGCCGAGATGAAAACCTATGTGAGCGAAGGCAAAGGCAATGTTTGTGAAGAACTACAGAGTCCTTATTACGAGGAGCCGATTATTCAATTTGCCGCGGGCAATGATCCTTTGTTTGAGGAGTACAAAAGAGTGGTCGGGCCCGACCACGCCACGCCGCAGGAAGCATTTGAACGTTCCTTTGGAATGGGGAGTTTTGATGGAGGCACCGTTATCAGCGTTGTGCTGCCGATCAGCGAGACGATTCGCAAGGCTAATCGTGCGCAAAAAGATAGAGCCTCAAGGGAATGGACGCTGCTGCGGACCTTTGGCGATGAATATTTTGTACAGTCTGCGAGGCGGCATTTGGCGAGATACTTAACAGGCCTTGGTTACCGTGCAGTTGCACCGCTGGATACGGATTGGTACAGCATTTATGGTGCCACAGGGGGGCCGATCTCCAACTGGTCGGAGCGCCACATTGCATATGCTGCGGGTCTTGGCACCTTCAGTATCAACGACGGCTTCATCACCGAAAAAGGAATTGCCATCCGCCTGCTGTCCGTGGTGACCGATCTCAAGGTGCCGCCTGATGCCAGAGCATCTTCAGTCACAGGCCATACCGGAAACTGCCTGCTGTGTAGCAAGGGCATCTGCGGTGTGTGCATTACCCGCTGCCCTGTGCAAGCCATCAGCAAGGAAGGCGGACATGACAAGATTGCCTGCATGAAATTTGTGTACGGCCAAGCATCACGGGACTTTGCGGTTCTAAACGGGGGCGAGGCCAAATCAGGTGCCGGCTGCGGACTGTGCCAGACCAAGGTGCCCTGCGAGAGCAGGAATCCGATGCGGACCGCCCGGTGAATATGGAAACCTTGAGGACCGCCATTCTCAAGGTTTTTTAGTGCAAAAAGATACATTTAGTTTTCGTTAGTCGAGGTTGAGGGCGTCCCTGCCTCATGTTTTAATTGAGCTTCATTCGAAGCCCCGGACTTACGATCGAATGTAATCGGGCCTTTACGGTTCACAAGCCGTTTCAAATCCACGGTCATTTCATTCTTCAATTTATCAATGAGCTGGTCTTCTTGGATGCCTTTGCTTTTAGCAACCTCGGCCAATGACTTCCCTTGTCCCAGTTCTTTCTCTAATTGGACAGGAGTGATGCCCAGCAGCTTGGCTACTTTCTCGTTGAGATGGTGATTCAAGCCGCCAGGCCGTTTGCCGTGTCTATGTCTGTGAACATGCCCATGCCCGTGGTCGTCCTGTGGTTCAGCATTCCATTGGCGGGCTGCCCCTTGGATAGAGTCGTTGGGAGTGAGAGTTTGCAACGAATTACTCGGTTCCGTCCCGGAAGCTCCAGCTGCACCCGCAGTGCCATACATCATCACTCCTCCATACAGAATAGCAGCGGTCAATTTCCATTGTTTTTTCATGTTGCAGACCCTTCTTTCATCCTTTTTAAAATAATATTTTCTTTTCCCGCTATTTTTATTCATATTTTCGCCTGTTAAGTAACCATAAGACGGGAAAAAGAAATTATGAACATTGCTATCACAATTACACCCAACCTTCGATCTACACGCGCTCCTTGGGAACCCTATCCTGTAGAGTGAGCAAGAATGAATAACTATACTTTCTACAATATAACTTGAAATTTTTCAAGTTATATATTAAGGAAAATATGATAAAATCAAATTGTAAACGTTTACAATTTGATTTTTGGAAAGACATGTTGCATCAAGCTACTACAGAATGCACTGCATCATAGTGAGGCTCAGGAGGAAAGTCCAATGAAACAAAAAAATAAGGTTATTTTTATGGACATCCAAACGCACGAGCAAAACCATATCGATCAGCGAGCACTTCAAAAAGTGGGAAGACATGGACAAGATGTATGAAGTTTTACTTACTGTAGAGGGATACCAAAGCAGTCGGAGTGCCAATGTAACTAGTAATACAATTACGATTGGCGGCAATAATGGCACCAGAAACCAAGAGATCGAGCTCGTTGTAACAGCCGATGACGGGACATGGGATGATTATATTGACTATTTGGAGATCGACTAAAATTTCAAATCTAGTAAAGAGTTGAATCGGTTCGGAGTATCGGAACATCCATACTATATTAAAATAGCTAGGAGGTAGATCCATGTTTATAGCTAAAGCAGGAAAATGGACGGCGATTATGTCAATCACCTTGTCTTTATTCACAGGCTCGCTGGTGATCTCGAGCAACCAGGCGCTTGCGGCTGATTGCTCGAGCGGTTATGTAGCGTTAACCTTCGACGATGGTCCCAATCCCTCTAACACCAAAGCGCTGCTTAGTGCTTTGAAGCAAAACGGTTTACGCGCGACGCTCTTTAATCTTGGACAAAACGTGCAGAATAATCCTTCGCTTGTACGTGACCAGCAAGCAGCAGGCATGTGGATCGGTAACCATTCATGGTCACATCCGCATATGACACAACTGAGCACATCGCAGATGTCATCGGAAATTACACGCACGCAGCAAACGATACAGTCCATTACTGGCACGGTACCAAAGTTATTCCGTCCTCCGTATGGCGAGACCAACGCAACCCTCAAATCCATTGAGACCCAAAACGGTCTTACCGAAGTATTGTGGAACGTTGACTCCCAAGACTGGAACGGCGCCTCCACCGCACAGATCGTAGCTGCTGCGGGCAAACTTAAAAACGGCGATGTGATCCTGATGCATGATCAGTACCAGACTACACTCCAAGCTATTCCACAAATTGCACAGAACCTCAAAAACCGTAACCTTTGCTCTGGTATGATCTCACCAAGCAATGGCCGGGCAGTAGCGCCTGATGGCGGAAACGGCGAAACGCCGCCAAACAAAGGCACAAAAGTGGAAGCAGAGAATATGACCAAAGGCGGTCAGTACACTTCAAATATCAGCTCGCCGTTCAACGGAGTGGCTTTATACTCCAACAATGATTCAGTGAAATTCACACAGAATTTTACCAGTGGCACCCATAGTTTTTCACTCCGTGGTGCTTCAAATAATTCCAACATGGCCAAAGTTGACTTGAAAATTGGTGGACAAACGAAGGGTACCTTCTATTTCGGCGGGAGCAGTCCTGCGGTCTATACTTTAAACAATGTCAGCCATGGAACCGGAAATCAAGAGATTGAGCTTGTTGTAACAGCCGATGATGGGACATGGGATGCTTATATTGACTATTTAGAGATCATCTAATTTTAAAAAAACAAAATCCCGGCGGGATCTTCCCGTCCGGGATTTTTGTCGATATCCTTTTTACAACATTCTCAATGTAAAAATAACAAAATCTTGAAAATTGCAATCTGTTGTATAATAGCGGTTAACAACTAGAAATCGCTATAAAAATATTCATAAGAGATGCAGGTGATAGCGATGGAATGGTATTTTGCATACAAAGACGAATTGGAAAAAGTATTTCGTCAAGCGGAGGAACGGACGTCCACGTTTCCAGCTCCCTTTCAGCAAGAGGGTTTGGACTATCTGGAGCGTTTTAATCCGTTGAGGGAAGACAGCACGCGTAATTACATATGCTATTTGCTTCCATTTTGGCTGCAAGAACTCACCGGACTCCCCCCCGAAACATGCCGCAAGCTGTCACTTGGCAACGTGTTCGTCATGGCTCACTATTTAATTCAAGATGATGTGATGGACACAGCAGCAGACAACCGTAAAACGCAACTCGCGTTAAGCCAGCTATTCTATACCGAGTGTCTAAGCGTATATCGGGACCTTTTTCCGGCAACCTCTCCTTTTTGGTCATATGCCCGAACGTATATTGATGAATGGGCCGTTAGTGTGATATCCGAAGGAACAGAGGACTATTTTCAAGGGGAAAGAAATAAGGTCGCGCTGAAAGCAAGTCCATTAAAAATGGCCGGAACGGGTGCTTTACTGCTTGCAGGCCGTACCGATCTGATCCAGATCATTACAGATATGACGGACTTGGCGCTACTCGTGCTTCAAATGTCGGATGATTGGGCGGATTGGTCAGAAGATTTGGTCGAACATAGCTATAACTGTCTTTTGTCCCATATCAGTGCCGAGCAGAAGACGGCTTACTGTGAAGGATTGGGACCCAAACAGATTCAGGAAGCGATTTATGTACGCGGTGCGCTCGCCAGCTATGTGAACATTGCCGATCAAGCAGTCCAACAGTTAGAGACCCTGGAGCCTTCTATCCACGGCCTACGTAGCTTTGCACATTCTATCGCAGCGGAGCTGGGCGAAGTGGCGGCGGAAATTGAAGGCGGACGCTCGCATTTGAGAAGAGGCGGACTTGATTACTGGCTCTCCAAAAATATGAAATAATGCTAGATTTTTCTGAGTCTTTCGTGGTATACTGACTAGGTAAATATAACCAATTGAATGAGAGGGTGATTTTTGATGGCTACTGAAGTTCTTCAAACACAAGTCATTCAAAAAGCTTGGGAGGATGCCAGTTTCAGAGAGAAACTGATGACAGATCCCAAATCTGCAATTCGTGATGTGTTAGGAGTCGTGATCCCCGATCATATCCAAATCAAAACGTTAGAGGAAACGCCTGATCAGTTTTTTCTGGTAATTCCTCCAGACCCCTCCGGTGTACTCGCTGCATCCCAGAAACCTCGCTCGATGTGGTAAATTGGTTGTTAATGCTTATTTAATCTATATTCCTTAATCTCATGTGGGTGGGCTCAGCAAGCTTCCCTCCGTTTTCTCCGAATGCAAAAAAGCCGGATATTATCCGGCTACGGGGAAGCGGATGGTCGCTTCCGTTCCCACCCCTTTTGCACTTGTAAAAGTTATTTTTCCATTCATCGTTTCAATAATCCGAAAAGTCACCATCATCCCCAAACCCGTGCCTTTTGTCTTATTCGAGAAATAAGGCTCACCTAGTCTGGATAAAGTCTGAGCATCCATCCCTTCACCATTATCCCGAATATGAATGACAGCTTCTCCGTTGTCCACATAAGCCCATATATGAATATGACCCTGGTCTCGCAGCGCTTCAATGCTGTTTTTGATAATATTGATGAACGCCTGCTTGAACTTGGAGGAATTCCCGCGTACTTTGATTTCCTGGGGAATATCCAGTGAAATTTTTCCACCTTGCAAATTAGCCATTGGACTGATGATTCCTTCAATATGTTTGAATTCGTCCAATATGGTCAACGTTTTGGTTTGGTCAAACTCTGGCTTGGCAAAAGTCAAAAAATCAGTAATAATCGCGGAAGCTCGATCCAGCTCCTCCAGAGCGATATGTAGATAGTCTTTGTTTTTACCATCCTCCTGCTTGCTCATCAACTGAAGAAATCCACGTGTAACCTGAAGGGGATTACGTACCTCATGAGCTACAGATGCAGCCAGATCGCTAATAATCTCCATTTTCTCCGAACGTTGAAGCTCATTATTGAACATCTCCAGTTCTCTGGAATACCGAACCACCTGCTTGTGCTTTTCTGCCAGTCTTCTGCCCAAAATCGCGATCAACGCCAGTACAAAACCGAACACGCCCCATTTCCACAAAAACATATTGTAGTGTCCGTCTAGAATGAAGAACCAGCTCAGTTCCCCGATAGAGATGACTGCAAAAAATGCAAAGCCTGTCGATAAAATGATCGCTTCGTGATCACCCTTAAGTGCCATGCGAACCGAAGCAAATACCAGCAGTATCATTAAGGCGACGAGTAATATACCCAGGATGACTACACTAAAAAAATAATATATATCGTTCAACCGCTCCTGTGCTCCTAAATTAACAATCATCATGGTAAAGCAGAACAAAGAGTAGGCGGTTAACACCTTTCTGAATTTGCGAATCAGTATAATCGAATTGATATTTTGCTCAAAAAAGTAGGCTAATGAAGGTAGCAGAATAAATAGTGCCACATCAAAAAGTTGTAAGTACAGCTTGCCATAGCCGCGATAGAATGTATACAAGAATGGTGAATACGTTACGATCATCAGACCAATTGACAATACAATCGCACTTAGGGACAGCCACATGGCCATACTCGGACGGAACAGAAAAAACGAGCAGATCAGTAATACCAGGGCGATAAAGATAAACGTACTGCCCAGTACAATATCTAAAACATCCATTCTGACCAAGGTTCCCAATAAATCACGATAATCACCGGTCATCACATTGCCGATAATGCCCAGTCTATTCTTACTGCTTTCCGTCCATATGTATAATGTTTTACCGCTGTCTTCCGGCTTCAGCGGAATCAGAATACGATTATTCTCATAATTGTACCCACGGTAGGATTCGTAAAAATTGGTCCCATCTTTATACAGCGTAATATGCCTGCCATAAATATTTTCAAATAGTACCGCTGGCGTTTCATCATTTAACGAAGGTAACTTAATACGAATCCAGGCGGAGCCTATATTACCGGGCTGCCTAAGCAGTTGTGTATCATCTTCAATATGCATCCAGATCTTGCTGCGATCCTTTACCTCATCTAAAGAGCCATCCTCGTCTACCGCTCCCCATCTCATATCCCAGGAGGGTATTTTATAATCCCTTTCCGGGGTCATTTTGGCCGCATAGGCGGAGTGGCCCAGCGACAACAGCAACACAATGACCGCTAGCAGGGTGGCGACAGCTTTGGGCACATGCCTCATGTTAAGCACCTCAAAGTTACATAGTAGGATTTACAAGTTTGTATACGTTTTAACATTTTTTACGTCCTGAAATTATATTATTCTATACGATGATGTGCATACCTTCTTCATAAGAAGGGTATCATGTTCTTTTTACTCATTTTTTGTAAAATCTTCATATTGATTAATGATCATTTCCTGTTCGCGCCGCTCCTTCTGCTCTCTAAGCCCCAACCACGGTTCACAATCTTCATCTTCATAGATCGTCCAAATATCGGAAAATAAATAATCGCGTATTTCTACTATTTTTCCGGCTTGTCCGCCATCTGTCCAGTATAAGCCTTCCGGGCGCCGAATGAGGGTGCGGGAAAATCCCGGGGTAGATGCCTTTTGACCTACTCGGATACGACTAATCATCGGACCAAACATGTACCATTCCAATTCATATCCCTCCCTATCTTCTTTATCATATCACAGCAGTTACCAAAAAAACGCTAATTGAGAATGGGCATATCCCTATTCGCATGATTTTAACTTCCTACAGACACACTAACTCAAGGTTTAGCCGTTCTGCTGTTTGGGTAAGGTCGGAATAAGCAACAAAAAATAAAGGAGCTGAGCAACATGGCCAATCGTGATGATCGAGCTAATGAGCTACATGACAATGATTTTGAGCCTTCTCTGCAAAATGCAGAAACCAACTGGGAGAATCTGACGGAAGGGCCGGATACTCCTCTGGAGGACGTCCCAGATGCCGATGAACTGACACCGAACAGTCCTGTCGATCCTTCTGCTCCTGCTGAATTCCTGCATGGTACCGATTTGCTGAACGGTACGGATGGAGACGAAGAAGAGCAACTGGACAGCGACGATATGCTGGATTAACCACTTCATTTTATCGGGTGAAAGAAAACGGTTACCCATTCTGCTGTGCGGGTAATGAAGTGTATAACAGAAAGGAGTTGACTGATCTCCTATGTATAAAGATCCGATGTCTCAGGCCGATATGGAGTATAAGCGCTACAAAACCTTGAATCCTGTGGAAGCAGACGAACGTAGGACCGCGGACAAGACAACTACAGATGATATTTCGGCCGAAGATAACCCACGAGGAGTCGCATCTGCGAAGCCCGAACCCAGGGATCAAGGAAAATGAAAGGGTCAATTAGAGAATGCAAAAAGGGTGCAACCTAAGCCACGCAGATGATACATGGCTTGAGTGCACCCTTTTTGTACTTCATATGTTTACAATGGCAGCAATGCTACTGTCGATTTAGCTTCCAATCCATCTACCATTTCGTTCCAGACAGCAGGCTTGTTCGGCAATACTGTATAGTACCGACGTATAAAAGCTGCCACCAATTTGGCGCTCACTTCTTCCACGCTATCATCCTCAGGCATAAAGCCTAAATTCAGCCCTTCTACTGCTACACCATCGTTATTCCAGGACGGATGTACGTAGTCCAGATCCAAACGCTTATAGCCCAGATGAGATAGCACCTCACGTCGCACGTACGGGTCCATTGGCTTGACACCACCAAAGGGATGCTCGTTGCCACGGTAAGGGTCATAGATTTCAGCAAACATCCCCTGTAACTGCTGTCCGCTGGCCTGAGCAAGCGCGTGCAAGTCATTCTGGCGTCGTGTCCAAAGAAAACGGCCAATGCCCAGTCCCGGTTGTCCGATGATCGTAAAATCTGTCATAGCTACATTAAAGTCCTCATAATAACGATACTCTGTTGCACCAACTACCTTATCATCCTGTACCGCAACAAAGACACGAATACCCGGGTCTTCCAGCGGTTCCTTCCACAGACTGTACTCCAGCACTTCCTCTGGTGGAAATACTTCCTGCATTAGCTGATGCATGCTCGCAAACAAGGGGTCTTCAATATGAGTAATGCGATGATATTCCATAGGATAGGACACGCTCCTCTACAATTAGTGATGGGTATGAAACGGATTTCGCCATTCCATGAGGGCAGCATAATTACGCGATTGTTCATCATCCAAATAATTCGGCAGGATACAAACAGGCACCCGTCCGCAACGAAGCAGAAAAGTTAATACCGGGTCCTTCAGCTCACCAGACACTACGGCATCCACATACGCTTCTGCGCTCAATTGGTCGGCATGATGCTGATAACTAGGCATACGCCCCGCGCCCAGCAAACGATCCAGTCTCCGTTCAATCACAAGATGATATAAGGAAAAAATCAGCCATTTGCCCAGACCCAATCTGCGGTAAGCAGGACGTACCGCCAAATCAATCACATACAGCGCCTTGCCGTCCTCACAATGCGTACGAATATAACCGTCATCTGCTACTTCCTCCCATGTATGCTGGGGATGTTCGGGGTTATAATGCATCAGTAGGCTGGTTACCGAACCCGCCAGTTCCCCCTCAATTTCCACACACAGCGCTCCATCTGCAAAATGCTCTGTCTGGCTAGCAATCTGCTCCCGGCTCCATAACAGCTCCTGCGGATAAGGTGGGGGGAAGCTCTCCTGCTGAATACGCAGCAATCCCTCATAATCGGCTGTAGAATAATTACGAATCACCGCCCGTAGCGGCCGATCGCCGTCAAAGATGAACCATTCTTTGCGATACATGGCTTATTTCCTTTCATTAGCTCCAGTCTGTGTATAAATCTGTTCTACGGTCACGCCAGGTTGTAACCGAGCCCCGCTCGCGCACATCGTACAACAGCTGCAAATCGAGATCTGCTGTCACAATCATATCGTTGTTCAGTTCACCCTCCACCATAATGCCGCGTGGCGGAAAAGGAATGTCATTGGGTGTAATGACTGCGGCTTGTCCATAATTGGCACGCATAAAATCAACCGTAGGCAAAGCGCCGACAGTTCCCGTTAAAACGACATACACCTGATTTTCAACCGCTCTGGCGTGGCTTGTATATCGTACCCGGTAAAATCCGTGACGATCGTCCGTACAGGAAGGACAGAAAATAATATCTGCTCCCTTGGCCTTCGCCATGCGAACGATTTCGGGAAATTCAATATCATAGCAGGTCAGCATCGCTATGGTGCCCTTGGACGTCTCAAACACATTCAGCCCCTCACCGGGAGCCATATTCCATTCATGCACCTCTGTCGGTGTAATGTGAATTTTGTCCTGAGTGGCCACACGCCCGTCCGGGTAAAACAAATGTGCCGTATTATATAAACGTTCGTTTCTCCTAACTACATGAGTGCCACCGATAATATGCATCCCGGTTCGACGTGCGAACGAAGTGAATAATTCAAGGTACCGGTCCGTAAAATCCGGCAGGTAGTTGATCGTCAGAGCTTTGCCTTCACTATCACCAATCGACATAAGCTGGGTCGTAAAAAACTCGGGAAACAGAACAAATTCCGCGCCAAATTCCTCCGCTGTTTTGATATAATGCTCCGATTGCAGGGCAAATTGCTCGAATGAGTCAATCGTATGCAGATGATATTGAACCGCCGATACTCTGATTTTGCTCATAATTCCTCCTCGGACATCACGTCTTTTAGATTGCAAGGGGGGCCCGTTGCTGTTCACATTATAACCGATTCAAAACGGTGCGAAAACTGAACCTGATAATCAGGGCTTGCCTTCTGCACCTACTTTGTTTAAAATAAGGTCAAATCTTTTGAATACCATGAACAAAGACAGTGACGGAGACAAGTAAACGTCTAACGGATTCCCACAGAAAGGTACGAATTGCTGAGAGCGTACCGCAATCCCGCGTTGAAATTCACTCCCGAGTCGAGCCTTGAACCGACAGAAGGATTCATTCCTTTGTCCGCAGTAGAGGTTTCCGGAAGCCCCCGTTACGGGCATCAAGCTCAGAAGTTACTGCCGTCGACTGAACGACGTTGACGATTCGTATGTATACTTCTGTAATTAGGGTGGTACCACGGCATTCGTCCCTTGCGACGAGTGCCTTTTTGTGTTATTTTCTGCAAGAAAAGTCTATGGGCTGACAGAAAAAACAAATTTAAATTCGGGAAGGATGTAGTACTGTATGTCTACAAATGAAAATTCTTTGGAGCTGCTGCGTGAACAGCTCGATGCTACAAATTTGCAATTGCTGGAGTTGCTGTCCCAACGCGCTGAACTGGCGGGACAACTTGGAAAATTGAAGGAAGCTCAAGGGGTACCTGACTTTGATCCGGTACGTGAGCAACAAATGTTGGACAAACTGATCGCGGCTAACCGTGGGCCTTTTGACGATGCTACGATTCGCCAGCTGTTCAAAAATATTTTCAAGGCTTCTTTGAACTATCAAAAAGAAGAACACAAAAAACATCTGATCGTTAGCCGCAAAAATCAACCGGATAGCACAGTTATCAAGGTTAAAGATACGCTGGTGGGCGGCAAAGCCTCCATCATGGTTGCAGGTCCCTGCTCGGTCGAAAGCTACCAGCAAACTCGCGAAGTAGGTGCGGCTCTCAAGGAAGCCGGTGTGCCGATTCTGCGTGGTGGTGCGTTCAAACCACGTACGTCCCCGTATGATTTCCAAGGGCTGGGCGTAGAAGGATTGCAAATTCTCAAACGTGTAGGCGACGAGTTCGGGCTGGCTACAATCAGTGAAATCGTCGATCCAAGACATTTGGAGGAAGCCATCCAATACATCGATATTATCCAAATTGGCGCGCGCAACATGCACAACTTTGAATTGCTCAAAGCTGCGGGTGAAACCAGAACTCCGGTTCTGCTCAAACGCGGACTGGCTGCCACAATGGAAGAGTTCCTTCATGCTGCTGAATACATTGTTTCCCGTGGTAACACGCAAGTCATGCTGATTGAACGCGGTATCCGTACGTACGAAAAATGGACGCGTAACACGCTGGATATTTCCGCTGTTCCGATTTTGAAAAAGGAAAGCCATCTGCCTGTATTGGTGGACGTGACTCACTCCACAGGACGTAAGGACATCCTGGCTCCTTGCGCCAAAGCTGCCTTGGCTGCTGGAGCCGACGGTATCATGGTGGAAGTCCATCCAAACCCAGCAGTCGCTTTGTCCGATGCTCAGCAACAGCTGAACATTCCTGAGTTCCACAACTTCCTGTCTGAAGTCAAAGAATCCGGTTTATTCAAAGCGTAAAACTAATTTTATGCCGGGATTCATAAACCGCTTTCATTTTCTCGGACAATGATGTAAAATTGAATCAGGATTGTGACTGATCATGCAGGCAAAACCTAAATGTATGTATGCTCGACTTTTGTTGAGACATATATATGTTTAGGTTTTTTTTATGCCTAATTCTTGAATAAAAAGAATACCTACATGGTTATAATCCTAAAAAAACATCATAGGAACGTTCAGAGAGGGGAACAGAAATGAGAGAAAGAAAAGGGTTAAGCATTTTTTTATTAGCCATGATTTGTATTTTGATCATCAGTGGCTGTAGTAGTAAGGCTCCCGCCGTTGTGAAGGATGAAAGCGCTGCTCCAACAGAAAAACAAACGGAAAATAAAGTAGAAAATAAAGCAACCAAGGCCAGAACGGTAATCACTACCGATGGAGAAGTAGATGATATGAACTCTGTCATTCGCTTTCTTCTTTACTCCAATGAAATGGATTTGTCGGGGATTGTACTGACTAGCTCCGTATATCATTATGCAGGTGATGAAAAGGCTGGCATCAAGCCATTTAGATGGACCGGAACACAATGGGTAACGGACATGATTGATGCCTACGGAGAGATTTATCCCAACTTAATCAAACATGCCGAGGGATATCCAAAGCCTGAATATATCAAGAGCGTTACCAAAATAGGTAACATTTCAAATAAAGGTGAAATGGACAAAGAAACGGAAGGCTCCAATTTCCTTAAAACACTTTTCCTGGACGATGACAAAAGAGATTTGTACGTACAAACTTGGGGTGGAACCAATACCACGGCCAGAGCTTTAAAGTCCATTGAAGACGAATATAAAAATACAGATCAATGGGAAACGATTCAAAAAAAAGTAAGTGATAAACTCGTACTGTACATCATTCTGGACCAGGACGATAGCTACAATAATTACATCGCTAAAAATTGGCCTGATATCAGAATTATCAATGATCAATCTAACTTCTGGCATTTCGCTTATGCTTGGAAAATGCACACAGAAGAAGTAAACAGCAAGTTGCACGGGGAATGGAACTTCAAAAATATTAAAGATGGTCATGGCAAGTTGCTCAATATGTATGCCTTGATGGGCGATGGCAATATCATCAAAGGCGAGTTGGATGAAGAACAAAGAGGCAGTGAAGCCTACTTAAAGAAAAATCCACAATACGACAAGTATGACTTTATTTCTGAAGGTGATTCTCCATCCTTCTTCTATTTAATTGATAACGGATTGCGGAGTATGGAAAACCCAACCTATGGTGGCTGGGGAGGTCGTTTCGGTGTCGTTAACGATAAATTATTTAGAAATACCGTGTTAGATTATGATGTGCATACGAAAAAATTCGAAGCAGAGTATTCTCTGATGCGTTGGTTTGATGATATTCAAAATGACTTTGCTGCTCGTGCAGATTGGGCTATTGCATCCGACTACAAAGATGCCAACCACAATCCAACGTTGACCATTAAAGAAGGATTAGACCTAACCGCTAGTCCAGGGGAGAAAATAACCCTGCATGCAGAAGGTTCAGATCCCGACGGTAATCAATTGACCTATAAATGGTGGAGATATTTTGAAGCAGACACGTATGAAGATTCTAAAGTAAAACCAGCACAAGTTAAACCTGAATTGCTGGGGGAAATGCAGCTTGGGCTTCATCGAGAAGTAGCTAAAGGCGAGAAAGTAAACACGATTGACTTGCAAGGTAGTGATACGAATGCAGTTAGTTTCACAGTTCCTGCAGATGCTAAGTCAGGGAATACGCTTCATATCATTGCAGAAGTACAGGACAATGGAAAACATCCTTTAAAGCATTATCAACGTGTGATTGTAACCGTAAAATAATTGAACACAACACCCAATAAAATTAGGCTCATGGAATAACACTCCATGGGCCTGTTTATTTTTGCACATCGGACCTCAGACAATCTCTATACACGTTTAATGCTTTTTTCAGTCAAAGGAACATAATATCCTTTGCCATTCGGACCCATAGCAAATTTATTGCGAAGATGAATTAGATTAGGGCCGAATTTCGCCTCTAATTGTTCACGGAACTCATATAGGATCTCCATGATATAAATATCATGAATAATCACTTCTGTAATCGGCATCACCAGACCCGGATGCAACGTCCATGCAGCGCGGCTGTCATCACCAAGTGAAAGTATGCCAGCTACGACCTCCCGGTCGTCTACGCTAAGTACAATCCACCGACCACCAATTTCAGACGTAATCTCCTCACTCATATCATGGCGGTAAACAGTAGCGAAATCAAAATTAAGCTCCCCATACGCTACAATGATCACTTCAATTCCTTGCTGAGCGACTTGCTCTAAGGCATCTCGGAACACCTCGGCATCCTCTTTCCAAATTTCCAATAAAATTCGGTGTTTTGCTCCCTTTACCCCTTCATTTATGCGATTGATAATGGCTTCATACCCCGAAATATTCCAAATATTCTCTCTATTTTGAAATGATGCTGTGTACTGCTCCAAACTCTCTTGCGCCACATTGAAAATCTGCTCTGCTTTGCGTTTTCTCTGGGCAATCAATTCATGTGGCGGGAGCGGCACATACAGAGGCGTATTTTCTTGACTGACCATGATATCCCCACGGTTGACCATTCCAGACAAAACCTCGTAAATTTTGGATCTCGGTACCCCGGAATTCAATGAAACGGCGTATCCCGAAAGTGGAGAGCTTTCCAATAAGGTCACATAAGCCTTGGCTTCATATTCACTAAAATTCAAATCCCGTAGAATTTCTAATATATTTGGTTTTGGTTTCATGACGTCTTCTCCTCAATTCGTGTTCATCCTTACTATATCACTTCCCCTTGACAAAAACTGATATACACACTATCTTTTTAGTAACGTTTTTATAGTAGTCACTTTAGTAGCTACTATCATCATTTCACAGGGGATTACCTCAGGGAGGATTTAACTTGAACAAAGTCATAGCTCATCACAGCGAAAGCAGCCGGATTTACTACGGTTCTACGATTCTGGCCCTATTGATCTGGAGTACATCGTTTATTGCCACCAAAGCAGCCTACACGACGTTCCCCCCTCTTACCTTGGGTCTATCCAGATTTATTATAGCTTCCGTTGTGCTAGGTATCGTTTTGCTGATTAAAAAAGAACATATCAAAGTAAAGCCAAAAGATTTGGTTACGATTTCGTTTAGTGGTGTTTTGGGAATCACTCTCTATTTTTCAATGGAGAATATAGGGGTTAGCTTGACTACCGCTTCCAACGCAGCATTAATTGTTGCATCATATCCCGCAATTACATCGCTGCTTGAACTTATTTTGTATAAAGTGAAAATATCCAAATATAAAATTTGCGGTATAGCATTGGCCATGATCGGGGTATATTTCTTGACTTCAGTTGGCGAAAGCTCGGATAGTAAGAATCAACTAATCGGAAATTTAATATTGATTGGAACGGGTTTTGCGTGGGCGTTTTACACTTTCATGACGCGCAAGGTAGTGGACAAATATCCGCCTGTGACGTTATCTTTTTATCAAACTGTTGCAGGAAGTATCTTTTTTATACCGTTGGCTCTATTAGAAAAGGATAGTTGGCAGGCTCCGACAACAGGATCGTTTATGTTGTTAGTATATCTGGGCGTATTCTGCTCCGTTATCGCATTTTTGCTTTACAATTACGGATTAATCAAGCTGTCACCGAGCAGTTCCGTTTCTCTGATGAATTTGGTTCCGATATTTGGAGTCTTATTTTCTGTGTTACTTTTGCAAGAAACGATTACATGGCGCCAAATCATTGGTGGTTTGGTCGTCATTATAGGTGTCCTACTGAGTGCTCATCAAACGAACCGTACCTAAAATGATAGATTGCACACTAGTTATAAAAGTTAAGATAAGCATCGTTGTATAGGTATTAGCGCTACAGTACAAGGGCGAGTGACCTCACCAAAAGTTTCTCGCCCAGTCGGTTGCATTTATGCAGTCGGCTTTTTTTCTTTTATATAAAAAAGGTGGTTATATTGATTGATGAGGTTATCCATAATTACAGACTGTCTGAGCACACTGGCATGATTAAAGCCATGTTTTGCTTGCAAAATATACAGCTTTTGACGAGCTTTCTCAAGCTGTTGACGCAAAATGTCGTCTCTTATCATAATATATCCCTCCTTGTCATATTATCAGTGTAGAGGGTTATGAATAAGTATACTAAAAGTAAAGGTTTGGGATAATTATCTAATAGCACAAAAAAAGACCTGCTCTATGAGCTCTAAGGTTGTCCTCTTAGACAATCCTGTGTGATTCGCTTATCCGGCAGAATGAATATCCTGATCCGTTACGTTCTTCCTGGCTGAAACCGGGAACACGTTTTTTCCCTTCGCCCATAGCAACAACGCTGCAAGCAGCAGTATGCCACCGTTTAACACAAAGATCCAGCGGATTGGCATCCAGCTGCCAAGCATACCGCCAATCAACGGCCCCGCCATGGTCGCGAGTTGAGTGGCTGATTGGCTCAAGCTAAAGGCTCGTCCGCGAAACTCCGGCTTGGTGACCTCCACAGTCATTGCGTTGATAGCCGGCATGACGGACGCATAAAACAATCCATA
Organism: Paenibacillus sp. FSL M7-0134; assembly: GCF_038007865.1. Lineage (NCBI taxonomy): Bacteria > Bacillati > Bacillota > Bacilli > Caryophanales > Paenibacillaceae > Paenibacillus > Paenibacillus sp. FSL M7-0134. The sequence continues at coordinate 796,716 of NZ_JBBOXV010000002.1, read as the reverse complement.
TCCAAACCGAAGCGCACCAAAACCAACAAAGTTGGTTACAAAAAATTGTAAGATGTTCCCGATTCCCGAACCGATCAGTCCAATCAGCAGCACGTGTGCAAATCCGGTCCGGCCTCCAATCCGTCCCCATCGGGGAGCCATGAGCACCGCCGCAATACCAACGGCTGAGAATACAATCCCGGAACTTAAAGACGCCCGGCTACGGTCAACTCCCATTTCAAGCACATATACCGTAATTAACGGTTCCAATATCATGACGGAAAAGGTACTTAATCCCGCCAGAATAAGCAAAAAGCACAAAGGCCGATTAGCAATAGCCTCCTTGATATCATCACGAACATGCGAGCGGGTACTGGTTCCCTTGAAGCTGTCCTCTCTAGCGCCAAAAGTCGCGATTAACGCAGATACCAGCACAAGAGCTGCAGAGAAAAAAAAGGCATTTCGATTGCCATAATAATGGCTCACTACACCGCCAATCAGCGGACCTATAATGCTGCCTGTCGCCCCAGCGGTCGCCATAATACCGAGTGCATAGCCGGTTTTCTCCTCAGGCGAGCCCGTTCCGACCAGCGCAATCGCAGCAGGAATAAACCCGGATAGAAGGCCTTGAAACAACCGTACTCCTACGAACACATACGGATCTGTCACAAAAGCACATATCAGGTACAACACCGCCAGGCTAAAGCCTGAACGAATCAACATCGGCTTACGTCCATACTTATCTGCAAGCGAACCCCAAAATGGGGCAATCAGCGCGCTGGCTAAAAAAGTGACTCCAAAGGCAATCCCCGACCACAGTTCCAGATGATCATTTACGCCCATTTCCGTATTCAGAAAAATAGGTAAAAACGGAATAGACACGGAATAGGCCATGCTGCAAAACAATACTCCAATCCACAAAATGACCAGGTTTCGCTTCCAATATAGATGCATGATGCCACACGTCCCTTCTGCTCATTCCATTATTACCCTCTAAATTAGAAAAGTCTACCGCCCCGCTCATCCTTCAATCGTGGAACAACCGTGCAGAAGCTGATATAATCGAATGGAATGGAGATGATGACATGGCTAAGAAGAGAAATTCGTCTTCCCCTGCTCCTGCGGCTCAGGACAAACCTGCTACATTAAAAGATCTGTTGAGTCAGGATGTGCTGAATAAGCTTAAGGCTCAAGCCAATGAAGCCCAAGCAGAACAGGACAAGCGTAAAGAAGACGAACGGCAGCGTGCCGTCGAAGCAAAAAAAGCTGAACAGAAGAAGCTGGATAACAACTTCGAGCATCTACTGAATAACAGCAATTTGGACTGGCACAAATATAAATAAGCCAAAACCACAACGGTTTTGGCCTATCTTTACGCTTTATGTTATAGCCAGTCACGAATATGTTGTACTGAGTACAGCACCCCTACCCAAACCGGCAGACTGAACGCCATACCCCATATGAGACCTTTCGCCAGCTTTTTGTCTACCTCCATCATGATCCTGCCCCTTTCCTTGGGAATAGCAGCAGTATGGGTCAAGAATACGGCTTTCAAACCCGTATTTCCTTATCCCCAGCAAAAAAGGTATGATAGAAAATGGAAAAGTGTTCTGCGCTGCCCCCAAACTATAATTTAGGATGTTACACCATCCAACCTTTCAGGAGGAATATCAATGAACCGAAAAACGATACGCCCATGGTACACGCTGTGCCTGCTGGCCATCATGCTCGTGCTGGTTGCTGGATGCGGCACAAAAGCGGCCGATGTGGAAGCTGCCAGCCGGACAAGCACTACAACTCCTGCTGCGACTAAAGACAAAAGCAAGGCTGTTTCCCATCCGATTGTCACGATTGTCATGAATGATGGCAAGAAAATTAAGCTTGAGCTGTATCCGGAAGTAGCACCGAACACGGTTAACAACTTCATTTCTTTGGTGCAAAAGGGAGCCTATAACGGTACCATTTTCCACCGTGTCATCCCAGGCTTTATGATTCAGGGTGGTGATCCGCAAGGTAACGGTACAGGTGGCCCCGGCTACAGTATCAAAGGCGAATTCAAGAGCAATGGTGTTAACAATACACTCAAACATACACGTGGCGTATTATCCATGGCCCGCTCAGCGGATCTGGATTCGGCCGGATCGCAATTTTTCATCATGGTTGCCGATGCGGACTACCTCGACGGTCAATATGCCGCTTTCGGTAAAGTAACGTCCGGGTTGGATGTGGTCGATGCTATCGTCAATTCCAAACGAGATAGCAATGACAAACCGATCAAACCGGCTACGATGAAAAAAGTCACTGTGGATACGCTGGGTAAAAAATATCCAGCTCCAGTCAAAGTAAAGTAAGACATCAAATCAGTCTTTCAAAACGGGATAACAGCAACGACCTTGTGCATACGCATGAGGTCGTTTTTGCTTATCCCCTGATGCTTTCTAAGCTGCTGTCTCTGTGATGTAGTAAGAGTATATACACAAAAGGAAGCGTTTTCAATCATTATTTTTAAAGTTTTTTCCGTTATAAAAGCCGCCAGCGTTCGACAAAAAAGCTACTAAATAAGCAGTAAATTCGTCTAATTGGACTTAGTCTCGACTGAACGAATACCTTCCATCTCTTGCAGCAGTGACAGCAGTTCCTCCACTCCCTCTGACCGGGACAGCTTTACAAGCATATGAATAACCAACTGCTCACCGTTATTGATGCGCTCGGCGTGAAAGCTGTGAATCGTCAGCTTCTTGTGCTCCAGCAGTTCTTTGATCCGATTCAGTACGCCCGGCTCATTGTCGACCTGAACAACTACTTGTCGCGTAGACGGGGTAGCCATCTGATAAAAACGACTATGGAGCAAGGACTGAGCCGCTAAAATAAACAGCGTTACACCTGCACCAAGCCCATACATCCCTGCACCTACGGCAATACCGATTCCGGCGGTAGTCCAGATGCCTGCGGCAGTGGTCAGTCCTTTAATTCTATTTTTTTGTGTAAAAATCATCCCTGCGCCGATAAAGCCGACTCCACTTATAACCTGTGCTGCTATTCTGGAAGGGTCCAGCGACAGGTTCGACCAGACGGTTTGATCCTGAAAACCATATTTGGATACCACCATCATGAGCGCTGCGCCAATACCGACAATGAAATGGGTGCGAATGCCCGCTTCTTTCATGCGACTTTTGCGCTCATAGCCAATTAAGGCGCCGCATAGTCCGGCAAACATGACCCGAATCAGGTAATCCCAATCCCACATACTTTTTTCACTCCACTATCGTTTATGTTTTGAAAAGATGCTGCTCCTCAAAAATATACAATTCGAAAATGCTACGGCAAATGAGCCGTTTATACAGCTGTTATTTTGTTATTACCCAAATTTTAAGGAACCCTCACTTCATCCTCTGGCAGATTGCGATGTAGCTTCCTCCCCTTGAGCAGCCATAGCTCCGGTGTATCCTGCACACCATAAAGGCGCAAGCTGAACGCCTCTGCTGGTAAATTGCGTATACGCAGCAATAGACGGTTTCCGTCTGCTACGGCACCCACAAGCTCGAGCAACGTTAGTGAATCGTTCCTTAGGTGGCGGCTCAGGTCGCGTGTTGTACCTGCTCTGTCCTCCCGGCTCCAAATACGCAGCTCATCTACAGACGGTGTGGCAATCCGCTTGCTGAAAGAAATAACCACCTCATCTTCGGCTGAACGTTCCGCCTTAAGCGGTTTGGGCGGCTCATCGTACATGTAACCACCCAAATGGTATTCATAAGCGGTCCAGGCGTTGTAGCCGCCCTCGAGGGCGGTAGCCCCAAACTGCTGCGTCCACTCACGGTCCCGAACCATACGCGCGAGGGAGCCAATATCCGCCTGCACCCCGAGGGGCAGGCCCGGATAAGCGGCCCGTATCGACTGCGCGATGCGAGCATAGCCCCGGGTATACTGTGGCGGTAGACGGCGGCGCATCCAGTCCGGCCAATGGGTCTGGAGTACGTGCATATCCGGGGCGACGCACCCGATCATAGCTACCGCGTCCAGACCCTGCCATTCCCGCAGCTGGCCTGGGACATCGCCGCGTCCGCTCACAGCAAGCGACCATGTCGCCACGCAGATGTCCGGCCGGACATCACGCACACCGCCCGCGCCGTTCACCAGCTCGCTGATCAGGCCGTTCACGGCGTCCACACGCAGATCAACCCACTGCGCGTACAGCTTCGGAACCTTCCGGTAATAATTCCGCGCATGCTTGTCGCGGAAATCCGGAATGTCCTCGCCGCTGCGCTCGCGAAAGGCACGCTGTGCATGCGGCCCAACATCCCCGTACACTCCACTGCGCAGCCCGTTCCATTCGGGGAAATAAGGCTCCGCCACCTCGAACCCGTCGAACGGAATGTCGGTGACGAGCCGGGCAGCGGCTTTCTTTTTCCATTCCACATACTCCTGAGCAAAATGCGAAAGCCGCTGAAATCCGTCGTTCGGTTCGCGCAGCAGCTCCATGCGCCATTCTCTCCACTCCGGCGGCAGCTGGGACACGCCAAAAGAACCGTTGCCTAGCACCATCGCCCACACCGCTATGCCTCTGCGTTGAAAAGCAGCAACAAGCGCTCCATCCACTTCATTTTCACGCACGACAAAATAATGAACGGTCTGGTAGCCCGCAAGGGCGATCTCATCTGCTATACTGTCCCGCGAACGGTTGGCGTAATAGGGAAACAACGGATCGATTTGAATACTGGGGCCGTTCAGTGCCCACGGTTTCATTTTTCCGGTCAGTGCTATAGCGTCTGTCGATTCGGGTCGGTCATTTGCGTTATAGCTCAATTCGATCCACCTCCGTCACTCGGTCTTCTCCATACTTGTTCCTGCTATATGTTTTTGCTATAAGTTCCTGCTGGTTCGCCTATGTTACCATATTTCGCAAATGGGATGAAATCCAGTGTGACTGTTTCACCATCAACGTACAGAGGTATGGAATAACGAGTCAGGTTTAGTTTATGAACGGAATGGGAGGAATAGTCAATGGCAGAGCAGAGATTGCAAGGGAAGATAGCAGTGGTCAGTGGTGGAGGTTCAGGGATCGGCAAGGCAACCGCGATCCGTTTTGCAGAACAAGGCGCCAAGGTGGTCATGCTGGATCGGACACCCAAGCATGCAGAGGAGACCAAAGCAATCATTGAGCAGGCTGGCGGCGAGGCACTTGTACTGGAATGTGATATTTCCAAGCCGGACATGATTCAGCAGGGGTTCGCTAAAGTCGTGGAAACGTACGGAAAGCTTGACATAGTATTCGCCAACGCAGGCATTAACGGCACCATGGCCCCTATTGAGACACTGGAGCTGGAGGAATGGGACCGCACGATGAACATTAATCTTCGCGGCACCTTTGCTACCGTTAAATATGCCGTCCCTTACCTGAAAGAACGCGGTGGCAGCATTATCATTACCAGCTCCATCAACGGTAATCGAACCTTTTCGGGTATTGGATTCTCAGCCTACGCCTCCACCAAGGCAGCTCAGGTTGCTTTTATGAAAATGGCAGCGCTGGAGCTGGCACGTTACAAAATTCGGGTCAACGCGATATGCCCGGGAGCTATCGACACGGAAATTGACGATAACACGTACCCTTCGGAAGACTTGAAGAAGGTACAAATTCCAGTCGAATTTCCGAAGGGCGGAGAGCATCCGCTAGAGGATGCCCCTGGTGAGCCAGAGCAGGTTGCCAATCTGGTCCTGTTTCTCGCCTCAGACGAGTCATCTCATGTATCGGGTACGGAAATTTATGTAGACGGAGCAGAATCACTACTGCGTTAAGTATTAGAATGGGGAACGTTATACCCATACTACTGTTTTGGCATTCTTAGCAGCCTTATCCCTAGTCATATACTTGTGGAATAGGCTGCTTTTGTATGGCTTTACAACGACTTTATGTCGACCTGTCAGCACTATGCACAGCTCCTTTACGCGAGCGGACATACAGCCTCCCTCCCGGAAGCACCTCGAACAACAGCATCAGAAGCGAAAAGAACAGCAGTGCAATGGCTTCTTCTGCCAGAATGTACAGAGGATATGGCCCCAAAACATCCAATATCGACGGTGTCGACGGCTTTCCAGCTAGAAACATGTAGTTAGCACCGAGAGCATCGTCTACGATCCACACCATCAGCGCCAAGCCATTCAGAAAAAGCATAACTCCCCCCACACTCTTCCATGTCGGTTTGAGTCCTTCTATCCAGGTCATATACAAGGCTGCCAAAATAATAGCACTATGAGCTACGAAAAAATGGATAAAACGATAATGCGGAAATGCATATGCCAAATTAGGCGTAAGTACGGCTTGGAGCGCCCCTCCAATTCCGGCAAAAAGGATGATCGGATATAACCAGCGGCTTCGAAAAATAAGCATCAGGATAGACAGCAGCAGTGTCACACTGCACAGTTCTAATGGCAATGAGGTCTGGACATCCCAAATATGCTGCATCACATACCAAATATTCAGAGTCACCTCTGACAGAATGAGGACTGTAATTAACAACCAGCGAATTCCCTCGCTTACAGGCTTGTTCGATCGAATCCATCCCCGAGTCAGCCACAGCATCAAAGCGCATACAATGAGTCCCAATATAGCCAACCCATGTGACGGAGTAAAAGCCTCGAACCCTTCTGGCGCATTGGCATCAAACCAAGGCCCTGACCACGACCTATCCATAGCTAGCCCCCTTTGATCTCTTTCTCTCTTCGTTGCATTCTATTTTATACCCAATAGCCGATTATGTTCTAGCCGTGTTTCTTGCTTGTTCAATACCTTACCTTTATGATAAAAGATATTATATTTAAAGGAGAACCCTCATGGCCATTAATCGCCGATTAATTACAGATCAGGATTTCAATGAGGCACTGGAACGTCATCTTCGTGTCCGAGTATTTCAGGATGACCAATTGATTGGCTCTGGCGGAATCATAATCCGTTTCGACGATCAAACCATCGTCGTGCAATCCAGCGTCAGTGATCTGGCTTACCACCCCAGAAAACAATGTGAGTTTTTTGAAATTAAAAAATAGCCACTACACACCGGGGAACCATTTTGCTTCGTTTTCCGGTGTGTAGCGGCTATATTTTGTTTGTATATATCATGCCTCACATGACGGCTTCTGTTATAGTTGCATTCCCCGTGTTTTCATCATGAGTTTATTCGTAAGCACTTTCAAATCCTCGGAAGAAGACGAAATTTCCTGCATAATTGCTGTCTCCTCATGAGCAGCTGTATAAATTTTGTGAGCTCCTTCAGAGAAGGCCCCTGACATTTGCTGAATACGATGGATCTGCTCAAAGGTTTGATCTACCCGGTTCGTCTGCTCCGTCACGGCTTCTTCCATTAAACGGATGCTCTCGACAAATTCACGTACAATAGCGTTCAAACGGTTCAGCGTCTGATCCACAGAGCTTGTCCGTTCCGCCTCAGCACTGACCAATGACGTCTGCTGATGCATCAACTGCACTGTCTCTACGATTTGTGACTGGACACGGCTAACGATGGCATTTATTTGCTGCACAGACTCCGTACTTTGGGCAGCAAGTGCGCGAATTTGGTGAGCCACTACAGCAAACCCGTTCCCTTCTTCTCCCGCACGCGCCGCTTCTATGGAAGCATTTAACGCCAGCAAATGGGTCTGTTCCGCAATATCCTTCACGGTGCTTGTAATCGCTTCAATTTGGGAAGCTTCTTTTTCCAGTCGGGCAATTACCTGCTGCGAACGACCATGTGATGCTGTCAGCTCTCCCATTCCATCCATCAGGGATGAAAATACGGTCTGCGTCGAATCTACTGAATGCTCCATATGGCCTGACAGTTCCAGCATATGCCCCGATTTGCTACGCATCATTTTAAAATCGCCCAGCATTCGGTCTGCTGTTTTAATAGATTGGGCAGATGCTTGCTTTTGCTGCTCCACGCCATTCAAAATATCTTCTACCACCGAAGACATGGACTCAATTTGTGTGGTAGCCTGCACAATAGCCAAGCTCAGATTTTCCGCACTTTGCGAAGTTGTTTTGGTGCTGTACGAGATCTCATTGAACATATCTTTAATGTTCAGCATCATATGCCGAAATGCATCATACAGAACTTTAATTTCATCCTCCGAACGACGTTCAGGAATCACAACAGACAGGTTCCCCGCCGAAGCTTCCTCTGCCGCCTTTGCCAACCTAACAATTGGCCGTGTGAGTAATTTTGAGATCAACCAGCCCAAAATGCCACTCCACAGAACACCCAATAACAGAATGATCGAAGTGTACACCCATTCTTGTGTACCTTGAGCAAGCCAGTCCTTGAGTACAAAAATAAAAAAAGCGCTTGTTCCATAGGTTATTGCAGAAATTGAGACAAATGCAGTAACCATTTTCGTACCTAGTGACATCTTCATGTACTGTAGCCCACCCCAAAAAACTCAAATTTGATTCCATTTTACCATAAAATTGCTACATTTCTAGTAGTATTTTTCATAGACAGATATATTCATGAGCATAAAGATACAGAGTCTTAAGTCCCCTACGCTAATTACCAAAAACAATATGTTACCAGGCAGCAGCTTGCATCTTAAAATGGACGAATCGCGCTGCTACAAGCTTTACAGGCCATTCGTCACATTTTAAGCGAGCTGTTACTCGACAAAGTCATTTTCCATTATTAAGAATCATTGTCATTTTTCCGTTCAACGACTGCTTTCTTAATCGCTTCAATTGTGTCTATTTGGTGACTGCTTTTTTCCAGTACGGTAAACTCCCATAAACCGATGGTCAGCTTCTCTCCTTGCTGGATATCAAAACGCTCTGAAAGCATCCATCCCCCAATTGTATATACGTCCCCGGCCTCAATATCCGTCTCCAAGCGTCGATTGACCTCATGAATGAGCGCCTGTGATTTGAGTATGTAACGATGATCATCTGTTTTTGTAATGAGTGGAGTTAACGCTGCGGGGGTTTCGGTGTCGGTATAGGAAGGAATGTCTCCAACAATCTCCTCCATAATGTCCTCCAGTGTGACAAGTCCAGATGTTCCACCATATTCGTCCACCAGCACCGCTACTGGAATGCGTCGTTTTTGCATCTGAATCAGCAGATCCCGAGCCTGAACCGTCTCGATAACCTGAAGCACCGGGTGAATATAAGAAGCCATCGTCGTATTCCCTGTGCTGTGCCCACGTGCCAAATCATGCAGGGCTTCCTTGACGCGAATCATCCCGATAATACGATCCCGGTCGCCATGTTCAGCTACAGGTAGAAAATTATAAACTTTGTCCTCGATCAGCTCCATAAACTCGGCCACTGTTGCCTGGTGGGAGATGGAACGGATGTGGATGCGCGGTACCATAATTTCCTGCGCCGCACGGTCGTCAAAATCAAATACATTGTTCAGATATCGATATTCTGTCGGTGTAATTTCACCACTACGAAAGCCTTCAGATAACGCCAAACGAAGCTCGGCTTCACTGAGTGCCGCATCTTCTTCAGATACCCTTTTGAGCCCGAAGAGACCCGTAATGACACGCGATGAACGACTGAGCACCCAATTCAGGGGATAGGTCATTTTATAGAATATCGTGATCGGACGGGCAAAAAACAATGCCATTGGTTCAGCAATCTGTATGGCCAATGTTTTCGGTACCAACTCCCCAATGACCACCTCGAAATAGGTCAAGATTAGAAAAGCCAGCAAAAAGGAGAGCACTCCCGTCAGGCCTGCTGGAATATGAGCCAACACAAACAGGGGATGTAGCAGATGTTCAACAGTAGATTCCCCTAGCCAGCCTAGCGCCATTGAGGTTAATGTGGTTCCGAGCTGACAAGCAGATAAATACTCGTCCAGCCGAGACAGAATGTTTTTAACGGCTTTCGCATTTTTGTTGCCTTCAGAGGCCAATTGATTGATGCGAGATACTCGCACACGAATAATGGAATACTCCGAGGCCACAAAAAAAGCAGTTAATGCGATAAGCAATATAACCAGAATGATATTTATCGTTTCCATAGCCCTCTCTTGCTCCGTTCATGACGAAGCAAGAAGCCCCCCCTTTGACATTCATTTTTGGATGGAACCATAACATAAGTAATGATGTCCATAATCGTGTATTACCCAAAAATGACAAGGAGTAGACTATGTATGCCCCTGTTAGCGAATCGCCAGCGGACTCTTTTGCACAATATCTATCCATTGATCAGCTATCAATTGATGCCCAACCGCTGTCGGATGAACCCCGTCATGCAGCCAATAGGAGGCGTCCGCCTGGATAGCGGCTTCGTTCAACATGCTCTGGAGCGGCACAAATACGGCCCCAAATTCGTCCGCAAGCTGACGTACAATACGCTGGTATCCCGTTATTTTTTCTTGCCAAATGTCCCATCGCGCCTCGGTAGCTCCCGTTTTCAAAATAAACGGCTCGCACAGCACGAGTCCCAGATCAGGCATCACTTCACGCGTTTCTTCCAGAAGGTGGCGATAGGCTCGTTCAAATCGGTCCGTCACCCCGGACGGCTCCTGCTCCACGATCCGCCAGGCGTCGTTCACTCCGATTAGAATACTGAGCAGGTCCGGCTTCAGGCTAAACGTGTCCTCGTTCCAACGTGCATACAAATCCGAAACTCGATCCCCCGAAATTCCCCGGTTCACAAACTCTGGCTGCGTGGTAGTCAAACGGCTCCCCAACGCACCTGCGATCAGATACACATAGCTCTGACCCAGCCAATGGTTCGCATCCTCATTTCGTCCCCTTCCTCCGTCTGTTATAGAATCTCCCTGAAAAAGAATACGTGCGTGTTCTATACTCGTCATCTTCCTAACTTCCTCCTTCGCATTTTCCAATAATACCCTTATCATACCTCGCAGCTTCTAAATTATAAAGCGGTTTCAAAACATAGAAGAATTATAGATTTGCCATATGGCCGGATTCACTAGCTTTAATTAGGGTAGGAATCCGGGGGCAAAGGCGATCAAGTCATTTCACACCGCTCGGTACTTACATACCTCACGAAAATTACAGCCTCCGCACGCTCTGCGTGAAGGCATCGGAGTGAAGAAAGACTCGGGCTTGGGGCGGTTATAGTAATCGTCATCGAGACAGGACTTCATTTCATCGATGTATCGTCCGACATTACCAACCACTTTGTCGATATCCTCTTGCGCGGGACGATATACCTCATGCTCTCCTGTCATCAGATACTCCACACGTACCTCGATCTTCTCCAAAGGAAGCTGATAGTGCTCCTGCACATAGGAAGCATACAAAAAAAGTTGGTCGGAAAAATCGCCTTCCTTGCCTGTTTTCCAATCCACGATGACCAAGTCTCCATTGTCTCTACGGTAGAGCAAATCCATTTTGACATACACTTTCGTCTCGTGAAGGAGCATCGTATCCCACTTCTCCACTTCTACAATTCGGGCCTTTCCCTGTTGCAGTTCATGCCAAACCGCAGTACGGTATAAATTGTGTATTACCGCGTGCTGTCGCTCCTTAATAAGGGCGATTCGTTCCGAAAGCACCTCGTCGTCGTAATAAACCTCCGCCAGCATGACGCGATTTTTCGGATCTTGTAGCCATAGCTCACGGTGTAGCGATTCCTTGTAGCTGTCATTCAACATGTTCTTCATAGCTGTCTCGAGGTATGCTGTACGCGGGATAGCCCCTTTTTCCATCCATCCACGTATGACTGATTCACACATTTGATGCGTGATATTCCCGAATAAAATATATAAGTTGCTCAGTTGCTTGAGCCGATACAACGTAACTTGCTCTTCAGTGCCCTGTGCCGAATTCCAGCCATTATGCGAGCCGTAATAATGATAATAGTATTTGCGTAAGCATTCATCGAACGTTTGAGCCCTCGATTGCGAATAGGACCAGGACGGGTATATAGCCATGACAGGCCCTCCTTCATTAAAACTATCATCTCTTTATTATAACGCAAACCTAAGCTGTATCGGCGATAAAAAGGACAAAGACTTTAACCCATGGGTTAAAGTCTTCTACTGACTGACTAGTTTGTAAACTCTCAATGAGTCCGTTCAACATTTATCAAATCACTAACATTAACGGCACCGTCCTCACGGACGTTGACAACAAGTACCGGAGTTCCCAGCATTCCGCTGATCCACTCCTTATAATCATCCACATGATCATTCGGAAGAATCGTCAAGATGACACCAGCGAAGCCACCCCCATGTACCCTGCATGCGCTGTTATCTATTGATTTTAAATACATTTCCGTTAAAGCCAGTGCAACCGATACGTCTTGTTCCCGCGCAACCCCACTTCTATATACGTTTTGGAGCCATTTCCATGAGGAATTACCAGATTCGGTAATGAGCCTCAGGAAATCAGTAAAGCGCCCCTCCTCCAGTGATTTCACCTGTTCATCCACACGCCTATTTTCTTCAAAAAAATGCAACGCCCGCAGTACTGCACGGTCTCCTGCTTTTTCCCTGACCATTTTAAGGTTGGCATATAGATCCTCTGGCAATAAGTCACGGCAAACCGAAGCGTCTAAAGATTGAGCCACTGCAAACATTTCGTTGGGCACCGCCGCGTAATCGTCCGTTAAATCAGCATGATTTCCGCCTGTATTTACAATAACGAGGGAATATCCGTTTTGTTCAAAATTCCAATGAACAGGATTTATGATCGGTTCCTTGGGATTTTCAAAGTCAATGGAAATCAAGCCGCCATACGCGCAAGCCATCTGATCAAGCAGCCCCGACGGCTTGTTCCAATAGCTATTTTCCGCATACTGACCAATTTTGGATTTAGCAACTGCATCTAACGCTCCCTCGTTATAAAAATGATTTAATATCGTGCATATCAACATTTCAAAAGAAGCGGAAGAGCTTAAACCTGAAGCAGAGAATACATTACTTGATATATAAGCTTGGAATCCCCCGATACGGTATCCGAATTCAAGTAGACCAGCGGCAATACCACGAACCAGCAGCATCGTACTGTCATCCTCCGGTTTTGGCGACAAGTCGGTTAAATCGATGACGTACTTCGTCTTATAGCCTTCAGAAAAGAATGTAATTACAGACTCCTCCACTTTAGAAGCTGCAGCGATGGTATCGAGTGTTATACTGCCTGCCAGCACCTTCCCGTGATTGTGGTCTGTATGATTTCCACCAATTTCGCAACGTCCCGGAGCACTAAACAGTTCAATATCCCCTACACCAAAATGCTCCCGATACGCCTGTATAAGTGATTCATATCGAGTCGTTTGCTCAGAGATTTGCTGTTGACCGTACATTCGGGCAAGCACCATTTGTCCCTCTCTGGAATTCAATAGTTCCATATCTTTCATCGTATATCCCCCTAATTGTATGTGTTTTCCTATGCTGGAATGATACTATAATTATCTCAATTTTCCCTGTATAAAAGTATGGCACTTTTAAAATTTGTAAGCGCTTATTTTAATCGCTTTACTGAGCATTTTACCAATTTAACTAAAAAAGAACCAGCCCTAATTGGGCCGGTTCCTTGAATATCTTTTTTAGTCGCGTTTCAGTACATATTCCCCATCATTGTTACGAGTTACTGTGGCGCCAAGCGCCTCGGCAACTGATTTGAAAGGAACATACAATGTGCCATATTCATCCGTATATGGAGCTTGTGGCAGCGTCAATGTGCTTCCTTCCAATACAGCCTGTTTGGAGCCACTTTTCAGCTTAATCGTCTTACCTGTAATATCATCAATTACAGTAGTTTGTTTAGCAGCTGCATCCCATTTTAACTCGGAGTTCAGTTCGCTCGTCAGTTCACGCAATGGAATAAAGGCAGTGCCACCACGATTCTCCAAGACGTAGTAATCGTCTTTAGGATCGAAAATGGTTTCTACTTTTGTAATTTCCAAATCATTTTTTAAAATGTTGTAGATCGGAGAATTCGCTTCAAAATTGCGCAGCGTCGCTCCCGGAGTTAATTCAGCTTGTTTATTCAAGTCAATAACACCGTTAGAAATATCCACTTTATCAGCCGTCACACTACCATTGACGTTCCAGGATTGAGTTTCGGTCAGAATTGTGAAGGACTTCACCGGAAGACCGTCCACATCTGGCAGAGCAACTGTCAAGTCTGTCGCTGCTTTGCGAACATTTCCTTTTTCATCAAAATACATGTCGCTTTTCAGAACCGTGTTAGCACTCAGAACCGTTTTGATTTCAGGGGACTGTGCATACATGGTGCTAACGCCTACATCATACTGATCAACGGCCAGATCCAAATACTTTTTAACTTCGGTATAAGCCTCATTGACCATTTTTTCTTTGTTAGCACTCAGTTCCGTTGTTACTTTATCACTACCTTCAATATTCATGCCGGAAGCAATCGTTTTAGTCATATCAATGGCTTGCCCGATCAGCTCTTTCAAGCCTGCTTCGTCCTTCGCCAGATTCGCCAGGAACGGTTTTACTAATGTTACCAGCTCATCACCACGAAGTTCAGCATGCAGATGGGTCAGTTTCACTTTGTCTTTTTCACCGTATACTTCCTCGGTTACAGACGTTGCAGAAATGGTAGAAGGGTTAGGCGCATGCTTGAGCATAAGTGCAGCGGCTGTTTTCGTCAGTTCTCTCACGTCTTTGGAATATACATATGGATCAAATCCAGCAGGCAGACCGCTCAAACTCTCTTGCGAGTTCAAAGATATGTAATAAGGTTTTTTGGCACCTTCCAGTTGAATAGCCAAACCTTGGCGGTCTAAAGCAAGTTCAAACGGCAAATTATACTTATCGATGTGCAATGTACCTTTGGCAGAAGCAAGTTCCTCCGATTGTACCTTGGCTTCATCCACAGTGACAGAAATCGAATTAATCAAATCTACGATTTCTTTATCTCCTTGCGAGATTCCTTCTTTTGGAGTCAATTTAAGAGAGATTTTCTCCGTTGTCTGCTGGGATTTCACATCAAGTGTTCCCAATAAGTTTTTACTTACATCAAATCCACCTACTGCCTGGCAACCTGTCAAAGCTACCATTAACAGAATAAGAGGGACGGCGATCCATTTTTTTATATTCATATTAATCCCCTTTCAAGATATTTCCGTTATCTCTTCTATTATCTCAGTGTTAACACGCATTGTAAATGAGTAGAATGGAAAATAGAACTAGTTATTTAGGATCAATTTTCAGCCTGAAGCATTCGGTAAGCCAGTAGCGCCATCTCTAGGCAACGACGTTTGTCAGGGTCTGCCAGATTTCCCTCTATGATTTCATTAATTTTATCCAGCCGATTATAAAGGGTCTGTCTGTGAATGTACAAAATTCCGGCGGTATCACGCTTGGAGCCATGGGATTGAAAATAGGCATCCAGTGTATCCAGAAGCTGCATATGGTGCTCACGATCATGCGCAATCAGCCCGCCCAAATGGTCCTCTACGAACTCTTGTAGAAAAGGAATGCGGGGCACCGCCTTCAACAACTGATAGATTCCGATGCTGTCGTAAAATAACCGATCCTTCATGACTGGGACGCTTCGTGCCACTTCAATGACCTCATATGCCTCTTCAAAACTGCGATCCGTCCCCGTCATGCGATGCCTTACTTTACCAAAGCCTGCATGAATGCGCACCTTATCAAGCTGTCCTGCGGCATAATTCTGAATATATTGAACAGTATGGGCAAGCACTTTTTTCATTTGCGCTGCGGAACGCAGTGTTAATTCCTCCTTGGCACAAAGGATGTAGCATTGACTCCCCTTCATCATCAGCAGATTGTGCAACGTTTCTTTTTTCAACAATGAACGAAGCAGCACCAGCACATCCTGATTGATGGATTCCTTGCGTACCTGACTGGCATCCTTGTCCTGATGTTCTACCTCAATGACCCCTGCCCAAAATAAATACTGCCCCTTCGATAACAATCGCAGGCCCATTCGGGTCTGGGCCTGTTCTTCACTGGGAAGCTGTCCGCTCAATACATCCTGAATCAATTCATTTTGATTACGCAGCAATCGGTCTTCAAGAAACTGTGTTCTCAGCACCAATGTAGCGGCTGCCTTGGCAGTGTAATCGAGTAACAGCGACATTTCTTCCGTTGGCATTTCACTATGCAGCACCAAACCTACTGCGGAAAACACCTGACCGAAGCATACAACGGGCTGGAACAAGACGGCGGTGGATTCATTCAGGTGAAACAGCAGATGCCCCTCCCGATCGGCGGTCATACTAGATTCCACTTCATTGGCATAAAAATCTGCAATACGGTCCGCTAGATCCGGCTGGACGGAAGGTACGAATCGATTGGTTTCAATGGAAGACATGTAGATGACCTGCCGGGCTGCATAGTCATGAAGCACACGCAAGAGGGCGTTCATATCAGTGCTGCGCAGGGTCTCCTGCTGAAGCTGACGTGAAAATCGCTCCAGATCTTTTAGGAGTTCATGATGTCGGTTAATAAGTAGGGAATGAATATCTTGTGTAATTTCAACAAAACGCACTGGCTGCTCAAATACGATGACCGGGAAGTGATGTCGTTCCGCCAACTCCAGAATTTCAGAGGGGATTTCATGAATGCTCGTGCCCAGCTCCACGCACAATCCCGCAGCTTCCGAGCGGATCAGTTGCTCCATATACTCGGCACGCTCTTCCCCCTTCCGTGTGAGCCACAGGCCGGTCGTCAAAATCAAGTCATGACGGCTCACAAACGGAGAAACATTTGTGATTTCTAGTACATGTACCCAACCCACACGGCGATTTACGCCCTGTTCCCCCGCCGCCAGTTTTGCCCGCCGGAAAACGGGACGTTCCAGCACATCCGCAATGGTAAATGTTTTTTTACCGTTCATCGGCATTCTCCTTATGTATATGTCTTTATGTCATTTTATATGACATATATTCATCAAAAAGTCGAGCCTTTAAGTCAGATAATCCGACAAAATGTATGATGTCAAGGAGCTCCCCCCCTTGTAAACTGTACCTAATCTAACATGAATTGCATTTATCGGCTTGAGTCCATGTAACTAATCGGCAAACTGCACAAAAATGATAGTGTAATTTTCTTAACAATTATTTTTAGGAGAGGTGAATGAAATGAAAATTGGGATTCCGAAAGAGATTAAAAACAACGAAAATCGTGTCGCTCTAACGCCAGCAGGTGCAGCTCAATTGATTCAACACGGACATCACGTATTTGTGGAAAGCCATGCAGGTGTTGAAAGCGGCTTTACGGATGGAGATTATGCCACTGCGGGTGCGACTCTTGTGCAGCAAGCTGCGGACGTGTGGTCCCAGGCGGATCTGATTATCAAGGTAAAAGAGCCGCTCCTCTCTGAATACGGGTATTTTCGACCAGGATTGATTTTATTCACCTATCTGCATTTGGCTGCCGAGCCAGCACTGGCCCGCGCTTTAACAGACAACGGCGTAGCCGCCATTTCCTATGAGACGCTAGATGTTGAAGGCAGCCTCCCGCTGCTTACCCCGATGAGTGAGGTTGCCGGACGAATGGCTGTACAAATTGGAGCACAACTGCTGGAAAAACCAAAGGGTGGCAAAGGCATCCTGCTGGCAGGTGTGCCGGGGGTCAAACGCGGTAAAGTGACCATTATTGGCGGAGGGGTGGTCGGCACCAATGCTGCCAAGGTCGCCATCGGTCTCGGGGCAGATGTGACACTGATCGACCTGAGCCTGCAAAGACTGCGCCAACTGGACGATATTTTTGGCAATCAGCTCCATACGCTGGTGTCCACCCCGTCCAACATTGCTGAAGCCGTGGCGCAAAGTGATTTGCTGATCGGTGCTGTCCTGATCACTGGTGCCAAAGCCCCGCGGCTCGTAACGGAAGCGATGGTACAGACGATGCAGCCCGGCTCTGTGATTGTGGATGTCGCCATCGACCAAGGCGGCATAGTCGAGACGATTGACCACATCACGACACACGACCAGCCTACCTATGTGAAGCATGGCGTCATTCACTATGCGGTAGCAAACATGCCGGGCGCGGTACCGCAAACCTCGACGCTCGCTCTGACGAACGCGACGCTCCCCTTTGCTCTCCAGCTCGCAGATTTGGGTGTGCAGGAGGCGCTTCGCAGAAGCAAGCCACTGCTTAGCGGCACCAATGTCCTGAACGGACATATTACCTACGAAGCGGTCGCACGTGATCTGGGATATCCTTATGTTCCCGTGGAACAGGCATGGCAGGCGAAAGCCTTACAATAGAAACAGCTCAAAGAACCACACACTCTTCCCAGCAGGGACTGGAGCGTGTGGTTCTTTTTGTGCTAGCTGTATTCACCATACTTACTGCATTTCAGACGATCTCTGACGAAAGGAACGTTTGAAGATGGCGATAAATATCTGTGATTTCTTCCAGCGACATGCGCACCAGTCCGCTAGACGAAGGTGCCACAAATTCATGCATCTCGGGAATTAGCGGTTCAGGCTGAAATCCCCAATCTACTTTGGATTTTTTACTGTATTCGGTGTATACGCCTTTGCCGACAAAGCAAGCAACCTTCGGACGGTATTCCTTTAGCTTCTCGTATAGCTTCAGACGTCCTTCGGCGTATTCCTCGCGTGCAATGTCCTCTACTCCCCTCGTGGGACGGGAAACAATGTTCGTAAATCCGAAGCCCAGCTTCAGCAGCTCCCGATCTTCTGATGGATCGTACAAGCGAGGTGTCAAGCCTGCTCCCTCCAGTATGCGCCAAAAGCGGTTGCGCGGATTCGCATAATGATGTCCTACCTCGCCTGATTTCAAGCTGGGATTAAAGCCGATGAATACAACGGATAATCCATAATCCAGATGATCATCTACCTCATGCAGTTCTGTCTCTCGCTCTGTCATGGGCTCCTCCTTCCTCAAACAATATCCAGTGGCTGCTTCCGCGTTGGCGGAGAAAAAGCTTCGTCTATTTGTTGAAGTTGTTCAGGAGTGAGCCGAATACTTGCTGCCGCTGCATTTTCTCGTACATGCGATTCTTGCACCGCCTTCGGAATTGCCCAGACATCACCGTCCCGTATGACCCACGCAAGCGCAACTTGGGATGGAGTTACCCCGTGGCTGGCAGCAATGTCTACCATAACAGGATGCTCCAACAGACCCCGTCGCAGGCGGCCACCTTGGGCAATCGGGCAATAGGCCATCACAGGCACCCCATGCGTACGGCTCCAAGGTAGCAGATCATATTCGATGCCACGCGAAGCTGCGTGATACAGCACTTGGTTAACAGCGCAGGCTTCGCTTCTACTCAGGCTCCATAGCTCCTCCATGTCGGACTTGTCCAGATTGGACACTCCCCAGCTACGAATTTTGCCCTGCTCACGCAGTTTTTCCATACCTTGTATCGTCTCTTCCAGCGGAATATTCCCACGCCAATGCAACAAATACATGTCCACGTACTCCGTTCCCATTCGGGTTAGGCTCGCTTCGCACGCTTGAGCCAGTCCTTGGCGGTCCGCATGATGAGGGTAAGCCTTGCTAACAAGATAGACATCGTCCCGGCGACCCCGGATGGCCTCTCCGACGATCTCTTCTGCGCCGCCCTCAGCATACATTTCAGCCGTGTCCACCAGCGTCATACCCAGCTCCAAGCCAAGTTGAAGCGCGCGCACCTCTTCCTGCCGGAGTGACGCTTTTTCCCCCATATGCCACGTGCCCTGCCCGATTAGTGGTACTTCACGACCGTCAGTCCATCTAATCACACTTTTCTTATGTTGGCTCATATTCATCCCTCCTTAGGATCCTGATGCCACAGGCTTGTCAAATACATGGCTCTGCGTCCAATGCTGTCCACCATCCGAGGTGGTATACATAACTGGGGCCTGCTCTGAATCTGAGAAAATAGCCCAGCCTTCCTTGGCATTTGCCATCCCGATTTGCTGACCGCCATAACCGTCAAAGCCTTGCTTGCCATTGTTCCACGTCTTGCCGCCGTCAGTCGTCCAGCCGATGGTATTGGGCTTGTCGCACGGTGCGCAGTAGCCACCCATCCATGCGGTACTGCTATTAACCGGATAGAGCATACCTGGTGCCGTCCCTTCATTTTTGGCAACCTGGTTGTCTTGCTGGCTAATACCTGGTGCCGGACCGCCGCCAGCAGTGGCATTCGCCAGCACAGCACGCCAGCTTTGTCCGCTATCGGCAGTATGCCAAAGCGAATACGACGTCTGATTCATCCCCGTATCTCCAACCAGCTCGATCCATGCGTTGCCACGTTCTACCGAACGAATAATGGCTCCATTTAGAGGCGCCTCCGTTGTCCGTGACATGACAGTAGTCCACTTTTGGCCCCCGTTAACCGTGTGTAAAATCTGAAACGAACGGTCTGTGTCCTGCGTAACTGCCCAGCCGTTTTGCTGATCATGGTAATATGGCTGTCCTACCAAGTGGCCAGGCACGGGGAGCGAGGACCAGCTTTGCCCGCCATCCTTCGTATATTGGTTGCCACTGAACCCTTCCTTGGATGATACAAAGTGTAAAAAGCCCGCTTGCCCTTGCTCAGGTACAGTCCCGACAACCTCCCAGCGTTTGCCGCCATCGCGAGTGGCCAGCAGCGATCCGCTGTCTGCCATAACAGCCCAAGCCTGCTGTCCGTTCAAGGCAAAAATCTGCTGAACCGTACCTTGGCCCTGATATTGCACATTCCACGTCGATCCGACTGAATCGGATGCAATCGCGTCCGTACGGGCAATCCAGCCATTTCCGCCGATCCAGCCGGATTGGCCGTCGATCAAACGCAGCGCGGTAATATTGTCCATGCGGACCTTCGCTATCGTAGTGTCTGTGGTTGCTTGTCCTCCTGTTTTCGGTGTATCTACAGTGGTTCCTGAACCATTCGCTTGTGCCGAGGTGACACCCTTTTGCTCATTTTGAGCTGTTTGTCCTGTTTCCGAACTTGTTTGTGAGCCTGTTTCACACCCCGCTGTCACTATGGCTACGGCGAGTAAAAGCACCCAGACCGATGTTTTTTTCTTCATTTTCGTTCATCCCCTTATGTTGGTGATATACATGCTGTGCGGGTATTGTATTCACAGCAAAGCATATTCTATGTATTACCCTGCTGTCTTCGTTTCACTCTTAAGGTGAATATACGGTGACTGTATGCGAATCATCGTTACAGGATTACGAGTTTACAGGAACAAAGCCACCCTTTTCGATGGCCCGGGCTCCTGCTTCGCTTTGCAGCCATTCGAGTAATCGTTGCATCGAAGGGCTTGGTTTCTCGCCTTCCCGTGTGACCACGAACAGTTGAGCTGTGAATGGATATTGTTTCGAGCGAATGTGCTCTTTGTTCGGCTTCACTCCATCAATAGACAAAAATTTGACCTCTTGACGATTATGCATCACATTTGCAAAATAATAAAATGAATATCCGAGCGCGTTGTAATCCTTGTTAAAATCTGCGACCGCATTAATCATACCACCCATAATGCCAATTTGTAGTTCACGTGGCGGGTCAGCCATTTCATGGCCTCCCATCACTTTCTTTTGCATATATGTCTGACTGCCTGAATTTTCTTCTCGCTGGTAAGCAATAATCGGCTGATCCTTGCCCCCTACTTCATTCCAATTATGGATAGCCCCTTCATATATACGACGAACCTGCTCCGAAGAAAGTCCCTTAACCGGATTGTCTTGATGCACGAGAAAAATAAACGCATCCCACCCAATGGGCGTGAGCCTCATTTGTATTCCCCGACTTTTCGCCAGACGCAGTTCCTCATCGGAAGGACCGGCCACCAGAATCAGATCCGCCTTCTTTTCGATTAAATTGACATATGCCTGATGAGTCGTGTTGAATCTCAGCTCGTGCGCCGCTCGCGCCTTGCTCATTCCAGTCAGTTCATGCAGCATATCCTGCGCAAACGGAATGGCCGCCGTAGCCCCGTCAACTACCGGAAAATCCTTCTCTGCAATGTACGGGCGTTGAGGAAGCATCAGTGTAATCGTCAGCACAATGACGAGCGCAGCAGATATCGCGGCAACAATCCATTGCCATCTATGATCCACCTTACCATTCTTGTCGGTTAGCGCTGGATAACGATTCACCCCAACTCCTACTACCATGCCAGCTATCGGCAGCAGTGCTGCCAGTAGAAACCAGATTTCACCATGCTGTGTATATGGCCCCAGTACCTCCAACACAGGCTCTGCCCAGGCGTGATAGAGTGAAAAAAGTTCCCACGCCCCTCCCCACACTTCAGCAGGTTGACCACCAGACCCTTGTATTCCTATAATCCACAACCACAGCCCACATATTAATGATAATAGCCCGGTCAGCATCAGCGGAAGCTTGCCCATGCTGGACATACGTGCACTCAAGGCACCATAAGCTGCAAAGATGAGACCGATAATCCATGCATATAGAAGCAGTATTACAATCACAGTTGTATCCGTCACACCTTCATGCCTCAGCAAAAGCTGCACTTGGGGTGCCACAACCATACTCCAAACTACATTAAACATGACTGAAAACAATCCAAACATAAACGTACCGCCCAGCCATGGCCAAAACCATGCTATCCGCACAGACTCGTCCTTTTCCGGCTTGGTTATAACTCCCTTTGGATCAGACATGTACATCCCCCTATATCTAATGAATGAAATGAGACTGTAAGCCATTGCTTCTTCATTGTACAATTATGGTAAAGATTAGTATACGAGAGGAGGATAAAAATGTCCTTATCCGATCATCCGAATCATACATCTGATGTAACCTTGCTCCGAAAAGCACATGATGATCTATGGCATTCCTTACAGCACATTCCCAGCGATGAAGCACTCAAGCTACTTCACAGCTTTGCAAGCCAGGTAGCGTTCTATCACGAGAAAAAGGACAAGGAGGCGGACTGTAAAAACTACTTCCGAACTCCCTTGCCCTATATAGCGATAGCCGTTGGTATTTCACTGCCAACCGCCATGTGGCTTCTGATATTGTTCTTACCTTAATGCTTATGGCAAAAAAGGCCTCCCCCACGGGAAAGACCTTTTTGGTATCGAATCTTCTTTATA
Source organism: Paenibacillus sp. FSL M7-0134 (assembly GCF_038007865.1). Lineage (NCBI taxonomy): Bacteria > Bacillati > Bacillota > Bacilli > Caryophanales > Paenibacillaceae > Paenibacillus > Paenibacillus sp. FSL M7-0134. The sequence goes on along the minus strand of NZ_JBBOXV010000002.1, from coordinate 773,764 downwards.
TTGCTCTGGCATGGATCAAAAAACGGTGCTGCTTCACGTCCCAGTACCCATCACGTTGGATATCCAAATACAGACCATACAGCTGTTCTATATATTTCTCTGGCTGAAAGTCTGCAATCTGCCATTCAATGGCTTTTAAATAGTAGACAAGTGCTCCAATATCGTAAAACCGCTGTACTGGAAACTGCTCCTGCTGCTCTACAATTTCGAAACCATTGCTTTTCAAACCTGCAAGTGCTTGAGAGAGGGTCCAGTCCGCATACTCGTAATCAGGCGCTCCCAAACGGTCGTTGATGCCCGCACAATCCAGGCCCCCTACCTGTTGAGTCAAAAACGTCCCACCTGGTCGTAAAATACGTCGTACCTCCGTTGGCGAAAATGACTCATGCTTATTCAGCACAAGATCGAACCCGGCATCGCCAAACGGAAGGGAATTGTCATCCTGTATAGCCATAACGCGCACGCCCAGCGGCTCCAACCTTTCCTTGGCGATAGGAACATTCGGTGCATATGCTTCTGTCGCACATACGATCTCTGGAAAAGGGCGTAGCCGAGATAATAGCTCTCCCCCGCCTGTTCCCATATCCAGCATCGCCTTGGATGAATGAATAAACTTCATAGCCTTGCTGACATAAGACCAGTCCAAAGGCTCGCTCGCCACACGTCCCGTAACCGAGATGAATGAAAAATCCCATCCAGAAAATGACTGCTTATGATGCTCCAAGAACTGTAGAAATTCACGATCTTCTGTATATTTCATATTGTATTGCTCCTCCATCATTGAACTGTACGTTATTGATCTCTTCTCTCTGTTTGTTCTATGTTGTATCTCTCTATGCCTCTATTTACGTCAGTTCTAATGTGGAGGGGCTCTTGCCCGTCGATGAGGTTGTTATATGTCGTGTCGGAACCTTCCCATGTTCATCTACCTCCGTCCATATACCATCCAAACCAGACGCTGTCCCACTTAAGGAGCTGTCAGTAATGCCTTCGCAAGCTCTGGTGTGATGTCTTTTGAGGTTAATAAGTAATAAATTGTACGAAAGCCGGAACCGCTGATGGACTTGATTTTAACTTGGAACAGATAAGTGCCTTTCTCCACTTGTGGATCATAGCTGTAGTTATTTCGGTTATCCAGCACAGTATTCCAAAGTTTTGCATCTTTAATTGTGGTGACTTTATACTTCTGCTGCAATATCCTGAATAAATTCGCTGCTTCAATATACTCACCAGGCTGATACGGCTCCTTCTCTTGAGAAACCATTGGAATAGCTCGAACCGATATAATGTCTTTCGACGTGACAATCACCTTGTCGGCGTATCCTTTGCGTTCCAGCCAAGCATTCAGCTTGTGGAAGGATATGCGCCAATTAAAGGAGACGCTGCGAGCCCAATCTGGTTCTTCTACTAAAACAGATGAAGGTTTGTTCACAATATCAATATTCCCCAACGCGTAAGAACCTGCCTGCATTTCACTATAGCTCATGCCCAAAACTTCTTCTTTAAGTATAGCTTCAAATTCACGAATATCTTCCGGATCGGTCAGAACAACTCGCCGTTCATTATCATCTGCCGATTGAATGCTGATCGTCTCCGCTTTACCATTCAGCTTATCAAGTGAGTAGCTTACTGTTTTGTACGGCTCAGACATCATCACTTTTGCCAGCGCTGCCCGGAAAGGTTGCTCAGGAAATGTATAGCTACGAGTCATAATGGTACCATCATCCAAACGATAAGCAATGGATATCATTTGTTGAGGTTCTTTATTGGACCCGGACGTCTTTCCAGCTGAATGTACTCTTACGAGCTCACGCTGTAAATTCAGCACAGCAGCGATAAAAGCTTTATCTTGCGAAAAATAGAGATTTTTCTGTGTCGCTCCCCCGTCCAGATACAAATATTGCCCAGCATAGACTTGCTCGACTGAATGCGCGGTTGGAATCCGTTCCTCGTAGCCTATCCAACTAGACGTGGGGATGTACATTGCCAGACCCAAAACTGCCCCGTATGTAACCAGCTCCAGCAAAGCACGAATACGTACAATTTGCCATGTCTTGCGGATTACCATCTCCACAGCAATATAACCCAAAATAGCTCCAAGCACATACCCGAAGATCGACCAGTCCCTCCCCTGGCCTCCTGTGCTATAAAAATATTCTCCTATCAGCAGCATGGCACATAACATGACTCCTGCCTTAAAAAGGGGTTGGAAGAAAGTAAAGGCCATGGCCTGCGTTGCCTTCTCTACGAGCCGTTTGCGATATAACACATAGCTTAAAATCACAAACAGCAAGGAAACACCCATATAAATAAGCAGTTCCACATATGAAAATGCGCTACTCGACAAATCCATAATGCGGACGAACGGCGATAAACTATACCAAATATTATTGCTGCTGCGCAACTCCACGCCATTACTATTTTGAACAATGGTTCCAATAATCTGAGAGTAACCATATAGATTGTGCCCCAGAAAACGACTAATCATGGAATACAAAAAAAAGGGCAACAACAGCAAAGCATACACTACAACGGATTGTAACAGCGATTGTCCTACACAGATACCTACAAACACGGTAAAAGCAAACAGGAAAATCGTAAGAACCGATACGACCAAAGCCCATGATCCAATATCATTGATATGAAAAATAAAAGGCAGTTCAACCGACGTGTTTAGCAGGGCAGTTACTCCCGCGGTCAGCCATATAGGTACGAGTAAAAGGATAAGACCGCTAATTAAATGTGCCGTTAACAGATGCTCTCTGCGTAAGGGCAGACTGTGATATAAATCCGAGGAGCCCTGACGCTGAATAAAACGAAGCAGCACCACACCCGCCAGCACAGGTACGGCCAATAAAATGATATTTTGCATTCCATCGCCTGAGTTTGTACTATCGAACAGGCTTCTCAAAACCGTGGGCACTCGCTCGTTTCCAGTACTCATAAATAGTGGCAGTGGCACCGTAAACAATAATCCTACCAAGTACAATAGACCGATCCAGCCATGCTGTCTCAGGCTTTGGCGAATTACGCCGCCGCTACAGAAGAATCGGTTGGATGTCATAACCTGCGTCCTCCATTTCATAAATGAAAATTTCTTCAAGCGTCAACGGTAGCAAATCGAACACATGCGGCTCATACGCTTCAATCGTCTCTGCAATCCGCTCTCGCTCACCCCGGATAATAAGCAGTAGAACACTGCCCCTCCGCTCCTTATGTACAACCGAAAGTTGTCCACATACGGCTTCCTCATGCGTGCTGTCACGAAAGGCAACCTGTACCTTATGCGTATCAGACTTGAGGTCGTCGACCTCTTTTTCCAGCAGCATCCGACCCTGGTGCATAATGCCGACGTGATCACACATGTCTTCTATTTCACGCAAGTTATGAGATGAGATCACGACGGTCATCTCGCGTGCAGCGGTTTCCTGGAACAGTAAATTTTTGATCATTCTACGCATCACCGGGTCCAGCCCATCAATCGGCTCATCCAAAATGAGCAGCTCAGGCATACAGCTCAAGGCAAGCAAAAAAGCAGCCTGACGCTTCATCCCCTTGGAAAAACGGTGAAGCTTTCGTTTAGGATCTAGCTTAAAAATCTCCGTAAGCTGTATGTAGCGTTCCTCGCTCCAGCTCGGATAAATGGAGCGGTAAAACCGGGCCATCTGACGAATTGTCGCTTGCGGAAAAAAATAGGGGGTGTCTGGCATAAACAGAATGTGCTGCTTGACTTCAGGCTGCTCATATACGGACTGTCCGCCAATCAGTACCTTTCCTGCATCCGGTCGGTAAATCCCGGCGATGATTTTGAGCAGTGTCGTTTTCCCTGCCCCGTTCGAGCCCAGCAACCCAAAAATAGAGCCCTTCTTCACCGTAAGGGCGAGCTGATCGACAGCCTTTTCTTCTGTAAATGTCTTTGTGACTTCCCTTAATTCAATCAAGGGACATCCCCCTTTCCTTTGTTTGTATAGCTTCCACGTATATGTCGTCCACTTCCTGCTGCGTAAAACCGAAATGGACGGCTTCAATCATCTGTTTTAACAATGCCGCCCGAATCTCATCCCGCTTTATTTGCTGCGGCTGATGCTCGGCAGGTGTGACAAAGCTGCCTTTGCCTTGAACGGAATAAATGTATCCTTCTCGTTCCAACTCTCGATACGCCTTCTGAATCGTATTCGGATTCACCGTAAGCTGAGCGGACAATGTCCGTACGGAAGGCAATTGCTCATCCGGCTGAAGTGATCCGTACACGATCATTTCCTTTACCCTGTCCATAAGCTGTTCGTAGATCGGCTTGCGGCTGCGGATATCCAGCTCGAACATGGACTTCCTCCTTTCAAGACTTATTCTGATTCACTTGTATATACTGAACTGTTCTAACTGTACTATCATTAATAGTACAGTTAGAACAGTTTGTCAATCTTTTCTTTGGTTATTCCTTACAAAAATAGCCGTGATGCATCACGCATCACGGCTATCTCTTTTTAGCCTTCCTTTGACTCATAAGGTTCATCACGGCTTATATTCGCAAGCGTTGAACCTTCCGGCAGCTTAAGATCCAGCTGGAACCGGAACGTCGCTCCTCTGGCCTCATCGCTATCTACACCAATAGCCCCCCCCATCAGCTTGACCAAGTTTTTACAGATGGACAATCCTAGTCCCGTCCCTCCATATTTTCGGTTCAGTGCCGGATGAAGCTGGGAAAAAGGCTGAAACAATAGATGCTGGCGGTCTGCTGGGATACCGATTCCAGTATCCGTTACACTGAACTCAATCAGGCATCTATTTTTACGACGGCTGTAAGCCTTTCTCTCCACAAAGATATTTACACGCCCTCGCTCCGTAAATTTGATCGCATTGCTCACCAAATTCACCAGCACCTGCCGGATACGCACATGATCACCGACCAGCATCCCCGGCATTTCCTGATCCACATGCCATTCCAGCTCAATGCCTTTTTCCATAGCCTGCGTCATGAATAGGTCAGCCACACTGCCGACCACGTCATCTAGCACAAAGGATTCGTGCAGCAAAGACATTTTACCAGCTTCGATTTTGCTCAAATCCAGTATCTCGTTCAATATCTGCATTAAAGCACCACTGCTACTGGTAATAATGTCTATATAGCTACGCTGCTCCTCATCCAATTCAGTATCTGCGAGTAACCCCGCCATACCTATAATGCCGTTCATCGGTGTACGGAGCTCATGACTCATCACAGAGAGAAACTCTGACTTGGCCCGATCGGCGCGTTCGGCAGACTCCTTGGCCCGAATGATCTCCTTTTCATTCGTCCTGTCTACAAAAACCATCACAGCCCCTTTTCGCTCGCCATTATCCATCAAAGGGCTGATTCGATAGGAGGCCAGAAAGCTGGACCCGCCTTTTTTCCAAAATACAGCTTCCTCTGCCTGATAAGAGGCTCCGCTTCGAATCGCTTGAAGAATAGAGGACTGTTCGTCCGGAAAATGACTGCCAATTTCGTCAGCATGGAGGATCATGTCTATGCAAGCGCCATTCAGCGGATTGGCAGATCCTACGCCAAACATCTCAACAGCTGCCGGGTTCATAAAGCGGACATGTCCTTCGGTACTTAAACCTACAATTCCTTCGGATACGGCATTCAAAATAAGCGAATGCTCATTACTGAGCTTTTCAATTTGAGCAATGTAGCTTTTAAGAGGGGTAACATTTTCTATAATCCCGTAGCAGCCTACAATTTCCTCTTGCACGAAAATCGGGATATTCGTCATCTTGATGAATAGACGCTCCCCCTCCTTATGTATAAATTCCGATTCATAGGTTTGCGTCTCACCCTGCTTGGCCAGCTCCATGTGACGCTTGATTTTGTCCTGTTCCTCAGAGGAAGCCATGATGAGTATGTCAGCCCCAAGCAGCTTATCCTTCGTATAACCCGTAAGCTCCTCCAAGCTCGGATTCACGCTCAAGATATGACCTTCCATATTCACAGCGCATATCCCGAGTGGATTATGCTGAAACAGTGACCTATAACGGTTTTCACTTTCGCGCAGACGCTGCTCCATTTCCCGGTGCTCTGTAACATCCTGGATCATTCCAACCACTTGAACGGGCTTGCCTGCATGCTCGTCCATTTCAGCTTCCCAGATTGAACGCAGTACCTTTTGTTCCCCATTCGGCAATACAATCCGGTAAAAGGTTTCTTCGTGAACTCCCTTTAATATAACGTTGGTGATAATCTGTTTCATGCGCTCTGTATCTTCTGGATGAACAGCCGCCATGAACGCGTCAATACTTGTTTCAACCGACTTGACACGATAACCAAAAATGCTGCGAAATTCCTTGGAGAAATGCATAACATTGTTGACCAGATCCCAGTCCCATGAGCCGAACATCGCCAACCTTTGAGCTTTTGCCAAATTCTCCTCGCTCTTCTGGCGCTCTGTGATGTTGCGTCCGATGGACAGTACTCGCTTGATTCTGCCCTGTTCATCCCGAATAATGCGGTACGATACTTCCAGCCACAAATAGTGCCCGTCCTTATGACGAACACGCCGCTTCATGATGCCTGTTTCCTTGAAGAGTCCATGTACACGCATATAATCGGCATCTTCAACATGGTAGAATTGGAGCCGCTTTTTGCCGAGCATTTCCTGCTTTGTATAGCCTAGGAGTTTTTCCACCGAAGGAGAAATATATTGGAGTATGCCGTCCGCCGTGCTATATGAGATAACATCCGGCGTATTTTCCGTAATCAGCATGTACAAATCCTCATTATCCGAGAGCACCTGCTCCATATCTTTTTTCTCCGTGATATCCATTGCATACGCAATCAAATAAGATTGTTCGGTAGCCTCATCATCAAATATGGTTAATTCCAGCGATAGCCAGACGGATGTTCCCCTTTTATGTTTCAAACGTAGCTCTGTCTTATAGACTTGATCCGTAGCCTTTAGCCAACCTGCGTAAGCCTCCCTCAACCCTCGCTGATCCTGAGCCTCTTTATACAAGAGATGGTAATATCGGATATCCAGTAATTCCTCCTGCTCATATCCGACCATTTTGCAAAAGGCGGGATTGACGTACAGGCACTTCCCCTCCCTCGACAAAATCACGATTCCTGTCGGGGCATGATTATACATATGTTCCAGCAAAGGCAGTCGTCGAGCAGCAGAAAACACAATGAATCTCCTCCTTTGTGGTCCGGCAGTTTTTCTAACTACACCTATTCTAACATGATATGGGATTTTATAGCAGTTAGTCCACCTCTAGATAAAGGCCCTTAAAACATGTATGCACAAAAGATTGCCGATGCAGGTTCATCGGCAATCTTCGAATTATTTTTTTATACCACCCGGCTAAGAAAATGACGCAAAAATCGCTCCGCATCGACTTTAAGTGCCACATCAACCGTAGTCAGTGCTTGAGCTTCGTTCTCATTTTGCACCTCACGGGTGCGACCAACCTCGGCGGAATCCCCCACCTCAACGGCAATGTGCATTGGACGCGTCTCCACAAAACTGGAATCTATCGCTAATCCTACAGCCAGTGGATCATGCAAAGCACAGCCTGCAATACCAGGTCTGAAATTGCGATAGGCTTCCATATAAAAGTCTGTCATATCTGCCATAAACGCACCCAGCTCGGTCCCTTGCTCACGCCATTTGTCCACATCCTGCTGGGGAAGCAGTGTTTGCATCGTGACGTCCAGCCCAACGAGCGTAAGCGGAAAGCCCGCTCCCAGCACAAAGGCTGCGGCTTCTGGATCGGCGTAAATATTCGCTTCAGCCGTCGGAGTTACATTCCCTTTCACTGTAACCGCGCCGCCCATGATGATCAGGCGGTCAAGCAATTGGGGCAATTCGGGGCAGCGATCCAATGCAATCGCAAGATTGGTTAGCGGTCCCACAGCTACCAGGGTAAGTTTGCCTTCATAGCGACGAGCCTGTCCGATTATAAAATCAGCGGCATCCCCAGACGCAGCCTGACGGGAGGGAGCTCCTTTCAACTGATTGCCAATACCGTCTTCACCGTGAATATGCCGGGAATAAGGTTTGAACAACTCCCGAGCATATGGCTTGTGAGCGCCAGACACGACCGGAGCCTCTACCCCCAGTTTTTCCAGCAGAATCAGTGAGTTACGTGTTGCCTCCTCCACCGAGATATTACCAAAGGTGGTTGTAATACCGAGTAGCTCCAATTCCGGCGAATGGACCGCATACGCAATAGCAAGCGCGTCGTCAATGCCAGTATCTACATCTAAGATTAACTTTTTGCTCATGATGACCCTCCACAGTAGAACAGCATTCTTTTTTTCATTATACACAATTTCAATGCTTATTCCCTTGGTCATCAAATTCTTTATTCGAAGACGTAAAAAAAGACTACGACAGCTATGCCGTAGCCTTCTTTTAATACTTTTCAATCACTCAAGGGCACTTGTTCTGGCTAAATCCTAAGGCTCGATTCCCCACACCAGCTTATCATTGTGGAACAACGTTACTTTGTTCCATTCTGCATAAGAGGTTTTCGTTGGATCGAAGGAGTAATCATTGGATTCGTTCAGGTTAGACCAGTCGCTATTGTTCATGCGGATCTGAATATCACCTGTTTGCGCTCCAGCAGCAAGCGAGCCGGCAGCAGCACTGAAACCAATTTCAATATAGTTGTCTGTAATGGTACGCAGCACGTTATCATTGCCTACTTGCGCATAGTCTACTGCAGATTGCAGCTCTTGGCTGCCATCCTTCGTGAAGTAATAGCGGATTTTCAGCTCACTCAGCTTCACGGGTGTTGTACCTTTATTTTTCAGGTTAAGGAAAGGCTTGACTGCGTTATTAGCTGGGTCGGTGTCACCAGCCCGGTACATTACAACCAGATCACCCGCTGGTTCTGTAGGGTCGGTTGGATCAGTCGGTGTACCTTTAGGTTCAGCGCTTACCGTTGCGGAATCCTTACTTGTTCCTTTCGCATTCGTAGCACTTACAACATAGAAGTAAGTTGTTCCGTTCGTCAGCCCCTTATCCGTGTACTCTCTTTCCGTTACAAGAGGCGCAACGGCTGTAAAAGGACCTGCTTCGCTAGTGGCACGTTTTACCGTGTAGCTATCGGCACCAGTAGACGCATTCCAAGTCAGCGTTACTTGAGCATTGCCCACAACAGCCTTTAAGCCTGACGGTACAGCTGGAGCTGTAGGCGCTGGGTCCACACCACCAGTGGAAGGCACGATTGCAGGGTACGCATTTTGTACCAGCATCACAAACTGATCATGGAACCATGCTCCTGAAATAGGTGCATTCGGTAAAGCATCTGTTAATGTGCCATCCTTGGTTGTATAGGTAGGATCACACATACGGTCAAAGCCTTTACCCTCATCGTTCGGAATGAGTGAGCTGGAACCATCGGAATCACCCGGAGGTTTCGCCCATACATAAGCATCAATATGGCCAGCTGGAGCCGTTTGTGGCGGTGTTCCCATACCTGCTCCGCTGTTATTACACCAGTTACCACGGTGCGAGCGTTTGTCAACACGGCCTGAGTTTACATAGGAGTTAATATCATTGCCGACTGCGGAAGTCGGACGGTTAGGTCCGCCCCATCCGTTACGGCCTGTATCAATTAACATACCGAGTGAGCTCGGCCAGCCTGCGCTGACAAAATCTCTATGCAATGACTCTGCGAAATCCGATTCATCGAAATTAGGATTCCATTCATAGTACTTGGACGATTTGATCGGTTGTCCGCCGACATTCAGATTTGGATCAGGCAAATTAGGTTCTGTCAGCGGTGAAGTATTGGCTGTATTCGTGATAAAGCCATCTACACTGGACAGACCTTTGCTAGTGTCTTTGAAGATAGTTGTAAACAGGGATACCGTTGCTGCACGGTTGTTATCCCAACCTAACCAGCCAGAGTGACCGATATCTACGTATTTGTACACATTCGGAATCTCGTTCAGCTTATTCATTGTGTACTTAACGCCAGCTTCATAAATCCCTGTAGACTTGGCTTGCGCACATTTAGGATCATCCAGATTGGTTACCAGGTTTGGCAAACTATCTGGTTCAATGATCGCTACGATACGAATATCCTTATATTTGGGATTTGCAAAAATAGAAGCAATTTTGTCAACATAATCCTTTTTATATGTTTCCAGCCCTGCCTGAGTCAGCGGTAATTCACCATTGGAAGCCAAGGCATGACAATCCCGTCCGGGCAGATCATACACAATAAATTCCGCCGTAATCGGTGTGCTGCCTTTCTTTTGCGCCAATACTTGGTCCAAATGCGCTTCCAGGCCAAGCTTGCCTCCACCGCCGTTAATAGCAGCGATACGATCAAGCCATACGGCTGTCGGGAATGTTTTGACCGTTTGCATTTTTGCTTTCAGATTGGCATCCGTAATCTTGGCAATCGATGTATCAACACTAGCCGCATAATCAGGACTAACATATTTTGTCGCCCCTTGGTAAGGATTGTCCACATGGGATTCTGCATGTATTTTATCCGTAAATCCTGCACCTGGTAGAAAGCTGCTTGCGACGAGTGATAGCGCAAAAGCATACTTCATGCTTTTACGAAGCACTTGCTTTGTTTTCAATTGCTTCACCTATCTTTCCGTGGATTTTGTTGAATCTTCCTATGTCGGCACCTGATTGTTACATGATTAAATGTGAGTTACGCCTACTCTCTCCAAAAAAAAAGCGGCGTTCATAGTTGCGAAAGGTAAGCGCTTTCTATTTGTCCATGCGCTCACATTTTCCCCTTTTTGTCACCTCCTATGTTAGATTATAGTGAGCTGGAAATCTGCTGTAAATTGAATAAATTAAGGACTACATTATTAATTAGGCATATGAATTGCCACTCTAACGGTTCGTTGTGGCACCTCTTTTTCTGAAACCGGTTCCTTCATTTGTTGAACATCCCTGCTATGACAAGCTCTCAGGAGATTTAGGATCGACAGCAAAAGAGCGAATTCAAAAAAAGCAAGACTGCATTCTTTAATTTCCGTCAGCTCAAATCGACAATGATAAACTCCAGAACGCCAACTATGCCAAATCGTTATATCTATCGACAGCAAAAGGGTGTTTTCAGGCCACATGACCGTGAAAACACCCTTTTATTGTTGTGAAGTCAATCTATGCTCTTGTTGTTCTACACTTTTTCGCGATCCTTGCCCTTATCGGATTGCCCTGCATTTTTATTGGCGGCATCCCGATCCAGCTGCATTTCTTCAACCGTCTTCACCTTAAGTCGCGCTGCTCCCTCATAAGGTCGGGTTGGAATCAGATCGCCTGCAGCCAGACGTTGACGCGCCTCGACAATTGCTGCTCCGTATTGCGGCAACCATGCTTCCTGGGCCACCAGCATTTCATCGACCATCTGCCAAATTTCTTTCGGATTACACACCGCGCCCACTAGCGGATCCATCATAAACGCTTGCCGCAGCAGCTTATCATCTCCGTGCACAGCCGCTTCAACAGCCAAACGCTGGACGGAAATACTTACATTGCAGACGGCAGCAAGACCGAGCGGAAGGTCTCCTACATGTGGCATGGAGATACCATTCCGATCCACATATCCAGGCGCTTCAATAATCGCATCGTCCGGCAAATTGGAAATCACACCGTTATTTACGACATTAAAATGCCCCCGGTATACACGTCCGGTTTCTAGACCTTCGATAATGTATGAACCATGCTCTTCACCGCGATTTTCCGCCTTGTACTCCAATGGGTCTTCTTTCATCCAGTTGGGGAAATCTGTTTCAAACCAATTACGTCCTTCTGTACATACACGCAGATAGCCGCCTGTTTCTCCGTTGATCCAGCTGCCTAGATCAATCCAGTCCAGAATTTCATTCGGACGCTTCCGGTACCAAGGTACATATTCACTTAGATGGCCATTCGACTCTGTGCTGTAATAGCCAAAACGACGAAGCATGTCGATGCGTACCTTTTCGGTGCGGCTATATTCGGGATGTTTTTCAAAAGCCTCCAGCAGTCCAGCTGTCAGATCCTTGCCTTCATGTGACGCCTGAATGTACCACGTCTGGTGATTGATTCCGGCGCACACAATGTCCACATCCTGCTTCTCCAGACCATACACCTCGGCAATTTGGTGATGCCCATGCTGGACGCCGTGGCATAGGCCGATTGTACGCACACCGCTGTATTTATTGCAGGCCCACGTAATCATCGCCATCGGGTTCGAGTAGTTCAGCAACAATACATCCGGTGCACTTAGCTCGCGGATATCCTTGCAGATGGCCAGCATTTCAGCAATACCACGCTGACCGTACATAATCCCTCCTGCACACAGTGTATCGCCCACGCATTGATCCACGCCATATTTCAGCGGAATATCCACATCGGTTGCAAAGCCCTCTAGCCCTCCTACCCGGATGGTACAAATGACGTATTTGGCATCCTTTAGAGCTATCTTTCGGTCCGTAGAGGACTGTATCTGTATGGACAAACCATTCTCACGAATATCCCGCTGGCACAGCTCAGTAACCATATCCAGATTGTGCTGACTGATATCCGTAAAAGCCACTTCAATATCGTTAAATTCCGGCACCGATAACAAATCTCGTAAAATTCCACGGGTAAAACCGATGCTTCCTGCTCCAATAAAAGCTACTTTAAATGACACGGCATTCAACCTCCGGTAATTAGAATTGGTATATACCGTCATTGTAGCAATAGCTCTGCGGAAAGCGTTATCAAAATCATGACCAGTTTCGTATTTAGGTGTCAAAAATCCTAACTTTCGCTTTAGCAGAGGGTTGCCCATTTCCATTTTGCTCCATCCGTTTCTCTCTTTCTATCTAGTGTTTTTTCAGTTCAATATGTACTTTAAGTGCGGTAAATGTAGTAACATAAAAGAAAACATTGGAGAGCAAGGAGCAGCCTAAGATGAACAAAAAGATTATCTTTTTAGATATAGATGGAACGCTAGTGGATGATGATGGTATGATTCCCGAATCTGCAAAAACAGCATGTATCGAAGCGAGAAAGAACGGACATCTGATTTATTTATGCACTGGCCGATCCAAAGCGGAGATTTATGATTTTATCATGGAGGTCGGTTTTGACGGGATCATCGGAGCTGGCGGGGGCTTTGTAGAAATCGAAGGCGAGATGTTATATCACCACAAAGTATCGGATGAAGATGTTAAACATATGGTCGATTACTTTGATGAACATGATTTGGACTTTTATTTGGAATCGAATGGGGGACTGTTTGCGAGTAAAAACTTTTTGCCCCATGTGGAACGGCTTATCTATGGTGATGTGGACAATGATCCCGTAGCCAGAGAAAAAAAAGAACAACGCCCGCATCCTTTTATCACTGGTCTAACTATAGGAGAGGACAACCTGTACCGTAGTGACGTGAACAAAGCATGCTTTTTGGAAAACAAAAATGTTCCTTTCGAACAGATCAAAAAGGAATTTGCAGGGAAATTTGAGGTTATTCAATGTACTGTATCTGCTTTCGGGCAAGACAGCGGCGAGCTAATGGTTCCCGGTATTCACAAAGCCGTAGCTATTGAAAAGCTTATTGAGCATTTGGGAAGATCCCAAGAAGACACCATTGCTATCGGAGATGGGATGAACGATGCTGAAATGATTGAATATTGTGCGCTAGGAATTGCTATGGGAAATGCCAAACCGGGCCTCAAAGCCATTGCAGATGACATTACGGATGCTGTCGATGAAGATGGACTGTTTCACAGCTTTAAAAAGCATGGTCTGATTTAGTGAGGTTATTTTTTTATACTTAAGCCCCTGCAGTAGTTTCTGGACTTAAAAATGTCCTAATTCTACTGGTAGGGGCCTATCTCCAATGCTATCTTTCCACGGAATTCACTTAGTACTTGCTCGGCTTCCATCTCCTCACTACTTGTAAGATGGGCAAACCATTCTTCAAATATCTGTTGTTGCTTACCCTTCAAGATTTCTACTTTGGTCATGTACCTTGATTAAAATATGGAATTCCTCCTCAATAACCGCGCTTATGCTGACGATAGCTGCGTGCGGTTGTTTTGTTGCTGTATAATGAGTGAGTCTGTAAATATTTACAAAGGAGCAAGACATGTCAAACCGTAAATGGACATTTATCCTTATCCCAGTCTTCCTGCTATTTGCCTGGCTGCTCTTCCAGTTCACTCTGTCTTCTTTTCAAATTCACCAATTTGCAGAGTTATTGAAGACGGTTTCTCCAAAAGACGGGGTTTCCGATACAAAAGTCGTACTGATATCCCAGGAGTTGGATAATTATTACTGGCGGTCAATCGAACAAGGAGCCCGAAAAGAAGCGGAACAGTACGGTATGCGGCTCGATTATATCGGGCCGGACCGCATTAATCCGTCCGAGCAGGTCAAACTGCTGGATAAAGCGATCGCCAGTAAGGCGGATGCAATTCTGGTTCAAGGAATAAATGATCCAGAGTATCGCCGATTAATCGACAAAGCAGCCGGACTTGGCATCCCCGTCATCACGATCGATACGGATGAACCAGACTCCCGGAGACTAGCTTACGTGGGAACGGATAACGAAGGAGCAGGAAAACGGATGGGCGCGCTGTTAGCGAAAGCCTCTGGAGAGCGTGGCGACATTGGAGTTATGATCAGTAGCGAGCGCGTCGAGAATCAGCGACTCAGGCTTGCTGGATTTCGTTCCGTGATCGGTCGCTATCCCAAGCTCCGCATTGTGGAGATTCGCTCCTCAAATATTTCACGGCTTCAGGCAGCACAGCAAGCTCAGAACATGCTCACCCGGTATCCGCAGATCCGCTTCATGGTCGGATTCAGTGCGCTGGACGGCCTTGGCATTCTGGAAGCCTCGGAGCGACGCGGAGCGCGGAATTTGCAGATTTTCGCTTTTGACGATATGGCCGAGACGTTGAAAGCCATCAGAGATTGCAAAATCGAACTGACCATTGTTCAACAGCCAGAGGAAATGGGGGCTAAGTCCATAAAATTACTGAATGATTATCTAAAGGGGAATCCCCCCCAGGAATTAACATACACCAGGATATATGAGATGCATGCGGACACTCCCGACAACATGACCGGAGATGACAGACGATGACGATCAGAACGAAGCTGCTTCTGTTCATCCCTCTTCTAGTTGTGTTCGCCAATATCATCGCTTATTTTGTATTCCAAAGCGGAAAGGTCGTACAACAGAGCTACGATGAAATGCTTGGCCGCATTCTTCTCATCGAGCAAACCTCCGAATCGGCGGAGAGCAACTTAAATCTCCTATATGCCTATCTGCTTAATCCAAGAGGCGATAAGGCTGTGCAGGGCCCGACAGAATACCAATTGATGCAGTTGAAAGGCAGAATTCAGGAAGTCTCCTCCTCGACCGACCCTTCTTTCGCCGAGGAGGACTACGTGAATCTGTTGGCTACATTTCTTAAAGAGAAACAAGCCGCAGTTCTGGATGCAAAGGCACAAGATCCTCAATCGGCTTTTGAACATTATATTGAGGCGGAGAAAACCGTCAGCTATATTCATGAGGAGGGTCAGCAACTGATCGATGATGAACTGGTTTATTACCGGCCAATCATTGAGAACATCCGGAACAAGAATGAGCGAATGAACGGATGGGGAGTGGCGTTGTTCGGCATGAACGCGCTGATGGGGGTTTTGCTTGCAATCTGGGTCTCGCGCAGCATTACTGGCCCTGTCGGCAGACTTGTCGGACTGGCGAAGCGAATCGCCACAGGTGATCTGAATATCAAGCCCCAACCGCGACGGGATGACGAGCTAGGCGTACTGTCGGACGCCATTTCGCAAATGTCCACCGATTTGAGTATCCTTATCGAGAAGGATAAACAGAGTCTGGAAATGCGGCGGCTTGTGAAGGAACTGGAGCTTCTGGCTCTGCAAAATCAAATTAACCCGCACTTTTTATTCAATACCTTAAATGTGCTCTCCAAGCTGGCGATCCTGGAAGGGGCGGAGAAAACCAGCGACCTGATCGTTTCGCTGTCCAATCTGCTACGGTACAGCCTGCAGAAGCTGGACAAACCCGTAACTCTCCAGGAGGAACTGGATCATATCCGCGAATACGTAACCATCCAGCAGGCGCGCTTCAGGGACAGAATTCGCTTTGATCTTCACTTTGACGCTTCCGTACTTCAGCAGCAAATTCCGGCCCTGACGATCCAGCCATTTATTGAAAACGCTTTTCTTCATGGTGTGGCAGATATGGAAGACGGAGCCATTATCATGTTAACGCTATCGAGAGCAAACGAAGATGTACAAATTGAAATTTCGGACAACGGAAAGGGCATGACGGAGGAAACCCGACTGTCGGTACTCCATCTTAAAGGCGAAGTCGAAAGCGGCAGTTCAACAGGACTTGGAATGCAAAATGTGTTTAGGCGGCTGCAGTTGTTCTACGGAAAGGAAGGAATGGTTGAAATCAATAGCAATATCGGACGAGGTACTACCATAACAATACGAATTCCAGTCAAGAAGGAGAGTGAGCAGACTGATGTATCGGTTGTTGATCGCGGATGACGAGGCTTTGGAGAGAGAAGGACTGGAATTGACAGTGGAACGGGCGATGCCGGGGATATTCCGGTTTATTCATGCCGGCAACGGCCGCATGGCGATTGAATGTGCGGAAGAGCACCGTCCCCATATTGCCATTCTGGATATCAATATGCCTGGAATTGACGGGCTTGCGGCGCTTCGTGAATTAAAGGAACGGCTTCCCGATACCCGATTCGTGCTCGTTACTGCCTATGATTATTTTGCCTATGCCCGGGAGGCGCTCTCTTTGGGTGTGAAAGAATATATTCTGAAGCCGGCGAAGCGAGAACTGATCATCGGTACACTGAAACGACTGATTGAAGAAATTGAGTGCGAGAAGCGGGCACGTACGGAAGAATTGGAGCTTAGGCACAAAATCTCACAGCTGATGCCGCTCGCAGAAAATGAGCTGGCTTTAATGCTTATGGTCGACCAGACCGTGGATTCAAGCGCTTCCCAGCTATCAGAATGGCTGGACTTTCCTCTTGATCAGGGAAGCGCCATCATTGCCGCCTTTGACGGATATACGGACGAGCAGGATAAAAAGAAAATTTACGATCATTTCCGAAGCTATGTAAAAACGCATGGCCCGAATTCCATTGTAAGCTCCTTGATCGACCATCATGTAGCCACTTTTTTACGCAAGCCGCCTGTCACCGGCGAAAACGACTGGCGGCAGTTGGTTAATCACCTTGTTCAGCAGCTCTCCCAGCTTGCCCAGCAGCAACTTGGTATAAAGACGGCCATTGGAATCGGATCGCTTCATAGCGGCGAGGAAGGACTTCGCAAGTCCTATTTCGAAGCCGTTTTTGCCTCCACCCTACGCAAGCGGGATGGAGGTTACTGCCACTTTGACGAACTGAAGTCATCAGAGGCTGGAAACGCTTCTTTGCTTGCCATCAAAGCGGAGAATGGAATGCTTCAGCAGACGTACGTCATGTCAGCACTGCAACGGATACGCGAACAGCGAGAGGTTCAAACACTGACTATGCTGGGTAGGGCGAAAATGTATATCGAGGAACGGTTCAACGATGATCTTTCGCTGGAAGAAGTGGCTGATTTTGTCCATTTGAATCCTCACTACTTCAGCAAAATTTTCAAACAGGAATACGGAGAAACATTTATCGACTTCGTAACCCGGCTGCGGATTGATAAAGCCATCTCTCTGATTAAGGCCGGCAACCTTACTCTTAAGGAAATCAGCTTTGAAGTGGGTTATAAGGACCCGAACTATTTTAGCCGCGTCTTTAAGAAGATAACGGGCGTTCCTCCCACTGAGTTCAAAGGCCAAAAATAGTAGAGATTCATCCATGCCGACTATCGGCATGGATTTTTTTAAGCTCGAATGACAAGGTAATGCTAGGTTCAGCCCCTCTATCTCCGATTCGGGAATCGAAGCCAAAATCGTGCATGAAAAGGTCCGTTTATTGAAGACGATAACCGGCCTTTCTTTTATAAGCGCATGTTATACTTCTCCTCGAAGAACGGAATGAGGTTCCAGAGATCTGGAGGGGAGATGATCATATGGCAGTAATCATCAATAATGAAAGCGCTCAACAGAAAGCGCTTCAATCAGAAAAACCCAATATGCTTTTTGTGACGTTGGTATCCATCGTAGCTGCGCTCGGAGGTATCCTGTTCGGTTTTGATATCGCGGTTGTTTCGGGAGCAGTCGAATTCCTGCAGCAGCGTTTTTCGCTGAGCGAATTTCAGGTTGGTTGGGCGGTGTCAAGTCTGATTGTCGGGAGTGTCACCGGAGCGGCTCTCTCCGGCTACATGAGTGAAAAGATCGGCAGAAAAAAGGTATTGCTGGCCGCCGGATTTTTATTCATCGTCGGCTCGATCTGCTCAGCGCTTCAAGACACGTTCACCGGGTATGTTATCTTTCGCATGATCGGTGGCATTGGCATAGGGATCACTTCCACCGTTTGTCCGGTGTACAACGCGGAGATCGCTCCCGCTAAATACCGAGGCCGTTTGGTTGCTTTAAATCAGTTGGCGATCGTAACTGGGATTTTCCTGGTTTATTTTCAGAATTCGTGGATCGTCAGCCTGGGGGATGAAGCCTGGGGTGTCTCAACAGCCTGGCGCTGGATGTTCGGAGTGGGAGCCGTTCCGGGACTGATCTTTATGCTCTTGATGCTCTTCATACCCGAAAGCCCGAGATGGCTTATTAAACAGAATCGGCCTTATGAAGCGCTGCCGATTTTGCTGAAAATTCATGGTGAAGAAGCCGCTAAGCAGGAAGTGCTTGATATCAAGGAATCATTCAAAAATGAGAACAACTCATTGAAACAATTGTTCGCTCCTGGTATTCGGGTCGCTCTCTTTATCGGTGTTATGCTCGCCATTATGCAGCATATTACCGGCATCAATGCCATTTTGTATTACGCGCCGGTTATTTTTAAGGGAATGGGACTCGGTACGGACGCTTCTTTGACCCAGACCATTTGGATCGGGTTGATCAATGTGTTGTTCACCATCGTATCCGTATGGCTGATCGACAAAGCGGGACGAAAAGTCCTGCTGATAATTGGCACCTCGTTGATGACCCTCTGTTTGGTCATTATTGGAGCCGCATTCAAAATGGGTTTGACCACCGGACCGCTTGTGCTCATCATGATATTGATCTACGTGGCCTCCTATGCTATATCACTTGGGCCGATCGTATGGGTTATGATCTCGGAGATCTTTCCGAACCGCATTCGCGGCAAAGCGGTCGCCATCGCTTCGATGGCATTGTGGGCCGGCGATTATCTGGTATCGCAGGCATTCCCTCCTCTGCTGAGTTCAGCCGGCCCGTCCAATACCTTCTGGTTATTCGGAGCCATCTCGTTGTTCGTCGTAGTCTTTATATGGCGCAAGGTTCCCGAAACCAAGGGGAGATCACTTGAACAGATGGAAAATATGTGGCTTGGGAAATGACCCCACTTTAGCTCTCAAGAAGCCCGGACACATGTTATAATGCTTCAAAACACACGTCCTCTGAGTCATACCGACCTAAATCGGCAATGGTTCAGAGGCTTCTTATTTCAGTTCCCATCCTCCTCCGCATAGTTCCTCACATTGCGCTCTACAGCAGAGCGGTATTCAACAGGCGTCTTGCCTGTGTGCTTTTTGAACAACATATGAAAATACTGCCTGCTGGCCACGCCTACATAATCGGCAATTTCTTGAATGGGAATGTCCGTTTGCTGAAGAAGCATACGGGCCTTGTCCATTCGCAGCATCGTTAAATACGCGGTAAGCGTTTGCCCAGTATGTTTTTTGAAAATACGGTGCAAATAACCTGGGTGCAGATTCACAGCTGCCGCCATGTCCTTAACCACAATATCTCGGTCATAGTTCAGATGGAGAAATTCAATGCATCGTTTGATGTACATATCCGTTTGCTGCGTGTTGCTGCGCTCTGCCTCTTCCCGTAGACGTGCAATTCGTACTAGCAATTGCATAAAAAGCATCTCTGCCATTGCACCCGGCTGTTCTTTTCGTTGGTCCAGCTCCAGCACGAGACTTTTCAGCGCATAATATACCTCTTCCGGGTCCGATAGTACCAGATACGGGAACGGACGTGACATGAGAGTCGTGACCTCCTGCTCCTCTGCTGCCATTTGTCGGATAGACGGCCCTACCCTCACTCCCTCCGTAAAACCAAACTCTACATTTAGCATCCGGCACGGTTGTTCTCCTTCCACCACTAGTCGATGCGGTACACCTGCGTCCAGCATAATAAACTCGCCTTTACGCAGCGTGATGCTTTCTTCCACATTCTCTCCCGTTTGTACATCTACCCTGCAAAAGCCGGAAATCATGTACATAATTTCGGTAGAATGATGATCGTGGTAAGACATGGTGTAGTCATGCCATTGCTTGTAATAGTAAGCAAAAAAACGGGGAATATAATCCCCGTCACGCAGCCGTGGCTCAAACAGACTTCCGTTCATCCCCGCACCTCCACAAAAATAGATAAGGCTAACACGACAACGTATCTGCAACCACTCTATTTTCACAGTTTAACAGACTGAGTCCTGTACTTCTATTTCACTCCATCGGACGATCTGAAATCCTTTGGAATACGGCAGGCGACTCCTGCCTAAAAGGTTGGGGATTTATCACTTTCTGGACTAAAATACTGAATCAACATTCCCGCAAATCGGTTAGCAATTTCTATATCATCAAGTTCGTTATTCCAATCGTCCTTGGACGTCAGACTCATTTTCTGGAGTATACCCATCATAGACGTGAAGATAAAATGAGCGGTCTTCAAGGGTTCTGTGTCGGACTTTAATGATCCATCTTGGAATCCAACTTCCAGAGCATCCATCAGGAAATGTCGTTCCTTTTCCCGGCTAACAAAATTTTTGTACTGTTCTTTGAGTTCTTGATTTGAATCATAAGCTTCGTAATGCAGATCGAATAGAAGAATAAACTTGATGTACTCCGGATGTTGCCAAGCGTAATCAATCCATGCATCAAGCATCGAAGTAAGCATCTCCTTACCGCTCATTTCGGCTGAAGGTGCCCTTCTAACTAATTCGGTCATGCTCTCAAGGATTTCCATCTGAACCTCAAAGATCAGTTCGTTCATGGACTGAAAGTGCTTATAGAATGTGACCCGACTTACACCAGCCACGTTGCATACATCCTTAATATTAACTTTGAGAAAGCTTTGCTTCATAAAAAGTTCCTTGGCAGCCGCAATGAGTTCTTCCCGATTTTTGTTTTTCAAATTCTGGTGCCAGTTCTCAGTCATTAACAACCATCCGTTTCTCATTTTTCGATTTTTGTAAGGTTAAGAAAAGGGCAGATGCAAGGATAAGTGCACCAAAAATATAAGGAATATGAATGTGTTTGTCAAACATCAAACCCGCTAAAATGGGTCCCAATATATTGCCTAGGCTGGTATACGTCGTATTCAATCCGGCGGCATATCCTTGACGATCACCAGCTGAGTTCGCGATCATTGTACTTACGGTTGGCCTTAGGAAGGCATTAAAAGCAAAAAACAGCGCCGATACCGCCAGCAGATAACCTAAATTGATCTTAATTATCATTAACAGTAAAGCGATGGCTGTCATGATCAAAGAAAGACGTATAAGCTTCATCTCACCAAGTCTCTTGATGAGATAATCAAGTAGCCATATCTGTACTACGATGCCTATAATTGCACCAACCGTAATGATCATTGAGATTTTAGTGGCATCAAAACCATATTTTCGTTCCACAAAAAGAGCATACACCGTTTCATAATTCATCAAACCTAATGTCATGATCAGAATGAGGAGAAGATAACGAAAATAGGATGTCCGAAATGAATTTAGGATTTGGTTGCGAATTGGCTCCCGGCGGACCCATTGGCTAGCGGGTTTTCGTTTTTCCTTGGGTAGTGTCTCTGGCATATACAAGCTAAGCAGCGTAGCTACAAGTCCAAGTCCACCAGCAAAAAAATAGGGCACCCTTATGCCAAACTCAGCGATCATACCGCCTAACCCCGGACCAAGCACCATACCCAAATTCATGGAGGCACCCAAGTATCCCATTCCTTTAGCTCGGGTTTCAGAAGTGGTAATATCAGCGACGTAGGCCATATTAGAAGGAACCATTAATCCAATACCTATCCCCCCGATAAATCGGGCTATATATAGAAGAGGCAATGTCGTAGAAACAGCAAACATTAGATCCGAGATGACGGTTAAAAACAGACCGGTGATGATCATGGATTTCCGCCCCCATCTATCCGAAAGCTGCCCACCTAGGGGCGAAAAAATAAACTGTGCTGCTCCAAAAGCGGCAATAAGATACCCCGCAGCAGCTCCTGCCGCATTAAATTGTTTCAGATATTCAGGCAGAATGGGAATCACCATACCTTGACCCAATAAAGCAATAAACAAATTCAGCATCAGAATGAAAAGTGGAAATGTAGCAGACTTAGGTAAGCTGCTCATGTTTGTAACCCCCTTCAACCATTTACACTATGTAACCCTTTACTATGTGTAAACTATATTAGTTGAAATAGGGACCCTTGTAAATAAAATTACAAACCTATTATTCCAAGCTAATACCAGAAAGAGATCTTTTTATTCTTGCTTTACACATTAGGCTCCTGTTTTGCAAACTCTTGTAACATACCTCTTATTTGTTCTACCAATATAGCAGGTGCTTTCTTTGGTGAACCCGTGTCAAACGGAGGCTGAGGATCGTATTCCAAAATCAGCTGAACTCCTTTACTCATATCTTCTCCCAATTCCCATGCCAATAGCTGGAGTGCCATATCAATACCAGAGGAGACACCGGCTGCTGTAACGATTTTGCCCTGACGAACCACTCTCTCATCTGTTGGAATGGCTCCAAGAGATTGGAGCAGGTCTAAGGAACCCCAATGACTGGTGGCTACGGTTCCATTTAACAAGCCTGCGGCGCTCAAAATCAAAGAGCCGTTACAAACCGACGTGGTCCATTTCGTAGTTTCATGTATTTGGCGAATCCAATTTAACGTTTCTTCGTCATTCATTGGAGTTTTATAATTTGGCGGACTGCAACCTGGAACAACAAGAATATCAGCTGAACTAACTTCAGAAAAACTGTAATCGGCATGCAAATAACCCATATTTGAGTCCAGCTTGATTAACCCTTTTTTCTTAGCGACAAACTTCACTTCACATTTCAGTGTAGCAGCAAATACATCGTATGGACCCATTGCATCTAATGCCGTAATTCCATCGAAAAGCATGATTGCGATTTTCATGATGATCTCTCCTTTGAAGTGGGATTTTATTCTTGCACATCCATACTAACATACATATACGGGGTATGGGTATATTTAATGGTGTGAAAGCAGTATCTTCATTTCAAACGCCTCTTTAAGAGTACGTACCTGTAAAAAGGCATACTTAAAAAGGGCCACCCCCGAGGTAGTCCTTTTAAGTATGCCTGTAAATCTGTTAATCGCGAGCCGGCTTAGGAGCTTTGCTTACTCAATTGACCATAATATAAATCACTGTAAAAGCCTTTGTGAGCCAGCAGTTCATCATGAGAACCCTTCTCCTCCAAACGGCCATCCTTTAAGACCAGAATCCGATCAGCCAGACGAATGGTATTCAGCCGATGCGCGATGACGAAACTTGTTCGCCCCTGCATGAGCCGCTCCAGTCCTTCTTGTATCTTCATCTCGGTAATGGTGTCGATGCTGCTTGTTGCCTCGTCGAGTACAAGGATGGAAGGGTTGGCCAAAATAGCACGGGCAATAGCCAGCAGTTGTTTTTGCCCTTGACTGATGCCGCTGCCGTTCGCTTCCAACACCTTGGCGTATCCGTCCTTCATCCGCATGATAAAGGAATGGGCGTTGGCCAGTTTCGATGCTTGTTCAACCTCCTCATCGGTGGCGTCCAGTCTGCCGAAGCGGATATTTTCACGAATCGTCCCCTGAAACAGGAAGGAATCCTGTAGCACAAATGCCATGCGGGAGCGCAAGCTTTCACGTTGTATGGTAGTGATATCGCGTCCGTCCAGCGTAATCATTCCCTGGTCGGGGCTATAGAATCTGGAAAGGAGCTGGATCAGTGTCGTTTTTCCTGCCCCGGTCGGGCCGACTAGTGCGATCATTTCACCCGGTTTGGCTTCAAAAGAAATACCTTCCAGCGTAGCGCTTCCCTCATCATAACCGAAGGAAACATCCGTAAACCGCACCGCCCCCTCCACATGCTCTACCTCCACTGCGCCGCGTTCATCCTTGGACTCTTCATCTTCATCCAATATTTCAAATACACGCTCAGCTCCGGCAATGGCGGACAGCAGAGTGTTCCACTGGTTAGCCAAATCGTTCAGCGGTCTGGTGAACTGGCGGGCATATTCTACGAATACAATAATTGTACCTATAGTGATGGAGCCGCGAATGGCCAAAATCCCACCGATCCCCGCTACAATAGCAAAGCTGAGATTATTCAGTCCGTTCATCAGCTTCGGTATAAAGCCTGAAATCGTTTGTGCCCAGAAGCCCGATAGCCGAATACGGTCATTACGCTCGCCAAAACCACGGATGACTCTCTTTTCCTGCGAAAATGCTTTAATAATCTGCTGCCCAGACAGTGTTTCTTCGATGTATCCGTTCAGTTCGCCCAAATTCTTCTGGCGTTCCTTATATAAAGACCCGGTGCGACGTGTAATCCAGCGCATCCCGGCAGCCATTAACGGCACCACGATAAAGGTCAGCAGGGTCATCAGCGGGCTTAACCACAGCATCACCGTGAGTGTACCGATTAGCGTCAATATACTCGAAAAAATCTGAATGGCGGAACTGTTAAGCGTAGAACTGACATTTTCAATATCATTGGTCAGACGGCTCATAATCTCTCCCTGCTGACGTTTGCCGTAGAAAGGAATCGGTAGTCGATGCAAATGTGAAAACAGATCGAAACGCATGCGGTACACCGTCTCTTGGGCAATCTCAATCATCCAGATATTTTGCAACCAGGAGGTCAGCGAGTTGAGCAGATATACAGCTCCTAATCCGATGAGAAAATAAATCCACGTGCGTCCACCCGGACCTTCGAGAAAATCATCCACCGCTACGCCGACCAGATATGGACCCAGCAGAGCCAGCCCGGAGCTGAGCAGTACCATGAACAGCACCAGCATCAGTTTGGCCTTACGGCGGGCCAGATAAGCCCATATCCGTCCTAACGTGCCAGACCAGTTCTTCGCTTTGGCCTTGCGGCGTCCTTCCGCTCCCACCGGATTTCGCAGCACACCGGACGGCGGTGTAGGCTGACGGAACGGTTCAATGAGTTCCTTGAACATGCGACTCCTCCTTTCCGTATTGTGATTCATAGATACGCCGATACAGATCCGAGCTATCCATGAGATGCTCATGACTTCCACTTGCCATCAGGCGACCCTCATCCAGCAGTAAAATCTGATCTGCTGAGGCCGTCGAGCTGATTTTTTGCGTAATGAGAAATGTCGTGCAGGACAGGCCATCGAGTGCATTCAGTAGTGCTGCTTCTGTCCCTACATCCAATGCACTTGTGCTGTCGTCCAAAATCAGCACCGTCGGCTGGCGCACCAGTGCGCGGGCAATCGAAAGCCGCTGTTTCTGTCCGCCAGACAGATTGACACCACGCTGCCCGAGCATCGTGTCATAGCCTTGCGGCAAGCGTTCAATCATATTATGGATTTGCGCTATCCGTGCAGCTTCCTTAATTTGCTCCAGGCTGGCATTCTCCAGCCCCCAAGCAATATTATCCCGAATCGAGCCGGTGAATAGCAGTACCTCCTGAGGCACATAGCCAATAGCCTCTCGCAATATGGACGCATCCAGTTCACGAGCGTCCTTTCCGTCAAAGCGCACATAACCTTCATCTTCTTCATACAGACGTGTAATCAACTGCACAAGTGAGGATTTGCCCGAGCCAGTGGCCCCCATAATAGCTATCCGCTCGCCCGATTGCGCCTTAAAAGATATATCCTTTAGGACAGCCAGATCACTGCCCGGATAATGAAAGCTTACCCGGTCCATTTCCACCTGTCCCTCAATCTGTGTATGATGTGTTGAAACAGGCTCCAGCTCTTGCCCATCTTCATTAGATGTTTCCAATATCTCTCGAATCCGCCCCGTAGATGCAGTTGCCCGGGAAAATACAACAACGATACCTGATAAGGCAGACAGGGCTCCAATTGTCCGCAGTGAATAATTGACGACTGCGACCACCTGTCCTACACTGGCATCCCCAGTGGAAATTTGGCCGCGTCCGAACCAAAGTACTGCAATAATCCCTGCATTCATCGTAAACAAAATGAACGGCATCGTCGTTTCTGTCCAGCGTAGAGCGGACACCGTCCCTTTCATCAACTCGCCTCCGTAATGGGCAAAACGTTCGATTTCATGCCGCATCCGCACAAAAACCCGGATGAGACGGATACCTGTCAGATTCTCCTGAATTACTCCGTTAACGTCATCCAAGCGTCGCTGGACACCTTTAAACAAAGTGACCGTCCTCCGCATCATCACCAACACAAACACGAACAGCACTGGGGCCATAACCGCCAATAGCAGTCCAAGCCTGAAATGTACAACCAGTGCCATCACAATACTGCCGATGACTACAAGCGGAACCCGTGTCATAAAACGCAGGCTCATAAACACCGTATCCTGTACTTGCGTGACATCCCCGGTCAGGCGCGTAATCAGCGACGAAGTGGCAAAACGTTTAAACACAGGATACGAAAAGGATTGCACTTTACGGTACAGCTTTTCCCGCAAATCATAGCCGAAGCCCTGACTTGCATGTGAAGCAAAAAAAGAGCTGGATATCCCCGCCATAAAAGCGATAACGGCACTCCCCACCAATACACTGCCCCATAACCAGACGACGGACAAATCCTGCTGTCGGATGCCCTCATCAATGATTTTAGAGATCAAATATGGCTGTGATAGCTCTACCGTCAATTCCAGCAACATCATCACGAGCGCTGCGATGGCTGGAACCCGATATTTTTTTAGAAAAGAAAACATCATTCCCACAAGCATTCCTCCAATTGCCCATAGCCGTCCTTCCAGATCAGCGTGTAATGGTTATAAGATTCGAACCTGTCTGCTGTAAAACCATATATACGCACTTTATACAGCACTATATTTTATTATACCCTTCTGAACGGCTTCGTTTAACCAGCAAATTGGAGACTCCGGTTGTGAAATTAAAAGATATGCAAGAAAGCGTTCCAGTCACGGTCACACTTACCGGACGGGAACGCTTTTTCGATTATTTCGGCAGCTCTGCCGGATAATACTGCAGCCAGCGCCTTAAATCCGCGCTATGAATGACACGCTTGGGATCTTCACCGACTAGGCGAAGTCGCTCCAGCAGGAACTTGATTTCACCGGAGCCCGCCTCGATTCCTTCCTGCTCCAGCATATATTGAACTGCACTTCTGCCCGAATGCTTGCCGAGTACAAACGAATGGTCAGCACCCAGCTCAGTCGGATCAAGGGCCTGATAGGCGGCGCGCTCCTTTAGCAGACCGTTGATATGTATGCCGGATTCATGGGCGAATACCATGTCTCCCACAATTGGCTTACCTTCGGGAATGATTCGGTTGGAGGCTTTGGAGACCAGTGCAGCCAGCGGGTTCAGCAGTTCGGGGCGGACACTGCAGGTTCCTTGATATAGATCCCTCCACGACATCACCACTTCCTCCAACGCCGTATTACCTGCCCTTTCCCCAAGGCCCGACACTGTGGTACTGGCCCAGACAGCTCCCGCCTGCAAAGCTGCCAAAGTATTGGCAAGCGCTAGGCCATAATCATTATGACAGTGAATCTCAAGCTCCACATCCTGCGGCACGCGCGATACAAATCTGTCTATACGGGCAGCTATGGCAGCGGGATGGTGAACGGACAGCGTGTCGGCATATCTGAAGCGCCGGATACCATCCCTATAGAGCTGATTCGCCAACTGCTCAAGGAACAGGTCATCTGCCCTTGAAGCATCCTCAAAGCCTACGGAAACAGTCAATCCTTTACACAGACCGTAATCGACTGACTTGCGGATCAGCTCCGTCACCTGCTCAGGATTCATACCCAGCTTGGCCTTCATCTGCACCGTCGACACGGGAACCGAAATATGGGCCCAGCCGACACCTGTCGATTCAGCTGCATCAATATCCGTGAACACCGCGCGATTCCAGGTCATTAGCTTCATCTGAAGTCCGAGAGCAGCAATCCTGGCAATAGACCTGCACTCCGCCTCTCCCATTGCCGGAATTCCGATCTCAGCCTGCTCCACCCCCGCCGAGTCCAGCATGATGGCAATTTCAGTTTTCTCCTCGGCCGAAAAGGCAACGCCCGGAGCCTGTTCTCCGTCACGAAGTGTCGTATCACAAATATGCAATCGACTCATCTGTATTCCCTCCCGTTCCGCAGCACGGACAACGCGGATTGCGTTTGACCGCTATGGTGCAGCTGCTCATATCCAGCACATTCATACGGTACATGCGGTCAGTGAACAGATTGCCCGCATCTGTAATCCATTTGACCGCTTCCAGTGCAGCCATACAGCCAATCAAGCCAGAGGTGGCTCCCAGGACCGGGAATCCCAGAGGCTCCCAAGGCTGTCCGCCTTCTGGGTAGAGACATTCCAGGCACGCCGTCCTACCGGGATCAATGGTCATCAATGATACTTCATAGGCGTACATGGCCGCCTCTATCATCGGTCTGCCATGTCGAACACATAGTCTGTTCAGCGCATATCTTTCCGGAAAGTCATATCGTGCATCAATCACGATATCTGCCGCTTCTACCCATGGTCGAGAGGATTCTTCCGTGATTCTGTCGGCGTGGCCCTCAAGCTGGGTCTCCGGATTGATACGGTGCAAATGCTGCAATGCCGTTTCCATCCGTTCCTCCCCGATTCGTCCGCTGTCCATCAGCACCTGCCGGTTCATATCGGGCAGATGGATTACACCCTCATGGGCCAATATCAGCTTTCCCACTCCAGCAGCGGCCAGGTACATGGCCGCTGTCCCTCCCAATCCTCCGATGCCTGCAACCATAACAGTAGCCTGCTTTAGCCTGTTCTGACCTTCCACTCCCAGCAGCTTCAACTGGCGTCCGTATCTACTGTCTTCCAGCAGCTGTACCATTCGTCCACCCCTCCATGTGCGGCTCCCGCCTTTAAGATATTCGGTCCGCAGGATCTTGACATCATATACGGTTGCTCTTCCTTACAGAAGGCTCATGATTCGGCTTTGCCGCTGCCCTCCTCAGCGTGCAGGATTTTGGCAAGCCACATGGGCGGATTACGAGCCAGCATATTCTGGAGACGCTGGACCTGCTCCTCAATGGTGCTACCGAAGGCCACCTTCACAGGCATAATGGTCCGTTTGGTAACCTGTGCGGCGGCCGAAGCGCCAATCTGTACCAGGAAGATCAAGGCACAATCCTCGATCAGGCCAATGCGGCTGGCGATCTTGCCCGCCTCGTTCTCATCGCTCCCCAGGGCTATCCGCCGATGCTCCAGGAACTGGACGCCTGAGTGCCGGATTTCGAATACAGTGAACATGGGACTCTGCCCAAAATGAGCATTCACATGCACACCGTCTTCCGTCGCAAATGCAACCTTCATCCTCCCCTCCCCCTCTCGGTAAGCAATACATTACCCACCTTGTTCACCCACTCCATGGTTCCACGGTATCCGACGCTTACCGATGTGTGGGCGCCCAGCTCGTCATACACCGGCAAGCCTGCCGGTACGAATGAGGCCCCGGCCCGTGCCGCTCCCTTTCTTCCATGTGAATTGCTGATCCACAAATCAACGCCCTGCGCGCTCTCCTCTGCATCATCCAGATCACCGATCCAGACTTCCCGTTCTGTCTTTTGCAGTGCGGGCGTGCTGCAGGGTGTAATTAGCCGTTTCAGTTCCACTCCCATCTCCTCCAGCCAGGCTGCGGTCGACAGCATATGATCCGGTTCTAGCGCCACTACAGCGGAAGCGCCGGAATAATAGAAATGGGCATCCAGCATGCTGTCCAACAGATTTTCACGCTGCCAGCGGAAGCGAACAGGGGCTGGCTCGCGGCTGATTTTCTGCAGAAAATGTATGAACGCATCGCTCGCGGCCAAGCCAGACAGACCCGTGAACAAGTGGTAGGGAATGCCTGCGGCATGAGTCAGCCTGCGCGCCGGACGCTCCATGCTCGCGCCAATGGCAATGGTGCAGGAAGACTCCAGCATCTGGCAGGCTGAATCCAGCGGAGTCCCCCCTCTCGTCAAAGGGGAAAAACCTGTCAGCAGGTGACCGGACAAGGAAGTGGAGATATCGGGAAGTGTGATAACCTCCAGGCCGAAGGAAGCGATAATATCCTTGATTTCCATGACATCTCCGGCAGTCAGATAAGAAGCCGGCAGCAGATTGACCTGCGTCCGGCGCTGTTTTTTGGGGGACTTGCCTCCGGCTAACCCGAGTACGGCATCCATTAGCGACTCTACTGTACTGCTGTAGCCCGTCTCCAGAGAGCCGTGAAAATCAGGCAGCGATACAGAAAACAGCAGACTTTCCTTCAAGGCCCGTTCTCGCTTGAACGCTTTTACCCTGGACTGAAAATCAACACCTGCCACCTCAGTGAGGGCCGTGCTGATAACGCCGATGACATCTGGATGATGCTTAGACCAGATATGATCCAGCGCCTCCTCCAGATTCCGGTCTGCATCAAATATAACGTCCATCTCTTGCAGCGCAGAGGTCTGAACGGCAATCGGCTCTCGAAAATGGCGAGTCAGCAGCGCCTTGGAGAAGGCCGAGCAGCCCTGAGCGCCGTGCAGCAAAGGCATTGAGCGATACATCCCTTGCAGAGCCAACACGCCGCCCAGAGGCTGTCCTACCTTGAGCGGGTTGACACTGACAGGCTTCGTGGCGGATTTAATCGGCAAATTCCGTCTCCTCCTCCCATGGAGCCAATTTGGCGGTCAGCTCCCATACCGGATGCTGCAGCGTATGCACAAGCTGTTTCGCTAGAGACAACAGCCCGTCATAGCCCGCATAGGCTTTGTGCCGTTCTTGATTGATGTCCACAAAAGGAATCTGTTCCTTAAGCGCCATATACATGTTCCGGCCCCCGGCAATGACCATGTCTGCCTTGCGGCTCCGTACGGTCTTGAGAATCTGCCGGGCGCCGCCTTCCGGGATGTATTCCGCATCATCTCCGATACGGTCAGCAATCCGGGATACATCCTCGGCAGTACTCTTGTTCGTGCCTACACCAACTACCTTAATGCCCAGCTCTTGCAAAGCCGTAATGACAGACCAGCTCTTTACCCCTCCGGTATAGAGCACTGCCCGCTTTCCTTTCAGTTGCTTGCGGTAGGGTTCCAGCTCCAGCGATAGCCTCATTTCCTCCCGTGCGGCCAGCTTATCCACCCGTCGCTCTACATCACGATCTCCAGTCAGGTAAGCCATCTGCCGCAAGGAATAACTCGTCTCCTTTGCTCCATAAAATGAACCTTCAAAATAAGGAATGCCGTATTTACGCTCCATTTGGACTGCCAGGCCCAGCAAAGCCCGGCTGCATACGACCATATTGGCCTTGGCACGATGCGCCCATCCCACCTCACGGAACCGACCGTCCCCGGTAATTCGGGACAGGATACTCATTCCCGCCTGCTGCATCAGCCGCTCGATATGCCACATCTCGCCCGCAATATTGTATTCCCCAATGAGATTGATATCATGGGAGGTTGTCTGTTCCGGCTCGGTGCTGCCGATAATATGCTGGAACAGCACGTCTCCGGCCAGCCGGGTCCCGAGATTCTTGCTGCCCACAAATCCCGGACTGTTCACCGGAATGATCGGCGTCCCCATCCGCTCCGATTCAGCCTTGCAGACCCCCTCGATATCTTCACCGGTGAGGGCTGTGACACATGTTGTATAGACAAACACAGCGGGAGGAGCAAAGCGGCTGACAATGTAGCGAATCGATTCATGCAGCTTCTGTTCACTACCAAAAATGATGTCCTGTTCTCCAAGATCAGTAGTGAAGCCATACGCCGACAGCTCTGGGCCGCTGGACAGGCTGCCTCTGCTCTCCCAGCTATTGCCGAGACAGGCAATCGGCCCGTGCACCAGATGAGCCGCATCTGCAATGGGGATCAGTGTAATCTGGGCCCCGTCAAAGGAGCAGCCACCCGAAGCCTCCCCCGGCACAGGCCGGGGACAGGGCGTGCTTTTGGGAATTTTGTTGCCGCAGGATACCTCCAGCCTTCCGTTAGACACAGCCGGCTCCATCCGCACACCCCCCTTATTTCAGATAGAATCCATTGAAATAGCTGCCAACTTCCATCTACGCGGTACAGCAATTAGCGCACCAGATCAAAGCTATGATCCGGAGCCTGCTCTTCCATGACATCCAGTACGGTATTCACGAATTGGGTAAGCAGATTCAGCGCACCCTGGTAGCCGATAATCGGATAACGATGCAGATGATGCCTGTCGAAGATCGGAAAGCCCACACGGAGCAAAGGAATTTTCGCCTCTTTGGCCGCGAACTTCAGGTGGGAGCTGCCAATAGCCAGGTCCACCGGGTCCTGGAACAGCAGCGAACGCATATGCCACAAATCCTGACCGGAATGAACTGTGGCTTCTGCACCGTAAGGGCTGGACTTCAGCAGAAGCTCTGCTTCCTTGTCAAATTTCCGGTCCCCATTGGAGCAAACAATATGCACCGGCTCCATGCCCAACTCCAGACAAAAGCCAATCAGGCCGATGAGCATATCCGGGTCTCCCGCCATAGCCACTCGTTTGCCGTGCAGATAAGCATGCGAATCCATCATGGCATCCACAATTCGGGCGCGCTCCTGCTTCAATGCCTCGGGAATTTCCTTTCCGGACAGACGGCTGATCTCTTCAAGCAAGCAATCAGTAGCGCGGATGCCCAGCGGCGTGGAGATGGAAGACACCTGCTGCCCCCAGGTTCGCTTCATATAGCCTAATGTTTTACGAAGAGAGTACTGCTGGATCGCCAACGTGCCGGCAGCATCTGCGGCCTCGGGCACATCCTTAAGCGGCGTTCCCCCGTAATAGTAGCTGTACTCTCCAGTGGCCCCTGAATCAAAATTACTGCTGTGGTCACCCAGAATGGTATACGTAGCGCCGAACATCCCCAGTATGCGCCGCATTTCCGCAAAATTGCCCGTATACCCGTCAAACCCGAGCAGTACATTCAGCTTCAATTCATGACCAGGCTGCGGCGTCCGGCCTGACTTGTTATACAGCGTCTCCAGTACAGAGCGCAGCATGGCGTCATAGCCTGTAATATGTGAACCGGAGAAGCTGGGGGTATTGGCAAAAGGAACCGGCATATCCTCGGGAAGGGCTCCCTCCTGACGGGCATTAGCCAAGAAGGCAGACAGATCATCTCCGATCACCTCTGCCATACAGGTCGTGCATACCGCAATCATCTCCGGCTGATACAAGGCAATACAGTTCTCTATACCGTCAATGAGGTTGCGCATGCCGCCGAATACGGCGGCATCCTCGGTCATCGAGGTGGAGACGGCAGGAACAGGCTCTTTGAAGTGGCGGGCAAGATGGCTACGGAAATAAGCCGTACAGCCCTGTGAGCCATGAATGAACGGGAGCGTTTTTTCAAAGCCCAGCGCAGCCATAACTG
This sequence comes from Paenibacillus sp. FSL M7-0134, assembly GCF_038007865.1. NCBI lineage: Bacteria > Bacillati > Bacillota > Bacilli > Caryophanales > Paenibacillaceae > Paenibacillus > Paenibacillus sp. FSL M7-0134. The sequence continues at coordinate 740,075 of NZ_JBBOXV010000002.1, read as the reverse complement.
CTCCCAGCGGCTGACAAGCCTTGGCCGGGTTCACGACTACAGCTGTACGAGCGAAATTCTTATCCTTGTATTCCTTGGTCTTGGTGTACTCTAGGGTGGCGGTAACCTCCTCTGGCGAGCAAGGGGCCTCGAAGGCCCGTTTCTCCTCACGCTGGCGCACATATTTATCCTGCCGAAACAGCTGATTGTGATCGACAATGTTCAGACGCTCGTTCATACCGGCACCTCCGCAGTCTGCCGGGACGGCAGCAGGCTCCATACTGGACTGTTCATGGTCATATCCATATCACGTGCAAAAATCTTGAAGCCGTCAAAACCATGATAAGGCCCGCTGTAATCCCAGGAGTGCATTTGACGGAAGGGAATGCCCATTTTGTGATACACATATTTCTCCTTGACTCCGGCACCCATTAAGTCAATATTCAGCCGCTGGGCCAATTCCTCCAGCTCATAGGCAGTTGGATCATCGTACAGAATGGTGCCTTCCTTTACATCGGGAAATGTCTTTTCGTAATCATCCTTGTGGGCAAATTCATAGCCTGTAGCCACAATTTCCATCCCCAGGTCCTCATAGGCACCGATGGTATGCCTTGCCCGCAGTCCGCCAATCAGAAGCATCACCTTTTTGCCTTCCAGACGTGGGCGGTATTTACGGATGACCGCCTCCATCTGCGGCATATATTGGGCAATGACCTGCTCACATTTTTCCTGAATCGTCTCGTCAAAGCGGGCAGCAATCGCTCTTAGGCTCTCCATCGTCTTGGTCGGGCCGAAGAAGTTATATTCCATCCAGGGAATTCCGTATTCCTGCTCCATCGTTGTGCACATATAATTCATGGAACGATGACAATGGATTAGATTGAGCTTGGATTTATGCGCAATCCCCAGCTCATTGATCGTACCGTCACCCGACCACTGCGCTATAACCCGCAGTCCCATTTCCTCCAGCAAAATGCGCGAAGCCCAGGCATCACCGCCGATATTGTAGTCCCCGATAATGGAGACATCATAAGGCCCGGACTCCTTTAGCTCGCGGCGCCCCATCAGAAAATCGCGGATAGCATCATTGGCAATGTGATGGCCCAGAGACTGACTCACCCCGCGAAAGCCCTCACAGCGTACAGGAATGACCGGAATGCCCAGCTCCTCTGTCATCTTCTTAGCCACGGCCCCGATATCATCACCAATCAGTCCGACCGGACATTCAGATTGCACGGAGATGCCCTTAGCCAGCGGGAACATCTCCTTAATTTCCCTGCAGATCACCTCCAGCTTCTTATCTCCGCCGAACACGATATCCTTTTCCTGAAAATTGCTTGTAATCTGCATGGCGGTAAAATTATCGATTCCCAATACCCCATTCGCATAATTGCGTCGGGTACCCCAACTGTATTGCCCGCAGCCGATGGGACCATGGCTAATGTGCACCATGTCTTTAATCGGGCCCCATACCACACCCTTGGAGCCTGCATAAGCACAGCCCCTTGCTGTCATGACGCCGGGCCGTGATTTCATGTTGGACTTAATGGAACAGGTTCCGCAGTTCACAAGCTCCTCATCCGCGATCTCAAAATGCTTGGTCCGGTCCTTCTTGGCCTTCTTGGGATATACCTCCAGTATCTCCTCTACGATCTGCTTTCCCTTATCCACAATACTGCTCATTTGGCCTATTCCTCCCTCCTGCGAGCTACGCGTTCAGCTCCCCCCATCATCACACGTTGGTTCCGTCATTAAGCCTTCTAGCTGGAGCCTACTGCCCGGACGCCTCAGCTTTGTTAATTGCGGTTTCTTCATCCTCAATAATGCCGAATTCCATCAACAGATCCTCCAGATCTTCCATGGAAATGGGAGTGGGAACCGTTAGCATATCGTTATTCAAAATCTTACCTGCCAGCTCTTCATACTCCGCAGCCTGCTTATGTTCCGGGTTATATTGGGTAACGGTCATACGGCGCAGCTCAGCGTGCTGTACAACATTGTCACGCGGCAAAAAGTGGATCATCTGCGTGTTCAGTCTTCTCGCAAGCTCTGTAATCAATTCCGCTTCCAGGTCCGTATTCCGGCTGTTGCAGATTAAGCCGCCCAAACGTACCCCGCCGCTGTTGGCATACTTCAATATCCCGCGCGCAATATTGTTGGCAGCGTACATAGCCATCATCTCGCCTGAGCATACGATGTAGATTTCCTGCGCCTTCTTCTCCCGGATCGGCATGGCGAAGCCCCCGCACACAACGTCCCCCAGTACATCGTAGGATACGAAATCCAGCCCTTCGTAGGCGCCCTCTTCCTCCAGAAAATTAATGGCTGTGATGATGCCGCGTCCTGCACAGCCGACACCGGGCTCTGGCCCGCCGCATTCCACGTTCAGAATGTCACCGAAGCCCCTCTGGACAACATCCTCCAGCTCCAAATCCTCTACCGTGCCCCTTTCAGCAGCCAGATGTAGCACTGTCTGTTGGGCCTTCGTATTCAGAATAAGACGGGTGGAGTCTGCCTTGGGATCACAGCCTACGATCATAATTTTTTGTTTGAATTTGGTCGCGAGCTGAGCCAGTGTATTCTGCGAGGTTGTCGATTTGCCGATACCGCCCTTACCGTAAAACGCAATTTGTCTCATATTTTCTCAGCCTCCAAAATGTTTAATGGGTAAATCCGAACGATTGCCCTTAACTCCCTTATTGCGCTTACTTCCTTTATTGCTCTGCACAGGATACATATAACGCAGAAATTTCACATATTCCAGAACCGATTCCTCAATATCCCCGCCGCATACAATAGGCAGCACGCCAGCTTCCTGCAATGCCTCTTTGGGGACTTCGCCTATGCCGGACGACAGCAGCAATGCACAGTCATGCACCATGGAAAGGATCTCCTTCATCGTCTCGACCTTGTCCCCATTGCAATCGGCTTTCCCGTGGCAGTAGGATTGCACCTTACGAATGCCTATGAAATTTACGATGGTCCCGTCGCTTTCATAGATCATAAATTCCTTGGCACGGCCGAAATGCTGATTCACCTTCCCTCCGCCACGACTGGCCACTGCGATTAGGACTGGCTTTGAGGTGAAGCTCGCTTCAGGCTTATCTCCCGATAACGGGCAGCTACAGCCAGCCCCGGTTGACGGTTGTTTGTGGTGTGATTGTCCCTCCTTGCGTTCCATTCTTACTCTCACCTTCTCATCCAGTTCTTTCTGAAATTGTGCCCTTGCCCCTTCATCCATGGGAGGAGCAGCCGCTATGTTCTCCCATGTAAAATCCTGATTGCGATCCTCGCCCAGCAGTCCAATCGCATCCGCCCTGCATTGACGGCAATGGCGCATAATGACAGCCCCCGCTTCAGCACATTGCTCCTGCAGCTGCCGGACCAGACGGGGACGGGGAGCCCGCATCCCTTCCTGCTCATACCGGCTACCAGGTGCGATGATGAGCGGCATAATGTTGTGCAGCACTGCGCCGTGCTCCTTGACCACCCTGGCTACCTCCGGCAGATGGGCATCATTGACTTCGGGAATCAGCACCGAGTTCACCTTGCACAATACGCCTCTCGAAGCCAGCATCTTCAAGCCTGCCAGCTGGCGGTCAATCAACAGCCGCGCGGCCTCCTCTCCTGCATAGCGTTTTCCTTCATCGTAGACCCATCCATAAATGCGGCTCCCCACCACTGGATCTACAGCATTGATCGTGATCGTGACATGCGAAATACCCAGCTCTACAATCCTGTCGATATGCCTGATCAAGGTAAGGCCATTCGTGCTGAGACAGAATATGACATCCTTAACTGTCTCACGGACCCGGCGGAAGGTATCGAAGGTTGCCTCCGCATTGGCCAGCGGATCTCCAGGTCCCGCAATGCCGACAACGGACAGCTGCATCAGCTGTGCCGCTACGCCATAGGTCTTGCTCGCCGCCTGCTCCGGCGTGAGCAGTTCACTAACAACGCCGGGACGGCTTTCATTGACGCAATCGAATTTGCGGTTGCAATAATGGCATTGAATATTGCATGCCGGGGCTACTGGAAGATGAATGCGCGCAAAATAGCGATGTGCCTCTTCGTTATAACAGGGATGTCGTCTGAGGGTTTCCAATGCTAAGGGGGTTTCCGAGAGATCAGCTAAAGAGTCCATTCATTCCCTCCTCTCCACGTTATATTCCCTTACACAAATCTCTGTTATTGTCTGGAATATAATTACATCTTAGAGACAGGGACAAATCCAGTCAATTCGCTTCTCCATGAAATCTCTGACATTTATCCTCATTTCACATATGTGTCAAATTTTACGTTAGGTAATATGTCATACCATTTACATGTGTGCGGTTACATTATATATTCTCAATAACATCAAGACGTAAAAAAAGAGAGTCCGTTAAGACGGCTCTCCTTTTGAAATAAGAAATTCAAATTGGCTCGATCCTTACATGTTGGTAAAACGCCTGCCCTCCAAATACATTCACACCCACATGCCCCTCGGCGAACGTACTATCTTCCAGGTCGATGACCTGCTCACCGTCTACGTCAATGCGAATGCGCAGGCCCTCTGCCACGATTTTAATATGATGAAACATTTCCGGCAGAACGAATCTTGGAACCTTGGCAAGCACCTGCTGCTCCTCAAATTGACCCTCTTTTTTAAAAAATAGGCGAATCGATTTCAGATTGGGGTCCAAATTCAGATAATAGCCACTCGATCCGTCAGCATTGGCGCGGAAAATCATGGATCCAGCACTTCCATTTCCATGCAGCTTCATATCAGCCTCATACGTAAAATCTTCCGCCTGCTCAGCAGCCATATAATTCGCATCGCTGATATAGCTTCCTCGTATCCCATCCGTTGTCACGATCCACCGCGATGCGGAAACATCCGGCTTCCAACCTGTAAGGTTGGTATGAAACACCCCACCGTGCACCTTAACCAAGGTACTACCGCGGACCTTATCCTCCGAATCGGAAGCCGTAACAACAGCTTCTCCCGGGGCAACTGCCTCCATTAACGCACTCCCGTCCTCGGACGCATTGATCTTTACAATCTCAGGATTGTTAGAAACCCAAATCAGCAAGATTTCTTTTTCTCCAGACTCATCCTCCACACTCGCGTACAGACGCTTCGTCTGCTCCCTCGCAAGCTCCACATAAGTGTGATCCATGATCACACTGGCAGACGAAGCATCTGGTAGCCTCCAGCTGTTCCGCAAGGCATAAACATGGAGGGAAACAACCTTCACCTCACCACCCTGGGTGTAAAAGCCCATCCCTCTTCGCGCCGAATCGGGCAAAATAATCTCCGAAAATACGACCTCTCCATCATTCCCAAACACCTCAACCGAGGATTCGTCCACAAATATACGCATTTGGATTCGATTTCCGATAGGTGCAAGTGATGCTTTATGAAGCGTTGAAAATAGAGTAGAGAAATCTGTAAGCCCTGAATCAGCACGGTTTACAAACATTTGTTGTATGTCTGTTGTATAGCCGACCGCCGTTCTTTGCTCACCGCCATCCCGCACGTAAAACCCGAATGCTGAAGCAGCCCCAACAGAAGGCAGTTCGAACACCGCTTCAATCTCATAGGCACCTGCATCCAAACCTTCCAGTATATTCGGATAAGATTCCGTGACACTTTGATTTTCTATCGCAAATAAACGGGAACGCAGCGAAGTCAGCTCGGATATCGGATGCTGTATCAAACGGATGCCTTCACGAGTTGTTTTTAGCGATAACTCTCTCGGGATGCTAAACTGTCCCTTCCAGGGAGAAGTCGGAAAGCTGAACGGATAGTCCCAATTCGTCATCCATGCCAGCATGATACGCCGCCCGTCGGGTACATCGGAGAAGGACATTGAGGCGTAGAATTCCTTGCCCCAATCGGTTTTCAACACCTTCCCCGGTGAATGATCGTTTTGAAATTTGCCATCAGACGTCAGTTCACCGATAAAATATTCCGCATCCGAGCCTTGAGTGTTTGTGCTGGCTCCAGTGCTAATCATCAGCACCCATTTAGAAGTATTACCATCGTCTACCGGAAGCTGAAATAGATCCGGGCATTCCCATACTCCACCACGTATATAATCACCATAACCAAAGTTATCCGTCCAGCGCCAATCTATTAGGCTGGTGGAGGTAAAAAAACGGATATGATCGCCTCCCGACACTACCATAATCCAGCGCTGATAGACTTCATCCCACACTACTTTAGGATCACGGAAATCCCAATGGCCAGGATCGTTTTCACTTTGGCCCGGGTTCTCTATTACAATTGGACGGTCTTTCGGGTATTGCCATGTACGTCCCCGGTCTGTGCTGTAAGCAAGGCCGATTCTCTGGTTGCCCTTGAGCTGATCGGGATTGAAGGAAGTGTAATAGGCAATCAGCCCTGCTCCTCCGTAGTCACCGAACAAGCTGGAAGTATTGGTTAGATCGGCTACAGCCGAGCCTGACCAGATATGACCAAGATCATTCCACTTCAATGCAAACGGAAGCCTTTTCCAATCCAGCAAATTCTGGCTGACCGCATGCGCCCATTGTCCACCATCCTGATGGAACAGGTGATACTCCCCCTCGAAATAAACCAATCCGTTCGGATCGCTCGCCGAGCCTCTGGCAGGAGAATAATGATACTGCGGGCGATATTTTTCTGTATAGTAATTCGAGACAGAGGTAAGGTAGATATCCTGAAAATAAGCAGTTCCCCCGGTCACTTTCAAGCCTGCAAAGACGTTGGTATTGCTGCTATCCATGATATCAATTGCCGCAGGAGTATATCCATCTATAAATACCTGAATCCGCTCTCCATGAGCGATGATTTCCAAGTGGTGTTTGCTGCTGAACCCACCCTGATATGTCTGCGCCGACTTTGTAATCAACGTTCCGTCCGCCTTCTTCAGTTGTACGCGAACCTGATTGCCTTCGCCTTGCACAGAAGCAACATATCCATTTTTCCCATCCTGACTCCCTCTGAAAAATAGTCCTGCTTCCATTCCCGGTTCAGAAGGATTCAGCGTCACACCGCCTTCCAGCACCAGGTCTGTAGCTGCGGAGCCATATATTTTCAATGCATCTTCTGCACTTGTTCCCTCAGCCCTTTGCCCTTTCAGGTCAGGTTGCCATTTTCCACGGATCAGGAGCGGTCCGCTTAGATTCGTATCCATATCACTGACTTGAATGTTCTGAAATAACGCCGATCCATTCCAGACATTCAGCCCCAAATATCCTGATGTATAAGTCGTATCGACCACATCTATAATCGGCTTATATCCCTCATCCCAGAACACTTTAAGATGGGAGCCCTCTACGCTCACCTTAAGATGATAAATAGCTCCTTTTTTTAAATTGACCTGACGTTCCTCTTTCAGTCTTCCAATATCCCCGGCAGCATCCCGCAACCGCAACAATCCGGCAGCCGGCACGATTTGGAGCATATAGGAAGACCACCCGTCCTCACTGGAACGGAATACTAGCGTAGCATCCGCCTGTGTGTCTGTGACCATCACATCCGCCTCAAAAGTAAAATCCTGAGACGTTGTTCCGGACATAGCCATCACATTTTCCTGCGGCTCCGACCTCAGCAAAAGTCCCTGGATGTTATCTTCTTTGTGCCCCTGTCCCTTAATCTGCCAATTGGTCAGGTTCGTTCGCGTGTTAGTAAACTCCACCTTCATCCCCCTACCTTCTAGTACGGATCAACACCGCGCATCCACTACAAAATAATTGGAAAATCCGCTGTTTAGATCTTCATGGAGAACGTCTCATTTCAACGGCGAACGATCCACATAGATATGAATGTCCAATCGGTTTTCTACTGTTTCCAGTGAGGCTGCGTGTCTTCCCGCAAAGTCTTCATGGAAATCCGAACAGCCTGACCGTGTCCGGTCTACATATACTTCCTGCGTATCAGAAGCATAACCGACGAGCATCTCCTGTTTTTCTGATACTCGCAATTCCCCCAATCTGTAATAAATCGCCTGTACAACAAATTTGAAAAGGCTTACATTTTTCATCTTCAATTTACCAAATCGAAATGTCATTCGTCAATGTTTTTTGTAAAAAAATAATTGACATTTGACTAAATATAGCATTAATAAATTATGCTTCTGTAAGAAGAAATGATAACCGATATAGTATATAATCCAACTTTAAAAGTTAACCATAAACAATGACCGCTTTACTTATACAGCATGGATCTGTCCTCTCTGTTTCCCATGCGCACTTTTTTTGTCCAGCTTATATAAGATTGGATTTAAATTTATTTGTCGATCCGATGGAGATAAATATAAGTTACCAAACAAGATTTACAAATGTAAATATTATTTGTTCGTTTGTAATGCAAACATTGCTATTTCATGCGAACTATTATACATTTAAGGTCTAAACGGAGAGCTGTAAGAGGCAACTGTACCTCTCAGGCAATCCATTATTAGTGAAGGTGGAACCTGTCTATGAAGAAAGAAAAAGTCACCATTCAAGACATTGCTGACGCTTTGGGAATCTCTCGAAATACCGCGTCCAAAGCGATTAACGGTAATGATAGCATCCCGGTTGATACTCGGAACAAGGTCATTAAAAAAGCGATAGAACTTAAATATAAGCAATTTGCCTATGTGGAAACGGAGAGCATCATCCCGAAAAATCAAGGTAACATTGCCCTGGTCACATGTAATCTGCCGAACAGCTCACATTTTGGCTCCTTACTCATCAGTGGTTTGGAGAAAAGAATAAGCGCAGAAGGGTATAATCTGTCGATTCATATTGTGCGGGAAAATGAAATCCATGCAGGAACGCTTCCTAATAATTTTGAAGCCTCCAAGGTGGATGGAATTATTTGTATTGAAATGTTTGATCCACAATATAGTGAGCTTATTACGGATTTGGGACTGCCCACGATCTTTATTGATTGTTCTGTGGACATTTCTTATCCTGATTTGAAAGCGGATTTATTGCTGATGGAAAATGAACATAGCGTTTATTCTGTCACCAAAAGCCTGATTCATCGTGGATTTACGCGGATCGGGTTTGCTGGGGATTATAAGCATTGCAAAAGCTTCAACGAGCGGTGGGTTGGATATAACAGAGCTTTAATCGAAGCAGGTCTACATGTGGATTTATCTTGCTGTATCGTCGATCAGGACCGGAATTTTTTCTCCGAGTCGGATTGGATGGATAAACAATTGGAAGGCATGAACGTGCTACCGTCTGCGTTCGTGTGCGCCAATGATTTTATTGCCGTCAGTGTCATGAAAGCGCTCAAAAATAAAAACTTGAAAATTCCTGACGATATTGCCGTGTTTGGGTTTGATAACGCTCCTGAATCCCGGATTGTGGAACCTCATTTATCCACCGTGCATATCTACAACAACGAAATGGGCATTACGGCGGCTGAGATGCTATTGGCGCGGGTCAAAAATCCTTCTAGACCTTATCAGATCACGCATATCAGAACAGAGCCGATATTTAGAGAGTCAACTCCGACATTGCAATAGATGGTGAGAGTAAAAGAGATGTTCTGACGACGCTCCGCGAACGGAACGTTGCTCCAATCGCTGTTGTATCCGGAACAGCTTACCGGCCGTCTGGCACTCGCTGCATGTTGCAGTTTCGCCTGGAAACCTGGTGCGCGGTCGCTCTTTTCAGGCAGCTGGTTGGTCAAGTAGTCGGTTACGCTGAGGATAGAAGAGACAGTCGTTTACATGACTGTCTCTTTTTTTATATAAATATACAAGCGATTTTACAGTGAGAAGTTCACTGAAGTCGAACATCCTTAATCAGATAAAGTGAGTTTTGCGAACGTTACCGTCTGAACTTTCCAATTAGTAGGATCTTCGAATGGGGTCAAAACGTTTAATTCTGCCGAAAATATTGCAAAATTGCTTATTGGAATAATAAACGACTTCTACGGTTCGTTCCTGCTTTCTCCGTCCATGCTCAGGCCCCGTATACATCACGCCTTGAACAGATCCCGTTAACATTCTACAAGCCATCCGTGCTGCGGTACTCTGCCACCTGTCTCTAGTGCCGCACCCGCTGCAGCAACCAAAGACCACTTGTAGCTCCTATTTTAGCTCCCGCTGCAACTATCGTAACGCAATCATCAAAATCTGGATTAGGATGAGTGTCATGATACTGTAGAGCTAAGGCTGATAAGGTCACACTTTATCAAAGTACCAGTGATGTGATGAATTAGCTTTCTGCAGATAATAGGTAATCGCTACGACACAACGCACAATCAAAATATTGAAGTACAGCATAATTTAGTTCTTCTAATTGATCAGAGCTTAATACAGGTTGGAGAACATCGTTTTGGGTGATAAAACTCATTAATGCGCTTGCGATGCTCTGGTAATATGAAAGCATTGTTCCATTTTTTTATTCATCCAAATAAACTGTCTGGGAAATTGTTCGGATTTTCGGAGTAAAACGAGCCAAATAAGTCCTGGAGATCCAGACAGATTTTTGAGTAAGTACGAACAATTAAATTCAGGATTAATATGGAAATAAATAATATATTTAATGCTATATTACTAATTTACTTGTCGAAACACTACATTAAGTGGAATCTTTTGGTATAATGAGGTGGCAGTTATATACAAATATAGGAAGGAATAATCAATGAAGAAAAAGCATTTAATTGCGCCAGCCTTATCTTTAGGTTTGCTGGGAGGAGCTATTGCCGTGCCCAGTGCGATCTTTGGGGATTCAGATGCTGTAACTGATACTGCAAATACATCCACTACTGCGACCCAAGATGCTGGTACAACAACTACTAGCGACCATGTTATAACTCCTCAAAGCGTGGGAAATTCCTTTAACTTTACTGTAGGGGGAAGTGCAACTGCACCAGGCAGCTTCGAGGTTCCTAAGGGTTTCGGGTATGTTAAATTGCGCATTAGAAACTATGCAAATGCCCCAGTTGATTTTACTGTAGAACACAATGATTCTGGTAAAGCGTATGTTGACGGCCAGACAATCAGCAAAAACAGTGAAACTGTTTGGAGAAGTGCTGATGCTATGCGTTCCGGACGATATACAATTCAGTTCCGTGGTGGTTCAAACAAAGTTAATGTGGAAGTATGGGGCGTAGCCGGTTCATTGCCTTCGGACGCAAAATAATAGCTGATCAAAACAAAGAGAACTTCAGACCTTCGTCGTCGGTCTGGGGCTTCTTTGTTTTATTTTTTTAGGTCATATCGTAGTTTGAATAAATCTTTTATCATATCAGATGATACAAAAAATTAGCATTTATGTAAGAAAAAATTGACCACTGGACAGAAAATGACTATATTTGTATTAGATTGTTATAATTTCTGGAACTCACATCTTGGTGTAACATACTCCATATTACGAAAAAAACTATGGGAGGAAGTTGGATGGAAGAAGTTTTGGAAGGGAAAGACGCTACTTATTTATTAACGGATCATCATAGATTGGATAAATGTATTGAATTACTTCATTTGCGGTTCTCTCAACATGCCTGGGAAGATATATTGGCCATAGCCGATCATTTGCACAGCCTTGCTGAGAAAATGTATAACGAAGCGCAAGAAGCAAGCTTGCAAAAATTACCTTATCTCTTTAAGGCAGAACGGCCTTTGGTATTCTATTACGGGTTTAGCTATCTGGCCAAGGGAACGGCTCTTCAAAAACTCGGTTTGTACGATCAGGCCAGAGAGTATATTTTGAAGTATTCGGAATTGGGCTGGTTTTCGGGGTTGGACAAAATCGGCTGGGAAGAAGTCGATCGATTCAAATTTTTTGCTAAAGCAAATCTGTATACGAATGATCTGCTGTCTGGAAAATTGAGCGTGCTACCTGAGTATATTCAATTTTTAGAAGATAATCCGGAAGAGTTATTACCCGGACTCGTCACGATCATGGAGACAGCTTCGCTTCATTCGGTTAATATAGATGATCTACTTGAAAAATTCTCAGAAAAAATCGAGGATTTTGGAAATCTCGAAGATGCTACAAATAGAACTCACTATTTTAGATTCTTGTATCATCAGGCTATTTACTATGCTAAACATCAAAGGTATCAAGATTCTGTACAGCTTATTTTACTGTTTTTAACATCTTATAATATGATTAATGATGCGGACTTTAAAAAGTTTGTTGTACTATTTGAGGTTTATCGGCAGTATGCTTCAAATAAGCAAACAGAGCAGTATCAAAATCTTTGTAAGGAGCTGTTGAAGCATGAAGAAGGCGTTAGTATCTGTGATGGTGATATTCGCTCTCGTTAGTATTGTCCCCCTAAGTGGCTTTACCAGCAGCAACACAGGATCTTTCACAACTTTTTCACCAGATAATCACGGTTGGAACTAAATGTGATTTTCTGTAATGAGAACCATCAGTGTTGGGGAAGTCCTCCTGACATCGATGGTTCTTTTATATTTGGGGTGGTATGCGACCGCTGACGCTTTTCTCAATCGTTCCGTCCTCTCGGCTACTTTCAGCGTTTCCCTCACTATTACGGCTTTTCTAACCATCAATACAGACCTTGGATAGAGCTACCTCTACTGTGAAAGCTCTAAGAAAGCAAAGAGGCAAACCCCTAAATCATCCAGAGGCTTGCCTTTTTCTAAATCCATTAACTAATTTATACGCCGAAATAGATCTTAGTCTTCAGCTATTGGTTTATAAATCCTCTGCTGGAACTACTGGAACTACTGGCTCTCCCTCTATTTCCTTCGCATCTATTTCCGCCCCATCGATTTTCGTTTCATCGACTTCTTTTTCATCTACCTCCGCTGTCTTTGCCTCATCCACCTCATCACTGCTCTCTTCCTCCATCAAGGCTTTTGGCGTGTAGAGCTTGGGAATCGGTACATTCGCCCAATCCATATCGGACGCAAAGTAAAAGCTCGTATAGGAAGGTTGGTTATACCCGGTATTTTGACGCGCCACATCCGTGCGATATTGCGGATCATGCATCAACGTGTACAATTTATGCGTCGTAGGCTCTGTGCTCAGATAGATACGGATTGCTGAGCTATCCGCTGTGCGGACGAGCATTTCCTCCCGCCAATCTCCGAAAATGTCGGCTACCAGCGATGGAGTTCCTTTCGTATAGTTGTTCGTTTTGGTTCCAGTGGCGGTCATCAATGTACCTCGTTTCCAATCCTCAATGGTTGGGGTTACATCAATTGCACCGTTTACGATTTGTGTGGTCATATCAGCTGCCCATTTGATACTCATATTGGTACCTGGCATCTTCGTATCCAGCTGTTTACCCGCTGCGGTCCACAGGCCTATGGCCCACGTCTCCAGACCTCGCTGATCCGGATCTATGTCACCGACCATTCCCCGACCTGTATCCTTGCCGGAATATGCGCCGTAAATGATTTCACCCGTTTTGGCATCCCGCAAAGAATAGCCATATGGAGCGTAGGTGCCACCTTCATGTACCATAAAGATTTCTTTGCCGGGGCGATCCGGGTCAATATCGGTCACATGCAGCGCATCGCCATGTCCCAATCTGGCGGTTTGACCTGGAGTTGCGCTTTCAGGAGGCATGACATCAAATGAGCTGTACAACAGGCTGCCATCATGGTCAATCGTGGCGGAACCGTATACGATTTCGTCCTTGCCGTCACCGTCCACATCCACCACGCTCAAAGAATGCGCTCCCTGTGTGGTCAAGGTGCCAAATTTCGGGTCCGTTCCATCACGCCCGTGCGGACTATCGTTAAATGGATTGGTCATCGGTGTCCAGCCACTGTCCACCATCCAATGTTTTTGGAGATGGCGACCATCCCATGTGTAGGTGGCCAAAGTGGAACGCGTATAATAGCCGCGTGCGAATACGGCGTACGGCTTGCGTCCGTCCAAGTAAGCCACACCTGCCAGGAAGCGGTCTACACGATTGGCGGGTTCAATTCGGGCCATGGCGTAGTCTCCCCACATGAGGCCATCGTCATGACGCTCCGGCTCATAGCGGATGGTATCCAGCTCAGCTCCCGTTTTCCCTTTGAAAATCGTCAAATACTCCGGTCCATCGACGATGAAGCCCTCGAACTCTCTAAGCTTGTTTTTGTCGCTCCGTGAAGGTGCGTATACGTCCATAAAGTAGTCTGTCAGGCTTTCCGCATCCTTTCGGGATAACGGATAATTGTACTTCGGAGCGATACCAAAGCATTCCTCCAGCGTAGCAGGCCATTGTCCCTTGACCACTTCTTCATGCTTCGTCCAGTTCATAAACATGTTCACCACATGCTCATAATAATCCGAGCGACTCAAACGGTAATCGTCCTCATGTGTAATCCCTGCTTTGCGATCCTCACGTGGCAGAGTAATATATTTTTCTTTTTTCGGCTTGCCCTTCTTATCAAAAGAAATCGTTTTGGTCCCTGGAGCCGTTTTGAACATCAGCTCGGCTTTACCATCGCCGTCAAAATCGTACACCATCATCTGTGTATAATGCGCACCTGATCGAATATTCACGCCCAGGTCAATCCGATACAACAGCTTGCCTTCGGCCGTATACGCATCGACATACGTATTTCCGGTATACCCCTTCTGAGATACATCTTTGGAGTTCGACGGGTCCCATTTTACAAAAAATTCATATTGCCCATCTCCATCCACATCTCCCACACTCATATCATTGGCCGAATAAGTATAGGATTCACCTGCTGGTGTTACGCCATCGGCAGGCTTTTGGAGAGGAAGTTCATAGTAACCCTGCTGCCATGGCTTCACTTTGGCGCTACGATCCTTTTCCCGCCCATTAACGACTGAAGCTACTCTGTATACCGATTTCCCATTCCCTTCCTTATCCACATAGTTGGTACTGTCGGTCACTGTCGCGATCTTCTTACCGTCACGATATACGTTAAAGTCCGCTCCTGTCAGCCCCGTTGAACCGTAACCGTTCACTTCTTGAGCCAATAACCGCCAGCTTAAAAATACCCCCTCCTGCGTTACCGCAGCTACCAGTCCGCGATCCAGCTTTTCCAGCTGAATGCTGCCGCTACGGTTCTGTACAACTGCGATTGCTGATTCCGCCTGCAGCGTCGGTTCGGACAAGTCTTCCGCAGCCACTCCTCCAGTCGTCCCCGTCATCGCCAGCATCGCTGCCAACGCGGCGGTCAAGCTTCCCTTTCGCCATGCGCCTTTCCCTTGAGCCATCCAGGTCGTCCTCCTCGAATGTATTGTGATGACAAGCAAATACCTGAAATGATTGCGCTTACATAAATTAAATTCCCTATTATTATAGTTTTGCCGTTCCCCCAAACGCGTTTAAATATCCGAGGATTTCTCTACACAAAACCGTGTTGTTTACTCATTCCAAATAAAACAGCCCTCACCAAGCCTGTTAACGGCATACTGAGGACTCAATATATATCTAATTTTCCTTTTATATTTTAGTGATACCCAATAATTTGAGCTACAACCACGAATACTGCACCCAGTACGAACCAGGCGGCCAGTAACGGCCAAAAGAAGCGAACCCATTTCTGATATGGAATACCCGACACCGCCAAACTCCCCATTAAGGCAGAGGAAGTAGGCAAAATCATATTCGAAAATCCATCTCCCAACTGGAATGCAAGGACTGTGGTCTGCCGTGTAATACCCAACAGATCGGACAGCGGCACCATAATGGGCATCGTCGTCGCTGCCATCCCCGAACCGGAGGTAATAAATACATTCATGACATTTTGGAACACATACATACCCAGCACTTGCACGGATTCCGGCAGATGTCCCACCATGATCGCAAGGCTGTTAACGATTGAATCAATCACATTGCCGTGATCCAGCACGACGACGATGGAACGTGCAAAACCAATGATCAGGGCACCATAGGTGATATCTTTGGCCCCTTTGGCAAACTCTGTCGCAATGCGACTTGGCCCGTAGCCTGCACAAAAGCCGGAAATGACTCCCATCGAAAGAAACAGGGCAGCCAGTTCCTCCATCCACCAATCTTTTTTGGACACTCCCCAGATTAACATCGCGAAGCTTACTATAACGGTCAAAATGATCAGGATATGCTTAAGCTGTATGGAAGGCAGATTGGATAGATCCACCGGCTTGTCTTCAGCGCTCTTTTCCAATTCGTAAACGAGGCTGCTTTCCGGGCTTTTCTTCACTTTACTGGCATAACGCATAATATATAAGCTCGTAATAACGATCAGGATGACCAACAGGATGGCACGAAGCCACAGCCCTGAAAAAATAGGAATTTGCGCAATCGCCTGTGCCAATCCGACATTAAACGGGTTCAGCAGCCCGGCGGTAAACCCGCAGGAGGCTCCCAGCGAAATCATGGCTGTACCCGTCAACGCATCAAATTTCAACGCCCGGGCGATGGCAATACCAATCGGCACGAATACCATCACCTCAGTGGACATTCCCATGGTAAAACCACCTACGGAAAACAAGGTGATAAACACGGGAATGACCCATAACCCCTTGTTGGAAAAAGACCTCGCAACTCTTCCGGTCACCGCCTCAATTGTGCCCGAGGAAGTAATAATCTGAAAGACACCGCCAATGATTAGAATGAAAAAGACAACATCAGCCGAATCGACTAGACCGGATACGATGGATTTTGGGATGTCCCACAGCGTAACCGGATTCGGATCGACATGAGCGTACGAACCGGGAACGAGCAGCGTTTTGCCGGTCGTTTCATTTTTAACCCGTTCAAACTCTCCAGCGGGAACGACATAAGTCAATATTCCAGCCACTAAGGTCAGAAAAATAAGAATGACAAAGGTGTGCGGCATTTTCAGCCATTTCTTCGGACCGCTCGGTACGGTCGTGTTGCTACTCATTCGGATGCTCCCCCGTTTCTCAACGCTTGCCATTGTTCAAATTCAGTCCGTACCTCTCTCAAAGCCACCGGATCGGTTACCAGATCATAAGCGGTCAGCGCCAGCGCTTTGGCGGCATAATTCATTTCAATCATGCCTTCCTCTGCTCCTGCAAGCCGGGCGAATTCCGGCGTGTGCGTGGACGCGTCACCCAATCGGATATAAGGATGAATCGCTGCAGTAATCTGGCTGACATTGCCGATATCCGACGAGCCGATCCCTCCCTGCGCAGGCGGCTCGTGAACCTCCAAACCCAGCTGCTCCAACTTGCTCTGGAACAAAGCCGCCAGCTTCTTGTTGGTATTGCGCTCCGCATAAATAAGCCCCTCGACAATATCCACCGTCGCGCCCATACCTTCTGCCGCCGCACGAACAGCACGATACACCTTGTCCCTCACCTCAGCCAGACCGACGACGGTTTGCGCCCGTAAAATAAACACAGCCTCGCACAGCTCCGGCACGACATTGGGAGCATCCCCGCCTTTGGTAATAATGCCGTGGATACGTACGTCGCTGGTAACGAACTGGCGAACCGAATTAATCGCCACAAAGGCATTGATCATAGCATCCAGCGCGCTAATGCCTTTCTCCGGGGAGGATGCAGCATGAGCCTGCTTGCCATGAAACGTGAAGGTGGCGTCCACGCAGGCCAGTCCCCCGCGTAAAACCATCGTTTTATTCTGTGGATGCACCATCATCACGGCGTCCACGCCGTCGAACACACCATGCTCGCACATCATGATTTTGCCGCCGCCCTCCTCCTCGGCGGGTGTGCCCAATACCACAATACGTCCGGGTAGGTCCGGTATCGCTTCTTTTAGGGCTATGGCTGCTCCGACCGATGCGGTACAGATCAGATTGTGACCGCAGGCATGTCCGATCACCGGAAGTGCGTCATACTCTGCCAGCAAAGCAATTGTCGGTCCGCCGGGCTTCCCTTCCCATTCGGCGCGGAAGGAGGTTTCCAGTCCTGCAATCCCCTTTTCCACAGCAAAACCAGCTTGCTCCAGTGTACTCGTGAGCCATCCCTGAGCCTGATATTCATGAAAGCTCAATTCAGGATGGGTATGTATTGTTCGGGCAAGCCCCCGCAACTCATGATCCTTTGCATCTACAGCCTTCAAAATCTCTTCATGGGATGACGTTCTGCCATTATGTCCGTTCGTTGTTAAATCCATCAATGGAATACCGCCTTTCATTCGCAATAACGAATAATTATACAACCAATATTCAACATTGTATAAGCGAAGACCAGTGAAGTAAATTTAATATTTTTTGGCTTTATCCTTAAAATTATTTTATATATGACATGTTTGTCCTTGATATACGCTATTTTTCACCATTAATTACGTATATTCAATGTATTTACAGCCTCAAGACTGGAGCATCCATTCTACAAATCTTTCCACTGCCATAGGACGGCTGGATTTATTTTTATACAACATCCATGTTCTACGCAGGACAGAATCTCCATTTTTACGAATCAAATTAAATGCATACAGTTCATCCTTGGGAGAGATAAATATTTCGGGTACGATTGAATATCCCAGTCCGTGCCGAACCATTTCCTTGCAGGTTTCGTAGCTATCCACCTCCATAGAAACTCGTGGTGCACGGCCTATTCTCTCACTCCACCATGCCTGTACCGATTCGTTGAACGAGGAATACATATGACCGGAAAGTTGCGGCTTCCCCGGGTCCTTATAACGAATCATTGGAAGCTCCGGCAATTGCTCAAGCTCTACAGCTTCTTTGGAGATCACGCAGATATGCTCCTCATGAAGAAGATGCTTTCCCTCAGACCAAGGGTAATCATTGCGGATAACACCCAGATGAATTTCATCCCCGCGCAGCATCTCATAGATTTCCGCACTGAGTCCGCAGGTGACTGAAAATTGCACGTCAGGATAAATATCTTTAAAGCTTTTAAGAATCGGCGGTAGCCGATAATGTCCGTAATAGCTTGAAATCCCCAAGCGCAGCGTACCTTTTACTTCCCCTCTCAGGTGAATGACAGCTTCTTTTAATTCGGTCAGTTCCCTCAAATTCCGTTTGGCATACTCCACCAGTCGCTCCCCTTCCATGGTCAGCTTCGTTCCTCTGTTCCCGCGTACAATGAGAGGTACAGCGAACTCCTTTTCCAATTGGTTCAGACGGTAGGTCAAGGCAGGCTGTGTAATATATAGACGTTCGGCGGCACGTTTCATGCTCTGTTCTTCTGCAATGTAGCACAACATTAAACAATCCTTTTCATCCACCATGATCACTCCTTCAATTCAATCATTCCTTTGTTTAGCCGTTCCTTTGTTCTCCGTAAAAAAAGCCCAGATATATCGGTCTATTATAACGTATGAAAAACTTAGGCATAAAAAAAACGGACAGTGGATTGTTCCATTGTCCGTTTTCGTATTTTTCGCGCTAGTTATGGATTAGGATTCGTCTTGATTACTGCAAGCTAGTGAGGGACAAATGAACTGAAATCGTCCCGACTGGACTGATCCGCATGATAAAATACTACATCCCCATCCTGTAAATGAAAGGTATGCCCGTACGGGTCTTTTATCTCTCGGCGGTAACCCTCCAGTTGCCACTGGTTCAATAGCGGACCATTTATATACTGTAAATGCGGATGCTCGGTGTCCCCCTGACGCAGTGACTCCACATTAAAGCGGACGACGATAAAGCCCGTTTTCTTGAATATATCTGTATGCTCGTTTAGCTCCTGACGGCGACTGACCTCGCGCAAATCCGTGCCTTTGGTGACTGCGTACACATCAGCAGGCAGGCTATATTCACCATACCAGCGCTGAATCGACGCATTAGCGCGATCCACGTTGACCCCATCTGGCAGGTCTGTCTTCGGACCAATCAAGGTACGCACAGCCGCAGGCAGTACCAGCCAGTCGTAACGTCCAATCCAGGTCTTGCTGCGTGCAATACGGTGGGCATACAGGGAGACATAACGTTCCAGTGTCAACTGGCTTTGCTGTGCTTCACTCAGCTCATGCTTGTATTGGTAGGCTGACGTGTCCTGCATTTCCTCCATCGGCACATTGCGTAGCCGTTCATTCAAAATAACATATCGCTTTTCCCGGTCCTCCGCCGATCCCAAACGGATAAATTTTCGACTGCCGGAATGTGTATACAGATCCACCTCTTCCCGCTGTCGCCCATCTTTGCTCACCCAATAGAACGATGGCGTGATGCGAATACCGTCCTTGGCGCTAAACATATTGCCTTTGGTTTTGAGGTCAAACTTGAAATGATAGCCTGTCTTGACCGCCACATTTGCATAACCTTCATATGGGTGACTGCCGGGACGAACAGGCAAGGTGAATGGCTCCGGGTTCCCTCTAGGCAACCCGTCAATATTGCCAAGCCCCGTCCAATAGGACAGGCCACTATGCGTCGAGCTTCCTTTTCGCTGCCGAAACACCCGCTCCCAATGGTAATCGGCAATATCCGTGATATGAAAATCGTACATCCGTCCGATGACCTCAATATTCACCACATCATTGGCAACATGATGGGCGATATCCGTGTTGGCATGGCGTTGTTCGGTGAACCCGTCCGGTGCATTTTCGGCAATGGTACGGAACTCAACTGTATAGTTGCCTTCATCCACCCATACGGGCAAATAAAAGTCTGTGTCGAGCTGCTGCACCGGAATGTCGATCCAGGTACCCCGCGGATAAAATTGTGTCTTCCCTTTGTCGTAGACATCGAACGGAAATCGCACCTGCTTGGTTCGTACATATTTGGCATACTCCCGATCACCATAGCCAGGAATATTTAAATGTGGGCCTGCTGTCGAGATCGTCACCCGGAAAGGGCGCTCCAAAATAAGCGCGGATCGTCCTTTCGTAGGTTGGGTTTTCTGGTTATGAGCAGCATCGTCCGACACTTTAGACAGATTCACTACGGGAGTGTGAACAGTCACCGTATTAATTCCCTGTATCGGAAACGTTTTATCCGCACCTCCATTGATATTTCCTTTGAGAATAGCGTAAGTGATGTCACCGCTGCTGGGCGTATTGGACTTATTTATCTTATACTTATCAATCACATGACCCGGACTGTACAGCACATCCGGCCCAATCGCTCCGGAAGAGGGTATAACGCCTGGCCTAGGGCCATTCACCTTAACGCGCTCCGGATTCATAATGATCTTGTTTTCAAAGGTTAGAGTGTCGTTTTCCACTTCGATTTCCTTAACAGCCCCCTCTGCCTTGGATTTCAGTGCACTACGGTCATCAGGTACACTCGGCTTGCTGCTGCCACCGTTTTTGCTACGGCTACCGCCATCCACTGTCCCGGGTGCAGGGGACGGATAAAAATTGCCCTGAGTCGCTGCAATATAGGAAGGGGGTGTATAGGATTGCGGACGCAAAGTGATTGTTTCATTAGGTAACGCATAATTTCGGAGCATAGCCTCCTTAATGCCGTACACCTCCAAATTATCTATCGTCCAATATGAGTATGGACGGACGATTTGGTAAGTATAGGTTCGCTTCACGGTCTCACTCCGCCGAGATTTTTTCTTAGGCCGCCAGGTCAACCGATATTCCCGTTTTACGTTCACTGTATATGTACACTGGCCTGTCATGTTCACAAACTTATGTTGAAAAAGGTATCTCTTCGCTTGCACATGACCGTATAGGCTTTCAGATGTAGGAATACCTTTGGATACGTCAAATCGTTCCCAACCACGCTGGTCCGCTTTGATAACGGCAGATACTGTCGGGTCCAGTTCGGCAGTTTCCAAGCGCAGACCTGGAACGGGGCGGGAGCAGACAACACCTTTTGTTGGTTGTTCATTATCTTGGCAATCTGAGGGTGCTCCCTCTTGGCTTTCTCCAGGCTTAGGACAGCCCTGAGCTTCTTTGTAATACAAATAAGCGGTAAACTGCTCAAAAGAACCGTCATAGGTAAATCCGGGTACAATTCCCGGTAAAATATCTCCGCTTGGCGGTTTACCGGTCGTGCTTTTCTTATAACCCACATACTCATATTTCGGGTTGGTTGGCGGGGTAAAATCATACGGTTGATCAGCTTTTAATTCATCTTCTATTGGTGTAAATACGTTGTTAAGCGATTTACCATCAGTGGTAAAATGCTTGACGATTAGACTGCTCTCCAGTTCGATCTTGAACAGGATGGGCTGGTAGATACGCCAGGCTTCAACTTCTTTGGCACAGTTCGGGCAGCTCTCTTCCTTAATATCTTTGGCTATGACTTCCGCATTAAGCATCATGTTTACTGTAATCGGAATAATGGTGGAGTCCGTTCCAACCCCCTGTATTTGGTAGGAACGAATATCGTCCTTCACTGTGCCTTTACTTATGTAACGTACGTATTCTTCATAGCTATCAGAACGAGATTTCTCAAAATATTTGATATAGTCAGGGTTTAGTTTGTTGTTCTCATCATTAGGTTTATAAAGTGATGCTTCAACACTTTTTATTTTTCTACCCGGGAAACTAAATTTGTAAGTAAAAGTAGCCTCACCATGCATCCCTTTTCCAGGCTGTTTACCACCGTTTGTGACCCACGTCCCTGCGATATTCTTCCACATATCGAAATACATCATACCGACAAAGTAACGATTATTCTTGTCTGCATAGTAGGACAGCGGAGTAATTTCTGTATCGGCTGCCGCCTTATCGATAGGGAAAGAAAAAGGCGGGAGCTGCAACAAAAGCAGTACCCCCACCAGCAATACGGCCAGAATGCGTTCAGTTTTCCCCATTTCTTAATTACCTTTCCACGGGTTAACCATTATTGGGATGTAGTCTCTCGATGCAAGATCAAAACCAATGTACTCAATGTCTTGCAGCTTAAAAGTTTTATAATCCTTGTTGCCATAAAGGTTAGCGTCAGCATACGAATATATTTTGTAATAGAGCATCTTTGTACCGTCTCCATTGTCTTGCGTCAATTCATCTAGTGCAGGGCGAAGGCGCACATCCTTGTTTTTAGTCAAGTAAAAAAGGCTGCCTGCCGTAGATTTTGTTTTGGCCCGCACTTTCAGGTATGGAACTCCCTTTGGACTCGTATAAGGCTCGACTGAATAAATATCGCGCAACAACTTAATAGGCAAGTCGGACAGTTTAAAGATCACCACTTTGTCATACGGCTGACCAACAACATTGTTTAGAAGACCAGGCATTGTGCCGAACGCCTTTTTATACGGCTCGATACTTACCGCCTGATGCCCTGTATCCTCCAGCGCAGCAATTTCCTTCTTCCCAATCCAGACCCAGCGGCTGATCTTATCCCACTCCACCGTTTGCCCCAGACCCTCACTTACCAACCGCAGCGGCACAAAAGTACGGTTTTGCTTCAAAATAATCTTTGTCTCATACGTTTTGGTCTGTCCATCCACGGTAGCGGTATTTTGACCCACTGTCATGTTAACGGCATGTGCATCATTTTTAATCGATACAGCCAATTGACCGCTTGTTTTCTCCCAGCCCACCTTAGCCCCTAGCGCTTCGGATACAAAACGAATCGGAACCATCACATAATCGTTACTATCCTGAAAAGGTTTGGCATCTGGAAACTGTATTTTTTTCGCGTTTAACAAAACTTCAATCGGTTTGGTGCTGCTTGCTGCCTCCGTCGTTGGAATCGTACTTGTCGCCCCCCATAGCAACGTGACTGCGGTCAAACTCAACATCCATTTTTTCATACTCATCTCTCTATCCCCTTTGTCAGCTTAAACTTTAAACTATGTATATCATCTCTAATCTCATAAACTTATCGCATCCCCACTTTCGGAAAATACTGGATACAACTTATATATTATAGAGTTTCCCTATTACAAAATCTATAAGAAAAGCTTCTAATATAAAGTATTCCAAAAAATAGACTCTATTGAGCAATCCCTCCCCCTAAATCATAGAACTGACTCTTTAAAAAAGTTATATTTCCGCAAAATATCAACAAAAAAGGGCTGCCTCTCCCCTATGAAGGAAGAAACAGCCCGTGTGCTTCACGCGCAATAAAACTATGAATATATCAGATCATACCACCATATGGATTATTCCAGCATCATCCAATATTTCTTACATCATAAATCATACCGGACTAAAAATCAAACGTTACTTTTCTCTCACGAAACATTTCAAAGATCATTCATGTATACCTGAACTTCCAGCTTGATAGAGTTGCTCATACACGTCCTTGTTGACCATCCTCAGCCCAAACAATCTGCGAATACGCTGTCCCGGCTTGGCCTTGAAGGTCACTGTCGCTTGATCCTTCCCCTCCAGATATGCAGCCGGAATAGCGGCATTAACGTTGTAAAACTTATCGGCCTCATCAAAACCTTCACTAAAATGCTCAAGCAGATGACCGTTAATCAAAATATCAAAACCACAGTTAGGCATTTCCAGCGTAGCTGTGTAGGTAATGACCAACAGCATCGGAGCAGACGGATCTGTATTCAGATCAAAAGAAAACCAGCCATCAATTCCCGCATTCCGGTAAGGTCGGTTATTCACATATCCGGTGCGAGTCGAAGCATCTCCCTGGAAGTTATGATCTCGCTCCGGCTGCATTTCTCCGGGTTGGGCAAAATCAATCGTGCACTGCTCCAGAATCGCCAGCTTTTCGCGTGCCGCTGTATATTCCTGTTCCGCCTCCTGCCACGCTTCCTTGGTAAAAATGTCCCAGTATACGGAATACGTACGGTCATGCATTTTATACAGAGGAGACAATTCCACATCCCGGGGATGCCCTGCATTCAAGGTACGAAACGTATTGGTCTTGTCTTCCACGGGCTGTATCCAGGCATCCAGCTTTTCCGTTTGGGGGATGAATACCGGTGTGTACAGGAAATCCTTGGCTTTATGATCTTCTAAGGGTCCAAGGTCGCCTGCCAGCACCAACGGTCCATACATGATAGCCGCCCGATCCGGGTTATCTGGCATCTGCTCCAGTCTCAGCGACATCGGAATCGTCACCTCTACAACGTCACCGTCAATCCACGTTCTGGCGATAGAGACAAAGCTGCCCGGTTCCGATACAACCGATTGCTCCTTGCCATTTACACGAATGGTAATTCCTTGTTCAGCCCAATATGGATAGCGGATGAGTAGCATAAATGAGGCAGGTTGATCGCATTGAATCTCCAGCGTCGTATGATCTGTATCTGGATAGGAAGTATTTTGTTTTAGCGTAACGCCTGTGTCCTTCCATTCCAGCGTGGAGGCAATGAACTGATTGACATATAGCTTATCGTGATCGTGAAAATAAATGCCGCTGCCGTAGCTCGCATGGTTTTCCATTCCTGTGCCGACACAGCACGTAAAATCGTCAAATTTGCTTTCAAAATGCTTGTGCCCGCCCATCGCCAGCGACAGAAAATACGTTACGCCCCCGTGAACCGGGTCCTGCGAAGCCAAAATATGATTGAATAGACCTCGCTCATAAAAGTCCGCTTCCTTGGCGGAAGCATTCCATTGAAACAGATGATTGGTCAGCTTAAGCATGTTATAGGTATTGCACGTCTCCGTCGTATGAGGCCCGATGCGATCATTCAAGCCATCTGGCGCGCCAAAATATTCTCCAAAGCTATTCCCGCCAATGACATACGAATGATGATCCACCACCCGCTCCCAAAAAAACTCCACCGTTGCCCGGCGTTTCGTATCATTGGTCAGCTCATATTCCTTGGCAAGCCCGATCAGCTTCGGAATCTGTGTATTGGCGTGAATGCCCTGCAAACAGTCTTCCTGCGAGCTAAGCGGGTCCAGCACCAGCTTGTGCCAGAAGCATTCAGCCAGCCACAAGTAGCGCTCTTCCCCGGTATCCGCATACAAATCGGCCAATACCTCATTCATGCCTCCATATTCGCAAAACATCATCTGCTGGAGCTGCTCATCGCTCATCGGCTTCATAATTCCTTCGAGCCAGTCCGCCAGCTTGCGCTCTACATCTAATGCCTTATCACAGCCTGTCAAATGGTGCGCATCCCGCAGGCCAGCGAATAACTTGTGCAGTGTATACAAGGGTGCCCAGGCACCGTTCAGGTCAAAGCCCTTCGAGCGAATATTTCCAGCAGACACCTCTTCAAAAAGTTCCTTCCCCCCTGGAATACCGGATACATATCCGTCACCATGCGCCGCCTGACAAACGGCTAGTTCATCCGTAATGTAATGTGCAATTTCTTTAAAACGCTCATCGCCCGTTGAAGCATACATCATGGAGCAAGCGGACAAGTAATGTCCCAGTGTATGACCGGAAATAGTCATCGCTTCCCAGCCTTCATACTGAGGTGCTTTGGGCGTAAGTCCGGCATATTCCCGAAAACGCGCCAGCAGGCGGTCTGGTTGAAGCTCCAACAGATAAGATCGGTTCAGCTCCATCGCCTGTTTGAAGGGACCTTCAGCCAATACCACCTCATTCAGTGCGAACGGCCTTGCTTTCATATGGGCTTTTGCTTTAAGAGTCACTTTCCGTTCCTCCTTTAAGGCGAATTTGGGATAAAAACATGCATATCAAACACAATGAGCCGTTACGCGCCGCTGCCAGAGGTTTGCCCCCACTGCTGGTACAGCTGCGTTCTCGCCTCTGTAATGCCGGGATGAAACTGAATCAGCGCATGCTTGCGTGCAAAATGGACCTCACAGATCGCCTCCTGCACCCGCTGTTCCCCGCCTGCTCCGCCGAGTCCAGCGGCATGGAGCATGGAAGCGGCGGCTAATCGACCTTGGGCCATCGCGACCAGCCCGCTTTCGATGCCGGTAATATTGCCGGCAACGTACAGCCCTTTGAGCGAGGTTTCCATTCGCTCACCATGCAGTGGAACATGCCCGCCTAGCTCAGGGCTGTACACGAACTTGCATCCGGCTACCGCCGCCAGCTCGGCGAGCGGGTACAAGCCGCCGCTCAACGCCACGAAGTCGGCGGGTTCGACGCGCTCGCTGCCGGGAATAGGCGAGCCGTCCGGTTTAACGTGGATCAGGGTCACAGATTCGACCCGGTCCTGCCCGTTGACGGACAGCACTGCTGTCCGCAACCGGATCGGGATATCCCACAGACGGAAGCCTCTGTGGGGATAGCAGCACGCGATGAGTTTCTCCATCCGCATCGCAGCTGCGAGCCTGCCGCCTGCACGCATCCAGGCGGCAGGGGCCAGCCCCGACAGCTGAAGCAGCAGCTTCGCGGAGGCTGTCGGATCTGCCGCCGCACCAGCCAGCGGATTAGCGCACGGCAGTGTAATCGCCGCCACCTTCACCCCGGCGACAGACAGCTCGCGGGCAATCGCCATAGACAATACGTTCATGCCCACTATGATGCCTCGCTCTCCTGGCTTAACGTAATGAACGTTGGTCATCACCTGCGCGGCCCCGATGGACATCACGCCGGGCAGCGTCCAGCCATCCAGCGGAACGGGAATTTCAGCAGCTCCAGTCGCCAGCAATACGTAATCCGCAGTGAACAATCCACAGGAAGTGGAAATTTCCCACGTCGTTGTATATTCCATACCATGTACGGAAACGCCGCAGCGAATGTCCACCCCAAGTTCCCTGCAACGGGTAATCAGCTCATCCGAAACGTGTTTTCCAACCCACCAGCCTTGACTGCCTTCCTCATGATATTGCCCGGGCATACGTCCACCCGGCTCTGTAAACTCATCCAGTACCGTGACTGGCAATCCTTGCTCAGCAGCCGATACCGCTGCGGACAATCCAGCGGGACCTGCCCCAATGACGATGAGATGCGCCATTTCATTCATGTCACAATTCTCCCTGTGATTTCATTCGAAAGCTGCCGGCCAGTTTCCACCACCATACCTTCCTCCAGCTTGGTCAGGCAGGAACGGACGGTACCGAACGGATGGACCGTCAGGCGGCACTCGTTACAATGCCCAATGGCGCAGTATACACCTCTGGCCGTACCGGATTCCTCATGCCTTCTCAGCAGACGGACACCGCTGGCCAGCAGTGCTGCTGCCAATGGCTCTCCGGCCAATCCCTGCATAGGACGACCGTCAAAAATAAAAGATACCTGCCGCCGTTCCGGCTTTGGTCCCAAAATAGGGTGATTTACAATACGCATGCGGCTCATAAGGAACCTCCCTCTGCCAGCTGCCCGAACGTTACGGGACGTACGGGAGGCCTCTGTGACAACAGCTCCGCCTCCCGGCGGGCAGCAGGAACCTGATTGTAAAACCATGACTCCACCAATTGTCGGCATACCCTGCCCTGACATGCCCCCATCGTCACCCGCGTAGCCATTTTAAGCTGGCGCACGGTGTCCACGCCCATGCGGCAGGCCTGCTCCATCTGTGCGATACTCACTTCTTCACAGCGACATACGAGCAAATGACCTGATGCGCTCTCAACCGTCTCACTTCGTCCCGTCGCCCGCTTACTCATAGCTGATCGCGCAGGTTTTAATCGCTGAATAAAAATCCAGCGCCGCCTGGCCCTGTTCCCGGGTATGTGAACTGGATTGCTTCAGACCGCCGAACGGAGCCTGGTATTCGACACCAGCCGTCTCCTGATTAACCCGGACCATACCGGCGTTCGCCTCATCCAGAAACCGGTGAGCCAACCGCAAATCGCGGGTGAATAGAGAGGCACTTAATCCATAAATAGAATCATTGCACAGTCGAATCGCATCCTCGAAGTCGTCCGCCTGCATTACCCCCATCACAGGTCCAAAAATCTCCTCCTGAATCAATGGATGGGACGAATCAAGTCCAGTCGCCACCATCGGACGCACATAATATCCGTTATCCGTCCCGGCGGCGGCTCCACCTTCGGCTAAAATATCGGCTTCCCGGCGGGCGAGTGATACATAGGACATGACCTTCTCATACTGACCTGCCGATGCCACAGGTCCAAGATACGCATTGGGGTCAAGCGCCGGAGCGATCTGTATTTTTTCCACCGCTTGGCGTAAGGCTTCCGTGAACGTCTCATAGACAGACTGTTCCACAATCACCCGGCTGGTGGCCGTGCATTTTTGCCCGGCTGAACGGAAAGCTCCGCTAACAATCATCGCCACCGCCTGTGCTACATCCGCGTCCTTCAGCACAATGGCGGCATTTTTACCGCCCATCTCGGTCTGGTACTTCATGTTACGGCGCGCGCATCGCTCGGCAATGCCCAAACCTGTAGCAGTAGAACCCGTGAAGCTGACCGCATCCAGTACCGGATGCTCCAGTAAGGCATCGCCAATACGGTTACCTTGCCCAATGACTAAGTTCAGTACGCCGGGCGGAAGCTGCACCGCCTCGAATAGCTCGGCGACCCGCACTGCAGTTAATGAAGCATGTTCGGCAGGCTTCCAGATGACCGTGTTTCCGCACAAGAGTGCAGGGGCGATTTTCCATAGCGGAATAGCTACCGGAAAATTCCACGGCGTAATGACTGCCGTTACACCCAGCGGAATGCGCTTCGTGTATTGGAGCACCCCCGGCTCATTCGAAGGAATGACTGTACCGATGGATCGTACGCCCTCTGCCGCGTAGTATCGGAGCAGATGGACACCTCGCATGACCTCTCCGCGCATCTCGGTAATCGGCTTGCCCATCTCACGGCTAGCCAGCTCAGCCAATTCAGGTAATGCTGCCTCTAGTAACCCGGCTGCTTTGAACAGATAAACTCCCCGTGCTGCGGGACTTAACGCGGCCCAACCCGCCTGAGCCAGCCGTGCCGCATCCCCGGCCTGTGTAATATCGCCCGTTTCTGAAAAATGGACGACTCCGACCTCCTCCTTCAAGGCCGAAGGATTGTGAACCACCATTTCCTCGCCTGAAGGGTTCTGCCACTCACCGCCGATCCAATTTCGGCTCTCCATCGTCTTCACCTCCATTCAGGATGAAACTTCGCTTGGACGAACCGCCACCTCAAATGCTTCCCGAATGCGGTCATAATCCGCCTGCGGCAGCGCAAGTCTGGGCGGACGTGTCGGACCGACCGGAAATCCAGCCAGCTCCATCATATATTTGATGGACTGTACCAATTGCGGGCTGGCATCATAGTGGAACAGCGGCAGCAGCCTGCGATACAACGCGGACGCTTCCGCCATATTTCCCGCCTGCGCAAGTCGGAACAGCTCTACCCCTTCCTTGGGCAGCGCATTAGGTACCCCCGAAATCCAGCCTGTCGCGCCGAATAATGCCCCCTCCATCGCCAGATTATCTACTCCGACCATGACCTCCAGCTCTGTCTGATCCAAAATAGCGTGAATACGCCGTACATCACCGGAAAATTCCTTGACTGCTACGATATTTTCAATTCGCGACAAGTCCGCAAGAATATCTGGAGTCAAGTCAACCTTGTAATCATGGGGGTTGTTATACGCAATGATCGGCAAGCCCACCTCCGACAATGCTTCATAATGGGCCGTTACTTCGTGAGGCAGTGGATTGTAATTAATGGGCGGCAGTGCCATGACACCCGCTGCCCCGGCATCCTTCGCATGCTGAATCCAATGCACCGCCTGTTTGGTGGACGGAGCCGCCGAGCCGACAACAACCGGGACACGCCCTGCCGCAGCGTCAATTACGGTGTGCACAACCTGCGACCGTTCCTCCGGGGACAAAGCCGCATATTCTCCCAGCGATCCCGTAGGAACCAGTCCGCTAATGCCGCTTGCAATCAGATGCTCGCACAGCTCGGTCAGACGCTTATGGTCTACCTCCAGCTCTGCCGTGAACGGTGTAACTAAGGCCACATATACACCTTCAAAACGTGCCATATGCTTACCAACCCTTTCCCATCTTTATTTTCATATTCAGCATTCGGGATTGATATAAAATGCTCACACCAGCAAAAAACCTTCTTTAAGCGGGTCCTCGGGGTCCAACACAAATTGATGATGTCCCGTCACCCAAGCCGAGCCTGTAATTTGTGGAATGACTGCCGGATAAGGACCTATCTGCGTCTCGCCCACGATTTCAGCCCGAAACATGGAACCTGTGATACTTTCATGTACAAACGGCTCATTTAAGCCCAGTTTTCCCTTGGCGTGCAGCACCGCTACCTTGGCCGAGGTTCCTGTGCCACAAGGGGAACGATCGATACCTCCCGGTGGGATGACGACGACATTGCGGCAATCGGCCTGTGGAGCCACAGGCTCCCCGTAGAATTCAATATGCGTCAATCCTTGAATAACCGGATTTTCAGGATGTACTACCTCAACAACAGCATTCACTGCCTCCCGAATCTGCACTGCTGTTTGTACAATTTTTGCCCCATTGCTCTGCTCCAGTGCAAGACCGATGGAAGCCGCCTCTACAATGCCGTAAAAGTTGCCTCCATACGCAATATCCAGCGTGACTTGACCGATATCCTCTACCTGGACCTCAACCTCACGGCGGTACACAAAAGAAGGGATGTTCGTGAACGTTACTTGTCGCACCTTGCCCGCATCCACCTTCAGCCGCACATGAACCGGGCCTGCCGGAGTGTCCAGCAATATTGATTTTTTATCCGCAGCAATCAGCCCGCCTTCCATCAGCGCTGTACATACTCCAATCGTATCGTGACCGCACATCGGTAAATAGCCGCCAGTCTCTATAAAAACCACACCGATATCTGCATCTGGATGACAAGGTTCTGTTAAAATGCAGCCCGACATCACCTCATGCCCTCGCGGCTCGAACATCAGCAAACGGCGAAAATCATCATGATGTGCTGCCATATAAGTCATTTTTTTCAGCATCGTATGACCTACCAGCTTAGGCGCGCCGTGAATGACCGTCCGCGTCGGATTGCCTCCCGTATGGGTATCAATGGTAGTAATTCTGCCCGGTACACTCATCCGGTTACCTCCCCGTGAACCTCGTGGCTGGTAAAAGCCTCCCCAAATCGGTCATATCGCAGCGGCTCCACCGGAATACAAGTGGATTCACCCCGTACCATTTCGGTCACCAGCTTACCCGTAACCGCCGCAAGACTAATGCCATCCCCCTCATGACCAGAAGCGATATACAGCCCCGGTACTTCGTCCACTGCCGATACAATTGGCAAATGATCAGGTGTCCATGGACGCAAGCCGGTATACGCCCGCATCAGCGTTATATTGGCTAAAGCAGGGAAAAAGCGAATGGCTCTGCGGGCGATTAAGCGAATCACTTGCTGATCGACACCTGTGTCCATACCGACAAACTGACGGCTGCTGCCGATCAGAATATTTAGGGATGCGGTTGGCTCGAACACCAGCGCTACACCGTATTTTTCATAAAGCTCATCCACACTCCGCTGACCGCCAAACTTGCTCATCAGATAGCCAAACTCCATTACCTTGCGGTTCCCAATGGAAGGCGTTCGGGCAGACACCAGTATATGCCCTTTGCGCGGCATGATCGGAAGGTCCAAACCGAGTGAATGACCGATGCTGCGTGTCCACACACCTGTCGCCAATACCACTGCACCTGCATGGATAACGCCATTGGGCGTCTCTACCCCGCGGACGTTCCCCCTTTCGTCCTGAAGGATGGACTGTATCGGCATGCGCGGTAATAACTTGGCCCCCATCCGACGCGCGGCCCTGGCCAGTGCATACGTCATCAACACCGGATTTACAGTGGAATCTGTCGCACACTCCAGCCCGCCCGGCAAATCTTTGGCTAAATGCGGCCATTCCTCTCGCAAATCCTGCTGATCCAGCATGCGAAATGGAAGTCCTTCCTGCTCTTGACGGGTTACCCATTGCTCAGCCGCTTGCATCTCCTGATCGTTTTCACAGACCAGAATACTGCCAGGCGCACGATACTCAAACTCATCCTCCAGTTCCCTAGCCAGCTCTGCCACCAGCTCCTGCGATACCAACGACATTCGACTGTCAAACCCGGGCTCTTTATCGATTGCCAATATATTTCCATCACAACGGGACGAAGTGCCTCCAGCAATCTCCCCTCGCTCAGCCAGCACGACCTTCATACCAGACTTAGCCGCATAATAAGCAATGGCTGTACCGATGATTCCACCGCCTACAATGACCAGATCCGCGGCATCATGTTTCATTCGCTTCCCCTCCCTTCGACCGTTTTAATCTGTTTGAGAGGTATTTTTTACAGCTTAAGCGTAAAGCTTTGTGTCACAGGCTTGCTCAGCTCATCATAATCCCGTAACTGTACGGTGAACGTATACGTCTTGTTGCCTGCTCCGCTGCCTGCTGTTCCGCTAATCGTTCCTGTAAAACGGTCCAGTGTGAAGCCTGCGGGCAGTTGACCACCTGTCACCGTCCAATCGTAAAACGGAACGCCTCCCTTGGCCTCCAGCTTGGCCGTGTACGTTTTACCTTTGACGGGTGCAGGCAATTCCTTCGTCATGATTTCTGGCGCGAGGAAAGGAGTCAGGTCCTTACGCAGCGGCCAGCCTGCTTTTTCTGCTACCAGCAGCGAAAGCTTCGTGTTCATCCAACGCCGGGTCGGAAACAGATGGCGCCAGCCTCCATTTTGACCGCTCAATCGGTCGACTTCTGCAAGCTCTCCGGAGAGATGATAGCTGTCGTCCAGCGCGGCTGGTCTGTGCTGATAAGCCATAATATCCGGGTCATTGCCCGCCGCTTCCTTCAGCGCTTTGACACCCGGGAATGTGTCGCTGAATACAATCGCATGACCGAATTCATGCATGATCAGCCCATGCACATCCGTCACTTTGGACAGATCGGATTGATACCATTCTTCATCGTCCACGGATGTAAATGGAATCGCATCATCATAGAAATCCAGAATCAGACTATAGGAACGGTTCAGGTTCCCCGGGACGGTCACACCGTTACGTGTATGATAATTGCCGTTCGTGGCTGGAAAGCCCGTAGAATAAGGCCCGTTCAGCCCTCTCATAAACACCCACATGCCTTTGTAGGGTTTGTCATTTGTCACCTGTATTTCATTTTGCCAATCGTCTCCTGGCAGATGGTTTACCTCCGCGTTGGCAGGAACCTCATCGAAAGGAGCCAGATCAAAGAAATAGAACCAGTCCTTTACCGCCAGTTCTGCGGCTTTTTTGGTAGCCGCATCATTGAAATAAGGCTTGATCGTATCGAAGCGGTAATCAAAATGGAGAGGGACTGTGGGCTCTTCATTATCGTCCTGATCCAACACGCGAATTGGAATGGACTGAGTGGTCGTGTGACCATCATTTCCGGCAACGGACATAGACAGCGTATAGTTCTCTATTTCACCGTTTCCTCCAATCCGGTCAGGATGGATGGCTAGCCGAAAATCTTTTTCCTCCTGTGCATTGGCAAAAGTCAGCGTTTTGCTTGCACCTTGCGCCGACAACGTACTAGGCAAATCCATCATCAGCCGGGACGTGCCCTGCGCATTTAACGTAACCGTTAACGGAAAAGCGGCATCCGCTGGCGGCTTCACTTTTAGCTTCACATACGGGTTCGCCAGATATCCTTGCCAATCAACCAGATCTATACCATAATCGTTCACCGCCCGACTAAAGATGTCGATGACTTTTACATCCGACTCCGCCTCGGCATAAGCCTGTTGACCCGGAATAGCTGGTGTCAAAGCCACAATGAGAGAAGCCGCCAGCGCAGTCAGCCATATTTTGGTGTGCCTTTTATGCGTGTTCATTTGATCCCCTCCATCTCATTTTTGAATGACTTGCAAACTATGGACAGTTACCTATAACGCCACTTAGTTTTATAATAAAAGCAGTTCCTTAGGCGAAGAGGTCAGTACCTTGACACCGTCATCTGTGATCAGCACATCGTCCTCAATCCGAACCCCGCCGAAGCCTGGGATATAAATGCCCGGTTCCACGGTAATGACATGACCCGGTACAAGCACCGACTTACTTTCGCGGGACAGCCGTACCTGCTCATGAATTTCGAGACCAAAGCCGTGGCCCAGCCCATGACCAAACTGCTCCCCATAGCCGTAAGAGGCAATCACATCCCGCCCCAGACTGTCTCCCTCCCGACCGCTTAAGCCGGGACGAAGTCCTGCAATCGTCTTCATATTTGCTTCCAGCACAATGGCATACAATTTCTCATGTCGTTCTGAAGGCTGGCCTACGAATACGGTACGCGTGATATCGGATAGATAACCACGCACATTTGCGCCAAAATCCATTGTGACGAACTCGTTCTGACCAATTTCCTTGTCACTGGCCAGTCCGTGCGGCAGCGCCGAACGCTCACCTGAAGCGACAATGAACGCAAAACCGCCTGATTCCGCGCCTCCGAGCCGAAGCTGATATTCCAGTTCCGCCGCAATCCGCCGCTCTGTAACTCCAGGCTGAATATAATTCAGCACCTCCGTGAAGGCGGCATCGGTAATACGAGCAGCTTCGCTAATGGTGTGAATCTCTTCTTCGTCTTTCACATCGCGCAGCCGTTCAATGACATCCTCCGTTTGCACGTACTCCAACGAGCCCAGCACGGCTTGAAGCTGTCCCGACTGTTGAAGTGAGACATGCCTGCTCTCCAAACCCAGTCTGTGGACACCCAATTTACTTGTGAGATCGGCCACGGTTTGGAAGATTTGCGCCTCATGCCGAATCACTGAATATTCCACTGCCTGATCTGTTGCCTGCATCATATAGCGGAAATCCGTCACTAAAAAAGCCTCTTCCTGCGTAACAAGTGCAATTCCAGCGGAGCCTGTAAATCCGGTCATATATCTTCGATTAGGCCCATGTGTAATAAGCAGTGCATCTATCCCTAGAGCCGGGAATTCCGAGCGTAACCGGGCCAGTCTGCCTGGAACACCCTGTAACGGTTTTGTCTTTTGACTCTCTTCCTCTTTCACTCGTACGCCTCCTTATTCCACATCTCTTTTCAGGGCATATGCCTTAGAACATACTCTCCACTTGCTTTTGAACACATGTATGCTCTTCTCGCTGCCGCTTTCCCGTAAGTCCTGCACCCAATTCTCCGTCTCTTTTTCAAGCATACCAGCGCGTCTCAGCTTCCTTTTAGCCTTTTATCCCTGTCAATGTGATGCCTTCGATAAAATAGCGCTGTCCGATAAAAAATATCAGGACGATGGGAGCCAAAATTGTGCTGGAAGCCGCCATCAGGTAAGGCCAGTTGGTATTGTTCAATCCCCGAAAAGTCGCTAGCCCCAGCGCTAGCGTAAAATGCTTTTCGTCACTTAAGTAAATAATCGGGCCCAAAAAATCATTCCACACATCAATAAATGTAAATATTCCGATCACGATCAATGCAGGCGAAGATAAAGGAATAATGACGCGCCATAGTACAGTCAGAGGCGTACCTCCGTCCATATAAGCCGCTTCGTCCAAATCGCGTGGAATCGTCAGCATGAATTGTCGCATCAAAAAGATGTTAAACGCCCCTCCACCGAACCATGCAGGAACAATCAGCGGCAGAAATGTATTCAGACCGCCCAGCTCACGCCACATCACGAAAGTGGGAATTAGCGTCACCGCGTAAGGCAGCATCATCGACCCGATCAGCAGAGAAAAGATCAGATTACGTCCAGGCCAGCGTAGGCGGGCAAAAGTAAACGCCGATACAATCGAGGTCAACATCACTCCTGCCAGCACACATACCTCAATGATGAACGTATTCATAAAATACCTGCCGAACGGTACTGAAGTCAGCGCTTCCGGGTAATTGCTCCATTGAAAAGGAGAGGGTATCCACTCTGGCGGGAACACGAAAATTTGGGATGTCCCCATCAGCGAGCTGCGAATGAGCCATGCAAATGGCAACAGCATTAAAACACTACCTATCATTAAAACGACATACAGTACAACACGGCTGATTGGGAATGGTTTGGAACGGGTGGCAGTAGCAGGACTTCGGGAGCGTTCAGGCTGTGGAAGCGGATGTTGTGGTGTTTCTGAAGGATTGACAGAAGAAGTGACCTGATTCATGAACGTTCCCCTCCTTCATAGTGGACCCACTTTTTGGATGTGGAGAAAATCAGAACCGTTAGGACCAAGATGACGAAAAATAAGATCCAGGCCAGCGCTGAGGCGTAGCCGATTTTAGTCTCCGTAAAGGCCGTACGCCACAAGTAGAACACATAGAACAGGGTTGAATTGTTAGGCCCTCCGTTGGTCATAACATACGCCTGATTGAATGCCTGAAAGGTGCTGATTAAAGACATGACCAGATTGAAGAAAATGGTTGGTGTCATCGAAGGAATGGTAATGTGAAAAAATTTGTGCCACCTATTGCCGCCGTCTACCTCAGCTGCTTCATACAGATGGGTGGGAACCGACTGAAGTCCCGCCAAAAAGATAATGACCGTGTTCCCGATCCCCCAGGTGCTCATCATGATTAGCGAGGGTATTGCAGTGTTCTCGTCATAAATCCATTTGCTCCCCGGCAGTCCAACACCCTCCAGCAGCGAATTTAACAGACCAAAATCCGGGTTGAACATCCATAGCCACAGCATCGTGTTGGCAATACTCGGTACAATGGTAGGTAAATAATAAATCGTACGGAACACCGACAAACCCTTCACCTTTTGATTTAATAACAACGCAATGATAAAAGCTGCCGCCAAGCCTAGAGGTACGCTACCCAGTGCATAATATGTGGTCACGAACATGGATTGGGAAAAGGTAGCATCCTCGGTCAAAATGGTTCGGTAATTGTCCAATCCGATAAAGGTCATCTGTCCGCCAATCGTCCAATCGGTTAAGCTGAATACGAACGAGGCCACAATCGGTCCAATTGTAAATATCATTAATCCGAGGATGGCAGGAAGCGCGAATAGCAGACCCCAGTTTCGCTCCATGCGCATCATTCCTGATTTTGGTCGCTTCATGGGCTGTTCTCCTTTCGCAGCTGTCCCGCCGCATTATTCATCCGGGTATACTCCTTGAAGCAATGGCTGAATGATAGGTTCCAGTTCATCCAGCGCCTGCTGCGGCGTCTTCTTGTTCGTCCAAATCAGATCCAGCCCTGGGGTCAGCTTGGAACCGATATCAGGCCAGTTGCGAAGGGTCGAAGTTGACGGCTTGATCGCATAATCTCTGGCATACTCAATGCCAGCCTTTTGAAATTCCGGTGGATGTGCGGCATTATTTGTCCATGACTGGATGGCCTGCTCATCGGTATAATATT
This sequence comes from Paenibacillus sp. FSL M7-0134, assembly GCF_038007865.1. Taxonomy (NCBI): domain Bacteria; kingdom Bacillati; phylum Bacillota; class Bacilli; order Caryophanales; family Paenibacillaceae; genus Paenibacillus; species Paenibacillus sp. FSL M7-0134. The sequence goes on along the minus strand of NZ_JBBOXV010000002.1, from coordinate 702,234 downwards.
TTTCCTCGATAGGCATCCAAAGACCAGACTTGAACAGATCCACCTTTTCGGGATTGTTATGGTACAAATAAAATTCGAGCGCTTCCTTCGGGTGCTTAGTGCTCTGGAAAATGACCGTGGCTCCCGCAACGATCATCGTTTTGGGCTCTTTTAGCTTCGGCAGAACGCCGATACTCCATTGCAGCTGCTTGTTGTTCGAAAAATCGAGCAGGGACCATGTCCCGTCCACAACCATTGCGACCTTTCTTGTCTGAAGCCGAATCGTATTGGACGGCATGTCCTGCTGCTGGATCAAATCAGGAGAAACATGCTCCTTGAAAACCAGATCCTGCAACTTCTGAAAAACCTCCACCGACTCAGGACTGTTCAGGGTGTACTTCTTGCCTGTTTTGTCAGTCAAACCTCCACCGTTGCTCGCTAAAAGCGGCCCCCAGGAGCTGCGGTCATTGCCAAAGGCAAAGCCGTATTGCACAATATTTTTCGGATCAAATCCACTGTCTCCCGGATGCTTGCCGCTCTGATCCTTGGTCAGCTTTTTGGCAATTTCCAGAAATTCATCCCATGTCCACGCTTTTTGAGGATCAGCCGGAGGGACGGGTACCCCTGCTTCTGTAAACAACTCCTTGTTGTAAAATAACTGCATCACTTCCAATGCGGTGTAATTGCCAATAGACTTGCCGGGTTCGCTGTAGAGATAAGAGGATTTGAGCTTGTTTTTTAATTCGGGATATTCGTCATAATAAGAGGATAAATCCAGGAGTCTACCTTCACTTGCCCATTTCATCGTGAGGGAATCGCCCAGGTAGGCGATATCAGGAAGCTGATTGGCAGCCATTAACGTGTTAATTTTCGTCGTGTAGTCACCAGGGACATGCTCGCCCTTCACCCGAATGTTCGGGTGGGAAGCATTAAAGCTTTGAATCATTTTTTCCATCGCCTGCTTCTCGTCATTGCTTCCCCAGTACATGAACTTGAGTTCGACCGCATTGGGATTAGCCGGTTCGCCAGCGTTACCACTGCAAGCCGTCAGTCCTGTCAACATCGCCGTCATCACGAGAGCCATCCATGTCCGTAACCTTCGTTTCAGCAAATCAACCGGCCCCTTCCTGAACTGGTTTCTCCTTACAAGCCTATTATGCGCCGAGAGCCCAGAGCCGACCACCCAACGACTCCAGACTCTCTTTGTTTTGGTATGATTTTTTTAACAGCGCGTTTACAAAAATGTTTTACGAAACTCCGTCGGGGTCAGTCCGGTATGCTTTTTAAAGGCAATGCTAAAATAGTTGGTATCTGTGAATCCCACAACCTCCGCTACCTCCGCCACCTTACGATTCGCGTCCAGCAGCAGTTCTCGGGCTCGCTCAAAGCGAACACGCGTCTGGTAGTCTGCGAAGCTTTCACCTGTAACTTGCTTGAAACGGGCACTCAAATATTTGGGGCTCATATTCATGTACTCTGCAAGACGGTTCAGCCCACCATCCTCCTGAAGATGCTCCCGAATCCATTCCTTGGCCCGTTGGAATTTGCGTGGAATCCCCTTCTCACGTGATTCTCGGACATGACGACCCACCCGGACAAAATAGCGCGATACATAATCAATCATCTCGGGTCCATGCCGTAATCGGGACAGCTCCAACAACGGGTCCTGCTCCTGCATGGACGTTTGTCCTACAGATGCATCACTCTGAACGATCCGCATGACGAACAGCACGAGCTGAGTGACAATCATTTTCACCTGCTTGACGGGCAACCCTGCCAACTGTCCTGACCATTCCTGTAAAATCGCATGTACGGCAGCATCATTGCCTGCTCGAATTTCCGTAATCATTAGCAGTTCCTTCTCCAGTAATTGACTGCTGTTCGGCTCGGCCGCCTGAATGCTCTCATAGGGGATGATCTGGCTATAGCCCACCCACCCCCGATGCTCCGCCGCTTGCACAGCTTCCTCATACGCTTCGGGAAGTTGCTCCATCCGTTGTACGGGACGGCTAATCCCGATGGACACGCCCTGGCTCAATCGTTCCTGCACGGCCTGCCGAATCTGCTGTGCCGTCCGTTCCGCCGCCCTGCAAGATGCCGTCGCCAGCAGCACAACACGCCGATCGCGGGAAACCGCCGCACCATGCGCCTTCGCCCCGGCTGCTGCCGCAGCCTCCCCCGTCAGTCCGGCGAATACATGGCTGCTTTTATGCATGGAACCGTGTGGCTTGCTAGTGGCGGTTGCCTCCTGCTGCGACGACTCCTCCAGCTCGCAGCACAGTACGGTATAAGGTGGTCCACTCGTCTCGCCGAAAAATCCCAGCCCGTCCATCTCCTGAATGACCTCGGCTGCAGGACGCCGCTGCTGGAGCAAATCCAGCAGTAGATGCTCCCTGTACAATGGCTCCAATGAACGATGGCGGTGAATGGCTTCCTCCTCGCTTCTTCGCCATTGCGCAATGCGATCCTCAGCCCGGCTCAATGCCGCTTCGAAATCCTCGCTGGTCACCGGCTTGAGCAAATAATCGACCGCTTGAAGCGAGACTGCCTGACGAATATATGTCATAGATTCGTACCCTGTCAGGAATAATAACGGGGTCTGCTGATCCTTTTCCCGAATGGTTTTTGCTACGTCCAGTCCACTCATATCCGGTAAATTAATATCCAGTAAAATCATGTCCGGTCGCTGCTCCGTATACAAACGTAATGCCGTCGCGCCGTCCTCCGCCACATCACTGACTTCCACTGACAGACCACTTTCCGCCACCATCAGCTTCAGTCCTTCCCGAATATGATATTCGTCGTCCACAATCAGCAGCCGGTACATGCCATCCTCCCCTTTCTTATTCGGTTCGAATGGGTGCCAGTAAAGTAACCGAGGTGTATTGACCCGGCTCGCTTGTCACGGACAGTCCATATTGCGGACCATAATGCCGAAGACGTTCATGCACATTGCGCAGCCCAAAGCCAATAGCACTCCCCCGTTCCGCATCCAGCGACTTCCGGATATCGTTCAGACGCTCGGCTCCAATACCGCCCCCATCATCACTGACCGTCAAACGCAACATATCCCCTTCCCTTGTACCGGATAACATGATATAGCCACGGTCGGTGCGCCCTTTTAAGCCGTGGTAAATGGCATTTTCAACGAGCGGCTGGAGGATTAGTTTGGGTACATAAAATCCGCAAATATCCTCCTCGACCTCGCAAATCCACTCGAACGAATTCCTAAACCTGAACTGCTGCACCTTCACATAGGCGCTTACATGCTCGACTTCCTGTCCCAAACTGATTTGCTCTCGGCCATAACTTAGCGAAATGCGAAAGCATTTTCCGAAGGCACCGATTACCTCTGCCATATCCCGTTGCCCATTCGCCAAGGCCATTCCCTTCAGGGATTCTAGCGTGTTGTACAAAAAATGCGGATTAATCTGCGCCTGAAGCGCGCGGAACTCAGCCTGCTTACGCGACAGCAACGCTTCGTAGACCTGACCGTACAGTTCATGATTTTTTTGCATCATATGAAGAAAACGCTCCCCGATCTGCCCTACCTCATCCTTAGGATTAAAAACAACGGAAGTAGGAGCTTCGAAAGCTTGGGCTGAGCCTGTAGCGCTCACACTCCCATCGACCGCCATTAATCGGCTCAATTGAAGCAGGGGGCGACGAATCGTGTCACTCAGCCGATAAGACAGCATCCAGCCCAACATCAGTGCAATCAAAAAAGTCCAGATGGTCCAGGCACCAATTTTCCGCGCATCCTCGAACAGCACAGACTGATCGACTTTTTGCAGCAGCGTCCATTGTCCTTCATTTAACGGGCCGTAAGAGATCATCGTCTGGCGGCCGTTCCATGTTCTCCAGTCCTTCGTAAGCACAGGCCTATCCACAGCCGATTTGGCAATCTGCCGCAATAGCGCTTGATCCGCAACACCCTGCTCCGGCAATCGGTATACAGGCTCGCCCTCCTGATCCAGCACCCACATCTGGGTATTGCCATCTGTTTCATGAAAAGCAAGCCCCCGAAATAGACTGGCCTTGTCGATTTCCAGCAGCAAAAATCCGAGTGGTGCATAATCTCCAGTCGTTTTTCGGAGCAGTTTCCCCACATAGATGCGATCCTCCGCCATCCCGCGTCCGGATTCAAACGGCGAATGAGCCATCCACATCATGGGCCGCTCGGCGAGTAGGCGGCGATAGTACACACGTGCTTCCTCTAATGTAGGAAGGCCGCCAAAACGGACCGAAACATTCCCCTGATAGAGAGAATGCTTGAGCCCGCCATTGGCGGCATATATGAGAGAGGACGTGATATACGGCTTGGTCTGGGTTTGCGTACGGACAACCATACTGAGTGTTTCATCGTTCCGTAAATATTCATAATCATCTTCCGGCTTGGTCTCCAGTGTGGACTGCACATCAGGATTGCTGAGAATGGCATTGGTTAGATCATTCAAATCGGAGAGCGTCGCATTGACGTAATTTTCACTCATTTGCCGGGACTGCATAGCCAGCGCTTCCGATTTCTCACCAAGGGAATGGGCCGCGATCCGGTAAAAGGTAAAGGTCAGTACCACCATCGGAATGACGGTGAGTACCAGCGTCAGTACAATGAATTTCCCACGGATTGTAGGAATCCCGGCGAACTTTTGACGACCACGGCCTCCCATTCATCTGCCTCCCTTACACATAGGCTGGGAGCCATGTCCCGTGGGCTGCAATTAGGTCATCACACAGAGAAACGATATCATCCATGGACAACTCTGCGGACGTGTGCGGGTCCAACATAGCAGCATGATAAATGTGCTCCTTTTTCCCGGTGATTGCAGCTTCAATCGTTAACAGCTGGGTATTAATATTCGTCCGGTTCAGCGCAGCGCATTGGGGTGGCAAATCCCCGACAAAGGTTGGCGTAACCCCGTTACGATTCACCAGACAAGGTACCTCCACACAGGCTTCCTTCGGCAGATTGGTAATTAAGCCTGTGTTCATCACATTGCCGCCAATGGCAAAAGGCTGATTCGTTTCGATCGCCTCAAATATATAAGAGGCATACTCGTTTGACCGTTCATGACGCAGATCCTGATTACCCAAAAGCTCTTCACGCATCGTTTCCCATCGTGCAATCTGGCTCACACAGCGGCGCGGGTATTCATCCAAAGGAATATTGAAGCGCTCAATCAGCTCAGGGTATGCCCGTTTGATAAAATACGGATGATACTCCGCATTATGCTCGGACGATTCCGTAATGTAATAGCCGAATTTTAGCATCATTTCAAAGCGCACCATATCATGATGCTTTTCCTGTTGCTTAGCGGCGGCTCGTTTTTTAATCTCAGGATACAAATCCACACCGTCCTTGCTCACTTCGAGCAGCCACGCCATATGATTAATGCCTGCGATTTTTGCCTTTACACCTTCCTGCTCCAGCCCGAGGCTTTTAAACAGTTCCGGTATACACGCCTGCACGCTATGACACAGCCCTACCGTACGGACACCGCCATAAACGTTCATCACATTCGTCAGCACAGCCATCGGATTTGTGTAGTTGAGAAACCATGCATCCGGGCACACCTCGCGCACATCTGCCGCAAAATCGAGCATCACCGGAATCGTACGTAAATTGCGGAAAATACCGCCAATACCAACCGTATCGGCAATCGTTTGGCGCAGGCCGTATTTTTTAGGAATTTCAAAATCCGTAATTGTACACGGATCATAGCCGCCTACCTGGATGGCATTTACCACATAGGTCGCCCCACGTAGTGCTTCCTTGCGATCAGTGTAGGAGCGAATCACACAGGTACTCCCTGTTGTTTTTTTCAAATTAGATAAAATATTTTCCGAATCTTTCAGCCTTACGGGGTCAATATCGAACAACGCCAACTCAAAGCCCTGCAAAGCAGGCGTCAACATACAATCGCCAAGCACATTTTTAGCAAATACCGTACTGCCTGCACCCAGAAATGTAATCTTGCTCATACTTTTTCCCCCATTCACATTTTTGTTCGCAGCTTTGCACTCCAAATGCAAGGATACCCACCGCCACTCTCCCCTTTACAGGAGGAAAGTGACGATGGGAAAGGTTACTCATAACTATGCGTTGTTGCCTCCCATTCAGGATACCCCCGCTGATTTAACGGAGCTAACAGGCCGAAGCGGTAAGGCAGATGTTACCGAGGGTGTCGTAGTTGGCGGGGTTACTGAATTCTCCGGACTAACCGGTGTTACCGATGAATCCGCAGCCCCAGCCTCAATCACAGTTACCTTCGCAATTGCCTTTAACTCTGTCCCTTCTACTTTACCCTTCAACTCAAACGAACCTGGAGCAGCATATTGTGCAGGGTCTATATCCTCCCATTCCACAGCCACCCATTTGGTGGAGCCTTCTCCATACGTAGCTTCCACGACGCTTGGCAGTTCGGGTTTTTCACCCGCACGAGTCGTCACGTTTACTTCTTTTAAAGCCGTGATTTTCTCAGTTGCCGCCAGATTCTGTGCTGTACCAGAGGCCAGTCCTGCCACCTCGGTTGCATTCAAAGCACGGCTGTAGATACGGAATTCATCCACCAGACCATTGAAGTACGGATCAGGGTACTGAGATTTGCCGATGAAATTATTTTTGGTCTGACCCAGACTGGTAGGATTCAAGGTCAGGTTGGTATTGCGTCCCACTTCTTTTCCATCCACGTATAAAATACCTGTGGAACCCGAAAGCGTGACCGCAACATGCTTCCATACGCCTGTTGGCAGTACAGGGCCTTCAATCGTCTGCTCCTGTCCCTGCCCGTTGCCTTGGTTGGTAATGGCAAACAGCATGGTATTTCCTGCTTTAGGCGTCAGGAACATATATTCATTCGTCCCGGAGCCAAAGTCAAAAATCCGCACATAATCGCTCAGGCTGTTCGCTTTGACCCAGCCGGATACGGTCAATTGCTGTGTCCGACTGACAATACCCGCCGGAAGCTGCACATAGCTGTCCTTGCCGTTCAGGCTGACAGCATTGCCTGTTTTACCCGCAGCCCATGCAGCCGTTCCCTTCACGGCAGCATCATTGCCACTGTCCGATGAATCCGCAACTATAGAACCGCTTGTTTCATCAAACTTGTAAACTGCAAGCTGTTCAAGTAACGGAGCCGCCGCTTCAGCTACCACCGTTACTTTAGCCTCCGCTGACAACTGAGAATCGCTGGCTGTCAGCTTGAACACATACGTTCCTGGCTCGGAAACATCCACCTTTGTGCGCAGCGATGTTTTGTTACTAAATGTGACCTTTGCGTCCTGTGGTCCTTCGACCAGACTCCACTCGTTTGTTACCTTACCTTGTGGAAGTCCATCATCCGTAGCCGTGCCTTTCAGAATGATCTGATCCGGCAGCTTTACCTTCGAATCTTTGCCAGCATCCACGATAGGTGCTTTGTTCGGATCAGGTGTGGTCGGTGTCAGCTCTACCGTATAGGAGGATGCTGTACCAATCTCCAACTTAAGTTTGTTGGTGGTCGCATACGCATTAAACTTTCCTTGCGATTGACCGCCCACTTTAACCAGATACGTTCCTTTCTTCAAACCGTCAAATGTAACGTACGTGGAATGGGCTTGGCCCGGCGTTTGATTTTTCAGTTGGAACCATACATAATCCTTGGATGTTGCCAACTTGGCTTCTGTATATTGGTCCTTTTCCAGCTCGATATACAGCTTTTCCGTGATCAGATTGACCCGCTTGAACAGGCCGTCCAGTGGCTTGATCGTATACACGTTGCCGCTTTTGCTCACCTCTGCACCGTAGCCCGTCAATCCAAAAATAGGATCAATCGCGATATCAGCACTTAATGTTTTGAGCGCACCGAACAATCCGAGATCAGCCTCACCGCTCATGCCGCGCCAGCCGTTAAAGAGCGGAACATTTTTACCGCCGCCAGTGCCGTTCGTGCCGTTATTGCCTTTTTCCGCTTGATACGTCCATGCGACCGCCCCGATGTTTTCAGGGTCGGAGCTGATTTGCCCGGAGTTAATCGCTCCAACATTGGCAATTTTAGCTGCATAGGACAACCGCTGTTGTTCCTCACGGTGATTGTCCTCATGATGGCGAATCCAGTCATCCATCGCATATCCGGCAAGCGAAGTCGTGTACTGGAAGTTAAACCAGTTCTCCCCGGTAATCGTCACCGGATCGGTGTAGTAGTACCATACGGGCATATGACCGCGTGCCGCACGGGTTTTGGCATTAATTTTACTCATCATTTCCAGGGCTTTACTTTGCTCGCCCTCTGTATCTATATTCTGCTTGGCTAACGTATATACAGCCTCTTCCCCTGTATTGTCATAGCTGTATTCAGAACCGTAAGGATACTTTGTATTTTTAAAATTGTTATATTTACGATCCATTTTTTCCTTGAGATCATTCGCTTCATCATCATAGCCTTCATCATGAAGTGCCTGAATAATATCCGGTGTGGTCAGTTCGCCCATCAAACCTGTTTCCCAGTTGTACGCGACTGGCCCTTCATACAATGCTTTGAAAATGTTATACGCCCGCAGCAAATAGGTTTCCTTTGGATGCTTGTAAGTGACAAGATCCGGGTATTCCTTGGCAATCTTGTACATGCTGAAATACGTGTTGTATACGTGCGGATACGCATACCCTCGATAGGTCGGTGTATCATTAGGCTCTGGCATCAAGAAATCATGAATTAAATAATCCTCATGATGTCCGTTCATCAGATTTGTCCAGATCGCCGTCTCCAAATAATCGTCTACTGCCCGCACCTCTTTGGCGACTGGAGACAGTGTGTTTTTCTCAGCCAGGAACTGTCCGTGGGTCAGACCCCAATCGTCTCCCCAACCCCAATAGCCGTTAAAAATGTTGCGTTTGGATTTGGTATGCATCATCCAATCGTCAAATACCTTGTCGCGCAGATCACCCGGTACATTCCATTGGGTTTTGTCGACCATAAATGTAGCATGCCGTTGCAACGCCTGATCAATCGGCTCGATGGCATAGAACTGTAACACCGTTTTGTTGCCGTTGCCGTATTCTACCGTTATGAAGTTCGGGCCCAGCTTAGTAAATTTCAGTTCATAAATGTAATGTCCTCCGGCCTTGCTATCTGTCTGCGGAATAACGGTTCCGTCTGGATAGGTTACTTTGCTGATCGCCTGCTTGGAGCGCAGGTCCACCTTCGCTTTTTGATTCGTAGGCACGATCATGCCGGGTACGACTGTTGTATCCACCAAGTTTTCTTGGTACAACGTATCTTTTACATCATGCTCGTCCTTCACCGCCAGAAACTTGAAACCATAGTTTTTGCTTTGACCAGGATTCAGGATCAGGCTTGTATTGGGCAAATACCCCCGATTCGTGGACTTGATGACATTGGAATGAATATAAAATACATTGAGTCCTTCCAGCCATTTGCCTTCGTTGGCTGGATTCCAGGCCCATTTGCTGCCCGGATGCTCCTCATCCCGCCAGTGATCCTGATATTCAAAACCCGCACCTGTTGTGGAATCAGGAATCAGCAGCAGGGAAGAACCAATGCCGCTGGGACGCCCAGCTGTAATATAGGAGCTGTTATTGCCGACAAAGGAATGCGTCACCACTCTAGTTTCGTAGATCGCATCACCGTTGGTCCACTGCTCATTAAAAGGCAGAGGCAAACCGAAATCGCCAATCTCCAGTTTTTTTTCACTTGTATTCTGCACCTGTATATTCCACAACACTGAACCATTCGACTCTGCCGAATACGTTTCAATGACTTTAAAATTGCGTATGCCTTCTGCGTTAGTAGAGTTCTCGTACGTGACAGTGACACGGTTACCACTGGTTGTGATCTTACGTGCGTCTGCCGACTTGTTCGTCCATGCCTTCGTCCAGCTGCCTCCATCCAAGCGGTACGTGAACATCAGCTCCCCTAGCCACTGATGATCTGCGGTGTTCTGCTCAGGTGTAACCGTTGCGTTCATCACGTACTCTGTCGGGAAAGCATCTCCCTTGATACGTATGGATGAAATTTCACCGTGCTCACCTGTCTGAATCGTCAGCTTGTCATTGGATAGTTCATGGGCCTCTGCCGTATGCGTCCCAAACAACACAGACGCTGTGGTTAAAAACAAAAATGCCGCCAATATTCCCTTAAATTTCATCAACACGGCCTCCTTTTGGATCTCGGGGTCCTGATTTGCTTGCCAATCACCTGAAGTCTCTTCATTTCGCCGCAACCTCCTTGGAAATGTAAGCGTTACAACTCTATTGTACAAATCCTTGTCCATTGGTAAAATCAACATTTTCAACCGATTTATATAGGATTTCAACCTAATAGAGGGATACTGTTAGATCGGCAATCAACCAAGCTACGACAGATTTATCTAAATTATGATTACAGATGATGGAGAGAAAGAAATTTAGATAGAGAGCAAGGAGGCATTTTTAGATACATCGGGGTGTGATCAGATTATACAAACGGACACTATAAAATCGAGAATTTATTTTGAGCTGCTGTAGTGGGGAATCGATACGTTGGGTTTTCCAGATGCGAGGGTATTTATTAAGATAGATTCGCTCCTAAGGTAGAATTTGGAGTCTGCGTATGTAAAGAATTTTGGGGATAGGGTATGGGGAAAAATCTGCTGAAAGCATCTATCGACTGGGCTGATTCCAATGGTATGCTTTGTATTGGGCAACCCCCATTTTATAGAGCTAACAAATCATATCTATCCCATAGCAAGAGGCATGTAAACCGTACAAATATAAATACTGCCCCAAAATCTATTTTTAGGGCAGTATCAACAAATCACATGATTTTTCTATTTTATAGTTCTTGAATTGTTGGACGAATAATCATCTCATTAATTGCTACATCGGCTGGCTGCTCAATTGCAAATGCTATGGCACGAGCAATGTTAGAAGGCTCGATAGCAATTTTCATATCCTCATTAATTGCTGTTTTTAACTCTGAGTTTGAAATTGCTGCTGTTAATTCTGTATCAATCGATCCTGGCGAGACAATAGTCGTTCGAATATTGTTGATACACTCTTCTCTACGAAGGCCTTCTGTAATGGCACGCACAGCAAACTTTGTACCACTATAAACTGAACTAGCAGGGAATACTAAGTGCCCTGCTATAGAGGAAACGTTAATGATATGCCCTTCTCTTCTTTCTCTCATGGTTGGAAGAACGGCAGCAATACCATAAAGTACACCCTTTATGTTAACATCCACCATCAAATCCCATTCTTTGATTTTCTTTTCATGAACAGGGGATAACGGCATGACTCCTGCATTATTGACCATTACGTCTATTTTTCCAAACTCTTTAAGCGCATAATCCGCTAACTCTTCCATCTGCTCATGTGAGGAAACATCCGTCACTTTATAAACAGCTTGCCCGCCATTATTTTGAATTGCTTCTTGCAGCTTTTGCAAACGAGCTTCACGACGAGCGGCCAGTACCAGCTTCGCACCTTTAGAGGCAAGTTCTTTTGCAGTCGCTTCTCCAATTCCACTTGAGGCACCTGTAATAATGACAACCTTATCTTGAATATTTTACATATAATTCACATCCTTTCTTGATGAAAACGTGATAACAATAAAAATGTTATTCTTCGATATGAAACCATGGACCTGAAGCTTGGATGACACCCCAAAGTTTTTCCGGAAGCTCAAGCTTACCAACTTTTGAAGCCTTTATCGCTGTTTGGATTTCAGACTCTTGTCCACTTTGAACCTTTTCTACCCAGTCTGGATTCATGATTAACGTATGACCAATAGCCGCTAAGGACAGCCCCTTATCTAAAGCCGTTACAACGTCATCCGGAGTGTCCATAGCACCAGCTGCCATTACAGACAATCTGCCATTTACATGTTCTATAATTAATTCAAGATATGTTTTTTCATCCTGACTATCGAACGGCTTTAACGAGAGCGCATTTACGAGTGAAGCATGCACATAATCGACACCTTCTTCAATCAGGTGATCAATTAATGTATAGGTATCTTTCATTCGCAGACCACCTTCAATTGGTTCATCAGGAGAAAGCCTGTAACCCAATATAAACGGTTTTGTTGCAAATTTTCGAATCACATTTTTCATTTCTTGAATAACCGCCAACGGAAAGCGCAAGCGATTTTCTAAAGAACCTCCCCATTGATCCTCACGTCTGTTGAAGAATGGAGAAAAGAAGTTTTGCAGCAAAAATCCATGTGCACCATGAATTTCAACGCCATCAAATCCTGCTTCAATGGCTCGTCTTGTTGTTTCTCCAAATGCACGAATTACTTCCATGATCTCATCATGTGAAAGTGCTCTCGGTAAAACGGAAGGAGCAAATGCCGTAGCTTCAGTCTGTACAGCACTGGAACTTACCACATCTCCATTTGGAGTTAAGGTCGGAAGTGCTTTGTTGCCTGCGTGGAAAACTTGAAGTACCGCAGGAGCTCCTCCACTTTTCGCCGCATCGGCTAATTTTCGTAAACTTGGAATAAATGTATCGTCATAGCCTGCAAATTCATGCGTAAAACCTATACCGTTTGGTTGGACATGCGTACAGCCTGTTATAACCAAACCTACACCGTTCACTCTTTTTTTATAATAATTTACTTCTTCATCTGAAATCGTGTAATCGTCATTACTGGCCCAAGTTGTCATAGGCGCCATAATGACTCGATTTCTAAGGTCGATTCCATTTTTGAGTGTAAAGGATTCAAATAGTTTGTTATATTTTGCGTTCATTTTCTAACCTCTTTCTAGTTATTCATTTATAAACTGTAGTAATTGTTGTCTTAAGTTAAAGCATTTATTCGCATTCCCAGAGGAGATTACCAGTTGATGAGCGCTCACAACATTGGTAAAATGACATCATAAAGTATTCGAGTAACTCGAAGTCAATAGCAGGGAGGTTCGAAATTTTGAATCAGACATTACATGAACCAAAATATACGGTAAAAGATGTATCTGAAATAACTGGCCTTACAAAACATACGATCCGTTACTATGATGACCAACAATTAATACCTTTCGTTTCGAGAGACGGCAGAAACAATCGCTTATTCTCTGAACATGATCTGGATTGGTTGCGAATGGTGCATTGCTTTCGTATTTCAGGATTGCCGATTTCAGAAGTCAAACATTACATTGCTATGTGTTTGCAAGGTGATGAGACGATTCCTGAAAGGGCTGAGCTTGTTGTAAAACAAGAAAAAGAACTAGAAGCGAAGATCCATGAGTACAACCTTCAATTAATGCACATAAAAGAGAAGAAGGCTTACTACGAAAGTGTTTTGGCTGGTCAATTAGACGATACCTGGAATCCAGTTAACAATAACCCAGAATGTGGAGAAAAGTACGATATACCGGAACATATCAAATCAGCGTCAAAAGTTCATGCTTGATCTTAGAAGATAGTCTACGGCTTCGAGTACACTCGAAGTCAATTTTTTTGTGTATTTAATTTTGACGGATATTGCACCAATCTGCCTGTTACTTCAATGAAAGAGGGAGCATTCGCCGCGGCAGTGTGCTCCCTGTTCTAAATTTAACTATCGTTTTCCGTTAGTTGAACCCCGAATTAAATTAAGTTGTAGGTGGTAGTGAGAGGATTAGGCAAACATTTGGCACGAACGGGATAACGATCGCTTTGTCATCTGGTGCATAATAAGGATGTGAAGTGGGTGTCTGTTATGAATATGGATTGTAGTTGATTTACACATAATAATTAAAAATACTGGAGGATTTTATATGCAAAAAGTAACTTTGAACAATGGTGTTGAGATGCCTATACTCGGTTTTGGTGTTTATCAGATCCAAGATGCAAATGAATGTGAACAAAGTGTTTATGACGCTATTATGGCAGGCTATCGGTTGATAGATACCGCTGCCTCTTATTTAAATGAAGAAGCAGTTGGCAGAGCGATTAATCGAAGTGGCGTGACAAGAGAGGAGTTATTTATCACTACGAAACTTTGGGTTCAGGATACTGGTTATGAGCGTACAAAAAAGGCATTTGAAAAATCACTGGAAAGATTGCAGTTGGATTATTTGGATTTGTATTTAATTCACCAGCCATATGGAGATGTATTTGGTTCTTGGCGCGCTATGGAGGAATTGTATCGTGAAGGAAAGGTCCGTGCAATCGGCGTTAGTAACTTCCATGAGGATCGCCTGATCGATTTGATTATTCATAATGAAGTAGTTCCTGCCGTAAACCAGGTTGAAACGCACCCATTCAATCAGCAAATTGAAAATGCAAAATTCATGAAAGAGAATAACGTTCAGATCGAATCCTGGGCGCCTTTTGCTGAAGGGAAAAATAACTTGTTCCAGCATGAGATATTGGCAGCCATAGCTGAAAAGTATAATAAATCCGTTGCTCAGGTGGTTTTACGCTGGTTGACACAAAGAGAAGTTGTTGTGATTCCAAAGTCTGTTCGTAAAGAAAGAATTATCGAAAACTTCGATATCTTTGACTTTGAGTTAAGCCAAGAGGATATGGAGTCGATTACTACGTTAGATACGAAACAGAGCCTGTTCTTTTCACATCGCGATCCTGACATGGTGAAATGGATCGGTAGCCGTAAACTCGATATCTAACCCTCTTTCAAAAGATCACCCGTAGGTTTTGATTACGCCAAAAGAACCAACAATTTAACAATAACCGTTAGAAGTATGGAGTAGATGCCCTAAGGAAATCTACTCCTCTTTTTTCGTTTACGGTATCAATGTATTTATTGAACTATCGTGTACGCTTAGTTTAATACATTTATCAAAGAAGGGACGTCCCCCATCACAGATGTCTGGAGAAACGCCCCTGTCGGCGGTGATCGCTACAAAGCAATACATTTATGTCGTAGGAGCACAATGTCCCCTTACCAAATTATTGCACCGCAGAAATATTGAGGGCGGCCTCTATTTGATATTGGCATTATTATCGAAAAATACTGCATTTCTTTCCCTCTATGCAACCTGCGTAATAACAAGGTGCGCGGAAACTGGTCTTGTTCCTCCAGCTAATGGAGTGATCGTGAGTGCCGCGGCATTGCCAGCAGGATTTCGCACTGTGAGTACTGAATTAATGACCGTTGTTTGTACAAGAGCCATTCCTACTATTTGAGAAGTACCTGTTGCACGCCCGACCACCGTATAAGCCAGGTCAGCGCCGTTGAGTGTTAAAATGAGTTGACCCGGTTCGTTTACACCTACCTGAAACAAAACCTGATAAGTGCCAATTGTAGCCAAGTTAAAAGAACTCGCATTTATACGGGTAATTGCAGTCCCACTGATTGGACCATCTTGCGGAAAACTCACGTCCGTGTCGGGAGCAACAGTTGCTGCATTATCAGGAGGCATCAAGGCAAAGAAATCTGCAAAGCCTAATACTCCACCTGCTGGTCCTGCTGCTCCTGTTGCTCCTGCTGCTCCTGTTGCTCCTGCTGGACCTGTTAGCCCTGCTGCTCCTGCTGGTCCCGCTGGCCCTGCTGGTCCTGCTGGTCCTGCTGCTCCTGCTGGTCCCGCTGGCCCTGCTGGTCCTGCTGGTCCTGCCAATCCAGCTGCGCCAATTGCTCCTGCAATCCCTGCAAGTCCCTGTGGGCCAAGTGCTCCTGCAAGTCCTTCGGGGCCAAGTGCACCTATCGCTCCTGCAATCCCTGCCAGTCCTTGGGGACCAAGTGCTCCTGCAAGTCCTTGAGGGCCAAGCGCCCCAAGTGCTCCTGCAATCCCTGCAAGTCCTTGAGGACCAAGTGCTCCTGCAAGTCCTTCGGGGCCAAGTGCGCCTATCGCTCCTGCAATCCCTGCCAATCCTTGGGGGCCAAGTGCTCCTGCAAGTCCTTCGGGGCCAAGTGCGCCAATTGCTCCTGCAATCCCTGCAAGTCCTTGGGGGCCAAGTGCTCCTGCAAGTCCTTCGGGACCAAGTGCGCCTATCGCTCCTGCAAGCCCTGCCAATCCTTGGGGGCCAAGTGCTCCTGCAAGTCCTTGAGGTCCAGCTTCTGCAATTGCTCCCGCAAGTCCTTGAAGTAATTGCTGACCTTTAGGTGGGGGACACGGTACCCGCACTATTTTTTTAATAACTAGAAGACGTCGTTTCTTTTTTTTCCCTTTTGGATGGCAAACAATTGCGGTTTTCTTTTTGCACGATTTTTTTTTATCCAGACAACTCAACCGTTTCTTTTTTCTTTTCTTTTGGATGGCAAACAATTGTAGTTTTCTTTTTGCACGTTTTTTTTTATCCAGACAACTCAACAACGACACCTCCCTATAAATATGGTTCAGTGTACGTGAGTTGTTTATTTTAGGCATGGACGAATAGCCGGTTATTCGCTAGACTAAAAACCATTTTTAGAATATTGGGTGTTTAGTAGGGTGATGTTATACCACAAACCACAACACTATTTCAGTATGATTACATAATTTAAATCATCCTTCATTGCGTCAACCAAAGTCACATTTGGGTCTTTTTTTGTACCTCACAGTGGCAGTGTGCTCCCTGTTCTAAATTCAAATATCGTTTCCCGTTAGTTGAATCATTTCTGTGATTGATCCACCTTGTAGATTCTTCTGGTAAGCGCCTGGTCATCATCTGTCCATGATATTTGGAGCTGTTTGCGGGTTTTTGAGTGCAGGCAGTAGAATGCCATCGATTAGCACTGTGAAGAAAGGCTTGTCGAACGGTTTGCGCTGGATGAGTCCGCGAAAGGAAGCCATTGAAGTAATGACCTGACAAGCCATCTCAATGTCCGCGTGAGCGGGAATTTCACCGCGGACGACGGCTCGGTTCATAAGCTCGCGGTTCACAACAACCCATGGCTCGAAAATCCCGGCTGTTCCTGCTTCGGCAAATTCCGGATGCTGCAAAAAGGAGCCTAGGCCCGCTAGGACTCGAAATTTTCGTTCAATCGTAGAGCTTTGTCCTTCGGTACACGGTGAGGGTGACACAGGATTTTTGCCGAGACTGATCAACATCGCCAAAACGAAGGGCTTCTCAGCCTATGTGGAAGAGGGGACCAACCGTTGGCCGGCTGTGCACCGCCTTGACGCTGCACATCTATACCGCCTTGCGTTAGAAAAGGCACCCGCCGGTTCACGACTAAATGGGGTCGCAGATGAAGGAGTGCCATTTCGCGACATCGCAAGTGTTATCGGTAAACACCTGAACGTGCCTGTAGTCAGCATTTCACGTGAAGAAGCAGACACCCACTTCGGCTTCCTCAGTACACTTGCAGCGCTCGATATCCCGAGATCAAGCGTTGCAACTCAGGAACTTCTGGGATGGCGGCCTGTGCAGCCTGCACTAATCCACGACCTCGAACAGTCTCACTACTTCAACAACTGATTGGAGGCGAGACCGAGAATCGATCATGGGCCGCTTAATAAAGCACTTGAGAAAAGCGAAGCAAGACATAGACTAGCAACAACATGTATGAAATAGAAGTTTGGATATTAAAACACGAGATCAACACGAATGTATACCACACTGAGTGTTGTTATCTTCATTCGCATCGAACTATTCTGGCTAATCGTATTGTTAGGTCACTTCCCCCAAGAAAATTTTTCGTCTTTACTTATGGTATGGTTCACCACGTTGGCTGAAGGGCAAGTTCTCGAAAAATAGCCTCCTTATCAGAGACTACCCGCGATCTTCCTATATGATAATCATATGATAAGCGGTATCTTTCCCTATTATTTCTAGCATTTTCTCAATCAAAATTGCTTTTCATCATTCCTTCAAAGAAAGGGCCATCCTTTTGCGGGATAGCCCTTTCTTTGATTTCACATTTTTTTGCAAAGAGAATAAGGGGATGGATTCCTCCGTTTGCGCTTTTGCTTACTTTAATATTGTCCTTTAATTACAAAAGAAGCCCCGGATTGTTCCAGCTAGTTTAGACTCCTGCCTAGCAAACTTAAACTTCTCTTCTAACTCTTTTGGTACCTCCATCCCCTCAGAAAGCTTAAAACCAACGGCCCGCTTTTTAGAGTCATCCACCGTATACATGACATTGATTGCAAGACCATCCTCATAAAAAACGTAGGTGAATTGGATATTTTCCACTTGAAAACGCGACGTTTCTAAAGGTTTAGCCGCAAACGCATTATCACGTTCTTCTATCAAAATTCGGTTCACATAATCAAGGCTCTCCTGGCTTTCGCTAGCGGGTACAACCGTAAATTCATACTTGTATTTATTCATAAAATAACGGGCTTCATTAGCACGTAAACCCGCAAGCGCTTCTGCTACAGGTGAAGACTCTAAACCAACCGTAGACACATCTTTAAAATCAACCAGATACGACAATTTCTATTCCTCCTCTTCTCTCTTTACGCCCTAACAGCAGGAGTCCACATTTCACCAAAATCGATTCAAGAGAAGATTTGAATGGCGAATTTGTTAGTTAGTTTGTTAAATAGTGTTCACATAGACTGGTATTCACCAACACCGCTTTAAATATTCGACCAGCGAGACAATACGATGCTGCCTATAGTTCCTTGAGGTCGGGAAATTAAGGACTCAGAGTATGTCCTACCAAAAAAATCTCGGCCTGTGCCCTGTACTTCCATTAAGGAGGTTCAGATTCACAAGCCAAGACATTTTCATTCATGATGGTGGCCGTTAGGCCATGTTTGTTTGGGAAAGCCCCTCTGCATGGAAGGGGAATACCCGCATACGTAAACCAAATGAGTACGAAGCCTATGTGCTCGGCACCACCCGAGCGACTTCTTCGTTACCCGGATCGGATATCTTCAACTGTTGAAGTAGTGACCCTGTTCGAGGTCCGGGATCAGAGCGGGGTGTACTGGCTGCTTCTCAGACGAAGATGACTCGGTCAGCGCTTCGCTCAAAGCCCATTGACCGATAGTTAAGCAGATTGAAGGTCTGGATCTGGAGCGGTTGCTTCTCTCGCCGATAACAAAGTTAGGTTGCGGGGTGCAGGAGGTGGGGCAATTTCTGATGAGATTTTCTGTCTGCATGCTGATATTTCCTTCAAGAACTGAACTGCGAACTGAAACTTAAGTATATGGAGGAGATCAGAAAATAAGAATTCTGGAAGTTGCCTATGTATGTTAATAACGCAAAGGAACGGAGGAGATTGCCTTGGAGTTTCTACTGGTTGTCATGTGGATAGGAATAGTTTAAAAGTAAAAAAGAAGAGATGGCATAAAAATAAGCCATCTCTTCTTTTTCATCTATATAAAGCGGGTTATGGGAATCGAACCCACGCTACCAGCTTGGAAGGCTGGAGTTCTACATTGAACTACACCCGCCATTAATTTATCGGGACGACACGATTTGAATACACGACCCCCTGGTCCCAAACCAGGTGCTCTACCAAGCTGAGCTACATCCCGAAATAGATGCCGGTGAGAGGACTCGAACCTCCACGGTTTCCCTCACGATTTTGAGTCGCGCGCGTCTGCCAATTCCGCCACACCGGCTTATGAAGTTAATGGCGTCCCCTGAGAGATTCGAACTCCCGACCTTTTGATTCGTAGTCAAACGCTCTATCCAGCTGAGCTAAGGGGACTAATAAGTGGAGCGGACGACGGGAATCGAACCCGCGACCCTCGCCTTGGCAAGGCGATGCTCTACCGCTGAGCCACGTCCGCAAAAACAAGATGCGCGTGGAGGGACTTGAACCCCCACGTCAATGACGCTAGATCCTAAGTCTAGTGCGTCTGCCAATTCCGCCACACGCGCATGAATACAATGGGAGCCATGAAGGACTCGAACCTTCGACACCCTGATTAAAAGTCAGGTGCTCTACCGACTGAGCTATAGCCCCATCTAAAAATTTAATTTTGTATGTATAATCAATAGCCTGATAGGCGAAAAAAAATCCCCATTATGGGGTTGCTTGGCGGCGTCCTACTCTCCCAGGACCCTGCGGTCCAAGTACCATCGGCGCTGGAGGGCTTAACGGTCGTGTTCGGGATGGGTACGTGTGGAACCCCTCCGCTATCGCCACCAAACATGAATTTACATCGTAAATTCTACTGTACGGTTATTCGGTTCATCACTTATCGTGTGAATGAATAGCCATGCGCTTGTCGTATGTCACTTGTACATACCTTCAAGGTTACACCCTGAAAACTGGATCCGAAACTCATTTGCGTTTTATTCTTAGGATAAGCCCTCGACCGATTAGTATTGGTCAGCTCCATGCATTACTGCACTTCCACCCCCAACCTATCTACCTCGTCGTCTTCAAGGGGTCTTACATACTGGGAAATCTCATCTTGAGGGGGGCTTCACGCTTAGATGCTTTCAGCGCTTATCCCTTCCGTACATAGCTACCCAGCGGTGCTCCTGGCGGAACAACTGGTACACCAGCGGTACGTCCATCCCGGTCCTCTCGTACTAAGGACAGCTCCTCTCAAATTTCCTACGCCCACGACAGATAGGGACCGAACTGTCTCACGACGTTCTGAACCCAGCTCGCGTACCGCTTTAATGGGCGAACAGCCCAACCCTTGGGACCTACTTCAGCCCCAGGATGCGATGAGCCGACATCGAGGTGCCAAACCTCCCCGTCGATGTGGACTCTTGGGGGAGATAAGCCTGTTATCCCCAGGGTAGCTTTTATCCGTTGAGCGATGGCCCTTCCATGCGGTACCACCGGATCACTAAGCCCGACTTTCGTCCCTGCTCGACTTGTAGGTCTCGCAGTCAAGCTCCCTTCTGCCTTTGCACTCTTCGAATGATTTCCAACCATTCTGAGGGAACCTTGGGGCGCCTCCGTTACTCTTTAGGAGGCGACCGCCCCAGTCAAACTGCCCACCTGACACTGTCCTCGCACCGGATCACGGTACCAAGTTAGAACCTAGATACGATCAGGGTGGTATCCCAAGGATGCCTCCCTTCAAGCTGGCGCTCAAAGTTCTACGGCTCCCACCTATCCTGTACAGATCGTACCCAAATTCAATATCAAGCTGCAGTAAAGCTCCATGGGGTCTTTCCGTCTTGTCGCGGGTAACCTGCATCTTCACAGGTATTAAAATTTCACCGGATCTCTCGTTGAGACAGCGCCCAAGTCGTTACGCCATTCGTGCGGGTCAGAATTTACCTGACAAGGAATTTCGCTACCTTAGGACCGTTATAGTTACGGCCGCCGTTTACTGGGGCTTCGGTTCATAGCTTCGCCCGAAGGCTTACCACTCCCCTTAACCTTCCAGCACCGGGCAGGCGTCAGCCCGTATACTTCGCCTTGCGGCTTCGCACAGACCTGTGTTTTTGCTAAACAGTCGCTTGGGCCTTTTCACTGCGGCCCCCTCGGGCTATTCACCCTACCGAGGCACCCCTTCTCCCGAAGTTACGGGGTCATTTTGCCGAGTTCCTTAACGAGAGTTCTTCCGCGCGCCTTAGAATTCTCTTCTCGCCTACCTGTGTCGGTTTGCGGTACGGGCACCTTCTCCTGGCTAGAGGCTTTTCTTGGCAGTCTGAGATCATGACCTTCGCTACTATAATTTTCGCTCCCCATCACAGCCCAGCCTTAACGATGTGCGGATTTGCCTACACACCAGCCTCACTGCTTAGACGGACATCCATCAGTCCGCGTCACTACCCTACTGCGTCACCCCATCGCTCATAACGGATTACGGTGGTACAGGAATTTCGACCTGTTGTCCTTCGACTACGCCTATCGGCCTCGCCTTAGGTCCCGACTTACCCTGAGCGGACGAACCTTCCTCAGGAACCCTTAGGCTTTCGGCGGATCTGATTCTCACAGATCTTTTCGTTACTCATACCGGCATTCTCACTTGAATGCAGTCCAGCGCTCCTTACGGTACACCTTCAACCCGCATTCAACGCTCCCCTACCCCTGATGCAAGCATCAAGCCATAGCTTCGGTGGTGTGTTTAGCCCCGTTACATTTTCGGCGCAGAGTCACTCGACCAGTGAGCTATTACGCACTCTTTCAATGGTGGCTGCTTCTAAGCCAACATCCTGGTTGTCTGTGCAACTCCACATCCTTTCCCACTTAACACACACTTGGGGACCTTAGCTGATGGTCTGGGCTGTTTCCCTTTCGACAATGGATCTTAGCACTCACTGTCTGACTCCCGGAACTAAATCTATGGCATTCGGAGTTTGACTGAGCTTGGTAACCCTTGCGGGCCCCGCACCCAATCAGTGCTCTACCTCCACGATTCTATTTCCGAGGCTAGCCCTAAAGCTATTTCGGGGAGAACCAGCTATCTCCGGGTTCGATTGGAATTTCTCCGCTACCCCCACCTCATCCCCGCATTTTTCAACATGCGTGGGTTCGGGCCTCCAGTGCGTGTTACCGCACCTTCACCCTGGACAGGGGTAGATCACCCGGTTTCGGGTCTACGTCCACGTACTCATTCGCCCTATTCAGACTCGCTTTCGCTGCGGCTTCAGCTCTTCACCTTAACCTTGCACGGGAACGTAACTCGCCGGTTCATTCTACAAAAGGCACGCCATCACCCATAGATCGGGCTCTGACTTCTTGTAAGCACACGGTTTCAGGATCTATTTCACTCCCCTTCCGGGGTGCTTTTCACCTTTCCCTCACGGTACTGCTTCACTATCGGTCGCCAGGGAGTATTTAGCCTTGGCAGATGGTCCTGCCGGATTCATACGGGGTTTCACGTGCCCCGCACTACTCGGGATCCGTCTCGGAGAGAACAAGTTTTGAACTACAGGGCTTTTACCTTCTCTGGCGGGCCTTTCCAGACCTCTTCATCTAACCGGTTCCTTTGTAACTCCATGTGAGACGTCCCACAACCCCAAGGAGCAAGCTCCTTGGTTTGGGCTAATCCGCGTTCGCTCGCCGCTACTGACGGAATCACTATTGTTTTCTCTTCCTCAGGGTACTTAGATGTTTCAGTTCCCCTGGTCTGCCTCTATTCTGCCTATGTATTCAGCAGAAAGTGACTGTCGATGAAGACAGCCGGGTTTCCCCATTCGGACATCCCCGGATCAAAGCTTGCTTACAGCTCCCCGAGGCCTTATCGTTGTTCGCCACGTCCTTCGTCGGCTCCTGGCGCCTAGGCATCCTCCGTGTGCTCTTTGTAGCTTAACCTAGTATTTACATCGTAAATACGATTCGCTTTGAATTTCGGTTCAACACTTACGTGTGAATGAAATTCAAAGCAGCTACCTTTATTTCACTTGTTTACACAAGATCAGCTTAAAGGAATATTCTAAAACGCAATTTCGTTTCGGTATCCAGTTTTCAAGGTGCAATACAGTTTCATCGAAACTGTAGCCTGTGTGAATATCGGTCTAACTCAAACGAGTAGATGATATTCATGCAGTATGTTGAGAGTTTGAGCTCTCAAAACTGAGCAACGAGTGAGTAAGTTAAGGATATTCATTTCATTCACACAAACGTGATGAACCGAATTGAATATCCGGTCGCAGGTACATGTACCTGCTGATTTGAATGTTTCCATTACAGGAAACGATTCTCCATAGAAAGGAGGTGATCCAGCCGCACCTTCCGATACGGCTACCTTGTTACGACTTCACCCCAATCATCTACCCCACCTTCGGCGGCTGGCTCCCTTGCGGGTTACCCCACCGACTTCGGGTGTTGTAAACTCTCGTGGTGTGACGGGCGGTGTGTACAAGACCCGGGAACGTATTCACCGCGGCATGCTGATCCGCGATTACTAGCAATTCCGACTTCATGTAGGCGAGTTGCAGCCTACAATCCGAACTGAGACCGGCTTTTCTAGGATTGGCTCCACCTCGCGATTTCGCTTCCCGTTGTACCGGCCATTGTAGTACGTGTGTAGCCCAGGTCATAAGGGGCATGATGATTTGACGTCATCCCCACCTTCCTCCGGTTTGTCACCGGCAGTCTGCTTAGAGTGCCCAGCTTGACCTGCTGGCAACTAAGCATAAGGGTTGCGCTCGTTGCGGGACTTAACCCAACATCTCACGACACGAGCTGACGACAACCATGCACCACCTGTCTCCTCTGTCCCGAAGGAAAGGCCTATCTCTAGACCGGTCAGAGGGATGTCAAGACCTGGTAAGGTTCTTCGCGTTGCTTCGAATTAAACCACATACTCCACTGCTTGTGCGGGTCCCCGTCAATTCCTTTGAGTTTCAGTCTTGCGACCGTACTCCCCAGGCGGAATGCTTAATGTGTTAACTTCGGCACCAAGGGTATCGAAACCCCTAACACCTAGCATTCATCGTTTACGGCGTGGACTACCAGGGTATCTAATCCTGTTTGCTCCCCACGCTTTCGCGCCTCAGCGTCAGTTACAGCCCAGAGAGTCGCCTTCGCCACTGGTGTTCCTCCACATATCTACGCATTTCACCGCTACACGTGGAATTCCACTCTCCTCTTCTGCACTCAAGCTCCCCAGTTTCCAGTGCGACCCGAAGTTGAGCCTCGGGATTAAACACCAGACTTAAAGAGCCGCCTGCGCGCGCTTTACGCCCAATAATTCCGGACAACGCTTGCCCCCTACGTATTACCGCGGCTGCTGGCACGTAGTTAGCCGGGGCTTTCTTCTCAGGTACCGTCACTCTTGTAGCAGTTACTCTACAAGACGTTCTTCCCTGGCAACAGAGCTTTACGATCCGAAAACCTTCATCACTCACGCGGCGTTGCTCCGTCAGGCTTTCGCCCATTGCGGAAGATTCCCTACTGCTGCCTCCCGTAGGAGTCTGGGCCGTGTCTCAGTCCCAGTGTGGCCGATCACCCTCTCAGGTCGGCTACGCATCGTCGCCTTGGTAGGCCTTTACCCCACCAACTAGCTAATGCGCCGCAGGCCCATCCACAAGTGACAGATTGCTCCGTCTTTCCTCCTTCTCCCATGCAGGAAAAGGATGTATCGGGTATTAGCTACCGTTTCCGGTAGTTATCCCTGTCTTGTGGGCAGGTTGCCTACGTGTTACTCACCCGTCCGCCGCTAGGTTGTTTAGAAGCAAGCTTCTAAACAACCCCGCTCGACTTGCATGTATTAGGCACGCCGCCAGCGTTCGTCCTGAGCCAGGATCAAACTCTCCATTAAAGACCAACCGAAGTTGGTTTATAGAAAAGAGCGATAAGCTCATTTTGAAACTGACGAGATAAAAATATCTCTTGTTTGATTTTGCGAACAAAATCGTTTTACTCACTCGTTGTTCAGTTTTCAAAGATCAAGCATTTCCGGACATATCAACACCCGGAATATTAATATATCATACTTTGGCGATTCATACTACTGGTAAATAATACCTCACAGGTGATCCTTTGAATTTTTGAAGTCCATCTAAATATTACATCACAGCCTATCTTACGGCCGGATAAATAATATATCATTTAGATTTGCTGATTACTACATGAAAATTACACCAATTAATAACCAAGTTATCAAAATCAGTTCTATTACTTTACTGCTCATACTTTCGAATTTTCTATTCTTCATTTCTACTATATGATGCCTCCCCCTTTCAGTTCCAAAAGGGGGAATTAATATTGAAACGTTCCAATAATAATTTACAAACATTTTGGAACGTGAAATAAACTAATTTAGAACCGTTCCTAAAAGTATACTTTTTAGAACAGGTGAAACTAACAACAGCAGTGCCTGTTTGGCACTGCTGTTCCTTAACTTCTCATTTTTCAATTTCAAAACCGGTTACCCTTCACAAATCACTGCTTGTTTTATTCCTTGCCTCCATAAACTCTTTTTAATTCCTCTTCCTTCATGTTGAACGAATGGATTTCTTCAGGAAATTGTTTGGTTCGCACATCTGCTGCATAGGCCTGAATGGATTCTGATATAGAAGCATCTAGTTTTTGATAAGACTTCACAAACTTGGCCACACGTTCAACACCGTAGCCTAAAATATCATGGTAAACGAGAACTTGAGCATCCACATTCAAGCCAGCTCCGATCCCGATTACAGGTATAGTCAAGGACTTGGCAACCTTTTCAGCCAGCTGCTTCGGCACGCATTCCAACAATAAAGCAAAGGCACCGGCAGCTTCGCACTTTCTCGCATCTTCCAGAAGACGTTGAGCAGATCGGGCATCTTTCCCCTGCACTTTATAGCCACCTAAGACACCGACAGACTGCGGCGTCAGGCCCAAATGGGCACAGACAGGAATTCCGGCTCTCGTCAATGCAGCAATATGTTCGATAACCTCACCGGCTCCTTCCAGTTTTACAGCATGGGCACCGGCTTCTTGGACCAATTGGCCGGCATGGATTAAGGTGTCCTTCACCGTAAGGTGATAACTTAGAAAGGGCATGTCCGCCATAATAAATGTGTTCTTTGCCCCTCGTTTAACTGCTTTAGTATGATGAATCATATCTTCAAGCGTAACCGGGACGGTGGAATCGTAACCCAGTACCACCATCCCGAGAGAATCGCCAACCAAAATGATATCTACGCTACCCTGTTCTGCGTGCTTAGCAGAAGGATAATCATAGGCAGTCAGCACAACGATTTTTTCTTCGCGCTGCTTCATTTTTATAAAATCCACGGTTTGCTTCATGAATATTCTCCTGAAAATGAAGTATTGAAGTTAGGAAGCAAGTTCTTTCTTGGGTAATAGATAAGTCATTATAACGGCCAAAACCAGAAGAAAAATAGCCGCGTAAAATGCGCTGGAATAGCTGTTATGATGAGAATATAGTAACCCTGGAATATATGACCCTAAAGCTGAACCTACCTGATGCCCCAAAAATAACCATCCAATAATGAATCCTACCCGATGTTTGTTGAAATGCTTGGTAACCAGCAGTTGAGTAGGCGCTACTGTTGCAAAATCGACTAATCCAAATACTGCCGCAAATATAAGAAGCAATACCGGTTCGTGACTGACCAGTAAAAGAATTAAAGACAGACTGCGAACACTATAAAGGAAAATCAGCATTCGACGACTGCTCCAGCGATCGGCCAAATATCCTAACAGTATGATGCCGGCAATGTTAAAAGCGGCTAAGATACTGACCGCACTCCCGGTGACTTGAGTTGAGAACCCATGGTCATGTGCGAAAGGAATCAAGTGGGTATCCATTAATCCCGTAGTTGTAAAACCGCAGATGACGAATGGCATAATAATGAACCAAAACTTATAATCGGCAAAAACACTCCATGGGGAAGAATTTTTGTTTTCAGCTACGGTATCGCCTTGTTCATTGACGTCGCCATACGGCGAAAGATTTTTATCAGCAGGTTGATTTCGTAATAAAAAAACAACCACCGGCACGACTAAAAGCAATAAAAACAATCCCAGTACGACAACCGTCCCTCGCCAGCCCATAACTTGAATGAGCAAAAGAGAGCCCGGAACCATGATCATTTGCCCGACTCCGAAACCCGCTTCCACGATCCCCAAAGCAAAACCGCGCTTAGCTGTAAACCATTTCGTCACGATTGCTGCAGCTGCTACATTGGAAGCTCCCCCCTACGCCTAAGGAAACAAAGAAACCATACAATAAAAATAACTGCCATGATTGCTGAGTCATAGCAGTCAATATGACGCTTACTCCGACTAAAGCCGTGCTCCCTATCACAATCATTCTCGCGCCATATCGATCGATTAGTCGTCCCACAACAGGTTGAGAAAGGCCATACACGATAAAACTGACGGTCGAAATCAAAGAAGTCATACTTCGGTCCAGGGAAAATTCGTTCTCCCAAGGAATAATAAATGCGCCAAAAGCCAATCGCACGCCTTGGACAGCAAACAGCGCAAAGAACGTGGCAAATAGTACAATCCATCCATAATGCAATTTCATTTCAGGATACTCCTTTACTCAATACATACGAATAAAAAAGGTCTGAACTGCTATTTTAGTCCGTTCAGGCTTTTTTATAGGTGATCGAGATGCAGTTCAGATGTAGCATAGAGAACTGCTGTACCGCCCATCACGACTCTGTCGCCTTCCAGACGACAATACAAAGTGCCTCCTCTAGGGGACGCCTGCCGAGCCACCAATTCGTTCTTCCCTAATCGTCCTGCCCAGAATGGAATCAAATTACAATGAGCCGAACCGCATACCGGATCTTCGTTGACATTAAGTTTTGGGAAAAAGCTTCGCGAGACAAAGTCGAACTGACTGCCTTGAGATGTCACATTGACCCCTAGCCCATCTGGCAGCTGTTTAAGCTTCGAAAAATCCGGGGTTAACTGACGAACTTGATCCTCGTTTTCTAATAGAAACATCAGATCACGACCTAAATAGGTTTCTATAGGAGTGACTCCGAGCGCATCGACCATATCCTGAGTCAAAGCAAAAGATTCCGGAAGCCGATTCGGGAAATCCAATTCAAACAGATTTTGTTTTTTCAAAACAGTCAGGATCCCGCTTAACGTATGAAAAACAAACCTGTTGCTGTTTGGCTCATAAAACTGAGCGAGAATAAAAGCAGTAGCCAAAGTCCCATGTCCACATAGCTCAATCTCTGCTGCCGGTGTGAACCATCTTAACCGATAATCTTCACCTTCTTTAACAGCGAATGCTGTTTCAGAAAGATTATTTTCGGTTGCGATGCTTTGCATCGTTGCTTCCGGAAGCCATTCTTCCAAAATACATACGCCCGCAGGGTTCCCTTCGAATACCTTTTCCGCAAAAGCATCTACTACATAGTATCTCATCCTTCTCCTCCTTTTTTCGCTAATAACACTTAAAGTGTTATGTTATGATGAAACAATGTAGACATTATAAAGGACTTATATGTATAACAATCAACTAGATGATATAACACTTGAGGTGGTTTCGTATGCACATCTATATTCAGCGAAACAATGGGATTTCAATTACTCGGCAAATTGTGCTGGCCGTGATTGATCAAATTTTATCCGGTTTCCTGCAGGAAGGTGAAAAATTGCCTTCTGTTCGAGTACTCTCCAAGCAGCTTAATGTCAGTTTATTAACAGTAGTCAAAGCATATCGCGAATTAGAGCAGCAAAATTTTCTTTATTCCGTACAAGGCAGCGGGACATTTGTCCGTAAAAAAAACAATGATATTGAGACTGCCTGCATCGAAGAACCATTAACTCAGGACTGGCAATTGTCGGTTCCGGATTATTTACCGCGCTCCCAACTCGCTCAATTTCATCATGTGCCGCAAAAAATTCACTTGGCTTCTTCCATGGTCGATCCCGAATTGCTTCCTAACCAACATTTGAAAACGGCGTTTGAACACTTGATTCAAGAAGATGGAACCTTTTTATCGCGATACGGTCATACTCAGGGCGATCAACAACTTAGGCTCGCTATGCAGCAATATTTAAGCGGTCTAGGCGTTTACACGCAAATTGAAAATTTGTTGGTCACGAACGGTTCGCAGCAAGGAATTGACTTAATTGCTCGAACATTCGTAGGTCCTGGGGACGTTGTGATTCTTGAAGCTCCGACATATCCCGGAGCTATCGATATTTTCCGAAATCGAGGCGTTACGATTCTAACCGTTCCTCTCGACCAAGAAGGAATGCGTTTGGATATTTTGCAGCAATTATTTGATAAACATCATCCTAAACTTATTTATACGATTCCGAATTTTCATAATCCGACCGGTGTCTTAATGAGCCATAAGCGAAGAAGGAAACTTCTGGAAATGGCGCAAAATACACAAACACTTATTATCGAAGACGATCCTTGGGGCGAAATCTATTATGATCAGCACCCCCCTGCTCCAATTAAAAGCATGGATGAATATGGACATGTTATTTATTTAAAAGGATTGAGTAAAATATTGGCACCCGGCTGTAGGATCGGCGTTTTATCGGCTTCAGGTTCTATTTTCAAGCGAGTGTTAGCTGCAAAAGCTAACGCGGATTTAGGTACTCCATTGGTGACTCAAAAAATACTGCTTCCTTTTCTCGAGCCTTCGATTGTAGAAAGTCATATGCAAAACTTAAGAACGACACTGAAAATAAGACGCGATTTAGCGCTTGAAATTCTGTCAGAGCGCTGCCCGAAAGAAGTGTCTTGGATGGTGCCACAAGGAGGACTTAATCTGTGGCTTAGCTTTCCGGAATGGGTACAATCGCATCTTGTTCTAGCAGAAGCCAATAAAAAGGGAATTTCCTTTTTGCCGGGATCCTCCTGCTTCTCTGTTGAACATGAGAATCATCATATCCGATTAAGTTTTTCGTTCGTCAGTCAGGAATTGCTTCGTGAAGGCATAACGACGTTATGCGAAATTTTAGCGGGCATCATTTTAAGTAGAAAAAACTCGCATTCCTCTCCTTATTTTTAAATATCCTTGGGCCGCCTCGAAAAGAAAACACAAAGAAGACTGCCTGAAGCTTACTTCAGCAGTCTTCTTTTATGATCCCACCTATCGGTTTTGTCATGCATCCATAAATCCGGTTTTATCGGCTTCGGTAATAGCTCGAATCACTCGGCAGGGATTACCGGCAGCTATAACATTAGCCGGGATGTTTTTAGTTACGACACTCCCGGAACCAATGATCGAATTGCTACCGATTGAGACTCCAGGATTAATATGAACACCGGCGCCGATCCATACATCGTCTCCTATGGTTACTGGTTTCGCATAACAACCACCATTTCTGCGTTCAACGGCATCTGTTGCATGATTCGCGCAATAGATTCCAACTCGAGGCCCGAACAAAACATCATTACCAATCATAACTTCCGCGCAATCCAAAATCACGCAATCATAATTTGCGAAAAAGTGATTGCCAATCGTAATGTTGAACCCAAATTCACAGCGAAAATCATTCGCAAAATGGACGTCTTCTCCGCATTTCTCTAGCAGCTTGTCTAAGATTTCTTTTCTTTCCTGCTTATCATCGCTGTTATTGTACAGCTTGGTTAATTTAGACGCTTTGTGTCTTGCAGCACTACACGCCTCCGAATAATCGTTGTACATTTCTCCGCTTCTCAATTGCTCTTTTAAAGTCACTCAAGCACTCCCTTTCGTCTGACTTTATACCTAACATTCTTTTTATTATCTAATATTATATGACTTATAATAACTTATATAAAAATAAGGATCAAGTTGCCAAATCTACCACACAACTCGATTCGAGTTAACAATTTAATATATAATTGGTAAAAAAAGTTAAAGTCGATGCAGCATGGAACAACTTCATCGGTCTCTAACATTACCGGTTTAAGCGTGGCGACTTGCGGAAACGTCATCAAATCTCTTGTACAAACCGGAGAAATCATTGAAGTAGAAATGGTTGAATCTCACGGTGGCCGGCCAGACGTTATAAGTACAATGCCAACCATTCGTATGTTATCTGCTTATATGTGAAAACAGAAGGAGGCCTCCATTCTCTTACGTACAGGATCGTCAACCTTCTGGGCGAGAGTAACGCAAAATTATGATGAAGATCAAACATGCGCGATCGTGACCTTTCCTAAAGATAATTTCCCTGGTTCGGGTTTCATTGTCGACGGATATCTTTTAAAAGGAAACACGGAATAGTGCAACCCCAGTTGGTACTTTTATATAGCCTAATGGCGGCAGAGAATGTGAATTTTCATAATATATCCGCGTTGACGACCCGATTGTGTTAGTAAGCCAATAAAGCTTCGGCAATTATGTGCCTTCCAGCATGACGGATCGTTATGATGCGTTTGTTCATCTCGACCGGACCATCTCCCTTCAGCCACTGCCTATCCTTCATCCGGTTGCAACGGATGCTTTATTTTCAGAGTAACAGCTCGCAAGAACCGTCTGTGGGATACAAGGTAGCTGGGTATAGTTTACCGTCAGGCTCCGGATTATAATTATATGACTGGCTCCAATATAAAACAGCGGCAGGCTCGGACTTTATTTTTATCAGTCTGAGCCTGCCGCTGTTTTATTGAACTAACGTGTCCCTTTAATTCAATAAACACTTCCTGATTTTTGGTGAAAAGCGTTAATCTTCTTTTGATAGGCGGTACGTCAATTCAACTGCTCCGAATGTAAGGTCTTGGTATAGACATGCTTAAGAGACATCGTGTTGATGTTATCTGTAAACAAACGCTTTTCACTCATCCGCCGCTTCCAAGCACCAAGATGTTTCTTCCGGGTTGCTCTTAAGGTTCAAAACTTCTTATCACCTCATTATAATACTTTGATTCAAGAGATACCCGATCTATTCACGGATGGTTCTCACCTGTGACAAAACTGTCGGATGCTAGTTGCTAGTTCTTCCGCATGAGTAAGGACAAGCATATGATCAGTTCCTTTGATTTCAGCAAACCTAATCGCAGGTACACGCTTGAAGTGCTCGGCGATATTATACATATCCGGCCATTCTATGGTTCCTTGTATAAATAACGTACTCGTTTGGTTTTATACTTAGTAATTGAGTTGAAGATACATATTTCCTGTCTTGATGATTAATACAAGTAAATCACGTTTACAAAGGAAAAAAGACAGGCAGAAGATTATAAATTCACTAACAATTTAGGGTAAACATAACCTAATTGAAACCGCCATCCAATAACCGGATGGGCGGTTTTTACATACTACTTTCCTGCTCCTTTATCACCTGCTCCACCCCCAACAGAATCAGCTTCAATCCGAACTCAAACGCTCCGTCGGTCCCCATCAGCTCGAACAGCCCGTTCGTGAACATCCTCCGGAATAGTCCCACTTCTGTCTCGCTCATGGAATTCAGAAGGTGAATCATCTCCTCACCCGGAAGTGCTCCCTGGTCCTTGAGGATAGCGGAGACATTACGCTCATGCTGATAATCGTCTAGAACGAAATAGAAGACATAGTTCACAAGCGTAGTAACTACTTGCATTTTCTGCTCTTGCTCAAGCGGCGTCGATTCCACGCAGAGCAGCATACGGTTGGTGAACCGGATGATGTCCGGTTCGTGGGGCAGCGTCATCATCATGAGCTGCGTGGAGCAAGGATATCGGCTGAGCACGCTCCGTACCGTTACTGCAAGCCCCGTTAGCTGCTCCTTCCATTCCCCCTCGGAGTGGAACTCTTCCAGAATCATTTTTGATACCTGGTTGGCCAGACGCTGGTAGAGATGCTGTTTGCTCTTGAAGTACCAGTACAAAGAGGGAGCCTGAATCCCTAACCTGTCGGCCAATCGTCTCATGCTTAATTTCTCGATGCCCTCCTCTCCAAGAAGCTCCCACGAGGTTTCCAAAATCTTATCCTCCGAAATCTGAGGTTGCTGCTTTTTCATTGTCATCCGCCCTTTTATCTAACAGTGTAAGTTTATGCTTTACAGGTTCATTGGTTCATGATACCATCTAACATTGTAAGGTACAAACTAACAGTGTTAGACTGAAAGGCAAAATAAATAAAGAAAGTAGTGATCCGCATGGATGCAGAAAACCTCCATTACTTTGAAAAAGCACCGGTCGCAAAAGCCGTAGCTCACTTCGCTATACCAATGATGCTAGGCACGTCAATGAGTGTCATTTATTCCATCTTGAATGCCTATTTTCTTGGTACACTTCACAATACTGCTATGTTAACCGCACTTGCACTAACCCTGCCGTTATTCGCAATCATTATGGCGCTAGGCAATTTGATTGGCATGGGTAGCGGTACATTCATCTCCCGTTTGCTAGGTGAGAAAAAATATGATGAGGTAAAGCATGTGTCTTCATTCGCCTTTTACAGCAGTTTAATTCTCGGTCTTATCGTGATGGCCGTAGGTCTCCCGTTGATCAATCCAATCGTTCATGGCCTGGGAGCAACGTCTGGCTCCTTCGGATTCACGAAGGACTATGTCACGATTATGCTTATTGGCTCACCATTCGTCGTATTATTCTTCACACTGGAGAATATCGTGCGTTCGGAGGGTGCAGCAATCACGTCGATGATCGGTATGATTCTCAGTGTTGTTATAAATATTATTCTCGACGCGTTAGTCATCTTCGTGCTCCATTGGGATGTGATCGGCGTTGCGTCTGCTACGGTCATTTCTAACTTGGTTGCGAGTGCATTCTACGCCTTCCATATGGGATATAAGAGCCAATTCTTAACCGTCTCCGTAAAATGGTTCAAGGCTACCAAGGACATTCTGAGCAATGTATTCAAAATCGGAGTTCCCGTCTTTATTATGAGTATCTTTTTGGGTGCAATGTCGCTCATCTTTAACCATTTTCTTGTCGAATACGGGGATCAGGCCGTAGCGGCTTACGGAATTTCATCACGTTTATTGCAATTTCCTGAGTTTATTCTGATGGGCTTATGCGAGGGAGTCGTGCCGTTGATTGCCTTCTCTTTCACAGCGAATAAATTACGCATGAAGCATACCATTGGATTTACGATCAAAGTGATTGTGGCGTTAGCAGCCGTATTCGGCATCATCGTCTATTTGATTTCCGACCACTTAATTGGTTTATTTACAAATGACTTGCAATTAATTGGAATGGGCAGCTACATTTTACATGTGACGTTCCTATCCTTGTTCATTACAGGAATGACCACATTGTTTACCGGGATCTTCCAAGCTTCAGCGCAAGGAACTGCCGCGTTTATTATGTCAGTTATTCAAGGAGTTACTCTGATTCCTGTGTTGTTTATCGCCAATCAAATGAACGGCTTCCACGGGGTGGTCTGGTCGCTTGTCATTGCGGATGCGGTCGCATTCCTTGTTGGTGCCATCATGTTGTATGTTTTGCGGACCAAATTGCAGCCAGAATTGGATAAGTTAGTACAGTAGAAAACATATAACACCCAAGAAGGCAGGATAAGGACACTCCCCGATCCTGCCTTTTTTAGGTACGTGGACGGGGAATAAGGGCAATTGTCATTTAAAAAAGGAAAATGCCCCCTACCTGCACGATCTTGCTTATTCAGCGCCCCCATCGCCACACTCATCGGAAAGTTCTTACCTCTGAAGATCATCGTTCCCAGCGCAAACTTCGAAACGAGCAAACCCGTGCCTCCTAATCCCTTATATTTCACTTTTCAAACCCTGTTCTAAATTCAAATATTGTTTCCCGTTAGTTGAATCATTTCTGTGATTGATCCACCTTGTAGATTCTTCTGGTAAGCGCCTCGTCATCATCTGTCCATGATATTTGGAGCTGTTTGCGGGTTTTTGAGTGCAGGCAGTAGAATGCCATCGATTAGCGCTGTGAAGAAAGGCTTGTCGAACGGTTTGCGCTGGATGAGTCCGCGAAAGGAAGCCATTGAAGTAATGACCTGGCAAGCCATCTCAATGTCCGCGTGAGCGGGAATTTCACCGCGGACGACGGCTCGGTTCATAAGCTCGCGGTTCACAACAACCCATGGCTCGAAAATCCCGGCTGTTCCTGCTTCGGCAAATTCCGGATGCTGCAAAAAGGAGCCTAGACCCGCTAAGACTCGAAATTTTCGTTCTTCTTCCGCGATCGATTGCGGCTTCAAAAGCACGAGGAGATCTTCGCGCAAGGTTCCTGTATCAGGCAAGCTTTCGAGCTCAAGATGATTTCGATTCATCCAGGCCAAGGCGTTTCGGACTAACTCCGCCTTGGAAGACCAGCGGCGGTAAACCGTCGCCTTCCCAGCCTTTGCTCGAGCCGCGACCATGTCCATTGTCATACCATCGAAACTCGTATCGGCGAGGATGTCGATTGTCGCCTCAAGGATTTTATCATCCCGCGTGTGATCTCGCTTGCGGCCCAATGTTTGCACAGGCTTTTCAGCCACACGGCGTTCCGCTCGATGCAAGGGATCTGAACAAGTCCGTTAATAGGATCACAGGTCAACCTCAAATGGTGCTCCAACGCAACCTCCGCTGCATACTCAATCTGGTCGATACCCATATCAGACAGATCTGCCAGTGCAGCCGATGCCATAGAGCAAGCAGTGC
Organism: Paenibacillus sp. FSL M7-0134; assembly: GCF_038007865.1. Classification (NCBI taxonomy): domain Bacteria; kingdom Bacillati; phylum Bacillota; class Bacilli; order Caryophanales; family Paenibacillaceae; genus Paenibacillus; species Paenibacillus sp. FSL M7-0134. The sequence goes on along the minus strand of NZ_JBBOXV010000002.1, from coordinate 666,544 downwards.
CAACCTCCCCCTGGCAGCCGCATTTAGCACCGCTGATGGAGGCGTTCTGCTTGACCAGATTGCCAATGAGCCCGCCTACTGCCAGAGCCCGGGGGATCTGTTCGTCCGAGACATGCTTCTTTTGCTGCATATAAAGGAGCGCGGCCGGCATGACACCACTGGCCCCACAGGTCGGGGCCGTTACGATTGCACCGGCGGCGGCATTTTGTTCGCTGACCGCGAAAGCATATGCGCTGACAATCCTGTTTTCCCGCGTCTCCGGGCTCTCATCAATATGCCGCTGATTATAAAGAAATTGCGCCTTGCGTTCTCATGGAGACCGCCTTCCAGAATACCTGTGACTGAAAGCCCCTCGTTGACCGAATGCTTCATCGCTTCCCAAATCCCATAGAAAAAATCCCATATCTGTTTGCCTTCACACTGCTCGACGTAATCGCTTAGGCGGATATTGTTATCTTTACAAATTTTACTAATTTATACAAAACTATTCTCCCTATAGACATCGGGCGCCAGCATCTCCTCCCGTCCCTCAATAACGATGTCCCCGCCGCCGATACTTACAGCACGCATGGATGTTGTTTGCCGCCCGTCTTTGTAAGCAAAAAAATCAATGGTATTGGGATGGGGCAGAATAAAATCTGCGTGTGGAACAAATTCAATCTCCGTTGGAAATGGTGACAGTGCTTTAATAATGGCCTTGTCCGTCATATGGCCTTTGCCTGTTTTTGCAAGGGAACCATAAATCAATGCCTTGAATCGTTCGGCATCCTCATTTTCTGATTTGAAGATTCTGGCGGCTTTCTCCGGCCCCATTGTATGGGGGCTGAATGGTCCACTGCCAACCTTATAGAGTTCTGTCAAAGATTTCATAGCACCCTTACATCCTTTCTCAGTTTTCAGTTTTCTTTGGCATAAGATCTTCCTGCTGCTTGACCAATATAAACGTTCGGCATCGTTTAAACTATCGCTCGTTCCTCTGAAAACGTTCCTTGATTTTCATCAGCCTCTCAAGAACACCCTCTTCATCAATGGCCATGTCATACAATTGGTGAGTAAGCTGGAGACCTTGATCGTTGGCAAGGGCTTTTTTCCATGTGTGCGACACAATCGAATGAGTAAGATGTCTTACAAAGCGAGGTGCCTGCATGATCATCTCTGCCAGTTCCCACGCACGTGGAAGAAGCTTTTCACGAGGCAGTACCTCACTAACCAGACCGAGGTCTAATGCCGCTTGTGCATTAATATTCATACCCGTGTATGCGCAAAATGCCGCTTTCTTGATTCCCAGTATATTTTGAAGTGCTAAGACGATTCCATCTCCAGGCGGTACACCGCCTAGGTAATGAGCATCGAAAAACTCTGTGCCTTCAGCACAAATGGTAATATCACAAAGCGTTCCCATTTGCCAGTGTGAGCCTGTGCCATTGATCGCCCCAATGGTGGGAATGCCGATGCAATAGATCATATTTTCAATCATTCTGAGCGATTCATGATAGAAATCCAGTTTCCGGCTATTCGGCCAATCCATGAATTTTGTTGTCCAGACTTCAGGATTGCCTATTTGCCACAAATCTCCTGTCCCTGTAAGAATCATCACCTCATTCTCAGGGTCACGGCCAACATCTGACCATACATTGCCATATGCAGTTTGAGCCATCCAGTCAAATTGAAGCGGTCCCCCGTGAGTGTGCATACGTACTTCGAGTATGCCGTCACGGCGGGTCATGAAGAACAAGTCCTTGTACTTCTCCGAGTATTCTTCGAATCGTGTAGGTCCCGCCATATCTCTATTGAACATCTTTGCCCATTAGACGTCCTTGCATTTTTTTCAGCCGCTCCAGAGCTCCTTCTTCATCAATGGCCATGTCATACATTTGGTGGGCAAGCTGGAACCCTTGATCACTGACCAGGGCTTGTTTCCATGGACGGGATATAATGGAATGGGACAGATGTCTCGTTGAACGCGGTGCCTGCATAATCATCTCCGCAAGCTCCCATGCGCGGGGAAGAAGCTTTTCGCGGGGCAGGACTTCACTAACGATGCCCAGGTCCAATGCGGTTTGACCATTGATATTCTTGCCGGTGTATGCGTAGTATGCTGCTTTCTTGAAACCGATCATGTTCTGCAGCGTGAGTAACATTCCATCTCCGGGAGGTGTGCCTCCCAGATAATGCGGATCAAAAAAGTCCGCGTCTTCTGTACAAATGGTAATATCACAGAGAGTTGCAAGTTCACAGTGCGTTCCCGGGCCATTGATCGCTCCGATTGTAGGGATGTCAATGCAGAATATCAAGTTCTCAAGCAGTCTCAGCGATTCATGATACTGTTCGAGCTTCTTTTGCTTCGGCCAGTCCATAAATTTTGTATTCCAGACATCAGGGTCCCCTATAACCCATTTATCCCCTGTTCCAGAAATAATCATTACTTCGTTCTCAGGGTCGCGGCCAATATCTGACCATGCATGGGACCATGCCGTATGGGCTTCCCAAGAATGCTTGTACGGTCCTCCGTCGGTATGCAGCCGTACTTCGATGATTCCGTTACGACGTGTCATTAAAAGAAAGTCTTTGTACTTCACCGAATACTCATCAAATTTTGTTGGTCCAATCATACGTCTCTCTGTCATTTCAATTCCTCCTAGTTTTGTTTAGATATTATTCTATTACTTTCAAGCCAATCTCTGGCGAAAGCAGCGTAAGCCGCAGCCCCTTTATAAAGCACCTCATCCGAGAACATCGTCTTTGGATGGTGCACAGGGTAACCATAACCTTCCTCGGTATTGCCTGCGTTAAGAAACACTGAGGTACTTGGCACCGCTTGTGATACAAATGCGAAGTCTTCCGATCCCATTAATTTACCGCCGGGTATCAATTGGGTTATACCGATAAAGGAACTGGCGCCAAAGGTGTTTGCAATAGTAGTTCTCATTTGACGGTTAAGCCCGTTGTCCGTTTGCACCTCAGGACATCCCCTGGTATAGATCACCTCCACCTTTGCCTGAAAAGTTTCTCCAATACCTGCAGAAATTTCGTGGATACGGGTTTCCATTTTATCCCGCAATGTGGCGTTAAATGAACGTACGCTTCCTTTCATTCTGGCCGTATAGGGAATCACGTTGTTTGTATTTCCGCCTTCCATCACTCCAATTGTAAGAACTGCATTATCAATTGGCGAAATTTCACGGCTTATGATTCCCTGCAGCGCCAGATGAAGATGAGCAGCTACATTTAATGGGTCTACTGCGGCGCTAGGCATCGCTCCATGTGCGCCCCTTCCGCGGATGATGACTTCGAACCAATCAGAAGAAGCTGAAATCGCTTCTCCGGCCTCAGGCAATACAAATTGCCCGACAGGAATCGGCATTCCAGTCAACACGTGTAGCATCATGGCTGCATCCACTTTAGGATTTTCGAGAATCCCATTCTCAATCATCATCTTTGCCCCGTGCAGAGTCTCTTCACCCGGCTGAAACATAAGCTTAACCGTCCCGTGAAGCTGCTCTTCGTTGGCCTTCAGGATCTCCGCAGCTCCCAAGAGCATGGAAGTATGCAAGTCGTGGCCGCATGCATGCATGTTTCCGTTCAACGACGCAAAAGAAAGATCCGTTTCCTCTTGAATGGGCAGCCCATCCATATCCGCCCGGATAAGAATCACCTTCCCGGTATGTTGTCCGCCGATCGTAACCGTTAGACCTGACTCTCCTACGGGAGTGGGCTTAAGCCCCATCGACTCTAACACCTCTTTTACGTAGGCCGTTGTCCTGGGCAAACTTAAATCAAGTTCCGGAACCGCATGAAGATGATGCCTGTACATGACCAATTTTTCCTGCAGCTGATGGGCCATACCCAAAAAGTCTCCAGCTTCTTCAATCACAATGAACATCTCCCAAAACACATATTGAATGAACGTAAGAACAGAGTGAACATCCCCCCCTTTATATTTTAAGACTTTTTAAGAACACTTTTATCGTACTTTTAAAGGTATTCGATGTCAAGAGAAAATAAGACATTTTAAGAACACTATTTTGGATACTGCCGGAACATTGATATATCACATTTATTGTGATATAACTCTTTTGATTGAACTGTTTATGAAAGGAATCTACCATGAAAATCAAGCTGGGTATTATCACGCCTGAGACCCATATGGACTATTTCCGTACCATTGAAGAAGAAATGCGGCCCTTATGTCAGTTCAGGTTTCTTACAATCAGCAACTTCCGGGAAACAACAGACATCTATCTCAAAAACTTAGGTTCGGTGGATGGATTTGTGATCAGTGGCAGGATGCTTTACGAGTCAATCGATAAGGAATGCCTGGATGAAAAAGTACCTGTTCACATTTTGCAGGATGATGAAAACCTACTTTATAGGGAACTTTTCCGGCTGCTGGTTACAGAACCTGGGCTTGATATATCCAGGATCTATGTGGATTATGCGTATATAATCGAGTCCTTCAGTGAATTCCAGCAATACCTTACTCATGAGGGAAAGCCCATTGACAGCGGAGATCTGCTCGAACGGGTGGAAACAATGCTCGACAACCATATCACTCTGTGGGAAGACAAGAAAATAGACCTGTCCATCACGGCGTTCGGCCACTTTGTTCCAGAACTCAAAAAGCACGGAGTCAGATATATCTTAATCCGGCCCACTTTGGAAAACGTTAAAGAGACCATAAGCGAGATCATCAACGAAATTACCATCCTCAAGCTTAAGAGCCAGAGGGCAGTTGTTGCATGCTTATCGGCCAAAACGGCGGAGTCGCCATCTGAAGAGCAGCTTCATGAGCTGAAAGTCCTTGTCGGCAGGTTTCTGCGCAGCGTGAATCTGGCAGACACGGCCCAAATTTCAGAAGGCTTTGTCAGACTATACACCACCTACGGAAATTTCATGAAAATCACCTCTAACGCGCATAACTGCACCCTGCTGGAGTATCTGGAAGGATACATAAGCGACAAGGTGAAAATCGGGTGGGGCTCGGGGCATGAATATTTTCAAGCTAACGTCAACGCCACCAAAGCTCACAGACAGGCGGAAGCCTTTACGGGCAGCTGCAGCTTTTTTATAAACGAGGATCAGAAGGTTATCGGCCCAATGCGGAGTATGAATGTCATACAGTTCTCTGAACAGGGGGACCCGGAAATCATCGCGTTAGCCAAAACTATCGGAATAAACAACATTAACTTGCAAAAAATCATGTCCTACGCAGAAATCATGAGAACAAATAAATTATCCTCTGAGGATGTTGCTCAATGCCTGTCCATGACCGTCAGAGGTGCAAACCGTATCCTTAACAAAATTGAAGAAAGTAAATACGTACAAACGGTATTTGAAAAACGAGACAACAGTAAAGGGCGACCAAAAAAATACTACGAACTGTTGTTTCTCGACAAAGAAGGGCGCAAATTAAGCAGATGACACGCATTGTTACGTTTGCCATTTCGACTTTAAATTAATGGCAAAAAAGGCACATTTTCAAAACTGAAAACGTGCCTTTTTTGCGCTTAATTTACCAAGTCAAATCACTTATGATCGATTCATTTAAACCCTATCTATCAGACAGCTCTCAAAACCCGCTTATCCCGTGAGACAGTCCCAACCGCGCCTGTTCGTTGAACAGCTTGTGGTTGAGTGATTACCACACCGTTACGTCAGAACTCCCACTACTTTGATACCCCTCTGTTGCTAACACCTGGTAAGACCAGCTATTCCCCAGATTCATTCCTTTGCTCGCCCATGCTTTCACGTGGTTGCTGAAAGTGATCGTGGAGTTACCCCCGGTCGGTCTCTTCGACTGTCGAACACTCCAGTACTGAATAAACGTCGTTTTTTCGCCTTCAATGGAAGGGGCGTCGTATCGCATTGTTGTGTAGATGTCATATGTGCCCCCATCACTGGTCACCGTACCTTTATACGTTCCGGTAGGTCGATAAGTCCCCCAGCTATCAACGACATAATATTCGATGAGTGAGTTTTTCGTCCACCCGTAGAGAGCCAAGTATCCATTACCGGACGGCGTCCAGACACCGGCATTGTAGTTAATCGTTCTGTTTGGTGATCCAGTAGTCCAGCCTTTCCCGACAACAAAATTCCCGGTATCCTTCCATGTTACGCTGTAATTACCGCCTGATCCATTAACAGCATTGACCGTCCCACCGCCATCGGTCCAATTTTGCCAATAGTCTGTCGCTGCACTTGAGGTTGTTGCAAACAACCCAAAACTCATGGAAGCTGCAAGAACTACCGTCATCATTTTCTTACTAAAATTAAACATAATCTACCTCCTAAAATTTTTGTGTTTGTCCCATACACCTGCTTGTTAGTTGATTCTGTTTGTAACACATCTCTTATCTGTGCATATCCCGTTTTTTTACTTTTACCTCCCTTATGTGTAAATTATAGAATGATAGCGCTTGCATATAAACCTAGCAAATTAAAGCTTTAACTCTATTATGTTTAGCTCTCTTTGAATTTTATAGAAGCCGTTGAAGGGTAATCGAGTTTCGTAACGTTGGAAGAAGGTCTTCGCTGCTTTTAATTATTCGAGCAATATGCGAATCTATTTTTATGTCGGATTTTTTAGATATTCATCTAATCGGAAACAATATAAGTTCTTGTCCCAAGCTGAAGACAAGAACTTATATCGTTAAAACCAAAAAGCTGCCAATGGCAACTGGGGTCAGTCCCGTCGGTTTCCCATATGGAGTTTTTCCAATGTCAATTTTAAGGAGTGCAATTCAGTATAAAAAAACTGGGGTTTGAGAGCGAAGGCATATTAAAAAAGGACAAAATTCTGTCCGATGGTAATTACCTCAACACAGTTATGATGGGACGACTTAATGAATAATTCCAGCAAAAAACCTCCTGTGAATCATCACGGGAGCTTTTTTTGCTGTGCATGTTATGCCTTTTTACCTGTAACGTTTAGGATTATCTGTCTGATCAAGAATAAAGTCGATACTCACCTTGTGGAAATCTGCCAATTTGATTAAGACCACACTTGGGACGTCCAGATTCCCATTTTCATATCGGGAATAGGTTGTTTGTGAGATACCTAAAAAGTCGGCCATGCTCTGTTGTGTTAAGTCTTTGTCCTCACGTAAATTGCGAATTCTCTTATACACTGCTCATCACCCAAGCAAAGTTTACTCCATGCGAAAACTGCATATTGATTTTTATGCGTTTTTCGCATAAAATTTATTTATCTTCAACTTTACCTTGAAATCTTGAGTTGTCCCTTCATATGCAAAAGCTCTTAATGGGGACAGACGGATTCTCCTAAATTCGTTTTATTAAAGTGTATATTTCCCAACGAAGCATATAACAGAATATTGAAATATAGCTCCTGCGGTCATCATAGAGCTTTATTTTGCATGCTATTCTTTTTACCGGTACAACGTTCAGGATCATCTGTCTGACCAAGAATAAAGTCGATACTTACCTTGTGGAAATCTGCCAATTTGATTAAGACGACACTGGGAACGTCCAAGGTCCCATTTTCATATCGAGAGTAGGTCGTTTGTGAGATATGTAATAATTCAGCCATGGTCTGTTGTGTTAAGTCTTTGTCCTCACGTAAATCGCGAATTCTCTTATACATTGCTCATCACCCAAGCAAAGTTTACTCCATGCGAAAACTGCATATTGATTTTTATGCGTTTTTCGCATAAATTTATTTAAAGAGTATAACAAGTGGAATAAGAACGGAGTGGGCGGAATGGTGCTGTACAAGCGATAGCGTTCGCCTTTGTGGCCGGATTTCAACCTTCTTAGCTTGATTAAGAAATCCGGGCACAACAGCGATGGGAAGCACCATCCGACCGCGTAGTGGCGCCGTATGTACATCTTTAGCTCAACTTATATAAATAATCAGTATTCATAAGGAGGCATGATGAAAATGATTTTGGAGGATATGTATTATGGGAATTGGCGTCCCAGTGAACAGATAAATTCAACCGACCCTGAATCTCAAAAAGTGAATCAAAAAATTAGTGATCTCATGGAGATGTTGAAAAGCAAATTACCAGCAGTCGAGTTTGAGTCAATTGAAGTCATGTTTGATTTATTAAGCGAGTCAACTTCCCTGCACTCCGCAGCAGCATTCATTCACGGGTACCGGGCGGGGGCATTAACGATGATTGAAGTATTTAGCGAGGACAAAGAAATTGTTGATCGTAATAGATAGATGATGGAGGAGTTATGGTGGTGAACCCGCTACGCATGCAAATTACCCGTTCCGATCGCTGTTATCCCTAGATTTTTCCTCAATAAATATAAATTTAAAGGTAATATCCGGGGATAACAAAACGAATGGAGGGGCTCACTAGCCTCTGCCTGCGCCCCCCAGCGCATTCATCAAGAACTCGTAAATTTCCAGTTCGTTGATTTTATCGCCATCGGTCACTATGTTATGCTGAACTTGCAGTCCGTTCTTGAACACGGTGAACATCCGAGCTGTCCTGTCCGCATCGATTGAAATAGGGATAGCTCCATTCTGCTGTCCGACTTCGATCCACGTTTTGGCAGTGAGGATAGATGCTTCATGATAACGTTTCAGAATTCCTGCCACGGCGGGCTTATCCTGTTGGCTGAGTAGATAGATAAAAATCAGGCTGGTAGCGCTGTCCCCACTGCCGATGTTACGAAGCCGTTCAGTTAAGGTGTTAAGCGGGGACTTGATTCCTTCTGGTCCTGCGGGAGTCCGGGCGACAGATTCAAAAAAACGCTGATTGGTTTTCTCCATTCCCGCCTCCAGAATCATACCGAACAATTCATCTTTGCTTTTGACATAATGGTAAATGGCTCCTTTAGTCAGTCCGCTGCGATCCGCAATATCCTGTAGTGTCGTCGCCCGACAGCCTTTCTCCATAATCATCTCTTCGGCAATCTCAAGCAGCTTTTTTAGACTGTCGTTCATCGCTTTGTCTTGCATAATCTTTTACCTCCCGGTTGTCTGTCTTTTTATTCGTTTAATGAAACCAATATTCCACCAGATCGTCAAACCAATAATCACGTAAGTGAAGAACGAGGATACGGCCAGAAAGGTCGGTATGGACAACGAGTATACCAGCACTACTTTGATGAAGGCTTCCAGCAGCAGGCTGAGTCCCCACACCGCCGTTATCAGGCGGAAATTAAAGCGATAGCGGGGAAGTTTCTCCCATTTATCGTTCATCTGAGGATTATGGCCTGTGAATCTTTCCGCAAAATAATAAATTAATGGTCGACCAAAGAGCAGCGAACCTAGAAACACCACCCCCATAATACCGGTCACATAAGACTCCCGTAGCAAAATAAAGCGTTCATCACCGCCCAAGAGAACGGCCACGACGCCAAGAATCAGACCAAGAAAAATAAAGCCAGAGAACACATCTGCTTTACGGGTCCGTATAAGGCTGTAGATCGAGTCGCATAGTGGTACAAGAGCAGCGATAGACAGAGCCACCACACTGCTCGTATACGGAATTAGCAGGCGATAAGTCAAATAAGGCAATACAAGATTGATGATTAACGTAAAGATGATTTCGTTGCGAGATTTATTCATGATCGACTCATCCTCTCATCATTTAAAACCTACCTTCGGTAGGTATGTAAAGATTAAAAAATAATAATACCTAACGTCATGACTTTTTACATAAGAATCATTAAGGTTTTTTACTCCTTGTTAAACCAGCTTTTTGAGAGCTTACATTCTATATTTCCTCATGTTGCTACACGTTTCGCATACCCTACAACTACAAAAAAAAGGAGATGGCGCTTGCCATCTCCCTTGCTTTTATTCTTCTCCCACACTTCCTGCTTAAAAACTTGTTGCGGCAAAGGTGGTCGGTGAGCGGAGCGGGCAGAATTGTTCTGAAGAAGCATGTGCGTTCGAAAGAACAATCTGCACGCGCAGCGCCTCCCCGACACACACTCTAACAAGCAACTATTTTTTTAAGCCTCCACCCGATTCAAAAATACCTTCGTCCGCTCCAGCTGCGGATTTCCAAAAATCTGCTCTGGTGTACCGGATTCCGCGATTTCTCCATTATCCATAAAAATGACACGATCCGCCACATCTCTCGCAAAATTCATCTCGTGGGTCACGATGACCATCGTCATATGTTCCTCAGCCAGCTTTTTGATAACTCGCAGCACCTCACCCGTCAGCTCGGGATCAAGGGCCGAGGTCGGCTCGTCGAACAGTAAAATATCAGGGTTCATCATCATTGCCCGGGCAATCGCCACACGCTGCTTCTGTCCCCCCGACAGTCGGGATGGATACGCATCTGCTTTATCTGCCAATCCGACTTTAGCCAGCAACTCAGCGCTTTGGCGACGCAGTTCAGCCTTGCTCACCTTTTTCACCAGCTTCGGAGCCAGCTCCAGATTATCCTGCACCGTCAAGTGAGGGAACAGATTAAAATGCTGGAACACCATGCCCATCCCGGTGGTAATGCCCTTAATATCACCTGCTGGAGCGTACTGACCGTTTTCCACCAGTGCTTTATCATGAATGCGGATCGTCCCGCCCGTCACATCTTCCAGGTGCACCAAACTACGGAGCATGGTACTTTTTCCTGAACCTGAAGGACCGATGACGGCTACAACCTCGCCCGCTTTAACGTTAAAGCTCACTCTTTTCAGAACGTCGAGCTTGCCGAACGATTTTTTCAAATCGGTAACTTCTATTGCATTAGTATTCATATCTCGACATTCCTTTTACTCGAATTTAAAACGTTTTTCCAGCGCCCTGAAGAATAGCGTCAGCACCAAAGCTAACAACAAATAAATAACCGCCGCTACAACGTAAGGTACAATCGAGAAATCACGGTTTACAGCCGTATTGGCAAAATGCAGCAGTTCCGGTACCGCTACTGCATACAGTAGTGCCGTATCTTTTACCAGTGTTGTCGCCTCATTGGTTACCGCAGGCAAAGCAATCCGTACCATTTGCGGCACAATGACTCTAATCAGCGTCTGCGACTTGCTCAAGCCCAGCACTTGCGAAGCCTCGTATTGCCCTTTATCAATCGACAACATCCCGCCTCTGAAAATTTCTGCAAAATAAGCTGCATAATTCAGTACAAATGCCAGTACCGCAGCCGTTGTCCGGTCCAATACCAGATACTCCCCAATGACAGGCAACATCGGCAGACCAAAACAAAAGAACAATAATTGCAGCAATAGCGGCGTGCCGCGTATAACATAAATGTACGTATGCATCAGCCAAGCGATTGGCTTAATCCGGCTTTTGGCCAGCAACGTAACGATAAAACCCAATGGAATAGACAAGATGAGCGTGATGAAAAATAAAATAACCGTCATCTGTGCCCCTTCAAGCATAGGCTTCATAATTCGTAAAATATATTCCATACTCATAACCTTCGACTCCTAAACCCTTAGTTCAATACACTACGTATTAATTTAATACTTTATCTTCACCAAACCACTTTTTCGAAATTTCAGCAGCTTTTCCGTTCTTGTGTAGCTCATCCAAAGCGGATTGCAGCTGCGTCAACAGCTCTTCATTCCCTTTTTTCACACCGATGCCGTATTCCTCAGGGGCCAGTGATTCATCAAGCAGCTTATACGTCCCTTGTTCCTTCGACATATAGTACTTGGCAACGACTTCATCAATGACAACCGCATCCAGACGTCCGGTTTTCAAGTCTGTCAAAGCAAGCACATTATCCGGGAACTCGGAAACTTGCTTCAATTTACTTTTGATCGGATTCGCATCTAATGCATCGGCTGCTGAAGACAGCGTCTGGAGTCCGACCGTTTTGCCCGTCAGATCAGCCAGCTTGGATAGACTGGAAGTAGCCGGAATGACAATCACCTGACTGTTTTTCAGATATGGCTTCGTGAACAGCACTTTTTCCTTACGCTCATCCGTAATGGTGTATCCATTCCAAATGAGATCAATACGTCCGCTGTTCAGCTCGGATTCTTTGGCAGACCAGTCAATCGGCTGAAATTCCACCTGTTTACCCATTTGTTCCCCGGCCGCTTTTGCATAATCAATATCAAAGCCGGTCAGCTCGTTATTTTCATCTCTAAAGCCCATCGGGGCGAATTTATCATCAATTCCAATAATCAATTTACTGTCATCCTTACCGCCGGAACATCCGGCCAACACGATCATCATCAATCCAATTAACATCGTAAACATGGCTGCTTTTCTCATCTTATTCCCCTCCAACAATGGTGACCCCCGTATCCAAGAACAGGTGGCAAACGCTTTAGTTCGTTAACACGTTATCAGAGTATCATCATAACACACCGCAGGATACTCGTCGAGAGGAATGAGCGGAATCTTAGCCTCATATAAATGGAAAACCTGTGACGAAAATTTGACCTGTGTTCTATAATGTAAAACCTTACCTTGACATGTCACCTAAACCGTCTTATTATTTCCTAGTATTCTTATATACTTTTATTTATTTTAAAATTTCAGCAGCAATAGTATGTAAATCAGCTTGATAGACAGGAGAAATAAAGCCCCATGTACATTTTAAAGCGTCTTTTTACGATGTTCATAACGTTGTGGATTATCGTCACTTTAACGTTTATCATCATGCACATCATTCCGGGTGATCCATTCTCGAACGATTCCAAAACGATTCCGGAAGCGGTATTGCAAAACATGCGTGCCAGGTACAATCTGGACAAGCCGCTCGCTGTGCAGTATGTGCTGTATCTAAAAAATCTGCTAGTGCTGGATATGGGCCCGTCTATTCAATCGAAAACGACGGACGTCAATATGCTCATCGCCCGAGGTTTTCCACCTTCTGCATTGCTGGGTATTCAATCCATCGTGGTCGCGATTATTGCAGGTATTTCGCTCGGAACACTGGCTGCTCTGCACCATAATCGACCACTGGATTATATCTCGATGTTTATCGCCATTGTTGGTATTTCCGTACCCAGCTTCATATTGGCACCGCTGTTAATCAAGTACGTTGCCGTCCAATGGCACCTTCTTCCGGTCGCCTCATGGGGAACCTGGCAGCATACGGTGCTCCCGTCGCTGGCTCTCGCTGTTTCACCGCTTGCCGTTATCGCCCGCTTTATGCGGACGAGTATGCTGGAAGTTATGCATGAGGAGTACATACGCACTGCCAAAGCAAAAGGGTTGTCCTCTTGGGCAGTAGTCATTCGTCACGGATTACGCAACGCGTTGATTCCGGTGCTGTCCTTTATCGGACCGTTATTCGCTTCCGTTATTACAGGTACCTTTGTCGTTGAAAAAATATTCGCCATTCCCGGCATCGGTAAATACTTCGTAGACAGTATCTTTAACCGGGATTATCCAGTGATTATGGGGACGACCATTTTCTATAGTGCCATTCTGGTCGTTACTTTATTTTTAATTGATATATCCTATCGCCTTGTCGATCCGCGAATCAAATTAGACAGCAAAGGAGATTAACATGAAAGCAGCACCTACTGTCGAAAAGGACAGCCTGTTTAGTCTTGTAGACCGTAGCCAGATCCCCACCCCCACGTTGACCAGACCCAAAGAATCACCCTGGCGGGATCGGCTACGCAGACTTTTTAACAACAAGCTTGCTCTGTTGGGGCTTTCCCTACTTATCATTATTATTGTGCTGGCGATTATTGGACCTTCCATGGTTCCTTATGCACCCAGTGATCAATCCCTTTTGAAGACGAATCTTTCTCCTTCGGGAGAGCACTGGTTTGGCACGGATGATCTGGGGAGGGACGTATGGGCACGGACATGGGCCGGGGCTAGAATTTCACTCATGATCGGCTTTGCCGCTGCCGCCATTGATTTGGTGCTTGGCATTCTCGTCGGCTGTGTTGCTGGCTATTGTGCTGGGCACGGTAAAACGGGCGACCGGATCGACAGCATTCTCATGCGTATTATTGAAATTTTGTATAGTATTCCTTATCTGCTGGTCATCATTCTGCTGCTCGTCATTATGAAGCCAGGCCTACTCACGATGATTATTGCATTATCTATTACTGGCTGGGTCGGTATGGCCCGTGTAGTGCGTGGGCAAATCTTACAGCTGAAGCAGCAGGAATATGTGTTAGCAGCCCGTAGCTTGGGGACATCTCATTCGCGTATTATCTTCAGACATTTGCTACCGAACGCAGCGGCAATCATTATTGTAAATTTGACGTTCACTATTCCGTCGGCTATTTTTGCCGAATCGTTCCTGAGCTTTCTCGGTCTGGGGATTCAGTCTCCTTCGGCCAGCTGGGGGACGATGGCTAACGATTCACTTGGCGTTATTTTAAGCGGTCAATGGTGGCGCCTATTTTTCCCCGGACTGATGATATCGCTCACCATGCTGGCGTTCAATACACTTGGAGACGGGCTTCAGGATGCACTTGACCCGCGCTCACAACATTAACAATAGAGATATCCAAATTGGACAAGGAGGGGTGTCACCATGATCCGCAGCTTCTCGCCTAACCGCAGGAAAAACGGCAGTTCCTTTATCGAAGTGCGCACACGCGGCATACCTGCGGGAAAGGAGGATGAATAAATCCCGGTACGTATACCTTATTTTTGGCATAACTAATCACAGTAATGGAGGAAAACCACGATGAAAAAAATGCATTGGATGACGATCATCTTACTTTTGGCCGTAACGGCTTTGGCTGGATGCTCTGGTACTTCGGACAAAACAGCAAGCAACGACCCGTCCGCTACGCCTCAAGCAGATATCCCGCAAGAAATTACTGCCAATCTGGCAGGTGGGGAGCCTTATACGCTAGACCCTGCTTTCGCATCAGATACAACGTCCTACTTTGTGATTGATAACTTGTATGAAGGGCTGTATACATACGATAAGGCCGGTAAAATCGTAGAAGGCGCTGCCAGCAAAGTAGATGTATCTCCTGACGGCAAAACCTACACCTTTACTATCCGTGATGGTGCAAAATGGTCGAATGGTGACCCACTGACAGCTAAGGATTTTGAATACTCCTGGAAACGGGTACTGAATCCGAAAACAGCTGCCTACGATCCTTCTGCCCTCTACTACATCAAAGGTGCCGAAGCGTACAACACAGGCAAAGGTAAAATTGAAGACGTGGGAGTTACAGCCAAAGATGATAAAACTCTTGTAGTTGAGCTGAAATCGCCGCTGAGCTTCTTCCCAACGATCGCAGTGGGTCATGCCTATCTGCCAGTAAACCAATCGGTTGTTGAGAAAAATGACAAATGGGCAGCAGAAGCGGGCACAATTGTCGGCAACGGTGCGTATGTAGCCAAGGAATGGAAACATAACGAGCAAATTACGCTGGCTAAAAACGATCAATTCTGGAACAAAGATGCCATTACGATGGCAACGATTAATTTTAAAATGGTTCAAGACTCCACAACTTATTATCAAATGTATAAAACGGGCGATCTGGATCTGATTTTGAGCCTTCCCGTGGATACACTGGATCAGGAAAAGAGCAACAAGGAATTCCTGTCGCATCCATCTTTCAGTGTGTACACCTATTCTTTTAACGTAAAACAAAAGCCGTTTGACAATAAAAAAATCAGACAGGCCATCGCCTACGCGATTGACCGCGAAGCACTGGCTACCAGCGTAACCAAAGGTGGCGAAACTCCGGCTTACGGCTATGTTCCATACGGAACAACAACGCCATCCGGCAAAGACTTCCGTGATGAAGCACCGAAAAAATACTATGAGTTTGACGCTGCAAAAGCGAAACAATCGCTGGCCGAAGGTCTGAAAGAAGAAGGTTTGACCAAGCTGCCACCGATCACCTTCAAATACAACACTTCGGACAAGCATAAAAAAGTAGCTGAAGCGATTCAGGAAATGCTGAAAACAAACCTGGGTGTTGAAGTGACACTGGAGAATCAGGAATGGAAAACGTACATTGATACCTTTAAACAAAAGAACTTCCAGATCGCCCGTATGGGCTGGGAAGGAAACTTCCTGGATCCACTCGGCGTATTGGGGCATTATACTTCCAAAAATTCGAACAACTTTACCAACTGGAGCAACCCGGAGTATGACAAACTGATCGAATCCTCAACCTTTGAGCTTGATCCGGCAAAACGCTTTGAACAGCTCCATCAGGCAGAAGACGTATTGATGGAAGATCTGC
Organism: Paenibacillus sp. FSL M7-0134; assembly: GCF_038007865.1. NCBI lineage: Bacteria > Bacillati > Bacillota > Bacilli > Caryophanales > Paenibacillaceae > Paenibacillus > Paenibacillus sp. FSL M7-0134. The sequence goes on along the minus strand of NZ_JBBOXV010000002.1, from coordinate 650,455 downwards.
CGATTATTCCGATCCAGTTCTCTGCGGACACGGCATTAATCAGTCCTAAGATTCAAGGTATCGTATTTGATGCTCGTTCGAACCCAGACCTGCGCTTTGCGAAACGGGTCGAAAAATAATGATTTTACGTTTCGGGCTCTCTGCCCTGATTGTCGGTACTTTAGGAATTCTGTACGCCACACCCCATCTCTTGTATGGTCGTGAAAACATGGCTACTGCAAATCTGCTATTCCTGTTGGGGTTGCTGGGCTTGGTGATCGGTGCAATCTTCCACGTTCTGCAAAGCGGTTTTCTAACCCTCTTCCTGCGGGGATTTGCCGACATCAGACAGTTGTTCATTCGTCAATCCAAGGCATTACGAGAGGAAAATGAGCGTTTGCGTTCCGATGAATCTCTGTCAGCCTGGAAAACATCCATGTTCCGCCATCTCAAGGTATACACTTCGGGGTGCGGGGCGGGGCTTATCCTTTGCTCGATGATATTAATGGGGATAAGCTAGTTAGGCGTATGAAAGCTTTCTCGCGGTTGGTGGGCGCTGCGCGTGCAGATTGTTCTTCCGATCGCGAACGCTACGCTTCTTCAGAACAATTCTGCCCGCTCCGCTGGCAACCGCCGTAGAGCTTCCATACGTTTTAGAGGTGTGAATGGTAAGAGAAAGGTAGGCCAAGTTTAAATCACTTAGCCTACCTTATTTTGTAGCTCAGGTACACATAAAAGAGAGAGTTCCGCGGAGCTAGTTCGTGGGACTCTCTCTTTTATGTTTCAATAAATCTACCATCTGCGTCGTTCGTCGCCTCTCAGGGGAAAGTCGCTCAATTCTCCGAGTTGGTCATGTGCAGCCTTATAAATGCGAAGAATAGCTTGTACCTTGTTAAAATCATTGTCTTCCGGGCCGAATCCTTCCATATACATTTTTTGAATGATGTTTTGGAAGAAATCCATACGCTCGCGGACGGAATCCTGCTCGATTTGCAGTACCTCTTCAAAGCTGTGTGTCTCAGCAAAATCAGACAGCTCATCAAACTCCTGTTCCTGATATCGCTCTCCCCGAGTTTCGGGATTGAGATCAATAGAGGTGCGCAGGGTTGACAATAAAATATTTTCGCGCGCCAGCATGACATGAAAATCTTTGTTCTTAAACAGATCCGTAACGATCAGACGGCACATTTCCTTGTTTTGCAGCAGAATCCCGTCAAAAGGATGCAGCGTCCACACACCGTAGTTAAAAAATAAATTAAAATTAAAGTTGCTGCTTCCATACTGATATACAATGTTGATTTTCGATTCGTCGATAATTTCAAATGAAAATTCCAGCATGCATTCTCCTTTGGGATTCCAATATTTAACTCTATCCTATCAGAAAATGCATGATTTTCAATAATAAATTTTATTTCACAGAATCATTTAACTCCGCAATTGAATCTGCTTTTTCGCTACTGGCAGCCACAAGTAAATAGACAATCACACACCCTAAAATAAAGGACATCATACGCTCGCTCTCTCCTTTTTGTCATTCGCTTTTTAAGAGTTTATGCACGAGAATGCTATGTATGTTCATCATGTCCTTTATTAGCTGCTGCCAAACCAAAAAAAGACGCCTTTCGGAGTCATCCCGGCGTCTTTTTAATAGATTAAGTCTATTATTCTAAATTGTCATCAGTTCAAAAACGAGCTTAAACCCTCAGAAGAATTGCTATCCTTCAGTGTTTTGGATGGTTCTTTCCCTTCGATCCCCAAGCGTTGGCTAAGGTTGGCATTGATTGCTGTCATTTTACTTGTGTAATCATGGCAGCTTTCAATAATTTGGCGATTCGATTTTTCAGACAGATCCAAAGCAGATACCAAATCACCAATCGCCTGATTCACAGCCTCCAGTGACATAGAAGGCTTGCTAAGCAGATCTGTCGTTCTCTCGGTCGTCGTTTTGAGAAGCTTTGCATTTTCCTTGAATTGATCTTCAATCGTACGGTTGGTCGCATCGACGGCTGAAATGATTTTATCCTGATCCGCCAGCGCCATCGCGATCATAGCCGATACAGTGATCAGATTCGATGTTTTATCAATCGCATTATTTACAGAATCAATCAGTTTATCATTGTTATCATTAATAATATCTGTTGCTGCAATCGCCTGATTGTATAACAAAATCATTTCTGTCATCGACTGTGTACGAGTAACCACCTTGCGCAATCCCCGCTCCAGATGAGGCTTACGGTTTTCATTTTCCGGCTTAGCAATCTCGGTCTCAAACAGTTCTTTCAAGCGATTACCAAAGGCAATCTTCGTCTGTAAATTGTAGATTTCTTCAATGGAAGCCTTCTTCAACTGCCTCATGCTGACGATGTTTTCTTCCAGATTATCCTTACCATCTCTCAAGGCAGTAATGATTTTCTCGATGTTCGTCTTCACCGACTGATACTTGTAAATGTAGTTTTTTAACGGGCTTTTACGCAGGAGCTTGCCAAAAAAGCTCACATTTTTGCTCTGCTGGAGCGTTTCGCATTCATCACGCAGCTTTAAGATCATATTGGATACCTCAGCCCGATCACCGGACATGAGGTCGTTTACCGGACGATCCAGCATTTTAAGGGTCTGCCCCGCACGTTCCTGCGTTTTAACCCCCAACTTACCGATATCATCCATTAAGGTATCCAGGCTCATGACATCGCTTTGTGATACCTTCTGAATCAGCTGTGAAGCCTCCTCAGTCACCTTTTGTTCATCTTCTTTTTTCAATTCAGCCCATGGGGTCGCCATACGCTACCTCCTATTCTGAAAACAACTGTTACCCAAGTCTAATCGTTGTTATTCAGAGCAGCTATACTGCTACTTTTTTTATTTTCCCAAAAAATCGCCTACAATTCGGAACTGCTATATCGCTGGTGAATAAGCTCCGCTTTGCTCTGTAATTCCAACAGATCCTTATGCTCCACCGTAGATACAATTACCGATATTTTGCTGTCCACATCCCGTAATCCGTTTAATAACGTCCTCCGGTTAGTCCGCTTCGCATCGCCGCTGAGCCGAAGAAACGGATTAATCAGTCCGTTCAAATCCTTCAAAATCAATCTCCGAACCGTATGATTCACTTCGCTGTTGTTCAGTTCATGCAAAAGTGGAATGACCCGCTGCAAACGTGCAAATAGAGCCAGCGCCTTCTCGACAATCTCGTTATCAAGCGCATCCTTCTGTCCCTCGGAGATCACCATATCCTCCAGTACCTCCAAATACTCCATCACCTGAGCAAATTCACTGCTCACCTGAACTGATTGACGTACTTGTCCTGTCATAGACTCCGGTCGAACGGCAGCTTCCTTTTCATGCTGATGTGTCTCAGCGACCTGCTCCTGCACCACCGGAATCACGGAACCGGTCAGATTGGGGCGAGGATGGCGAATAGCCATGATGGCGCTGTATCCTCCCAAACCAATGATCGGAATCGCCAAACACACAAACAGTGGCAACCAAAAACTTAGTAAAAGCGCAATCAGGTAGCTAACCACAGCAATCGTGGCACCCCACATTTTTGACGTCATAGCTTGTACCTCCTGACGTAAACCCTTACCATATTGTAGAAAACAATATTTGTGTGTGTCAATGTACGGATTTACGTATGGTGATTGGCTGCTCGATATGACTGGCTAAAATGTCGTATTGCGGATGAAGTGAACCGATCTCATGACCCAAAGCCGATTTCACCGCTAGATAAGGAAAATTGATACCAGACAAACATGATACATGAAGTCCTCCGGACATCCGCGGATTGATCTCTAGCAGCTTGGCATGCTCGCCGTTATATTTTACCTGAATGTTATAATTGTACGGAATGTGATACGCCTCAGCGACCTTCTGTGCCACCTCCAACAGCTCGGGATGCTGCTCCAGCAGCCGTAATCGTCCTCCTGCCTTCCTACGCGGAACCGCCGCTAGCAGCTTTCCGTTCCGGTCAGCCAGGCAGTCAATACTGTATTCGTATCCCTCCAGCAGCTCCATCACCATCAGATTGGGAAATGATTCTGTGGATGACAATACGCGGTGTGCTTCCTCGAACGAAATATGATTCAGCGCATGGCCGAACAGTTCCTCCAGCGGATTACGTTCATTGTCGATGATACGAAAGCCCATTCCGCCTTCTGCATTACATGGCTTGAAGCATACCTTATGCCCACGTGCTATTAACGACTCATATGCCTGTTTAAACTGCTCGGCATTGCTGGCAATGGCATAATCGGGAATCGTGACAATTTCCTTTTGACGAATGGATTCATAAAACAAATCCTTTTCCATCAGTTGCTCCAGCAGTTCGGTATCTTGGCATACCATCACTTTTGTCCCAATATCATCGAACAAATAAAGATGCTTGCTAATATCGAGCATATTCCACCGTGGGATAAAGACATCAATTCCGTGCCGCTTGCAAAAATCAGCGCAAAATTGTGCGTACTCCACACCACTGGTGCGAGGCTCTACTTCAGCCACATCACTGGCCTGTAGCGCCATGTGCTGCGGATCTGAGTGCGTCGCATAGATCTCGAACGGAATACCGTCCTCATTGTTACGAATAGCATTCATATAATGATACGCCACTGAAAACCAGCGGTTAAAATACACCTTAACCTTCTTCACAGAGCCACGTCCCCTATCTATTCTGAAAATGAAGTTTGAGCTGCGAATACACTCCGGTGTATTGCATGAACATACGCCATGATTTCGTCCGCTGCATACACCCCCGACACTTCTGTAAAACGGTAATTGACCTCCAGCTTATCTCGCAGCTGTTCCCGATACAATTCACCATGACGGGGAGCAATCGCATAATCGGCATAGTCCAGCAGACAACGGTCCAGCAAAGAGTCACCGGACGCAACCACAGCCCCTCCATTCGTGAGATTACGGATATGCTCCACGGCTGCCTGTTTATTCACAGCCGCAGGCACCAGATATATCTTACGACCTTGAATGGATACCTCCCAGCCCATTTCACGCATGATTCGTGCCTTCTCCAGCACCTGTTCCAGCGGCATACGATCCCGTTCAATCATGAAAGCATAAAATAACTCGTCGCAAAAGCGTTCGTTTACGACCCAGTCTTCATGCAGCACCTGTCCGAACACCTGACGTGCTTCTTCCGCATGAGCACCATCACGGCGTACTTGTTCATGAATACGCCGATTCCACTCTCGATCCACCTCGCCTCCGACGATGATGTTTCCACCATTACTCGTCACGGCATATGCGGGAACCAACTCCGTCTGAAACACAGTGATTCGTCTATACTGTTCTATCGTCCGAGTCGTCACGGGCATAAACATCACATCTTCAGGCAGTGTCCTTAGCAATTGCAGGGCTTGTTCAGAAATAAAAGCCGACGTTGCCCCGTCTATCTGTTCCGCAGGCAACAGACCAGGGGACTCCAGCGGTACGCCAAGCGAACGTTTGGAGTAAATCAGTGTCTGATCTAAGTCACTTGCGTAGATCATTCTTGTCCCCCCTTGAGCGGCTTGATAATTCCGCAGCAGGAATAAGTCAATCCTTCAAATACCTCTACAGGCACTCCACGATCCTTTGCCAGCAGCATAATATGCTGAAGATTCGGATTATCTTCGCGGTCAATCAGAATTTTCCACGGCACTCTGCGCAGCAGTACACGAGTCGTCTCCCCCACTCCGGGCTTGACCAGATTGATATCCCGAATACCAAATGCCTGCTGAATCGCCTCAATATCCCGTAAGCCCTGCCATGTCACCGCAGGCGGATTCAATGTCATTTGTTCAGCATATGCAACGGCCGTTTCAGCCACGTCTTGAAAGTACCCGGATACCGTATCCACAAACGTATTGGACTGATCCACTGACCGCCAGGATTCATAAAATTTGGCCCCATGGAAATCGTCAGGGCCTATGAGATCGTCGCGTAATACCGTCCGACTCATCAAACCTGATACAGTCGAATTCAGACAAGCACTTGGAATCAAATAATCTTCTCGTGTACCAAAGGTTTCTGAACATCTGCCCGGATCGGCCAGCACCGCCAGATCATCATTTAGACGCAACCCGTAATCCGCGTTCATCTCACGACAGGCCTCAATCAATACCTGGCGAATCGCCCCTTTCCCCGTCCAGCCATCGACAAACTGAAGTTCAATCTCCAGTCCATGCTGTTGTAAAATGTATAAAATCGCATTCCGGTCAATGCCTTTGCCACGAATAATAGAAATGCTGTAATGCGGCAAGGATACGCCATACTTCCAGTCAATATAACGCTTGATCAGGATACCAATGGGCGTCCCTGCTCTGGCAAGAGAAACAATCGCCGTGTTCAGGCCTCTTTTTCTCACAATCATCTCAGCCACAGAAGCTGCCGCTAATGCAACCTTTTTGGCAGATTGGGCAAGCGTTTCGTGAAACAGTGCAATATACTCTGCTGTGGGCTCGTATTCCACTGGCAGCATTTCTGAATAATGGACTCCCGACTGAATCGCCTCTTCACGATCCTCCGTCCCTTTTTCCAACGTAACCCGGCTCAAATCCTTCAATAAAAAAGTGACATCCGAGGCAGGATAACTGCCCAGCGGTTCGGGCGGATGAATGTTCTTCTGCTGTATTTGCTCCATGAGTGCTTGCTTCATATCCGCGCTCCTTTACTCTCCTGACTAGTTAAACCGTTAAAATAAACGACATGCACTTTATCGCAGCCCAGACGGGTCAAAGCCTCCAGCATGGGGTTCATCCGCTCTGGGTCCGACTCCCTTTCCATCAAAATGAATATTTCGTCATACTGACCGGGGTCTACATTATAAATAAAATTGCGTATCGTACTGTCTTCAGGTGATGGATATGTCACACCACAGGCGACTCCATACCCTTCTTCGCGATGGGGATACACCGGGCTGCGTGTCGTCGATTGAAAATACACATTCAGACCTAACTCTGCTGCAATCCGCATTGGAATGTACATGAATTCGCCTGTGCCCATAACCAGCGTGCGTTGCCCAGAACGAAGTTGGTTCAGTCGTTCAGCTGTACGCGTGATTTCTGCATCCAACGCTGAATTGTCAGCGGATTGTAGACCAAAACGGCCTGTATATTTTAGATAAGGAGCTGTATTGGCGTACCCGTCCGTTGACATGGAGCTGTGTACTACCCGCTCAAAACCGGAAGTATCCTTTTCAAAACGGTGGTCAATTATTCCAGAAGCGTCTTTATTAACCTCTGCCATGCTAGTGGCTGCATGTTCTGGGTGCCCAACCTGTGCAGCATATTCTGCGTGATCCAGTATGGGTACTCCCTGTACCTCAATCTTTCCTTTGAGCAAGCTTAAAGGCGTAATCGTAATGCCTAGCTCTGCCTCCAGATCAGTGAAAGCCTGCTCATCGCTGTCTGTCCGCCAATCCAATAATGAAGCAATCACATACTGCTTACGCGGAAAATGCTCCTGAATATCCCGTATGATATTAAGCGTTGTTTTTCCCGTCGTAATTTCATCATCTACCAGCACAATCGGGCCATCTCCCGCAAAAGCATCTTCATCCAGTGCATAGCAACGATGGTCAACAGCGTGCGAATGCTCTTCTTCAAACCGAATAATAGGCCGAAGGCCCGGAATATCCTCGCGCGTCGTATGAATATACGAGGCTCCGTCGTCAAACAACCGATACATGCTGTGTCCCAGTGCTGTAGCCGTCTCGGCAAAACCAACAAACTTGATCGGCTCCGTAAAAGCAAAAGCTAAACGTTCATCCATCAGCTTTCGGTAGGCCTCTTTCGCATAGTCCGGGTCAAGAAGTCCTCTCACGGCCTCTCCAATCAGTTCATCCATTTGTTGTCCTGCCTGTGGGACAAGCTCCTTATATAGTAGAATCGCCAGCGCCGCACCACTGAGCAGAGAAGTGTATGGGTTTACCGGAATATGCTTACCCAGCACCTTGCTGACAAACAAAAACGAACGCTTTTTATTGACCCGTGCCGCCATCGCAAACAGCTTGTCCACAGGAAGGCGGAATGGATTATGCGTCTCCGTAATTTTAACGCTGAACTGCTCCAGGATTGGCAGCAGATGTGTTTTCGTGGTTGGGTAAGAGACTGACAAAATGTTGTTGTTCATGTAACACCCCGTATACTTTTGATCTATTGATAATTCGATGAGCCCAATTCAAATGCGGCTTAATTTCATTCATTTTGTTGGCATAGGTACTTTTGAATACACCCAGACTGCCGTCGTTACGCTCAACAATTTCAAGTGCATCCATATACTCTTCATGTGTCACCGCATACATGGCCTGTACCGGTTTAATATGGGAGGGATGAATAATTGTTTTGCCGATAATCCCATTCTCTTTGTCCATCATGACTTCTCGAATCAGTCCGTCTACGGCATCTGAGATGAAGTCCATCCGCAAGTGTCTTCCCGGCTTTCCAAGTGCATCTTCGAAAGGAGACACTCTTAATTGAGGTTTAAAGACACGTTCTCGGTGAGAGAAATATTCCCATACAGGACCGGAAATGACATAATTTGAGCCCACGCGTCCAAACAAGTTAATAATATCTGCGATGCAATCCCGAATGACGGCAATTTCATAAATCGTAATATCCGGGCTGCGTCTCAAGCCATATAGACTGGAGAAATCGGTTGCCCCAATTCGTACATTCAGCACATATTCCTGGTACTCGTCTAAAATTTCTTTAATCGACAGCAGCTCTTTCCAGCGAGTTTCCCGATATATGATTTTGGAGCTTTCAAGAATCGGTAATCCGTACAGCACAGGCATGTCGCTTGCGTTTCCTGCCCCTGTATGCATATTTCGATTAAATTCAGCAATGAGTGAAAAATACGCCCGTCCATTATCAGAAGAGAACTTAGGTAAGACAAAGCCCGTGAGTAGCGACAAAGATTCACCCAAACCGTTCAGTAGTCGTTCCAACTGCTCTACAGAGCGCACACGCACAAATAACAAAGGTAATTGCTGTTCACTCATCATCCCCGTCCGTACATAGGATAGTAGTTGAAGCAGCTGCTGTGCCAGTGATTGTTCTGCCTGTCCGACCTGGTGATCCCCTATAGCATCCTCCAAATCTAAAATGACCGTAGTTAGTCCTTCATGTTTTCCATTTTTGATCTCTTCCGCTACCTCCGAGCGGGTAGCAGGCATGTACAAAGCAGCTCCTATTGCATAAGCCAATATACTTTTGGGAGAACGGTTATGAAACTCCAACGGTGGAGTATAAAAGATCGCTTCTACTTCCTCAGAGGTTAAATCATTAAAATATTTCAGGGCCCTTCCCCTCCTCTTGCTCTTTCTTGCCTGACTGAAGCCCTGTGCTTCGGGTATAAAAGAAATCCCCCCTTAGTTTCAGGAGGGATTTCGCTATACTTTGTACATTAAGCCTCTTTGTCGGCCTTTTTCTTTCTTTTCGCCGAGCTGATAACCATTGTGCCTACAAAGACAGCAATCAAAATGCCGAAGAATAAAACCTGCGACATATGAAAGCCAAAAGCAGCAGCCAGCATTTTACCCCCGATAATGGCGATCATAATAAAGGCTGTCTGTTCCAGTTCCGGAAATTTATCAATGAGCTTGAGGAACACTTGAGCAACACCACGCATCATCAGAACGCCGAGAATACCACCCAGGAACAGAACCCATACTTTCTCGCTCACACCGAAAGCGGCAATGACGCTGTCAATACTGAAGGCAATATCCATCAGTTCGACCATTAATACGGTTTTCCAAAAAGAAGTAGGTTTGTTTTTCACTTCTCCATCACCTTCGGACTTGAATAAGCCCTTATAAGCGATATAGAGCAGATAAGCCGCACCCAGTACCTTAATCAGTGTGAACTTAATCAGGAATGTACCCAAGCCGATAGCCAGGAACCTGAATATATACGCACCCAAAATCCCGTAAAATAAGGCTCTCTTCTGTTGTTCCTTGGGTAAGTGTTTAACCATAACTGCGAGAACCAAGGCGTTATCCGCCGATAAAAGTCCTTCCAGCAAAATGAGAGTTCCTATAATCCCCCAACTCACTGGATCAGTAAGCGTAGCTACAACATCACTCCATGAAAAGAAATGGCCATAGTTTTCGCTGATATTTTTAAACAAATCATTCAACATGAAAAGAGTGCCTCCGATAATTCAATTTATTTGCTACCCTGCGACCAGCGCATGCCCCAGTTATAGGCCCGATCCAACTCACGATGACCGCCATAGAACTGCACGAGTCTTTCAATGCTGAACGTTTCATCGTTTACATTTTGAATCATGGCAATCGCACACATCCCTTTGCGATTGTCATGTTCATTCATGTGAACGATAATGTCCGGCCCATCCTTCTGGTACAGCGTGACTACCCCGTCCGCTTGTGACCAGTTCGTGACTCCTTCATAGATGAAGGTAAACACCAAAATTCGCTTAATTTCGGAAATTTTAGCACCATTAATGCGAAGATTTTCCCCTGTTTTCACAGAGCCTGTACGGTCGTCGCCATCCAGAGCAATGTACGGGAAGCGATTTAGAGAACCGAAAACTTCCCCGAGCGCCTGCACAACGCCTTTATCTCCGTTCTTCATCTCATACAAGCAGCCCAGATCCAGATCGACACCCTTGGAGCCGCGATTGAAAAAGCCCTTGCTTTGCTGCACCTGATTCCAGTTCAGATTGATCAGGATTTCACCCAATCCGCCTGAGCCTTTTTTCAGGTTGATGGTGTCGCCCTTCTTCTTCAGCTCAATTTTCCGCAGATTCAGATTCACCGGTGTTGCAGATGGCTCTGGCTTCGGAGCAGGTGGTACTGGTGGCGGCGTTGGTGCTGGCCGAGGCGCTGGAGACGGAGGTGTAGGCACTGGCGTGGGAGGAGCCGGACTGTTTTCCACTTCAATCCCAAAATTAACGCACAACGCATCCAATCCACCGGAAAAACCTGCGCCAATCGCGTTGAATTTCCATTCCCCGTTATGACGATACAGTTCCCCAATGACAATCGCCGTTTCCACTGTAAATCCACTGTCCAAATTAAACCGCAAAACCTCTCCGCTAACCGGATGAGCAAAACGAATGAACCCACCTTGAACCTGTCCAAAATTTTGCCGTTTCTGATCCGCATCATAAATCGTCAGCGTAAACGCAATCTTCTCGATGTTTGCAGGAATTCGCGTCAGATCAAGGGCAAATTGCTTTTTGTCACCGGACTGTTGTCCGTCTGAATAGGTGATAAAGGGCGTGGTCGGATTGTTATAAAAAATTAAGTCCTCATCGCCCGATACTTTTCCTCCAGGACCCAGCAAAAATGCCGAAGTATCCAGCTCCAGAGACGCTGGCGACTCCCAGCCAATCCCTACGTTGACATGGGTCAGGCCCGGATTTGCTTTCGTCAAATCCGCCTTCTGTCCCTTTACTACGATAACAGCCATGATTGTGTCACCTTTCTGTCCGTTTGTCATGTGTCAGCGTACGCTAATTTAGTAGCTTAAAAAGAAAGGGTAGCGCCCTATGGACACCACCCCAAGTGGATATTATTGAGCGTCCAAGCCATAGTTTTTAGCAAGCGCACCCAATCCACCAGCAAAGCCACTACCGATAGCCTGGAATTTCCAGTCCGCATTCTGACGGTAAAATTCACAGAATACGACGGCCGTTTCGGTGGAGAAATCTTCTCCCAAATCGTAGCGCAGCACTTCACGATCCGTTGCCGCATCTACCACACGTACAAAAGCATTGGACACTTGACCAAAGTTTTGCGCGCGTGCCTCGTAATCATAAATGGTAACCGTAATCCCGATACGGTGGATGTTCGCAGGAATCTTCGAGAAATCAACGATGATTTGCTCGTCATCCCCATCGCCCTCACCTGTGCGGTTATCGCCTGTATGAGTAACCGATCCTGCTCCGCCTGTCGGGTTGTTGTAAAATACAAAATCATCCGCAGCTTTGGCTTTACCGTCTTCATAAAGTAGGAAAGCCGAAGCATCCAGGTCAAAGTCCGCGCCACCACTGTATTTATTCGTATCCCATCCAAGACCTACAACGACACGAGTCAAGCCGGGATTCGTTTTGGTCAGATCAATACGCTGTCCTTTGGAAAGGCTAATGGTCATTCCGCATACCTGCTTTCTTTGTATAGATTTTTTACGCCAAACCGTAATCGCGCGTCAATCCTGCAAGACCATCTTGGTAGCCGCTACCAATGGCATTGAACTTCCACTCACCGCTATGACGATACAGTTCGCCTACAACAACGCCTGTTTCGATCGAGAAATCTTCTCCCAGATCAAAGCGGACCAATTCTTCATTGTTTGCTTCGTTTACAATACGAGCATAAGCACGGGACACTTGTCCAAAGTTTTGGCTGCGTTCTTGTGCTTCATAGATTGTAATCGTAAAAGCGATCTTTTCAACGTTAGCTGGCACGCTACCCAGATCAATTTTAATTTGCTCGTCATCTCCGTCGCCATCACCTGTGCGGTTATCCCCTGTATGAATGACAGAGCCGTTCTCATTTTGTGGGTTATTAAAAAAGACAAAGTTCTTATCGGATTCTACTTTACCTTCCGCATTAGCCAAAAACACGGATACGTCCAAGTCAAAATCTTTACCGCCATCGTATTTGTTTGTGTCCCAACCGAGACCAACTGTGATTTTAGACAAACCTGGATTTGTTTTCGTCAAATCGATTTTTTGACCTTTGGATAAGTTAATTGCCATGAGTAAGAACCCCTTTTCACATTAAGTTTTGTATGAGCAACCTAAAATTACATATAACGCTGAGCCAGCACATCAATATGTACGGCATGGGTTCCTTCACCGATTGCAGCAAACTTCCATTCGTTGTTATGACGATAGAGTTCTCCACAGACCAGTGCGGTCAGCCCTTCATAATTATCAGATAAATTAAACGTCACCAGTTCCTTGGAATTAGCACCATCCAGAATACGGATATACGCTTTCTCGATCATGCCGAAGTCCTGTTTCCGGTTTACGCAATCATATATATTCACAACAACAAGCACTTTGTCGACATTGGCAGGAATACGTGCCAGGTCAATCGCAATTTGTTCATCATCACCGTCGCCTTGTCCGGTCAAATTATCACCGGAATGCACGACAGAGCCACATGGACTTTTTTTATTGTGGAAACACACTACGTTATCTGACTGAGTCAGTTTTCCGTTGGCGTCCAGCAAAATGGCAGAAGCGTCACAATCAATATTGGGTTGCTTCTTGAAGCCAAAAAATCCTTTGGACTGTACAGGGTCCCATCCCAATCCTGCTATAACCTTGGTTAGTCCTGTGTTTCCCTTGGTCAAATCAATTTTCTGGCCCTTGACCAGATTAATTACAGCCACTGATTAACACACCTCCCTTCCGTAAAATTTACAGACTAAATTCAGACGGATTCAAACCAAGCGCGCCGCAAATCTCAGCCACAATTCGCTGCTCATTGGTATCAAAGTCACCATCAGCTGCGCCAATAGCGCTACATACGCCAACGACGAGTCGGCCTACTTCAGGCTTGCCATTCAATTTACCAATCGCCTTCAGTGCTTCCTGTTTACCGATTTGAGGTGAAAATTCAAAGTTCGCTACATAGTGATTGAAACGGTTGATGACCTCACCCATATCAAACACTTTCAATTCTTCACTGATATTTATGTATCCGGCCATTTTTGTTTTCTCTTCCGGACTAATCGTACCGTCAGCAAATGCTACTAACGCACAGCCTGCAACAACAGCTTCCATAAAATCTTTATTCTTAAACTTCTTAACTTGGTCTCCAAGTCCTTTTTTAGTTGTATTCAACCAATTTTTAAATGTACTCATGTTTCCCTCCACAATTACGTATTTGGGTAAAGGTATCCTAGTTAATTTCTTCCTTTACTATAACCTGAATTACGATCTTTTTCTACAATAATATACAAAAATACGGTAAATCCGATCTATTTATTATTGGTATCCTCTCTATCTTTAGCCCTATTCCTACATAAAACCCTCTCTTCCATCATCCATCATTTGGTACCCCAATTGCAAGTCTGTGAAATGGTAGAGTTGATAGAAAGGCACAGCCTTCCAATTTCAACAGAAGCACTGTGCCTTTGACCATAATCCACGGTTTATCCATCTATAAATTTAGTTCTACTTAATTTTCACTTCTCTTTGGATATGTATTCTATCTATTTAATATATCGGTTTTCCGAAAAAATTGGTAACCAAAAAATCTACAGACTTCTCCAGCTAGCGAGTTTACAGTTTCCACCTGCCGCTCACCTGTTCCAGAAAAAAAGACTGTAGATTTTATAGATACTCCTATTCACGCTATTATCGTTCACAGCTCAAGACCTAGTTATAATCCTCCCAATAGCGATACTCCATTTCATTCTCACCTTTGGTGACGATGATCATATTTTCAATATGTCCGGTTTCTTTATTCGTTCGGTAGATCATGGTACGAGTTTCGCCCTCATCGGGTACAGAGAAGAGTACTTTGTCACTGAGCATGCCGCCACCAATGCCGACGACGTGTTCCCCCCACCCGGAGGCTGCGCCAGAACCGATGCCCGAACCTGCCCCACTAACTCCAGCCCCGCGCGACAAAATAAGACCTATTCCATATCCGGTGACGGTCTGGGCCGTTTTACCTAGAGCGTGCTCTCCGGCTGATTGGGTATGCTTTTGGACCCAGTAATCGTATTTATCCGTATTTTGCTCATAACTCACAACATTCCCTTTTTTATCGATAGATATATCCGTTTTGCTTCCGTCTTTACCTGTCAGTTCGGTGACGGCGACAAGGGAATCGGATGTGATCTTGGAGGTCTCTCCTGTATTGTAATCTGTACGGGGAACTGAGTCCTCATATTGCAGCCGCAGGACATTCATCTGGTCATGAATTTTCTGCATAACCTGCTTGTCGCCGATGGCCTCGGCGTTTTTCAGCAGTTCCTCATATTGATGATATTTATCCGCGTCTGCCTGATCCCATTCATCTATGTTTTTGGGCTGCTTGGCAATTTCTCCGCCAGCATCTCCAGCCTCTCCACTGCCTGCCAGCGCTGCGCTAGCGTTCATTGCCGCTGCTAGGGCTGTCCAGAAGCCACGTGTGCTTTCACCATCCGCATTTCTAAACTTCGAAGCGATGCTTTTCAGCTCAATTTCAATGGATTGAACCTTATTTAATACAGAAGAAAGTGTATATTTAGCCGTACGATAGTCATTATAAAAACGATTCCTCTCCATACCATCCCACTGGCTGTGAAGGCGGTTCATTGTGCTATCCAGGCCGTTTAACTGGTTATACAGTGTGCCGTGGGCATTGGCAAATTGGGAGGCCACGCTGTCCAGCTGCTCCGGTGTGACTTGGATTTTTGTCATGGTGATCACATCCCATCTATGAAAATAGGAGATAGAAATTATATTTTACAGTAATCCTTATTTCATATTGTAAGCTATAGAGGTCGGACATTCATGAGGATTTATACGTATTTGTGTATTCAGAAGCAGTTCCTTTGATATAATGAATCCATATGAGTTTATTTCGACAATACATTATTGAAAGTCAGGTGTAGGGACATGTCAGACAAAAAAATTATCTTTTTCGATATCGACGGTACATTACTGGACGATGACAAGAAAATGCCGTTAACGGCAGAAAAGGCCGTCTTTGCTTTGAAAGAGCTGGGACATGAGGTGGCCATCGCAACAGGCCGTGCGCCTTTTATGTTCAAAGATATCCGCGAGCAGTTGGAAATTGACTCCTACGTCAGCTTTAATGGGCAATATGTCGTGCTTCGCGGGGAAGTGGTCGCTACCAATCCGTTGAACAGAGAAGCCTTGCAAGCGATGACCGATCTGGCCCTCACACATAATCATGCTCTCGTATATATGGATCATATGGACATGAAGGCCAATATTCCTAACGATGAGCTTGTGGAGAGATCAGTCCAAACGCTTAAGGCCAAGATTTCAGTTGGATACGACCCGCTCTATTTCCAGGGAAGAGATATTTATCAGACGCTGTTGATGTGTACAGCAGAAGAAGAGCCTTTCTATGAAGCGGTATTCAAGGCGTTTGACTTTGTGCGCTGGCATCCGAGTTCTGTGGACGTTGTTCCTCATGCTGGCTCCAAAGCGAAGGGCATTCGCGAAATTACATCCAGACTGGGCATTGCCGATGAAAATCAATACGCCTTTGGCGATGGCTTAAATGATGTCGAGATGCTGACAGCTATACATAACAGCGTCGCGATGGGCAACGGCTGTGATGAAGCCAAAGCCGCAGCTAAAATGGTCACAAAACGCGCAGATGAAGACGGTATTTTGTACGGACTGCAAAAGCTTGGCTTGTTAAGCTAATAGGATTGCTGATAGACTGGGCATGTTTCGGGAAAAATAAAGTCTGTTTAAAGACTTACATATGAGAAAATAGGAGGTTGTCCTTAAATATGGAGACGGAAGGCTTACGCAATGTCGAACAGCTAGCCATGAAGAAGTACAAAATTTATAAGCAGAGCCTACTCCGGTATTTGGCACGTTCCATGCTGGCGAGTATGTTCATCGGGTTCGGCGTTATTGTAGCCTTCAAGACGGGCAACTTTTTTTACATGGAGCATTCTCCATTCACTTATCCCATGGCGGCACTCACGTTCGGAGCGGCCATCATTCTGATCGCTTACGGCGGCGGGGATTTGTTTACAGGTAACACCTTCTATTACACGTATGCTGCGCTCCGTAAAAAGCTGCGCTGGGGGCAGGTGCTTCGATTATGGGCTGCCAGCTATGGTGGTAATTTGCTGGGTGCAGGGGTATTTGCACTCCTTATTTACTTGACCGGGCTGTTTGACTCCTCCAGCGTGAACAGCTTTCTACTGAACGTGGTTGAGCATAAAATGGAAGCGCCTGCAATGCAGCTATTCTTCCGAGCTATTTTGTGTAATTGGCTGGTCTGTCTTGCCTTTTTTGTTCCAATGTTTATGAAGGAAAATGGCGCAAAGATGTTTGCCATGATGCTGTTTGTGTTCTGCTTTTTCATTTCGGGATATGAGCATAGTGTGGCTAATATGTGTACTTTCGCCATTGCGCTCGTGTTGGATCATCCGGGTACGGTTTCTATCGCTGGTGTGATCCATAATCTCGTTCCGGTTACGCTCGGAAATCTGGTTGGTGGCGTGCTGCTTATGGGGGTTATGTACTATTCGGTGAATCTCCCGTTTTTGGACGAGGAAGAACACTAAAAAAAGAAGCCGTGGGACTTAGGTTCCACGGCTTCTTTGCGTTATTTTAGTAATAGAGCAGATGCTTTCTTGCCTTTTATCCTTCTTGAGCAGGAAAATGGATAAACTCCTCCAACTCCTTGAACAGCTTCTTGGGATTAACATTGTCAGGTACAACCAGAGTTAGCGGCTCATCCAGCTTCAGCACATACATGCCTAAAATGGATTTGGCATCTGCCATGCCGCTTTTGCCATGAATCCAGATGTCATAGGTATAATTCGAAACGATTTGATTGATTTTTTCAATATCCTTCACGTCTTTTACCTTGATGGGTGTCATCATTGCACAGCACTCCCCTGTATTGAATTGGGGCTTACGAAACAAGCCTTAACATCACTTTACCCCATATGAAGCCTGTTGCAAAATCTTAATTTAGAAAATGACATGCGGCGCGGAGCTGATTTTCCAGTAGCTGCCGACCTTTTCAAAATTCACGGTGATTTTCGCATTCGGCTGCTTGGTTTCTGCCGGATAAGGCACGGTTAGCAGGTAGCTGCGCTTCACCGGAGTCATGGTTACCATTTTCGCCGTAGCCCGGCTGAACTCTAGCAAATTGCCACCATCTGCGTTCAACTGAGCTAATCTGCCGTTAACTTCAACGAAAAATTTACCGACAAATTGCTCACTGGCCTGCTTTGTGTAAGCCTGCGTCAGATAGCTGATCAATTTGGTCTTCGTGCCGATGTCCTCGGACAGATAGCGGTAGCTTTTACCGTTCAACTGGAACGACTCACCTACCGGGCTGCCACCACTAATCGCATACTGATAACGAGACTGCGCCTCCAGCACTAGCGGAACCGCACTCTCGTGGTTCAGCTTGTCCAGCTGCGTCGGTTTCACGCTGGTAGCCGCGGCTGCTGGCGCCGAAGTGGACGGCTGTTGCGGCTTAGACGGCTTCACAGTCGACGGTACGGACGGAGCAGCCGCTGGTGCTACCGATGTAGATGGACGCTGTGCTGGTGCAGACGGAGCTACTGGTGTAGCGGCTTTAGCAGAACCTGCGGCTGCAGCCGGGGTCGAGGCTGCTGGAACCGATGGCGCTTGCGCCGGGGCTGGCATCGTAGCCGATGCAGACGCTGCTGGTGCTGGCACCTGGGCTGGGACGGATGCAGCCGGATTGGCCACGCTCGGTTGCGTCGCTTCCGCTGGAGCGGTCACGGCGGGCGCGGCAGCAGCGGCCTGTGCCACGCTCATAAGTGTGGCCGCAATGCATAATGCGGATAGCTTCGTATTTATTTTCATACTCATATACACCTCCATAATCATATGTCTGCATAAACTGCACACGTTTCTATTATAAGAATTTCGCTTCTCGATTGGGTTGCTAAATTGTTTCTATTTGCCTTTTTTTGTTCATTCTGCACGAAGTTTGTCCGTATTTGCCGGGGACGGCTGTTCTGATTGTTTCAACTGCTTTGCCTCCATCTCTTCCAAGGATAGCGACAGTTGCTTAACAGATCGGTCCAGCTCCTCCAATCTGCGACTCAAAGTGACGAGGATGTATTTTAACAGAATCAGACTTAATGCAGCAGGGAATCCGACATTAGTTACGAGCTCGATCATGCCTTCAGTCGTTAAAGAACTCACAGATTCCGCCTCCTTCTTCATACATATGTTCCATCAATAAGAACTAATGTTCCCATTTTTATGGAAATCATACGTATCTTTTGGGCTCTCATGACAAAAAGAGCTCCAATTAGCTAGGAGCCCTCTCTGTTTTTGTTCATTCTAGCTGCTTTCAGACCACTTTCGAACGACATATCAAGGAGTATATATATTCGGCTGCTGGGGCTTGGACATCCCTTCTCCGAGATAAAACCCGGTGTGCGGCGGCTGATTATAAGCTACGTTCTGCCAGGCAACACTCAGGCGATACACTGGATCATGCATAAGCGTATAGAATCGATGTTCTGACTCGTATGGTGTTGTGTAGATCCGCAGCGCCGAATTATCACTTTTGCGCCAAATGACTTCCTCACGCCAGTCACCGAAGAGATCGGCCTGCAAGGACGGTGTTCCTTTGGTTCCGTTATTGGAACTCGTTCCTGTTGCCGTAAGCAAGTTGGAAGTAGTCGAGTTCGTATAGTTCCACTTGTCTATCTTTCCAGCGCTTGATGAGGTATGATCCAGCAGTTCACGGAGGAGATCCCCATCCCACCAGATGCCAAAATTAATGGAAGACGGTAGCGTGTTGGTGATGAGCTGCCCCTTGGCTGAACGCAAACCAATACCCGGTGCCCACTGCTCGTTCCCTTTGGTCCGCGGGTCAATGTCTGCCGACATGCCTCTTCCGGTATCCTTGCCTGTATTTACGCCCCATAAAATATTTCCATTACGCGGGTCGTACATGGCAGCTCCGTAGGTGGCATTTTTGTCCTCGTTCACCTTGAACACTTCATAACCTGAACGGTCGGGGTCCAGATCGCCAACATGAAGTGCATCTCCATGTCCCATCCCCGTGTTAGCCAGCTTCGCTCCATTATCGTCTACAACCAGCGAGCCATACACGATCTCATCCTTATCATCTCCATCCACATCCGCCACGCTCAAACTGTGGTTCCCCTGTCCAGCCGTCCCGGCATTGGTGGAGCTGTTGCTGTCAAAGGTCCAGCGTCGGCTCAGGTTACCGTTCCGCCAATCATATGCGACCAGAACGGTGCGGGTGTAATAACCACGTGCCATCACAATGCTGGGTCTCACGCCATCCAGATAAGCAACCCCGGCGAGAAAACGATCCACACGGTTACCATAATTATCTCCCCAGCTCGATACCGTTCCGCGCGGTGGCACATAGTCAATCGTACTAAGAGCCTTGCCTGCATCACCTGAGAACACAGTTAGAAACTCAGGACCTTTCAAAATATATCCGCTCGTGTTTCGATGATCAGCCGAAGCGTCCCCAATCTTTACACCTGCACCATCCACCGTGCCGTCTGCTGTTTTACATACGATCTCTGCTTTACCATCTCCATCAAAATCGTAGACGAGAAATTGCGTGTAGTGAGCTCCAGCCCGTATGTTCCGTCCCAGGTCGATCCGCCATTTGCGTGTTCCATCCAGCTCGTAGCCATCCAAAAATACATTTCCCGTATAACCGGATTGCGAATTATCCTTGGCATTGGAAGGGTCCCATTTTAACACAATCTCATACTCGCCATCCCCATCCAGATCCCCTACGCTGGCATCATTGGCATGGTATGTGTAGTTCACATTATCCGGAGTTGTGCCTCCCGCGGGCTGCTGGATCGGAACATCCAGGTAGTTGTTGTTCCATACCTTCACCGCAGGAGAAGCGCCCTGCTCTGCTCCATTGACCACGGCACGAACGGTATACGAAGATGAGGTCGTACCTGCCTTGTCCAAAAAGTTGGTTCTCGATGTAATCGGCGCATCGTTCACCTTGCTTGTCCCTCTGTACAAATTAAAGCCGACCGAATCCGCTTCCGTGCCCAGCAAGCGCCAGCTCACCAGTACACCCTCAGGCACCTTAACAGCGACAGCTCCCCGGCTTAGCTTTTCCATTTGCCTCGTAGAAGCAGCAGAGACCTGGCTATCCATCGGGGTGACCACTCCACTCAACATTACACCGAGACAGAGCAACGCAGTATACCGAAACCTTTTGTTCATCTGAATCATTAGCTCCTTTCATGGTTTGTATTTTCAATAGATTTATTTTATGTGACTGATAAGTTATTGTTATTTAAATTTTATGATAGCGCTTACATAAATGTAAAGGGACGAATACGTCCTTTTTGTTCAAAAATCCGGGCTAATGCTTTAAAAATCAGAGGTCCATGAATAATCGTTCTTCATCCGCAATGCTCTGGATATCCTCCGAGCTGATGCTGATATACTGATAGCCCTCTGCCTGTTGTTTTTTCAATGCAAGTTCCTTCATAAAACGTGGGCTGCCCTCTCCCGCATCCTCATCGTAAACAAGCAATAAACCGTCTGTTTTGCGGAAAAGGAGTTCATCCCGTGCCTTAAGTTGCCATATTCCCTGATAAGGCTGGCGGCTGACTACTCCCACATAGTCAACTTCGGCACAAATCTGCTGAAAATATTCCTTTTTGTCCTCTTTCCATTTTTCTTCCATATTTTGATAAGCCATCATAATAGAGCATTTGAGGTGGGGATATTGCTGTTTTAGTGCAGTAACGACCTCACAGGCCCACAAGTCCACCCCGTATTGGCCGGGGGTAATCACCCATTCCAACCCTTCTTCGACCAGGGGAATAAGCCTGCCTGCAATCGCCTTTTTAATATATGGAATGCCTTCGTGCTTCTGACTGAAAATATTCAGCTCATGGGCACGATAGCCCGAAACAAGCAAGTTTTTCATCTTCTCAACGTCCTTCTCCGATTATCATAAAGGTTATTGTACCACTTCAGAGCAGACCACTAAACACTTCGTTTTTTGGAGGAACGAATTGAATATAACGCAAAAGACGAACCTCTTCCAATTGGGCTGGATCAGGATCGTCTTTTGGAGTTTGGTGTTCATTCAGAACTGCTTTTTGGGTGCCTAATGAATTCCTATTATCTATTCTGAGCATAATCCTCACTTGGTATTTTCATTAAAACGACATACAGGCTGGACGTAGTATCTGCGCCGTTGCGATAAGCAAAATGCTCGTCTCCGGTGATATGAATGATATCCCCTTTGACTACCGCCGCTTCCTTATGAATAATGCGTTTGGTGAATTTGTTCTCCTGATATTATTGAAATTGGGTAAGATTATTTTTTTCCATTCCCTATCACTTCTCAGACGATTTTATGCGGACATCTTTAATTCTAATGTTGCTACTAAATATACCGGCATCACTACTTAGCTTGAATGACGGGTAACTAGGGTCTGCCTCAAGCCGCATTCTGCTATCGAACTGCTGCTCCTGCTGCTGATCTACCCAAAAAGAATAAGACTCAGACTGAACTACTTTATCAGTTGTATTCGGTGTAGTGACAACCAAGATGACGAGTACGCCATTGCATCCACAATCCTCGGTGTCATAAAACAACTTGAACATTCCCGGTCGTCCTGAAAGGGCCAATTCTAGTCTTTCAACGGACAAGGAATCCAATTCTAAATGTATGCTCATGAGATGAATTCTCTCCTTTGTAAATGAGATGTTTGGAACCGTCAGCTCCATAAAGACTAAATTTTAACTATGTGTTCATTATAGTCATGTTTTCGTATGTGTCTATGTGACTGCACTCACTGCTATCAATGAACTCTTACATAAAAAGGCAACCCGATTACACCGGGTCACCTCCGTCATCTCTCATCTTATCTAAACCAACATTCTAGTCACAACTTCTATCCTTTGTAAAAAGGATTATGACCTGTGCCTTTGCCCGATGGCATCGCCCCAGGCACCCCGTCCGCTTCAAGCAGCGGACGGACAATGAGCTTCACCGGCCATTCCCTGCTCTCGAATACCGCTTGGAACAGCTCAGCCCGGTCAGCTTCGGGAAGCGGCACCACCCGAAGCGCTTCCTTCCACGCCTGCTCGGTGATATCCCATAATTTCGCTTCCGGGATAGGATACACCTCGCTTAGCGCTTCCATAATCGCAGCCAGGTTCACCTGCGTGCCCAGCGACTGCACATAGAAGATCAGCTTGCGGATCGTCTCATTATACAAGCTGTTCGAGTATCCTGGCCGGATATGATAACCCGGGTCTGCAATGCCGTGTTTGTCCAGATATGGCTGATGCAAACGAACGGAGTCGTGGTCACGGAATAACAGACCGTTCACCTGTCCGTCCTGCAGGACCACGCAGCAGTTCTGACCGTGAATTTCGGGTACAACGCCTACCTTGAACAGCCGCATCACCACATCATAGAATAACGCCGTCAGATCGGTGTAGAATCCCATGACCTCTTCACTGGTTAACTCTCTGCCCAGCAGGTCAGATAACATATGGCGACCTTCCAGCGTCACCCCAAGTGCAGCCATGGGAATGACCTGCACACCTTCTTCCAGCAACTTTGGCGGATAGATGCGAATCTGGGCGGCCAGATGGCGAGGATGATCATCGAACAATCCCATGGATTCCGGCATGTATCCCCACCAATTCCGTTCCTCGCAGAGCCACACTTTACCTGTGAGCGATTCATCGCAGGCCACCGCCTGTCGTAACATCTTCTCCCCAGCCAGACCATTCAGCAGCTTCACCACCGGGAGATAGCGGGCGGCCCCGAGAGACAACACACTGACCGGAAGCTTGAGCATCTGTGTGGATTCTTCCATCGGGGCCATCGAGCGCAGGGACGATGTCGCCTGAACCTCTCCCAATTCAATATCCAGTACAACGATGGTACCGTCCCCGATCTCTCCGTTGAAACGTGGCAAAATGATATGTTCCATCTGCCATGGATGTACTGGCATGGGCATGTATTCTTGCAGATTCAGGCCCTTCCGGGCCAATTCTGCTTCCAGCCTGCTCCGCTGTTCTTCATCCAGTACATCCAGTGTGGACAATCCTTCCTTACATCCCTGTTGTACGGCATCCCAACGCACCGCCACCCATCGCAGCGGGATCTCCTTCCTGAATTCCGCTGCATACCGGGTCACATCCGCTTCTGTGAACCCCACCTTGGCCTTGGAGGTGGGGTGAAATGGACGATCTCGCAGCGCTGCAACCTGCTCTCCCTTGATAAACCAATCGTAGGCATTGAACGGAACTTGTTCTCTCAGACGTTGTACCTGCTGGAGTCCCAGTGCCAATTGCTCGGTGGCTATTTTCACGCCTGCGAAGAATTCCGCAACCCCGGGATGCGCGTATGCTTCATCCGAAAGCGTCATCCGAAGCACAGCCTGTCCTACGACTGCTGGAGATTCAAGAAGCTTCCAGCCTCCATCCGGTGTCTCTCCATAGACGGGTGAACCTTGTACCCATTGATATCCCTGCCTTTTGCCTGCTTTCACCAGAAACAAAATCCCTTTCTGATGCAGCATAAGCTGTCCACTATGTCTACCTGCCCCATTCTCATCCTGCTTATCCTTACCTGCGACATTGCCGTCGGTTCTGTTCCCCGTTCCCCATCTGCTCTGCGAAGGACCTCCATTACCATCCCCCAGAAACATTCGGCGGAACGGTTCTGGTGAAGTAGAGAGTTCAATGAACGGATGCCCTTCCAGCGGAAGCAATTGCTCGGCCAGAAATGCATTGATCAGATCCTCCATAATCCGGCGCTCAGCGTCTTGCAGACTGGCACGCTTCATCACTGTTGACATGGTTATTGTCCTCCGTCAAATAATGGAATGCCGGGTGCGGATGACCCAGAAAATCATGATGCGAGATGGTCCAGCAATAGGCTCCCGACTTCTCGAATACAACAATATCGCCTACCCGCAGCCGCTCTACTTCCGCATCTGAATGCATACGATCCTTGGGTGTACACAGTTCTCCGACCACGTGAACTTTGTTGTCCCGTACCTCTGGTCTTGCAAACGAATGCCCCCAACGGTCCGTAGACATAATGTGAAACGGATGGTTGTGTCCCCATGATGCGGGCAAACGATTATGATGTGTACCTCCTCTTAACACGGCAAAATGCTGACCATGCGATGTTTTGATATCCGTAACCTCTGCCGCATAATAACCGTGGTCAGCGACAAGCATGCGACCCGGCTCAAAATACAACTGTATGCCGCGTGAAGCAAGGCGCCCTCTGGCCTCACTTCGCTCAATCAGGGATGTGAACAGGGACCAGTCGAACCCGGGGCTACCATCATATGTGACACCAAACCCGCCTCCGGCGTTAATTACTTCAAGATGCAGGTCATATGCCTGCTGCCACATCTCCACCTTTTGCAAATACATCTCAATCATCTCGGCATGCAGTCTTGCGTCTACATTGTTCGATAACGAGTGAAAATGAAATCCGCATAAACGCACCAAACCCGCGCCTTCCTCACGAATGACCCGGACTGCTTCCTCCACGCTCTCCTCATCCATGCCGAATGGACTCGGACCACCGCCCATTACAATCCGGATCCGTGGCAATGTGCTGCTTCTCAGATTGATCCGCAGCAGAATGCGGACTTCCTCTCCTCTCCTTGTAGCAATGGCGATGACACGCCGCAGTTCCAGCAGGCTCTCCACATGAATGAAACTCACCTGATGCTCGATAGCCTGCTTCAACTCATTCTCCTTTTTCCCTGGACCGCCAAACAGGATTGGAACCTCGCTACTTACGCTCCTCACCTTGAGCAACTCGCCAATGGAAGCTACCTCGAACCCGTGAACCCAGGGCAGCAAAGCCTCAATAATTCGGGAATCCGGATTGGCCTTTATGGCATAGAACAGCCGTGTGCCTCTGGGCAGCGTGTGCAGCATGTGACGGACCTGCTCCTGAATACCAGCCAGATCGTAGACATAAGCACATACCGGGTCTTCACTATCCCTTTGCAGTTCATGAATCATATTCCATACGCTTGATTTCATGTCAGTCCACCCGCATTTCCATAGTCATTCCGTTTCTGTTCGTACGCCCGAAAAGCCGTATTCCGGTCATCGCCCAACACGTATATGTATACCCCTCGTTCGGCCCACAGCGCCATGCCTTCCTTGCTTCTGGCCACTGTTGCATACGGTACCTGGCACTGCTTCGCGGCTTCGTATAATGCGCCTAGCGCACGCTGCACGTCTGGATGTTCCGTCTGCCACGGTACACCAAGTGATTGCGACAGGTCTGCCGCCCCCTCTAGTACCCAGCTCACCTGGGGATGAGACAGAATGCTCGCACTTTGCCGGACGCCCTCCACACTTTCGATCATCGGTACAACCATCACCTGTTCATTCGCTTCCTGAATATACCCGGTGAGTGGATACTTGCCGAATACCCCCGGTCGCCCACTGTTCAGACTCCGCATGCCAAGCGGATGATAATACGCATGACGAACCGCTTCCTCCACCTGCTCCCGCTGTTCCACATGAGGTATGACGATGCCTTGTGCGCCGCAATCCAATACCTTTAGAATCTCTACTCGCTCTACCTTCGAGATGCGTACCAGCGGGGTCATCCCTGCCAGCTCCGCAGCACGAACCAGCTCTTCCACCGATTCCATATTCGTTGCGGCATGTTCCAGGTCGATAATTACAAAATCATACTCCGCATGTCCAATCATCTCAATGATGACCGGATGTGGGATAGAGACAAAAAGACCGAACACCGGCTGTTTACGTTCAATTTTCTCCTTCAGCGTGTTGGTTCTCATCCGAGAACGTCCTTCGCCAACTTCAGCGGATTGCTGGCCTTACGGAAATACAGTTCCCCATCCCCATACAGGCGGCGCTTGGTCATCTCTTCAATCAGCGCATCCTCGGCAAAAAGATCAAACCACTCGAACCGTTCCTCGTACTCCGGGTGCTCTCGCTGATAGTCCACAATCGTGGCCGCGCACAGCTGCCAGAACGCTTCTTCCGTCAGACCGAAATTCTCCAGCGTCAGCGCAATATCCGTCATGCAAATAAAAAAGAACGCATCATACGTATAGTCCCGGACTTCCGACACGTCACCCGCGTAGATAAAGGAATACCGATTGAACTTGCGGTGGGTCTCCGGTTCGGGGTGCAGCTTCGGGGCTCGTTCTGGATTCAGCAACTTCTCGGGTACATAGCGGACACCATCATGAAGGTCCTTGATGATGATCCGTTTCGGCAGATCATTTTCCAGCACCAAAATGATATTCTGGGCATGCGATTCCAGCGCGATGCCGTGTGCATAGAGCAGATGAATAATAGGCAGCGATACCGTTCTAACGAGCGCTTCACTCCACTTCTGAATGCCATGATGCTTAACTGCACCCTGGATAAACGGTACCCCGTTCGACTGTACCAGCATAAGTGCATTTAAGGGCCAGGCAGTCTCGCCTTCTTGCAGATGAACAGATACATTTTCACGCCAGATCGCCCCTGTTGTGCCATACGCCCGTCCATACTGGATTGCAGGCAAATTCTCGTACCGGAGCGAGAGTCCCATGATCTCTTTCAGAATGGAAAACTCTTCCCGTTGCAACAACTCATCCTCTCGAATGAGTGCTTCCAGCCAGTCGCTGATTAGCGGTGCATTCTGGGTCGTGTGCTGTGCCAAAATGCGTATGCTCGATGTATTGGTAATACTCAGCGACAGCTTGAGATACGGTGCCTTCGAATTCATCCGGTTCGACAGGGAACGAATGGACTGCTGGGCGCGATAGGTTGAGTCCGAAGGGCCGAGAAAAACGATATCTCTGTCCATTCGTTGCCGGGCAAACACCGATTCCAGCTGGTGTTCCCACTGCCACGGATGAACAGGAATGAATATATAGCGGTTACCCTCCGTGTCTTCCGACTGAAGTATCCGATTAAATCGGCTGATATCCTCCTCTGTGAGATGTTGTCTCACCAACTGTTCTGACGTGTAGCCTGTGGAAAGAGACGTTTGCACAAGTCCTTCTTTCACGGCAATCCAGTATACGGTCACATCCGAGTTAAACTCTGGACCGTAAGCAAGATTGTCTTTTAGGGTGAAGCCAAGCCTCGACTTGTAGCTTGGATGGTAGAGATGACCATCGCTCATATGGCTTTCGAGGGCATCATAGTGCAGGTCTTCATCCGGAATCTTCTCAGGCAGCAAAGCCCGGCACTGACTGTCCTTCGCCATCGTCTCCAGCAATTCCTGAATGAAGGCCGTCACATTCGCACCCTCCAGAAGGTTCAGTACCATTTCCTCCAGAAACAGATCCATATCGGTGCAGGGAACGCCCTCTCTTCGAATCGAGCCCTTCGCCACCTTCACTCGGCCAAATGAAAATTTTCGCTCCGCCTCACAGCTGTATGTCACAGCCTGCCCTGACGTACTCCGCCCCACAGTACACCATTCGTTTTCCCCCACCTTACAGTCAAGGATACCCTCGAACCACATGGCTTCCAGCGCCTGCCGCATGATCCGTTCCTGTACATCCGTGTATACTGCCGTCTTGTGACCTTTCTCAGCCCTGTACCCTATGAACCCCACGCCACTTCACTCCCTATTCGGTTCATTATATTGCTCACCGGCACATACGCCGGGGTCTGACTGATCCCCCTGAGACAGCTCACCAGATTTTGTTTCGCCAGAAAACTGTCCGCGGTCAGCAAATGCTGCACATACACGTTTCCAGTTCGATCCAGTTCCTTCACAAGCACTTCGCGGACCTTTGCCCAGAAATGCTCCTCCGATACGTTCACATCCCTTGCCATCGCATGAATGAGGGAACCCAGATGATTGATAATAAAGTAATAGGATGTCCTCGCCCAAGCCTTGTCCCGTGGATAAAACAACAATCTAGAGGGAGCGGTATCCACCTCATGGATCAGCTCCTCATCGACACTGACTCCTTCCAAGTCACGCACGATAAATGCCTCAGGCATTCCGTCTCTTAGCGTCACGAGAGTATTTTGCAAATGAGCTTCAAAGTGAATGCCTCGCTCTCCGGCCGCTCGTACAATGGGCAGCAAAGACAAGGTCAGATAACGTGCAAACCAGCGCTCGGCTTCAGCACGTACGCCACCCAGCATCGTCATAAGTCGTGATCGCATTCCCGGCAAGGGGGCTTCTACCAGACTCGACAGGACATATGTACATTCCGGGTCAAACTCAATCGGTCTGTATGCGACGGTAAACAGACTCGTTAATTCTCCCTCCTGAAAGTCACAAGTAGCTACACCTGTCTCATAGGCAATCTGCGTATGCTGATCTGCACCGAAACAATTCTGCTGCCTGACGTACCTGGAGGCGTCCAGCGTCCTTCGCATCTGCTCTGCACTATTGGTGCGAATCATGTTGGTAATCTGCATGTTCAGCGACAGCTTGATATTGCAATTCAGCTCTGGAATATAAACAGTGCGTACCGAGGAGGTCGGGTAGGCCTTCGGTCCGCCGTTGCCCATCGGAATGAGTTTCTTGTCCAGAATATACTGCTGGACCTCGGACAAGCCCAACACGTACGCATACTGCCAGGGATGGATAGGCAGTAGTTCATACTCATCCCCATGCTCACCCCACTCTGCTTCCCAAGCTTGTTCCACATGCCCGTGCAGGCTGGCATGCAGATTGATCCTAGTGTAATCATCCACCCATTCCTGCATGTACACATCCTTCCTCACAGCAACGTAACAGAGTTGGAACGAGGTACGCAGTTCTGGGCTGTACATCCGTACGTCGTGTTCGGTGAAGCCTTTGGAGTTTTTCGGAAACGGGTGAAAGGGATGACCATATACCAGAGACTGTTCGGAAGTACAGTAATCATATATGCCAAGTCCAGCAGCCTGCTCGATATACAGTGCAAGATTATTCACGCTGTTATCTACCTTTTCCGCAAAATCACGCACATCAGCCGCATGGGTCAACCTGCCTTGCTCATGCCGGCTGTTTCCATACGCCGTGTCTTCACTCAGCTCCCGTGTGATCCAGCGAACCAGGTCCTGATAATGCACCGCTTGCCCGTGCTGTTGTACGCTTCGGTACTCATGCTCTCCCATAGCCGAGTAATACGCTAATTGTCCGGTTATCATCACCCCGCTGGCATGAAAAGCAACTGCGTACGTCATCGCATTCGGATCAATCTGAATGTCGCCCTCCTTCTCCACCGCAAGCTCTCGGATATAACAATTGAGCAGCAGCTTGCAAGAGTGTATACTCGCCTGCTGCTCTGCATCAGACCTGAGCCTGTTTTCCATCTCGAACAATGTTGCCAACCTTCTTTCGGGTTATAAATAAAACAAGGGACAAGGTCACAGGATGGCACAGCCGAGACCCATACTAATCTCTTTCAGTGCCGCCCATCTGGCCGTATCTGCTGGTGTTCTGACCCGTTGAACCATTAGCAGACTAATCATCCAGAGTACCTACACTGCTGACCAGCAGCGGAATGCTGGATGGATGCCACCGCTTGCGGCGGGCAGGCACGTCCATTCGAATATACCGATCACACCATAGGAGCAAGAACAACGCAAAACGCAAGCGGGCTATTGAGCCAGAACAAGCAATGATTTGCCCTTATTCTGCAATCGACTTTTCGAAATGATGTTCCATCTGAAAAAGATACTCCAGGTACAACCGGACGACATCACGTGTGGTCCCCCCAAAGGGGAAGACATGGTGGGTCAGGTCCGGCAATGCGTTGACTTCCAAAATGCCTCCCTGATCTCCTGTCAGCGGCTGGCGGATATTCTCACAACGGATATCAATGCCAGCCACATCAATCCGGAGGGCTCCTGCGGCCTCAATTGCCATTTGTGCATTGTCAGGAAGAATCGCTTCCGTACAGTCCATATAAAATTCACTGATGTTCCCGGCGGCCGAATTGCGAAGATCATATAGCTCGATCTCCCTTCCTGCCGCAGGTACCTCCTCCAGTGTGATTCCCTGTCCAAGCAGAACCTTTCGCAAAGGCTCTGCGTCTTCATTAATCTTGGGAAAGGCCTCGAACTTCCCTATACTGGTATGCTGGATTCGCTGCTGATTCAACATTCGAATCAACGCCCGGATGGTTGAGGTGCCGTCTCCTTCTACATAGACAGGTCGATACTCATTTACTGCCGCCACTTCCCCGTTAATGACCAGTACCCTGTAATCCACACCCGTTACGAATTGCTGCAGCATGATGCTGTTACTATGGGTACCCGCCCGGGCAATAGCCGCTTCCAGTTCCTCGTTTGTTCGAACGTCCAGTGTCACACCTGCACTGCCGCTTGCGTCCAGCGGCTTCACTACAACGGAACGATGCAGTTTCAGAAACTGCGTTGCCTTGTCACCCATTGCCTCGATAACGATAAACGGCGGCACAGGCATTCCCCGCTCATGCAGTAGCATATTACAAACCTGCTTGTTCTTGGCGAGCAGTCCAGCGATCAAGGGTAGACGATGCGATCTGGTTTTATTAATGACTCTGCGCTTATCCCCATAGGATAATTCCAAAAAATCTTCACATTCTGCGAGAAGTGGCTCGCAGGTCATTCCCATTTCTCTTGCTTTGCTTATGATGAGTCGGTTTTGCAGATTATGAATTCCTTTCGGAAACAATGAAAATCCTCCCCGACCGAATGAAGGCGTTCGCTCCTGGTTGTGCTTTCATCGGATTGATTTGATGGAAATAATATTGATAATGATTATCAGTTTCAAACAAAATCTATTTTATGGCAATTTCAGTCACCTTGTCAATAATAAGCTTTTTAGGAAAAATAAGATGGTTTTTGCAGGGAGAGAATCCCCAAATGAAGGAGTGTTCATGGAACAATGGGCACAACAAATAAGGCAAGCTCTGAATTTCGTTATGTCATAAGCTTGCCTGTGCTATTCGCTGTATTGAGATGCAATGAAGTATAGGCTGGGGATGTGGATGATGATCATCGGCATTAATGCTTTAATTTGGGGCAGGTTGGGCAGTAATCTTCTGGATCATCTGCAGCGAGATAATAGAAACAACAGGTTTTGCGCACACGAATGGGTGTATCTGAGACAGCTGTTGCCCGCTTGGGCGTGTTAAACTGCTTGAGCGGATTACGGGATTCACCAAAGAGATGTGCAGGTGCATCACGAATTAGATAATGGAAGTCCTCTTCGACACGCTGCTTTTCTTCAGGCGTGGCTCCTTCAGCAAACTTGTTCTCATAGAGCCAGTATACGTAAATGGCCGTGTTCTCCCACAGGACTGAACGTGAAACCCGCGTTGCCTTGGACAGCGATTGCCACACCTTGGCCAGATTACCGGCGAACATCTGTTCAATCACCTGATCTCTCCATACGCCACGCTGATCCGCCTCCGGTGAGGTCGTCTGCCAATTAGTCAGACGAGCCTTGGGGAGCCATGCCTCCCCCTGATAACTGGATTCGATCGTGCCGTTGGCAATCTCATAATTTAGGCCTTTGTTGAAGCGTGACATGGCATAGAGACCCGAAGCCAAAATCAAGTAAGCATACCGTTTAGCAAAGAGAGATACAGTAGCCGTTTCAGAATCCGTCTCAAAGATGCTACTCACCCCTTGCAAATAGTTCAGGCTTTTGGACGGGTCCAGCAAGTCCGTAAATGGCATCGAAAATGTACGATCTGTCGAAGGCTCCCAGGTCAAACGGTATTCGGCAGCCAAGGCCTGCATCTCTTGATCATCAAGCCAAGTGGCTGTAGCGTGTGGTTTCATTTAACTTCCTTCCCTTCCCGTGCGGAATGCACATTGGTGTGCCAAACAGCGGATCAACCGCAATGTCGCACTCCATCTGGAAGACCGCGCGGACCATGTCCTGCGTAACAATGTCTTCCGGTTTTCCTTCCGCGTAGATGGACTTGTTGTGGACAGCCACGATATGGTGAGCATAGCGACACGCAAGATTCAGATCATGAAGAACCATCACTATGGTGCGCCCCTCCCGTTCATTCAAATCGAACAGCAGATCCAGAATATCAATCTGATGGGTCATATCCAGATAAGTCGTTGGTTCATCCAGCAGCAAGGTCTCTGTTCCCTGTGCGAGTGTCATCGCAATCCAGGCACGCTGGCGTTGTCCGCCGGATAATGCGTCCATGGGCCGATCAGCCAGAGCAGTCAGATGTGTGGATTCCAGCGCGAGCCTGACCATGCGTTCGTCCTCACCGGACCACTGTTTCAGCCAGGTCTGGTGTGGGTACCGTCCTTGCCGAACTAGTTGGTTCACTGTCAGTCCCTCTGGAGCAGAAGGGCCTTGCGGCAGAATGGACATACGTCTTGAAATTTCCTTGGTAGGCAACTTCGCAATCTCCTCGCCATCCAGCAGCACCGAGCCTGAACTGGACTTCAGCAGCCGCGCCATCGTTCGCAGCAAGGTGGACTTCCCGCAACCATTGCTGCCAATCAGGACAGTAGTTTTCCCCTTGGGAATAGTCAGGTTCAGATTCTCAATAATAGGCTCTGCGCCATAGGCGATCGTAAGGTCCTTGGCTTCCAGAATACTCACAGCATTCTCCTCCTCAAAACTGATTTCGATTCTTGAACAACAGATACAGGAAAAACGGTGCTCCTACCCCGGCGGTAAATACCCCTGCCGGAACATCGAGCGGCAGAAATACCGTACGGGCAATCAGATCAGCAGCAAATACAAGCAGGGCACCGACCAGTCCCGAAACGATGAGCATGCTGCCAAACATACGCCCTACCAGCTTCCGGGCAATATGCGGCGCAATCAGACCGACAAAACCAATCGTCCCCGCGACAGCTACAGCACCCCCGGCCAGCAGTACACTGCACAGTAGCAGTGCTGAACGATGACGCTGTACAGTGACCCCCAGCCCGGTGGCTAGATCATCCCCGAATTCCTGTGCGTTCAGACTACGGGCAAACCAGATCGCCAACGGAAGCACGATTACAATCACCGGGATGATCGTTCTGACATCGGTCCACGATGCTCCATACACACTCCCCGTCAGCCAGATATACGCCTGACCAGCCGTATAGAATGGACTAAGGATCAGCATGAAGGTCGTCCCGGCCCCCGTAATGGCTGACACTCCGATTCCGATCAACACCAGTCGAATCGGGCTTACTCCTTTTTTCCAGGCAAGAAGATATATGATGATTGTGGTAATCATCGCGCCCATAATGGCAAACAGCGGCAACAGCTTGATACTGATGGTTCCACCCAGCAGGGTGACAAAACCTACAGCGGCAACGGCAGCTCCTCCCGTTATCCCGATCACATCCGGTGAAGCGAGCGGATTACGAATAATCCCCTGCAATAGGGCACCGGACATGCCTAGTGCTGCACCAACAAGCAACGATAACAGCACACGCGGCAGCCTTAGCGTCAACACGACAAAGTCATGATCGCCTGCGCCCAGACCGAAAATCGTCTGCAGCACATTCAGGGGAGATATGAAATCATTACCCACACTAGTTCCTAGAATGGATGCAATCAATACCAAAACCATACAGATTCCGATGATGAACAGCGATTTGCGCTCCATTTGCAAGGATAACGTATCTTTCTTATTGCGAAAAGTAATCATCTTCCTCATATCTTCGTCCCCCCCTTGCGGGCAATATAGACGAAGAAGGGACCACCAATGAGCGCTGTCATAACGCCAAGCGGAACCTCCTGCGGCATGATGATCAGCCGTGCAACAACATCCGCCGCCAATAACAAAATGGCGCCGCCCAGAATGCAGTAGGGAACAAGCCAGCGGTAGTCGTTGCCAACAAACGCCCGCATGATATGCGGTACAACTAATCCTACCAGACCAATCGAACCGGCCACCGCAACAGAACCACCGGCTAGCAATACCGTAACGACTCCCATAAGCAGCTTAACCAGTAGCACGTTCTGTCCCATGCCTTTGGCGATATCATCACCGGTCAGGAGCAGATTGATCGCCCGGCCCATAAACAGGGATACCACAATGGCAACCGTCATATATGGCAGTACAGGATACAGCATGTCGAGTGTCCGACCGCTCACTGAACCTGCAAGCCAGAACAACACGTCCTGTAATCCCGTTCCATCCAGCACCAGGATTGCCTGCGTGAACGAAGCAAAAAGTGCAGAGATGGCGGTACCCGCCAGCACAATCTTGATGGGAGTCAGACCATCACGACCGATGGACCCAAGCGCGTACACAATCACTGTTGCAATGGTTGCCCCGGCAAAACCAAACCACATCATCGTACTGAGCGAGGACACCGACAGCACCACGATGGCAATAACGATAAAAAAGATGGCGCCCGCATTGATCCCAAACACACTTGGTGAAGCGAGCGGATTACGAGTTAGCGCTTGCATGAGTCCTCCCGCCACCGCCAAACTTGCACCAACAACAGCGGCAATAATTGTGCGTGGTAAACGTTCTGTCAGAAGTACGACATGCTCCACTGAGCTTTCGTCATAGTGTTGTAGTGCATCCACTGCTATTTGAAATGTTATGTGTGTGCGTCCCAGTATCATGCTGGCTACACAGGCGAGTAATAGTAAAATGAATAAGCCGGATAGTCCATACATCTTCGTACTTGCCTTCGTAAAAAGGGGAAACATATTCTCACTCTTTCATTCGTGAAATGCAAAAAGACCTGCCTGCCCATACACTTCGTATACGATGTCCTGGTGCATGGCAGGTCTTGCTCCCATTAATTCAGATTGAACTGCTTGTATAGGTCGTCCAGCATCATGTTGGCCGATGTGTATCCGCCTCCCATGTTCCAGGCCACTTCATCAACCTGTACCAGCTGGTTATTCTTTACCGCATCGAGATTTTTCCAGAGCGGACTGCTGGTCCAATCCTTATAATTCTTCTCAATAGCTTCTGTTTCCGTACCTGAATTGAAGTTGAAGATCATATCTGCGTTCATATCCGGGATGTTCTCTTTCGAAGTCAACTCCACACCCCAGGTGTCTTCATCATGTCCAGGCGGTCTGGTAAATCCAAGCTCTTTCAAAATTTTCCCGGCGTATCCCATATAGAAAATGCGAACCTGATCGGCTCTGAAATTCGTAATAGTCGCTTCAATGGGTAGACGGTCACCCATTTTGTCTTTGAAATCCGCTACCCTTGCATCCCAATCGGCAAGCAACTTGTCCGACTGTTCCTTCATATTCATCGCTTCACCAGCCGTCTTTACCGTCTCTTTCCAGTCAAACAACGTCTCGGTAACTACCGTTGGAGCAATCTGGGACAGTTGATCATAGATATCCTCATGTCTTGTTTTGGTGGCAATGATTAGATCCGGCTTCAACTTGTTGATCTCTTCCAGATTCGGCTGTGATTCCTGACCTACCTGCGTCACGCCATCCAGATCCGCTTTCAAATATTTATATACGGGTTGCTGAACCCAGGATTCCACAACACCTGTTGGCTTCACACCAAGTGCAACAACAACATCATTGGCACCCTGAAACAAGGTTACAATCCTCTTCGGAGTTCCCTTAATTGTCGTTTCACCCATGGCATGTTTGATAACTCTGGTCTGCTCGTCCGCACCACTTTCTACTGAATTGCTCTTATTACCACTTGCAGACTTGCTTGAAGGGTCAGTTGTCCCTGTAGTTCCACCCGAGGCACAACCAGCCAGCACCGATATCATCAGAATAAGTGCTATATAAATATGTAGCTTTTTTGTCAATCCAAACATGTAGTTCAACTCCCCCTTCTCATCCTAATTGATATTAAAAATCATTATCAATTGTATTGTAATTCAGTTGAGTACATTGTTCAAGCATATTGATACTGCTGCGGAAGAACTCCCCATGCCTCTAGTTTCATGTTGAAAATCTCCTTGTACAGTAAAGGCTTGGATGAATACAAAATGCTCAGTATACAAAAAGGTGTAACCCTCCATAGTTGTTGGGTTACACCTTTATAAGTAATTCATGACCTGTCTTCAACAGACAGCGATCGCAGACAAACATACCGATTAAGGTGTATGTCTGCCTACATATTGATAAGTACCTTTCGGGTATGCAATCCACTCATCCTGCTGATTAAAAACGGGCGAGCCACATGATATACCTTGTCTACGAACAAATGTCCCCCCTTGAGGAAACAATTGATTCTGCGAATGAGGCTCTCCAATCACATCTACCACAGTTTCATGATACTTCAGTACATATGCGACCGTATTAAATTCACTTGGGTTATAGAAATGACCCTCTTGATTAAAATAGGCAACATTCGTGACATCCATGAAATTGTAAAAGATGCTGTTTATGATCAGATACGGAATTACTGGATTAACCGGATATAGCGCTATGCTGGATACGTTCATGCGGTTCGTGTTTTTCATGAATTGGTGAACCTCCAGCTCATATCCTTCTATTTTATGAGAGAAGTCACATTCTCGGTTGTAAAACAATTGCAGCACGATGCGACCGTCTCCACCATCGACATATTGTGAAAAAAACAAAAGAAATGCCTCCTGTGGTTCCTGATGAACCTGAAATATAGTCGCTCTGCCAGCAACTCCTACGACCTACTTAAGCTGGACTCTTAAAAAAGTCAAATAATCATTCTCGAGGGGACAGGAGTCTCCTTGGTGCTACAAAGCATACCGTTTATGGTGTATGAGCGCCGACATATTGATAGGTCCCTTTCGGAAACGCATTCCACTCATCTGGCTGATTATAGGCAGACGATCCGTAGGATATTCCTGGCTTGCGGACGAACGTTCCTCCTTGTGGTGCAAACTGCTCATGCGAATTTGGATTTCCTAATACATCTACCACTTGTCCTTGGTATTTTAAAACATATGCAACGGTATTAAATTCGCTCGGGTTGTAGAAATCGCCCTCATCATTGAAATACCAAGCATTCGTAATATCCATGAAATCATAAAAGATACTGTCGATGATTATATATGGCATGGCAGGATAAAGCGGATTAATCGGTAAAGTGGTAACTTTCATTTGGTTTGTTTTCTTCATCCATTGATGAAACTCAAGTGAGTAACCGTCTGCCCGATGGGAAGGGTCTCCATTCCCGTTATAATGCAATTGCAAAACAATTCTTCCATCCCCGCCATCCACATATTGCGAGAAATATACAGCAGGCGCTTGCTGTGGTTCCTGTTGGACCTGAAATACAGCAGCCCTTCCATCTGCTCCTACTACCCATACCAGTAAAGGTTCGGGAGAAAGGGGGATAGAGGTGCCCATGAGTTCTACAGGACCGAGGAATGTCGATGATGGCGTTCCTCTATATACCAGGAATTTAGATTGTCCTGGGAAATAACTGGATAGATCCACGGTTCTGTGCGGCAAGCCATATTTAACCCCAATCGGAGTGATACCGCCGGAAACCAGCTCCGCGTTGCGTGTATTCAACGTGTATTGAACTGAGCCACCCCGATCATCCGCAGCCGTAATAGTAATTTCAGCAAGGCCGCTGCCTGTACCCGAAGCCAGTGTTAAAATGCTGCCATTAAGCGATGCACTCACCAACGTCGGATCACTGGAGCTGACTGTAAACCGAAGCTCATCCCCATCCTCGTCGTTGAACAGTTGTTGCAGATCATAATCCCTTTGTTGTGTAACTCCGGGGGTCAATACCTGCTCGTTTATAGCCGAAATGACTTGAGGAGCATGATTGAGCTGAGGCATGCTGACGGTAACCGGGAACGTCGCTCCCTCTGCACGTCCGTACTGATCATACACACTGAGTGTTACACTTGTGGTCCCTACACTCACTGGGTTTAGCTGTAGTTTCTGACCATTCATATGGGCCGTAGCAATTCCTGGATCATACGTGTCTGCTGTCACTGACAGGGATGCTAGATCCCAGTTCAACAGGAACGGTGAGAGATCCAGTTCTGATGCAGCATCTCCCAATTGAAGCAACTGCTCAGGAATTGCTGTAATAACTGCATTTTCCAATAGATGAACCTGTAGGTCTGTGCTAATCTCTCCGCCTCTATCGTCTTTAGCCGTGATGGTAATCACGGTATTGCCGCTAGTCAGTCCATGAATGACAAGCTGATCATTTTGAACTGTAGCATCTGCCACGGCTGGATCAGACGAACTGATTTCATAACGAATCGGATCATGATCCGGGTCGGCAAAGATAGTGGACAGATCCACGGTTCCGTCAGCCTTGCCTAAAATCAGATGTACCGCGTCTGGTACACGGGTTACCACCGGGCTACTGTTCGGTATAGGCAAAACCGTTACAATCAAGGTAACTGTATCTGTTCCACCCTTGCTGTCGTCTGCCGTCAGGGTAATACTTACACTCCCCGCTTGCAGCGACTGCAAAGATAGCTGATCTCTCGTTATGGCAGTCTGCACGATAGAAGCATCCGAACTGGTCGCTGTGAACACCAGCGGGTCACCATCTACATCCGTAAATATCGTGGAAAGATCCAGCGTCGTATTCGGCTGACCCAATGTGACGGTTAGCGGTTGAGGGTCTTGTCCATGCGGAGCATGGTTAGGAGTGCCCTGAACCGTTAGCTTGAATTCAATCTGCTTTTGGCCTGTGCTGCCATCTTCTCCTTGCTGTCCGTCATTGGCAGTGACATGAACGATCGTACTGCCCGCGCGAAGCGGACTCAAACGCAATTCATCTCCTGTAAGCACCACCGACGCTACAGCAGGATTATCAACAGTAACCTGATACGTTAAGCTAGCATTTTCCGGGTCCTGAACATAGTCGTTCAAATGCAGTACCGAGTCGGACTGTCCCACAGTAAGCGCCTGATCTGATATACCTGCAGATACAGGATTGCCATTCACGATAATTTTGAAGGTAGACGACACCCTTTTTCCCCGTCCATCATTAGCCGATACACTGATGGATGCTTTTCCGACACTGACTGGCGTAAGCTTTAATGTATTGCCCGATACAGACGCCCGTACGATGCCGGATTGAAGAGAAGCTGCCGAGAAGGTCAAGATATCCCCATCAGGATCGGTAAAGAATTGGCGTAAATCGTACAATTGTTCACCAGCGCCTTCTGTAATTACACGCTCTACAGAAGCATTCACGACTTCCGGTGAACGGTTAGCACTGCTGGATGAACCAGATGAGCTTCCAGAAGATGAGGACGTGCCTGTTACACTTGCCACAGCTAGGCCCGTAACAGCGTTGGAAGCTACTCCGGTACCCAGTGTGACCGCAGATACCTGTACATTTCCACTCACATTCACCCTTGCTGCCGGGTTGCTGACTTGAATATTTTCAATACTACCTGTATTTTTCAATTCCAAGGCACCCGTCCCTGTGACGGTCAGCTGCTGGATCGTGCTATTACCTGTCATTTCGACGGACTGGCTGCCATTTACCTGAACGGTCTGAACCGTTCCCTGAAGATTGACTTTGTTCGCCCCTTCATTAACATTCAGCTGCGGCAAGGATGCATCGACGCTAACCTCAATGCTTGCGTTGGATTGCACGTTCATGACTGTCGCGCTTGCGGTACCACTGAGTACAACGTGAACGTCCGGTTTTGTGACATCCATTTGTGTCAACGTTGAGCTATCAAATACAACTGTATTGTTATCTCCGCCGTTAATATGGGTCTGTCCCTGTACCTGTACATCCTGTGCATAAAAATCCTGCTGCACCCGGGCATCCACCGTTAACTGCTGTTCCACTTTCAAATGCAGCACCGATGTAAAATCCCCGGCAATCACCAAATCTCCGTTTAACGTAGAGCCGTGTCCGTCCAGCACAACGTTGCCGCTGAACTCCGCTTCGCCGTCACGAGCCGAACTCCCGCTGCTGCGAAGCTCCAGCCAAGTGACCTTATCCACCGTCCGGCCTATGGCATGGAAACGAATGCCTGCGTTGCGCAGCGCGGCCTGATTATCCGCGTGAAAAATGCCGCGCAGCGGCTCTGCAACGTCATAAGCGATGCCATTGATCCGTATCTGCTTGCCGTCCATTTCCTGGAGCTGCGAAGCACGCTCCTGTGGAAACAAAGCAGATACGAGCAGGCTGGCCGCATCTACGCGGCTTACCGAGTCTTTGGCGTGCAGATTTCCGCCAAATTCACTCATCAGCCCGTCATTCAGCGCCGCCCGAATCATCGGGGTCGCCCACGGGCTGGCGTCCTTCCACGCCGTCGGCAGCGTCTGCGCCGACGGCGAGTCGGTTGTGCTGGCGGGCGTGCCCGCAGACGTACCCGTCCCAGCGGACCTGACCAACAGCGCGACCAGTTCTTGGGCGCTGATCAGGTCATTCGGACGGAAGTGTCCGTTGGCGTCGCCCTGCATCAGCCCGGCCTTACGGGCTGCCTCTATAGCCGGGCGCCCCCAGCTATCGGCGGGCACGTCCGTGAAGGAGGCAGCGCCGTCCAAGTTGCCCGTCGGAAGCTGCAACGCTTTGACTAGCAGCACGGCTAGCTCCTGACGTGTGAGCTTCTGCTCAGGTCTGAGCGTTCCGGCGGGATCGCCTTGGATAATCCCGAGTTCACGGGCTTTTTGTAGTTGTTCCAATTGCTGTGCTGTAAGCTTCTGTACATCCGTCCAGGTGGCAGTATTGTTCCGTGTGGACCCCTTGGATACGGAAGCCGTATCTATCACGGTAGCTTGCTCTGCTCCGGCAGGAAACGAGGGGGTCAGCAGCAGCAAAGCAGCTGCCAGCTGAGCGGTTAACTTCTTATTTTTCATGGTGCAATTCTCTCCCCACCGATAAATGTAATCATGTATTCAAAATCTTAGGATACGTATGTTTTACGGCCGAGGACGACCGATAAAGTCTCCTAAATTAACAGGGTAGTTCGTCCCTTCCACATTCCATTCACCAGATTGATAATGGTCTGGATTACCAATGACCGTACCGCTATTCCGTCCCAAAGCCTGCCCTTGACCAATAACTGCGATATCTATAAGCGTGTTGTTGTAATACAGCTTAAGCGTAACAGGTTCCGAATTGTTATTTTGTAACTGCAGGAAGGTAAAATACCACTCCTCCGATACGAATGAACTCAGATCATCCGCAATAACAAATGTTTGCCCAGGCATAATTACATCTCCGTCATTGGCATTTATAATAATCGGGTCTGGTTGGTCGGATCGCTCAATCCATATTCTATTTTTCTCCAACGGTCTGTTTGTAGGGTTATACAATTCAATCGCCTGGTCCAGATAATCCGGTTCGCCTTGCCACACGACTTCGGAAATGAACAAGTCTCTTTTCTCAACAATCACTGGAATCGTAAAAGATGTCGTTTCACCACGATTATCATTTGCTGTAATCGTAAGGAACGTCAGACCATTACGCAAAGGTTGTATGAAAAGTGCATTCCCTTCTACCTGCCCCCCTGCCACCAATGGATCAGAAGACACCACAGTATAGGTCAGCGTGTCTCCATCCTCATCAGAGAACATATCATTCAGCTGCAATATTTGCTGACCATCTCCCGGGTCCAAATATTGAGGTTCAGGCACACGGGTCACTACCGGACGATGATTTACTGGTTGAGGAGCTTCAACTTGCAGCATAAATGAAGTGAAAGAAACGCCCCCACGTCCATCATTCGCCGTAATTCCAATCATCGTAATACCAGCATTATGCAGTGTTACAAATGAATCTTCTCCATTCTCCGCCACACTGCCTACTAGGGGGTTGGAGGAAGTTATGGTATACGTCAAGGCGTCGCCATCCTGATCCATAAATAACGAGCCCGGATACAGCATCAGCTTGTCCTGCAACACATTAGCAACTACGATAGGTAAATGAGGTAAAGCCACAGGTATGTGATTCTCAGGCTGCGGATCAGGCAAAGGCGCATTCACCATAGCAGCAAACTGAAGTGAGGCTGTACCTCCCTTGCCGTCATGGGCTGTTATCGTCATTAGACTAATGCCGGCTTGAAGCGGCGTAAGCATAAGCTGATCGCCTGTTACTTCTCCTGTGGCCACTTCTGGCGAAGCCGATTCCACCGTGTAGGTCAGTGCATCGCCATCCTCATCGTTAAACAAGTCAGACAGGATAATCTGCTTCCCACCTTCATTTAAGAGCAAAGGAATGTCATTTAGGCTGTTGCTCACGACAGGACTGTGATTAATGTCCTCCTCATAAGTAGAGCTGGTCACTGTATAGCTGAAAAACACGCTCGCTTTACCGCCTTTTCCATCCTCTGCCGTAACAAATACCTGTGTGCTTCCTACTGATTTAGGTTTTAGTGTAAGCTGTTGATTTGCCACTTCTGCTTCTGCTACGTATACATCCGAAGTGACCGCATGATACGACAGCTCATCCTGATCGGCATCGTAAAACACATTTTTCAAATCCACTAGCGTATCTCCAGAACCCAAAATGGCATATTGATCGGCAGGAACGATAGCTGAGACAGGTACATGATTAGATGTTGGCGTTGGATTCGTTGTAGAACTGCCACCGCCACCACCAGATGAACTTTTTTTAGTGCTTGTTGAGGATGTATCCGAAGATGCACCCAACGTGGTATCACGTATAATTTGAGTCTCTGTTCCCCGCTCCGCAAGACGGGTCTGTACAGTCTGTATCCCATTGGCGAGACGTACCTGTGTATCGGCAAAATTCAGTTTAAGCTGCTGCCATACACCACTTCCCTGAATCTGAATAGGCTCATGCGTATCCACGATCATTTCGTTTACGTCTGCATGAATCTCTACATTTTTGGCACCCCGCATCAGGGTTACCTGAGGTAACGT
Source organism: Paenibacillus sp. FSL M7-0134 (assembly GCF_038007865.1). Lineage (NCBI taxonomy): Bacteria > Bacillati > Bacillota > Bacilli > Caryophanales > Paenibacillaceae > Paenibacillus > Paenibacillus sp. FSL M7-0134. The sequence continues at coordinate 607,071 of NZ_JBBOXV010000002.1, read as the reverse complement.
ATCACCTTGAATACGCACATAATCCGCTGCAATAGCTAACTTGCCTTTAAATTCTGTCCCTTTGCTATACAAAGTCACCGGTTGTTGGGCTGTACCACTTTGCACAATTTGAAGTGCTGACAGATCAGCTACGTTTCGGTTCGATGCCTGATAGGTCAGGGTAGCCCCTTGAAGCGCCGGCACATTGTCTGCTCCGAACAGTTGCTTCAATTGCTGGCCGATCAAATAGGGCTTTCCATCCATATAGGCGATATCCCCGTCGATACGAGAAAGGATTCCCGTCCGTTCACCCGATTGGAATACATTCACCAAAAAGGCTGCGATATCCTGACGTTTTACCTGTATTTTAGAGTCAAACCGATTATCCGGCGTATCCATTAATCCCAGTTTGAGAGCTGCCTCTACGTTGCTTTTGGCCCATGCGCTCACCTGATCCCCATCAGAAATGTCCTGAACATCTCCGCCTTGAACATGGGTTCCTCCAATCGCTCTCACCAGAATGGCTGCCAACTCCTCACGACTCACTGCAGCATCCGGGCGGAAAGCACCTGATTCATCTCCGGTCATTAGACCTGCCGCACGTACAGCTTCTATATAAGAAGCTGCCCAACTCCCCTGCGTATCCTTAAAAGTTACTGCTTTCTCCGTTGCGTCAAGCTTAAGTGCATTAGCCAGCAAAGCTGCCATTTCCTTGCGCGTTAACGGTTGATCTGGACGGAAAGAACCATCTGGATAACCCGTGATCAGTCCTTGCTTCACAGCCTCCTGTACCGCCTGTAATGCCTGGGATGACATAGTGGACTGATCTGTAAAAGATACTGTACTGGCTTTAGTCACAATCGCTGACGTCTCCCCTTTCGTTTCCGCATGAACAAGCTGGGGCCCCCATGCCATACCTGCCAGCAACGTCACCATCAGCACTTTTTGCCATTCTTTATTCGTTTCTTGATTCATCAGACTCTCCCCCGTGAACGGTTCATTCTTGTTATTAGTGAAAAGATCTTATCATCCGCCTCTGAACCAATTCTGAACAATATTAAAATTTTATCTTTTTCACAGTCTGGACTTTGTAGCAAATGAAAAAAGAGCGCTCAGCCAGATGGGCTAAGCGCTCTAAAACTTCTATAAAACGTTGATGTACATGCCATATCAGGAAACCGTAGGATTCCATTGAAAGGTAGCTGCGGACTTGGAGGGAAGGGTAGATTTGAAAACCTTATTTCCCTGCCGAACCTTAAATGTCTTTGTGTTCTCTCCCGTATTGGCGGCAATCAGGACAAGCGTACCGTCGGGGTTGCGGTAGGCGACCGTTTCGATACTTCCACTATAATGTGTAGAATCAATACGTACTGCACCTGGACGGACAAATTTGCTGGCGTGCCCAATCGCATAGTACTCCACATTTTTCGTAACTGCACCGCTTAACGGGTCGATGGTCACTACACCTCTACAGTTGGCGCAACCCCCATTGGCCGGACCCCCGGACGGGTCAAGTGCGATATTCCAAAAGAGGACATTTTGCGACCAGTTTCGGGGTGCACCAATGATCAGCTTGGACATATCCCAGCTCAAATCATCTCCAAAGCCCGGACTCCACGCTCCTCCACTACATTCTGTCATATATACAGGCTTATCAGGGAAAGCATTATGCACATCTGTCATCGCTGTGGGCTCTCCTTTGTAGCAATGAAAGGCTGTTCCGTGCGTATAGTTTCGAGCCTGTTCATCTCCTAACACAGTCTTGGCATATTCGCTCCCTGTATCCCAGTTATGGTCAAAGGCAATAATGTGAGTAGATAAATGGTTTCGATTTAGGGTCGGGCCCAGGTATTGTTTAATAAAATTCGCCTGTTCTGCTGCTCCCATGCTCATGCTGGGATACTTGGACGTCGTGAATTCTGGCTCATTTTGAATGGAAATCGCCTGAATCGGAATTCCCTCGTTCGCATAAGCCTGTAGATAACGAACAAAATAGTCAGCATACGCCTGGTAGACGCGCGGATTGGTATAGTCCAAATACCAGCCGTTATAAATCTGCTCCCCATATTTCATCCAGGGCGGAGCTGTCCATGGGGTTCCCATAATCTTTAAATCCTGGTTTCTTCTCAAGATTTGCTTCAGCACATCGATCACATCCCGATCCTTGGCGATGGAGAAATGATTCAGCTCATAGTCCTTACCTGTTGCCACATCGTCATAGGTATAGCTGCCAGGCTGCCCCTGTCCATCTACGGAATAATCTGAGGCTCCAATGGTATGGCGAATATAACTCAGTTGAATGCCACTGGCTGTAAACAAATCATTTAGCAGCTGATCACGCTGATTGGCAGACATGCCATAATTCATCAGGTATGCGGACGAACCGGACACCGCTGCTCCAAATCCCTCCATCGTCTGGTAACGAATATCTGGCTTAATCTCAATCGTCAGTGTATCCGCATTCGCTGCATTTTCTTTACTGTTATCCTTATCCCAACGGATCGGGGTTTGTTGGGTTAGGCGATTCGCCGGATCGGGTGTTGTTAGCCACATGTTGACGTTATTTTCTGCTTTCGGCCCCGGAACATTCCGTATAGCCATACTGGCCAGGACCGCACAGATCAAAATGGCTACTGCAGCTATAAGCAGCCAGATGTCAGTACGTCGTTGCTTTTGGAGTTTTTTCATCTATATCCTCCTCTCCCCATCATTATCCTGTCCCCATCCTCCCTACTATTTCAGCTTTCACTTGGGTTTCCCTTTGCATACCTGTTGGACGTTTACATACCGATAGCAAAAAGAGAGCCGGTGCTTGTGCCCGCGCTCTCTTGAATATAACCATTTTAAAACAAATGTAACGGGATTACTTTTTTGCCTTTTCTGTAGAGGTTGCCAGAATCGTAACACTTCCTGTCAATCGTAAATCCTGAGAGGAACTACCCACATAAATGGGCACTTCACCCGCCGGCATAACCCATGCTTTGGACTTTTCATCCCAATAAGAGAAAGCTTTCGGGTCGAGTTCAATGCGAACCTTCTTCTCTTGACCCGGCTTTAATTCTATCTTGGACCAGCCTGCCAGTTGACGGGATGGAGTCTCTACGTTTGTCGGAAGCTTACCGCTGTACACCTGTACAACCTCAGCTCCGGCTGTTTTGCCCGTGTTCTTCAATTTTAGCGAAACTTCGACGGAACTCGTACGATCGGATTTTTTTCCACTCGCATGCTGTTTTGTTTTCAGATCGCTATATCCGAATGTCGTATAGGATAAACCGTGTCCAAAGGAGAACGCCGGTTGAATACCCGATTTCTCATACCCACGATAGCCTACAAAAATACCATCTGAATAGTCACCTATACCGTTCACACCCGGAAACTTCTCTGGTGAGGACACGGGTGTAGACTGCTCGTTAACCGGGAAGGTTACCGGCAACTTACCCGAAGGATTCACATCCCCGAATAAGACGCGTGCTATAGCATTCCCTTGCTCTTGTCCAGCAAACCATGCTTGTACGATGGAAGGGACTTTGTCCTGCCAGGTATCCATTTGCACGGCTCTGCCGCTCATTTGTACGACAATAGTTTTCGGATTTGCAGCCGCAACCGCACGGATTAGCCGATCCTGATTGTTCGGCAGTTCCATATCGAAACGCTCAACATATCCTTCGCTCTCATACGTACGCGTAACAACAATCGCAACATCCGATTTTTTCGCCAATTTCACAGCGTTGTCAATCAACTTATCTGACGTATCTGCCGGAGGTTCCCAGCCCAGACGAACCATACCACCGGAATCACGACCATTGGTCGGATAATCAGCGCGGTATTCAATACGTATCTTGTGCTTTTCACCCGCTTTAAGGGAGATGTTCTTCTTCGTAGTGCCCAGCTTTTCACCTTGATTGTCCACGAAAAGCTTATCGTCGAGATACAGCTTGCTTGATCCCAAACTGGTTAATGACAATGCATAGTCACCATCCTTGGGAGCTGCAATTGCCCCTGTCCAGCGTGCAGATATCAAGCCGTTCAGTGTCGTTGGTGTATTTGGAACTTTAGGGGACTTCGCATTGAAGCCCTGATAATTATAAAATCCAAGGTTCATATTGACTTGGTCATCATTGCGTACAAGAATCGGATTGCCTTCCATCTTGTTATTCTTCCAGTATTCGCCTCGAAGCCCCTGTTCGCCATCTCCATAAGTCGCATATCCAACACTGATATCCTCTTTCTGATCAGATGTAGTCAACAGTGAAGACGGAACAGCCGATGGGCCAGGCATAATGTCTCCTGCAGAGATCGGGTCTGTACCCGGTGCATATTGGACGGTAACACCTTTGCCGACACGATTGCGGATGCCCTCTAACGGACTCACGGTATACGTCGGGTTCACCAACGAACTGCCTCCGCCTGCCACAGTGCCGTTATCTGCATCGGGGCCAATCACAGCAATGGACTTGAGTTTATCTTTAGACAACGGTAATGCATTATTTTTATTTTGAAGCAGTACCATACTTTCCTCAGCCAATTGACGGGCTGTCTTGCCATGGTCACGGGCATCAATTTGATTATTTTGAGCCGGGTGATCGAATAAACCTTTGCTGAACATTTGCACCAAAATGCGCCCAGCCTTATCATCAATCGTTTTTTCACTTACCTTACCATTTTTGACAGCCGCCAGCAGCTGATCTCCCCATTTACCATAAGGGGTCCCCGGTGTTTCCAGGTCCAATCCGCTATTTGCCGATTCGACTGTACTCAGGTTCGCACCGTAATCACTCATCACGAAGCCCTTGAATTGCAGTTCCTTCTTCAAGAGGTCCGTCAAAAGAGTTTTGTTCTCACAAGCAGACTCGCCGTTGACCTTGTTAAAGGAGCACATTGCCCCTCCTAAATCTGCCTCGGCGATGACTTCTTGAAACGGGCGTATGTAAATCTCATGCAACGCACGGTCACTGACTTTGACATTCGTCGTGAAGCGCTCTGTTTCCTGATTATTCATAAGGTAATGTTTCGCAGTCGCCAAAACAGGGTGGCTTTGTATACCTTTGACATAAGCGGTCGCCATTTGCGATTGCAGTAGCGGGTCCTCACCCATAGATTCAAAGTTTCGCGATCCCCATGGAATACGGGCAATATCCATCCCCGGTCCAAGCGCCACATTATGAGTTGTATTAAAAGCCTCGTCTCCAATCAAATCACCATACTGTTTGGCAGCTTGGGTATCCCACGTTGCAGCCAACGCAATTGGAGCAGGCAACGCAGTAGATTGCTTGTCCTGCACATCTGGATTAGCGATGCGGACACCCGCTGGTCCATCTGCCATCGTCAGCGCCGGAATGCCCAACCGCTCCATCGAATTATTATAGAATCCATAGTAATTGTTGACCTTGCCAGTCACCAAATCTATTTTTTCTTCCAGCGTCATTTCCTGCAGCAGCAACGCTGTCCGTTTCTCAGCCGACAGGGCCGTGTTCATCCAAGGCCGATCTGTCTGGCTTCCTGCCGCTCCTGCAATATTCATAGGTCCGATCACAACAGCCGCGATAACTGTCATCATCACCATACGGAACAACCATGTTGATTTCACTTTCACGTTTGTAATTCCTCCTTGATGTTAGATCATGAGGTGAATGCCTATTCAACTCTCACAGGCTTGCAAAGGCTCTCGATCCTGCGAGCTCCGACAAGAATCCAGAGCCACGGGATAAGCAAGCAAGTCAGCAAAAGCCGCAATGGCTCAAGTGACACGTTTACCACCCTACCGTACATTTCCGAAAATTTCATTGAAAGTTTTTGGAAGTACAGCACTAGGACCTTCACTGTTTTTCATGAAAAGAGAGCGTTAACAATTCAGTTAACCGATAATAAAATTACACTTTTGTAACTAATTAATGACGGTTTTTTAACTAATTTTAATCCATAAAAATGATTCATATGTCCCACTCTTGACTTACTCATATGGCGTTACCTAGCGTGCGACCAAAGTCGCTATTTGGGAATTGGAAATACTTATGTATAAGAATTTTTTTCAAAAATCCAATAATCGACTTCCAATGAACAAGATATAGATCGCAATGTTAATTCGTCTATATCTTGCACTTCGGAGTGACTGGAATCGAATTTCGCAAAATCCTGGTATAAAAAACAACGCTCATAAACAAAAAAATTCCAGAGAACCTGAAAGGTCCCTGGAATTAATGTGATTATTCAAACGGATACCGAAGCCCCCATTGTGAACGAATCTGATCCATCAGTTTCATAATTCCTAACGATTCATCTAAAGAAATAGTAGAACTTTCGAGCAAACCTTCGTTCAAGCAACGCCCGACTTCTTCTGCTTCAAAGGCATAGCCTGTAGAGGATCGGTCATCCTGAAAGTTTTGTGCCTCTTCACCGTCCACAACTAAAGTAGCAGATGTGCTGTTCAGGAATGACGGAATGTGGATATAACCCTTTGTTCCATGGATGTATGCCTCATTCGTCAATCCGAGACGGACTGCCCCGTTAAGCATAGCCGTGCGTCCTTTTCCATAATCCAGCAAGATCGAAAATGTCTCGTCAACGCCTGTCTCCCCGATATGAGCAGTGCTCCATACATGCTCAGGTTCAGGACCGAAGACCATTGAAGCAAAAGAAACCGGATAAATTCCTGCATCTAATAGAGCACCTCCGCCCAGCTCAGGGTTCAAAAGCCGCCCCTCCGGGTTCCAATCTATTCGAAAACCAAATTCCGCCTTAACCAGCTTTACCTCGCCAATGTGTCCCGCATGTATCCACTCCCGCACTTGGCGAATCGGAGGCAAAAAACGTGTCCACATTGCTTCCATCAGGAATAGCTTACGCTCACGTGCAAAGCCGATCATTTCCTCCAATTCTTTGCTGTTGACGGTGAAGGGTTTCTCACACAAGACTGCTTTGCCCGCCCGAAGAGCCGTCAGAACATTTTCTTTATGAAAAGGATGGGGAGTCCCTACGTAAATAGCATCTACCTCGGGATCTTGTGCTAATTCCTCATAGCTCCCGTAAGCCCTTGATATTTGATGCTTAGCTGCAAATTCGGTAGCGCTTTCAATAGTGCGTGATCCAACAGCATACCCTTCTCCATTCGAAACATGCGCCAAATCCGCCACAAATTGATCTGAGATCCAGCCTGTGCCGACAATTCCCCATTTGATCTTTTTGCTCATACTTGTGTCCCTCCCAGCAATTTGGTTAACGTTGACTTGCAACATACCCTTTTATTCTAGCAAACGCCTGTCCTAAACAAAAGAAACATTTGCTAGACGACGGTTTCTTTTGTGACCCAGCAGTATCTTCATTTATACCCATTATTGAATGACGTATCTGTAAAACTTTTTATCCACTTTCATGACTGGAAAACCAATCGGCAATTCTCCTGGAGCTATACTAACAAAGCCGTTCTTCTCATAGAAACGATGAGCTGCTACGAATTGTGGTGTTGTTCCAAGATAGATTTCTTCAATAGACCTTACCCTGGCCCATCCTATGGCATGATGCAATAATTGATTCGAAACATTGAATGTTTTACCTCTATAGTTTTGTTTTACAAACATTTTTCTGAGTGCTGTCTTACGGTTCCCAATATCTAACAAAGCTATAGTCCCTACTACGGTTTCTTCACTAAGAGCCACCCAGAAGTTGCCGTTACCACGCTGATAAAAGTTTTCAATATCAAGCAAATCTGGCTGATCTTCTTTGGTTATGGCGATATTATATTCATCTTTTTGAATATGTAAAATTAAATCGACAACTTGTGATTGATACTCGGTTGAGTACTCTTTTAGAAAGATACTATTAATCATCGTTGTGTTCTCCTATTATCGTCAATTGTTATACTATTAGATTCTCATCAAACCACAGAACCTAAAATATTACCCATATCTCCTTATTGGCGCTTGATACACGCTCAGTATTAAATAACTCAACCTCCGCAACTAAACTAAGTTTCCACCTACACAGTAGAGGATTTGAAACCATTGTCTAGGTGCGAACGTTGAGTTAATTATGAATCTCTATATATCAGAATTCTATTCTACGCTTGAAGCTGTGTAAGAATTTGCGGGTCCTTGATCTTCTGATCCTCAGCCAACAAGACAATTTTAGATAGAATCTCCGCTGTTCTTGGGTCTTCGTCCAGAAACGGCAGGAAGATGCGTCCACGATGCTGCGAATGCACCGGAATAATATGCAGTGCTCCCTTCGCTTGCTTATAGACACCCCCGCTTCCCAGATGCACAGCATATTCGCCAAGAGTCCCATCTACACGTGCATAATTCCCATCCAAGCGTACATTGCTAATTTTCAGCAGGCGAAGTGATTCCTGCACAATCACCCTACGCATTTCAATGGTCGTCAGACTGGCCTCTGGATCAACGCCGCCTATATGGGCAACACTGACGACCAGATCCACGTCCCGCATAACTTCGGAGAACAGAACAGGAGGAACTTCGTCCAACGGTACGCTCTTATACGTTGTCCGATCAAAGAACTGTACTGTCTCCAGCGTAGGAGCCTCAGTATCCGCTGGTGAGAACCAGTCTGCCATGGCATACAGGTTCGCAATCAGATTCTCGGCATAGTACACCTTCTGGAGTCCGTCCTCATAGCTGACTGTCCATTGGCGACCTTTCAATAGGGATACCGTTTTATTCGGCTGTACCTGGTGTCCTGCATATCGACGGGAAACTGTCGCATTTGCACGTTCATCAGCATTCAGCAAGTACAGCTCACGGAACACCTGCTTAAATGGCTGGCGTATCTGGCGGTCGAATAAGTCCTTCTGGAAGTCGCTCCAACGACCACTTTCGAACAAATGAAGGGGGTGAGCGATAATCAGCTTGTCTTCTTCTCCTATAGTATGCTGTTCAGCAAAAGGAGCCGTCAATACCAACGTTTCCTCATTAAAATATCCGAGGTGATCATCGGCCTTGAAAACCAGTGTTCGCACCAACGGAGCAAGCACAGGATTACCCAGCAGTCCTCTCAATTCCTTCACCATAAAGGTCGTACCAGACTCCATAGAGCGTTCCAATTCTTTGCGAGCTCTGCGGTACTGATCCACTAGATCTCCTTTAAGCTCCTTCAGCGACGTAACATACTCATCCTTCTTGAAACGAGCCGGAATGGATTTCAGCGTCTTGCCTTTGCTGACAATTTCAATATCTGCCGCTCCTTCAGCATCAATGACGAGCTGCACCGTTGTAGCCTCGTCCAAAGCATGTGGCTCAAAATAAGACCGGAGATCATCCAGCTTACGAGCTTCCATGTCCCATACGAGACGGATTACATCATCATAACCTGCGTTACGTGCCAAATTCCCGAGTGCAATCCGTGAAACCAGTGCCTCACTGGCCTTACGCTGTGCCCCAAATTTTTTGCTTTGTTCCAGAAACCTCTGGATAAAATCATAACGTTCGCGTACATCTGGTTCAGGCGGCTGAGCAAGTGGAATCAGACTGTAGGTCAGCAAATGGTCTTTGTTTCGCTTGTCCTCCACTGATTTTTCCATTTCACTCCGTTTGAGTTTACCCAGCGTCGCATCCGCAAACAACTGGGATCGACGATGATTGGCTCCAGCTGAAATATACTTGGCACAATCGTACAGCAGATCAAATCGTTCCTCGCCCAACGTCTCATAGGCCTCATGAAACCAGTGAATATCGAAGGCACCATCATTAAAATCTTGCGGAACAATCGGCGAGTAATGAGCTACAATCGTTTCCTTCTCGGCCGAAAAACCTTCATTGATATGTGCATGGAAATACCATGCCGCACTGCGAAGCCCTTCCCAACCGAGATAGTCTGCTACAATCTCAATCCACTGTGGAGCATACATAGCAGCCTCCAGCAGACGTTTATCCGTAATTTTAGTGTTTTTCAGCTTTTCCTTGAGCAATGTGGCATCCTCGCCATCACTCGGATAACATGCTTTGAGCAAGTGGCTGAACGATTCTTTTTTGGTAATACGATCACCGTAGCCGTACACATAACCACGCACAAACGTTTCCTTGTCGAGACCCTCCAGAATACGGATGAAATAATCCATACCTTCAAATTGGCTCAATCCCATAACCTTTGGCGTAGCCTCGGTAGGCAAATCTCCTCGAACCAATTCAACCTCTAACAGTCGATCAATAACCGTGCGACGTATTTCCAAAAATTCATGTTTGCTAGAAATCCATGTATTGCGGGCATTGGTTAAGGAACTCATATGTCTTCTGCTTTCACTACCGGCCAGCAGTTCCCGATAGACTTCCCCTACACCGATCAACCCTTTTTCATATGCTTTGAAATAATCCTCCAGATCCAGCGGAGAATAAAAACGATTTTCCGCTCCTGGCAGTTCTGCGTAGTTCACAAAGGTATGGAAAAAGCGCTTAAAGGACTCACCATCATGAACCTGCCCCTTCTCCAGTGCCACCCACGGGCCGGACAATAGATGGAGCATTCCCATATCCTCAGCAGGTCTGTCCTTAGGCACGCCCTGCATTAGTGAATTTAAAGCAAGGTCAATTACGTCAAATGTTTGGTCACCGGATGTGTCCATAAAATAAGCATTAACTAATGTACTTACCTGATCGGAATAGGTCAGCTCTGCCATCCACTTCTGAACCTCGTTAATCCGATCCAAAGGATACATTTGCTCAGCGAAGTCTTTACGCCATCCTTCCAGCAGCTTGTGCTTGCTTTGTTCTGAATAGTTCATGTTAAAAGAAAAGTATCGATAGTAGCGATCCAACGTTCGGTCCATAGGCTCCAATCGGTCATAAAAAACAAGCTCCAGCAGTTCACGCGCTTCCATGCCGCTTTCCTGCAAATAACGGTCCCACTCCTCATATAGAGGATATAAAGACAGTCTGGAATCTACTTCTTCATCGACCTGAACCAGCCGTAGAGGACGAAGGTTCGTCCCAATAAGCAATGTATCTTTGTAGCCCGAATAATACTCCGCAGTATATTCCACATCACGATGATGATGAACAAGCTCATCCAGTCCGCTCAAGAACTGCTTGAGCTTCTCCAATGGACTAACAAAAACATCGGACAATCGAAAATCACCCAGATCAACTTTCTCTTCCAACCAAGCTTCCTTGACATTCGGATCGTACAGGCCAAAACCGTTAGCCCCTGTATAAGCATCCTCCTGTCCCAGCTTGGACAGCAGTTGCTCCTCTTTGGCTGTGGGTTGCTGAATGATATCCGCCAAAGCCCGCAGGCTTTCATACTGTTCGGCACGATCCGGGTCTGCATATATCTTCGTCAATACTTCCAGTCCACCCAATCGTTGCAGCTCCGCCTTAGCACGAAGCAAGCGTTCCAATGAGCCAGCCAGCGGCCCTTCCGATTGTGAGAGCAACACACCAATGACACTTTGTCGCAACGATCCCGTCTTGAGCTTTAATAAGGCTTCCATTTGTTGCATTTCTGGTTCCGACAGCGTCAGCTTACGCGCCTTGGCCACAGCGAACTCACGGATACTCATACTTTTGTCAGACAAACTGGAAAAAATAAAATCACGCTGTACCGTATCCTCAGGGTTTTGCACAAAATGGTTCAACAGTTCGCCACGCAGATTAGGGCTAATCTGTTCCTTTAAGGCTATGATTTCCCCAATCCAGGAAGCGTCCATATCATAACCAGCGAGATACAGCATTTTTTGAATAGGTGCATCTGAGCGGTGATACAGATTTACAAAATCCAGCACCTTGGAGGGCTCGGTGGACTCACCCTTTTTCATATGTACAAACAGGTTATGAAGTCGTTCAAAATCTTTACGCCGCTCCTCTCTGCTCTCCAGCAAAGGAGTGCGCACCACTTTAACAATCCGATCCGCGACCGTCCCGCCTTCTATCCATTCATAAAAATAATTACTTGTATAGTTCGTCAATATCCAATATTGAAGCTCCGGGTCCGTTTCATCCAGATATTCTCTCGCGATTCCGAGGCGCACATCCTTGTTTTCACTGTTAGACAGTACATAAAGCGCTACGATCTTCTGGTAGGGTGCTCCCTGCTCCATGAGTTTCTGAACCTGTCCATACAGATCACGTTCCTCATGTACTGCAGTAGCCCACAAACTCATATATACTTCATTAGCATTTGAGCTGGTCAGCCATTCTTGGCGCAGTTCACTACGAGTCAATGCTTCATATGCCTGCTCGATCAGTTGACGAACGACCCGCTGGTTGGCGGACTCCAGCCCCATGCCCGTCCATACTGCAAGCGCCCGCACTACCGAGCTGTAACGAATGAAGCCTTGGTCGATGATCACCTTTAACAGATATATTAGAGCCTCCGGGGTTCCTTCATCCATTTGTTCCACGATACTTTGGCGCAATCCCTCCTGGAGCTTGGCGGCTGCCAAGAGCTCGCCGATCATGCGATAATTCTCCTCCTGATGACTCAGGAGCATGCCTTTAATCATATTGCGCGTAAGTAACGCAGCCTGATTATCTCCATAAATAATAGCTTTTAACGCCTCAAGCACCTGTAAATTATCGTTATCCAGCTCATAAGCAATCCAGTCACCAATCGTTTCCTGAATCCGGTAATCCCTGCCTGGTTCATAATCCTTTTTTGTTAAATAATCCATTACAGAGAACCCGATACAGTCCATTCGAATCAACTGCACCATTCTTTTATAAATCCGGGAAGTATGGGCCGTAATATCCGAAGTGCGAAACGGTTTTCGCGCATACCCTGTGCTGTATGGATATTCAGTCACATGCTCTGTTAGATGGGCGAATACATCGCCCGCTGTTTGTCCAATTAGAGCACGTAATACCTCTGTCAGTGGCTTAAACAGCGGTTCTCCGCTTTCTGTCGCCCGTTCTTTTAATATTCGCTGACATTCGTTAAATGGCTCCTCGTTCTCCTGTATGTAATGAAGCTTCCCCAGTTCCACAACATACTGGGCTAACTCCTGTTGTTGTCCATCCAGTTGCGCCGCGCGCTCCTTCAGTGTGGTGAAATATTCTTGCTCATTGTTCTCTTGATGCATATTTCGTTTCCCCCTCTACCATAGGCCTCCAGCCAGCATTGTGAAGCGTATAAATACAATCTCATTCCCATCCTTCAGTGACAAAGGAGCATCCAGTTCAATAGTTTCCTCGTCACATACAAAAACTCTGTATAAACCATCTTCAAAGGCCTGCATCGCCGTGTTCACAGCATCCTTAATATCCGGGACACCCTCATTATATATGGAACCGAATCCTACTTTGCCTATCTCGCCTTGTGCCTGAACTTCCTCTCCCGTGAGGAACGGAATCAGCGCGACACTCTCCTGCTTTTCCCGTAGCTTTTGAACATTCAGAGCAACGGTTGCAGTAATCAAATCTCGCAATGTTTCTGGAGCAGGACTCAGTTCTAATTCCTGTCGTGCGAGTGCGGGCTTGCGCTTTCCCAGACTTTTTACAGTTACAAACAGCTTCATGTCGTTCCCCTTCCTTTTTATTCACGCTTTTGGCCCGTTGTCAGCTGAATTTTTTGACCCATATAAAAACACCGTTAACGAAATCGAAAACGAATGTTTGTTCGTATATTTATTTTAATATGTTCCTTATCATTACTCCATCGCCCTTTATGACCAAAATTCGCAGCGGTGTAACACCCTGAAATCTTAAAAAATAAGACTTTATACCCTGTTTTCGATCATTCCTTTCCATATTAAGGATGAAAAAAAGACCTGCACAAGGGAGACCATCTGCTCTTCACAGACTTCCTTCCATTATACAGGTCGTATTTCATCATAAAACGATGTTTCAACATACTTATTTCAGGATTTTGCAAAATTCGATTCCAGTCGCTCCAACGTGCAAGATATAGACGAACTAAACCATTTCGATCTATATCTTATTCATTGGAAGTCGCTTATTGGATTTTTGCAAAATCCTCATTTATTTAAAATGCTGGAACAACGCTGTCCTTGTAATTATCCTCAAAAAATTTACGTACTTCCGGTCCAGTCATTCGCTTTGCCAGCTTTTGAATAGCATCGGAATCTACATTATCCTTACGCGCTACCAGATTAATGGCAAAATGCGTATCGTCTTTTTCGGTAATCAGCGCGTCCTTCTTCGGTGTCAGACCGAGCGGCTTGGCATATGCGGGATACATGGCAGCCATGTCCACATCATCCAGTGACCGCGCCAGCATCAACAAATCCACTTCTTTAAACACGAATTTTTTCTTATTCTCAATAATATCAGCCTGTGTAGCATTATAGCCTACGCCTTCTTTAAGCTTGATCAAACCGTTTTGCTCCATCATTACTAAAGAGCGTCCGGTATTGGCCGGGTCATTGGCAATAGCAATGGTCGCACCTTCGGGCAGGTCTTTAATGTTCTTGTATTTTTTGGAGTACGCGCCATAAATGGCATTGTAAATTGGTTTTACCGCTACCAAATCGGACTTGTTGCTTTCATTATATTGTTGCATAAAAGGAGCATGCTGAAAGAAGTTAGCATCCACTTCATGGCTTGCCAATGCGTTATTCGGTTGGATATTGTCTGAAAGCACGACGATTTCCAGATTGACTCCGTCCTGTTTAAGCAGCGGCTTCACGATATCCAGCACATCTGTCATCGGTGGGATTAGCGTTGCTACTTTCAAGGTCACTTCTTTTTGGGGAGTTGCTTCTTTAGACTGTGTTTCTGAAGCAGCCTGCTTTTGACCACCGCATCCGGCAACCAGTAGCATAACGACAGCAAATAGTGTGAGTAGTTTCAAGTTCGTTTTCATGTTGTTTTTCCGACTCATTTGATGAGGAACCTCCAAGTAAATTGTAATTGGGAAGATAAAAAATGAGTTACAGTACAGCCGCTTCACGTGCGATTGTTCTTCCGATCGCTGTTGAAATGGGATTCTCTCTGATTTATAACACAATTTATAGGTTAGAATCCCATTTCAAAGGCGAACGCTGACGCTTCTCCAGAACAATTCTGTCCGCTCCGCTTTTGAGGTACTGTAAAGTCATTTTTATTTCCCATAGTGGGTGGTGCAAGTGTAGCGAAAAGTTACATTTTTGCCCTATCGCTTGTCGATCCGGCGGGATATGGTGCTTCCGGTGAACTGGATCGTTTGTACGAAAATAATCATGACGACGATGGTGAACGCCATCAAGCCTGTTTCAAAACGCTGGTAACCGTAGCGGATGGCAAAATCGCCTACCCCGCCGCCGCCCACAATGCCCATCACCGTGGAGTAGGAGATGAAGCTAATGGTGGACGTGGTCAAACCCAGTACAAGCCCGGAACGAGCTTCCACGTACAGAAATTTAAAAATAAGCTGGAGGGTGGATGCCCCCATAGAAGTAGCGGCTTCAATTACACCCTTGGGCACCTCAAGCAATGATTGCTCCACCAGCCTCGAATAATAGGCGATGGCCACCACTGACAAGGGAACCGTTGCAGCCATCGTGCCCAGCGCCGTCCCTACGACCAGACGTGTAAATGGAATCATAAACACGACGAGCAGCAAAAACGGGAACGAGCGGATGACATTGACCACACTGTTCAATAAGGTGAACAGCAGTCGATTTTCATATTTTTGCCCTTTGCCGCACAAATACAAAATCGTTCCTGCCGGAAGCCCTAACAGTACAGCTGCTGCGATAGAAATCCCCACCATGATAAACGTCTCCCCGATGGCTTTCCATATCTCTGACTGGTATTGCACAATGATGCTCAGCATTTCATTCATCAGCTTCACCTGCTTCCGCTGTTGAACCTACCGCAGCGTCAACTACACGTTGCGTTGAAAGCAGCTGCCCATCCCGCATTTCTGATACACGGGTACAAATATTGCGTACCACGTCCATATCGTGCGTTACGATTACAATGGTAACTCCCAGTTCCCGGTTGATCTCCCGTAACACGCCCAGAATATCCGCGGTCGTCTGCGGATCAAGCGCCGAGGTCGGCTCATCACACAGCAGCACCGCAGGTCGATTCGCCAGCGCTCTGGCTATCGCCACACGTTGCTTTTGGCCTCCGCTCAGTTGTGCCGGATACTGTTCTGCTTTATCAGCTAAACCGACGAATTGCAGGCATTCGCGCACACGTTCCACTCTCTCTTTTTTCGCGACACCTGCCAGCTCCAACGACATTGCCACATTTCCACTGACCGTCCGATTGTGAACAAGATGATAATGCTGAAAAATCATCCCTATCGATCGCCGCGCTTCACGGAGACGTTTTTCCGGCATGCGAGTCAAATCTTCCCCGTTTACAACCACGTTTCCCTCATCCGGCCTTTCCAATACATTCATCAACCGGAGCAACGTAGACTTACCGGCACCGCTGGCACCTATGATACCGTGAATTTCCCCCTCCTCCACTTGAAGGGACACGGATTGAACCGCATGAAATTGGCCGCTTGAGGTGGTATAATGCTTGCTTACCTGATGCAGCGTAATCATGAAACCTGGCCTCCTGATGATCCATTTCTCAGGGAAAATGTAATAAGCCCGCCAGCCCAGGCGGGTCTGTACGAGCCGTCAATTCCCATTGCATTAATATACCACAGAGCAGAAAACGGGCAAAGCCTTTTGACAACAATTAACGTACATCCCACACCCCCACGTAAGGAAAGCAGATACCGAGTCCCCAAGCCAGCGTAAGCATTATGACAAAATAGAATATGAACACAATATCTACAGCCGAATAGCCAATCGCATAATAATACGTGCGTTTGGTTTCATTAGTAAAACCCTTGGCTTCCATGGCAATAGCAATTCGCTGTGCACGCCGGATACTTTGAGCGAGCAGCGGAATTGCATACCTGCGAAGCGTGGCATACATATTCCATTTGGACACATGCTGATGTAAACCTCGAATACGATGGGCTTGTCTCAATGCCTGGAATTCCTCCACCATCATGGGCATCAACCGCATGGCTGCCAAAAAGCTATACGCATACTTCGGAGAGAGCCTCCATTGCTGCATCAGTGAATAAAAAAGGTCCACTGGACGAGTCGTTAAACCAAACAGCAACCCTACCGCCGCCATACTCAGCGCACGAAAGCCCAGATGTATACCCCGATAAAAGCTTTCCTGCGTAATATGGATCAGGCCCCATGTCCACCAGGTCGTCACCCCTTTGCCGAACATCATCATGCCCGTTGAGGTTGAAATAAACACCAATATAAAGGGAGATCCATACAGCAGCAGCCGCTTCCATGGATGGCCTGACCAGACAAGCAGCAGCAACATAGCACACGCAACATTAAACATGACATTCGGATCATGAATGACTATAACGACCACAAACAGTATGGAAAACATAACGAGCTTTAGGCCCGGATTCACACGATGCAGCCATGTTTTATGATGGGGAAAGGACAGGTTCATACTGTAGTTCCCCTTTCTGAATCCGCCATATATCGGTACAATATCGATGGACAATTTCTGGGTCATGCGTGACCATCACAATGGCCGTGCCTGCCGCTCTCAGCTGCTCCAACATATCCAGCATGACAAAGGTATTACGCGCATCCTGCCCAAAAGTCGGTTCATCCAGCAGCAGCACTTCCGGCTCACGGATCATAGCCGTAGCAATACTCAACCGCCTTTTTTGGCCCAATGAAAGCTGATACGGATGACGCTCGTCCAGCCGCTCCAGTCCGAACTGTACGAGCATCCGATCGACCCGTTCCCGGCACTGTTCAACGGTGAACAAGCTCTTGGGTAACGAATACTCTAGTTCCTTTCGTACGGTGTGTGCTACGAATTGCAGCTCGGGATTTTGAAACGCGAACCCGATACGCTCTGCCAGTTGTTCCGTACTGCCTGCCTCAATTCCGCGCACGCTATAACGTCCCTGTGTGCGAAGTAAGCGCATCATGGAGAGCAGCAGTGAGCTTTTGCCAGCCCCGTTTTCACCGACCACGCCAATCCAGTCGCCAGGCTTCACCTGCGCATGCTCCACATAAATCACTGAACTTAAACCGCGGAGGCCACTAAAATGTTCCAGCTCCAGCAAATCAATCCCTGTACCATTCCCCGTACCATTCTGCTGTGTCACTGATTCACTCCAACGCGGCGAAGACGATTCACTCCATACTCCCGGGTACCACACGCCATACTCGGACAATGCCTGCCGCTGCCCATGAAATACTTCTTCCGCCCTTCCATCCGCAATGATCTCCCCTTGAGCAGAAAGCACCACAATCCGGTCCACATCATGGACAATTTCATTAATTTTATGCTCCACGATCACCAGTGTCTGGTCTACCGAAATGTTTCGAATGGTATCCCACACCTGTGTAGTGCCTTCCTCGTCCAACAAAGCCGTGGGCTCATCCAGAAAAAGCACTTCTGGCTCCATAGCCAGCACAGACGCAATCGCCAGCCGCTGTTTCATTCCCTGTGACATGCTGCCAATGGGCATGTGTATATCATCCGTTGATAGACCAACCTGTATCAGCAGCTCGCGAATACGGGATCGCATCTGCTCACGAGGAACCTGATTATTTTCCAACACAAAAGCCAGTTCCTCGTCTGCATATGACATACAAAACTGCGTATCAGGATCTTGAAATACAATACCTGAGACACTTGGGATTACAGCAGCATCGCATTTCATAGGCACTTCTATCGTGCGTGGAATCAGACCGCTTAACACTTGGAGCAGCGTTGATTTACCGCATCCACTCGGTCCCAGCAACAGCAGCTTTTCCCCCTTGCGGACAGACAAAGACATATTGTGAAAAAGCAGCTCCTGCTCACCGGGGAATTTCAACCGAAGACGGGTGATCGAAGCCACCACATCTTCGGTTGCCTGGCTCATCAATCCAGCCCCTTATAATCTTGTTCCGTTGCGGGTCTCAAACTTCGCGTGACTCCGGTTACCTCCAATGCCCTAGCCAGATAGAACGCGAATACCCCGGCAATCACAATGCTGCCAATCATGCGAAAACCAATATACAAAACATAGTTCCAGGTCGAAAGCTGATCAATATACCCGTAGCTGAAGTCTAAAATTAGAGAAGCGACAGCCGCCCCGGCCGCAGCTAGCGAAGCAACCCACAAGTTTGCGTTCCGATACAGAAAAGCTGCAAAAAACAGCTCCGCTCCCAAGCCTTGCAGCAGGCCATAGTACAAAGTGGACATCCCCCATTCGCTTCCCAAAAAAGCACTGACCGTTGCCGCTGCCACCTCTGCCAAAATTGCAACACCCGGCTTGCGAATGATGAGATAAGCAAACGTGCCTGCCATAAACCACATGCCATACATCAGTTGCTCGGCGTGTAGACCGAATGGTTTCATCAAATCATAGGCAGGTCCCCATATTTTGTAGACTAACCCGAACACAACAGCGATCACAATCGTGACCAAAATATCAGTCAGCTTCAACCCTTTGGACGCTCTTACAGCAGTATTCATTATTGCGTGCTCCCCTTATCCTTATAATTGGCCTCTTGGCCATAAAAAAAAGCTTGTCTGGAGCTGAATCTCCAGGCAAGCTTTATGCGCAGTAAAAGGTGAAGCACCATACAAAACATCATTCGTCGATATGCCTTATATAACCAGTAGTCTAAGCTACTACACTGATACCAAGCCAAAGTCAGGGTCAAGGTAAAATGCTAGGACATACATTGTATCTATCGACAACCGCGAAACAAGCGGCATTCCTGTATAGTGTTCTTGGTTTCTCTACGCTGGCATTACCCAGATCAGATTTCACGGTCAGTGGCAAGGGCCACCCTCTCAGCCTGACTTTCTCAAGCTCCCGACAATGCTTTTTTAATTCACTATAATATATACCACATCTATGGCTTTGACAATCCTATAATCCGAAGAAACGTTTGGCTGTCTCCGTCGTGGCGATTTCGATCTCCATCATGCTTCGGCCTGTACATTCGGCTATCGTAGCAGCAATGTGAGCGAGATACATCGACTCATTACGCCCTTCTTTGGGCTTCACGGGCAAATTACGCGGGGTCAAAAATGGAGCATCCGTTTCAATCATCAGACGGTCCAAGGGAATATCTCTGACCAGTTCACGCAGATGTTTGCCACGCCGTTCGTCGCAAATCCAGCCGGTGATCCCGATATACAGTCCCATCTCTACATACGTATGCAATTCTTGTTCCGTGCCTGTAAAACAATGCACCACTGCTTTATCGACAAGCCCTTGATATTCCCGCAGCATAGCAACAAAATCCTCATGTGCATCTCGTTCATGCAGAAATAACGGCATATTTAGCTCACCCGCCAGTTGGATTTGCTCCCCAAACCATCGGCGCTGCACATCGCGCGGCGAAAAATCACGGTTATAGTCCAATCCGCATTCCCCTATGGATACGACCTGCGGCTGACTCGCCAGCTGGCGGAGCTGCTGAATCGTATCTGCGCTGCAGTCTTTGGCATCATGGGGATGCACGCCAGCTGTCGCATACAGCTTGCCCGGATAACGTGCTGCATACTGAGAAGCCTCCCGACTGCTGCGGACACTGGTCCCGGTAATAATCAGGGGTGAAATCCCTACAGCTGCTGCTCTCTCTACCACCTGTTCCCGATCCGCATGAAACGAACGGTGCATCAAGTTCACGCCAATATCAATTAACGGTGTACCCCTTTCCATCTCAATCCCTCCTTCGCAAACTACAATCTCGGATCAATCGGCTCCGATTCCAGAGATAGCGCGGCAAGGACGCATTCATGAATACGATCCACCGTATCCTTGCGGACAAAACGTTCCACGCCTTCCATACCAAGCGCTCCTTCCATCAGGGCATGACGCTCCTTTTTGTTCGTTCGACGCTGCTTCAGACGCTTTAAATTCTCAGGGGCAAGATAATCCATACCGTAAATGATGTGCAAATACTTCTGGCCTCTCACCTTGATTGCAGGCTGAATCATCTTGTCCCGATTTTTCATCAAAAAGCGTTCCGGCTTGATCACAATCCCTTCATGACCATCCTCTGTCATCTCGTTCCACCAGCGAATGACCTCTTCCTCGCTTGCTTCGTCCGTGATAACGCGGTACTCTGTCTCCATAAACAGGGAAGACAGCCCAGCGAGCTCCCGGTTTTGCTCCATATGCCAAATATGAGAATGGTCGAAAAAAGTCTTTCCGCTGTGTGCCAGTGTATGGAACGGTGCAATACGAATTTCATCCAGACCGTCCACATCCCAGCAATATTTTTGAAAAGCATCTTGAAACGTTACGGCATTCGCGTACTTCTGTTCCATTTCCTCCAACCAGTCTCCAACCTCTCGACCTGCAACCTTCGCCTGCTTCAGCTTGTCTACCAGCTTACTGCGATCCAACAGAGCTGCCTCCCCCACATGCGCATACTGTGCAGCAATCAGTTCCCGAGCCTTGAGATTCCACGGTACAATTTCCGCATCCAGCAATACAAAATCCGTCTGGTTCCGTTCAAAATATCCAGCAGTCCGTAGATCCACATTAAGCTTCTCCATCACTTGCTTCCCAAGGCTTTGTTCAAAGAAAGCTCTCCCACTCCGACTATAGATCGTGCCCAATGTCGGGTAGCCTACATATTGAACAGCGGCCTGTTCGTTTTTGAATAATAGCAAAATAGCCCGGCTACCCATATGTTTTTTCTCGGCCACCATCGTTTGTACTCCTTGCCCGCGATAATAAGCCAGCGCCTCACGTGGATGCTCCAGATATCCTTCCTCTGCAGACACCGCTGGAGCAGGGCTCATCGTCGGTGGAATATACACCAGCTCCTCCATGGGTACCGTCACATGTGACACGGTATCTATAGCGGATTTGATCCATTCTCCTTGTACGCGCACTTCGCCATACGATTCCGTCAGCACACTGTAACCAGCGATTAGCTTGCGTAAATTCGGCGGGGAAAACCGTTTTCTCTGCCACCGGACAAGTGGGCTATCGGGATCATTCGCATAATTCTCATGTGCCGGAACGCTGACAAATTCCTTTTCCGGATAACGATAAGCGGTCAGCATACCGCCAAATACCACACCCTGATCAATATTCACCGTCTGATTCACAAGGGTAGGCTGCGGTCTCGGATCATGTCCCCATACTACTATTTCTCCCGATTCATGGTCTACGAACCAATCCTTGCGGATCGGTGTTCCGTTCGCATCCTGTCCTTCCGTATCTCCATAGCGGCAATAATCAGAAATACGTGCCGACTGTTTGCCAATAAAATGATCCTTAATCCCGGCATGAGCCACAACCACGTGTCGCAATCCATTTCTGCCAAAAATAAGATGAGAGGGTGCATGTAGCAGAAAATCTCTCAACTCGCTTCTAAGCTGTTCCGCCGCTGTCTTGCCCGCTTTTTGTTCATATTGGGCCAGTTCCTCTGCAAATCGTTCATCGCCATGACTGAGAGTCACCTTTCTCCCATCGAGGTAACGGCCGATTTTCCAGCCATGATTGCTGTCAATCATATACGCTAGTCCGGCATCCACGTGCTTTTTCCAGAACTGCACCGCTTGTAACGATTCTGGGCCACGGCTCATCACATCCCCGACAGATACTAGTCTTCTACCATCTGGATGATGGTATAGTCCTTCCGTATCTTCCGTATATCCTAGCCGCTCTATCACTTCCAGCATCTCACGGTAGCACCCATGGATATCACCAATGATGTCAATACCTGAGCCAATCTCATGAAACAGTGGCTGCACACGGCGAACAAAGTTCATTTCTTCTACATCCTTAAGAACATAGCAAGCGTTAAAGCCTTCCTCACGGATACCACGCAGGTTCCGCTTTAACAGCTGTGCCTGCTGCTTGACCCGTTGGCGGCCACGCGGATGCTCCCTGCCTAAATCACGTTCCAGCAGCACAGATTCGGGTACATCCAGTACCCAGGCCATAACAGGAACATGCGCCTTGGCTGCCAGCTGTACATATTTTTGACGATCCTCAGCATACAAATGGGTGGCATCCACAACCGTCAGTTTATTCAAGCGACAGCGCATAGCCAGAATCGTATCCATCGCCTCAAACGCCTTGGCTGACATTTGCTGATACTCATAGAACAGTACGTCCGATTCCAGCCTTGGAAGTCCACTCCAGTCTATAAATTCCGTATCTCCGACCAGCTTGCGAAAATGATCCGAGGATACCACTTCTGTCTCCAATAGAATCCCTTCGCTCACCAGCCTGTCCAATAATGTGGTTTTGCCACTGTTGGAGGCCCCAACCAACACAACCAGTCCAGCATGCGGTAAATGAATCGTACGTTTGGATGAATTGCTCATGCTTCCTTCTGCTCCTTTCTGCGCGTAAATATAGCCATTTGGGTCGGTTTTCCAAAGCCTTCGACCTCTTCTCCGATCCCCTTCAGCGCTACCGAATAAGGAGCTTCCGCAATCCACTGCTCACATCGTTCCTGAAACTCGCTTCTACTCCATTCAAAACGATGATCGCCATGCCGCAGCTCTTGCTGATTCATACGATACACTTCATTATATTCACGATTGGGAGTCGTCACGATCAGCACGCCTGGCTGATACTCCGTCACAATCGTCTTCATCACCCGGTTCAGACGATGCTCATCCACGTGCTCAATGACCTCACATAGAATCATCACATCTTTGCCCCGCAATTGTTCATCATAATAAAAGAGAGAGCCCATCATGGGTGTAGGACTGATCGCGTCGGCATGCCTTTCCAGCTTGGCAAAACGCTCCATGGCTCTCACCTGTGCATACGCAGACGGCTCCACCGCCCAAATCTCTTCAACGCCCGTCATTCGAGCCAGCCGAGCCGAAAGCTTCCCTTCCCCTGAACCAAAATCTACGATTTTCTGTCTGCGAGGCAGCTTACGAATCACGTCCATAATGGCTTGGTATCGCAGTTCATTCAGCCGTACAGTAGGCTGCTGCTTCCCTTCCTCCTGTGGCTGTTCTTGCTGTTGAACCTGTTCGTGCTTATCCTTTTGAGCTTGGACAGTATCCTTTTCAATGTATTTTTTTGTACCTGTTGTTTCAGCAGAATCAGATTGCTCAAATCGCTCAATCAGATTGGTAAAACGAAGCGTGCGTCGAATGATCAGCTCGCGTAGTGGATGCTCTGGCAGCCAGCCCTCACCGTAACGTCTCAGCTTGTCAAACTCTTCTTCACTAATATAGTAGTGCTTATAATTATCCAGCACCGGAATCAACAGCAATAACTGACGAAGCGCATACTGCACCGTCTGATGACCACTTAACGTGACATATCTGACGGTGCTTCGATTTTTTAGCTGAAAAGAATAGTCCGCTTCCCCTCGTTCTATGGCCACATGATAACCCAGCGGAGCAAATAGTCCCTCCACCACAGAATCCGGCAAATCCGAAGCAACGGGCCCAAACGATAACTCCAGCGAAAAAGGGTGCGTCACCCATCCTACATAGTCTTCCTTGGGTTTGCCGTTCAGGGCCGTGCCAAGCGAGCCACGAATATAAGTGCAAAATAAGCTGCTGGTTACAAACTCCCGGTCATTAATATATTGTGTAATGTCATAGCTGTCTGGACTGTTTTTGACCAAATCAATCGAATCTGGCGAAGCCTGAATGACGATCTCAGCCTCTTCCTCGGTAAAAACGGTGTACACCATGCGTACACGTGCGCCTTTTTCTGTGCGATCATACGTATTGTAAGGATTCTTAGCAAGCAAATGCGAAATCATCCCTGCATGGGTTCCGGTTGCTTTTAGCGTGATGTGCATACTCCACTTCTCCTTCCCAGCTTATGCTTTCCATACTTCATTCACCGCAGCGCGGAACAAATCATCCAACTGCTGATCCCGTCCACTCTCCACATGCTGAAGCAAGGGCGCCTTTTGTTCAAAATAGGCAATTTGCTGCTGGATAAAATCATTCACCACCGAAAGCTGTGGCTCAATATCCAGTTCCTCGCCCGCTTTTTTACGTTGCAGCAAATGCCCGATCACCTGATAAAGTTCTGTATCTGACGGAATTAATTCCTCTAGCAAGTCTCCAAATTCAATCGGAGGCATGCTGTTGTAACGTTCAATCCAGCCACAAGCCAGCAGGGGGCGCAGCACGTAAAAATACTTTTTAATCTTCACCTGCTCTCCTTGCAAATAATCCCGATAGTTTCCTCGCGCCATATTCAGATAATGGTACATACAGGACTTCGGAGAGAAGGTTAACGGCGATATCGCACGAATCTGGTCAGCCACTGAATACTGCTCCAGATAGGGAATCGGAGATTGCAGCCATTCCAGCAAAGGCGGATTGGATTTGCGAAACAAATGGAGTGCCTTTTTCAAATCCCAGCCGTTCATATCCAGCAAACTGCTGATTGGCCGCTCAATCACATCCCGCTTATCAAAAATAGACAAATACCATTCTATGGGTCTTACATAGATAAATCGTACATCATAGTCACTGTCCTGTGAAGGAAACCCCCATGCCCGACTGCCTGATTCACAGGCGTATATAATACGTATTTGCTCCTCTTGCTCCAACGCGCGCAGCTCACGCAAAATCGTTTCGCGCATTTCTGGTTGAATGAAACCCTGCCCATGCTTCACATCTGTCATGTTGTTCCCTCCCTTATCATTAAAGTATTTCCCGAATCTGTTCTCTAATCGACTCATCCGTTTCATCTATTAATAAGCGGCGAAAACGCATAGCCGTTTCCTCTCCCGTCCAAACATGTTGCATCACCCTTCTGTTATGTATTGCTTCTTAATTCATCGTGCTATCTTATATCCCTATGATGCTTTATTTTGGAAGTCGTGAACATGGTGGAAGTATTACAAAGATGAATAAATTCCCTTTTTCCTGCATCCCTTCCCTGTTAGAATAAAGGGATACTTGCTTTCGGAGAACGGCAACAGAAACGGGGAATGCATCATGGCGAGAGAGAGTTTTGATAAAGAAATTCAATTCCTGCGCATGCTCACACTGACCAGCGGCGCTTATAATCGGCAGCAATTTGCAGACAGACTGGGTATTTCAGTGCATACCTTTGATAAAACAATCCGGCGTCTCAAGGAAATCGTCCAATCCGTACAACAGCAGTTGCCTGAGGACCAGGGACATGATTTTAATGAAATGCTGCGCTTTAATTATTATGAATCCGCTGATCCATTACTACTATTCTTGTTTCGGGCCAAATCGCTCAAGGAATCAGAAAGCGTCCGCTTATCTCTTCTGCTGACAGCGCTACAGTCACAGCCTCTGACCACTATGGAATTGCTGGATGCTTGCTGCAACGGGCTACCTTCCGACAGTTCGCTGCCGGATGAGAAAACGATTCGTTCCGATCTGAAATATCTGGTCGAAGTCGGCGTGGTTCGCAAGGAACCCGGCGGCAGACCTTATCGCTATGCTGTCCGCAACGATCTGGTGACAGGACTGACGGACGAGGAATTACTGGACTTATATGATTTTGTAGACATTATGGCCAACACCCAACTTCCCTCTGTTCAGGGATATCTGTTGCGAGATCATCTAAAAAAAGCCATGCGCCGTCAAGCCGGAGATCGGGATTTGGCTGAACCTTTTTTATATAAATACCACTATTATTCACGCATTCTGGACGAAGCCCATATTCATCCGCTTCTACACGCCATTCGGCAACGTCGCTGTGTAACTTTTTTATATTTTTCGACGTCCAAACGAAGCATGTACGGGTCACAGAACACAAACCCGCTGTTTGAAAAAGAGACGGAGGGCCGTGAACATACCATTCTGCCCCTGCAAGTCATCTATGATCATCAATATGGACGTTGGTATGTTCTTGGTCATGTAGGCGGTAAAGGAATCATGAAGTTTCGTATGGAGGGCATGACTCAATTGGTGGTGGGCAAGCCTGTACCAGAGCAGTTTCATGCCGATCTGCTAGCGGTGTTGGAAGAAAAAATGCGGTACAGCTGGCTTGTTGATACAGGTCGTCCTGTGAAGGTACGGGTACGTTTTTTTAATCCTGAGGGCGCGAAGCGCAACTTTATTCGGGAACGTGTACTGTCACAGGGACAATGGGGTACGATCGCGGAGGAAGAAAGTGAATCCTTTATCTATGAAATCACAGTGAATGGAATCACCGAGATTAAACCGTGGATTCGCAGCTTCGGATCAAGCTGTGAGGTATTGGAGCCTCAGCGGCTACGTAAGGAATTCAGACAGGAATGGAAGGAGCTGCAAGCCTATTATGAGTCTGTTCGAGAAAATATTTAACTATCAGATCGTCTCTCGGCTGGATGAATCGGGCGCTTTTGCCACCACATCGCAGGAAAGAGTCTGGCTCCAATCTATGCTGACAGACTCGGCAGCAATAGAGGCTTTCACCCCGTCTACGCTTGATAAGCTTCGGCAGATGCTCGCAGACGACGAGCCTCTGGAGGCCGATGGAAGTTTGCGGGAAAAAGCAGGTATCCCTGCTGTCTCCGTATATCATCCGCTTCTGCTCACATTGCGTCCGATCCTACGATCCCGTTCTGGCATCTGTATGACCTACAAACTGCGCAACGGACGCATGCATGAGCGAATGTCCGGTTTTCCATATAAGCTGGAGTTCTCCATGGTCAAAAAAGAATGGAGCCTGCTGTGGTATAACCGCAGACACCGCGCGCTCATGTCTACCAAGCTGTCTAATATCGTGAACGTTACGGAAGATGAGCTTCTACCCGAAGAGGCCGAAAAATTCATCCAACGTATTCTCGGTATACTGGAGTCGCGCAAAGAACAGGGCATCATCGAAATTATTCCTGTATACAACGGAGAAATGTCCCGTATTTTATATGCTTTTTCCTGCTTTGAAAAAGAAGTCGAATATGTTCAGGAAGCAGATACCTATCGTATTACGCTCACTTTCCAGGCAGACGAATGTGAATATGTACTATCCAAAATCCGTTTCCTTGGCAAACGTGTCAAGGTCGTCCAAGGCTCCCGGCTGATTTCACGAATGAAGGAAACAACGGCCAAGGCCCTTGCACGCTACGAAGAGGAATAGCTGCTGAGACAATATGAGATGCAGCCATGTAAATAGCCCTCCCTCCGTCTGTTAATGAGACGAAGGGAGGGCCTATTAAACTACGGTTCGTATAAACGAAGTCATACACTTACATCCACATACGCCTGCTGTAACAAACGGGTCCGCAGTACGAGTTTATGGCAAGGCTTGTCCGCGCGCACTGACGTACAATTCGTACCATTCCTCACGGGTCATCAGCTCACTCTGGCGTTCCGCATCCTGACATGCCTTGATTCGTTCAGGATTGGCGCTGCCAATGACAGGCTGAATCCGTGCCGGATGTTTCATAAGCCAGCCAAGGACGATCGCTTCACGTGTCGTTTCCTTTTCAGAAGCCAGCTTCTGCACCAGCTCTGCCGTCTTAACGACATGCTCAGGCTCCCCTTTCAAAGAACCTCCGCTAAAACGTCCCTGCGCCAGCGGTCCCCAGGCTTGGAGCTGAATATCCTCGGTTTGGCAATATTCCAGCAAACCTTCGCCAAAATGTACATTCGTCCCCGCCTGCTGGTTCACATGTACTGTCTGATCTACAAAATGCAGATGCGCCAGGCTCATTTCCAGCTGATTAGCGATCAGCGGCTCCGTTAGGCTCCGCTCCAGAAACCGAATTTGGCTTACATTCATATTGGAAACGCCAAAATGCCGTACTTTGCCAGACGTCTTAAGCTCGCTGAACGCCTTCGCTACTTCTTCCGGCTCTACCAGCGGATCGGGGCGATGCAGCAGCAGGATGTCCAAATATTCCGTACCCAGACGCTTCAGAATACCATCCACGGACTCCATAATATGTGCATATGAGAAATCAAAACGGCCCGGGAGCGTACCATCCGGCAGAAAAATGCCGCATTTGGACTGAATTACGATTTGTTCACGCAAGCCCGGCTGTCCCTTTAAAACCCGACCGAAAATTTCTTCCGCTTTCCCCATACGATAGATATCCGCATGATCGAACATCGTAATCCCAATGGATTGTGCAGCTTCTACAGCTCTTTCCGCTTCAACGACATGCGCCTGCGTAAACGGTGCATGGCTCCATTCTCCACCAAAAGGCATACAACCGAGCGCCAGCCGACTATCGGAGATTCCACGTTTCTGTAAAGGCATAATCTTCATGCTGCTCCTCCTTCAACCCTCAAAATATTCCCTGCTTTATCCACATATGAATAGTTCGTGAAACCGCTATCACACACCTATTTTACCACTTACTT
This sequence comes from Paenibacillus sp. FSL M7-0134, assembly GCF_038007865.1. NCBI lineage: Bacteria > Bacillati > Bacillota > Bacilli > Caryophanales > Paenibacillaceae > Paenibacillus > Paenibacillus sp. FSL M7-0134. Next base: position 577,918 of record NZ_JBBOXV010000002.1, on the reverse strand, counting down.
ACGGTCGTGTATCACTTTGGTCCCAATCCACATCTTTTTATCCGAATATCCCCATGCTCAGATAACGCTCTCCGGTATCCGGGGCAATGCAAAGTACCCGTTTGCCTGCTCCCAAACGCCGAGCTTCCTGAATCGCCGTCCATATCGTAGCTCCGCTAGAGGGGCCAACCAGAATCCCTTCCTGGGCAGCAATCGCCCGTGTCATTGCAATCGCATCCTCATCGGAAACCTGCACGATTTCGTCATACACTTCCGTATTCAGCACGGTGGGAACAAAGCCTGGACTGGTGCCAACCAGCTTATGTGGACCGGGTTTTCCTCCAGATAGCACTGGCGAGCCCTTCGGCTCAACTACAACAATCCGCAGATCCGGCAAATGCTGACGCAGCACTTCACCTGTTCCCGTAATGGTACCGCCCGTTCCCGAAGAAGCGACGAACACATCCAGCTTTCCTTCCGTCTGTTCCAAAATTTCAAGTGCTGTGGTCATACGATGGATATCGGGATTTGCCTCATTTTCAAATTGATGCGGGATAAAACTCCCTTCAATTTCAGCCCCCAGTTCGAATGCCTTGCGAATCGCTCCTGGCATCCGTTCTTCCGCTGGTGTCAGTACGACCTCAGCCCCGTAGGCTTTCAAAATATTGATCCGTTCCTTCGTCATATTCGAAGGCATCACCAAAATTGCACGGTAACCTCGGGCTGCCGCATTCATCGCAAGACCAATTCCCGTGTTGCCACTCGTCGGCTCAATAATGGTGCCTCCCGGCTTTAGATGTCCTGCCTTTTCCGCCTCGGCAATCAGATTGCCCGCCGCCCGATCTTTAACACTGCCGCTTGGATTAAAATACTCCAGCTTCACATACACTTCCGCATCCTGCGGCCGTGTGAGCCGTTGGAGTCTTACACAAGGTGTATCTCCTATTAAATCTGTAATACTATGTACCACTTTAGGTGCCATTGTTATATCCTCCTTGGATCGTTCCTTACAGCGTCATTTTACGATCTTAATATCATACTACCAAAATAACATACTTGGCTCCTTCCTACCTGTCGCTTTTGTAAATTACATAAAACTTATCAACTTAGTATGTAAAATTCTTGCAAAATGGGTCGCCAGATATCGCCTGTAATGATATACTCGCATTACTATTTTTTCAGGAGGATACAAGACACTTATGAGTAATCAAGAAAATATGACAGCAAATCGCTTCCCCCCCTCCTTGCTATGGTTGACCCTTGGTGCCTTCGCCATCGGCATGACCGAATTCGTCATTATGGGACTTCTGCCCAATGTAGCCCATGATCTTCATGTTACGATTCCGCAAGCCGGGCAGTTAATCACCAGTTACGCGCTTGGTGTGGCCATTGGCGCACCTGTGCTTACCGTATTAACCCATAAGGTACCGCAGAAAAAGCTGCTATGCCTCCTAATGACCATATTCATTTTAGGCAATCTTTTTTCCGTCATTGCTCCCAATTACGAACTTCTGATTGCGGCCCGTATGGCTACTGCATTATCGCACGGAACCTTTTTGGGAGCCGGTTCCCTGATCGCTGCCAGACTGGTTCGTCCTGACAAGCGCGCGGGTGCTATTTCTATGGTGCTGACCGGTTTGACCGTGGCGAACATTATTGGCGTGCCCTTTGGTACCTTTATCGGACAACAGCTCGGCTGGCGTGCTTCCTTTGGAGCCATTGTGGTCATCGGCTTGATTTCTCTCTTTGGTATCATTCGCTACATTCCGGTGATTCATCAGGACAAGCCTTCCAGTCTCAAACAAGAAGTCAAAAGCCTGTTTAATCCAAAAGTGCTACTGATGCTGCTCACAGGTGCAGTCGGTTGTGGTAGCCTGTTCACTGTCTTTACGTACATTACGCCTTTGCTTACGGATATTAGTGGCTTTGCCGAGCATAGCATTACCTGGATTCTCGTCCTGTTTGGCCTAGGGGTAACGATCGGCAACATCGTTGGCGGCAAGCTCGCAGATTGGAAACTACTTCCATCCCTGATCGCAAACTATGCTGTGCTGGCTATTATTTTGGCCATTCTGACATTTACGCTTCAAAGCAAGGTATTGGCCGTCATCACGGTCTTTATCTGGGGCATTGCTGCGTTCGGCATCATGCCGGGTATTCAGGTTCGCATCATGAATCTGGCCTATGAGGCTCCTTTACTTGCCTCTACCTCCAGCCATTCCGCATTAAATCTGGGCAACGCAGGCGGTGCTTTTATCGGGGGAGTTGTTATTAATCAAATGGGGCTAGCCGCTATTCCATGGGTTGCATCGCTAATCACTGTCGGCGGTCTGCTACTCATGATAGTTAGCTACATTGAGGATCGCAAGACGGCTCATACTGAAGCGATAGCGGAGATACAGACATAGAATCATTTAGCAAGTTGGACGTAAACGATTGGTTCATTTTTCATAGATTGAGAGATATTGTCCACTCTCTTCTTCTAAATTCCTCATAGTATGACATTGTAATACAAATTTATGAGGAAAGAAGTGTGTATGATGAGCCTTTTTTTTACAAACAACACGAGTAATACCATCTATGCCGCCTATGCTTATCCTAGTTCCGACTGTCATCCCACCAATTATTCTAAAATGGGCTGGTATCGGATAGAAACTGGTGATACGAGAGAAGTATGGAGCGGTTCTGTCGGGGGAACCACATTCTATTATTATGCTGAAGATCACTCCAATTCGTGGCGTGGTACGTACCGCACACGGCTTCCGAGAAGCACTAGCAGTGATTTTCATTGGTGTTGGAACTATAGTAGCGGATCATCCAGACGAGTGGGGATGCGTAGACTTTCCATTGACTCATCTGTAGACAGTTACACTGTCGAGTTCGGCAGAACCAGCCAACTGTCAACAAAGACAACTCATAAAGCATTACCTTCTAAATCGGAGGACTCCGGCATTCGCAGAATTCCGAGAAGACCGGCTCGCTTTAAAAAAGGAACCCCGGTTCCAGTAAAGTCCAAACGATAAGTCAAAGAACCGTAACCCGCATGATGGATATTTGAAAAAAAGTGACCACCTTGCGGGTTATTTTTATTTCACTCTGGACATTCAGACGCTTGTTGCAACCACAGTGTTTTGCCTCGCCGTTCAGCTTAACCAATGATCAAAAAAGTCCCGATAGCCCTGCTTCATCACCTGACTTGAAAACTTTTCCATAGCGTATGCCTGATTTTCTGTAGAAACCCGACGCGGTGAGGCGGCAGCCATATTGACCAGCTCGAACCAGTTTTTCTCATTCCCTGAAAAAGAATGCGTAGAGCTGATATGTCCATAGCAAGGATGCTCTGGCTTCACGACGATTTTACCCATAGCCAGCGCTTCGGTCAGTGGCATCGCGAACGTATCGAATTTGGAGCAGCTCCAATACACCTTTGCCGTGTTCATCAGTGCAAACACCTCATCTTGCGTCAACGCAAATTGAAGTTTAACATTGTCCGGGATATCGTACTTCTTCATACTTTCCTTGTAGCGTTCACCGCCAAATACCATATAGACATCCTTGTCAGGATTATGCCTCGCATACTCCAGCACCAAATCCGGACGTCGGTTCTCCTCATCTCTACCAATCCACATCACCCGGTTCTCTACCACTTGCGAGGGATCAAAATGCTTTTCCACCAGCCGCTCATTAAATCCGATCGGGATGACTGTCACGTCGGTTACGCCAAACTTCGAAGCCATCTCCTGCTTGAGAAAGGCAGTCTGTACGATAGCCTTGTCCACGATCTGATAAAAAGGCTTCATCATCTCGTAGCCTGTAAGTGCCGGATCAGGAAAACTATGCGGAAAAAGCACGCTGTTTTTAAAAAACATGTTCAAATAGGTAAAGCCAGATACCGTATAAATAACGTGCTCAATCTGCTGCTCATGGAGTTGGTCCAGTACGACGTCATAGTTGACCAAGTCGCCCTTTTCGTGCTCATAGCCCGGAAGCCAGTCATGGCTGCTCACATGGCGCTCTGGTGATACAAATACGATGTCCACCCCCAATTCCAACCCGATCTGCTTCAGACGTTCTGCAAAAATACGAGGACCCTGTGCTTCAGCAAATTGTATTTTTCTCATGACCAAACCGACTTTTTTCATGGATTTATTTCCCACCTTCTTTTACTAACTAAATACAGTCTATGTCTTAAGCTACTATCTACATTGTTGGGCTTGTCCCCAATCCATCATCGCTGCACATTGGTTCAAACAGGCTAACGTTTCATCCAACTGGGACTCTAATTGCTCTTTTGACCATTTATCGCCGTTTCTATGCAGGTTCGTTCCAATCCTTTGCAAATCACTTGTGATTAACAACAGCATCCAGAGCGAAAATACCACCGCAAACATGCCATATTCCAGCATAAATGCCGTTCGATCCACTCTTATCCCCAACAGCTCCAGCTGCTCCACGTATGTGTCCAGTATACGAATACGCAATTCGGACGTCATCCGTCGGGGAAACAACGGATGGGACATGTCGATCAGGTGATATACATCCCACAGCGGTGTGTTCAGATGAGCATGCTCCCAATCCAGTACCATAAGCCGTTCCCCGCTCAGCGCATAGTTCCCCGGATGAAGATCACCATGAGACAGTACTAGCTGCTGTGAAAAAGATAAATGCTCCAGCTGTACATACATACGCTGCATCTGTTGCTTAGATAATCCCAGTGAGCTGCAAAGCTTTAACACATCCGGCTTGCGCGTGTATAGCTCGGAAACCATCTCCTGAATGAGTGGCTTCGGTCCCCGCAGCGGCATTCCAGCAAAACGATCCGTCGGCAAAGCATGCCACCATGCAACAAGTCCAATAGCCCGTAACAGGGTTTCGTCTGCGTGTAGATGATGTAACGGACCAAGGTCCTCAAAAACCATCCATTCTCCTCCGCCATCCGCGTCTGCGTCAGACCAGGCTAGCAATCGGGGATAGATTGGTGATAACGCAGGAAGCACATGCTCGTACACCCATCTCTCCCGCCCCTCCTGATCATCGTTGGTTAGAGGTTTGAATATATAACTTTCAGAGGAAGACACGTAAAAACGTTCCACATGCCGACCATTCGTACCTGTATATAAAATTTCACGATTCCGCGCCAGCGTATCATTCAAAGTGCCGTCAACATTCACATATTGATGAAAAGGATTCATAGCTACCCAACTTTTTTGTATAAAATGTAATAGCACGATCATATCACAGTCCTCGTTCCGAACGAAGTCCAGATCATCTTGGGGAAACTCGCCGTACCAAAAAAGAGGCTTGTCCAATCAGATCACAAGACCTGTTGGACAGCCCCTTATCATATCTCTACTCCTATCTTACTCCGATTAATATTGAGTATTGCCGGACTCGCTCGTATTACTGGATTTAAAGCCTTTGAACAATTGTTTCACATTGTGATAACGAGTGTTCGTAATTTTAGCTTTGCTGTTAGGACCGTCCGATCTCAGAATTGAATCCTTAACGTTGGAAATATCCGAGTTATCCAAAGTCATATTCACTCTGAATGTAGAGCCCCCAAGTTGGCGAACCAACTTTCCGATATCATCGGCTCTAAAGTTCTTAATGTTAATCGTGCCTTCGGCATTAATTTGGAATACTTTATCGTACGCATGGAACGCTCCACCGCCCGTAATGTTTACCGTGCCTGGCTCTTTAAGCGTCAAGGCATCTTCACCTACATCCTCCCACGTTACGTTGGAAATAGTTCCGTTGCCATACACATGTACACCATCCGCAGCAGGGGCAGCGATGATCACATTTTTCAAAGTTGCATTATTTTCAAGCTTGAAAATAGGCTTTTGAGCCTCTTTCTGGCTTCCGTCTCCCAAGGTATCGGGATCAGCCACTACAGTCTTGCCTTTACCATCGTATACTTCTCCAGCTTTAACAAGTATGGTCTTATGAACGACTTCTGGAGCTGCATGTGCAGAATAATTGCCGACAAATAAAGCGACCAACATTCCTGATAAAGCGATACTGATTCCCTTTTTCAATACTTTAGCTGTGTTTGTTTTCATTTCAATTCATCCCTCTCGTAGATATTTTTTTATTCTTGTCAATTCTTCGTTGACTAGAGCGCGTAGACCGTATCACCACCTTCGTACAATGAACCCATTGACCGATACACGTCTAAAAGTCGTTATTTAACTATTTGCATATGTATACTTGGTTTTTGGTTCAAAGCAATTTTGTCTCCTAATTAATATAAAGCACAAATTGTAAATAGAGCGATTACATTTACAATTTGCATAACTCTATTATAATCATACTTCCAGTAATTTCAATATATTTTCCGCCAAAATATGTCCTTTTTTTCAATTAAGTACACAATATTGCCTCTTTTATACTTGTACAAGTTTATTTTTTGACAATTTACGCATCAAATTACTGAGTATCTAGTCTCTAATGCGTGCTCTATGTCACTACAATGGTAATCAGAACCTTATTTCGTTCTATACCTCATTTTTGATGTAGTCTATACTATTGAATGACACGTTTGATGAACGTATAATGTATTTAGTGCTTTGAAGCGTCACATCTCAACATTACTGGTGAGAAAAGAGTGGTTATCGTGCAAAACAATAGTGAGATTCCATTAAAAGAACAAAATATTGTGCTCATCGGCTTTATGGGTGTAGGCAAAACAACGATCGGTTCCCATCTAGCGCGCAAGCTGTATCGCGATTTCGTGGATATTGACCAGGAGATTGAACGAGAATACAACATGCCAACAACAGAGATTTTCAAAACTTATGGAGAGAAGCGTTTCCGTGAGATTGAAAAAGAGCATATTTTGAAGCTATGCAGCAACACACGCCTCAAAATCATTTCCGTTGGCGGTGGTGCATTTTTACAGGAAGAGGTGAAGCAAGCTTGTTTGGCTTCATCGATTGTTTTCTTCTTGGATTTAAATTGGGATTCCTGGAAAGATCGGCTCAAGATGCTGATTGACACCCGTCCCAATCTACAAAACAAGACTTTAGGGGAAATTGAGGATCTCTTCCGTTCCAGACAGGACATTTACGCGGTGAATCACTCCAAGATCGATACGGATCAGTTGGATGCGGAAGAAGTCGCAGACTATATTATTCAAACGCTGAATCTAGGTTGGGAGTTGTATGAACCTACTCGGGGATTGAATTAAGAGTTACACAAAAAGGAGGGCTCGCATGCTTACCGCATGGGGGCCTTCCTTTTTGGTTCACTGCGGATATATTACTGACTAGCGAGTAATGCCTATCCATCTTTTAAGAATGGTTATGCAGCACCGTCAATATCTCTCTCAGTTCAGTGACAGGAATCTGCCCCGGTGCGGAAGCTTTCTTAGCAGCACCAAAGGTCAGAGCCGAACCAAACACTTCTCCGGTCAGGCGGCTCACAACACCTTTCCCCGCCATCGACATCGTAATAATCGGCCGATCTGCATGCTCTTCTGCCATGGTACGCGTGGCATCCAGCAAAGTGAGCACATCGGCTGTATTGGTTGGCATCACTGCTATCTTAGGCAGATCGCCTCCCAATTCCTGCGCCTTACGTAACCGGGACACAATCTCCTCCTTCGACGGCGTCTTATGAAAATCATGATTAGATATAATCACATATACGTTATGCTTATGTGCTGCTTCTACCAGCGTCTTCACATCAGCTTCCTCATTAAAAAGCTCTACATCAATAAGTTCGACTTGCCCCGTTTCGGCTACTGTACGGTTCAATTCCACATAACTCGCTGCACTGATTTCCTTTTCTCCGCCTTCCCGAGCGCTACGGAACGTAAATACGAGCGGAACATTTGCTAAAATAGACCGAATTTCATGTAAGGCAGCTTTAACCTTTTCCAGATCCTCCACATGCTCGAAAAAATCGACTCTCCACTCCACGATATCCAGGTCGAGCGTACGTAAATAAGTGGCCTCTTCCTTCAACTGCTCCAACGTTTCTCCCACCATGGGCACACAAATTTTTGGCGCTCCTTCACCGATCAGAACATCTTTCACCTTTACGATTTTAGCCATCTCTATCTCACTCCCAAATTACAGTTTCAAGTCGAACATGTACAATAATTCATAGTATAACGCATTCTGAATAAGCATGCAGATGATTAGGTCCAGTCGTCATTTATTTGGTATCAAGTACGATTTTAGGGGACAATTTGCGACTTGCTGGAAAAACTAAACTGTACCGAAAATTAACAAACACCGCTAGTACGATCCCTAGCACATTCACAATAATAGCTAGCATAAAAACACTCGATATCTGAGAATGTTTCAAAAGAAAGCCTGTAAACACAGGAATGACCGTGTATGACAGCGAGGTTGCTGTATACACAAACCCGGTAATCTGTCCTTTTCGTTGACTAAAAAATTCACTCATTACGGTTAATGTCAGCTGAAGTACACCTGATATTGAAAACCCAATGACACTCGCACAAATAATGGCCGCCGCCCCTGACTTGAATAGGAGAAGCGCTCCAAAAGCCAACAGGGAAATACATGGATAAATAAGAATAATGTGAACAGGTTTAACCCATTTTCTTAACACAATTACCAATACAAACACGGAAATCAGTGAACCGACATTGTAATAAACTAATAATCTGAGAGACTCTGATTGGGTCATACCGATAAACTGTTGTCCAAAAGTAGGCAACCATAATTGCACAATATAAAGCAAGGTAGGTCCGGTAAATCCGAGCAAGATAAGGCATACTCCTTCCTGCCAAAACCGCGGCTTACTCCGATCATTTGCCTCCAATTTTCCCGCTTGCTCAACGCTCGATACAGAAGTATCACCAACTGGCTCCTTGGGTGACTGAACCCGCATGTCTGGAAACTTCATTCTGAACAAGTAGATTGCATTCAAAGTAAATATGAGGGCTGGTAAAAAGAAAGAGAATCCGTAGAAAATGTCGTGATTCATAAAAAAGATAATCATTAACGGTAAAAATGCCGCCCCGATGGATATAAAACCTCTTACCAACACTGTAGCCGAACCAGAGGATTGGGGAAAAGCTTCGATCAGCGCTGGATAAGTACCTGAATCAAGAAAAGAATTCGCTACGCCTGCCAGCACAGCCAGTACGATCGCCATCTCAAAGCTGGGACTTAGCGGTATACCGACCAAGAATACAGCCATTAGTAGCCCTGCTACCACAATAAACGGCTTACGACCATAACGATCGGAGAGCACCCCGGATATGTACAGCGTAAACAGCCTGCCAAATCCCATCGCAGAAACCAAGAGACTGATGCCCGTCTGATCTGTATGCAAATGCTCTGTTAAAAAGGACATGTGGGACGCCAGCATAATATTAAACATGCCGAACAAAAGATAGTTTACATAAAGGCCTGTCGCCACTGGAAAAGAAGAACGTTTCATCATGAATTCACCTGCTTTTGTAAGTAAGTCTTGTAGTATTAAAAATGTGAATCATTTCACATTACCTGTGTCGATGATGAAGTATAGAACACATTTTAAGATTTATCAAGTTTAAATATTGCGGGACCCCAACCTAGACGCGCTGATGCGTTTTCAGATAAAACTCCTTGCCGTAGCTTAGTGCAAAGTTCCGAAAGTCCACTACTGCCGGGGATAAATATCTATTTTTGATGCTGGCCAGGTAGATAAAACGCTCGTATTCTGGATTTACAATAGGCAATGTTTTGACGTTAAAATAATCTAACGATGAAATTCGAGGCATAACCCCAATTCCGTAATTGACAGACACCAGCCCTGCCATTGCTGTATCCTCTTCAATCTCGCAAATAATCTGTGGCGTGACGCCCGCTTTGACAAACAAATTCTCAATAATGGGCCGAACCCCACTCTTTTTGTTGAAGAAGATCACCGGATAATCCGCTGTATCCTTGAGATCAATTTGGTCTAGAGTCGCCAGTGGATGATCAGGCGAAACAATGACAACCAGTTCCTGCTGAGCCAACGGAATAAACTCCACATCCGGTTCATTTTCCATGTGAGAGCAGAACGCCACATCATAATGTTCCTGCTTCAGCCCCTTGATAATATCGTTCGTATTCCCTTGGTGAAACGAAAAGGAGATATCTTTACGGGCATCTAGAGCTGAAAAGGCCTGAATGATCGCTGGAATGAAGTGTGAGCCTAACGTGTAAATGAACGCCAAATCTATATTTCCATGGCTTGGACTCACTAGCTCCCGTAAATTGTGTTCTCCCTTTTCTAATTCATCCATCGCGTGCTCCACATACTTCAGGAAAAATCGTCCGTATTTGTTTAACCGAATATTTCTCCCCTGCTTCTCGAACAGATGAACTCCCAAATCTTTTTCTAATTCTGAAATCGCATGACTTAAACTGGGCTGAGTAATACATAGTCGCATAGCTGCCTGGGTAAAATGCTCCATCTCAGCAAGTACACGAAAATATTGTAAGTGCTTCAGGTTCATAATTATGTAATCTCCTTCTTTAATTCATATTTTAAATTATAGACCCAAACTATGAAAAACGATAGAAATATGCATTGGATTTATAATAACACTCCTTATATAATAATGACATAGAAAGAATGTGAATAATTTCACTTATCTGTAGGCGTAATGCAATACCGCTGGACGATGCCTACCTAGGCCATTGATCTAAAATTTAAGTTGGGAGTTACACTTATGAAAAATCCTTATATCAGAATGGCAGCAGGGCTTTACATCAACTATTTTCTTCTGGGTATGATCAATGTTATTCTCTCGTCGAATATGAGCTTCCTGACCGTCCAATTGAACACGGATAAAGCAGCCATCGGCTATCTGGTGTCCGCGATTGGGATCGGTAAGCTGCTCGCTCTCGGGGTAGCCGGAAAAATGTCAGACAAATACGGAAGAAAACCACTCATTGTTATTGCATCATTTGCTTATTTAATCTTTCTGATTGGCATTCCGCTTGCACCTAACTATTCGCTGGCATTCGTGTTTGCCATTATCGCAGGGCTTTGCAACTCTATGATGGATTCAGGAACGTATCCTGCATTAATTGAAGGCTTTGGAAAAAAAGCTGGATCTGCAACTGTACTGGTCAAAGCATCCATCTCTATCGGTGCTATTGTGATTCCGTTCATGATTGCATTCTTTATTAATCACGATATGTTCTATGGATATTCCTTCTTTATTCCAGCAGGGATTTATCTGCTGAACGGTATCTTCTTATCGATGACAGCTTTCCCCAACCACAAAGCTGAGGAACAAAAGGCTCCAACCGAGGCTGCTCAATCCACAGATACTTTCCGCAGCGAGCCTAAGTTTTGGCAAGAAGGTTTATCTCTGATTATTATCGGTTTTACTTCTACTGTATTGTTCATGATCGTGCAGCTATGGCTTCCTACCTTTGGACAAGAGGCCCTGGGCATGGACAAAGCCAGTGCCATTAAACTGCTGAGCTACTATAGTATAGGTTCATTGGTTTCCGTTATTTTGTTAGCAGTGGTACTTGGTAAATTCATTAAACCGATTACTGTCATGATTGTATATCCGCTTATTGCCCTACTTTCTTTGTTGGCTTTAATTACATGGCACAATCCTGTCGCTACTTTGATCAGTTCATTCTTGATCGGCTTGTCTACCGCAGGCATATTCCAAATTGCCCTCACGGTTATGACGGAATTTTTCCGCAAGAACAAAGGCACTACGACTTCTCTCGTGAACATAGCAGCCAGTCTTTCGTTCATCCTGATGCCTTTGGCTACCGGGGGCATGTCCAAAAGTTTGGGAATTACCTCGGTATTCATTCTGGATATTGCGATTGCTGTAGTCAGTATTTTGCTGGCCGTGTTTGTTGCTTATCGATATAAAAAAGTATTTCATTAAACTACACAGATTACTTGGAGGCTTATATCATGAAAAATGCTGGACGTATTGACGGAAGAACACAACTAATCGGACTGCTTGCTACACCAATCGGACACTCTTTGTCCCCGGCTATGCATAATCTTGCGTTTGAAAAGCTGGGCCTGAATAATGCGTATATGGCCTTTGAAGTAGGAAATGAACAACTTGAAGAAGTGGTACGGGGGATGCGCGCTCTGAACATACGCGGTTATAACGTGTCTATGCCTAATAAAACAGCTATTCTACAGTATCTTGACGAGCTGGACGACAGCGCTAAATTTACAGGTGCCGTCAACACCGTCGTGAACACAGATGGTAAACTGAAAGGCTACAGTACAGATGGATCTGGTTATGTTCGTAACTTGCGTGAACACGGCATTGACCTGAAAGGCAAGAAAATGACACTTGTGGGCTCTGGCGGCGCAGCTACACCGATTGCTATTGAAGCGGCTCAAGCAGGTCTGGCTGAAATTTCAATCTTTGCCCGTAACGATCAGTTCTTTGCTCGTGCAGAAGAGAATGTCCGTATTATTAATGAAGATATGAAACACACCCAAGTTAAGGCGAATATCTATCCATTGGAAAATCAAGAACAGCTACGTGAAGAGATCCGCACAAGTCACATTCTCGCTAACGGTACAGGTGTTGGTATGAAACCACTGGAAGGCAAAAGTGTGATTGAAGATGTGTCCATGCTTCGTTCCGACCTGATCGTAACCGATGTAGTGTACAGCCCAGCTAAATCCAAGTTGATGGAACAAGCCGAATCCGTAGGTGCAACTGCCATTAACGGTCTGGGCATGATGCTGTGGCAGGGCGCACTTGCCTTCGAACTGTGGACAGGCCAAGAAATGCCAGTCGCTTATATTAAAGAACAGCTTTTTGCTGACAAGCTGTAAACATAAAGCTACTAACAAACGCATCAAGCAATGAATTCCTTCTATTATATACTCATTTATGTACTCAAAAGACTATGCTCGGCGAATGAACACTTCTGCCTGGCATAGTCTTTTTATTAATCCTTATAAGGGTCAAATTCATTAGCCCCAGCCATGCATACCCCAATGGGCTTCAGTTCATGCATAACTTCCACGGTCTCGGAATGAGCGTCCAGTACCTCGCGCAGTTTACGGTAGACGAACGGGCTTTCATCTGTACCGGCTCCGCGCAGCTCGACACTATAGTTCAGAACGGCCTCCTTCATCTGTATGTCCGTGATTTGTCCACCACTCCGTGTGCGGGTTTTCCAATTCATTTTACCAGCTGCCTGGGTACGACTCATAATACGACCTGCCCCATGAACTGTACTATAGTAGGAATCCCGATTTTCTACCGAATCTTTTCCGCGTACAATCACCGAAATATCGCCCATGCTTCCTCCAATAAAGCCCATCTGGCCAGGTGCCGAGGGAGTAGCGCCTTTACGGACCACAATGGTGTCACGCCCATCATGCTGTTCTTTCCATGCGTAATTATGGTGGTTATGCACAGTAAAGTCCGCTTCGGTCCCCATAATACCAAGCACTTGTTCTATCACATAGTCACGTCCCGCATACGCATAGCGTCCGGCAAGGCGCATCGCACGGTAGTACATATCCCCCAACTCACTGTTCATATCCAGCAGCACAGGCGGCTGATCCATATGCTCTCCCGGCGCCTTTCCGAGAAACTCTCGTCCAGCGGCCAAATTTAGAAACCCACTTGCTGTTTTGTGTCCAAAGCCCCGGCTGCCGAAATGATTGGCAATCCAGACCTGTCCTGTCGCTTCCTCGACGAATACATCAACAAAATGATTACCACTCCCTACTGTACCCAGCTGTTCTCTCGCCAAGGACTTCAGTTTGTCATGTTCTTGTTTCCCAATCGCCGCATATACTGCCCAATCCGGGTCATCGAACAGCTCATGGTCTATCTGAATTGCATTCACACGACCTACGCCAAACGAAATATGACATGCAACCTCATCCATCACGGCTGAAATACGCGGCATAATATCTGCTGCAAACAGCTTGGTTCTTACCGCCTTATTTCCGCAACCGATATCATACCCGACACCTGAAGGCGAAATTTGTCCGTCATACACCATCACACCGCCAATCGGCTGACTGTAGCCTTTATGATGATCTGCCATCAGCAGCGCTTGAATTACATTACCGTTTTCGGCACATGTACGAGCTTGAGATAATGCCCCTGGATCAGGTGCTCCCCATACGCGTACTCCATTGATTTCTTGATAAGCCATCGTCGTTTCATCCTCCTGTAAGTCACTCCATGTTTAAACTTGTAAAGTCGTTAATTGCATTATGTACGTTTTACCAGCTTCCGAACAGGGCGTAAGTATTACAAGTACAATAGTAGATATCCCCTAAGAAAATGAAAAAGGATACCCATGCAGCCAACCAGACTGTAGGATATCCTTTTATGATCATTTAGAAACTATTAAATCAATTATACTAATCTTTTTTGATGATTCCGAATTGATCCACAATAAAAGGCTTGGCATCATTTTTGTTTTGATCAATTTCATACGTTACGGCTGTAAGTTTGTTTCCGTCTATGGTGATGCCAACAAAATTCTGTACCTGTCCACGTGTTGGTCTACGATTGTCACTCGGATCTGGGCCATATACTGCCGCATGATTCTCTTCAGCTAATTCAAAGAGATTATAGTACTTATCTCCAAGTTTTTCACTTGGGTTTTTGTAGTAGACTTTGGGGCCAGCGGTTGCTGGGATGACATAGATACTTCCATCTGGATTCACACTATATTCAATCGTCTTATCATTTAATGTATCTTTTAATTTTGTTGGCGTTGTTGCTTTACCCTCTTGGTTGATTGGTTTCGTACGAGCGTAAATATGATCGTGCCCTTGCACAACAAAGTCGATATCAAGTTCGGCCATTAGTGGAGCGATTTGGTTACGAACTCCATTCTTATCCATGATGTCAGAATCTGTTGCATGATTAGAGGTAGTGTAAGGACCTTTATGAATGTTAACAATGATCCACTTTGCACCTGCCCTTTTGGCTGCCGCCGCATCTTTCTTTAACCATTCGACTTGAGCTTCAGAAAAATTGGCATATTTCTCTGAGTCCTCATTGGAGTTCAGTACGATAAAGTGAGCATTGCTGTAATCATAAGAGTAGTACGCTCCTGTTTTAGTAGCGGAACCAGAAGGTTCGTTAATATTAAAGTGATCATAAAAAGCGTAGTTCTCATCCTCGTGATTACCCGCTGAAGGAACAATGGTTGTATTCAAAAGGCTTTTTTGTGAATGCCCCAGCAGCCAGTTCCACTGCTCTTCTTTGGTACCCGTATCTACGATATCTCCGTTGTGGACTACAAACTGAGCATTACCTACAGTTTGAAGTGCTTTTTCGAGCGTCTGTGAAGACAATATGGCTTCATCTTCGCTTTTTGCTTGTGTATCAGCTAGATCAATGAAGGTAAATTCACCGCTCTTAGGAGCCGTTTGAAACGTACCTGTTTCGCTCCATATCCCGCGCGCTGCATCACCCACACGATAATAATAAGCTGTGTCCGCTTGAAGACCTGTAGCTACAGCTTTATGGACAAGCTCTTCTGCAGAATTGGTCGATGGAGAGGAAGTGCCTTCAAATGTAAGAGCACTCGTATAATCAGCTTCAGAAGCCGTTTTCTTGATTACTTGAACAGTGCTGTTCGTGAAAAGTTTTGAAGTATACCAAGTAAATCCTTTGGAGACTTTTGTGTCTCCATAAAATGTAGCTGTAACTTTACTAATCCCTTGATCTGTGTTCCCTGGTGACTCAGCATGGACAGGTAAGGCTGACATGCCAGTAATCAAACCTAGTGCAAGAGCAACAGACATAGATGTTGCTGACCACTTTTGAAACTTCTTAAACATGTGTACACTCCTCTTTGCAGTTAATATGTAAAAGTTATAACTATAATCATAACAATCAAATGTTAATACGTTGTTTTTGGAAATATAGTACTTTGTAAAAATGAGGTTATGAGTGACCTAGCGATTGAGGAGCAATGATAGCAGCTTATAAGAAAATGAAAAAGGATATCCATGCAGCCAAACAGACTGTAGGATATCCTCTTCAACTATAACACTCATATTAGACGGCTCTGCTATGCCATGTGTGGACTTGGCTTACTGTGCCGCTGAATGCGTACGCTTAAAATCTTCCTTCACCGCAACCAGTAGTGTTTCATTCACCAGTAGCTCCAAGCCTGACAAGGCTAACGCCTTGGCTCCAATCACTAAGGCTTCCTCACCCTTCTCAGAGCCAGCCGCTTCCCTGAATTCCACCGTATGAGCGATGAGATCATCCGGACCGATCTTAATGTAAGCATGTGCAGTCGGGATAACATGGCTTACATTTCCCGCATCCGTCGAACCCAGTCCGGCACGAGGGCCACGATCCAACTGTTCTCCCAGCGCTTCCAGTTCACGACCTACTACCTCATCCAGGGTATCGTTCAGAATGAAATCACGCACTTCATTTTGAAAACGTTCGATTTTCACAGTGGCTCCTGTTGCCAAAGCAGCAGCATCTGCGATATGGCGAACTTTCGTGGAAACCTCCTCTGTGCGCTGCCAAGTACTTGCCCGAATGAAAAAGCGTGCCGACGCATAGTCCGGAATGATATTGGGCGCGTCTCCTCCATGCGTAATGATGCCATGAATACGCACATCGGTCGGCAGTTGCTGACGCAAAGCATTGATACCGCTGAACAACTGCAGCACCGCATCGAGC
The DNA here is from genome assembly GCF_038007865.1 of Paenibacillus sp. FSL M7-0134. Lineage (NCBI taxonomy): Bacteria > Bacillati > Bacillota > Bacilli > Caryophanales > Paenibacillaceae > Paenibacillus > Paenibacillus sp. FSL M7-0134. Next base: position 561,297 of record NZ_JBBOXV010000002.1, on the reverse strand, counting down.
GCATTGATTCCCTGCTCTGGTGATCCTGCGGCGTGAGCCGCTTTGCCGTAAAAATGAAAATCTAGCGGATCAACTGCCAGACTTGGTGAGGTCAGCCGGGTCACACCGGATGGATGAACCATCAGTGCAGCATCAATCCCTTCGAACAGCCCGTGCTTCACGAAGCTGCCTTTTGCACTGCCATTAGGACCGCCTTCTTCCGCTGGTGTACCGAACACATACACCTCACCTCCCGTTTCGTCGATCACCTGCGCCAAGGCGATGGCTGCTGCCGTGCTTGCGGTTCCGATAATATTGTGGCCACAAGCATGGCCCAGACCGGGCAATGCATCATATTCAGCCAAGTATCCGATTTTCGGACCTGGTCTAGCAGAAGCCTTACGCGCAACAAATCCGGTTTCGTGTCCCGCTACATTACGAGTTACCTCAAACCCCGCTTGCTCCAAAATGCCCGTCAGTGCCTGGGAAGCCTGAAATTCTTGATTGCCGATTTCGGGATTAGCATGAATAAACCGGCTCGTTTCCGTGTAAAGCTGACGAGACTCCTCAATTTCCTTAATAATCCGCTGTCTATGTGTATCGACCGTATTCGTTGTACTCATCGCAATCTCTCCTCGTTTCGAAAATAGATTAGTATGCTTCCAACCCTACTTCTGTTCAACATTCTTATTTCTTTTGCGCTTTAACATCTGCTACCAGCTTATCCAATGTGGCCTGTAGCTCTTCGGCAGACTGGTCTACCACGACGTTAGCTCCTTTGGAATCCTGTTTTACCGCCTCGGCTACATCAGCATCATGGTACAAATCCACGATCGTTTTGTAAGTCGCATTATCCTTATCCTCCGCCCGGGCAGCAAACACGTTCACATATGGCTTCGCTTCTTCGCTGCTTGCATCATCCTTGTAGATGGCTCCATCCAGCTTGAGCCCGGCATCTGTAGCAACACCGCTGTTCACAGCTGAAGCGGCTACATCAGACAAGACGCGCGGCGTCTGCTGGGCGACAACTGGGACAATCTCCAGCTTTTTAGGATTCCCTTCGATTTCATCCGTGGTCGGATACAGGCCCGCATCCTGCTTCAACTTAATCAGCCCTGCAGACTGGAGAAGTTTTAAAGCCCGTCCCTGATTGGAGGGATCATCCGGTATAGCAATTTTGGAGCCGTCAGGAATATCCGATACGTTTTTGAATTTTTCAGAGTACAGTGCCATCGGAGCGATAATCGTTGCACCAATAGGGACGATATTCACATCATTTTCTACATTAAACTGACTGAGAAAGGCCAAATGTTGAAAGGAGTTCAAATCTACCTCTTTATTGGCGAGCGCCTTATTGGGTAATGTATAATCCGAGAAACTGATCAGCTCAATTTCAATATTTTTGGCCTCTGCTTTCTTCTTGAGCACATCCCAATACGTGTCCTCAGATCCTGAAACCCCGATTTTAACATGTACTTTTTCATTTGCATTTGAGCCCGAACCGTTAGCTGAGCAAGCAGATAGAACCGCTACACTAAGAATAGCCAGTAAACCCAAGCGAAATATTTTTTTCATTTTCATTTCCCCTTTAATCGTTATGTATAATACTCTGTTCCCATTAGCGCCGTAGAAATTTACGAGACAAGTAATTCCCCGCATATTGGGCGACCTGTACAAAAAGGATCAGCAAAACAATCGTGACAATCATGACCGAAGTATCGAATCGTTGATAACCATAGGTCATTGCCAGGTTCCCAAGGCCTCCTCCGCCCACCGTACCAGCCATGGCAGAGAAATCAATCAAGGCCACGGTAATAAACGTCAACCCTAGAATCAAAGGTCCCAGCGCTTCCCGAATCAACACACCCGTGATGATCTGAAATGGAGTCGCTCCCAGTGCCTTGGCAGCTTCTATCATGCCCGGATCAATGGAGACCAGATTATTTTCCACAATTCTCGCTACAGCAAAGGCCGCTACAATAGTCATTGGGAAAATAGCCGCCGAGGTTCCAATCGTGGTTCCCATGATTAAACGCGTAAACGGGCTAATCGCCACTAAAAAAATGATAAACGGAATCGGGCGAATGATATTAATCAGCAAATTCAGAAACATAAACACAAATTTGTTTTCAAACAAGCTCCCTTTACGTGTCACATACAGTACTAAACCAATCATAAGCCCCAGAATACTGGCAAAAATCAGCGTGACAACAACCATCAAAAGCGTTTCCCCTGTAGCCTCCACTACCTTGAGCCAAAATGTATCCCAATTAACTCTCATGATCGACGACCTCCCTGACCTCCACCGTCGTTCGTAGTTCCTCCACGACCTTGTTAACTTCATTGTCTGCACCGATTAACTCGACAATTAAGCTTCCGAACAGCGCTCCCTGTAGCTCATTAATACTTCCATATACAATGTTGTAATCCAGATTATGCTTCCGTGTCGCTCTAGAAAGCACCGGTTCACTGGTCGCCCCACCCCGAAAAACAAGTCTGTACAATCGGCCAGCGTGATGCTCCCGAATCTTGCTCAGCAGTTTGGGTGAAAGCTGATCATTCAGTACAGAGCGAATAAAATTTTTCGTCGTCTTCGTCTGTGGATTGGCAAATACATCGAACACACTGCCCTGCTCAATCACCCTACCATTCTCCATCACCGCCACACGATCACAAATACTGCGAATCACATTCATTTCATGGGTAATGAGCAAGATCGTAATCTGGTACTCTTCATTTACTTTTTTCAGCAGCCTCAATATATCTTCTGTCGTTTCCGGATCGAGGGCCGAGGTCGCTTCATCACAGATGAGAATATCGGGCGAATTCGCCAGTGCTCTGGCAATGCCGACCCGTTGCTTTTGCCCTCCAGATAACTGCTCCGGATAGGAATCCGCTTTATCCTCCAATCCAACAAATTGCAGCAGTTCCTTAACACGAGCATCTATCTGTGCCTTGGGCAGTTTAGCCAGTTTTAGAGGATAAGCCAGATTCCCATATACAGTACGAGAGTTAAACAAATTAAAGGTTTGGAATACCATCCCGATCCGTCTTCTTAAATTTCTTAGTTCCTTGGGTCGTATCTGAGTAACATCCTGATCATTAACGACAATTCGTCCCTCTGAGGGGCGTTCCAGTAAATTCACAAGCCGCAGCAGCGTACTTTTACCTGCACCGCTAAAGCCAATCACGCCGAAAATTTCTCCTTTTTCAACCGATAACGAAACCTTTTCGAGTGCATTTACCTTACGATTGGGTAAGGTAAATATTTTGCTAACTTGTTCAAACTTTATCAAACTGCTTCCTCCTTACGTCTACAATGTATGTATTCCTCCATCCCATTTAAGTAATCCGGTGGATTTAATCGGATTTACACCCTAAAAAAACTCCCTAATCTTCGTTTGACCGAAAGTGGGATTATTTAACTGTATATTGCATTGTTAACACCTTAAGACAAGAAGGAGAATCTGTCAATAAAAAATGAATATAGCCTTCTGACTCCTGTCATCACAATTGCTTACACTTTTAGGGCTACAAAGCCAAATAAGGCTAACCGTATATTTGCAAAGTTTGCAAAATCGGCAGCCCTTTGTGCATTTTAATCTTGATCATTCCACTGACTAATGTGTAGAAGTATTTTTCAAATCTGCTTCATAACGAAGGCCGAATTGTTGTCTTGCCTCCTCCATCACTTCAGCGACTGTAAGTGAACACTCCAAGGAGTTAATGGAACTGTTGCGTTCACCACTCTTGATCAAATCAATAAATTCCTGAATTTCATAATACATTGGCTCACGCGTCTGAGCTTTGGTCAGATCTTCAATCGTGCCGTCCCGATAATGAATTTTCACCTCATAGGGCTGACTGATTTTGTCGATCACCATCGTTCCATTCTCACCCTGAATTTCAGCAGGCAGATAGGAATCTGTAATTTTGGAATACATGACCGTAGCATCCATATCAGGATACTTCATCACGATACTGCCCTCGCCATCGACACCAGAGGATAAAAGTACACCAACCGCCCGAACCTCCTCAGGTTTGCCGAACAAAGTCACCATAGGATACAAACAATACACTCCAAGGTCCATCAAGGAACCATTGGAAAAGGCCGGATTAAACGCATTCAATACCTTACCTTGCTTAAAAGCATCAAAGCGTGAGGAGTATTGACAGTAGCTTGCAAAATAACGCCGAACCCGGCCTATTTTATACATATGATCCTTTATTATTTTAAAGTTAGGCATAAGTGTGGATTTAACGGCCTCCATCAGCAGAACATCGTTGTTGCGCGCGGCTTCGATCATGCTCTTCACCTCTGCTGTATTAGACGCAAAAGGTTTCTCACACAACACGTGCTTTCCGTGATTCATACATAAGATCGCCTGCTCCGCATGTAAGGAATTGGGGCTGGCAATATATACGGCATCGACCTGATCACTTGCGGCCATTTGCGCCAGGTCTGTAAAAACCTCCGGCTGGCTGTTATATTTGTCAGCAAAAGCTTTGCCCTTATCCTCTGTGCGTGAGTACACCGCCGTCAGGGAAAATTCGTCCGTCTCCATCGCAGCTTGAATAAACCTCTCTGTTATCCAGTTGGTTCCAACAATACCAAAACGCATCACAGTATCCCATCCTTCCCGTGAGTCATTACAATTCATATGTACCTATTCTCGCATTCCAGCCTAAACTTGTCCACTATACCGTTAGTCATATCTCATGCTTTAACATGTTCATTCGACAAAAAAAGACTGTAGTCTATCAGCATAATTTATACTGATTGTACCACAGTCCCTGTTATTTATTTGGGGTTATATCTCTATTTTTTTGATATTACTTTTCCTACTTCTTCCAAAATGGCATCCATGGAAGCTGGGTCGTGTACATCATATTCATCAATGTTCAGACGCAGTACAGGACAGGCATCAAATTCGTTGATCCAATTGGAATATCTGCGATGCATTTGCTCCCAATAAGAACGCTCGGTCTGGATCTCCATCTCGCGACCGCGCTCCTCAATCCGACTCAGTATGGAGGGCAAGCTGCCTTCCAAATAGATCAACACATCAGGGTGCGGGAAAAACGGTGTCATCACCATCGCCTCAAACAGGCTAGTATACGTTTCATAATCGGTAGGGTTCATCGTTCCCTGATCGGCATGCATTTTCGCAAAAATGCCTGTGTCCTCATAAATAGAACGATCCTGCACAAAACCTCCACCAGACAAGAAAATATTCTTTTGTTCCTTGAAGCGTTCCGCGAGAAAATAAATTTGCAAATGAAAGCTCCATCTTTCGAAATCGTGATAAAATTTCTCCAGATAGGGATTATGATCGACCTGCTCCAAAGAGGTTTTAAAACCAAGGCGTCCGGCCAAAGCACCAGTCAGCGTGGATTTACCTACACCCACTGTACCCGCTACCGTAATCAGGGCATTCGCAGGAATGTTGTAATTATTCACTATATAAGCTCCTTTACATCGGAAACAATTTGTTTAAATTGTGCCTGGTTTTCTACAAAATCAATTTCATTCCCGTTCACGGTCAATATACGAGGGGAAGGGGACTTTTCAGCGAGAAACTGAATGCCTTTATCATAATCTATGATTAATTGCTCCAGATAGGCGGGGTCCATCTCCTGTTCAAAAGAGCGTGCACGCTTGCGAATTCTCCCCAGCAAGGTATCCAAATCTGCTTTAATATAAATGATAATGTCTGGCTTAGGCATATCATCCGTGAGCAGATGATAGATTTGACGATATTTTTCGAGCTTCACACCCTTAAGCGTACGTTCAGCAAAAATCAAATTCTTGTAGATATGATAATCAGAAATAACGGGCTGAGCTTTCTCGATATATTGCAGACCAGTATCCTCCAACTGCTTATACCGATTGCAGAGAAAGAACATTTCCAGCTGAAAACTCCACTCATCTATATTTTGATAAAATTTATCGAGAAATGGGTTCTCCTCGACAATCTCTTTGATTATCGGCAAATGTAGCTCGGTTGAAAGCATCGAAGCCAACGTCGTTTTACCTGCTCCGATTGGCCCTTCAACGGCTATAAATGGGGCTTGTTTCATGCAGTTCTGCTCCTCCTTGTACTCCAGTCCATCCTGTGGACAACTATCCTATTGTATCACAAGGTAGTACGCTAAAGGCATACCAAATCTATGGATAATACAAAAAAACAGAGCGCTACATTTTGCTTCATAGCGTCCCTGTTTCTCACTTAAACCAACCTTTTTCATTAAAACGTGTAATCGCCTCGATCCGGTTACTGACACCCAGCTTATCGAGAATGACTGAAATATAATTGCGCACCGTCCCTGTCGTTAAATACAGTTCACCAGCAATCTCTTTTGTATTCTTTCCGTCAGCAATAAGCGCCAAAACGGTCTTTTCACGCTCTGTTAGCGGGTTGACTTCGGCATAAGCATCATCGACCAGTTCTGGAGCGTAAATACGTCGACCTGCCATAATACTTCGAATGGAGGAAGCCAGCTCTTCACTGGGACTGTCCTTGAGCAGATAACCGTGTGTCCCCGCCTTGATCGCTCGTTCAAAATACCCGGGGCGAGCAAACGTAGTTAAAATCAGTACCTTGCAGTTCAAGGCTTTGAGTTCCTCAGCCGCATCCAATCCGCTCTTAATCGGCATTTCGATGTCCATAATGCATATATCCGGCTGGTGCAGCTTCACCAGTTCTATAGCTTCTTCCCCGTTGCTTGCTTTTCCGACTACTTTCATGTCCTCTTCCAAGTCTAGCAGGGAGGCTAGAGCACCCAACAGCATACGCTGGTCTTCTGCAATAACAATTCGAATCATGGCCCCACCTCCTCATTCGGCTTTTCAGGGATATTGGGCACTTTAATGACCAAGGTCGTTCCCTGATCTGAGCGCAGCTCCATACATCCGTTCACGAATTCGAGCCTTTCCTTCATTCCTTGCAGGCCATTTCCACGAAGGGTTCCATTTTCTCTCGTAGCACCGACTCCATTATCCTGAATCCGAAGAGTTAGTTCCTTACGAGACGGCTCAATAGTGATGGAGCAAGCGGTGGCTCCACTGTGCTTAACCACATTTGTCACTGCTTCCTTCATACACATACTAAGTACATTTTCATTCATTAATGATGTATGCTCCAGCTTCGGGTCGCCCTCCAAGGTCAATTCAATGTGAGCAGCCTTTAAGATCTGCCGAATACGTAACAGCTCATCCTCTAGTCGCATACCTCGCATTTGAGTAACCATTTCCCGCACCTCTTTTAACGCGCTTCTCGCCGTGAGACGAACATCGTTAATTTCAGCATGAGCACGCTCCGGGTACTGATCCATCAGTTTGCCCGCCAAATCGCTCTTCAGCCCGATGAGTGACAGCTTCTGACCTAAGGTATCGTGCAGGTCACGCGCAATTCTTTGCCGTTCCTCCAGCTTAATCAATTCCGATATTTTCTTATTGGCATCCTCTAATTGGACTTGGAGCCGATCGCTTTTGTTGCGATTAAAATTCGTAATCGGAAGGAGAATCACACCGATCAGATTGAGCAGGATAAAAGGAATCTGTTTAATAAAAACGGGATTCTGAGATACAAAACCGTAATTGATCAATCCAATCGTAATAACCATTAAAATGATATACAGCGTCGTAAATGCAGCCTTACTTTTAATATTACCGATCAGATAGGCGATAAATATGGAAAAATACATATAGCTAAACAGCAGTGTCATGGTAATCGATATGGCAATCTGTACACTGGTCCAAAAGTATATGAGCCAGCCTTTTGAGACAAAAGCCAGTACATAACATGCAAAGAATACCAAGATAATAGCAGTACCCAGAATAATATGACTTGTAGATGAAGAGCTAAAGTAGTAAAAGGGCAGGATATAAAAGACGACCCACACATAAGGACTAAGCCCTGTATTTCTTTGGAAAATCTGATACCACTTTTGCATTCTGCCACCCTCTTCTACTTCACATGACTTATATCCCTTATCTTATCATACCACTGTTTCGTCTGCTCGAAAGCACCAAAGGTAAAGCCTTTCCTGTGAACCGCAAATGAACACTTTGATTAGAAGCCGTCCATTTTGCGGGAACTGATCTCAAACTTAAGCCATTCGCTGTACACTCCACCCACTGCACCAGATCGTGCTTTGAAATGGGACTGGTCTATATTTCTGATCAGCTCGTTCATGAATTATACATACCTAACGTTATTAAATTTCTTTTCTATATCTTTAGCAAATTTTCCGCCCTCATCGGCTAAATGTTTTCTCATAAAGAATCCACCAAAACCATTTATCCATGCTGCAAAAGCCAGTAGCCGAGATGGAAAGTCCGCTCCAATCGTACAACTAAATTCGCAAGAGTTGTTATCAATAGGCGTGACCTTCATTTCCCATGGAACTCCAACGATGGCGGGTATCCATCGCCATATATATGCTTCTGTCTTGTCAGAGTAGAAACGCAAATGATCCTTTGTGTGCTCTTTTAATTGATAGTGCTGAACAATCATCTCATTCCCCATATTTTCCACATTAACCATATAGAATTCACCATCTTCAAAATAACTGCCCATTGCCTTGTGAGCTTTTGAAAATGATTCATATTCAGCTGGAGTCATCTCAGTTACCCATTTGTACAAATCCACATTTTTAGCTGCAATCTGCAATTTAAATTTCTTTGTCATTCTCATCTTCATTATCCTTCTTTCCTGTAATTTTTCTTGTGAGTTCATCGTGCCAATTCATAATCATTTGAAAATATTCTTTGCCAAACATCAACGTCGCGTGCTCATATACGCCCATCTCATGAACGTGCTTCTCTTCTATCAAGGCAAGCTTGTTATATTCACTGGCGACAGTAGTTTGAAAGCTGGCAATCAAACGAACAACCTCAATGTCGTCAAGATATTTATAGAAGAAAAGCTTACTCAAATACTCATAATTAAAAGGGGAAAAAGTACATGGTGTTTTTAACCATTCTATAAATTCACTCTTCCCTTTTTCCGTAATACCATATGATTTTTTGAATCTGCCTTCCTCTACCACTTCTTCATACTTGATAAGCTCCCCCTTTTCCATTTTTTTCAGCATAGGATATATGCTTCCGAAGCTGGCATCAATAAAGTTGGAAGTGCTTATCGTCATCTTCTGCTTGATTTCATATCCTGTCATATCCTTTTCGCAGAGGAACCCAAGTATTACATAAATCAACATAAAATCTATTCCTTCTTTCCTGGCATAGTGAATTATCCTTCTGAAATCAAAGGGAACTTATCTCTGTTTACATGTAGCTAATTTATATATATATAATCGAGATATATCGTTTCGATATATAGAATGTAAAGGTTGACAATCGATTTGTCAATAGCGCTTGCTAAAACAAAGAATGAAAGTACTGCATTTTCAATATAAACAAAAAAATCTAAAAGGATGTTATCCCTTTAGATTTCTAAAAGTAAACTGCAATTTTTCAACATCTCTTCAGAAGAGTTTTGTACAAAGTTATTTTCTTTCTGTGCTTACAACAGGTGTAGGGATGGGTTTCGTAACTGCAACACGTTTGCTGAGGAGCGGCCTCACTTGTTTAAAGGTCAAAAAGGTTTTCGTATTTTCATCCCAAAGTCGGAACTTCAAAGATTGCAGACTGCTACTTACTGTGATCGTGGTCGCCTTTTGAAGTAACGGTGTCGCTTCATGTGCTTTCTCCAAATTGTAATTTGGCACTTTAGGACTCAAGTGATGAACGTGATGAAATCCGATATTGCCCGTAATCCATTGCAATACTTTAGGAAGCTTGTAGTAAGAACTGCCTTCTACGGCCGCATTAATATAGCTCCACTCTTCATCGTGCTCAAAATACGAATCCTCAAATTGGTGTTGTACATAGAACAGCCAGATTCCCAACATACCAGATACAAAAAAGATAGGTGCCTGTACGAGAAGGAAGGCCTGCCATCCAATAGCCCATGACAACAGTGCGTACAATACAACGATGGATATATTCGTCACATAGGTGTTCATTTTTTCCTTGCGTTTGGCTGTCTTGATATTAAACCGATAGGAAATCAAAAAAGTATAGATCGGACCTAGTCCAAACATAACCCAAGGATTTCGATATATGTGATAGGCCAGCCGTGTCCATGTGGAAGCCTCTGTGTACTCTTCTACCGTAAGCACCCACATGTCACCTGTGCCTCTTTTATCCAGATTACTGCTGGTTGCATGGTGGATTGCGTGACTATTTTTCCATTGGTGATAAGGACAGAGCGTAATAATACCTGTAATCGTTCCCACAATGTCGTTCAGCTTGCGGCTTTTGAAGAAGGATTGATGACCACAATCATGAAAAATAATAAATGTCCGTACCACAAACCCCGATGCAACAATGGCAATTGGAAGTGTCAGCCAGTACGAAACCGACAGACTAAGATAAGCAGCATACCACAATAGGATCAGTGGACCCAAGGTATTGATGAGTTGCAGAACGCTGGATTTTGTGTTTATTTTCTCGTAGGGAGCCATATTTTTTTTCAATTGGGCTAATGGGAGTTGTGTCATACTCATTATGATCCTCCTTTAAAATGACGCCTATACCTTGATCCTGTTAGGCGTACATGTTGATCTAATCTCAGTATAAGGTAAAGCCTCTAGGCGCTGTAGTCATAAACGTCAGCTCGGGTATATGACATTTGTCATATAGACAAGTAACACAACCCGTTTTCCAAATGTTCGCGGGTTTCTTTTCTGATGATTATTTGTTAAAATATAAGGTATAATAACGCTGTATGTGACTGGCGAAGTCAGTGGAATGAACCACGAGGGAGCATACAAAAAAAGCGTACCGTTCGCCTGGGAGAAGTATTTGCAGAGGATTCGTCTGTCTTGACGACCTTGTGCAAATACTTTTTTTTCGTTTTAAGACCATGACACCCTGTTGATAAATCATGCGATAAATTCAGAGGAGGCTCGGACTATGGCTATAATCATGAAATCCAAAGAAGCAGCAGAGCAAGTATATGCAACGATCCGTTCACAGGTAGAAAAAATGAAGCAGCAAGGACACCGTCCCCATCTGGCGACCCTATTGGTAGAAGGCGATCCGGCATCTGCATACTATGCCCGGACCAAGCAAAAAATAGCGGAGAAGCTGGGCATCTCATTTCATCTCCATACTTTTGATCGTCATGTTAGCGAAGCCGAGCTACTGCACCTGATCGGCAGTCTGAACGATGCATCCCATGTACATGGCATTATGCTGGAACTGCCGCTTCCCCAACATCTTTCTGCCTCCGTTATTAAACAATCCATCGCCCCCTACAAGGATATTGATGGAATAACACCTGATAACAAGCTGGCTACCGTAACAGGTGACGCCGGACTATATCCCGCAACACCTCAAGCCTGTATCGAGCTGCTCAAGCATTACGGTCACACCTTGGCAGGCAAAAATGTCACGCTCGTGGGCATCGGGCAGACAGTGGGACTTCCCCTTTTCCACATGTTGCAAAGAGAAAATGCCACCGTTACCGCCTGTCATGCAGGTACGCGTGATATTGCAGAGCATCTGAGCCATGCAGACATTGCCTTCGTCGCAGTCGGATGCCCTGATGTGATTACGCAGGATATGGTCCATCCCGGTCTGATTCTCGTGGATGCAGGAATTAACGAGACACTGGAAGGAAAAATCGTGGGTGACGCTGCTTCAAACGTGGGTGAAAAGGTACATGCCATTTCTCCGGTTCCCGGCGGTGTTGGCACCTTAACGACTGCGATTTTGTACAAAAATCTGCTCAAAGCGATACATCTGCAACACTACTCCAGAGAGGTGGTCTATTCATGAGTGAACTGTCTTGGAACAATTCCATCGGACATTTTCTGAAAGAGACTGCAAGTGCAGCGCCTACCCCCGGCGGAGGAAGTGTATCCGCACTAGCTGCGGCACTAGGCGCGGCTATGACCTCCATGACCGCCAACCTTTCACAAGGAGAAAAATATGCGCACATCCATGAAAAAATCACGGACGTCATTAGCAGCATGGGAAGATTGTCTACACATTGTGAGGAACTAATGGTCGCAGACATCCAATCCTTTGAACAGTACATGACCGCGCTGCGTTTGCCCAAGGAAACAGACGAAGAAAAGCGCTATCGTACCCATTCCCTACAGACAGCGGTGATCGCTGCCATTGAGGTACCCATGCGCCTGCTGGAAGTATGCCGGGACGGATTGTCGCAAGCCTACAACATTGTGGAAATGTCCAATAAAAATGTGATTTCAGATCTTGGCATCGGCGCGATCCTGTTCGAAGCAGCAGCTCAATCTGCCCTGCTTACCGTCGACATTAACCTTGCTTCGCTGAAAGACTTGGATGTCAAATACTCCTATGAAACCAAGACAGCCGCACTCATCCGTGAAATCGGACAAATCAAAGAACAAACCTTGTTGATGGTACGCAGTCGAATAGCGAATTAGTCTGCTCATAACCGTGTTTAACCTGTTCTAACCAACATATTTCTGCTTACTCGTTAAAAGAAATAGCCTCCAAATCCATCTCTAATCGTGGGTTTGGAGGTTATTTTATTGAAATTCATACATTTTGGAAAACTTTTCTATATTATATACGTCTATGGATAGGGGGATATTCTCGAAGGTATCATTTTTTATCTTATACACATTGATCAAGAAATGAGGAAAATCGTATGAAAAGACGGACTCTATTACTCAGTATAATCACGTTATTGTTATTCAGTTCTAACGCGTGGGCGAACGAAAAGGAGTCTACATCCCATATTCGTTCCTATGATTCTGGGAGTCTGATTCAATCCGATGGAAGCTTGTGGCTGTGGGGCTATAATCAATCCGTACCGACTCGTGTAGAGGGTAAGTCGGACGTTGTAAAAACATTTTCTAATATCATCAACGAGGGCGATCTGGTATTTTCCTTACAAGACCACTCTGCTTGGTATGTGCCTAGAAATAATATTGCTGAATCCGTGAAATTCGTTCCTCTGGAAGGATTACAGAACCTCGCAGCTGTAAGTAGTTTGAATGATCATGTGCTCGCTCTGAGCAGCGAAGGCAGCATATCTTCCGCTGATCGACTCGACAATGGAAACATCTCTAGTCCTTTTCAAACCCTATCTGGCCTCGACGAGGTTGCCAATATAGATAGTTACTATGAGGAAAGACCGGATTATGAGGAACGCTGGATATTTCTAAAGAAAGACGGCAGTGTGTGGAAAAATACAAAAGCCTTGCAGGGCTTCGAACCTATTTCATCATTAAAAGATATTACGGCAATCGCTAAAAACATAGCCTTAAAAAAAGATGGCACCGTGTGGACGTGGCCCAAAGAATTTGATAAAAATGTAACTCCGTCCGAAACTCTATCCGTATCGCAAATTCAAGCCTTATCGGGCATCAAGACAATCAAGGCCGATAGGTATTCCAATCTCGCGATTGATCAGCAAAGTCGACTTTGGTTCTGGGGTGCTACAGTTACAGGTTACTCAGATAATACAACCTATCACAACGAAAATACCCCTGTACTATTAACAGGAGTAAAGGATGTTAAAGACGCCTTTTTCGCCGAACGCTCCATACTTGCCCTAACCACTGCTGGGAATGTATATGTTGCGTCTCTAGATGGTGAAAAGTTACCATCCAATGCCCCCTTTACATTACTTGCTAAAAATATTCAAAACATCAAAGCAGGTCCACGGCACGTAATCATGCAAAAAGCAGATGGCGCCCTATGGGGCTGGGGTGTCAACAAACACGCGCAGCTCGGTATAGGGGACTATGAGTTTCTTTATAGTTCACCAGTTCCTGTACAAAAACCGATTCTTGTCCGTCTCAATGGTTCGCCTGTCCCTCTGAGTAATGGTGCCATTACCCGCAACGGGCAGGCTTTTATTCCCCTTCGTTCTGTTTTTGACAAACTGGGGGCCGAGATCGCTTATGATTTCAACAGCAAAATAGCGAATATGAATCAGTCTAAGACAGAAGACCATCCTGTCTCTCTAGAAGTAAATTTCAAAACCAGCCAAACAAAAGTGAACGGTAAAGCCGTAAAACTCACCAATCCGCCCTTCATGGTGAATGGAATTGGTTATCTTCCACTAAGGCTACTCAGCGAAACGCTGGGGGCCAAGGTAGATTGGATACAAAAAGAAGATACTATTGAAATTACAACGAAATAGTAAATAAAAACCAGTCCAAACATGATTCGTGTTGGACTGGTTTTTTATGCTATATACTGCGTGTATTATGCGACTTCCCATCTGTTTTGGACAATTCGTCACAACGCAGAATCTCACACCTATTGTTTAACTTTATTCTCTTTTTCTCTTTCGACCAGCATATCTACGATCATATCAATTTGCCCGGTAATAGCGATTGGATCATAGCGATAATACGTATCAAAATCGTTAAAGAACACTCTATTGTTCTTCACCGCAGGAAGATTCCCCCACACAGCGGACGATTTCAGTTGCTTGAGCGCGTCACCCTTTTTCTCCGGGTCATACGTAGTCAGGAACATATAATCTGCGTCATACTGTGGCAATACCTCCATCGAAAGCTGCACCGTTTGTTCCTTGGAGTTAGCTGTTTTCTTTGGCATATTCAGTTTAAGCGCATTGTACACGGCTTGTCCGCCCCGCCCCGCATTGTCGCCAAAGATCCAAAGTGCGTGCTTGTCCGTCAGCTCATACAGACCGAAAGTTGCCTTTTCGTCAATCACACCTTTAAGACGTACGCGACCTTCAGCGGCCTTTTTATCAAATGCAGCAATAAATTGCTCAGCCTTCTCCTTTTCCCCGGTGATATCTCCGAACAGCTTGACCGTATCATAGATATTAGTCGTCGTACCGTACGGAATGTACAGGGTAGGTGCGATTTTAGACAAAGCCTCATAATTCGTATCCTTCATAACCACGATCAGATCGGGTTTGAGTTCCAGCGTCTTTTCCAAATTGGTCGGATCACCCACCTCTTTGGTTCCTTTTTCCTTCAGCAAATCGGTCAGAAAAGGATTTTGAAACGCAGTCGGCTCCACACCCACCACGTTAGCACCCACGGACAGCAATTCTCCACCGTAAAAATCCGTTACAATGCGCTGTGGCTTCGCAGGAATTTGAATATCCCCTTTAACCGTTTTAAAGCTTCTAGTCTCTCCAGTAGAAGCCGACTCTTGCTTATCTCCTGAAGATGAAGCCGGATTACTTCCATTATTATTTCCGCCGCAAGCGCTGATGAATACAGACAATACAAGTAACATAGCTGTTATCATAAAATACGATTTTCTTTTCAACTGATTAGCCCCCTATATATTGTGAAGATGATCTTCCCGATACACATGATAATGATTATCAATATCGTAAGAAATATATCAAGCGTCGTCCTTACTGTCAACTGAAAAACGAACTTTGCATCATTTCACTTTAAAAATGAAAAGACCTGCCAAAATGATGGCCAGGTCTTCTTTGTGGAGCCGTCTCAAAACCTACACATTTGGGCTAGGTTGCTGGAGGCTGCTTTCTGGTGATCGCTGTTTTGTTTTATATTCTTCTCCCCAATCCTTCATCAGGTTAATAATCGGGATCAGCGTTTTTCCAAATTCAGTTAGAGAGTATTCGACCTTAGGAGGAACCTGTTGGTAGACTTCACGGTGAACGACTCCGTCCTCTTCCAGCTCGCGCAATTGGAGTGTCAGCATACGCTGAGTAATTCCCGGACAGATCCGCCGAAAATCACTAAATCGCTTAGTCCCATACATGAGATGATATAAAATAATCCCTTTCCATTTGCCCCCAATCACGTCCAGCGTGTACTCAACAGGACACGCCTGATCATTTCCAGCGGTACATTCCCCAAAGCCGCCTTTCCGATTGCGCATAGGCTTTTCTCCTCCTTGGTATCATTTTATATACTACAGCACATTAATGTGCGTACTTCAAAAACAATCATGTATATTCTAATATTAAGCATGTTACTTGGTAAGCGTCAATTTTAATCACATCCATAAGGAGTGGAATAACGATGGAAACCTTAACTACTACTAAAGATCAAATCTTATCTGCATACGAGTTCAGACATGCAACGAAGGAATTTGATAGCCATAAGAAAATTAGCGATTCTGACTTCGACTTTATTCTTGAAACAGGCCGTTTATCCCCGAGTTCGTTTGGCTTTGAACCCTGGAAATTTGTTGTCGTTCAGAGTAACGCTATGCGTGAGAAGCTGCTGCCTTACTCTTGGGGGGCCCAAAAACAACTGCCAACAGCCAGCCATTTTGTACTCATCCTCTCTAGACTTCCTGAAGATATGGTAGCCTCATCCGATTATATCAAGAGTATGATGGAGAACGTGCAGCAATTACCCGCTGAAGTGATTCAAGGCAGAGAGAAAGTGTATGATGCCTTTCTAAAGTCAGATTTTGGGCTGGAGGAAAATAAAAGAGCCTTGTTCGAGTGGGGCTGCCGACAAACCTACATCGCACTGGGCAACATGATGACTGCCGCAGCTCAAATCGGCATTGATTCCTGCCCTATCGAAGGTTTTAATAAACAGGAAATCGAACGCATCCTCTCCGAGGAAGGCATTATGGATGCCGAGCATTTCGGTATTTCTTGTATGGTGGCATTTGGATACCGTCTCAACGAACCGCGTGGCAAAACTCGGCGATCTGTAGATCAGGTTATTGAATGGGTGTAAAACCTTTTTTCTAAAACAAAGGGGCGTCCCGCAACCATTTCCATGGCTGTTGGGACACCCCCTTTTCATAAAACCTCAAGTCTTAAAAATTCTGTCATTCCAAACCCTTACTTATAAGTTACTTCTTCCGCGAAATAGATTTCCTTTAAACGATCCTTTACGCGCTGAATTTCATCTGCTGTTAACGGAGCTGTAGGATGCAGCTTAAAGTTCCTTCCAGTGACATAGCTTACATCTGTGTTCTTACCCAGATTGTAGGCCATCTTCGGAACCGGATTTCGGGTATAGTCAGTAAAGTCAATAATGGACCATGCCGCATCTCCATCCTCCTTGGATAAAATAATCCGCTGTGAGGCGTTTTCAGTCCACAAGTAACGCAGATTGGCTGGTGAATTATTGGAGTCCATAACTGCCTTAAAACCTGAGCCTCTAAACATGAGTGAAAACTCCGTATGATCATTACTCAATCCAGCTATCGATTCATAAATCTGTTTCAGCCCGTCCACGCCCACAATCTCAACCTCACGGTCAACAGGGAAGTGCTTCACAAAGTTTTCCCATATTTGAGACATGTTATGGTTTTTGGCAAGCCAGTTGACATCCAAAATAATGGACATGTAATTTACTGTATTCAAACGTTGATACGGGTTATCTAAATATTGCTGTGCTATATACAGTTGTGGTGCCGCATCCGTTTCCGTCACATATGGATCACCTGGATGGAGAGTCCAGCGTGAAGAATCTTTGGTATAACGCGACCCGATGGGATCAATCGAAATCGAGTTCATAAATACGATACCGCTATTATTTGTAAGCCCCTGTGCCGGAACAATCGGATTATCCTTATGGGACCAGTAAGGCATCAAAGGTGAACCCTCACCATACATGTTGTTCACATTATACTGTGTAGCCGACCACCCCATCGCTGAGGTAATCTTAAAATGATCCTTAAGCCATTGGGCCTGCTCAGGATTCACCGTAAAGCCGGTCAATGATTTAGGCAGATACTTCCGATATTGGTCTGTATCCATACTTTCAAACACCGAAGGTGATCCCAACGAACCAGATTGGTGCAGCTCATTGAGGGCATTATAACGATACATATACAACCACTCGTTCATCTGTGCTTCCCATTCAGGAAGATCAAACAGATTATTCGGATACCCATCCAAAATCCCGACTTCATCGCCATACTGATCCACGTATTCCAAAACCTTTTTAAGCTGCGGACGATTTGATTCCACAAAAATAAATCTATTTTCCATGGCCCACGTCACTTTTAAGTTGGTACCAAAGTGATCCATCAGCAATTGACGCGACTGCTCAATTTGCTCTACCGTGGTCGTACTGCCCGCATCTTTTCCCTGTAGCATCATGGAGATAGCAAAATATTGCTTTTTGCGTGCTCCTGGTACTACAGTTAACTCGGCATCGGATATGAAGTGAATTCCCTGAGAGGGTGATTCAACCTCAATCTTGAATGGAATGACAGAGTTCAATGCAGGAATCAGATGCAGGTTGGCAATATGTCCATCCTCGTCAAATATCCCTCTGGAATCCTCTATACGAAGCTTCAAGTCTGACGGCAATAGACCGGACGGTATGACCTCTCCCTTTGCATTTTGAAATACATAGGGCATGCTCCAGGCTGTAGGGTCTAGAGTAGTGGCCTGTGAAATGGTGTACGTCGCCAAGTATACGGACCTGATTACACTCGGGTCCTCTACCGGAGGAGTCTTCCCTTTCACGATCAGCTTGGTCTGTGCTTTAAGTACCCGATAAGGTTTAGCAATGGTGACTTCCATCTCTACAGGAATATAACCATCAGCAGCAGGTATATTTTCGGAATGCGCAATTTTCCCATGTTCATCAAATACACCTAATGTATCACTAAATGTGTAGGTGACACTTGTGACGCTAACAGCGGGAATGCTTACCAAGTGCCCTTTATTGTAGAGATCAAAGGACAGCTGATACGAAGGATACGTTTCCGGTTGATTGACCAACTCGGGCGCCTTGATTACTACCTCATCCACCACGAAATCCGACGAATGATCCGGTGGTTCTGACGGAGTCACTGGCGGTATGATTGGTGGTATCACTGGCGGTGTCACTGGTGGTATCACCGGTGGTTTGGGACTAGGTTCTGGTCGTATAATTGGCGGTTCCGGCTTCGGCTCTGTTGGTGTTACCGGAGATACCGGTGGATCGGGTCTTGGACTATGGCTTTTAGGCTCTTCGATCTCCGGATTCGCACGCTGGTGACTGATTTCCGGCGCCAGGTCGACCACGATCTTCTTCGATTCCGTTGGACTGGCTGGCTGATTCGTCATTGCAGTTCCATTTCCTAATGATTCCAGCAGACGCTTAGCACGTTCTCTCAGACCGTCACCGCCTAGCCATATCCGATATGCTACCAGTGTAGCATCCTGCCGTCTCACAGACTCTTTGGGATGGAAATAATGATTCGTATCCCCCTCGATCAGCTCCAACCGTTCCATCAGCCATACGCTCGTTTGTGCATAGTCTGATATATCAGCCTGATCCACAAAACTAGATCTATCGGAAGCGCGGGTATCTTCAGAAACGCCGAAATACCTGGCATACCACACCGCCATATCCTGACGGGTCATATTATGCTTTGCACCGAATAACTGATCACTAATTCCCTTGGTAATGTTCTCTGCTTGCAAGGTCTGCACATAGGGTAGAGCCCACGGTGACACATCACTAAAAGAAGCAACGCTTTTGTTAACCGAAGTTCGTTTTAAGGTTTTAACGAAAATGCTCGCCCATTCCTGCCTCGAAATAAAATGCACAGGTCGAAAACTACCATCCTGATAACCCGTAACATACCCTTGAGCAGCCATGGCTTCAATTGCATCAGCTGCGTAGGAATGTTCGATATCGTTAAAGACCCTATCTGCAAAAACAGGCACAGTATGTATACAGAACAACCAAACAGCCAGTAAAGCAGCGATGTACTGCCTAATTTGTTTTAACTTTTTTTCACATTTCATATTATTTGGATCCTTGCACCTCCTTTACGATATAGCATCAGGTCACTTCCACCTGCACTTCTGTTTCAACTCTGAAAATTATCTCTTTTGTTTTCAAACGGATTTCATTTCAATTAACACCAAACTGTATATACTTGAATTATCGGAATAATATCCCTAGGATTGAATAAAGACAGCAAAAAAAGTAGTTATAGATTACGGTTCCATCCGTAAAATTGTCATTATTTTAAAGGCATATATCCCGATCTTTTAAAATGGTTTTCATTGGGAATTAAATTTCCAGCATTTTTTCATTACTAAATTTTCTAATGCGAGCATCACAATAAAAAAGATAACATCATGTATAAAGCACCATACACAATGTTATCTCTTCTTTTGTTTTTATTGGCTATCTCCATCAGCTGTTGATTCTTTGTTGCCAGCACCCTTAAAAACATAATAATAACCTTCTGAAATCCCATCTTGCGGATAAGCTGCAGGATCTTCGCTGGTTACTTGACCTACAAGCTCCCGATTCTTAAACGTGTGAGGACCTTCCTCTATTAGCGCCTCAGCAGACATCCCACTGATAAGTCTTACGGTACTGGACCAGAATGTAACTAAATATATATCGTTAGCATTAAATTGAAAGCGTCCTTCACTGGGTGTCCCCTCATAAAACAGCTCAGACAAAGAAGACGCTTCTGACCCTCTCATAAAAATTTGAATATCACTAGTTCCATTCCATCTATGAGGAATTCCGCCTCTGGGATTGATATACTCTACAACCTCAGGCTCTTGATCGCGAAGAAAATCAGTAACTGTAAATTTGTACACATCATCCGTTATACTCTCGGTTACAACTCCAGTTGTTTTCCCTGTTTTATAGCCACTGAAATCTCCATACACATTTGGGGTTTGACTTAAAGCTGCAAAAAACCTTTCCTGATCCATATATTCGACTCTTCCAGGTACCGCAGTCAATCTATATGTCTTGACCTCAGTGCCCTTGTACTTATCCCAAGTATATTCTGTAGCTGCATAAGATACTCCACTGTTCCAGCTCACAGATGCCACCATGAGAATACCTATCATCAATAATAATGGCCATTTTTTCAACACCATACCCTCAACCTCTTTCTCAAAGTACACTCAAATCATTAATAGCATTATAGCTTTTCAATAATTCTATTAACAGTTAAATATTAGAAAAAAGTGTGGATAATTTTTGTCACCTATGAGCTACAAAATTTCCTTGAACAACTGGCAGCCCCTGTCCACTTTACTTTATGATGGATGGGTAGCAGAACATAATAAAGGCATTATGGAGAGAGAATACTGGGGTCTATAACGGCTTTCTTCCAAGCTAGGATTTTCGGAAATTTATACGTATTGGTATCAAGTTAAAACATGCATTGAATAAGCTATTTCCCTGTATTCTGCTGATCGGTTGCTGCTTTGAGACGTTTTTCCATTTCCGTAGACACCATAATGTTTAACAGACCCATGAGATTATTTGTCTCATCTCTTGCTTTTCGATAGGCCGCAGTGAAGACTTTTTCATTTGCAGCAGGATTTTTAAGATCGCTCAGTTTCTTCCACTCCGGTTTGACTCGTTGATCATACATATTGTACAAGCTGATGTCTGTGGGGGTTTGTGCAACAGGCAGTACAGATTCAAATTCCGAGGCAACCTTAAAGAAGCCCAGCGCGTTTTGGACAGATGGACTAGAGTAATCATGCGTCTTCATCGCTTCTTCTAAAATATGAAGTCCCTCGCGTGACAAATAGAGCATTTTGACGAGTCCTCTTTCTGTATTAGAGGTTTCCTCCCACTTCTTGTAGGACTCACCTGGAGCAACTCCCTCTGTAAAAAAAGTATAAGCTTCATGAATAAATTCATCTGTATTCAGGTGGATGGGCTCTTCTGTATATAAATTCACGACAGAATCACTGTAATTTGCAATGTTTACCTGTTTCCCGGTTGGATCGGAAACCCGCCGAATCGGATGATCCGGTACTCGTACCAGTCCATAACGATCCGCAAAGGTAAGAAGCTGCTCCTGCGTCGTATTTAACCCTATTTGTCCTGCTGGCTGCTCGGGTTTCGTTGCTTCTTTAGCCACATCTGAGTACGTCTTCCCATTACTTTTTGCAGCTTGGTCTGTAGTATTGCTCACAATACCATCCACACCAGCCTGTTCCGCATTGTCCGCCTTGGTATTCTGTGTAGTCGTAGTCGTTGCTGCTCCAGTCGTAGATTCACCTTCAATTTGCTTTTTGGAGTCACCGCATGCGTTCAGCATAGCAGTTAAACTTATTACAGCAGTCAACAAAATAATATACGCTTTTGCCTTCATTCAGTATCTTCCTCATTTCCTTATGTATCATTCTTTATACCTTCGCGGTCTGATTGTAACCTTCAATAATATGGAATTAATCTTATCAAAAAATAAAAATGAGGGAATACTGGACCATACTCCTGATTATCTTCGATGATTCTATAGTAATTCGTTGTTTTCTGAACTAAAGTCGTGGCTCTCAACCTATATAATGGGCAAATTGCCCGTTGACTTTCGGAATACTTGATCCTCGGTGCTACTCCTGCCTGTTCAAGTTACATTATAGTTGGTTCCTAGTTTTCAAAAGCCGATCGTTCTGTTTTAAATCAGTAGGTTGTAGTAAATCGAATATTACAAACGAAAGCACCTGTAATTCATATAGAAATGGATGAATTACAGATGCTTTTCTATTAGTTAGTAAAGAGACTCCCAATTTTATTGTTTTTATGAATATTTTCCGTTCCGGCTTCCAACGCAGTTTTGTAATATGAGCATTTATGTTCAATTACTTCCATTGTTTTTTTAAGTTCTTCCATTTGTACTTCTACAGTAGCTTTTCGTTCCATAAACATGTCATATCTTTGTTGTAGTGTGGAATCCCCACCAGAACACCAATCAATAAAATTTTTAATTTCTTTGATCGGCATCCCGGTGGATTTTAGACATTCAATTATTGTTAAAGCGTCGATATCGGATTCTTTAAATAATCTTGTTCCGCTAGATGTCCGTTCTACAAAAGGCATAAGTCCTTCCTTATCGTAGTAACGTAAGGTATATGCTGTAAGATTCAATTCTTTTGCAACTTCGCTGATAGAATATGTCTTCATCATGTATCTCCTATTTTTAATGACATAGACTTCGAGTTAACTCTAGGGTGTAAGGGGAATTCTATCAAGTTATTTGTTGAATGTCAAAGTCCCCTTATAGGAAAAGTAGAATCAGATGCAATCTAACGAAATATAATTAGCTGTAATGAACCTGAACCTGTACGAGCAGAAATTCCCAAAAGGAATATAAACTTGCGCTTGACTTAGAGTTAACTATAAGGATTAACATTGATTTGCAAGAGAAAAAGTATAAATGGAAATGAATGAAGGGTAACTTCAACCGACTTCAGCTAGTTTTCAATTTATACCGATATAACTGCATTCTCTTGAAAAATACAAATAATAGGAGGCTATTTATGATAACTGCTAAAGCACGCGCTGTCGATGGCCCAGACAAACCGTTTCGATCGGCTGAAATTAAACGACGGGATCTTGATTCATACGATGTTCTGATTGAAATTAAATATGCCGGAATATGCCATTCTGACATCCACACTGCTCACGGTGAATGGGGACCAGTGAACTACCCTCTCGTACCTGGACATGAAATTGCAGGGATTGTCACGGAGGTAGGATCTAAGGTTACAAAGTACAGAGTTGGTGACCGGGTAGGGGTTGGCTGTATGGTCGATTCCTGTGGAGAATGTGAGAACTGTCGTAAAGGAGAGGAACAATACTGCCTTAAAGGAAATGTCCCTACCTATGCTGGTGTTGACAAATACGGCGAGCCTACACAAGGCGGATATTCTACCCACATTGTCGTAACTGAGGATTTTGTAGTGAAAATTCCAGATAACATTGAGCTAGACGTGGCTGCTCCATTACTTTGTGCAGGTATTACGACTTATTCACCGTTGAACCGCTGGGGTGCTGGTCCAGATAAGAAAGTGGCCGTTGTGGGAATGGGAGGCCTTGGCCATATGGCTATCAAGATTGCACATGCTATGGGTGCTGAGGTAACCGTTCTATCACAAACATTAAAGAAAAAGGATGATGGCTTGCAATTTGGTGCGGATCACTATTATGCTACAAGCGAACCAGAAACATTTGAAAAGCTTGCTGGGCACTTTGATTTGATTATTAACACGGTAAGTGCTGCCATCGATATGGATGCTTATTTTGCACTACTCAATCTAGATGGAACTTTGGTGAATGTCGGTGCCCCTGGGGAGCCGTTGTCACTAAATGTGATGTCCCTTATCGGACATCGCCGTTCATTTGCTGGTTCAATGATAGGAGGCATCCGTGAGACACAGGAAATGTTGGATTTTTGTGCAAAACACAATATTGTTCCTAAAATTGAAGTGATATCGGCCGACCAGATTGACGAAGCCTACAAACGAGTGTTAGCTTCTGATGTGAAGTATAGATTCGTGATTGACATTAGCACAATGTAAGCTATGTAAATCATAAGTTGTACAAGTGATTTTAATTTTGAAGGTGTCCCCAAAGTATTACTTGGGACACCTTCACTTTATTCTGTGTACCATCCTATTGTCTATTTCCTCTTTTTTGTATTTATTTGTAATTCAAAGATTCTACCCTTAGAATATAATACATTAGGAATAAATAGGAAGGGGGAACTTATCTATGTTCAAGAAAATGGATATTTACAGAATCCTCACTTTAATATTTGCTGTAGTTGTTATGATCTCTTCCTCTTTATCACTCGCATACCCAGACACCTATAGGGACTCATACAAAATCGCGCAATTTTTTCTAGGGTTTATATTTTTATTTTCTGGAATTACAGAGTTTAAGGCTAACCGTAAGAGTATTGCAATTATCAACTTCTCAGTTTCCCTTCTCACTTTTTTTGTCTCTATATTTACACTTGTAGTGCGAACAGGATAACCACACGGTTCTATACCTCAGTAACAACCCTTCCGTAGCTCCTCCCTCGTCATGTAAAAGAAAAGCCGAGCGAACTCAGGATCATCTGAATTGCGCTCAGCAAATGTTACGTATTTAGCAATCTTTTAGTTTTCCTCTAATTCTTCAATTCTCTGCCGCTTTCCTATGCCAAAGACAAAATATCCAACAATGACGATCGCCATGAATGATGCCCCGACAATCAACGACAAGCGTGTGTCTGGATTAAACCACATTCCAACGATCACAAGCAACAAAAAGATAATGGTAATGTAATTACTGATCGGAAAAAAACGAGATTTAAAGGTGTGATCCTTCATTTCGTCTTTCCACTTTTTCCTGAATTTAAATTGACTGATGGCTAATGCAAACCACGGTACCATGCCTGGAAGAACACTGGCGCTGTAAATATACAGAAAAAGTTTGGAATCAGGCATTAAATAGTTAAATAACACCCCTACCAGCAGCAAGGAAATGGTCGTTATTATACTATTTCTAGGGACGCCGCTTGGAGAAACTTTCCCGAAAAACTTGGGAGCTTGTCCGTTCTTAGCCAACGTGTATAACATTCTTCCCGCACTGTAAATACCACTGTTACAACCAGACATCGCAGCTGTAAGTACAACAAAGTTAATGATACCCGCAGCAGCCACAATTCCTACCTTGGCAAAAGTCAGAACAAATGGGCTACCGATCTCGCCTATTTGGTTCCAAGGATAAATCGTAACAATGACAAAGATTGCACCCACGTAGAAAATCAGAATACGCCAGATGATGTTTTTAATGGCTTTTCGCAGTGTCGTTTTTGGATTTTCAGCTTCACCTGCCGTAATACCCACCATTTCTATCCCTTGGTAAGCCGCTGTTACAATACAGAGTGCAAACAGAAACCCTTTCAAACCACCTGCAAAGAAGCCGCCATGGCTGTACAGATTGGATAGACCTATCGGTTGTCCACCGTTACCGAGTCCAAAGAAGATCATCCCCGTACCAACTACTAACATGAAGATAATGGCGACAATTTTAATCATCGCAAACCAAAACTCAAATTCCCCATAAAATTTCACAGCCGCCAAATTGGCCAATGCAATAATAATTACACCTGCCAAAGCCGGCAACCATTGCGGGATATCTGGAAACCAGTAGCCCACATATACCCCAATCGCAGTAACTTCCGCCATCCCTACGGTAACCCATAAAAACCAATAGCTCCAGGCGGTCAAGAAACCGGCTAAAGGGCTGATATATTTATGAGCAAATGTAGCGAATGAGCCTGTCACCGGTTCAAGAATCAGCATTTCCCCCATGATCCGCATGACAAAAAACATAATAATCCCAGCTAAGAGATAAGCCAGCAGCACTGAGGGACCTGCCCATTTTATCGTACTTGCCGATCCCATAAACAAACCGACGCCAATCGTACCTCCAAGCGCAATCAACTCAACGTGCCGTGGCTTTAGCCCTCTCGTTAATTGTTTCGATTCCAAAAGAACGCTCCCCTTCGTATATGTTCATCATCAAACGCTAATGATCCGGAAAACTGTCCCCAAACATTATTAACTTTTCAGACTGACGTGGTCGTGAGTGAACGACAACAAAGTAGTTCCACGATTCGTAAATATACCAGAAAACCACGTCCTATTTACCGTCCAAACCTTACTGTTTCTAAGACCGAGTCCGTAGCATTAGATGCATTGTATGACAAAAAACGCCTAAATACAACTGCTAATTAGCAGACATTTTTATGCATGAAATGGAAAGGAAGGCTATTCATATTTTCTGAACAATGGTCAATTTAATGTAATGCATTAGAGTGCTAAACAAACATATTTCTTCAATGATAAATATCACGATATTAAGTCTATTTGAAATCCCAGATGAAGATATAACTGGTCAATGGATTGATGCAAGTGGCGGATCTCATCTATAAAATTGAAGGGTTCAAAGCCTAGCTAAAGATCAGGCTTTTGAACCCGCTTATTCAATGATGAATGAATATGTATTTATTTGAGATTTTTTATAAAATTTTTCTGATCCTTGGTAAACATATAGCCACGTCGTTCATAGAACCTGTGAGCCTGTATCCGACTTGGGTGAGATAATAGTTTGATCCCAGAAAATCCATGGGACTTTCCCCACTGTTCAAGACGCTCAATCAACATGCTACCTACACCTTGATTTCTATACTTTTCTTTAACGACAAATCCTAATATATTTACCAAATATTCGGAAAAAAGTAATTCATATGGGCTTCCATGAATATATCCTAATACCTCGTTATTTTCTTCATAAACAAAGATCATATCTTTTGATTCCTTTGTAATCAATTCAATCTTCTCTTTTACTTTTTCTTCAGGAAATAGATATAGATTGGGGTTAAAATCTTGGTTCAACAAATAAATGTCATGATAATCAGATACCCTAATTTCCCTAACATTTTTTTCTTTCACTTTTGAATACCTCCTATTTTCATCATACGATGCTTTATGTCTAAACTCATTAATCCTCACAATCTTGACCGTTAAAACAATTCAGCATCCCAATAAATGCTTCAAGTTTGGAATCCTCCCATGTTGAAATACGTTGATAAAATTCTTTTTCTTTTTCTTTTAAAGCTTCCAAGGCTTTTCCACGACCATTAGCTGTCAGGGATATCAACACACCCCGGCGATCCTCAGGGTGAGTTTCACTTTTTACATATTCCAATTGCTTAAGCTGAGTAACAAGACGGCTGACAGAGCTTCGATCCATAGCGGTGGATTCTGCCAAAAATGTAGCGCTTACCGGGCCGTATGAAAGAAGACAGCGTACGATCAGAAAAGCCGCAGGTTGTAATGATGGATCGAAAAGTGCCGCAGTTTTTACATTGAGTGCATGTGACGCGCTTATAAGTGCATTAAGTTGTTCACCAAGATTCAGTTCTAATTTCTCTCTTGTAGAATTTGGATGTTGAGTTTTATTATCCATATGTCTCCACCTTATTCAAATTAGTACGAATATATTTGACATATATCAATCAAAATACATATACTTGATATATGTCAATCATATTTTCAACTTTGGTAAGTGTCAAGCAGAAGATCTACAGTATAAAGCATCCACAACCGTAAAGCGTGGACATGAATAAGAATGTAATTAGATCGAGAATTTGGAGGATGATGTATATGTCGACATACCCGATTATTGTAATCACTGGTGCTACTAACGGTCTTGGACAATGGGTAGCAATTGAATTAGCCCAACGCGGAGCACATCTAGTCTTAACAGCCAGAAATGAAAAGCGTGCTGAAACGACTAGAAATATTCTGAGAGACTTGGCGCCAAGTACAAAGGTAGACTTTTTTTTCGGGGACCTGTCTCTTATGAAAGATGTCAAACGTATTGGGGATGAAATTAAAGCTAATTATCCAAAGATTGATGTATTAGTGAACAATGCTGGATTACATGGATTTGAACAGCGAATAACCTCAGAGGGTTTGGCAGAAATGATAGCCGTAAACTATCTTGCCCCGTGGCTGTTAACGCATACACTACTCAATTCACTAATGGAATCCACAAATGCTAGGATCGTCAATGTAGCTTCTGAAGCGTCACGCAACCATGGTGAATTAAAATTACCGGAGGATTTAATAGATACATCTGCATTTACCGCAAGAGGTTCATCTAAGATATACGGAAAGACTAAACTTCTTAATATCATGTTTACAGAAGAACTTGGACGTCAATTGGATGGAACCGGAATCGTAGTTAACGCACTTAATCCAGGCTTTAACGTTACCGGCCTTGGCCGTGAGTTAGGATTTTCTTCGGTACTTGCAAAAATATTGAACGCTTTGCATATCGGAGACCCACGGAGAGGAGCAGAAATTATTATTCGTTTAGCAACAGAATCCCAATATCAAGAAGTGACAGGCGGGTATTTTAATGTTGGTACTGGTAAGCTGATTGTGCCGGCATATCCTGGTGGGGATAGCAAGATGCAACGCCTACTTTGGAGTACTACAACCGAATTATTACGGCAAAAAGGCGTTATGGAATGAAATAGAATCTAAAATCGAACAATGTCCCCCCAACGAATGGTTCATTTTGTAAACTAAATCTCTCTTTTAACCGATAAATACATATGTTGGTTCTGTACTTAAATATCTCCTCCCATCTTTACATATTCAAGTACAAACGTGTATTTTTCTAAAAGGGGGCTTTCTATGAACTATCTAGACGAGCATATACTTAGCCTCAAAGCTAAAATGGTGGATCAGAAGACAGCTAATAACGGTAATGTGAAATCCATCTCAGCTCAAACCCAGAAATCGGAACTGGACGGTTCCATGTTTGAAGAAACAAAGCTACTTCATATTGAAAATGATTATCTCACGTTGGAGCCCATTACAATACTACACGGAGAGATTGGTTTCTACATCCCCAAGTCCTTTACTCCTATGCCAATGGAGCAAGCTATAATCAAATATCCTTCAGAGCATCGACCAAAGGTCATTTATACCTCATCTGAGGAGACCATCAATATCACTTTTAATCCTACAGATACCGCTCTGGAAGCGGAAGAACTGCCTGATTTTGTAGAGCAAATGGCGGATATTTTACGGTCTGTACAACCGATTCGCAACTGGTTAGGTACCGAAATGGTCACCAACTGTTCCGGACTTTCAGTTGGGCAGATTCGTTTTGTGGCGGCGGGGATCGACGGTAATCTATACAACAAAATGCTGCTCTTCATCCATAATGGACGAGTTGTCATAGGTTCCTTTAGCTGTCTGGAGGCAGATCTCGAAGTCTGGTTACCTGTAGCAGAATACTGGGTTCAATCCCTTTCTGTCCTTCCACCCTCCATCTATTCTACAAATGAGAAAGGAATGACTACACCATGAGTCTGGGATACGATCAAATTCAAATTCACCCTTATGAACAAATTGATCTGGAGGAGCTTACCTTAACGAAAAAAATTAACGAGCATACTCGGCTTTATTTTACAGGTATTATCCCCGAAGACTTGCAAGACAGTTATGTGGAAACGACAGAAAAAAATACCATCATTGAAGTCAGTCAACAAGATGAATCTGGCGCAAGCAAACCGCTATTTAGTGGGATTGCCCTCTCGGTCGAGGTAAAAGTCGTGCGAGGTGTGTACTATCTGGAGGTGGAAGCTATTTCCCATACTTACCGGATGGACATGAAGCAGCGTACTCGTTCTTTTCAGTATACGAAAATGACGATTCCTCAAATGCTGGAGCACATAGGTAAGGACTATGAAGGACTGGATGTGATCGACGGGGCTACCGGCGGAGAAGCCATCGGACGGCTTGCCATTCAGTATCAGGAGACAGACTGGGCGTTTTTAAGACGCATAGCCTCCCGTTATCATACGAGTCTGATGCCTGTAGCCCGTTTTGACAGTCCCAAATTTTATTTTGGTATTGAGGACAGCCCTGCACAGGCGATACTGGATCATACCCGTTATACCGTACGTAAGCAATTGCTTCCTTTTCGTTATTTTCAGGAGAATGAGCAAACCCAACTGAGTGAACACGATTTTATTTTTTATGAGGTAGAAACGGATGAGGTACTCGACTTGGGCGCTCAGTTGAATTTTCAGGGGCATAACCTGTATGTGATGGAAGCCTACACCGCCATGAGTCAAGGACTGCTGCGGCATCAGTATGTGTTGGGTTCTTACCAGGGATTTCGGCAAAAAGGCTACTACCAGGATAAGCTGGCAGGAGCCTCATTAAGCGGTATTGTGCTGGACGTACGTCAGGATCAGGTGCGCATTCATCTGGATTGTGATGAACAACAGGACACAAACCAAGCACACTGGTTCAACTATTCTACTGTGTACAGTGGCGGTGGCCATACCGGCTGGTACGTCATGCCAGAAAAAGGCGATTCAGTTTCCCTCTATTTCCCCGGTAGTCGGGAAGAAGACGGCGTTGCAGGTAGTGCCGTGAGAAGGGCAGATCGCAAGAGTACGCATAACCATTTTTCCAATCCGCAAATGAAAATATGGCGTACCCCGCATGGCAAGGAAATTCGACTGGGACCGGATGAACTGGTCGTTACAGGTAAGGACGGCGCTATTTATATCAAACTGGACGATAAAGAAGGCATTCATATTGCGAGCAGCAAACAGGTGAATATTACGGCGGGAGGCAATCTCAGCCTGTCTGCGGGAAAGACGATGAGTCTGTCCGCAGGTAGTCAGCTCCGTATGGATTGTAATGGTAGTCATATTGAATTAAGCGGATCGGCGGATATGAAAGGCAGCGAAGTGAAGTCGAATTAAGGATGATTAGACATGGAAAAGCAAACAGATGTGTTAGATCAACAACAAACGGCTCTTCATCAGGCTTGGTCTTTCATTCGCAAAGAATGGGCGTTGACATGTAAATCAACACAAACACAAAGATTACAGCATATAGTAGAACATTTTCGCGCCTTTTGTGAGCTGGTTCGGCAAAAACAATTTACAGGCCGTAAAGGTCATATCGGTTACATCACCTACTCTATGCTGCGCACCACATGGCTTGAACAGAAGCCCGTTTATCTTGTTGAAGCTACGGATGCCTTATGGATGCTTGATGCTGAGCCCGTTCAGTTGGAGTACGATGCAAGTTGGATTTTTCTCTATTGGACTCAATTACGTGAACAACTTGGGGCTGAAACTTTGAAGCAACAAGTCTCCCTTTCCGAACTTGAATTGGAACAGATCATGCTGGAAGCAGCGGGATATCTTCATACGATGATCGTTAGTCTAGTTCGTCAGGCTATGAAGCAAGCAGTCCACCTACCAGAGTTTGAGGCGTTGGATCGTGAAGAAGCTTTTGAGATTCGCGTCGGAGAGTATATGGATCATAGTGTCTCCGTGTATCGGGAAGATCGGAGACCCATGGATGCAAACATAGTAAAGTCTTGGCTGGAGGAAAAAGAAGAATCGGCCTACAGCTACCAAGCACTGTCTCAAGTTCAACTGTCGGATGGAGATTACAGTTCCTTGGATTTTCGCTATACAGTCTTTCGCCAGATCGGGATGCAACAAAGTCGATTGCATCACTGTATCCTCGTAGGCACGGTATGGCAAGAAGCTCAGCTAGATGGAACCGACCTTTCACACAGCCTGCTTCACGGAGCCGATTTCAGTGGCTGTTCCCTGCAAGAGGCTGTACTGGACGAAGTAATAAGCAATAGCGAATATGGATCGGATGCTTGGCTGGATTGGGAACCGTTAGGATTGGATGGAGTGAATTTTACAAGAGCTAATTTACAGGGAGCTAGTTTTCAACATGCACAGCTTCAAGGAGCTACTTTCCAAGATGCCGCGCTGCAAAGAGCTTTATTTAACGGCGCGGATCTAACAGGTGCCTGCTTTGTAGGAGCCGATGTTACTGACGCTTCGTTTATAGGTGCATGTTTAGTAAACGCTAATTTTACAGGAGCAAAACTACACCGGGTAAGCTTTACAGATGACCAACTAAGCGAAGCCATTGGCCTTGCTGCTATAGAAGCGCCCCTGGCTACACAGATAACAGATGCAGTGAGTAAAGGGGAGTGGATGTCATGAGGTATTACCGACTCATGGTGGACGAGCGCGTAAAGCATCGGGTGGAGACTGCGCCCCTGTCTCCCTTGCAGGTGGAGGATATCCTTTCGGGTCATACCCTTCAGGCGGAGGATACTCCCCTGTTTCTAGCAGTACATACAGATCCACGAACCGTATATCCGGATTTTCTGGAGTTCCCTTTGCCACTGGTTTCAGACTCCATGAAAGCCCTGTTGGAAAAATATATGCCGGAGCTGGAATGGAAGGCCGCTATACTTACCGATTTTCAGAAAGCCAGGCAGGATGTGTACTGGGTACTGCGTCCACCTGTGGTGGATTGTCTTTCCTCACAAACCGAGTGGTATCCCGACCACACCTTGAAGCAATTGGTACTTAAACACGGGAAAATCGAATCCTCTATATTTCGGATTGCCGGCTTGTTGGAAGCACGTATCTATATCAATCTCGCGGTAGCGGAAAGTCTGCTGCGTCGTCCATTTACAGGTGTTCGTGTGCAAAAAGTAGAGATGGCCACAAAGGAGGAATAATCCGTATGGAAGAAGCAAGTGTGCAGCCTGGAACAGGTGCGAAAAAAAGCTATGTCGTGGCAGGTGCGATTTTAAGCTGTAGTTACGGTACACAGCCCACGCGTTTGAAGCGCCCTTTTAGCCATGGGGTGTATGTCAAAAATAAAGCTCAGATGAATATTGGAGATTATGTGCCCGGAGTGAACATAAAATCTTTTGGGAATTGCTCCAGTCCGCTGAATCCGGCTGTGCAAGCCAGTGAGATGGTCGATATTTATGGGGTGAAAAAGGCACCGTGTATTCCTGTCCTTACGATGCCTTGGCTGAACGGAAAAAGCGACATGCGCATCGAAGGCCAGCCTGCTCTTACGCAGAACTGTACGCATCAATGTCTTTATTGCGGACACATACAGATCGAAAATGACGGTCAGGAACTGGATTAATCAGTCGCAACCTACCACTATAAAAACAAAATGCGTTGGTGAGAGATTGGCTATCTTCTCCACCAACGCATAATATAGGTTATCTTCAAATAGTTCGCTCCACATCAGGTACCGCAAAAGGTTCGGTAAGGACAGGTGGATTCCTCAGGCAATGTAGAGTAAATTTCCTGTTCGGTAGAGTAGGCATAAGGGTTCGAAAGAACTTCAAGAAGCCGCTCCATCACACGGTAGTCTTCTCGTTCCACCGCAGCTTCCAGTGCTTCTTCTACCCGGTGGTTGCGTGGAATGATTGCAGGATTGCTGCTGCGCATCAGCTGATACGAGGAGGCTTGTGATTCCTGCTGTCTGCCCAGCCTCGCCTGCCACTGCTCGTGCCACTGGGTGAATTCCGCAGTGCTGAACAGAACCGTATCCTCCAGCTTGTTCAAAGTTAGGGCACGGAAGGTATTGGTGTAGTCGGCACGATGCTTCTGCATGATACTCAGAAGCTCCTCAATAAGAGATTCATCCTCCTGCTCTTCGTTAAAGATCCCTAGCTTCGCCCGCATTCCTGCAAGCCAATGATGGTGAAACATTTTTACAAAATCTGAAATTGCATCCTCAGCCAGTGTGACAGCCTGCTCCCTGTTGTCATGCAGCAGTGGCAAGAGCGTCTCAGCAAATCTCGCGAGATTCCACGCAGCAATATGCGGCTGATTGGCATAAGCATAGCGTCCCTGCCTGTCGATGGAACTGAACACCGTCTCAGGATCATAGGTATCCATGAAGGCGCAAGGTCCATAATCAATGGTTTCTCCGCTAAGGGTCATATTGTCGGTGTTCATCACCCCATGAATAAAACCAACTAGCTGCCATTTGGCAATCAGCTCGGCCTGACGCTTAATCACTTCCTGAAGAAGTGAAAGGTAACGGTTTTCGTCATTGGCAACTTCCGGGTAGTGTCTTTCCAATGTATAATCAGCCAGAGCACGGAGATCTTGAGACGTGCCCCATGCTGAGACGTATTGAAAGGTTCCGACGCGAAGATGACTGGCAGCCACACGGGTCAGAATGGCTCCGGGCTGCTCGGTTTCCCGGATGATCGACTCACCCGTGGATACGACCGCCAAGCTGCGGGTGGTAGCAATACCTAGCGCATGCATCGCCTCACTGATGATGTATTCGCGAAGCATCGGACCAAGTGCCGCACGACCGTCACCACCACGGGAGTATGGCGTTCTGCCTGAGCCCTTGAGCTGAATATCAACCCGTTCACCCAAGGGATTGATCTGTTCGCCAAGCAGCAGAGCACGTCCGTCTCCTAACATGTTAAAATGCCCGAATTGATGCCCTGCGTAAGCTTGAGCAAGAGGCATAGCCCCTTCAGGAACCTGGTTGCCGGCCAGCTCCGCTACGCCATCATTCCCTTGCAGCGCCGTGCCGTTCAACCCCAGTGATGCTGCCAACGGATGATTAAGAATGATCAGCTTTGGTGAGCGGACAGGAGTTAGGTTGAGCTTTGTAAACAATGATTCCGGCAAACGAGAGTAACTGTTGTCGAAGTTCCACCCTATTTGATCTGCTATTTCTTTTTTCTCCGTCATAGTGGCTCCTTTTCTGCTGCGGTATC
This sequence comes from Paenibacillus sp. FSL M7-0134, assembly GCF_038007865.1. Classification (NCBI taxonomy): domain Bacteria; kingdom Bacillati; phylum Bacillota; class Bacilli; order Caryophanales; family Paenibacillaceae; genus Paenibacillus; species Paenibacillus sp. FSL M7-0134. The sequence continues at coordinate 526,422 of NZ_JBBOXV010000002.1, read as the reverse complement.
TTAGGTTTTCCCATTTTAGTTTTTACTTCTGCCCATTTATTATCCAATTATGAAACATGGAACATACAATATGCTTTTTTATTATAATCGATTATCAAACATTAATTGTATTTGAATACCGAATGGGTCTTCAATAATACCGTAGGCTTGGCTAAACACATTATTAGATAAAGGCACAATAATTTTCACTCGATCATCTGTAATTAAGCTATCATAAAAACGTTTAATTTCTTCTAGGTCAGCACTTTGAATACATAATGAAGTATTATTCCCTACTGTATATTCTTCACTGGGATTCATTGTATCTTCTGCTATCATTACTTTTGTTTTTCCGATGGATAAGACTGAATGAGAAATATAATTTTTATTTTCATCCGTAAGCTGTATGGAGCTGTCACGTTGGGCCATGTCTTGATAGGTAACAAGAAACAATTCCTCTGCGCTGAAGTGTTTTTTGTAAAAATGTATAGCTTCTTTTGCCTTTCCGTTCATGGATAAGAAAATAGCTACTTCTAATGTTGTACTCATGGTATCAATCTCCTTTTATATGTGCTTTTAGTCAGATATCTTATGAATTTGATATATTCCCTTGAACTTATTATCATACAAAAAGGTATCAAAACATGACACCTTTATAAGGAGATTTAGATGAAGAAATCGGAAAGATTAAATGACATGATCAGATACTTAAACAGTCGAGAGTTTTTTAATTTAAATGACCTAATGGATAAATACCATATCTCAAAAAGTACAGCTCTACGTGATATTAGTTCATTGGAACAATTAGGTATGCCTATTTTTTCGGAACATGGCAGACATGGACGATATGGTATCCTAAAAAATAGATTGTTATCCCCCATTATTTTTACGATGGATGAAGTGTATGCTCTGTACTTTGCAATGTTGACGTTAGAAGCTTATCAATCCACCCCCTTTCATTTAAGTGTTAATCAACTGAATGAAAAGTTTGAACACTGTCTTTCTAAAATACAAATAAACCAGATTCATAAAATGAAAAAGGTTTTACAATTTGAAACATATCAGCATAATCATGTTAGTCGTTATTTAGATAAAATTCTAACAAGCATTCTTAATGAGAGTACCTGTAAAGTTAAATATGTAAAAAATAATCAGAAAAAAAGTTACTATATTCAATTTTTCAAAATTTCCGCTAAGTTTGGTCAATGGTATGCTACTGGAATAGAGTTACATACGAATAAATATAGAGTTTTCAGATGTGATCGAATAACCCTTATAGAAGAGGAGAACAATTCTCGCTTTTCTATAGATGAACTTCTTAGTCGTTCATTAGAAATGTATCAAACTGAGAAGAGCATTGACTTTGAAGTAGAGATTGTAGAACAAGCCAAGGATATTTTTTATAAAGAACATTATCCTTCTATGAAAATAGAAAATGGTGATAAGACAGTCATTAAGGGATTCTATAATCCAGGAGAAGAAGAATTTATCGCTCATTATTTTATGAGATATGGTCATTATGTACGATCAGTGAAGCCTGAATCTTTAAAACAGATTATTAAAGATAGAGTTGAGCACCTCTTAAACCACTATCAAAAATTATAAGGTAAAAAGGCTTTTAAGGCAGAATCCAGAAAACTTCACACCCTTTAGGAGATCTTTGGTCTATTCATTTACATTCTAGTAAAGAAAAGGAACCTGCAAGCTCCTTTTCTTTACTAGCTATGACATTTGAATCATGGCTTCCGTTTGGCGATAACAGCATAGGATACCGTTCTTGTGAATCCAGTTGGATTCCATGCAGTAAATACCCATCTGTCTTCGGCCGCGGAATAATTATTGAGAAGAAACCCTTGTTCATTTCCAGAGAAAGTCCATGCACCGCTAATCAGATTGTAGGCGTTACCGTTAATCGTAGTGCTTCTAAAGCTATTAGGAGAAATAGTGATCGGTGCGAAAGTGAATCGTGCGAACCCATCTCCAAGTTGAGTTACACGAATGGCTTTTTTAAGATTCATAATCACGTGACTATTTTTTTTCAGTTTTTTTCCCAACTTTGCTTCTGTTTTTTTAATTTTCATTAAGGTTGCCTTTCTCAAAGAAATCATCTCCTTAATTGTTTTACTTATAGTTAATGATGGAGTAGATACTTTTGAATGGACAAAATCCCCGGTAAATTGGCTTGATTTTCTGGAGGTGCTGGAACAAAAAGCCCTTCCTTAAAATAAAGGAGGGCTTGATACCGCTACTTCTCATTATTTTCCGTTCCTATACCGATTTTGTTAAGCCGATATGGGTGATCATGGTGTCATACGGTTCTAATTCCATGGTTTGTTTGCCATATTCCGTTTCAATCGTCGTTCTTTGAAGTTGATCGCTATTGTTAATAACAACCAACATTTTACTTTCTGGATAATAAGCACACTCTGTATATAGGTTATCCGTAATGTACTTCGTTTCATGTAACTCATTGCCTGCAAAGCGAATCAAATTCAGCAGCAACCTTGTGTTTTCCCAGCTGAATTCGAAAGAAGGAAGGTATATCCCCTTTCCTTTACCAAAGGCATGAGTAGACAGTGTTATCATACCACTCGTTTCTTCCACTACCGCAGCTGACCCATCAGTAAGATAAATGCTATTCTTTGGCGTTATACTGGCTCCTTCAGGCACCAATCCATGCTCATCCCTAACCTCATAAGTCCATCTTCCATGACCTACTCTGGAGCCTGTATCCTCATCCAGTCCAAGAACATGTGCCATTCTGAAAAAGCTGTCGTGACCTTCAACCGCAGAAGGCTGGTTGATGCCAATAAAGGTACCACCCTCATAAACCCATTTCGTCAGTAAGTCCACACACTTGTTGTCATTCCAGTACTCCCCACCACTCCATGCTGAACCAGCAGAGCCGGCATTGATCACTACATCACAATCCTGTAGAATTCCCTGACGGATATCTTCAAAATCAATGAATTGCACTTCAATCGGCAATCCGGATAAAGCCTCATTGACATGAATCAAATCATGCATATACGTTTCATGGAAATGTCCGGACAATGTCCACGATCTCAATTTTCCCCAACTATGCAGAATAGCTACCTTCGTCTTCATGTGATAGGGCTTGCCTTCATGGTGCAGTTCCTTAATTTCTCTGAACTCATTGGCAATCTTTTCGATGTAATCGCAAAAATCCGGGTAAGGCTCTACAAGATGCAAATATCCGCCCAGTCCAATCCGGTCAATAGGCTCCCGCAGCAAGGCGCGCCGAATATTAATCCAATACTTTTTGGCATCCAGCGTGGGGTTCCCCCCTTCCATAAAGGTAGGAAGTCCGCCTAAACCAACCGGAAATAAGTATGGATGCAGCCGAATCTCATGCGTATTCACTTTTACACCTGAGCAAAGTCTCGCCTCGTAACCTGAGAACACACATTTAATCAACCCGTCAAATCCAAACTCTTGAAAACGGTCATTGTAAGGCTCCATACCAACCCAACTGTCATCATAGAAAACATAGGCCAGCTTGTCGTGCCTATGCACAATGTCAATTAATTTCTTGCCAAATTCGATTACAAAATCATTGATAAATGCCATCCAATCCAGCTTGCGCTGCTCAGCCGGGATATGACTGACGCGGTATTTCCCACCATTCACAAAATCCTCGGCAGTCATCGAATACCCGTATTTCTTGGCAAACAGATCAAGCGCTCTTGAACTTACCGTAAAATCGTATGAACCCCAGTCAGAGAACAGATGGCGATTGCGCTCATTACTGCCCCAGATCCAGGCGAAATTATAAAATAAGGAGGTAAACCGAACAACCGTGGTTTCCTTATGATGGAGACACCAATCTTCCATCCAATCCAGCAGATACTTTTGCGTTTCTACATAGACGGGATCAATCTGCATCAAATGCTCTTTGTTCCAATGATTCGTTGTGTGATTGTACATGGAAATCTCTTCCCAGATCCGGTAGGCCATGAAGCTTACGGTGTATTTATGCCAAGGAACAATTCCGGTAATGACTACATTTCCGGATTCCCTTTCATAATTCCACTGTTCTCTTGGAACTTCCTCCCCGGTCGTTCTGTCAAAAACCTGCCAATAGTTAAACGCCTCTTTGGAATCATTAACTTTGAATTGTTCAGCAAAAAAATCCTCCATCAGATAGATGGATACATAATCTTGTACAGCTACCTTCGGATTTGTAATTAAAAAACACTGCTGCAGCTTGTCAAGATTGTGGGACGCCCACTCGTTATGATCTCTGATGATACAGATTGTCGAATATATGCCGTACCCAGCGTTAATAATCTCGTCGGACAATTGCGTGCCGTCACTATCACGAATGACATCGGCACCCCACCGTTCAGCTAATTTTAGGGTCAGCGCCTCATAACCAGATTCTCCCGGTAGTGTAAAGGCCCCCGTTGTTTGTTTAGACAACTTCGATCCCTCCTAATTCAACATATCGGATAGAAAAGCCAACGCCAAGCCTTGTCCCCAGCCCTGAATCCAGTCTTTTGGAATATTGCGATACCCATCCCGATCTTTCATAACCGCTGTGCCGCCCGACACACCTAGTACCCGTCCGTCCTCGCTAATATGGTTCAAGATGCCGTCCAATGCCTTTTGCACGTATTTGGTATGCAGCGGATTGCCGTTATTGATCATGGCTGCCGCGATTCCGCAAGATGCAGACACCTCCTCGTAGGACTCCTCGTCATCCAGTACCGTCCGCCATAGGCCGTTCTCCGTTTGAACACCCTTTAGTGCCGCCAGTTGATCCCGAAGCGAACACTCCACGTCCATGCACTGCGGATATAAATACCAGTCCTTCAAATGAATTTTAACTTGCGACATGGTATAGGCTCCCCAAGCATTCGCTCTCCCCCAGAAAAATCCGGACATGTGATCCTGCTTGACATTATTGTAGCCATGGTACCAGAAACCGCTACTAGGGTCTTGCAGGTATTTGATATGCCAGTAATATTGGTTTAAGGCGTCCTGGATCATTTCCTCATCCTTTAATTTGGTTCCTACACGGAGCAGAAAAAATGCCGCCATAAACAATGTGTCCGCCCATGCCTGTTCTGGAAAATCATTAGCAACGGATACCGTATGCTGCAGAACATTGTCTCCGAACCTGAGAGCATGGTTCCGAATATAATCCACCTTGCTCATCACAATATCCCAATATTTCTGGTCCCCTGTTTCTTCATACAATGTGATCAGCATATGACCCATAGCACATGTGTTTACCGTCCAATGCGGCAGCCCCAGCTCGATATATTCATCTGCCCATTGCACAAGCATATTCAAATACTCTTTATTTCCAGTTTTTGTATAGGCTCTGGATACCCCATAATAAGCCACACCGCAAGGCCAGTCCCACGTCAAATCCATCGCCATTGTTTTTCTGACGACTTTGTCGATAACTATTAACATCTCTTCCTTGTCATAAGTTAATTGAAGCATCTATGTTCTCCTCTCTTTCGCACACGCCCCCAAAGGCGCTTGAGAGCTGTTCGTCACCGTTTTGAAAACGCTTTACTTATTCCATTGTACGCAGTAAAATAGTCTCTATCTAAGCATATTCGCAACAAAACTGTGCAATTCCAATCATTTATGTGATGATTTTGCAAAAATCCAATAAGCGACTTCCAATAAACAGTATATAGATCGAAATGGTCTAGTTCGTCTATATATTGCACCTTGGAGCGATTGGAATCGAATTTTGCAAAATCCTGATGTATATCTGCTGGTTAAAATCAAAGTCATGGGGGTATTGAATATGCCCAGAAAAAAGAAGCCCGTTATAGAATATCGGCACTACAGCTTGCCTATAAATTTCCCTGTCTTGCTATTAAGCGGTGAGCGTTGGAAGATTTCAGATATTAAAAGTGAGCATCTCCATTTCCATAACCATTTAGAGATTGGTATATGCTATTCAGATAGCGGCATCATGGAGATCAAAGGAGATTCTGTACCCTTCAAAGCGGGCGATGTGACCTTCATCCCCAGGTATCTTCCTCATACCACGTATAGTTCGCCAAATACAGCCAGTCTTTGGTCTTATATCTTTTTTTCGCCAGAGGATCTCTTTCAACATTCATTTAAAAGTGCTTACAGCAACTTCGAGCCGAATTTGTGGGTGGTTAAGGGTATGAACTGTATATTGGATAAGGAGCAACATCCCAAGGTTTATACACTTGCGACTTCAATCGTAGAGGAATTAAAACAGCAGAATCCTTACTATCAGGAAAGTGCCTACGGCTTATTGCTATCCCTTTACATAGAACTCCTTAGAATTCATTCCAGGAATGAACTGTTGGCAGATCAAGAAACAGAGCATAGTCTGAAAAGCGATTTTGTCATTTCTCCGGTTCTGGAGTACATCACGAAAAACTATATGAACCCCATTACCATGGATTTTTTGGCCGACCTGTGCCATTTAAGTACAACTCATTTTCGAAGAAAATTCCATGAAATTATGGGGACGTCGCCTCTCGATTTCCTAAACAGCACCCGAATCGAAGAGGCTTGCAAGCAGTTAAAAAGCACGGAGGATTCTATTCTTTCGATCTCCGAACAAGTCGGTTTTCATTCCATTTCCAGCTTCAACCGTTGCTTTTCCAGGCTTATGGGAAAGCCGCCAAAAGAATGGCGTAAAGGGGCGCAATCCGAAGCGCAATCTGCAAAAGCGTCTATACTGGAGTTTACGGGGTGGGTCTAATTTTACCAAACGGAATCAAGCAGCTCGTCCACTTCTCGAATTCTGGTCACCGATGGTGTTTGTATAAGATTGCCTTTGACCATGACCATAGCTACATCCGACAAAGCTTTTATGTTGTTCAAAGGGTTTTGCTCCATCACGATTAAATCCGCCTGTTTTCCGACATCAATGCTCCCTGTAAGGTGATCAATGCCTAAGATTTCCGCATTAGATTTTGTTACCCGTTCGATGACCTGACCCGCGTTCAGTTTCGTTTGTCTCATAAAGTGGTCCAGTTCCCGCCAAATATCATAGTGGGTGACGTAAGACATTGCGGCATCCGTTCCAACCCCAATTTTGATATGATGTTCCACAGCCTGTCGCAGTCCCTTCAACATCGAGTCGTACACAAGCCGGGAATTTTCCTTAACAGTCTCATTCACCTTCGTTAGGCTCGTGTCCAATTTCGCAGCGGGATACGCAGCCTGCATCGTAGGAATCAAGGCGGTGTAGCCATTTAATGCCCTAGGATTGTTTTTGTACAGACTTATGATCTCCTCATCCATCTCCGCACCGTGTTCAATGGTATCCACCCCGCCCTCTAGCGCGATTCTTACGCCTTCGGTACTTTCCACATGGGCCGCTACACGCATACCGATTTTATGGGCTTCCTCGCAGATGGCGGCAACCTCTTCCTCCGTCATTTGCAAGCGGCCTGCTTCACCGACCATGTTGGCATCGGTAACCCCGCCAGTCACGCATATTTTGATTATATCTACTCCGTTTTTCACATTGAGCCTTACATTTTTTCTCGCTTCCCATGGCGAATCGCCGATCAAAGCCAAATAGGGTGCCCCATGACCACCCGTTACGCTCAGGAAATACCCGGACACCAAAAGATTGGGGCCAACAAACCGGTTTGTATTAATTTCATCTCGAAGCTGTACATCAGTATAAAAAAACTCGCCGACGCTGCGCATCGTGGTTACACCGGAATGCAGTGCCGTCAGTGCATTTTTCTTCACCCGTTTTTTTAACACACTTCGGCCCAGCCTCGTATCCAAAATATGATGGAATGCAAAATTCAGCAGCCCTTCGCTTGCAGACAGCGTAAATGGCTTTCCATCTGCAAAAAGATGGACGTGCGCATTAATGAGGCCAGGCATCACATATTTCCCCGCTACATCAATCGTTTGATAATGGCTGGGGATAGACAAATCGCTTGTCTTCCCGATCTCCTGAATCAGCCCGTCTTCGTGAATTAAAATCGTCATCATTTTTTCAACGTCTTTTTTCGCGTCTCCATAAATCACATTGCAGTTCTTAAGTGCTTAACCTGTTCCCATCGTTTCTCCCTCCTGCTGCGCTCATGGTGTTTAATAATGAATTATCTATTCATTTTTGGGATAAAAAAATATAGGGACTGTCTTGATGCCAGAAAAATGATGGACCGTCCCGCAAATATCCGCCTACTTGTCGACATTATTCATTCAAGCTTTTTAGTCCATGCAGCCTGTATAGGCTAAGTGCCTCAAAAACCCGTTTCCGGCTATCGGCGCTCATATCCCTCTTCAATAAATCCAAAGTCATATGGATGACATTATTGGCAATGATGTTCAGCAAAATCATATTTTCATCAGTTCCGATTTCATATCTTTTATAATTTTTTTTCAAATAAGGCTTCTTGGTTTCGATCATCAGATCGATCAGTTCTTTTTTTGCATCGCTGTAAATCGTCCCTTTATTTTTTTCGAAAATAATGACGATCTGCATGCTATATTGAGTTAATAGGTTGATTTGTTCCTGAACAATGGCAGATTTTTTTTCGTTATTGGTTTCTTCAAAAAAAGTTTGGTTATCGATATGAATGCTTTCCACTAACACATTCTTCAAATATTCCACTAAAGACGGCGGAACAACCGAATAAAATAACTCCTTTTTATTTTTAAAATAAGTATAAATATTTCCGACTGAAATTTGGATTTCATCCGCAATATCGCTCATTTTGGCATCTACAAAGCCTTTTCGAAAAAACACCTTTAAAGCGGCTGATTCAATTTCTTTTTTCACTTCATCTTTTTTCGCCTGTATAATAAACACCCTCGATCAATAATGAATAAACCATTCATTTTTAGTGTAGTTCGGTGGTTTTAGTTTGTCAAACCCGAGCAAAACAACGACATTATTATTTTCAAAATATAGACGATATAAAAACAGGGAAAAGACATGATGAAAGCGGGCTTGTCCCGTTTTCCATTCAACCTATTCCCCGGTTTCTTTCAAATCTTCATTCATGTTTTCAGCACAAGTTTGTCACAAACCCTGACACGATGTGCCAACATCAATGAAAGTTATTTATTTTCATAGAGTGCTACGCCGTAGTTCATAAAAATACTGCACAATGGGATGCTTTAACTTCATCTTCCCGGTCATGTTTAAAATTCGCTTTTTTCCTACTCGTCTGTCCACTAAAGCTAGAATATTCAATAAGATATCATTACTCTCTAAGCTTTCCTCTATAGAAGTAGTTAAAAACTTATTAGCTACAACATTAAAATTAGACTTGCTTAATGAGGCCTGTGCTGACAAAAGCTCCTTTGCATGCTCTGATATTTTTCTACCTCTTGCAATTACTTGTAGACGAGCCTCCGGAACATTCCCATTAGTATCTTTTCTGACCGCTTCAATTTCTTCATTGCTGATAGGAACTTGGATATCTGGATCATTCTTAATTTCCTGCTCCGACTGATACCATTTGATTGGACTAATGATATCATTCATATTGAGTATGTTCTTCTTATCTACAGTTATATAACAAATTCCAGGTTTATCAAGCAAATAACGGTAACTGGTCGCTCGGTATTCGACCCTTCCGTCTAACGCAGGACAGCGGAAGCTCTCCAGTTGTTGCTTCAATTTACTCCAGGACATATATCCTCCTATGTTTTCAATGTCTACTAACAGCCCATCCCCAACTTGGTAATTTAATTTCCGCGTTCCTCTACCTCATCATGATCCTTGCTTCCAAACTCATCAAGCAATGTACGCACTTCACTTGTTGATTTGGCGTTCATTAAGCTGTTTCTGAGTTCACTTGCCCCTCGGAATCCACGGACATATATTTTGAAGAAGCGGGCGAGAGGGCTGAACGAACGTGGCTCCTGCGCTGAATAATGATCATGGAGATCTAGATGAAGCCGCAGCAGTTCAAGCAATTCCTCACTGCTGTGTTCCTTCGGCTCCTTCTCAAACGCAAATGGATTCTGGAAAATACCACGCCCAATCATAATGCCATCCACTCCATATTGCTCAGCGAGCTTCAAGCCGGTCTGACGGTCCGGAATATCTCCGTTAATGGTCAGCAGTGTGTCTGGTGCCACCTCATCACGAAGCTTCTTAATCTCCGGAATCAGTTCCCAGTGAGCGTCTACTTTGCTCATTTCCTCTCTTGTCCGCAGATGAATGGACAAATTCACAATGTCTTGTTTCAAAATATGGGTCAACCAGTCGCGCCATTCGTCTACGGCAGTGAAACCGAGCCTTGTTTTTACACTGACGGGCAGTCCCCCGGCTTTGGCGGCCTGAATGATATCCGCTGCGATTTCGGGACGGCAGATCAGGCCGCTTCCCTTCCCATTCTCGGCTACATTCGCTACGGGACAACCCATATTAATATCGATGCCTTTGAAGCCTTCTTTCGCCATACCGATGCTCATTTCACGAAAATATTCCGGCTTATCTCCCCAGATATGGGCCACCATGGGCTGTTCATCCGCTGTAAAAGTCAAACGCCCGCGTACACTTTTGTTCCCCTCCGGGTGACAATAACTCTCTGTATTCGCAAACTCCGTAAAAAACACATCCGGTCTGGCTGCTTCACTTACGACATGGCGAAACACAACATCCGTCACATCTTCCATCGGTGCCAGTATAAAAAAAGGTCGTGGCAACTCACGCCAAAAATTATTCGTCATATCAAAAACTCCTCTATAAATACCAGGACAAATCTTTGGTCCCAAAATGGTAAAGCTATCCTGTTCATGTCCTTGCTTCTTCTTCACATATAACATGTTTAAGCAACGTAGTTCAAACGGCAGTATATGTTAAGCATAGACATCTAAATGAGTATATCATACCCAATAGAGGAGCATACTCCCCAAAAGACTCGCAAAAAAGGAAGAGCGCCGCCCCTCCTTGCCATCTTCTATAACGTACTGCGCCGCAGTTCATAGAAATACTGCACGGCATAACTTCCCCCAGCTTACTCACTTCGGCAAGGTCAATGACTTGCTCTTCTTCTAACGTATCCACGTAGCGAGGAATATTTAAGTTAAACTCATTTGCTTTGATTTCTTCAAGTGATGCCACATGAGCATATTTATCAACGGGTACACGATTTCGGTGAGTTTCGATAATCTTATTAATGTTTTCATTAGTAGGTTTGTTTTGTTTGTGCTTTCCTTCCATTGCTCCGTGTTGAGTGGTATGCGCAATTTCTGCACTAACCACTTTTTCATCGAGCTCACCAGTCTCAAAAATATTTTTTAAATGACGAGAAATTGATGTTCTATCGACATCGAACAATTCTTCGATTGTTTTTTTTGGTTGCCCAGATCGTTTCATCTGGAAAAAGAACCTCCAATTTTCATCGGCATCATACATTAAAAATTGTATTTCTTTCATAATGCTCTCCCATCTACACACCTTGTTGAACGGTTTCGACCCTATTAACTTTTCACAATTTCATCCGCTGGTTCGTGAATCGTGTCGCGCAACCCGTTTCGATATTTCATTTTAGGTAAGGAGTGTATTATTTTTTCATCATGAGCCAGTGTCGTATAGTCAGAACTTACTTGAGAGATAAGTCACGGATTTGACCCGTATCATCCGAATCTTGCAAGCCGTAGCGATGGCGACTAAACAACTCCCGCATGAGCATTGTGATAATATCCATAATTCCCCACTTCACTCGGAGGTCAAGAAACATTCTATCGAAGCTAACATTGTTCGCTTGCTGCATGATATGTTCACTGTCACTCAGCTTCACAAGATACTTAAAGTCAAAGCCTGCAGGTGGGAAGTGACCTTTAATAATTGCAACAGCCGCATTCATAATCTTAGTCGCATAATTACAATCATCCAACCCATTGGCGAATTGATTAAATTTTTCTTGCGTTCCTTGGCTTCTTCATCTTTGTCTTCGTGAACTTGGTTTAATAATTGCTCCACGAGTTCAGTAAGATAATCATAGTCAACTTTAACATCCTTCACATGTGTCATCCGCAGTTTGTGTTTCAATTGTTGTCTGAAGCGCGTTCTTCTAGACGTATGTTGCCTCTACTCAACCATCGCGAAAGTCAAGCTTTTATATTTCTTTTCGTTTTAAAATTCGAAAGACGCGAGCAAGCTCGCGTCCCCAATTCAAATACTCGCTTGCTCTAAACCCCGCTGTACCAACAAAACCACGCTCTCCACATGCACCGTATGTGGGAACATATCTACAGGCTGTACTTCCACTGTACTATACCCGCCATCCTCCAGTATCCTTAAATCCCGCGCCAGTGTGCTTGGGTTACAGGATACATACACCACGCGTTCTGGCTTCATCTCCAGAATGGTGTCGAGCAGGCGTGGATCACAGCCCTTGCGGGGTGGATCGACAACGATAACGTCGGCGGTGATGCCTTGCTCTTTCCATGCAGGAATGACATCTTCGGATGCTCCTACCTCAAACTTCACATTACGCATTTCGTTCAACAGCGCATTACTTCGTGCATCGTCGATGGCTTCTTTGACGATCTCCACCCCGTACACCTGGTCCGCATGCTGAGCGAGGAACAAGGAGATCGTGCCGATGCCACAATACGCATCAATTACCGTTTCTTTGCCTGTGAGTCCAGCATATTCGACCGTTTTACTATACAGCACTTCCGTTTGCACAGGATTCACCTGATAAAAGGATCGTGCGGAAATCGCAAACTGAACGTTTCCAATATAGTCGTAGATCACGTCACGTCCCCACAGTACACGAGTCTCGTCGCCAAAAATAACGTTCGTTCGCTTCGTGTTCACGTTCTGGCATATGCTTGCCACGTGTGGGATGTGCTCACGAATACTGCCGATCCACGCGTCTGCGTGCGGAATATCTCGCCCATTCGTGACGAGCACTAGCATCATTTCACCTGTGCGAAAAGCGGTCTTCACCACGACATGGCGCAACAGCCCGCGTCCAGTTTCTTCATTATATGCACTGATGCCCAGCATTCGGCCAATCTCTTTGACACGTGCGACAACTTCGTCGTTGCGCTCGTCCTGAATGAGACATGTGTTCATATCCACGATGCGATGGCTGCCACGTGCGTAGAAGCCGCCGACAAGCCCGCCCTCGGTGACACCAATCGGCACTTGGGCTTTGTTTCGGTACCGCCAAGGCTCACTCATACCGAGTGTAGGATGCACGACTACGCCTTGTACACGCGACATGTGGTCTGCATTTCCATCCGCAGAGTCAGCCAAAACCTCTGCAGTATGCTCACTGGGCTCTGTAGCCACACTCAGCTTCCCGATACGCTCCAGCACGTCCACGACATACTGGCGTTTCCAGCCCAGCTGCGCTTCGTAGCTCATATGCTGAATCTGGCAGCCACCGCATTGTTCGTAGATAGCGCACGGAGCTGCAATCCGGTCGGGGCTAGCCTGCGCGATATCTAGCAGCTTTGCATAGCCATACTGCTTTTTCGTTTTCAACACCTTTACTCGAACCTTTTCACCCGGTAATGCACCTGGAACGAACAGCGTAAAACCCTCGACACGTCCTACACCCTCGCCATCGTGGTTCATGCCGATGATGTCTATCACGGCCTCATCGTTCTTTTGCACAGGCAGATCGCTACGCTCTACACTAGACCGGTTACGATTGGAAGCATCATGACTTCGTCCACCGTTGGAAGAACGACGAGTATCTCGTCCGTTCCTTCTCTTCTTCCGATCCGAATCATTCATATTTTCTTTCACATTTCCATTTTTATATTTGATTTCGGCTTGAAGTAACCCATTTCCAGCTCTAACTTGAGACTGTTCCGGTTCGCTCTCTCTTGTCGCCTTCATAGTCTTTTTGTGCTGATTTCCTTGAACAGGAGTTGCTGTTGCTGCATTCCGGCGGCTTTTTCCACGTCCGCTACGGTTATTCGTCATGATTGTCACTTCTTTCTGATCTTCTTTTTATGCGTTATTTTCTTTCGGACGTCTAATTTGAACGGTGATCTAAACATACAAACATCAACTCGAAAATGCCGTTACTCCCTACGGAGAACGGCAAGAACCAATATGCTCACACAAAAAAACAAAACAACTACCTACTCTGCATTCCATATACTATATTGCGTTGCCGTCTGGAAGCAGAAATATTTCCTCATCATTCCTCACCGGAAAACATTCAAATGATGAGGTAAATTCCGGAAAGTCGCTGGCAAGGTACCGCCCAGTTCGCCATCCAGATTAAGCTGGACGTAGCCGGGTGAGGTCACTTCCATGTAATCTGTTTTAAAATAAACAATCTTCTTATCCTGCAAATGCTCACCACGCAGCGCAAGTGTTACCAACCGGATCATTTCCGCCAGATTGCATTTCCGCACAGCGATGACATCGAGGAGCCCATCATCTATTGTCGCCCCGGGAGCAAGCTTTTCAAACCCGCCCACCGAATTCGTATTCGCAATCAGGAAGAGCATAAACTCGTCGTGAATCACTTCCTGACCCGATGCCTTGATGATCAGCTCCTGTGGAGCAAGGCTGACCATCTTCTCCATACCTTTAAAATAGTACGCCAACTGGCCAATCATCGTTTTTAGCTTGCTCGGAACTTCATACGTAAGCTCGGTTAAAGTTCCCCCGCCTGCAATGTTGATAAAGTAGCGGTCGTTCGCTTTTCCGATATCCAGTGGCTTCGGATTTTGACGAATAACTAGGTCGCAATAATCCTCCCAGTGCTTGGGGATGCCTAGTGCCCTGGCGAAATCATTCGTCGTCCCCAAAGGAAACACACCCAGGGGCGGGCGGTTTTCTCTTTCAGCCATCCCGTTAATGACCTCATACAATGTACCGTCGCCACCAGCGGCGATAATCATGTCATACCCACGCTCAATGGCCTCTATTGCGGCACGCGTTGCGTCCCCTTCACCCGTAGTTGCATGGCAAGAGGCTTCAATACCACCTTCATCCAGGCGCTGCAAAACATCCGCAAGACGACGCTTCATTTCCTCACGCCCAGAGGTCGGATTATAGATTAATCTAGCTCTTTTCATTCCGTTACGCCACCCGTATATTTAATGATATTTATATTCACATAGCAGTTCATCACATTCAGTCTGTACAAAATATCATCATACTGGAAAAAGACCTCTTTTACAATAAAAGAAGCCAGACTTTGCCCAAATAAGGAAATTTAAGGCTAAGATGACGCTATAGCCGAACTAGACTACCTATGACTTGACCTTGCTTGCTTCTGCACACTTTGCAATAATTCACGAACTTGTCTATCCATCCAGCTTGTGAGCAAAGGATGCGGCAATAAAGGATCTCCTGAATAACGGTATTCGAGCCCCTGCAAGCGTTTAGGAATTATGTGGCTTGTAAAATATCCAGAACTCAAAAATAGCGGTGCCACAATAACATCATGACCCCGCTCCTGATTCCAATACGCTGCCTTGTCGTACACACTCTCGGGATTTAACAAAGCGTGGTCCGTGATGATACCACTCACGCTTTGCACCGTACGGGCCAACGAAGAAATCCCCTGCTCCCAGCGCTGAAAAAAGCCGTTGTGCACACTGCCGTGACCTACGAGTAAAATAACCTCTCTCGCAGGGTCGGCCGACAGCGGGCGAACCTTGTCCCACACCATGCGGGCAACATCTTCTCCGTCATCCAGCGGGCTGCCAAAATGTACTCGCGCCTTCATTCGAAACGGCTTCAAATCTGTTTCTTTGTCCGGCGCATCTTTGACACCCAGCGCATAGCTAATCTCATCTACATGCGTACTGCCTGATGACACAAACAAAGGTATAACCAATATATCTGTTACACCCAAGGCTTCCAGATGGTCAATACCATTTTGAATCAATCTTTCTTTAACCGTTTCCAAAAATGAAACCTCTACCGGTATTTCTTCCGGCAAATGGAGCTTTGCAACTGCCTGATCCACCTGTTCCACCCAATAAGGCTCCCTAGAGCCGTGGCTGATTACCAGTATCCCAGGGCTCCGCATTAGCGTCCCAGACGTTCCAAAGTCATTTTATACCCATCATTACCATAGTTCAGGCAACGTTTAACACGTGAAATGGTGGCTGTACTGGCCCCTGTCTCTGCTTCAATCTGATTATATGTGCTGCCTTTGCCTAGCATACGGGCAACCTCCAGACGTTGGGAGAGGGATTGAATTTCATTAATCGTGCACAGATCATCAAAAAATACATAGCACTCTTCCAAATTTTTAAGAGTTAAAATAGCTTCGAACAATTGATCAATACTTTTATCATTAAGCTTCTTAAGCTGCATGGATTATCATCTCCCAAGGTTACGATCTCTCCTCATTGTACCCGAGGAATAGTCGGTTTTTCAAGCATTAACGGTTTCACGCATTACAGAACAACATTATGACCATAGAAACGTACCGTACGAATGCCCAAATCCGCTTTTATACCTGATTTCGGGACACGCGCCTAAACCCACTGTGCGTTTGTAACATACAGTAGAGTATCAACCTGCAAAGGAATGTGATCTCATGCCTGGACACTACTATCATCGGAGGCCGCTACAGCGTTCCCTTTCCGATCCGTATAGTTCATCTCCTTATCCCGGACTCGATCCATACAACGAGGTTCCGCAAGCCGGTTCTTCCGGGCTGGTTCCTTACGAGGCGCCAGCGAGTATTACGGATTCTGCCGTGGTCACACCAGACCCGGTTCCAGCCAAAGGAGGACTGCTTGGAGGTCTTGGCAACCTCAGTAATCTCAACGAAATCAAAGGCTTCATTGACCGTATGGGTGGTATTGATGGAATTGTTGCTACGGTCGGCAAGGTGCAAAAGGTCATGTCCAGTGTGCAGCAATTTGCTCCAATGGCGAAGCTGATTATGGGCTCTCTCCCAGCATTCGGAAAATCCGCGAGCAAAAATTCTGCAACAGATATCGCCGAGGAATTGGATGAATACACACCACCACGCCCACGTCGGAAAAAGTCACAGCGCAAAAGCACCACTACCCCACGCAGACGTCCGCGCAAGCGCAAAAGAAAGTAGATTATACTATTTGAACCAGCCTCGGCGCATAAACCAGATCACCATTGCAACACTCAACAAAAACATGAAGAACAGTACACCAAAATATCCATATTTCCAGCCCAACTCGGGCATATTCGAAAAATTCATACCATAGATTCCTGCAATCAGCGTCAAGGGCATAAAAACGGTCGTAATTACGGTCAGCGTCTTCATAATTGAATTCATGCGATTGGAATTGAGCGATATATAACTGTCCCTCAGGTCGGCTGTCATCTCGCGGTCGGCCTCCAGCATGTCTGTCAGCTTCAATAAATGATCATATATATCGGTAAAATAAGCCATATGGTCTCCTTGGCCCTGCACATGCTGCGAATTCAAAACTCGGTACATCAGATCACGCATGGGTACGATGGTACGGCGCAGCTTGAGCAGCCTGCCACGCAGGTCAAACACCTGCTTCATTAATTCCTCTACGGATTCGCGACCGCCCAAGCCCTCCAGCTCGGCTAATTCATCCTCAATCATAAAAAGGCTCGGAAAATAATTATCTACCAGCTTGTCCATCACCGTGTAGGCTGCAGCCAGCGGTCCTCGCGACCATATTTTGCGTTCATTCGCATGCTGGACAATCCGCTCCCAGGCTTGATCCAGCTCTTCTAACTCATGATGGTGATATGTAACCAAAAAACGACTGCTAATAAACATATCCACTTCTTCCGCAGCTAACGTATCTACATCAAGCGCATGCACGACCAGAAACTGCACATCCTCGTAATAATCCAATTTGGGACGTTGCAGAACATGCATACAATCCTCCACAGCCAATGGGTGAAAATGAAAATAACTCGTCAGCAGCTCCGTCTCGCGATCTGTAGGCTCGCTAAAATCTACCCACATCCATATATAATCCTCCATGACGATCTGATCCAATGGTTTTCCCACTGTTACCTGATGATCATGACCTATAGTCAATGTACGTATCACCGTACGTCCCCCTCGCTTACACTTCCGTCTGTTATGTTATTTATATTTTATATAAGCCAATTAACATTATACAAATCTCAAGTCCTGTATTCCTTTTAATAAAGAAAAGGATATCTCCGGGCCAACATGCCTCCCAAGATATCCTTATAAAATAATCAATTCATTATAATTAAATCTTTTTCACAAGCCCTGTGCTTATCGCTTCATATCCAAACCGTTCTCTTTAGCCCAAGCTTCCGCTTCCTGATTTAACGCCTTGCCGATGCCTTTATTACGATGTTTTAAATCCATCACAAAAACGACGATACGCGCGTAATCTTCATCTCGCTCTCTTCCCCTATACCCACTCATTTAAAAGTGGGGCAGGCTCTTTGCACGAAAAGGAGCAATCAGCGAGTCGTAGCGTAGCGGTCCATTTGAATCTGTAGAAGCGGCAGCGTTCGCCTTTGCCTCTGAATTTTCACCTTATAAGGTCTTATACAATCCAAAAATTCAGGGGCAACAGCGATCGAAAGATCAAATGGATCGCGGAGCGTCTCCTCACAACGAGATCCCCGCCTACATCCACAAACCCTGCCTCATTTTTAACCCTCTTACAATACCTTCTCCAAGAAACTAATGGTCCGCTCATTTTTCGGATTACCAAATACCTCTTGTGGCGTTCCTTCTTCTACGATGTAACCACCGTCCATAAACACGACACGGTCGCTTACTTCGCGTGCAAATCCCATCTCATGCGTTACGATCATCATCGTCATGCCTTCACGCGCCAGATCTTTCATTACGCCGAGCACTTCGCCCACCATTTCAGGATCGAGCGCCGAGGTAGGCTCGTCAAACAGCATAATGTCTGGGTTCATTGCCAGCGCACGTGCAATCGCCACACGCTGCTTCTGACCGCCGGAAAGCTGTCCTGGCAATGCATCTGCCTTATCGACCAAACCTACACGATCCAGCAGCTTCATAGCCGTTTCCCGGGCCTCTGCCTTGGACTGTTTGCCCAGTTCAGTCGGCGCGAACATAATGTTCTTGAGCACGGTCATATGCGGAAACAGATTGAAATGTTGAAATACCATACCTATATTTTCACGGACTTTGTTAATGTCCACGTTTTTGTCACTCAAGTTGTAGTCATCGACAATGACCTCACCTGCGGTAATTTCTTCAAGCATGTTCATACAACGCAAAAACGTACTTTTCCCCGAACCAGACGGGCCAATGACACACACAACTTCGCCTTCACGTACTTGCATGTCGATGCCCTTTAGCACTTGATTACTACCATAGCTTTTTTTCAGGTTTTTAACGATAATTTTACCCACGGCGAACTCTCCCTTCAAGACGGTTGGAAATTTTGGTCAGGACTGTAATGACGATAAGATACATCACCGCTACTACCAGCCAAATATCAAAGGATTGGAATGTCCGCGCAATAATGATCTTACCCGATTGGGTCAATTCGACCAAACCGATAACAGACAAAATGGACGTATCCTTCAACGTAATAACCAACTGATTGATAAACGACGGGATCATGATTTTCACAGCTTGTGGCAAAATGATTTTAAGCATAGCCGTCCGATAGGGTAGACCAAGCGAACGAGCTGCTTCCATTTGTCCCGGATCAATGGATTGAATACCACCACGGATGATCTCAGTTACATACGCACCCGCATTCAGGGATAACGTCAATACAGCCGCAACAAAAAGCGGCATTTTGAAATCCAGTGCCTGTGGAATACCAAAGTAAATAAAGAAAGCAAGCACGATCAGCGGAATACCGCGGAATATATCAACGAAAACAGTTGCAATACCACGGAACACCTTGTTATGGCTTACCTTCATAAAGCCAAACACCAATCCTAGGATAAAGGCTACGAGTAAAGATACAAGTGTGTACAGCAACGTATTTCCCATGCCCTTAATCAGCGAAGGCAGCGAAGCGGAAATCAGGCCCCAGCGGCTGGTTTCTACAGGCGCCACACCTTTGCCCGATTCGCCAAGGTATTTAGCCAAAATTTTATCGTATTCCCCGCTATTGCGCAGATTAACAAGCCCTGCATTAAATTTCTCCAGCAACTCTTGGTTCTTGCCTTGGTTAACAGCAAACCCGTAAGAAGCACCTTTTTCCTTATCTGTTACCAGCTTAAGGCCGTTATTCTGGTTTACACCGTATGCCAGTACCGGATAGTCATCAAAGCAGGCAACCGAATTACCTGTTTTAACTTCATCATACATTTGAGAAGAATCGTCGAACGGTACTGTAGTAAAGCCGTATTTGGCCTTAATGGATTCTGCGAATGTGTAACCTTCCGTTCCTGTTTTGACAGCGACACGCTGTCCTTTCAAGTCCTCATAGCGTTTAACCGTATCATTATCCTTGCGGACCGCCATGACGACGCCTGAATCAAAATAAGGCTCGGAAAAATCAAATTTCCGCTTGCGTTCATCGGTAATACTCATCCCGGCAATGACACCATCCACTTGATTCGTTTCAAGGGCCTGCACTGCCGCGTTAAAGCCAAGGGGCTTAATGGTATATTCAAAATTCTGATCCTTGGCAATAGCTGCCAGCAAATCCATGTCGATACCGACAAATTTACCATCTACATCTTCAAACTCAAAAGGCGCGAACGTTGTATCCGTGCCGATATCATACTTTGTTTTATTTTCTGCATGTGCCACTACACCGAAATTACCGGCCAGGGCAACCACAAAAAACAAACAAATCATGAGTGCTATTAGTTTTCTAGATTTTTGCATAATTTCCTCCAGTCAGTTGAACGGTTCAAAGTTTTCTGTTTATTCTACAGGAGTTATTAAAAATTGACTACTTTGATGTCAGGTATTTTTTGAAAAACGTTTCATGGAACTATCTGGATGTGTGAACTTTGAAGAAGCAGTTTTATCCCAGAATGCCAATAAGCCCCTGCCGCAAAAAGCGGACGGAAGCTTATTGTGTATTCTATAGTGTGTACCTTTTTTTCAAGAAATAATAATGAACTAAAAAAGAATTTTGAAAATCAATCCAGATAACAGTGCAGCAATCGGTATGGTTATCACCCAAGTAATAATAATTCGACCGGCCAGCGACCAGCGCACAGCGGAAAAGCGCTTCGCAGAACCCACACCCAAAATAGCCGAAGTAATGGCATGAGTAGTACTTACGGGCAAATGAAGCAATGTAGCTGTGAAAATAACAGAGGCTCCCGAAATGTCAGCTGCGAATCCGTTAATTGGCTCGATTTTAAAAATCTTGGTTCCCATCGTCTTGATGATTTTCCAGCCCCCGATAGACGTACCCAGCGCCATCGCTGTTGCGGCTGAAATTTTTACCCACATGGGTACTTCCAAATGGTCCTGATACCCCGCCGAAACGAGTGCGAATGTAATAATCCCCATCGCCTTTTGAGCATCATTCGTACCATGCGTGAACGACTGAAGCGCTGCTGTAATGACCTGCATTGTACGAAACCCTTTGTTCACCGTATGCGGACTACGATGAGCGAAGATATATTTTAAAATCATCATCACGATGTAACCGACAACAAAAGCAATCAACGGGGAGAAAATAAGTCCTTCGACAATCCCGATGAAGCCGCTCCAGTTTAATTTATCCGATCCCGCACCTACATACACCGCTCCAGCCAATGCACCAATCAATGCATGAGAAGAGGATGAAGGAATACCGAACCACCAGGTTAAGAGGTTCCAGATAATCGCAGCGATCAGCGTCGCAATGACGATATCAATTCCATTCGTAAGCTTGGTTGGATCAGCGACACTTCCACCAATGGTCTTCGCAACCCCTGTAAACAATATTGCCCCGAGAAAGTTCATGACCGCAGCCATAATAATCGCACGTCGCGGGGTCAATGCACGGGTCGATACCGAAGTTGCAATCGCGTTCGCCGTATCATGAAAACCATTAATAAAATCAAATGCCAGAGCAAGAAAAATAACAATACCTAATACCAATAAACTTGTATCCATGTAAAAGGACTCCCTTACGAGTTACGCATAATGATGGATTCCAGCATATTTGCAACATCCTCGCATGAATCCGTTGTCGTTTCAAGGCGTTCGTACAATTCTTTGCGTTTAATCAGTTCAATAGGGTCAGTTACAGTTGCAAACAGGTTTTTAATGCAAATACGCAACAATTCATCCCCCTGATTTTCCAAATCATTCAGGCGAATAGTGTATTCACGAATGGCCAGCAATTTTTTCTGTGAAAGCAAATGCACAGCTTTCTGAATTTCGTAAGCAGATTGACGCAAAATATCAGCGAACTGCACAATATACTCGTCCGGCTCCGTAATATTGTACATATAAAAACGAGAAGCCGTCGCTTCAAGACCGTCCAACACATCATCCATGGTTGTTGTCAGTTCCATGATGTCGTCGCGTTCCAACGGCGTAATGAAGGTCTTGTTCAGCTCAGTAATAATCGTGTGTGTGTAATCATCACACTTATTTTCATACTTCTTCATTTCATTTGTAAACAAAGTTACATCCTGAAGATTTGAAGTATGTTGGGCAAAATAATCGGCTGCTTGCACGATCGTATCTGCCATATTTTCCAACGTCTCGAAGAATATATCCTTTTTCTTCAATCTCATAACGATTACCCCTTTACGAAAATATCCGCAACCTGTTTCGACTGCAATAGACAACCTTTGCTATCTTATCACACTCATCAATGTTTTTGTAATGTTTGTAAAAGCAAATTTAATGATATACGTATACATTGCCCGACATGGAAGGTCATTATCCGACATTTTTTCCCTAAAAAGGTGTATTTCGTTTTCTAATTTGCTTCTATGGTTACATGTTCCTTTAGTGAAGTATCTGCAGGTACCACATGTATATAGGATGTACCTGGTGTTAACGGGATTTCAACCCCATTTTTCATAAAACGAATCGCATCACCTGGTGTATGTTGCCACTCAGCCTGTATTAACCGTCCTTGTTGAAACACCATGGCCTCTCCGCTACCGTCCAACTCAACACTTAATCTGCCTACATCATCCAACGTTCGATGTCTAGCGCTCATCACAATGACATTGGCTGCTGAGAGCTGTTGGTTATTATTTTGATCCACATGTGACTTTTCGTTCACAAAACGCTTATATTGTTGATCCGCTGGATCATAGGTATAAGATACCCGATAGCTTTTAAGCAAAAACCGAATTTGTAAAGATGATGCAGTCTCGTCCACCATAACTGGGGTTTCACCGGATTTGAGGTAAGAATATACTGGAACGTCCGTCTGCTTGGCATACCCTTTACTATCGCTTCCTTTGCGCAGTCTGTTCACGTCTGTGTATAAATTATGTGGAGGACGACGATCTTTGCTTCGCCAGAAGTAAGCCCCTCCATTTGAAATCTCATCCAGATGTTCCTTCCGCTGCTGCTGTAAAATCGCATAGGCATCTGTGCTTCCCCCTGCGTGTATCGGCAACGCACCATAGGTTTCGCCCAGCTCAATCAAATACGGTCGAATGCTACGGACCGGTCCGATCTTTACATCTCCGCCATGACTTTGGAAAAAAGCGACCAGACGGGTAATCCCACCTTCTGCAAGAACTTCATATACCATGTCTGCCTGGCTAAGTCCTGCCTGTGGACGTGCAGCCGGAGCATTGTTGATCATGACAGCGAGCGGTCGCTCCAAAACTGGCTGCTCCACCGGAAGACCGGTGAGCGGAGCTGTAAATGCCGGAATAGACTGCTCCTTCGGCGGTTCAAGTGCCTCCTTCTCTGTTTCTTGCTTGGTCAGTTGGGGAACGGATTCAGATTCACCCGTATTGGACATAGCAGAACAAGACATCAGCGTCATGCATAACAGAGCTGAGGCCATCACACGCAACCAATGATTTCGTTGGGAAATGGGCCCGGACAAGTTCATCCCTCCACTTAGTTATTTTTCTCATTATAAGCTTTATTTCCTGTTTTTGTCTTGATTGAAGCATGACCAATCTATAGAATACTTATCTGAAGACATTAAAATTTAAAAAATATTTAGACTTTGTGATTTTTATCACAAATAACTGTAACTGAACCTACTACAATAAAGGTGTAGCAAAGATGATCATCCCCAACAAAATGAAATACAACCAACATTATAGATTAAGAAAGAGGAGTGGTTTGAATGTTTAACAGCTGGTTACGTGAGAACAAAGTCGCAATGTGGTTGCTGACTGTAGTACGGGTTTATCTAGGGTATGAATGGATGACCCACGGACTTGAAAAGCTGACAGGTGGATTCGATGCAGGCGGATTTATCTCGGGGGCCATTGCTAAAACAGGTGGAGACCATCCCGCTGTACAAGGCTGGTGGGGATCGTTCCTCGAAGCCTTTGCCCTGCCGAATGTAGGTTTGTTCAACGTCCTGATCCCATTGGGTGAGTTCTTGGTAGGGGTTGGCCTGCTTCTCGGTACATTGACTACACTGGCTGCTTTGATGGCTATGGTTATGAACTTCTCGTTCCTGTTCTCGGGTACAGTAAGCACCAATGCAATCTACCTGCTGTTTGAAATCTTCCTTGTAGTTGCTGGTGCAAATGCCGGAAGAATTGGCTTTGACCGTTGGGTACTGCCCTTCCTGCGTGGACTGTTTCGTAAAAATAAAGATACCTTTCCAGCGGACCCTAGCCGAAAAATAGCTTAAACATCCCAAAATAACCGTTATCCTCCGGGGTAATGGTTATTTTTTTTGTGCTGTTATGCTCACAAGAGGTCTTTCAGCTCCTTCTAACTCGGACTCTTTTATCGGATTCATCATCCCCTCCAAACGTTTACAAGTTGGATACAACATGGAATGCTCACGATACATTTACCCTATACACTACAGTTACATCAAAGAACGTAATGGAGGGTTATATCATGAAAAAAATTACCAAAGCCTATCTCATGCTCGCAGCCGTAACTTTCACAGTGCAAACTATGGGATTGGGATATACGACATCAGCCAAAGCGGCGACGTCTACTATGACATCTCAGGCAGAAAGTGTACAACATATCTCCAAGACCTTCGAGCAGCTACTACGCCAACCCGGCAAGCTACCTCAGGCATTCACTTATTTGCAAAAGCATATTCAAACCATTCCAGCCTCTCAAGCTACCATCATGGTGCTTCATCTGGAAAATGCACAGAACCAGCAATTGGATTCCTATGCAAAGACCTTATACCCGGCCTCTGTTCAAACCAAAATAAATCAAATCTATAAACCCGGTGATTCGTTCACAAATGTAATCATCCGTTCAAGCGATGTGAACCTGAAAAAGTTGCTAACTCAAACAAGAGATGCCGGCTACAAACTTGAAACTGCAGAAGGCATGTACTACCCAGTCATCAACTATGAAAAATATAAAGTCTTCGGGAAGCACACCACGACAGATATCCGCAGCTATATTGACATCATGGCGATGGAATCCGGACAGGCGGCTACCAAGGATGCCGCGCTCCGTATCGGCTATCAACAGTTAGCCGGACGAGTGCTGGCACAGGAGGCATTTTTAAACCAATATCCTCATTCCAACCGTACACAAGCTATAAAAAAATTGCACGATCTGTACTTCTTCTATACTTTCTATGGCACGAACAATACGCCATTATTCGATTATGATACCGGGAAGATTCATCCGAATGCCAAAAAAGGGTATCAATTCGTCGTTCAACGTAATATGGATTCGAAGAGTACCTACATTCAAAAGCTGAAAGCATTTATGACACTGTTGGATCAAAATGGAGATCAGCGTACTACGCAGGTATCCACTTGGCTAAAAAAGAACGTGCCTTCTAATTAATCAAAGACGCAAAATACACAAAAGAACTTCCATTCCCACAGACCATGTGGATTCGGAAGTTCTTTTTTTACATTTACGTATCACTTTCTTGACCAAAAGCCCAACAATTGAGACTCAACGAGCCAAGGACATACGACTGAAAAAGCTTATGCGCAGAGCGCTCATGATCCGCAGCCCCCATCGCATAAAACAAAGGTGAAAAATGCTCTATTCCATAAGAAGGTACCGCCTGTTTGGCATATGGAGCCTTTTTGTCATATTGGAATAGGTGACGCAAATTCCAGTCTTGGAGCTGCTGTGCAATCCAGTCATCATATTGAACGGCCCAATCGGCTGGCTCACTCGTCTGCTTGAGTGTCCGCAAGTTGTGGACCAATCCGCCGCTACCGATAATCAAAATCCCTTGTTCTCGCAAAGGCGCCAGCATCCGTCCAATCTCGTATTGCTCCTGGGGAGCGCGCCGAGAATCAATGGATAAGGGGACGACCGGTATGTCCGCATCAGGATATATATGCCGCAAAACCACCCATGCTCCATGATCCAGTCCTCGGTTCCGAACCGGCTGGTGGAACAGGTTATGCTGACTGAACAGATGCTCTATCTCCTCATACAGCTTCGGATCGCCTGGTGCAGGGTAATCGATTGAGTACATTTCTTCGGGAAAGCCATAGAAATCGTGCAACGCTGCATGCTGATCATCCGCGCCGATACATTGATCGGGGCTATCCCAATGCGCGGAAAAAATGACAATTCCTTTGGGTCGGGGCAGGCTCGCGCCCAGCTTTGCAAGAAAGCTGGTATATGCGTTATTTTCTACAGCCAGTGTCGGTGAACCATGCGCAACAAAAATTGAGGGTAATGTCATCGCTGCCAACCTCCACACGCCAGTATAGTGTTACTCTTCCATTTTACTCCGGCGGAGGCGCAATTTCCAATACAATCCGTTACACACTGAAGTCAGATCATCCAGTGCTGCCAATCCCGTTGAATATTTTCCTGTTCATCCAGCCATTCAAGTGTCCGATCAATGAGCCGTTGCCGCTCTTTACCTGACGAGAAAGTGTGATCCCCCTGGAAAATAATCTCTTTATCACAGCGTCCCTCTGGACGCATCCAGAATATCTTTTGAAACAGAAATGCATAATCCACAGGAATAATATCATCCGAGGTGCCATGAACAACGAGCACATCTCCGTTAAATTTAACGGCCTCCTGGAACGGCTGAAATTGAGCTAACGACTCAAAATAAGCAGGCGTAAACTTATAGCCCAAATAGTCGGCATGACCGGTTTTAACAGACTCATCGTACACGCTTCGCTCCGTAATTTTGACGATGTCGTTGAATGGATAGCCCACTGCTGACCAAAGAACCAGATTTTGTACTCTCTTATCCCGTACGGCTGTGAGAAGGGCAACCGCGCCCCCCAGACTGTGACCGATCAGCGTCACCTTGGTTGGGTCAATGTCCGCACAATTGACGGCGTAATCCAACACGGTACGTGTCTGATTAATCATGGATTCGAGCCCCTGCTTGCCGTATTCACCTGTGCTTTCCCCACAACCGGCAAAATCAAAGCGCAGGACAAAGTATCCCCCTTCGGCCAGTTCACGCGCAGTCTTGACGAATAATCGATCTACTCCGATACGATTGCCCACAAAACCGTGACATATAACAACGAGGGGAACTCGTCTCTGACGCTCTCCCTCATTTGTACGGTTTGGATAATGAATTGTTGCGGCCAGCTCTTCATGTTCAAAGCGAATTCCAATTTGCCGTTCCATCCTGATTCCCCCTGTTTCAAGCTTCACTACACATTTATGAATTCAAGCTCATATAGTAACGTGGAATATCCATCCAGGATATTCATTCACTTTAATTCCGATAAGTTTAATAAGTTTTATAGTAAAGTCAGTCTATCATCGCCCTGCTTCCTTGTCAACCTGTCAGTTCACATCGTTAAAAAAGTAAACAAATAGCGCTCCCCGGTGCGATTCCGGAGAACGCTATACTACACTTATTAGAGTGAATCCACTACATTAAAGTAGACATTCGTTATTCGTAGCTGTTCCTAAACATTTGGTGGGTCTCCGTTCGTCCCTCCCACTCCAGCTTACAAGAGGCGCCGTTATGTTCATCCTCATGCCACAGGCTGCGGTAGTTCTGTGCACCTAGTTCACCTGCAAATTCTGTATCCTCAGCCACTTCAATATCGTCCAGTATACGGTAGGTTGGAGAAGTTCCTTGAACACTCCGGTGACTCACATTTGTAGACGAGGCCACCCCGCTATTCCTGTTCGAAGCGTTTGCTAATCGTTTTTGGACTGAATAATCTGCCTGGTTCTCCAGTTTCATGATGCCACACCCTCTTAACGTTTATATTCAGGTTGCTCTATGTGCTCACCCTGTATCCAGTTTGAGGAGAATGCAGCGGTAATATACATTTTATAGATAAAGTCTTTTGCCATCCGACGCTTCCTCACGTATACTGTCTTTGTTACGAAATGGCGGTTCCATCAGCTCGGGATACGCTCATAAAGCAGGAGGAAGAAATGAATAAAGCAAAAAATTATACGCTTATTGCATGGATTGCCTTGTCTATGTTTTTTTTGACACAGGCAATTATCGGATGGTTTGTCACCTTTACAGGTGGGGATATCAAACCCTTTGAAAAAATCAGCCTATCCACCCTTATCATCATCGCCGCAGGAGCCATTCTACTCGTTGAAGCCCTGATGAATTTTATGGACCGTCCCGAAGAAGGCGAGGAGACACAACAGCCAGACCATGCCCCTGTAAAGCCCCAGATGAATCTCAAATCCATCTTGATGTATGTTGTGTTAGTTGTCGTGATTCTTGTCGCCGGACTGGCGCTGCGCAGTGTACTGCCGGTATTCAGGATCTCACCTTGGGTAAATTTAATTCTCGCCGCCATCGGCTTTATTGGACTCAAACCGATTTTTCTGCGTAAAAAGCGTTCATAGCCCGCAATTCTCATTATATGGAGCTGCCTCATTTTGGATCATAGCAGCTCCTTTTCATTTCGATCAGGCAACCGACTTACAGCTTGAGCGTGCGCCAAAAAGCCGTATTCCTGGCCTGCAAGAAGCTGCATGGGGGAATACGGCTTGATATACTTTAAAACTTATTTGGAAAATAGTTGTTCTGCATTATCCAGAGCAATTTTATGTCCCATCGCGGAATAGTCCAGCCAAGGCTGTCCGTCCAACATGTAGACATGCCCTTGCTTCACCGCTTTGAGACCTTGCCATACTGTATTTCCTTCCAGCTGTTTGTATACCTTTTGGGCATCAACGCCTTTACTGATGATAACAAGGATCGCATCGGCATCATAATCCGGTAAAACCTCTTGGGAAACAACTTGATAAGCCTTGTTGATCTTTTCTACACCCTTGGCTGGCTTTAAACCCAAGTCCTGATACAACAGCGGTCCTACGGGACGCTTCATCCCCATAACACGAACCTCTTTCGCCGTCACACGTACAGCCATAACCGTTCCGTCCCCAATTTTTGAATGAATCAGCTTTTTGACTCGTTCCTTCTGTGTATCATAATCTTTTAGAAATGCGTCTGCCTGTGCTTCATGTTTGACCATAGCAGCTATTTTTTTCAATTGATCCTTCCATGTGCCTTCATCCAGATCAAAAACTTCGGTCGGCGCAATTTTTTCAAACTTGGCCACATCGGTTCCCGAATATTTTTTGTCCAAAAAAATATGATCAGGTTGAAGTTCCAATACCGCTTCCATATCCGGGTCTGTGACAACACCTAGCTTACGTGTAGTTTGAAGACGATCTTTTACATGGGGCAGAAAATCCTTCACATCTCCACCAATGACCGAACCAGCCGGAGTAATGCCCAATGCCAGCAGGTTGTTCGTCAAATGAATAGACATCGAAGCAATACGCGAATCCGCACTAATGGTTGTCTGCGCACTGCCAGCCGCTTTCGTATCTGTAGCCTGTTTGTCGGCTGCTTGTCCGCAAGCGGACAGCATGATCATGCATACAACAAGAGTTGTGACTACCCATGAACGTTTAAAATCTGAACCCTCAAATTTGTGCTTTCTCATGATTACTCTCTCCTATACTACAGAAACTCTACATTATAATGATCAATATAGAAGGCTTCTGCTTAGTTATTAATTTCAGCGGGTTGCATCATTTGCATCATATGATTTCATATGTACCTATTCCTTCTGTCATTTTGTTCGGGACAACAGGAATAAAAAATACGGAGCTCCTACCACAGCAACCACCACACCTGCGGGAATCGCATTCGGCTGAAACACCGAGCGCCCAATCGTGTCTGCGGTGACCAGAATAACGACCCCGACCAAACAGGCTACTGGCAGCAAATGCTGGTACATCGGCCCAACCAGACGGCGAGCCAGATGAGGCGCAATCAGCCCAATAAAACCGATGCCTCCAGCCATGGATACGCTGGCACTGGATAGAGCCACGGCTGCGCCCAGCAGTAATAGACGCTGGCGCTTCACATTTGTGCCGATTCCAGCTGCGGTCTCGTCGCCCAACGACAGATTGTTCAGACTGCGCGTCTGCGACAGAACGTAGGGTAATACAATGACTATCCAAGGCAACAAAGCCGCTGCGTGTATCCAATCCCGGCCCCAAACGCTGCCAGCCAACCAACGTGCAGTAAATGCGTACGTATCCTCATCCAGCCGCAACGACCAATACAGCGTTATGGCGCTAAGACCCGAGGCTACACCGATGCCGGACAAAATCAGACGCACCGGCACGATTCCTCTGCTGCGGTTATAGGACAACAAAACAATTAGCACCGCCGCAATGACACCTCCTGCAAAGGTAAACAAGGGGATCAGAACGGCGGCCGATCCGTCCAGGTCGCGAAAAAAGCTAACGAACATCACCAGTCCCAACGCAGCCCCCGCATGAAGACCGAGCACTCCCGGATCAGCAAGTGCGTTCCGTGACAAGCCTTGCATGACCGCCCCGGCTGCGCCTAGTCCCGCTCCAGCTAGCACCGTTACAACAATACGAGGCAGACGATATTCGAACAGAACGATATGATCACGTCCGTTGCCACCGCCAAACAACGTATCCAGCACGCGTAGCGGTGGAATACGAATCGTTCCGGTATTCAAACCCAAAACAAGGACAGCAAAGCTGATCCCCGCCAATACCAAACAAACGAGCCAAGCCTTTTTCGTTCTTGTGTCCCCAATCCCTAAAGAGCGACTCACTATAAATCCCTCCTTTCCTTACGGGCGAGAAAGAGGAAAAAGGGTACTCCGATAAAAGACACCATAATCCCAATAGCTAGCTCCTCTGGCGGATTTGCCATTCTCGCTCCCAAATCTGCCAGCACCAGTAATACGGCTCCCAATAACGCAGACAGCGGCACGATCTGGCGATAATCCACACCGATTAGCTTGCGAGCGATATGTGGGATAACCAAACCTACAAAGCCGATGGCTCCGGCAGCCGATACAGATAGGCCGGCCAGTACCACTACAGTCAGCAGACCCAAAAGTTGGATACGCCTGAGATTCAACCCAAGGTTTAACGCCACCTCATCGCCCATCGAAATCAGCGAAATGGAACGTGCCAGCCCCATAGACCAGACGATCACAATAAGCAAAATCGGTGCAAGAATCTCAAGCTGCGACCATTTAATCCCGGCTACACCACCCGCATACCAGAAGGCTAAATCCTGACTTAGATCAAAATAAATCGCAATCCCCGAAGTCATGGAACCTAACAAGGCAGCCGTGACAGCTCCAGACACCGTCAATCTCATAGGTGTCAATCCTCCCGGTGCAGATGCTCCCAGACCAAATACTAGTAAGGTACTCATCAGCGCCCCTAGGAACGACAATACTATTAACGCCCCATAAGGTAGATTGGGGAAAAAGGCAAAACTCACTGCAACTACAAACATCGCTCCTGCGTTAATGCCCAGCACACCTGTATCTCCCAGCGGGTTGTGTGTAATACCCTGAATCAGAGAGCCTGCCACCGCCAGCGCAGCTCCAATAACAGCTGCACCGAGTACACGCGGTAATCTCAGCTCGTGAATGATCTGATGTGTCATTAGCGAACGATCATAGTGAAATACTGCCGACCACACGGTGCTTACGGTCAAGTGCTTGGCTCCAAAAGAAATGGCGGCGAATATGGCCAAAGCCAACAATACAGCCGAAGCTGTGAACAACAACGCCTGCCGAATCCTACCCGCTCGAAGCACTGGAGGTGCTGTTATGACTACTTTAGGAACTTCCCTCTCTGTCAGAGCTGTATGTTTGTCCATGCTGTCTTTGGACTGCATTTGGTGAGGTCACTCCCTCCATACTTGAAAATCATCACGTCTCTTATAACGATAATGATAATTATTATCAACTTGATACATAATAGCATGTTTCTATGACATTGCAAGCCAAAAACTGTTCCCCCTTAGGAGGAACAGTTTTTGAATATATCTATATGATTTTACTGCACAAATGACTCCAAACGGTCCTCTCTTTAGTACGTAGGCCAGCCTGCCGAATCCCATTTCAAATCACTAATCAGAAGCTTTGGATTTCCACCATCAGTGGCATCATAGGCATGACGTGCAATCACACTGTTGTTATAGACAGATTGTCCACCCGGTCCCTTCCAACGGTCATTCCCTGCATCCAGTATCGTTCCACCGCCATCCATCAGGCTTTTGCCGCTCTTGTCCACATACGGTCCGGTAATACTAGTAGAGCGACCGTAAATAATCTTATAATTACTGTCTACGCCTTTGCAGCAGTTATCAATGGAAGCAAACAGATAATAATAGCCGTCGCGGTATGTAACATGTGGCGCTTCCAAACCACCAGCCGTACGCTTGGCGATAGAATAGATCTGGCCCGTAGGCTTCATCGTATTCTTGTCCAATCGAGTCACTTTCAAGCCTGAATTCCATGAACCAAAGGAAAGCCAAGGGTTACCGGAAGCGTCAATGACGAGATTTGGGTCAATAGCATTATAATCGTTAGCATCCGTCGTACGCAGCACTAGTCCATCATCTCTCCAGCTCCCCGCGCCAATGCTCGTTGCGGAAGCTAGTCCGATAGCCGAGGTCCGGGCACCAAAAGTAGAAATGGAATAGTACAGCCATACCCGTCCATTATACTTTTGAGCATCCGGTGCCCATACATCGTTAGTCTTTTGCTTAGGTACATACGATTTCCACCATGATGGCGGTGACAGGAATATTTGCGGCAATCTGTAAAAATTGCGTCCGTCATCCGATCTTTGAACCTGTATCCCCTGCCCTGTGGAGAAAATATACCATGCGTTGCCTTCCTTCGTAATGGACGGATCATGCACTGCCACATCGCCAGTTAACGCCCAATGCTCTGCGGATGCAGATGGCATCACTGACAGCATTAAAGCAGCCGAGGTTACGGCAGCAAACGCCGTTCGGGTCAATTTACTCTGTACTGATTTTTTCCATGCTTTCAACATTCTTTCGCACCTCCGAATGAGTATCTTATAATGAAATTCAGGTGACACACCTATTACATTAGTGTTTATACTTATGAAGTTACCCATATATTAACCTATCAACTTCAGTTTTGTAAACGCTTTATTTCAAATAAAAAGAAATTCATAAACTACGCATAACACTATACATACGAGGATTTTGCAAAATCCTGATACAAAAAAGGAGCCCGTAGGCTCCTTTTCAAATTAACATATTAAATAGATTTTCGTTTTTGTTCAGTTCCGTATATTTAAGCCCCTTGCGGTTCATTCGTTCAATTAAAGGAAGATAGTCATCCTTGTGGAACAGCTCAATGCCGACCAGAGCTGGTCCATTTTCCTTATCATTCTTTTTCGTATATTCAAACCTAGTAATATCGTCGTCTGGTCCAAGCACATCCTGTAGAAACTCACGCAGTGCCCCAGCTCTTTGCGGGAAATTCACCATAAAATAATGCTTCAGTCCTTCGTAAATGAGGGACCGTTCCTTAATCTCCTGCATACGATCTATATCGTTGTTACCACCGCTGACGATACAGACAACCGTTTTGCCTTGAATCTGCTCGCGATACAGATCAAGTGCTGCAACAGGCAGTGAACCCGCAGGCTCCACAACAATCGCATTTTCATTATACAGCTCCAGAATCGCGGTACATGCTTTACCTTCCGGTACCTTCACAATATCGTCCAAGGTATGCTTACAAATATCGTATGTCAGCTGACCCACACGCTTCACTGCAGCTCCGTCAACAAACTTGTCTATTTGATCCAGTGTAACCACCTTGTGCACACGCATCGCTTCCGTCATCGACGCCGCGCCGAGGGGTTCCACGCCAATTACCTTGGTGGATGGACTCACGGTTTTAACATACGTACCTACGCCTGCCGCCAAACCGCCGCCGCCAATCGTTACGAACACATAGTCCATAGGTGTATCTAGGCTCTCCATCACTTCCATCGCAATCGTACCATTGCCCGCAATAATTTTCGGCTGATCGAACGGATGGATGAAGGTCATTGCCTGCTCGCTGCACACCTTCATGGCCTCGTCATAGGCATCGTCAAACGTGTCTCCGGTCAGAATGACCTCTACACTGTTACCGCCAAAGCGACGAACCTGCTTGACCTTCTGGTTGGGCGTTGTACTCGGCATAAATATTTTACCGTGGATACCAAGAGCATTACATGAAAAAGCCACACCTTGCGCATGATTCCCTGCACTCGCACACACGATTCCTTTTTCCATTTGCTCAGGGGTCAAGCTACGGATCATGTTGTAAGCTCCACGGATTTTAAAGGACCGCACGACTTGGAGATCCTCTCTTTTCAGATACACATTACAGTTATATTTGGCCGATAGGACGGCATCCCTCTGTAAAGGTGTACGTACAATCACCTCACGCAGCATATGATGCGCTCGTACAATATCCTCCATGCCAACGGTTGACGCCATGGTCGGGTCAGTTTTCTGGGTTTCTGTTGGTTCCATAGGTTCTCCACGCTCCGCCTGAATATTTCTGTATTTGAGCATTTTGCATAAATCCCAAGAGCGATTTCAAATCAGCAATATACAGATCGAAACGGTTTAGTTCGTCTATATATTGTACTTTTGAGCGTCAGGAATCGAATTATGCAAAGTGCTGTATTTGAAATCTTTCAAATATCATACCACGTTTACCCATAGCTTGTGCAGATGATAGTCATGAAAATGAGAATGAAAATCAATCGAATCTAAAAAAAGGCAGACCGGGACAATGCCCGATCAGCCTTTTCTGACGTTGCACATTTCTTGTATTCCATTGCTCTATTTAATACCTTTCCGATTATCCTTTTACTCCGCCTGCCGTCATCCCTTCAATAAAGTAACGCTGGAAGAACAGGAACACGACGAGAATCGGTAAAATAGCCAAAACGGATCCCGCGATCAGCACATCATAATTGTTGCCATACGGCGTCAGCAGACTGGACAGTCCAATTGGCAGTGTCAGCATGTCGTTGGTACGTAATACAATCATCGGCCACAGGAAGTTATTCCAACTGTTCATCGCCTGCAAAATAGCCATTGCTGCAAATGCAGGCGCCATCAGAGGCATCATAATCCGCACGAAAATGCCATATTCTGAACAGCCGTCAACCCGCGCAGCATCCATGAAGTCCTTGGGAACACCACTCAAATATTGACGGAAGAAAAAGATCGGGATCGGCGCGACGACGAAGGGTAGAATTACGCCCCATACTGTATTAATCAGCTTCATGCCAATCATTAGCTTGTAGAGCGGCAGCATGATAATTTCTACCGGGATCATCATCACGACCAGCACCAGTGTGAAAATCACATTTTTCAATCTAAAACGGTACATCTCCAGACCGTAGCCTACCATCGCGGACAATATCAAACATAACACCGTAAACAAGACGGTAATGACAATACTGTTCCAGTACCATTGAAAATAATCCGTCGTCCCCTGAAAGATGAACGCATAGTTTTTCAAGGACATGATGCCCCACTCCAGCTTAAGATTCAAGCCGTAGCGCAGCAGCTCCGTCGATGGCTTGAACGAGGCAAGCGTCACAGCAAATAGCGGAAACAAGGCAAACCCGGCAAACAGAATGAACAGGACAACGAGCAATGCGGATAACGAGCCTTTTTGTTTCTGAGCCATCGCTTAATCCTCCTTCCGGAACATGCCGAAAAATTTGAGCTGGATCAGGTTCAGCACGAGTGTAAATACGAGCAATACAATGCCCACCGCAGCTCCAAAGCCCATACTGTTCTGCTCCAGACCTTGGCGATAGAGATAGCCAACAATCGTTAAACCAATATCGTTCGGGGAGTTATTTCCGTTCCACAGCATGTAGCTCTCCGTGAACATGGATAACCCCGCATAAATGCTAATCGTAAATACGTAGATCGTCACTGGTTTCAGCATAGGAATCGTAATCCGCCAAAATGAATCGAAACGACTGGCTCCATCAATCTGCGCAGCTTCATACAACTCGGGAGGAATGTTCTGGAGTCCCGACATGTAATACAGCATGTTCACGCCTAACCATCTCCACAAGGCCAGCACGATCAACGCTAAAAAGCCGGTGTTCGCGTTCATTAGCCATTTGTAAGGCTCCAGACCGAATACCCCCAACAGGGAGTTCATCAGCGAACCATCCAATTCCCCGAACATGAGGCGGAAGATCGTTCCTGCTACCACCACTGAGGTTAGTGCAGGGATAAACATCACGGAGCGAAACAACCCTCTGCCCGGCATTTTAGGCGAATTCAGCAATACCGCCAATACCAGCGGCAGAGGAATCAGCACGACCAGGGTAAGGAGCGTGTACAGGACGCTATTCAATATCGCCTTTCCAAACGTAGGATTGATTAAGTCCTTATAATTTTCCAGTCCAACATAAGTTGTTATCCCTGGCAGGACTTCCTGAAAGCTCATAATGACCGTCGATATGACCGGATAGGCAAAAAATAACGCAAAGGACAGTAAAAATGGAAGGACAAACACATACGGTGCCGTACGGCTGGAATGAATAAAGCGACTCCATCGGCTTCTGGTCGGACGCTGAGGCTGTGGCGGCTGACCTGTCGGTACATTAGCGTTCGTATGAACGGGCGTTGCCATGAATCTCACTCCCTTTCCTGTTGGGGTCTATCTCAGTTCATCTGCCAGCTCATGTAGCACCGTGGCTGGATCTTCGCCATTCTGTAGTGTCCGATAAAGTATTTTATTGCGCACAGCACTGGCGATATCAGGCGTTTTCGGACCGATATGCACCGCATTGATTTCATCTTTGACTTCGATGAGCGTGTCAAAAATATTCGTTCCGAAATACTCCGTAAATTTATTCTTGGCTTTGGCTTCCGGCATGGTCCACACTTCACTACGGATGGGATCAAAACCAAGCTGCTTCCAGATCTCCACATTCCCTTGCTTGGATAGCTTGGCAAAGGCCAGAAAGCGCATCGCCAGATCCTGGTGCTCTGATTGGTTCGTGACTACTGTTCCGGTTCCACCCATACCCGCTGAGCGAAAACCACCTTTTTCCCACGCTGGCATGGGTCTGATGATAATTTTACCTTTTAGGTCAGGCATGTAATCCGTA
The DNA here is from genome assembly GCF_038007865.1 of Paenibacillus sp. FSL M7-0134. NCBI lineage: Bacteria > Bacillati > Bacillota > Bacilli > Caryophanales > Paenibacillaceae > Paenibacillus > Paenibacillus sp. FSL M7-0134. The sequence continues at coordinate 489,028 of NZ_JBBOXV010000002.1, read as the reverse complement.
AAACGTCCCATATACCACATCGGCATCCATACCGAAGCGGCCCCACCTTTGTTCATAAATCCGTAGTATTCCTCCATGTGATGCCCGCCGCCCGGTGCGGGAATAGCGATTTTGTCTTTTATCATCTGTTGAAGAAACTCGAGTGTTTTAATATTGGTTTCGTTATCCAACGTCAACTCGCCCTTGTCATCCAGAAAATCTGAATTTTGCTGGGAGATCATCGGCCAATAGCTCCATAGGTCATTCGTTTCTAAGGTCGCCATGGGCTTGCCTGTTTTCGCCAGTACTTGCTTGCCTGCAGCAGCATAGTCTGCCCAGGTGACGATGGAATCCGGGTTTACCCCCGCCTGATCCATAATCTCTTTATTGTAATACATCACTTCGGCCCCAACGTGGAAGTCAATGCCGTAATATTTACCGTCTTTGCCGTAAATCTGTACTCTGGAAGGCACAATGTTATTGATCTCGGGGTCAATCACCGGATTGAGCGGGACCAGCTGCGGTATGCCTTTGAGGAAATTACCAATCTTGTTCACCTCGATATCCGCGATATCCGGCGCTCCCACCCCCGATTGCAGCGCAATCGACAGCTTACTGTGATGGTTATCATAAGGAAATGTATTCGCTTTCAAATTAATCAATTCATCAGGGTGCTGTTGGTTCCATTGGTCAGCCATTTGCAGAAAAAACTTCTCATGCAGTTCATTGAACGTCCATAATACAAGTTCTGTTCCCGGCCCATCCTTTTCATCGGTCTTGAAAGAACAGCCTTGCAGCAGTCCAGCCATCAAAACCACCGCCATAAGCATCAAAGCCATGCGTTTTCTTCGCAGCAGCATATCCTTCCCCCTTCGCATGATGAAATCCTAATTCGTAAATGATTGCGCTTTCTTTTATTATTTAACATCAACACAAATTAGTTTACAACAACATTATTTATAAAATATTTATTTTCAACGCAGATTAGCGTCTCCTTTGCATTATAGGGGGAAAATGAATTGAATGAGGCTATGATGATTTTTGCATAAAAAAGAGGCCCCACTCGAATTGAAACTCGAAGTTGGGCCTCGCTTTTTTAACTACTCTTGGGAATGGGCTGCTTCGTCCTTCACTTCTTCCCGAAATGATCTAATACTTTCTTTACGACGATTATTTTTTTCTTCGATCTGCTTACGCTCCTCGTTGCTGATTTCAGAGGAAAATTCGTTTAGATATCCTTCAGCTTCATGCAGGTTCTGCTGTGTGTTCTGAATACTTTGTTGCAAATGTTCAACATTATCGGCTCGATTATCTGGTTTTGCCATTCGTTTGTCGCCTCCTAATAATGGGGTCGCTCAGTAGAGCGCTAATCCGTAGCTTGATCGCTATCGGAGCATTTTATGCATTAAAATGCTCCCCAAACCACTTTCCTGCGGCTACGGCTTCAGTCCGAGTCAATTGATGACCATTTCGTTCCCAATATGCTTCCACCTGCGCTCCGGCCCCTTCCAATAATGCTTGCAGCTCCTGAGATTCCGAAATTGGAACAATGGGGTCATTCTCACCGGAAGACAAGAATACAGGGATACCATTCAAAGCGGGCAAATCCAGCCCACGCAACGGCACCATTGCATGGTGTAAAATAGCTCCACGTAACGCTTTTGCATCGTGAAAGAGCATGCTGGCGGCTATGTTTGCACCATTGGAGTAGCCAAGAGCCACCACGTTATTACGATCAAAATCGTATTGCTCTGCAGCTGTGTCCACAAATTCGCTCAGTTCTTTGGTGCGAAATACGAGATCCTCAATGTCGAACACTCCTTCTGCCAAACGGCGAAAGAAACGTGGCATCCCATTTTCCAGCACATTTCCTTTCACGCCTAACACAGAAGCTCCCGGTGCTACCATCTCAGCCAAAGGTATCAGGTCTTGTTCGTTCCCGCCTGTACCATGCAACAGCAAAATAACCGGGGCTTGCGGATGATTTCCTTTACGAAATACGTGTTTCATTTATATTTCCTCCTCATTTTTTCTTTAAATTAAGATTCTTATTTTTAGTATAAATTGATTATAGCCAACTTCGCTGCCTTTTACAAACCTAATTAGTCTGATCTAAATCTTTTTCTAAAATGATGCCTTGTTCCATTGACATGTAGTATAGCTCTATTTTACTATCGTGTTAGATATTTAGAATATTATCTAAATATCTAAAGGAGGAAATGTATTTTGAACGATGCCTTCAAAGCTTTGGCTGATCCGACCCGGCGTACAATCTTACAGCTTTTAAAGGAGAAAAGTATGAGCGCAGGTGAAGTGGCTGAACATTTTCAAATTAGTAAGCCCAGCATCTCCCACCATCTCAATATCCTGAAGCAGGCTGGGCTGGTGCTGGATGAACGACAGGGGCAAAACATTATCTACACCCTGCATACAACGGTTGTGGCGGATGTCATCGGTTGGATGTTCAGCATCGCCCACTCCGATACCCCTGCCCAGAAAAATGTGAATCATATCAAGGATACGGAGGGATCTGAATGAAATTTCGAATACAATGGGGCTTTACGGATGTTTTGACGACTTTGATTGCCTTATCACCCGCTATAGGCGCTATACTGCTGTACGACCGACTTCCCAATGTTCTAGCCTCTCATTTTAGCTTTGACAATACTGCAGACGGGTATATGAGCAAAAGTGGTTCTATTATCATGCTCGTGCTGTTGGGTCTAGTACCGCTGGTCATTCGATTAGCACGCTACATGGACCCCAACAGAGCTAATTATGAGAAATTTTCAAAAGCCTATGAAGTTACGCGTGCAGGTATTTCTTTGGTTCTCGCTGTAGCTGGATGGGGGATGCTGCTGTATAACCTGAACATACGACTGCAAATGAATACTATAATTTTGGGAGTAATAGGCCTGCTGCTGCTGGTGATGGGTAATTATATGACTCAGGTGCAGCCGAACTATACCTTCGGTATCCGCACTCCGTGGACTCTGTCTAACCCCGAGGTATGGCGTAAAACGCACCGTTTCGGAGGACCTATGATGATGCTCGGTGGTGCTTCGGGTTTGGTGGCGGCATGGGTCGATGGAGTGGCGGGAACGGTCATTTTTCTATCCATGCTGATCATATCCGTCATCTCTCCCATACTCTATTCTCTCTTGTTGTATCGTAAGCTAAACCAGTAAGCAGACAAAGCCAAACCTGAACCTAAAAAAGGAACCTCCCAATCCACGTAAACGTAGAATTAGGAGGTTCTTTGTACATTTAATCTTAATATTAGAACAGCAGCTTATCGGGATGCGTGCCTACACGCTCATCAAGATGAAGACCATTGATTCGTTCAATATCCTCAGCCGTCAATTCAAAGTCGAATAAATCAGCATTTTCGCGAATACGATGCGCGGTTACAGATTTGGGAATCGTCACAATCCCCCGATCCAGATGCCAACGCAAAATAACCTGCGAAGAGGTTTTACCGTATTTGGCAGCAATCTCAACGATGTCCGCTTGCTCGGTTAATTTCCCCTTCATCAGCGGACTCCACGATTCAAGCTGAATCTGGTGCTCCCGGCAGTATTGATGCAGCTCTTGTTGAGTCAGACGAGGGTGAAGCTCCACTTGGTTGATGACAGGAACCATGTTGCTGTCTTTGAGGAGGTCTTCGAGATGGTGAACTTGGAAGTTACTAACTCCGATAGCGCGTACGCTTCCTTCTTCATACAGTCGTTCGAATGCCTTCCAGGTTTCCTTGTACTTATCCTTGCCAGGCCAATGAATGAGATACAGATCAATGATATCCAGACCCAGCCGCTTACGGCTTTCCTCAAAGGCACGCAGTGTTGAATCGTAGCCTTGATCCTGATTCCATAGCTTGGTAGTTACAAACAGGTTTTCTCTAGCCGCTCCACTATCACGAATGGCTTGTCCAACCAGTTCCTCGTTGCCGTAGATCGCCGCTGTATCAATGTGACGGTAACCGACCTCAATAGCTGTTTTGACCGCTTCGTAGACCTCATTGCCTTCCGCCTTGTAAGTACCGAAACCGAGCCAAGGCATCTGAACTCCGTTATTCAGTACAGTTGTATCCGCAATGTTCCCCATGTCTATTCCTCCTGTTCCTGATTATGAATTATTCAACGGGATGATTACAGTTTAGTTGCATCCTGAAAAGCATTCACTTGAAGTGGAGCAGCCAACAATTCTTTAGCCGCGGCAACAAATGCCTGGAAATGGGCAGAATTATTATGGAAATCTACAGCAGCAGCATCTTTCCACTCTTCAACCATCGTAAATGCGTTGGGATCATTCAGATCCTGCATTAACGTGTAACGTACATTGCCTTCTTCAGCTTGGGATGCGCTGATCAGCCCTTGGGTTTGTTGCAGAAAAGTCTCTCTTTTTTCAGGTAAAACTTTCATATCGGCATGAATAATAATCATATTATGTTCCTCCTCGTATTATGTAACTATTTCTATTATAGACCATTCTTTCGACAGAATAAAAGTGCGGGCGTTTCTGTAATACAGTAAAATAGATCGTATGGGGGAGAAGATCAGCTGATCCGTTCCTCCTATATTTTGTTTAACGGCGGTGAAGGCATGTGCGTTTTCAGACAAAACTAATGGTATTTATATCTCTTTTAGTACTGGTAGTTACCGGACTGTTGGGATTATCCTTTCGATATATGATCACCTCCGCTCTATATGATGAAATCGGAGAAAGGGCGCTCACCGTCGCCAATACCCTCGCCGTAGATGCGCAGGTCAGAGACGCTCTGGAGCAGACTGAGACGACGCAATTGCGTTCGCGTATCAACGAGGTCATAAAGCCTGTCCAAGCCAGCAGCGGCGCTGATTTTATTACTATTGCTGATCGTCATCTCATTCGACAGTGGCATGTAAACCCGGAGCGTATCGGCACGCCTATGATAGACCCCATGAATGATAAGGTACTGCAAGGGCAGTCCTTTATCACTGAATCGACGGGTTCTCTCGGACCGTCAATACGCGCCAAAACAGCCGTTTATGATACGCAAGGTAAGGCCATCGGGCTCGTCTCTGTAGGTTTTTTAATGACAGATGTGCAGCAAAATATTCGTACATACACATATGCATGGCTCTGGTTTATGGTGGGCGCGCTGATGATCGGCATATTGGGAAGCCTGGTTATAGCGCAACGGGTTCGACGCGCACTGCATGGACTGGAGCCAGTGGAGATCGGACGGTTGTACCAGGAAAAGCAAGCCATTATTGAGTCCATCGGCGAAGGAATTATCGCGGTTAATAGTAACGGACAAATCACACTTGCCAATCCACAGGCAGCTCGCTTGATCGGACTCCCCGCGGAAACCTCTATCTACGGATGCGACCTTCGTCACTTGACAGGTGTTCCAGATGTACTGGTTGATATGCTTGTTGCCGATTACACAGTAGAGCATTCAACGATGGGGCCAGATCAGGGACAGGACATATGGAATAAGGAAATTGAGGTCCAGCAGCGAATTGTAGTCGTCAGCCGTGTGCCGATCCAGGATCGTTCCGGTCGCATCATGGGCACGGTTGCCAGTCTGCGTGACAAGACCGAACTGCTCCACATGACACAACAGTTGACAGAGGTCAAAGATTACGCGGAAGTACTTCGATCACAAACACACGAATACGCCAATCGGCTGTATCTCATATCCGGCCTGATTCAGTTGGAGTGTTATGACGAAGCGGTGGACTTTATCACCCAGGAATCAGAGGAATATCGTGTACACAGGCCGATTGGCACAGCTCTCCTAACCGATTCAATCATCGCCAGCCTACTGATCGGTAAGAAGAAACAGGCGCTGGAAAAAGGGGTTTTACTCCATTTTGATATTAAAGGAGCATTCTCAACCCAGTCTCCTACGTTGGAGTGGTCCTTTCTCGCTTCTATAGCCGGAAACCTGCTGGACAATGCCATGGAAGCTGTTGCGATGTCCTCCATCTCTGACGGACAGGTCTGGTTCCGGCTTGAAGAAACGACTGAAGCCATCATCGTCGAAGTTGCGGATAACGGATCGGGAATTTCGGACGATATCCAAGAAAAGCTGTTTGTCAGGGGAGCTTCGACCAAAGCAGATGCAGGACATGGATATGGCCTTGCTCTCGTGCTGGAGTACACTGAACGAATGAGCGGCTCTATTGAAGTGCATGAACGGCCTGGTGGTGGAAGTATTTTTGAGGTATACATTCCTTTACATAGGACAGATATGAGTAATGATGCAAAAGGAGGTTATGCCCATGAATGAGCGAGTTTTATCGGACATTGAGGTTCTTATTATTGAAGACGATCCGCGAATTGCGGAGATTAACCGCCGATTTATTGAAAAGGTAGACGGGTTCACCGTATGTGCAATCGCGACGAACGAATTTGAGGCAAAACTTCAACTGGACGTGCTCCGTCCTCCTCTAGTCGTGCTGGATGTTTATTTTCCTGATACAGATGGTCTAACCCTGCTATCGTTCATTAAGCAACACTATCCGGGTACAGATGTTATTATGCTGACTGCCGCCAAAGAAGCTGAAACAGTGGTACAAGCCGTTCGAGCAGGCGTGTTTGATTTTATCGTAAAGCCGCTTATATTCGAGAGATTGCGTGCGACCTTGGAGGAATATGCCCGATTTCGGCGACAAATCACAACATGGCAAGAGGAACAATCCACAGTCGAACAATCTGAAATTGACAGTTTGCTTCAAAGCGCGGGCACCGGTCGGATGGCGGGGAACGGAGTCGGAGAATTATGGGCCAAAGGCATCGATAAAGTAACTTGCGACAAAGTGCTAGATCTCCTGAATCGACGGGGTGAGGTGACTACAGGTACAGTGGGAATTGAGCTGGGTATGAGCCGTTCTACAGCCAGAAGGTATCTGGAGTATTTAGTGGAAAGTGGCGACGCGCACCACGATCAGGTGTACGGAACCGTCGGCAGACCGGAGCGTATCTATCGGCGACAGCGGAGGGATGCATAAACCACCCAACTCTGATGTCCTGTTACTTCCCCCTCTTCCTATTCATAATTTTATTGAATTTAATTCACTTAATCGATCAAAACGGTTTAAATGACCACATTATTTACGTCCTCCTTCCCGATTGCTAGAATGATCAACAGTTAGTTGATTGATAATGATTATCAGTTTCTCTGATAATCATACTGGAACGGGGGATAACGTATGGCAACACCGAAACAACCACTGCGCACAGGCATGCTGCTTGCAGCGATCCTGGCACTACTGACGGTCATTATGGCGGGATGTGGACGCCAGTCACAAGATAACAGCGCAGTAGCACCTCAAGCAACAGGCGACACTCGAATGATTAAACATGAGATGGGAGAAACCAAGGTTACAGGTACACCCAAAAGAATCGTAACCCTGGAATTCTCTTTTGTCGATGCCACAACCCAACTGGGCGTTACTCCTGTCGGCATAGCTCAGGAAAATGACGATGATATTGATGGGCTGCTCGCTAAGAAAATCAACTTCACACCAGTAGGCACGCGCAAACAGCCAAACCTGGAAACGATCAGCTCCCTGAAGCCGGATTTGATTATTGCCGATCTGAATCGTCATAAAAGCATATACAAAGAACTAAGCGAGATTGCTCCGACCATTGTTCTAAAGAGCCGCAATTCCTCCTATGAACAAAACCTGGCTTCCTTCGGTGTCATCGCCGATGCGTTGGGTGAGAAGGAAAAAGGCGAGCAAATTCTCGCTGCGCATAAAGCTACCATGGAAAAGTTAAAAGAAGGCATCAAAGCTGGCGAGTCACGTAGCGTATTGCTAGGGGTATTCCGCTCTGATTCACTATCGGCTCACGGTGCTTCATCCTTTGATGGACAATTGCTGGAGCAAGCGGGTATTCACAATGCCCTTCAAAATACAAGCGAGCCTACCGTCAAGCTGACGCTGGAACAGATCGCACAAGCGGATCCTGATGTGATCTTTTTGGTGGAAGCCGATGAGAAGCTGATTGCGGAATGGAAGCAAAATCCGCTTTGGCAAAACATTACGGCCGTCAAAAAAGGGGAAGTTTACGAAGTGAACCGGGCACTATGGACCCGGTACCGTGGACTCGGCTCAGCCGAGAAAATACTGGAGCAAGCCATTTCGCTTCTGTATCCCGCGCAAAGTAAAGGAGACGGCTCCCGTTGATCGGACAAGTCTCACGCGACCGGCTGAATAAGCCGGTCTTCTTTGCACTTATCGCTGCGTTGCTGGCTGGATTGCTGCTCAGCGTGGCGATTGGCCCAGTCAGGATGGACATCCCCACCATGCTGACTGCGCTGTTCACCGAGCATCCGTCCAAGGATCAGCTCATTGTCTTGACGGTACGCCTACCGCGTGCCGTTATTGGCCTAATCGTCGGGGCGGGGCTCGCCGTGGCTGGAGCCCTGATGCAGGCCATCACACGCAACCCGCTGGCCTCGCCGCAGGTATTCGGGGTCAGCTCAGGCGCTTCGCTGGCTGTCGTGCTGTCCGTCGTGCTGCTGCCGAATATCGGATCGTCCGGCAGCATTTATTTTGCTTTTGCCGGGGCCATCGCAGGCGGCTCCTTCGTATATGCGCTGGCCGGAACGGCGGACATGACGCCGGTTAAGCTGGCCCTTGCCGGGATGGCCGTGCATCTGTTGCTGGCCTCCATCACCCAGGGACTGCTCGTGTTCAACGAGCAAATATCCGATGTGCTGTATTGGCTCACCGGAGCCATCGATGGTTCCACTTGGGCCGACACGCGTCTGGTGCTGCCATGGTTCGCCGTGGGTATGATCCTTGCGCTGGCGCTGGCCCCCTCGCTATCTGTGCTGAGCCTCGGGACGGAAGTCGCACAAGGATTGGGACAAAACGTACGTCTTGTCCGTCTACTGGCCTCGGCCTCAGTGATTATGCTGGCAGGCTCTGCCATAGCGGTAGCTGGGTCCATCGGCTTTGTGGGCCTGATGGTGCCGAATATCATCAAGATGTTTACAGGCGACAATTACAAGCGGGTCATTCCCCTGTCTGCAATCTGCGGAGCTCTGCTGCTGACATATGCAGACGTGCTTGGACGATTTATTGCATTTCCTTATGAGTCGCCCGTTGGTATTGTAACGGCGCTGGTGGGTGCGCCCTTCTTTTTATATCTGGCGCATAAGAACGGGAGGACTTCACGATGAAAAAACTGTGGATTTTACTCGCACTAATGCTGGGTGTTGCTTTTATAGCTATAGGCGTGGGCAGCACCTACATTACGCCCTCTGAGCTGATCACAGCTCTGACTGACCAGAATGCCTCTTCCTGGTTCATCGTTCACCACTATCGGCTGCCACGTGGTCTGCTGGCCATCATGGCCGGAGCTGGGCTGGCAGTAGCCGGTGTTCTGCTACAAGGCATGATCCGCAACCCGCTAGCCTCGCCAGATGTGGTAGGTGTATCCAAGGGGGCCGGCTTTGCGGCGGTTCTCGTCATCGTACTGCTGCCCTCATCCCCAGTGGCGCTGTTGCCTGTAGCGGCCTTTGTCGGTGCCGGACTAGCTGCACTGTTGCTCGTACAGCTTTCGATGAAGGGAGGCATGCGTCCCAATATGCTAGCCTTGACCGGACTGGCGGTGGGCGCTATTTTTCAGGCTGCGACCGATTATATACTGGTCAAGTATCCACTCGAAGCCAGCGACACGCTCACTTGGCTAGCTGGAAGTCTGTGGGGAAAAGGCTGGGACGAAGTGTATGGGCTACTGCCGTGGTTAATCGTGTTGCTGCCTCTCGCCTATACCCTACAGCGCAAGCTCGACATTATGAGCCTAGATGAAGAAAGCTCTGCTGGGCTGGGACTTAGCGTGAAACGCGTGCGTACAGGACTGCTAGCCGTGTCAGTCGCCTTGGCTGCCTCCTGTGTTGCTGCCATCGGCTCCATCGGCTTTATCGGACTGCTGGCACCGCATCTGGCACGGCGGTTATTTGGCAATCGCCACCGCTATCTATTGCCCGGCTCGGCGATGATCGGCGCCCTGATTCTCGTCCTTGCTGACGCGCTGGGACGAGGTCTGAGGCCGCCGCTCGAAATTCCCGCTGGCATCGTGACAGCCGTCATTGGCGCGCCATATTTTCTGTATCTATTGCTGCGGGAACGCAAACAAAAAGGCAGCGGATAGGATTAGGATAAGAAGTTGCGCAGCGCTGCTAAACGCAGTACTATACTCTAGCGTTTAGCAGCGCTACCTGTACACCGATACGCCGATTAACTTCTTCTCTAAACGATTCATCATGCAGTAACCTCTTTTTAAAAACATTTATCATTTCAGGAAAGCTGGCATTTGTGCTAGGGTCCAAATCGTTAAAAAAGACAGCTAGCTCTGTCGAATGCCCTTCTTTATCTGTCGCATACATTGCCAGTGTCAAAACGTAAGCCGTGGAGCCTCCTTTTTGCCCAGTATGTTTCAGGAATTGCTGGTTTTCAGGAAGAACCATAAATGGTTCCTCCATGACCTCGGACAATAACTTTTGCTCAGCTTTTGTGAACCCTTGACGGCGGTTCAGCTTACTCATTAAAGAGGCATAATCGGCTGTCGTTGAAGCTATAAAACGATCCGTATTAATACGGTCATAATCCTGATCATACCAGGTCTCAATATCTGCGTTTTTCTTGTAAGAACCACTCACATCACGGCGCAGCTTGTTATGAATCACGCGGGCATATCGGCGAAACTCCGTGTCCGACATCGCCTGAATGGCTTCTTTGGCAGAAATATTATTCTTTGTATTATTCCAATTCTCACCTTGTCTCTCCTTCATCCATTCGTAGGGAATCAAAATGGAGGATACAAACGGATAAATGGGATCATGATTTTGCAGCCCCATTTTGGCTCTCGTCCGATTGATCGCATCCACCCCCAGTTTGTCCATTAAATACTCCGCATTGGCGTTGGAACTAAATTGAATCATCCCCTTGGCGACGTCTCGTACAGATACAGTTTCATTCTGTATCCGCCCTTTAGCCTCCATATTCTGTAGCCACGCCGTATGAGCACCACCATCCAAACCCGGCAAATAAAACCTTTCCAGCGAAATCAGCTTCACTCTGTCATCCGGGTTGATCTGATCCACCGCCGCTTGCTTGGCATATTCGATCGCAATGATTGTTTTGACGGTGCTCGCCAAAGGCATCATCCGGTTTTCCTCTTGGCCTGCCAGCTTTTTTTCATCTCTCAGAATCGTAATCGAAACTTTTTCTGCATTCTCCTCCACAAAATGAAGTAAACGCGTGGCAGCATCCTGTTCCTTTGTTTCACCCTCAACCTCGGCTGCAATCGCAGTTGTGGGCCGGACGGTATTCGGGGGATTAGCCACTTGATTCTGCATGAAAGATAGTAATCCTGTTGCCACTCCCATAACGATGAGCACTGTAGCCAAAATAGTTGCTACTATGATAAGGCGCTTTCGTTTCACTATAACCTCCCCCTGTATACACTTCATACACAGGTTTATTTTCCCATTTTTATATTTCAATTTCTATTTTAAACGAAAACACAGTACAAAAAGTTTCATTACGTGTCATATTTTCAAATAACATAAAAAAGAGAGCCTCCTGTACATAACACAGGCTGACTCTCTTTCATTACCCTTCGACACTTATGCTGGATAGGGTACTTCGGTTCCATTCAATATGAGGTGCATCCGAATTTCCGCTTTTAAGGAGTCGGATACTGCACAATATTTTTCCTTACCCATCTGAATCGCTTTCCATACGCGGTAATCTGGAATATCTCCATCTACATGGAATGTCAGATCAATCGCTGTAAAGCCTGTCGGCATTTCTTCCTTGCGCGTACCTTCTGCGTCAATATCAATACGAGTAATGTCCGACAAGAAACGATCCAAAATCATTGTGATATCGATCCCCATACATCCTGCCAGACCTGCCAACAGCAGTTCCATGGGAGTCATCCCTTTACCATCACCGCCATAAGCCGCCGTAGCATCCATCCCTACAGAATAACCGGATGGTCCCTCCGAAGTAAACGCGCGTTTGCCGTGCCAAGTTGTAGATACTTTCATGTTCAAAGGCCTTCTTTCCATCTTAATAATCTATGATTTATCCTCGATCTTACTTTAAAATTCGCTGATTTGTCGTAAAAATTTCTGTGTTCTCTCATGCTGGGGAGTGTCAAAAAACACCTGTGGCGCTGCCTCCTCCAAAATGATACCATCTGCCATAAATATAACCTTGTCTGCCACCTCGCGAGCAAATTTCATCTCATGAGTAACGACGACCATCGTCATTCCGTCTTGAGCCAACTCTCGCATAACACCCAGCACTTCCCCTACCAGCTCGGGATCAAGCGCCGATGTCGGCTCGTCGAACAGCATAATCGCCGGGTCCATCGCCAGCGCACGTGCAATGGCTACCCGCTGCTGCTGTCCACCGGACAGACGTGAAGGATGTACATCCTGCTTATCCGATAACCCCACCCGCTCCAACAACCGTTGTCCGATGGACATAGCCTTGTCGCGCGGCATTTTTTTTACTGTCAGCAGTCCTTCAATGACATTGCCGATTGCGGTTTTGTGCGGATACAGATTGAATTGCTGAAACACCATCCCCGTCTGTTTGCGAATATCACGAATGGCTGCTTGGCGGACACGAACGTGAGCCGTAGCATCTACCTCAATCCCATTCACCTCAAACTTGCCGGAAGACAGCTCTTCAAGACCGTTCAGGCAGCGCAGCAAGGTACTTTTACCTGAGCCGCTCGGGCCGAGTAATACGACGATTTCACGAGCGGCAACCTGAAAATCAATGCTTTTCAGAACCTCTACCTGTCCGAATCGTTTACCTAATCCGTTTGTTGTTATCATCATCTATCATCTCCACCTTAATAAGCTCGAGCCAGACGCTTTTCCACCCGCTCCAGTATAGCGGAGAATCCAATGCTCATAATCCAGTACATCAGGCCAATTTCGAGCAGAAACGGCATGTAGAGCAAATACTGTGCCTGTAAAAGCTGTGCCTGTCGCATCAATTCACTGACCCCGATAACCGACACCAGCGACGTTTCTTTAAGCATACCTACAAATGTATTCCCCATCGGTGCAATTGCAATGCGTACCGCCTGAGGAAGAATAATGCGCCACATCGTTTGACCGGGCGACATTCCCGTCGCATAAGCTGCCTCGGTCTGTCCCTGGGGTACGGCTAAAATAGCTCCACGGAACGTCTCCGATAAGTACGCCCCTGTATTAATACTGAGTGCCAGACAAGCAGCCGTCAGCGATCCGAATGATATTCCATAATCATCCAGTCCATAATAAATGACCGCAATCTGCACCAAAACCGGCGTCCCCCGAATGATCGATACATACATGCGCGCCAGCCATCGAACGGGTCGATTCCCCTTCAACCGGGCCACAGCAACAACCAAACCAATGATTAGGCCAAAAAACATAGAGACAATCGTGATATAAAGCGTATAATAAGCACCCTTTAATAAAAAAGGGACGTTCTCCCACATTAATTCAAGCATCGGTTATATTCCCTTCTTTCAGACGAGTGGCCCCATGTCAGCATAAAAGCCAAGACTGGAGCCAGACGCCTCTAACAGGCTTACGTTATTCTTTTGGCTCCTCGCCAAACCATTTTTTGAAAATTGTTTTGTAAGTGCCGTCTTCCTTCATTTCCTTCAAAGCCTTGTTCAAGGCTTCTTTGAGCTCAGGAGTTTTCTGGTTAATAGCTACACCCGCTTGGTCCGATTTAATCGGCTCGCCTACGGCTTTAATTTGGAACCCGTTTTTATCAATAATGGGCTTGAGAGCATACAGATTGTTAATGGTTGCGTCAATACGGCCAGAGTTTAAATCCTTTAAGGAAGTAATGACATCATCATACGTTTTAATCTCAAAATCGCCTACCTTCGGTAGTACTTCATTCCGCAGATAAGATTCATCATTCGTTCCCAAGCCGACACCAATGGTTTTGCCTTTAAAGTCCTCCAGCTTGGTAATATCATTTGTTTTGCTGTTTACGATAATGTTTACATTGTTTGTGATATAAGGCTCAGTGAAGTCAATGGCCTTCTTACGATCCTCTGTGATCGTCACCTGGCTAATCACTGCATCGAATTTTTTCTTTTGCAAACTTGGAACCAGTCCCGAGAATTCTTGTGCCGTGAACTCCGGTTTCACTCCAATCCGCTTCGCCAATTCTTTGGCGATATCCACATCAAATCCATCCAATTCCTTGTTGTCGTTCAAAAAATTGTACGGCGGATAGGTGCCCATCATGCCTACCTTAATTACACCAGCCTTCTTGATTGCTTCGAGCTGGTTACTCGCTGCCACATTACTGCTACCCGCTCCATTACTAATATTAGAAGCTTCTGGCTTAGTACCGCAAGCGCTCAGCACAAGGCTGAACAATGCCAGAGCCATGAGTGTAGTTACCAAGAACCCTTTTTTACGTGTTTTCATGTATCGTTCTCTCCTGTCTGGATGTAAATGATTGAGTTCTTCTATGTGATTTGGCTATATTATTTGTTGCCAACGCCCCATTCATGCGATGTTGCACATCTAGCTTTGACCTAATAGTCCATAAAACTCAAAATTAGCCGCCTCTGCTGCCAATCTTTTAGCAGTTATCTGCGTGATGTGGTCATGTGTTCCCTTTGAACCGAATAGCCAGCGTGTAATGACACCTTCGATCATACTCATGAGTAGTGCCGCCCTTAATTCGACATCCAATTCAGCAGGCAACATGTTCAGCTCGATCGCTCTTTCCATATTGCGCCGGAATGCCAGCTCCATCGCGGCCCTTGTCTCTCGGATACTCTGGCGCACCGGTTCATCGACACCGCTGCCGATCAGCAGCAAACCCATCAGATAGCGGTTCTCCAATGCAAAATCAAATAACCGAACAAACAGCGCCTCTGATGCCTTAACCATATCAGCCAGCGTTCCCGCGTCACGGCGATATCCCTGTCCGATCGCTGACAGTAGTTGTTCACGACCAGTAGCGATAATCTCCAGCGCCAGTGCCTCTTTACTTTTAAAATGCCAATAAAACGTGCCTTGGGCTACTCCCGCCTCTACCACGATATCTGAAATCTTCGTTTGATGGTAACCCTGCTCGGCGAACCGCTTCAATGCAATGTGAAGAAGCTGTGTTCTGCGGTCTGTTTCTTCTCCCGCGTGCTCAGCAGGTTGGTCATTTGAGACGGTCTCGGACTGCTTCGCCTTCCGTGGCTGCATGGGTTTCCTCCTCCCGATTGATCAGTCAGTCAGTTTTGTATTTTTAATCCTATAGGATAAGTATACTTTTGTCAAACGAAAAAAGAGAACCTCCACAGAGGTCCTCTTTATCCTATATATTACTGCTACAGCAATGCTTTTGCCGCAATATCCGTACGGTTTTGTTTACCTTCAAAGGTAATACGATCCGCCTGTTCGTAAGCTTTGTTCCGTGCCCCGGCAATATCACGTCCCAAGCCGACCACACCTAATACACGTCCGCCGTTCGTTACCCACTCACCCTGTTCGTTGATGCCTGTTCCAGCATGGAACACAATGGCTTCGTCTACCTGTTCCAATCCGTGGATAGGTACGCCTTTGGCGTAAGCTGCAGGATAACCTCCGGATGCCAGCACCACGCACACCGCCGCTTCATCCTTCCACTCAATCTCCACCTGATCCAGCGTGCCATTTACAGCAGCAAGAAATATATCGAGCAGATCGGATTTTAAACGAGGCAGAACCACTTGAGTTTCCGGATCACCGAAACGTGCATTAAACTCAATGGTCTTTGGCTTGCCGTCCGGCGAAATCATCAATCCAGCAAATAATACACCTCGGAACGGACGCCCTTCAGCAACCATGGCCTTGGCCGTCGGCTTAATAATCGTCTCAATAGCTTCCTCAATAATGGAATTGGCTATGTGAGGCAACGGAGAATACGTACCCATGCCACCTGTATTCGGCCCTTTGTCACCATCAAAAATTGGCTTGTGGTCTTGCGCCGCAGCCATCGGACGAACCGTTTCACCGTCGACAAAGGAGAGAATCGACATTTCCTGACCAGCCAGAAACTCCTCGATCACGACTTGTGCCCCGGCTTCACCAAACACCTTGGCCACCATAATGTCAGAGAGAGCCTTTTCCGCTTCCTCCATCGAGTACGCGACCGTTACCCCTTTGCCTGCCGCCAGTCCGTCTGCCTTGATGACGACTGGGATCGGTTGCTCCTTCAAGTATGCATGTGCTTCCTCGTAAGTATAAAACTTGCGATAGGTTGCTGTCGGAATATGATATTTATGGAGCAAATCCTTCATGAAGATTTTGCTGCCTTCAATTTCCGCTGCATTTTTACGCGGTCCGAATACTGGAATGCCTTTCGCTTCAAAAGCATCCACAATGCCATCTGCCAGCGGATCATCGGGACCAACCACGACAAGTCCTACCTTTTTGGATTCCGCCAGCTCTGTCAGCGCGTCAAAGTCACTCACCGGAATCGGCACGCATTCCGCTAACTGTCCGATACCAGCATTGCCTGGTGCGCAATAGATTTGCCCGGCCTTGGGGCTTTTCTTCAGCGCCCACACAATTGCATGTTCGCGGCCGCCCCCTCCGATAACCAAAATATCCATTCAGGTGTTTCCTCCCGCTCCCATTAGATTGTTCAGGTGAAAATGCTGCTGCATCCTCAACTCATACAAGTTAGTGCTTGAAATGACGTACGCCTGTAAAGACCATGGCAATGCCGTATTCGTTAGCAACCTTGATGGACTCTTCGTCTTTGATGGAGCCGCCCGGCTGAATAACTGCTGTGATGCCTGCTTTAGCTGCCAACTCCAACGTATCGCCCATCGGGAAAAATGCATCGGACGCCAGTACGGCACCTTTTGCTTTGTCACCGGCCTGCTCGATAGCAATCTTGGCCGCACCGACACGGTTCATTTGTCCTGCGCCTACGCCAATGGTCATATTATCTGCCGCCAGTACGATGGCGTTGGATTTCACATGCTTAACCACTTTCCAGCTAAACAAAAGCTGTTTCAGTTCTTCCTCGGATGGTGCCCGCTCCGTTACAACTGTAAGTGCATCCGAGTCTACAGCGTGAATATCATTTTGCTGAACTACCATGCCGCCTTCAATGGAAGTCACGACGAAACGGCTCTCTGCCTGTTCAGACCGGGAAAGCTCACCCAGATCAAGCAAACGAATATTTTTCTTTTTCGTTAAAATTTCCAATGCTTCTTTCGTAAAGCCCGGTGCCAGTACAATTTCCAAAAAGATTTCGCTCAGCTTATTTGCTGTATCACCGTCAATAATCCGGTTAGCTGCTACGATGCCGCCAAAAATCGAGGTTGGATCAGCTGCATACGCCTTGCTGTACGCTTCATAAATACTGCCGCCGATTCCCACACCGCAAGGATTCATATGCTTAACTGCTACTACTGTAGGTTCGCTGAATTCTTTAACGATTTGCAAAGCAGCATTAGCATCATTGATGTTATTGTAAGACAGCTCTTTGCCGTGAAGTTGTTTCGCTGTTGTCAGTGTACCCTTTGCCGCCAATGGCTCACGGTAAAATGCCGCCTGCTGATGCGGATTTTCGCCATAACGCAAATCCTGAATTTTTTCATAGGTTACGGTGTATCGCTCAGGCAACGGCTCGCCTGTCACATTCGACAAATAATCGGATATCAAAGCGTCGTATGACGCCGTATGACGGAAAACTTTTGCGGCCAAACGCTTACGGGTATTCAGTTCCGTATCGCCATCCTTACGGATTTCCTCCAACACTGTGCTATAGTCATCAGCATCGACTACTACACTGACAAAAGCATGATTTTTTGCCGCAGAACGCAGCATCGTTGGACCGCCGATGTCGATATTTTCAATCGCGTCCTCATAAGTTACACCGGGTTTGGCTATCGTTTCCGCAAAAGGATACAGATTCACAACGACCAGATCTATATAACCCAATCCAAGTTCTTTCATCTGACGCTGATGTTCTTCATTATCCCGAACAGCCAGCAAGCCGCTGTGTACCGCAGGGTGGAGTGTTTTAACACGTCCATCCATAATTTCAGGAAAACCCGTTACCTCGGAAATGCCGATGACGGGAATGCCCTCCTTCGACAACAAGCTGCTCGTTCCCCCTGTCGAAACGATCTCCACACCCAATTTGGACAACTCGCGGCAAAATTCCACGATCCCCCGCTTATCCGATACGCTGACGAGCGCTCTTTTAATACTCACCCTGTCTCCTCCTTTAGCTCTTTCAGAATTTTGCAAAATTCTCTTTTATCATTTTATTTCCCGAGAAATATCGGAAAATGCCTGTACAGCATCCTTGATATGACAATGATATGACAAATTACAATCATTCTTAGAAAAGTGAAATCACTTTGCGACCATTTAATTGGATTTTGCCTTGGGCCAATTTGCCAACTACCTCTGGATATAGCTGACGTTCAACGGATTGAATGGCTGCGGATAAGGATTCCGCTGTATCATGGTCGTCAACTTCCACGACACGCTGGGCAATAATGGCACCCGTATCCATGCCCCCGTCCACAAAATGAACGGTGACGCCACTTACCTTGACCCCATAGGCCAATGCCTGTCCAACAGCATCTTTCCCTGGAAATGCCGGAAGTAGTGACGGATGAATATTAATGATTTTTCCTGCGTAGGCATCGACCATGACGCTGGATAGCAAACGCATGTAGCCAGCTAACACGATGAGATCAATCGATTTCTGCTCCAGTAAAGTCACCAGTTCACGCTCATAGTCTTCTCGAGAAGGATATTCCTTGGGTCGAAAAGTATGGCACGCAATTCCAGCTTTCTGTGCTCTAGCTACGGCAGAAGCCGCAGGCTTGTCACAGATGAGCAGTTCTACCGAGGCGCCGCCCAGTTCTCCTCGTGCAGCCGCATCCACCAATGACTGAAAATTCGTCCCCTCGCCTGATGCAAAAACAGCAATCCGGTACTCGTTCATTACACCTCGGCTCCCGTAAAGGTCACGATAGAACTGCCTTCCGTTACTTTTCCGATCACATATGCGGCTTCGCCCTGTTCCTTCAGAACTTCCAGTGCAGTCTGTGCATGCTCTTCGCCTACAACGATTACCATTCCAATTCCCATATTAAAGGTTGTGAACATGTCTCTGTTGGAGATTGCGCCTTTTTCCTGCATGAGCTGGAAGATTGGCAAAATCGGCCAAGTGCCGTATTCTATATCCACATTGACGTGATCCGGTAACACTCTAGGGATATTTTCAATAAAACCGCCACCTGTGATATGCGCCATGCCTTTTACTTTTACCTTGTCCAGCAATGCCAAAACGGATTTCACGTAAATTTTCGTCGGCTCCAGCAGTACATCGCCCAGTTTGCCGTTCAAGCCTTCGATTTCATCATGCAAATCATAGCCCTGCTGTTCCAATAACAGCTTGCGAACCAGTGAGAAGCCATTACTGTGTACTCCGCTGGAGGCCAGTCCGATCACTGTATCTCCGGAAGCAATGGAGCTACCGTTGATGATTTTGCTTTTATCTACAATCCCTACCGTGAATCCGGCAATATCATATTCACCCTCGCTGTACATCCCTGGCATTTCTGCGGTTTCACCGCCGACCAGCGCACAGCCCGATTGATGGCAACCCTCTGCGATTCCAGCGACTATAGCTTCAATTTTCTCGGGCACAACCTTGTCACAAGCGAGGTAATCCAGAAAAAAGAGTGGCTCCGCGCCCCCGACGATAATGTCGTTTACACACATCGCAACCGCGTCAATACCAATGGTGTCATGACGATCCATTGCGAAAGCAAGCTTCAGCTTCGTGCCGACACCATCGGTACCGGAAACGAGTACAGGCTCATCGTACTTATCCTTATTCAGGCCGAACAACGCACCGAATCCGCCCAAGTCCGTCAGCACTTCGGGACGGAAGGTACGTTTAACGTGCTTTTTCATCCGTTCTACTGCTTCATTACCGGCAGCGATATCTACCCCTGCGTTTTTGTATGCTTCGGACATTCATGAACACTCCTTCAAATGATTGACCCTCCTAAGTCCTCCCTAGCAGGGAGGATTCCATGGGGCTGCTCCCCCTGGACCCCTCAAGAGTCGGTCAGATGTGTAAGGTTGGGTGCTGCTTGGTGGTTGGTTCGTGCTGTGAGTCGCGTGTTGTCCTTTGTATTCGTGGGCTATACCCGCGAATACAAAGGACACGCTTTAGTGCGAGGCCGCCTATGCAGTGGCGGCGGGCACGTCCCTGGCTGTTTGCTTCGCAAAGGCGGGGACGTGCCGGGCAAATAAGTGAGCGGCACCAACAAGCGGCTTACTTATTTGACCATTGAGGCAGGCAGCTTCGCCTTGCCTGCTGTTGAGCTTCGCTTCGCTGGCTCAACCTTATAAGAGCAGGGTGACTTTTTGTGAGTCACCGCTCCGTTAAAAACTCATGGCATGAAATAGTTATGCCATGAGTTTTTAACTGCCTTACCTATCCTCTTCCCCGTGGGAACAGAAGAGGTACAGTCACTGCTGCAAAATGCTGCACACCTGAGGAACGGAGCGGGTGGAAGGATTCTGGAGAAGCGAAGCGTTCGCCTTTGCCGCTGGATTCTAACCCTCTAAGGGTTATTCCAATCCAGGAATCCAGCGGCAACAGCGATCGGAAGAACCTTCCACACGCGGAGTGGCCCCCTCAAAACCGACATCCCCATTCCTGCCATGCACCACTGTGCTCCTTTTGTTCCCTTTTCTCAACAACTACATCCGAACTTTTCTTCACCTTTGAAATCTACCTGAGTCGGGTAATCATTATCGAAACAGGCTAGGCACAAGCCGCCTTTGTAATCCTGTTCGTTATATCCGCCTACAGCGGCAATCAAACCCTCGGCGCTCATAAAGTAAAGTGAATCGGCGTTAATTTCCTCACGAATTTCCTCGACGGTTTTGGACGAAGCGATCAGTTCCCGGCGATCCGGCGTGTCGATGCCATAGAAGCACGGGTTTTTGAAAGGCGGTGAGGTAATACGTACATGTACCTCCAGTGCCCCTGCATCCCGCAGCATATTCACGATTCGACGGGATGTAGTGCCCCGTACGATAGAATCGTCGATCATAATGACTCGTTTACCTTCAACAACACGTCGTACAGCGCTCAGCTTCATTTTCACACCCTGCTCGCGTAGCTCCTGACTCGGCTGAATGAAGGTACGTCCAGTGTATTTATTTTTAATCATACCCAACTCATAAGGAATACCTGTCTGCTCTGCATAACCAATCGCAGCCGAAATACTGGAATCCGGCACTCCTGTCACCAGATCCGCATCGACAAAAGCTTCCAGCGCCATCTGGCTCCCCATTCTTTTGCGTGCAGCATGAAGATTGGAACCATTCAAATCACTGTCAGGACGGGCAAAATAAATATATTCCATCGCGCACAGTGCTTTACGATGCTTGCCTTCACTGTAACGGTCTTCGTGCAGACCATTTTTGTCCAACACCAACAGTTCACCCGGCTCGATATCGCGCAACAGCTCTGCTCCAATCGTTTCCAAAGCACAGGTTTCGGAAGCAAACAAATATGCATCACCTAATCTGCCCATCGTCAACGGACGCAAGCCATTGGGATCAGAAGCGACCAGCAGTTTATCATTGGTCATAATGAGAAAAGCAAATCCTCCGACGATACGCTTCAATGCATCTTTGGCGGCCTCCACCAAATCCTTGGACGATCGTGCGATCAAATGCGCCACTACTTCTGTATCGCTGGTTGTTTGAAAAATAGACCCGCTCTGCTCCAGCTCATGCCGGATTTGCAAAGCATTCACGATATTCCCGTTCGTAGCTACCGCTAGATCCCCATCACGATACTTAAACACCAAAGGCTGTGCATTCGTTAGCTTACTGTCTCCACTTGTCGAGTAGCGCACATGTCCTATGGCAATATCGCCTGTCAGCGAAGCCATCAAATCTTTATTGAATACTTCTTTTACAAGCCCCATTCCACGATGATAATGGAACTCGTCGCCACTGCTCACACAGATGCCCGCACTTTCCTCCCCGCGATGCTGGAGTGCATGCAATCCGTAATATGCTAGGGAAGCGGCATCGGAGTGTCTATATACTCCAAACACGCCGCATTCCTCTTTTAATTTATCAAACAGCCCCTCTTTACCAGAGCCTTCATTATAATAATCTCCAGTCCACAACGTCCGTGCTGTTATTTCATCAGACATGGAATGACATCCTCCCAGATTTGCTTCAAACT
Source organism: Paenibacillus sp. FSL M7-0134 (assembly GCF_038007865.1). Lineage (NCBI taxonomy): Bacteria > Bacillati > Bacillota > Bacilli > Caryophanales > Paenibacillaceae > Paenibacillus > Paenibacillus sp. FSL M7-0134. The sequence goes on along the minus strand of NZ_JBBOXV010000002.1, from coordinate 466,769 downwards.
GGCGACTGCCTCGTTCAAAGCGGGTTGTCCGTTCACCTCAACTGTCAATTGTGATCCTTCAACTTTTCCTAATACGGTAACTGGCACTTCCAAACCACGCAGATGTGCTTCCAGAGCAGACGCTTTATCCGGCGATGCAGATAACAAAATACGGGATTGAGTTTCGCTAAACAACGCATGGTCAGGACGCAAGCTCGTTTCTACGTTGACCTGTGCTCCCAATCCGCCACTAATCCCGGATTCTGCAAGCGCTACAGCCAATCCGCCCTCTGCCAAATCATGCGCAGATTGTACCAATCCGGTCTGAATCGCTCCCAGTACCGCAGTCAGCAGTTTTTTCTCTACGTTCAAATCCAGCTCAGGCGGGCGTCCCTCGGATACACCGTGTACGACAGCTTGGAACTCACTGCCTCCCAGCTCGGCCTTCGTTTCCCCCACGAGGAAAATCACATCGCCTTCGGCTTTGAAGCCTTGTGTCGTAATGTGATCTGTATCATGTACCAGACCTACCATACCGACAACAGGCGTCGGATAGATGGAGCCTTTAGCATTTTCATTGTACAAGCTGACATTGCCCCCGATAACAGGTGTATCCAGTACACGGCAAGCCTCTGCCATACCGTCCACGGCTTTTTCCATTTGCCAGAAAATATCCGGCTTTTCAGGGTTACCGAAGTTCAGGTTATCCGTAATCGCCAACGGCTCGCCGCCGGAGCATACAATGTTACGCGCTGCTTCGCTGACTGCAATCCGTCCACCTACCTCTGGATCAAGGTATACATAACGTCCGTTACAATCTGTCGTCATGGCGAGTCCCTTACGAGTTCCGCGCACAGTCACTACAGCTGCATCCGATCCCGGACGAACGGCTGTACTCGTGCGAACCATGTAGTCATACTGCTCGTATACCCATTTCTTACTGGCTACACTTGGTGAAGACAGCACCTTTTTCAACGCACCGTTCAAATCCGTCACTTCAGCGTAACGCAGTGTGTCAATAGCAGCATTTTGCTCATAATAAGCAGGGACTTCGGAAGGCTTGTCATAAATCGGACACTCGTCAACCAGCGCCGTCACTGGCATATCTCCGACCACTTCATTGTGATGGAACAAACGCAAACGACCGTCATCCGTCACTTTACCGACCTTGGCACAAATAACACCCCAACGCTCGAAAATTTCCAGTGCCTGTGCTTCATCCTTAGGCTCTACTACGAACAGCATCCGTTCCTGTGATTCGGACAGCATCATTTCATAAGGTGTCATGCCCTCTTCACGCTGCGGTACCTGATCCAGATACAGCTCCAGGCCGTTGCCAGCCTTACTCGCCATCTCCGCGCTGGAGCAGGTAAGTCCTGCGGCACCCATATCCTGAATACCCAGCACAATACCGCTGTCGATCAGTTCCAGACATGATTCCATAACCAGCTTCTCCATAAAAGGATCGCCTACTTGAACCGCAGTCCGGTTCGCTTCAGATTCCTCTGTCAGCTCAACCGATGCGAATGTCGCTCCGTGAATCCCATCACGACCTGTCGGCGGGCCCACATAGAACACCGGGTTACCGACCCCTTTAGCAACACCACGCTGGATTTTATCATGGTCAATCAGTCCGACACACATTGCATTAACGAGCGGATTGCCTTCGTAGCTTTCATCAAATACAACCTCGCCACCTACAGTCGGAATACCGATACAGTTCCCATATCCCGCAATACCAGATACCACATGCTCGAACAAATATTTCACACGGTCGCTCTCCAGCTTCCCAAAACGCAGAGAGTTCAACACCGCGACAGGTCTTGCACCCATGGAGAAAATATCACGGATGATACCGCCTACCCCAGTCGCTGCCCCTTGAAAAGGCTCCACAGCCGACGGATGGTTATGACTTTCGATTTTAAATACAACCGCTTGATTGTCACCGATATCTACAATGCCTGCGCCCTCGCCGGGTCCCATCAGAACTCGCGGACCGCTCGTTGGAAAACGACGCAGCAACGGCTTAGAGTTTTTGTAAGCACAATGCTCTGACCACATGACACTGAATACGCCAATCTCCGTATAATTCGGCTGACGTCCCATGAATTCACAGATCAACGCATATTCACTGTCCGATACACCCATCTGCTGATACAGTTTATGTTCGGCAACCTGCTCTGCCGTCGGTTCCTTAGCGGACACTTGCTGCGCCATGTCGATCCCTCCAAGCATTCAAAATAGATGTAAACATACGTTTGCCGTCATCCGTTCCGAGCAATGCGTCCACCGCGCGTTCCGGATGAGGCATCATGCCCAGCACGTTTCCTTGTTCATTACAAATCCCTGCGATATCCGTCACGGAACCGTTTGGATTATCTTTATACGTAAATACGATCTGGTTATTCGCCTGCAAGCGAGCCAGCGTCTCATCATCACAGTAATAGTTGCCTTCGCCGTGGGCGATCGGAATGACGATCTCTTCACCAGCAGCGTAATCTTTTGTAAAAGGTGTTTGGTTATTCGCAACCTTCAACACCGTATCATGGCAACGGAACTTCATCGACAGATTACGGCGCAAAGCGCCTGGCAGCAGCCCAGCTTCAGTCAGAATTTGAAAACCGTTACAAATCCCCAATATATATTTGCCCTCGGCAGCCGCTTTGGCTACTTCCTTCATCACCGGAGCAAACCGGGAAATCGCGCCGCAACGCAGGTAATCCCCGTAGGAGAAGCCTCCTGGAACAAGAATACAATCATAAGGCGACAGATCCGTCGCAGTATGCCAAACATAATCGACAGGTTCACCGACCGTGTCCTCTACCGCCTTATAGCAGTCAATATCACAGTTGGAGCCCGGAAAAACCAGAACTGCAAATTTCATGGAATCAGCCCTCCAGTTCGTAGCGGTAGTCTTCAATGACCGTGTTGGCCAACAGCTTTTCGCACATCTCAATGATGCGCTTTTCAGCACTCTCGCGGTCTGTTGTATCCAGATTCAATTCCATATACTTACCAATTCTGACGCTGTCCACTTCTCCGAAACCCATAGAATGCAGTGCGCCTTGCACCGCAACCCCCTGCGGGTCCAAAACGCTTTGCTTAATCGTGACATAGACTGTTGCTTTCATCATGTTCCTTCAGTTCCTCCTCCGAATGAGTGAATCCTATTGGTTGAATTATGATTACTATTTACTGTGCCGTCAGACGCCGCCAAATATCCGTATATCTTGCAGTTGTTTCTTCTACGACCTCAGCAGGCAACGGATCGGGCTTGCTATTCTTGTCCCAACCGGATGATGCCAAATAGCTTCGTACCGGCTCCTTGTCCATGCTGTCAATCTCAACATCCAGCTCATACTTTTCCTGCGCCCAAAAACGGGATGAATCTGGAGTGAAAATTTCGTCAATCAAAATCACCTTACCGTTAACAAGACCAAACTCAAACTTGCAATCGGCTAAAATAATCCCCCGCTTCTCACAGAAAGCACGTGCAAATTCGTACAACGCCAGGCTTTTTTCTTCAAGCTCGCCTGTCAATTCAACCCCGACCAGCTCTTTCATCTGATGGAGAGAAATGTCCTCGTCGTGTCCAACATCATTTTTTGCAGCCGGTGTAAATAAAGGCTCGGGAAAGCGCTCATTTTTACGCAACCCCTCTGGCAATGGAATGCCGTTCACCTCACCGTTCTGCTCATACTGACGCCAGCCGCCTCCGGTAATATATCCGCGCACCACACACTCAATGTCGATGCGTTCAGCCTTCAGCGTGACCATGATACGGTCCTTCAGCAACTCTTTATTCTGTTCGTCGATCACATGCCCGAGCTTGTTCACATCGGTGTGCACGACATGGTTTTCCAACAAGTCTTTCGTCTGCTCAAACCAGAAAGCGCTGAGTTTATTCAGCACGTTCCCCTTTTCGGGCACGGGCGGCTCTAACACATAATCAAAAGCCGAAATTCGGTCCGTCACGACAATCAGAAAATGCTCTCCGAGATCATACAGTTCACGCACCTTGCCTTTGTACAAGAGCGGCGCATGGATCAGACCTTCGGCAGTAGACAATGACATTTCATTACACCTCTTTCAAAAGAGTATTCCCCCTCCTAAATCAACCTTGCCCCTCCTAAATCCTCCCCTCAGGGAGGACCCCCAGGGCTGCTGCCCTCGGGACTCCCGCAAGGGTTGGCTAGTGAGCAGGGGATGGCGGGTTACTGGAGCTACGGTGGAGTGAGCGCGTTCCGCTGGATGAAGGCTTGTTGGCACAAGCTTTCATCCAGCAACGCTTTTACGTTAGTACAGATCGACGTTTTTACGTACTAACAATGTATTAACGCTTCCGACTCTAAGCGACAAGTTTTATGCCGCTTACAGCTCGACCGTGGTTCAGCGTCTACATACCGCCAAACCATTCTGCCCGTGGCCGTAGCTCGGCATGCCGTGCAGCGAGCATTGGGCTTCGCCTGTTGTGCGCATATGCTACGCATGCGCACGGATACGGTGGCTTAAGGCTTCGCTTCTTGAGCCTGCGCGTGCTCGTGAGGGCCGCGGGCTGTTTGCTACGCAAATTCGGCAGCCCTCACGAGCACGTTGCTTTGCGATAGAAAAGCAGTGGAACACGCTTTTCTATCGTTCTTCGGGGTGGTGCGGCATCTTATGTGCCGCACCACCCCTAGTTCTGCTCCCTCATGAAGGTTGGTGCTGGAAGCAGCGGAGCGGACGGAATCGTTCTGGAGAAGCGTTAGCGCTTGCCTTTGCCTCTGGATTCCAACCAATATCTGGTCTTATACAATCACAGGAATCCAGGGGCAACAGCAATCGGAAGAATGATCCGTTCGCGCAGCGGCCTCACCACGCACCAACATTCCCTCCTACTCCCCTAATCCCAGCTTTTTGAAGATCGTATCCACGTTCTTCAGATGCCAGGCTGGGTTGAACGCGTCCTCGATTTCGTCTGCGCTGAGCACGGCAGTAATTTCCGGGGTCGCCTCGACGATTTCGCGGAATTGGCGTTGCTCTTCCCACGCCTGCATAGCACGCGGCTGCACAGTATCGTAAGCTTTTTCACGACTAAAGCCTTTGTCGATCAGCTTGGTCATAATACGACCGGAGAACGGTACGCCGTACGTACGGGCCATATTGCGCTTCATATTTTCAGGGAAGACCGTCAGATTTTTTACGATATTACCAAAACGGTTCAGCATGTAGTTCAACAGCATCGTTGCATCCGGCAGAATGATGCGTTCTACGGAAGAATGCGAAATGTCGCGTTCATGCCACAGGGTTACGTTCTCATACGCCGATACCATATGCCCACGAATCACGCGTGCCAGACCGGAGATGTTTTCACTTCCGATCGGATTGCGTTTATGCGGCATCGCGGAAGATCCTTTTTGACCCTTGGCAAAGGCTTCTTCCACCTCACGGAACTCACTCTTTTGCAGAGCACGGACTTCTGTAGCAAATTTGTCCAACGATGTGGCGATCAACGCCAATGTTGCCATGTATTCGGCATGACGGTCGCGCTGTAGCGTCTGTGTAGAAATCGGTGCAGGCTTGGTGCCCAGCTTGCGGCATACAAATTCTTCTACAGCCGGGTCAATGTTGGCATATGTTCCCACTGCACCGGACATTTTACCGTATTGTACTTGGTCAGCCGCAAAACGAAAACGTTCCAGATTGCGCTTCATTTCCTCGTACCACAATCCCATCTTCAGTCCAAACGTTGTTGGCTCAGCATGTACTCCGTGTGTACGTCCCATCATCGGTGTATGCTTGTAAGCCAATGCCTTTTCCTTCAAAATTTCAATAAAATTCAAGATATCACGTTCCAGGATTTCATTCGCCTGCTTTAACAGGTAGCCCAGTGCCGTATCAACTACGTCTGTGGAAGTCAAACCATAATGTACCCATTTGCGCTCGTCTCCAAGACTTTCGGACACCGTGCGGGTAAAAGCAATGACATCATGTCTTGTCTCCTGCTCAATTTCATAGATCCGTTCAATATCAAAACTTGCATTCTTACGCAGAGCCACAGTATCCTCTTTGGGAATAACTCCTAATTCCGCCCAAGCTTCACAGGCACACAACTCTACTTCCAGCCACGCTTTAAATTTATTTTCTTCCGTCCAAATCGCTCTCATTTCCGGTCTGCTATAGCGTTCGATCATGACTATTTATTCCCCCAAATATTGGTTTGTTCAATCCATTCCAGCGCTTGTTCCGCATCCTGGCACAATAGATTAATATGTCCCATCTTTCGGCCTGGCTTGGCTTCACTTTTTCCATACAAATGCAGCTTGGGTACAACATCCAATCTTTCAGCTTCAACATCCGATTGCGCAAACCGCCGAACCACGTCCTCCAAATGCTCACCTAACACATTGACCATCACGACGGAAGTCAGCAGCTTCGTGCTGCCCAAGGGTAAACCGCAAATCGCACGTATGTGCTGCTCGAATTGCGACGTCGCGCATCCCTCCATCGTGTAATGGCCGGAGTTATGCGGTCGTGGTGCCAACTCATTAACGTACAATTGTCCATCTTCGGTGACAAACATCTCCACAGCGAGCAGTCCCACCGCACCCAGCGACTCTGCCACAGCCAGCGCCAACTTGCGTGCTTCCTCCTGGACAGGTTCTGGCACACGCGCAGGCACAATCGACGTGTGCAAAATATTGTTCACGTGAATGTTTTCGGCAGGTGGAAAGGCTTTGGCTTCACCGTTCGTGCTGCGAGCTACAATCACCGAGATTTCGCAGCGAAAACGGATGAACTGTTCCAATACCAGTTCCGCACCGCCTCCTGCCAGTTGTTCGTAGGCAGCCGTGGCTTCCTCCGGTTGGCGAATGACCACTTGTCCCTTGCCATCATAACCACCGACTGCTGTCTTGAGCACACACGGTACACCCAGTTCAGCTACCGCTTGAACCATATCCGCAAGACTGCTGATTTCACGATACGGAGCGACAGGGACACCAGCAGCTTCAATAGAACGCTTCTCTCTCAGACGATGCTGCGTTGTGTACAAAAGACTGCTGCCTTGCGGAACGCTGGATTCCTGTTCCAAAAGTGCAGCCACACCCGCGTCCACATTTTCAAACTCATACGTGATCACATCGCATCGCTCAGCCAGCTCTCTGGCTGCATGCTCATCATCATAGGCAGCGCGGATTTGTTCTGACACCTGTCCACATGGGCTATCCGGTGTAGGGTCCAGTGTCACAAAGCGATATCCTAGATTGGTTCCCGCCAGTACAAGCATTCTTCCTAATTGCCCGCCTCCCAAAAGTCCAATCGTTGTACCAGGAGGTCGGATACGGCCTGTGGGTTCACCTGCCCCATTCATAGCGAGTCACTGCCTTCCAGCACCTCATCACGGATACGGTCGCGTCTCGCCAAAACCCGTTGGCTTATCTTTTCGTCAAAAGCGCCTAATATTTGTGCTGCCAGCAGCCCTGCATTCGTAGCACCTGCCTTACCGATTGCCACAGTGGCAACCGGAATACCACCCGGCATCTGCACAATGGAGAGCAGGGAGTCCAGACCGTTCAGAGCCTTCGACTGAACAGGCACACCAATGACCGGCAAGGATGTCTTCGCAGCCACCATCCCTGGCAGATGCGCAGCCCCACCCGCTCCAGCAATAATGACCTTTAGTCCACGCCCGGCGGCCTCTTCTGCAAAACGAAACATTAAATCCGGTGTACGATGGGCTGAAACTACTTTTTTCTCATATCCGATTTCAAGCTCGTCCAGCACAGCACATGCATGCTGCATGGTGTCCCAGTCTGATGTGCTGCCCATAATGACAGCGACCTGCACTGACATGTCCTTCACTCCCTGTTTATCAATAAGCGCCAAAAATCCGGCACTCGAAAATAACGTTATTTTCAAGACACCGGACTACGAAAAAACAAACGACAGAGCCTCTTAAAGGCATGCCAAAAGCAAGCCTCTTCCACCGCATCCAATGCGGCTTCAGCCGTATGTCTCCCGTAGTCCGGAAATTTAAGGTTTCCAGGTAGAAACTTCCGGGCCATATCCCCGGCATTATACGAGTTAGCATTGTGCCTATTCCATACCCAACGATATTCTTTACAAGTATGATCGTGGTCAGTTTCGGCTCAAACATGTGTACCTTATTAAATTGCACCTTAAGTTCATTTTTTATCGACAATACACTTCCTAGTTTAACAATTCCCTACACCTTATGTCAACTTGAAAACGAACATTATAATAAACATACAATAGAATGTTCGTGTTTAACAAAATCAACACCCTTATATACCCATAGGTCAGGACTATTGTATTACATTTAGCTATCTCTCACCTATCCTGATAACAGCGAGCGCACCGCATTTCACTGACAAAAATAAAAGTCGGCACTCCCTATACAGGCAGTAAACCGACTTTTACTTTTTTATTCAGTTATTTTACGACCAACACAGGAATACGCGCATGCTGCACCACATTGTGGCTTACGCTACCCAATACGAATTCACGGATACCACCTAAACCGCGGCTACCAATCACAATCACATCGAAGTCATTCTCATTGGCATAATCCAAAATGACTTCGGCTGGCGAACCTTGAATGAGCTCCACCTTGGCATCTACGCCCTGCTCAGCAAGCCGCTTTTTAACTTCATCCGTAGTTTGTTCGGCCAAATCGTAATATTCTTTATTCACCGAAGCTGGAATAGGAGCCAAACCCTCGCCCATAAAAATCCGCGGAAAATCAAATGCTGTTACCACCTCAAGCTGCGAGGACGGTGATGCCTTGACCAATTCAGTCGCCTTCAACAAAGCCTTGTTGGATGCATCCGAACCGTCATAAGCAAGCAATATTTTTGAAAATAGCATAATACGCACCTCTTCCTCATTCAGTTTGTTGATTCAAAGCATAAATATGTATTCCTGTTGTTGTTCATGCCATGTCATCACTGGATGGCTGGAGTAGTCTTCTCACTCATCATTAAACTTCCCTATGAGAACCTAAACTCCTCCCCTTTACCGCAAAAAATACCCATACAGCAATGCGTTTATGAATAGCAACGCAGGAATACCTAATCTGAAGCTCATATGCCGTGTTTTATGGCGTTTACGGTACATGGCAATTAGAACGCCTAATGCTCCCCCGATCAGGGCCAGGAAAAACAACGTCCGTTCAGGTACACGATCGCGATGTTTACGTGCTCTCTTTTTATCTTCCGACATTACCAGATAGCCTACTGCATTGATAAACAGCAGCCATACCAACAAGCCTGTCTGCAATGTCTCTCCTCCTTTTGCACACCTACCAAGTTCAGGATTAGGCCTTATATAGCGCTCCCCCCTCATTATAACCCCACCCCTTTTACAGAAACAACGCCTCCCCTGACTTGGATAGTGCTTTTGCGGAAATAGTAAGGTGGCATAAGGGCGATCCCCGAGTGCATCTATTTCGTCTTAAAGGAGGGACTACGATGGAAAGCACCCATGAATACGTTGAAAAGCTGCGAGAAAATGCAAAAAAGGCAGAACGCAACCGCAAACGAGGAAAAGGAACTCCCAGCGCCAGCTTGCCGACAAAACAGCATACCAACAATCCTTGATCAAGGAATCTGTATTAAGCTGTATAGCCACGTTATTAACGTATAGTATCACTTAACCTTGCAGCTTTTCCTGAGAATTGAGTACAAGGTAAACTCCGTTGTTTAGCTTCCACAATAACAGCAAGCAGACTCCTTATGAGATATCTGCTTGTTGTTTTTGCAAATATTTTTTTGAAATCGATTACATTTATAATAAACAAGTTCTAAAGTCACATTCCCTAACATAAGTGTTGACTAAAAACAATTTTACACCCTATAATTCGTGATATTAACGTAATTCGACAAATTATTTGTCAGTTAATCTATCATTAATATTTGAGGTTTAAGATTGGAGAGGAGCTTTATATGACTAACATGAAAAAAATGACGATGATTCCCCTGTTGGCTAGCTTTATTCTCGGAAGTACCTTGTGGAGTGGTGGATTTACCGCCAACGCTGCGGCAGCAGCTACAACCAGCACAACTGCACCTACTTCTGCCACTACAACGTCGGACAAATCCGCAAATCCTCAAACCAATCATTTACCCAATATTAAAATACTTGCCACGGGAGGGACCATTGCAGGATCATCTTCCGTCAATACGGATACGACCGGCTACAAAGCAGGAGCGTTAGGTGTGGAAACTCTGATCAATGCCGTTCCTGAGATGAAAAGTATTGCAAATGTCAGTGGTGAGCAAGTTGTTAATGTAGGTAGCCCCGACGTTAATAATGAGATCCTCTTAAAACTTGCCAAACGTACCAATGAACTGCTTGCCAGAGACGATGTAGACGGCATTGTCATTACACATGGCACAGATACATTAGAAGAAACCGCTTATTTCCTCAATCTTGTTATCAAAAGCGATAAGCCAGTAGTTGTCGTTGGCTCTATGCGTCCAGCTACTGCCATCAGTGCCGATGGTCCCTTCAACCTGTATAATGCAGTGAAAGTCGCCGGGGCTTCGGCCTCTAAAGGTCAGGGTGTACTCGTCCTGCTGAACGACCGTATCGGTGCAGCAAGATATATTACTAAAACAAACACAACAGCAGTCGATACGTTCAAGTCTGTGGAGCAGGGATACCTTGGAGCTGTTGTGGGTGATCAAGTGTACTACTACAACAAATCCACGCACAAGCATACGACTTCTTCTGTATTCGACATCTCTAACCTGACTCAACTGCCGCAAGTAGATATTTTATACGAGTATCAAAACAATGGTCGCTATCTATATGATGCAGCCGTAGCAGCTGGTGCCAAGGGTATTGTCGTAGCTGGTTCCGGTAATGGTTCCTTGTCCAAGACCTCCTCAGAGGGCGCAGAGGCCGCAGGTAAAAAAGGAGTGATCATTGCCCGCTCCAGCCGCGTGGGAAGTGGAGTTGTGTCCCCGTCAACAAAAGACGCGGCATCGAACTTTGTGTCGACCGATTCGCTTAATCCGCAAAAAGCACGGATTTTGCTCATGCTTGCTTTGACCCAAACACACGATGTTAACCAAATTCAATCCTTTTTTAATGAATATTAAAAGCAGTCATCCCAAATCAAATAAATAGATCATCTTTATTATGAAAAAGAAGCAGCGATTACGGTTGACCACCGTAACTGCTGCTTCTTTTTTTTGCGAGACAATTCTAGCATTAGTAACTATTTCATCTGATATCCAATCGTCTTGGTCTTAAACAGTAATTCGTTGTTCCTCCCATGTAGCATCAAGACTGCTGTTTGGGAATCCCATTCAAGCTTGGAGGATATTTCGCTTGCTTCTCTGGATGAGGAGCGATTTCTTCCTCCAGAATACTTGATTTATTTTGCTGATTATTGATTTTAAGCGACTTATGCTTGGGCATAAATACTCACCTCCTCGGATTACCATGCCAAGGAGTGATCGTTTTTATACCGACGTATACCTGCTGATTATGTTGACTACAGCACTTTTGGTCATCCGTTATTTGCCCTGCTTTTGTTCCATCGCTGCTTTTAGCAAATCACCCAAACTGGAGCCAAAAGATTCTTGTTTTTCAAATTTCCTTACTAGCTTTTGCTGTTCCCGTTTGTTTACCCGTTGCTTGTCCGTATCCAACGTCTCAGTAATGCCGCAGGGCAGGCATCTTACATATAGCCCTGCCTTGCCCTCTTTCATTTCCATTTTCTTATGACACTGCGGACAACGTCGATTGGACAAACGTTTTTCCCCTGAACGACGGTAACCGCAATCCGCACTTGGACATACAAGGAACTTTCCTTTCTTCCCCTTCTTCTCCAACAGCTTTGTACCACAATCAGGACAATGACTATTCGTCACGTTGTGGGGCTTGTACTCCGCACTGCTATTTTTTACAGTGGAAACCAACTCTTTCGCCATAGCACGAATAGAATTCAAAAACGGTTCCGGTTGTCCTTGACCACGAGCAATCCGTTCCAGCTCCGCTTCCCAACGTGCCGTCAGTTCGGGCGTTCTTAGCTGTGGAGCCGCCAGTTCAATCAGTTGCTTACCTTTCCCTGTGGGATGCATCACGTTCCCCTGACGCTCAATCGTATCCGAGCTGACAAGCTTCTCAATCAGATCGGCACGGGTAGCAGGAGTACCCAGTCCATGCTTTTCCATCTGAGCGAGCAGGGCTGCTTCTGTATACCGCTTCGGCGGCATCGTTCGCCCAGCTCGTACAAGACAACGTTGTAACCGGACTGAATCTCCTTTTTGCAGCTCAGGTAAAATAACGCCTTGTCCATTGTTTTCCCGATCCTCTGCTTCTTCATCATCCATATCATAATGGTTCGCGTCATATACAGCACGCCATCCGCTATCTTTTACCGTTGTGCCTTTTACCTGAAACGTCTCCTGCTCCACCGTTACTGATACGGCTACAGCATCATAACGTGCAGGTGGATAGAATAGACTGATAAAACGTCGTGCAATCAGATCATACAGTTTACGTTCCTCTGGGCTCAACTGATTAAGCAATAATGTCTGCTCAGTAGGAATAATCGCATGATGATCCGTGACTTTACTGTCATCCACAATTCGCTTTGTGATTGGTAGGTTGTTACGCAATAGCGGACGTGCCAAGGAAGCATATGGACCTACTGCTACACTACTGAGCCTTTCCTTAAGTGTGTCCACCATATCGGATGTCAGATAACGGCTGTCCGTACGTGGATAGGTCACCAGCTTATGCTGTTCATACAGACGCTGAAGCAGATTAGACGTCTGTTTAGCCGAAAAGCCATAGCGCTGATTAGCATCTCTTTGCAGCTCCGTTAAATCATACGCTAGCGGGTGAGGCTCGTTCTTTTCGCTCTTTTTAACACTCGCAACTGTGCCTTTGGCCCCCTCAAGCCTGCGGCGCAAAGCCTCTGCTTGAGTGCGGTCAAACATGCGTGAATCCCCGCTCTCTGCCCGCCAAGTTGCCTGAAAATCGCCGAAATCCGCCGTCAAAGTATCATATTCCTGAGAACGGAATTCGGTAATTTCTTTCTCACGCTCCATAATCATCCCCAGCGTTGGCGTCTGCACTCTTCCAGCCGAAAGTTGGGCGTTATAACGACAAGTCAACGCGCGAGTTACATTGAGACCAATCATCCAGTCTGCTTCAGCTCTACAGCGAGCCGATTCATATAAACGATCAAACTGCTGACCAGGCAATAGCTTTGCAAAACCTGCCTTAATCGCCTTGTCCGTCTGCGAGGAGATCCATAAGCGCCGGAAGGGCTTTTTCCAGTTTGCCATTTGGATGATCCAGCGTGCCAACAATTCTCCTTCACGAGCAGCATCTGTTGCCACGATAAGCTCTCCAATGTCCTGCCGCTTCATGAGCTGCTGCACAGCTTTGAACTGATGATTACTTTCGCGCAGCACCTTTAACTTTGAACTCTTCGGAAGAATAGGCAGGTCCTCCAAATTCCAGGTCGCATACTTAGAATCGTAATCCTCCGGCTCTGCTAAGCCGACCAAATGTCCCAGTGCCCACGTCACCACGTACTGGGGTCCTTCTATATAACTTTTATGCTTCTCGCGGCTACCCATCACACGTGCAATCTCTCTGGCCACGGACGGTTTTTCTGCCAATACCAATACCTTCATGTTACGCTCCTTTCTCTCATAGTGTTAATTATACCATCCTGCCATCTTACGATAAATTCTAATGCCAACGGCTCTTATTAACATGATCCTACATACTATTGCTATTGCTTCTACATCGGTTAGGATAACTTACAAATCAGGCACACTCCATTTTAATAGCAGACCCGCATAGGTGAGGCCTCCCCCAAATCCATATAACAACACATGTTGTCCATACCGTAAACGTCCATCATCCAAACCACACTGCAAAGCCAACGGGATGGATGCCGCCGATGTATTACCATACAACTCTACGCTGGTCAGCGTTTTTTCCAAAGGTACTGTACTTCTTTCACATATGGACTCGATCATTCTCAAATTAGCGCTATGAGGGACAAACCAGTCAAGATCCTCCTTCTTCATATTTGCCTTATCCAATAATCGTTCGATTCCCGTTGGAACAGAGCGAACAGCCCATTTATAAACCTCACGTCCATTTTGAGCAATAAATCCATGGTCTTGCAGCTTCTCTCCATCCAAATGATCAGATAATCCCACACGGTAAAGATGTGCTCCCCCATGCCCATAAGTACCTATATCAGAAGTTAAAAATGATCCTTCATCCTCGTCATATTCAACAAGGGCAACTCCTGCACCGTCTCCAAAAAGTATACACGTCGTCCGATCCGTATAATCTGTAATTTTGGACAACGTTTCGGCTCCCACTACTAGCACCTTACGATGCAGACCACTCGTAATAAGGCCATTTGCCAAATGAAGTCCATAGGAAAAACCTGCACATGCTGCACTAATATCCATTGACCCCGTATTCGGAATATCAAAATGAGCCTGAATACGTGAAGCCGTGCTTGGAAAGTAGTAATCAGGTGTACTAGTCGCTACAATGATCATCTCAACATCGTTTATATTTACGTCGTATAGGTTAATCATACGTGTAATAGCTTGTATACATAAATCAGATACATATTGATCTTCAGCCGCAATTCGTCTTTCACGCATACCCGTTCTTTGTACAATCCACTCGTCACTAGTGTCCACAAGCTTCTCCAAGTCGGCGTTTGTCAAAATGCGTTCAGGCACATAAGTGCCAAAGGCCGTAAGCTTAGCTTTTGAATCCAACAATCTGATCACTCTCCTTTGTAATCCTTATTCACATTATAACACCAGATACTAATACCTGGTACTAAATTATTTTAAAAACGTCTTCTTATTTACTAGTTAATATCCACTTATCCAGTTGAACTTATAACAAACTCACTTTAAATAAAATCCCTCTGCCTTTTAACGCAAAAAAGAGACCATGATCTTCTGAAGATCATGGTCTCTTTTGTTTGTTGCTTGGCGACGTCCTACTCTCCCAGGACCCTGCGGTCCAAGTACCATCGGCGCTGGAGGGCTTAACGGTCGTGTTCGGGATGGGTACGTGTGGAACCCCTCCGCTATCGCCACCAAACATGAATTTACATCGTAAATTCTTTAACAGGAATCAGCATCGCCAAATGCTGTGTGTTCGCTTGTTTCATATAAGCTACTTGAGCTTATACAATACAAAACTTACACCCTGAAAACTGGATCCGAAACTCATTTGCGTTTTATTTAGGATAAGCCCTCGACCGATTAGTATTGGTCAGCTCCATGCATTACTGCACTTCCACCCCCAACCTATCTACCTCGTCGTCTTCAAGGGGTCTTACATACTGGGAAATCTCATCTTGAGGGGGGCTTCACGCTTAGATGCTTTCAGCGCTTATCCCTTCCGTACATAGCTACCCAGCGGTGCTCCTGGCGGAACAACTGGTACACCAGCGGTACGTCCATCCCGGTCCTCTCGTACTAAGGACAGCTCCTCTCAAATTTCCTACGCCCACGACAGATAGGGACCGAACTGTCTCACGACGTTCTGAACCCAGCTCGCGTACCGCTTTAATGGGCGAACAGCCCAACCCTTGGGACCTACTTCAGCCCCAGGATGCGATGAGCCGACATCGAGGTGCCAAACCTCCCCGTCGATGTGGACTCTTGGGGGAGATAAGCCTGTTATCCCCAGGGTAGCTTTTATCCGTTGAGCGATGGCCCTTCCATGCGGTACCACCGGATCACTAAGCCCGACTTTCGTCCCTGCTCGACTTGTAGGTCTCGCAGTCAAGCTCCCTTCTGCCTTTGCACTCTTCGAATGATTTCCAACCATTCTGAGGGAACCTTGGGGCGCCTCCGTTACTCTTTAGGAGGCGACCGCCCCAGTCAAACTGCCCACCTGACACTGTCCTCGCACCGGATCACGGTACCAAGTTAGAACCTAGATACGATCAGGGTGGTATCCCAAGGATGCCTCCCTTCAAGCTGGCGCTCAAAGTTCTACGGCTCCCACCTATCCTGTACAGATCGTACCCAAATTCAATATCAAGCTGCAGTAAAGCTCCATGGGGTCTTTCCGTCTTGTCGCGGGTAACCTGCATCTTCACAGGTATTAAAATTTCACCGGATCTCTCGTTGAGACAGCGCCCAAGTCGTTACGCCATTCGTGCGGGTCAGAATTTACCTGACAAGGAATTTCGCTACCTTAGGACCGTTATAGTTACGGCCGCCGTTTACTGGGGCTTCGGTTCATAGCTTCGCCCGAAGGCTTACCACTCCCCTTAACCTTCCAGCACCGGGCAGGCGTCAGCCCGTATACTTCGCCTTGCGGCTTCGCACAGACCTGTGTTTTTGCTAAACAGTCGCTTGGGCCTTTTCACTGCGGCCCCCTCGGGCTATTCACCCTACCGAGGCACCCCTTCTCCCGAAGTTACGGGGTCATTTTGCCGAGTTCCTTAACGAGAGTTCTTCCGCGCGCCTTAGAATTCTCTTCTCGCCTACCTGTGTCGGTTTGCGGTACGGGCACCTTCTCCTGGCTAGAGGCTTTTCTTGGCAGTCTGAGATCATGACCTTCGCTACTATAATTTTCGCTCCCCATCACAGCCCAGCCTTACGATGTGCGGATTTGCCTACACACCAGCCTCACTGCTTAGACGGACATCCATCAGTCCGCGTCACTACCCTACTGCGTCACCCCATCGCTCATAACGGATTACGGTGGTACAGGAATTTCGACCTGTTGTCCTTCGACTACGCCTATCGGCCTCGCCTTAGGTCCCGACTTACCCTGAGCGGACGAACCTTCCTCAGGAACCCTTAGGCTTTCGGCGGATCTGATTCTCACAGATCTTTTCGTTACTCATACCGGCATTCTCACTTGAATGCAGTCCAGCGCTCCTTACGGTACACCTTCAACCCGCATTCAACGCTCCCCTACCCCTGATGCATTGCATCAAGCCATAGCTTCGGTGGTGTGTTTAGCCCCGTTACATTTTCGGCGCAGAGTCACTCGACCAGTGAGCTATTACGCACTCTTTCAATGGTGGCTGCTTCTAAGCCAACATCCTGGTTGTCTGTGCAACTCCACATCCTTTCCCACTTAACACACACTTGGGGACCTTAGCTGATGGTCTGGGCTGTTTCCCTTTCGACAATGGATCTTAGCACTCACTGTCTGACTCCCGGAACTAAATCTATGGCATTCGGAGTTTGACTGAGCTTGGTAACCCTTGCGGGCCCCGCACCCAATCAGTGCTCTACCTCCACGATTCTATTTCCGAGGCTAGCCCTAAAGCTATTTCGGGGAGAACCAGCTATCTCCGGGTTCGATTGGAATTTCTCCGCTACCCCCACCTCATCCCCGCATTTTTCAACATGCGTGGGTTCGGGCCTCCAGTGCGTGTTACCGCACCTTCACCCTGGACAGGGGTAGATCACCCGGTTTCGGGTCTACGTCCACGTACTCATTCGCCCTATTCAGACTCGCTTTCGCTGCGGCTTCAGCTCTTCACCTTAACCTTGCACGGGAACGTAACTCGCCGGTTCATTCTACAAAAGGCACGCCATCACCCATAGATCGGGCTCTGACTTCTTGTAAGCACACGGTTTCAGGATCTATTTCACTCCCCTTCCGGGGTGCTTTTCACCTTTCCCTCACGGTACTGCTTCACTATCGGTCGCCAGGGAGTATTTAGCCTTGGCAGATGGTCCTGCCGGATTCATACGGGGTTTCACGTGCCCCGCACTACTCGGGATCCGTCTCGGAGAGAACAAGTTTTGAACTACAGGGCTTTTACCTTCTCTGGCGGGCCTTTCCAGACCTCTTCATCTAACCGGTTCCTTTGTAACTCCATGTGAGACGTCCCACAACCCCAAGGAGCAAGCTCCTTGGTTTGGGCTAATCCGCGTTCGCTCGCCGCTACTGACGGAATCACTATTGTTTTCTCTTCCTCAGGGTACTTAGATGTTTCAGTTCCCCTGGTCTGCCTCTATTCTGCCTATGTATTCAGCAGAAAGTGACTGTCGATGAAGACAGCCGGGTTTCCCCATTCGGACATCCCCGGATCAAAGCTTGCTTACAGCTCCCCGAGGCTTTATCGTTGTTCGCCACGTCCTTCGTCGGCTCCTGGCGCCTAGGCATCCTCCGTGTGCTCTTTGTAGCTTAACCTAGACTTTTCTTTCAAAGAAAGAAAATGTCGATGTTCGATAAAGAATGATTTTTGCCAAAGGCAAAAGATCTTTCCTTACCTGCTACCTTTATTTCACTTGTTTACACAAGATCAGCTTAAAGGAATATTCTAAAACGCAATTTCGTTTCGGTATCCAGTTTTCAAGGTGCAATTCGCTTCTTCGAAGCGAAACCCGATGAATATTTCGGTTCCACACGGATGTGTGAATGAAACATTCGTCGAAGCTTGAGAGTTTGAGCTCTCAAAACTGAGCAACGAGTGAGTAATTTAAGGATATTCATTTCATTCACACGAACGTGATGAACCGAATTGAATATCCGGTCGCAGGTACATTGTACCTGCTTATTTGAATGTTTCCATTGCAGGAAACGATTCTCCATAGAAAGGAGGTGATCCAGCCGCACCTTCCGATACGGCTACCTTGTTACGACTTCACCCCAATCATCTACCCCACCTTCGGCGGCTGGCTCCCTTGCGGGTTACCCCACCGACTTCGGGTGTTGTAAACTCTCGTGGTGTGACGGGCGGTGTGTACAAGACCCGGGAACGTATTCACCGCGGCATGCTGATCCGCGATTACTAGCAATTCCGACTTCATGTAGGCGAGTTGCAGCCTACAATCCGAACTGAGACCGGCTTTTCTAGGATTGGCTCCACCTCGCGATTTCGCTTCCCGTTGTACCGGCCATTGTAGTACGTGTGTAGCCCAGGTCATAAGGGGCATGATGATTTGACGTCATCCCCACCTTCCTCCGGTTTGTCACCGGCAGTCTGCTTAGAGTGCCCAGCTTGACCTGCTGGCAACTAAGCATAAGGGTTGCGCTCGTTGCGGGACTTAACCCAACATCTCACGACACGAGCTGACGACAACCATGCACCACCTGTCTCCTCTGTCCCGAAGGAAAGGTCTATCTCTAGACCGGTCAGAGGGATGTCAAGACCTGGTAAGGTTCTTCGCGTTGCTTCGAATTAAACCACATACTCCACTGCTTGTGCGGGTCCCCGTCAATTCCTTTGAGTTTCAGTCTTGCGACCGTACTCCCCAGGCGGAATGCTTAATGTGTTAACTTCGGCACCAAGGGTATCGAAACCCCTAACACCTAGCATTCATCGTTTACGGCGTGGACTACCAGGGTATCTAATCCTGTTTGCTCCCCACGCTTTCGCGCCTCAGCGTCAGTTACAGCCCAGAGAGTCGCCTTCGCCACTGGTGTTCCTCCACATATCTACGCATTTCACCGCTACACGTGGAATTCCACTCTCCTCTTCTGCACTCAAGCTCCCCAGTTTCCAGTGCGACCCGAAGTTGAGCCTCGGGATTAAACACCAGACTTAAAGAGCCGCCTGCGCGCGCTTTACGCCCAATAATTCCGGACAACGCTTGCCCCCTACGTATTACCGCGGCTGCTGGCACGTAGTTAGCCGGGGCTTTCTTCTCAGGTACCGTCACTCTTGTAGCAGTTACTCTACAAGACGTTCTTCCCTGGCAACAGAGCTTTACGATCCGAAAACCTTCATCACTCACGCGGCGTTGCTCCGTCAGGCTTTCGCCCATTGCGGAAGATTCCCTACTGCTGCCTCCCGTAGGAGTCTGGGCCGTGTCTCAGTCCCAGTGTGGCCGATCACCCTCTCAGGTCGGCTACGCATCGTCGCCTTGGTAGGCCTTTACCCCACCAACTAGCTAATGCGCCGCAGGCCCATCCACAAGTGACAGATTGCTCCGTCTTTCCTCCTTCTCCCATGCAGGAAAAGGATGTATCGGGTATTAGCTACCGTTTCCGGTAGTTATCCCTGTCTTGTGGGCAGGTTGCCTACGTGTTACTCACCCGTCCGCCGCTAGGTTGATTAGAAGCAAGCTTCTAATCAACCCCGCTCGACTTGCATGTATTAGGCACGCCGCCAGCGTTCGTCCTGAGCCAGGATCAAACTCTCCATTAAAGACCAACCGAAGTTGGTTTATAGAAAGAGCGATAAGCTCATTTTGAAACTGACGAGATAAAAATATCTCTTGTTTGATTTTGCGAACAAAATCATTTTACTCACTCGTTGTTCAGTTTTCAAAGATCAAACATTCTTTTTCGTTGATTTAGCTTGTCACTTCATCAACTCTTATATCATATCATGTCCGAACCAACTTTGCAAGCATTTTTTTGAAATCTTTTTTTGTAACACTCGCTCGCAACATTGTACTTCTTGGCCGGAATTAGAATATACCATATGCATATCCCTATTGCAAGCATTTATTAGATAAGATTTCACAATGCTTTATTTATTATTCGTTTTCCTTCTATATAATAGCTTCTTTGTATCTATCTGCGTCTAACTACAAAAAAAGAACCTCTTCCCTTAAGCAACAGGAAAGAGGTTCTGTGTTCTATATCTACTGATTATTCGGAGCCCATAAAGGCAAAGCGGATCACTACAATAATAGCAAGCACCCACATGAGCCAGTGAATTTTAACTTTATTGCTGGTAAACAGATTACTGAACACAGCCAGCACAACGTAAGACAGAATACCAGCAGAGATACCATTCGCGATTCCACCTGTGAAAGGCATTAGCACGATGGTCAAAAATGCAGGAAATGCCAACAGGAAGTTATCCCAGTCGATGTTGCGAACCTGACTCATCATTAGGACCCCAACGATAATCAGAGCTGGAGCAGTAGCGGCAGAAGGCACAACCAGAGCCAATGGTGCAATAAACAGGGCCAACAAGAACAGAACACCTGTCGTTACAGCAGTCAGTCCGGTACGTCCGCCTTCTTCTACCCCTGCGGAGCTTTCTACGAATGCTGTAATCGTACTTGTACCCAATACTGCGCCGGTACTTACGCCAACAGCATCCACCAGCATCGCTTTACCGATAATTTTCTCGCCTTTTTTCTTATCTTTCATTATACCCGCGCGTGTAGCTGTACCTACCAAGGTACCGAAAGTATCAAACAACTCTACAAATGTGAAAATGAAAATGATATCAAACAGACCAATATGCAAAGCTGCTTTCAAGTCTAACTGACCTACAGCCAAATTACTGAAATCAGGAATCCAGTTGCCTGTTGTCAAGCTACTCAGATTTGTTACTCCCATCGGAATACCGATTAATGTAGTAGCTACGATTCCAATCAGCAATGCACCTTTGACCCGAACGACCATCAGTGCTGCGATAATAAGCAATCCGATTAGCGCCAGCAGTGCATCCTTTTGATGTACCAGACTTCCCAGAATCAAATTAAAAGCATGACCCGGAACCGGTTGACCAACATCTGTCCCTGGAACGATACTCACCATAACCAGATTACAAAGCTTGAAGCCGACAATCGTAATAAACAAGCCGATACCCACTGTGATGGCTGTCTTTAAATTTTCCGGAACTGCAACAAGCAGCATCTGTCTTACTCGTGTCACGGTTAAAATCAGAAAGACGATACCGGATATAAATACAGCGCCAAGTGCCGCTTGCCAAGTAATCATGCCATTGGAACTCAGGACTACAGTCATAAAATAAGCATTCAAGCCCATACCCGGCGCCATGCCGATCGGCACATTAACGAATAAACCCATCAGTATGGTAACCAAACCTGCACCTACCGCCGTCGCAAAAAAGACAGCTTCACTGGGCATACCTGCTCCAGTCGGACCTAAAAAAGTATTGTTGACCACCAGAATATAAGCCATGGTCATAAAAGTAGTAATCCCCGCAATAATCTCTGTGCGGACGTTCGTGCCATGTTCCTTTAATTTAAAGAAACGCTCCATGAGTCGTAATTCCTCCTACGCAAAGCATACTCGTATTGTTATCGTTCGTTTGAAGTAATATTCGCATTCATATGCGCTATATTATTACATTCGTTATTTTAGGCTCTCACCTACTGCTTGTCAACAGAAAAAGCGAATGTTACAAATTGAACACATATGTATTGTTCGGAAAACAGAAAACCCGCAAGCTATTATTCAGCTGACGGGTTATGATTTAGAGGAATCAGAGATTTTTGTACTTATCAAAGGCATTCGCTGTGTCTGGTATATTTTCCAGATAAACGATCTTACCTTCCGCATCCAGCCGGGCCTTGTCCACTCCAGTAAGTGTATAAACTTCGCCTGTTGCTTTTTTACCACACACTGCCCATTTGGTTTGATAAGTATCAGGTTCTCTGGGTACAGGTTTCCAACCTTCATACATATGCTTGATTTCGAGCGATCCCTCAAAGAACATATTCAAGAAGCTTTTCCAACTGCTCACACCTTGTTTTCGATCACCATTCAATACAAACTCAATCTTCTCAGAAAAAAGGCTAATTAATCGTTCTCTACTCTTCTCGTCATCTTTTGCTAAATCATAGTAGTGAAAATATTCTTCTAAAATCTTCATCGTGTGCAATTCCTTTCGTGCTGTATATGTGTATGCGTCCTTATGAGAAGGTTATTGCAATTTTACCGACAGCGTGGTGAGTTTCGCTTAAAGCGTGTGCGTCATACAAACCTTTTTGTGAAAAAGGAAACGTAGCTCCTACTACCGATCTTACTTTCTTTTGCTCCAACAGATCGGCAATTTCCTGTAGTTGCTGTCCGTTGGGCTCCAGCCATATATTTTTGGCCGTTACGTTGTACTCCTTCACCAGCTCTTCGTCAAAATTGCTGACAATGGATATGATCCGTCCGGTATCCCTTTTCATTACCTTAAAGCTATTCTTCTGAACATCCCCACCCATCGTATCGAACACCACGTCCACATCAGATAAAACTTCCTCAAAACGAGTTGTACGATAGTCAATGATTTGGTCGGCTCCCAATGAAGCAAGCAATTCATGATTACGCTCACTGGCTGTAGTAATGACATAGGCTCCGGCCTGTTTGGCAAACTGGATAGCAAACATGCCTACGCCACCTGCACCTGCGTGGATTAATACTTTCTCCCCTTTGGTCAGTTGACCATGTGTAAAGAGCGCCTGCCAAGCAGTCAACCCCGCCAAAGGTACAGAAGCGGCTTCCTCCCAAGAAATTGTGGCAGGTTTACGTGCCAGCAGGTGATCATCCACCAAGGTATACTCGGCATAGGTACCGAACCGTGTGGTGTCCGGGCGTGCAAACACTTCATCTCCCACTTTCCAATCGGTGACCTCGCTGCCTACTTCCGAAATAGTGCCGGCTACATCCCAGCCTAAAATAATCGGGAACTCCCAATCCATCATTTGTTTTAAGTAACCTTCACGCAGCTTCCAGTCAATTGGATTGATGGAGGTAGCCGCCACTTTGACTACAACCTGATGAGCCTGTGGTGTAGGAGTAGCCACTTCTCTTTCTTTCAATTCATCCTTGCTTCCATACTGATCTATAACGATGGCTTTCATATTCATTTCCTCCTCGCACATTTACATATTCTTTACATTGCTAGACATACGCTGTAGCACATCTGTCAAAGCCACAATTTCCTCATCTGTAAACTTACATAGCAGCTTTTCCTGAAAGGCTTGTCTTTGCTCTGACAAAACTTGCAGCTCTTGAACCCCTAATTCGGTCAAACATATATAGGTCACACGCTTATCCTGCTCTTTTTTACTACGTAAAATCAGACCTTCCTCTTCCAGCCTTCTCAGATGTCGGGTTACTGCTGCACCATCCAGAACGAGCAGGTGTTGGAGTTCCAGCTGACTTAGTTCCTGACGATGATCAATATGATACAAAATTTCAACCTTGGTAAAGCTGGTTTTTAACTGTGCTTCAAAGGCGTTATTCATTTCTTTACACAAAAGATGCATGCGATAAAACAACTGGCTTTTTTCAGAGCAATGTTCGATGACAAACCCTCCTCCTAATACTTGACCTATCAATTGATATATCAAGTATTATACACCCCCTCTAAAAATAAACAAGCCCTGAGACAAGTCTATATATACAAATCCTACAATCACAAAAAAATGCTCAAGCTAAACGAATAAGCCTGAGCAATCTAGAATTTGTAGTTAGTAGGGTCATTCGATAAAACGATGAAATGGTCCAAATTACAGAGTATTCATAAATCCGATAATACGGGCCGCCATCCGCTCGTGGCCTGCCTGATTCGGGTGCAGGCCGTCAGGAACACCATTTTCCCCTGTAAAGTACATCTGTTTATGTACAGGCAATAGTGGTTGAATTCCGGCGATATTCCACAGATCGCAGCACGGGAAAGAATAAAGTGAGGCCACTTCTCTCACGGCCTGTGCATACGCGCTATAGACTTGACCAGTAATGGCATTAGGCAGATGCTCAGGAACCGTATCACTTGATCCGTGAGGCGGAGTCAAAAAGACGATCAGCTTGTCCGGGTAACGGTTAATTAGTCCTTCGGCAATATGCTTGAGCGCACCATAAAACGTACGCGTTTCTGTCGATGGCGTATCCAAGCTACCGAACGGTATTTCTCCCATCGAAAAATCGTTTCTTCCCCCCATAAAAAAGATCACGTCTGCATGAGGGTTCATTTTCTCATAACGCTCACACATCGGTTCAAAACCGCCGCTGGCTACACTGCTGCCGGATATGCCGTGATTCTCAAAGGTTAGGAATCCCAGTGCGTCGCTCACAAGGTGGGGGTAAGGCTTTTCTCCATCACGCAATTCATATCCAAACGTAATGCTATCGCCCAGAAATACAGCATGGCTGCCTTGGTATTTGCCTTGATTGATTGTCATTCGATATCTCTCCTATCTATTAGATCGTATTGTTGATTTCGATAAATTTATGTTCAATCGCTGTCATTTCGTGATTTGACCGGGTTATTAAATATGTATCCATGTAGCCGAAGGTTGGGGGAGCGGGCAAATAGGATGTTACTTTAAATTGCCGCGCCAGCTTTTTGGACATGAGGGTGATTCCCATTCCCATCAAGGAAAATTGCACCATCGTATCAAACACACCGACCTCCACCACCTCGCCATGGGTCAATTGCATGTCCTGATACATCTTCTCTAAATACGTGAGATACAGGCAGCCATCCGACAATATAATAATAGACGCTCCTTGGAGTACCTGTTTGAGATCCGAGCCTTCATGTATGCCTTTCCCCACCAGCACCAGTTCTTCACGGCATATTTTTTGATAATGAATATACGGGTTGGCGGGATACCCTGTAACAAAAGCAATATCGAGTTCGCCGTCAAGGATCAATCGCTCCATTTCCGTCGTGGTTCCGGTTTTTAATGTAACCGAAGCCTGCGGATACAGCTCATATACCTTCGTGAGCGCCCTCGTTGTTTCGCCCGCCACGATGGACTGCATGGTACCGATGCGCAGCTTTTCCTCCTGCGGTCTCATTTTCATCTCCGTGTCTTGCCATAGCAACAACATTTGCTTGAACTGAGCATACAAGGTTTCTCCTGCGGGTGTCAGCTCCATACCACGGGGCTTTCGGTAAAATAACGCTGTGCCGTAATGGGCCTCCAGCTTCTTTATTTTGGCCGTCATATTCGATTGCAGGTGATTCAACTTTTGTGCTGCTTCTGTCAGGCTTCTCAGCTCTGCCACCGAAACAAATGCCTGCATATTTTCAATATCCATCCCTTCACCTCCCATCAAATAAAATGATACCTGTATCATAAACAAGCATTATTATTTATGAGTTAAGTGTATTATATTGGCCTTGGATGCTATTTTCCACCCTCATTTTAAAAATCAGGAGGTATGGCAACATGATCAAAAAGAAGATTCGTGTAGGTATCGTAGGAGGTTCGATGAATAATAAATGGGCCAGTCAAACGCATATTCCGGCTTTGCTCAAGCACTCGAACCTGGATATCACTGCCGTCGGTACCTCTCGTATGGAGAGTGCGCGACAAAGCGCAGAAGAAGTAGGTGCGGCACTAGCTTTTGATGATTCCAAAAAGCTCGCAGCTTCCGAGGATGTGGACATGGTCGTGGTGAGCGTAAAAGTTCCCCATCATTACGAGGCGGTGATGGCGGCAATTCAAGAGAGAAAGCATATTTTTTGTGAATGGCCCTTGGGGGCAAACACTGCGGAAGCTGCTGAAATGGCCAAAGCGGCGGAACTGGCAGGCATTCATCATACCGTCGGCTTGCAGGCACGGCAGGATCTTGAAGTGCAAACGATGAAAAAGCTCGTGGAGGGCGGAGAGATTGGTGAAATTATATCCTGTCATATGCAAGTAGCTACTCCCGGCAAAGGAGGACAAGTAAATCAGGACACTGCTTATCTGCTGAATAGAGCCAATGGGGCTAATCTGCTCACGATTAATGGCGGGCATTCCCTGGATGCGCTGCAATACATCGTTGGCGAACTCCGCGAGCTATCAGCCATCACATCATCTCGTTATCACGAAGCCACTATTCAGGAAACGGGTGAAGTCATTTCCAAGGATACAGCCGATCAGATTCTGATTCACGGACTATTAGAAAAAGGAGCACCGGTATCCGTTCACATTCAAGGTGGAGTGAGTTCTAAGTTTGAGATAGAGATTCAAGGGAAAAAGGGCATTTTGCGTTTGTCACAGAATCCTTCGCTTGGGCATGTTCAATTCGGGAATCTAACGCTCGAAAAACTTGTGTACGATCCAAGCAGTACGCAGAGTCATGGTCCTAATGGCGCTTTTGAACAAATACGTATAACTAGAGAGCCTAATATAAGCCTAGATTTCCCAAAAGAAGGGGTAACCCTGAATGTAGCCAAGGCTCATTATGTTTTTGCCGAGGATATTTTGACACACACCCGTCTCGCTCCCGATTTCAACCATGCCTTAAAGCTGCATCAGCT
This sequence comes from Paenibacillus sp. FSL M7-0134, assembly GCF_038007865.1. NCBI lineage: Bacteria > Bacillati > Bacillota > Bacilli > Caryophanales > Paenibacillaceae > Paenibacillus > Paenibacillus sp. FSL M7-0134. The sequence goes on along the minus strand of NZ_JBBOXV010000002.1, from coordinate 439,837 downwards.
ACTGGACCGCATTGAGGAATCAGCTGCAACTGGGAAAAGGATCGTATGGTAAGGTAGAATTATAAAAAAGAACCTTTAACACCACGATAGATGTGGAGTTAAAGGTTCTTGATCTTTTAAAATCATGCATTCTCGACCTTTATACTGTCATTTTCAACCAAAATAACTTCCGCGTTGCTGATTGGATATAAATTTAATTGGCTGCCATATTCCTCAATGATGCTCTCCACCGCTTTTTTAAACGGGATGTTCGTATGGTGGGGGACTGGATAGAATTCAATTATCCCGAGCGCAATAAAGGAATCCAAAGCAGGCGCCTCCTCCACATTGTCCATAAGTCGGGCATATTCGATATTCGGTGATAAAATCATCGAACCTGCCGATTCGCCTATATATAACTTCCCTGCATTAACTTCATCAGCAATGATTTTGTCAGCCCCGGTTCTTCTCAACTCTTGAAGTAAATAAAATGTGTTGCCTCCGGTAATATAAATATAGTCATTTTCTCTAATTTTACTCTCTATTTCGTTCAATGTTGCTGTGCCGATTTCGATTTCATCCACGACTAATCCTAAATTCTCTAATGCTTTTTTCCCTGAATCCACATAAAACTTAACTTTCTCTGGAATACTTGCGGTTGGGATGAAGGTGACTTTTTTTCCTTCTAAGTTTTCCCCAGCGAAATGGACTAAGCATGGTGCAACATCCTTAAATGAGGACGACAGAAATAATTTTTTCATCTCTTTATTCTCCTTAGAACAGCGTTTAATAAAACGAGATATGCAACACTTTAATCTAGGTACATTATAAAATATATTAGTATCAAAACATGACACCATTAGAGCATGACATGAAAAAGAAGTGAAAGTTTAATTTCATACTTGATTTAAGCTATTTATAGCTTGAATCTAATAAAACCATATAAAAAAAGGAGACATTACCATTGAATAATATCTCCTTTTTTCAGCTTCATATTCCGTTTTGCAACAATAAATGACTTCATATCTCCGCCGCATGAGGCAATGCTGTTCGCCTTTAGCTAACCCCCGTCGATTGAGGTTGCCGTACAGTAAACTTTCCCGAGCAAAGGTTCGACCTGGCACCCGTAAAAAAGACTCCAACCGCATAGCGATATTTCGCCGATACGTAGGAGTCCTGATGTTGTATTGGTAAATCTTAAAGGATTGATGGTTACGGCGCGGGAGTCTCCGCGTTTATTCCCACTCAATCGTTGCTGGTGGTTTGGAGGTGATATCATACACGATGCGATTCACGTTATCCACTTCGTTTACGATACGTACCGAAATTTTCTCCAGCACATCCCAAGGGATACGTGCCCAGTCGGCGGTCATACCGTCGATGGAGGTTACTGCACGAATACCTACAGTGTAAGAATACGTACGAGCATCGCCCATAACGCCAACACTCTTCATATTCGGCAAAGCGGTGAAGTATTGCCAGATTTCCCGGTCCAGACCGGCTTTAGCAATCTCCTCGCGCAAAATGTAATCCGACTCACGAACAATGGTTAGCTTGTCCTCTGTCACTTCACCCAGCACACGAATGGCAAGACCCGGACCTGGGAACGGCTGACGCCATACAATCTCAGGTGGCAGTCCGCATTCTTCGCCGACTTTACGCACTTCGTCCTTGAACAGGGCATTCAACGGCTCGATCAGCTTGAACTTCATGTTCTCCGGCAAACCACCCACATTATGATGGGATTTAATGGTCTGTGCCGTTGCTGTTCCGCTCTCTACAATATCCGTATACAGTGTACCTTGTGCCAGGAAAGTAAAATCGTCGAATTGAGAAGATTCTTCCTCGAACACATAGATAAACTCGTTACCGATGATTTTACGTTTTTGTTCCGGATCATCAACTCCTGCCAGCTTGGACAAGAAGCGCTCACGTGCGTCAATTTTGACAACTTTCATATCAAATTTACCAACGAACGTCTCCATTACACTTTCGGCTTCACCTTTGCGCAGCAATCCATGGTCAATGAACATACACGTCAGTTGGTCACCGATCGCTTTGTGAATAAGCATCGCTACAACAGAAGAATCCACGCCACCGCTTAAGGCACACAATACTTTCTTGTCGCCAACCTGTTGACGAATCTCACGAATTTGATCTTCAATGAACGATTCCATGGTCCAGTTGCCTTCACAACCGCACACTTCATAAAGGAAGTTGCTGATCATCTCGTTACCTTGAACGGAATGACGTACCTCTGGATGGAATTGCACCGCATACAGATTCCGCTCCAGGTTACTCATCGCGGCAATCGGCGCACTCTCTGTTCCTGCATCTAGTGTAAATCCGGTTGGCAGATCTGTAACGTGATCCCCATGGCTCATCCATACGGTTTGACGAGAATCCAGTCCTTTAGCCAAGCGGGCATCCTGATTGAATTGCACGTCTGCTTTGCCATACTCACGCTTGCCCGCACGTTCTACCTTACCATCCAGTTGGTGAGCCATCAGTTGCATGCCATAGCAAATACCAAAGATAGGGATGCCAAGATCATAAATTGCCCGATCCACCTGAGGAGCATTGTCTGTATATACGCTGGAAGGTCCGCCTGAGAAAACAATCCCTTTTGGCGCCAGCTCTCTCAGCTTCTCCGCAGGCGTATTGTATGGAAGGAGCTCGCTATATACACCGAGATCCCGAATTCTTCTTGCGATTAACTGGTTGTATTGTCCTCCAAAATCGAGAACTACAACGATTTCATTAGGCTTATTCATTACCGTGCCTCCCTCAATTGTTCGTTTCATTATACGCAACGATAAAACAAGACGTCAAGAAATCAACCGGAGTTGAGTGGGCATGAAAAGATTGTTAAAATGAATTGATTCTAAAATACTCAATCTGTTCGTAGGAGTGTAAACGATGGATGTGCTGAAGTGGATCGCGCAATTGTTCGAAGAATACGGCTACGGCGTCCTTTTTTTCGGCTTGCTGCTTGAGTTTATTGCTTTACCTTTTCCCGGGGAAACCACAATGGCTTATGCGGGATATCTTTCCTATGCCGGTACCCTGGATTACGGTAAACTGGTGCTACTAGCTTTCTTGGGCACAACCATCGGTATGACTATTACCTACTTTATCGGAAAGTGGGCTGGACTCCCCTTTATTCAGAAATATGGTAAATGGGTTTTGTTATCGCCGGACAAGCTTCAGAAAACACAAAAATGGTTTCAACGATATGGATACTGGCTTATTTTCCTTGGATATTTCATCCCCGGTGTCAGGCATTTTACCGGTTATTTTGCCGGGATTATTGCTCTTTCTTTCCGTAAATTTGTCTTGTATGCTTACAGCGGCGCTTTATTCTGGGTCATTCTCTTTCTAAGCATCGGCAAGCTGTTTGGTCCCCAATGGGATGTCATTTTCCATTTGGTAGAGCTGTATGCACTGCGAATTGCGGGAGTCGTTGGGTTCATGATCCTGCTGTATATTATTTACCGGTGGAGAAACTTCCTGTTTAGCTCGCTACGCAAATCCGAAAAATCAGTGAAAACCAGCAACAAGGATGACACGGAGTAGTCAAACTCCTGCTGCCTTACGACTACGGGTCCTTGCATAATACATTGAAATCACGATAGATATCACCACAAACCCTGCGCCTCCACCCAAGCCCAACATACGCGGCTCCATCATTTCAATCGCCACCCCTGCTCCAAACATAGACAGTCCGATGATACCTTGGCTCCACGCCGTCAGCATGCCCAGCATGACCACAATGGACCCTGTAAATACAATGGGGTCTCCCGCATTAATAATGTATCCAGACAAATGCCCCCCTACCCCGCTAGCAACCAGACCCGCGCCCAAAGCGGCTTAAAACACTCCAATTCCGGCATCGTCCAGCCTGAAATCCTGCACTGCATATAATTAGTTGTTTATCTAATTTATAAAAATCACTCTATAAACCGTCAAGGCATAAATTCATATATTCAGAACATACTAAGCCAACAAACTCCAATATCGGAGGATTTTACGTATGCCAAATCAGAATAAAAGTTGTCCAGTTACTCATGTGTCCTCTAACTTGAGGGATAATGTAAACCATATTGAAAGCTCCTTTGGAAACAGCGGAGATTTAATCATTAAAGAGCTATTATGGATGCAAAAATGGCCAGCGGCTTTGTTTTATATCAATGGTCTGATTAACACTCAATTACTCCATGATTCCGTTCTGCGTTCATTAATGCGGGAAAACGAACATCATGTACCAGAGGGCGCGGAACCATTCGACTATTTAAAGGATCAAGTATTGATTGCTGGTAACTCAGGTAGTTTGGAGGAAATGGATATTACTGGTGTTTACTGTACTATCGGGAATAGAGGCTTTTAGTCGCGTTAGTGAGATGCTGTTATCTGTATATGTATTCATTTTCTGTGGCAACGGCTTGATCATTCCACTTCTATTATGGGGTGTTTATCTCTGCAAGCAAAAGTGGAAGCAGCGGCAAAATATATCTAAAAATTAACAAAAACCTTTTGAAACCGATACGCCTGAAAGCACGATCCGGTTTCAAAAGGTTTTCTTTGGTTCTTCACTTACGCCATATCCTGAATGTATGCCAGCGCAGCATCAATATGTCCTTTTACTCTTAAACCACGCCATTCATGAACTAAAATTCCATTTTCATCAATAAGGAACGTAGACCGAACAATACCCATGTACTGCTTGCCGTACATCTGTTTTTGCTGCCATACACCATACGTCTCAGCCACGTGATGCTCTTCATCAGATAACAACTGAAAAGGGAGTCCATACTTTGCAATAAACTTGTCATGCTGCTTGAGTGGATCTGGGCTTATCCCCAGAATCACCGTGTTCAAGCCTTCAAACTCCGTATGTTTATCCCGAAAATCACAAGCCTGGGTCGAGCAACTAGAGGTCAAATCCTTGGGATAGAAATACAACAATACCCTACTGCCTCGATAATCAGACAGCTTGACACGCTTTCCCTCACTCCCAGGCAATTCAAAATCCGGTGCCGGTTGTCCAATAATGGTAGATGTCGTGGACATCTCATCATCTCCTATCTTGTGGGAGTTCTTATGTGATCCGCCCTATGAGCCTGCCCCTCTGTAACGGCGAACTCCCCAGTTCCATGCCAGTAAACCCAAAGTCAGAAAGACAATTCCCATCACAGGAGTTAAGAGCGCCATATGGCGCATGTCCTCTCGGTGAAGGAACAGGGAGGCTGGATATACGCCAACAAAAGCAAAAGGCAGTATCCAAGTCAGCACAACCTGAATAGCACGGTTATAGATCGTTACTGGATAACGTCCGTAGCCCTGAATATTGTACATGAGCGGGATAATTCCTGTAGGCGCATCCGAAAAGAATGAAAGAGATGTCAATATGGTGTATATGCCCGTATAGATCGCCACGGCACTTAGGCTCAAAACGATCAGCGCTGGTACGAACCACCACTCCATAGCCAAATCCATCTGTGCCCCGCTGATTCCCATAATAATCAGACCGATCACTGAGCCCACCAGCGCAGGCGGATCCACATTTTCAAGGAAAATCTGGAACAGATTATACGCGGGACGGGTCATTACCCGGTCGAGTTCACCTTTCACGATGTAACGCTCGCTAAAGTTCCAAAGATTTACAAAACAACTGAATAGTCCGTATGGAACCATGAAAAATCCATAAACGAACACTACTTCATTTTCACTCCAGCCGCCCAAACTGTCTGTATGCATAAAAATAACCAGGATAAAAATAAGATTTGTGGCCTGAAACAGCAGGTCTGAAATCACTTCTACCCAAAAGTCGGCCCGATAGGTGAGCCGTGACTTCATGTAATTTTTTAAATATTCGCTAATGAGACCCAAATAGTACATCATCGGCTTACCCTCCCTGCACGAACAGACGTCTGCGCGCCAGTCGCCAAATGATGATCATCGGCACGAGCAGAACGACCAGCCAAATGATTTGGATACCCAGTACATTCCAGATGCCAACGCCTTTTACACGTCCCGTAAATACAGAGCCCGGCAAATAGGTAATCGCCTGAAACGGCATCCATTGGGCGATCGTCGCCAGCCAGCCTGGAAACAAACTGATTGGCAAAATCAACCCAGAAAACAGATCTACAACTACGCGCTTCATACGCATCATGCCCTCATTATTTTCGATAAAAAAGGCCGTTAACCCCGTAATAATATTGATCTGAGTGTTGATCATAAAGCTAAAAAACAGCATGACCAGAAAACCAACCCAGGCTACCGGATCCGTGGGAAGCTTTACCGGAAATAGCAGCATCGCAATCGCCATGCCTGGAATCATAAACAGCAGAAAACGGAACATTCCCTCGCCGAGTCCTTGCATAAATTTAACAAGTACATAGTTATAAGGTCGGATCATCTGAATTGCAATGCTTCCATCACGTATATCCGTCGAGATTTCACGATCCAGATTGTTAAAATAAAAGGCTCTCGCCATCCACGATACTGCTACATACGTCGTCATCTGAGCAGCGGTAAAACCTCCAATGCTACCCGCATCGCCATATATCGCTTTGTATGTGAAATAATATACGCCAATATTCATGCAATAAATAAGGATTCCTGAATAATAGTTCACACGATACGCAAGCATCGTGAGAAATCGGATACGAATAAAATCGGTGTATACGCTAAGCATGAACTTTGGCCTCCACTATCGGATTGCCCTGGCGTTCAGCCGAACCAGACTGATAGATACTGCGGACGATATCATCCGTGTTGGTTTCAATGATTTTGATATCCGTAATATCCGTGCGACCGACTACGCAAGCGAGAACATCCGATACATTAATATGAAGAGGAATCCATACTTTGGCAGCCAAATCATTATCCATCGTCCAAGCCAGTGGCATATCAGCAGTCCATGCCTGTAATTGTTCCAACTGGGTCGATGTGCCGAACTGGAACCGCACTTCTCGACCTGTCCCCCAACGCGCCTTCAGATCCTCCAGACCACCATCATAAATGATATTTCCATCATCCAGCATAATGACGCGCGAGCACAGCGCTTCAATATCCTGCAAATCATGGGTTGTCAGCAAAATAGTCGTACCATAATCCCGATTCATGTCCTTTAGAAACTCGCGGATTTCGGACTTTACCATAATATCGAGCCCAATGGTCGGCTCGTCCAGAAAAACAATGGACGGATTGTGCAGCAAGGCTGCTACTAACTCACAGCGCATCCGTTGCCCGAGACTAAGCTTGCGTACCGGGCGGCTTAGCAGATCCTGCAATTGCAGTCTCTCTACCAGCTCATCCAGCCTGCGTTTGAAGTCCGTGGCCGGAACCTGATATACTTTCCGCAGTAGTTGAAAAGACTCGATCACACCGATGTCCCACCAAAGCTGGCTGCGCTGACCGAAAACAACACCAATGTTGCCTACAAATTTCTCGCGTTCCTCATAGGGGACATAGCCGCCCACCTTGAGATGTCCCGATGTCGGCACGAGAATGCCTGTCAGCATCTTAATCGTGGTGGACTTTCCGGCGCCGTTCTCACCGATATAACCGCATATTTCTCCTTGCGGAATACGGAAGGATATATCTTTGACCGCGGCTACCTCGTTGTATTCGCGGGCGAATAAATCAAGGAAGGCACCTTTTAAGCCCTCGCGATTTTTTTGAACCTTAAATGTTTTGCGCAGATCCTGCACATCAATTGCCAGCATGTTATACCTCTCAATCAGGATTTGTAAAATCCATAGTTAAATTGATTGTGCTCCAAAAAGAAATTATAATGTAATGAACTGAAAAGCGAAAGGGAGAGCATCCATGACAAGCAGAACCAAAAGGACGATATGGTCGGTTCTAGCCGTGGTAATCGTCGCGATTGTCGGCTTTGCCGTGTACTATTTTACATCCATTTATAATCAGCTGGATAATCTGCATAAAGAGGGCGCTAACTCCCCCTTCAAAAATGTAAAGCAGGTCGATCAGGTTCGTACGCCAGAACCGCCCAAGTGGGAAGGTACCGATATGGTTAACATTTTGCTGATGGGTGTCGATGGGCGCGGTATCCAGAAAGGGGAAGTTCCCCGATCAGACAGCATGATGGTCGTATCGCTGGACCCCGTTAAGAAAAAAATCCACCTGTTCTCTATTTTGCGTGATACGTACGTGGATATTCCCGGCTATGGAAAAAATCGAATTAACACCGCCATTACTCACGGACCCAACACAGCCATGAAGACGGCTGGCGATCTGTTAGGCATCCCGGTGCAATATTATGTGTACACGGATTTCCAGGGCTTTATCAAACTGGTGGATGCCGTAGGCGGGATTGATTTTGAAGTGGAAAAGGATATGCATTATACAAGTAATGCGGATAAACATCAGTACGATATTGATTTGAAAAAGGGCATGCAGCATCTAGATGGCAACACGGCGCTTCAATATGTGCGGTTCCGCCACGATGCAATGTCCGACTTCTCCCGATCAGGACGGCAACGCGCATTTTTGGAGGCAATAGCCCAGAAAATGCAGACCACGACTTCCATCGCTAACTTGCCAAATATTTTAGAGCAGGTTAACCCGTTCATTGACACGAATCTCAGTGTTAACGATATGTGGAAGCTGGCAAATGTGGGGTACCAAAGCAACTTTGCAGGCAGCGAACAGGTTCCACCGATGAAGATGCTCGGAGAAGAGAATGTGGGCGGCGCGGCAGTTCTTACTGTCCGCGATCCGGAAGAACTGAAAACGTATGTGCAGGATATATTTAATAATCCACCCGCACAAACACAGGAACAAAACAAGGATCAGAACGAAACGAAACAGCCAGACAGTGCATCGTCTACCAAGAAGGATAAAGCTTCTTTTACAGGGGGCAGTAAAACCAGTAATGAGGATGCTTCCACACAATCAACAACAAAGACAGGACAAAAAGAGCTATAATGATGTATGCAGGGGCAGCCGTGAACGCTGCCCTTTGGCGTGTGTATACCCTATTTTAATGAACGGAAAGGAAGTTTTTGATGATGAAACGGGAAAACTCCGAAGCACTATATAAAGAAGCCCTGGAGCATATTGTCGGGGGCGTTAACAGCCCTTCACGCTCCTTTAAAGCTGTGGGCGGCGGCGCTCCAGTATTCATGAAACGCGCTAAAGGTGCTCATTTCTGGGATGAGGATGATAATCGGTATATCGACTATTTGGCGGCTTATGGCCCTATTATTACTGGACATGCCCATCCCCATATTACTAAGGCTATCAGCGAAGCGGCCGCGAACGGCGTATTATACGGAACCTCAACGGTATTGGAAATCAAACTGGCCAAGATGCTGAAGGAAGCAATTCCTTCTATGGACAAGGTCCGGTTTGTGAATTCTGGCACAGAAGCGGTTATGACAACGATTCGTGTTGCACGGGCCTATACGAAACGGAACAAGATCATCAAATTTGCCGGCTGCTACCACGGTCACTCGGATCTGGTACTTGTTGCCGCAGGCTCCGGCCCTTCCACGCTAGGCATACCTGACAGTGCAGGCATTACGACCAACATTGCGAGCGAGGTTATTACCGTACCATTCAATGATCTCGACGCGTTACGCCAAGCCTTGGAGCGTTGGAGCGACGATGTGGCGGCAGTCATGGTCGAGCCCATTGTCGGTAATTTTGGCATGGTCATGCCGCAACCCGGTTATTTGGAAGGGTTGTGCTCCATGGCGCGTGCGAACGGCTCACTCGTCATTTATGACGAGGTCATTACCGCATTCCGATTCCACTTCGGTTCCACCCAAACGTATGCAGGTTTGGACAACCATGATGCGATTCAGCCAGATTTGACCGCGCTGGGCAAAATCATGGGCGGTGGTCTGCCGATTGGTGCCTACGGCGGCAGCAAGCACATCATGGAGCAGGTTGCCCCACTCGGCCCAGCTTATCAGGCGGGTACGATGGCGGGCAACCCAGCGTCCATCTCGTCAGGCATCGCCTGCCTTGAAGTCCTTCAAGGGGAAGGCGTGTATGAAGAGATGGAACGTCTGGCTGTGAGGCTGACGGACGGTATCCAGTCCTCTGCCGAACGCTACGGCGTGCCATTGACGATCAACCGTATTCGTGGAGCGTTCTCGACGCATTTCTGTGATCATCCGATCACGAATTACGCGCAGGCGCAGGATACGGATAGCGAAGCGTTTGCATCCTTCTTCCGTCACATGCTGGATCGCGGTATTCATCTGGCACCATCCAAGTACGAAGCCTGGTTCCTCACAACAGCGCATACGGACGAAGATGTGGATGCTACGCTGGAAGCGGCGGACGATTCGTTCCGGGCGATGTCACAAGGTAAGTAAACTAAGCAGTAAGTGATAGAATATGAATAGGATAAGAGCTGGAAGTAGTCTTAGGGATGGGTATCCGACCTCTGGGGCTTCGTTCCGGCTTTTTTTCATTTCACAACTGTACCCGTACAGTTGCAGGTATTATGGATTGTATCAGGTTATGCCCTCCGGGTATATTGAGAGAACCACAGGTTAAGGTCATTATTACGGAGGTTTATTATGAACAGTCGTTCCAGAAATGGAGCCGCCTATCTGGCAGCTCTCAGCTATGCAGCTATACTTGGATTTTCATTTTTATTTGTAAAATTGACAGTCACAGAGGCAAGCCCGCTGGATGTGATTGCCCACCGCTTTGCGCTGTCATTTATCGCTTTGACCATTCCCGTGTTGCTCGGTTGGATTAAGATCAACATCAAGATGCGTGACATTCTGCGCATTTTACCACTGGCGCTGCTCTCGCCATTAGTGTATTTTCCACTGCAAGCCTTCGGGCTGATGAGCACTTCTTCATCGGAAGGTGGAATTATCCAAGCAACCGTTCCCATCTTTACGCTGCTGTTAGCTTCCTATTTTATTAAAGAGCGTACAACGGTAGTCCAGAAGATTTCCTTACTGCTCTCTGTCTTTGGCGTGGTTTTTATATTTGTGATGAAAAGTGGGGCACCGCTAGCATCCAGTAGCTATGGTGGTATTCTTCTGCTCGTGCTCTCTGCGATATGCCTATCCGGCTATAACGTACTGGCACGTCCATTAACACAAAAGTACAACCCAATGGAATTGACCTACGTTACCTCTATTTTGGGATGTATCGTTTTTAACGTGGTGGCACTGGGATATCATGCCATAGACGGCTCCATGAGCGCCTATACCGCTCCACTGGTGAAGCCTGGTTATTGGATGGCACTGGCTTATCTAGGCATTCTGTCTACCCTCGTCACCTCGCTGTTATCGAGCTTTGCCTTGAAGTGGATCGAAGCTTCCAAAATGAGTGTGATCGGCAATTTATCCACCCTCATTTCCATGATTGCCGGTGCTTACATTTTGAAGGAGCAGCTCGCCTACTATCACATTATTGGGGCTGTGATGATCATTATCGGCGTGTTGGGTACCAATTTCGGAGGACGAAAAAACTTCACGCCAATCAAAACAACTTCGGCAAAATCACAAAAAACGGGCTAAAAATAGACACTCATTTGCCTGCAAAAAAAGAAATCTCCAGGCTGCGCAATTCCAGCCGAGAGATTTCTTTTTTCATTTCTTAGTCTTCGTCGCATTAGATAGGGTACGCCATGACACTCATTAACGCCAATTCCGGCTGTGTCGTGTCCAATCTGCTATATTGTACGATTATGGGCACATCGCTAGTGACCGTAATTGCGTAAGGAATACCTACCGGAATCTGCTCGCCGGATTTCTCCAACGAGGCTGTTCGGATATGACGGGTTCGTCTTCCTTCCACCACCTCGATCAATCCCTCCAATGGCTCGCGGTCTTCAAAATAGATGTCCATACTCAGATTTGCCACACGGCTCCCACAATTCAGCACGCATATACTCTCATGACTGAGCAGCTCACCCCGGCTTTCCGGTGGAATATACCCATCGGGGATGACCCAGAATAGGCTACCTCGCGGCTGATTAGCCACCTTATTCTGAGAAAGTTCAGCATTTCCCATACTATTGGCCTCCTTTACTCATAATACTTTTTGGCGCTTATCCCCCTTCTTCTAGCCGTACGGATTCTCCTTGGTACGCAACAGTTGAGCCAGAAAAGCAAGCGCCAATCCCTGACCCCATCCCTGAATGCGTTTGTATGGAACGTTTCGATAGCCGTCAATATCGTTCATCACAGCAGTTCCCGCGGATACACCCGTTACTGTGCCGTCGTCCTTAATGCGGGAAAGAATACCTTCGATCGCCTTTTGGGTGTATTTGTTAAACAATCTTCCTTGCATAAGCAAGGCGGTCGCAATTCCTGCCGAGCCCGAGGTTTCCAGATAAGAGGTATCATCGTTCAGCACCGTATGCCACAGCCCTTCTGGGGATTGCAGCCGCACCAGTGCATTGAGCTGGTCACGCAGCGAGCCGTCGATGATCATATAAGATGGATGCTGCACCTCCACAAGTTTCAGCGCTTTTGCCATCGTGAGGGCTGCCCATGAATTGCCGCGCGCCCAATATATTCCTGACATCCGGCTTTGATTCGCATGATCCCATCCGTGATAATACAGATTCGTATCCGGGTCCTGCAAAAATTCTTCATGCCCGTGATATTGACGAATTCCATCCTCCCAATACTCCTTGTTGCCTAACAGATGACCAATACGCAGCAAATAATAACCGGCCATAAACATCGTATCCACCCATGCTTGCTGCGGAAATACATCATGAAGTGAATTCACCGTATGCTGGAAAATGCCGTCGGCAAACCGCTCCGCTTTTTTGGCCAAAAATTCTGCCATCTCGATGGCAATATCAAGGTATTTTTGCTCACCTGTGGCCTGATAAAGCGTCAACAAACAGTGCCCGACAGAAACGCCGTTCACCGAGAGAGACGGAAGCCCATCCTCGATATTTTCGTCTACCCATTCTTTTAGCTTGGTCAGATACTTTTCGTTCCCTGTCGCTTCATACGCTTCGCATACTCCGTAAAAGGCTACTCCGCCCGGCCAATCCCAGCTGTAGTGCATTTGAAAGGTGCGTTCTACTACCCGGTCGATCACCTGCTTAACTTGTTCTTCATCAAAAATCAATGCAGGCATTTCCACGTCTCCCCCTTTGGTAAGTTTCACGTGAGTTACCTCCTTGACGCCCGTACATGAAAAGGTCGTCCTTCAACGTAAATACATGCGCAGCGGTTGCAAATCCAGTTCCTTCACAGCATCCACCACCATGTCTGCAATACGAACCGCGCCATTCTCATGAAAATGCGTGTTATCCTCTAAGCCGCCGGAAAAGTTCATGTATTCACCAGGCAGCAACCACATAAAAAGCTCTTTACTCTCTTCGGGACCCAGCTGCTCATATAACTCCTGCGTGCGGGCAGACAAATCAATCAGCGGTACATTCGCTTCTTCCGCCAGCTCACGAACCGCTGTTACATAGTCACCATGTGTGTCAGATAGCGTACCATCCTCGCTAAAATAGCGACGATGTACGGGCGTGACCAGTACCGGGGTTGCCCCATGGCTTCTTGCGCCGTCGATATAGAGGCGAAGATGCTCCTTGTAGGTTGTAAAAGGCTCTGTAGCCCGCTCCGGATCAGGCTTCTGATCATTATGACCGAACTGGATGAACAGGAAATCTCCTGCCTTTATTTCGCCCAAAATGACACCCAGCCGTCCTTCGTCCACGAAGCTTTTGGAGCTTCGTCCCGATACGGCATGATTATCCACACAGACATCATGCTTGAACAGGGCGGGCAAAGCCTGACCCCAGCCTGTATACGGATAACCGGATGCGTCCTGATCCGTAACCGTGGAATCTCCGGCTAGGAATAGCCGGAGATTCTGTGGCGCTGGCGCAATCTCCAGCGCATTGAGCCGTGGCGCGGTGCCTGACACGGTGAGGCGCAGTTTGCCACCCCGGACAGGCACCGCAAACAGTGCTTCGGTGAACTGCCCTGGCAGCGTGTGCACTGGGGGAAGCATGTGCTTGCCTTCACCAGCCTTGAGTCGCGTGAGCGTTTCCGCCTGCGAATCGCCGACCAGTATAGTGACAAGATACAGCCCGTCTGGCACATCTACAACAAATGCAGCGTTTAGTGGAATACAAAAGCTGCTTCGCAGCCGCGTGCGTGCATCCTTGGCTGCACTCTGCCTTTTCCGACCGTACACATGCTCCGTAGTCTCAAAGCCATAGCCCTGTTCAGTTGTATATAAGCAATCCGAAGACACTCCCTTGTAGCCATCCGCAGGCTCCCCCGGACCAAAATCAAACTTCCACAATTTACTCACCTCTCAGCCATCGCCCTCAAATCCCGTCCATTCAATCGCGCAAACCCGGATGCCTTCCATTTCCACTCGTAAGCTTCATAACTCACGCTATGGATTTTGGATCTTACCCCTTCAAACCACTCGTACTCATTCCTTCTACAATTTGCTTCTGGAATGCGAAGAATACAGCGATAACTGGAAGCAGGCTTAGGATAGACATCGCGAACATTCCTCCCCAGTTGGAAGCCGACTCGCTGTCGAGGAACATCTTGAGTGCAATAGATACGGTATATTTCTCTGGCGAATTCAGATACAGTACCGGACCAAGCAAATCCTCCCACTTCCAGTAGAAAGAGAAGATTGCCGCTGTAGCCAACGACGATTTAAGTAAGGGTAAAATAATTCTGAAATACAGCCGGAACTTGCCGCATCCGTCAATCGTCGCCGCCTCATCCAACTCTGCTGGAATCGTCCGTATAAACTGCACCATCAGAAAGATGAAGAACGGCATCCCGAAGAAGGAGGGTACCACTAACGGTAAGATCGTATTGATCCAACCGAGCTTGGTGAAAATAATATATTGCGGTACCAGTACCACATCCCCTGGTAGCATAAGCGTCACCATCATCAAAGCAAACCACAAGTTACGCCCTTTGAATTTCAAGCGTGCGAAGCCAAATGCGATCAACGAGGAGGAAAGCACAGCTCCAATCGTTGAAATCACCACGATCGTGAGCGAGTTCAGAATGTACGTGCCAAAGTTGTAGCCAGTCGTCCCTTTCCAACCTGTTACATAGTTTTGCCAGATCCATTCTGTAGGGAAAAGCGAGGATGCCGTGACGAATATCGTCCGACTTTCTTTAAACGAGCTGAACAGCATCCAAAAAACGGGATACAGCATCAGGAGCGCCAGTGCAGCAACCAGTATGTGATAAATTGGCCATTTGACCGTTTTCCATGCCATCAGTATCAGCGCCCCTTTTCCGTTTCATAAAATACCCAGTATCTGGAGGTTATAAATAAAATCGCTGTCAGTATCCCAATCATAATGAGCATGACCCAAGCCATGGCTGCCGCATATCCCATGTTGCTGAACATAAACGCCTGCCGGAACAGATACAGTGAATGCAGCATCGTTCCATCCATCGGGCCTCCTTCGCCCTTAGAAATAACATAAGCCGGGACGAAGGTCATAAAGGCGCTGATCGTCTGCATAATCAGATTAAATAGAATAATGGGGCTAAGCAACGGCAGCGTAATACTGAAAAATTTTCGTACTGGCTTAGCACCATCTACACTGGACGCCTCGTACAATTCAACAGGAATGTTCTTCAAACCTGCCAGAAAAATTAGCATGGAGGAGCCAAATTGCCATACGGACAGGGTGATCAGCATCGTAAGCGAAGCATCCGGATCACCAAACCATTTCACCGGGGTCGCCCCTAGAGTCGAAAGCAGGCTGTTCACTATGCCGTTATTACTGAAAATGTTCCGCCACATAATCGATACCGCAACGCTACCTCCGATAATGGATGGCAGATAGTACATCGTCCGATAGGTGCCGACCATGCGCGATTTGGTATTCAAAATCATAGCCACAAACAGCGCGAAAATCAGTCGCAACGGTACACCGACCAATACATACGTAAACGTGACCCTGATCGAATTCCAGTATTTCGGGTCGCCTGTGAACATCTTTTCGAAGTTACCCAGACCAATCCATTTGGGCGGGGTGAACAGGTTGTAGGTGGTAAAGGACAGATACAGCGAAATAAACATTGGAATTAACGTAAACGCCAGAAAGCCCACAATAAAAGGGCTGATAAACGCATATCCGGTCATATTGGCTTTCAAGCTCTGATGATTTCGCAAGCTCATCAAGCCTCCCTTCTGTTGCATTTAAAGAATTAGTAAAACTTTATGATGTCAATAATTCGTTGTTATGAGAATAATATCGTGATGTCTGCAAAGGGTGCTTATGCAGTTGCTTCGTCGAATCAACCGTGCGCAATCATGTTTTGGACTACGCACGGTTAACTTAACGAAATGTTCCTTCGATCCTATCGATTCTTATGCTAAAACGTTGTCAGATATCCTAAAGGTCTCATTACGCTTATTATTGCTTGTTATTCGCAAGGATGGTATTCGCATCAGCCCGGAATTTGGTCGCTGCGTCTTCAGCCGTCATCTGTCCGAAATTGACCTGCTCAATATAATCGGTCAGAGTCGCAATCACTTCCGGCGATCCGACTGGTGGCGGCGGGCTCATTGGAGAAGCCTTCGGCTCCATGGAAGCTACAAATTCAAACACCTGCTTCGTAGGCTCGCTCAACTCTGGTGCAACAGCTTCCTTGATTTTGGCGGAAATCGGCACGCCCCGTTCGCCTTTAATCAATTTATTCGCTTCTACATCGTTCATCCAGAAATCAATAAACTTTGCGGCCTCATCCTTCACCTGTGAACGGGAAGCAACCGTCCAGTACATCGTAGGCTGCATATATACGCCTTTTTCCATATTCGGCCCAAACATCGGAGCCAGTGCCATTGGGCGGTTAACGACCTGCTGTAAGCCCACATACTGATTGGACCACTGCCAAATACCGATGCCTGTTCCTTTTACGATATCGGATTCCTCAAGAATCCCCTTGGTCTGGTTCATGATTTCAGGAGGCGGGGTCGCTCCCTTCTTAATCAGATCAGCCAATCCGCTGAAGAAGTCAACAAACAGCTTATCGTCGTCATACCCCAATCCTGTTCCTTCCGCATTGTAGAGAGTCTTTCCTTGAGTACGCAAATAGTAGTGGAAGAAAATATCGGCAGCCATCGAGCTGTCAAAGTATACTTTATTGGAACCAGCCTTTAAAGCCATTTCTTTGTATTGATCCCATGTCCAGTTGTCAGGAATTTTGTCTATACCCGCCTTCTTGAGCAACGCCGGATCATACTGGAAACCCAGAACATTAACACCGGTTGGGATACCATATTGCTTTCCAGCAATTACGCCGGTTTTGAGTACATTTTCTGTCACATCAGCAACCTGAATTTTTTGATTCAAGTAGGGCGCGAGATCCTCCAGTTGACCATTTTTTGCATATTGGCTAATGTACGAAATGTCCATTTGCACGATATCCGGCAACTGATTAGCCGCAGCCTGCGGAGCGAGTTTTTTCCAATAGTCATCAAAAGAGGCATATTCCACATCAATCGTTACATTTGGATTTTTCTGCTTATACAAATCAACGACCTTTTGCGTGTATTCATGACGCGTATCCGATCCCCACCAAGCGATACGTAACTTTACTTTCCCGTCTGCACTTGTGCCCGAATTGCCGCCGCCGTCCGCTCCGCTACATGCCGTCGTCAAAACGAGCAGCATAGCTATGATCAGAAACCATCCCTTTTTGCTCACCTATCTCTCCCCTTTTCGCTGTTCTAGAAAGGAGCCAAATTACGAGTGACAACGCACTTTCGCAACTTTGATAGCGTTTACATTAGCTCCTGTTGTTATTTTCCCAAAAGCCGAGAAACATTGGAATACACAAATCAGGTTTCCTGGGTTTAAAAAACAGTGGGACTCCATACGCTCATCCCCGTTCATGTGATTTAATGTACTCGGAAGGCGTCATACCCGCCCACTTTTTGAACACCTGGCTAAAATATTGTGCGTTCCCACCGAAGCCGAACCATTCCGCCAGCTCAAACACCTTCACGTCTCCTGTCTCCCGAATATGCTCAGCCGCACGTTCGATCCGATAACGATTGACGTAGTGTGAGAAGTTTTCGCCCGTCACCTTTTTGAATATCTTCCCTAAGTAGTCGGAATTCATATACAGCATTTGACCTGCCACTCCGTTCAGCGACAGATCCGATTTTCTGTAGTTTTGCTCAATAATAGTGATCATTTTATCAACGGTGGAAGATTGGCGATACACATTACTTTTATAATAGATTGCGGTCATTCGTTCGGCAGCTTCTTGTACAAAAGATTTGAGACATGCCAGCGTTTTTTGCTCTGCCAGCACCACCATTCGGCTCGTAAACGCCGCACGCTCTTCTTCGGGGCATATACGGATCATAGCGGCATAGAGCTGAAGCACATAGGAGCGGGTCACGGAAATTTCCAGCTTCATACGGGACAGAATACCGAACAACCGATCCACTTCCTGTGCAACCTCCACCGTATTTCCAGCCTTGATCAGCAGACCGAACTTCTCCTCGTCCAGCTCCAAATCTGCCATCTCCCGGGTATCCTCAGCCGCTAAATCCTCCTTCGTAATCAGACTGCCTTCCCCGGTGTAAAACCGGTGATTCATACAATGCAGTGTCTCCCGATACATCCCCCGTGAATGCTGCATACTATCCGACTCACTAACTGCGACCGTTACCTCCAGCTTGTAAAAGCGATGAAATGTCGCACGTACCGCTTCAATCTGTTTCATAAACCGTGACGTGTCATCCTCACTTTCCAGCACGATGAGCAATTGCCCCTGCATGGTCGTACTGAGCAAGACATCATCCATCAAATCTGCCGCTATATTTTGCAATGCAAACAAATGCTCCGGCTCATGTGATTCCTCCACCCGCAGCAGCAGCATTCGAACCTGCTTATCTTGCAATTCAAGTCCGAATAACCGCTCATAAAAAGCGATATCGCGGCTACCGTAAGTTTTATAGGAAATAAACTCCTTCAAAAAGTGTTCCTTCACATGAGGCAGCATACGCTGAAAATCTAGCTTCATCCGGTTTACAAACTGCTTGCGTTCTTCCTGCTCCTCCCGCTCCTGCCCCAACTCGGTCAGAGCCTCATGAATTTGCCGCTCATTGCATGGCTTCAACAAGTAGTGCTTCACCCCGTATTGCATGGCCCGACAGGCATAGTCGAAATCTTTGTAACCAGACAACAGAATGAAACGGACGTCTGGAAAATGCTCCGTCGTTTTGGCAACCAGTCCGATACCGTCTAGTCCAGGCATAGAGATGTCGCTAATCACAAAATCAGGCGGGCTGGCCTGAATCTGATCATAAGCCTCAATCCCGTTACGTGCCGTACCAACCAATTTCGTTCCCGCTTTACCCCAATCAACCACCTGCGATATGCCTTCCAAAATCATACGCTCATCATCAACCAGTAGCACCTTGTACACGACCCTGATCCCCTTTCACATATGGAATACAGACATGAATCGACGTTCCTGTTCCTGACTCGCTATGCAGTTCTATCCCCCAAGGTGTACCAAATGTCAGGTTAATCCGTTCCTGAATATTCGTAAGTCCAATGCCCTGCCCACGAGTCGTGACCTGCCCGCTCCGCAGTTTTTCCAAGAAATCCGGCGTCATTCCCGGTCCGTCATCTTCAACTCGCAGAAATAGAGCCCCCTCGCTTTCTCTCGCAATAATAGCAATCCGACAGGGTTCAATTCGCGGCTCCAACGCATAATGGATGGCATTCTCCACCAAAGGCTGAAGCGTTAGCTTCGGAATTTGCGCATCCATCAGTTCTTCCGGGACATCCAGATGGAAAACGAGACGCTCATCAAAACGTGTTGTTTGGATCGTTACGTAGCTCCTTACAATATCCAGTTCTTTTCGAAGCGGAATCAGTTGCTCTTCAAAACTGACCGCACTACGCAATAGAAAAGCAAGTGCTTCCACCATCTCTGAAATCCGATCCTGCTTGTTGGCCTTGGCGAGCCAGTTCACGGATTCCAGCGTGTTGTATAAAAAATGTGGATTAATCTGTGCTTGTAGTGCCTTTAGCTCTGTTTCCCTCAGTAATAGCTGCTTGGCAACATTTTCATTAATGAGCTCACGAATGCGGCGAATCATTTTCTTATATGTCCGATGTAGCAAGCCTACCTCGTCCTGTGTGGAAAGGGGGACCGCGCCAAGTGCTTCTTCTTCCAAACGGTCGAGATCGCCTTTTTCTATTTTACGCATGTTCTGGATTAGTTGAACGATCGGTTTGGTAATGCTGCCTGACAACCTAGCTCCCAGTGCCAATGCAATAAGTAGCATAATGACAAAAATAGCGCTTACAACTTCTTTAATGATCGTAATGCTGCGAAACATATCATCGAAGGGGGTCATATGCAAATACGTCCAACCCGTATAAGAGGATTTGATTTGAGCAGCGAAAAAGGTTCCTCCTGAGTAGGTCGCAATCCCGTAAGGCTGCTTCCGACCAAGCTCGGCCTGAATATCACTCTCACTCAATAGTGGTGTTTCGGGATAAATCATCCGCCTTCCATCTGTAATCATCAGTTGTCCGTCACGGCCGGAGGTTTGCACGCGGTCCGCTACAATCCGGTCAATTCGCACACGAATCGCAAGCGTTCCGAGCCCATTCAGCGTAAAATTGGAATCGGTAAAGGATTTGAACTGCCGAGCTGCCAGCAAGGAGGAATGGCCTGCCGCATACCATGCATTGGAACCGTCATGTTCGTCTGCCAGCTCCGACAGGGTGGATCGAAGTTCTTGGGGAATACCTTCGCGGTTGCCTGCACTCATGACCTGTCCCTCTTTATCGATCACTATCATAGAATAGACATAGGTCTCAGAGCCGGCAAAGGCGACGAGCCTATTCGTTATTTTTTTACGCAGCACCATTTTGGCATAAGGTGACGTTTCCTTTTCCAATTGCAGCAAATAACGTTGAAGCTGCTCGTCCGTTGTTACCTTGAAAGTAACTTTTTCCACATCCTTCAACTCATTTTCTATACCGATTGAAGAAATATTGAGTACTTCGGATGTTTTTTTGTACATTTGATTATCATAAATATGAAATACGTACTTAAGTATGACTGCAACTACTGCAAAATTAACCAGCATAAGCACCGTAATCAGTAGTACCATTTTATGATGGATTCCAGCATTTTTGTAAGCGCTTTTAAAGTAGGTAATCAGTGAATGTCGCCTCCTTTATAACATACAAAATACCCCATGCCTTGGTCATTCGGCAAGAGGTATTTGTATTTGCTTAGCGTTGATCGGATGGTTTCGATTTGTCCGCCTTGCTCATATATTCGTCGTATCGGTCATCAAGTTCACGTGCCATACTCCGGTATTTACGCGTCTCCTCAACAATGGGATCGATATGAGTCTGAACCCGCACCTCATATTTAGGGCTGAGCCGTTCCCGCTTTTTGGCCTCATTCTCACGAATTTCGCCTTCCGTCAGCAGTTCACTGAGCTGGCGTTCCAATTCTTCGGATTGGCTCATCGCGATTTCCTCCTTCAGGATGATGGTCTACGTAGAATTATAACCCGGTTGCGTCTGCTTCTTTCAGCACTTGAATAAGTTGAGAATGAATAGCTGTATTCGTAGCTGCAATATGCCGTACACTCAGGTCATAAGGTCTGCCCAATGTATCGGTGATGGTACCGCCTGATTCCTGTACCAGCAAAGCGCCCGCTGCTACATCCCACGCATTCAAACCAATTTCGCAATAAGCCGACAGCCGTCCTGACGCTACATAAGCCAGATGCAATGCTGCCGATCCCAGCGCCCGAATGCCACGTACTTGAGGTGTAAGAACCTGCGTAATTTTCATATTTAGCGGTTGTGCATACGTACGGTCCGGTGGGAAGCCGATGCAGACCAGACTATCTCCCAGTGTTTCTTCTCTCGATGCTTGCATGCGATTGCCATGTACATACGCGCCTTTTCCTTTTTCCGCTACAAACATTTCATCACGGGACGGATCATAAATGACCCCGACAATCACCTCTCCACGATGGGCCAAGGCAATAGACACACTGTAATACGGCAGACTGTGTACAAAATTGGTAGTGCCATCTACCGGATCAATAATCCATAAATATTCCTCTTCACGGGCAGCCTCTAATGCACGAGCCGAAGCTTCGGCTCCCGGCTCTACACTCTCTTCACCCAAAATGGCATGATCGGGAAAATGGGTCAGAATCAGTCTGCGAATCATCTGCTCTGCACCTTTATCTACCTCGGTCACTAGATCCGTAGGAGACTGTTTGGTATTCAAATGTTCAACAGTTCCCAGTCTGCTCTTAATCCATTCCCCGGCTTTGGATGCCGCGTTAATAGCCACGGCAGTATAGCTTTTTCCTGATACGATATAGGGAACCTTTTCGTTTTCATGTTCGTTCAACGTGTTCACTCTACTTTCTATATCATTGTTACGTGGTTTATGAAGCTGCCCTACAGCACAGTCTCTTAACCATCTCTGTTTCATTACAAGTTTGCTAGTTTACACATTCTAGTATACACAATAAACTGCATAAAGTTTCTCTAAATGGGAGCTTTATCCGCGAAATGCTACTTTCTAAGGCATAATTTCTACGGAAGCCCCATCCAGCACTTTTACCCCATTGTCTTCCTGAAGGCGCAGTTCATTCATCAATCCGAATAATGCTTCATCCTTAAGCTTGGCTTCAAGCATGACATCAATTCGATCCGTATATCCGGCAATATTGCGCAAAAAGGTAAGCAACGGCTCCACTAGAACACCCTCCGCATGGCCCCGGGGATCTTTTTCACTTTTGGGACTGGACGCATGAATTTTGGGCGGCAATGGATAATCAGCAGAAGATCCGGCTTGGGCCAACTCCCCTTTCCAAGTATCCAAAATACCCGGCCATAGCTCCCACGGCTTTTCCCCCTCATTATTCACCCATTGATGATGAATATCGAGAACCATCGGCAACCCCGTCAATTTGCAAGCCTCCAGCGTTTCCACCGCATTGAACGTTTTATCATCATTTTCCAGCGTTAACCGTTCTCTTAACGAAAGATCCAGCGCACTAACCTGCTCTACAAAACGCTGACCTGAGGTCACCTTATCTCCGTATGCACCACCAATATGAATGTTGTTCTTGGCTTCGGCACCGAGCCCCATGGCCTCCAGCATCGCTTTGTGGTACTTCAGATCATTAATGGAGCTCTGCAACACCTCAGGACGGGGAGTGCTTAACACTGTAAAATGATCGGGGTGAAACGATACCCTCATCCTATTCGCCTTGACATAGTTCCCTACCTCTGCAAAATCAGCAGCAAGCGCCTGAAACGGGTCCCAATCCCGCAGATCCTGATGGGTCGCGAGCGGAATCAGCTTAGATGAGAAACGATAGACCTGGATATCACTCGCGCGATTATGGCGCAACAGCCTCAAAGTATTATGGAGATTTTCGGCTGCTATCCGTTCTAGCTTGCGGATCGCAGCTTCTCGGTCTCCAATCTTGGTAAAGCTGCTCATTGTCATGGTTTTAGAGGGGGATGCATTTTGCACGGTAACCGACATGGCTACATAACCGAACCTTACGATCATAGGGTGTCTTCCTTTCAGCAGTCGCAGTAGATGGTAAGGCCGCTTTCGTTCTGTGACCTAAAACCCTTTTCTACTGATCATACCCGGAAAAGCACCTGCTGATTCGGTGTTATCGCACAAATTGCAAGAAGGAAACAGCTAGGATTGCTGCTGTGCTCCAAAAAACATTTCATCCGCCAATGCGGTCTGAATTCTTGCTTCCTCTTCATTCAGCTTACGAATGAGAATCATTTCAACTTCGGTCACTTCATCGCCCTGGAAATTAATTTCGGCGATACAGCCCACAATCTGCACGATGGCTACTGCCACGTTATCCACGCTGTAAGCGATGACCTTCTGGCCTGTCGGAAACACGCGCAGCCCGGATTTAACCATTTTGCCACGTCCGTATTCCAGGAGTTCGTAAAGTTCTTGTTCGCTCTTGAATTTGCACACTGAGTTAAATTCAGTTTGAAAGCCCATGTGTAGCCGCCACCTTTCATGATTAAGGGTTTAGTGTTGTGCTCAAAGATATGCCATTTATATGAACAAAAAGGAGAGTGATCAGCTCCCCTTTGTTTCGTTTATGAGTTCTCGTAGTGCAGTGCCGACCTGCGCTCATAACGCTCCAGTGCAAGGGCAATCATGCGGTCCAGCAGACTTGCATAGGATACGCCTGTTTCTCTCCACAGTAATGGATACATACTGAATGGTGTAAAACCAGGCATTGTATTCACTTCATTAATAAGGATATGTCCGTCCGAGCGTCTGACGAAGAAATCGGCACGGGAAATCCCGCAGCCTTCTAGAGCGCGGAATGCTTGCAATGCGGCTTCACGAATACGATCTGCCACTTCCTCATCCAACGGTGCCGGAATAAGCATTTCCGATTGGCCATCCGTATATTTGGCAGCGTAATCGTAATAATCACTCGCCGATACAATTTCACCCGGTACCGAGGCAATCGGCTCATCATTGCCCAGTACACTGACCTCAATCTCACGGGCATCGACGTACTCCTCAACAATCACCTTTAGGTCAAATTGCAAAGCCAGATCTACAGCCTTTTCCAGCTCTTCTCGGTTGCTGGCTTTGGAAATACCGACACTTGATCCCAGATTGGCTGGTTTGACAAAGCAAGGATAACCTAGCTCGGTTTCCATGTTACGTACCAGATCATGACTGGTTTGGGCCCACTGTGTACTATTAAAATAACAGTATTTCACTTGCGGCAATCCTGCATGCTCAAACAGCTTCTTCATGACGCCTTTATCCATACCTGCTGCCGAAGCCAGCACTCCCGCACCGACATAAGGCATATCCGCCATTTCGAACAGACCCTGAATCGTTCCGTCCTCGCCAAAGGTACCGTGCAGCAACGGAAACAGCACATCCAGCGTCTGCTCTCCGTACAGCTTGCCGAACAATGTATCTAATGCCGCCTTGGTGCCACCCTCTGCGCGTTCCAGCTTCAATTGCTCTACAGAAGCCAGAGGAGCGCTTAATAGCGCCCCTCTACGCCAATCGCCAGCCTTCGTAATATAAAAAGGAATAATCTCGTATTTCTCATAGTTAAAAGCGTTCATTACCGCATACGCTGTTTGCAACGAAACCTCATGTTCGCCCGATTTGCCACCGTACACCAGCCCTACGGTCAATTTTTGATTTGCCATGCCTATCCTCCGCTTTCCTGCTTTCGTCATTGTGACTGATTTGCATCACTGTACCTGTTATCCATCATCTCATTTAAAAATAGTCGGCGATGTGATAAAAGCGATATACCGTGTTGTCGGTCCACGCATACGAATTTTTATAGTCCCAATAACGATGTCTGGAGCTTACCGTATGTGCATTGACTAGCGGCATGCCGCCCGCATCAAAGGCCGTGACCACCGTGCTGTGCTGGAAGGTTCCGTCACCATCCCAATCGTAAAAAATGACGTCCCCCAGCATGAGCTGCTCTGGGCGACTCACTTGCTCAGCAGTCAACCCCCATGAACTGGAGCCCAAATACCGCTCCAGACTGTTGGAAACTGCCCAACTGTAGCTCCACAGCTCACGTCCGGCAACCCGTCCTTTATACCACCAGCCCGATTCTCTTTTACCAGTATAGTGGATCGGTGCTCCCCCTGCAAAGAGGCATTGCGAGATATAATTGGTGCAATCCACATCAAAACCTTCAAACTCCGGATTGAAGCTATCCCACCACTGATCTGCATAGGCCGCTGCTTCTTCGCGGCGATATCGGCTGGGACGTGCTGATGAGCCGAAGCCCAGCACACCGCGATTCAGCAGCGGCAGATTTCCTCCTTGATTAAACGAAGCCTGTTCAAAAGGAACCTCTCCCCCCGCTGGCTTCCTTTCTGCCGGATCGCGCTCAATTCTCGCTACCTGCCAGGCTTCACCCTCGCGTGTGAACGTCAGACGCTCCCGTTCAATCCGATCCTCCCGGTGAGTCATCCCGCCCTTTTCATAAAAGAGTCGGACATGCAGTTGTACATCTACCACAGCCTCATCCGGGGTATCCTGCACCATTCGTAGCGGCTTGGCGCGTGTCTCGCTGCGTAGGGGAACAGCATCCCGTTCGTTGTACCACTGCTCCAATCTGGCCGCACGTGCTGCTCGTTCCATCCGCTGACCCACCTCCAGATACTCATCCGGCTGCGGTACACCATTCACTTCACTGCGATTGTATTGATTCACGTAAGCAAAAAGGGCCTGTTTCCATTCCCGCTCCCCCATCCCAATCCCTCCATATTCGTCCCGCTATCCTTTTCCGGGGATAACCGGAATGATGTATAACTTCCTTTCTTCCCTCTCTGGTCTGATATGCTCTCTATCTATAAGTATGAATCTCTAAAGCTTGGTATGAACATCGAAACGCGAGGGAGCGGAACGTTTTATTTTCCAATCTGCAACGCATCATTTAGGCCAAAAAAACTTTACGGAACCGTCTGAAAACGGTATACTTAATCCAAAAGCAATCATTTTGAAATCACGTTTCATCTAATGAAACAAATTACATTGATCGCAACCTCTAACACGTAATGAACCACTGAAGATGTAATTGAGAACGCAACCAATTTAAACCAACTGTGCAAGACGTCGAAAAAACGACATCCCTATTTTCCCCCAAGCATCCACTTCAAGGAGGTAATACTTATGTCAGGAAAAGATCAATTCTCCATTGCCCGTAGTCTCGAAGTTAACGGTAAGCCTTATCGCTACTATAGTCTTAAGGCACTGGAGGAACAAGGAAAGAGCGGTATTGCCAAGCTGCCTTTCTCCATTAAAGTGTTGCTGGAAGCCGCGGTTCGCCAATTTGACGGACGCGCCATTACAGAAGAACATGTGCAACAGCTGACAGGATGGGCTGAGGATCGTGACACCAACAAGGAGATTCCGTTCATTCCTGCACGCATCGTGCTTCAGGATTTTACCGGTGTCCCGGTGGTTGTCGATTTGGCAGCTATGCGTGATACGGTGAAAAAAGCGGGCGGTGATCCGAAACAAATCAATCCGCTCGTCCCTGTCGATCTCGTTATCGACCACTCGGTCATGGTCGATGCTTTCGGTACCAGTGATGCGCTGGATTACAATATTAATGTAGAGTTTGAACGCAACGAGGAGCGGTACCGTTTTCTGCGTTGGGCGCAAACGGCGTTCAACAACTTCCGCGCCGTTCCGCCATCCACCGGTATCGTCCATCAGGTCAATCTGGAGTATCTCGCCTCCGTGGCCGCCACCAAAACCATTGACGGCGAAACAGTCGTCTTTCCAGATTCCCTCGTGGGAACAGACTCCCATACCACGATGATTAACGGCCTTGGTGTTGTTGGCTGGGGTGTCGGCGGGATTGAGGCAGAGGCGGGTATGCTGGGGCAACCGCTGTATTTTGTCACTCCCGATGTGATTGGCTTCAAGCTGACAGGCAGTCTGACGGAAGGCTCTACCGCCACCGATCTGGCGCTCACTGTAACGCAAATGCTGCGTAAAAAAGGCGTAGTCGGCAAATTCGTGGAATTTTACGGGCCTGGTCTGGCTAACATCAGCTTGGCTGACCGTGCGACAGTTGCCAACATGGCACCGGAATACGGCGCAACGATTGGCTTCTTCCCTGTCGATGCGGAAACGCTGGCCTACCTGCGCAGCACCGGACGTTCCGATGAGCAAGTAAGCCTCGTAGAGGAATATTACAAGGCGCAAGGCATGTTCCGCACATCCGATACGCCGGACCCTGTATTCAGCGATACCATTGAGCTGGATCTGGCTTCGGTTGTACCGAGTCTCGCGGGACCCAAACGTCCGCAGGACCGTGTTGAGCTTAGCCGCATGAAAGAAACGTTTGAAGGCATTATCCGTACCCCGGTGGACAAGGGCGGCTATGGACTGAGCGATGAAAAAATCGCACAGAAGATTCCTCTGACCCATCCGGACGGCTCCACCAGCGAGTTGGGTACAGGAGCAGTCGTTATTGCAGCTATCACAAGCTGCACGAATACCTCCAATCCAAGCGTTATGCTCGGTGCGGGCTTGCTGGCCAAAAAAGCAGTGCAGCGCGGGCTCAAAAAACCAGGCTATGTTAAAACAAGCTTGACACCAGGCTCCCTCGTCGTGACGGAATACCTGCAAAAAGCCGGATTAATCGGACCGCTCGAAGCCCTCGGCTTCCATGTAGCAGGTTACGGCTGCGCAACCTGTATCGGTAACTCCGGCCCACTTCCTGACGAAGTGAGTCAAGCCATCACAGACAATGATTTGACGGTTGGCGCAGTCATTTCCGGCAACCGGAACTTTGAAGGTCGTGTGCATGCGCAAGTAAAAGCCAACTATCTCGGCTCACCGCCACTGGTTGTCGCTTATGCGCTGGCAGGCACAGTGAACATTGATTTGGTGAATGATCCGCTCGGTTACGATCAGGACAATCAGCCTGTCTACCTGAAAGATATCTGGCCAACCTCCGAGGAGATCAAGGAAGCCATCAGCCTGTCTCTCAGCCCGGATATGTTCCGTCGTAAATATGAGAATGTATTTACTGCCAACGAAAAATGGAACTCCATTCCGGTTCCTGAAGGCGAACTATATGAATGGGATGAAAAATCAACTTATATTCAAAATCCACCATTCTTTGAAAAACTTCAGGATGGCGTGCAGGATATCAAGGAAATCCGTAATGCCCGTGTGCTTGCCCTGTTGAATGATTCGGTCACAACCGACCATATCTCACCAGCAGGCAACATTTCTCCTTCCAGCCCGGCAGGACTGTACTTGAAGGAGCATGGCGTGGAACGCAAGTACTTCAACTCCTACGGCTCCCGTCGCGGTAACCACGAGGTCATGATGCGCGGTACATTCGCCAACATCCGTATCCGCAACAATGTGGCTCCAGGTACTGAAGGCGGCGTGACCAAATACTTGCCAACGGATGAGGAAATGTCCATCTATGATGCATCCATGAAATATCAGGCAGCCGATCAAAACCTGATCGTCATTGCTGGTAAGGAATACGGCACAGGCAGTTCCCGTGACTGGGCGGCCAAAGGTACGCTTTTGCTGGGTGTTAAGGCTGTCATTGCCGAAAGCTTCGAGCGGATTCACCGCAGTAACCTGGTCGGCATGGGTGTACTGCCTCTGCAATTCCAGGAAGGCTATGGCTGGTCCAGCTTGGGTCTGAACGGTCGTGAAACGTTTGACATTCTTGGCATCGACAATGACGTGAAGCCTGGTCAAGAGCTTACGGTTGTGGCTAAACGCGAGGATGGCACGAAGTTCGAATTCCCGGTAATTGCCCGTCTGGACAGCACTGTCGATATCGACTACTACCACAACGGTGGTATTCTGCAAACCGTATTGCGTCAAATGATCGAAAGCTAAGTTTATGAACTTCATATGTGAAGAACCCCCGTTTTGCAGATAAAGCTGCAATCGGGGGTATTTTTTTATTTATATAAACCGAACTTAAGAGTTACCTATAGCGCCACTGCGCAGTCGGATGGTGCTTCGCTTGTACAGCACCATTCCGCCTACTCCGTTTTGATGTTCATTTTTCAAGTTCATCTTATTTATATAAAACAAAAAAAGTCGATCCCTCAGGACCGACTTCTAGCCACGTTCTCTTATAACCCTACCTTCGCACGCGAGTTACTTCGAAATATCCAAAAAGCCCTCTCCGAACACGTCCCGCACGTCATGAATGGTGATAAATGCTGCTGTGTCGATGGCTTTCACTATCTTTTTAAGCGCTGACACCTCTTGTTTACTAATGACGATATACAGCACTTCTTTTGGATTTTTAGTGTAATATCCGTGGCCTGACAGGACGGTAACTCCACGATCCATTTTCGTGATGACCATCTCGGCAATTTTATCTTGGTGCTCCGAAATGATCATGACCGCTTTTTTAGGGTTTAGTCCTTCGATCATGAAGTCCATCACCTTCGTACCAACGTACAAAATAACGATAGTTAGCATCAATTTTTCTGGACCAATAATAAAATAGGAAGAGAACGCGACAATCAAATCAAAAAACAGCAGGCCATAGCTGATATTCCAATCCAGATACTTGTTGGCAATTCGGGCTAAAATGACCGTTCCCGCCGTAGTGCCACCTACACGTACAATTAAGCCAATGCCGACCCCCACCAAAACTCCGGCAAATACAGCATTAATCGTCGGCTCATGCGAATCAATCCGCCAGTTGACCGTTAAATGTAGAAACAGCGAGTTAAAAGCGACCGCAATTATAGTGTACAGGGTCGTTCTCTTGTCCAAAAATTTATATCCGACAATCAACAGCAAGCCATTGATCACCAGATTGACGATCGAGGGAGACCACTGAAACAGGTAGTACAAAATGATCGTAACCCCTGTAACGCCCCCCTCACCAAACTCATTCGGGATCACAAACAGATTAACAGCTAGCGCGAAAAAAAACGCACCCAGAATAATAAATGCGATATCTGCAATACTTTTTTTCATATATGCTCTAATCCTTTCTCTAACATTTCAAAGGATGAATCGCCAGATGGATTGGCTGACTCTTGTTGCCAAAATACGCTGACAACCAGTTCATGGTATCTACTACCAAACATAAAGTCAATACAACTTTGACACTTTAATTCGCCACCAGACTGCCTCAATCCTGACTTGGATTCCGCAAAATTCTCCTTTTACAAGGTTATTCGACAAAATAACACAATCCCGACTACTAAACTAAGAAAACGGGCCTCTAGCCCTTGTTTTAGACCTAGGCACATTTTCCTCTAAAACGACCATCCTCCTAATCGACATTTTGGACACATATGACCATCTTCCTGTTTTATGTCAAAAGCGTTTTACTTTGAAAAAATGTGGGTATAATGATTGAAACATTACCAAGCAACCTACATAGCATCACGACATCAAGTACATACAAATAGTCCTATACAGACGTCCTAAGCAACTCAATCTGAATTTGACAATATGGAATTGGAGGAATGACCTACATGAATACAATGAACTTAACCGTCCACACCCTGATGCCCTTTCACCACCAATACCAACGTGCCAACGCGGTGAGTATGCAGAAGAAAGAAGATAGCTCGGAGAAGAAGCTCAGCTTTCAGGACATTTTGAATGAAAAAATGGGTAAAAAATAAGGCGCCGTTTATCCGGTTGCAAGATCCCGCTTTACATAAGCTAAAAAGCCGTAGTTCCCTACATCGACTGTAGAGAACCACGGCTTTTTTAATTCATTTTTCCTAAACTCACACGTTCGTTTTACTGACCTCCATCCCGATACTGCTCTGCCTTCTCACGCATCCCGGCAGCTACTGCTTCTTGAGTGTTCAGCCCCTTATCCGCTGCATAAGCGCGAATGTCCTGCGTAATGCGCATACTACAAAATTTGGGACCACACATCGAGCAGAAATGTGCTTCCTTGGCGCCCTCTGCCGGTAGCGTTTCATCATGGTAGGACAAGGCCCGCTCGGGATCAAGCGACAGATTGAACTGGTCCCGCCACCGGAACTCAAAGCGTGCCTTGGACAAAGCATCATCCCGCTGCTGTGCCCGTGGATGACCCTTCGCCAGATCGGCAGCATGTGCCGCAATTTTGTAGGTAATGACACCCTCACGGACATCATCCTTATTGGGCAGACCCAAATGCTCCTTAGGCGTAACATAACACAGCATGGACGTCCCGAACCAACCGATCATCGCCGCCCCGATGGCTGAGGTAATATGATCATATCCGGGGGCAATATCCGTCGTGAGCGGTCCCAAGGTATAGAAAGGAGCTTCCTTACAAATCTCCATTTGTAAATCCACATTCTCTTTGATTTTATGCATAGGGACATGTCCTGGCCCTTCAATCATGACCTGAACATCATGCTTCCAGGCGATTTGCGTTAGCTCGCCCAACGTTTCCAGCTCTGCAAACTGTGCTTCATCATTCGCATCATAGATGCTACCCGGACGTAGACCATCCCCGAGAGAAAAGGCCACATCATAGGCTTTCATAATTTCGCAGATTTCTTCAAAATGCGTATACAAAAAATTCTCCTGATGGTGCGCAAGGCACCAGGCTGCCATGATCGACCCACCACGGGATACAATTCCCGTCATTCTATTCGCCGTCATCGGTATATACCTCAGCAATACACCCGCATGAATTGTAAAATAGTCCACTCCCTGCTCCGCCTGCTCAATCAGCGTATCGCGATACAGCTCCCACGTCAGCGCTTCTGCTTCGCCGTTCACCTTTTCAAGTGCCTGATACAGCGGTACAGTCCCAATCGGTACAGGAGAATTCCGAATGATCCATTCACGTGTTGTATGGATATTACGGCCTGTGGACAGGTCCATAACTGTATCCGAGCCCCAACGCACAGCCCAGGTCATTTTCTCCACTTCCTCCTCGATGGAGGAGGTAACCGCAGAATTACCAATGTTCGCATTGATCTTCACGTGAAAATGACGCCCAATGACCATTGGCTCACTTTCCGAGTGATTGATATTCGAAGGCAAAATGGCTCGTCCAGCCGCCAACTCCTGCCGTACAAACTCAGGCTCCACCCCTTCGCGGATCGCCGCAAATTCCATTTCAGGCGTAATGATCCCTTGCCGCGCATAATGCATTTGCGTCACTGTACGACCTTGCGAAGCACGAAGCGGACGGTTGGTCACGCCGGGAAATTCAACTGTCTCCCGTTTGGAGCCAGGTTTCAGTCCATTATCCTCCGGTTTGACGGCGCGTCCCTCGTAAGCCTCCACATCGCCCCGTTCCAGGGCCCAAGCTCGCCGTAATGGAGGCAGGCCCTGACGGATATCGACCTGATAGGCTTCGTCGGTCATGGGACCGCTCGTATCGTACACACGCAATGGCTCATGATGCTCCGTGCCCTGCGGCGTATGTGTAGGATGAAGAGCAATTTCCCGCTCTGGCACGGCAATGTCCGGCCGTGAGCCTTGAATATATACCTTACGGCTCCCTGGAAAGGGCGTTACCCCTCTGGCTTGCTCCCCGTTTGTCTTCTCTACCTCAACTTCTTTTGTTCCTACCAATCTTACTTCTGTTGATTTCAATTCTGTTCCTTTTGTTCCTTCTACTTCTGTCGGCTTCATTGTCCATTCCTCCCGTTTCGATGAAATGACACACCGATCCGGAACCATTCCCAGGGTGGCGCTGATCTATGCAAAAAAGCCGGTTCCCTAGGGAACCGGCTAATCTAACGAGGCAGCTATCCAGACAGTACGCATGTGGAATAATCCTATTCCAATGCGCCACTGTAGACAGCAGCCGCGTATACATTTCAATGGCCGATTACTTCCCTACGCTGGTATGATCCAGATCAGGTGCAAAGGGTCCGGAATCTTGCACGATTCCATCTCAGCCCGGCATTACAGGCTCCCCCAGTAACTGTGATACTTCTATTCACATGAGGCGGCTATAACAGATATCCCGCCATCCTTACCAGACTACTTTAAATTTATGGCTTTGGCAACCCTTCTAGGTTCCCTTTACCAAGGAGACGCTCCCCATCAAATCACTTTGCTTGCTTCAACTGTGCTCATTCTTGTTACGGAAGCATAAGTCCCATTTCCTTCGCCGCTTCAATCAAAATCGGAGCAAAGTCATGTAGCGTCTCGGGTGCAAGCCGACTGACCGGACCGGATACAGATAAAGCCGCAGTGACCTGTCCCTTCCGGTTTACAATTGGGGCAGCCACAGCAGCAGCCCCTGGCTCCCGTTCTTCATAGCTGGTCGCATAGCCCTTCTCGCGAATGTCCTGCAGCTGGGCTTTATAGACCTCCGGGTCTACTGAGGACGGCCATTCATCCCCGCTTAGCAGGGCTTCCAGCTCCTGCGGCGGCATAAAGGCTGCCAGCACTTTGCTGGAGGCCCCTACAGCCAGCGGCATACGCGCACCTACAGGCGCAACCCTGCGGATCGCCTGATTGCTCTGCACGGCTTGTATGCGAATACGCATGCTGCCGTCCCGTAAGTACAAGCTGACCGTCTCGCCCAGACGATCACGTAGTCCTTCCATTGCAGGCTGTAACAACACCGCCGGCTCGTCGCTTTGGGACAAGTGCGTGGATAGCTCCCAAATGCGGAAGCCAAGTCGATATTTTTCCGTTTCGGCATTCCGAACGACAAAGCCCCGATCCTCCAACGTAGTCAGCAGCCGATGAACCGTGCTTTTATGTAGACCAATTTTGGAGGCAATCTCCGTCAGGCCAAGATCCGAATCTGCGGTAAAACACAGCAGTATATCAAGTGCACGCTCTACAGCGCGAACGGTTAATTTACGGTCTTCCATCGTGAACCGCTCCTCTTGTATCCATATTCGTTTCACACTATGAAACATGGTTACATAAATTATATAGAATAGTCGCGGCTACTGTAAACCGATGTTTTTGTGACAACCATATTACAGAACGAGAACAAACATCGACAATTCTTTGCATCATTTTTACTTTTCCGGTTCAGGCGTTGACTTTGGATAATCCCCATCATACGATAATAGGTATCTATACGGATCTACACTACTATTTTCAAGTGGAATTATACCTAAATTCTATGAAACGAAGATCAATTTTATATAAGGAGGCTCTTACATGATTTCGACATCCCAGCGCAACGCTCAGCTACAGACCGCTGTTCAGGAGCCGTCCACCCCACTCTTTAATCCCCGTCTGCTGCGGTTCAAGCACGTTGTGATTGCTCTGCTGCTGTCGGTCGTCTTTTTTCTGTTGTTTTGTTTTATTGCCTTGCATGCTTACATCGCATGGGTACTTACGAATCCCACCGTTGCACCACTGTACTCTAATCCGATGCAGGCCAAAAGCATGCCTTATGAGGAAGTCAGCTTCCCTGCCAAGGATGGTAGCCGCATGGTACAAGGCTGGTATATCCCGGCGGATCAATCGCGGAAAACGATTATTTTCAGTCATGGCTATGGGGCTAACCGCGAAGAAAGCTGGATTCCCATGTATGATCTGGCGCATTATGCCCACAGTTTGAACTTTAATGTGGTCATGTTCGATTATGGATTCGCGTCACAAAACAGCAAAGCAGTCGCAACCGGAGGCAAAGCAGAATCCCAACAGCTCCTCGGAGCAATTCAGCTTGCGAAGCAACGCGGCTCGTCGGAGATTATCGTATGGGGCTTCTCCATGGGGGCAGGAACCGCTCTTCAGGCGGGCTTGCAAACCAAGGATGTGGACGCAATGATTTTGGACAGCACCTTCCTGCTGGAGCCAGATACGCTGTACCATAACATTCACAATCAAATTAATCTGCCAAGACATCCGTCTTTGGAAATTCTGGAGTTGCTGTTTCCAGTCTTGAACGGAACCAGCTTGCATCAAATTCCATATCAGGAAGTTAAAAAGGAAAACTATCCGTTCCCGATCATGTTTGTGCATGGTACACAGGATGAAAAAGCTCCTTATCCTATTGCGGAAAAGCTCGCTGCCAATCAAACCAACCCGCTTTCCAGTGTATGGATTGTTAAAAACGGGATACATGAGCTTATTTTCAGAGAGCACCCTCGTGAATATTTGCGACGGGTATCGACGTTTCTAAGCAGTGTACAGGAGCTGGAGGACAAGAAAACCATCGCTGATGCCCACAAACAAACGACTACGAAGTAAATTTTTCGAAGAACTGTATTCTATTCTTCGCCTGGAAGAAGCCTGCCTATGGACACTTAACCCGTGCCGTAGCTGGGCTTCTTTTTCGTTTTCCATGGGTATTCATTGTTTTACGTAACAGATGTGACCGGATTAAGGGAGTTCATAGACATATTCCTGATGAGACAGCGAATATACTGGGTACGTATGCATCCAGGGCAGATCTGCCAGATCCGCCGGATAGCCATAGTAGGATACGGGAGGTAAAAAAACGATGCTGAGTACTTATGGGTCTTTCCTGCCCTTACGTGTGCTGGAGGAAATTCGGCATTGGAAGCAGCAGGAAAGTTGGCATGTGGAAGTGATTAAATCCGCTACCGAGGGATTGGAGCCAACTTATGTACGGTTGCTGGATGATTGGCGGACTGTATTCGAACAGACGGAACGCACCGCCATAGAGTTGCTGGAAGAGCAACGGAGCGCACTCGATCCGGCAGATCAGGCGTGGCATCAGGAATGGAAACAGATGTCGGCTGCTCCACAAGCACATACACACGAATTCACTGAACATTCAAAACAGTCAAGGGGATTAGACGCATCATCATCTGTAAAGATGCCATTGTCAGAGTCAGCCTTAAACTCTCAGCCTGACTCACAAGAATTAAATCGTCGACTGGACGATTTGCTGCAAACCGCAAACCGTCAGTCACAGGAGTATGTACGACAGCTCGGTCTGCTGAGCGAGCACAGTCATGCATTGCGTCAGCAGCCAAAATCCGCCGGAGTTGTATTACACGCGGCACATGAAAGCCAATATTTCCTAATCTCGACAACCGCCTTTCAAGAACCTGGCTCCATCGCAAGGGCTGCTAGGTTGTATCATGTAGCGGCAGAGGGTGAGAATTACCCAGAGGAAGCGTTTCGAGAACGGCAGGCAGGCATAAGGGGAGAAGGCGCATGGACGACTAAAAGCGTCAAGTCCAGCCAGGCACAACCTTCGGCAACGGAAAAAACCTCAATCGGCCGCTCGGTTCCTATTGGGGGACATCGGCTACCGCCGCTCCCTTACCCCTATAATGCGCTTGAACCGTATATTGATGAGAAAACGATGCGTATTCACCATGATAAGCATCATTTGAGCTATGTGAATGACCTGAATAAAGCGGAAAAGAAGCTGGAAGAAGCCCGAAAAACAGGTGATTTTGACCTCGTAAAACATTGGGAACGAGAACTGGCATTCAACGGCGCAGGCCATTATCTGCATACTCTTTTTTGGACGATCATGAGTCCTAAAGGTGGTGGAAACCCAAGCGGACCGCTGGCTGAACAGATTAAAAAGGATTTTGGCAGCTACGATGCGTTCAAAAAGCAATTCAGCTCGGCAGCCGAAAAGGTCGAGGGTGGCGGCTGGGCTATCCTGGTATGGAGTCCACGCGCGGGCCGGCTTGAAATTTTGCAGGCCGAAAAGCACCAGAATCTGACTCAATGGGAGTCCATTCCGCTGCTGGCGATAGATGTATGGGAACATGCATATTACTTAAAGCATCAAAATGAGCGTAACAAATACATTGAGGATTGGTGGCATGTCGTTAACTGGCCTGAAGTGGAAGCGCGCTACGATCAAGCCTCCAAACTGAGATGGCAACCCTTCTAAGCTTCTAAGCTAAAGAAAAACTACACCTGCAAATCGTATCGCTCTCTGAGCGCTGCCATTTGTTCGGTCAATCCTTCCAGTTGTACCAACCAGCCATCGGCAGGTAAAATGGCTGTCCGGCTCTCAACGACACGGCGCAGAGATGCCGTGTACGCCTCAACAGACGGCACTCCAGCCAGCTCTGCCAGGCTACCCATCGTTGCTGGATTCACCCGGGGGTAATCCTGCTGCTGCACGCCTGCCGATGTGTCCCCGGCTGCCTCTGTATAGAAATGCTGCACCGCCTGTGCACGCTCTGCACCGCTGCCCTCAATCATCACGAAGGCTGTGATGATATACGCCTTGGCTTGGCGCCGCTGTGCAATGCCGCAAAACTTGCGGCCCCGGACGCTGACATCGTAATCCCCGGGACAGAAGGACCCGAGGATTTCTCCGGTCTGCGCCTCGCCAGACCACGGAACCAGCGCATCGGCAATTAGCGCTGCCATGAGCCGAAAATCCTCATGCAGGCTGATGGCCCGCTGTGGATTCGGCAGGATTAAGGACAGGTTCAGTACCCCTCTGTCCAGCATGACGGCTGCTCCACCCGAGGGGCGTACGCATACCGAGGTTCCCGTGTTGCGCACTCGTTCCATCGCCTGTGGGGCGTAGGGAAGCCTGCGGTCCCGGTGACCGATCACAAGCGCTGACGGATGCCGCCATAGATGCAAAATGGGTGTAGCTCCTTTCCCTACTTGCCGACAAGCCAGCTCCTCCCAAGCCAGCGGAGACAAAACATCCTCCTGAGTGGCCGCGAGTGGCGCTTCAAACCACTGTAACTCAGGCAAAGCTGTTGTTTTTTCCGTTGATCTATGTACATTCTCCATACGTTATCCCCTATCTATAAAAATAACTGTTATCCATAGGCAAATCGTAATTTTAAGGCAGCTATCCCGTCGTCTCTATTTCTGATGTTAACAAAAAAAGGTGGCTACGCCTATGCGTAAACCACCCTTTTTTTGTTCATCACATAAACGTCTTGCGATGTTCGATCAATCCTTGAGCAGCGACAAAAACTCTGCGCGCTGCGCTGCATCATCACGAAACGTACCGCGTACCGCAGACGTTACCGTTTTGCTACCAGGCTTTTTGACACCTCTTGCACACATGCACAAGTGCTCACCTTCCACGACCACCATAACCCCGTGAGCGGAGACCGCTTCATTTAAAATATCAGCGATCTGTGATGTAATACGCTCCTGTACCTGCAATCGGCGGGTCACTGCCTCTACCAGGCGTGCAAGCTTGCTCAGTCCTACAATTTTGCCGCTGGGTACATAGCCGATATGCACTTTTCCGAAGAAAGGAGCCATATGGTGCTCACACTGGCTGTAATAGACGATGTCCTTTACGATCACAAGCTCCTCGTGATTCTCGTCAAATGTCACACCCAACGCATCCCGGGGATCAACCTCATAACCCGCAAATATTTCCTCATACATGCGCGCAACGCGTGCCGGTGTTTCCAACAACCCTTCACGCTTGGGGTCCTCACCGATCAGTTGTAAAATCTGCTCCACATGGTACTCGATTTTATCCCGGTTATCCGCAGCTTTGCGGTTAATATAATCTTTTACGCCAGCCACAGTAATCCTCCTCTATGCAGCAACCTCATGCGGCATCCGTGCTCACGTTGCTCATTATTTCCGACGGCCCTGATTTTTACGCGGACCAGGCTGATTTTTGGAGAACTGTTGGTTCTTCATCATCTGCTGGGCTTTTTGCATTTGTTTCCCATTCAGGTTGTAACCCATCTGTTTGGCCATTTTTTGCAGCGTTTCGGGGTCGTTTTGCATCTTTTCAAGCTGTTTACGAAGATAATAAGCACCGATGAAAAATCCCCCAACCAAACCAGCAATCAGGGTAATAATCGGAATGACAATATTCCACACCACGAAGTCGTCACCTCTGTATATTTATATGAAACATCTTGAATTGCACGAACCTATCATAGCAAAACATGGGACAGCTAGCAAATCACTTTTTGCAAACATATGTCCTTATTGTTTCTCCAAATCCAGCAGCTTCGTCTTGACTGGTAAGCCTCCAGCATAACCGACCAAACTTCCGTTTGCACCCGATACCCGGTGACATGGAAACAGAATGGGTAACGGATTTTTGTTATTGGCTCCACCCACAGCACGTACCGCCTTGGCTCGTCCGATCGATTCTGCAATATCTTTGTAGGACACACTTTGTCCGTACGGAATATTTTGTAATGCACGCCATACCTGCTCTTGAAAAGGAGTGCCCCTCAAATCATAGGCTATACTGAATTCCCGTCGTTCTCCCGCAAAATATTCACGCAGTTGGTCCGCGGCTTCGCGCAGTTTTTCCGGCTCCTGCACATAGACATATTCCCCAATCCATGTTCGGGCCCATTGCTGAAGCAGTGCTTCCTTTGCATGAAAAACGCCATAGTCTATTCGGCACAGCCCCCGATCCGTAGCGCACAGCGTCAACGTGCCCACAGGTGTCTCCATCTCATCATAATAAATGGTGGTTGGACCCTGTGAATCTCCGGCCGTTACTTCTGATTTTGGTAATTCAGACGCCTTTTGCTGTTCTGCCTGCTCTTGTTCCTCTAGTTTGGAATGCGCTTGCGCGATCATTTCGCGTACTTGCTCATGTTGTTCCTTCTCTGATGCTTGCTTGATCGCTGTCATAGCGTTCTCCCCTCCTATTCGACTCAAAGCCCACGCCGCCGTGCCTCGTAGCTCGGGACGCGGATCATCCAATAAAACCTCCGTTAACTTGGGCACCGCGCTGATATCCTTGAAATTGCCCAGTCCAATGACTGCATTGCGTTGAATGGGCTTCTTCCCCCGCCAAGCCGCCGCACTTTGTCCAAATCGGTCTTTGAATTCACGGTTGCTCAAATCCAATAACGGCAGCAGCAACGGCTTCACAATTTCAGGATCGGGTGTAAGCTCGGGATGGTGATCCCAATTGAGACCCCGATTTTTGGGGCATACCATTTGGCAGGTATCACATCCGTATAGCCGATTCCCTATCTTCCGCATAAACTCCTCATCCAGAAAGCCCTTCGTTTGCGTCAAAAAGGACAC
The DNA here is from genome assembly GCF_038007865.1 of Paenibacillus sp. FSL M7-0134. Classification (NCBI taxonomy): domain Bacteria; kingdom Bacillati; phylum Bacillota; class Bacilli; order Caryophanales; family Paenibacillaceae; genus Paenibacillus; species Paenibacillus sp. FSL M7-0134. Next base: position 399,422 of record NZ_JBBOXV010000002.1, on the reverse strand, counting down.
ACACCGCTGGGCATTCAGCTGTCCAGGACCCACAAGCGCGCCCGTAGGACAGGCATCCAAACATTTGGTACACTCGCCGCAACCATCCGTTACCGGTTCATCTGGCTGGAAAGGAATGTTCGTCAACAGCTCACCTAGATAAATCCATGATCCCAGCGTCGGTGAAATCATCATCGTATTTTTGCCGCTAAAGCCAATCCCTGCGCGTTCCGCAACGGCTCGATCCGACAATTCTCCGGTATCCACCATGTTTTTCAATATGGCATCAGGTACCCGCTCACTTATAAAAGCCTCAAGCTTTTCCATCGCTTCGCGTAGTACCAGATGATAATCTTTCCCCCAGGCTGAACGTGCCAAAATACCACGGTACTTCCCCTTGTCCGACTTCGGCGGGTCCTTCATTTTAGAAGGGTACGCCACCGCAATAGCAATCAGAGATGCAGGCTGTGAGCCATACAGCTCCGGGTAGATCCGCTTATCAATATCTGGCTCCTCAAAGCCGGATTCATAGCCTTTCGCACGATGCTCTTCCAATATAGCTTTCAGAGACAGAAAGGGGTCGGCGGATGCGAACCCGATGGAGTCGATACCCAGCCCTGGAGCTGCCTCAATAATTTCCTGCTTGAGCGAAGCCCAAGTCGAAGCGGTTCCGGCAGCCGCCTGAGTCAATCCGCGTTGCATCCGATACTCACCTCTCTTCCACTTTTTATCATTACAGATATGAGGATTTGCAAAATTCTCATATCTCAAATTTCAACAGAAAACAGCAGCAGATGCTACCGTAAATTTTTAACAGCACTGGTCGCCAGAAAATCACAGCGATTATTCAGTTCATTGTCACTGTGCCCCTTAACCTTCACATATTCAACCTCATGCTTACCCATCAGTTCCCACAGTTCTTCCCATAGTTCCTTGTTCTCCACTGGCTGATTTTTACTGTTGCGCCAGCCATTACGAAGCCAGTTCTTAATCCAGCCCTGTTTGAAGCAATTGACCACATAGGCAGAGTCACTATGTACTTTCACATGGCAAGGCTCCTTGAGCAGCTTCAGTGCTTCAATCACGGACTTGATCTCCATACGGTTGTTTGTCGTCATTTTCTCGGCACCCGACAGCTCCTTACGATGTTCCCCATACAGCAAAACAATCCCCCAGCCCCCAGGACCGGGATTTCCCGAACAAGCACCGTCGGTATATACCATCACTTCTTTCATCATCCTCTTCCTTTCCTCATCGGTAACCGCCTGCTCCGTCATGGTCCTGATCGGTTCGGACGTGTTCCGCATTAATTTCAGACTTTAGTTGCTCTATAGCCATTTCCACTCAGATATCGGCCAAAATATAAATTCTGCACGTCCCAGTAAATCTTGAGATTTAATGCTTCCAAAATAGCGGCTATCCTTGCTCGCTGCAATATGGCGATTATCTCCCATGACAAAAAAGTGCTCCGGCTCCACCGTAAAAGGACCATAATCACCATCCTCCACGTCAGAGTTGGTGTAGGGTTCATTTAGCAGTTCACCGTTCACATACAAATGATTATGTTCAACTCGGATTACATCTCCGGGAATACCTATGACTCTTTTCACTAAAAATCTTGGGCTCGACAGCTTGGAATCGGGATCTTTTAAAATCACAATGTCCCCCCTGCCCGGATCATGAAAATTATAAACCAGCTTGTTGACGAATAAATGCTGGCTTTCCATTAGCGTCGGCTGCATCGAATGTCCTCTGACCGTGGACAAGTTAAATACAAACAGGTTCAGAAGCAGCAAGACGACCATGGCAATCAGAAGGGTGACTAACCAATCGCGTATGTAACCAGAGCGACCTGCTGGTTTGGACGTTTCCGGCGAGGGAAGTGGGCCTGACGAAGGAGCCAAAGCGTCCATAATTAAACCTCCTCAACCCTGTTATAAATAGAAAAGCATATCCCGTACCCGATTGCAACGGTTACTCAGATATGCTCTAAATGTAAATATTATACTTAATGTTATTCAATTCTCTTTATTTCGATTCCCGATTAATGAGGCGCCAAAATACTCAGCTTCTGAAAAGCCTGTAAAATCTGGCTTGCTCCATAGCCCATCGCTTCGTACAAAGGCATGGCCGCACTGTTATGCTTGTCCCCTGCTACCCAAATACGGCTAACCTTACGTTGCTGAAAACGCTGCTCCATGGATTCCACAAGCGATTTGCCGATTCCCATCCGACGACGATCCGGATGAATAGCGATACGATAGTAACAACCATCATTCTGATCGATCGTGCCGATCAAAGCACCAACGATCTCACCCTCTTCTTCTGCAACGATGATCAAACCGGAATCCCACGAAAGCTGACGGGCAAACGCACTCACCGTCTCTTTGTAGCACTCCTCTGACAAGGCAATTTGCATGAGTTCCGTTACTGAGTTCACATCACTTAATTGAAAGGAACGAACGTGCATAAGTAATATCTCCCTTTTCGTAAGCATAATAAAAAAATTGAGACAGCACCGTCATTTTTACATAAATCCTTAAATTTCTTATCATGGTGTTAATCACAAGGCATTATGATAAAAATGCATACGATCTGCTATATATGAAATGAAGAACAGGAAAAGGGTGTATGCCCTCAAGTTCGTCATGTCATAGACATGACAGATTATAGCAGACGACAAAAAAGCCGAAATTTCTGCTTCCTTGACCATTAAACCATACTTTTTGATGGAATACATCCCTTTTTCTCATGTAAGCGCTGTATATAAAGCGTTTACATTTCAATGTTCACAATTTACCTCTTATTACCTAGGTATTATGTATTCAAATCGGGTTTTTGGACATGCTAGCTACCAGGCCGTATTGCCCAGTTTGCTATTTTACAAACAAAAATGTTGATTAAATAGGCTGAATGCGGTTTAATATAACTGTCGAGGGTATTATTACATAGGAACACTTACCCAACCATATAACCAGGAGGGATTTTACTATGGCATTTCAATTACCAGAACTTCCTTACGCAAAAGACGCACTGGAACCGCACATTGATGCACTGACAGTAGAAATTCACCATGATCGTCACCATAACACATATGTAACGAACTTAAACGCAGCTCTGGAGAGCGCTCCTGAACTGCAAAGCAAAAGCCTGGAGGATCTGATCTCCAATCTGGACAGCGTTCCTGAAAGCATCCGCACTGCGGTTCGCAACAACGGTGGTGGACACCACAACCACAGCCTGTTCTGGGAAGTTATCGGTCCTAACGGCGGTGGACAACCGACAGGTGCTATTGCTGAAGCAATCAGCAACGAGCTGGGCGGCTACGACAAATTTAAAGAAGACTTCACTAAAGCAGCTACAACACGTTTTGGTAGCGGCTGGGCTTGGTTGGTTGTCGGCAAAGACGGCAAACTGGCGATCACTAGCACTCCAAACCAGGATAGCCCGCTGTCTGAAGGTCTGACTCCGGTACTTGGATTGGACGTTTGGGAGCATGCTTACTACCTGAAATATCAAAACAAACGCCCAGACTACATTGCAGCATTCTACAATGTAATCAACTGGGATGAAGTAAACAAACGTTACGCGGCTGCAAAGAAATAAGCCAGTAACAACATCTCTATCCTATAATAAAGGGCTGTCTCAAAAGTAGATTTTCTACGAATGAGACAGCCCTTTTGGCATTCCATGGTAAACTGGTGGAGATGATTCTCAAATACAGCTCTGGAGGTTGATGGATGCAGACTTTTTTTCGTTACAACTGGATGATTCGGGAACAATGGTACCGCTGGTGTGAAGAGGTGTCGCAGGAGGAATTACTGAAACAACGCGTCGGCGGAGTCGGCAGCATTCTAAAGACACTCTTTCATATCGTTGATGTGGAGTGGAGCTGGATTCAAACGATTCAGGGCAAACCCGACTTTCAGGAGGACTTCTCTCTGTATGATACGCTCGACAAAGTCCGTGAGCTGGATGCAAAGTTTCGACTCGATGTCGAGCCGTTCGTGCTCGCCTGGCATGATGGTCTGGAACGGAAAAGGTTTGAAGATCACCTCCCGGACGGCAGGATTGTAATTGATGCCTGGGGCGAGGTGATGCGTCATGTCATCGCCCACCAAATCCACCATATTGGGCAGTTGTCCATATGGTCTCGGGAGCTAGGCAAGCCTCCGGTTTCGGCCAATGTAATCGGCAAAGGGCTGATTGAAAGCGATGGTGGCATCGATTAGCTTTAACGAACATACAAGTATATTCATGTGACTCAGAGCCGTCCTCGGTCTTTTTTAACGACTGAGGACGGCTCTTTTACTTTTTCATCTATACTCTCTTGTCCATTCCACGCATATTCTCTTCTTTTAACCGTTTTCATAAAGCCTGATTGTAACTGATTAAGTTATTCAACTTATCAATACTCTCTTGGTTCAGAGTGTTGACCTCTTGCTCTTGATAGCACCGTAAGCCAATGTAAATAATGCTCCACATAACAGGGCAATAAGATGAGCGATAAGATAATTCATATGACCATGGTTCTCTGACGCTGCAATTGCAAAGCCAGGAAGAGCCGTGGTTCCGAATCCTATGGCTGTCAGCTTGCTTAAATATACATATGCTCCCGCAATCATTCCTCCAAGGCATCCAGCAATCAGGGGGAATTTATACTTTAAAGTGACCCCGAAGATCGCTGGTTCGGAGATTCCAAAAAGTACAGACCCGAATGCAGAGTAACCCATTTCTTTAACCTTGGTGTCTTTGCGATTCAAAAGAATATACCCCAAAACGGCGCCCCCTTGAGCCATCAAAGCTACTGATGCCAATGGGTTGATAAAATTTCTGCCTGTATCGGTTAGCAGCTGCGCTTCTACCGCACCCATAACATGATGTAAGCCTGTAATAACAATGATCTGCTGAATGCCTGCAAAAAACATAAAACCGAATATCCCAAGGTTTTGCGTCATCCAAAGCAGCGAAACGGTGACCAGACTGGCTAGCTCTCGCCCAAGAGGGCCGATAATCGTAAACAATAGCAGGGAAGAAATAAAGACCGTCAGCAACGGAGCCAAAAATAGTTTAATCATGTCTGGAACCTTTTTGTTAAAAAACTGATCCAACTTGGCTACCACATATCCCATCATTAGAGCAATAATAATACCGCCCTGAAATCCAACCAACTGTACGGGAAGGCCGAAAAGACTGATCGATTCCGGATTTTGACTTCCTTTAGCTACCTCAAAAGCATCTGCCAGTGCCGGATGAAGCATAATCGCACCCAGCACAAGCCCCAGAATAGGACGACCGCCGTATCTCTTGGTTGCGGAATAAACAACAAGCAGCGGCAGGATTGTAAAAATACCCGTGGAAACGATTTGAACAAAGCGATTGATCCCTTGAAAAATTGGATACATCTCCACAATCGACTTAGGACCAAATAACCCCTTCTGACCTAACAGCCCGGTTATCCCCATTAACAATGCGGCAGCAAGAATTCCCGGCATGATCTCAATGAAGACATCTGACAGCGATTTAATGGCCTTTTGAAAAGGATTTTGCTTTTGTGCGGACTTCGATTTGACATCACTTAATGACATATCTTCTGTTCCGGTCAGTTTGGAGAACACGGCATAGATGTTATTGACCAACCCTGCTCCAAAAATGATCTGCAGTTGGTCCCCCGCTATGAAAACGCCTTTAACCAGATCAATATCTTCAATCTTTTTTAATTCCGCTTTTTCATTGTCCTCAAGTACAATTCTTAATCTTGTGGCACAATGGGCCACACCGATAATGTTCTCTTCACCACCGATATATTTTAAAATTTCTTGAGAAATTTGCTTATACTGCTTTTCTTTTGCTTCCATCTAGTAAAACCTCCTCTAGCTGAGTCAGATGTCTTCTTTAACAAATCTCCAGAACATGCCTAAAAAGTCCTGCTTTACCCTGGCAAGCGTTATGCCGACATGCATTAATTCATCACCGCCGAACAGCTCACCGGTTTCTACATTTCTATAAACGTAGTCTGGATTCAGACCTTTGAATTTTAATGTTTTAATCGCGGCAGCAGGTTGGGATAAAATCTTGAAATAGCTGGCCGCCATTTCCATTTGATCCTCTGATACAAAGCTCCATGCGGCTTCATTTTCATCAAACGGATTAATTATTCTGTAAAACTTCCCAAATTGAATGAGCGATCTCATTTCTTTATATAGAGCTATCTGTTTTTTTACTATTTCTTTTTCCTCAACGGTTAATGTCGTCAAATCTAGCTCATATCCAAAATTCCCGGCCATGGCGACATAACCTCTTGTCTCCAAGGGAGTTATTCTGCCCACTTGATGGTTGGGTACTGTGGAGACGTGTGCCCCCATGGTAACTGGAGGGTAGACAAGACTTGTTCCCCATTGAATTTTCAGTCGGCAAATGGCATCCGTATTGTCACTCGTCCAGGTCTGAGGCATGTAATAGAGCATACCGGCATCAAAACGACCTCCTCCACTAGAACAGCTCTCGAATAAGACATGGGGAAACTTTGATGTAAGCTCTTCCATAATATTATAGAGTCCCAGGATATAACGATGCGCCGTCTCCCTTTGTCTCTCAGGCGGCAAGGCTGCCGAACCCACATCCGTCATGTGACGATTCATGTCCCATTTTACATAAGTAATTGGAACGTCCGATAAAATATCGGAAACCGACTTAATAATGTACTCACACACTTCCTTCCTCGATAAATCCAACATCAGTTGATTTCTTCCCAACGTATACGGACGATCAGGGACATGGATACACCAATCTGAATGCTTTCTGTATAAATCGCTGTCTATGGATACCATTTCAGGTTCAAACCACAAACCAAACTCCATACCCAGATTTCGTATGCGGTTTGCAAGATCCGGCAATCCATCTGGAAGTTTGCGACGATCCACCACCCAATCGCCTAATGAAGTATTGTCATCATCCCGTTTTCCAAACCACCCATCATCCAGTACAAACAGCTCCACTCCTACACTTTGAGCCTCCTTCGCCAACTGCTCAATCTTGTCGGCATCAAAGTTAAAGTAGGTGGCTTCCCAGTTATTAATCAGGATCGGCCGCTCCTTGTCACGAAAAGGCCCACGACATAATCTGCTCCTGTATAATTCATGATAAATTCTTGACATGCCGCCCAATCCATTTTCGGTGTATACCATGACCACTTCTGGCGTTTGGAAGGATTCCTCCGGTTCAAGCAGCCATGTAAAATCAAAAGGATTAATCCCCATCGCGACTCTTGTGTTCCGATAGGAATCTACCTGAGCCTGTGCCGTAAAGTTCCCGCTGTACACCAGATTAAAGGCGTACACTTCACCCTGTTCTTCATCTGTTCCTTCTCTTACAAGTGCCATAAAGGGTGCCTGTTGAGGGCTGCTGGCTCCACGGCAGCTGTCTACCATTTGAATTCCGGGTAAAATTTTTCGCCTTGCTATATTTTTTTCATTATTATGCGCACCGTACAAGGTAATTAGTTCGTATTCATCATCACGAAAATCCACACTAGCACTTAACGCTTTAAGCAGTTTTAACTGCTGCCGACCTTCATTATCGAACCGGACTGAACGGGTGATGACATCCCACTTTTGATATAGGCTATAGGATAGTACAATCTTTACATCAATTAATGGGTCTTCAAGGACGATTTCCAGAGTTTCTACTTCGCCATCATCCTCTGCATAAGTAGAAGGAAGCCCTTTCAATTTGGGCTTGCCTTGGTAAACCTGATGTTCTTTATACCGAAAGTCTGTCACGGTAGAACCATTCTCCAATTGAAGCTGATACGCAGGAATCCTGAAATCACTATTTCCAAATGACGGATATTCTTGTGGGATGGTATCCAGTGAAAAGGTTCGATCCTCACCATCCGGATTGGGTGAAAATCCTCTATCCATAAAGATGATCTTATTGCTTCCCCGATAGTTCTGAATTTTCTTTCCCCAATACAGATGGGCTAAATAACCATCTCGTATAACCTGCATGACATAACTCGTATTGCTGCCTTGTAAATGGAATAAAAGATTCTCTTTATCGATGTGTATAGTCATAGCAACCCCCTTATAGCGCCAATAGTACGTTTTTTCAAAATTATAAATTATGTTGTTTTCTTATTGTTTACATCCTAATAATAATTGAATAGTTTTAATAATTATATGGAATAATGTAGACTCTATATGAAACGGTGTGATAATATACAGAGATGAATTAAGGGGTGAAAACAAATGAGTTCGCACTTTTCCAATCATTCCTATAACAACCTGGATCTCAATTTATACACATGTGGCAAAGAAAGCTGTACCAGCAAGCACTCTTATGGTCCAGCCATTCGAAGCGGGTATATGGTGCATTATATTTTAAAAGGAAAAGGGATCTTTAAAGTCAACGATAAAATCTATCATTTGGAGAAAAACGATGCTTTCTTCATTGAGCCGAAGGTTTTAATTTACTACGAAGCGGACGAAGTCGAACCATGGGAATATGCCTGGATTGGTTTTAATGGGGTGCAAGCAAAAGAATATCTAAGCCGTACCTGTATCAATAGGGACAATCCCATTTTCCGGTTTGAAGCGGAGGGTAGCCTTGCCCGCTGTATGGAGAGCATCGTCGTTTCTTCTACACTGAAATCCAACAAAGACCTGCTGCTTGCATCCAAGCTATATGAATTTCTGTATTTGATGTTTGAACATTACCCTAATCAGGAAGTCAACCATGAAGTAAGACAGCAGCGGTATATTAAAGAAGCGCTTCTCTTCATTCAGCAAAACTATTCACACTTCATTACCGTAAGTGACATTGCCAAGTACATTTCAATTGACCGTTCGTATTTGCATCGTTTATTTAAACAGCAACTAAATAAGTCACCGCAGGAATTTTTATTACATTTGAGGATTGAAAAATCGTGCTCCCTATTAAGAAATACTTCCCTTAAAATCGGAGATATTGCGCGGTCTGTAGGGTATAAAGATGTACTCCTATTCTCCAAAATGTTCAAAACGGTCAACAAGGTGACTCCATCCGAATACCGAAAAAATCCCCAAAAATAACACGCTTCGTTCGCAATTAAATTAGGCATATTCATTCCAAAAACAGAAAAATAGCGGCAGTATGGATCAACCTCATGTCCATACTGCCGCTATTTTTTTAACTACCCTCTTTTATGGGCAAAACCTTTAGTTTGACCATTAGTTCTCTTTTTGCTTCGCATAATACTCGGTGATCAGATCAAGGAACACCTTGGGAAATGCCAAGGTGGCCATATCCGCCTCGCTGATCCAGCGGTACCCCGCTGGCAGCGCATTGCGCGTGTGCTCCGCCTGCTCAGCCAGCGTAATCAATGCACCCGGCTTCGCTCCGGTGCTGTAGCTGGCCCGCTGTTCGGCAGCCAGCGGATGTCCTCCCGCCTCTCCGGCAGGGGCGGCGACCTCTTCACACTGGAACACACGCAGGTTCCAGTGAATGTGGCTGAACGTGTGCTCCGCCTCACGTACAAACCGCACCGGGCGCGCAAGCACGCCCTCTGCCAGCAAATGAGCCGCCAGATGGTCCATGGCGGGCTCATCCGGCACCGGGCCGTTGTAGCCCTCCGGCCCGGCAAGCTCATGCGGCAGCTCCCACATGCGGGCCAACAGGCCCTTGGCCGGGCGCTGCCGTACGAGCAAGCGGCCGGCGTTCGCTCCGCTGCCCTCGATGAGAGCGACGGAGCGCGGCTCCAGCCGCGGCGGCTTCGCCTTGGTCTTGACTGGCAGTGTCTCCTCGCGACCTGCCAATCTGCCCGAGCAATGCTCCATGACCGGGCAGGTCAGACAATGAGGCGACTTCGGCGTGCAGACCAGCGCCCCCAGCTCCATCAGAGCCTGATTAAAATCAGAGGCTCTTCCTTCGGGAATCAGCTCCCGTACCAGACTTTCCATATGCGCCCGCGTGCTACCCTTCATAATATCCTCTTCAATGAGAAAATAACGCGACAGCACACGCATCACATTCCCGTCCACAGCAGGCTCTGGTCGGTTAAAGGCGATACTCATAATCGCCCCCGTCGTATACGGGCCTACTCCTTTCAGTGCAGCGACAGCTTGTGTATCATCCGGTACCTGCCCGCCGTGAAGCTCAACTACTTGTTTTGCCGCAGTTTGCAAATTCCGGGCCCGCGAATAATAACCCAGCCCTTCCCACAGCTTAAGCACATCCTCTTCGGGTGCTTCCGCCAGTGCTTCAATTGTAGGAAAACGTGCAATAAAGCGATTAAAATACGGAATGACCGTATCCACACGCGTCTGCTGAAGCATAATTTCCGAGATCCAGATATAAAAAGGATTCCGATGGCGGCGCCACGGCAAATCGCGTTTGTTACGTGTATACCAATTCAACAGTTCAAAGCTGAAATAACGCTTTTGTTCCAATGTATTTGTAGTCATCACATCACATCTCCTTATATTCGACAATCACAAAAGCAGAGGCAATGTTAGGCTGATGTGTAATACTCAAGTGAATGCTGTAATTCGAGTCACCTGTAGACGGCAACCTCAGTCTATCCCACGCGGATGAAGACAAATAAACTACTGGCTTCCCCCCAGGTTCCGGTAAAATATCCATATCGCCGAACCCGATGATTTGCCCAATTCCACAACCGAAGGCTTTCGTTATCGCTTCCTTGGCGGCAAAGCGCCCTGCTACGAACTCCGTTAGTCTACCCTTGCGTTCCACAGCAAGCTCACGTTCTGCCGGGGTCAGCACACGATTCAAAAACGAATCTGCATATTTACCTGCCAAAATATTAGCCATACGGCTTATTTCCAGCACATCATGTCCAATTCCGTAGATCATTTGGGTATTCCCCGTCCTTTTTACTTTACTGGATCTATTGTAACAGTGCGTCCACACCCTGGCGAGTCACAAAAGCGTAAAAACGGCACCAAAATATGTTAAAATAAGAAAGGCTACAGGTGAATGTTTTGAAATTCAGCTGATATGCCCATTTAAAAAAATTCCCGTAGAAAGGAAGGATAGGATGTCAGAAACCATTATTGTTGAAGCAGGAACAGATGCGGTGATCCGGGCTTCCTGGTTTCCCGCTAAAAATACAGCCAAAAGCCTGCTCATCATCGCTCACGGCTACAAAGGATTTAAGGATTGGGGCATGTTCCCCTATATAGCAGAAGCATTGAGTATGGATAACCATGTTGTGACCTTCAACTTTTCACATAATGGCATAGGTGAGGATCTAGAGAATTTTACCGAGCTGGAAAAGTTCGCACGCAACACCAATAGCCGCGAACAAGAGGATTTGGAACTATTGCTATCCAATCTGAGAGCACGTCATGAGTTCAGAGAATTGCCGTTGTTTCTGTTAGGACATAGCCGAGGCGCGGGGAGCTGCTTTGTATATGCTCTAGATCATCCCGGTGAGATTGCTGGCGTCATTTCATGGAATGGCGTGACAGATCTTGATCTGTTTACTTTACCGCAAAAAGAAGAAATGCGCGCCAAGGGGCGCAGCTATGTGGAAAACGCCAGAACCGGACAACAGCTTCCGCTGGATGCTGTCATTCTGGAAGACCTGGAACAAAATCGCCAGCGTTTTGCCATTGTAGACAGACTTGCCAACAGTCAGCTCCCAGCTGTACTGATCCAGGGAACCGAAGATTCCAAACGTCTACGGGAAGGCTCTGCCCAGCTCACATCCGTTCGTCCCGACATCGAATGGGTACAAATTCAAGGCGGAACTCATACCTTTAATACCGTTCATCCATTCCAGGGAGGCAGTCTTCCGCTCGATCAAGCGATTACCGAAACTCGCCGCTTCATTGAGTGGATCGCCAATTAATTATTGCCCCTTCAATACAAACGGCGATCCGCCGGGCGGATCGCCGCATTTATTTACTTCAGGATTTTGCAAAATTCGATTCCATTCGCTCCAAGTGCAATATATAGACGAACTAGACCATTTCGATCTATATATTATTTATTGAAAATCGCTTATTGGATTTTTGCAAAATCCTCACTTGAGCATTTTACAATTCCATAATGATTAATGCTTACACTCCTGGGATGCTTGTCCGCTTATGCGCTGTACGTGTAAAGAAGCTTTCCAGCTTTTCGCGTGCCGCGGGGTCAATTTCCTTGCCTTCTAGGTAGTCGCTGTTTGCTTCGTAGGAGATCCCCAGTTCTTTTTCATCCGTCTGGCCTTCCCACAATCCTGCTGTAGGCGCTTTGTCCAAAATGGCCTGCGGAACTCCGAGATAGCTGGCCAGCAAGCGCACCTGACGTTTGTTAAGCGTGCTAAGTGGCGTAATATCGACCGCTCCATCGCCCCATTTGGTATAAAAGCCTGTGATGGCTTCTGAAGCGTGATCTGTGCCAACGACGAGCAGATTCAGCTCATTCGCGAGTGCGTACTGAACCACCATACGTGTTCTTGCCTTTACATTCCCTCTCACTTGCGGAGTAATGGAACGCTCCAGACCGATATCCTTTAACGTATGCTCCACTTCCACGGCAACCTTGTCCACGGCTTCCTTAATGTTCGTTTCCCCAGCATATTTCAGGTCGAACGCTTTGGCTACCGCGTAGCTATGCTCGATATCTTCCTGTTGGCCATATGGCTGGAATACACCCAGCGTTTTGTATTCGTCCCCTTGCTCCTGCGTCAATTCATCTGTAGCCCGCTTGCACAAAGCGGCTGCTACGGCACTGTCAATCCCGCCACTGATGGCGATCAACAGCCCTTTGCTTCCCGTTTTCGTTACATACGACTTGAGGAAATCCACACGCTTACGGACCTCCGCTTCTACGTTAATCGTAGGCTGTACTCCCAATTCAGCAATAATCTGTTCCTGCAAACTCATCAGATAAGCACCTCTTTTTTAGGAATTTCCTTCACAAGCCAACATGCAAAAGCCCCGGCAAGTTTCGCAGGCGAAAAATGCGGGGCATAGCTTGAGCAGTCTTACCGGCAAAAACGATCAAATGCACTGGTCAAATCAGCAGCGATCTGATCTGCCGAACGATCCTCCACCTGATGACGCTCGATGAAGTGAACCAGCTCGCCGTCTTTCAACAGCGCGATAGAAGGGGAAGACGGTGGATAAGGTGCGAAAAATTCGCGAGCCTTTGCTGTTGCTTCCTTGTCCTGTCCGGCAAAAACCGAATACAGATGATCTGGCGTAAGATCATGCTTCAGTGCTTCAGCCACACCTGGGCGGCACTGGCCTGCGGCACAACCACATACCGAGTTCACAACAACCAGCACTGTACCTTTAGCATTAGGCAGCTTGGCCTCCACATCTTCAGAAGTACGCAGTTCCTGAATCCCAAGATTCGTCAGTTCATCGCGCATTGGCTGAACTGAATCTCTCATATATTGATCGAAAGACATAGACATATTCTTTCACTCCTTTTCCAAAAATCATGTATACTACGTTTCTAATTTCATCCTTTGCCGTAGTAAAGGCATGGACATCTAAACTTCATTATACAATCTTTTTCACGTAATTTGCAAAAATCCGGCTATATATTTGCACGATTATTTCTGTATCGAATTCATGACAGGAAACTCAGAATGATCCCGGTAAGTCGGAACGGTTCTGCGCAATCGAACTTTAAACTGCGTGCCCATTCCCTCCACCGAATCTACGGCAATTGTACCGTGATGACGCTCCACTATACTTTGACATAAGGCCAGACCCAGACCTGTACCTTTCGTTTTGGTCGTGTAAAAAGGTTGGAACAGCTTTTCAAGCTGCTTTTGCGGAATTCCCGGACCTGTATCCTTTACTTCCATTTCCACGAAATCCCCTTCCTCATGAGTCGAAATGGTCAGCACTCCCTTTTCCCCCATAGCTTCCATCGCATTACGCGATAAATTAAGCAGCAATTGCTTCATTTCCTTAGGGTTCAAATGCAGCATCGTCACATGATCCTCTAACTTTAGCTCAATCGTCTGTCCCCTCAGATTCGCATCTGCCCACAATAAAGGCGTCAGTTCGCGAATAATATCATGCAGATGACATTGCTCCTTCTCAACAATTCGATTCTGGGCCAGTGAAAGAAAATCGTTAATAATCCCGTTCGCCCGGTCAAGTTCCTCCATCACAATGCGGTAATAATGGTTGAGGGATTCTGGGCTTTTCTCACGCATAAGCTGTAAAAAACCACGCACAACCGCCATCGGATTACGTATTTCATGAGTAATGCCTGCTGCCATCTGTCCAACCAGACTGAGCCTTTCAAAATTACCCAGCTCACTGCGCAGCGTCTCCAGCTCTGTAATATCTTGCAAGGCGATAATGACACCTGTCGTTTGGTTTGCATGTTTATCCCGAATAGGAAGGAAACTTGAGAAGAATACTTTGGGGGTAACATTTATAAAATCAGCCCCCGCCTCTCCTTCCAACGCTTTCGCAACTCGTTCGTTAACCGCAGGCAAAGCGCTAAAACCATATAACGAGGTGAATGGACGACCTACTACCTCAGGCAGCGTAATGTAGGGATCGTAGTCCCGATAGAGTTCCAGCATCGTTTTGTTCATATGTATAACTCGTTCTTCGCTGTCCAAAGTAACAAGAGATAACGGCATCAAATCCATAACTTGACGCAGCTTATCCACTTCAATTAAATATTTGCTCGTAAACTCAGTCACATCACGCCGTAACGTCAGCTTCTCAAAGGCATTATGCATCAGGCTCACGACCGTAAAACTTGCCAGTACCCCTGCACCAATATTCCAAAACGTTGTAAGTAAGTCAGGAATGTATACCGCAATATCCTGTTTGCCCCACAGTAGCGGAAATATCGCCTTAAACAGCATATCAGCCACAACATATGCGGAGATCAGGAGCTTTTTGTCCAACATTGTTCCTCTTTGAAAAAACTTGACATGCAGGAGCATAAAAGGAAAAAGGATAAAACCCGTGCCCACGTACATCGGGGACATTTCTGTTGACTGGGCTATAATTAGGACTCCCATCAGTGCGGAAGCGGCGAGCACGAAGGCAGTGCGACGTCTACCGTACATGATGCCAACTGCAAGGGGAATAATACCGAGATTGGAAGGTAGACCATATGGAGACTGATATTGAAAGAGTGTACATAACAATATGGCTGGCAAGCAACACAAGTACAGTATTCCTTGATTGGGTCCAGGAAGCAGTTTGCCACCCCAAACCTTTTTCTTATCCCCATAATCCGTTAATATAGAGAAAAAACCCGCCGATATAACGGCAAGGAGAACTTGGAGCACACTTTCCTTCAACGCAATTAACAAGGACTTCTCCCCCTCATCATCTTTCCTTGACGCCGTTAGTTGAATTAAAGCACAGGCTACAATATATTACAATATATGTGTTAAAATCCCGGTGTAGAACGACAAAATTTGCTAAATACTAGATGTTTATAAGAGGAGCGTTTTTACGCAATCCATATCCCTACAATTGAAAGATATACGCGTTACTGTACTCGAAAACTATCTAAAGTGACGGTATTACGTTATGATGAACAATCGGTTACACCGTTCTGAATGATTTTGAAAATTTGTCGACGAAAAGGAAGAGGTTAATGACTTACGACGTTATTGTGATCGGAGGCGGCTCAGCCGGATTAATGGCTGCTGCTGCTGCCAGCGGTGAAGGTGCCAAGGTGATTTTGCTGGAAAAGGGAAATAAACTCGGGCGTAAGCTGGGGATCTCTGGTGGAGGCCGTTGCAATGTCACGAATGCCAAAGAGCTGGACGAACTCATACGGCACATTCCCGGCAATGGCCGATTTCTGCACAGTGCACTGGCGGCTTTCGGCAATCGGGATATCATCGCCTTTTTTGAACAGTTGGGTATAGCCTTAAAGGAAGAAGACAACGGGCGTATGTTTCCAGTGACGGACAAAGCCAAAACAGTTGTCGATGCTTTGATCAACAAGGTACGCTCTCAAGGAGTCGAGATTCGGACAAGCAGTCCTGTTCAAGAGGTTATTTACACTGAAGGTCATACAGCTGGGGTGCGACTGCGTTCCGGTGAAATCCTACATAGCCGTAATGTCATTGTAGCCGTTGGTGGCAAATCCGTCCCGCATACAGGCTCGGAAGGTGACGGCTATGCATGGGCAGAACAAGCAGGGCATACCATTACGGAGCTGTATCCAACAGAGGTGCCGTTGACCTCAGGCGAGACGTTTATCCAGACGAAAGAGCTTCAGGGACTATCCTTACGCGACATCAGTCTGACCGTATGGAATGCGAAGCAAAAGAAAGTTGTCGTCCATGAAGGAGATATGATTTTTACACATTTTGGTCTATCTGGCCCGACTGCTTTGCGGTGCAGTCAGTTTGTCGTCAAGGGAATAAAAAAGGATAAGGTGAACACGGTGTTGTTGACTCTCGATTTGCAGCCTCACAAACATGCCGATGAAGTCTACCGTGAGACACTGGAATTGGCATCGGTCGATGCTAAAAAAGCGATCAAAAACGTGCTTAAGCCTTATTTACCGGAACGCTTAATTCCATTGTTGCTCCAGCAAGCCGAACTGCGTGAGGACTTGACCTATGATCATATTCCTAAGCAGCAGTGGCAAGAACTTGCTCATCGCATTAAGGCCTTTCCAATCCGTGTGAACGGTACGCTCTCTCTGAAGGAAGCATTTGTTACCGGGGGCGGTGTGAATTTGAAGGAAATTAATCCGAAAACAATGGAGTCCAAGCTGATGCCTGGATTGTTCTTCTGCGGTGAGATTCTCGATATTCACGGTTACACTGGAGGTTATAATATTACAGCGGCGTTTACGACAGGGCATACAGCAGGAACCCAAGCGGCCGTAAGCGATTAAGACGCTGCGCGTAGGATTTGATCTTACGATCGCTGTTGCTTCTCCAGATTCAAATCCTCCGCTGCGCTGCAAACCGCCATTACATCCGCATTCTTATAGGAAAAGTAGGAAGGAAATCAAAAAGACTTAAATCAGTCATGTTACTGATTTAAGCCTTTTTTTTAAAATGGCGTAAAGAACAAGCTCCATCTTGTTTTGACATTTGCCGCTATTTAAACCTCAATAATGATAGGTAAAATCATGGGTCTTCTCTTCGTCTGACTGTAAATAAACCGGCCAACATCATCTTTTAACATCTGCTTAATCAGTCCCCACTGACTCATTTCGATTTCGGTTAACTCGTTCACTGTGGACATAATCGTGTCGTGGATCTGGCTCATGAGCTCTTCGGAATCCTTAACATATACAAACCCTCTTGATATGACCTCTGGTGTTGCGAGCATTTGCTTCTCGTTTTTGCTCAACGTCATCACAATAATCAGCATTCCGTCTGATGAAAGCTTTTTACGGTCTCGCAGTACAATATTACCTACGTCCCCTGTGACCAACCCGTCTACCAAGCTATTGCCTGCTGCTACTTTGGGGCCTAGGGATGCCCTTCCCTCTTCGATTTGAACAGTGTCACCGTTATGGACGATAAATACATTCTCCATCGGAATTCCCACAGACTCCGCTAGCTGACGATGCTGATACAACATCCTGAATTCGCCGTGTATGGGAATTAAAAACTCGGGTTTCATCAGGGTCATCATTAATTTTAATTCTTCCTGGCTGCCATGACCGGACACGTGCATCCCTGTGGTGCTGCCTGATCCATAAATAACGTTGGCGCCCAGTACGTACAGGTTATCAATGACCTGGGAAAGATTCCGTTCATTCCCGGGTATGGCTCCTGCAGCAATGATTACAGTATCACCAGGCAAAATTTCGATTCTGGGATGCAGGGAATTGGCTAGACGGGACAGTGCAGCCATTGGCTCACCCTGACTTCCTGTACATAAAATAGCAATTTCTTCTGCAGGAAACCGTTCTGTTTCTCCCGCCTCAATCAACAAGTCCTCAGGCATGTGCAAGAAACCCAGCTCCTTAGCCACTGACACCACATTTATCATGCTGCGACCCAGTAGAACGAGTTTTCTGCCTGTTTCTACAGCCGCGTCAATGACTTGTTGGACACGGTTCACATTGGATGCAAACGTAGAAATAAATACTTGCTGTTTGGCTCTGGCAAAAGCATCCAAAATATGTCCGCCAACCAAACGTTCTGAAGGAGTAAATCCTGGCCTTTCGGCATTTGTACTTTCGGAGAGCAGCACTTTTACCCCCTTCTTTCCTATTTCAGCCATGCGATGAAGATCGGGGAAAGGTCCACTGACGGGAGACATATCGAATTTGAAATCCCCGGTATGGACCACATTTCCTTCCGGTGTCTGAAAAAAGACACCCAGGCAATCCGGGATACTGTGGACGGTAGTGAAAAAGGATGCCTGAATCGTTCCCGCTTGAACGGTTGAATCCGCATCTATAAGATGAAGCTCAGCATCACGTAAAAGGTTGTGCTCCCTTAACTTAATCTTAATTAATTCGATGGTGAGCTTTGTTCCATAAACGGGCATATTAATCTGCTTCAGCAGATAGGGAATACCTCCGATGTGATCCTCATGCCCATGAGTCACAATGAGCGCTCTGACTTTATCCTGATTTTCCAGCAGATAGGTGACATCCGGCACAATGAGGTCAATACCAGGCAAGTTCTCATCAGGAAACTTGGAACCACAATCGATAACGACAATATCCTGATCGTATTGGATAAAATACATGTTTTTCCCGATTTCATTAACACCGCCTAGAGCAGCAATGAGTAATCTATTATCAGCATGCATCAATTTTATTTCCTCCTTAGGAAAATGCTATCCATATTATTCATTTTCCACGTAAACTTATGCACAAAAAGAAACCCTTGTCTCTAAAAGACAGGGGCTCTCACTTGATTTATTAGATACCCACCGCAGCCGAAATAGCAGCAAAAATAGCAGCAACTAACCACAGGATCGGGAATAGCTTGAAGATTACCTTCAGCCACTGTCCAAAGCTGATCCGGGCAATGGCCAATCCCGCCAGCAGTACTCCGCCTGTCGGTGAAATTAGATTGGTTAACCCGTTACCGAATTGGTACGCTGTGACTACTGCTTCACGATTGATACCTACAAGATCGCCAAGCGGTGCAAGTACAGGCATGGTTAGTGCTGCTTCCCCCGAAGAAGATGGGACTAGGAAAGTAATAATATTATGTGCAACCAACATAATGGTAGTGAACAAGTAACTTGGCAATCCTTCCAGAATGCTTGCGAGTGCATTCAATACGGTATCGATGATCATACCCTGCTCGGCGATGATCAGAATTCCGCGGGCAAGACCTATGATCACTGCAGCGTAGATGAATTCTCCACACCCTTTTACAAAATTCTCAGCTATTTCCTTCTGGCTCATTTTAGTAACTACCCCGACAAAAAGACCCAGTGCGAAGAAAAGGGCACCAATTTCAGTCATATACCAGCCTTTGGACAAAATTCCCCAGACAATTGCTCCAAGCGTTACAATAAATCCACCTATTATTAATTTGTCCCGAAACGTGAAGACGACGTCCTCACCTGTATTTTCTTTTATAAATTGCTCACGATTTATAATATCACTCTGAAAAACAATGGATTTCTCCGGATTTCTCTTAACCCGATGCGCATACCACATCGTAAAGGCAATAGAAATCATAGTAAATACAAGCCATTCAATAAATCTCAGCCAGAGCTGAGGATTCCCCTCCACTCCTGCGATCCCCTGGGCAATCAATACTGAAAATGGATTAACAGTCGAACCAACATAGCCAATTTGCGTTCCCAGAAATAGAATGAGAATAGCAGTCATAGAATCGAAGCCTAGGGCAAACATTAACGGAATGAAAATCGCATAAAGCGGAATAATTTCTTCGCTCATCCCAAAGGTAGAGCCTCCGAGACTGAATATAACCATGGCAATTGGAATAAGCAGAATCCCCTTATTCTTCAGCCGTCTGGCAAGAGCTGTCAGGGCACGATCGATGGCTCCCGTCTGCAATATAATCCCGAAGGAGCCGCCCACAATAAGGACAAAAGAGACGACATCCGCGGCATTGATAATCCCCTCAATAGGAGCGCTTAGGATTTGAGGGAGGCCTTGTCTTAAATCACCGTTCTCACCAGTTTTGGGTACAGTGTGATAGGTTCCCGAAACGATCGCCGTTTTGGTCACGCCGTTTACTGTCACTTCATGACGCTCAAATTGTCCGCTGGGCACAATCCATGTCAATGCGGCGACTGTAATAATAATCAAAAATATTAAAGTATAGCTATGGGGCAAGGATAATTTCCATTTCATATTCTTGATGTTCATGTTTATCCCTCATTCCAAGAATGGTTATACGTAACCTTCCCTCCCATAATGGTCAATATCACTTGGGCGTCCCTGATGTCACCAGCGGATGCGTTAAGGAGGTCGCGATCAAAAACGGCGATGTCAGCATATTTTCCAGCCTCTAGCGTGCCTGTAACCTCTTCCATATAACAATGTTTGGCTCCATTAATGGTCCATGCCTTTAAAACTTCGGATGGCGGCATCCCCCGATCGGGATACCAGCCTCCAGCAGGTGATCCGTCCGGAAATAACCGATGAGAAGCTGAGTACAGTGAATCGGGAACACTCGTGATAAATAAGGGCAGATCAGTCCCAATGGTTATTGGCACATTAGCCTCCAGCATAGATTTATAATTATAAAACCGATTTTCATTACCTTTGCCTACCACAACAGGCATATAGGCCTCTTCATAGGTTGGATTCAGTAGCAGGATTTGAGCGTAGACTTCGGCAAAAATTTCGTTTTCGCCCATTCTGATCAGATCATCTGGATGAGGATACTCTAGATCACTGATCGAATGTCTGATAAGGTTATTACCTTGTTGTTCGCGGCATTTTTCAATCATGGATACCGCTTGGCGAATCGCAGCATCACCTTCTGCAGTTAGGCAGCATTTGATACCTTGGCTGTCTGCTTCCAGCACAGAGGCTTCAATCTTTTTGTAGTCAACCGTCCTCAAAGTCGTTACTCCGGGCATATCTGCGTAAGGTTCCAGCATGTCCCCCGTATGATCTGCTACGACACCGTCAAGCATCAGCTTGTATCCTTGGAAACGAATAAGGTCTCCATTATAAAGTGCTTTATACTTCATACCGGTGGCAATATCAAGCGATTCAACAACGGGTTCAAGCGAGAAATGAAATCGGAGTGGCAGTTCCCCTGTTTCTTTCAATTCTTCTAGAATCGGCAGCAACTCGCTATGCCGGTCAAAGCCAATATCTTTTATGGAAGTAACTCCTCGTGCAGCTAGTATGCGGCAAAACTCCATAAACTCTTGTTTGACAAGACTGTGGTCCTGCATCATAGCTTGGAGCAGCAAAGCGCGTGCCTCAGCACTGCATTGATCCGGCAAAAATTGATATTTCTCCTGAGCCAGTCGGTTCATCCAGCAGTAGCTTTTATTTAGGTTAATGGCAATTACCGCCCGATCAGGGAACAGCTCGTCCAACAAGCTTTGCTCAGGCAGCTTGCCCCATCCTTCCTCGCTCCAACCGTAAGCGGTTACATCTTTCCCTGGCAGAAGATTGTTTGCCGCTTGTAGCATTGATTCCACTGCTTCTTCAATCGAGGCTGCATGAGTCAAATCCACGCCCCGATGCATCGACATATATCCGGTAAAAAATACATGGTTGTCATGAACTCCTGGCATGATAAAAGCATCACCCAAATCACAGACAACCGTTCCCGCTCCTATCCAAGCTTGTGCTTCCTCGGGACGCCCCACTGCTGCAATACATTCTCCTCGCAGTGCAATAAACCCAGGCGAGGCTTCATTTTCTAAGCCATTAAAAATAGCATTTGACAGTAAAACTTTGTCCGCTAATGTGTCATTCTTCCCTTGCACAATTTCACCCCCTCATTATTTATCCGTCCTATAACATAACGTAATATAACGTTATAATATTGCTTCTGCTTCTCTTATGAAGTGGAAGCAGAAGCTGCGCCGTACCTGAATAACATTACCTAACAGGCAACGGATTTATATTGAGAATTGATAACGGTCTCCAATGATGTACTGCTTACCTACATGAACGGGGCTTCCATGCTGATCATAAATAATCGTGTGCATGTAGAACAACGCCTGTCCGATGGCCGTCTCCAGCAGCTTTGCTTGGTATTCATCCGCCAAAGCGATTTGTAATATCGTCTCTCCCGGTTGGTTAGGATCGATGCTGTATTTATGACGCAGCAGTTCGTATACAGAGCCCTCCAACTGTTCTTCCATTAGAAAAGAAAATCGGTCATAAGGATAAAAATTATTCTCCAGCATTAGCGGTCGATCACCGGCGTATCTCTTGCGCTGAATAAATAACACTTTTTCTCCTTGTGGCAGCTGCAACTGATGTGCAATTTTCTCATCTGCTTCTATGATTTCACGTTCTGTGACCACACTGTGTGAAGAGAGGCCGTTGGATTTGCAGGCAGCTGTAAAGCTGATAATATGTTCAATCTTCCGCCCAATTTTGGGTACATTGACAAAGGTACCTTTTCCTTGACGTTTGGTCAGATAACCTTCATGAACCAATTCGGCAATTGCTTTTCTTACGGTAATTCGACTTACATTGTAGGTCTCGCTTAGCTCAGTTTCGGTAGGTATACGACTTCCCTGCGTAAATGTTCCATTATGAATAGCGGTTTTGACTGCTTTTTGTAATTGAATATATAATGGCTCTGCTTGGTCTGAATTCAACATAATGTGCCCTCACTTGTCATATAACGTTATATTACTCCCACTTAGAGTATCAAATGTTACATATTCTTACAAGTGAAGATATTTGAAAATATTTTATTAGTAGCGGACGCCGTATCCGAAAGAACCTTCTACCAGACAGCTCTGGGCGGCAACCCTCGAGCCTTCTGCCATAGCGTCCTGAATGTTGCTATTTTTTAAAAAACTCAGTAAAAAGGCGGTTATATAAGAGTCTCCTGCCCCCATCGTATCCACAGCGTCAACGGAATCAGGCATTTGAAAATAGAACTTAGTACCATCATAGGCAATAGATCTATCTCCGCCGCGTGTGGCTACCAGGATTTGCCCCTCTTTTTTTCGATTGGAGCGGATATAGTTCTGTGTCTCTTCATCCGTCATATGGCTGCAAGAGAAGAAAGCGAAATCGGCATACGCAATATATTTCTCCACCTGTGCATCTACGAAATCATCCGAAAAGTCAAAAGAAAGAGGGATTCCCAGCGTCTCCAATTCAGGCAGCAAGTGCCCTGTATGACTGTACAAGCCGGTGTGTATAAGGTCGAACCCGCCAACATAGGCCTTGTCTTCTTCACTCAGCTCCAGCGGATGGAGACGTGTAACTCCTCCCTCATTGCTGCCCAGAAATACTCTGTCTCCGTCTTCCAGGGTTACACGTGCGCAGCCGTTCTCACCGCTGTGATATCTGCACCGTGAAATGTCAATTTCCAGCTCACGGAGAATGTGTTCTACATGCTGCGCTTCGTTATCATCTCCGAATACTCCTATAAAGGCTGCATCTACTCCCGCTTTTTTGGCAAATACACTGAAATTAAGCGCATTGCCGCCAGGATACATCATGCGCAGATGAACATATTTATCTACCACATTATCGCCAATGCCTAGAACTTTCATGATGGTTTCCTCCTGTTGGTAAGAGCGCTTAGTAAGCTACTTTGCCCATATAACGGCGAGTTTCCAGTGGGTGATTGCGTACATTTGCGAGTGCTTCACGATAAACACATACAATGCTGTAAAATAAAACCGGGTTAAAAAACTCGACGACCTCGTCGGCAATGGTTCCGATTCCAAGCTCCTTCGCATCGATCACTTCCACTTTCTCGGCATATTGACTTAGGAAAGTCCGTGCCCGCTCATCCAGTGCCCGTGTGCGTCCTTCGTTGATCATCAGAATAAATGGAGTTTCTTTATCCGTTACTTCAAACGGACCGTGGAAAAATTCACCGGAATGGATTGAAGCCGCATGGAGCCATTGCATTTCCATCAGAGAACAGATAGCAAATCCGTAGGCATGTCCATAAGAAGCTCCGCTGGTCAGGATATAGAAAAGGTCTTCATTGCGATATTTGTCAGCAAATACACTGGCACGGGGTTCAACTTGTATTTTTGCCCGGTTAATAATTCCATTGATTGCTCCCAAGCCGTTCTGGAAAGCTTGATAATGCACATAGCCTTCAGCGATCTGAAGCAGCTCAACAGTAAGCTCTAAAATAATGGCCATAGGATTATTTTTAACATCGCTCTCATCTCCCCATTCGTAGAGGAATGAATAATCGGAATAATTGAGCAGTGTCGCTTCACTATTGTGGGTTAAGCCGATGGTGTAAGCGCCTTTCTCTTTGGCTGATTTAGCAGCCGCAACCGATTCCGGCGTGTTTCCACCATGGGAGCAAACGATGACTACTGCGTTTTTACCTAAACGTTTTGGCAGCGCGTGCACAAACTCATTCGCCGTATACATGCCTGCTACCAGCTTCTTTGCTTCACTATCCAGAAAATATTTTGAGGGATACATATCGACTAATGAGCCCCCGCAGGCTACTAAATAAACCTCTGAAATCTTCCCACTCGCTTGTTCATAAATCGTTTGAACCGTCTGATGTACATTCATTGTTATCTCTCCCTTTTATATAACGTTATATAACGTATTGTTTACGAGATAAATATAAGCGCTTTCAATAAAAGTGTCAAGCCCAATTATTCGATCAAATAGACTTTTTTTATAACCTGTCATTAAAAAAGCTCTAATCCTTTTATGTAAGGGATTAGAGCTCCTTTTTTAGTTTTAATTCATTGATAGTGGTTGGCAATATCGAGGCTACTCCTGCAATATACGTACAAAATAATGGTCTTACAGATGGGTTTGTCCGAATAAACTAATATAGACAAATACATAACATCCAATAATACTCAAGGAGGAAAAAGGACATTAATACGTTTATCAGTTATATTTTTCTTGGTTTGTCACTTTCCGCTCCCATTGGACCGATTAATGCCGCACAGTTGGATCGAGGTATTAAGAATGGGTTTTGGCACGCCTGGTTTATTGGGCTTGGTGCAATAACCGCAGATATAATCTATATGTTGCTTGTCTATTTGGGAATGATCCACCTTCTTAATGCCCCGTTTGTCAAAGCTTTTTTATGGATGTTTGGTTTTTTCGTGCTTGTGTATACAGGTCTTGAAAGTATTAAAAATGCTGGCGTGATTTCAGAATCTGAATTAAGGGGAAATGGTAATACCCTAACCAACTCATTTCTAGCGGGTTTCCTGATGTCATTATTCAATCCCCTCTCCATCCTGTTCTGGCTTGGGATTTACGGGTCCATACTCGCAAACGTCGCTAATACATATCCAGTACAACAGCTAATGATCTTTAGCGGAGCGATTGTATTAGGTGTGCTACTCTGGGATGTGACTATGGCAGCCGCTTCAAGTATTTTCCGTAGGTTTCTAAAAACCGGATTGCTTAAAACCATCTCTTGGATGTCTGGATTATCTCTTATCGGTTTTGGCTTTTATTTTGGTGTACAAGCATTTCAATTACTTTTTTTACACTAACTCTTTGGCTTCTTGGCAAAATTACCGAGATACCTTCGTATGTTTTCGGCGAATCCATTGTACGATAAGGTCACATATTGCAATTAACAAGACAAGCAATAAGCTGATGTAAACTCCCGGGCGGCTAAGCTTATGAAAAAATGATCCGACCACAGCCATAGCTATCAACAATAATCCAATCCAACGTTTAATATGGTTTGATCTACTCGATTCCAGTAGCTTACCTGAAGACAGCAAAATAAAGCACCAATTATACAACAGCATTAAACCCGCTGCAGTAGTGATATATTCATATACTTTTCCCGGTAGTAGCAACGACATTACGATGGCTGAGATTAATCCAACGGAGATCAAACTAAGTGCATATAGAGGATATTTACCCTTCCACTTCCGTGAAAATAATGTGGGTGCATCTCCTTCCTGTGCGAGTGTAATCATCATAGATGTCTCTGCATATAGAGATGCTGTCATTGTTGAGAACCCTGCAATAATAAGCACTCCATTAAATAAATGAGGCATAAAAACCAGATGATCGCTGCTGAGCGCAAGCACAAAAGGACTTTCTTTCGGGTTAAAGGCACTTAATGGCACCATAGACACAGCCAGACCAATCGAAAGCACATACACTGCAACCAGTGTAACCAGCATTACTTTTCCTGCTTTAGGTGCATCCTCCGGTTTTTGAAGCCGATTTGACATAATTCCGAGCACTTCAATACCTCCGTATGCATAAAAGGCAAAAATAAAAGATGACCACAATCCTATACCGCCGGTAGGGAAAAACTCTTTGTAACTGATGGGGAACTTTGGATTATATTTTCCTCCTCCGATCCAGCCTGCCAAAAGAGCAACGGCCAAGACCAGAAACATAACAATAGCTGCCATCTTAATGATGGCCAATACATTTTCAACTCGATCAAAACCCTTATTGCCAAAAAAAACAATCACAAGCCCTAAAATCCCGAAGCCTGCCGCAAAGATCCACATCGGTACCTGAGGAAACCAAAAACGTGAGAATATAGACAACGCAGTTAACTGGCTCCCATTAATAAGGAGTTCCGAAAACCAATATACCCAGCCACTGCCGAATCCTGCCCAACTTCCAAATGCTTTTTGGGCATAGGAACGGAAGGAACCCTGTTCAGGATGATCTGCCGTCATTCGCGAAAGAGCATCAAACACTACATATGTTCCAACCGCTGCCAAAAAGTATGCAATCAGTACGGCTGGACCGCCAATAGAAATCGCTAAGCCGGACCCCAGAAAATATCCTGTACCGATAGTACCTGCAACTCCTAACAAGCTAAGTTGCCACCATTTTAGTTTTTGTTCTTTTTGCATATCAGACGGTTTGTCCATTAAAAAATCACCCTACTCCTAGATTTTGGGACAGATCTCTCCATTCTTTAGATTGCCCTCTCCAATATATTTCATGTGAATGAATGACTCTTCTTTATCAATAAAAAAGCACCAGCTAACCCGCTCAAGGTTTACTGGTGCTTTTTACTTCACAAAACATTTGGAACATAAACAACCGCCTAATCGACATAGCGTCATCATTTGGGTCAAATATGGATGCTTCCAGAAAATCCATCCACTTCGTCTTCCGGTTGTTGATCAGAGCTGACGTTGTGCTCCCCAGTTGTGTTGCTGTACGTTCGAGAGGAACCGTTTTTATACGCTTCACTCCAATCCTCGTTGATCGTGTGCGCCGGGATAATCCAGTCCTCCGGGCTATAACCTGGATTTTGTACACCGACATTTCCTTGCAGATCGGGAATTGCATCCGGTCTAGAGAAAAGAGTTCCTACCTCAATCATACTTCCTTCATAGGCTTGGCAAATCTCCAATGCAGACAACACATCCTGGTTCTCAATATGAACACTGAGACCTGTGTCACCATTTGTGCTGGCGGAGTATCCAATTTCCTTTAATGTTTCACAGGCTTGGGTGGCTTGCTGCGGATCACGAAATTGAAAACGGAAAGAACCCGTATCCATGTGTTTCATCTCCTCTGAAGTAGCTTATTTTGTTAATTGGGGTTCATTAGGTTAGGTATGTTATTTTTAATATAACCAACCGGAACAGTATTTTTACATTCAAAACCTTTATTTTTCAAAAATTTACTTTAAAGCTTTGAAATTAAATAGTTAAAAAAGCAGCTACTGTGACAAATCGCATGTTTTCGCTACGTAAATCCCTTTATGCTAGTAACAAGGGTATGGTTGCCCGGTCATCCGAGCCGAGCGGTCAAAGGATGCCCAAATCCATACATAAAGGCGGAATGAAGATGATAGATTACCGAACATTGGTGACACAGCAATCTATGCATTTGTATAGCGTGTTTGCCAAGTCATTCAAAAGTGTAAACGAACATGCGGTTGCTGGCATCAAAACGGTGGGCTTCAACCCAACGGCCTTCGCCGTGATGGAAGTTTTATATCACAAGGGCGCGCAGCCAATCCAACAAATTGGAGCAAAGCTGCTTCTGCAAAGCGGAAATGTCACTTATGTTATTGACAAGCTGGAAAGCCGCGGTTATTTGCACCGTCACCCGTGCGACCAAGATCGTCGGATTATATATGCAGAATTGACGGACGAAGGACAACGTGTCATGGACGAAATTTATCCTGATTATACACGTCAGATTGAACGTGCCTTTAGCGGAATCAGTGAAACCGAAAGAGATCAACTCATCGGCTTGCTCAAAAAATTGGGCCGTAGCGCTGATAACCTGTCACCTTATCACAAATAGAACGAATAGTAATTTTAGCAACTGATCGTTTGTGAATAAACGAACAATCTTATAGCTGTGCTAAACGAAAATTTAGATTTACACAGAAAAGTCCACCCTTATATTCATGGGTGGACTTTTCATATACCTGAATAGAGCGAAATATGCCCAAGCTTACGAGCAGCATAAGTACCTGCTATCGACTAAAATGTTTGACCACTACATTATTAAAAATTGCTGGACCGCCATCGGAAAACAGAGTGATTTTCTGATCCTCTAACCGTGGAAATATTAAAGAGGAATAAGCTACTTCTCCACCATCGACAAACACTTCAATACTGGTTTTATCGACGAGAATGTTCAGGTGGACCTTTTTCTTATCGGGATCAAAAGGCGCCTTGCTCTCTACATATTTTCCACTCTGATCCGGCTGCCCCGTGTTCGCTCTGTTTACGTAAGAGTATTGACCTTCCACTGAGACACCCACATCGACATGACGCTTGCCATCCGTCGACTCTCGAAGCCTCAATCCTACATTTTTAATCGTGGACCAAGATACATCCGCCTCTAGCTGATAGGCATCGCCTGCTACTGGAAGCCGGTGAGCACCCTCTACTTTAATCGTTCCTAATGATTTTTTGGATGTTTGGAATCGCTCCAAATTGGGTACCGGCTGTGAAACCAAACGATATCCAGCATCTGCCGTATGTTTCAGTCGAATTTGGCGAACAATCGAATCCATTCCATTAAAGCCTTCCTTTAGGGTAGGCGTGTTATTGGCATAATCCCAATTGTTCATCCAGGCCAGAGCATAACGGTGACTATATTTATCTTTGTCTTTTCCTTCCTCGAACGTAACTGCACCATACCAGTCAAACCCATAATCCAGCCACTCAGGTTCACTGTGATCAGGGAGAAATGCTTCTCCATTAAAATCTCCCGTCCAATAGGCATACGTGTTGGGCCCGCCTGTTGATTTGCTATTGGCGCTCACGCCTAGAATCCATTGATAGGTTCCATCATCCGCACGCATCCGGTAAAGGTCAGGACATTCCACAAGCCCGATATTTTCCGTTTGAAAGCCGCTCGTATACCGCCAATTCTTTAAATTATCAGACTCATAAAAGCCAATCTTTGTTCCCTCTGCCATGACCATCACCCATTGATTACGTTGAGGATCTCGGATGATTTTGGGATCTCTGAAGTCCTTTGTACCTGGGTTGGACATCACAGGCTTGTTGCGGTAAGAAGTAAACGTCTTGCCTTTGTCCTTACTGTACCACAAAAATTGTTCCTGCTTTCCGCCATCTGCGGAGGGCTGTGTCACAATGGCTACCAGCGTGCCTTTTCCAAAACCTGCGGTATTATTATCATCGATCACGACCGAACCGGACCAAGGATCTCCATTTGGGTTCGTATATTTGGGAATCGCCACCCCTTCATCTTTCCAATGTACCAGGTCGGTTGATGTGGCATGTCGCCATTCTGTACCGTTCTTTTTGGGATAGTCACGATTATACAAATAGTAATAATGATATTTTCCATCAAAATAAATGGGCCGTTGAGGATCATTCTTCCACTTATCCGGAACAGTAAAATGATAGGATGCCCGATAGGTCGGTGTTTTATGCTTACTTTGATTAGCTTGATTTTTGGGAATTGCAGCAGGTTTTTGGGGTTTGGCTGCATCCTTTTGGTACATACTCCATCCCATAGCTATAAATATAGTTAAGCCTGTGATGATTACAACGGATCGTATCCAAATGCTCTTGGGAGCTTTTTTTCTCATTATGACGATCCTCCTTACCTCTCATTGCATTGTTATGTATCGTCCGACGGACGGCAGATCGGTAAGCTACCAAACCGCCGCCTTCGGACATACTGCATATACCTACTTATTTCTTCCCATACTCATTTGGAGATTCTTTTTTGTCATTCGTTGGATCAACCGTGATTTGCCCTTGCTCCAAAATACCGTTTTTCACAACAGACGTTTTCGAGCCTTTAATATTCAGCAGGAAGCTTGGCGCGAAAGTAGATTTGTGATCCGGGAAAAGCCCTCGATTAGTCATATAACTCGAAACGACTACGTTATTGCCTTTGCCTTGCGGGATAGCAAAATGGGCATACGTCCAGGTAATATCATCACGATCCAGATCCTGATGAAGAACGAGACCGGTTCCATTCAACGGTTTATAAGGCCCTGTCAAGGAAGTAGAAACATAACCCAGCATGTAAATATCATCGTCTCCGATCGCATCTACAGTCACCTTGGAACCTCTCGTACTCGTAAATAAATACCACAAACCGTTCATTTTGAACACATTCGCCCGTTCAATTTCATCTGTTACCAGATTGGAAGCAATCAAAGGAGGCATTACATTTTTCAACGTATAATCATCATTCAATTCAACGATGCCCAGTGCGCCGTTCGCCAGCTCAGCTCCTTTTTTCTTAGGACTTTGCTGCAGATTAGAAAGCTCTTCCCTGAAGAATTTCTTATTGCCGCCATAATAAGCTGAGTTTTGAAGCGAATCTTCGCCTTGGTAGCCTGTCTCTGTCCCTGTATTGGCTTCAAATATAATATATTTG
This sequence comes from Paenibacillus sp. FSL M7-0134, assembly GCF_038007865.1. Taxonomy (NCBI): domain Bacteria; kingdom Bacillati; phylum Bacillota; class Bacilli; order Caryophanales; family Paenibacillaceae; genus Paenibacillus; species Paenibacillus sp. FSL M7-0134. Next base: position 368,561 of record NZ_JBBOXV010000002.1, on the reverse strand, counting down.
TGGCCTTGATCCTCGACATAGTGAGGGTCTCTAAACGTATGGTTATCCATATCCACTCCGACGCTTTGCTGCACATTTTGATAGGTTTTCCCATCTCCACCGTCATAGATCGATTTCAAATCCTCGACTCCATCTACTTTCAGTGTCTTATCGTCAGGCTGAGAGACATTAATTTGAGCCGTGCTCAAGGTTTGCTTGCCGTATAATTTGTTATTCGGATCATAGGGCTGTCTGCTGGTATAAAATAAACGTACTTGTCCATCAGAGGTTAAGGTAGCTGAACCTGACCATTCTTCTGACTGATTTTTTAGAATCGGATCGTTGGCAAGCAATTTATCATTGTCTTTAAATACTCTGCCGGCATTTTTCCAGCCGCTCAGTGAAGTATTGCCCGCTTTTTGATAGAACAGGTATATGAATGTATCCTCGCCTCTTTTAGGATCGCCTGCCAATCCAAAAACGATATTATACCCTTTGTAATTGGCTACTGTGCCATCGGCATTTTGTAACGGCCAAGAGTCCCAGACATCGAAATCAATTAGCTTGCCTGAGCTGTCGCGACCAATAGCAGAAGGAATATTCTTAATTGTAGACGCATCGAAGGACGGAACCTCATATTTTTCTTTGCCTTGCTGTTTGAAAATATTCAGCATGTCATTACGCGTAATTTGGGTAAATGCATTGTCTGTTTTGAGATCAGATGCATCATTTTCCTCGGCAAAAGCCTGAACGCCGCCTCCTAACAGCAAGGTAGTTGCTACTGTTGCAGTGGCTGCTTTACTGAACCATTTGTTAAACTTCAAGTACTCCATCTCCCTTAATCTAATTATGCTTCTAGATTTGAAACCCAACTTTTTGGTTGGTAGGGCCATTTTATATGGTATGTCAAACGATTGATATAGACTGAAAAGCCCTATTATGTGAGGTAAGCAAACAGGTGCCTCTTGAATTTCATCCTCATATTTTCCTAGTAATTTTCTGAAAATTCCTATATTTTTCATTTTTATTACATTCAGAAAAATTTGCTACTTGATTTTTTTCCGTGTCCCATTTTGCTAGGTTGGTTGCTTCATTCACATGCAAAATCGTTCTAAAATAAATCATACAAAGCCCGATTTGTAAGCGGGTTCAAAAAAATGGTTCCTTAGTACCCTACAGCTCAATTCAGAAACATATTTTTTGTTACAATTTCTTAAGACTTTTTTACCATTTTGTTACCTATACCCTATGAATATATAGCAACTCTAGGGGGTTTTCATCTCCTTTTTGTATGCTGGGGAATTTATCGGTCCTATACGAGGTGGCTATTTTGCTGAATCAGTAGGAGGAGAGACCATTGCATAAAGAGACAGCCCGGACCCTTATTTGGTGTACCGGACTGTCTCTTTATCATGAAAGATTAATATTATTTTTTATGCATGTTCTCTTTGTGGTGTCTTTACGCGCTGATCTGCCTCTTCTTCAGTGCCCGGCGGACGGTTCCGCAGTCCGAGGACGACAAACCAGCTAATAACCGCAATAACGACCATGATAACGAACAGAGAATGCAGACTGTTTTCCAATACAGAACGAAGTAATCCAGCAACCTTGTCACTTAGACTCTGTGAAGCATGAGGTGCAAGCAGACCGTTAATATCCTCCTGCGTTACCCCTTGCTGTGTAAGCTGTCCGTCTGCTGTCTGGGCAGCAATGCGATAATTCAGCCATGAACCGAAGGCTGCAACCCCGATCGTTTGCCCCAACGTGCGCAGGAATGTATTCAAAGCTGTAGACGCGCCACGCAACTGGAACCCGACCGAGGACTGGGCAATAATCGTAAACACAGTCATCGAGAAGCCAAACCCCAGTCCATACAACAATGTAGACAGGAACAGCAGCCAGATCGGAGCCGTTTGGCCCATCAAGGTCATGACGAAAGCCCCCAAAACAATCAGGGTCAGCCCAATCAAAGAGGTTCGACGTGAGCCCAGGGTCAGCAAAATGCGTCCTCCGATCATGGAGCCAAATAGCCAGCCTACGGACATTGGAGCCAGCGCGAGACCAGATGAAGCGGCATCTCCACCGTGTACACCTTGAATCCATAGTGGAAGATAGCTAGTCAGTCCGATCAGCAGGGTGCTGACTAACAGTGCTGCGGCACAGGAAAAAGCGATATCCCGTATCCGAAATAGCTTTAGTGGCACCATCGGTTCCTGAGCGCGTTTTTCGATAACCAAAAACAGAATCAGGAACAAAATGGCTACGGCAGCCAAGGCCAACAATTCAGGAGAAGCCCAGCCGATATACTGCCCGCCCAGTGCCAATACGAGCAAGAGGGCCGTCATCCCGATGGTAAAGGTAACCGCTCCCGGCACGTCGATACGCGCAGTACGCTTGCTTACCTGTTCCCGCAAGTAACGGGCGATGAAGAACATAGCCAGCAATCCAAAGGGAACGTTAAAACCGAAAATCCACTCCCAGCCAAAATAGGTAACCACATAACCACCCAAGAGAGGCCCGATCAGGGAAGAAATCCCCCATACGGAGCTAATCATGCCTTGGACTTTGCCGCGTTCCTCCATTTTGTAGATATCACCGATGATGGTAAAAGTAACAGGAATGACACCACCCGCACCAATACCCTGAATGGCCCGGTAGATAATAAGTTGCTCCATACTACCAGCCAGCATACAAAGCAAAGAGCCAAGTACAAACAACGAACAGCCGATTAAAAATATGGGTTTTCGGCCAAACAAATCGCTAAGCTTGCCGAAAATGGGTGTGGTCACAGCCATAGTCAGCAAATATGCCGTAAAAATCCAACTGAGCAAATTCACGCTGCCCAGCTCGCTAACAATCGTCGGTCCCGCCGGACCGATAACCGTTCCTTCAATTGCGGCCAGAAAAGTGGCCAATAGAACACCTGTCAGCACGAGTCCGCGCTTCATGGGTTTATCGTTTGCCAAGCAAATCACAAATCCTTCCCTTATAAAAACTGTGTTGTATCTGTGCGCGGTTTGCCTTTCCAGATTGGTTTATTACCCGCACTGCATAATCGTAAACAGGCGGCCTATATAGGCCGCCTGTTTTGTACGATGTATATATATTATTGTCTACATGTCGTTAATTTTTGTCAACTGTAATCGTATGATAAATCTCACTATTTTCCACTTTATAGAGATGACCCTCTTCCATGCACAGAACATCGCTGGCAAAGCTTTCAGCCACCTGCATATCGTGGGTGATGACCAGAAAAGCCGCACCTTCGGCAGACTGCTCTGTGCACATACGGAGCAGAATTCTCGCCCCTTCGTAATCCGTTCCTGCGGTAGGCTCATCCAGAATGTATAGCTTTTTGGGCAAGATGAACTGTGCCGCAACGCTCAACAGTCTTTTTTCGCCTCCACTTAGTAGGTACGGGGAGGCATCCAGTCTGTGCTCCAGCCTGGCGGCGGCCAGTAAGCGCTGCGCCCGTTCCACATATGCGGCGGGAACTGGCTCCCCGGTCCGTAAACCAAGCTTGGCGCGCACGCTGTACAAGCACTCCTCCCATACCGTTGCAGCTGCAAACTGATGCTCTGGCTGCTGGAACACATAGCCGATTCCGGCAGCCAACTGGTGAATTGGCAGCTTCGCCATATCCTGCCCCTCCCACCGCATGCACCCCTTCGGTGCTGGGAGCAGGCCCATGAGCAACTTGCCGAGCGTGGTTTTACCCGAGCCGTTCTCACCCAGCAACACGGCTCGTTCACCGGGCGCAAGAGCTAGGCTCACGCCCTTTAGCGCTGCCCGCTGGCTACCGGGATAGGTGAAGGTCAATCCCTTCACCTCCAACAATGGCTGCCCAGCGCGGTCTGCCGCTGAGCCGGGATTCACCTCCGGCTCACCCGGCATGTCTCCCCTCCCTGCGGGAGAGGGGAGCAGCCCCAAGGCGACCAGCTGCGCACCATGCTCGCGCAGCAGCGTTTCGGGCGGACCCTGTAGTTGTACGGTCCCGCCCTTCAAGACGATGACGCGCTGCGCTGCCCGCACGCCATCGTCTATGCGGCCGGACGCGGTAACCACCGTCCGGCCTGCCGCATGGAGCCGCCGACATAACTCTACGAAGTCGCATACAGCCGGCGGGTCCAACTGCGCAGCTGCGTCGTCGAACACGACCAGCGGCGCTTCCAACGCCAGTACCGCAGCAATCGCGGTGCGTTGGCGCTGGCCTCCCGAGAGGCGCCGCACGAAGGAGTCGCGCTCGGGAGCTAGGCCGACGGCTTCCAGCGCAGTAGCAATGCGCTGCGCTATTTCTGCCGGAGGCACGCGCAGGTTCTCCGGCCCAAAAGCAATCTCATCTTCGACGATTCCCTGCACCAGCTGGGCATCCGGGTCCTGAAGCACGACGCCAACAGTGGTGGCGACAGTAGCCAGATCAGCGATATCGGGGTCCATCCCGTACACGGTCAGCTCCCCTGTCCGTTCGCCCTCACCGGAACGGGACAATCCACCATGAAGCAGCTGACATAGCGTAGACTTTCCACTTCCACTAGCTCCGACAATGGCTACATGCTCACCCACCGCAATGTCCAGTGTCAGACCATGTAACGCTGGCTCTACCTGATCATCATACCGATAGCCAAAATTCTTCAAGGATACGGCTATTTTACGGCTAGAATTATAATCGCTATGTTCAATCATAACTGAAATATCCTCGATCCCCATTGTTGAAGATATAACCACATGCATAGCCACGGCTATGCACGTGAAGCGCGTCCCAGTTCAAACCGTTTTAACAGTCCCGTACGATTTAAGGCATCGCCCAGCACTTTCGTCAGCAGACCGCACAGGACAATGCCGCTCAGGATACGAACGACCAGTGCAATCGTCAGCACCTTCCACCCCCAATGCATATAGCCAAACATATTGGCTGCGACAATAAACCACAGCGGAACCATAGCCCCACCCACTAGCATCAGCGAAACTGCGTTCCAGCGCCGATACCGCAACAAGGCAAATACCAACTCAGCCGCAATCATATAGCAGACAGCCGCCGCGATAATAGAAGCAATTCCATAGGCGGAGCCCATAAAAGACTGCACTACCGCGCCAAATGCATAAGCAATAACCGCCGTACCCGGCTTACGAATAATATAATAGGCCAACAAGCCGTATATCATGTACAGCCCGACAATAGCGGAAGTTGCGATAGGCCCTCCCAGACTGTTTAATGTTTTGTTAATGAGCGACAAATACACGGTCATGACGCCGTTCAACGTGGCCAGCATCGCCATGAGTACGATATCCAGCGTTGTAAACTTTGCAAACATACGAGATTCCTTCATATGTATTTCTTGACTCCTCTCCCTATCTAATCTATAAGATTACAGCTCTGATCCTTGTACAAGCTGCTACTGTATAAATGTATTCATTTGCAGCCTTATTGTCAACCTAATTATATTTTACAGGTTGACAATAAGAACAAAAATAAGAGGCTTCACTTTATAAGCTCCACCATAAAACAGCCGTAGTTAATACAGCAGTCACAGCACATAAGTTGCCTACACGCCCATTGTTCAGTGTACGAAGATATGTCCGTTCTGCATAAGCGCCGAAACCTTTGCCCTCCATAGCCAGCGCCGTCTGCTGAACCCGTCTTACAGCATTCACCAACACGGCAGCCGCATACCCGCTCCACCATGATAACCGATTGCCCCACCCTCGTGGTGGTTCCTGTCCACGAACACGCCGTGCTGCCATAATTGTTCGCCCTTCTTCTTCCAATAAGGGGAGAAACGTCAGTGCCACTGAAATACCGAACGCAAACCGATAAGGAACACGCAAGCGCAGATTCAATGCCTGCACAAAATCTCGGGGATCCGTCGTCGAGAGATAGATATAAGATGCCAAAAACAACACAAAAATCCGCAACGTTAACGCCCCTGCGATATCCAGTCCCTCTGCTGTAATGACAATGGGTCCCCATGAAGCCACGGTATGTCCTTCTCGAATCGCTAGGATAGACAGTATAAAATACGGGATACCTAAACCAATCAGGAACGACATAGCCCGAAGTTGGCGTGCTAAGGTCAAACGTGCGCCCAAGCCAGCCACAGCAATCAGTACAGCCAAGAGTGCTGCTTCCCGCAGCGTCGAATCCCATGCCATCGACAGGAGGCTAAAGCACCCCACCCATATTAGCTTACTTAACGGCCCTAGCCTGTGCAGCGGCGACGAACCGCCGTTATACTGAAACAGCATTTCGTTGTGCCTCCAGTCTGAGCCATTCTTCATGCAGTAAAGAATACATCAGCATATCCTTAAAGCCTGTAGATGTATGCTGTACCTGCCGCAACAGTCCTTCCTGTGTCCAGCCCATCGAGGACAGCAGGGCTTGCGAGCCTGTATTACGCGGGTCCACCAGCGCTTCGATCCGATTCAACCGAATCGTGTTATACCCGAATGACAGCACCAAGCGTAGCGCCTCGGTCATGTAACCCTGTCGCCAATAAGGCTTGGCTATCTCATAACCAATCTCGGCTTTATAAGCTCCCTCCGTCTGCCAATAATTAAACCCACAGCTTCCAATCAACTTCCCATTCTCCTTCAGTTCTATTCCCCAGCGCAGCGCATCCTCCGTCTTCGCCAGCTCATTCAACAACTCAATCATATCCTCTGCATCCTCACGTCCTGACATACCAGAAAGGTTCATATAACGGTGAACCTCCGGGTCAGACCAGCAAGCGAACATCGTAGCCGCATCCCCGCTTTCCATCCTTCGCAGCCGAAGACGCGGACTTTCCAGCGGTGGTATATGCCCCTTACATGCATATGCACACATGTTCAATCATCCTTCCAACATTAAAATGACAATAAATATACGCTACATTTAAGCATACACCTTCAACAAACACAACCTTATTTAAGCTGAGAAGCTTATATATATAAATAGCCCTCCTGTTCCTAGGATTAGGAATTAGAAGGGCATCTTCTATATTATAAGAGATTAAACCGTGCGAGCTTGTCTTCCGAATCAAAATTATCGAGCCTCTAAGCCTTTAAGAAGAGACTCGGGTAGTGGTGCGAGTCGGTTTCTTCACAACATCCTTGTACAGTACGCCTAGCATCGACTGAATTTCCTGTAATTCATCGATCCCTGCACCGGTAATGCTAAACATATCATCATGCGGTGTCAGAAAGTTTTCCTGCGTCAAGTTTTCAAGCTCCTGCTTGACCTCACGTTCTCCTACACGGTAACCGCGTTCTTCCAACACAGGTTGAATATCTCTTACCGTGAGATCGTTCTGATGTGCATAAGAAAGCATCTGTATACGGATAAACAAGTTCTGAACATCTGCATGCATAATTGCAACTCCTCCCTGGCCTAGGCCAACCATGTTACACTGTTTTTACCCATAGAGGATAAGCTGGAAACAGATGAGGGCAACCCTTGCTGGATTACTTTCTATACTGTTTGCCCCGCTAAAACGTATAGCTTATCCCCTTCCCAAAATGATTCTGTACAGAGGTTAGAGTACGGAGATACCAAAAGGTTACAGAGTGATTTTTCACTTGACTGAATATATACAATCGTTATATCTTAAATTAATTAACCAATGGTAAAAGCGAATTGCATAATTACCTATTTTTGACGATATATACAACAGTTAATGTAAAAATTTAATGTTAGGAGCGTGAACTCTACATGTTTCAAACCATACCTTACGAGGGCACACGTCATGAACAATTCGAATCGGTTCTCGGACAACTCCGGGCACTTATTCATGATGAATCCAATACCATTGCCAATCTGGCGAATGCTTCAGCACTACTTGGTCATTTCCTTCCAGATATTAACTGGAGCGGCTTCTATCTTTATGATGGTACTGAGCTTGTACTTGGTCCTTTCCAGGGCTTACCTGCATGTATACGGATTCCATTGGGACGTGGCGTATGCGGTACCGCAGCAGCTGAACAACGAACACTTGTTGTAGATGATGTGCATGCGTTTCCAGGACATATCGCCTGTGACGCTGCTTCCAATAGTGAAATCGTTATTCCCCTTGTCAAGAATGGGGAACTGATTGGAGTGCTGGACATTGACAGCCCGCTAAAAGGCCGCTTTGATCACGAAGATCGTGTATTCCTAGAGGAATTTACGGCTATTCTGGTGTCTAGCTTGTAACCAAAATTGTGCATATATATGGTCTCCCTTCGCCACAATAAATGAGGGTCTGAAACCCAAAATTATGCGGCGAAGGAGATTGATGATTCATGTACAACAACATGGCTCCACAACAACAACTTCATCAATGTGAACAAATCATGCAGCAATTGGTACAACAAACACAGCAAGGAACTGCCATGTATCAGCAGTTGCTGCAACAGGAACAACAAAATGCATCCAGTCTTGAAAGCCTGGTGCAACGTGAACGAAGTGCAGCTCAAATGATCCAAACTGCAATTCAGCATCACCAGCAGGCTATGCAGCAGTACCAGCAAGTTATTCAACTGTGTAGTCAGTTGGAAAACTCCATCCGTTCCAGCAGTCAAATGACTCAGCCCGGATTTGGCGATAGCTACGCCTCACGCAGTATGCAACCATCCTCCTATAATGCAGGAAGCCACATGAATCACAGCTTCCCGCAACACATGGGGACGACTGGACAGCATTATGTAAGCGGTAGTGGCATGCAGCAGTACGGAAACAACAGCCAGCAAGGCATGAGAGCGACACAAAGCAGCATGTAAACTGCTCTACACACAAAAAGGGTGAACAGCAGGCCATCGGAATTGGCTTGTTGTTCACCTCTTTTTCAGACCTTTTACAGCCCTTCTTCCCCGCTTTGTTAATTTAATTCCCGTTTGGCTAGAACCTTCATCCCGTCTCGCAAATACTCAGCTAGTCCGGGGCGATAGCCTTCATACATTTTACTGAAATCCTCATGCTCCACATACAAGTCTCCCAGCCCGCTATAAATTTCTGCTGTAGGAGTATAGAATCGGCTTACCCATTGAAGATGACGGCGGATCAGCGCCTGTACTTCTTCACTATTATGCTTCAATCCTTTATTCATGGCTTCAGCCAGCTGCCGATGAATCTGATCAGCCTCTGCCTGTGAATCCAAATAATCCTCTTTGCTCCAGTTCTTTGTCGCCGTCTTGCTCTCCTGAATTGTTTCCTGAGCCTCTTGACCATAACGGTCTGTCAAATCACGTTCGTACATTTCCTGCTTTTCCGGGTTAAACCCTTGGTACATGTGCTCTGGTTTCATTGCTTGTTCCCCTTTCAAATGAGCCACCGTTTCGTCGATGGTCTGTAGGAGAGTATGCAAGCGGAAGACTTTGGCCTCGACCTTGGCTCGATGCTCCTGTAAAACCTCAGCTTTTTGTTCCTTGGTTTGCTCCAGCACCTTTCCAATTTCAGATAAAGGCAAATCCAGTTCCCTGTACACCATGATTTGCTGAAGCCTCAAAAGTTGTTCCTGTTCGTAATAGCGATATCCATTATTTCCAATATGATGCGGTTTCAGCAATCCGATTTCATCATAATAATGCAAAGTTCGTACGCTGATTCCCGACAGATTAGATACTTCCTTTACCGTATAGGCCATTCCGCTTCACCTCCCTTGCTTGACAGTCTAGTGTCTCACGTGGCGTGAGAGTCAACACCCCCACTTGCCCACCTTGGTACTACACTTTTACCCGTTAAGCGTGTGATGAACCGTCCCTGTGACAAGGATACAATCAATTCTTTTGTTTAAAGATCGTGATCAGACGACTCATATATTCACGCATATTTACAATTAAATTCGAGTCGCCATCATGAAGACACCAGTTGTACATGACCCCACGAGCTGCAATAAATAAGTAGTCTGTCATCTCTTCGGATGTCATGCTTTGATCCAACTCTCCTGCAGCTTGTCCTCTCTCTATAATCTGTTGAAGTATATTTTGCATATCACGACCCTTAGTAATGAAAAGCTTGTTATTAGTTGTATATAACTGTTTCACCGTCTCTAAACCAATATTCTGATTATATTCCGCATAAACTTCAAAATATTGAATAATATCCTGCACAATACTTTCTGAAGGTGGTTCATTCTTAAATTTCAATTCAAAGTAGTCATCGGCCTGTGCATACATCTCCACCAAAATATCACTTTTAGTCTTGAAATGATTATAAAATGAGCCCACAGACACTCCGGCCCTCCGGCAGATATCCTCAATTCTAATTTTTTCCAGACTCTTTTCATGCATTAGCTCTAATGTACTGTTATATATATTTTTTTTAGTCTGCAGGCTTTGCAGCTTTCGTCCACTCAATTGTTGGTTTGGCATTTACCTACTCTTCCTTTCTATTCTAAACATTCCTATCCTCGATGCCTTGTCCATGTTACTTAATTATAATAAGAAATGCTATTTTGTTTAATTGTGAAAACAATCACATAATAATGTCCGCTACCGTCCTATACTGAATCCATTCAATGAATTCATTCACTGAATGGATTCATTGAAATGGTCGATTCATAATTAGGAGGCATTGTTATGAAAGAAGAGCATCGAATTTTATTTGAGCCTATGAAAATTGGAAAACTAGAAATTAAAAATCGGTTTGTCATGGCTCCCATGGGCCCTGGTGGGCTTTGTGATGCCGATGGCACCTTTAATGAGCGCGGCGTCGAATATTATGTTGAACGGGCAAAAGGCGGGACAGGACTGCTCATTACAGGTGTAACGATGGTTGAGAATGAAATTGAGAAATGTGCCCTGCCATCAATGCCCTGCCCTACTCTAAACCCCTTAAATTTTGTTAAAACGGGTAAAATGATGACGGAGCGGATTCATGCATACGGCACAAAAATATTTCTACAATTATCCGCAGGCTTTGGACGGGTAAGCATCCCTTCAATTGTAGGTAAAACGGCTGTCGCTCCCTCTCCTATCCCTCATCGCTGGCTTCCCGATGTAATCTGTCGTGAGCTAACTATCGATGAAATTCACACCTACGTCAGAAAATTTGCGGAATCTGCGGCTATTGCCAAAAAGGCAGGCTTTGACGGTATTGAAATCCATGCGGTTCATGAAGGCTATTTACTGGATCAATTTGCGATTTCTTTCTTTAACCATCGGAAAGACCAATACGGCGGAAATCTGAGAAACCGCTTAAGATTTGCCATAGAGATCGTCCAAGCCATCAAAGCCGAATGTGGACAGGATTTCCCGGTATCTCTTCGATACAGCATCAAAAGCTTTATTAAAGATTGGCGTCAGGGTGGATTGCCAGGCGAAGAGTTTCAGGAACAGGGACGGGATATTGAAGAAGGAATTGAAGCGGCCAAAATATTAGAGGAAGCTGGATATGATGCTTTTAATGGTGATGTTGGTTCGTACGATTCATGGTATTGGGCACATCCACCAATGTATCAGGAAAAAGGACTCTATCTTCCTTATAACAAAATTTTAAAAACCATTCTAAAGGTACCTGTCATTACTGCTGGCAGATTGGATAATCCAGACTTGGCCAGCAAGGCTATACGTGAAGGAAAAACCGATATGATTGCACTGGGTCGGCCATTGTTGGCTGATGCTGACATCCCCAACAAAATCAAGGCCGGGAAAATAGAAAAGATTCGTCCTTGCCTCTCCTGCCAGGAGGGCTGCATGGGTCGATTGGCATCTTTTGCAACGATTTCATGTGCCGTTAATCCGGCTTGCGGCAGAGAAAAAGACTATGCACTCGGAAAAGCAGATCAGTCCAAAAAAGTCTTGGTGATCGGTGGAGGACCCGCAGGATGTGAAGCTGCCCGTGTAGCTGCTATTCGCGGACACCACGTTACCTTATTCGATAAAAATAACCGATTGGGAGGTAATCTGATCCCGGGTGGAATTCCAGACTTCAAAGAAGACGATCATTTACTTGCGACCTGGTATGAAGGGGAGCTAAAGGATTTAAAAGTTGACGTCCAATTGAATACCGAGGTTAATCGGACTACCGTAAATGAATATGCAGCAGATGTTGTTATTTTTGCTACCGGCTCCTCTCCCAAAACCTTCTCCATTGGTACATCTACTAAGGTGTATTCCGCAGAAGAAGTTTTGCTTGGGAAAAAAGATCCCGGTGCTTCCACCGTAATTGTCGGAGGTGGGCTTGTGGGATGCGAAACTGCACTTTGGCTTGCTGATCAAGGTAAAAAAGTAACGCTGGTGGAAATGCAAGAAGATATTTTAACCGTCGGCGGCCCCCTGTGCCATGCAAATGAAGATATGCTGCGTGACCTTGTTGCATACAAGGATATCCATCTCCTGACCAACGCCAAAATTGTCGATGCCAACGATCAAGAATTCGTTCTTCAAAATAAAGATGGTGAAGAAACGATTCTAAACGCAGATTCAGCGATTCTGGCTGTAGGATATACTCCTCAGCAATCGCTTTATGAAGACATTCAAAATGAGGTTTCCGAGTCCTACTTAATCGGCGATGCCAAGCAAGTACAAAATATTATGTATGCTGTCTGGGACGCCTATGAGGTTACTAGAAATATATAGTACCCCGCTACCTCCAAAGCCGTTTACTATGTAAGCAGGCGGCTTTGGCTTTTTTACCTTTGCAGCAATTGCTTAGTTAAGAGAGGTTTTTCCCCATAACCACATGATCATAAAAAGCTATCTTTTGAATAATTTTCTCCAAATTGTGCTGCGTTTGTGCCACATGTGCTTCCACTTTCTTTTTGTGGGCTACAAGGAAATCTCTTCTCTCTTGGATTGTGGCTTCTCCTTTTACATTTAGCTCAAGGTATGCCTTAATTTCTTCAATAGTCATCCCTGTATCTTTCATAGCCATAAGGAACCTAATCCAATCGATTTGTTTTTCGGTATATACCCTTCTTCCACCTTCATCCCGACCGACATCAGGTAATATGCCTTCTTTTTCATAATAACGAAGGGTGGATGCGGGCAATCCGCTCTTGATTTGAACTTCTTTAATGGAGTACATGGTTATTCCCCTCCTCGTTCTTTTATTTTCTCTTCAAGTCAGCTTTAACGATAAGTATAAGTTTTCATAGTAAAGAGTGCAAAATTAAGATTCCGATATTCGTCTAGCAGAAAAGCTAGCCCTCTCCCTGTCCTTCTTCTCTCAATTTCCCAATACAACTCCTAACATTCTCCTCCGGATGGTTCACTTCCCAATGATCCAACAGCCGATTAACCTCCTCATCCAGAGGGTGCAGCCGATAATAAAATATGGCAGCTCGTAATTGGTGATGCTCCTCGACAGGTTCATCGTCGGGCCAGTGGTACTCTTGCTTGCCATTCTCATCGGTAGTCCCTATAGCTCCATCCAGCAAGGGAGAACGGCCTTCTAGGCCTTCACCGCGGGCAATTGCTTTGAGAAAATCGGCATGCCTCATGGCAACATCCGGCGAACAACGGTACAAATTCTCGAAAATATCAAAGGCATCAATCGGATCGTATTCCAGATTCTCAAGGAAATGCCTTTGCAGCAGCGAAGCAACCTTCTTATTGCCCGTCAGTCCAGACAGAAAATAGAACGTGGGCATCTGTGCCTCATAACGAAAATCGTCGACATGGCTGATAATATCGTCCACAATCTGGTCGGTCTGAAGACCTTCACGTGCTAATCGAGTTAGTATTCGCACCGCCTTATACTGCGTCCAATCGTACACACCGAATAGCAGTATCCAAATCGATTGCCACTACAGCTTTCTTATTCTTCTTCCAAAACTGAAATATTCTCATATGTAATTCACAGCTCCTTATCCCGTGTTACTAACAATTTCATTGCCAACTAGAATATTCTTTATGAATATATATCGGAAATTCTTTATAATCTCCTCAACACGTTTCCCCCAATAACAAAACATATTTTGGAAATTACTTGTATACTTTTCAACAGTTTACTAAATATATGCGATTGCTTCTCTAAGCCTATTCTTTTTTATCATAACTATTTAGTATTATAAGGATATAAAAAAGGAGGTTATCATTTGAAAAGTACAGGTATGACACGTCCCCTAGATGCGTTAGGCCGTATCGTTATCCCCAAAGAAATGCGAATTTCCATGGATTATAATGTGGGTGATCCTGTTGAGATTTTTGCAGATGAGGAAACTGGTATTCTCGCCTTTCGAAAATATACTGGGGTGACGTGTAAAATGTGTGGTTCAACAGAACAATTAACTTATTTTAGAGACAGCTTTATTTGCGGGGAATGTATTGAAAGTTTAAAAAAGGGAATACATTTTAGCCCTATCCTAAGACCAGCCAAGTCAGCTTTATCCAACTCACAACGATCTAATAAAGAGTCCAAACGTCTGCGGCGATCGACACAACAGATGATCGAAAGTCTAAAAGAATTAATGCAAAAACACCCCAATGCAGCACAGCACGAATATGCCAAAATACTTGAGGTTTCCCAAGCCCGTATATCCCAGCTCAAAAAAATGCTCTAACTACAGCTTGATACCCTACATAGATATACACCAGAGATTTCATCATGTGCAGCTACTTTTGAACCGTGATACGCAGCATCATAGCTAACCGACAAAACGCATGAACGTCCATACGAAAATTCCACACTAGGTATAAAGAACTAGTGAATGACTTGCAAGCGAGAACGCCTATAAGCAGAAGGCTGTGCTACATTTAATAATGGTTCCTGAATTAAAAAATGACCTTCTTTAATTAGAGAAGGTCATTTCATTTATTTATTCATTTTTCTATAGTAAACCACCACACACTTCTAATGTTATTTTTCAATTAATCCACTTTAACCCCAATAATGTAAAAAAAATTTTACAACTATGATTTATCACAAAAAAAGTAAAACTGTTTTTACATATGGTTGTAAATAAGGATGGGTGAATCTAATATGAACAGACCTGCTCAAATTATTTCTATTCTTATATTTTCCGTAAGTGTAAGTGTGTTTGCTGGTTGTGGAAAGCAGGAAACAACGGATACATCTACCAATGGAACAATACCAACAACCTCAGAAACGGTAGTAAAAGAAGAAACAGATCAACCAGCCGCCCTGCAAAACTTGGACGAGATCAAATGGAATGATGTTAAAGACCCTCTAATTGAGGATGCCATGATAGCAAAACTCAAAGCAGCAATAGCTGCCTTCGTGTCAAAAGATTTGGATCAATTCCATGCTGCGCTCGGTCCAGACGTTGGAACAGGTCACGATTACCTCTTCGATCATCCGGTGAAGTTTACTGGTATTGCTGAAGCTATGAAAGAAAATAATCGGATATTGATACCCATTGTAGGGGAACGGCTGAATAATGAAGAAGGATATTCACCCGATATACGATATACCTTCTATTTAGAAAAAGATAAAGATGGTGCATGGAAAATTGTTTCAATTGATTAACTAAATTCTCTAAGATGCATTTATCTCGATTTCATCCATGATGCTATAAACCAAATGCTTTTCATTCGTAAAGGTATGTTTTTAGTAGTCGCTAAAAGCACACTTTTTTGGGACAATGAATTTTTCCAAAAAAATATCTTGTAGCAACATTGCCCATTCCAACAAGTACGTTTGCACATATGATGTCACAAAATTCAATCTAAAGGAGAGATACACACCTTGTCTAAACATTCTTCTCATCGTTCGATGGGGCCGTTACAACCACATTTCGCGACCACTACTGAAGTGAGCAATTTTGTTAATTTATGGGGAATATTTACTGTGAATGGTCAACAGATCGTTGCTTTTGTAAAAAGCGTAGATCCCGCTAACAAATCAATGTTAGTGCTATATCCTAATGGTACACAATCATATATTGATGTAACTCAAATCAGTCAGGCACAAGGCCCTTATCCAAGTATGCCTTCTATTCCAGGACAAAGCAGTGGTCAGGGCGGTCATCAAGGCGGTGGATCGCCTTGGCCTCCTCACGGTCAAGGCGGTGGTCAGGGCGGTGGGTCGCAGTGGTGGCCTCAACATGGTCAAGGCGGCGGTCAGGGCGGTGGGTCGCAGTGGTGGCCTCAACATGGTCAAGGTGGCGGTCAGGGTGGTGGATCACAGTGGTGGCCTCAACATGGTCAAGGTGGTGGATCACAGTGGCCTTCCGGTGGATCTCGTAGCGCCAATCGGAAAAACTAATACCCAACCCTTATTGTAGCAATTGCCGTTTGCCATGAGCGAGTGTCGATTGGAACACATTCAATATTGGACCAAACAAAAAGGCGTCGCCTGCAAATGCACGCGATGCCTTTTGGATTAGCCACTGGCTACTTCGATTCCCCTAATTCTTAATCCTCTGCTCCTAAACATATTTCCATTAGGCTTTGCTGGCCATGTCTGCAATCTGGCGAAGCCACACTTTACGTGTATCCTCATCGGATTGGGGTACCGACTCGAAGAACAGATGATACATGACGTCAAGCCCACAGTATTCAAATATACCTTTGTCGGACGTCAAGCGAAGTGCTTGATCCATGCCATTGCTAGCATATTCCGCATGTGATTTTCCTTGCGTATTGAGGATAATAGCTTTCTTTCCCTTGAGCATTCCCATCTGCACTCCATTTACATATTTATAAGCAAATCCATAAGAGAATACACGGTCAATATACCCCTTCATAATAGCTGGCATCCCCGTCCACCAAATAGGATAAATAAAGGTGATTACCTCTGCCCATTGCAAAAATTCCTGTTCCCGTACAACATCTTCTCCGATTCCTTCAATGACCTCGCTGCTGCTAATCACAGGTTGAAAGTTGATTGCATATAGATCACGAACAACCACATCATGTCCTTTTTGCTTTAGCCCCTCGACTGCTGTGGTCAAAATTGCATGATTAAAGCTTCCCTCGGATGGATGTGCGTAAATAATAAGATGCTTCATGTTCTCTCCTCCATTTACTTTAAAATAAGTGATTGATCAATTACTTAACTACGTACTCCTTCAATCAACTGAATCTGCTCAATCCATAGTTCGGATAAAGATACGTTTGAGTAAACTTTAGCGGTATCCTGCTCATGAATATCACCTCCGTTGCTTATTAATCCAGTTAGTGATTGATCAATCACTAATGATTGGCCTCAGTATAGTATATTCCTTTTTACTTTGCAAGTGCTCTTTGTTCAACTTTATATAAAAGATTGTAAAAAGATCTGATCCCAAAACAGTGTTATTATCGCTGTTCAAAGTAAATAAAGTCCCCCAGTTGGTTTTAAACAGATTGATGTCCATCATGGTGTGATATCAAGCAATCACTTAATATGACTTTATAATGTCATATTATAAGGTGTATGCTACTGAGAGAGGTGAAGCGTATGCCGTTAAGCAGACATTTTGAAATCGTTTATATATTACTCCATAAGAAAAAAGTGACTGCTGATGAATTGGCAGAGCATTTTGAGGTTTCCACACGAACGATTTATCGGGACATAGATGCCTTAAGCGCAGCTGGGATTCCCATCTACAGCAGTAGAGGCAAGGGTGGCGGAATATCATTGATGGAGGGTTATGTCTTTAACACCTCTTTACTGTCCGAGCAGGAACAAGATGATATCTTAATGGCCCTTCAGAGTGTGGCTACAGCTACCATCCCACAGGTAGAAGAAGTGCTAAACAAGTTGAGTAGGATTTTTAAAAAAGACATGGGAAACTGGATCGAAGTAGATTTTTCGCCATGGGGAAGCCAAAACAGCCAGAGACAGCTATTCACTCTTATACGCAACGCAATAATCACAAGCCGTGTTATAAAGTTCCGCTATTATAACGTCGCCGGGGAACAGAGTTATCGTAGCGTCGAACCTGCCAAGCTCTTGTTTAAAGATAAATCCTGGTATGTGGAAGGTTACTGTTTAAATACCGAAAGTCATCGTGTATTTAAGATTGGCCGAATGAAAGAGATTGCAGTTACCGAAATTAGTTATGAGCCAAGAACAGTCGTAGCATCTACAGACACAAAGATGAACGACTTGCTTCATACCATTGAAGTAACTCTTCACATTTCTGCTCAAGGAGCTTACCGCGTATACGATGAATTTGCCGAGAAAACAATTACTCAGAAGGAAGACGGCTCTTATACCGTCACGGCACAATTTCCTGTAGGCAATTGGCTGGACAGTTATCTGCTGTCCTTTGGTCCCCTCCTTATAGAGGTTAGCCCCGAACAAGTACGTACAAGAATATTGTCTCATTTAGAAACGATGAAAAGAAATTTAAATGATCCTCTATAATATGACACCATGTAGTCATATTATCACTGCTATGATGAGTTTGAAGTTATCGCTCACAACATACTCACCATAGGAGGTTGAAGGATTAATGAATCCACATAAAACCATGCCACCGGCAGTAGAAACTTACTTTACATCAGCGAACAAATCCCAGCTTGAAGTATTTACTTCCGCTTTCGATAAAGATGCGTTGATCTTGGATAATCATCGCGAAATCAAAGGTATGGAAGCCATAAAATCATGGTGTGAAGCAGAAATATTGGAGCCGAATGTCACCTTCGAGATCGTGGATATGGATGACAGTAATAATACCATCGTCGTAATTGCGAAAGTAGACGGAGACTTTGATAAATCGAATCTTCCCGACCCACTCCTCCTTAAACATCAATTTCTAGTAAACAACAATAAAATTAAAGAACTGATTATTACACTTCCATAAAGGAATTAAAAAATAAGAAAGGGAAAACGAATATGCCTGCTTATGTTGTTTTTATACGTGAACAGAGTACCGATCAAACTGAACTCCAACTCTATTCTCGGAGTGGAGATACCTAGAGGTATTCCTCAACCACATTGTAAAATTTAGGAGGAATTATTCGCATGAGTTTTCAATTAGAAAGCATATTAAGTGAGTTTAAAGGCAAAAGGGCCTTGGTCACAGGCGGTACCAAAGGAATGGGAGAGGCTATTGCTAAGAGACTTACGGCTGCAGGTGCTACCGTAATAACTACGGCTCGAACGACTCCAGTTAATTTAGAAAATCCAGACCTGTTTATTCCAGCCGATATTAGTACGCCTGAAGGTGTAGATAAAGTAGTAAACAGTGTTCTTGAGCGCCTAGGCGGTGTAGATATTCTTGTCAACAATGTTGGAGGCTCGTCAGCCCCATCTGGGGGAGCTCTTATCTTGACAGACGAGCATTGGCAGCAAACTTTTAACGCCAATCTGTTTGCTGCCGTCCGTTTAGACCGTGGACTGCTGCCGGCTATGGTGGAAGAGGGTTCCGGTGTTATTATTCATATTTCATCCATTCAACGTCGCTTGCCGCTATATGATGCAACATTGGCTTATGCTGCAGCCAAAGCAGCTTTAACTACTTACAGCAAAGGGTTATCCAAGCAGTTTTCACCTCAAGGCATTCGTATTAATACAGTTGCGCCAGGCTTTATCGAAACGAAGGCAGCACAAAGTTTGATTGATCGGATTGCTGAGATGACAGGTGACCGAGAAAGTGCATTAAAGCAACTGATGGACTCGTTGGGAGGAATTCCAATTGGTCGTCCAGGACTACCAGAAGAAGTCGCTGAGCTTGTTGCTTTTCTGGTATCCGACCGGGCCGCTTCAATTACAGGAAGTGAATATAATATTGACGGTGGAACAGTTCCAACGGTCTAAAACTTTATTTTCATCTGACAATCACGCAAAACGTATTATCTATGTTCATCAGATAGGCTTTTATATAACTACTACCGTTTAATAACGATCAGCTTTGTTTCCAGCATTTCTTCCATGGCATACTTTACACCTTCGCGTCCCGTGCCACTTTGCTTCACACCACCATACGGCATATGATCAACACGGAAGCTTGGAATGTCATTGATCATCACGCCGCCCACCTCAAGCTTGTCCGCTGCATCCAGCGCGGTCGTGATATTACGAGTGTAAATTCCCGCCTGCAGGCCATAGATCGAATCATTTACATGGTTTACGGCTTCATCTATAGAGCTAACAGAATGAATCAGCACAAGCGGGGCAAACACTTCACGACAGGACACCTTGGAGGTCGGGTCCACATTAAGCAAAACCGTCGGCTCCAGAATACCTCCCTTGGCTTGGCCACCCAGAGCGATCCTTGCGCCTGCTTGAACCGCTTCTTCCAGCCATTCACGGACACGTTCGACATCCTTGGCTGAAATAAGCGCGGATACATCCGTGTCCGGCTCTAGCGGATCTCCAATTTTTAAACGTTGAGTTGCTTCTATAAATCGGGATACAAAGGTATCATACAGTTCATCGACAACGTAAATACGTTGAACTGAGATACATACCTGCCCCTGATTGGCAAAGGCTCCACTCACACAACGGTCGATGACCGCGTCTACATCCGTATCACGGTCGATAATAACGGCCGCGTTGGAACCCAGCTCCAGCGTGACCCGCTTCAAGCCAGCCTTGGAGCGAATTTCTGTACCGACCGCCGGGCTACCGGTAAAAGTGATATAGCTGACGCGCGGATCAGTGACAAGTATGTCGCCAATGGTTTTACCATCGCCGCTGATCACGTTAAGAGCGCCCGCAGGCAATCCAGCCTGCTCCAGCAGCTCCGCAATCAAGTAAGCCGACAACGGCGTCTGCTCCGCAGGCTTCAATACGACCGTATTGCCTGCTGCCAGCGCGGGACCCACTTTATGAGCAACCAGATTCATCGGGAAGTTAAATGGTGTGATAGCTCCTACTACCCCTACAGGTTCTTTGAGCGTGTAGGCCATACGACCCTCGCCGCCCGGTGCGGCATCCAGCGGAATGGTTTCCCCGTGAATCCGTTTGGCTTCTTCAGCTGCGAACTTGTAGGTTTGCACCGTCCGGTCAACCTCCGCCAGCGCAGCCTTCCATGGTTTGGATGCTTCACGTGCAATGATGCGCGCTGCATCCTCACGCCGCTCTTCCAGCAGGTCAGCCAGCTTCTCCAAAATGGCTGACCGCTGGTGCGCTGGCATGGTCCGCATCTCCGAGCGTGCATCAGAGGCCGCCTGAATAGCAGCCTTGGCATCCTCTGCTGTGGCCTCTGCCACCTCAGCAATGATTTCCCCGGAATACGGTGATTTCAACGTCGTGTACGATGAAGCTGCTTTCCATTCTCCACCGATAAATAAATGCTGCTGCATGCTTTTTCCTCCTTCTCTTGATATCACGTTCCTTTTACCATCTATTTTACCGTCAACACCGGACAAGGTGCATGCTGAATCACCTGATGGCTCACGCTACCCAGTATCATTTCAGAAACAAGTCCTTTGCCCCGCGTTCCCATAATGATCAAATCCGTCTTTTCCTGCTTTGCACTTTCGCAAATGACACTCGCCGGATCACCGTGACCCGCCAGCATACGGTAAGAAATACCCTCGTCCTTCAAATAGTCGGATGCTGGTTCCAAGATATGACGACCTTCCTCTTCGATTCGCTCATCCACATCAACCCCAACCGGGGGCTCATTCATGGATAAAGCCGGGTTTACATGTAATACAGTCAGATGTGGATTCCCCTGAAGCTGCTTAGACAACGTTTTGGCTGTCTGCAACGCATTCATAGCATGTTCCGAACCATCAATCGCGACCAGAATATGTTTGTATTCGCTCATACTCTTTTCCTCCTCAGAAGTTCGATCTTAGTGTGCATCCACCTGAATATCCTGCATATGTCGACGACGTACGATCAGCACAGCTACGCCAATCAGTACCATCAATGCTCCAAAATAAAATGGGGTTTCTGCTGAGTACCACTCTGACAGCTTCCCTGCAAGCCACGGCGAAATTGCCCCGCCCAAAAACCGCATGAAGCTGTAGGCCGCAGATGCTGTCGAGCGCTCCACTGGAGCAGCCTGCATAACAGCAGTTGTAATCAATGTATTGTTAATCCCCAGAAAAATACCAGCCACAATGACGGCGACAATGACAGTCGTTGGTGAACCAGCTACCGTCCCGATCGCCATAACACCTAAATCAATGGCAAACAGCGTCAGCATGATACTAATGGAAGATACCACGCTCAAGCGTGCTTGAATCTTCGGTGCTACAAACACCGAGGTAAAGGCCAGCATAATTCCCCAGCCAAAAAACACATAACCCAAACCATGCTCGTCCAGATTCATTACATATGGAGAATACGCCATCAACGTAAAAAATCCAAAGTTATATAACAACGCTACAATACCGAGCGTGAGCAAAGCCGGATAACTGAGCGCTTTGAACGGATCGGCAATGGAACCGCGTTTTTTGGGCTTTGGAATGGAAGGCAGCATAAACGTAATGAACAAAAATCCCACTACCATCAGTCCGGCTACACCGAAAAACGGACCGCGCCAGGAAATGGAACCTAACTCACCGCCCAGCAACGGACCCACTGAAATCCCGAGGCCCAATGCCGCTTCATACAAAATAATTGCTTTAGCTGTTCCAGAAGTGGACAGACCTACAATCGCAGACAACGCTGTTGCGATAAACAAAGCGTTCCCCAAACCCCAGCCTGCCCGGTAGCCCACAATTCCGCCAACTGTACTGGCTGTGCCGCCCAGTCCAGCAAACACAATAATAAATAAAATCCCGGTTAGTAGTGTCCATTTGACACCCAATCGACTAGATACAACGCCTGTAATCAGCATCGCAACGCCTGTTACCAGATTATAGCTGGTGAACAGCAATGACACTTGGCTTTTCGTAGCATGAAGCTGATCAGCAATGGCCGGAAGAATCGGATCGACCAATCCCAGACCCATAAATGAAATAACACAAGCAAAGGCGACTGCCCATACCGCTTTAGGTTGAGACAGCAAGCCTGAGCGTTCTTTTAACTCTTCAGGTAATGCATGTTGTGAACTCATATTATGATGTTACCTCCACATCTGAATGTAAATGTTCTTGTTATGACGGGTCGTGATCAAGTTCATCATCCAGAAGAACCTTGCGTTCACGCACCCTAACCCGTAACTCCTCCAACTCAGTCTGGAGCATACGGATGCTGTTGATTTTTCCCTCCATTAATTCCAACTGCTCGTTCAATGTACTTTCCATATCCTCCAACATGGCCCGTCGCTCGTTCGGTTGCAAATGCTCCGTTCGCTCGCGATATTCCTCCCGCTGACCCTTAAGCATTTCCGCTGCGGACATGTAACGCTGAAGCTCTTGCAAGGAGAATCCAAGTACTTCCTTGGCACTCAATATTTTTTTTAGTAAGTCCACATCCTCCTGCGTATACAGGCGCATATTTCCTTCACTGCGCTGCGGAGAGGGCAATAAGCCGATTTCCTCATAATAACGAATGGTTCGCTTGGTTAATCCGCTTTGTTTGGCGACCTCATCAATTTTATACGTAACCATGACACCCACCTTATGAAAAAGATTATATATAAATACTACGCCTCTATAACGTTAACGTCAACGTAAACTTCAATATAAAAAAAACCGCCTCTAATTGGAGACGGTTCCTATTTTGACTAGTACGGTCATAGACCCGAGCATCGGTGCTCAAGCCCATGAATATAGCTTTAGATGAAACAAGTACGAGTGATGATAACCAGTAAAATGAAGAGAACCAGAATAACACCAGTGGAGGTGAACATGTTACAACCGCCACAACCTCTATCTACTTCACCCATTTCGTATTCCTCCTCCCTACTGATTCCAGCAAATCTCCCGAATTTTAAATCCTTGAGCTACGAATTAGATGATAAATGCTTTGGAAATAATAACGAGCAGAATGAAAAGTACCAGAATCGCTCCTGTAGATGTAAAAGCTCCATAACCAGCGCCTACTCCAGACATGGTGATTCCTCCCTTCATGGTTTACAAGAGCATCTTATGCTTATGCCATCATCCATGATAGGGACAAATGCCGCGCCTGCCGCCCAAATCTAGGTTGGGGTTGTACTGTCCTGTTATTCTTCGGACCCGAGCATGCCGTGATACAGGAGGTTTCGTGCCTGCTTGGCAAGCACAGACGGACTTTCACGTCCAGGCAGCAATTTAGTTAACGTCAGTCGTTCAATCAAGCCGATCACGCATTCTGCTGTCAGTTCAGGGTCCAGTTCCTCACGGCAGGAGCCCCATCGTTGCGCCGCCAGCAGATGTTTTTTGATATGCTCAGCCATTTCCGCCTTAATACGCACCGAGTCTGTCGCCTGGTAAAAACCGACACGAGTGATCGCCGGATTATTAGACAACACACGAAAAATAGCTTCTAGAAACACCTGTCCCCGTCTCAAAATTTCAGCCTCGCTTAGGTCTGGGCCTATCTTCATGCTTTGTACCGTATCATTCACCAAAGTACCGAAGCTCTCCACAAGCTCCTCGTATAACTGTTCCTTGCTTTCAAAATGAATATAAAAATCCGGCTGCGTCAATCCTGCACGTGCCGCGATCGAACTTACCTTTGTCTGATAAAACCCCGTCTGAGCAAACTCTTCAGCCCCCGCTTCCAGTAACAACCGTCGACTCTCCCGACTTCTGACTCCTGCTCTCATCACGGTCTTGCCCCCTTACGCCACAAATCTATCGTATTATAAAGTTCCTTTGCAGTAAGAACAACGGGCTTGAGGATGATATATACCTGTCCTTCAAAAGTCCTAATACAGAAGGACTGAACGTTTTGGAAAATCAAGGGCATCTCCCTACAAGGTATAATTAACCAATCTGACGGTGAGCGAGCAGGAATTATTAAGCCGAATTCAAATATTTATACTTGAGGATTTTGCACAACCCTGACTTTCGATATATATCAGTGATGAGGACAATATTTGCGCATCATCTCAATCGTTGTCAGATCATCATCCAACCCCCGTTGTTGCAAGCCGTCGATAATTTGCTGACGTTCCTGATCTTTAACATTTTGACCGAATTTAAACTTGGCAGTCCATTCCTCCGGTACAATTTTGATCAGAGCGACCCCTTTTAAACGTGAAGCATACCGAGAATCGCTGGCATCAATCGTGTCATACCCGCCTTCCGGTTGCAGCTTACTCATAAAAATGGAAAAGGCCGATGCTTTTTCTTCCAAATCCACTACATGCTCCGCATGACCACGCACGGTAATACTTTTAAAAAATGAAGTCGCCGGACATGCCATATGTTCATCCGTAAAATAAGACGGAATGAGCGCATATTCTTTGGCGGCTGAAAAAGTAACTCGATTATCTTCTTTCATCCGTTCCATCTTTTCTCCAGCACGGCTGCCATGAATATAAAAAACGCCATTTCCATAAGCGAAATTCAAGGGAACCACACGCGGAAAACCATCCTCGCTGTTCATGCCTAAAAATCCGAAACTGACCTCGCTTAGAAACTGCTCTATTTCCTCTAGTTCTGCCACCGTAAATTCTTTTCTTCTCATAGGGAATTCTCCTTCCATCTATTGACCAATGATACATTTCAGATTATGTTGAAAATGGATTCATAAAAAGATCCAATATGAACGAAAATGAGTGGCCCAATCGAAGGAGAAGAGTATGGATATTACGATTGCTTATCAGCGTGCGCTTCAAAAATATCATTTAAAATATTTGGCATTGTATCATGCTCTTCGTGAGGGAATCCTCAATGGTTCCCTTGCCAGTGGTACGCGTCTGCCTTCCACTCGTGATCTGGCTGTGATGTATGGAATTTCACGAGGGAGCGTTAAAGAGGCATATGATATGCTGTTGGCAGAAGGATATATAGATTCGGCAGTAGGCAGAGGAACCTTTGTTATGGAACAGACAGCGGTGCTGCCCGACAAATCTTTAATCAACCAGCAGAACCAAAATTCACCTGTTGTAAAACAAAAAGCCCCTGCTCTATCAGCTTGGGGACAACGAATCATGCAGATCGAAAGGGAACGAAACTTACAGCCGTCTCCTGCTTCTGCTACAAATAGAGACAGTGCGCAACAGCCTTTGATTTCTTTTCAGGCAGGAGAAGTTGTATTGGAGGGCAGTTCACAGATCGCATGGAAAAGCGCAATGACTGCCGCTGGAAAAGATCTGCAAAAGCCCTCGGCTGACGCGACGACTGCACCAGTGAGCGGTGATGAATGGCTGCGTGAAGCGATTTGCCATCATGTTGGCAGAACACGCGGAATTACAGCCACTCCGGATCAAGTCGTATTATGCAGTGGTTCCATGGAAGTGATCACGTTATTAAGTCAGTTGCTTATTCATGAACAAGATCGAATTGTATTAGAAAACCCCTGTTATTCCGGCATCTACCGTGCAGTTACTGCCTCAGGCGGACAGATACATGCTGCTGAGATGGATCAACATGGAATTGTCCCACAGGATTGGGATTCCAAACTCCTATTTGTTACACCTGGACGACAGTTTCCAACCGGTGCAGTGTTGCCATTAACACGCCGTCAACATATTTTGCAATGGGCAGCATCCAAGGGAGCGTGGATCATTGAGGACGATTATGACAGTGAATTCCGTTGGGCAGGACGACCCATTGAACCATTAAAAGCACTGGATCGCACAGAATGTGTCATCTATGTCGGCTCCTTTTCCAAAAGCATGTTCAGCAGCCTTCGACTCGGGTTTGCAATCTTGCCCGTTGAATTAGCCCAAGCGCTGACAGCTGCCAAACGACTATACGATCCCCTGCCGCCTGCCCGCTTGGAACAGCGCGCACTGGCACGTTTTATGATGCGCGGCGACTACGTTCGCCATGTGCGTCGGATGACTCGAATATACAGATCACGCTACGACGTGTTCCAGCGTGGAATACAGCAGTTAAGTGAACTATTTCACTGGCATCAGAACGATTGTGGACTACATGCCTATGCCATCTGGAAGCAGGAGTCTGCCCAGTACCATCATTTGATGCAGACAGCACAATTTTACGGAGTCACATGGCGTGATGCCGCCGATTACCAACTGACACCGGGACCTCCATCAGCCTGCTTTATCTTTGCCCATTTAACGGAGCAACAAATTGTTGAAGGGTTTAACCGTCTGCGCCAGGCTTGGGACCATATTAAAAATCAATGAGGAGTTCCCTTATTTAATCACTAGCCCCAACAGCCCTACAAATGATGAAGCTTGATGCGGTGAGATGATGCAGCCATTCAAATCTTCTATATCCACCTGTAACCCATCAAATTCACAATCGCTCAGATCAATCCCGTTGAGCTTGGACCCCGATAGCATCGCTTGATCCAGATTGCAACGGTTAAAAAAGGTTTTTTGTAGTGTTAAATGATACAGATCGGCACTTATTAAAGAACAATCCTCAAAACCAACTTGCTTAAAATTAGCAAAACGGAACATCGAATAATCCGCTAAGCAATCCGAAAAACGAACGTTTTGGAGCCTGCTTCTGGAAAAGTCTGTTCCAAGCAATTTGCAGTTTTTGAACTCTACCCGATGGATAAAGGAACCGGAAAAATGAACATTAGACAGATCGCATTTATCAAAAATGACGTCTGTCCATTCACTTTCCGGTAATGACGATTCCATGATCGTTACATTTTTAAAAGTCATCTTCTCTAATGAAACCTTAACCGCTTCCACATTATCCAAAATCATATCTTCTACAGACCCCATACTATATTCGCCTTTGGACCGTAAGGAATACATTTCTTCGTTTAGTACGGGCAAGTCCGCAGGAATTTTCGGCAACTCCATTTTAATTTTCATAATAACTCTACCTCCACGATTGAGAGCCCTCTAGGACATCTATATGAATCTATTTTCTATCAATTCTCATACATAGGGTAGCAAAAGTATTTCTCACACATATATTAACGTAGTGAGCACGCTCACGAACCTTTGTTAGGAGGTTGATAGCATGGCAGTACAACTATCTAATCAAGTGTTCTCCATCTCTGTCGGAGATTACGGCGATCTCTCTTCCTTACGGCTGGTAGGGGACACTTTTAATACCAACTATGTCATGAACAGCTCCAACGCACCTAAACAGAATACGTCGGATCATCAGTGGCTGGGTGAACTGATGTTCACCTATCGTCTCGGCAACGGAGCGTGGACTCGGGCATGGACAAGTAATTCTGCTGATGCGCGCCAGATCACCTCTTCTGGAAACAGTGTCCAGGTAGCCTATCAGAATTCATCAAACAATCAGGGAATACGTAATTTCATTTTACATGAAACTTATTCGTTGGTTAACGATTATTTGCATTGGCAAATGAAAGTAACGAACACCTCTAATCAAACACTGGAGATCGGAGATTGGGGACTGCCGCTTCCGTTTAACGAGTACTGGTCCGGCGGCAATAATGAACAAATTTATGAAACCAGAGTACTCTCACACTCCTTTGTAGGCCATAACAGCTCCTTTATTACCGCTGGACGACCTAGCGGCATCGGACCGTATGTACTGCTGATCCCTGATGCCTCAACGGGTGCTGGTCTCGAATATCAGGACCATTGGAGAACTGAGGAGCATCCCCGCAGCACATGGGCTATGGAGCAAGGTGGCTGGTCCGAAGGACTGAATGTGTTCTATATCCATTCCAATGTCATCAAGAGCACCAACCGTGGCTATCTTGGAAGCACCAGTCTGTCGCTGGCTCCTGGTGAAAGCAAAACGTATGCCTTTAAATTTTACAAGGTAGCGGACGAGCAGGCTGTAAAGGACAGGCTGTACAGTGAGGGACATGTGGATGTGACCGTGGTTCCGGGTATGATTTTCCCGACGAATCTCAAGGCCAAATTCGATCTGCATACCAGCAAATCCATTACCTCTGTCACAGCGCAATATCCGTCTGAAACGACCATCAGCTATCTGGAAACAGCCCCTACAAACCATAAAATATATGAACTCACACTGGGACGACTGGGACATAACAATATTACTGTAAACTATGGTAACGGCGAAAAAACCGTTCTCCAGTTCTATGCCATCGAGCCAGTCGAAGCTGCACTTCAGCGTCACTCTACCTTCATGGTCAACAGCACCCAATGGAACGTGCCGGGCGACCTGAGGGACAAGGTCTTTGATGACTGGATGATGCAGTACAAGGCTAGACGCAACAGCTTTGCTGGTTACTGGGGCTGGGGTGATGATTGGGGACTAACTCACGGCCAGTTTCTGGCGGAGAAAAACGTTCAGAAGCCCGTGGCATCTGAGATCAAGGCAGTCGATGATTATTTGGAAGTAGCCATCTGGACGAATTTGATGGAAGGCCATCATACCGATTATCTGGTCCCTGATTTCCTGATGCCGCAGCCTAACACGACACCAACGTACCGTGGCTATGCCTATCCGCACATTTATAATACGTTTTTTAGCATGTATAAAATTGCCAAGCTGTATCCCAACCTGATCAGCTATCGCAATAGCAAAAACACATATTTGCTACGTGCTTATCGTATTTTTAAAGCGTTGTATGAAGGCCCTGTTGCTTATAACTGGAACACGGGACTCATGGGTGAGCTAACTACACCTGATATGATTAAAGCGCTTCAGGAAGAAGGCTTGACCACCGAGGCTAACGACCTGATTGGCAAAATGGCTACCAAGTACAACAATTTCAAAAACACCACCTATCCTTATGGCTCTGAGTATAACTATGACAATACAGGCGAAGAAGCCGTATATACACTCGCCAAAATGAACAACAACACGACGATGATGAGCAAAATCAACGCCAAAACGCGTGCTGCACGCGGTCATATGCCTGTCTGGTACTATTACGCCGATCCGGTCACCATCACCGGAGAGAATTGGTGGAACTTCCAGTACACCACCTCACTTGCCGGCTATGCGATGGATGACTGGACACGTCGGCATTCGTCCAAGCCCGAAGTGGATCAGCGTCTATCCTATGCCGCCAAGCTGGCGAACATCGGAGCGATTAACTCGGGACAGATCAGCTCTGATCCTGCCAACATCGGGGCGGTATCGTGGACATATCAGGCGGGCAAGGGCAATTACGGCGCACTCGGTCTGGACGGTGGCCCTCTCTTTAACGGATGGCGCGGCATGTCCGGGGAAGCCGATCTGGGACTGTTTGGAGCCATCAAAATCCTAAGCTCGGATGTTGCTGTAGATCCAATATTCGGCTTGTTCGGCTATGGCTGTGACGTTACAGAAAGCAGTAACAGCTACGCGATTACTCCAAAGGACGGTGTATTCCAACGACTGCATCTGATCACCCAAAAGCTGAGTTTGGAGCTGAATCGGGATCAATATAGCTTGGCCATCGTGTCCAAGTCCAAGAACAACATCCGTCTGACACTGAAAAATATGACTCCAGGCACGACTCATACCACCGTTATGAGCTTGACCGGACTCGCGGCAGGTACGTATGACGTGCTTGTAGATGGCACAAAAACCGGGTCAGTCACGGCTACTAACAGCTCTGCGACCACGGTCAGACTGAATATTGGTACGGCAGCCAACTATGATATCCGTATCCAGTCGAGTACAGACAACCCGTCTCCCGCCGGAGACATTGTAGCCCGTTATGAATTTGACGAAACGGCCGGATCTACCGCAGCCGATTCGTCAGGTTATGGACAGCAGGCCAGTGTAAGTGGAGGCGCGTGGGGCGCCGGACGAAAAGGTAATGCCCTGCACTTTAACGGTACAGACGCCTATGCTAGCCTGCCCGGTGGTATCGTTAGCAGCATAAATGACTTTACGATTGCCGCGTGGGTACGGGTGAACACGCATAACGGCTGGGCACGCCTGTTTGATTTTGGAGCAGGCACGGATCGGTATATGTTTTTGACACCCAAGGCCGAGGGAACTGGCATGCGCTTTGCTATCACCGTCTCGGGGAACGGAGAGGAACAACAGTTGAATGCGCCAGAGCTGGCAACTGGGGTTTGGAAGCATGTCGCCGTGACTTTGTCAGGCAATACTGGAATGATGTATGTGGACGGTGTAGAGGCGACGCGTAACACCAACATGACGCTGAAGCCTTCTAGCCTTGGACTGACAGACCGGAACTATATTGGGAAATCCCAGTTTGATGATCCCTATCTGAACGGTGCAGTGGATGAACTGATCATTTACAACAGAGCCCTGACCGCTCAGGAAATCCGGGGCTTGGCCTCGGCAAGCAGCACCATTACAGCCCATGATGAGGGAGCCCGTTCATATGCCGAAGGAGCAGATTAGAATACATTTACGCATTCATTCATGCCGTTAACGTTTTAGATTGTGAATGATTTGTACTGTGAATCATTTGCGTCGTAAATGATTGGTATCGTGAATGATTCTTGCTTATATTAGCTCTACCCCCGGATTTCTTAAGTTAAGTCTGTAATCAGGGGAGAAATCCGGGGAGATGATGCTTCCGAGCGAGCCACCCTATGGAAAGCATTTAAAGCGACCGCCTTACCGGGACGATCAGCGGCAACTTTTCCATCTGGAGGGCGTTTAGCTCCGTCTAATGCGTGTCGTTCTTGGTCTTAAGCGAACCAGTTCCTCACTAGTGAGTTGCCTAGTATAGGAGCGAGGGGAAGATCCTGTATCTACCCTCAGTACTCTGCCTGCCCCGTTGGGGCGGGCTACCCGTGTGTTGAATACCTGCATGGCCCACTGCACCGGAAAGGCTATAGATAAGCGACCATCTGCCGTGCCTGCATAGTTGACCGCAGCTGCATAATTATCTGACTGTCTGAGCCATACAGAGCCAGAATCCCCAGGTAGTGATACGGGAGTCGTACCTCTAATAACCGTCTGATCTTCGAAGGTCAGTAAGCCCAACTCTCCACCATAATTGATTTGCAGGTCCGTATAGACGGACTCTACCGTGCCATTGACCCGCCCGGTCGTACGCCCTACCTTCTTCAATCTTTCCCCTATGCGATATGCGGTCACATGACCCGGAATCGCTCCTACTGTAGCATAACGCGGATTGAGCAGGTTGTTGCGGGTCGGAAGCGAAAACGCCGCATCAATCAGGTTCGTTCCGGTGGGATTCAAGCGTACGTAACGATAAAGCCGTCCTATACGATCCTGGGCAACCGTCCCACCATCGGCTCCGCCTGGCTGAATTGTAGCCTCTCGATTGTCTGTATTGGAGGGATTGAGGACATGGTTATTGCTAAAAAGATAACGTGTCGCCGGCGCTCCAGTTGGGGCAACGATGAGTCCGGTTGAACCGGAGCCTTCAATCGTCCCGACACTGTAGCCGGCGATGACCGGGCGTATGCGCACTTTGTAGTCCGTGGCATTGGCTCTGATCTTTCCAGTCTTTACAATTCGGACTGGAACGTTCGTTTTCTTTCCTAATGCGGTGGCCGACAGGAGTCCGGTAGAGGCCGACGCTAAACGGTCCGTGTACACAATGACAGCGGCTCCTCTTTTGGGATGAGCAGGGTCCCTGTACCCTACGCCAATGCCGTGGACACCGGACATTTTTAAAACTCGCTTGGCCATCCGCTTTTTCACCTGAAGCGCGGCCGAGAAGGTAGCCAACATAATCATCTCCTTTTACATTCAGATGAAATATTGTATGGCTAAGGCCGCTTCGCGTTCCATTTGATCATACGATCGCTGTATTGAAAGGCATATGAAAACATTCCAAAAAATGGTATACTCATTTCCGAAATTGACATCTTATCATTTGATTCTGGTGTTCAAGGAGGTACTTTATGTTTTCAATCATGTTGACATATAGCATACAAGCAATTGTAATTTTACTGATTATCTTTGAATTGTTGAGAAATAACAGAAAAAAAATAGGCTGGGGATCACTTTCACTGCTTTTATCTCTTCTTGGTATGGCTGTTTCTTTCGAATTTGGCAATTACATATTGGGAGACCAGTTGCTTTCCTTTTTAGGATTGCCCGCCTGGTCTAACAGTGTTGATAATACTAGGTTTCACTACACCATTTTTCTATCCAGTATTTTTTTTATTCCCAGTTTAATCATTGGATATAAAAATCCTAAGGAGTTTGGAGCTACAATCGGAAAACGGATTTCCAGTATATATCTATTTTTGATCATCATTTCACTTTTATTTTTATTATCAGCATTTTCTCGAAGTGAAAGTTGTCTTAGCGGAGGTTGTTGTTTTATACATTAAATCCGAACAATCCGGGGTGAGTAATTAGATCAAGGAGTTGGTATTATCTATAATTCATTTACCTCCATATTCTTTCCGGCACTGACTGCAATCATCCTTATAAAGATGCCAATATTGGAAACAAGAGTGGACAAAGGTACGATGTTGAAAGTGAGAATTACAATAATAACAGTCCTGCTTATCGGAGTCGTGTTGTATATAATTGATACTCAGTGGTGGATTGTGATTGCTTTTGCAGTATTTTTCTGCATACTACTTGTTATAAAACTTTTGAAAAGGCGTAATAAGCCACATTGATTTATGATTCTCATACTCAGCGTCTAACAAAAGCCCTCCATTAATGGAAGGCTTTTTATATTACGTAGCATATTTAAATTCCCAACTTATTAAAACACCCCACCAGCGTATGCCAGCAGGGTGCTACCGATGCTTTCGGATTTATATGGGAAGTATATAACGTTTGGGTGATTATGTAAATAAATATATAGATTAAGCTGATCCCCTCATATTATGACACGTTCTACCCAGTTCCAAGTACCTTGGCTTGTTACTTTGATTTTATCCCCTACGACAAAAAGGCCATATTTATCGTTACTAACTGAAATTTCTTTGCGCTCATTGCTTTCGAACTCGCAAGTTATATAAAATGTTTTTGAAGACGATCCTTCAGTCCAATCTACCCGCTTATCAACCACCTCACCTATACGTTCTATTCTCGGTTGTTTACGATTATTGCTCGCAATCCGAGAACCGCCT
This sequence comes from Paenibacillus sp. FSL M7-0134, assembly GCF_038007865.1. Taxonomy (NCBI): domain Bacteria; kingdom Bacillati; phylum Bacillota; class Bacilli; order Caryophanales; family Paenibacillaceae; genus Paenibacillus; species Paenibacillus sp. FSL M7-0134. The sequence goes on along the minus strand of NZ_JBBOXV010000002.1, from coordinate 334,875 downwards.
ATAAACGCTGAAAGAATAAGTCCCACGACTATAAGTAAAAGAATCCAAAAGACCATCTATAATCCTCCTAAGTATTCATTAGTTGGTAATTATGATATCGGCTTTTCAACTGTTTATTTTGATATCGATTGAAAAATGAATATAAAAACACCCCACCAGCTTAGCCAGTAGGGTGTCACCGATGCTTTCGGATTGCACAACAGTACTTCCGTATTCGTTTTATCAATACGATTGGTTTGGATAAATTTGTAAATACAATATGTATGGTTCATGCTGATCACCTCAAGATAGGTATTCGGTGATTGATGTGTTAATTCCTCCAAAATAACAAATCACCGCCAACCACTGGATGGCGGTGATTTGTTTGCTTACGCTTAAGCACCTCCATGCTGTACATGAGGCTGTATATCATGCGTCTGGGCAGGTACAGTAACAATAAACAAAAAACTAGCTGCAATCATTAGCAGTACCATTTTTTTAACATTGTCTAACCATTCATTCTAAAATAGAGGGCATAAATATTAATAGTAAAATAATCTTTCTCTTTGCCCTACACTAACTAAACTTTCATACTTTATAAAAGTTCTAACGTCAGCAAATTGTTTAAACTGCTCAAATAATCTTATGCATCTAATGAAGAAGGATTCTTTGTTATTGGCTAATGATTTAGATAAAACGTCTAGCAGGTATCTGAAGCCATAAGAGTAATTGCCTCTGTTCAAGTAGTATTTAGCAAGTTCATATTTAAAACGTGTTGTTTGCTCTGGTACTACCTGATAGGTATACATATCCGATGATGGCTGTTGTACAAAAGAATCAATAATCATTTCAAACCGTTTAAGTATATCATTCACGTCTAACTGAAATCGGTTAGCTGCAAACATTACGTTCAAAAGCTTTACGATCATTTCCTTATCGACTTTATCACTTGATGCAATAATATATTGAACATAATCGTTTAGCACGCTTACATCTCCAGATAAAAGCTTATATACGTACGTGTTACCTTCTGCCCAGTTTTGGAACAAGCCCATCCAGTATTGGGTGTCCTCGTCCTTCTCCAAAACCCAATCTAAATTAGTGTAGGCGTATGTATACTGTAGGGCTTGGTGGTAATCGCCTTTAGCTTCGCAAGAACCTGAACACAACAAATCAGCATAAGCGATGTACACAAACAGTGGACGACTTAGTTTCTTGGAAGACTCATCACGCATTCGACTCTGCTGTTGATGTTCCAAAGTATATTGGATTTCAGCTTTAGCTCTCATTGTTCTAGCTACTTCCTCAACCTTGTCCCATTTACGCAAAGACCTGTACACGTTTGCTAAATCCTTCAGCGCGTCAAGCTGTTCTATTTCATCCAGACGTTCCACGAAGGATTCAAATAGCGTTGCTGCCTTGAGATTCCGGCTTTGATCGTTTCCAACTTGAATCGTGAATATACGATATTGGCAGACTGCCAATCGTTCAGAATGTTGATACTTCTCCGCTTCAGCCACACCCTCATAGAGCAGTAGTGCAGCCGCATGTCTTCCCTGCTTCAACAATTCTTCTGCAATTTCAAATAGCTTGGGCGAATACAGTAGATTGTCCATGATGGCTCCCACCACTCGACTAATCGCATCCAACTTGTCCAACTCCGCACAACGAAATAGAAATGGCTCGATTCGCCTCATATTCGGGGGGGTGTCGATGATGTAGTTTTCTATAAACAGATCGTAAAAATACCCTTCTGGTAAATCCATAGCCTCAGTGATTAGGTCAAGCTGGTTAACAGACATTGACTTATTCCCTGTCACAATAGCACTTACTATTCCCCTATTCATGCCTGCAAGTTGTCCGAATTGCGCTAAGCTCAAACCCTTTTGTTGTAGGTAACTATCTAATTCTGCTCTAATCGTAGGTGTATGCTTCATGTCATATCCACCTTCCACACAGAAATTCCAAAACTTTTTATTATTGCATTCTATTTTTGTCCATAATTTAACAGTTGTCAATAAGCTTTGAAATATATGTCATGCAATATTCGAATAAAATATATATTTTCGAATATTAATGCTTTTTACCATTTTGTTAACAAAAATATACACTATATTCCTTTTTTAATGATATACTTGGTCAGTAGTACAAATTATACCAATCGAGAGGGCGATTTTTGATGAAGTTTAAAAACACAGTAATCATTCTTACAGGTGTATTGGCTCTTACGGCAGTAGCTCCGCTGGCTGCTACTGCCGCACCAGTTACGGGGATTAAAGTATCGAAGGATCATGGAGGTATAGTTATCCAACAAACTGGTCAAGAGGTACATGAGGTTCTTGGTGGGACAAGTCCGACGATGGACTTAACTGTTGATAAAGGTTATGGACATGTAAAGATTAAAGTTCGGAATCAAGGAACATCAACTATCTCTTGGAGCTTGCAGGGTAACGGGAAAGAATATGTCTATAAAACTGTTGGCAAAGGAGGCTCATTAACGTGGAATAGTCTTAATTCATTCCCTAATGGGATGCCTTCAGGGAAATACGTAATTCAATTCAGAGCCGACGGAAACAAAGTTGATGGCGAGGCTTGGGCTACTACTGGTCAGTACCCATCAGACATTAACTAACCGTTATTACAAGCAGGGGAGCGTCTTGGAGTTAAATCCAAGGCGCTTTATTTAATTTTTCCAAAAAAATAAAGGTGAAGGTAGCAAAACACCTGATGTAGTGATAATTGTTGGTTTAGTGATCGGAGTTCTCATAGGTATCGCTCCTGTCTTTCTTAGTGGAATACAAGAGTGGACTTGGCACACTACAGTCCTTGTACTTGGTTCTGCGCTTGTTATTGGTCACATCCTTTATAGTTGGATAAAGGAAAAGATAGTATATGAGACAAACTATGTCACGGTATTCGTAAATTAAAGCCCTTGTTGCAAATGGAAGACCTATTCATTGTAATGAAGAGGAGAGAGTGATGAAAAAGAAATTTTTTATCGTAATTGGAGTTATAATAGGCATCCTGTTCTTCTTTTACTTGTTAACTTTATGGGCGGCAAACAATCTCCATGTGCCCTCTCAATAGATTAAACAAGTTATATCGATTTTGTTTGATGTTCATTTACAATTCACATAAACGTTCCTTTCCATAAAGAGTTGCGTTTGCAATATACTCAAAAGTAAAGGAATTGTGGCTAACTTCAAATGAGAAGCATATCTTATTACAAGTAAACTCTCAACATTTTAAGCCCAGTGGAATATGAGGTATGCATAATAATCAAGGGAGCTGATATTATCTATAATTCATTTACCTCCATATTTTTTGCTGCGTTAACTGCAATCACCCTCATAACGCTGCCAAAATTAGAAGCTAGGGTGAGTAAGAGAATAATGTTGAAAGTGAGAATTTCCATAATAACAACAGTTCTGCTGATCGGAGTCGTGTTGTATATCATTGACCCTCAGTGGTGGATCATTGTAGCCTTTGCAATTTTGTTTGTAACCCTTCCTATCTTTTTATTGAAACGTTGGCGCGAAAAAAGCTGAATCAGAGAAAAAGCCTTCCTTGTTGATAGGAAGGCTTTCCACCTTATCCCTTAACCGCTCCCTCCGCAATGCCCTCCATGATGAATTTCTGAAAGAAGGCGTAGATCAGGATAACCGGGATGGAGGTCAGCACAAGTGCGGCCAGAATAAGCGACCAATCCTTGTTGTACTCTCCAAACAGCATATTGGTCGAGAGAATCAGGGTGTAATGGTTCACATCCGTCAGCATCAACAATGGAAGCAAAAAGTCATTCCAAATCCACAGAAAATCCAAAATCGCAATGGTAACTGTGATTGGCAGCAGCAATGGAAATATAATGCGAAAGAATGTTTGAAACTCATTACAGCCGTCCATTTGTGCGGATTCTTCCAGCTCACGAGGAATGGATTTGACGAATCCATGATACAAAAAGATCGCCATATTCACACCCAAGCCGATATAGATCAGGGCCAAGCCGTACGTACTGCCTTGAACGGACAAATCTTTTGCCATTCGCGTAAGCGGTATCATAATAGAGTGAAACGGCACCAGCATCGATGCGACAAACAGGAAGAAAATCACACTACTCAATTTCCCCTGTGTACGAGACAGCTTGTAGCCTGCCAGTGCCGAACAGATCACAATGCCACCAATGCCGATAAAAGAAATAATCGTGGAATTAAGGGCGCTGTTCAGCAAATGAGTCTGATGAAAAGCCTGACTGTAATTTTCAAAGTGAAGCTTCGTGGGCAGCGCCGTAAAGGATGCAAACATCTCACCCTGTGTTTTAAACGAGTTAATTACCGCCATGTAGATTGGGAAGAAGGACACGACTGCGCCCACGCACAGAATCAGCGTAATCAACAAGGAATTGGCTTTCTTCAGCCTCATGCCTCCACCTCCCTCTTCTTCATGACACGCAGCTGAATCAGGGTGAAAATGAGAACGATTGCGAATAAAATAACGGATTTGGCGCTCGCATAACCATAACGGAAGTTGTTGGAGAAGGCCTCCTCATAAATGTTCATCGTAATCACCTGTGTACTGCGCCCCGGCCCCCCGCCAGTCAGTCCGTATACGACCTCATACACCTTGAAGGCACCATTCAGCGTCAGGAAGAAACAGATCGTAATCGCATGAGTAATCATTGGCATCGTTACGCTTCGCAATGTCTGAAATGCGTTCGCCCCGTCAATAATAGCAGCCTCCTTCAAGCTTTGTGGTACACCTTGAAGCGCAGCCAGATAGATGATCATCATATAACCGACACCATTCCAGAGCGACACGATAATAATTGAGAAGAAAGATACTTTCGGATCGCCCAGCCACGATTGGCCCAAAAATGCGATAGCCGTCTTTTCGGCGATCTGTGGCAGCACGGAAGAAAAAACGAAGGTCCACATAAATGCGCTAATAATGGTACTGATCATATTGGGCATGAAAAATATCGTCCGGAAAAATCCTTTGGTACGTGTACGCGACTCAATCAACACTGCCAGTGCCAGTGCCAGTACATTTTGCAGCACAATCATGACCAATACGTATTTAAGGGTAAACCAAAGGGAATTGAGAAAATCGGGGTCTTCCTTCAACGATTCCACAAAGTTCCCCAAGCCGATAAAGCTGTAATTAGGATTCAATCCGTTCCAGTCTGTAAAGCTGTAGTACATGCCGCTGATCGTTGGAATGAGCAGGAAGATAGCATAAAAGATCAGCGCCGGGGCTGTAAACGCCAGTAACATGACGTATTTTTTATAGATTTTAAAAGGCATGGAGTCTCTCCCTCCCGGTGTAATTCTGTAGGTTACCGTTACTTGTTCACTTTGTTATACGATTTCCATGCCTTATCCAGCGCCTTAATTACGTCATCCTGCGAGAGCTGACCAGCATAATAGGATTGTAGCGATTTGCCTGCCTCGTCCTTAACCGCTTGCGGGATAGATGGATCTTGGTACGACTTGCCTGCTTTCACGTATTCGGTAGCGTCATTAACCCAAGGATAGCTTTTAAACGTATGCACTTTGGAGATCGGGTTAAATTTCAATGCTTCATAGAACGCGCTAGAATCCTTGTCATCCAGCACATAGTTAACAAAATCGAGCGCAACCTCCTTATTCTTGCTTGTAGAGGATACAGCCAGCGAAGTCGAAGTGGACAAATTAATCAATGTCGCATTGGAATCGTCATTGATCGGCAGCGGTGCTACCCCAAAATCCATCTTCGGATCCGATTTTAAAATCGTTTCCGCGAACCACGGCCCTTGAATCCACATCGCCGCTTTACCCGAGGCAAACGCAGCCGATCCATCATCCCCGCCGATTTCCAGCGCCTTGTCAGTACCGTTGCTATTTACCAGATCAATAATATCGAACATGCTCTTCATTTCGGAAAAAGAGCCTTTATCCTGATTCATCCGGTCGATAAAATCCTTATTCTGTGTGTTCATCATTGCACCTGCCGTAAGTGGCACAAACAGCTGTGGAATCCAGGATTCCTTGTAGGACAACAGGAACGGTTTCACATTATTCGCTTTCAGCTTCTCGACCACAGCCTTCATTTCGGTCAACGTTCCCGGCGGCTGCAAATCCAAATCCTTAAATATCTTTTTATTGTACAAGTAGCCCCATGAGATCGTCTCCAAAGGAACCGCTACGACCTTTCCGTCTTTGGTTGTCACCGAAGGCTTCACACTATCCATCAATTTGTTAACAAAAGGCTGACCGGACAAATCCTCCAAATAGCCCGCTTTATAAAACGGAGGAATTTCATTCACCGCGTGCAATGCAAATACGTCCGGCGCATCGTTGGATGCGAGTCTTGTCTTCAAAATTTGTGCGGCGTTGTCAGCAGGCGGCATCTCCAGTTGGACCGTAACGTCGATATTTTTATCTTTCTTCTCTTTCGCTACGAACGCATTAATGTATTTATCGTAGTGCTCCTTCAAACGGGGCTGAGCAATAAACATTTTGAGATTCACCGTTTTGCCGTCTCCACCGGAACCGCTGCTGTCACTGCCTGAAGAATTCGCTCCACACCCGGCCAATAACGTGCCAACCAGCATCGTGCTCAATACACCTTTCCACACTTTCATGAAAAATGACCTCCCCTATTTTGAAAATAACTGTTACCCATCGGCAAATCAGCTGTTATTCAAAGCAGCTATGCCGCCGGTCTTCAACCTCTATTCAGCTCTGTGCGAACTTCGTAAGGCCAAATTCCTTTGTACCGCTTGTTTTGTATACGCTTTCATTATAGAGTGGGAGGTCACTTCTGCCATTGGACACCCTTAGCTTATTGAATTGGACTTTTTTAAACTTCCTTCCTCATTTCACCGGGTGCCATGCCAAAATGCTTTTTAAATACCCGATAGAAATAAGACACATCCTCATATCCTGCCATCTCCGCAACTGCTTTAATTGAAATCTGTTTATTGGCCAGCCATTCCCGCGCCTTTTCCATTCTTCGCTCTACGATGTAGTCCGTTACATTTTGACCATACTCCTGCTTAAATACCTTGCTCATATACTCTTTGCTCACAAAAAAGTTTTTCGCCAACTGCTCCAGTGTAATCGGCCCAGCAAAGTGACTGTCGATATATCGCCGTACCTCTTCTAAATTCAGTTTGTTTTTGTATTTCCGCTGCCGAATGAGCTGATCCAGTTCCTGAACATAGCACGACGATACGAATTCCAGCGCATGTTCTACAGAGGATACGGCATCCTGCGGCAGTGGAAATCCTGCCTTTGTCGTAGAATTATCCAGCCCGTTATCCGCTGCGAGCTCTTTCAGCAGGGAAAGAAGCTCCTGCACCAGCCTGCCTAGCATATGTGGACTTGGTGCTCCATAACTCTCCAACTCCTGCATAACCTGCCTGCAGGTTAAGTTCACCCCGTCACAGTTCAGCTCATTAAAATAAAGACGCAGCAGTTGCTTATACCGGGTCAACCTGTGAAAAAACTCATAATCCAGCTCTGTCGCTTCTTGCTGCTGTTCAGCCACCTTGACCTCCAGATCGTTTTTGCATTTGAGTAGCACTGCATTCAGCTCTGCAGGATTGACTGGCTTTAACAAATAATCGACGGCCTTATAACGGATGGCATGTTTGGCATACGCAAAGTCATCATATCCACTCACGACAATGATTTTCACATCAGGACAATGGTTATTTAGTGCTTGCAGCAACTCCACTCCGTCCGCACCCGGCATGCGCATATCAGTAATCACAATATGGGGAGCTAACTCCCCGACCAGCCTGAACGCCTCGTCCCCGTCTTCAGCCTCACCCACTACCAACATTCCAAGTTTTTCCCATGTGCCAAATGTCTTCAGAATATCGCGGTTCCACGGCTCATCGTCCACAATTAATACTCTGATCATACTTTTCCCTCCTCTGCTGAGGTGAATGGAATGCGGATGGTGACACGTGTACCGACTCCCTGCTCACTATCTATCGTCACTCCGTAGTGCACTCCAAAATTCATCCGTATGCGTGAAGACACATTGCTCAATCCGATATGACTACCCTGCGCCCAGATCGGTTCCTCCGACGCGTTTTCCAGCTTTGCCCGTAGTTTTTCCAGCTTGTCCGGGGCCATGCCGTTTCCATTATCGCAAACCGTAATACACACATCTTGTTTCATAATCTCCACCCGAATCCCTATTTGCCATGCCCCCGCCTTTCGATCAAGACCGTGCTGAAAAGCATTTTCCAACAATGGCTGAAGCGATAGCTTAGGCAGTCGAATATCCATCGCCTGTTCTTCCGTCTCCACCTGGAACACCAATCTTTGTGGAAATCGTCGTTGCTGGATGCGCATATAGTGTCCCACATGGTCGAGCTCTGCGCGTAAAGAGGCCAAATCCTGAGGTTCCCGTACCACGTAACGGAACATCTCACTCAGCGACCGAATGACTTCATAGGTGTCCTCCGGCTTTTGAGAAAATACCATACTTCCGATCATTTGCAGCGTATTTTGCAGAAAATGTGGATGAATCTGCGCTTGGAGTGCTTTCAATTCAGCCGTCTTTTTTTGCAAATTTATACTGTATTCCGCCTGAATATGCTCGCGAATTCGGCCTGCCATCCCATGCAGACTTCTTTCCAGCAGCCCAATCTCATCCGGGCGTGTACTTGGCTGTCCAATCGGTCCTTTGATCATATCCAGCTCCTGTACGGAACGCGCCAAATGAACAATCGGACGTGCAGTCCGCCATGCGATGAAAACGGCAATGCAGATGGAAACCAGGATTGAAATCACGCCTACGATAATACCATACAGCATGGTTGAAAAGGCACTGTGGTTAATGGAGGAAGTGGGTACGATTTTGACCAGCTTTAGCCCAACTACATCCAGATCATTATAGAACACATAATGTTCAGCAGTTTGAATCACTCCAGGGCCTGACTTAACGTCACGAAGAGCTGTCAGCACACCTGCAGGTGGAGGCGACTGCCGAGCCTGTGCTGGATACATGACCCTGCCATCCGCATCTGTAATTAGCACCTGATGCTGATCCCCTCGTCCCAGCAGGCCCAGCGTCTGATCGAATTGCGACCACAATACATCCAATGAAATAGCTCCCGTCTGCTTCTGATCTTCAAAACGCCGAATACTGCGCGTCAAAGTAAAGCGTTCCGGGTCAGCAGAGCTTGGACGAATCGAATAATCCTTATTCGCTTGCCACATCTCGGCATACTGTGGGGGAATACCGCTCACTGTCGTAATTTCATTTTGCATGCTATTAAAGGTAAACAGGGTTTGCGATTGCTTCAAATAAAGCTGGATGCCGATCACATGACTTCCGGCCGAATAATACACATTCGCCATCGTATTCAGCATTTTTCGCTGGGCATTAAATTGGCTCGAAAGATTGTCAGGCTCGCGCTCATTCAAATAATCGCTCAGATCAGGGCTGATCTGAATGCTGTAAATCAGATGATTCAGACGATCTAGCTGGTCGCTGATATAGATCCCCGTCCATTTCATATTGGACATGTTCGTCTCTACCACTTCAGTTTCCATGGAAGCTCTACTTTTTTCCGCAGCCAGCACCGTGACAGCAATGACCGGCAGCACAGATAGAACAATCATCGTCAAGATCAGCTTAAGCTGAATGCTGCGTCGATACGGGGCCGTCAGCGCCCGGAACCAGCGGACTGCTCGGGTTGGCATAGCGATGCACTCCTCTACTCAGCCATATGCGAAAACGCCCCGCAATTCGCAGGGGCGCTTCATTTACCGGATACTCCCGGAGAATACCTATATGATATTATTCGTAAGTTGGTTTCAGCTCATTATTCATCATTTACGCTTCTTCGATAATTATAACACCCCAAGGCTCTAATGGAAGCGTTTGTCCTTGGATAACTGTACGCCTCCCGATTAACTCCTTGCCGTCTCCATGTGGATATACCACCGAGCCTGCTTGTTCGGAATAGTTAAAATAGTACCGGATTGTCCGTCCCAGCTCATTTGTGCCGGATTTAACAATGATCGGATAAGACGTTTCCTGATCCACTCCCCATACTCCCGCCTTTTTGGCTACAGAGCTGAATAGTTCGCGGATGACCGCCGGGCTGACGATACAGCCGATGTAGGTCGCTGTTCCCTGACCATAGCGGTTTTGCGTAATCGCGGCATATTTTCCCCAATGCGGGTGATCGTAATAGGCCAACACTTCGGCGGTCGTCGGGGTAATCAGCTCCATCCACGTATCTACCTGATTGTCCTCTGGTGCCACCTCAAAAGGATTATTTTTGAGCGTCACCTTCTTCGGCTCCACGAACAAGCTGTAATGAATGCCGCAGGCTTCGCTAATCACGCCCGGCTGCCGGGACGTTCTCACCTGCACATGCTCGTCAGTAAATCCGCTTCGGAATGTGTATACTATATGACCACCTTTCTCCACATATCGGTTCAGCTTCTCCAGTAGTGCGTCTGGGGCAGAATAGAGGACCGGGACGATCAAGAGATCATAGTCGTCAAACGATTCTGTACCTGGATGAACAATATCCGTCCCGATATTCAGTTTATACAACTCGTCATACAAACGGCGTACGATGTCATTGTAATTCAACGGGCTGCTCATATTAAATTTAAACCAGTCAATCGACGTCAATGCTTCGTTGCTGACCAGAATCGCCGTTTTATTTTTCTTTTTCAGGTTGACCAAATGCGGAGACAATCTTGCAAAATCCTTCCCTATGGTCTGTGCTTCCTCATACACAGGATTCGGTTCAAAATCATGGCTGAGCAGACCCTTCCAGTAGGTTTCGAAGGAATTATGGATGGAATGCCAGTGCCAGTATGCCACCATATTGGCTCCAGAAGCCAGATGGCTGAACGCTTGCAGACGCAATTGCCCCGGATAGGGAACCCAGTGGGTAAAAGCCTGCGCTTCCGTTTCCAGCACTAGATAGTTGTTATTTTTCGTCGAACGCGCTACATCGCCACCGAAGGAAATTTCAATTCCGGTCAGATCATCCTGTGATGGATGGTAAATATCCACCCCAGTCACATCAAAGGCTTGCGATGCCGCAAAGTGATCCACGTCTGGCTGAACACCAAAGGAATGACCTCTCCATTCAAAATCAAAGTTTTGCGTAACAAATTGGTCTTCCCGCTTATATTCATTCACCAGCGCGACCTGCCATGCCAGGAAATCCGTCACCAGCTTGCGCTGGAATTGGGAAAAGGCTGCGCCCAAACTTCCATTAATCGTTCCGACCACCGAAGGAAAGTCCTCCCAGCTATTGATGCGATTACTCCAGTAGTCCAGACCAAATTTGCGGTTTAGCTCCTCCAGCGATTCGAACCGCTCCCGCAAATACTTTACAAATTGCAATTGCACATTGGGCCCACTCGTGTGGTAATGCTTGGTCTCATTATCCGTCTGAAAGCCAATGACCGCCGGATGCTGACTCACCCGTCCGATCAGCTTGCGTATGATTCGCTCGGCATGGAACAGGTACACCGGGTTCGTAATGTCCATAATCTGGCGAGCTCCATATTTGCCCGGACCTTGAGGCGTTGTTGCCAATACATCAGGATGCTCCTTCACTAGCCATGTGGGTACGGCATAGGTGGGCGTCCCCACAATGACTTCGATACCCGCCTTATGCATGGCGTCCAGCACCCGATCCACAGAGGTAAAATCAAACACGCCATTTTGCGGTTCATGCGTACTCCAAGTGGATTCGGCAATCCGCACCACGTTGATGCCCGCATCCTTCATCATTTGGATATCCTGGTCCAAACGGTCATATGGCATATACTCATCATAATAGGCAACACCGTACAGTAGCTTTTTCATCAAGTCGTCCTCCAATTAGGTTCGTAATAGGGTATGTGGAGCTATATAAGGTTATTTTCAAACACCGTGGCTGTTATGCGGTTTTTTCAGGGATGGAACGGATATCGTCTTGTCGGCAACACCCTGCTTCGCAGAATCTGCCTGTTGTAGATTTTTTTTCGCACTTGCCAGCCAGCCTTCTACGTCTTTTTCTTTAATCTTGTACAGCCATGCAAACAGACCTGCCGTAATTAAGGCCCCCACTCCAGGTACTACTGCATAGAGCGCGAATATCCATGTGAGAACCTGTCCGGTCTGCGGTACATTCGGGACATAGCCTGCAAAGGCAAGCGCATAAGCGACGATTCCACTGGCTGCCGCTCCCCCCAGTTTTCCTGCAAACGTTTGGGTAGCAAAAGCGGTACCACTGGCACGTACGCCTTTTTTGAATGCGCCATATTCCACACAATCGGCCGTAAACATCGGTACCATGAGCTGTGGTGCAGAGCTGAACAAACCGAAAAGAACCGCAAATACACATACGACAACAGGGTTGCTGTAACCGATTACAAATAAGGACAAGCCCGTAGTAAACAATCCAATCAAGCTGACGACATTCACTTTCCACTTGCCGAATCTTTTAATAATTGGTGGTAAAATCAACGCAGTGAGCAGCTGCACACCCAAGGAAATGAACATGAGAATGGAAATATAAATAGGATTTTTCAAGTTGTATAAGGCAAAGTAACTGACGACAATCCCTTGCAGATTGGTCATAGACAGCATCATAAACGACGTCAGGTAAAATAAAAGCTGCTTGTTTTGCAATGGATACGTCATAATTTGCTTGAGCGTAACCTTCTCCGCCTTGTTGGAATACCGTTCTTTGACATTAAAGCGAGTAAAGTTCATGAGTATCAAACCCGCTATGGCAACAATCAGTGCCAAAATTGGCCATGATATCTGATTGGCCACAGCTACCGAAGATGAGGAGATGACCATAAAACCCAAGAAGACCATCGTCCGGCCTCTGGACATTAACAGATCACGTTCATGCGTATTTTTCGTCATCAGTGTAGCCAACCCAAAGCCAGGCGCATCACTGATCGTATAACACATTTCCCATGCCAGATACGTGACGGCGATATAAATCACCTTGGCGGTAAGCGACGCATCATTAGGAACGAGAAAAATAAGTACAGTAAGTATCGGCAAAATGATGGAAGCCAGATTCGTCCACGGTTTGAACAAGCCGCCCTTCAGATTGGCCCGGTCAATGATCACACCGAAGATCGGAGCGCTAAGGGCATCCCATATACGGGCTAGTACGAATAAAGTACCGATAATAGAAACAGATATGCCAACATAATCCGTATAAAATAGCATCGCAAAAGAGGCGACCAGACAGAGAATTGCGTTGCTCCCCAAAAAGTAAACGTAATACGATACACGTTCTTTCGATGTTGTTTCCATAGCTCCTCCTGATTACAATATGGCATCGCTTTCAAAAAATCTACATATAAGCGCTTTCTTTTATGTAAAAGCTTATACTATAGCATTTGTAAACGCTCTTTTATTATAGTTAAATGTTAGATACAATGAGATTGTCTAAGCGGTGTAAAATTTGCCCTAATCGAAGGTGATCTGATGATATTAAATCCTGATGTTGATCCAGCTCTATTCCACGATTGCCGATGGCTGCCCATTATTGACTGGAATGTGAAATTTTTTGGCGCCCATATTCACCGGGTCAAAGCGGATTGGTGCATGCCTGAGGAATCTCATATCGGTTTTGAAATTGCACTCATTTTAGAAGGTCGTCAGGAAACGATTATGGAAAATAACGTATATTCGGTTGGGGAGGGTGATATTTTAATCATTCCGCCTGGCTTCAAACATGTGAGTCAGTGTGTTTCCCCAAACGGCATGTACTATTTTAGCTCTCATTTTAATGTCGATGATCCATTGTTCCGTCAGGAAATGATTAAGAGCAATCAGCTCTTTTTCCCAGCGGGTACTGAAACGAATACCAAGCTGCAAAAGGTCGTCCATAGCTGGATTGGCATGGTGCAAGAAAGCGGAGAATATACGACAGCAGACCGTTTTCGTATGCAAATTGCCTTATTTGAGCTATTCGGGATATTCTCGCAAATGATATCTACCGGTTTGGAGCCCAGAATTGCGCCTTCATCCGTTCAATATGCCAAGGCCATCATGGAAGCCATTCAATCAAGGTTTAAACCTTATCGGGAAGATGAATCTGGCGAGCAAGCGTTCCGCCTTGAAGATGTGGCGGCTTCCCTCGGGATCAGTCCTGGCTATGCCCAGGAAGTGTTCCGCAAGGTATACGGCTATTCTCCACGTCACTATCTATCGGAGACCAAGCTGCATGAGGCTAAGGTGCTGATCCAGCAGCCCAATCTGCCACTCAACAAGGTAGCTTCCCTGCTCGGATACTCCAGTCTGGCTCATTTCAGCAGACAGTTCAAGCGCTGGACAGGCACCAGCCCACTTAAATACCGTCAGACGTTAAAGCCGATTACTGATGCACAAAGGATTTAAGATATAAGGACGGATAGCAAGGGCTCCACCCTGCTATTCATACAAAAAAAAGAGCGTGACACCGAATATTGCGGTTGTCGCGCTCTTTTGACTCTATTTTCTATAAGCTCTACCGTTGCCTTAATGATCTAAAATCTTGACTAAGATCTCATTACTCGAATCACAGCCTAATATCCCCTATATGCTGGTGCACCACATACATCATCCCCATCAGAAATACGGCCAAAGCCAAGTAACCGATGCCGAATTTCCAGCGCGATGATGCGGGTACTTCGTAATATTTATCATTTTCAAACGGAATGCAATCAATCCCACACAGCAATCTGAGCTGGTACGCATCCGGCGTCGGTATATGTTCCACACCGTTCAGCCATACATGCTGGACAAGACACTGCTGTGGCAGCAGAAGCGTCTGTTCCACATCCAGACTTTCCATATACACCGTCACATATTGCTGCCCCTCCAAATCCGAGTAGGTATTAAAAGATAATCTGCGCGTGTGCTCCGGTCCGGGCAGCGGATATCCTTGCTCATACAGATGCTGTACGTTCACCAGCGGCTTTTGCAAAAAGGATTGGACCTTAACCTCCTCTTTATTGCGTTTAACATATTTTTTGTACAAATCGTAGGCAAAGAACGCCCATATCAAGAAAAATAAAAAGGATTTTAAATATACTACGACTACAATTCCACCCAATAGGCCCACCAGCCACAGCCAACGCGTCACTGCCGTGGAAATCCGTCCTCCGTCGAGCGGATGAATCGGCAGCAGGTTGATCAGGTTCAGGAAAAATCCGACATACGAGAGCGCATACAACAGGGGACTGTCTGTTGCATAGGCTCCTGCGTATACCGCCATAGCCCCAACCGTCCCCAGTAACGGGCCGCCCATGGCTACATAAGCCTCTGTCTGCGCATCCAAAGGTTGCCGTTTCATTGTGATCAGCGCCCCGAGAAAAGGAATAAATAACGGTGCTGATACGGGAAGCCCCTTGCGCTTGGCGGCCAATACATGCCCCAGCTCATGCACAAACAACAGCAACACGAATCCGACCGCAAATCCCCACGGGTAAATGATCGCATATGTGCCAATCGTTATCGCCATAGATATCAGCGCACCGCCAAATTTACTGAATTTTAAAAGGGCAAGTAACGACTTACCTTTCAGAAGAAGCAATGCTGCTGCACTACCAAGGTACCATTTGGATGAGCCGGATTTGGAATCGGTCTTTTTCTCTTCATTTTGCAAAAGTATCCGCCTCCTTTCTTTAACACTTCCATTGTATCCTGCTATGTGCAGCTTGTAAAAACTTCTCTAACTCACAGATAAGCGAACTGGGGTAGCCATTTATATTATTCCTCGTATTGTAGACATCCTCCAATGTAGGATGTTATATTGGTGCTGGGTTAGATGCCCTATTTTGTAAAGGAGGTTTGCTCTTTCATGTGTACTCACTACATGCGTCTCAGATAAAAGGATAGGCTTTTCAATGAAGCTCAACCCGTTTTTTTATATGGAAGGTTGAGGCTTGTTTAAGTTACCTTTTTTTAAACTAAATCTGAACAATGAGGTGTGTTTCATATGACTGAAAAGCGTTCCTTGACTAACTCAAAAGACGTTAGTGATATATTGGCCCTTGCCAAAAGCAACGGGCTTCACATACTACATGAAGGATTAGAGCTCAACGAGTCCGGGCTAGATTTCCGGGCACTATTCGCCAAAGACATTCAGGGTACCCCTTGGGTTCTACGTACACCGCGACGAACAGATGTGGTCCAATCAGCCGCTTACGAGCACAAAGTGCTTCAGTTGATTCGGGATACTCTTCCTGTAGCGGTACCGGATTGGCAAGTGTATAGTCCAGAGTTCATCGCCTACCCTCAACTGGAGGGCACTCCTGCCGCTACCATTGATATGGAAACCAAAAGCTACGTATGGTTCATCAATCCTGAGGCTCTGACGGAAAGATTCGTTGCTTCGCTCGCTAAAGCCCTAGCCGCGTTGCACCGGACGGATCACCAACAGGCAGCAAATTTCGGTGTCCGCGTAAGGCAGCACGACGAAGTTCGGCAATTGATGGACCAGCGGATGAAGGAAATAAGGAGCGTCTTTGGTGTATCTGGCGAGCTATGGCAACGATGGCAAACCTGGCTGACAGACGATAGCTACTGGCCGGAATATTCCGTACTTGTACACGGTGATTTGCACCCAGGCCATATTTTAGTCTCTTCGAATACAGAGGTTACTGGAATGCTGGACTGGACCGAGGCCGAAGTAGCTGATCCGGCGATTGATTTTACGAGTTACTATACTTTGTTCGGAGAAGTAGAGCTTACTCGTTTATTGAAGCTTTACGAGGCAGCAGGCGGACGTGTATGGCCGCGTATGAGCGAACATATCGTTGAACTGACCGCGGCTTACCCTGTGCTTATCGCCGAATTCGCCCTCAAATCCGGGCTAGATGAATATATGGAGATGGCACGTAACGCGCTGGGTGTCCATGAGCAAGAAGAAGGACTGCCCGACATATAATATAGCTGTAGCCACCTGGCAGGCTTTGGTTCAATGACGGACCAAGGCCTGTTTTTTTCTGCTCTCCTTTTTTTGTAAAGTTACGTTTCGCGCCCAAGTGTCCATCCTCCTGTCTGTTCTGTTATCATGTAAGAAAACGGAATAACTCAGGAAAGGATTACGAATCATGAGTTTTGAACTTACCCGGCGAGCCATCAGACAACTATGCAGTCAAGCTGCTTATGACGACGGGGATGCCTATTACCGGGCCAAAAGAGTGGCCTTTACACAAATAGATCATGATGAAGGGGTATACGAAGCTACGGTCAAAGGAAGCAGCTTTTATGCTGTTGCGGCGATGATCCGATCCAATGGAAGTATCCGAGCAGAGTGCACCTGTAGCACATTTCAGAACACCGGACGATATTGCAAACATATCGCTGCTGTTCTCCTTAACGCCCATGATATACGCCGTGGAAAAAGTCTGTCTGTACGCTCCTACGCCTCCAGACTTCATCCCGGTACTACCCCAGATACAGCAGGAAGCATGGATTCAGACGGGATGTACACATCTACAGATGCTCCATATGATCACACTGCTAGAGCGGCACGATCCTCTGACATCACACAAGGGGATCTCCAGCTGACCGACAGTATGTTAAAACTATTTGACCGCAAGCGACCGCTTCGCAGCACGCCTACCCTGCTGGATACTCGTGCGGTCTTGGATTTTCAGTTTGTCATCCGGCCTTTTGCCTACGGTTACCAAAAATATATGTTTGGTGTAGAAATGAAGGCTGGCCCCAAACGATTATATATCGTCCAGAAAATTCGTCCGTTTCTGGATAGTATTGACCGTGGGGATAGCTACATGTTCACGAAAAGCTTCTCGTACGAGCCTGAGTTGTACCGCTTCCGACCTGAACATGACGCTATTCTCCAGCAATTATCCCAGGTATGCCACCATGAGCGTATGATTCGGGAAACTTCAGGCACGTATTCATCTTCCAGTAGTCATATGAGCGGCGAGCGAATGCTCCTCATTCCGCCTGCGGCTTGGGAAAAGCTGCTCCCCTTGCTGACAACAGCACAGGGCGTCTACTTTGAAATTCACGAAAACATGAGCGAGGGTATTCCCCAATCCGACCTGATGCTTCCACTGCAATTTGAATTTGATGAGGCCGGGGCCGTAACCGAAGGCTACCAGCTAAGCATACAAGGATTGGATGACTTGACCATCATGGAGGACTATGGTGTCGTCATTGCCGATGGCAAGCTTGTCAAACAGAAGGCCGATCCCTTACGGCGTTTGTCCGAGCTAAAACGGATGGTAGAGGTACACCACAGGCGAAAAGTTCTGATTGCGCCAGAGCAGATGGAATCTTTTATGGACAAGGTTGTACCCGGGTTAATGAAGCTCGGACGTGTTCATATGACTCGGTCCGTCTCAGATCGGGTCACACAGCAGCCATTGAAGGCAAAGCTATATCTGGACCGGGTAAGAGACAAGCTACTGGCAGGGCTGGAGTTCCAATATGGGGATATCATCATCAACCCGCTGGAAACAGATGCACGAACGCCTGGTAACGACCGAATTCTGATACGTGATGGGGAACAGGAGCAGCGGATTTTAGAACTGATGGAGCATAGCTCCTTTGCCAGAACAGACAGCGGATATTTTATGGAAGATGATGATGCAGAGTATGATTTTTTGTACCATACTGTTCCTCAACTGGAAAAGCTGCTGGACGTCTATGCTACAGGTGCAGTCAAAGCGAAAATAAACAATACTCTGCCTACCCCAAGGATACGGGCGGAATGGGATGAACGTACGGATTGGCTTGAATTTAAATTTGATATGGAGGGCATTCCGGAACCGGAAATTCGCAAACTGCTCAAATCGTTAGAGGAAAAACAGAGATATCACCGTCTGCCGAATGGTGCCTTGCTGCCGTTGGAAACAGAGGAGTACAAGGAATTGATTCGGTTCATGAATGAAACAGGTATCCGCAAAAGCGATCTGGATGCAGCGCAAATTCGTGTTCCCGTCACGCAAGGACTGTACTTAATTGATCCTCACGATCATGGAAAAAACCTGACTTTGGGTAAAACCTTTCGCCAGCTGCTGGAAAATATACGTAACCCAGACCATCTCGACTTTCCAGTTCCAGACATGCTTGCTCCAATCTTGAGAGATTATCAGGTTTACGGCTTTCAATGGCTTAAGACATTGGCGCATTACCGTTTTGGGGGCATTTTGGCAGATGATATGGGGCTGGGTAAAACGCTGCAAAGTATCGCCTTTCTCGTCTCAGTATTGCCGGAGATTCGCAGCCAGCAGCTTCCAGCCATGATCGTGTCCCCTGCATCACTGGTGTACAACTGGCGGAATGAGCTGGAGAAATTTGCTCCACACGTCCGCGTCACTATCGCAGATGGCAGCCCAGAAGAACGCGGCCGGATCATACGGGATGCCGCCAGTTATGACGTCGTCATTACGTCCTACCCGTTGCTACGGCGCGATGCAGATGTGTACAGCAAGCCATCGTTTCATACGCTCATACTGGACGAGGCGCAGGCTTTCAAGAACCATGCCACCCAGACGGCACAAGCTGTTAAGGATGTAAAAGCCCGTTACCGTTTTGCCCTGACAGGAACGCCTATAGAAAATACATTGGAAGAGTTATGGTCCATATTCGACGTTGTATTTCCTGCGCTATTTCCCGGTGGGAAAAGAGTGTTTCACAACCTGCCTCGAAATGTGATTGCCAAGCGGGTTCGTCCGTTTCTGTTGCGCCGTCTTAAGAGCGATGTCCTCAAGGAGCTGCCGGAGAAAATCGAATCCGTGCAGGTATCCCGGCTTCTGCCAGATCAAAAAAAGTTGTATACAGCCTATCTGGCCAAGCTCCAGCATGAAACGTTGAAGCATCTCAACGAGGAAGGATTTCAGAAAAATCGAATCAAAATTCTCGCAGGTCTGACCCGACTTCGTCAGCTCTGCTGTCATCCGGGCTTGTTCATCGAAGGATATACGGGAAGCTCCGCCAAATTTGAACAGCTGTTGGAGATCATTACGGAATGTCTCAGCTCCGGGAAACGGATACTCATTTTTTCACAGTTCACTACGATGCTTCAAATGATCGGACGTGAGCTTGCTCGAGAAGGGGTGTCCTACTTTTACCTGGATGGGCAGACTCCCGCTCCGGAACGAGTCGAGCTGTGCAGTCGCTTCAACGAAGGAGAACGCGAGCTGTTCCTGATTTCCCTAAAGGCAGGAGGCACTGGCCTGAACCTCACCGGCGCAGATACAGTCATTCTGTATGACCTGTGGTGGAATCCCGCTGTAGAGGAGCAGGCTACCAACCGCGCACACCGAATGGGTCAGAAAAAAGTCGTACAGGTTATTCGTCTCGTCGCCCAAGGCACGGTAGAGGATAAAATGTATGAGCTGCAACAAAAAAAGAAAAACATGATCGACCAGGTCATTCAACCGGGGCAAGAAACCCTTTCGGCACTGACCGAGCTGGAGATTCGTGAACTGCTCATGATCTAGCCAACTCTTCCACGCTTATTTATACGTTAGTATGACAATTCCACATGCAAAAAAAGGTCCAATCACGGTAGAAATCTTCCCGCATTGGACCTTTTTGCTTCTAAATATGATTGTTTGGATCGAGCAGATTAATCCTGTTTTAATACTCTAGGTTCAATGGGAACCAGGTTAGACTCAATCTGGGTGCGCTGAGGCTCATACCATTCAGGCAGCATCAGCTTGTGCCCTAACTCATTCAATTCCTCATCCACGGTAAATCCGGGTGGATCGGTTGCGATCTCGAATAAAATACCGCCCCGCTCGCGGAAGTATACGGCATTAAAGTATTGGCGATCTACAATACCACTGGTCCCAAAACCATGCTGATGAACCCATTCGTTCCACGCCTGATGCTCCGTATCGTCCTGCGCGCGCCAGGCAATATGGTGAACCGTACCGGCGCCGCCATTCCCCCACGGGACATCTTTGACCGGAATGTCGATCAGGTTGCCCAAATCACCTGTCGCCTGATAGCGGATGTAGCCTGCATTTGCGTCTTCTCCGATGGGAGTCATCCCCAGGACGTTCTCCAACACCTCTTGCGTATGCTTGGAATCCGCACTGTACAGTACCGCCCCGCCAAAGCCCTTGATAGCTTTATCCGTAGGCACGCCGCCAGCTGTCCACGTGTTCACCGGGCCATCTTCCCGCTCCACCAGCTCCAGATGCAAGCCCTCGTTGTCTCGGAACTGGATGAATGACTCGCCAAAACGAGTGGCCTTCGTGAAAGACACCTTCAAGCTGTGCAGACGGTTTTCCCAGTATTCCAAAGCACCGGACGGCACGACATACGTCGTAATCCCGACCTGTCCACCTCCAATCTTACCCTTGCGTGTACCCGGAGCTGGAAAAAAGGTAATGATCGTTCCCGGGCTGCCCTCTTCATTACCAAAGTACAAATGGTATACTTCTGGAGCATCAAAGTTGATCGTCTTTTTAATCAATCGTAAACCAAGTACGCCTGCGTAAAAATCAACGTTGCCCTGCGGGTCTCCTGCAAAGGACGTGATATGGTGAATTCCAGCGGTTTTCAATGACATCTTTATCACTCCTTCATTAACATGATGATTTATTTACACAAATGATTTACAAATTTCAAAATCCATTGTAGCTGACAAATTGTCCAACCGGCTTGCGGTATCCCCGTGCCCGCTGACCCGATTCGTCCTCTTTACCCAAGATAATCATCATCACGGGTACAAATTGCTCTGGAATATTCAGTACTTCCTGCACCTTCGCCGGATCAAAACCGATCATCGGGCAAGTATCCCAGCCTTTGTCCTTGGCAATCAACATCAATTGCATAGCCGACAGACTGGCATTACGGATCGCTTCTTCTCTCTGGAAGACAGGTCCCCGCTCGCGATAAAACTGAGTTACCGATTCCACCGTACTATCATATTCCTGCTTGCTTAGGACACCTAAATTCAGGAATCCTTCGTTGAGGTCAGCTACCTTGGTATAAGCTTCTGTATCCCCCAGCACTACAATGGTCGCCGAAGCCGTTAATATTTTATACTGCTTACTTGCCTCATCATGCAGTCTTTGTTTGGTATCAGCATCCTGCACTACGATATAGCGCGTATGCTGTAAATTAAAAGCCGATGGAGCAAACTTCACCAACTGAAATATTTCTTCTAGTTCTTTTGCATCTATAGTAACATCAGGAATAAATTTAGAAGCTGATCTTCTCTCTTGAATAATATTCACCAGTTCGCTCATGTTAAGTTCCACTCCTTGATATTATTTTCAAATGAATTATCTTTAAATTAAGAATATATCTATTCGTGTTTTCTGTCAAGTAAAACTATAATAATGTTAGTAAGTATTTTTGGATACAACCTAAGGGCTTCACCAGCCCTTTACAAATCCGTTGCCCGTATTCTCATCGTAATCGCTTCGCGTTGCGCTTTGGTTAAGCTCTTGAAGACTAGCTCATACGAATGGTCGATCATGCTGTACAAATCCTCCAGTGGGAAGGTAGCATCAACCTCAATCGTATTCCAATGCTTTTTATTTAAATGATAGCCTGGCTTAATTGCCTTGTTTTGTTCACGCAGATTTACCGCAATGATCGGATCACATTTCAAGGATAGATGGCTAATGCCGTCCTTTTCAGATAATAGAGCAAACATCTTGCCTCCAACTTTCAGTACTAGCGTTTCAGCACCGAATGGATAATCCTTAACAGCCTCTTTTTGGCTCAGACCATACGCTACAATTTGTTCATACACCAGCCTTCACTCCTCTGCTTGAGTCATCATCTATAAAACGATTTGTGCCCTATTATATCACGCTCTCCACATACAATAGTCCCATGTTACAATTAGAATTCTATCGGGAGGGTCAATCCTTTCTATATGAATTTATCGACCGTCCGTGACCTCATACACGTCCTAAAGATTTAGCGATATTTCACATACTGTATCTGCAAGCTGACAGCCCTTCACTTCCGAATAGGAAGTTGGAGGGGCTTGTTTTGTTCATATAGTAGAGAATGTTATGCAACAGCCCTATATTTTGGTATACTTCCGTGAGAGGCTGTATCGATACATTCGAACGGTACTCTAGTTACTGTAATTCAATATGTAGATGTGTGAGCCTATGGAGGTGAACTCGTTGGATTTTGCTCTGATCCGCAAGGACCGAGACAAAAGAACGGTCGCAAATTGACTCTTTTTTTGCCTTTCGGACCTTTTCAGCCATGTGCTGAAAGGTTTTTTTTGTGATCTAAAATAAAGGTAGGAAAGGATTTGAATGCAACCATGGCAACCTCGAAAGCACTTAATATTTTGCAATTGAAGAAAATGAAACGAGAAGGTTCACCTATAAGTATGATTACGGCGTATGACTATCCATCTGCTCGTTTGGCTGAGGAAGCCGGGATCGATATCATCCTTGTCGGTGATTCCGTAGGTAATGTGTTATCTAATTATAACTCCACACTGCCCGTCACTATGGATGATATGGTCTATCATACACGGTCTGTCGTGCGCGGTGCGGAACATACTTTTATTGTTGCGGATATGCCATTTATGACGTACCACGGGAGTAGTGAAGAAGCCCTTACTAATGTGCGCAGGCTCATGCAAGAGGGACATGCCCATGCCGTGAAATTAGAAGGGGGCATGGAAATTTGCGACACCGTGAAGCGAATTGTTCAATCCGGCGTCCCACTACTGGGGCATATCGGACTTACACCACAGTCTGTGCATCAAATCGGCGGATACTTCATTCAAGGTAAAAACTCACAGGCCGCTGAGCGCCTTCTAAATGATGCCCGGGCCCTGGAGCAAGCGGGAGCTTTTGCCATCGTGTTGGAGCTGGTGACAGAGGAAGTGGCGAAGAGCATCACCCGAGAAATATCTATTCCGGTCATAGGCATCGGTGCAGGGAGATACTGTGATGGCCAGGTTTTGGTGTATCATGACATGTTACAATACTCAGCTCCTTACCGGGAGAAAAAGTTCGTAAAAACCTATTCGGATATAGGTGCTTTGATTCGCAACAGCATCGGGCAATATGTCGAAGACGTGAAGAATCATTCTTTTCCAGGCGAGGAGCATGTTTTTAAGGCAGATGAGAACGTAGTAGAAGGATTATACGGGAATGCAAAAGTAAAGGCAGGGACCCTATAATGCGATTTCTGATTGTAGGTGCAGGGGCGATTGGAGGCTATTTCGGGGGACTTCTTGTTCAAAAAGGAGAAGACGTGACCTTCTTCGTACGCCCTTCAAAAAAATCTCAGTTGGCAAAAGACGGTCTGATTATTAGAAGTGTTCATGGAGATTTCCAGACGCCAATCCGTGCTATTACAAATGGTGAAGCTGCCGATCCGTTCGACTGTATTATCATTTCGGTCAAAGCGTATCATCTTCCCCAATTGCAATTCGATCTTGAGCCTTATGTCGGTGATCATACCATGATTCTTCCGTTACTTAATGGTTACGAACATTTTGACTTTTTGCGCAAACAATTCGGTTCTGAAAAAGTGCTGGGCGGACTTTGTTATATTGAAACTACGTTGGATCATGATGGTTCTATTGTTCAGACAAGTCCGTTCCACCGTATCGTCTTCGGTGAATGGAACGGAGTGCAATCAGAGCGTACACAATTGCTGCTGAATCATCTTGATCATGCAGGCTTCACAGTGGCACGAAGCCACGATATCCAGCGTGAAGTTTGGCAGAAATATATATTCGTTGCCAGCTTGAGTGCAATTACAACACTGATGGATGCCTCGGTCGGAGCTATACTTGCCACGGCAGAGTCACGTGCTATTTACGAAAAGCTGCTGCATGAGATTGTCACACTTGCTCGCAACGCGGGGATGCCGATTGATTCAGAGATGGAAGTTCATACACTGAAAACGATGGAATCCTTACGACCAGAGATGATGTCATCCATGCAACGCGATATGCTTAAAAAGCTTCCGGTTGAAGCCAGTCATCTACATGGTTCACTGCTTGCATTGGCTGCAACCGGTAATACTGTTTACCCCATACTCGAAACGGTATATGCCCGATTAAAGGTATACGAGAGCTTATTGGACACTGTCTAAAATTCAAACTTTAAAATCAATTAAAAGAGGAAGCGGCAGCTTCGAAGGTGAAAATGAAATCTTAGACTGCCGCTGCTTTTCCTTTATTAAACTTCAAAAATCTAAAGAGTTCCTGTGCTTGAGCATGCTTGCTCAAGCCCTTGAAGTAATGCTTCTAGCTCCTGCCTAGTTTCAGCGTTTGTAATTTCACCTTCCTGATTTAGCTTCAAGGTGATATGCGGAATAATGACCTTTCCATTCTTTACAATCTGTGCATTGATCATTTGCAATGTGAGCAGCAGCGAGGCATGCGCAAGATGGCCGCCCATAGGAGACGGTGACGCGCTAATGACCGCTGTAGGTTTATTTACAAATTCACCTGAAGATACGAGCCAATCCAAGGCATTTTTCAAAGCACCCGGCACACCATTCCCATATTCCGGTGTACAGATCAGCACTCCATCCACTTGTTTCAATTGCTCCCGTAGCTCTTTTACGGAAGCTGACCCCTCATCTACATCCAAGTCAGGGTTAAAATGCGGGAGATCCCCCAATCCATCATAGACTGTGAATATCATATTTTCAGAAGCCAGCCCAATAGTAGCCTTCATAAGCGCTGTATTGGAGGACTTTTGACGAAGGCTACCCGATATAGCCAATACCTTAATTTTCTGTTCCATCCGATCATCTCATTTCTTTTAACTTGATCTAATCTTGCATATTCAGTGTACTATAGCTAACAAGAGAATTAAAAAATAAGTGAGAATGCATTGATAATGCCGTTGGACACCTCCTGCATGATGATGAGCGTCAGCGATTTTTTCCTATGAACAAAAGGGCAATAAAAAAATGCCTGCGGCTTCGCAGGCATTCGTGATGAATCAATAGTCACTATACAAGGGTGGAATCTGTAGTGCTGAATCAAGTATCCTTCTCTTGCTTGCGTTTTATCCCAATCAGATCAAGGAAGAAAACAAACAACGGAATACCTACAATCAAGCCCCAAATTCCAATCAGATGCTCAGAGAAAATAAGTACGACAAAGGTAAAGAAGATCGGTAAATTCGTTTTGGATGACATCAGCTTCGGATTTAAGAAATAGGCCTCAATCGCATGAATCACCACGATCAGAATAACTAGATAAATCACATATTGAATGCCGCCGACACTGAAAGCGATCAGGCCGAGCGGTGCCAGTGAGATAAACACACCTGCCACTGGAACCAATCCAAGTACGAAAATGATGAGCGCAAGACCAAGCAGATTAGGGAAACCCATAATCCAGAGTGCAATCGTGGTCAATATACAGTTAATAAGTGAAATCAGTAGTTGAGCCTCCAATACCTTCCCGAACGTATCCAGAAACATACGGCCAAAATGACCCACTTCCTTGAAAAACCAACCCAGTTTGCTATCTACAAACGTAGCTGTAAAACGTGTAATATATGATTTTTCCATCAGGAAGAACAAGCTCAAAATAATCGACACCAGAAGCTGTGTTCCCAATTGACTGACCTTCATCACTGCACTCAGGCCAGGCTCAAATAGCCGCTGAACATTCAGCGTGTCCATAAATTCGATAATCGTTTCGTTCCATTGATTACGATCAGGATACATATACGCTTGCTGAATCATGAGATACACCTGCTTGACCTGTACAACGATTAGCGGCACCATTCGGTAAACGCCCCACACCATAATCAGAATTAGCAGCCCATACACCAGTAGCAACACGATCATTGACGGCACATTGACGAACCGCTTGACCAGCTTATTCACTCCGTTATATATACTACCAATCAAGATCGTAAGCAGCAGTGTTAACAACATAATATTCATCATGCTTCTTAACATAAACAACAGTAAAACGATTATCGCAAGGACGGCTACCCGCCTGACGCCCGCATGATTCATCCAGTTTCTTACCATTCGTCTTTATTCCCTCTTTCCCACTTGACTGTCAACTTTGCAATCTTCCTGAGCATCAATTTTCTCTTTTTATCAATTTACTGTTAGCGATCAATAGAGAACCTACCATGACTAGGATAGCAATAGACCACCAGAATGTATTTTTAGCATCATCATGATCTACAATAATGAGCCTGATGACAGCCGTGATCCCAATATAGATAAAATAACGTAATGGAAAATGAAAATTGGTTTTAAAGTACTTAACTATTAATGCTATGAATTCAAAATACAAGAAAAACACAAGCAACTCTTCCGTGAATTCATAGTAATTTTTGTCGGCCTCTGTGTACAAAAAAACATAAGAAAAAATGGACCATGTTTCTTTTAGAAGTAAGAAGCTTAAAATCAGCCCGACCAGAAACAGCGAGATATTCAAGATCATTTGCAGAAAACTAGGTAACTTCTCAATATACTTCATTAATGCATTCAATACAGATCCCCTCACTGGTTGTACAGTATCTTTATTTATATTATCGGTGGTATACGTGAAAAATGCTACATTACTTTTGAGGTCACCTTAATGAAAGTTTATATTCGCCCCTGCAATATAACCAATGGAGATAAAGATAAGCGTCCATATCAGAGAACCTGCGCTTGCCACCAGCATATATTTTCGGACAGGCATCGCACTAATGCCCGACAAATAGCTTGTCGCATGTCTGACTCCTGGGATAAAATAACCAAACAAAATGGTCCATAACCCAAAACGCGCAAACCACCCCTTAACTCTTGCAAATCGCTTCGGTGTCAATCCAACCCACTTGCCGTGCTTATCCACCAAGGGCTGACCCAGCTTTTTGCCTAGCGTGTAGCTGATCATCATCCCTGTCATTGCACCGATGAAGCTGACTAATATAGACACCGAATAATTCAGTACCATGATAGAGGATAAATAGCCGACAAACACCATAATAATTTCATCCGGAACCGGTAGACCGATAATCCCAAGAGCAAGAAGAGCAAAAATAGCGATATATCCGTATTGTGTAATCATGCTGATGACCCATTCCATAGGAGAGCCACCTCCTG
Organism: Paenibacillus sp. FSL M7-0134; assembly: GCF_038007865.1. Lineage (NCBI taxonomy): Bacteria > Bacillati > Bacillota > Bacilli > Caryophanales > Paenibacillaceae > Paenibacillus > Paenibacillus sp. FSL M7-0134. The sequence goes on along the minus strand of NZ_JBBOXV010000002.1, from coordinate 306,870 downwards.
ACCGATTATTTTTTGAAGGACGGAAAGGGAATACGGCTAACCATCAGGAACGACAGCACTACCATTAATGCAAGCAACAACCCCGGCTTCAAATGCTCACTCCATAAAAACATAAAGGACAAAATCACACCCGCCGCCGTAATCGGCATACCTACAAAGCCTTTGCTAAAAGCCATTAGGTTGAATCTTGCCAATCTTACCGCACCGCATATGACAAACAAAACAGCCACAAGCGGTCCTATCCAATGGGTATCTCCCAGTTTGTATAACAAGATCAAGAAAGCAGGGGCAACCCCAAATGAGACAACATCCGCCAGCGAGTCGAGCTGTTTGCCAAAATCACTGGAGCAATGCAACAGCCTTGCCAGCAAACCGTCTAATACATCCCATAAAGCAGCCACCACCACGAGAATAAAAGCGGTCATGTATTGCTCATGAATCGTAAAATACAGGGATAAGACCCCTGCCCCCAGGTTTGCAATCGTGAATAGTGAGGGCAACCAATTCCATTTCATACTCCTTAACTCCTTTGCCGTAGCTTAGCCTCCGAATATAACAACAAAACGGACGCCGTCCTTGGTATTCTCCACCTTATAGCGGAATTCGTGCAAATCTAAAATTCGTTTGACGATCGACAGCCCCAGTCCTGTCCCACCCGTCTGGCGGCTACGTGACAGCTCGGCCCGGTAAAAACGGTCCCATATCTGCTCCAGTTGATCGTCAGGAATGGTCTCACCTTTATTTTCAATGGAAAAAAAACGGATTTCCTCAGCGCCTTCGATACGAATCGTGATTGAGCTTCCTTCCTCAGCATGCCGTATGGCATTGACAACAAAGTTGATAATCACCTGTTCCATCCATCCTACATCGGCATGAATCGGCATCTCATTGGCGGGGATAATGACCACTTCCAGCTTTTTCTCCTTCAACAGATGGAATAGCTTGTCCACGACTTCCTCCACCAGCTCACTCAAGATAAAGGTCGTCTTGCGGAGCTTGAGAGTACCCGATTCCAATTTGGCGAGGTCCAGCATATCTTTGACCAATCGCTCCATTTTGTCCGCTTCCTCTACAATGACTTTCATATAATGATCCTGCTTCCCGGCGCTAACCCCATCTTGTAATCCTTCTGCGAAGCCTTTAATGATACTCAGCGGGGTTTTCAGTTCATGAGAAGCGTTGGCAAAAAAGTCTTGTTGCACAGCCTCCATCCTCTGTTTCTGTTCCATGTCCTCGACCAATTGTTGATTGACCTCCTGAAGCTCGCGCAAAGCCGTGTCCAGGTTCTGGGACAGGGTATACATGCTGTAGGACAGGCTGCCCAGCTCATCATTCTGCCGGATTGGTGTATGGGCTGTAAAATCGAGCTTAGCCATTCGCTTGGCGGTATTATTCAAAGCAATGAGCGGACGGGTCACCATCCGGGAATAGAACAGGGACAAAATCAGAATGAGTGCAAATCCCCCGATCCCTAGGTACAGATAAAACCAGCGCAGAGCTTCATTCGTCTCACTAATTTCCTGCAACGATGTCACTGTGAACAGGAGGTCGATCTCGCCTGTGTCCTGACGAACAGGATGGACTATGACTGCATTACGTACCCCTGTCCAAGGTTCCGTCCAATCTTCCTCCAACACTTCGAAATTCTTAAGTTTCTCCAGATGCGCCTGTGATAAAGGGAACCATTCCTCCAGCGCACCAAACAGTAATCCTTGTCGCTGACTCCATGTTTTCAGATCTGGCAGTGCAATCTCTGTCACCGTACCGGATAACCTTACACTGTCATCTGTGCCAGCCGCTTGCGATGTCGTTCCTATATTTTTGAAACCAGGCTTCTGAATGCCTAATGGATAAATTAAGTTGGGGGAAGTGATGCCGTCAGTCCCCAATACCTCACCTTCAACCGTTACCGTATCACCGGGCTGAATCCGGGCAGCTCTCAACTCATCTCCGTACTCGCTCATAAACAGAGACAGCGATATCTTAACAACTTTACCATCTGCTGTTCTGAGACTGATATGAAACGCATCATCCAGCTTTACTTTGCCGTCTAGGGTAACAATCGCCAACTGGTTCTTATTCTGAAGCATAAAGCGAGCTGCCTCTCGCGAAACCCTGCCCGATCCCCAAGCCTCCTGGACATAACTTTGACCGAAGCTTTTCAAACGGCTTTCCACACGACCAATCTTCTGTTGCTGATAAAAATTTTCAAAAAACAGAAATTGACTTAAAATCACCATACCGTAAAAACACAGGAAAAACACAACCGTCATAATGAACAACTTAAAGGTAACTCCCCGTTTGTTCATTCTTCCTCCTCAAACCTGTAGCCTGTACCAAAAACCGTGCGGATATGGCGTGATTCACGGCCTAGCTTACTTCTCAGCTTTTTGATATGAGTATCGACAACCCGTGTGTCTCCTTCAAAGTCGATGCCCCACACCCGGTTCAGTATCACATCCCGTGAAATGACTATGCCTTTATTATGTATAAGCAGCCGCAGCAACTCATACTCCTTGGGCGTCAGCTCGACTTCCGCCTGATCCACCTCAAGTCGATGAGCCATCGTATTGAGAATGGCAGTGCCGAATCGCAAAATATGCAACTCCGGCTGCACATGTCCTTCCACTCGCTTCATCAGCGCGTTTGCGCGGGCGATCAACACCTTGGGGCTAAAAGGTTTGGTAACATAATCATCGGCTCCCAGTTCAAAGCCTAATATTTTATCATCATCACCGGATTTGGCTGTCAACAAAATGATCGGCACACCTGAACGGCTGCGTACCTGGCGGCACACCTCCCAACCATCCAGCTCCGGCATCATAATATCGAGTATAATCAGGTCCGGCTGCACTGAATCAAACCAGATTAGTGCATCTTTTCCATTACCTGCTTCATAGACTTCCCAATTATTTTGTTTAAAATAATCAGCAATAACTTCACGAATACGTATTTCATCCTCCACGAGAAGAACCCTTTTCTTCAATCGACTTCCCTCTTTCGTCATTCTAGGACACCAGCATATCAAAGACATGTGTACTTTATGTGTTCTTGATACCTCTTATCAGCAGAACTTCTCATCAGCAAATTCGACCTTGGATTAGGGCAAATTTGTCTTGGCTCAGACCATCTCATCTCCTGTGATCCTACCCTATAATAAGAAGAGATACAAAAAGCCTGAACAGGAGGGTAATACATGAGTAATCAAACCATTCAGTGGTTTTCCACTTCTAAAGCTAAAGCTTGGCAATCCCAAGCTCATCATCTTACCGATACCCAAGATAGTGCCAACCTAACCCTTACGGGAGAAACACATCAGCTTGTCGAAGGTTTTGGTGGCTGTTTTAATGAATTGGGTTATGTAGCCCTGAACCATTTGGAAAAGGACGAACGAGATCGGGTGCTTCATTCTCTCTTTCATCCAGAGGGCGAGCACAAATTTGCAATATGCCGACTTCCTATTGGAGCGAGTGACTACGCGCTGGAGTGGTACAGCCACAATGAAACAGACGGCGACGTGGAGATGAAGCACTTTTCCATTGAGCGTGATCAGCAATATCTCATTCCTTTTATTCGGGAAGCGTTACAACTCAATCCTAACCTGAAGTTGTTCGCTTCACCCTGGAGCCCGCCGACATGGATGAAATCACCGAAAGCTTACAATTACGGCACTCTGCGCTGGGAAAAGGATATTTTGAAAGCGTATGCATTGTACTTTGTCAAATTTGTTCAGGCTTACCGCGAGGCAGGTATTACGATCCATCAGATTCATGTTCAAAATGAAGTCATTGCCGATCAGAAGTTCCCTTCCTGTGTATGGACCGGAGAGCAACTGCGTGAATTTATTCGCGACTATTTGGGTCCTGCTTTTGAGGAACACGGACTAGATACGGAAATTTGGCTGGGGACCATTAACGCTCCCGATCCGTGGGAGGAATTAATGAAAAAGACTTCGACCGGATTCGATGAGTATGCCCATACCGTGTTGAGTGACCCCGAGGCCTACAAATATATTAAAGGCGTAGGCTACCAGTGGGCAGGCAAAAATGCCATTCAGCGCACCGTTGCCAGCTATCCTGAGCTTCGTTACATGCAAACAGAAAATGAATGCGGTAACGGAGAAAACTCATGGGACTACGCCAAATATGTATATAATCTGTACCAGCACTACTTCAGCAATGGTGTGAATGCTTATATTTACTGGAATATGGTTTTGGAACCGAAAGGCAAGAGCACATGGGGCTGGGAGCAAAATTCGATGATTACCGTTGATCCCGCGGATCGAAAACCTGTCCTGAATCCAGAGTATTATGTCATGAAGCATTTTTCTCATTTTGTATTACCAGGTGCCCGACGCATCGGACTTCGTGGCTCATGGACTGGAAATGCAGTTGCTTTTCAAAATACAGACGGGCAAAGGGTGGTGGTCATCGCCAATCCGTTCAAGGAATCGCGTGTGCTGAATCTGTCTCTCGGTGAAACAACACACCGCTTGGAGCTGGAGCCGGAGTCCTTTAATACTATCGTGATTCCTTCTTAACGCCACAGATTTCTGGACTCTTCCAGCTTGCACACATCATTAGGTACCCCTGTCCGGTCTATAAGTGTCCAAGCATATGTATAGTTTCCAAAATGGATGTATATCCTTTTGCGTATAGTAGCTATAAATAGTATACTTGGAATAACTACGGACAGGAGGTCGATGAATATCACTACTGTAAAAGACCGGATTGATTTGAAGCTGATTAATTGTGATAAGGAATTGACTCTCGCGGTCATCGGTGGAAAATGGAAGCTGATTATTTTGTGGCATCTCGGTATGGAAGGCACCAAGCGGTTTGGTGAATTGAAGAAGCTGATCCCCCATATTACGCAAAAAATGCTGACCAACCAATTGCGCGAGCTGGAGGAAGATAAACTCATTCTTCGTAAAGTCTATCCCGTCGTCCCTCCACATGTGGAATATTCACTGACGGAGCATGGCGAAAGCCTGATTCCGGTACTGAGAGCAATGTACGATTGGGGATCAAACTATCGCGAGAACGTGATTTGGAAAGAAGAAGAAGCGATTCAGGATGTCACACCCGTGTGATCAGCAAAACAAGCATTTTGCAAAATGCTGAACTATATTTTTGTAGAGACGACCCTGGGGAGATCTGGGGTTGTTTTTTTGTGATATAAAGACGTTCCCCAAGATAATAAAAGAAATGGATGCAAGTATCCGTTTCCATTGGCATTAAAGCTCGTTTTCCGCTACATATCCTCATTTTACACTTGTATTCGTGATTTACATTACATCCGCTGTGACGTATGATTCTTCCATCCCTATTTACAGTGAATCCGAGAAGGAGGCCGTTCTAGCATGAGCATGACGCTTGCCCAGCCCACAACATCCCAAGCGACCCAATTAAGTATTGGTTCCATGGAAATGATTCAATACGACTATCGTCAATTTTCTGACTCAAAACCTTATCAACACCATTGCTGTGGCTTGCTTACTATGTCGTGTAACGGCGCTCAAGGTTTGGCGGAATATGAGCTGTCTGAAATTAAAGGTGCCTTTGACCTTGTCCGCTGGGCTTCCGTGTTTACCTCGCTCAAGGGTCTGTCCTTAACCGAGGCTGAGCAATATATTCAGCACCATGCTGATCACTGGGGGCCTGATAAAACAGAGCTAGCTCTATCTGCCTTATCCGATCTGACTACCCATGCGAACCTGCACATTCTCTCCCCATCAGCGACCATACTCCCCCCTCGGATTAGTCGTTCATATCTTATCGAGCATGGTCTGGTCTACTATTCATTCTAAATATCGTCCACAACTCCATTAGCAATCCACTTTCCAGTTCACGTAAAAAAGCCTGAGACTGTTTATCACAGGCCAGGCTTTTACACTTTCAGCACAGAGTTGATTACACTTGCAGTTTACCTGCACGAATATCGTCTGTCATTCCTGCATAAGGTGCTTGGGAAATTAATTGTTCGTTGTTCACACCTGCATTTTCGATGAATGTAATATCTGCAAATTCAGGAACCACATACTTCGGATATGTTTCATACTTTTCACGCGATTCCTCCATCAGCGGAATAAAATCGTTTTGATAGCGCACAGTGATTTCCGGATGCTCATGAACCCATTTAGGAAAGAAAATAATGCCGTGCATACGTTTTTCCTCAGGCATAAAATTCAGAGACACGTCAGTGCCTGTCGGTTCGGTCCACGATACTTTATACACATTTTCCACCAGCTTCACCAGATTGACCTTCTGATCACGTACCCAGCGGCCGCCTACCATACCACTATGAATGCGATAATCGATCGTATCTTCATTTTTAATATATATTTCGTACTCCCAACCATTCTCATAGGTGTAGATCATGTGGCTGCCGATAAACTTGTCCATCTTGCATCCTTCTTTCCTAAATTATAAGTTTTTATGAATTGAGTAGGAGACCAAAAATAAAAATATTCAATTCAAAACATGTAATGTTAAACATGTTATTAAGTACATATAAATTGTAGCACTATGGTATACTAGTGTCAAATAATGTTTGACAAGGAGAACTACGTTGAAGCGCACATTAAAATACGCCATTTTGGGCCTGGTTCATAAAGAGGAAATGAGCGGCTACGATATTACGAGTCAATTCAAGAAGGAAATCGGACAATTTTGGAGCGCCAAACACAGTCAGATTTATCCTGAGTTAAAAAGGCTGACCGAAGAGGAGCTTATTGAATATCGCACCTCCATTACAGGAGCCAAGCTGGAAAAGAAGCTGTACTGCATCACCCCCAAAGGAACCCAAGAGCTGACCGAATGGCTGTTGAGCGCCAAAGAGTTACCGGAAACGGAAAAGGATGAGTTTATGCTCATGCTGTATTTCTCAGCAGCCATCCCCAAGGAAGAGAACAAGCGATTGTTCGAGGACCAGATAACCAAACGTAAAGAGAAGCTGGAGTATCTGTACGAAAGTAAAAAATCCCTCCAACAGCTGGACGAGAACCTTCAAGCCCCCGGTTCTAATCAATTTGGGCATTATCTGGTGCTGAGCCGTGCCATTAATCGGGAAAAAAGCTATATTACGTGGCTGGAAGAAACACTGTCCCTGTTTGAATAGCCTAAAAAACCTTCAACGCCACGTAGATTCGTGGTATTGAAGGTTTTTCTAAATAGGTGCAAACTAGTCTGCCGTCGTAATCGAAGAGCCGTAATCTTCAATATGGATATCTGTGCTAAAACGTACAGGAATGGTACTAAAAATGTTATCCCAATCCTCTTTAACCTTACGCCAAACTTTAGGATGCTGAATCCTCAACGCTTCTCCGAAACCTCCAACATCAACCTGCAGCTTTTGCATTTTGGCTACAGTTTGTTCAGTTAATGAATTCACTCTCTCTTGAAAGATACTCTCTTCTTGTCCGAGCACATCATTGCTACGCAAATTTTCTTTCTTGTTAAAAACCTCGGAAACGCGTCCCTCTGAGGTCATTTTTACTTGGAAGGAAATGTCGCCCCCCTGAACGATGGCCTTGATCCTGCTTTTCACCGCTTTGATCTCATAGGCTATATTTTTACCGGTTTGGGGATCACTACTTTTCAGCACGCCTCCAACCAATTGACCTTTGATCCACATGAGGCCCTCGACCTCTGACTCATTCAGAAAGCCACCGTAGGTTTGTGTCTTTCCCTTGATGATTCCCGCACCTGCGAGCTTGATTTCATTCTCAGCCGTAATGACATTGGGCAATATAAAGCTTCTTTTACCCTTCATGGGCCCGACCACTTTAACCAAAGCCACGGGCTTTATCAACCGGGCATTCCGTTTACGATTTTCGAAAATATCCTTTAAGATATAGGCAGGAATTTGACCAGGAATTTTCTCCTGAAGCGCATTGCCCGCCTTGTCTGTACTAATCAGCAGCTGGACGCTGGGCCGAATGTCATTATCCCCCAAGAAAAAGTCCAGCAGCTCATACAATGGAATTTTGCGAAGCAGACTGGAGCTGATAATAATCGTTTTCAAATGTTGTCCGATGGGCGGTCGGTTGGTTCGCAATGAAATTTCTCTTAACATTTCAAAAACGGAATCCCCCGTTTCCGTAATATTAAAAAACTTTTTAGCTTGTGGGGAGGAGCTGTTGGAGCCGCCGCTTTCCTCTGGGATGATAAATTGAAAGGTTCCGGTGATTAACTCTTTTTTCGGATAGTCTCCTCCTTTCCGTTTAATTTGTTCTTCTTGTGAAGATTGTGACACTACATCCATAGCAATGCCCGTCTCCAGATTTAGATCCTCCACCGGAGAGCTGCTCCAGCAGCCTGAAAGTGTACAGCATGTCAGGAGAGCCACCATTCCGAGTAATCCTGACTGGACTCTCTTCATGACCGCACCCCTCTCCAATGAGAAATAAGCAGCAGAGGGAGTGGAAGCAGAGCGAATAGAACGAAAGCTGCATTCCCGATCATCGTTCCAAAAGAAAATAACTCATTCAGATTTTTGGGAATTTGGGACAGGACGTAGATGAACGGGAGCAAAATAAACAGCGCCTTGGAATAAGAGCTATTCAAAATTTGAGAAACTCCGAGCGAAGCGCAATAAAAAGCAATACTGAATGTAGCAAAAATTTGCATGATCCAAATGGACAACAATAGGGATTCGAACCGTTCCAATAACAGATACTCCACTTCAAAGGAGCGGGCCAAGTCTAAAAAAGGCCAGGTTCTGGTCATAACTCCTTCCACCGAAAAGGCGCCAATGCATAAGATCAGCGTAGCTGTATAAAAAATGGTCGAGATCCCGATTGCCAGTCCGACCGCCTTAGTTGCTTTCTCCGGTTTTTCCATCCGACAAAGAATAAACAGTAGGCACTCTGTCCCCGTTAGGGTCAGGGTTGTAGTCTTGAGCGCTTTAATCACTGGCATCACACCCTCGGACAAAACAGGACGCAAATTATTCAATTCGAAAATATTCAAACTCAGCAAACATATCAATAAAAAGATAGCTGCCGTAATCGGGAATATAACTTGACATATTTTACCCAATGTACCTATCCCCCCCAAGCAGAGATACAGAGAGATCCACATAAAGGGGGCTGAAATAGCCCACACTGGAGTTCCTTCAAGCAAAAAGAACGACGTTACTTCCTCCACAGCTCGGATTTCGTATGCAGCTATACAAATAAAATAGATGACGAACAAGATGCCCAACACTTTGCCGATGGCTTTGCCAGTTATCCGCTGAACATACTGGTAAAAGGTGCTTTCTGGAAACCGTGAACTTAGTTTGACTATAATCCATCCGAACAGGAAAGTGGCAGCCCCTGCTAAAATGACGGACATCCACACATCCGGTGTTTTTGCAGTTTCAACGGCTACTCTGGGAAGAGTAAGCAACCCGGCAGCCAGCATAAAGCAAAGCACGATTTCCGTCGTCTGTAACGTTGTAATTTTATCCGTTTTTTTCCCACGGGCCATCTTGCTCCCTCCTGTGTTGTTGAACTCATCCTTGTCGCTTAGGATCTTTATGCTTCAATAGAATGGGTCTATTTTTCATAAATTGTAACGGTGCTCGCAAAAAGTAATCTTTCCAGTCCTTCAATGAACGGGGGGCCGTTAAGCTAAGATATGGCACGCCGAAGCTGTGTAATTTAGCCATATGAATGCTCAGCATCAGGAAAAACATGATCACTCCATACAAACCGAAGATAGCAGCCGTGAACATGGCCCCAAAACGAAGAACACGCATAGAGATCCCGGCGCTGTATACAGGTGAGGCAAAGGAAGAAATCGCCGTGACCGCTACCACAATAACGAGAATCGGACTCACAATCCCGGCGTCAACAGCGGCCTGTCCAATAATCAAACCGCCGACGATGCCCATCGCTGGACCGATGGGTTTGGGGAGCCGAAGTCCTGCCTCGCGTAAAATTTCGATGGAAATTTCCATAATCAGGGCCTCAATCAGCGTCGAAAACGGAACTCCCTGTCTCGCACTGATAATGGAAATGACCAACTTGGTTGGAATCAGTCCGGGATGAAACGAGATAAAGGAAATATAGAGCGCCGGGGCGAACAGAGATATCGTAGTTGCCATAAAACGAAGAAATCGAATAAGCGACCCCGGTATCCATCGTTCATAGTAATCTTCGGGAGACTGGAGCATCATCCCGTACGTCACAGGCATAAGGAGCGCAAAAGGTGTACCGTCCAGCAGAATCGCCACACGTCCCTCCAGCAATGCAGCCATGACCCGATCCGGTCTCTCCGTATTTTGAATTTGCAGAAAGGGGCTAAGAAAATTATCCTCAATAAGTTGCTCCACATAGCCCGACTCCAGCACCTCATCCATATCAATGGTTTTGACCCGCCGCTTCACCTCATCCACAAGCTCCGCGTCGGCAATGTCTCTGAAATACACCACCATCAGCTGCTTTTCCACTCTTTTGCCGACTTTAAAGGACGACATGGCTAGTTCCGTACTTTCTCCATGCCTGCGCAGCATCGCTGTATTATCGCTGAGTATCTCTGTAAAACCGACTCGCGGTCCCCGCAGCACCGATTCCGATATGGGGTCTTCCACCCCTCGTGTATTCCCTTTGGGTGTACCCAGCACGAAAGCACCCGGTATGCCCTGAATCAAGAGTATGACTGAACCGAACAGCACCTTTTGCAAGGAGAACTGCACCTCTAACGTATACTCTGTCTCCGATACCAGCATAACCTGACGAATAAACATATCCCGAAGCTCTTCTCCTCTCGGGAGATCTTCCCCCTCTTGCCCGGAGCTGCCCCAATCCATCAACGGCTTTAAAATATTCTGATCCATGCCAACCTTGTCCGTTAATCCATCCACAAAAAAAAGTGTGCCTACAGCGTTCAATTTTTCCAGAAAAATAGATCGTTCGTTCACGTCTGACATATCCGTAACTGCTTGTCTGATTTTTGCTACATTGGCTTCATAATCTTCGGTAAAGGTCCCAGCCTCACTTACAGACGGATTACGATCTGCATGCTGCGAACGGTCTTCTTCTTCTAAAAGCTTTAACCGTTCCATACGTCTGCTCTCTCGACCATCCATCGCTCTAATTTGTCGTACCGTCAGAAAAATAATCAAAGGGATGAGGAACAAAAAGAAAGCTTCCATCCATACGTTCCATTTGGGCATATGAGTTCCGATGACCTGCCACACACTCTTTCCTCCTTCACTTCCATAGGATTTGTATATAGATTTACCTGGATTAGAAAAAAGATGCATGGGCAATGGAATAAATTTCTTTACTCACAAAAGGAATAAAAAGGTGAATTTGATAGATGAACTGTAGTGCCAAAAGTGGAATTACATGATAATATCTATTCATTCTATGACTAATGTCACAAATTTGTTGAATTCGTGGGCCATTATTCGAAACTAAAAAGGAGTTGTAGGTATGAAGAATCATTTTTGGAAGAAAGCCGCTGTGTTGAGTTTGTTAGCGGTCATTTTGTTAGGGGGAACGGCGATCAGTCCCAAACAGGCACATGCAGGTTATGAGCCTTATATTGGGGAAATTACGGTGTACCCGTACATGTTCGCTCCTAAAGGTTGGCTAAAATGCGAGGGTCAGCTCTTATCTATTTCGCAAAATACAGCACTGTTCAGTCTGCTGGGCACTAATTTTGGCGGCGATGGAATGAGCACATTTGCATTACCCGACTTGCGCGGGGCTTCCCCGTTGCCGAATGTAAACTACTATATCGCAACCGAAGGGGTTTACCCATCCCGCCCTTAATGAATGTGTTCATCGGTGGGCTAATTAATGAAGAAGAGGTGATGGCGTGCTCGAAGGCAATAACTTCACACGCAACAAATTGAAACCCTATCGCTTGCTGGTTCCATTGCTGCCATTTATCGGCGGTACGTTCCTGCTCATAGGGACGAATGAGGTTCACGCTGCCGGTTGGGAAAATGTGGTGCTTAACAAGCCAGCCACATCCAGTGGCTACAGCCAGCCCTATGATCCCTCCAGAGCTGTGGATGGGTCAATCGAACCAACAAGCCGCTGGTATCAAGCCAGCAACGGTGAAAAATGGATTCAGGTAGATCTGAGAGACTGGTATATCGTAGATCGATACGTTGTTACAGGTATGGGAATCCATAACGGGTGGCAGGATCAACGTGATCCATACAGTTTCCGATTGCAAACAAGCAGCAACGGAAGTAATTGGGTGACTGTTGATACCGTCCAGAATAATGAGAGCTCTAATGTTGAAAAGAACATTGCCCCTGTAACTACACGATACTTGCGATTATATATTGATCAAGGAAATACAAGAAACAATCAGTGGGCTTCCATCATGGAATTCGCAGCTTATGGGGAGCGATTGCCCGTTCCACAGGCTCCGGGGCATTTTACAGGAACCAAAAATGGAAATACAGTGGAGTTAAGCTGGGATGCCGTTCCTTATGCAACTTCATACAAAGTCATACGAGATAGTGTAACCCTCTATACAGGTAACTTAACCCAATTCATAGACACCTCAGCATTGCCGCCAGGTGAAGCCCTTTACACGGTTCAGGCCGTGAATGCTAAGGGGGAGAGCACTCCCTCAGAGGTTAAAGTGAACATACTTACCGATGCCGAGAGAGTTGCACAGGCAAAGGCTGCTCTTGCATTAGGCTTCGCATCTGGAGATTCAGTTGATTCCGTATCCCAAAAGCTGACACTGCCACTCGCTGGATTGAATGATACGACGGTGAGCTGGAGTTCGGATACTCCTGACGTCATTACGAACGAGGGGGCTGTCACACGCCCGCGGTACGATCTGGGTGACCGAAAAGTAAAACTGACAGCTACGATTGCGAAGGGAAGCGCCTCGGATACTCAAACTTTCGAAGTTACCGTACCGAAGATAACTGCACAAGATACATTGGATCAAGCAGCAGACACCCTCTCGCTTGGCAATTTGTCTGCGGTAACAGAAAATATTTCTCTCCCTTTATCCGGTTATGGTGGAGCGCAGATCGAATGGTCCTCAGCCAAACCACTAATTATTGCAGCAGATGGAACACTCACCAGACCCTCTTATAATAGTGGAGATACGGATGTTACCCTAACGGCTACCCTGCAACTTGCAGGCTTAACGAAAACAAAGAACTTTACTGCGCATGTACTCAGTCTGCCCATGAGCGATACAGAAGCCGTTGACGCAGCATACAGGGCGCTTGAGCTGCCAATGACTACAGTAACCGGAGACGTATATTTGCCAAAAGACGCTCTGCATGGTGTTCAGGTGTCATGGTCATCGACTCAGCCCCAGTTCTTGGATCATACTGGGCATGTAACATTCCCAAGCTATGTGCAGGGCGATCAGACCATCACGCTGGAAGCAGTTGTGTCACGAGGCGGGGTTGAGCTACGAAAAACATTCAGCCTGCTCGTGCCTGCACTGCCCGTAAGCGCTGATGAAGCCGTAAATTTGGCAGCTAATACACTGAATTTAGATTATCCGCAAGGGATTAAGGATTCCATCGCTCTGCCTCGTACAGGAGCATTTGACACCCAGATCGACTGGTCTTCGGATCAACCAGATATCCTCAGCAATAGCGGTCAGGTGAATCGGCCTAAATATACAGACGGTGATATGAATGTACAGTTAATTGCCATTATTTCTAAAGGTACCGCTTCTGTACAAAGAACATTCACAATCACAGTGCTGAAGGCATTACCGAATACACCTTACGTACGATTGAACGGCAGTAATCCAATTGTTCTGGAAGCCGGTGACAGCTTCACTGATCCGGGAGCCAGTGTACTGGACAGCGTATACGGCAATATCCTGATCCCTGAGCTTTCAGGTAACGGGAATGTCGATATAAATGTACCCGGTGTATATGTATTGAACTATGCTTATAGCGACAATGGAGGTTGGACAGCGGAGCCAGCAGAGCGCCATATAAACGTGCTGCCCCGTGCTGTTAGAGCCGCAGCAGGCAATGGGGATATAGCCTCTGTGGTCGTTACAGGTGCCTTACCAGGCGCACGGCTTGAACTGTACAATGCCCAGCAGGAGCTTATAGCGGAAGGAATCGCTTCGGGAGAGGGAAAATATACATTTACACCTGTGCCTGAAGGAGCCAGCTACTATGTGCTACAGAACGTAAATGGTATGAAGAGTGCCCCGTCAGGGCTAGTATATCCGCAAGGGTTAACCGCGCAGCGCGTTGCGGATTCCATCACAAGCATAACAACTCCTACAACAAGTGACACACTGCTCAGGTTGCCTGTTGTACCTGATGGTTTCCGTGTGACCATCAGCAGCAGTAGCCACCCAGACATCGTGCGTACAGACGGAACTATTGTTCAAGCAGATACTCCTTCCGTTGTAACTATCATGCTGGATGTTATAAGGGTAAGCGATGGTTCTCATGCGTTGACGCAAGCCATAGAAGTCACCGTCCCTGCCAAGGTAATTGCAAACACAGGCAAATCTAACAAAGATAAGAATGAGGATCTATCTGCTTTCGTACCACAGATCGGAATTTCCGAACAAGGGAAAGAGTTCTCCCTCTTTGTTCCTTCGCCGGCATTCCTGGATGAGCAGATACAGCAAGCACTTCGCGAAGGCAAAGCATACGCAGACATTCGTTTGGAGCAGGAGAAGCAACTGAGTCGTGTTATCCTTTCTCATTCTTTACTGAATAAATGGGATAAGATTGGTGCATCGGTAATATCCCGATATGGAACACTGATGATATCCAGTGACACCTTAACCCGCATGGCCTCAGGCCAGCAGGACGTTACATTGTCATTCCAGCAGGTAGATGTACAACGTGCACAGCAGATCCGTGATTGGGCTGAGCAACAATCCAGCCTGACGCTGATGGGTCCGGTTACAGACATCAAAGCCAATGTGACAGGAACCTCGTCGATCATTCTACCGCTGGATAACGAATCCTTAGGTGAGTTACACAATGCAGAGCCCCAGTTCTCCATTCTTGTTATTCATGAGAATGGCGAGCGTGAGATTCTAAAAGGGACTGCTGTAATGGATTCAAAAGGGATTTTGTCGGGTGTGAGTGTCAATACGACCGGGTTAGGTACCTTTGTCGTCGCCACAGACGCAAAGTCTCAAACCAATAATGCCAGTGTGCAAAATGACCAAATCAATTCGTCAGATTCGCAAGAGCTAGCTCAGGTATGGCCGGATGTACAAGGCCATTGGGCAGCGAAGTCCCTGCAATCTCTTGCAGACAAAGGCTGGATACAAGGCTATAAAGACGGCAACATACGCCCTGAGCGCGCTGTAAGCCGTGCAGAATTTGTAGCCATACTGACCAGAGCATTGGGAACTGCTGGAGATGAGAGCCCTTCTACCTCATTTACAGATATGCAGGGACACTGGGCTGGATCAGCCGTGGATTCTGCTCATCGTCAGGGATGGATTCAAGGGCTAACCGCTCAAACTTTCGGACCTGATGAGAGTCTTACCCGTGAGCAGGCGATGGTGATCCTGTCACACGCGATGCAGAATCAGATATCCATTTCCAGTACTACTGCACTGCAATCCTACAAGGATGAGCAGCAGATTTCAGCATGGGCCTCCGCAGCATTTCAAAATGCAGTATCCTCCGGTTGGATCAGCGGTTATCCAGATGGAACACTCAAGCCAAAAGCAGCCATCAGCAGAGGTGAGATGGCTGAACTGCTGGTACGTATTCTTAAATAAGACTTTTCAAGCTTCATACATCAGATGAGTATAAGCAAATACAACGCGGCCTCCAAGCTTTTCGGGGGCCGTATTTTTTTATGTACAAGCCTCCAACAATCATTTTTGCTTGTTTATTCACCCTTTTCGCTTCAGTAAATATATTATGAATATCTGCGAAGCGGGGCGATGAACCACCTATCACCTCTACAGTAGGAAGAATGATAAGGAGGAGATATTTGAGCATGAAACATAAAAAACCGTTCAGGTTCAGTGGTGCTTCAAAAAAAGACGAAGACTGTAAACCAACAAGAGTAAATAAAAGTATCGAAGCTCTTCTCAGACTGATTAATGAATTGACCGCGATCATCCCCGTCGTATTCGCAAACCCCTCTGCGGCTAATGTATCTTCCTTGCAACAGATTTTAAGACGTTTGTTGTCTCTGGCGAAAAGCTTAAGACTTAGAGGCGGGGTTAAGGCAGACTTGCTGGCAGCGCTGGAGCTTGCTATTGTTGCGTTAGAAGCTACACCTTTCTCTCCGATCGGCGTAGGTACTGCACTGCAACAATTGCTGGATGCCCTATTGTCCATCGTTTTACAAGAATCCCTTGATCCTGCTCTTAAAGACAGCTTAATCAGCGCGATCAGAATCGCTGGAACGACGGTTAGCAACGCATTAGGTGAAACATACTTGTCAGGGGAGTCCGGTGCACAAGGACCTCCTGGACCTGTGGGACCCGGCGGTGCGCCTGGACCCGCAGGTGGACCAGGGCCACAAGGGCCTCCCGGACCTATCGGCGCCGCTGGACCTATCGGAGCACCCGGACCTGTTGGCCCTGCCGGGCCCGTGGGGCCTGCGGGGCCCATTGGAGCGGCTGGACCTGTTGGCGCCGCCGGGCCTATCGGGGCCGCTGGACCGGAAGGCCCGGCCGGACCTGTCGGCGCCACGGGTGCTGCGGGCCCTGCCGGGGGTGTGACAGGCGCCACGGGCGCTACGGGCGCGGATGGATTGGTCGGGCCAGCCGGGGCCATAGGGCCTGCTGGAGCCACGGGTGTTACGGGCGTTACAGGGATTACCGGAGCCACCGGCTCGGGAGCCATCATCCCGTTTGCTTCAGGAGGACCTGCTATACTGACAACTGTTCTTGGCGGAGTGGTAGGAACCACAAGTTTGATCGGCTTTGGGAGCTCAGCAACAGGTATTAGCCTCGTAGGCGGGGTCATAGACCTGACAGGTACACTTGTAGGACCTCTGATTAACTTTGCTTTTTCCGTACCACGGGATGGCGTAATTACATCTATTGCTGGTTACTTCAGTACAACAGCTGCATTAACTCTCGTGGGTTCAACTGCGACAATTACTGCCCAGCTGTTTAGTTCCCCAACACCTAATAACACTTTCACAGCAGTTCCGGGAGCTATCGTTACATTGGCCCCTCCACTGAATGGCATTGTTGCTTTGGGAACGACCTCTAGCGGCATTACTACTGGTTTGGCTATCCCCGTAACCGCACAGACTCGTCTGCTCCTTGTCTTCTCTGCCACAGCTACAGGTATTTCCCTCGTAAACACTATCGTAGGTTATGCAAGCGCAGGCGTTACCATTACCTGATCCAAGACGAAAAAAGGGCCCCACAGGATTGTTCCTGTCGAGTCCTTTTTATTTGTATTCCAACAGACGAACTAAACCGTTTCGAACGATATTTTTACTTCTTCTCCCTCTTCACAAACGGCGAACGTTTTAATTTGTCCGTGATCAGGCTCTTGAACGATGCCCGTCTGCAGATCAATTTTCCAGTCATATAAAGGATCATAGATATAATGACCAGATACTATAGCCTCTGTAAGAGGACCTCCTTTGGGATGAGGACTGCTATTTTCAACGGCATAAAGCTCATTCTCCGAAGTGCGGAAAACAGCAATTTCAGTACCTTTGATATGGATGGTACGCCCTATTCTGATCGGAAAATCCTTACTATGACCGACGACAAGCCATTCGGCATTTTTGATCATTTGCTTGATCGCTCCCTTCCTCAGGCATTTTAGATACAATTACACAATAGACGGGGTGACAACCTCGAATAAATTTTTGCGTGAATCCTCATCATTGATGATCTTTTTCCAAGGGTCTTCGACCTGTTGTAATGCAAATTCGATGCGTTCTACTAAAGCTTGTCGATGATCTGTATCATGAACGACAGCCTTCTGAATCTCCTCCAGACCGATCCGTTCCACCCACTCCGAAGTACGTTCCAGGTATTGTCCTGTTTCCCGGTAGAGTTGCATTACGCTTCCTACAATATCAATCAACTCGGCGTCGGTTTTTACTTTACAGAGTGAATCAGCCAACCGCGCTTTAATACCGCCATTACCACCGATAAAGATCTCCCAGCCCCCATCATTACCTACGATTCCGATATCTTTGGTACATGATTCCGCACAGTTGCGTGGACATCCATTAACCGCTAATTTGAATTTTGCCGGGAAATCCAGTCGTTCGAATTTCCGTTCCAACACTTCTCCCATTCCCATCGAGTCCTGTGTGCCAAACCGGCAAAATTGTGATCCAACACAGGTTTTAACTGTACGAAGTGACTTCGCGTAGGCATATCCCGACGGCATATCGAGTTCTTCCCATACTTTAGGCAGATCCTCTTTACGGACACCGATCAAATCAAGCCGCTGTCCTCCTGTTACTTTAACGACCTTAACGTTGTATTTAAGAGAAACATCTGCTATCTTCTTCAAATCTTCTGGGGTCGTTACACCACCGTACATTCTAGGAACAACTGTAAACGTTCCATCCTTTTGAATGTTCGCGTGCAATCGCTCATTTACAAAACGGGAATCTCCCTCATTTTCATAGGTATCCGGGTTAATCATTCCCAGATAGTAATTCAGCGCTGGCCGACATTTGGAGCATCCTTCATCATTATGCCAACCCAGTACATTCATAACTTCACGCGTTGTTGTCAGCCCTTTGGTTTTGATCGCTTCCACAATCTCGTCCCGACTCAAAGTTGTGCAGCCACATATTCCTTGCTTGGCTGACGTCTTGAAGCTGTCTCCAAGAACGTACTGCAGAATTTGCTCTACAACCGGCTTACACCCTCCACAGGAACGCGTTGCTCCGGTACATGCCTTAATTTCATCGACTGTGGTCAGTCCATTATCATTAATCGCATCCACAATCGTCTTTTTGGTTACACCGTTACAGCCACAGACAATTTCATCATCAGCCATCGTTTCAGCGGATAATGATTTCGCCCCGTCCTTGCTGCATCCAGTACCCATGATCTGTCCATATATCTCATCAGTCATCAACGTTTGCTGACGCACATATTTTTGAAGGCTAGCAGATTCGCTCACATCGCCAAACAGTACAGTTCCTACAATCTTATTTTCACGAAGCAGCACTTTTTTGTATGTGCGCTTCCACTCATCCTTTGCAACAATCACCGTATGTTCAGGCTGGGTTATGAATTCGCCAGCTGAGAAAACATCCACCCCTGAAATTTTGAGCTTGGTGGAAACCACCGATCCCATATAACCTTCAGTATCCGCACCTGCCAAATGTTTGGAAATTACACTCCCCTGTTCAAACAGCGGAGCTACCAAGCCGTAACAGGTTCCGCGGTGTTCAACACATTCCCCTACAGCATATACATCCGGCACGGAGGTTCTCATCAAATCATCGACTACAATACCACGGTTCGTTTCCATGCCACTTTGCACAGCCACCTGAATATTAGGTTTGATCCCGACGGCCATAACGACCAAATCCGCTTCCAGCTCGCTTCCGTCTGAAAACCGCAGTCCTTGTACCCGATCTTGACCGTACACCTCCGCAGTTTGCATTTGCATAGCAAACTTGATTCCCTGGCGTTCTAGTTCTGCTTTCAGCATCGCAGAGGCTTCCCGGTCCAGCTGGCGTTCCATCAAATCCTCCATTAAATGAACGACCGTAACATCCATACCCAGGTTGACCAAGCCTTTAGCTGCTTCCAGCCCCAATAGGCCTCCACCAATGACAGCTGCCTTTTTAAAGGTCTTTGCTGCCTCAAGCATTGCCGAGCAATCGGCGATATCTCGGAAACCGATGACACCCGGTAATTCTTTACCCGGAATAGGCAGAATAAATGATTGTGAACCAGTAGCTACCAAAGCTACATCGTAATCAATTTCCAGTCCGTCTTCGGTGCGAATCTTCTTGTTCTCACCGTCAATGCTTTTCACCATTTTTCCTGTATATAAAGTAATCCCTTGATCCGCGTACCATTGCAAATCGTTCAGTATGATATCATCAATCGTTTTACTACCTTCCAACACATAAGAGAGCATGATCCTGTTATAGTTCGGATGCGGCTCATTTCCCAGGACCGTAATTTCATACTTATCCGTTAATTTCAAAATTTGTTCGACCGTATTGATACCAGCCATCCCGTTCCCTATAACCACAAGTTTTTGTTTACTGTTTATCATATACCGGTTCCTCCATTCATTCGACGATGCTTCCTATCCGACGACATCTCCTACGTTCCTATGAATATTGCTTATGCTTCTATTTTAATGCAGCAGATAGAGCTATATGTGATTAGAATCACAATGTAGTTCAAATTAAAAATATTTAGGGATTTCCCTATTCTGCTTCAAGGGATAAAGGTAAGCAGCTGAAATTGAGTTAAAAAAAAGGACCAGCTAGCTGGTCCCTTAATTTAATTTATGAATGATGGACTTTGACTCAAATGGGTGAAATATTCAGCAACTTCCCGTGCAGCCCGGGATGGACGCCAGCCGCGATTTTTTCCATCTGTGTACTATGAACCATAAGAAATTTATTTTTCTTAGTCAGCAGTAGGTTCCCCCGGCTACCTTCTCCCGCTTCAAGTGGCATATTCGTTCCTGCCGGAAGGATCACAATCGTCAAATATCCTTCACTGTCAACTTTACAGGGAGCATAATGAAGTGTCGTTGAATATATCTCGACAACCGTGTTTTTAGGCTGAAAAAACACCTGAACATTTGCACTGTCATAGGAATTGTCCTCAATGTCCTGTACTCTGCCGACAAGATGAATACAGTCTGTAGCGGCAATCACCACCTCGCTGCCCTGATGATATTCCAGCCCGGTCAGACCCGTATTCTGACCTGCGCAAAAACCAGCCTGAATTGGAAGTTGGCCGTACACCTCATCTTGAATCCGGTGAATTACACCGAAGTCTTCGAGTTCTGCGACCGAAGGTACATAATGGTTTCCCTGATCGGGTACGCTGGTCGTTTCTTTTGCATACTTGATAAGCTCTGTGGTATTAAAATGAGGCAGCAGCCTTCCATACGGGCGGAATGCTTCGCTCATTACCTCATAAATAACCAAAGGTGCATTGATTTGATTTAGTCTTTCCGTAGTCTTCATAGCTTGACCTCCAGCAATGAATCTCCTGTGTACACTCGGTTATTTCCCAGCACCTTAACGTCAGAGTATTCGGCTGTATTCGTCACAATAATCGGTGTAGTCATGTCATAGCCCAGAGCTTTAATTGCTCCAATATCAAACTCGACCAGCAGTTGACCTTTGGTAACCCGATCCCCTTCTGAGATATGCGTTTTAAAATGCTGTCCTTTCAACTTGACGGTGTCCATACCGATGTGAACCAAGATCTCCGTTCCTCCATCCGATACAATACCAATCGCATGGCCTGTACGGAAGGCATTAGCTATAGTTCCGTTGAATGGAGAGAGCAGTTTGCCATCCTCAGGCACAATAGCAACGCCTTTACCCATGGCTCCAGTAGAGAACACTTCATCAGATATCTCGGATAACGGTTTGACAGTACCCGTCAGCGGGCTGGAAATATTCTCGTTCGTTAGCGCAGGAGCTGGGGTTGCAGCTTCTTTCTTCTCTTCATGGACTGCAATCATTTCTGTTTCCATGGAATCATTAAATCCAAAGAAATACGTGGTAATGGCTGTGAATATATAAGCTACGATAATGGCAATTACGAATCCGGCAAATCCTGTGCCGAAGAATATCGGCAGGGATGCCAAGCCCGGTATACCTGGAGCAATTGCCACGGAACCCGCCGCACCTGTGATTGCCCCGGCGATAGCGCCCCCGATAATAGCCCATACGAACGGTTTTTTGTAGCGGATACTAATCCCGTAGATGATCGGTTCCGTGATGCCAAACAAACCTGTTATCGCTGCAGGCCCGGCAATCGCTCTCACTTTTGGATTTCTGGTTTTAAGGAATACACCCAGTGCCGCACCTGCTTGTGCAAAGTTAGAAGGCGCAAATAATGGTTTCAAAGTATCATGACCGTATACCGCAATGTTATTGTACATGATAGGAATAAACGCCCAGTGGAGCCCCATAACAACTAACATCTGCCACCCGGCACCTACAATGACTCCCGCTACAATCGGACTCAAATTGTATAAGAAAGTGTAACCCTTAGCCAGCCCCAAGCTCGCATATATTCCAATTGGTCCAACCGCAATCAGAGTCAAGGGAACAATGACCATCAGACAGATAAGTGGCGTTATAAAATTTTTCACGCTATCATGAATTACTCTATTCAGGAATTTCTCCAGAATGGATAGCAACCAAACCGCGATAATCACTGGAATAACCGAAGAAGTATAACTCATAAGAACAACAGGAATATTGAAGAACGAAATATCCGTTTTATCGTTATACAAAGTAATAATATTCGGATACACCAGAGCCCCTGCTACCGCAAGCGCAACAAAGGTATTGGCTCCAAATTTCTTCGAAGAGGTCACAGCAATCGCGATCGGCAGGAAATAAAAGATACTGTCTGCGGCAGCGAACCAGATCGAATAGACACCACCTGTTTTGGTGAGCCATCCTAACGAGACGAGCATTAATAAAAGCCCTTTCAAAATCCCCGAAGCTGCCAGTGCCCCCAAAAATGGTGTAAAAATACCGGAAATAATGTCCACCGTTTTGTTGAACCAGTTGCCTTCAGGAGCAGCGGATGCATTCGATTTGTCGTCATCTCCAAGGCTACTGATCTTTAAAATGTCTTTATATACGTCCCCTACCGTATTTCCAATGACCACTTGATATTGTCCACCGTTTTCAACAACTGTAATAACCCCGGGAATATTTTGTGTTTGGTTCTTGTCGGCCTGATCCCTGCTATTTAATTTAAATCTTAACCGAGTGGCACAATGCACCAAGCTAGAGACATTTCCTTCTCCGCCAACGGACGCTAAAATGTCTTTTGCCAGTTTTTCATTGGACATACTGCTCGCTCCTTTAATCCTCATTTGGCATTTTTCTATAAAAGTAAACGTTTACATGGATGGTGGTAATTCAAAGACTCTACGCGCACTCCAAGGAGTACGAAAAGAATATAGAGTCTCTGAATTACACGGGGTCAATCGTTACCGGCTTCTTCCTACCATTCTCTTGATTGTATGTCTGCGTCCTTTAATGGACAGCGCAAGCTGGTATACGTTTTCAGGAAGAGGTGTTCCTGCATAACCACCATCTCCAATGGCATGAATATCCGCGCCCGTCTGTTTCATCATGAGTGCGATCCAGGCAATCGTTTGAACATCTGCCCCTTCAACTGAGCTGTTCAGGAAAGAAAGAGCAAGCGTTCCGGGTTTATATGAATGGACAAATTCTACACATTGTCTGACGTGCTCCACTGTAATACCATGTCTGGAGCCAGGTGCAGGCAACGTAATAACGTCAGCACCAGAATCGATCAAGTCCTTAATAATTTCATTGGAAGGTCTCTCGCTCAGTGGATCACCCAATACTTTCTCAATGGTTCCGTCTTCCCATTTTCCGGCGCAGATCAGGATTTTGTCTCCCAGTGTTTCTTTTGCCAGCTTGGTAGCCTCAATGATCCGTTCAAAGGTTGTACCTGCGGAAGGATTTCCTCCCAATACGATAAAGTCAGCTCCAATCTCTAAGGCACGCAGGAAGTTCTCTCTGGAAGCGATTCTTCCTTCTTTGGCCTCCACATATTGTTCTCCCGCAACCTGAGCATCCGGGCTTGGACACTCAAAATAAATACCGAGCGGAACACCGGCCCATTCCTTGATTTGCTTCAGGCTATACGGCTTATCAGCCAGCTTGCCATGCTTCATTTCACGCAATCCGATATTGGATTCTTCCTTGATCATATCAAAGCCATTCAGCATAACCATATCTGCGCCGTAAGCTGCTTGGATCTCCGCATTGGTAACGCCATCGACCAGGCCGGAATTCAGCATCACATGATGCTGTCCCATAATGACGCGCCCTTCAGAAGCCAGAATGGATTCTTTTAGATCTGCTGCGCTAAATTTCAAAATATCCGTTTTCGTGCTTGCGATTAATCTTTTTGCCAATGTAATCTCCTCCAAGTCATTTATGTTTTAAGTGGTCGTTCGTCAGCACAAATGCTGTTCCTCGATGTCGGATATCATCTTGATGCGGTCGCCATGGCGTCCTCCTTCAAACTCAGCCTCCAGCCATGATTTCACTATCATTTTCGCCAATTCGCTTCCGACGACACGTGCACCGAATGCAAGAACATTTGTATTGTTGTGCTGCTTGGACAGCTGTGCAGAGTAAGGCTCGCTGCATACTACAGCCCGAATTCCCTTGACTTTGTTGGCCGAGATGGATATTCCCACGCCTGTGCCGCAAATCAGAATGCCTGCGTCAGCCTGCTTTCCGACCACAGCCTCTGCAACGAGCTTTCCATACTTCGGATAGTCGGTTCTTTCTGAAGTTTGCGGTCCATAGTCCATGACCTCATGACCCAGTTCATTAAGATAAGTTGAAATCGTCGTTTTAAGCTCTACAGCCACATGGTCGCTACCGATGGCAATTTTCATGGCTTTATTCCTCCCCGAATTAGATATTTTTTAATCTGTTAATGATGGTTTTGTAAGATTCTTCTTTACCAAACAAAGTGGATGTCCCCAGTACGAATCCTTCAACCCCGTAGTGTGCCAATTCGTTGATCTTCTCTTCGGAGATAGCCCCATCAACCACGATTGTATAATTCAATCCCTTTTCGTGTTTAAAAGCTTGCAGCGCTTTAATCTTGTCGTTCACGAAGGGTAAATATTTTTGCCCTGCAAAACCCGGATTTACGGTCATGACCAACACATAGTCAACCATGCCAAGTAAAGGTTCTACTGCAGCAATGGCTGTCCCCGGATTAAGAGCGATTCCCGCTTTTACCCCTCTTCCAACAATTCGGTCAATGGTGCGCGTCGGGTGCATATCGGCCTCCGGGTGAAAATAAATGATGTCTGCACCCTTATCGGCAAATAAATCAATATAGGCGGAAGGGTTGTCTATCATCAGATGTACATCCATTGTTTTTTGGGTTTGTTTACGGATAAACTCCAAATCCTGAAGCCCCATTCCGAAATTAGGGACAAATCTACCATCCATAATATCAATATGATAAATATCCACATTGGCTTCTTCCAGCGCGTTTACTTCATGTTCCAAGGAGCTGAAATTAGCGCACATCATGGAAGGACATAATAACATACTCATTCATAATCACCCTTCTTCTAAAATAGAGTAAACGATTACTCAAACGACATAATCTGTTTAACATTTTCCAAAAAGCAACCGTTAATTCTTCTGCTCTTTGGTATTGAATAAACCAATTAGGAAAACGTTTACCCATTAAAAAAATAACAACAGTTCATGGCTCGAACTTCATCACTTGTTGGTTTCTCACACATCATATGGATTCTGAACTCTCTTGGGTAAACGATTGGGTAAACGATTACATTTAACATAATTAAAGTTATCATTTTCTGATATTGTTGTCAAACCATTTTTTTGTTGGATATTAAACGGGAAAGTTTACAGCATAATAGAGCACAGCTCGACCATCTTACTCTGGAGAGGTAAAACAGTACCTATGCTCACCTCTCCCTTGGCTAATGCAAGATGATATCTGACCACGAAACTAGGTGGTACTGCGTTGTATCAATCGTACTGGGATGGAATAATGCTGCTCTTGTTCCATCTTGTCTCCACTCAGCATACGAAGCAGCATACTGGAAGCTTTATCTGCAAGTGTTTCTTTATCCTGTTCAATTGTGGTCAATGGTGGATTACAATATTGGGAAATTGTGTCATTATCAAAACCCACTATCTTGACTTCACCGGGGACCTGTACTCCGAATTTCTGTAACGCCAGTAATCCGCCCAAAGCCAACCAGTCATTAGTTGCAAAAATACCGTCAAACCGCAGTCCTTTTTCCAAGACATGTTTAATAGCAGCCTGTGCGGTCTCCAGAGTAGGCCCATCATTGCGAACTGCAACCAAGCGGTCCTCGGATGGATGCAGTCCATGCTTTTGCAGAGCATCTTTATACCCGTACAGACGCTCATTAACAGAGGATAGATTGTTTTGCTTGGTCAACAGCAAAATTTCCTTGCAGCCTTTGTTAATCAGCTCCTCTGTCGCCAAAAATCCACCCTCATAATGATTGGACTCAATAAAAGCTACGTTCGTATTAATCTTTGGTCGTCGGTCAATACATACAATCGGAATGGGACGTTTAAGCAATTCCGCAGAAAGCTCCTCCTGACCCGAAATGCAGATCAGACCATCTACCATTTTTCCATCCAAAGTTTTCAAATATTCTCGTTCCTTCTCCGCATCTTTAGCAGTATTACATATAATGGTAGAATATCCTTGTTTAAAAAAGAAGCTTTCCACTTTTTGTACAATGACTGAAAAAAATTCATTATTAATATCCGGCACCAAAACGCCAATCGTCTGTGATTTACTCATCCGCAGGCTTTTGGCGATGCTGTTAGTCTCATATTGGTACTTTTGGATTACTTCAACAACCTTCTGCCGTGTTTCCTCAGAGAAGCGACCATTCTCGTTAATCACACGGGAAACCGTAGCTACAGAAACTCCACTTAACCTGGCAATATCCTTTATGGACACTTGATTTTTTTTCATATTATTTCCCTCAAATAATTATATTGAGTAAACGTTTTCCTGATTGGAGATTAACATAATCCTAATATGGGTGTCAACTGACACACTAGCATAGAAAGAGTTTTCCGCCAAAATACGAAGAGACCACAAGTCAACATACCATTTAATGAGTAAATACAACCTTTATAAGGAATACTTTAGGAACAACTTGTATCTTAAGGAAAAATGAATTAATCGTATGGAGGTGATCATCATGTGGTCTAAAATAATTTCTTATATTCCAAGCTGGAGTACACTCTTTCAAGCAGGCCTCGCATTGA
This sequence comes from Paenibacillus sp. FSL M7-0134, assembly GCF_038007865.1. Classification (NCBI taxonomy): domain Bacteria; kingdom Bacillati; phylum Bacillota; class Bacilli; order Caryophanales; family Paenibacillaceae; genus Paenibacillus; species Paenibacillus sp. FSL M7-0134. The sequence continues at coordinate 279,914 of NZ_JBBOXV010000002.1, read as the reverse complement.
TTATTCCTTTAGGGATTTATTATATAAACACCTCGATTTATTCGTTTGTTGGCAGTAAGGGAGCGAAATCCAAGCATTCTTCTGGTCGTTCTCTTTCCGACGAACATAACGAAGGCCACGCTGATCAGCAGCATGAACCAAGCTCCAAAATTACAGGGAATTATGATTCCGACTTAAAGTCGATCCAAGAAGCTATAGGCGAAAATAGTGATGTGCATTTTCGTGAGTTTGTAGTAAAGAAATATCATGCACGGTCCGTTTTAGTCTTCATAGATGGTATGCAGGATGAAAAGCTAATGAGCAAGCAGGTATTGGAGGTCTTGATGTTTGACGGCCAGCAGGCCCCACAGGAACAGCAGGAAAGTATAAATAGCTCTTTTATAAAAGAAAGCTTGATGCCGCTTACGCAAATTAGTGAAGTTGCTGATATGGAGGACCTGCAAGAGTCTATACTTTTAGGGCATACTGCCTTATTAATTGAAGGAATGAAGGGAGCACTGCTGGTAGGCTCGCCTAATGGCGCCATTCGCTCCGTCAATGAACCAACCTCTGAAGCATTACTTCGGGGGCCCAGAATTGGTTTTACGGAGGTATTAAGTGAAAATACTTCGATGCTTCGACGCCAAGGCATAAACAAAAGTCTGGAAATGAAGAAATTCCAAGTGGGAAGCCGAATCAAAAAAGATCTGGTTGTCGCGTACATCAAGGATATTGTGAATCCGGATCTCCTCGAAGAAGTAAACAGCAGAATTTCAAAAATAGACATGGACTTTTTAGCTGAATCCGGTTATGTGGAGCAACTTATTGAAGACAATTATTTAAGTCCGTTCCAGCAGGCTCACAACACTGAGCGCCCCGACCGTGTCATGAGTGCCTTGTTGGAAGGAAGAGTAGCGATTCTGCTGGATGGTACTCCCTTTGCACTTATTGTTCCGGTGACCTTCAGTATGCTACTCCAATCTCCCGAGGACTATTATGAGCGCTGGATTCCAGGGACACTTTTACGCGTGTTACGATTTTGCGGAGCTTTTATAGCGCTTATGGGTCCTGCTTTATATATCTCTTTCATATCGTTTCATCCCGGTTTGATTCCAACCAAGCTGATTATTAGCATCATCGAGACCCGTCAAGGCGTTCCTTTTCCATCTGTCATAGAAGTTATGATTCTGGAAATCTCTATCGAAATCCTGCGGGAAGCCGGCATACGATTGCCCAAACCTATCGGTCCTGCCATGGGCATTGTGGGAGGCTTAGTCATCGGCGATGCTGCTGTCAATGCGGGCATTGTTAGCCCGTTCCTGGTGATTGTGGTTTCGGTTACTGCCATCTCTTCGTTTTCGATACCGACATATAGTGCGGGCATTACCTTGCGTCTTTTGCGTTTCGTTGGCATGCTATTTGCAGCAATCCTGGGCATGTTTGGAACCGTATTGTTCTTTCTGTTAATTTGTATCCATCTGACGAAATTAAAAAGCTTTGGCGTACCGTATGTGACTCCCTTCTCCCCTATGCGTCCAAGCGACTGGAAGGATGTGTACATTCGAGCCCCTATATCTCTGATGAAACGAAGACCCGTTATGATGAAAACTCAGCAAAGCAAGCGCAAATCATAGCACCCGGAGGAAGGAGGAAGGATTGTGTTTAGACGTTCTGATGATAAGATTACATCCAAACAGGCGGCAGTATTCCTGACCAATACGGTATTAGGCGCAGGGATTTTGACACTGCCGAGAGGTGTAACTGAAACGGTAAAGACTCCGGATGCATGGCTCTCTGTCCTGCTTGGCGGATGTATTGTCATATTAGTGGTGTTGCTCATGGTAAAATTAAGCCAACAATTTCCCGGTAACACTGTGTATCAATACTCCAGGAGAATCGTCGGTATCATTCCAGGAGGATTTTTAAGTCTATTATTAATCATATACTTTATCATCATCGCTGGCTTTGAGATTCGTGTTTTAGCTGAAGTGACGATTTATTTTTTGCTTGAAGGGACACCCATATGGGCGATTGTGATTCCATTCATCTGGGTGGGAAGTTATCTGGTTTTTGGAGGTATTAATCCCATTGCGCGGTTATACCAGATTGTACTCCCGATCAGTCTCTTCTTTTTACTCATCTGTTTTGTCCTTAGCCTAAGGATCTTTGAAATTGACCATCTTCGTCCTGTATTGAGTAGCGGTATTCTTCCAGTAGTTAAGGGGCTAAAGTCGACTGTCCTTGTTTTCACTGGATGTGAAGTCATCATGACACTGGTCGCTTTCTTACAGTACCCTGAAAAAGCCATAAAGGCCATGGTAGTGGGAATCAGCATCCCTTGGGTATTATACTTTTTGACAGTAGTTATGGTAGTCGGCGGGTTATCGGTGGACTCTACTATGACAAGTACCTGGCCCACCATTAATTTAATGCGCAGCTTTGAAATCTCCGGATTTCTTTTTGAACGTCTTGAGTTTCCGTTGCTGGTAATCTGGATGATGCAAATGTTTTGTAATTTCTGCAGTTTTTTCTTCAATGCATCCTTAGGTGTCTCACAGGTATTTGGCCTTAAATATCGTTATGCGATTTTCGGCTTAATCCCAATTATCTTTATCTCCACAATGACTCCTGTTCGTATGATGGAAGTGTTTAGCCTAGGCGATGCGATCGGATACATGGGAATCATTTTATTTTTTCTGGTCCCGGTACTTCTCTCCATCGTTTTCATGATCAGGAAGAAGGGAATGAAGCAAAATGTATAGGCAACAAATCCTATCTTTGCTGCTTGCCTTCATTCTCCTGGTAACTCAAGCCGGTTGCTGGAGCAGCAGAGAAATAGAAGAACTAAGCATGTATACAGGACTGGCTCTGGATAAGGGTGAGCCCAGCACAGTGGAAAAGGACCTGGAAAAGGAAGGCAGCCGTTACTTCAAGAAAAATAAAATTACTGCCACTGTGCAAATCGTCCCCAAAAAGACTTTTGGAAACACGGCAAAACAAGGTGGTGGACAAGGGCCAAACTATATTAATATAGCTGCCACCGGGGATTCTTTACTTGAAATCTTCCGGCAATTATCCCTTCGTCTGGATCGCCCGATTATTGGTCACCATCTAAAGGTCATGGTGGTTTCCACCAAATTGGCAGAACAACAGACGATGCAGCAATTGATGGATTTTGTGCTTCGTGATAATGATATTCGTCCGAGTTGTTTTGTTTTCTTAAGTAAGGAACGTGCAGCTGATACCTTAGTTACCAAATATAAGGACGAGGTCCCATCCATTCATATTCTATATATGCTTCGTAATCATTTCAGAACCAGCAAGGTGATGAGGGGAGTCAATTTGTCTGAGTTGGATGGGTTGATGCACTCCAAAAAAAGCTATATATTGCAAAACATTTCTGAATCCGATGGAGAATTAGAATTTTCGGGTGCTGGTGTTATTAAAGGAGACACCGGTCACTGGATCGGTAGTTTGGGACAACAAGACGTAGAGAGCATTGCATGGATTAAAGGTGATGTTGAGGGCGGAGCTGTCAAAACGTATGACAAGCGGAATGAAGCTATAACTTATGAGATCAAATCGGTAAAAAGCAAAATAACAGCGAAGGTGACCGAGGGTAACGATATCTCGTTTCACGTAAAAATTGAATCCAAAGGACGTTTAATCGAAAACTGGGATGAGAAAGTGAACCCGACAGAGACACGAAACATGAAAGAGGCTGAGAAAGAATTTGAAAAAGAAGTGACTAGAAGGATTAAGTCTCTTATGCACAAATTACAATCAGAATATAAAGTCGATGTCGCCAGTTTTGGTGAACGTTTAAATATTGAGCAGCCTCAAGTGTGGAAAAAAGTAAAGGATGATTGGGATTACAAATTCAGCAAAATACCCGTAACCTTCGATATAAAATTATCTATTACGGATTTAGGCTCATCTGCCGAATGAAAGAGTCGAATTGGCCTTATATAAAAGCCAATTCGACTTAAGATTCGCGGTTGTCTTCATAACCATCCAACACTGCAACGGTCGCTCCTGAATTTCCAGAAGCGGCTACACGCTTAATTCAAATTGATTTTAAATCCATCCCCTGCATGGCCACCTAAAACGATCAAGCCACCTTTGGGCAGTACAACCGAATTGTTATTGCTAGCAGTTGAAAATTGTACAACCGCTCCGTTTTCATCATAGACAGCGAAGCCTCCGCTTTTTGGAAAATCAACGGTCATCGTTTTATTGGCTGAGTTTTTATCTATTTTATACCATGTGGCTTGGCCATTAGATGGTATGGTGTACACTGATTTTCCTCCCAAGATAGGTTTAACAGCATCTTCACTGATATAGGATTGTCCATCTATGGTTAAATACTCCGAACCATCCTTGGTATAAAAATTCAGATCAAATGCATCTCTTCCACTCATAACAGGAATCTCAACGGCATTTACTGCTTTATTCTCATCCACAATTTTAGTACCACTTGCGTATCCATCATGATCAACGGATATTTTTTTTGTTATAAATGAGGGGGCCAGATAAAATATGGAAGATATCTTTTCATCCAAAGCATAATAATTTTTCCCGTTTCTATTTTCCCATGCCTTTTTAACTGTAGTATTTAGAGGATTGGCATCAAGCTTTTGATATTCATAAATCACCATAACCATTTGGCCTAATCCCGGAAAGTTTAAATAAATGTTAGCCTTAATATACGTTTTCCCGTTTTTTTGTTTGTCAAAGCTTACGGCTACACTGCCATCACTGCTTTTGAATTGTCCATCACCTGTATACACATATTTTTGCGCCGGGACGAATCCATCCAAAAAAGCAGGTAAATCAAACTCACCGTTTTTAATCTCTACATTGATGGTTGTACCCACAGAACCGTATAATCCCGAATAAGAAAGTAAATCAGATGGCATTTCCACTTTTACAGGAGCCTCAAATGTTTTATCTGGTATGATGTCTTTAATGATGCCCTTATCTTTTAAAACTTCCAATAAAACGTTAGAAGCAAAAATACTATCTAAGATGGAAGACCCTCCAGATGAAAGCACAGCCATAGAAATTTGATGCTCTGGTATGGTGATCAAAGTAGAGTGATACAAAACAGTATCCCCACCCTTGGATAGCGCAGTTATTCCGTAATCACTAAACGGTGCCAACTGAACCGCATCCCAGCCAAGCCCATAATTAAAGCTGTTTGTCTCTTCAGGTACCCATATTCCTTTTCGATATTCATGACTTTGCATGGACTTCGCCGATTGTGCAGATAAAACATCGGGTCTGTTTCCCATTAATACTTCTGAAAACATAGCCACCTCTTCTGCGGTAGAGTATAAGCCCCCTGTCCCGATGACATTGGCATTTTCAACGGGTAAGGCCCCCTCAATCGCAGGAAAATAAGTTTTGGACAGCTTTTGTCTGTCAAACTGATCGAGTGGTGTTTTCGTAGAGTTCAAACCCAAAGGGGCACTAATATGCTTTGCCAGAAATTCGGTATAACTTAGACCACTCACCCGTTCAACCAATATTTCAAGCAATTGAAAACTATCATTACTATATACAGAATATTCGCCGGGGTTGGATTTTAAAGTTTCTGATCGTAATCTCAGCAATAGCTCATCATGATTTTCTGTATCATTGTCATTAAATAACATACTATTTTTATAGTGGGCACCGTAAAGACCCGACGAATGATTTAACAGCATACGTGGTGTAATTTGTTTGTACCTTTCATCAGCCATTGTAAAGTCCTTAATGTATGTTGTTAGCGGCTGATCAATATCTACCTTATGGGCATCCACCAGCATCATCGTTGCAGCAGATACATACATTTTGCTTGTAGAGCCTATACCGAACATCGTATCCTTGGTGATTGGCTCGTTGGTTGCTTTATTCTTTACACCCACGCTATCCGATAATACGATGTTTCCATGGTCCCTAATGGCATACTGCACACCGCTAGCACCGTATTTGGATACCAGCTCCGAGGCCAGACTGCGAGCCTTTTCCTTAATGGGTTCAGGATTGTCTTGAGCAAAAGCATTCGTCATCGGCAGTACAAAAAGCATAGCCGAAATGAACACAGCTATTATTTTCTTCATTCCATATTTCCTCCTCTTATGGGTTCCCAGATTATTACTGGACTGATCATACTATGAACGAGGATTCTATATAAAAAAGTCACCCTGAAACGAAAAAAACAATCCCTAAACAGCAAGATGTCTAAGAATTGTCCTTATAAAATGGCAATAAAACCATATTATCGAATACTTTATTTTTTGTTTCAATGGTCATATTCCCACCGTATTTGTCACATATTCTGGATATATTGGTCAAGCCAATGCCATGTACATCCGGGTTTGATTTTTGACTATGCAAATGAGCCACTTCATTCTCCACATGATTAAGGATGTGAATGAAAAGCGCGGACTCATTGGAATGTATTTTAATAAGAATGTACCTATCATCCGCAATCTTGATCTTTTTAGATGCTTCTATGGCATTATCCAGCATATTGCCCAGAGCGACACACAAGTCATAACGTTCAATATTTACTTTTTGTGAATACAAGTTAAGCTGAGTATCTACCTTGATGCCATTGGCCTGAGCAATATTAAGACTATTTGTGACAAGAGCATCTATAACCAGATTACCGGTATTAACCCTTTGATAGGCTCCTTCGATTTTATTTAATGTAACCTTAATATGTTCACTCGCCTCAGCCAATTCATTTCTCTTGATACATTCTTCAATATACAAAAACTGTTGGTGTGTATCATGAATGATTCTTTTCATATTTTTGAAGCTGTAAACCGTTTTTTCGTAGTTAGCATCTTGGTAGTCCATCTGATGTTGTAATTGAGCATTTTCATGCATTAATTGAAATTTTTCAATGATATTATCGAAAATATATATGATAAAAACATTTAAAAAAATAAAGCTAATAATAGAACCAAAATAATACATATTCTTTTCACTATAAACAGATAAAACATTGACCTGGTATAAACTTATGATGGGAACGATTAAAAATAAAATATAGTAACGATGCTGCAAAGGGAAGGTTCTGCGTTTGGCAAATAGCCGTATAATCTGAATGACAGCAAACATGATAATGCAGCTGAGTAACATAACCTTAGAGGATATCAAGTGATCTTGCCCACCCAAATGGCTAAAGTTGCTAATTTTAACGGAGCCTACAGCATATAAAATATAAAGAGATATAAAATTAACGATGGTTATCAATACAGCATAAAGGATAGAAAAAATGATCTTTGTCTTTATTTCCACTGTATACGAGTGCGCTAAACTAAATATGACAAGTAATGCCAAAATCGAGGATAGCGTAGGAGACAGATAAACACTTAAATATAAGATGTTCAGCAACCCGAAAATAATGAAATATATGAATCTATTTGGCTTTCGATTGGACTTATCAAAAACGGAGTTAAAGTAAAAATTCACTTGAAAGCACATCACCAGTACAACACATAGGTTAAGAAGCAGGTAGCTATATTCCATCATATTAATGCATCTTCATGATCATAAATTTGGTATATAGATCTTTAACTTCTTTTATTTTAGAACGCCCAATAGGTAACTTCACATCATTTGACATCAAAACATCACCGCCAGCAAATTTTTTCACATGAATTAAGTTTATAATAATCGAACGATGAATTTGTAGAAAATTATGTTCTTTTAATGCTGAAGCATAGTCCGAAAGAATCCCTTTGCTATCATAGGTTTGAGTAGAGGTTACAAAATGCAGTTTGTTTTTTATGGTTAAGCTTTTGGCCACTTCAATACTAATGATATCATCATATTTTAAAAGCACTTCCTCATAAGCTGACTTGATGATAACGAATTTTTTATCGAGAGATTGAAAATATTGACACAGCTTTATCATTTTTTCCTCAAAGATATGGGGAGCAATCGGTTTTATTAAATACTGAAATGTGACTACGTCAAAACTTTCCACCATATATTCAGGGTAGCTCGTTAAAAAAACAATCTGTTCATCCAGGTGATTTAAATTCCTTATTTTTTGGGCGGTTTGAATTCCGTTTATGCCATTCATTTCAACATCCAATATTAAGATATGGAATGGAGATTCATGGTTTTGATAATGAGATACCAGCTGTTCTCCTGAGTCGAATAATTCAACTTTAAATTCTATATTGGTCTTTATCGACAAAGTGATCAGCATATTTTTAACAAGTTCTCTGTGCTTGTGCTCATCATCGCAGATAGCCACTCTATACATAAATAACATACACCTCATTCCCATTGCATTGATCATGGAATTGTATTCTAAACAGTATATAACCTTTTAATATTCTATAAACAGCTTTTGGATAAAACGCAAATTCAAATCCCTCAAATGCCAGTATACAAGCTGCTCAGCAGTTGCATCCAAGGCAAAAAAGAAACCCTCGTCTTCAAAAGACGGGGTTTCTTAACTGTTTTATTGATCGTTATTAAAAAAATCAGTTCTTTTCTCTTCACCGTGGGAACGTCTGGCAAAGTCGACAAATTGGAATTTGTCCAGCCGATGCCTTGACTCGGTATACTGGAACAAGGTGGTGTCCTCCAGATAAACATAGTTACGTACTACGACCACATGAGTGTAGTTCTGAAGGTCCATCAGCTTATGATCTTCTTCGTCTGCATTTTCTACGGAAACCACTTTTTTGGCATAACTGATTTGAAGATGGAGTTCTCCCTCCAAATATTCGTAGATGGACCCACGACTAATTTCCTCGGTAAGCACAGGTACAATGTCTGATCGAAAGTAATCTTTATCCAGTATGACGCATTCACCCTCAATCTCACGCGCACGAATAACTTTCCAGACCAAATACTTGTCTTTGTTAATCTCAAGATGATTGGCTATGTCATCTGGAACTGGAATTAAATGATTTTCATGTACAATTGTTCGTGATGTACGCCCAATCCGTTCAGACATTTCCTTGAAACTGACCAAGCCTCCTATAGGGAAATCCATCCGTCCCATATCCAGAACAAAAGATCCTTTAGCTTTTATTTTATGGATATACCCATTTTGTGCAAGCATGTGAAGTGCCTTACGTACGGTTTCGCGAGAAGTGTTATACTCTCGGGCCAGTTCATTTTCAGATGGCATTTTCGTGCCTGGAGCCAATTCGCCTGTCTGGATTCGTCCCGAGTACTCCTGATAAATTTGCAAAAATATATTCTTTGTCAATTTTCATCACCACGTTCATTGTAGCATCCTTTCACTTCCTGTTCACTAAAATAGGCTGTACGATGAATCTGACTTAATTCGTATTGTCTGATGAAGAATTCAAATGAATTCTCATTAAGGTATACTGCAAATCGTCTGCCTCACCCGGCAGTTCCTCAACCGATTCAATCATACTCTGACCATCCGGGACAATGACTGGTGTAATAATGGGGTATCCCGATTTCTGAATCAGCTCACGGTCAAATTCCATCAATAGCTGGCCTTGCTTTACGGTTTGACCTGTCTCCACATGCATGGTGAATCCTTCCCCCTTCAGGGACACCGTGTTAATTCCCACATGTACCAGAATCTGTACACCTGTCGGATGCTCTAAGATCAAGGCATGCTTGCTTTTCACCATGATGTGAATGACTTGCCCACTGAAAGGGGCAAGAATTTTGCCATCCTTCGGTTCCACTGCTATACCTTGACCCATCTGCCGTTCGGCAAAAGCCGGGTCAGGAACTTGTTCTAACGGTACAACACGTCCTCGTACGGGAGTCCTCACTTCAAGCACATCTAGTGCGGTATTTTGCGGAAGCGAGTCTTTCCTTACGGAATCATCGGCTGGTGCAGCCTGACGGCGCTTAGTTAACAACTTGCCATACATTAAAGTTAAAGCAAACGGCACAATTAACACGATCGCCATCCCGATGAAGAATACACCCCAGTTGTTTGGGAAAATAGACAAGAAGCCTGGAATCCCGCCCACACCAATGGAAGAAGCCATCACATGATTTACGGTGAGCAATATACCTGCAATACCGGAACCGATCATTGCGAATACAAACGGATATTTATATCGGATATTCACTCCGAATATGGCAGGCTCGGTTACACCCAGAAATGCAGACACTGAAGAGGTAAGAGCCAATCCTTTTCCCTTTTGCTCCTTCAATACCAGCATCATTGCCAGTGCTCCGGCACCCTGAGCGATATTGGACAGCGCCAGCATCGGCCAGAGGAATGTTCCACCCTGCGTACCAATTAATTGCACGTCCACCGCCAGGAAAGTATGGTGCATTCCCGTAATCACGAGCAAGGAGTACAAGCCTCCATAAATCAGGCCTCCCAGCGCAGGAGCCAAATCGAAAACGTATACAAGACCAGACGTAATGGCATTACCAATCATAAAAGTAACCGGACCGATCACTGTAAAAGCCAGAAATCCCGTTATTAATAATGTAATCGGTGCTACGAGTAACAGCTTAAATGAATCCGCTATCTTCTTATTTAGGAATTTCTCAATGTGGGCGAGCACGTAAGCGGATACTAAAACGGGTAAAACCTGTCCTTGATAACCAATCTTGTTCACTTCCCACCCAAACAAATTCCAAACCGGAACGGTGCCCTTTGTAACCGCATCCGCATAACCGTATGCACTTAGCAGATCCGGATGAACCAGAATCAGACCCAGTACGATCCCGAGTAAAGGACTGCCGCCAAACCTGACAACGGCCGACCATCCAATTAAGGCAGGTAGAAATGTAAATGCGGTGCTGGCAATGGTGTTAATGATAGCAGCAAAGTCGGTCCATTGAGGATAGACCTGAACCAAAGCCATTCCTTCGAAGAAGATTCCCTTACCAGTCAAAATATTATTTATTCCAAGCAATAAGCCTGCAGTCACGATTGCGGGCAAGATAGGGATAAAAATATCTGCCAGCGTCTTGATGGCACGCTGAATTGGATTTTGTTTTTTGCTTGCCGCATTTTTGACATCGTCTTTAGAAGCCCGACTACCTCCTGTAATGGAGATCATTTCGTCATATACCTTATCCACCAGACCTGGGCCAATTACGACCTGATACTGTCCTTGTGAAGAAAATTGGCCTTTGACCAGATCATTTTGTTCGAGTGCATCTTTGTCTACCAGCTTATCATCATAAAGGGCAAATCGCAGACGAGTTACGCAATGCGTAGAGGCCTCTATGTTGTCTTTGCCACCAACGGCTTTTATAATGTCTTCTACCTGTGATCTTTCAATCGCCATTTAGCCCACTCCCTTAACGTTCGCTCATTTTAAAGCAGCAACCCCGGTTATCAAAGATAACGTGCCCGTGCCCGGGGTGCTACTAGATGTCTCCATACTATTCACTAAGTCTACAAACAATCCACATATATGAAGCATATGGGGTCAAAGAGATCACTTGTTTTAGCTCCGGGGCGTGCTGAGTATTACCAATTAAGAGCTCAGCCGCATCCAACGCTTGATTTTCTAAACATGAATAAAATGAATCCGGTATACGGAATTGCGTATCCTGTCCGCTAAAATTGGAGATGACGATCAAAGTCTCCTCTTCATTGCTGCGTTGATAGGCATAGACCTGAGGATGAGCTTCGTCCAGGCGTAGATAATTCCCATCGGTAATGACTTGCACCGTCTTACGCAGATGAATTAGCTTACGGTAATGGTGATAGATAGAGTTCGGGTCCTCTAACTGAGCCTGAACATTAATCTGTGGATATCGTTCATCTACCTTAATCCAGGGAGTACCTGAAGTGAAGCCCGCATTGCGAGTGCCATCCCACTGCATCGGTGTTCTCGAATTATCACGAGACCGCTCTCGAATGATATTCAATGCTTCTTCTGCACTTTTGCCTTGCTCCTGTAAGATACGATACATATTCAGAGATTCGACATCCCGAAACTCTTCAATGTCTGCCCACTGCGGGTTGGCCATCCCAATCTCTTCACCCTGAAATATATAAGGCGTTCCTTGAAGACCATGTAGCGTGGTTGCCAGCAGCTTAGCGCTTTCCGCTTGGTATTCGCCATCATCCAAAAAGCGAGAGATTGCCCTTGGCTGATCATGATTATTAAAAAACAATGCACTCCAGCCACCGCCCTGTTGCATGCCCGTTTGCCAATCCGAGAATAGCTTTTTCAGCATTTCAAAATCATATGGCATCAATTCCCACTTTTGTCCATTTGGATAATCCACCTTCAAATGATGAAAATTAAAGGTCATGGACAATTCTTTTCTCTCTGGATTGGAATAACGGATACAGTGATCCAGTGAGGTGGAGGACATCTCACCCACAGTGACGCTATTCTGTTTGGCAAATACTTTCTCATGTAACTCATGGATGTATTCATGCACATGTGGACCGTCCGTATAATACTTACGTCCGTCGCCAGGAGCCGTGCTTCTATCATCGTCCGAGAATTGCTGATCCTTGGAAATCAAATTAATGACATCCAGTCGGAAACCACTGACTCCCTTCTCAGCCCAAAATTCCAGCAGATTGACAACTTCTTGACGGACTTTGGGATTTTCCCAGTTTAGATCCGCCTGAGTCTTATCAAACAGTGTCAGGAAATATTGGCCTGTTGCCTCGTCATATTGCCAAGCTGGTCCACCAAATTTGGAAACCCAATTGTTTGGAGGTCCACCATCGGGTGCTGGATCACGCCAGATATAGTAGTCCCTATACTCACTATCCTTAGAAAGCCGTGCCTCCTGGAACCAGGCATGTTCTGTGGAAGAATGGTTAACCACGATGTCGATCATTAGGTACATCCCACGCGCCCGGATTCCCTCGCTCAATTCTTCAAAATCCTGCATTGTTCCATAATCGGGATTAATCTGGCAATAATCGGCTACATCATACCCGTTATCACGTTGTGGTGAGACATATACAGGCTGCAACCAGACAATATCCACACCCAGTTTTTTTAAATAATCCAGCTTTTGCGTCAGTCCTCTTATATCACCGGTTCCTTTGCCCGTTGTATCGTTAAAACTTTTGGGATAAACCTGATAGACCACTGATTTGCGCCACCAGTCCTTATATTGAGGAATTAAAGTCTTGTTCATTGCTTCCATTCATGCTCATTCCTTTCTTGCGAAATGAAGTAGCGTAAAAAATAATATAACGCTTTCAACATCTTGTATATACAAGATTAAGTCATGTATATACAAGTTGTCAACAGCTTTATCTATTAAGGTAATACCCGTTTTACAGCTAAATGATCAGGAGACTCATCCATTCTGTCCGATTGTATGTTATGACTCGTAGAATAAGCTCAATTCACACGAAAAAAGGCTCCTGCCTATAGTCAGGAACCTTTCTTTTCTATGATGAATAAGGTACTCATTTACATCCATATCGATAGTGCACTATAAAGGAGCAATAAGGACATTATGATATTGAAGGAACGCTCATGCTTATTCAAGAAACGTTGAAACACTGCGCCAAAAATCGCCCAGCTCACTACAGCTACAAAACCAATACAGGTCAGGAGTAATGAAATCGTAATAAGCTCTATATACGATACATCATAAGGCATTACAAACGTTGAAATGACCGTAATACCATACAAAATGATTTTTAAATTGATAAATTGTAGCAACAGTCCTGATTTGAAGGAATATCCCTCATTGTGATCATTATCCTCCGTAGAGGATTTGCTCTTTGCAATTTTCACCGCCAGATAAAGCATATACAGACTGCCGAGAACATTCATCCAGATCTTAACCCGTGGCAAAAAATGATACAAAGCAAGATTAAAATAGCAGGCTAACAGCATAATGGCGAAACAACCTGCTGTTACTCCCAGCAAGAATGGGAATGCTTTTTTCAAACCCAACCGCCTGGCACTGTCTAAAGACATAATATTGTTGGGACCTGGCGTAAAGCTGCTAACAAGTGCATAAGAAAGGAACGGAATAAACGGCATGCAACAATCAACTCCCGTATGTTATAATTGAATGAAATGTACGTTGAGACGTACATTTGTACTTTATGATTGTACAATATGTTCTTTATAAAGCACAATAGGAGCGAAGAATTATGGAGAATATTAATCTGATTTTAAGTAAAAATTTGAAACATCTAAGAAATGAAAGAAAATTAAGTTTAGATAAATTAGCTGATCTGACGGGGATCAGTAAAACGATGCTCGGTCAGATTGAGCGCGGAGAATCTAATCCCTCGATTACAACCGTATGGAAAATTGCGAACGGCTTGAAAATCTCTTTCACTGCTCTGATTAATGAACCACCTTCAGATGCAGTAGTCGTTCCTAAAAGCAAAGTACAAGTGCTTGAAGAAAATAATCAATATCGGTTGTATCCGTTTTTCCCCTATGAAGGCAGTAGAAATTTTGAGGTCTACACCGTAGAGATTGAAGCAGGCGGAGAACTGAGTTCAGCGCCGCATCGTGAAGGTACAGAAGAATTTATTACGGTATTTGAGGGTGAGATGGTGGTAAAAGTCAGTGAGGAAATATACACGGTTAAAGCTGGAGATTCGATCCGCTTTAAAGCAGACCGCCCACACATTTACTATAATCTAGGAGAAACCCTGGTTCGGGTGAATATGATTATTTATTACTCTGTATAGTTCAATCTTGAAGACCATAAGTATACAAGTCTTTAAATTAAATGATCCTATTAAAATAAGGAGCGCTTTTAATAGGATCATCGGTACAAATATTAAATGATTTGCCTGTATGCTGTTTAGGAGATTTTAATTTGCTTTATCACTCGTGCTGGATTTCCAGCTACAACCACATGATCTGGAACATCCTTGGTTACTACTGCTCCTGATGCCACTACGACATTATTACCTATCGTAACACCGGGATTAATAACTGCTCTACCGCCGATCCATACATTGTTGCCAATCGTTACAGGTTTTCCATACTCTGGGCCAGCGATTCGTTCAAACGGATCTATGGGATGAGTCGCTGTGTAAATATGGACTCCTGGAGCCATGAAACAATTATCTCCAATGCGCACTTCGCAAACATCCAAAATGGTACAGTCAAAGTTGGCGTAGAAATTTTCCCCAACATGGATATTGTATCCGTAGTCACAGCGTATGTTGGGTTCCATACCTATATTTTCACCAGTTGATCCGAAAAGCTCCTTAAGTAACTTTTCACGGTACTCACGATCCGTCTCTGCCGTCTGATTAAAGAGACGTACACATCTTCTCGCATACTCTCTTTCATTTGTTAATTGAGGATCAGCAGCTACATAAAGTTCTCCATTCATCATCTTTTGTTTTTCCGTTTTCATAGTCATGGGACAATCCCCTTTATATTTTAATCTGATTTTTTTCTTTCATCCCAATAGGTTGGGCTGCGCCCGATATCAAGCCAGCAACAATAACGCCAACAAGCACTACAATCAAGGCATGTAGAAGTCCAACATGTTCACCTAAAAACCCTAAGCTTGGAGGGCCTACTAAAAAGGCAATGTAACCGATCGTGGCTACGGCTCCAACCCGGATAGCTGCACCACGAGGATCGTCTCCGGCAGCAGATAAGCCCACAGGAAAACCAAGTGAGGCTCCAAACCCCCATAATACGACGCCCAGTCCGGCCATGAGGTAATGCTGTCCCCAGATCACTAGAATGATACCGATAGCAGCCAGGACAGCACTCCCTTTCAACACAGGGACACGGCCGTATTTATCCAGTATGAATCCGCCAGTAAAACGTCCAATGGTCATCGCTGCCACAAATAGTCCATACATATAGGAACCTGTTAAAGAATCCACGCCATAACCATCTACCATCGTTAGCGGCAGCCAGTCATTCGCAGACCCTTCTGCAAACGCCATACCTAACACGATGATACCGATTAGTAAAATCCGTCTTTCTTTCCATACAGCAAGCTGCACCTTGAGATTAGATCCGACCTTTTGAGTAGGTACTTCTTTCTCTATACCTGTATCGCGGGGCAGAAAACGATAAAAATAGAAAGTTACCGCTGCAATCATGACAGCCATAGCTCCAAAATGGACCACAACAGGTATGTGTAGTGCCGCTGCTCCAGAGCCAATAACCGCACCTACAAGTGTCCCCATACTAAATGAACCGTGAAAAGCAGGCAAAAGCGTTTTTTGCAATTGATTTTCTACCGCAGAACCTTCGACATTAAGAGCTACTTCCGCTGTCCCATAGCCACCTCCAAAGATGACCAAACCAGCAAATACGATGCTCGTGAGCGAAAATGCAGTTCCCAACCCTACAATGACAAAACCGATCACAATCAAAATCGCACTTACCAAAATGACCGCCCGTGCACCTATACGAGAAATAATGTTTCCCGCACTAAGTAGTCCCACTAAAGAACCTGCGGCTAATCCAAAAATTATAATTCCCATTTCGGCAGTCGAGACATGTAAAATATCCCGGATAATAGGCGTTCGAGACACCCAGGAAGCAAAAGCTACACCCGGTAAAGCGAATAACAAAAATAAAATGTTACGAATTACCCTGGGATTCATGGAGGGTTCTACTGGCATTTACTTATCTCCTTATCACCACTTTTTATTAATCTTTTAATAAGTTATATTATAATTAGTCATTCTATTCGTATCCAAACTATTTGTCAAAAAGAGAATTATAGTCATAGATCGCTATTGACCGTCTGCTGTAAACATATTAAAAAAGGTCTGAGCAGGTAGGGCATAAGCATTCACCACCTGTTCAGACCTTTTAATTAAACTATACAAGCTCTATACTGAATCAGCCTTGAATTATCATTTGGGTTCTTCTTCTATTTTCAGTCTGGTTTCTCCCAGCAACCCCCCATCTGCTGACGCTTGAAGCAACAACTCACCAGCCACATAACCGGATTGTACAACAACGAGACACCTTCCTCTGTGTGTATGTCTCTCATTCCCCTTAAAGGATTCATCGCTGGTGAGATCCCCATTGTCTATTCCAAGGATACGACCATCTCCCTGCAGTTTAAAGATTACATCAAAATCCTGGTTAGGTACGATGATCCCGTTTGGGTCTATGACCGTTACTTCCACATGAGATATCTCATGCCCATCAGCAGGTAGAACCGTCCGATCGGCCTCCAACTTTAGAGCATAAGGAGCCCCGGCAGTGGTCAGTTCATGCTCACAAACCTTCTCGTTTCCATTACGACCCACAGCCCGGATTTTGCCCGGTGTATAGGGAAGCTCCCATAGGATTAGATGATTAGGGTAATCCACTAGCTTCCTCTCACCGTATGATTCATCATTCACGATCAATTCCACACTCTCACAATTAGTGAAAGTAACCAACCGTATCAATTTTCCACCGTATTCAGGAAATGTCCAGTGATCTTCCATAGCCGGAGATTTCCAGTGCATCGTCCATGTCGGATTAAATTCCGATTTCATATGTTCGTTAAATGCGGCTATGTGCACAATAGGCTGATCAGACCATAAACTTTGTTGAAGATAAGATACTGGTTTGCGGAATCCGCAAGTATCAATCAGACCCGAAGACCACCCTTTGGAGGGATAGCTCGTTTCTCCCAAATAGTCAATTCCACTCCAAACAAATTGACCGATCACATAATCATGATTAGCGACATCAAACCAGGGATTCATAGGCAAATAACCTTTAACCCGGTTATCCTTACCCCGATAGTATGGGAATGTTTCTGTTCCAAGGATAAGCGTATCCGGCATGGCCGCTCTATAGTGCTCATACCACTGCTCCTGATAGTTTACCCCCAGAACATCCACTCGTTGTGCCAGCTGTTTGGTATGCTCCACTTTGGCCTCAATCGAACCCTCACGCAAGCTGATCGGTGTATTATGCGGCTCAAGCGCACATGTAACCGGTCGAGTCGGGTCTTTTTCATGGCAGAAACCCACGAGCTGCTCCAACATTTTGAGCATGGATGGCTGACCTTGATTCTCCACTTCATTCCCAACGCTCCACATGAAAACACTGGGATGGTTCCTGTCTCTGAGCAACATTGCTTCCAGATCTTTTTCCCACCACTCATCATATAAATGCTCATAGAAAAGAGACTTCCATTTGTCAAAAGCTTCATCAACCACCAAGAACCCCATCTGATCACATAAATCTAATAATTCGGGCGCCATCGGGTTATGAGCAAAACGAATCGAGTTACAGCCCATTTCTTTCAGCCTCTGCAGCCTTCTCTTCATGGCTGTATCATGGTAAGCAGCCCCCAGACAGCCTAAATCATGGTGAATGCACACTCCCTTTAGCTTTAAGCTGTGCCCATTCAGAAATAAACCTTTTTGAGTGTCCAGCTTCACTTCTCTTATACCAAAAGGAGTACAATAACGATCCACCTCTGTATTGTCGCAATAGATCGTCGTCTGGGCTTCGTAGAGCACTGGGTTGTCCGGTGACCATAGTTCTGGCTCTAAAACTTGCGCTTTTTGCTCTATTTCCCTCGTTTCACAGCCCAAAAGAGTTACTCGGTTTTCCACTTTTCCTTTGATCTGTCCCTGTGGGTCCAGCATTTCAGTCATAATCGTACACTCTACGGCATGCGCGTGATGATTAGTGACCTGGATTCTGGCAGTCACCTTGGCTTCATCTGGCGAAATTTCAGGTGTGGTAATGTAAGTCCCCCATTCGGTTATATGAATATAATCTGTACAAATCAGCCAGACATTACGATAAATACCGGCCCCCGAATACCATCTATCAGGTGAAAGAATCGTATTGTCCACTTTGACGGCAAGCACATTCTCCTCATCCCACCGAATATATGGAGTCAAATCATATTGAAAGCTAACATATCCATAGGGTCGCTCGCCCACAAAATGCCCATTGATCCAAACCTCACTGTTACTGTGAATGCCATCAAATTGTATGTATACGCGCTGTTTTGGAGAGGAGGGCTTCACATTAAAATGCTTTCTGTACCATCCCACAGACCATCTCGGCAAATAAGCTTGATTGCCACCATACAGCATATGCGGATCAAAGGACTTTTCAATGCTCCAATCATGAGGGACTTGAAGGAGTCGCCAATGCTCATCGTTGTAGTCCATTTTCTCAGCACCTGCGTAATTACCCTCTATAAACTTCCAGTCCGTTTTGAACGGCATAATCACTCTGCTTCCCATCATCTTGCCTCCATTTCATAAAGTGGATGAACGGATATAACAGCAGTGCTGGATGACCATCACAAAAGACGTGTTCTCATTACAATATTTGATACACCGGGCGATCTTCTATAAAGTGTACGGGGAGCATTGGAAATTGGGCGGAAAGTACATCTGCGAGATACTTCATCCCAGGTGCTTCACTTTCAGCATGTCCCAGCATGATAAGTGCTTTACTTTGCCCTTGATAGACAGCATCTTTAACATATTCTGGTGTTTCCCATTCTGGGCCCTCACCGGCAATGACTAAATCCACATTTTCATTTAGAAATAATGGAATGGCTAGTTCACCACCTCCCCTGTATCCTACTGAGATTCCCACTCGTTCACATGGCATGGAAACCTCGCCAGCCACCCGTACATAACGAATATGTAGTTTGGCTTTGATATATTCAGCGATCTCCTTAACTTCCATAGCCGGAATAGTCAAAATGGCGGCCGTCGGCTGCTGTTTCACAATGTAGTTGTGCCAGCTAAGCGCCTGAAGAAGCCCAACCATCACTCCATCCGGTTGATAACGATGTATGGCGTCATGAAACCGATAAATGCCTATACCTGCATCGGCAATGAGGCGAGATTTTTGCAAAAAAACAGGATCATGTAGTAAACATTCATGCATTCTCTGATGACTATAAAAGATGCCTTCATGCGTAATGATAAAATTTGCACCTAGAGAAATAGCTTGTTCTATCACATACTGCGAAGCGGAGAAAGCGGTTACAATTCCTTGCACCTCAGTATCTATATATCCTGGGTCCAGTAGATCTACGGTGGTGTTGGGTATGCTTATTCCCTTGGTCAGATGATTCACAATCTGACCCATAGTCATGGTCATACACGTTCCCTCCTCATGGATAATGCATATCAATTGTACCATTTTATTTCAATCATAAGTGCTATTCTTTCTAGCAAAATAGCCAGTTCCAAAGGAGCCAGCTGTTTTACGAATGGTTCTATTATTTATACAGAACTCCTAAAATGGAGTCGATTCGTTCTTTTGCTCCTTGCCAGGATGTCATGACGGGGAACTCATATTGCTCTCTTACTCTCAGATTCCATGGATGAGGAATGCAAAGCACCTTTTTCCCCTCCTCTAGCGCAGGCACTAAATTATGAGGACCATCATCAATCAGGAGATCATAGTTAATCAGGTTCTTTCGTTTACATGGGAAAAAGTTCTCAATCGGAATGAATGGCATATGTCTTTGAAGCCAGTTCCATTTCTCTACGACGGTCTTGGGTTCTGCCGCTGTCACAATAATGACATCAAAAGCATTGCAAAGCTTCTCCATCTCTTCTACAACAT
Organism: Paenibacillus sp. FSL M7-0134; assembly: GCF_038007865.1. Taxonomy (NCBI): domain Bacteria; kingdom Bacillati; phylum Bacillota; class Bacilli; order Caryophanales; family Paenibacillaceae; genus Paenibacillus; species Paenibacillus sp. FSL M7-0134. The sequence goes on along the minus strand of NZ_JBBOXV010000002.1, from coordinate 259,467 downwards.
ACTCGTCATACAGTTCAAGTTCCTCAAACAAACCCGGTCGCCCATAAAATACATCATGCGTGCTCTTGGGATGACGTAGATGATCAGTATTCCAATCTAACATTTCTTCATACCGAAGCGGATGAGTGGGAAATTCACTATTGTTATGGTATATGGCTCGTTTGACGAGATGACAGATGGTATCGTCCATATCGACTGCAATGATTGGTTTTCTCATCAGCTTGCCCCTATTCACTCTGGTAAAATTTTTCACAAGAATATCATACTATAATTTAATATCGCGGTGAAGCTTAGGTATTGCTGGCCGATTAGATCTCGCCTTTATTCAAGATAATTAGCCAAGCACAACGTTAGGTTTATCTACATAAATCAGATATATTAAAGCAAAAAAGTTAGGTTGGTTTTATTAAAATAAACTAAATTTCAAACAAATATAAGCAATAAATACAATGATATCATAGAAAATCTCACTTAAATAATAAATCTATGTGTTTATTCTTAGAAAACACAAAAAATAACTAAAAAAATCAATTGAATAACAAAAACTCAAATGATAGAATAACAAAAATAACTTTTCTCCAAATTGAAAACGCTTAATTTGTGTTTAGCTTACTGCTATTTACACACTTACATACCTACCTCATCTCTGTATAGCAGGAAGTTGAATAATATATTTAGGGAGGAATAAAAATGAAGGTATTGTTAAGAAAAGCATTATTGTCTGGACTGGTCGGCTTGCTCATCATGATTGGTTTAGGAGGAGTTTTCTCCAAGGTAGAAGCTGCTTCAGGATTTTACGTAAGCGGTACCAAATTGTATGATTCTACAGGCAAGCCATTTGTTATGAGAGGCGTCAATCATGCTCACACATGGTACAAAAATGATCTTTATACAGCTATCCCGGCAATTGCCCAGACAGGTGCTAATACCGTCCGAATTGTCCTTTCTAACGGAAACCAGTACACCAAGGATGACATTAATTCCGTGAAAAATATTATCTCTCTAGTCACGAGTTACAAAATGATTGCTGTGCTTGAAGTTCATGACGCTACAGGCAAAGACGACTATGCGTCTTTGGATGCAGCTGTGAACTACTGGATTAGCATAAAGGATGCTCTGATCGGCAAGGAAGACCGGGTTATCGTAAACATTGCGAACGAATGGTATGGTTCTTGGAATGGAAGTGGTTGGGCTGATGGATACAAGCAAGCGATTCCCAAGTTGAGAAACGCAGGTATCAAAAATACGCTCATCGTCGATTGTGCCGGATGGGGACAATATCCTCAGTCTATCAATGACTTTGGTAAATCTGTATTTGCAGCTGACTCTTTGAAGAATACGGTATTCTCCATCCATATGTATGAGTTCGCGGGTAAAGATGTTCAAACTGTTCGAACCAATATTGATAACGTTCTGAATCAAGGACTTCCTCTGATTATTGGTGAATTTGGCGGTTACCACCAGGGAGCAGACGTCGACGAGACAGAAATCATGAGATATGGCCAATCCAAAGGAGTAGGCTGGTTAGCCTGGTCCTGGTATGGTAATAGTTCCAACCTTTCCTACCTTGATCTTGTAACAGGACCTAATGGCAATCTGACGGATTGGGGAAAAACTGTAGTTAACGGAAGCAACGGGATCAAACAAACATCGAAAAAAGCCGGTATCTACTAAAAACACATTAAGAAAATAAAAAATACTCATGTATTCACTGGCCCCTTACTTTATGTGAAATTAGTCTGGAAAGGAATCACCATGTAACCTTCTGGGTTATATGGTGATTTTGATTTCATATACAGGCACAAGGCTAACCGAACCGATATCTACAATACTTTCCTTTGTCGTCTCTTTCCAGCCAGCCATGGTCGTATTGCTATTGAGAACCTTACCTTTTCGAATGGAAGAAACATATACGTACAACCCTTGCTCGATGAGCCGATGCTCAAATGCTTTCAAACCTATTTCCCAGGTCGTATGGTTGCAGAAATTATCGTTGATCAGTTCGCCATCAATAAAAGCATAACCGATATCTCCAGTATAATGGATACGCAGCAGAGCTTCCTTGATTCCGTGAAAGGCATCTAATTCGAAATCAAGGGTAAATTTATCGTTATTTATCCTTTTCAAATTGAAATGAATTTCTTTCTCAGGAGCCTTTAAACGATATGTTTTGAATACATTGTTTTCTGTTATTTCAAGCAGTTCTCCACCGGAAATCGATGTGAATGAGGCGTCAAAATCCGGGAATACACTCAGGGTTACCATTTCTTGGTCCGTTGATTCCAGCCTTAGATCGCCCTCAGATACAAGTACATTGGCATTTGTCAAAATGACTCTGTCCCGGCCTTGCATGTTTACCTTCCAAAATGTAAGACTTTGCTCATCAGTCATCGTATAGATGGCAACTTTTTGACCACTTTCAGATACCAGATGGATGAGACTATCCTCCTCTTCAGCAACCTTAATGATCGTGTTCCCATCCAATTGCTCTATCGAACCTTTGTCGATTGTGGCACTAATTATATCTTTTGACTCCATTACATACGTTCCTTTCATACCCTCTGGTACAAAGAAAAAATAATATGCTTCTCCATCCTCTTCTATCCTTGTTATCAGCTGTGCCGTAGCATATTTGAGTTTCATTCCATCTAAATTGAAGTTAAATGGCAATATGGCAAAACTATCACGTCCTAACGTCAGTTCACCTTGGCTAGGGATTACAATTGTTTCCTCGGGTAGCTCAATACTCACATTAAAATCGCACAGGTCGTAATTTTCGACATGGTCTTGAAAATTATTTAGAAACAGGTAACCCGATCCGGCACTAGATCGCACTGCATATCGTAACGTATCCACATCATAAGGGTCCATCTGGGACGTATCCCCTGGCAGAATTGTCTTTGTTAGTGAGAATTGCTTTTGGAACGTTGAAAAAAAGTAATGCTGCAGCTTTGTTCTTTGGTATGATTCCCTTACTTGGCCGAATTCGCCGATCATAGCGTTGAAATCATAGGATATTTTAGGAGTGGCTAGATCATTTGTGAACGGGTTAACCTTACCTCGAGGATTGGAACCCCCATGATACATGTAGTATCCGATCAGGTTACAGCCTTCTGCAACCTTCATGACAGTCATCGCTGGAACACTGCGGTAGGGAAATGCGAACCGGTATTTATAAAACTGAACCATGCCGCCACCCATTTCACAGCAAGCGTACGGATAGTCCTCAGGCGCGTATTGAGGCTCAAAATTGTAGCTCTTTGGAATCTTGTTATTATGCTTGTCTCGGAAAATGTATTCCGGTGTCGCAGGATGCTCGTTCATCCCCTCCATCCGTCCCTCTTCGTAGTAGATCCATGGCCAATAGGCATACCCGCCCCATAATGGCAGCATATCAGGTACAGGAGTTGTCGCTCCTCCCCATCCTGTGCACGTATAGATCGGAGTATCAATCCCTGCTTCCAGAGCTATTTCTTTAAGTTTTAACATATGCGAGTTACCGTCACTTCCGCTGTTTAACCACATATCATTAATTCCTACAGTCAAGGCCCACTGGGCAGATGAATGATTATGCTCGTTTTCGATTTGGGTGCCGATAATTGGCCCCCCCTCCTTATATAACAACCCTTTAACCTGAGTACCGATTTCGTTATACATTCTTCTTGTATAGAACAGATACCCCTCATCATTAGAACGAACCTCAAATGGTCGACCAAATAACCAATCCGGCATACCGCCGTTTCGAATTTCCCCATGATCAAAGGGTCCGATCCGAATCATGGAGTATACCTGATGCTTGCCGCACAACTCGATGAAACGACGAAGATTTTTGTTCCCACTCCAATCAAAAATACCTTCAACTTCTTCATGTAGGTTCCAAAAAATATAAGTGGCAATGATGTTTACGCCGCCCATTTTTATTTTAATAATTTCGTCTTCCCAATAGCGTTCATCATAACGGGCATAATGGAATTCACCACAAATACCGAAAAAGGGCTCTCCGTCCTTCTCCATAAAATAGTTGGTGAATCCGATTTCCTCTCCTTTGGGATTGGTGCCGCCAAGTTTGATATGTCCTTTAACAATATGCTTTTGATCGTCTTTGACTGTAACCCGATAGTTTCTCATGGAGTTCACTCCCCTCACTCGTTAATCTGAATTCAAGATAAATTGATTCCATTTGCGCTGCCAAGCGATATCATTCCAGAATGGATGATGGGGAGCACAGTTAGAGCAGAGGGTCATTCCCCAGAACCCAAGTGCCATTCCTTTTCGCAACACATATTCAGCGATAAATTTGCCGACTGGGCCTTCTTCAAATTGGGCATACAACGGCGTGTAGCCTACATAACCTTCTCCTATGACAATTGGAATGCCGGAATGACGAGTCCATTCATGAATCTCTTCCAAACGGGTGTCGGCCTTCTGCAACATGGCAATTTTATGGTCTCCATACCGATCGTACAAAAATAAATCCCATTGGTCGGGATCTACCCAGTCGTGTAAATAAATAAGCCTCATACCGACTGGATTGCCTTCCATCCGCCAATTCTGCTCCGGAGGCAGGGTCCACTTTGCAAATGGAGGAGCATCTTCTCTTAATAGGGATTGTACGAATGGATTGGGGAACGGCGCCAACTCTTCATAAAGCCCTGCCGCTTCCATAAGCTCATTGAGCACCCCTTTAATATAAAGATGAAAATGGGCAACCTGCATATTGCGCGCGACGTAAGCTTTAGGGTAGGCTTCATTTAACGTATAGCTTGCCGTCATCATAATATCGGGATGACATTGGCGAAGATATTCAATCGCTTCTTCTACATAGGGCTGCATGGCTTCAATAAGCGCTGGTACATTCGTTTCGGCTATGCCTTCAGACGTCCCAACAGCGTTTAACTGCCCAAATTCCACTTCGTTATGCAACTCTGTATAGATGATCTGGTTCCTATAGCCTTCTGCTGTGACGAAACGGATCAACTGATCCATTGATTTTGCAATGGCCATGAATCTCTCCTTAGGAGGTATTGCAGCTAATTCATCTCTAAGCTCAGCATGAGCCAGAAAGCTGGGACTCTGCTGATATTCCCAAGAGGATAACATAATGTAACAGTTATGAGCCTTTGCTTGTCTAAACAGTTCAAGTAAATGAGCATGCCCGTCCAGCACTGCGCCGCCACGACAGTTATACCAACGCGTACGCTGACCTACTTCCCCAAGGTTAGCAAACTCCAAGGGTCCAGGACGTTTGCCATCCGCTGTAAACAACATGAATGGCATAGCACATATTCGGATCGTATTGTAGCCTCTTTCGACCGCTTCTTTAAAACGGGCTTCAAGATCGCTGTAGGGCTCACCTTCCTGCGTCATTGTATACCAAGAAAAGTCCCACATGGTGATCGTCAATTTGCGCGGTACATTTCTCATGAGATTACTCATTTGATTTCCCCTCCCAGCTCCAGTCCATATGGTTCAATGCTCCTTGATGATTAGCTTCCAGCTTAAGCACCGATTCAAAATGCAAGATAGCTTCGTCCTGTCGACCTAATCCAAGCAAACCAAGTGCTTTCATATAAGTACAATGAACCTGATTACGATTATTCAGGTCATCTTCAAAGATGAGAAAGTCGGGTAACGAAACCGCAAAATAATCCATTTTCACGGGTTCGAATAAGTGCCTTTCGGCGTAATCAATGAGCTTGTTGAATCGACGATTGCCTTCCTTCGCATAACCAAGTTTCTGCCAGGCCAATCCTTGGTAAAATATCATATCCGGCTGTTGATCGTTATAATACATGGCGTTAATGGGTTCCCCCTGTCCTTGAGAGGCCGTGGAAAAAGCCTGCCTTGCCTCATCTGTTAATTTCAATAGCTCATACGCGCAGCCCAAATAATAGTAGATATCGTTATCTCGGGAACCCTCTAGCTTACCTTCGCCAAGATTCTCTGGATACACTAAAGCCTCCCGCAGCCCTTTTACAGCCTGTTCAATCCGCCCAGACCTCAGGTCGGACTTCGCAAGCTCTACCTTGGCAAGCCTATACTGTCCAGTTACCTTCCCCTCTCCGCCTTCCCATGGATGAAATATTCTCCCTGTCAGCAAGGACAACGCTATTTTATGCTGCTTCATCGTATTGTGAACGGTTACATATTCTAAAAATAGATCATCGCGAAGCTTTATGATTCCCGGATACCTCTCCATTAGGTTCAATCTGTCGTTGGGCTTGATGTTCAGCTTCTTATACAGCTGGTCAAGCTCATAAAGAACACGCGCGTCTGAAGTATTGCACGCAAATGCCTGCTCTAACGAATGACAAGCCTTCTCTACTTGGCCTTGTTTGTTAAAATATCCAAGAGCAAGATTACGGTGAACAACGGGGTAAGTATCGTCAATGGAACGAGACGTTTCCCAGCTGGAAATGGCATCCCAATGCCGTTTCTTATCATAGAGTAAATTACCTAAGTAATAATGCGCCTTTCCATCCCCCGGTCTCGTTCGAATTGCAAATTGTAACACATCCAACTCCAACAGACTGTTAGGAAAGCAGTAGTCGGGAACTGCAACTGCGGCCTGCGCGAGAGCATTATTCGCCTGCTCATGCTTGCCGATTTTAGCATAGCAGAAGGCCTGAACGTAATGCAGCATAGGGTATGTTTTCGCCTGCTCTGGAGCTTTTTCCAACACACATACTGCATCCTCATAGAGTCCCGCCGCTGCATAGTCCGATGCTACTGCTATATAATTATGCACATCTCCACGCATCCATTTTTCCAGCTCTTCGAAGACCGTTTTAGCATCATCTCGTAACCCGAGAGCCTCTAATGATAATGCTTGCTCACGGTAAGCTCCAAAATCGGCGATATCGAGCTTAATCGTTTCCTTGGAATAGGCTATTGCCGCTTCGTAGCTGCCAAGCTTACGAAGAATAGCCGACTTCAGGTTGCGTGCTTTGTAGTTGCGAGCATTTCGGATTGTCGAGCGCTCCAAGAGTTCCAACGCTTCTTCATAGTTCCCTTTTTCTGTCGCAATCTGTGCCAGTGAGAAGTACCCGCTGTCTTGCCATGCCGCACTCCATACTGATTTATAAAATGCAGCAAACGCCTCATCCATCCGCTCTTGGTATTTTAGCGACAAGCCAAGCTGGTAGTAGGCCTCACCGTCATAGGGATTAGAGTTACGCCAGGTTACCCGCGAGATAGCTTTACGAAAGCACTCTTCACTTTCTGAATACAACCCTCTACGAAGAAGCAACGTACCATATGCCACATTTATGCGGCTGTCATTTTTATCTCTTTTCAGGCCCTCAAGATAATACGCCTCGGGTTCAAAGGTAGCATGACGGTATTGCTCCAAGTGTTGTCCTGCTAAATATAATTCTTCGTTCGTTCTTAATTCCTCCGGTTCTGGCAGGGCGGCAGCAGCAGCCGGCATCTGTTCAACTTCCTTTTTCTTCGGCTGATAGCTAATCAACTCCCTTCCGGTCGCGTCTTTGACGGTTAAGCATAGTTCATAATCCTCATCCTCAGCCAAAATAACTGTCTTCTGCATAAAGGCCTTATTAGGTGTCAGATCTAAGGTTTCTTGGATATAAACTTTCCGCTGACTACTTAATTCCACAACAGCGTCACGAAATGACGAAGTTACATAGACTCCAATCTGTGCTGTCCCTTCGCTGCGATTTAATTCCAAATTAACGGCTGCGTCAATTGAAGCGTTTTTGACAATACCAATATGTTTGTAAGGCATAAAATACTGCGAGAACGATTTTTCTTCATACGGCTGAAGCCAAGTGAAATCTGGTTGGTTATCGGTATATACCCCCGTCATCAACTCGATGTAGGAGCCGTCTTCGTCTGTTAGATTCCGGTCCCATGCTTGGCCAAATTCGCCATTTCCCCATGTCCATTGCTTTTTTCCGGGAGAGATGTGATGGTTAGCCACATGCAAAAGCCCGGCTTGTTTCATATGGTCGTAACCACCTATGAAATTGTAATCCGATTTATAGGCCATATATGAAGTGGGGACAGGAATATTTTTGTATCGGGAGATATCTACGCCTTCAGAATAATCCATTTTATAATAAGTGCCTGTAGCGATCGGGAAACGGGATACATCTCGCTTTCCATGGTCGAACACGGCTGATACGTCTGGAGGAAAAACAGATTGTGTGTGCTCATGTACCGCTACGGCTGGATTGGCCCACCATAGAAACGTTTGAGGCTCGGCAGTCCGGTTGTATAGCTGGGCCCCAACTTTAAGGTATGCTTTATCCGGTTGGAGTGTAAATCCAGCTGTTACTTTCGTGCCGAACATACGATCAATTTCGCTCACCCATACCGTTGCGCTTCCGTCCTCATGTTCTTCCAACTTGTATTCAACGGGTCCGTAAGTGTTGGGACGGTGATGCTGAGGCCAGTTGAACTCAATGCCTCCAGATATCCACGGCCCCAATAAGCCCACAAGCGCTGGTTTGATGACCCTGTTATAATAAACAAAATCGTAACCGTTGGTCTTGTCGACCGCACGATAAATGCGGCCTCCCAGCTCTGGCATGATCTCAATGCGCAAGTATTTATTTTCCAGAAAAACAATTTGGTAATTTTCAAGTTTCTTCTCATCCTCAATTTTATCAATTACCGGATGCGGGTACACTCGACCGGAACTTCCCTGGTAGACACGTTTCTCCAGAAACATTGGATTTTTGTCGGGTTTGCCAATTCCATACGTGGGGATCTGCACGGTTTCCTCCCACACGCGTGCCTTAGCGTCGAAGATGCTCAATTCCATCACTCCCTCATAGTCGCTCTTATATTCAGAGCTTACAAGTAAGCGACAGTACAGACAATTGACAATCCACTGTTTATGATGGACTATATACGTATTTCATCATTAGAGCCGCCTAAGGCTAGGAGATGGATAGATTATGAATAAGAAAGCTGATGGATTTGAGGGTGAAAAGTTATATGTCCTTCCACCCTATATGCTGGATAAATTAAATATGAATCCGCTTACAAAAAATCTATATATTACGGACATAGGCTGCTTCAACCATGCCCGCCATCATTTTCGTGAAAGAATGCACGGATGTGACTCTCATATATTCATCTACTGTGCCAGCGGAAAAGGTTGGATACGAACAAAGGATGGCCTAACGATTGACATGACGGAGCGAAGCTTTGCGTACATTCCCAGGGACATGCCACATGCTTATGGGGCTGACGATGGAGATCCTTGGACGATTTACTGGTTTCATCTTAAAGGGGACCAAGCTGATGATTTTATGGCATTATTCGAGCCTTTTAAAACGTATATTTCGATGGCCGCCAGTGATGAAGTCAAACTACTGGAGCTATTTCATCAGTGTTACGACCTTTTACTGAACAAACCATACTCCATCATACATTTAGTTCAAGTATCGCAAACTGTCCGTTATCTGCTGATTTTTGTTGTATCCGTTGCATTTCGCAAGGAAGACAGTACGTACCAGAGTCATGTGGATAAGGCAACACGCTATATGAGTGAACAATTGGAATCCACCCTTTCGCTTGAGGAGCTTAGTCGGCATGTTCAGGTATCCAAGCAGCATCTGAACTTGATATTCAAACAATCCACCGGCTACTCTCCTGTCGATTACTATTTAAGAATGAAGATACAGAGGGCCAATCAGCTTTTGGATTTGACGAATGCTTCTATTAAAGAAATTAGCATACAACTCGGTTTTAGGGACCCTTACTACTTCTCCAGGCTATTCAAAAAAATAATGGGTTGCTCTCCTTTGGAGTATCGAAATAATTTGAAGGGTTGATCTATGTTCATCAGGAGTGTTCAAATTTGCTTCTATCGGGCTATCGCAAGGTCACAGATCATTTACGAATCAGGGGTGCAAGGTCTATACTTAAGGTTAAAAAAGGAAGTTTTGTATGCTCCTCACGTTGAATCGAAGACTAAATGCAGCTATGCCGCTAATTACACCAATCAGTATTCTAATTGGCGTCCTGATCGGTACGCCGTTGTCACAATATACCGAACTCTCTCCCTGGCTGTTTGCATTCATGACCTTCGCGGGCAGTATCAGTATGGGGTTTAAGGATTTTGTCCATGTGATAAAGCATCCTGGTCCGCTCATCGCCTGTCTGTTTATTCTTCACCTGGCCATGCCGCTTCTCGCCATGATGCTGGGGCATCTGGCCTTCAGTAATGATCCTTATACGATCACTGGACTTATTCTTGGTGCAGCTATCCCTACAGGTATTTCCAGCTTCGTGTGGGTCAACATCTATAAAGGCAACACGGCGCTGACATTGGCGATCATTCTAATTGATACGATTTTGGCCCCATTCGCCGTGCCGGGCATCATGTCCCTGCTGATCGGAGCGGATGTGCATCTCGATACCTGGGCGATGATGCAGAGTCTGTTCTGGATGATTGTCGTTCCTTCGCTAATCGGCATGGTATTGAACGAATGGACTAAAGGGAAGATCAAGCAGGTATGGGGACCTCGGCTAGGCCCGTTCTCCAAGCTGGCTATGGCTCTTGTCGTCATGATTAACGGATCTGTCATCGCGCCTTATCTGGTCGATTTTAATCTCAAGCTTGTTGGAGTATGCCTATCCATAGTCGTCCTTGCTTCCACTGGATATGCGATCGGTTATCTGATATCAGGGCTGATGCGGTGGAATAATGCAGACCGTACGGCGCTTGTCTTTAACGGCGGCATGCGTAATATTAGCGCGGGAGCTGTGCTGGCCATCACCTATTTCCCGGCCCCGGTAGCACTGCCTGTTGTACTCGGGATGATTTTCCAGCAATCCACGGCATCTCTGGTCGGATTTCTGCTAAGTCGTCGCGACCGCGGCAACGCCAAGGAAAAGCGCAATACGGCCTCAGTTTCTTAAGCAAAGGGGGCTGGCGGCGGTTCCAGACGATAAAACTCCTCCTTATGAGGAGGAGTTTCGGAAGGGCGTTTCTATGCGCACATGGTTGGGAGCTTAATTAAAACATGCATGCACAATCATGTAAATGTTCACTTTCCAATCATAACATTTCTATTGAATCGTCTAGGGTAATAAACTAAGCCCCTGTAAAGAGCCTTTCGTGGCACAACGTTCAAGCCACATATTACCCTAAGGAAACTAAGAACGATATACACAGGTTGCAAAGTCTAAAATAGCTTTTGCGTAAGATTTTGAAATTGTGACTTCACTCCATCTTTCTGAAGTTCTGATTGTAACACCTGATTAAAGGTTTGAAGTGCACGCTGGAATTTATTTTCACCTAATTCCGTAATCCGAGTATACACACCTCGTCGATCATCCTCGCATGTATATCTTTGTAAAGCCCCGCAGTTTTTGGCTTCCATTCTCACTACGAGTCTCGATGTCGCACTTTGACTTAATCCCACCAATTCTTGAAGTTGCTGCAGTCGTAATTTTTTTTCCTCGGAATTGGATATAAAACCCAAAACATAAAACTCCTTCAAGGATAAATCATAATTTTGTAGTAGAGCTTGTTCTAACTTATCATTTAAAGTGGAATGGATGTGAGACAAAGACAACCATACATCCAAGAGTTCGTTTTCATGTTGCAAGTTTAGACCACACCATTCTATGTTAAAGTATCTCCACTAAGTTTATCCTATTGTATCAAGCTTAAATGGAATGGTCAAAACTCCTACAATATTTTAAATATTACAACCCGTCATCACCGAACCAGTATGCAAATGCAGCATAATGATTCTCGTTTCAGAGCGTCCACTTATTGACAGTAATCCATCCTAACTATCGTCCTATGCATGTACATTGCTGCAATTAATCTTAAAAATGCGAGAAAGCGAAGATAGGTCAATTATGGTGGTATCTGACCATAATCAACCTATTGAATGAACGGCATTGCTTTACGGCCCGATTTATCAATGTGTTCCGGCCGAGGATCTCCTTGCACAAAAATTCAAATTCCGTTGTCCTCCATGGGCGAACGGTTCCCAAATGAAGCACAGTGCTCATATGCCAACCGATCGCCAGAGCGCTAGCCGCATCGACTTGCGCGATGTGCTCCTGGAACACGAGAAAGTCAGTCAAGGAAATTCCCCGCCCCCAAGGTCTGATGGAACCGCCAATTTAAGGTAACCGATTTTCCTCAAATCGGTTATCAACATATAATTCAAGTCGTTTTCCGTATCCGCCTTCTCGGTCTCTGCTGCGTTTTGCATCAAGATTACGTCTAATCGAGCAAGCCATTCCTGCTGTCTATCCGTTGTTACCAATCCGTGCCGAACTGACGGCATAGGGTTGCACCCCCTTATATGCTTTGATTGAACTTTTTTAAAACTATAACAGCCATGATTCGGAAATTGAATGTCCAAAAGTGATTTCCGCTTTATCCAAATGCGAATTCTTTTACTATTCATATTTATTTACTTTGTTTTATGTGAAGCTCCATCTTATAATAAGGCAAAAGCAATGCTAAAAACTTTAATTTAGGAGGTGCATTCCATATGTCGACAAAAGCTTATGAAAATCACCTCAATGCACCAAATAAATATTTCTTTACTCCGACATCACTTGAAAAATCGAGCGGTGCTTGGCCAGTCAGGGTCGGGTCAGCGAAGCAAAAGTCCGTCGCCCAGTACCTGCTCCTTTATTCTGATTTAAAGGAGAAACACACACGTTATCAATGTGCATACGATCATCATTTCCTCCTATATCCAGAGCACCAATAGTTGTTTCTCCCTCTAAAATTGTAAAATGATTATATTTTTCTATATTCTCAGCTAATTTTCCATATGTTTCACAAGCTGGATTAGAATCAAAGTTCTCGTATTTATCCAAGTCCATGCATTACCTTCCCGATCAAGTTGAGGGGCACTCGCTTGAAACCAGGAATTCTTGGCGCTATAGTCACGGCCGTGCCCTTTTTTTCATCATCAAATATTAATGTTTTGTTCTCCCAGTATGCTGTAGATTCAGATGCGAGAGGCCTAAATCCTTGTTCCACTGTCCGAGCGGAATGAAAATCTGGCCATAGATGGAGAGTACATTCCTCGTTAATCGAGTTATGCTGGTTAAGCGCTGTCCACGCTCAAAAAAAGTGATTAGGGTTTAGCCTCCCCTGATCACTTAACTTTCTTATTAAAAATATACGGTAGCACCTCTAGCAACTGTCCGCGTGTAATGGGATCATCATAATTCCATATATTATCCACAAAATGAGTCTTACTGTTACTTAGATCGGCTAAAGCCGCAATATGTGGACAGTGAGCAACAGTTTGCAATTCCTGGCGAGAAGCCAAGACGAAATTACGATCTCCCGCATAGTGATTCATTTGATGCTGCTGAATTTCTATCCATGCTTGCCCTTGCTCGATTAGGTGCATCACATTGGCAGAAGGACGAAAGCCAAGAGATTCATACAAGGTGGCAGCCAATCCGCTCTGGCCCATAATATAAAGTTTTGTACCAAACTTGAGATAAACAGCAGCTGTCTCTCCAGCAACATAAGCATCTGCTAATTGCCTACGTACCAATCTTACTTTGTTCTCATATCTAGTAATCCACTTCTCCGCCGCTTTACTACGTTCAACTAGTTTAGCAATATACCGTAACCGCTCAAATAGTCTAAACTTACTGTTCAATATAACAGTAGGAGCGATCGCATCTAGTTTCTGCAAATCTTGTTCGGGATGAACATAGCTAAGCAATAATAACTCCGGCTGCAGTTGTGCAATTTTATCTGGATCTGCCCAATGCCCGATATTATGAATATTTCGCAACTTATTGTGATAAATCACGTTATCTTTCATTATAGAGATGGCCGCTCCTATAGGGGGCATGGCTAAAACGAGCAATTCTCCAAGCGTAAATTTGCCATCAGTCACGATACGTGTTGTATCTTTGGGAACATGAATCTTTTTGCCAAATGAATCGATAACTGTTCTTTGCCCAGTACGAAGATGAATATTCTCATACTCACGCGGGGTGTGTCCAGTTAATTTATGAAAGCACCGGCTGAAATAGTATTCATCCTTAAACCCAATTTGTCGAGATATTTTGCCCAATGTCTCGGTGGAATTACACAGAAGTTCTTTTGCGTGGTTTATACGTAATTGGACCAAATAATCATTTGGCTTTTTGCCGGTCATTATTTTAAACTTTTGACTATATTGCCATCTGACCATTCCAGCCATGTTAGCAAGTTTTTCAACTGTTAAGTCTTCATCATAATGCTGTTCCATATACTGTACGGTTTGTTGAACCAAGTTTATCTTTTCATTGTTCTGCAACTGGGAAACTTGCTCATCGAACTGAGCCATCAACCCCAGAATGAGCTGAAGTCTACCTTGCATCATAGCCATTTCTGATGTGGATAGAGAGGAACAACATTGGTTACTTATCCATGCTTCATTCCCTAATACTCGATTGATTTGAGAAATCAACAGATTATAGGGGTAACCACAAAGCAAAGGTGGATGAGCAACCGGATTCAAAGTCATTCCTTCTACTTTAAAGGTTTCAAAGGTAAAGCGTGCAAGCTGTGCCTCTTTGTTACTTGATTCCATAGTGTAGCGTTGTACAGGCAAAACCAGAATGCAGCTTCCTTGTCGTAGATCGATTGCAATATTGTCTACATACAGCCGTATGCCGTGACTGAGTGCTATCAATAATGTGCATAAATTTGTTTCATTGTCATTCATTCCCTCATTGTGGCCATTCGCTGGAATTATCTGGTCAACTTGAAACCTATCATAGTGTTGCAGCCTAATATACAGGGGTGCTAGATTCATAAGCAACTCTCCAACAATTGAAAATGAGAATCATTATCGTTATTGTAACATATAATGACCTGCTTTCAACTATAGTTCAGCTTTTAATAGTTGGAGTATGTGCTATTTTAGAAAACTAGCGATATAAAGAACTGAATGTGCAAAAATAAGTTCTTACTGTTGGTCCAGCCATTGTGGCATCTGTTCAAACAATTGCTCCAAAGCTAACAAATTATCTGTATTCCATTCACTGGGAACAACATAAACATTTCCTTTTTGGACTGCAGGCAAAGTTGCCCATATCGGTCTTTGTAGCAGTCGGTCAGCTACTGTTTTACTTTCATCATCATCTTGTACAATTACAAACAAATGATCACCAGCAAATTCTGAAAGCACTTCTTCTGAAATATTAACGAAAGACACGCCTTCTTGATCAAGAATATTCTTCTGTACAGCTGATGGGACGGCGAAACCGTTCTCCCCATAAATAATAGCACCCAGGCTACGATCGCCCATAACATAAAGTGTTTTACCCAACTGGTAGAAAATTGTCGCTGTCTCCCCTTCTGCTAATTGAAACTTATCAAACATTTCTTTCGACTGTGCTTTAAACTTAGCAATCAATTGAGCTGCCTCTTCCTGTTTGCCAAAGATATTTCCCATCTCCTTTACACGTTCTGTATAAGGAAGAGCTGGGTTAAAGGGGATAGTAGTAGCAATTTTCGACAATGCCTCATTATGATCTACTTCTGCCTTGTAATAACCATTAATAATCAGATCGGGTTTTAAACTCAGAATCGTCTCTAAGTCACCAGGATTTCCAACATCAACGATTCCTTCAAATCTACCTTCATAGTAACTAGGAGTATCTTGGGGAAGGTTATTACCAACAACTGGAATACCCATCGCCAAGAAATCACCAATTGTCTGGCCAATATAAACAACTCGTTTTGGATCTGCAGGTATTTCAACCTGTTTACCTGTTATCGTTGTATATTGAACAGTTTTCTCACTTTCCTCTTTCTGTTCATCAGACACGCTGCTATTAGCATTAGAAGTACTGCATGCCGATATTATCAACAACAGGAGGAAACTCCCTACCCAGAGTATAATTTGCTTTCCACGTTGTTTCTTCACACTTGTTACCCCTTTCCTTCTCTCTATTAATTGAAAATGATTATCATTTACGGCATTATTATAGGTAGTGTGAAAAGGGGAAACAATGAAAAAAACGCAAAGATTTATTTGGATAAATGTCAATGATCGTCCCGAATAAAACATCTGTTCTCTTATTTCATTTATATGCAGACAGATGCGAATGACACACTACTAGCAGCTATCCCAACCTTTGGACATAAGCTTTGCAGACGAGCCAAGCATTAGTTCAATGGATTAATATACAACTAAAATCCAAACTCTGTTACTCTTTCAAGCCACTCACGCATAAGTGACTCAAATAATAGAGCCTGTTCAATCTGAAGATTATGGCCTGCTCGATCTAGAACAGCAAAGGTTGCTCTAGGATAATTGTCTAAAATTCTAAAAGCATCTATGTAACCAACGACTGCATCTTGTCGCCCAAGAGTAAAAACTGTTGGTTTATCGAAAACTAATTCATCTATATTGGTGGAAAATCCATAGTTTCTTTGAATCTTGCTAAGAAAATCGTAGTCAGCGATCTTACAACCTGCCACTATCTCTTCAGAATACCTTTTCCAATTATATTCATTGAGAACGACTTGATTTGCGCTAAAATCACTTATTTGCTCTTCACTTAAGGTGTCCATAAACTCGCGATCACAATGAACAACAAAATGCTCGGGAAGTATTCTTCTTTTGTGTTCAGGAATAATTAATGGACAAATCAGTGCAGCTCCACCAATACGATCTTTATGTCTATTAATTATTCCTCTTGTAATATATCCACCGTATGATTCGCCTGCTATGAGATAATCTTGGTTTGGGACAAGAGTTTCAATAAAATTTATAACTGCTTCTAGCATTTCATCTGAATTACATATTTGTTCGTAGTCCTTTGTTTGTCCCATTCCAGGCAGGTCAAGATAGATACGACGCCAATCGGGATTATCTTCAAATATCGGTTCCATGCACCCACTCATTAACCGATGGTCTGGTGTAAAACCATGGATCATTATAATCGGTTTGCCTTTACCAATTTCCTCGTAATATATATTGGCATTCTTGACTTTACAATATGGCATACAGACTCCTCCAAAATTGAGTTATTTATAATATTCTTACACTAAAGAAGAATCTACATGTTTTATCAAGCCTAACAAAGCACAAAATAGGTTGTTATTATGGTTAAAGATGCATCCCTAAACTAAATCGGGTTCCATCCAGCACCGCCCCTTTGAAACAGGCCCCCTCTATAGCTGCACCAATGAAGTCGGCCCCCTGCAATATAGCCCCGGTGAAATCAGCATTCTGTAAGTAAGCGCCCTGAAATTTGGCTCCTGTAAGATCTGCTCCTGCAAAACTTACGGGTTGAAAACCAGGTCTTTCCCATCGTTCAGACTGGTATATTCCAGGTACAGCTACTGCATCTCGAAAAGACGTTCCTCTTAAGTTGGCTTTTTCAAAACGTGCTTCTTGAATCAAACAATCGCTAAAGTCAGCTTCTATTAAACATGCTTTATTCCAACAGGAGCCAATCAAATTTCCTCCTGTAAAAACACTATTGATAAAAGAACTTTCACTCAAATCGGCATATTGCAGACGTATTCTCTCATAATTTCCTTGAGACCCATCGATCTTGCGGAAAACTTCATGTATGTAGTCGTAGGGCTTTTTTTCCTCTAGCCAGTCTTTAATCACAATGGAATCTTTGACACGCACATCTCGTTTATAAATGACTTCACTTCGATCTAAATATTCTCCGACTCTCAGTTCGAATACATCTTCCAACTCTATTTCATGAGCAAACTGAATATCATCGAACCATTCTTCTGTGATACTAAAACGCGCCAAAGCAATGATATATTGATGAACATGTACTGCCACGTGCAATTTCATCCTCTGAATATCATCTAATCCGATTCTTCCACCGTATTTCTTAGCGTGCTTACTTAATTTCGTCTCCCACTCGTCCAAGTAGCGAAATGCCCAATCTGCATTATAGGTATCTCGACAATTATGGCGATCCATAAACCATCTCTTATCCATCGCCTCCACCAAATAGGTCGCCCTTCCATTTGCTAATTCGGTACGAAGCATGGAATAGGATATATACCCCAACGCCTGTTTGTTACCTTCTCGCTGCATCAACTTGACTTTCTCAAATATCTGCTCTAGTGAATTGCGAAATGCCTTAGCTAAGGCATGCTTATGATTTTGGAAATAGACTTCCAATGCGAATAACATTCGATGCCTTAGGGGTTCATAGATCTCATTTTCAAAATGTCGAAAGACCTCTTCACGATTCACGCTCTATCTCCTTTCTAGTCGTCACATTTACATAGGCTGCACGCCTCAATTAGTTGATATGTGAAATCATAATTTTCAAGGGTATATTTAACAGTAAATCATCCTTATGTATGTATCGGACAAATTAGTGATTTTGTTTACAGAAAGAACCATAACTGTACTCAATGAAAAAGGGGTGGGTTCACAATTGAACCCACCCCTTCCGAGAAATTAAATATTAATATTTTCTATTATTTTCATGATTAGTTTCTCTTTTTCAATTCTGTTCATTGATTATCTTATAGCTCAGTTTATTTAGGCACCATGATCAGAGCCGATGAATACCGAAAATCGGACTGTATTCTCTTTATCTGGTATCCTGTTTGATCAGTCCGTTTTAATTATAACCCGGCACTTTCTATGACTATAAATATAGAGTATCAAGAAGGCTATCTACTTTACTGTTTGTGAGACTGGTTGGGTAGGACTGAATACTCGGTCAAAACGGCGCATCAGTCCTTCAAGCGGGCCGACAGGAAGCCGCGCAATCAGCCAGCCCAGCAGTAGTGCCGCCACTCCGATAATCAGGTCGCCGAACGGAACGCCTTCGAGACTATGCCCGATTCCTATCAGATCAAGAATCCAGACCACCACAAACTGAATGGCATACATGGTCAGCGCCACGCGCCCGACTGCCGCAAAAGGCATTAATACAGCGGAAAATTTCTTCGCCACGAAGCATGCTAGTCCCAATACCAGAAACGAGATTCCCAGGCCTATAATCGTCTGGAATGACGAAGCGGTGTGCGGAGCCGACTGCAAAAGCATATGCCACATCGGTGGTTCCGTGTTAAGCGGCCAAATTGCGTATTCATCCGGCTGCATAGGAGCAATTCCCTGTACGCTGATCAGCCATTGTTCAAAACGAAGGCTCCAACCTGGAAGCACAAAAGTGGCCAGCGTTTTGCCTATCACAAGCATAACAATACCGCTGCCTGCGAGTATGAGAGCTGTGCGTATCCTGGTGAGGTCAAAGCGGCCAATGGCCATGCCGGCAACAAATGCAGGAGTCAAGGCGAGAGCTGACATCGGACCTCCCGCGATATCACTAAGAAGATAAGCTTTCGAGAAAATGCTTGATCCAAGAATCATTAGTGGCGGGGCCGTCACGAGCAAAACTGCTGCTGTTGTAACAATGGTGCGGGGCGAACGGCGAAATAACATTAGTGCCAACACAAACATAGCTGCATAGGCAGGCAAAATGACACCATATGGAGTGTTCAGCATAATAAGCAAATATCCGATAATATCAACAAATACGGCGCGTGCCAGCATTCGCGCACGGAAAGCGGCCGTATCCGCTCCCCGCTCCATCATGCGCTGTGCCATAATGGAATAAGATATACCCCCGCACAATACGAATAATAGTGTCGTGTTTCCGGAAACAATCGCAGAAACGTTTGGGTTCGATCCGAAGTGCTGCAAGTACATTCCCAGCACCGCCAGTCCTCGTACTGCATCAAGTGCTACAAGACGCCCGGTGCCCCGCCTTCTCCTCGACTCTTCTACAGAGCTTCGAGAAGGAATATCGCTTTGTGTACCGTCGTAGGATGTATTGGATATACCTGCTGTATCTACTGCTTTTTCATCCAATTTATTAGCAACCGTCTTTTCATCTACTTGATTTTCATTCAACTGGCTGTTTACGGAAGAAGCTCGTTTTTTAATATTTTCCTCTCCCTCATACTCTCTGACGAATCTGCTCATCAGCTTTATACTGCTTAGCAACTTGCATTCCTCCCTGAAAATACTGAATTCACATTTTTATCAACCTGGTTATGCAGAGGATTGATGTCACGCTATAGTCCAATATATCCTGCAGATGTCGCTAAAGTTTGATCAAGTTGTAAACAAAATGTCACAGTAGGCGAAACCGTTTTATCGCAAAAACAACCTTATTCGCAGTTGATCACTGGAATAAGGTTGTTTGCAATATTATTAAAAGTCACTCAGTATTTTTCGGCGACGGCATTAAAAATTGAATTGGCCAGTAGTCGGAATTGCTGCTGTGAATGAGCGCCATTGGTTAGATCATTGGAGAAAACAGTAAGATTCTTTTTGTTTTCCTTATAGGTGAAGGCCATGATCTTTCCTCTTGCGGCATCGTGACCTGGCCACCAGCCCGCTTTGAAGAAGTTTTCTTTATTACTTATGGTTGCAAGAACTTTTGCGGCTTTAGGTAGTTTCGTAATGTAAGAACCTGTAACGGTGTAGAAGTATTCTTCACTATCGTAAGGAGCTGTAATCACATGATCCTGTTTGATATTCGCCAGGAAGACCCCTTCGTATCTTTCCCATGTCGGTCCAGCAAACGCAAATTGGGGAATCCAGTTTTTCACATTAACCATCCCCATATTTCCATAAGCAATGTAAGGCTTCCCTTTCTCGACAAGTTTGTCGGAATCGAATGTATTCACCAGCACATCGGCATGCTGCTGATCATCGGTCACTTTAAAACCGAGATTTTTGAGCACATAAGCTGGTTCGCCGAGAGCGGCTACCGTAGAAGGTTTAAGAACTTTGCCAACAGGTCTGTTATTGCCGAATGCCGTTACATCAAGATCGTATTTCGAGGCCAGCGGGTGCAGATCATCATAGGCCACTGCAAAGTCACCCGCTTCATATCCTGTTCCGCTTTTGGATAGCATCGTAACCGCTTTGCCGGATTTAAGCAATTCATTAACCGTTTTGATGGCATCGTTATTGGTGTTTCGGATTAAAACATAGGCAGAATGATTCGGCATTTGTGTTGCCGGAATCGATACGGAAGTCACCGGAGAAGTTTTGCCCGCAAACACTCCGGCTTCTCTAATCGCATCACATTCAAATCCTCGTAGGACTGGAAAGTCCTGTACAATCTCGCCAGCTACGGAAGCATAATCTGAGACGTCAATACCATCATATAAAACCATGTTTGCAATGCCGTGTGTGGCCTGATGCATATTTATGATAAATGAACCTGCAGGGTAGGTCTTGCCAGCAGCACTTACAGCTTTTGTCGAGCGTTCAACCTTTACTCCATTGCGGATAAAATATTCAATCATCCGGTAGGCTTCCAGCGGATTTTTTTGAAGACTTTTATCAGTCGGCAAAACGTAATATTCAGGGAAAAAATTCTTATTACCGTGACGCGGGCGGCCAATGACTTGATTTTTTGCATTGACTAGATACCGATCTACGGCATGATCATCCATATTATTAATTCCACGTTCATATATTTTCAGCTGGTTCAAAAATAACTTTTCTTTCTTTTCCATAACATAATCGGTTGCTGCAGCGACACTATAGTACAATGCTTTGGTCGACTCCTCATTCGATTCAGGTGTTTCCAGCGTATGTCCCATTGCACCATGGTGCATGGCGAAGACAGCTGTATAGGCTGGAGACGCATCGTCCCATCCCGAAGCAGTTCCTTTGGAAACATATTTAGGATTTTCGGCCGTTTTACGATGTTCTTCATAAGGAATATGGTAGTAATCATACTTCGTGTTTGCAATACCTGCTTCACCCATCACTTTTGCCTGTTCTACCATGTTATCCATAAGCAAATCGTATTCAATATTCGGATTGTGAGGCGGTGTGGTAGGCTCAATCAGAAAATTCTTATCAAACCCATGCAGATCTAGGAAAGAAATCGGCGACCATCTGGCGATTTGCTCTGTTATACTGCGTGTTTCAGGCTGAGTTTGATATGAATTATCCCGATTCAAGTCAAAATCGACAGCATTTGAACGTTCGGTATGAACCCTTCCATCCGGATTCTCCGTATACAGGAACAGGAAAAATACATGATCAAGCGCATCATCCAAATTCAGAGTTACCGTACTCGATTTTCCATTGGACGAGGTAGTTTTGTACGTAACATTTTTATCGAGGGCCATTGTCTTAAAATAATTGATAATCGCATCAAAGCCCGGCGCTTCATTTGGATGAATATTGTTGATCCAGATGGGCACTTGATAATCTCCGAATGCACCGGATTTAATATCGTTCTCCAGCTTTGCAGGATGATTCAGCATGTCAGGATGAGTTACATTCTGATATTTGTCAATCGTTGCTTTATCTTTGGCAAGCACAGTCATATAAATATCGCGGCCTTCCACGGATTTGCCGATCGATATCGTCTTAATGTATCTGTTGTTTTTTTGAGCTGCCTGTGCCGTAATCGCATCAATCTCCGGCTTCAGTTCATCATAGGTACGGAAGCTGTCGTATGGGACCAACTTAATGGGAGCACGGGCAACAGTTTTTCCGTTGACTACTGCAGCCAGTTCATAGGTTCCCATCAATGATGCGTACAGTGGACGCTGCAGACTCGGTTCGGCAAGATTCTCCGTACCGTAAGTAAGACCGAAATTGATATTGGCAGTGACTTCTCCGTTTTCTGCTTTGACCTGAGTAACTGTGATAAAGGGGGCGCCATTATAATCGCCATTCTTGTACGATTTCCATTCCGATAATGGCTTTCCACCATATGTCCAGCGTATTTTCTTTATATTGGTCCCCTTCGGAAGTTTAAATCTAGCTTTAATTGTTCTTTTCTTCGTCATGGATGCTACATTGTTATCCAATTTCAGTGTCCGGGTATTTTCACCTTGCGTTGAAATTGTTTTTGTTGGTTGACTCTGTTTATCGTTCAATAACGTGCTTTTTGCACGCTGTGCAGCATCAGCCATAGCCATGTGCGGAGCAGTGATCTCCAGAAGCATGGCGGCGGATATGGTTAACGCCAAGCAGAACTTTACTATCGGTTTTGTACCCATTCTTTTTCCCCCTATTTATAACCGAAAGACCATGTTGTACTCTTCTTTATTCACAAAGAGCATTTAACAGACTATTGTCCGGCAAATGATGATTTTATATATTGTCCAATCCTATTCAAAATCTGTTTTCTACTTTTGTTCGGAAGGATTGTCTGTAATCGAGTTAGAAGCGTCGGAGTTTATGATACTTTGCACAAATTGCTTCAAATCCGTTCGACTTTTTACGTCCAGAACAGCCGCTCTGCCTACATAGGTTTCTTTTAACAGCTTCATTGGCGGTATTTGTTCATTTCCCTGTAATGTACTTTGATACCCTACCGAAGCCAAATTCCACATATCAGAGACTGACAAATTGGTATCGATATACGGACTGATTTCCTCTAGAATGGAAGGAAACTTCATAATGGAAGTCGTTGTTTTTACCTTCTCGGCTAATGCCGTAATCAATTGCCGCTGTCTTTTTGTTCTGGAATAATCGGACATGGCATCATGACGAAAACGGACATATTGAAGCGCCGTTTTGCCGTCGAAATGCTGCTGTCCCTGCTTTAAATTAATATCATACTCATGCTGATCGGCTTTGCTCTCATAGTACATATCCTTTTCGACATAAAAATCGAGTCCGCCTACAGCATCCACGAGTTTAATAAACCCCTGGAAATCCGTATATACATAAAAATGAACAGGCACCCCCAGCAATTCGCTGACTGCTTTCATCGCCGTATCTGGCCCATGCGTAACAGCGGTATTAATTCGATTTTTGCCGTACCCGGGAATATCCGTATAAGTGTCTCGAAGAATCGAAAATACATGAATATGCTTATTGGCAGGATTCAATGAAACGACCAACATGCTGTCGGATCTGGGTACCTCGCCCTTGTCACTTCCACGGGCATCCACACCCATCAGCAGAATGTTGACAGGCTCGGTTCCCTCCCACTCCGGAGCTTCCAGAGCTTCGGCATTATCGGTGCTTACTTTAATGAACGAGGAGTTTGCCGGTGTTTTGTTAAGTCCTTCTAATCCTTTGTAAATGGACAAGAAATAGTAAAAGACAAAGATTACAGCAGCGACCACAAGTAACAATGTTACAGTCAATATCCTCTTTTTCCTCTGTGTCATGTCATTCTTCCTTTCTGGATGATGAACGCCCCTGCCCCTTTCTGTATTTAAGATTTTTGCAAGGCTGCTACGAGAAGTGAAGTGTAGTATCGGCTACCATCTGGTTTTAAATGGACGCCATCTCTATAAAAATATTCATCTTTGCCTACACTAGCCGAATACCAGTCCACCACGCTGACGTTACTGTATTCACCAGCGACCTGTGCAATCGTGTCATTCGCCGTGTCTTGCCAGCCTTTCGGCACCCGGGTGGTGACCAAGATTACCTGTCTGGCTCCAGAAAGGGATTGCAGTACGTCGCGCAGTTGGTCTTTGCTAAACGGACCGTTGGTGCCGAGTTCGATAATGACCTGGTCTCCCAGTTTGCCTTGGGCGGACAATTCATTAATGACTTTTATAGCTTGAGACATCTGCCGGCCAACCTTGCCGTCAACCGTCATATTCGGAAGCTGCTCTTTTAAATAAGGCTCAATTCCGACCGTAACCGAATCTCCAATCATCGTGACGCCCTCGCCGTTTAAGGAAGCGGATGGTTGAGCTTGTTCTCCGCTGGTGCTGGAAGCCGCACGCTTTTGTGCAGCGGGCTGCATCGCATCAAGATTGTATAGAGAAGAATCCTTGCTGCGTGATTCGTTATCATCCGAATTTTGCTTTGCGTGCATATGGAGGCCGATGGCTCCTAAAGCGATAAGGATAACCATAAAACCCCCTAATGTTTTTACCATCCATCCATTTTTTTTGTTCATACCTAGTTCATCCTTCCCTTTAACATGCTAGTAGGTTTTATCTTGTTTGATAGCATCAATCAAAAACGAGGCATAATACTGAGCGCCTTCTGGTTTCAGATGAACACCATCGTCATAAAACAGATCGTTGCGGTTTTCGCTGGCCGAATACCAGTCGATAAGCCGGACATTTTGAAATTCACCAGCAATTTCACGTAGATTGTCATTTACGGTATTCTGCCACCCTCTCGGTACTCTGGTCGTTATCAGATAAATGTGCCGGGAATCCTGCAGTGAAGCCAGCAAGGACTTCAGTTGACTCTGGTTAAAAACGCCGTTGGTGCCGAGTTCAATAATAATTTTATGGCCAAGTTTGCCCTGTGCCCGCAGGTCATCAAGCACATCCTCGGCCTGTGACATTTGCCGTCCCACCTTGCCATCTATGATGATACCGGGAAGCTGTTTTTCCAGAAACGGGGCGGCATCCAGAATGACAGAATCTCCAATCGCCGTGACCCCCTCTCCTTCTGCGGAATGGCCTGTATTTTCAGCGGAATGATTTTCAGCGGAACAGCCGGATTGCAGCTTTTCTGTCTGGACGGATTCCCGGCTTACAGTTGCTGGCGCATCGGGTACAGGATCTGATGAATCCGTCTTCCATGATGTCAGGACCAGAATGATGGCGATAACAATTACGACAAGACCTAGTTGGCTGCCAGCGCCTGATCTGCGGAGTGATTTTAGGCTGGTCCCAAAGGTCCCGCGGCGGATGGGCTCTTCGATGTATCTGTAGGAAAGACCCGCCATTATGAAACTGACCATTACCTGCAGAGCAATGCGCATATAGCTGGCATCTTCGGTACTTACCGCGGGACTTGATAAAATAATGACCGGATAATGCCATATATACAGACTGTAAGATCGCTTACCGATCCAGCTTAGAGGCCGGCAGCCGAGCAATCGTTCCAGTCGATTGGCCGGATGAACAAGTACAGCAATAACAACTGCAGTAATGAGTGATAAATAAAGAAAACCGCCGCGATACAGCGAATCATCAAACTGGTTGGTCTGACCGATCAGGATAAACAGCATTACAATGCCCAGTACGCCAGTCATATCCAGCATGGTCCGGGACGAAGAAGATACATTGTCGCTCAGTCTCCAGCTGGGCCAAATTACCGCCAGAGCCGCTCCGATTAAAATGGCAAACGCCCGCGTGTCCGTCCCGTAATACACCCTGCTTGGATCGGTTCCGGGTTCGTATATAACGGCCATTGCTATGGCGGATACGGCGGCGCAACCCAGAATGTATAACATCAGTCTGCCTCGTCGCGGTGCAAGGCACAGACCGATCAGTAGAACAAGCGGCCAGATTACGTAAAACTGTTCCTCAATGGAAAGCGACCAGAGGTGCCCGATTGGAGAAGGCGGGCCAAAGCTCTCAAAATAGGAAACATGATGAAAAATGAGATACCAGTTGTTTACGTAAAAAAGCGAGGATACAAAATTCCCTCTTAATTCCTGCAGTCTGGAGAAATCGGTAATTAAAAACCACAATGCCACTGCAGTCATCATAAAGATCATTGCTGGCAGTAGTCTGCGCATTCGTCTTATCCAGAATTGCACAATAGAAAAACCGCTGCGCGTCCTCCATTCAAAAAGGATCTGATCCGTAATTAGATATCCTGACAGGACGAAGAAAATCTCCACTCCCAGCAGCCCACCCTCTGCCCATCTGAAATGAAGATGATAAGCAATAACAGCAAGCACGGAGATGGCCCTTAGCCCATCCAGACCGGTCATATAACGTTTTATGGGTTGATTCAGGTGCAAATTCCGGTTTCCATTCACTATGGTCCATTCCTTGTCCTTATAGGCTAATGATCTTGCTTCATTTACTATAGAAAAAAGATGTCGCTAAAGTTTGATCAACATGTAAACAAATTGTCACAACGGTTGCAAAAAGAAAAACCTTATTCCGGCTGAACAACCGAAATAAGGTTTTTGACATATACAAATATGGCGATCCTAATCACTATTTCAATTCAATGATCAATGACTCCTTGCTAGGAGAATCTGTTGGCGCAGTCTGCGAGGAATCCAATTGCTTTTGTCCTTGAAGCAGTACACTTTTATTGTTCGGATTCCAGTACATATGCGTCGGCAAAATTCCGCGATACACCGGTTCGTTGTACATTATATTTCTTCCTTGCACCTTGCCTACGTAAGTGACATTTTGATCATACACGGTGTATGCGATATTTTTCCTGTCAGGCGAGAATTCAAAATCAAGCACTTTTTCCAGAATGACGGAGAGCTCTCCGTTTCGCTGATCATATTCGTACAATGAACTATCCGTTCCGAGAAACACAAACTGGTCGTTATTCATCCAGGCTACTGAATCTCCACCAAACTGACGCTCGTATTGAAACTCAATATTCTTCCCGGAAACCTTCCCCATGGTTAACACCTTTTTCTGACCTTGTTTTGCACGAAATAACTGCAGCAGTACGCTGCGACCATCATTTGCAAGGTTAACACTCAAAAGCGTGTCTCCCTTTAGGATACCTTTTAACTGATATTTGCTGGAAGTTTGAGCCCCCATATCGTAGATGTACAGGCTATCAGCTCCATTATCAACCGGGTTTTCTACCAGGTAGCCGATATACGAACTGTTGGCAGACCAGGAAACATATTGTACATAAGAATCGTTTCTGGTACTGATCCTGTCTATTTCCTTTTCTTTGCCATCCTGCAAGGAAATAAGCTTTAAGGTTGTCTCCGAGGAAGAACGAGAAAATTCGCAAATATATTTACCATCGGGAGAAAGTATAGTATTGGAAGTTACATTGCCGATTCCGGGTATGGCCTTGCTCTGCTCATACGGATAAGTTAAACGTTCCAGCGTGCCTCGCTTCAGTATGGTCATGGCTCCGAACGAAGCGATGACAGCATCTGCAGACGACCAGCCCAGCAGCTGACCCGTATTCGCAAAACGATCCGGAAGCCGATATATTTTTTGGACCTGAAACGGCCGAGAGCTTTGATCAGCACTGGAAACTTCATTGCTGTCGGTGATGACGACGGTCTCTGTTTTTGGTTCTGAACTGCATCCTGACAGCAGCAATACCACAAGAGATACGACCAGCAGCATTACAAAATATTTATATTTATTGCCCATTATTCATTCTCCGTTCCCCGCGGTTTCCAGAGCTTTAAATTCCACCGTTACGATTGTTTCATTATGCTCGTTTGTAATCATGATGGAACCTGCAGATTCTTCAACGATGGATTTCACAATACTGAGCCCCAAGCCTACACTGCCTTCTTCCGCGCTGTCGGAATAAGCCGGATAAAATGGTTGTAACAAGCGTGACAGATGTTCTGCCTCAATCGGATCGCTTGGATTGCTGAAGATCAAGCGGATCTTTTCTTCTGACCGCACCGCTTTTACCGATACTGCCGAAAACGGCAAACTGTATTTTATCGCATTATCTATCAAATTGATGAACAGCTGTCTAATTCTGTCCCCATCGGCCAACATGATCAATTCCTCACTAATCTCATATTCAATGGTCTTTTTATAGCGCTGTGCCCGGATCGTCATCGATTCACACACATCCCGCAGGATCAGCCCGATATCCACCCGATCAAGCTCATTGATCATGATATTTTTGCGTGAAACTTCCAGCAGTTTTAGCACCATCGCATGCAGGCGCCTGCTCTCCTCGATAATATGATTCATTCCTTTATCAAAAAAAGCACGATCTTTCTCACCGTTCAGCCTGATCAGCTCTGCATATCCCAGAATGGAGGTTAACGGCGTTTTCAGTTCGTGAGTGATATTGTCAAAAAAGCGCTTTTCCTGCTGGTGAAGTTGCTTTAAATGGTCCCGGTCCTTCTCAATAATATGAATCTGTCTACTAATTTGATCAATCATATCGTTAAAATTTTCAGCCAGTCGGCCAATTTCATCTCTGCGTTTAAAATGAAGGCGGATATCCAGATTCCCGTTTTTCACCTCGGTGGATGCTTGCGTCAGTCTGGTCAGCGGGATGGTAATATGCCTGGAAAGAATATAGGAAAACAGAAAGGCTGCCGCAAAAATCGCCAAGGCAATATAGAGAGTAATCTGCCGAATCTGTCCGGTTTGTTCGTAGAGTGAGCTGAAATCTTTGTAAAAACGCAGTATGCCCACCTTTGAACCGTCTATAACAACCGGATAGGAGAAAAGGACAGTCGTCTTATTACGATCATAAGTAATGCTGTACGCTGTATTGCCATCAATCGCCTGCTGTAGATCGCTTTGCATTTGCTGCTGAAATAAGGAGCTGTCCGGGGCATAAAGCAATTTGCCTTTCACCGTATATACGCCAACACTGCTGTCCGTGGTATGGTTCAGATCAGTTGCTATCTCCCTGGCAATCTCTCCAAAATACAGCTCATTGCTGCTGAAATGGTTAATCAGGAAAGCCTGGCGCACATACACATTGCTATTGTTTTTCAGTCCGACCAATTCGGAGGTAACCAAATTCTGATTGCTTGTCCGGATAAATTCCTTGACTGTCTGATTAAGCACGACAAAAGAAAACGAAAAAATCAGAAAAAAACCGATCAGAAATTTGATGCTGATTTTACGTATCATGCTTATCCACCCATTTTTTTAAATTTGTACCCGATTCCGAAGACGGTAGTAATGCATCCAGTGGCATCCAGCTTTTTGCGGAGTCTTTGGATATGCGTATCAACCGTACGGGTATCTCCGGCAAAATGATAACCCCATACCAGATCAAGCAGTTCGGAACGTGTAAAGTTTCTGCCCGGATGTTTAACCAGCATCATAAGCAGGTCAAATTCCTTGGGGGTCAATTCAACGGGACGGCCCTCTTTTTGGACAAGCCGTTCTTCTTCGATCACTTCAATATTTTCAAACCTAATGACGGCTTTCGCGGCTTCTTCCCTGTCCGGGCTGCTCGCCTGCTCCACTCTGCGCAAAATGGTTCGAATGCGTGCAACAACTTCGCGCAGATCAAAAGGCTTGGTAATATAATCATCGGCACCGAATTCAAGGCCGAGAATCTTATCGGTAATATCCGATTTGGCCGTAATCATGCAAATCGGTATGTTATAGTCCATAGTCACCTTTTTGCAAATATCTAGACCGCTCTGGTCAGGCAGCATCCAATCCAGCAGCAGCAAATCGGGCTGAAACGACTGCAACTCATGCATTCCCGCTGCTCCGCTGGCCGCTGTGCGTGTCTGGAACCCCTCCATAGAAAGCCCGTACGAAAGCAAGTCGGCAATCGGGGCATCATCTTCAATAATAAGAATCTTTGCTTTATTCATAGCAATCCTCATCTCTATTTTTAATACGGCAGGTTTATGACATTGTCCATTATATTAATCATTCAGGGGAAAACAATCAAATGTATATTGTAAATGTTTTTACGTAAAAAACCACGCGCAAATGACTGCGCATGGTTTTGATTACAGCATAGAGAGCTATGAAATATTCGGAAACAAAAGGAGGCTGCTTTAGCGATCCAATAAATTCAAGGAAATATAATCACATGTTTCCAACAAGTATGACATCTTACAAACTAGTAATTATTAAACAAAATATTTCTCCCGTTTAGACTCGGTGCATACTACAATTAATCTTAATTATAATTGCAGATAATTCTTATTCAGTAATTCCTCTTCTAATAATTACTCACATGTGTGGTGTCATAATTAATGAGAAAACAACAGCAGAATACATGCATTATTTGAGGATCATTTTCATAATTAATGAGAACTCATTGACTCGAAGTTATTAAATCTGCCCTAATTTTCATATTTCATGAGAATATCCACAACTCTAAAAATGAGTATTTATACAATCAATAATTTGTATAACTTCTTCTTTGTCAATTATGATGATTTTTCTCGTATAATCTGAAAATTTTTTCATTAAATATGACACCTCTCTTCAGACAATAAAGTTGTGTACTAGCGAGTCAACTAAAATTTGTGCGATAAACAATAAAATTGAGTACCAAAATCCAATATCTTTGATAAGGAATTCTCTATCTTTTTTATATATTTTTATTAATTGGTTCAGAACAAAGGACCTTTGGACCATATTTTCACAAAAAAAACCAAGCTGACGATTATAAGATGGACTTTTTCTTGTACAAAAAAAGAGTCTGCCCTTGGGCAGACCCGATACAAATGAACAGTCTCGTGCAAGTTGTGCTCAGATAGATTGAACCTGCTGGATGGAGGCTGTTTCAATTCGGATTAATGAAAGCGCATGCTCTACCGATGCCGCTGCTTCTTCGGGGGTACTCCCCCCTCCCAAAAAATATCCTATATAGTTTTTGTTGCTAGTCGCCGGGACGAGCTCCGAGTGTTCTCCTACATCTAAACTGGATTCGATGGATTCCATCCATATGCTCCGCCTCGTTTACTCCATTGACGCTCATAATGACGACCTTTCCTTCCACTTGTGGCAGCAACAATTTTATGCAGCAGAACGGATATTTCACCTTCTCTTTCACATAAGGAATGTCGAGCAAATGACACACGGTAGCACGCTGCATGTTAAAGCCTGTGGTTAGCCGAACCATATCCCAAATTTGATTGCCACCGTATCGTGTGTGAGACTCGATAATGTACGGTATGCCTCGCCGTAGCTTGATTTCTGTATGTGAGGGGCCTTCAAGATGTCCAATGGAAGTGAGTAAACTGCATACCGTTTCTTGAATAGCCTCTCGATCTTCCATTTTCAAAGGTGCGGGTAACAGGTGACCAGCCTCTATGAAATAAGGCATTACCACCTCTTTGGTTGTGATTGCAAGCACTTCGTGCCTTCCATTAGTCGTCAGCACCTCAACGCTGTATTCTTCCCCGTCGTCTATATACTCCTCAATCACCAGCGTACCATCCAATATATATTCATCCTGCTGTGTGCTATGACGCAACGCGTCTTCAATCTGTTCGAAAGAGCGGATAATTGAAATCCCCCCCTACCTTACTGGGCTATCAAAAATATCTCTTGATAATCGTATAAGATGGACTTCTTTGTTTTCTTGTTTTCGGCCGATTATTTCGTGATAAAGTCAAAATGATCAGCGTTAAAGTTCAATTCCCTCACCAGCTTCAAGAACTACCCCTACCCCGGTCGGCAGTAACGAAACAAAGAAATGGGGGTCTTGCTTAATGAACGGAAACGTGTTGAAATGGATCGGTACAACCTGTTTGGCCTGAAGCCATTCTGTAGCCACTGCGGCGTCTTCTGGACCCATAGTGTGATTGTCCCCGATGGGTAGAAAAGCCAGGTCAATTGCATTGCGTTCTCCAATCACCTTCATATCGTAAAACAGGCCTGTGTCCCCGGCATGAAACAGCGTTTTGCCTTCGGCGGTAAACAGTATTCCCGTGGGCATCCCCGTATAAATAATTGTTTTTGTTTCTTTGTATACATAACTTGAACTATGAAAAGCTTGTGTCAATTTTACTTTCCCAAAGTCAAATGTATACGCTCCTCCGATGCTCATTGCATGTGTACGTACGCCTTCCCATCCGAGCAGGTCCGCCAGTTCTGCCGAAGCAATAACCAGCGCGTTGTTACGTTTGGCAATCTCTACGGTATCTCCCACATGATCGCCGTGCCCATGGGTTAACAGAATCACATCCGTCTTTACCGTGGATGCATCCAGGTCCGTATTGGCGTTCCCTGTAATAAACGGATCGATCAGAATGATTTTCCCGAGGGTCTCAATTTTTACAACAGAATGTCCATGATAGGTCACCTTCATTATGCTTCCTCCTTGAATTCATTGATTGTTGCCGGGTTTTCTGCGGGTGAAGATCATATAAAACGCAACCATGTTGGATAACACAATAATTAGGCCCATGGGTATGGCCGATTTACCCCCACCGAGGCCGGTCAAAGGTGCCGCTTGTACATAGTTTTGCATCGCAAGGGAGAAACCGGTTGTGGTTACGATACCGACGCTGGAAACGGTGAAAAATAGAGGGGTGCAAACGGCATACAGTCTCCCACCACTGATCAGCACAATGAATAAGATTAAACCACTCACAGTTGCCAGCGTAATTTCGCTTATAAACAGAGTTTGCCCGCTAATGCTCACTGACAGTCGCCCTGTAATCTGACCTGGAATGATTAGTCCCAGTCCGTTCAGGGCAAACAGTATGCTGAATAGCTGCGGAGACGTACCGAACAGATTTTGAATGACAAACGTGAGCCGGAGATGTATGCAAACATGTTTTACGATACATGCTTCATCATTGCTTAGAAGTTTTGCGCTGCTGTACGTGCTTGTCCAATGGCTTCGGCTTTGATCTGAGGCGCACGCTCTCCTGCTGAAGATATACCCTCGATGTATAGATGATCCACGTCAGTAATTCCCACAAAATTCAGTACGGTTTTCAGGTGACGGCTGCCGTTCTCCCGATCAGCGACAGGACCTGCGGAGTACACGCCGCCACTAGCTTGGATGTGGAACGCTTTTTTGTTTTTGAGCAGGCCGACCGGGCCGTTTTCGGTGTATTTGAATGTTTTAGCTCTGACACAGAAGGAATCAATGTATGCTTTCATCACCGGAGGATATGAGAAATTCCACATCGGTGTCACGAACACATATTTGTCTGCGGTCACGAACTCCTCCAGAAGTTCATTTAACTGAGTTACTTTTTGCTGCTGTTCCACTGTCAGTTGATTGAACGTACCGCCCGTTTGCAGCTTGCCCCACGCTTCCAATACGTCAGCATCAATGTACGGAATGTTGCGTCGATACAGATCCACATAAATAACCTCATCCTGTGGGTGGCTTTCGCGATAAGCTTGTACAAATTGTTCGCCGGCAGCAAGGCTGTAGGATGCTTCCGGGTTACCAGGGTGAGCAGTAATATATAATAATGTTGACATGGTTATGACTTCCTTTCTTATATAAACGAAATTTATGATGGGTAATGAGTTAGGCGAGGAATGGACCAAGACCATTGCCATACGACCAGTTTTCTTTCGTAACCTCAATAAGATTGATGAATACATCCTCTTTACGAATACCAATCTTCTGATGCAACTGCTCGGCAAGTGCCGCGTAAAAATCTTTTTTCACTTCATCAGAACGACCGATGTTCAAAGTGATTTGAATGATAAGAAATCCATCACTTCTTTCAATGTCGAGACACGTTGGATCAAAACTCAAATTTTCGCGATCCAGTTCTTCAATAATCAAAAACCGATCGTTTGCAGGTACATGCAGTTTATCCACGACAGTTTGCAAGACAACTTCCCCGATCTGCGTTTTCTCTTTACTCGGACGACCCTTCAGTGTAACAATGCGAGTTAAAGGCATCAGTGTTACCTCCTTGTTTTGTTTATGTTGATATGGATTATTTTATCTGCTACAATCCAGAGCACGAATGTACATAAGTTCGTGTTTGTTCGTGTGTTCAAGTTGCTCAAACTATGAAATTCAGGTGATTGAATGGATGACAGTAAATACGCAAAAGATTGGCCCCATGAATGGATCAAAAAAATTCGTACAAGACCTTCCAGACAAGAGACGTCAAAAAAGATGCGGCAAGTGGATCTGGCGAAGCGGGTTGGTGTTGATCCAAGGACGGTACAGCAATGGGAAAGTGGAGATCGTCTACCCAGCATCGGAAACCTCAAGCAGATTATTCAGGTTTTTTGGGAAGAAGGGTTGTTTCTGAAGGGAGATCCTCGCCAGGAAGCTGAACAGCTTTGGATGGCTGTAAAGCGTTTATCGGAAGCGCGTTCAGCCACGAGACGCGAGTTTGAGGATTTTGATAAAGCCTGGTTTGATACGCTGATGACAACCAAAGCTATACAGCCGGAGACAGGCAAAGAAAAGCGAGGTACCGCGGTCACGGCACCAGCCCGATTACGGAAGATGCCATCCACCTTTGTTGGACGACATCAATCCAGAGATGCCTTGGCGGAGCAGTTAACTCACCACGCGCTAGTTTCCATCATTGGATCTGGTGGAATCGGCAAAACGTCCCTTGCTGTCGAACTGGCTTCGACGCTTACGGAACGTTTTCCGCAAGGCATCTGGATGTTTGAATTTGGTGCAATCAGTGAAGCGCATGACGTGGGTCCGTTTCTTTTATCCACGCTGGGGCTGTCAAACCAAGGGAGCCAGCCCGATGTACAAGTTGTACTGGAAACGGCAATCAACCGTAATATGCTATTTATTTTCGATAATTGTGAGCATCTCATTGATGTCATCGCCACGGTGGCCGAGTCTCTTCTGGCAGAGGCACCAGAGTTATCCATTTTGGCGACCAGTCGAGAGCCACTTAACATTGCAGAAGAGTATGTTTACCGAATCCCTCCGCTTTCTTTTCCCGTGGATGAAGTCACACTGGATGAACTTTCCGAAACGGAATTGATAAACTATGAATCCGTACAACTGTTCCTGGAACGAGCCAGCATTCAGGCTCCCCATTTTGCGGTCTCCCTTCCCCATCTGAAACGGATTGCTTCGATATGCAAGAAAATTGGGGGCATCCCGTTAGCGATTGAGCTTGCTGTGGCACGAATGAATATGCTGACCCTGGAACAGATTGAAGAACGTCTGACGAATCAGCTGACCCTGCTGACCGTAGGCAAACGAACAGCCACGCCCCGGCACCAAACGTTACGTTCAACAATTGACTGGAGCTATAATCTACTTACGGGCAGGGAACGTCTTTTATTAAGACGGCTTAGTGTATTCGAAGGAGGTTTCACACTGGAGGCGGTGGAAGGAATCTGCATCTGTGAACCAGACATACCCGATCGGGAAGACCGCATAACTGTGGTAGACGTGGTTGATCTCTTGTCGAGCCTAGTTAACAAGTCTCTAGTCTCCACACAAATCAGCTCGCACTATGGCTCCATTCGCTATTTTCTGCTGGAGGCCATCAAGGAATATGCGAGTGACAAGTTCCGTGAAGAATCCGATGATCGCAAGCGAGATGCTCTCTATGAGCGTCATGTGAGGTATTACATGAAGTACCTTCTACAGGCTGAATCCCAATTTCGGAGCATTGAACGTGAGTCCTGCATCGAGGCGGTAAGACGGGAATATGCCAATCTGCGTTCTGCACTTCAATGGTCTTATTCAAGTGTTCAGGTCCGTCCTAGTGGTCTTCATATGGCGGCGCATCTGTATTGGTTCTGGCTTCACGAAGGCAGGTTGAAAGATGGGTTGTTTTGGTTGGAGAGATTTCTGTACACGGAAGAAGAAAGCCATGCCTTTCGTACGGATTCAGCCAAAGCGTGGCATGGATTGAGTATTATTCAATTTATACAGGGCCATACAAAAACAGCTATGGAAGCAGCGACACGAAGTGTGGAAATTGCCCGTGAACAACAAGAGATTTCCCTGTTAGCCTCATCCCTGCGTTTGCTCGCTTTTCTCCACATTAAGCAGAATTGTATCGAGGAAGCGGAAACGGTTGTACAGCAGAGTGCAGACTTGGCGAGAAGCGCTCATGACTCATGGAATCTTGCCTCTTCTCTGCATGCATACGGCAAAATACGGCTGGAACAGCACCGATACAATGATGCTTCCGTATTGCTGAGAGAAAGTGTACATCTCTTTGAAACGGTACAGGATCAGTGGGAAGTGTCCGGTCCCTATGAATGTCTTGGGTATACCGCTTTGAAACTCGGGAAGCTGGATCAATCAATCGAATATTTCAAGAAATGCATTGCCGCAAGCCAAATATATCGAGGGTCCTGGGTTCTCTCCCGAGGAATTGAGGGGTTAGGGATTACCTTATGCGCTCAGGGAGCGCTGACCGATGCAGCGATCCTTCTTGGAGCAGCCGAGAAAGGTCGTCAAGCCTATGATGAGGGTAGCATACCCAATTTTCCTGACGAACATCGTAAGAGTGTAAGCGCCATTCAGCAGGGTTTGCAGGAACAGGAATGGTATAGATGGTGGAACAAAGGGAAAGAGATGACCCAAGCTCAAGCGCTTGCCTACGCTTTGGAGATATAGAGGGTTGCCAATCGAATGAATAGATAAACTAGACGAACCATACGCTGTCCCCCTTGAACTACAAAGTGATGAAATTCATTTGCTTGTGGCCAAAGGGATTTTTTGATAACAACAAAAGTCGCCATAACACAACATTAAGCAAAACGAGCATACCTATGTTGTGTTGAAAAAGATTCTGTTTCCGCAAGTCAGGTAACCAGAACTGATCCAGGTCGGAATCACTGAAGGTGCACCCTCGCTAACAGTTTTTTCAGAAGTACAGACGGGTCATTACCTCGCACTAAAATTGTTAATAATCCTGATTCACTGGAAAATAAAGCATTAAAGATATAAACCTCGAATAATCTTTTTTCTTGAGCCCTCTCATATGATGAAAGTAATTCAATTTGCGCCTTGGAAACCACGTTGAACCAGAATAACGAGTGCACAGCAGAACTATGGTTACGATACCAACAAAAACCGGACTTTTCACTGGTTTACTTTACGGGCTGTGACAGCTTCGCTGGTACTACCCCGACCTACAATATACGCCTCCTCAGCCAGAGAGCAAGAAGCAGCTTGTCGCCAAGCTGGAGGAAGCAAGGCGCCACATGCATGAGATTGGGGCGTCGCTGCAGAACATAGACCCAGAGCGGCTGGACGCTCTCTTACAAACTGCAGTGTTATTTGGCTAACGGGACACGATGTTGAATGTTGACCACAACAGCGGCCAGTCTAGGATTTTATTTTCGCTTCCTTATCTGCCGCTGTTGCATTTGTCGGATCAGTCGAAAAACATATTTCTCAAAAGCTGACGACCTTTGAAATGGACAATCGCGTAAAATCAGCAACTCCAGTCTACAACTTTATTTTCTTCGAACATCAATTATGATAATTTTCTCGTTTAATCTAAAAATTTTCTTATTTAATATGACACCACTTTCTTCGAACAATAAAGTTGTGTACTAGCGAGTCAACTACAATTATTTCCCCCTGTGCGGATACAATAAAGTTGTGTGCCCGTCTTTACCTTTTCTAATATTTCTTTACGGGGTAACGTCAGGAAAATGCGGAATTACAACGTTCAGGAAATCCTCATATTAAAAGCCTGATTTTTCAATAAATGCTGGGAAATAAGACTTTTTTCGTTACTCCATTACAGCGCCCGTTTCAAGAAAAACCGTTTATGGTTTAGCTATAGGTATTAAGATTTCAAAATGAGGGTCGCTTGAGTCTGAATCATTTGCCTATTTTTCATGCTTTAAGCTGCTATTATGGAGGAGAAAATGTAACTAAGGCCTCCGGTTGCCTTAACAAATAATTTCCTCTCATGACCAGTCTCTTGTGTGTTTCAATGTAATATCGATAAACTTTGATAGAGCGGGGGAAATCCACTTGTTTTTATGATAAACAACTTGGGCTGAGATCTGTTTAAGATCACCTTTGCAAGGAATAACCTTTAACCTTCCATCCTTGATTTCATTATTTACAGTTATTAATGGTAAACAAGCAATACCCAGCCCACTCATTACGCAACGTTTTATCGCCTCAATACTCCAAAGTTCCATCGTGTTGGAAAGTAAGATTCCTCTTTCTCGAAGATATTCTTCAAACATGGTTCGATAACTGCATTCTTTCTCATTCGTGATCAAACACTCGTTTAACTTTTGGTTTTCATAGCTTTGATCTAAAACATTCAGCGGGTTGTCATGACTTCCAACAAGGACAATAGGCTCGTCCAATAAAGAATGTACGATTAAATCTGAATCCTGAAACGTTGGCATCATAAGAAATGCAATATCTGCACTACCATTAAGTATTGCTCTCTTGTTATCTCCGCAAGTAGCGTTACTTAGAATGATGCTTACATGGGGAAACTTATTTCTATATTCTCTTAATATAGGTTCAAGTCGATAAACCGTTAAAGATTCAGGAGCAGCAATCCTTAACTCGCCTCTTATTTCATCACCATCATTTACAATGCTTTCGATTTTCCCGTAAGTATCCAAAATTTCTTGAGTATAGTGCAATAATTTCTTGCCTATATCAGTCAATCTTACCTTTCGACCCATCCGATCAAATAGAGGTGCACCCAAATGTTCTTCAAGTGCTTGAATATGAGAAGTGACCGTGGATTGAGTGTAACCTAAATGTTCTGCTGCTTGTGTAAAGCTACCAAATTGAATAACTTTTTTAAATGTAATAAAATGACGTATTTCCATCAGTTCACCAACTTTCAATTTAATCTCAATTCTATAGTATCAAAAAAATCAATGGATAACTTCTCGAATTTCAATTTTACTAACAATTAGTTCCGGGTTAATCTTAAGGAAATTTGAAAACAGAAGGATATTATGTGAAAACCATTCTGGACGTACCTTTTAATTAAGGTATTTACAACGCTAAATAGTCAGGGAGGAGAAATGACATTACGAAAGTTAAAATCAA
Source organism: Paenibacillus sp. FSL M7-0134 (assembly GCF_038007865.1). Lineage (NCBI taxonomy): Bacteria > Bacillati > Bacillota > Bacilli > Caryophanales > Paenibacillaceae > Paenibacillus > Paenibacillus sp. FSL M7-0134. The sequence continues at coordinate 220,159 of NZ_JBBOXV010000002.1, read as the reverse complement.
AAAAAATCCCCTAAACTGGGATGTGTTAGTGTCAAAGCGTCAAGGTCTCAGTAGAGATTTACCAGAAGGACAAGATTTGCTGAAGTGGGTGGCAAATACGGTCACGCTTATCTATGGTGAACAAGACGCAGTCCTCATTGATACATTTCTTACTATTAAAGAAAATCAAGCATTGGTAGATTGGGTTGTCAAAAGTGGTAAAAACTTAACCACAATCTATATCACTCATGGTCATGGTGATCATTTCTTTGGTATAAAGATGCTTTTAGATCGTTTCCCTGATGCAAGAGCGATAGCAACTCCAGGTGCTGTCAAAGCCATGCAAGAACAAATATCTCCTGAATCTTTCTGGCATAAACTCTTTCCTGGTGAGATACCTGAGGATCTAGTCGTCGCTCAGGAACTTGAAGGAAGTGAGTTCGAGCTAGAAGGACAAAAACTTATCGTGGTGAATACTGGGTTTACTGATACTGGAGATACAACGTCTCTACACGTCCCATCAATTGATTTAATCGTTTCAGGGGATGCAACTTATAACGACATTCATCTTTACTTGGCTGAAACCACTAACGAAACTCGAATTGAGTGGATAGCTGTGCTCGACAAACTTGAGGTACTAAAACCACGTGCAGTGGTTGCTGGACATAAGAAACCCGAAAATGAAGATAATCCCAAAATTATCGCCGAGACACAAAATTACATCCGAGATTTTAACCGATTGAATGAAATAACGGAAACAGCACAGGAGCTCTACCATAAGATGTTAGAACTCTATCCAAATAGAGCTAATCCAGGTGCACTTTGGGGAGCAGCAAAAGCAGCGAAATCTTAATAAAAGGTATATATAATAGCATTCTTTTAATAAACACGGTTGGAGGAGTTAATAAATGATTACGGTTTACGATGATAGTTATAAAGAAGAAGTCATTAAATTAATATTGCATGTACAGAATGTCGAATATGAAGTGGGTATTAGTCTTAAAGAACAACCGGACATTCTGGACATTCATTCAAATTATATAAATGATGGCGGTAATTTTTGGATAGCGTTAAATGATAACGGAGAGGTCGTAGGTTCAATTGGTTTGCAAAAGAAAAATAAGGAGGTTGCTGTATTAAAGAAATTTTTTGTTTATAAAGACTACCGTGGTAAAGAATTTGGGACAGGAAAAAAGCTTTATGAAGCACTGCTTGATTTTGCTAAGAAACAAGGTTTTTCTAAGATAATTTTAGATACCCCATCTAAAGCCACTAGGTCACACGGTTTCTATAAAAAGGCTGGATTTAAAGAGATTGATAAAGAAGATTTGCCAATTAAATATAATTATCCTGACCGCAATTCAATTATATTTCTATTAGAACTATAACAAAAGGAAAGAAGGTCTTATTTTTATGGAATAGTTAAACGGAGGGTTTGTCTTTGAAGAATAAGATTATATTGTTTTGTTTACTAAGTACTGTATTACTCGGAGTAATGAATAGTTTCTTTTTTAATTTAGCTCTCGTACCAATTGCTAAAGACTTAAATATTTCTATATCTTTTAGCAGTTGGTTTATCTTAGGGTATTCAATTATGGTTACAGTAGGTTCAATAATATACAGTAAGCTTGCTGAAAGCATTCAATTAAAAAAACTATATCTATTTGCTTTAGTTATCTTTGTTCTTTTCTCTATCTTGGGCTTTTTTATGGATCATTTTTATTTACTTGTATTATCTAGAATGGCACAAGGAGTCGGAGGGGCAGCCTTTATTTCACTGACAATGGTTGCAATTATAGATGTACTTGATCGAGCATTATTACCGATAGGTCTTGCTTTTATAAGCTTTGCTATGGCTTTAGGATCAGGTTTAGGACCTTTACTGAGTGGTATTATTCTATCCATAACGGATTGGCACATGTTATTTTTATTTATGAGTTGTGCAATAATTTTTATACCAATTTTATATTTTACTTTTCCAGAAAATAAGGTAGAAAATAAGACTCCATTTGATTGGTTAGGGACGTTTTATTTATTATTATGTATTCTCTTTTTATTATGTGCCTTGAACATTAATTTTCTTTTTATTGTTTTTTGTAGTTTATTTTCCCTAGTATTCATTCGCCATATCAATACCGTTTCTTACCCAATTATTGATAAAAAAATATTTAATAATACAATTTTTGTTAGAATAACTAGTCTTAGTTTTTTGTTATTTTTTTTGCTAGGAGCAAATGTTTTTCTTCTCTCTTATATTTTTTCTTATACTTTTAATCCCATACAGTCTGGAATCCTATTTTTTATAAGTGCTTTAATAGGAGGGTTTGCAAGTATAGGGATTGGGAAGAATATGACTAATAAAAATGTGAAAAAATTCTATAGAATAGGATTATATATTTTTTTCATAGGTTATTTAATTAGTATTTTTAACTCAAAAATAGGCATAGTATACATTTTAACAAGTGTTTGTTGCTTCATTGCCTTTTCTGTTGTACAAGTTGCTTTAAATAATTTATTAGATTTGGAACTGAAAGAATCCAAGAAAATAAGTATTGGTGTTTATAATTTATGCAATTTTATCGGTATGAGTATTGGTGTAGCATTATTTAGTAAATTAGTTATTATATTTAATATAAATATTTGTTTTATTTTTTTATTAGCGACTGTGATTACAAAAGGATTCATGTCAAACAATATTAATACAGCAAAAGGAAACTAGTACTGAGTGAAACTGAAGGGATTTTTCAGACAGATCGGTCATTGGCTGGTTAGTTAATCAGCTTTCCAACATACCCATTTATATTATTCCTTTGGATAGTAAAATAATATTTAACAATGGTAAGGAGATAACTGGATATGAAATATATTCGTTCAATACCTTTAGTTAGTTCCTAAGAGGGGTACGGAAACGATTCGGGGATTGAGAGGCCACATATAAAATAATCCCCAGTTATTATACCCCTTTTTCCTCTATTTCCTTTAAAACGCTGCCTGACTAACCCCTGTAATAGTACAAATTTCCTTTACAGTTTTATCTGTTGTTTTTCGTAATTCAATTGCATGGTTCATTCCTGGGTGTTTATCTGTATTTTTTTTACCCTTCCTTGATATTTTCCCTTTTGCTTAGCCAATTTTATCCCCGAACGTTGCTTTTCTTTAATCATTTCTCGATCTAGCTCACTGAATACTGCCATAACAGTTAAAAAGAATTTACCAGTAGGTGTTCTTGTATCAATTCCTAAGTTTAAGATAATAAAATGTATGTTTCTTTCACGAAGTTGTTCAACCAGCTGCAACAACTGTCAGTATTTCGATCAAGACCTTCCATTCTAGTCACAACTAAGGTATCCTCGGCAGCTATCTTGGAAAGAAGTTCACCCAATTGATGCTTCTGTTTAGAAACACCACTAATTTTCTCCTTTTACAATTTCGTTCACTCCAAATTATTAATCATCACCATTTAAAGTAGAAATGCCTTGATCCATCGGTACTTCTGATGAGTCAAGGCCCCCACTCTGTCCAAAACATATATTAAATAAAATTTCATTTATTAATTACATTTCTCACTAATTACGAAAAAAATTCTCATTAATTATGACACCACACATCACACATCGACAACAGCTTCTTAAATCTTGTAAGCCTTCATAGCTTTTCTTAACTCTTTGAATGAAGGACGTTTACCATACATTAAGACACCCGTACGGTAGATCTTGGCGGCCAGCCAACCGAACAACAAAATGGAGGCGACCAGAATACCAAGGGACAGCCAGATTTCCAGCAGGCTCGCCCGCTCCAGACCAATCCGCAGCAGCATGACAGTCGGCGAGAAAAATGGGATGTACCCGGCCACCTTAACGAAAATCGTATCAGGTGCGGCGATATTGAAGATACCGATATAAAAGGCTGCTAGTGACAGCACGGTAATCGGCATGATCGCCTGTCCCAACTCCTCGGTACGGCTAACGATGGAGCCCACCGCAGCGAACAATACTGCGTACAGAAAGTAGCCGAGGATGTAGAATACCAGACCATAACCCAACACCGCGATATTCAGTTGCGACAGATCCAGCCCGGCTGAGCTAAGAATGACATTATTATGCGGCAGCATAAGGTTGGCACATACAACGGCTGCAAAAACAGCAATTTGCAGTAGACCGACCAGGAAGATGCCGATAATTTTTCCGAACATCTGGGTCAACGGCGATACGCTTGTGATGAGAATCTCCATGATACGTGAGCTTTTTTCCGATGTCACCTCTGCAGCAATCATATTTCCTGTCATCATGGAGGAGGTGAAGAATAAAATCATCAGTACATAGACCAAACCATAGTTAATCATAGAGGTTTCTTTTTCCTCTGTCCCCACAGCTCCTCCTGCCTCAGATGGACCGTCTACTTCCCTGCTATCCACCATTACAGGTGTGCTAATTTCACGAATTTGATCGCTGGTCAATGCATTGCCGCCCATAATGGCTTTGACCTTAGCTTCCTGAAGTCCCGTCTGTAACAAAGTAATTACAGCAGGAGATGGCTCTTTTTCTATAGAGACGTACTCCACTTTAGGAAACGTGTCTCCCTTGGCGTCAGGCTCCGTGAACTGCACGTAACCTTGCAGCTCCCCGTTTTTCAAGGCTTGCTGCATGGCCGGCGTTTGTACGTTGTCATAACGCACCCAGATGGCTGCCGGGTTGGATTGCTTCTTGGTGAATTGCTCCAGCTGATTCGCCACTTCTATCCGGCTCCCAGCAATCAGTCCCAAGCGATGATGCTCGGCTGCCGTTGTGCCCGAACCTCCTGCCCCATCTCCTTTAAACAAAGAAATCATATACGGCAGATTCATACCAATTGTAATGAGCAAGGCCAGTACCAGCGTTGTAATGATAAAAGATTTGGTTCTCGCCTTCTGACGAAACGTAAAACCGATCACCGTACCCAGTCTATTCATGGGAATCACCCACCTCTCTTATGAAAATCTCGTTCAGCGTAGGTTCCTTGATCTCAAAATGCTCCACATCCGTTTGCTCCAACGCCGTTTGTAAAATCAACTTCGCCGCATCCGGCTGCTCAATATGCAGCATCCAGCCGCGATCCATAGGCTCTGCACGGCGCACGCCGGGCAGCTGCTCCAGTCCGTTCACTTCACCTGTAGTAATGAGACGAACTTTTTCACGTGGGTAACGGCCCTTAATCTCCTGCACACTTCCCTGCACAACTGTATTTGAGCGATGCAAAATCGTAATATGGCGGCATAGTTCCTCCACATGCTCCATGCGGTGGGTCGAGAATAAAATCGCAGCCCCATCATCCCGCAGCTCTTTCACCGTATCCTTAAGCAATTCAACGTTCACCGGATCAAGCCCACTGAAGGCCTCATCCAAAATAAGCAGCGTCGGGCGATGCACTACAGCAGCAATAAAACCCATTTTCTGCTGATTCCCCTTGGATAGCTCCTCAATCCGCTTGTCGTAATATTCCGGCACCCCAAAGCGCTCCAGCCAGTAGCGTAGACTTTTGTCCGCCTCCTTGGCCGACATGCCGCGCAGCCTGCCCAAATAGTTAATTTGCTCGCTCACCTTCACCTTGGGGTACAACCCTCGCTCCTCAGGCAAATAACCCATCGTCCGTTGGAGCTCCTTGCTGTAGGGCTTGCCCTCATATTGAATGTTTCCTCCATCAGGGTAAATCAGGCCGAGCACCATGCGCATCGTTGTCGTTTTGCCTGCTCCATTGCCTCCCAGTAGTCCGTAAATCTCCCCGCCGTTCACATTCAGCGAAATTCCGTTCACCGCCGTGTGGTTCCCATATTGCTTCACGACCTCTTTCAATTGCAGCATGCTCATGATTACTCCGCTCCTTTTTTCTGCGTATATATCTCCGCATCTTCTGATAGTTGTCCCGCAGACCAATGTACTAAAATATCATCCAGTTCCAAACGCCGCACACGGATGGGGCGTATGCCCGCTTGTTCCAATATGGCGCTGGTCTCTCCGGCTGCCAACGTTACAATTCGTTGCAATCCGCCTTCGCTCTCCGTCTCTACCACTCCCGGAAGCTCCGATGCCTCCTCTGGCGTGCCTTCAAACCACATTTCCTTGCTATTTTCGAGCAAATGGTCTTTTTCCAGCTTGCCGAGCAGCCTGCCATCATGCATCAGAACAATATAATCCGCCAAACGCTTAATCTCGTCTATAATATGAGTAGCAATAATGACCGTCGTTTTGCCGTTCTCCATACAATCCCGCAGTTCTTCCAGCATGATTTTCCAGGCAAAAGGGTCTAAACCCGACGAAGGCTCATCCAGCAGCAACAAACGGGGGTGAGGCGCCAAGGCTGCAGCCAGCTCAAACTTACGGCGCTCTCCCTTGGACATACGCGATAATTTCGTATGCTGAGGAACCTGAAATCGTTCCATCAGACGCTGAAAACGTGTTTCATCCCAGCCGGGATACCACAAGGCTCGAAAAGCCGCTGCTGCTTCTGCTGTGAGTCGATCTTCCTCACGCGTCGGCTGCTCTGACACATACCCAACCCATTGTCGTGTATCTGCTGGCATGCCGTCTGGATACGCTTGACCGAACCAACGAATTTCACCGGAATCCGGGTGGATAAGCTGAGTCAGCAGGTGAATCAATGTACTTTTGCCCGATCCGTTATGTCCAGCCAAAGCGACTACATATCCCGGTTCAATGGTTAGATTAATCGGTCCAATTTCCCGGTTACCCCGGGTTTTATAGACTTGGCTCATCTCAATAATCGGTGTTTTTATCTGTATCTCCATAGGAACTTCCACATGATGGTTTACATCGTTCTTCACGGGCGTCACTCCTTCACTTGGACTTCATACCTTCTCTTCACCATTTCTGCGAAAAGCACCAACAATTCCTGTTCTGTCATCTGCACAGCGATGCCTGTGTCAATCGCCGTTTCCAACGCCTCGGTCACTGCTTTAAGGCGGTAACCTGAGCGCTTATCGTCCTCAACCAAAGCTACGAAGGTGCCCGTCCCCTGCCGGGTACGAAGCAAGCCCTCGTTCTCTAAATCCTGATAGACCCGCCGGACGGTGATGACGCTGCAGCGGAGCGTCCCTGCAAACTCCCGAATGGAGGGAAGCAGCGTTCCCGCTGCAATCTGTCCGGTTACGATGAGTGAACGAAGTTGCTTTTCAATTTGTGCATACAGCGGTTCCGCGCTATTCTCATCAATTTGCACTGGTATATTCACCTGCTTCTCCCCCCTTTTTATCTATCTTTGTACACATACCGCTAAGTCAAGTCCCGTTTCATAAGCCTACGCTGTGTCACCTTATAGGACACCCACATACCCAGAACTCCTGCCAGCAACGCTCCCCACATCACCGGAGACAACAGCTGCCATTCCTTACTATAAAATGCCGTTATCAATACCAGATTGGCCCCACATACTCGAACTATAATCGTAACTATCCCACAAATAAGCATGATGACAATGGATATCCAAAAGTAGGACTTTCCTTTTTTAAGAAATTCTAAATGAATATAAATGGCTTGAATCAGCATTCCGTAGCCTATCCAGGTAAGTGCAAACGATACAAAGAAACCTGTACTGGCATATACCCGAAACGTAGCTGACAACGTAAAAAAGAGAGTGAAAAATATTACACTATTCATAACAAACGCCAAAAGCGCCTGTTGAATTCGACTCATAATCACCGCATTCATCGGTATAGGCAAGGTGCGGAAAAAGGCTAGCATATGCGTATAGGAATCTTCCTGAAGATATTTAAATGCACGACGGTTATAAATGAATCCGAGAAACGGAATCAGCACCAGCATGATAAAATCGGCTACTGGACTCAAGTTTCCACGCTCATCCCAATGCACACTTACAGCAAAACTCATGGTAAATCCCAAATACGCAATAAACAGCAATGTCCACAGCATGACATATGGATTGTTGCGAAAATCGTGCCGGGTAATCTTCCATGCCTGCTTGATGATTGTCATTTTCTTATCCTGATCCCTTCTGCACTGCCTGTAATGACGACCTCATTCTCTCTTCATACGAAGTTGTTATTACAGTAATCAGTGTTATTACTGTATATATCCTTATACACAGTATATAAACCATGAATTACAACTGTCAACACCTGAATGTAAATTGTGCGTACAATCACAAAAGCTCGCCAGGACCTATGCTACTCTGTAAATGATAAACGTTCTCAATCAAGGGGATGAACAAATGGATAAGCTACTGCACTGGGATGAGCCGATATTTAACCTTGTTAGCCGTTATCCCGAAGTGAAGGACATTATGGTAGAGTTGGGTTTTCACGATATCGCCAAGCCTGGCATGTTACAAACCGCAGGTCGTTTTATGACACTGTCCAAAGGTATTTCATTAAAAAAAGTAGCTATGGAAACCGTGGAACGCACGTTTTTGCAACATGGTTTTACCATTCAAAAATAAAGGAGCTAACGATCATGAGTGAGCTAATTAACAACCGTGAACATACAGCACAGGAATTAACGGAACGCCAACAAACGCTAAAGGAAATTATAAAAGAATTACATGCCGGGAAAAGCGTGGAGGAAGTCAAAGCGCGTTTCGCAGAGGCTGTTGGCGGAGTAAGCGTAGCCGAAATTTCGGCTATGGAGCATGCATTGATGACTGAGGAGGGAATTCCCGTATCGGAAGTGCAGCGTCTTTGTTCCGTGCATACATCGATATTCAAGGGTTCCATTGAGGATATCCACCGTCCTTCAGGACCAGAGGAACAACCGGGACATCCCGTTCATACCTTCAAGCTGGAAAATCGGGAGATCGAACAATTGGTCAACTTCAAGTTGTCATTGCACGCGGACCAATTTCAAAAGGACGACAGCCCCAAAATCATCTACAAGCTACTGGAAGATTTAAGTCTGCTGCTCGATCTCGACAAGCACTATAGCCGCAAAGAAAATCTGGTCTTTCCTTATCTAGAACGCTATGGAATTTTTGGCCCAACCAAAGTCATGTGGGGTGTGGACGACAGCATTCGTGCTGCGATTAAGGAGGCAAAGAGTCTGCTCACCGAATATAACGGAGATCGTGAACAGATTGGGAAGGCACTTGCCCATATCATGAGCGAAGTGAATGAAATGATATTCAAGGAAGAGAATATTTTGCTGCCGATGGCACTCAGTAAGCTGACAGAGGATGAGTGGCTGAAAATAGCCCGGGAAAGCGAAGAAATCGGGTTCTGCCTGACTGCTCCCGAACGTGAATGGATACCCGAACGGGCAGAGGAACCTGCAGAAGCCCTTGAGCAAACGGAAGGCACATCCGGAACACCGCAAGGCTTCGTGAGATTCGAGACGGGGATTATATCCGTACAACAATTGGAATTGCTGTTGAATCATCTACCCGTTGACCTGACTTTTATCGATGAAAATGATGTTGTTCGCTATTTTTCCCATGGTAAGGAACGAATCTTCGCGCGCACGAAAGCCGTCATTGGTCGTACCGTACAGAATTGCCATCCGCCCCAAAGCGTGCACGTCGTTGAGAAGCTGCTGGAAGATTTTAAAGCAGGCCGCAAGGATGTTGAAGATTTTTGGATTCCAATCAAGGACAAATTTGTCTACATCCGTTATTTTGCCATCCGTGATGCTGAGGGCCACTATCTGGGAACGTTGGAATTTACGCAAAATATTGCACCAATTCGTGCCTTGGAAGGACAAAAGCGTATTCTATCCGAATAGTATCCAACCGTAAGCCACCATGTTCAGGTTTTTGCCACCCAAACTTATAATATGTTGTTCTACTATAAGTTTGGCCCCCAGCTTTTCATAAAAAGTACATGCTGGATTATCTGCTAGCACCCATACGATTACAGAGTGAATATCCATACTATTAAAATGTTGAAGCAGACGTAAAAATAGTCTCTTTCCCAAGCCTAAACTATGGTATTCACTCAAAACGTAAATAGCCGTTATTTCTCCCCCATACGGGGGATATTCACCTGACTTTTCCGGACCCCCACTCACAAATCCGATGATTTCCCCCTTCTCATTTTCAGCAACGTATACCCGATGGCCGTCTTCACTGGATAGATTCGCATTCCACAGTTCTGTTCTTTGCTCATAGGAAAGCTGTTCCAGAACCTGGGCAGGCATTATATCTTTGTACGTCGTCCTCCAGCAATCTACGTGCACCTTGGCGATGCCCTCGGCATCTGATATCGTTGCTTCCCTGATGTTCATGTGAGTTCCACTCCTAGTTTCCAATATTATGCACTCTATTATATCGACGATCCAAATCTTGATCTATAATAAGAATATTCATTGTTTAGTGAAGTTGGATAGGATAACCCGTTCACTACACTACTCGTTTACTGGGGGATTCTACTTGAATAAAATTGTTTCATTTTATGTGCCGCTTGGCATTTCGTCATTAATTGCTGCACTAACGCATGTCATCGTCAATGCCGTGCTTGCTCGTTCGGAACATCCTTCGTTTACATTAAGCAGCTATGCGGTCGCCGTCAGCCTGTGCCTACTGTTGGAAACTCCGTTAACCGCTGTACGGCAAATGACCACGAAATTCGGTTATGATCGCAAGTCCGTTCATTCTATCGGTATTTTATGTACGTTCGTCGCTGTGGCTGTATTGATCATAGGCTGGAGCATCGGGTTGACGCCCGTAGGCAATCTGGTCTTTCAATATGTATTTGGTGTGTCCCCAGTATTGATCGAACCCACCAAGAACGTATTTCAGGTTCTTACTTTACTATACATATTGGTAGCTGTCCGTAACATATATCAGGGACTTATTATTAACAAGCACCGAACGGCATGGATGACATTCAGCTCGTCCATACGTATTATCGTGATGCTAATTGCTTCCTGGTTTTTGATCCGTGCTGGCTGGACGAATGACGGACGAGTCGGTGCCGCCATTTTTATTGCAGGTATTCTCATAGAGCTGGTCGTTACTTTTTTAGAAGGCCGGGTTCTCAAAAGAAAGCTGCCTCCTGACAACGCGGAGCAAACCATCCATCATGCGAAGCATCTCCTACCTTTTTATCTTCCTTTGCTATATTCGGCGCTGGTGCTGGTTATCCTGAATCCTTCCATCCAAGCTGCGCTGAACAATACAACTGATCCACTTTTGGCCGTGGCATCCTTTTCTGTAGCACTGCAAATCCTAAATCTATTGGTCTGGTTTTGCAGCTCTTTGCATCAAATTGTGATTCAATTTTATACGTCCAAGCGCAGGGAAGTGCTGATATTTTTGAGCTTTTTGTCTATCCTGTCGCCGCTGCTACTACTGTTACTTTCCTTCGGATTTGCTGGCGATCCTGTGTTACGGAATGTATTGGGATTGGAAGGAAAATTGTTGCTAGAAACCAGAGGATTGCTTCGCATACTGGCTGTCTATGTCGCATTTTATCCTTGGGTGGAATATTTTATTGGGCGTTCGATATTGATCGGCAATACCAAACCTATCTTTATCGGCAGGCTGTTTTCTGTAAGCTTTGCGATTCTCGCGCTTATTCTGTGTATCTGCTTTTTTTCAGGACTGGACGGCAAAGTGGCGGGAATTGTGATGGCTGTTTCCTCCCCTGTCGAGCTGGGTATTTATCTGTTGCTTTACCGAAAAATCTCTACAACCACGATGAATGTGTCATCCTGAAAAAACTTACCTAGAGAGCCTTATGCAAACGCCCCGCACATTGACTCCCTATGGCACAACTCTCTTTTATGAGGTCAAAATATAAGGGCCGTTCTTTGTAATCGCAATCGTGTGCTCGTATTGAGCCCCCCAACTGCCATCTGCTGTGCTGATGGTCCAGCCATCGTCCCCCCAGAGCACGGCCCCCTCGGTTCCGAGGGTAAATACCGGCTCAATGGTAATCACCATCCCTTCGCGCAGTGGTAATCCCGTTTTGGGACGACCGTAGTGCAGAACCTCTGGCGGCTCATGCATTTGGCGGCCAATGCCATGCCCGATCAGAGGCTTGACGTTGCCGAACCGCCGCCAGCCTGCTGTTTTTTCCACAGCATGCCCGATATCCCCCAACGTCCTCCCCGGGCGGGCAACCTCGATACCCCGTACCAATGCCTTATGGGTCTGCCGCAACAGTCGTGCTACCGGGCGGCTAATGTTACCTACCGCATAAGTCCATCCTCGGTCAGCCAGCCAACCATCTTTGTTAACCACAATGTCGATGGTCACAATATCCCCATCATGAAGCACCCGCTCCGAGGGAAAACCGTGACATACCACCTCGTTGACCGAAGCACAGGTGGCATAAGGGAAACCTTTATAGCCCTTTTGTTCAGGCGTGGCTCCACGCTTGCTTAAAAACTGCTCCACCCAAGCATCGATTTCAAGCGTTGTAATTCCCGGAAGAATACGACTTTCCAGCGCACGATGGCAATCTGCCAAAATACGTCCGGCCTCCCTCATGTAGCCGATTTCCTCCGGTGTTCGTATCGCTATCTCTATTGGAATCCGCCTCCTTTGAGCATACAAATTCACTAAACCTATCCCATTGTATGCACGGCGGACACAAAAAAACCGTCTCCTCTGTGGATAGACGGTTTATAAAAGTCGTATTTCTAGTTTTTCGGGTAATCGAACCCTTTAAGATACTGAAGAATTTATGCGACCGAGTTCGTTTTCCACCACCATGGTCAACTCTTCCTCATACCCTCCTGTAATCCGGTATTTTCGCACATATTCCTTTACAAATTTTTTGGGATCCTTAGGCCGGAAAATTCGAGTCATTTCCCGCAGACTTTCCTTAACTTCATTGTGACCTTTCGTTGCCATGTAACTCCCTCCCAAAACGTTGAAAATAAGTGCTCCGTTGAAGAGAATGCCGAAAAGTATTGATGTCCTTATGCAGTGAAGTAGTATGTCTAATTGCAGCTTAGGTCGGGAACACCTTATACAAGGCATGTACCTGACACTATTATTAACCGATTTTCTTTTGGCTGAATCACTACCCCATTATAACATATTCAGATACAGCTTTCAGCTTTCCAGTAAATTTACATTGATTTTACCTATCTTTTACGCATCATGTCATTTGGGGTACTCAATCAGCTGTTGCACAGGAGGTATACCTTATTTATCGGTTTTTGGAGTGTATGTGTTTGGGGTAAAATAAATAAACATAACAAGGAGGGAAAAGGATGCGCCGCTATGCTCCGCTGTTCACTGCACCTGTTGCCCGTATGTCTGCCCTGAACATAGGAACTTGTGAAGAGGAGGGCATCAATGTCTCCCTACTTGATCAGGCAGACCGTGAAATCCAAGCCAAGTTTCCTAAAATGCACAGCTTCCTGCTGCTGCGCCACGGCAAACTGATCTGGGAACGCTATTATAATGGGCATGAAGTAAGCTCTCTGAACGATTTGCGATCCGCAACCAAAAGCTTTACTTCCACGCTCATCGGCATAGCTATGGCTCGCGGTGATATGCCCGGGCCAGAGACGGCTGTGCATAAGCTGTTGTCTGAGTATTTACCTAGGCGGAAGGAAACACTGCTAGAGCAGATTACGATTCGCCATCTGTTGACCATGACATCCGGCTTGTATTGGCAGACGGGCAAAAAGCTCGGAGAAGCTTTTATCCACCGTTTTCATCGCAGCAAAAGCTGGCCGTCCTTTGCCCTACGTTTACCTGTACAGGAGGACCAACTCGGTGTATTCCAATATCGTAGTGTTGATTCTCACCTGTTGTCCGTGCTGCTGACCCAATGCTGTGGGATTGACGCCTATACGTACGCTCTCCAGCATCTGTTCGAACCCTTAGGTTTTGGAAGAAGTGGTTGGGCACAAGATCCAGAGGGCTACACCATGGGACACATCGGGCTATATCTGACATCGCGTGACATGGCTAAATTCGGCGATTGCTGCCTTCATCAAGGCAGCTGGAACGGAAAAGAATTGATTCCGGCCGATTGGCTGCATCAGGCGACACAGCGACAGGTTGAAGGCTATCCAGAATTCGGAGATTACGGATTCCAATGGTGGACAGGACGACTCCACGGCATCAACTACGCGTGTGCGCACGGACATGGAGGACAGCAAATTTATCTTGTGCCAGAAGCGAACGCAGTCGTGGTATTTACAGCAGACAGCAAGGTGAGCCGTTGGAAAAATCCGCGAACACTGCTGGAGCGCTACGTTTTTCCAGCCGTATCCTCCCTCAACTTAGAACGTTCCTGATATGAGCTTCATGTGCTTATTGAATATAGGGGGCTAAACAATCATGGAAGTCTCAGCACCAAAAATTCTAATATTATACGCCAGTTACGGGGAAGGCCATGTGCAGGCCGCTCGGGCAATTATGGACAGTTTGCGAAGACTCGGACGCTGCGAGGTACAACTTCTCGACCTGATGGCTGAATCTCATCCCTGGTTGAACGGTCTGACCAAATTTGTATATATGCAAAGCTTCAAAACCATTCCTCAGCTTTACGGCTGGGTCTATAACATCACGCGCGGTATGCAGGCTAAATCGGCCTTCGGCCATGTGTTGCATTCATTCGGAATGCGTCAACTTACGCTCACTCTGAAAAAGGAGTTGCCGGATCTCGTGATACATACGTTCCCGCAGCTCGCCCTCCCGGCGTTACGCCGCAAAATGGGAATGAATTTGCCTATTGTCAACGTGGTTACAGATTTCGATCTGCATGGGCGCTGGCTGCATCCCGATATTGACCGCTACTATGTAGCCACTGAGGATATTCAGCAGGAAGCCGCCCAGCGGGGAATACCTATCGAACGCATTATCGCTACGGGTATTCCGATTCACGCTTCTTTTTATAACATGTCTGCCGACGAAATTCCTGTTCAGGAACAGGTAATTCCATCACTACAGTCTGAGACTACTACGCTACTCATTATGGCTGGCGCCTATGGTGTGCTATCCGGCATACTGGATATCTGTCGGCAATTAAGCCAGCTTCCTCAGTTGCGGCTACTGATCGTCTGCGGACGTAACCAGCAACTGAAAGCAGAAGTGGATGCGCTGTATGCAGACCACCCGGATATTTACACCTATGGATTCGTGGACTTTGTTCCAGCACTTATGCGTGCGAGCAATCTGGTGATTACGAAGCCCGGCGGCATCACACTCTCGGAAAGTATTGCATCCGGTTTACCTATTCTTGTGTTCAAGCCCGTACCCGGTCAGGAGCTAAATAATGCTCTGTATTTGCAGCAAAAAGGAGCTGCCCGTATTGCTCGCACTACGGAGGAGCTGATTCAGCATTGTCTCGACCTGATTTCCACCCCCTCTCTTGCCGAAGAGATGATGCAGGCGATTGAGCTGCTTCGTAAACCTCATCCCGCAGACCAGATTGCCGAGGATATTTTGCATCAGCTTGTGGATAAAAGACCTTCCGTCCGGACAAATTAACGAAGAATAAAGTCAGACGGAGGGGATACCTATGGAACACAAAGGGAAGGATTTGCTCCCACTAACAGGAGAAAAGGTAGAAGTGGATGGTGTTTATATTGATGAGGATGGACATGAGCAGCATTTGCACAGAGGTCAGCATTTTCCCGCTGATGTTGTTCTGGGTACTTCCGAGTGGAAAATGACCGAATACGCCTTTGATAATCATCATGAAGGACGTACTGATGAACGACTTATCCCCAAAGAGGACGATGAGGATAAAAAGGGTAAAATCACACATCCACGCCGTCGTTTACAACGCGGAGATCGCTAAATAAGACAACTTATCCACGGTTAATACCAATCTGTTGATATTTTGTGGACAATCTGTGTGCAAAATGAGCTTAATCGCTATATTGTCTACAGTTTGTGCACAATTTGTGCATAACCCATGCTTATTTTGTGGACAAGTAGTAGCGTATAGTGGATAAAATGCATACAACATGTGCAAAACCTGTGTATAACCCTGTGAATGACTGAGCGAATCCTTTTCGTTCAGTCTTTTTCGTGTTTTTATACACATTCCCTGATTGAACTTTTTCTGGCGTTTCGGGTATATCTTTAATTCCTGTCCTCATAGCTTGTATAGTACGGATAACTTATAAAGGGGGATTTGCCTGACATGTCAGTCTATAAGTCTTCCACGGGATTGGATGAAAATATAGCAGCTGTCCTGTGCTATCTGTTCGCATTTATTGGCGCACTGGCCTTTGTCATGCTGGAAAAGAAAAGTCGATTTGTATTATTTCACGCGCTGCAATCCATATTTCTGTTTGTCACCCTCATGATCGGGCATGTGCTTGTTGGATTCATTCCGCTGCTCGGTCCTCTGCTCGCTTCCCTGCTAACGCTGGCAGGCCTTGTATTGTGGGTCATCCTGTTAATTCGCGCGGGACAAGGCAAGTGGCTCAAGCTTCCCTGGGTAGGTGATCTGGCTCTTCATCAAGCCCGGCAGTTGTGAAGACAACAAAAAACCTTGATCCTTAGCAGGATTCAAGGTTTTTGCTGTTTCGATGATTACTTTTTATCGCATGTTCGCTTCTTCTGTCCTATATGAATGTATCCCAGCTTATCTGGGTTGACCATTAAATAAAAACTCTGAATATGCTCCCCGTCTGGTGTCAGTCTGAGGCATAAGGTTTCTCTCACTTTTCCATCTTCCAGAAATGCCAGCTGGACCTCGCCATTGATGACGGTGTGGAACACATCTCTTTCTCGTAAAACGGTTAATACCCGTCGAGAAGTCAACAGGGCAAGAACGCCTTTGCGCACAACCATCGGTCTCATCACCGTATGCACATTACCTCCGCCATCTGACACGAATACAGGTTGTTCAGCCAGTAGTTCCAGCATAGCAGTCACATCGTAGGCAAGAAAGGCGGTTGTAAAACGTTCTAGTAGTTTTATTCGGGATGAGTTATTCATATTACGACTGGACTGAGCCTCAAGAGCAGATTCTCCTGAAGATAGAATACGACGGGAGCGACTGAACAACTGACGACAGTTGCTCTCAGTCTTCCCCAGCAATTCCGCAATATCTTTGTAATCATATTGAAAAGCTTCCCTCAGCACAAAAACAGCCCGCTCTATCGGCTTTAGCTGCTCCAGCAAAACCAGAAAAGCGTAAGATATCATGTCTTTACGCTCTAACCAATCCGCAGGGAGATCTGCGCTTTCACCCAACGGCTCCGGCAGCCACTGTCCTACATATGTCTCTCTTTGCTTGCGCGCAGAGTTCAGCAGATTCAGACACCGGTTCATCGTCATTTTGGCTACATAGGCTTTGGGATTGTGTATATCATCCAAGGGCTTATTCTTCAGCTCGACAAAGCAGTCTTGAACTACATCCTCGGCATCCGTAACCGTTCCAAGCATGCGATAAGCAATGGCAAAAGAATATTTGCGATATCTTTGATACAGCTCCTCCAGATTTAAATCCACCGATTCTTGTTCAATTCTGTGTTCTTTGCCAGACAAAGCATAGCCCCCTGTTCATTAAAGAATGCCCGGATACATTCCCGTTGCAATTGCAATCCGGTTCCAACTGTTAATCACGTTAACCGCGGTTATCAAATCTACGTATTCTTCCTCTGTAAAATGTTCTCTGACCCTATTGTACAAATCCGTAGGTACCCCTTGTTCAGAGATACGGGTAACCGCTTCAGCTAATTCAAGCATAACACGTTCTTTTTCCGTGAACAAAGGAACCTCCCGCCATAAGGCTAGCTGCAAAATGTGGTCAGCATAATCCCCCAGCTTGAGCAAATCCTTCGCATGCATATCCAGACAATAGGAACATCCATTGATTTGGGATACTCTAATTTTCAGTAGTTCGTACAATACTTTGTCTGTAAAACGACCGGAAATGTATTTTTCCATCTCCATCATTACCTTGAATGTGCTAGGACTCACTGCTCTGTGATTGAATCTCAAACTCACGATACATCGCCTCCATTATTGGTTTACATATAGAAGACAAATGAACATGTGATTTTTGTGACAATGTGTAATACATCAATTGGGAATTGCCCTCCATTGACATAGCATGTATTATAGATAAATGATTTTATGTAAAGAAGGTGCGCACTCACATGAGCGGAAAAGGTATTATAAAAGAGTTTAAAGAATTCGCTGTACGGGGTAACGTGATTGACCTCGCGGTCGGTGTTATCATCGGTGGAGCGTTTGGCAAGATTGTCACTTCTGTGGTAAACGATATTATCATGCCTCCGATTGGTAAACTTCTGGGCGGCATGAATTTTCCAGACTTGTATGTAGCTTTACAAAATGCCGATCCTTTAAATGCTGACGGTACACGCATGACTTTGGCACAGGCCAAAGAAGCAGGGATTGCAGTCCTCGCCTATGGTCAGTTCATTAACGTCCTGCTGGACTTCCTGATCGTGGCCTTCTGTGTGTTCATGCTGGTCAAAGGGATTAACATGCTGAAACGCAAAGAGGAAGAAAAACCTCCTCAGGAAAAGACGATCAAGGAATGTCCACATTGCCTATCCGAAATTCCTGTAGCCGCTACCCGTTGCGCACATTGCACTTCCAAGCTGGAGGGGTACGTCGAAGCACGCTGACTCAACCCACACCTATATGACTACAACAAACGGCTTAAGACGATGTACCGTCTTAAGCCGTTTTGGTATGGTGTGAGAGATCTGATTAGTTGAAATTGGTGATAATGCCACGGGGTCTGACGGGCAAGCCCTCAGCGTACAGATGGGAAACATCACCGAAGCCGATGCAACGGGGAACTGCCCATTCCTGAGAGCGCTCATCAAACAAGATCGTGGTTACGGAGCTAGGCGGCATCCAAAAGCCGGACCAGACCAAGGCCAATGGCAACTCCAACAGATGGGCAAGCCAGGTCAGCCCGAAGCCGCCATGACAAAATACGGCCACCTGATCTTCGGTGTGCTTCAGAATCCGGTACCTGCCCTCCACCCGCTCAAAGCCTTGCCGTTTCAGGAATTCATCGGAATGAAGCTTCAGCCGCTCGAAGGTTTCGGGACTCTGCGTTCCCTGATAATAGGAAATCTCCTGCCAAGAGTCATGAGTCGGCAGGGGCATTTCGGAACGGATCACTTCACCTGGCAAATCCCAATGGGAAAGACGGCCGTATGGAGTTTCCTCCAGCTTTAGAGCCAGCTCCTGTGTCCAGTGTTCCACTTCATGAGTCATACCCAGAGAGTCGGCGGTGTAGCGCATTGTATCCAAAGCCCGCCCCAAAGGAGAGGCATAAATTCGATCCAGTCCGTGACTGGAAAGCCGTTTGGCCAGTGCCTGGGCTTCCAAATGCCCCTCCGGCGTGATGGTGTTATTGGGGTAATCGGGGTCTGCGTGTCGGATAATATACAATCTCATTATTGGTTCTCCGTTCCTATGAATGGCGACAGGATCACTTTATCTCATTCCATCGATTAGTTCTCCTGATCTTTAACGTTTATTCAGCAAATTTTCCAAAATCGCGCGCAAATCCCTGTCTTCCTGGTAGACTTCCTCACCTGTATCCAGTTCAATAACCCGGATATATGTATAATTAGCTCTGACATCGACTGGTTTAAAAATCAATTCCTCCGGATTGTCTGGGCGGACATCATAGCCCATATTTTTGAACATATCCGTGATTTGATCAATCCCCGGCTTGCCTCCGCTTTCCAGCATAATCAACCCGCGCAGTTCCTTGGGTTCCTCCGGATGCATGACTCGAAAATGTACTATACATTCCATGTAAAATCGCTCCTTTCAATCGTAAATCTGTGTGATGTTGCAAATCCTCATGTTCCCAGCATACCCCAAATGCCACTCCACATTCCACACCCGCCTTCATATCGTCAGGACAGAAAACACGTTATACTGTAAAGAAGACCTTTGATTTCTGCTTACTATAGGAGGAACCACGATGACTAGCGAGCTTCTGGATATCTACGATGATGAAGACAACCCTCTTGGCACAGCCTCGCGACAAGACGCACATGCCAAGGGATACTGGCACCATACCTTTCACTGCTGGCTAGCACGAGACACTTCGACAGGCCGTCGCTTGCTGTTCCAACAGCGTCAGGATACGAAGGACACCTTCCCCGGATGCTACGATATTACAGCAGCCGGTCACTTGACGGCAGGCGAAGATATGTCTCAGGCGGCTCGTGAGCTGGAGGAAGAACTGGGCATTCATGTTCCCTTTACCTCATTAACACCGCTGATGACCGTTCGGTATGAAAGCAAAGGTACCGCACAGGGCACCTCTTTTTGGGATCGGGAGGTTAGCTCGGTGTTTGGACTGCTATCGAACCAGCCATTGGAAGCTTATCACCTCCAGCAAGAAGAAGTAGCCGGACTGTACGAAGCAGATCTTGACCAAGCACTGGCCCTTTTTGAAGGCCATATTCCCTTTATCGAAGCCCATGGCATTACGTCGGGGCCAAATCCAGAAAAAAACCGCCGCCTGATTACATCGGATCAATTCGTGCCTCATAAGGCGGGCTATATTACATCTATATGCCGGGCACTGATGGAACTTCCTACCCGGTAATCTTTAGCTATTCTCCAGCTGACATATATTTGCCGATAATGCCTTCATACCGCCAGCCATACCGGGTCGACAGTTCTCTGCCCATATCATGCTCCAGCTCATACAGAATAAGATCCTGAGCAAAATGATTAAGCAGCAGGCCTGTCATTACCGGATGCTCGGTAATAAGCGCCTGTGTCGGGCAATTCTCTCCCCGCATACCCAGCATGCACCAACGCCGATCAATAACAAAAGAAAACTTCCGCCCTGCTGGTTCCTGTCCGTCTGTACCAGACCCAGACGGTAACCACGGTCCCATCATGCTTTCTCCGTTATCGCAGGACCAGAGCAGACGCACACCTCGACTCTCAGCTTTCTCCAACTCTGTCCGCAGCAGCTCAGCTTCCTCGCGCCACAAATCCAACACAATCTCATGCTCTGCCCGTTCCAATTCACGTGTCAGACTTTCCAGCACCTTCCGATCGCCTTCCGCATTATAAAAGGTCGGCTTGGTTGGTTCTGTTCGTGGCATTTCTTTCTCCACTGCGCGTAGGGACTCCTGCATTTGTCCTTCGATCATCCGGGTCAGTTCACCCGGTGGCAGCATGCTGTAACGTACAGGCTCTCCAGCACTGGTTCTGAGGTATCCCTGCCCGGCCAAACGCTGTAAAGCCGCGTACACGTTGGAGCGCGATGCACCCAGACGCTTAGCCACTTCATAGCCGGAAGCCGCATTTTGCCTCGAAAGCTCGACCATAACCTTGGCTTCCATTTCCGTAAAACCCAGATTCCGCAGATGATGCAGCAAACGCTCCATATATTCTGTTCCCCCTATGCTGCCCGGCGTTATGTCTGTGTCCTGCAGCAGCCTGTTCGGCTGCGTCAAATCTGTTCAGCTCCGCAACGCGGGCACCATTTGGACCCTTTAGGTAGTTCTGCAGTACAGATTTGGCATTTTACATTTTCACGTACTTGTGCAGACGGCGTTGCCGGCTTCTCGGCCCCGGAGTTGTTGGCCTTCCAATATCGGATTCGCTCGTCCAGCTCCTCCTGGCGCTCACGCTCGCGTTCCAGTTCTTCAAGACGACGGTGTTCTTTTTCCAGTTCTTCCTGACGACGGCGCTCCCACTCAGCGTCGAATGCCGCTTTTTCTTCCGGTGTAAAATCAGATACTGTGTAATCGCGGTCTAGTCCCGCTGGTTCGTGTGTTTCATACCGCTCATCCTGTTCCTGTTCATGCCGATCGACTACTTCCTGTTCTGCATACTCCGTGTAAGCAGGCGCAGCATCCTTCACTACCTCTGGCTTGCGCAGATCAAAAGAATAGACGTCCGTTGGCACCTCTTCACGCACAGCAGCTACTTGTTTGGAAGCAGCCTGTCCTTCATTGAGCTTGCGTCCGCATTTGGGGCAAAAGTTCGCATCCAGAGGCACAACCGCTCCACAGGTGCATAAATGAGCGTTTTTCAATTCTGCAATTCTACTGCGCAGCTCGTCAATTTCATCCTGAAGCTCATCACATGCAGTGGATAGCTGTGTCATCTCGGTTTCTGCCACCGACATGTCGGATGCACGGTAACCTTCGTAAAAGATCTGACCCATTCGTAAGAAATGAACATCCATTTCCTGCTGAATCGTTGTAATTTGTGAATTGATCTTACTAATCTCGACAGCATGCTGCGCCTTTTCTGTTGCGCGATTAGCGCCTTCCTTTATACGTTGAATCAGCTTCATCGTTATTTCCTCCCCATTATCCAGCCGGATTTCACTATACCGTCCGTATATCCCAAAGTTTTTTTCTGTTGGCAAACCTCGAACTCCTGTATAATGGAATGCGGTCATATTGCCTGTTTGAAGGCTATTGGCATTAGCGTCAACGTATTGACGTTCTGTCGCTCCGGCAAGATCCGCATGAATTTCAGCATTATTTTAGTCCATCGCCTTGTTCTTATCGTCAGCTAAAGCTGACTAGAACTCTATCATACCAAAAACTACCCCCATTTGTGAAAATGGAAGATTTTAAGAACGAAAGGGGTTTCAGGATTATGGACCCAAATCCTTCTTTTTACCCCCGACCCATCGGGGTTCCTTATTCAACGTCGAGCCCTCAGGCACGTCGTGCTTCCATGGATACCAGTATGACGCTGGTGCCCGACACCGACCAAGACTCGGCCTATTTTCGTGCTTTAGAGAACGCCGGCATTCACCTGAACCGCCCGCAGATCCAGGCCGTCCGCCACGGCAAAGGCCCCCTTCTGACCCTTGCAGGGGCTGGCTGCGGCAAAACCACAGTGCTGGCTGCCCGCGCAGGCTACCTGATGGCGATGCGGGATGTCCCTGCATCGTCCATTCTGCTGGTGACCTTCACCAGCAAGGCAGCTGCCGAAATGAAACTGCGCATCGCGGGATTACCCGGTGTGCGCCCTGCCGCTGCACGTGCAGTTCAGGCTCGCACGTTTCACTCATTCGCTTTGGCGATGCTGCGTCATCGCGGCGTGCAAGATGAAGTGTTCGGTGAAACGCAGGCCCAGCATACCGTCATGAAAATGATGCTGCGGCAGCTTGGACTCAGCGAGGCTTTCCAGCCGGAAAGCCTGCTGTCTGCTCTCTCCGCTTGGAAAGCGGAAGGCCGCAGCGCGGACCAGCTACCGGAAACCGTGCGCGAGGAATCGGATGCCAAGCGTGCCATGCTCGCCTATGAAGCGTGGAAACAGGAGCGCAATAAAATGGATTTTGACGATATTCTGTTGCGTGCCTCCGCACTGCTGCGTGACCCGGATGTGCTTAAGCCGCTTCAGCAGCGTTTTTCACATATCATGGTCGATGAATTTCAGGATACGAATGCCCTGCAATATGAGATGGTGCAGCGATTGGCTGCCCGACATCGCAATCTGATGGTCGTGGGGGATGATGACCAGACGATCTATACCTTTAATGGGGCACGCCAGGAATCCATTCTAGAGTTTGACAAAGTCTATAAGGATGCAAAGGTCATTACCCTGGATATTAATTATCGCAGCGATGCGCGGATTTTGGGGCTGGGCTCTAACATTGTCGCCAAAAATGTTCATCGACGCTCCAAACGTCTTTCAGCTGCCGGGCGTGAAGGCTTGCCGCCGCAGTTTGCCACCCCATCCGGACCCGAGGAGGAAGCGGGGCATATTGTTACCCATCTACTCGGACAGGTAGAGGAAGGTCGGCTGCGCTACCGGGATATCGCTATTTTGCACCGGACAGCCAGCGGAAGCCGATCTATTTTTGAGCAATTAATTATGCGAGATGTCCCATTTATTCAGTACGGAGCAGGAGCTGTATTTTATGATCAGTCCCTGATTCGTCCCTTAATGGATCACCTGCGCTTGTCGCTGAATCCCCGGCGTATGGAATCCATTCCGAGCACTCTTGGGCCGCTGTACGTCTCCCGTGAGGCGGGTATGGAATGGATTATGCGCGAGGAGAAACAGCAGGCTAAAAAATACCCGTTGATTCATCTCAGCCGCTGGGATCGACTACGTGATTTTCAGCGTGAGCAGGTGAAAGAGCGTATTCGTCTGATTCGCAGTCTCACTACAATGAAACCCGCCTATGCCATTCAAGAAATGCGGCGCATCTTTTATGACAAATATTTGGAAAGCGGAGATACGGGCGCGTGGACTCATTATAAGGAAACGATGCAAGAAAGTCTGGAGGAGCTCGAAACGGCAGCCAAGCGGTTTGACACCGTGGAGGCGTTCGTCAGCTTTGCGGACGAGCTTTCCGAGCGTCACCGCCAAATGGAATCGCTGCGCAGAGAGGAAGACAGCGATGCTGTTCGGCTCATGACGATCCACCGCGCCAAGGGGCTGGAATTCCCTTGCGTATATTGGATCGGAGCCAGCGAAGGCATTCTGCCGCACAGCTCGGCGCTGCACAGCGAGCTGCCGGAGGATCGGCGGGCAGGCGCCGCCCCGACTACGGCTGTGGATAACGATGCAGCGCTTGAAGAAGAGCGCCGCCTCGCTTACGTGGCCGTCACCCGGGCGAAGGAGTTGCTGTACATCACCTCTCCCGCCTCTAATCATGGCAAGCCTGCCGCCGTGTCACGCTTCCTGCTGGAAGCCTATGGGGTCACCCCTGAGGTTTCCAAGCCAGAAGCACGCCGCAGCAGCTTCGGCCAACCGAAGGGTGCTTCCGGGTATAGCAGCCGTGCTGGCGCTGGATCGCCAGCGTCTGGCACAGCGACCCGCGTGAGCAGCAGGCCGGGACCAAGCAGCGCTACGGCACGGACGACCTCGTCGGTGGCAGGGTCTTCGGCAGAGCCACGTATCAACGTGCCCGTGTGGAAATGCACCGACGGCGCCTGCAAGGCGTGGATGCGGCGCGACACAACAAGCGGACGCCGTACAAGCGCGGCTAGCACAGGCACGCCGCCGGTATGCCCGCTCTGCGCCTCCCCGATGACAGAGGGGACACGCAGCATCCCGGCCAGATAGGTATAAGGCGTATAGCTGGTATTGGAGAACTGTGCTTTTACTGGATTGGTGACACTCGTGATTTCCAGCCTAAACTGTTGCAGATTTTAATGAATCAAATAAGCTTTAGACAGACCAATAAAAGAAAAAGCGGCAGACTAGGACGTGAAAATAAAGTCCTAGTCTGCCGCTATCTGTTTCAACTTGCTATTGAAGGATCGTATCCCGTTAGGTTCAATGTCCTGCCTGTTGTGAAGTTATATATTTTACGGATTAAACAGCCGATCAATCATCCAATAGCTGTTCCATCAGGTAGTTTGATATCTGGTTTCAATAAAACCACATCCCCCTTTTCGGGAATTCCTCCAAGGACTAACACCTCTGAATTAAAGCCTGCTATCCGTCGAGGTGGAAAGTTGACTACACCTATGATTTGTTCCCCTATAATATCTTCAGCCACATATCTTTTTGTGATTTGTGCACTCGAAGCTTTTATTCCGATATCTTGTCCAAAATCAATTTCAAGTTTAATAGCAGGTACTTTTGCTTCTGCAAAAAACTCAGCTTTAATTATGGTTCCAACTCGAATATCTAGTTTCAAAAAATCATCAATCGTTGCCATCTGAACATTCTCCTCATCGATTGTTTTCTTCAATTTCGCGATAATGAATTTCAAATTTAATATTTTGCAACCGTAGTATACTTTAAAGATTTTGCCCAAAAATACATCCCCATACCGAATAAAGTCATGATTCCACCTATGAATTGAAATGCAGAGATTATTTCTCCCAAGAATAAGTAGGCGAGAATTATGGCAAGAACAGGCTCTCCAATAATACCAACTGAGACCGTAGTTGCACCCATCGATTTCAACAACAAATTAAAAATATATTGTCCAAAAATAGTTGGGATTACTGCAAGTAAAAAGAAATACATCCAATCCGACGAGTCATATTCGATCAAGGAATAATGATTCAACAAATTGTAGACCAGCATGACGCTGCCACCAATAAAAAAAACAATAACACTATATAAATTTGCATTTATTTTGTGGCTTACTTTCTGTCCTGCCAACATATATGCTGAAACCAAGATTGTTCCTACTAAAGATAATCCATCTCCGATTAATGCCTCTCTCGAAATCCCTATGTCTCCCCAAGCTATAACGATTGAACCGACAAGAGCGGCGATCAAACAAAGAATGGTCAATATATTTGCTCGTTCTCTGAACATAAAGTATGAACCCATCATTACAAATAAAGGCTGTAAGGATAAGATGACCATGGAACTCGCAACTGAGGTATATACTAAAGATTCCATCCAGAATAAGAAATATAACCCGAGAAAAAGACCAGCTATGAAAACAGTACTCCAATCTTTTTTGTTCATTTCTAAGGAACGAAACATTTTCCAAGGTACAAAGGGAAGCATTATGAGTACTGACATATACAATCTGTACATCCCAGCCACAGAGGTTGGAGTATCTGAGGATTTTATCATGATAGATGAGATAGAAACAGACAGTATGCTGATTAAAAGCAAAATATACGGATGAAACGGTAACGACGATTGATTTATTTTCACATATACGCCTCCAAGATGTCTTATCCAATCGCCTGTGCACAGGATTGTAATGATAAGCCGAAGATCTGGTATAATAATATCACCACTTTTATTTTATTTGTGTAACTATATCTTTAATTTATATAGAAATATCGTCATCAGAAAGGACCTCGCTAAAATGGAAAAACAATTGCATGAGACCATTCTATATCCCGATGCTTCATTTCCATACATCATGTACACCCATACTATTCATGCAAGTAGTCCTGAGGGTAGAGGATTCAACGATTTACATTGGCATGAGGAACTACAAATCACTTTGGTTACCAAAGGAAAGCTAGTGATACAAGTTAACGGCATTGATCATGAATTAGAAACAGGTCAGGCCATTTTAATTAATAAAGGTGTTCTTCACGTTACTACACACCTTACACATAACGGTCAATATGTCAGCTTTAATTTCCCTGAGAAGCTGCTGGCCTTTTATGCAGATAGTGCGATGGAAAAAAACTATGTACTGCCTTATACAAACTCTCTCTTATTGTCATTAGTAATCAAAGGAGATGCTGAATGGCAAATTCAAATACTGCAAATGCTTTGGGATATGAAACAGAAATTTGATATGAAAAAAAAATGGGGCTGGGAATACGAGGTTTCCATCAAAACGGCACAATTATGGTTAGTCTTAATATCTAATATTTCGCTGTCTTCTGAGGAAGCACCTAAATACATGAAATTGCAACAGGAGCGACTTCAATTGATGCTCAGCTTTATCCATCAAAACTACTCAGACAATATAACATTGCAAGAAATTGCTGCTATAGCACATTTAAGTATTTCGGAATGCACTCGTAGTTTTAAGAGAACCATTCATATGACACCTTACGACTACTTAATTAAGTACCGTATCAAGAAAAGCAGCGAGTTATTAATTTCAACAGATTCTACAATAACTGAAATAGCTCACAGAGTGGGGTTCAACCATGTAAATCACTTCATTCAGTCTTTTAAGAAACATCATAAAAAAACACCTAAAGAATTCCGTAAATTTAGAAATGAATTCATTAATTAAGGAATGAAGCAGCCGTCAGCGTAACGACTTACTCTGTTGATGATCCTGTTTTCAATCAACATTCAAATGTAACTCCTACATCTTCCTCAGTTTCATGTCATTCATCATTCGTATAAAAAAATGGCTTCCCCCTCCTCAATCAGTACAGCTGCTGTACGCAAAATGCCCCTTTTCATACAAAAAGGGGCATAACTCAATCGATTGTCTTTTCTCTTTCAGCAGTTGTACTGTTGTACTGTCCTTTAAGCCTTACCGGACCTTATTGCCCGGAGCCTGAACCATCCACTTTCATAGTCTTTCTGTCTGTAGAGAAGAGGGAGGCCCAACTTCATAAGCCGATCCCCCCCATGGATAGACTTTTGCCCGCTATTTCCTGACTGAACTTCATATTCGAGCTCTGGATTTAGTCCGTCAAGGCGCAGGGCTCGCCAAGGCGCGTTCGGGACAGCCATCACTTGGAAATAGTAGACGATGGCATCCTCTTGGTCTTCAGAAACAAACATCCAAGCCGATTCGTTATCTTCAAACGGGTTCTTTAAGCGATACAAGTCACCTTTCTGTACTAAGCCACGTATCTGCTTGTATACTGCGATTTGGCGTTTGACCGTCTCTTTTTCCTCATCGGTGAATTTCGTGAGATCAAGCTCATATCCAAAATTTCCGGACATGGCGACATCACCTCGAAAATCAAGGGGCGTTATGCGTCCAACTTGATGGTTCGGAACTGCCGAAACATGCGCTCCGATTGCGCTTACAGGATAGACAAGGCTAGTTCCATATTGAATCTTCAGGCGTTCCACCGCATCGGTATTATCACTAGTCCAGACTTGAGGCATGTAGTAAAGCATGCCTGGATCAAAGCGTCCTCCGCCACTTGAACAGCTCTCGAAAAGAATATGTGGAAATTCGGTGGTGATGCGCTCCAACAGCTCATACAATCCAAGAACATAGCGATGGGCAGTCTCGGATTGGCGTTCCGGCGGCAGAGCAGCAGAACCGATTTCCGTCAGACAGCGGTTCATATCCCATTTCACATAAGAGACTGGCACGCTGGAGAAAATGGCAGCAAGTGAATCGTAGATGAAATCGCGCACTTCCTTGCGAGTATAGTCCAGCACTAGCTGCCATCTGGCTTCGCTGCGCCTGCGTCCCGGAACGTGGAGGCACCAGTCCGGATGCTCCCGGTACAACTCACTGTCCGGAGAGATCATCTCTGGCTCAAACCAGAGCCCGAATTTAAGACCCAGCCGATTGATACGGTTCGCGACATCCGCGAGTCCGTCTGGCAGCTTCCGACGATCCTCGTACCAATCGCCGAGAGACGAATTGTCAGAATCCCGTTTTCCGAACCAACCGTCATCTAAGACAAATAGTTCGATGCCTAGCTCAGCCCCCTCTTTCGCTATCGATACCAGCTTATCTGCATTGAAGTCAAAATAGGTAGCTTCCCAGTTATTGACCAGAATAGGGCGTTCTTCGTCCCGATATTTCCCTCGGCAAAGTCGAGTCCGATACAAGCGATGATACGTCCGCGACATATCTCCCAGTCCCTGACCGGAGTAAACCATAATTGCTTCTGGCGTTTGGAAGCTCTCCCCTGGGCTCAGTAACCACGAAAAGTCAAAGGAGTTCACGCCGATGTTAAACCGTGTTGAGCCAAATGAATCCATTTCCGCTCCCGCCTCAAAGCCCCCGCTGTACACGAGGCTAAAGCCGAATGCCTCGCCATAGCATTCCGTTGTCCCCCGAGTGACCAATGCAGTAAAAGGGTTGAGTTGATGGCTGCTCATGCCCCTTTTACTATCAATTCGGGTTTCACCTTGAAGAATCGGTTTGCGGGTAATATTCCCCTCCCGAGCCCATGCTCCCGAAAGATACATGAACTCTAAATCGCTTTTACCCGAAAAATCGACACAAGCACTTAGAGCACGGAGAAGTCGAAGATTCTTGGCTCCCGTATTACTCAAACGAGCCGAACGAGCGATTACGTTTCGATCCGCGAAGACGGTGTAAAGAAGAACAACTTTAAGACCTGAAAAGTCATCTTTTAACTCCAGTTCCAACGTATCCGCTTCGTCTTCATTCTCGGTATATACGGCCGGAAGCCCGGTTAATGATGGCTTTCCCTTGATGATCCGGTAACCGTCGTACTTTAACTCCGTGATACGAGTTCCATCTTCAAGTTCTACTTGATACGCAGGGTTACGGAAGTCCCCACTCCCATACTGCGGGTACTCTTGCGGTAGCCGATCCAATCCAGCCGTCGCAGAAGTGTGAAGCAATAGATCGGTCATTGATTCGCGGTGCTTCAGTCTATCTCCCCAATATACATGCACAGGAAATCCATCCACAATCTGAATAATATAACTCATGCCCGACGACTGTAGATGAAACAGCCCCGTTTGCTCTTGAACAATGATACCCATTGGAAAAACAACCCCTCCCTCTAGATCATACCCCTCGGAAATCCGCACCTAAAAAAGGACATAGAAGAACCTTTTTGTAACACCACCAACTA
Organism: Paenibacillus sp. FSL M7-0134; assembly: GCF_038007865.1. NCBI lineage: Bacteria > Bacillati > Bacillota > Bacilli > Caryophanales > Paenibacillaceae > Paenibacillus > Paenibacillus sp. FSL M7-0134. Next base: position 190,118 of record NZ_JBBOXV010000002.1, on the reverse strand, counting down.
AGTCCACATGGTGTAAAGCTTGATAAGCTCCTCATTAGTCGCAATAGGTTCTACAGAAATGATATATTAATTTTAGATATGAAGTACATGGCATGGTACTCACTATTTATGTTATAATGCTTGATAATTTACATAAGGAGATTTAGCGTGATAGAATATTTGCCACGTAGTAAACAGCACTCTGAATTGTATCTAACTCAGTTTGGCATGGAGGAATGCATACCGGGGCACTTTTTTGGACCTGCGATAAGAGATCACTATCTGCTCCATTATATTTTGGACGGAGAAGGTACCTTCGAGGTCGGTGGATTCAGTTATCGCTTGCGGAAAGGTCAGTGGTTTCTAATCTGCCCCCAGGTCATCACTTTTTATCAAGCCGATGCAGTGAATCCTTGGTCTTATTGCTGGTTTGGTTTTAACGGAGCACTGGCAGAAACGCTCCTCAAGCAATCAGGCCTAACGATGACGCATCCAATCCTCTACTTTGAAGGAGACCATTTGATTTATCAATATTTGCAGCTAATGAATGAATCAAGTGGATGCCATAAAGCTCGGGAAACCAGACTAACCGGTCTGCTATGCTTAATGTTATCGGAGCTTATAGAGTTCGGCCCGGTAACGCCCCCCGAACAAAAGGAAAGCCGGGCGGAAATTTACGTGGAAAAAGTGAAGGATTTTATTGAAATGAATTATGCTCAGAAAATTACCATTGAGCACATTGCAAATTTTATCGGACTCAATCGAAGCTATTTATGTTCGTTATTCAAACAACAAGTAAACACAAGCATTCAGGATTATTTGGTTCGCTATAGGATCAACAAAGCATGTGAAATGATGGGAAACGCCGAACTTTCGATAGGTGATATTTCCCGTTCAGTCGGCTATAACGACCCTTTACTCTTCTCGAAAATTTTTAAAAAGGTAAAGGGATTCTCCCCCAAACATTATCGAACTGAAACCCATGCTCAAACTCAAGCCGACTACTAAAAATACAATCGCTGACTCATTTGGAGGATGGGACGACATCAACTCAATGTTTGTCACCTATTCGGCATGGACTCCAAGAGCAGAGATGACGTTCTACCCGACTACTGGTAAGAGGCCTCTTACGAACAAAAAAGATCAGCCAGAAAAACTGGCTGATCTCATAAGTTTATTTTGTTGTAGTTTGTCCTTCCAAATAAGAAACCGGCTCTTTAACCTCTACTTTGGTACCGCCAAATTCATCTTTAATGTATTTTTGAGTATCCTCGTTATGATAGAGATCCGCTAACTTTTGCAGCCCTTTGTCATTCGCCTTATCAGATGAAGTAACCAGGACGTTAATATTATTTTTGGTTGCCTGACTGATTTCCTCATGGAACAAGGAATCTTTCAGTACATTCAGACCCCCTTCTAAAGCAATTGTATTCCCAATCAGCACCAAGCCTACATCTTGAATCACTCGTGGTCCTGTTTTGTCATCAATTAGTTCAAATTTCAGGTTTTTAGGATTGCTAGTAATATCATTGACAGTACCCAAGGCATCATTAAAGTCAGCCTTAAGCTTAATCAAACCGGAGGCTTCCAATAACTTTAAACCTCTTGCTGTATTGGCCGGGTTATCTGCCAAAGCTACCAGAGCCCCGTCGGTCACTTCATCGATGCTTTTGAATTTTTGCGAATAAATCCCCATAGGCTCCAGGTAGGTTGTGGCTATAGCCTTCAAATCGGCTTTGCTCTCTTTGTTATAGCTAACCAGGTACGCCCATGATTGGAATGCATTCACGTCTACTTCGCCTTCTTTGGTCGCATTGTTCGTTTCGATTCCGCCGTTAATTTCTTTCACTTCAATGTCCAGCTTGGCATCCTTGGCGGCCTGGGACTGGGCAATATGCTTCCATATCTGGGCGTCAGAGCCCATGGAGCCGATGACTACTTTTTGCGTTTCCGAACCGGACGCGGCGCTGGAGCCATTGCTGTCTGAACTTTTATTACCGCATCCTGCAGCAACTAATAATAAACTAATCCCTAATAGTAAAACGAACGATTTCCTCATGTTGTTTTCCCCCAGATCATGCTAGTATGCTAGTGCATCGTCATTCCACCTGTAACATTAATCGCTTGTCCTGTCATATATGCAGAGAGCGGACTGGCCAGAAACAGCACCACATTGGCGACATCCTCCACCTCGGCCGTTCTCCCCAAAGGTACCTGTGAACAATCTTCTTCGTATATTTCTTGAGCGGTCATTCCGCGAATGACGCCCCCTTCAATCCGTTCACGATGCTTCATCGGCGTTTCTACAATGCCGGGGCAGACCGCATTTACCAAAATATTTTGCCGGGCAAGCTCAATGGCCATTACCTTGGTCAAGCCGAGAACCGCATGTTTGGAAGCACAATATCCGCCCATGGCCCGATATCCATTTTTTCCAGCCTGCGAAGCAATTTGAATAATTCGGCCTGATTTACGAGCGGCCACCATTTCTTTGGCAAACCGTTTGGACGTTACATATAATCCGGTTGAATTGATCGAAAATACTTTCTCCCAATCAGCCAACTCACTATCAATGACATAATCCATCGTAGAAGTACCTGCGCAGTTCACCAATATATCAGGAACTCCCGCTTCGCTGATTAGTAGATCGCACCATCTTTCGATATCATCCGGTTTGGATATGTCCAATTGCGTTTCAACCAACTGTGGATTAACCACTCTATACGGCTCTTCATAAGAAATATCAGCAGAAATCACTTTAGCTCCGCTTTTAATGAAAAGCTCTACAATTCCCTTGCCTATGCCTGACTTGCCGCCTGTCACTACCGCCGTCTGATGAGATAGGTCAATCGAAATCATAAATTTTAAAATACTCTTTCGAAAGGATCGCGGCTAATACCCGCCTCTAATACAATCTTCACATATTCCTGCGCTGAAAAAAGAGAGTGGTCCTTGTAGTTCCCGCATTCCAAAGCAGTAACAGCCGGAACCTCTGTCGTCTCCAGAATTCTTTTCAAGGTTTTTTCCAAAGCGAGTGCAATTTCCTCAGGCTCATGTTCATTCCACAAAATCAAGTAGAACCCCGTTCTGCATCCCATAGGAGAGATATCAATAATTCCTTTGATTTCATCTCTCAGGTACGTCGCTAATAAGTGCTCCAGCGTATGTACAGCTGCTGTCGGAAGTGCGTCTTCATTAGGTTGTAAAAATCTCAAGTCATACTTTTGTACTGTGCTTCCTTTTTCGTCATGCTCTACTCCCGCTGCTCTTACATAAGGAGCCTTTACAATCGTGTGATCTAATTGAAAACTTTCTACTTTTGCCATTGTTCTTTTCCTCTTTTCTGTAATTTATATTTTTAATCTAATGATGGATACTCTACATTTGTGATTTTTTAAGAAAGAATTAAATGCTTCAAATCAGCATTTTTGTAATTATACATCGGATTACTCGGTTTTACCACCATAATTCTTGTCGTATTTCTTTTTTCTTTGACTGTCTCTCCTTTGCCTGTAGGTTTTGACATAGTGTACAATGTATACGATAATGCATTTTTACGAAAAAGATCGAGGACATCATAAGCCTCATTTAGGAGAATGCTCTGTGAATGAACCGGATTGGAAGCACCTGAATGCTGTCCCATTACCCTTGCAGGAATTTCAGCTACAGCTGGATCAAAACAGTGTTAACGCCAAGCAACTAGAGGAGTGGAGAAAGATTCCCGTCCTTTATCAGCTGGCTCTGGAGGAATTAAAGAATAAAATTAAGCTAATCCAGACGGAATGGAAGCTGTTAGACGGTTTTAGCCCGATTGAGCATATTAAAACCCGGATCAAAGAGCCCCACAGCATCGTGGAAAAGGTTCGGCGCAAAGGGCATGAAGTGACCTTGGACAATATATTGCGTGAAATTCATGATATCGCGGGAATGCGCGTGGTATGCGCTTTTGTGAAAGATATTTATCGTCTGATGGATCATCTTCACACACGGGAAGACATTCGTATTCTGGAGGTCAAGGACTATATAGCCCATCCTAAGCCCAACGGCTATCAGAGCCTGCATGTCATTGTGGAAATTCCGCTGATCCTGTTTGAGGGCACACGCTGGATCAAGGTTGAAATTCAATTGCGCACATTGGCTATGGATTTCTGGGCCAGTATGGAGCATATTTTGTACTATAAGTTCGATAAGAAAGTGCCTGAACATGTCGTTAATGGATTGACCGAAGCCGCACGTGCAACCTACGAGCTGGATCAGAAAATGCTGAAGTTGCGCGGCGAAATTTTATCACTTAGCGAGGAACAGGATGCGGAAGAATCCCCGGCGAAACAATCCGAAGAGTCGTCCTTGAAGACACTCTCCCTCCCTGCAGATCACGCCACTTCACGGCCACAAACCTGCTAAGTTTTTGTGCACAAGATAACTTAAGAATTCAGTCGAGGCTGCAACAACTATGGTTCATTCTTACGCTGGATTCTTATGTATTAGGTATAAATAAAGAGCCATCAAAACCACGTTCATCATGGTTTTGATGGCTCTTTTACACATTTTCTGATCAAATATTACTGTTTCTCGCGAATTTCTGTGCTGATTTTCTCTACGATGTCCGCAATGCTGAGTGATCCCAGATCGCCTTCGCCGCGTTTACGAACCGCTACAGTACCGGTTGTTTTTTCATTTTCCCCGATAACGAACATATATGGAACCTTCTCCAATTGCGCCTCGCGGATTTTATAACCAAGCTTCTCATTGCGAGTATCCACTTCGACGCGCAGACCTGCTTTCAGCAACGCATCCTGTATCTCATTGGCAGTCTCGATATAGTTCTCGGATACTGGCAACAGCTTCGCATGAACAGGAGCCAACCACAATGGGAATGCACCTGTAAAATGCTCAGTCAGGATGCCCATGAAGCGGTCAATCGAACCATAGATGGCACGGTGAATAACGACTGGACGGTGCTTCTGGTTGTCCTCGCCCACATAAGTGAGGTCGAATTTTTCAGGCATTTGGAAGTCCAATTGGATTGTTCCGCACTGCCAGCTGCGTTTGAGCGCATCGAGAATGTGGAAGTCAATTTTCGGACCGTAGAATGCTCCATCTCCCGCATTAATACGGTAGTTGATGCCCAGGTGATCCAGCACGTTTTGCAGAGCTTGTTCCGCTTGATCCCACAGTGCTGGCTCGCCCATAAAGTCATCTGGACGTGTGGACAATTCCACTGTGAAGTCAAAGCCAAACACACTATACATTTCGTTAATCAGCTTAATTACGTCTGTAATTTCTTGTTCAATCTGACCTGGTGTGACAAAAATATGCGCATCATCCTGACAGAATGTACGAACACGCATCATACCGTTCAACGCGCCGGACAGCTCATGGCGATGCACTTGTCCAAATTCGGCTATACGAATTGGCAGATCGCGGTAAGAGTGAAGCTCATTTTTAAACACAAGCATATGCCCTGGACAGTTCATCGGTTTCAGAGCAAATGTAGTTTCATCCACTTCGGAGAAGTACATGTTTTCCTTGTAATGCTCATAGTGTCCCGATTGTTCCCACAGACGATTGTTCATCATCAGCGGTGTACGTACTTCCTCATAGCCATGCAGACGTTGAATGTCACGGGAGTAATCTTCCAATGCAGTGCGGACAACCATACCTTTAGGCAGGTAGAACGGCATGCCCGGTGCTTCTTCGGAGAACATGAACAGTTCCAGCTCTTTACCCAGCTTGCGATGGTCGCGTTTTTTCGCTTCTTCCAGCAAATGCAGGTGCTCATCCAGTTGTGCTTTTTTCGGGAATGCTGTTCCGTAGATACGTTGCAGCATCTTGTTGTTGGAATCGCCTCTCCAGTATGCGCCCGCTACACTCAACAGTTTAAAAGCTTTGATGCGGCCAGTAGATGGCAAATGCGGGCCACGACACAGGTCAAAAAATTCGCCTTGATCATAGATTGTAATTTCCGCTTCTTCCGGCAAATCACGAATCAGTTCCAGCTTCAGTGGATCTTCCAACTCTCCAAAAATACGAGTGGCTTCCTCACGGCTAACCACACGACGTGTAATCGGCAGATTTTCCTGTGCGATCTTCGTCATTTCCTTCTCAATCTTGGCCAAGTCGTCAACGGACAATGGGTTTTCGATATCAATGTCATAGTAGAAGCCGCTGTCGATGACCGGACCGATACCCAGCTTCACGTTTTTCTCACCGTAAATGCGTTTGAGCGCCTGAGCGAGCAAATGCGCTGTACTGTGGCGGTAAATTTCCAGACCGTCTGCACCGTCCAGCGTAATAATTTCAAGGTCAACGTTCTGATCCAAAACGGTGTTCAGATCTACAGCCTTCCCGTTCACTTTACCTGCTACTGCGTTCTTTTTCAGCCCGGAGCTGATCGAACCCGCCACGTCGGCGATCGTTACGCCCTGCTCGTACTCGCGTACGGCTCCATCCGGCAATTTCACTTGAATACTCACGATTAAAGCCTCCATTTCAAATTGTGTGCTATATCAAAATTGAACGCAAAAAAACGCCTCTCTCCCTCAAGGGACGAGTGCGTTCAGCTCGTGGTTCCACCCTAGTTCGGCCCGCTCCTGTGCGTACATTTATGTTCATCGGAACATACTCATGCACGACATGCGTGACCCTCCATTGGTATCCGTTAACGGGGATAAAGCGGTAGGCGTTTACTGATGTTACTGCCAGATTGCACAGCTACATGTTCAACGTCACGGCTACAAAGGGGTAACTTCACATGCGGTTGCCGGAAAAGCTCTCAGCCTCGTCTTTTCTCTCTGAACGGCCCTTCAAGGAAATCATGTCTTTGGTCAATGCCTTGAATATCACTATATGCTACAGCATTATAGATCAAATTCGCAGGTATTTCAAGTGGGCGTTTATGTAAGTTCATGCCTCCTATGCATCAGCTGGCTCAGGGAGCTAATGTGCCCATATTTACACAGCTCTAAAAACACTATAATATATACTCATCTAGACGATACCGTACAGAAAGGGAGAGGGAGAGATGCCTAAAATTATTGTCACAGAAGAACAATGGATTCAGAAAGGAATCGAACGTTTTGAACAGGGTGGAATAGATCAACTCGTAGTTGAAAAAATGGCCGTTGCTTTAGGGTGCAGTAAGAGTAGTTTTTATTGGTATTTTAACAATCGCAGCAGCTACATTAGACAGATTGTGGAGACATGGAAGGAACAGACGACACAACAGATTATTGCAGCGTCCATCATCCATGCTGCCGCAGATGAGCGGATCAGAGAGTTGTTAACCCAGATGTTCGGGAAGACGAAACGAGGAGATTTTCTGTTTTATCTGCGAAAACTGTCATTGAAGGATGATAGTTACCATTCCCTGCTCAATGAAGTCGAACAGATGAGAATGGAGTTTATGAAGCAGCTTCTAATACAGAAGGGAATGCAGCCAGAGAAAGCCTTTCAGAGATCATGGATGTTGTACCATTACTACTTAGGCTGGTATGAGCGTCACAAGCAAGAGACATTAAGTGACGAAGCCATTCAGCAACATATTCATATGATTTGGACAGAATGGATTTCGATTTAAGGAGGGTGTCACATGTTGGAGTTACTTACATGGGCAGTTGGCGGAATTCTATGGGTACTGAGCGGCATGCATCTATATTGGGTATTCGGCGGACAAAAAGGTGCAAAGGCAGCGATCCCAAGCACAGGAACAGCTTTGCTCTTTGAGCCCTCCAAGATAGGGACATCAATTGTAGCTATTCTACTAGCTTTAGCCGCTTGGTTCGTACTAGAACTAGGTGGAGTTACACAATTCCTGTTTTTTAGTTCCTTTCATTCCTACGGTGCAGGCTTGTTGTCGTGCGTATTTATTTTACGTTCTATAGGAGATTTCAAATGGGTAGGGTTCTTCAAGAGAAAAAAAGGAACTGTTTTTGCAAAGTGGGACACTGTGCTCTACTCGCCCCTTTGTTTTCTCTTGGGAACAGCCATTTTAATCATTATGTTTTTGCGTACGGCATAGCTTAAAGCTGACCTCTATCAGGTGGTTTGTTTCTTTCGCACGTCTCCACTCGTTTCTTTCTCAGTGAAAAAGTACAGCAAAGCCAGCACAGGCAGGACGACTCCAATCAGAGAACTGAAATTCCAACCTCCTAACGCATACGACCAACCCCCTAATGATGATCCAATCGCTCCGCCTATGAAAAAAATAGACATGAATAATCCGTTCAAACGCCCTCTCGCTTCACTTCCCAAGGAGTAAATCACACGTTGTCCAAGTACAAGGTTTCCCGATACAGCCATATCCAGTGTAATCGCTGAAATAAAGAGAAGTACGAGCGCAACGGTCGAATGACTTTGAAAAAGATAGATGAGCAAAAAAGACAAGGCTGCAATGATCATAGCTAACCCGGTTAAACCTTTGCTCCAGCCTTTATCAGCCAATCTCCCAGCAATCGGAGCAGCTACTGCACCGCCTACGCCTACCAAAGCAAACAATGCAATCCCTTGTTGAGACATTCCGAAATCATCCGCCAATCGTAAAGGAACAACAGTCCAAAATAGGCTGAAGGCCCCAAATAGGCAGGCTTGATAGAGGGCACGGCGACGCAATGCAGGCGTTTGTTTTAAAAGAGTGCCTAACGAGAAAATCAATTTACTGTAAGATACCGTAGGCACAGGCTTGCGCTCTGGAAGAGCTCGCGAGAGCAGAATCGTCAACAGCGTCAAGACAATGGCTGACAAAATAAATACGGCTTGCCATCCCCAGATGCTGGTGATAAAGCTTGCTACTGGCCGTGCGAACATAATGCCTAGCAAGAGTCCGCTCATGACATTCCCAACAACGCGGCCGCGCTGCTCTTCGGATGCTAAATAGGTGGCGTACGGCACCAGTATTTGGGCTACCACAGATCCAATTCCAATGAATAAGGATGCGGTCAGGAACAACGGGGCATTGGTGGCAAAAGCGGCAACAACCAATGCACAGACTGTGATGATTAGCGATATGACCATGAGCCGTCGATTTTCAATAATGTCGCTGAGCGGTACGATAAATAGTAATCCCACCACATAACCGATTTGAGTCAAGGTGACAATGAAGCCCGCTGCTGTAGAAGAAAGACCCATAGCAATGTGAATAGGTCCTACAAGGGTTTGAGCATAGTACAGGTTGGCAACAATAAGGCCGCATGCGGCTGCCAACAAAAACATCATCCAATTTGAGATACGGTTACTTTCTAAGGCTTGTTGTTCTCTTTGCATGATAATCCTCCTCATTAATTTAAATACTAAACGTATAGTTCATTAATTCGATAATTAAATAATATACTGAACGTTTCGTTTTGTAAATAGGCGAAATCAACTTTTTTATTTCACATAATATTTGATATACTGAACGTATAGTTTATTTTTCGCGTTTACTTATATCCGTTAAGAAGGTGAGCATTCCAGTGCAGAGCAAAAGAGGACGTCCACGTAATGTCGAGACGCAAAAATCTATCCTTAACGCTTCCTATGATCTACTGTTGGAGCAAGGCTTTGGGGCGGTTACGGTAGAAAAAATTGCTGAGCGAGCGAAAGTTAGCAAAGCCACCATTTATAAATGGTGGCCTAACAAAGCTGCAGTAGTGATGGATGGCTTCCTGTCAGCCACCATAGCAAGATTGCCCGTGCCCGACACGGGTTGTGTATTAGATGACATTCTCATTCATGCCACGAATTTAGTGCGGTTCTTAATAAGCCGAGAGGGTAAAATCATTACAGAGTTAATAGGCGAAGGGCAACTTGATTCAGGATTGTCAGAGGCATACCGGACCCGATATTTCCACCCTCGGCGACTTGAGGCTAGGCTTCTTATTGAGCGCGGAATAGAGCGCGGAGAATTGAAGGAAAATCTCGATATTGAATTATGTATCGATCTCATTTATGGGCCGGTTTTTTATCGATTGTTGGTAACTGGTTATCCATTAGACGATTCCTATGTGCGACAATTAGTCATACATGCGTTCAAAGGAATTGGCTTGGACTGAATGACGTGGCATCAAGCAGCCCTCACAGAGTATCCTCTGTGAGGGCTGCTTTTTCTTTTACCTGCCACGATCCTCTGGCTAACTCCTGATTTGTTTATTCGTCAGGGTCTATACTAATTTTTTGCAGTAAATCGATAAGAAGCTCCTCTTCCTCTTCGGATAGATTGTAGACAAGGCTGACATTGGACTCGTCCAATATTCCTTGTAGGACAGGGGAAAATTCTAGCGCCTTGGCCGTAGGAGACAAAAGATGGGAACGGCGGTCATTTGGGTCTGTTTTCCGTTCAATGTAGCCTGATTCCTCCAATTGTTTCACAGAGCGTGCCGTGGTTGCCTTGTCAAATTTAAGTTCATTCGTCAACTGCTCTTGTGTAATGCCCGGCCGCTGCAAAATGAGCTTTAAAAAGCTGTGTTGTCCTCCACTGCCGATTCCGTAAGGAGTCAGTTTTTTGGACAATATTTTTTGATTACGACGGTACAGGTGGGAAATTAGCTTTCCAATCGGTTGTTTTTTTCTCATCAAATACACCTCATTGGCTTAAAAATGACACATCCCCAGTTGGGACCAAAGCAAAGTTTACAATAATATTGTTGCACACGCAACTAATTTGCTGTACACTAGAACCGTTCATTTAGTTGCGCGTGCAACTAAATAGAAATTGTTAACGATAACGAGGTGTAATGATGAGTTCAACTGCTATAACGGCTACAACCTATCAAGAGAATATCGACGTCCAGAAGAAACGTTGGCTGATTTTAATTGTTTTGAATCTGTTTACATTTATGTCCACATTGGATGGAAGCATCGTCAATATCGCTCTTCCTGTGTTGTCTCGCACGTTACATTTACCCGTGGCACAGATTGAATGGGTGACAACCGCCTATTTAATGGCGATATGTACCGCTATCTTATTTTTTGGCAAGCTTGGAGATATCGTTGGTAAAATCAAAATATTCAAAATCGGCACAATCGTATTCATTCTTGGCTCCCTATTGTGCGGTCTTAGCTCTTCGCTCTCTATGCTGCTGATTTCCCGTATTATTCAGGCGTTTGGAGCGTCCATGACCATGGCGAACAGCCAGGGGATCGTGACAGATATCTTCCCGTCCAATGAACGGGGCAAAGCGCTTGGCCTCATTGGAACCTTCGTTTCTCTGGGTAGTATCGCCGGGCCAAGCTTGGGCGGTATTATTGTCTCGTCGCTGGGCTGGCAGTATATTTTCTGGGTCAATGTACCGGTAGGGCTGGTCGCTGTCTTTCTTGGCTGGAAGCTTTTGCCGAAGGATCTGATCAAGGTGAAAGATAAAATTGACGTTCCCGGTAGCTTGGTGTTTGCTATTTTTATTCTCACTTTGTTCGTCGGATTGTTGCTGGGACAGCAGGTCGGGTATGGAGACAAACGTATTGTTGCTTCGCTGGTGGTGGCTGTAGTTGCTTTTGCCATATTCATCAGGTTGGAACTTCGTCGTCCAGGGCCGCTGTTACAGCTCGCGCTATTCAAAAATCCGTTATTTTCGCTCAGTATTTTGTGTGCTTTTCTGGTGTTCGTCGCTAATTTTTGCTTTAACATCATTTCGCCTTTCTATGCGCAGAATATGCTGAACTTGTCGCCTTTTCATGCCGGGTTCCTGCTGATGCTGCTCCCCATCTCGATGGTTATTGTGGCCCCTCTCAGCGGTGCGCTTTCCGATAAAATCGGATCTGAACTGCTTACATTCGCCGGGCTGGTCGTTATGGTCATTGCCCAGATTGGATTGGCCCAACTGCATGCAGGCAGCTCCATCCCGCTCGTGGGTCTGTGGATTGCCATGCTGGGCATTGGCAGTGGTTTATTCCAATCGCCGAACAACTCGCTGATTATGTCCACGGTACCCCGCACACAGCTCGGCTCAGCCGGGAGTGTCAATTCGCTGGTTCGCAACGTCGGCATGGTTGTGGGGATCACTTTGGCCACATCGATCCTCTTTTATATTATGAGTAAAGAGGCTGGTTATCGGGTCACCGGCTTGGTCCCGGGTCATCCAGAAATTTTTCTGGCAGGCATGCATGTAGTCTTTATGACGTCCGCGTCCATCTGTCTTGTGGCGGCATTGTTAACAGGCTGGCGGCTGATTGGGGCTAGACGGGCAAAAACGCAGCAAGAAAAGGGATAAAGACCAAGAGAAGAAATAGAGCGTCCGTAGACAGAACAGTGATCGTAGAATTAAGATGATGAGTATTGCTGTACAAACACGGTATTAAAAGCAACATTTACAATTTTAAAAATGTGATACAAGGGTGGCGCTTACATGAAATATTGCTATGAATGCGGAACAAAATTGATGGTGAAGGAGTGTGAAGGCGAGGGCCCTATCCCCTTTTGTCATACATGTCAGGTCTTTCGTTTCCCGATATTCAGCACTGCGATCAGTACCGCTGTATTGAATAGTCAAAGAGATAAGGTGCTGCTCATACAGCAGTACAATATTCAGGGCTTCATTTTATTGGCTGGTTATGTGAGCAAGGGTGAATCCGCAGAGCAGACATTGGTGCGTGAAGTTAAGGAAGAAGTAGGATTACAAGTCGATGAGTATCAATATATGCGCAGTGAGTATTTTGAACGAAGCAATACACTGATGCTGAATTTTGTATCCATTGTGAATGACGATCAGTTGGATGTTCTTAGTACGGAGGTAGATCAAGCACGTTGGTTTACACTGGAGGAAGCCAAGCAAGCTATTTTGAAAAACAGCTTAGCGGAATCCTTCTTGCTGACCATTATTGAAAAGATTGAGGCAGGCTTATTTTGAAGTGATATAAGCGTGGCGATGCGATATTGATGAAAAAGATGGTTTTACAGATATATTGAATTGCTAAACCGCAAGATGGCTGCTCTTTCCAAGGAACCCTCTTGCGGGTCACAGCATGTTTATACTCTTTGTCATTGCTGGAATCTCAGCTATTCCCCTCACATCCCCTACATTTCTACTAAACGTCCATTCTCTTTCCATGATTGCAGTATTTTCTCAAGTACCCACTGATTTTTGTAGCCGTCCTCGAATATGGGAGCACGATCCACAGACTTTCCCCTTGCCAGCTCAACAAAATCTTCATAAGCCGTATGATTATAGATTACAGGGACAGCCCAAGTCTCGTATTCGGCACCCGGGTGTTCCAGGTCACGCAGCACGATGCGGATACTTTCCGGGTTATTGAGGCTGGCGTGCAGTGTGCCAAGTTCTCCATAGATATCGACTTCGATATCGTGCCGTATGCCGATGGCATTTTTATGAGTGATAAAGGTTCCCACGGTATTGTCGCCTACGATGCCATGAAAGGCAGCAAGATCTTCCACATCTACTTTTACAGGCAGACCCGTGATCGGATCGAACCGCTCAGGTGTAATGGTATGTAACAGCGCTGCGACACTTTTAAATTCACCCACCAAAAAACGGGCCAGATCAATGATATGTGAGGCTGTATCCCCCACTACTCCAGAACCAGCCTTGGCTAAATTGTGACGCCATGTATATGGATGCTGACGATACGGCGCAAATGCATCCATTAGATAACGAAATTGAATGTTATAGATTTTACCCAGCTTTTGCTCATCCAGCAGTTGCTTGGTATATTGGAAGGCCGCCCCGTAGCGATGCTTATAGTGAACCAGCAAAGGCACCGGATTCGCTGTATATAGCTTTTTCAACTGATCCGCTTCTTCCCATGTGAGAGTCAATGGTTTTTCTGCCAGTACAGCTTTGTGTTCTTCCAGCGCAATACGAATAATGTCAAAATGCACATCATTGGGTGTCAGCGACAGAATCGCATCTACCTCTGGGTCACGGATTAATGCTTCATAATGGGCGTACCGCTTGGAAGCAGGTAGTTGCAATTGTTCTCCGATGGCTTGAAGGCGATTGGGATTCACATCACTAACGGCCACAATAGATACCCCCGAGATGGTGTGCAGTGATCTCATGTGATATTCAGCGATCAGACCCAGGCCAATGATACCCATCCGAACTTGTTTGGTTGGGGAGGTGGAGGTACTCATATGTTCAGAATTCCCTTCTCTTCAATTTGATTTGAACTCTGTAGCAAATTCCTTTTTGCTATGCAGTATCACCCGTTGCTTTGTAGAATAGTCACCACAGGAAGTGATCGTCACAACCTTCAATTCAACAGTCTGATGCCGGGCAGTGAATACAATGTTCCATAAAAAAGGATCTGCAGCTCCGTTGTCCGGTGTTGCAGATCCTTGGTATTCCTTCTCTATATCGACTACATCAAAAATGTACCTACCACAAAAGACACCCCGACGATGACCGAGCGCAGCAGCTGTGCCAGAGCCACATTGCCGTTGGCAATTTCCTCGCACACTTTGGTACGCGGCGTCACCAGATCAAAAATCACATAGACCAGACACAGCACTACAATGCCCACAGCCGACCAGGTCAGCATATCTAGCCATGAATGACTGCTGTACGACACCATTCCCACGATGATACACAGACCTAGCAGCTTTGCACCCATATAGATGCCTGCCGCCTCATTGCCGCGTGCGATTTCTTGATTATCGTTATAACGTGTCAGCAAGCTGAACACAAAATAACCTACGATTAAGATGGCAAACAGGATAAGCAGGCCGATACCTACATTGCCCAATGCGTTGCCCAAACTGATATGAGAGTCCAATTTTCTTCCTCCTTATGATACCTCAGGATTTTGCAAAATCCTCACTTGTGAAAATAACAGATATGTTCGAATATGGTACATTGTTTAATTCAGCTTATATAACGGGCGGATTAGGAGGTACGGTGGCAACAGCGGCGGCGCAATAATAGGCCATATCACCTGTTACCTTTTCACCGATTCGCGGCAGGACACCCGCAAAACGCCCCCCGATCACGAATATGCCTGTCAGCACATAGCCGTGAAATAGCCCTTCCTCGGTCTGTACCTCTGCGCTCTGCATCGGCCACAGCCGCTGATAAATCTTAGGCTGTCCCTCGTAATAAGCGGCAATATGTGCGGCTTCCTCCTGCTCAGGCGTTCGTGGACCATCAGCTTGGTGAAGCAGATCAGGGTTGTCAGTCTGCGCAGGTTCAACCTCTCCCAAAGCACCTTTCAGCATCTTTTCGGATTGAGGATGTTCAATCAAGTGCGTCCCTTTACCCTCCCGCCCCCATATACCTTTGGCCACATAAGGCTCTTTATTTTGCATAAACACCGAGGGTTCAAAATACGTAGGTAGCAGGTAGGTTCGTATCACCTCCAGCTCGCGATCGTCAAACAAACGAAAACCACAAAACTCTGGTGTCTGCTCATTGCGCTCATATAGCGACCACACGGTTGCGGTGAACCCTTTGCTCTGGGTAATGATATGCTGCGGCGGGTTGATTAATCCTATTTTCCCGTCTGCCACCATATCCATTAGCGCCTGCCCCACCTCAAGCCCCGTATCCTCCTCCCGGTCATCAATTAGATATTCCAGCGGATACAGGCGATAGAGAATGTGGATCTGCTCTCCCCGGTGATACAATCCTTCATTCGGGATAATCTCCAGTTCTTCCAAAGGCGCATAAACCACTTCAAACCCGGCTTGTTCACATAAATGCATGATATACTTGGTGTTCGTCTGATCCTCGATGTGCCAGTCATAGCAAGTGAAATACACCTTTGTTCCTAATCCCTTATTGCTATAAAAATGAATGAACTCCGTCAAGGCAGACTGAATCGCCTCGTCCATTCCAGATGAGGGTCCATGTAATGCATTGTCATCCGCCGATATTCCATCCCTACTCAGCACCTCCAGCAGCTTTCCTTCGAGATAAGCCACCTCGGGAATCCCGGTTGGGGTATCGGTGTTATTCTCTATGCACTTGATACCCGCTTCCCCCACAATCCAGTCCTGGCGGGTTATCCCATCCGGCTCGGCCTCCATTCGTGCAGCACGCAGCAAGCCTGGATGAATCCCCAACCGTTCCACCAGGTATTCATCCGGCATATAGCGCTGGACGAATTGCTGAACCTTGCGATAAATACGATGTACCGCCTCAGAAGCAGTCTGAAGCTCTGCCAGCTCGCTTTCCCGATATACCGTTAAGGCTGGCACGCAATAGGATTTACCATACATGCGATGATACGGAATTCTACGGCTGATTTCACCCTTAAAAAGCTCATCATGTTCATAAGGCAATTGCCGAATCGTACGCATGCTCATCTTAACCCCCAGAGAAAAAGCCGCTGCGTGAGCCGCTGCTGCCAAAACCGCTGTGTGAGCTGGAAGATGAGGATGAGCTTTTGCGGTAAGAACTGGAAGATGAACGACTACTATGGTATGAGGAACCTCCACTATAATATGTCGATCCACCATAGTAATACCCGCTGCTGCCTGAATCCCGACACGCCGTTTGTTCCGATACAGGAAGCTCATCGCAGTCATAATACTCGTCGTCACCGCAACCCGTCAGAGCGGCCGGGACAGCCAACATCAGGGCAAAGGCCGCCATCCGTGTACGAGAGCCGGGCTTGGATTTCATTTTTTCCCAAGAATGCTCCATCACAGATCGACCTCCTTCACAAACAGATGTACCTTTTTCAGCTGAGGGTCCAGTACCGAATATATAAATTCATATGTTTTGCCACCCAGTACTGTATAGTGATCTAATAGTCGTTGGGCCAACTCCAAAGTAAATACCGAGCCTTCCCGCTGATCCATACTACGGAATGCAGGTTCATGCCATATCCAGTACATTGCACTGAATGTGGAAGTGTAACCTCCCTCACTGGCAAGCACGAGGTCTGTGATGGAGGCACCGTAAGGCTTTGCGCGTTCCCCTGTAAATTCAGTCACATAGACGGAATGATCCGTATGTTCCTCACTTTCATTCGAGATATGCGACCATAGTTTGTCATGGAGACGCGTAGCGTCTACAAGCTTGCGTAGAAACAGCTCATCTCCCGATACGGATTCCCGTGTCAGGCTGCGCAGTTCCTTTTGAGTGTCTTCCGACCATTCGCGATACGTTAATGAATAATAAATGATGATTCCCTTCCCTTCCTGTACGCTTCTGTCATGAGGTTTGCAACAAATCAAAGCGCTTCTGTCGTCGTTCACTATACGAGATTCTACCTTGAAAAGGTTCAATTTGGAAGAAAAACACGACAAAAAGCCGCAATCCCTAGGATTACGGCTTGATTTTAGCTGCTACAGCTTGATATTGTTCTCGTCGAAATATTCCTCCAGCGTCATCCCCTGCTTGGCTAAATCCTCCGCAATGTCTATTCCCACATAACGGATATGCCAAGGCTCGTACACATAGCCGGTTACATCTTCCTTACCCTTCATATAACGAATAATAAATCCGTATTCCGGTGCATGTTTTTCCAGCCATTCGCCTTCCTTGGAAGCTCCGAAGGATTGCTCCAGCACATTACCTACGCTTGGGCTGGATACATCAATGGACAAACCTGTCTGATGCTCACTCGTACCCGGTACAGCGCTAACTTTAGAGGCATATTCCTGCCCCTTTGTCTTTACATTGTTGTTGAAAATAGATACCTGACGCTTATAGGAACGGTATCCCGATACCGCACGCAGCTCAATGCCGTCTTTTTCCGCCCCGTCGAACAGCTTCTCCAGTGCCTCTGCCGCTTCCTTACGCAAATGCCGCTTTTCATGCGGTCCCTCGAAGGAAAATGGTACCTGCGGCTCCACCAGATCATCGGGGACATAGCCTACAGGCAAGCTGCGCTTTTTGTTCACAACGACTGTATCAGAAGTCGCATTGGTGACGATCGCGGTTCCATCCTCTTCCTTAACCGTGGCTTGCAGCGCACTCTGGCTCCGCAACGCCATCACAGGGTCGGCTTGTCCGCCTTCTGTACCCGCAGAGGCTTGTCCAGCGCTAGTGCTGCCATTGTCCGCATCCGGCTGGGTGGAAGGCTGCACATTCTCCTGTACCGCTGTAGATGACTTCAACGGCTCGCTTTCCTGTCCACCTGATCCTCCCTGCTGGCAGGCTGCCAGTAATAGCCCTGGCAGGATCAGCCCTGGAATGAGCGCTTTGGTCCAGCGCTTAGATGCTCGCGTCTGTTGTATATGTCGTTTCATGCTGGTATCTCCTCCAATATTGCAATTGATGCATGACTTGCCGTCACTTTTCCGTTTCCCCATTGTAACTGAACTTTTAGCATTCTTCGAAGCCATTATCCCGTTCGATGAAGGCGAATAGACTCGAAAAAGGAAGTATATACCCGAATTGTTACGGAGTATGACGTTTTTGCGGGATTGCAGCTCGGGCCCGCTCGGCTACCCGTTCACGTATGAGTTTCAATGCCTCTTCCGCACGGGGTAAACCCGGCAGCAAAGCCGTAATATCCGCTTCCTTCTTAGGAGCAAGCTTCTGCGGCAGACGAATCTCAATCGCATGAAAGCCCGCACCGGGACGATGCAATGCTCCTTCTGCCGCAGACTCTGCAATCCATTCGCTAATCGCTGCCGATCCGCTACGTCCGCCCTCTGGCCGTGAGGTAGACTCAAGCGCGGGGGATGTCCCCTGCACATGGGATAACTCTCCGGCCCAAGCACTAAATACGTACTCCAGCAGCTCTTCCCGCGACATTCCGATCAGTTCCAGACAGGTCTGCGGCTCGCTTTCCAGACCGGCTTGAAGAGCTTTCTTCACATCGTCGACTACACCCACGCCATCCTCCATGCTAGAAGTGGCTGTCTCAGCTGCTAGCTGAACGATCTCATCCAGCGATAGACAGGTTTCCCCTTGCAAAAAATGGTAGATATCCAAAGGATCTGCTTTTAGCTGCTCCAACCATGCCTTCCGCTGTTCGGGGTTAAGTACAGGCGCTGGGCCAGTCCATTGGACAGCATGTGTGGAAGGTACACCCGTTGATTCGCCTCCCAACCCCTTTCCGTCTAATTCCGCTATCCATTGACCGTCAGTTACTTTTAGCTTCACTCGCGGCCTCGTCATCGCCTTCATCCTTTCTCTGCTCACTCAATCCATACATCATTTTGCAGCGCAATCAGACCGCGCAATTCATCATCAGACATTTCGGTGAGCCAATGTTCACCGGAGCCGACAACCTGCTCGGAAAGTGCCTTTTTGCTCTCAATCAGCTCGTCGATCCGCTCCTCCAGCGTACCTTGGCAAATCAGCTTGTGCACTTGTACATTGCGGCTTTGACCAATACGGAATACGCGGTCCGTCGCCTGGTTTTCCACTGCTGGATTCCACCAGCGGTCATAGTGAATGACATGGCTGGCACGTGTCAGGTTCAGACCCACGCCACCTGCACGCAGGGAAAGTACGAATATATTCGGCCCTTCTCCCTGCTGGAAGTTGTGAACAATTTCATCACGTCTGGTTTTCGCCAGTCCTCCATGCAGAAAATACGGCTCTTCCCCGAAGATTTTGGCCAAACGAGAGACCAGCAATTCTCCCATCGACACATATTGGGTGAATATCAGCGCCGATTCGCCGTTCTCGCGAATCGTCTCTACCAATTCCAGCAGTCGCTCCATTTTGCCCGAGTTTTCAGTTTTACCACTATCAGCGCGACCCGGAATGATCAAACCCGGATGATCACAAATCTGCTTCAACTTGGTCAGCGAAGACAGAACAAGCCCTTTGCGAGCCATACCGATCTGCCCATCCAGTGTTCCCAATAATTGATCCACCACGCCCCGATACAATCCGGCCTGCTCTGGTGTCAGTACACAGTAGGATTTCAACTCCAGCTTCTCTGGCAAATCCTTGCGTATATCTGGGTCGCTTTTGAGACGACGCAGCATGAACGGGGAGACGAGCCGATGAAGCTCACGCAACGCGGACCCCCGCTCCTCTCCCGCCAGACTGTACCGTTGGCGAAATGAAGAAGCCGTACCAAGGTAACCTGGATTCAGGAATTGAAAAATAGACCACAGCTCGCTCAGCCGATTTTCTACCGGAGTACCTGTCATGGCAATCCGGTGTGGTGCAGACAGCTTCATGACGCTTTGTGCTTGCTTTGTTCGTGCATTTTTTATATATTGCGCCTCATCCAACACGATGGACGACCAGTATACCGCAGATAAATCGCTGCCGTCCCGGCCCGCCAAATGATAGGTAGTGAGGACGATATCATACTCACGTACACTTTCCTGAAACAGCTCGCCGTGGAGTCGCTGGTTGCCATGGTGAATATACAGTGACAAATCCGGTGAAAAGCGCTTCAACTCGCGCTGCCAGTTGCCAAGCAAGGACGTCGGACAGATGATCAACGCCGGACGTTGATCATCTGCGCCTATGCCACCGTCGAGCAGGCAGGTGATGACCTGAATCGTTTTACCAAGTCCCATGTCGTCCGCAAGGCAGACGCCAAAGCCCAATCCACGCATCGCAGCCAGCCATTGAAAGCCGCGCTCTTGATAGGGCCGTAATGCGCCATGCAGCGTCTCCGGCACAGGCCGTGGCTCTACCGAACGGAGTACGCCGCCCTCAGCCAAGGACGCAAGCAATCCGGCGGATTCCGCGCCAAAGATGGACAAGCCCTTCCATGAGGCCTCGCCTGCACTTTCATTTTCTGCAGCTAGATGCATCCATTCGGACAAGCTCATCTCACCGTTTTCCCCGCGCTTGATAAAGCGCAGCACCTGACGGATTTCCTTGGGATCGACCTCGATCCATTCCCCTCCGAGACGTACATACGGCAAATTGGCCGCGACGATGCTTTCCAGTTCCTCCATCGTCAAAATCGTATCACCCAGCACAGCCTCGGCATCAAACGAAATCATGCGGTTAATGCCGACAGACGATGTATCGGCAATCACACCATCTGGCTTGGCACCCTGCTCTGTCGAACGCATTTTGAGCCGCAAGCCTGCACGTCTTCGGCCCTCCCGGCTCCAGCGTGAAGGCATTTGCACGGTGATACCGTTCTTTTGTAGTGCAGGAACGGCTTCCGTCAGGAAGCGGAAGAACAACTCTGGCTCCAGTGTCAGCCCCTCGGGATAAGGACGATTCAACGCTTCTTGCAATATAGGTGCCGCTTCAGCCGCCTGTCCGAGCCTCATTAACAGTTGCGCCTGCACTTGACGATATACAATTCCGCCTCGAACCAGATCACGTTCAGGATGCGCCCACAGTGCCAGAGCAGGCAGTCGCAACCCCGGCTCAGCATCGCTTTCTGCCCAAAAGGTAATGCGCCATTCCTTCACACTCTCTTCCAGCGAAGGCTCCAAACGAAGGCACAACCGCAGTTGCCCTTCTATAGGCTCTTTGTCTTCCCGTTCCGTGACAGGCATTGCGCTTCCCTCAAGAGAGGACGCTTGAAGCACCAGCTCCTCCATCTCCGCGGGCGTTCCCTGAATCGCCACCGGGCGGGAACCTGTCAGCAGACTGTTCCACCACAGCTCTGCCAGCGGCGATCCTCCGCGCCGATACTCTGCGCGATATCGGCCCAGCTCACGGTCTGAGGCTGCCAGCACCGCGGTCGTTTCCGCATGGATGACCGCACACAAGAAGGAGTACAGCACGATTCCTGCTGCATCCTCACGTGTTTCAGGCTCCTTGCCCGCAAAAACAGCCGGAGCCGCCATACAAACAGCCGGCATTGCAGTAGCCAGCTCATAAAAGCGGCGTATGTCCTCCTCTTGACACAGTCGAGGAATCCACACCCCGACAGCCGCTTCCGGACCACGACGGCGCGGTCCCGATGGACGCGCCTCTGTAAGCGATGGCGCAATTTCGCCCCGCTGCATCAGCTCTAGCGCGAAATAAGCAGCTTTTTGCCAATATTGCATTTCCTCGCCCAGCGTAATGCCCGATGCCGCACAGCCCTTCTCGTCCATGCGGGTCAACAGTGCCATCGTCTCGCGCGGTTCCAGCGCCAAACCCTCCAATGTACGCCCCAGCATGGAACGTCTTTTGCCACCTCTGCCCGCGGTTTCCACACGAGCAGTGTTCGGTATCCGTACCTCAGCAAGACGCAACGCAGCCTGCCGAAACGGCCGAAGGTCTCCCTTTAGCGTCAGCCTGCGGATTACACTGCTCCACGCATCGATACGTGGTTCCGACGTCTCACCAGAAAAGCAAAAAAACACATCTCCGAGCCATATTCCATAAAGCGGTTGATTCATATCTGTCTCCCGTCCAGCCTTTTGAATTATTACTCTTCATCATATACGAAAACGGGCTCTTTTCAAAACTTTATCACAAAAATAAATGGAAAGTCATAAGTTAATAACCTTAAATATTCATGTGGTTAACTATAAATAAGAGAATCAATTTACAGGATTAATTGTCTTTTTCTTCATCATCTGCTTTTGCATCCTTCAGATAAGGGTTCAGGCTGTCTTGCAGCAATTCCTTCACCCTCATCCGCAGCTCTTTCGGATATATGACCTCGGCCTCTGGCCCGTATTTTAGCAAAAGTCGGGACACATATCTAAACTCTTCGACCGGAATATATCCCTGCCATTCCTGACCCTGCCCTTCTTGATGGGAAACATTTTGGAAGAGGGTATCTGACCCGGCCAGCCTGGCACCCATTGCGGTAAATTTTATTTTGGACGGAATTCCTATACGGGAATCCTCCGAAGCCAACCATTCCTGAAGTGTGGGAAGGCTGTCCAAGGTTTCGTCCCGCATCGTTATTGTGATCACCCGATCTGAACGGTACAGAATGATACGGTCTCTGCTATGCGCTGGCATGTACCAATATCCGTGATCAAAATACAGTCCAATCGGATATACTTCGGTCCACTTTTCACCGGAAACCGAGCGGTAATGCATATTCACCCGGCGCTTATTCAGCGCAGCCTCCAAAATGATTGAGGTGTAGGGTGACTCTGCGTGAGTCGGCAGCATACGAAAAGAAATGTACTCCTTTAATTGATCGATACTGTCCTGCACATCCTGTGGAAGCTCGGCATAATAATGCTCAGATAAATGTCCACGAACCGAGCCAAAAGGGATATCTGGAATGTTCTCCAACAGTTGCAGCATGAGGAAAAGACCCAGAGCCTCGTCGCGAGCAAGATGAAGGGGAGGAAGAAGCCGATTGGGGAGTGCCCGATACCCGCCATGAGGACCCATTTCGGTATAAAGGGGTAACCCGGTCTGCTGCAAATAGTCGAGATCTCTTTGTATCGTCCTGACGGAGACACCAAAACGTTCAGCCAGCTCACGCGCCGTATATTTTTTTCGGGAATCCAGTATCCTCATAAGAGCAATCCTGCGTTCGTTCATAAGGTACCCCTCGATTCAAAAATTAATTTAAAATGACCGTTTAACTACGACATAGGATGTCATAAATACATTGTAACATTAGGAAATAGAAAGGAGTGAATGAACTATGGAGGATTTGAAATCAAACGCAGTTGTGCTGTATATTGCCATGAGTCTCGACGGGTATATCGCTTTGCCGGACGGTTCGGTGGACTGGCTGTATGATGTTAAAGGGGATGGCGGGGACAATGGATATGCCGACTTTTACGACA
This sequence comes from Paenibacillus sp. FSL M7-0134, assembly GCF_038007865.1. NCBI lineage: Bacteria > Bacillati > Bacillota > Bacilli > Caryophanales > Paenibacillaceae > Paenibacillus > Paenibacillus sp. FSL M7-0134. Next base: position 166,630 of record NZ_JBBOXV010000002.1, on the reverse strand, counting down.
CCGTAGGTACAGTGCTGATGGGCAGGCTGACGTATGAGGAAGTGTTGAAGCTCTCAGATGATTTCCCTTATGCTGGCAAGCCATGCTATGTGCTCACACGAGCATTAACGGAGCAACAGCAAGCGCCACATGTTACATTTACGGACGAAGCTCTGACTGAACTGGTTCCACGTCTACAAGAACAATCGGAAGGTGCGGTATGGCTAGTCGGTGGAGGCCAGTTACTCCAGGCCTTCTTACAAGCTGGACTGCTGGAGAAGGCTATCATTGCGATCATTCCCAAGGTGCTTGGACAAGGAATACCGTTATTTCCAGAAGGATCGCTGCCAAGTACGTTTAAGCTCAAAGAAATAGAACGCCGCGGGGATATCGCTCTGCTCCATTACCATTTATAATTTTGTTTACAGAAAAGCCTTCATATTTCAGGATCACGTAATCTCCCTGAAATATGAAGGCTTTATCGCGTGCTTTTGTTCATTATTTGGTCTTCAAATTATCCCATGTTCTCTGGAAATCCTCGAATAGCTTCCCAGCATCCGATTTACCTGCCACATAGGCTTGCATCTGACTTCCGAATTCTTGCTGTGCTCCTTCAGGATAGCGGCTAAAGAACCAGCCCAACAGTTTGTTTTCCTTACTATATTTCACCACTTCCGCACCCAGTTGGCCCATATCAGCCTCTGCCCCTTCGATGCTCTTGAATGCTGGAATAAACTTGAATTCCTTGGTGATATACTTTTTACCCTGCTCGGATGTCACCATCCAGTTTAAGAACTCCTTCGCCTCGGGTTTGACAGTCGAATTTTTATTAACCACCCAGTTGTTGGCGACACCTACAAACAGCTTATCTCCGGCTGTTGCGTCTTCACCAATCGGCATAGGTAAAATACCCAGATTCAGCTTCGGATTAATACCGTCAATTTGGACCTGAGTCCAGTTCCCTTGCTGCATCATGGCAGCCTTTCCAGTGGCGAAGTTCGTTACCTGCGTGTTGTAATCGGTCGTGAGCGGCTTCGAATTGCCATACTTCATTGTCAGATCAAACAGCTTAACCCACTCGGCGAATACAGCGTTGCCCGGAATCTTTGCAGTTCCATCATTCAGTCCCTTAACGAAGGCCGAAGGGTCTGGCTGATTGGCAAATGCCACGTTCAGCAAATGATTGCCTAACACCCAAAACTCCTGATATCCATTAGAAAATGGAGTAATCCCTGCAGCTTGGAGCTTTTGCGCAGCTCCCTCCAGTTCGGACAATGTTTTAGGGGTCTCCGTAATCCCCGCCTTCTTGAACAAATCCTTGTTATAAATAAAGCCGTAACCCTCCAGATTCATCGGCTGGCCATACAGCTTGCCGTCTTTGGTCATCGGCTCTTTGGCGACATCCACCACATCGCCAACCCAAGGCTGGTCAGACAGGTCCTCCAAATATTCCAGCCACGTATCCAGCTCACGGTAACCTCCTACGTTAAAAATATCCGGTTGCTCCCCGGAGGCGAACTTCGCCTTTAACGCCGCACCATAGTCACTGCCCCCGCCCACGGTCTGAATGTCGAGCTTGATCCCTGGATGAGACGCTTCATATTCCGCCTTCATGCGATTCAGCGCTTCTGCAATCTCTACCTTAAACTGAAAAATGTGAATTGTTTTTTCCTTCACTTCCTCTTTGCCTGCGTTTTGTCCGCCACTGCTGTTACAACCTGCCAAAACCAGGGCAAAGGCCGCAAGGAGCAAGATGAGTGCTTGAGCTTTCTTTTTAAGAGTATGCGTTTTCATTTTCATGTTCCTTTCTATTCTAAATTCATATCAGATGAACTCGAAAAATTCATGTGGAAACGGAGCAAACGGAAAACGGAATGGTGCTGAACAAGCGATAGCGCTCGCCTTTGTCTCTAGATTCCCACCTTTATTCGTTTATTCAGGGGAATCTGGAGGCAACAGCGATGGTAAGCACCATCCGTTTGCGGAGTGGCCACCGTGTACATTTTCAGCTCATCCCACACTCAACCTTTGACCGAACCAGCCATAATACCTTGTATAATATATTTTTGCATGGCCAGAAAGAATACGATGACAGGCAAGATGCCCAGCACCAGAGCAGGCAAAGCCAAATCCCACTGCTTCGTGTATTGTCCAAAAAAGGCATAGGTAGCAATCGGAATCGTGCGCAGTTCAGCCTTTTGCAGTACCAGAGAAGGCAGGAGATAATCATTCCAAATCCAGAGCGTATTTAAAATAATAACAGTTACCATCATCGGTAGCATCAACGGATACACAATTCGGAAAAACACTCCGTAAGGCGTACAGCCGTCCACCGTAGCTGCTTCTTCCACCTCGACTGGCACACCTTTGACGAATCCATGAAAGAGAAAGATCGACATTGGAGCTCCGAATCCCAGATAACAGATTACCAGACCACTTATACTGTTCATTAAATCCAGTGTACTTACAACCTTGACCAAAGGAATCATCACCGATTGAAAAGGAATGACCATGGCAGCTACGAACAGGCTGAACAACACCCGATTATAACGCGTCGGACGCCGGACCATTCGGTAAGCAGCCATTGAGCTGATCAGTACGAGCAGTAGATTACTAATTACCGTAACCACGAGTGAATTCCATAAAGCTTCGGGAAAACGCGTGATGCTCCACGCTCTAGCGTAGTTGCTCCATACAAAGGTTTGTGGCCAGGCCGCAGAATCGGTGAGCAGGTCACCAAAGCTTTTGACCGAATTCACGAATAAAAAGTAAAACGGGACGAGGAATAACAATGCGACGAGGATCATCACCATCTCGGTCGCCCATGTTCCAAAGCGGTAGCGCTTGCTTGTTTCCATTTACGCTTCCACCTCCCGACTTTTCGTCAGTCGTACCTGAAGGCTCGTAACCAGAGCAACAATGATAAAGAAAATGAGTGCTTTAGCTGTTCCCAGCCCATAACGATTATTCACAAACGCTTCATTGTAAATATTGAGTGCAACCGACTCTGTGGACCCGAAGGGACCGCCTTTGGTCAGTGACAAATTGAGATCGAACATTTTGAATGACCATGATATCGCCAGGAAAAGACAAACCGTAACGGCAGGCATGATCAAAGGAAGTATAATCGACCGCAAAATTTGCATCCGGCTTGCTCCGTCAATTTCGGCTGCTTCCAGCATATCGCGGGGCACATTGGTCAGGGAAGAGATATAAATAACCATCAAATACCCGACAGTTTGCCAGATAAACACGATGACAATGCCCCAGAAGGCCGTGATCTCATCTCCCAACCAGGACAGGTTGAAGAAGGACCAGTTCGTGCTCTCTCCGATTGCTGCAAATCCCTTGACGAAAATAAACTGCCAGATAAAGCCCAGCAACAGACCTCCGATCACATTAGGCATAAAAAAGATGGTCCTCAATACATTTTTTGTTTTCAGCGGTTTGGTTAGAAAGTACGCCAGCAGAAAGCCAAAAATATTCGCAGCCACCACTCCTACCACCGTAAAACGGACCGTAAACCAGAACGCTGTCCCAAATTTGTCATCATTCCATAAAATGTGACTGAAATTATCCAGCCCGACCCACTTTGCCTCATTGGCTACCCCATTCCACTCTGTAAAAGAATAGTACATTCCGAGCATAAAAGGGATTACAATAATGATAACGAAAAATAACGTCGACGGCCCTACAAAAATCCATTGCTGGAGCCATTGCGACGACTTGGCGCGATTCAATCCGATCCCCCCCTTTTGTTGTCTGTTGGTGTCTGGAACGCTCCCTTACGGCTTTCTTTCAGCAGCATAATGCTTGGTCCGTACGGATATGCGATTCACATGTTCATTATGTCGAATAAGCGCTCTGGAGAACACGTAGGATCGTGAACCATTAGGGGGGAAAATATTGACCTCTGGCTCGCCTTGAATTGTGAAAGGAGCTCACTGCATGAAATTTCACAGTATTCGTTCCCGCCTGATCTGGTTTTTGCTCATTGCGGTCACTCTGCCGCTGCTGCTGTCGATGACTATGACCTTTGTTCTCACCAAGCAATCCTTGCGGGAGCAGGCCACACAAGAAAATGAACGGCTTATTTTTCAGGGAATTACGAATCTGGATAACTATTTACAGGGACTGAATCGCGCGTCCATCGGAGTCTATAATGACCCCCATTTTCTGCGTAATCTGGCCAAAATTCCGGATGATTACCGGGCCGTCGCTGAAATTTACACCACACTGCAAACGATGATGAATGCTTCGTCAGGCATTGACCAAGTGTATTTGCATTCTTTTGAGGCTGGGCAATCCACGTTGATTACCAGTACAGTCCCGCTACGGGAATTCCGACTGGAGCCCTTTACTGGTTCTATTCATTACGGCCCTTCCGGACTATTCATACAGCCTTCGCACATGAAGCATTTGTACGGCTTTTCGGCGGTTTCCTATGCGGAGCACAGCACAAAGCGGCAGGTATTTACACTTCATCGGGCGATTCGGAACATTCCTGCCTCAGAGACGCTTGGGGTACTGGCTATAGATGTTGATCTGGAGCCGCTGCGCAGTATTTGCCGTCAATTGTATGATGCGGATACAGAGGAGCTGTTTTTGATCGATCGGAACGGAACGATCGTATATAGCGGAAAAGAAGCATCGATTGGAACACACTGGAAGGAATCTGGCCTGCTCAATCGAATTTCTAAAGAAGGCGAGCACGGAGTGATTGAGGATGATACAGCACTGCACGTGTACGGCAAGCTGGATGCCAATCTGTCAGGCTGGACGCTCGTCAAGAAAATTCCACATCGTACGCTGTATTTACGGGCTACCCGCCTGACTCAGATTAATGCGGTCATTACAGGCGCAGCGTTGCTACTTGTCATTGTTGCCACGTTATGGATTTCGATAAAAATCACGGAACCTATTAAGCGGCTGACTCGCTACATAAACCAGATTCAGTCCGGTCAACTGGATGTAGACATTCGGGCCATGAGTAACGATGAGATCGGAGTACTGTCGCGCCGTTTCAGACAGATGATGGATACCATCAATAACCTCATTTTGCGGGAATACAAGCTGGAGCTGGCTAACAAGACACATCAATTGAAAGCGCTTCAAGCACAGATTAATCCTCACTTTTTATATAATACGCTACAGTCTATTGGAACCCTGGCCCTACAGCATGAGGTGCCGCGAATTTATTCTCTGCTCTCTTCCCTTGCCAAAATGCTGCGTTATAACATGCGGGACCATACGGTAGTTACACTCAAGGAAGAAGCCGAACATGTAAAACAATATCTTGATTTACAAAAGGAACGCTTCGGTGAGCAATTAGAGGTCACTTACCAGTGGGAAGATGAGGTGCTAAATGATCGGGTGCCAAAAATGATTCTCCAACCGTTGGTGGAAAACTACTTTAAACACGGTGCCGATCCCCGGCTGGGGCCCGGTGAAATTCGCATTACAGGCAGCCGAATCCAGGAAGGCATTGTGAAAATAACAGTGGAAAATAACGGAATTTCCATTCCACAGGCCGATTTGGAGCAGCTCCAGCATATGTTAAAACGTCCGCTGAAAGCCTACGAGGAGCCGGACACTAGCGAGCAGGACTCCATTGGCCTTCGTAATGTTCTATTGCGTATTCAGCTTCACTCGGAGGATGGTTCTAACACCCTGTGCGTAGACAACATTCTGCCTCATGGCGTCCGTTATACACTCGAAATTCGTACTGAAGTCCCTATGGAAATTCATATTAAGGGAGAGTGATCTGTCAATGAAAGTCCTGATTGTAGATGATGAGAAGCATGTACGCCATGCCATACGGATGCTCGTACATTGGGAAGCTTGCGGTGTGAGCGAGGTGATTGAGGCTGAGTCGGGCGATCAGGCGATTGAGGTCATTACCGCCCTTTCCCCACCTGTTGTACTCACGGATATGCGGATGCCCGGCAAGGATGGAGTAGCACTGATGGAGTGGATTCAAGTCAATTCCCCAGCAACCCGAGTCGTGGTGGTCAGTGGCTATGATGATTTTGACTTGGTTCGACAGGTCATCCGCCGGGGAGGCATGGACTATATTCTTAAGCCCGTGGATCCAGTGGAGATTAACGAGGCTCTAAATAAAGCCACTCAAGCCTGGCGGACGGCGGAGCAAGACCGGAACAGGCAAACGATGCAGGCCATGGAGGTCAATCGGATGAGGCCGCACTATGCTGATAAGCTCCTGACTGAAATCGTTTCCGGTATAGCGAATACCCCTCTATCCATTACGCCCTTACGTGAGGAGCTACGTCTTCCTGCAGCTATTCAGATATGTAATGCAGCTGTGATGAGTACCACTCAGCTGGATGCCGATATACTGGACAAATATAAAACGCGCCGTGCGCTTTTGAGCTTTTCCCTCATTAACATCTGTAACGAATTTCTCGGAACTTCTCAAACCGGAGTTGCATTCCGTCATCTGGAGCGTATGGACGAAATTATTCTGCTGTATTGGGGCGAGCCATCTCGTTGGCCGCTGCTCTTGCAGGATATTCACACAGGGATCAAAACGGCTTTGCGGTGTTACATGCACATCGGGGTTGGCTCTTTTGGCTCTTTTGGCGCTTTTCCCATAGCGGCAGCCACTGCCTACCAAGAGGCACGGCAAGCGTTGTGGAAACGGGATGTGTTGCAAACCGCCGACTGGATGCACCAGAGTTCCCAGACACGGCAGAGCATTCGTCTTCCCCAGTTGCCTGAGATGGAAGAGGAACTGCGGCTTAGTGCGCTCAGCTGTAATGCCAATCGTGTGTCGATAGCGGTAGGCCATTGGATAGCAGCCGTAGCCGTGCTGCCTTCGGTGACAGCAGAGCAGCTAGCCAGTTGGAATCAGGAGTTGGACTGGATGCTGGCCCGCTGGCTGAATGACAGACCTGGAGATACCGATGGCGAGGAACTGGCAGATGAGTCCGGCTCCATTCATGCATTGCCGGTCGACAACCGTGGCATGCTTTCCCTGCCCTTATGGCAAAGACAGGTTGAAAACCGACTGCTGGCAGCCGGTCAGGCGCTTACACCAAGCCATAGCCCAAACAACCCGACCATCCGTGATATTGCCCGCTATCTGGATGCACACTATAACGAGGACATTTCTCTACAGGATATGGCGAGCCGCTTTTATCTCAGTCGGGAATATATTTCTCGTAAATTCAAGCAGGAGTACGGGGTTAATCTGTCAGACTATTTGTGTCAGATCAGGATGAGCAAGGCAAAGCTATTGCTGCTAAATGACAAGCTGCGCCTTCATCATATTGCCGGTATGGTCGGGTATCAGGATGAAAAATATTTTGGCAAGGTGTTCAAAAAACTGGAGGGGGTCACGCCCGGCGAATTCAGAAAACGCCATTCTGCAAATCCTCAGCCGTGACCGCATACAGCACGTGATCTTCCCACACACCATTAATCTTCAAATAGTTGAGAGCCAGCCCTTCGCGGCGAAATCCTGCCTTTTCCATCACTCGATTGGAAGGCGTATTTCTTGGCATCACTCCAGCTTGAATACGGTGTAATTCCAACTCGTTCAAGGCGTAGCGTACAATATCCTTCACTGCGGAAGTCGCATAGCCTTGTCCATGGTATGCAGGATCTACAAAGTAGCCCAGATTGGCATTTTGAAAGGGGCCTCTAGCGACACCCGACAGCTCCATTCTGCCAATCAGCTTATCATTTTCCGGCAAAAAAAGTCCAAACGTATATCCCTGTCCGGCTTGTGCCGCTTCCAAACCGTTGGAAATCAGACGCGCCTGTTCTTCCAGCGTAAAGTAAATTTCAGGTCGTTCTGGTTCGAACGGTTTGAAGAAATCAAAATTTTCACGTCTGATCTCTAATAAACGTTCTGCATCATTTACTTGTAACAGTCGAATCTGTAGCCTCGGATGGGTAGACTTAATCAAAATTACGCCATTAGCTTCATGCAACATTGTCAGTTTCCTTCTTTCTCCGTTATTCCTATATTATTGTGTTCATGGTCATGAGACAGGAAAATACCCCAGGTGCATGAGAGCAGCCTAGGGTATTTCCATCATTCAAAATTTAGTCCGTAACAGGCATCCAGCCTGGAAGGGTCGTCAATACATTCCACAAATAGTCAGGAATGACTAGCTCCTGCTGAGCTTGTTTGGATAATGTCGTGCGAATGGTATCTTCTGTGCCGTTTTGCACCTTCTGAACCCATTGCGGCTCCATCAAAAGCGGACGTCCCAGCGATACAAGCGGTACACCTGTCTCCAGTGCTGCAAGCGCCTCGTCCGGTGTATTCAGCGACCCGACTCCCATAATCGGCACACGGTTACCTACCTTCTCATGGATGAGAACGGTACGTGACCGTTCGTCACTACGGTCACGGAACGAACCACCAAAGAAATGATTTACGGAAATGTGCAGGTAATCCAACCCTTGATCCGCCAGACGGTCTACAAGCACCATCGTATCATCCAGCGTAATGCCTGGCGTGTGTCCTTCCTCAGGAGACAAGCGGTAGCCGAAAATGAATGGACGCTTCGCATGCTCTGCGATCACTTTCTTCACTTCGTGAACAATCGCCAGCGGAAAGGCCAAGCGTTTCTCAAGGCTTCCTCCCCATTCATCAGTACGAATGTTGGAATGCGGGGAGAAGAACTGCTGCACCAGGTAACCGTTCGCTCCGTGAAGCTCCACACCATCATAGCCTGCTTCAATCGCGCGGCGAGTCGCTTCGCCATAGGCACGAATGACGCGGTGGATATCGTCGGATGTCATTTCACGCGGCACAGGCGCGCCTTCTTTTTCCTCGGCTACTGCGCTTGCACTGATCGGCTGTCCATCTGGAATTTGATCCGGTGGACACAGGCGGCCACCATGATAAATTTGCAGGATCGCTTTCGCGCCCTCCTGATGAATCGTATCTGCCAGACGGCGCAGGCTAGGAATCATTTCATCCTTGTCCGCACCAAACTCATTAACAAATCCTTTACCATCTGGAGTTACATACACACAAGCGGTAATAACCGCGCCCACACCACCGGAGCGTTCACGGTAGTATGCCAGTTCCTCGTCACTGACTTCACCATTTTCGTGGGAAGCAAAGTTAGTCATAGGTGCCATGGTAATACGGTTCTTCAACGTAACACCGGATGGCAGGGTAAAAGCTTCAAATAGAGAATTATATTTTGGGTTCATTCGTTCTCTCTCCTTCAGTTTAAATCAGATCAGATAATATAAGGCTGTTAAGCATGAAGCCGAATATGAATTGGATGCAGTTTTCCTTCCATAACGAACTCAAACTACTGTTGCTTACTTAAATACAGTGGTTGTAACAACCACAGTATAATGATCCGCAACTATAAAGTCAAATCTATCCTTTCTGACCTTCCCCAAACTGTTCGAAAAAGCTGAACCGCAGCCACTTGTCACAAGCCACTGACAAAGCTTAATGGTTCCCGGATGTGCTGTTCTTCTCCTCCCGGCGGGAAAACCAGGTCGCGAGCAACGAGCCGGAAATATTATGCCACACGCTAAAAATCGCACTCGGTACAGCAGCAATCGGATTAAAATGAGTTGCTGCCAGCGCAGCGCCCAGTCCGGAATTCTGCATTCCCGTTTCCAGAGTAACAGCTTTACGCTTGGAAAGATTCATACCGAATAGCTTGGCAAACCAATATCCGAGCAGGAACCCGATACCGTTATGCAAAATAACCACACCAAAAATAATCGGACCTGTCTCCAAAATCTTGCCTTTGCTGCCTGCAATCACAATAGCCACGATGAGCATAATCACCAGTGTTGATATGAGCGGCAGCGCCTGGACACTGGCTTCTGCCTGTTTGCGAAATAGCGATTTGACGATAACACCCAACACAATGGGGACAATAACCACGATGAGAATATCCATGATCAGCGACTTCGCATCAATATTCATCCAACGTCCAGCAAGCAGGTTAATCATGGCCGGGGTAGCCAGTGGAGCAATCAGCGTCGACACCGAAGCAATCGACACGCCCAATGCCACGTCGCCTTTGGATAAGAGCGTCATTACGTTGGACGCGGTTCCACTCGGGCAACAGCCTACCAAAATGACACCTACCGCAATATCCGGTGGCAGCTGCAATACTAATGCCAATCCAAAGGCCAGAAATGGCATAATCAGATAATGCCCGACCACACCAATAGCCACATCCACTGGACGCCGAAATACTTCACGAAAGTCAGCCGCAGATAAAGTCAGCCCCATCCCGAACATGACAATGCCCAAAAATAACTGTATGTATCCTTTCAACCCTGTAAACGCCGCAGGAAAGAAAAATCCCAAGCATGCAAATAAAAGTACCCAGATGGAAAAGGTTCCTCCTACAAATTTCCCTACTTTCTCCAAGCCATTCATTCTACTTATCTCCTTACTTCTATATAATTTGAATTTGAGGAAATTCAGCTTATATAGTGCTTAAAATTTTCACCATTGTACTACATATGACTGCATATACATACAACTTTTTATGATTTTACCGGGATCAAGAAACTTTTTCCGGTTAGGACATATTCGAAAGCAAAGTGGGTATATTCATAATAGAAGCTTGTGACCAGTCGGTCATTTTTGGATCATCATTCGTTGTGGAGGAGATATCCCTATGTCACGAAGCCATCCGTATAAATGGTGGAATATTATTGCATTTATCGCTGTCGTTCTCGTTAACGTTCTGGCTTCTACACTTCCTATCGGTGGCAGAAGCACTGCTGCTGTATCCAACATGTACCCAACCTTGATCACCCCAGCGGGTTACGCTTTTTCCATCTGGTCGGTCATCTACGTACTGCTCGCCTGCTTTGTCGTGTACCAAGCTACACCTACAGGGCAAGCCAAGACAAGCGTTCAGTCCATCGGTATTTTTTTTATTCTAAGCTGTCTCTTCAATATCATCTGGATTTTCCTCTGGCAGTATGTATACGTAGAGCTGTGCGTCATCGTCATTATTCTATACTTGCTTTCCTTGAGCGTCGTGTATGTACGTACCCGCACGCCGCAGCCAACCCGCGGAGAAATGTGGTTCGTCAAGCTACCATTCAGCCTGAACCTCGGTTGGGTATCTGTTGCTACTATTATCAATATTGCAGTGGCACTGGAAAAGAATGAATGGAGTGGCTGGGGACTCAGCGATACGACATGGGCGATCATTATCCTGCTCATCGGCACCGTATTGGCCATCATGGTCAGCTTCCCTTATCGCGACAGCATTTATCCTCTCGTATTTGTATGGGCCTATGTCGCCATCGCCGTCGAGCATCCGAACAATGAAAATGTACGGCTGGCTGCATTGATCTTGGCGGCAATCATTCTGGTGTACGCGCTATGGCTATTCTTTGCCCGTAATCGAGAACGGGATTAAAGAAAACGAATATGATCTCCTAGCCAGAACAAGCGAGCTTGGGTCTGAATCATCTAGCCCAAGCTCGCTTGCTTTGTTTATTCATTTTAACCATGTGATTAGGTATAGACTTTAATCAAATCTATAAGCTTGCTTGTCGAGTGATCTGCATTCATTTTCTTCATATTGATAATATAATCCGACCTTTTTTCATACAAACCAAGAATCATGTCAACAAATCGTTCAGATTCCAACTCTTCTTCTTCTAAAAACTCACAAAAGCCTTGCGCTTTAAATGATTTGGCATTTAGAATTTGATCTCCCCGGCTAACCGCCTTTGAAAGAGGGATCAATAGCATCGGCTTCCGCAGCGTCAAGAATTCAAAAATGGAATTTGAACCCGCCCTAGAAACAACCATATCTGCCATCGCCATAACATCCGCCAGTTCATCGTTTATGTATTCAAACTGCTTGTAGCCATGCATATGAATGGAATGATTCACTTGGTCTTTACCACAAATATGGACGATTTGAAAATGAACGAGCAAAGCCTCTAAATTCATCCAGACCATCTCATTGATCTTCTTGGAACCTAAACTCCCACCCATGATCAGAATGATCGGCTTATTTCGAGTAAATCCGCAATAGGTCAAACCTTTGGCTGCCTCCCCATCTTTTAGTTCATCTCTCACAATAGCACCTACATACCGGGTATGCTTAGAGCGAAAGTACTGAGTGGCTTCAGGAAAGGTAGTACAAATTTCTGTAGCAAATATGCTGGAAATCTTATTAGCCAATCCAGGGGTAATATCTGATTCATGAATGATTACAGGGACTTTATTCAACCACCCAGCCAATACCACAGGAACCGAAACAAACCCGCCTTTTGAAAAAATAATATCCGGTTTTTCTTTTCTTATAATCCGGTACGCTTGAGAAATCCCCTTCAGCACTTTAAAAGGGTCCTTAAAATTATTCCAATCAAAATATCTGCGCAATTTCCCAGTTGAGATACTGAAATAACACACATCTTCTAGTCCAGAAATCAATTTTCTTTCAATCCCTTGTTCAGAGCCTATGTATTGGACACTCCAATGTTGTTCCAGTAAGTGAGGAATCAAAGCTAGGTTTACTGCTACATGTCCTGAAGAGCCTCCACCAGTGAAAATTATTTTTTTAATCATCTCCACCTCCACTCTATATTCAAAAAAACAAAACACATTAAATTTGAGCAACCGGGTGCCTCTATTTAATAGGGACACCCGGTTGCCATACAAACTTTTTATTTTATGAACGGACCTTTCAGACTATTCGCCCTTCAATGCAATGACTTCAATCTCCACCAGTGCATCCTTAGGCAGACGAGCTACCTCCACCGCACTGCGTGCTGGATAGGGTTGCTCAAAGAAAGAACTGTACACCTCATTGACGCTGACAAAATCGTTCATATCCTTCAGGAATACAGTCGCTTTCACAACCTGGTTCATGTTGCTGCCTGCCGCTTCCAGAATGGCTTGGACGTTGCTCAAGGACAGGCGTGCCTGCTCCTGTACATCCTTACCAAACTCACCTGTTGCCGGATTTAGTCCAAGCTGTCCCGAGGTGTAAATAAACCCGCCTGCCTCTACCGCTTGGCTATAAGGGCCGATAGCACCGGGTGCTTTTTCAGTAGCAATTGTTTTTTTCATATGGGTTGGATTCTCCTTCCTGATACTGGTTCACCGTATTATAGCATGTGAAGTCCAAAGCCACTATTCCGTGCGACGGATTAACGCAATGGGCTTCTTTTAAGCCATCCCTTGCGACGGTGCTATATTTTTTTATATCCGCTGTAACCTTTAGCGCCTATGTATCATCTAACTCCTATAACCTGCTACAAAATAAATTCTACAAATACAGATACAGGTACAATGATCATAGCCAGTATAGACGGGAAAGGAGCACCATCCTTTGAATCTCGAAACAAACTTACACCAAGCAAGGCAGGGGGACCGCAAGGCATTCGTCGCCTTGATGAAACATATGGAATCCGATATGTATGGCATGGCGCGTTCCATTCTTCGCAGCAATGAAGATTGCGCGGACGCGATGCAAGAGGCGATGCTCAAGGCATACCAGTCTCTGGGTGAGCTGCGTGAACCTCGCTATTTTAAAACATGGCTGCTTCGCATCCTCATTAATGAGTGCCATCTCATTATCCGCAAGCAAAAACGGATCGTACCCGTGGCGGAATTTATAAAGGAACCCTCCATTTCGGGCGGATATGAAAAAATCGAACTGCGCGAGGCCATCGACCACTTGGAGGAGTCCATGCGAACTGTGATTTCCCTGCACTATTTGCGGGATATGCCGATCAGAGAAATATCAGAGGTACTGGATGTATCAGAGGGGGCCGTCAAAACACGATTACACCGTGCTCGCAGAACATTAATGGACCTGCTACAAAATCGCGGAGAAAGGAAGGTGACCTTTCAATGAGCCCTTCAGAGTTTGAGAAACAGAATAAAGAGCTGGACCAGAAATTACAATCAGAAAAAGAAAACTTGGAAGCAGACACGGTAATGATTCCCGATTTGGTAAGAGAACGCTTAGATGCATTTTACACACAAATGGAATCGGATGTGGAGCCGTTATCCAAGTCTCCTTCCTCTTCCTTACATGGACCAGTCAAAAGATTTCTTCGGGGAACCGCAATTGTCGCTGCTTCTGCGGCTGCCATTGGCATTATGATCATTGGTAGCGCCTTTGTTTCGCCTACAATGGCAGAATCACTGAAACAGGTTCCCCTTGTAGACAGCGTGTTCAAGCTTGCTGGGGATCTCGGGCTGCAAACCGCTGATCAGAAAGGGTTCGCAACTTCCTCGAATCTCAGTGTTACCCATAGCGGTATTACATTAAAGGTACCACAAATCATATTTGACGGGACACGCTTGGTCGTGGCGTTGGAAAAGAGCGGCGGAGATTCACAACATCAAACCCTTTATCCGGCCATCCAAACGCAAGGACAGCCCGAGGAGGACATTCTGGAGAAAGTGGACCTGTTCATCAATGGGACATCGGTCAATAGCAATAATGGCTCCTTTAATTTCATGTATGGCCGCCCAGGCAAAGACAGTAATTCTATGCTGATTGCATATATGCGTGACCCTGCCAGTGGTAAACCCGCCTTATCAGATCAGTTTGAGCTAGAGGTATATGCAAAGTTAAAAGGTATAGCCGAGCCGTTTCGCATACAAACCACGGTTCACAAAACTAAAATAAATAATAAGATACTTCAGCTGCAAATGAGCAAGTCTAATCCGTATCTTGCATTTACGGCAGAAAAGGTAGAACTTACACCCATCACGACCAAGATCACAACGTCGTTCAAAATGCTGACCGATATTGCACATATGCCGGATGATTACACCGTGGAGCGAGAATACAAGTACATCAAAAACGGCCACACGATCCAGTACACCAAAAAGGAATTGGATATGCTTGAGTATGCTATATTCGACGAGCAGGGAAGAGAACTCCAGCTCCTGAGCGGCTCTGGAGTTCCCCTTACCAAAGAACGTGACAGCAAAATGATCACCCTGTTTACTCCTTTTGTAGATACTCCCCAGAAGATCATTTTCAAGCCTTATATATTGCCAACACAACCAAGAGGCAGTGCCCTACTCGATGCTAATGGCAACTGGACACGCCATTACATTGATGAATTAGAGATTACGATAGATGTGCCGCAACATACAAACCACCAATAAAACACAAATAACGCCGCTGTTGTCCGAATCATTGGGCAACAGCGGCGTTATTGTCATTTTTAACCCTAGCCGTGGTTTTACACGTTCTCATCAGGAGCTGTTCCTGTAACAGGTTCCTCATCATCGGATGTTAGCTCTGCACCAATGACCCGAATGATGTCGTTCGGATAAATATGTACGCCGCTCGCCTGCGCAAGAGCGATTCGTACCATGGCTCGTGCGATGACCGAAGCCGGGATAGCGCGGTAGGAAGCGAGCTTGCCCGTCATCAGACCGTCCAGCGCTTTCATGACAACAGCGGCAGCGGCTTCGCCCATACGTCGTTCAGGTCTCGCGCCCAAAATCAGCGACGGACGGAACAAATGCAGCGCAGGCAGCCCGATAGCGGCAAGCGCCTCTTCAGCCTCACCCTTGGTGCGGTTATAAAACACACGTGAATCTGGATCGGCCCCCATCGCTGAGATAGCTAGCATCTGTACAGCACCAGCCTCTTTGCCCAACTGGGCAGCCAGCACCGGATAGTCCAGATCCACCTGACGAAACTGCTCCTTGGAGCCAGCTTTTTTCATCGTTGTCCCAAGGCAGCAAAAAACATCATCCACCCCTTCGAAGGCAAACGCCGCTTTCTGTGGCTGTTCCCAATCGATGAGCGCCTGCTCCAGCTTGGGATGCTTGATGTCCAACGGACGTCTGCCCATAACCATGACGCGGTTGTATTCCTTTTGCACCAGCAGCTCTCGTACAACATAACCCCCGACGAGCCCTGTTGCACCCACAACGACCGCTTTACGTTCCATGATAGACCTCCTTTGTGCCATAACGCTCCTGCTCCTACAATAGCGATTAGGTTAATTTAAAGGGTTGTTCGTCCGCCTCCTTGCTTACGGACGGACACATGGGTAGGTACAAGGAAAACGTACTTCCCTTACCCTCCTCACTTTCTAAACGGATAAACCCGCCCAACAAGCGGGAAAAATCACGGCTGATGGACAATCCCAACCCGGTTCCTCCATATTTACGATTAATGGAACCGTTCGCCTGCTGGAATGCCTCAAAAATAACGTGTTGCTGAAGCTTGGAAATACCGATGCCCGTATCTTTTACAGCAAATACAACCCAATCTCCCTCTTGTCCCTTTTGATTCAGATGCTGTGTACTCATTTCTAGCAATACACGTCCTTCATGAGTGAACTTAAAGGCATTGGACAATAAATTACGCAAAATTTGCTGTACACGTTTAGAATCGGACCGAATTTCATTCGGTATAGGCTCATGCTCCTTTAAGCTGAATTCCAGGTTTTTATCCTTCGCAGTGACTTCAAAATGCATCATCATCACCTGCGCAATCTCACGCACATTGACTGGCTCACTTACGATTTCCATGTGACCAGCCTCGACCTTGGACAAGTCCAGAATGTCGTTGATTAATTGGAGCAAATCATGCCCTGAGGCATAGATGAGATCGCTGTATTGGTATAACTCGTCCTCATCCAATTCTTTTCCCTGCTCGTTGATAATCTGCGCCAGGTTAATGATGCTATTAAGAGGTGTACGTAACTCATGTGACATCGTTGCCATAAAATCCGATTTATATTGGGAAGCCATCATCAGTTGCTTGGCACGTTCCTCTAGAATGACCTTTGCTTTCTGCAACTCATCTCGCTGCTCTGATAACAACTCATTCGCCTGCTTAATCTGATGATTCCGCTGTTGCTCCATCTGAAAGTCCCTTAAAATCAGAGCAAATAAAAAACTGAGGACGATGCCGATTGGCAGTGTAAGAGGAACAACCTCCGCTACATAATAGCGCCAGGGAATGACGCCCAGACAGGCAATATTTAACGTATTTACGATATTAACCGCTAAAATGGTCACCGATGCCTTAATAATCAAACGCCAGGTGGAACGGCGCATCCAGTAGTTCAATCCGGCGCACAGGACGCCCAGAATGCTCATATTCAAAAAGCCGACCCACGCCGCCATATGCAGACCGAAGGTAAATCTCGTTAGTCCGATTGCGACCCCAATAATAATAAGCGTATAGGAGCGGGGATACACCAATGCCGCGATAATCAGCGGTACAAAACGCAAATCAAAAATAACCGTTTCACTAAAGTTAAAACCAAAACAAGAGCTGACCCATCCGCCAAATATCACTAGCAGCACCGAGCTGACATATTTGAACCGCGAAGAGGTACGACTCAAACCATATTTATAAATCACGTTCGCCACATAGGCAACGGCAATCAGCATCCCTAAATTCATTAAAAACATCATTGAAAATTGCATGGACTCACACTCCCATAGCGCAAAAAATTGGATGCCAGGCCTATGTTAACCGCGTTTGCCTTTCTTGTACATCATAACATGAAGCCCCATCTTTCGACATAAAAGATGCTTACATTCCTATATAAAAAAGCGAACCTCAATGGCTCGCCCTGTTGTGCTGATATATACAGAGTCAGCTTGTGATGCCTTTGTTCCGGCGCCACTCCTTGACAAATAATTCGGCAAAATAAGGGTCCCATTGGGTTCCCTTTCCCTCTTCCAATATCATAACCGCCTTCTCTTCCTTCATACCTTGCCGATAGGGACGATCAGACGTCATCGCATCATAAGCATCCGCTACAGCAATGATTCGCCCAAATAAGGGGATATCTTCCCCAGCGAGCTGGTCAGGGTATCCCTTGCCATCATAACGTTCATGGTGCGATCGCACGCCGGGCAAATAAGGGGCCATAGCATAAGCTGGTTCAACTTGCCGGAGAATACTCTCTCCCATAACCGGGTGCATTTTAATCTGATCAAACTCCTCGTCCGTCAGCTTACCGTCCTTGAGCAGAACAGCGTCAGCCACGCCGATTTTACCGATATCATGCAGCAAAGCTGTTTTGCGCAGCAAGTCGAGGTCTGTCTCATTCAAACCTCCCTTGCGCCCAATGAGTACGGAGTATTCAGCCACACGCAAAGAATGTCCTGCGGTATAGGCATCTCGCGCATCCAGCGCTGCCGCCAAGGTGGCGAAGTAACTGTCCAATAGCTGACCGTTCTTTTCTTCCCGTTCCTTCAGGCCCTCGATCATCATGTTAAAGCCTTCAACCAACTCGGCAAATTCGTCGGAGTACAAGTCGCTGGCATTACTGTTCAGGCGGCCTTCCCTCACTGCATTCATTTTTTCCAGCAGGTGGTGGATCGGCTGTTCGATCTCACGGGTCAACAACCTTCCTCCCAGATAAGCAAAGGCTACACCAAAAATTAAAATCGTACCCGCCCATGCCCAATAGGAACTCGAATCCGTCGCCTCCAAACGTTCCAGGCGAATCTGTGTAGCTAGACAAAATAAAAACAGAGGAAAAGCACCAATGAGCGTCGCGCTTAACTGAAATTTATGCCGAAGCGATAGTAGGACTCGTCCTCGCAGGGACAGGTTTAATCCATATTGCTGATAGGTTCGATCACGGATTTCCTCCAGCAGCGGCTTGATTGCTCTCATTGTCAGGAAAAATTCAACCAGTGCGTGCATCGAAGCAACCAGACAAGCTCCTATACAGGCGATTCCTACATAATACAAGGGAAAGGTAAGTTGTCCAGTATGTATCATCCATAAGGCAATGACGGCTGCCGGGATAGAGAAACCCAACAAATGCGGTCCAACAATACGTAAAACTGACAAATTAGGCAGATGATGAACCCGGATATACACCGCTTCTACATCCTTGAGTGTTTCCTGATTGCCGTAAAAAAAACGATGAACCGGTCTCAAATGCATTCGAAACACTATGGTTTCACAAGCAATCATAATGACGCTGGAAAATGCAATAATTTTAACAAGACCCAGAATTTCATAGTGGGCTACATTTAACGTGGAAAATACAAAAATCATACCTACCAACAATACAGCGATAAACGAACCTATAATATAGTTCAGGATAACATGCTGAATAAAGCGCTTATAGGTCGGCAAATTGCTACCCCTCTTTTCATCCGTACACTCTAAAATATCTTGTGTATTCAATATCGGAGTCCAACCATCAAAAGTTTACCTTCTTGCTCGAGCATTTTACATAAATACGAGGATGGCTTTTAATCTGCAATTTATAGATGGGAAATCATCTTATTCTTAACTAAGAAACTCTCGAGGGAAGAGCATTTTAGCCAACATTTTTTCCAGTCTATAATCAAAAAGCCAAAAATGACTTGTGTTTTATAATCATTCTTGCTATACTATTAAAGTATGTATTAACCCCATAGGATTCCACGCAACAAGCTATTACTCCTAATCACCGTATGGAGCTTCTCCTAATTTTATGTATAACCCTAATGTAGAATTTTGAGCTTTTGCCGAAGATTTTCACATTCACACTGGCGCGGTCATCGGAGCCGCAAGGACGAAAGAGAGGTAGGGCTTTTGTCGTTTGGAAAATGAACAGTGGAATCACACTGCCCCTTATGAACATGCTGACCATATAATGCAAGGTAGCAGGGGTTGAATATATATTTTGCCATCAAACGATGAAGTTTGAGCAGGCCGTGCAGTATATGCAAACTGCACCATCCTCCGGATGATCCCCGGGGGATTTTTCATATACATAAGCGTATCTATGGACAAAAAAGTGGCCCTGCCGATACATCGGCAGGGCCTATAGCTTGATCAAAAAGGGGTTAATAGGGTCATTATAGTCTCGCTTTCTTAAAACTAAATGATATGCACCTTAAAAACTCATTAATTTTCCAGTTTTATATCCCTTCTAATAATTCGTCCAATATTCTGTACCATCGGGCGGCATCGTTTGCGTAGTGAAACGTCTTGTTTCCGCTTGAGTGCGCCTTTGGGTCGGGGGACGCTCCCACCCTTCCAGTAAAACAACATGCTGGGTACCCGAATTGTTTTCCCAAGTGATATAGCGTTCCTGTTCCATATGTCGCAAGGCGACTGTAATTTCAGCGTCTCGCTTGCCTGTTTTTACGGTCAATTCCGCCATTGTGGGCATGTGGCGATGCTGGGCGAAATAATTATACAAAATACGTAACAGCTTTCGTTCCAAATCTGGCAACATCATCTTTCCTCCTACAAAGAACATATGTTCCCATTATAACATATAAAAATGCACCCTCCTACTGGAAGATGCATTCGGGCTTGTATGCCCATGTTGAATTTAGTTTTTTTCCTTCTCCTGACGACCGACAGAGCGCAGCCACCAAGCGATTCCACCCACACTTCCAAGTGCCAGAACCGTTAAGAAAATAATATAGAACAAATGAAATGCACGATCACTCATGGCAATCGCCTCCTTACTTTATGTATACACTTTCCAGCTAAGCCTGTAAACCTCTTTTTAGTCCCACATTCTAAATTTCCCCAAAAACTCGACAATAGATACTTGCTTGAGATCCATCGGTGCATACTAACTAAAAGTGGTTAATACCAAATATGAGACAGACCAAGGAGGTTATCGAATATGAAATTCCTATTGATCGTGATCATCGTCGTGCTGATCGTTGTGTTGCTTATGAGAAGACGCAGATAAGCGGAGACATCCTGCATGGTTAAAAAGGAATACAAAAAGGGCTTTCGGTACATCACCGAAAGCCTTTATCCATCTGAGGTTAAGGCTAAATTACGCCTTGTTCTTCTTGTTATATTTAATAAAAGCAATTACAAGCGCTACAGCAAACAATATTCCGCTGACCACCCATGTTGTCAGAAATGCCATACCCAAACCGACATTAGACCCCATCGTCGGGTGATTCATGGCAGTAAACACTGATCCCTGCATCATAAATATGGTACAGAACAAAACAACGGGCGCTAAAATAATCGTGCTTGCTGTCTTCCGAGTACCAGATACTGCGATCACGCACAGAGCGGAAATCACCAAGATCACCCAATATATAACTGCTTCCCAAATCACTGAAGTGCCCACCTGCTCAACCTCTTTTCTATCCATTCGTATATGCCTCTTCTATTGTAACAGACGTCACACAGTGAACCAAGCCATAATTTGATCAGAAAAGGGGTAAACCCTGCGGATAACGTAAATAATGTACAGTAGCGATCCTACACCAAAGACATGAAAGGAAATGTTCACTCACGTTCAGCCATAACCGAATACGTCTTATAGCCACCATCAACGTTCCTCACCCGATAACCGTATTGAGTCAAAATTCGGGCCGCAATATAGCCTCGCAGACCGACTTGGCAGGATACCGCGATCTCTAGATCACTAGGGATTTCTGCCATCCGCTCTCTAATCTCGGCCAGAGGAATATGAATCGAACCTGGAATGGCCCCTGCCTGTAGCTCCACCGCATCCCTAACATCAATAATAAGACCACCATTGCGGTGAAAATCATCAACTTCATGCCACTGTATCGTTTGGACCAGCCCATCCATGATATTCGAAGCCACGTAACCCGCCATATTCACAGGGTCTTTTGCTGAAGAATAAGGAGGTGCATAAGCAAGTTCAATATCAGCCAGTTCACGGACGTTCAAATGGCCACGAATAGCCGTCGCAATGACATCAATCCTTTTGTCTGCTCCATCAGCTCCAACAGCCTGCGCCCCATAGATCATCCCGTTTTCGGGATTAAAGAGCAGCTTCATAGCAATGGGTGATGCGCCAGGGTAATAGCCGGCATGTGAACCAGGATGAATATGAACAGCCTGATAAGGAACGCCCAGCCGCTGTAATGTTTTTTCATTATTACCTGTAGAAGCTGAAGTCAATGCAAAGGTCTTAATTACGGATGTTCCAAGCGCCCCATCATAAGAAATTGCTTGACCGTTAATATGATCCGCTACCAAACGCCCCTGACGATTGGCTCCCCAGGCTAGCGATACCATCGTTGCAAACCCATGATTGCGGTCTTTGACCTGAATGGCATCCCCCACCGCATAAATGGCCGGATCGCTGGTTTGCAGTTGGGCGTTCACCTGAATAGCGCCGCGAAAACCAAGTTCCAATCCGCTTTGCTTGGCCAACTCATTTTCAGGAACAACACCGATCGCCAGAATAACCATGTCCGTCTGAAGCACACCCCCGGAGGTCAAACGAAGTTGTGTACCCTGCTCTTCAAAAGCTGTGACTCCTTCCTCTAAACGCACCTCCACCCCGTTCAGCCTCATATGCTGTTCTACCCATTTGGCCATTTCAGGGTCCAGCGGATTCAATAATTGTTGTCCCATATCAATAATGGTTACTGCAAGTCCACGCTCCCGCAAATTCTCGGCCATCTCCAGCCCAATAAATCCGGCCCCGATCACCGTGACATGCTTTGGATGCCTTTCATCTACATATGCCTTAATAACGTCCGTGTCATGAATGTTTCTTAATGTAAATAAATTCATAGCTTCATGTAATCCAGGAATGTCCGGTATCATCGGTTTGGCTCCCGGCGACAATACCACAATATCGTACGGTTGCTCATCTGTTTCCCCTGTAATCATATCGCGGAAATGGACGAGCTTCTGCTCGCGGTCTATTTGTATCACTTCTTTCAGTACCCGTACATCTATATTAAAACGGTCTCTTATCCCTTGAGGTGTCTGGAGAAACAGCTTCTCCCGCGCATGGATTGCCCCGCCAATATAGTAGGGAAGGCCACAGTTTGCAAAAGAAACATGCTCTCCGCGTTCAAACAGAATAATCTCGTCTTCCTCATTCCATCTACGTAATCTCGCAGCAGCAGAAGCTCCACCTGCTACCCCGCCAATAATAACTATTTTCCTACCCATTTCTTCCCCTCCTTATATACCCTACGGGGTATAATATATACCTATGGGGGTATGTTGTCAATACGCAAAAAAGACGGAGGTTGCCCCCCGCCTGATAAACATTGAACGAATACTGATCTGGGTCGAAAAATCACTTGCGAATGCTACACGAATGCTCTGTCACACTTAGTCTAAGAAGGATCTACTGCTACTACTGCTGGCTGGCCGCGATCGCCTGCTCCAGATCGTACAATATATCGTCTATCGCTTCTGTCCCGACAGATAGGCGTAACAGCTCTGGTTTGACTCCTGCAGCAACCTGTTCTTCCACATTCAACTGCTGGTGCGTTGTGCTTGCCGGGTGAATAATCAAAGACTTGGAATCACCTACATTCGCCAAATGAGAAAATAGCTTTACATTCGCAATTAGCTTGCTTCCCGCCTGGCTTCCACCTTTAATACCAAAGGTCAGGATTGCTCCTTGTCCTTTCGGCAAATACTTTTGAGCTAATTCATAGGACGGATGGCTCGGCAACCCGGTGTAGCTGACCCACTCCACATCCTTGTGGCCTTCGAGATATTGCGCTACCTTCAAGGCATTTTGACTATGTCTTTCCAACCGCAGATGAAGTGTCTCCAAGCCCTGAAGCAGCAGCCATGAATTAAACGGAGAAATGGCCGCTCCCAAGTCCCGCAGCAATTGTACCCGTGCCTTGATAATATATGCGATAGGTCCCACCGCCTCGGTGTAAACAACTCCGTGGTAGCTCGGGTCCGGCTCAGTCAGTCCTGGGAAACGACCACTCGCTTTCCAGTCAAACTTGCCGCTGTCCACGATCACCCCACCAATAGACGTACCGTGTCCGCCAATAAACTTCGTTGCAGAATGCACGACAATGTCCGCTCCGTATTCAATAGGACGCAACAAGTAAGGACTTGGGAACGTGTTATCCACAATCAGCGGAATACCATATTCGTGCGCAATCGCCGCTACAGCTTCCACATCCAGCACATTGCCCTGTGGGTTGCCAATCGTTTCGGCAAATAATGCCTTCGTCTTATCCGTAATGGCTTTGCGGAAGTTCTCCGGATCATCCGAATCAACAAAATGTACTTTAATGCCCAATTTCGGCAGTGTTGTAGAAAATAGATTATATGTACCGCCATACAGACTGGAGGCCGACACAATTTCATCCCCAGCTCCCGCAATGTTCAGGATGGAGAAGGAAATCGCCGCCGCTCCCGAAGCCGTTGCCAACGCGCCAGCCCCGCCTTCCAACGCGGCGATCCGTTGCTCGAACACATCCGTGGTCGGATTCATCAGACGCGTATAAATGTTGCCGAATTCTTTCAGCGAGAATAAATCAGCCGCATGCTCCGCATCCCGAAATCCATATGAAGTGGTTTGATACAACGGAACGGCGCGGGCAAAGGTAGTAGGATCAATTTGTTGTCCGGCATGGACAGCGAGAGTTTCGAATGACAGCTTGCGTTCTTCTGACATGGTTATTTCCTCCCTCGTTATACGTGCTGTATGAATCGTCTCTTCCTGTATGCGTACTCATGGATGATTTTTCAATCATTCTCGCACAAAAAGAACGATTTGGGAAGATAATTCTCATTATTCAGGTAGGATATTATAATTTTATTAAAATATCAGGTTTCAGATCGGAAGGTTTTGCCCAAATGCTCACCCAGGCCAAAATAATGACGGAAATTATAGATGAGTGGGCTCCACTTTGTCGGATCAATATGGTTCTCACCGAGGATGATATCCTGATGAACATGCACCTGTATGGCTTGAGTTTCGACGATCGCAAAATAAGAAGAATGGTTAGGGATTCTCACATCCTTCACCTTAGCTTCAATTTGAATAGGGCACTCCCTGATTCGGGCGGGCTCGACCCTATTCGACTCAATCGAAGTTAGTCCGCTGATCTCATACTTATCTTTATGGTACATAAATCCATGTTCCTTCTTTTCCGCTGGAACAGGATTCTTGCCTGTATAAGGGGCTAAACGTTCTACATTTTCCCACATTGAAGGCCCCGGGACGTTGATTACACATTCGGAATGCCGCTCCATATTTTCTAATGCTTTGCCACCTGTTCCAATGCCTAGTACCACACAATCTCCTAATGCCCACGAGGAGGAAATGGGGCTAATATTGGTTGTTCCATCCTCATTCAGCGTATTGAGTAAAATCACAGGGGTTCCGTAATATAAAATGCTAGGATTAATCGTTTTAACGTCTGGGCTATGATTCATCTCATCCATGTGATTTATGTGATTCATTATCTTTTCTCCTTCTATTCAGATCCGCCTCTCTATTGTAAAATATAAATATTTCAACCTTCATCGAAGTATGGATTACAAAGGGGGATAACCGTGCCATGAGCACCAAGTCAAATGTAGCCATGATTGCTTCTCTTGTTAGCGAGCCTTCCCGTGCAGCTATACTCACCGCTTTATTAGACGGCAGGTTCCACACGGCAAGTGAATTGGCCCATATGGCAGGCATCAAACCGCAAACGGCCAGCTTCCATCTGGCTAAAATGACCGAGGCACAAGTCGTTACTGTGGAAAAACAGGGGCGGCACCGTTACTTTGGCATTCAAGACCCCGAAGTTGCCCAGGTGATGGAGTCACTTTTATCCATAGCTCCACCTGTTCCCATCCATTCATTCAAACACGCCTCCGAAAACGAGGCCCTACGGTTGGCAAGAACTTGCTACGATCATGTTGCGGGTCAATTAGGCGTGCAACTCATGAGTTTTTTCATTCAAAAGGGGATTATTTCCGAGGATCAGGATGGGCTTCATATCACGGAACAAGGAGAGACTTTCTTCACTGACTTTCAGATTGACCTTACACAAACAAGACACAAGCGCCGCTCCTTCTCACATAAATGCCTGGATTGGAGTGAACGACGCCATCACCTTGCAGGTGCTTTAGGAAATGCACTTCTGGACAGATTATTCGAATTAAATTGGATCGAGCGTCTGCCTACAACCCGAGCGATACGTGTTACAGCCGATGGTAAAAGAGGTTTTAAAGAGATATTTTCGATAGAGGTTGACTAGATCATCATAGTTCTAATCATTTCTTAATCCGCGTCGGATTTTATGATTGGAGACAAGGCCAGTTGTTTTCTCGTCATCGGACGGACATAGGCATAATTGTTTTTTGGAGCCTTTCCTTTTGTCACACCTGCTTTATATCTTCCAGCTCCAGCCGGGACGGCGACCAAGGTTCCGTACGCTCTCATCGCACGTTCAATCGGGAAAGATACGGAACGCGTTCCGTCGGTAGATCCGGCAAAATGGACCGCGGCCGCATAGTTATTCAACCGATCGTTACTGTCATTCAGCCATACGGAACCCGAATCTCCAGGCCCAGTTCGTCCCTGGGTAAAACGAATGACGGTTTGATCACGGAAAATCTTGATTCCCGAATCGCCTCTCACCCTTTGTTCCACGCCAATCGCCTCCACGACCCCTCTGGCGAAGCCGTTGGTTTTTGCCATTCTTTTAAACGTCATTCCCAGACGATAGCTTAATAAGTGTCCAGGTACGGTAATGAGGCCTCCACTCTGGTTAATCAGATACCTTGGGTTAAGCAGACTGTTTGAATTGGCAATAGCGATGGCGGAGTCCTGAAAGTTAACCCCTGTCGTAGTAAGCGGGACAAATTGAAAAGCTCTCCCGATCTGATCCGCCGTTCTGCCCCCATCTGCCGGAGAAGGCTGAATGGTATTGTGAAATTGGTTTGTATTCGTCGGGACTAGAACATGGGCATTACTCAAAATAAACAGTGTATTATTCTTAATGACAATGAGCCCACCGGTCCCTCCCGCAGTGGTGGGAACCGTCGTTCCTACACTAACCGCACCGGGCACAGGACGCCATCTTTGGCGAGGGTTCGTTTGGGTAGGAGCCGCCGCTTCCATCTTGAAGGAGCCTGCACCTAGAATTCGGATAGGAATCGCAGAAGCTCGACTTATATCTTTTGTTACTGCCTGCAATTTGGTTTGTGTCACAGCCGAAAGATTTCTCAAGGTATATAACACAATCGCCGCACCCTTTGCCGGTCTATTGGGATCAGCATAACCTACGCCAATCCCTGTTACTCCGTTCCGCTTTAGCATCGTTCGCCAAATCCGACTTTTCAATTTGAAGGCTTGATAAAAGGTAGCCAAAGCCACATACATCCCCTTTTCATAGTCAATGATGTATATACATATGACTAATCCGCACATCCTGACTGTGCGTTTCCCCAGAACAATGAAAAAGGTGTGGGCTAGATGAACTGTTCATTGATCAACCTTCCTTGAAGAACTCTACCATTTCTTTAAATGATTGCTGAGCTGAGTGTACGTTATATCGGGGAGAGTACGGGTCACTGAATCCGTGCTGTCCACTGAATTTATGTACCTGGATATTACGGTTGTCTAAAATTGAAATGAGCTCATCCACATTAAATGATGATTCTTCCTGTGGGAAAAAAAGCAATGTTGGACAATGTGGAGCTATTTCTAAATAATTTCGAATACGAGAGCCATAGTATCCTACGATTCCATCAACGTACCTTTCTTTACTACACAGCCAGGCAATCGTTGCCCCTATGCTAAATCCGACGATAAATACCTTTTTATAGCGAGCTCGAATACTTAATAATAAACTTTCGATATGATAGAAAGCGCGGTCAAATCCTATATTATCCATAAAATTGGTGTAGGCAGTTTCCTCTTGCGAATAGTCATAAGGTGTTTCCTTGCCTAGTAAATTTGGACAAATGACGTCATAACCCTGATCCGATAATAGGCTGCAAAAATTTTGTATATGCTGGTTAATCCCATAAATCTCATGCAGCACAACAATTAGGGTGTCCGACTTTTTATCTATGCTTATCATATTGTCCCCCTAACCAGGCTTGAATATGGGAAAATAATTCATTCGGATGCGCGTATTTATACTTAGCTGCTACTTCCGAGGATAACCGTTTGAACAACTCCAAGGATACGATCAGTGCTTCCCAACTATGATTGGGGACGTATTCCCCAAAAGATTTTTTCAAATCAGCAACGACATCTTGATCAGCCCATTCATTTATGAATTTCCCTGCATGCCAAGTATCATATTCCGATCCATGTACAGCTTTTGCATGCCACTCTATCATTTGCAGCAATAATTGTTTACAGTCCGTATCTCTTTGCTTAGCTACCCACAGATCATTGCGCAAAATTTGTTTAGCCACATATAGAGAGGCGAAGCAATACATATTAACAACCTGTAGATAAGCACCTTCAGATATCGGAGGAGTACCTGGGATCGTAGTGGTTTGAGGGATGATTTGGTTTCCATTTCCCGTCTTATCGAGCAGCATCCTAACCCCACGCTGAAATCCTTCAGGAATATGCCCATTTTTGATTATATGATCCAGATCAGAAGTATGACGGAATAGAAAATCAACCTCAGCCCCTTGGTCAAAGAGAACTAGTTTTTCTGGATCTCCTTTTGCCGTTCGAAACATAAAGCTGGTCCAAACCTTGCCGATGTTTAGTAACCATTGATCATTTTGAAGATAGTAATCTGGATTCGTTGAAAAGACGACTACATCCAAGTCAGAAAACTCATCAAAAGGTTTGTCCTCTCTTGCCCGGGACCCAACGATATAAACCGCAATAATTTCTTCATTAGAGATTCCCCATTCGGATATACGCTCCTCAAGCACTTCGTAAGCATTATTCATTACAATATATCCTCCTTTTTTAGAAAACATTATATCCAATCCAATAATTACGGTATATATTTTTTAGTTAACATTGATATACACCATTCATCAAATCAATTTCCCAATCTTCAGCCTGTGATATAATTCTTTCAATATTACAGTTTGGAAGGATGGTGCAGATGTCGGAGCAGCGAGTATACATCCGGTTCTCTGAGGAGACGGACGCCGCAGAATTGACAGCAATGTACAAGCGCAATCGGGAATTCTTTGAGGAGTTTTCGCCAAACACCCAAGAGAAGTACTATACGGAGGAGCACCAGCTCCAGACGATTATTAAGAGCAAGGCCGACATGATGGAGGACCGGAAATATTCCTTTGTGGTATGTCACAAGGAGGACGACCGGATTATAGGCAGCATAGACCTATCTTTTGTGGTGAGGGGACCGCTTCAGAGCTGTATGATCGGATACAGCCTAGACCAAGCATATAACGGCAAGGGTTATACGACGGAGGCGGTGAAGCAGGTGGTTCGCTATGCTTTCGATGAGCTAAAGTTTCACCGGATCTTCGGGGAAGCCTCTCCTCGTAATCCAGGATCCATCCGTGTGCTTGAGAAGGCTGGCTTTCACAAAGAAGGCATCTCTCGAAGTAACGTAAAGATCAACGGAAAGTGGGAGGATCACCAGGTACTGGCGATTATAAATCCGTCTGAGGATATCTAGTTTAAAAGGAGGGTATTATGAAGTATCAATCAATCAAACTACATGAAAAGTTATCTAAGTTTAGTGATCATTGGTCTCCGAAAGTTATTGGTGAAATGAATGACTATCAATTTAAATTGGTGAAAATAGTTGGGGATTTTGTATGGCACGATCATCAAGATACCGACGAGGTCTTTATTGTACTTGAGGGCGAGATGTTCATTGATTTTAGAGATGGACGGGTACAGGTTTCTCAGGGAGAAATGTTTATTGTACCTAAGGGGGTCGAACACAAGCCATTCGCACATCAGGAGTGCCATATCATGCTAGTAGAGCCGAGAGGTGTAGTAAATACTGGAGGAGCAGAGTCAGAATTAACGGCAGTCAATGATATTTGGATTTAAAATGCAATAATGACGAGCTTTAATACAGAATAAACATACGTATTTTGTGCTAATTCGAGAAAGGAAAGGTATGGTGGATGATAAGAAACGCAGAATTTAAGAATAGTTATGCAGGATGGCGAGAAGTAGAAATAAAGGATTCCTCCCTAGGCATTACATTTCCCATGATGGTAATGTATCCAGCGGACGAACCCGAACAAATAGAGCGATTGGGTCCATACCAGTTAGAGTTGGCGAGAGAGGCAGATCTATCAGAAGGAAGATTCCCTTTGGTTATCATCTCTCACGGTACTGGCAGTACGCCGCTTGTGTATCGGATTTTGGCGCAGCATTTAGCACGCAATGGTTTTATTGTCGGCATTCCAGAGCATCCATTTAACAATCGAAATGACAATAGTTTGGAAGGAACAGCACAGAATCTTACCTATAGACCTAGACACCTTAATATGGTCACCGACTGGTTTTTCGATAGTATGCTGTTCAAGGACAAATTAATACAGAATGCTGTGTCTCTCATCGGACATTCCATGGGCGGTTACACGGCATTAGCGGCGGCGGGTGGCGTGCCGACTTCTTTGCCTCACGAGACCTCGGACGGAAAGCCCCAGCTTATAGAGGTTACACCAAATTACCGAGTAAAATGTCTCGTTTTACTAGCGCCAGCGTCGGTCTGGTTTCGAGCTGAAGGTAGCTTGCGTGCAGTTAATCTACCTATCTTAATGGTGGATGCAGAGAAGGATCAGTACACTCCTTCTTTACACGCTCGTTTAATATTGGATGGCGTGCCAGATCCTAAGAAGGTACAATACAAAACAGTAAAAAACGCCGGGCATTTCTCCTTTCTGAGTCCTTTCCCGGAATCGATGAGGACTCCGGCCTTTCTCCCATCGCAAGACCCTCCCGGCTTTGATCGCGAACATTTCCATAGGATGCTTAATGCTGACATATTGGATTTTCTATGTACTCATACACGTTAGTTGGATGACAACAGCGGCTGTCTAAGAACTTTATTTTTCAGGTCTTGGTCTGCCGCTGTTTGATTTTTGTTCAGTCTAAAGCTTTATTTCCACTGGATATTTTACAGAAGCTGTATTCTTTTTTCAGGGCTCTCTCAGTGCATAATTTCTTTCTTATTTACCTTAACACCTGATAAGGATTGATCAAACATATCGAGAATAAAAAGGAACCTGTCCGCTTCACGAAATACATGATCGGCCAATAAAGGATGGATAATGCTTTTTATTCGGCACTCGTCGATTAAATCACGCGCTGTTTTCTTAAAATCACGCAAAGACTTCACAGAGATACGGTTCTCATCAACAAATTGACTCAGGAGTGGAACGGTTTGTGACTGTGGCCGCATATGACTTAGGTCAATCGCTTGAAACATCAGCATATCAAAATCATTACTAAACTCCCTAGCTTGTTCAACCAGTTTACGTTCGGATGGATCAAGTAAATGGCCTATAAATTTTGCGTGATCGGCCATAATTTTTAAGAAAAATACATTTTCATCAATAATTGCATCGGGTAATGGTTCGAGCTTTCCTGAATTGAGTTCTCCTAAACGGTTTCTGAAATAATTGGCTTCCCGGCTTATGTGATCTACCAGTAAAGGAAAATTGGTTTGTCCAGGAAGCTTGCATTGTAATATAAGGCCCAATACCATTCTCTTAAATGCCCAAATATTCGTCGCCGCATTCTGAACCTCTGTATTAAACTCTTTGATTGTATAAGGATCTGTCTCGATATTAAATTCATGCGACCTTTTCTCGATATCCTCAAAAATAGTGTAAAACTGATTGGCTTCTGTTTTAAGTTGAGTATCTTCCGCTCTAAAACCTAACCCCAGAAAAAAGGAATGCTCCTTCATGATCCTGGACCAAAATCGTATTTCATCTAATGAGCGTGAAACGAATGCATCCAATCATATCCCTCCTCTATGTGAGCAAAAAAGCACTTACTTAGTCATATGGAATATGCCTTGTCATTATGAATATCGAATCCCACGCCTAATCTAATTCCGAAGTTGAGCTATTGAGACTCGTAACTCTGTTACCTTATTTATGTACGTGAAATATTTCTCTGTACTAGCTATTGACCGTCGGAGTTATTAATCATTCCGGGCCCTCTCCTGATACTAGGTCTATTCGAAATTCAAGCCGGTCTCGCATAAAAATTTTACCCGCTATCTTAACTGATTCTAGCTTAACCTCCTCTACTACTCCCCCGTAATCCTCAAATGCCACACGCAATTCCTCATCAACGGATACTACGTATACATGTGCCTGGACCAAAGCAGCTCCAAACAACTCCATGTCTGTCCTCAATACTTTATATGTGCGTTTCACGATGATCACCTCAAATATTCCATTCGGTGAACCATATATGGATTCCTTCTGCTTTAAACATTTCTGTGTATGTATCCATTGTTTGTTACGATTTTTAACTAGATGTCTCCTTAAACTGCCGTGATCCTATCAGAACATCAAGTATCGTACCCTCGACCCACATCGTACAAGAGATGCAACTAGTTTCCCCTAATTTAATGACTAGTTATTTTATAATTTATTGAGAGTATTCATCAAAAAAATTAAATCCCATAATAATACTCATATTTGAATTTATATCATTTAATGTTTGGACAATTATCCCAATCTAATTCTATAATTAACTTGTTATTACATATATTTAGGAGGAAGTCATGAACAATATTATATTCAAAAAACTAGGAACAATAGTGCTAGCACTTCTCATTGGAGCTTCGGTGTTCTCATTGTTCCCTACCGTTACAAAAGCAGAGACTACAAATGTGACTTGGAAAAACGGATCTGTAGTAACTTCTCTTGGGGAAGTAGGAGCAAGAGACAAAGCAACAGTGGGAAAAACAAAAGGAAAATGGTATTGGGAAGTAAAGGTTAGCCACAGTATTTCAGTAGTAGGAATAACAGGTGAATCTGGTCCGAAATATCAAGCATACTACGGTTATAGTGGTGAAATTATAAATAATATTACATCAGACGTACGAACAGCTTATGGTCCTATGTTTGGACTTAATGATGTTATCGGTGTTGCACTGGACTTAGATAACGATAAAATTGTTTGGTACAAGAATGGCGTTTCCCTGGGAGCCAACACCGTTAAACCATCTGAACTAGAAGGAACACAGGTTTTCCCGATGGTCATGAATGGAACTGGTGGAAAAATGACTTACGAAGCTAATTTTGGAGCAAGTGATTTTAAATCTCCTATTCCTGAAGGATTTTTGCCTTATCAAGAATCGGGTACATCTACAACACCAGATCCATCTACAAAGCCTGATCCATCTACTACACCGGATCCGTCTACAAAGCCTGATCCATCTACTACACCGGATCCGTCTACAAAGCCTGATCCATCTACTACACCAGATCCGTCTACAACACCGGATCCGTCTACAACACCGGATCCGTCGGATACAGATGGGTCCCAACCAGCTGGTGACCGTGCTATTCTGACTGTAACGATGGACAATGGATTTGATAAAGAGTTCGATCTGAGTAAAAAAGAACTGAATGCCTTCATCGCGTGGTATGACGCTAAAGATGCTGGTAGAGGTGCTTCTTTCTTTGCCATTGACAAGCACAATAACAACAAAGGTCCATTCAGCAATCGCAAAGACTACGTAATCTTCAACAAAATTCTCACATTTGAAGTAAGCGAATATTCAACTAAATAAACATGATGAAGGACTTCATATCGGCTAATATGCTAATGAAGTCCTTTTTTACCGTTACCCTAATCTCGAAATCACGCCTACATTGCTATACTGGATGATACATTTTTCCTAGACTAAAGCTTTGCAACCCTACACTTGGCCCCCGACCTTGTTTGTACTTAGATCAATATTTTTAGTGTACACTTTGTTATTAATAAGACTAATGATGCTGTTAACTACAATTGAAGTAAGTACCGTTAACAACGTTAGCCACAACAAGATCAAGATAGATACCTTGGGAAAGAAAACAATACTCTGAAAATAATAATAACAAAAAAAGGTGTGAGTTAACCAAATATTCATTGAATTTTTACCTAAGTAAGCGAAAGGTCTGGCTAGTTTTAATTTATTCATTAAATGAATACTAACGAGGATAAGTACAGGAGCTATTATCATATCAATCGTTGTCTTCTCAAATAATTGACTCGTGGTACGAAAGTGAAATAGCACTATAATTATTATAATATCAAAAAGTATGTTATTAAATATGATGGAATTATAAATCTTACTCATCCATGAATACAAATTATATTTAGCAAAGAACAACCCTATCATAAACGGCAACTGCCAATACATAATACTGTAATAATTTCCTTGTGAATATGAATTATAAAAAACAAGGCCGGAAATGAGTAGAGTTACCCATGCATTACGTTGAAAGGCTTGGAAGGTGACCGGAAAAATTAATAGCAGCAGAATATAATCATATAAAAACCACCACTCACCATTATATGAACTGGATAGGGCTATAAAATTCCGCAAAAAATCCATTATTGAATTATTTTGAAATCTATCAGAATTTCCAAAGAAGTATAGACCAGCTGGAATAAAAAGCAAAAAAACAACCCAGTAATTTATCATTATTTTGCTTAATCTTGTAAAGCTTTTTTGCATTAAATGATGTGGATTTTGAACATTGCTCTTATATAAACCATAACCACTTAGAAACAAAAAAATGGATATTGCTATTTGTCCAAAATGCCCTACATAAAATTCCCCTCTTTCATGAAATAAACTAAATAATGAAACATAGTCGTACTTTAATCTGTCAGGAAAAGCAAAAAGATGATGAATCAAAAGGAGTATTACAGCAATACCTTTTGCAATATTTGTTTCTTCAAGTTTTAATTCCTTATCATTGTGCACACAATATCCTCATTTCTAGTTGTACTTGAATAGAGATATATTAGCACAAACAAAAAATATAGAATATTTATTTTTTTTAATACCATTACACCCTCCATTTTTATACAAAAAAATGCGGTCTCCAAAAGCCTATAGACCACGCTGTTCCTGAGTTTGTAAGTTATTGGTGAGGGGGATAACCCCCGGCTTTGCGAAATCGCCTAATTTGATATAATAAGTAATTTATACAATTTTTATCAATACAGTGCGTCCGTTATCATATACTAATAAAAGGCCTCTAGAATAAAAAAAGCCACTGTTTATTATCCTTGTTGTTAAAACTTAAAAGTATTATGTATTCAACACTAATATTCGATAATAAAGGTAACAAGATAAAATGAGCAACTACCTCAACCGATGAGGACACTCACAGGAGAATTCGTCATGTTAAAAAAAGTTTTATTCATTGCTCTACTTTCTGTAGCTCTAACAGCTTGTGGAAGCAATTTTAAAGAAACAACGACAAGGTCTGAGTCTTCAAGTACATCCTTTGCTACTGAACAAACAGTAAGCAATGAAAATACTGCTCAGCAAGCATCTACAAATGAGGTCACAGATAAACAATATTTATTTGCTGAATTCTTGAAAGATGGAACACCCGTGTTAACAGAAGATCAAGCTTCTATGGAACAAACCTCTTATGACTTCATTGCTAAAAACAGTGACTTATTTCCTTCCACAGATAAAAGCAAAGTCATTAATCTAGTAGACAAATCCGTAACAACAAAACACTTAAATAAAAATTTGAACTTATACTTAAACAAATTTGTAAAAATAAGCGGGGATGTAATAGATATAGAAGAAGATAACATTCCTATAGGGACAACGGCTATCGTTTATATTAGTGATGAAAATGATAATACAGTAATGGCAGTTTATCCGGGAGCAAGTGGAGAAATTTTTGAAGGAGACGTTGCTACAGTTATTGGAGTTCCTATCGCTAATTTTTCATATGAAAATGTTTCAGGTGGCTATACGAATACTACACTGTTAGCAGCTTCCTTTCTCGCGAAAGAAAATCAATAAATGTTAATCATGTAAGCCCTTCGGGGCTTTTTCTTTTAAGCAAAAACAGAATTAAACTGTTACGTTTCATTGTTAAAAAGTTATTATTTTACTTATTATTTAATATATGCATTAAAATGTTTAGACGATACATATTGAAACTGCTAAACTCGCATAAATAATACATAAATAAGGAGAGATTATTTTGAAACGAGTTATTTCGTCATTATTGCTACTGGGATTTATTACTCTAATATGTTTTAGTTCCTCGACATACGCTGCTACAAAAAACGTAGTGTGGGAAAAGAGCCAGTCTGTTTCGGCCACCGTAGATTCAAGTGGAACTAAAGCAAGTGTGGGAAAAACCAAAGGAAAATGGTATTGGGAAGTCACAGTAACAGCTCAAGCAAGTACCACAACTGGCATTGGTATCGTCGGTGAAGGTAAGCAATACAATGGACCAGGTGCAGGAGCTCTTCAGAACTGGATGTATTATGCTGCAAACGGAAACACTTTTCCGGGGATCGTTTCTTCTGGAAAGACCTACACATTAAAGGACGTTATTGGTGTGGCTTTGAATATGGATGATGACAAGATAAGCTGGTATAAGAATGGTGTATTCGTTTATACAAGTACCTTTAAACCAAGCGATCTTCCAGGAGAGATTGTGACTCCTTCGATCACAGGTGGTTCAGCTGGCAGCTTTTCGTTTGACACAAATTTTGGTGCGACTCCATTCACGCACAGTATTCCCGAAGGGTTCCTCCCCTACCAACAACCTGAAAATTCATTAACTCTTAATGCAACAGGGAATGAAGAAAATATCCAATTGCAGTGGAATGAAATAACAGGAGTCACTACTTATAAAATTGAAAGAGCACTAGCCCCTGGGGGTCCGTATGAAGAAATTGCCTCAGATATTTCTGGTACTTCTTATACTGATAATAAAGTTGAAGAAAACACTACCTATTATTACGTAGTTTCTGCGAATATCTCCATGGATCAAGTTGTATCCAATGAAGCAAATGCTATTGTAAAGAAATCCACGCCCGATCCGTCTGATCCAACCGAACCAGAACAACCTAGTGGTGACCGTGCCATCTTGATTGTAACGATGGACAATGGATTGGATAAGGAATTCGATCTGAGTAAAAAAGAACTGAATGCCTTTGTCGCTTGGTATGATGCTAAAGATGCCGGTAGAGGTGCTTCTTTCTTTGCCATTGATAAGCATAATAATAACAAAGGTCCATTCAGTAACCGTAAGGACTACGTAATATTCAATAAAATCCTTACATTTGAAGTAAGCGAGTATTCAACGAAATAAACAACAAGAGAGGTAGACTGTCCACTGTGCAGGACTCAAGATGCCTCGCAGCTTAAGTGGATCAGAAACCCACGCAAGGTTGCTTACAATAAGGTGTACAATCGCAGCATGTTTGATATATTTAAAGTGATTAGGAAATTGTTCAAAAGAAAAAAGCTCTGCCGACCCATAAGGTTAGCAGAGCTTTTTATCTAATCTAATTTCGGGTAGATTATGAAAGAAAGAAGTCGTTGAATTTGATTGATGGGTCATTATCATACAATTCTTTTCACAAAATTAAACCCAACATGATTTAAGGATGATAACCAAGAGGATATAGAGCACCAAAATGGCCGCTGTAGAAGTCCACACACCGCAAACAGCTGCACCTGCACATCCGCTCATAGCTTTAGCCCTCCTTTATTTTGTCGTCATTTTAATATATGTGTAAATATGTTTTATGACCGGGCATTCAGGTAAACATAAAACACCCCATTTACGTATGCCCGCGGAATATTAGGATACTTTCCAATCGCTTGCTGATATCTTTGTTAATATGGGAGATGGGATATACACCGTGAAAAAGCCATGCTTAATAGTTCCTGATTGTAAATCTGATACTTACGGTTTTGATCCAGCACCCAATTTGCAAATCCTACAGCTTTAGTGTAGCAATTATAATCATAGGGATTAATTTTAAACTCAAGAATATCCAGCATAATCTGATTCTCTTCATCTGATAATTCCAAGCCCAACTGGCTAAACTGTCTTTGTCGAATTCTCCGAGCAGTGGCGTCTTGTATTGCTTTGTGTTGATTGGACACTTGTCCTTTATGTTGACGATAATACAATAAGTTTATGGGGAGGTTCGCTATTTGTACCTGTGAAGCTAATCGGTTCCACATTTCGTAGTCTTCGGCATGAGGATAATTACTATCATATTGAATGTTTAGCCGATGTATCATGCTATTGCGTATTATTGTGACAGGATGGCAGATACAGCAATGAAATAACAACCATGTTTTAATTTCTTCATGACTGGCCGGATTCACCTTAAGTACTCCTCCACTAGAAGTAGTAAAAGCAGCACCGCATACATCAATTAAGGGATTTTGATCCATAAATGATATTTGCACATCCAATCGATCTGGCGTAGAAATATCATCGCTATCCATACGAACGATATATTCACCAGTTGCCCTATTGAATCCCTCGTTTAAAGTAGCGACCAAACCTTGATTGGTACTATGAAAGATTTTAACCACTCTAGGATCTGTTATCTGTGAAATAAGAAAAGCAGATCCATCTGTTGAGCCATCATCAATAATAATTAATTCAAAATCGGAATAGGTTTGAACTAAAATACTGTGGATTGCTTCCCAAACAAAAGCCACAGTATTATAAACTGGCAGTATAACTGAAGCTCGTGGCACAAGAAGTTCCCTCCATTCTACATTTTAAATTAAGAAAATATTATTTTACATAAAAGCAACTTCCCTATTTTTCTCGAAAACTAGTTCTTCATATATTCATGTTCTAAGTATATGTATTGGAATACGTTTCGAGGCGGCTTCTTGGTAAAAAAGGTCCTAATAAAGTGAAATCTTCAAACTCTTACTCTGGTTTGATTTATCGTTTAATAATCCTTACTCGAACAAAAAAGCGCGGTCCCCAAAAGCTTGGAAGCCGCGCTGTGCTTGAGTTTCATAGTATGCTGGTGAAGGAAATTCAACCCCCGGCCTACGCATTACGAGTGCTTCGTAATAGAATCAATAGAACTGAGCTTGTGGGAGAACGTATTTCGGTTCGACATACCGACTGCATTCATAGTTGTATTAACGATTCATTAAACCGATAAAAAAGCTTTCTATACCACCCTTTGGGGTGATTATAGAAAGCTAATCTGCTTTGCAGCTATAGCGCTTAAAATTTTCCAGGGAACTGTTTGACAATGCCTTCTGTCAGGATGTCCGCTAAATGAATCATATGGATCTCGTTTTTATCGGTTGATGCAATACCCGCTTTCCAATCTCCTTTGATATAGTCAAGGACTAATTCCGTAATCAACTGAAGGTGCGTATACAGCATATCTTGTAGTTTTTTAAACTGCCAGTTCGGATTCGCTGCACTTAAAAATTTGGCGATATCATCGGCGTTTGTACGCCAATCCGCCTCTAGCTTTTTCACATCCGCCTGATTACCCGCTTTAGCAGCCGCTACAATTTTCCCTGCGATTAGAATATGCTCCCTCAGAAGATCAGCCAGCTTATTACCAGCGGCTTCCCCATAATAAGGCTTGATCACATTGCCTATATCTTGCTGGTTCCGTAAAAGCCGGTCCAATACGTCCTTCTGATCTTGAAGATTAGATATGGCGCTGACAATATAGTTCCTCGTCCATATCGTATGGTCGATCCATACCTTCTGCATATCGCCTTTCAGTTGCACCATTTTGGAACTTAGGCAAGTAGAATCCTTCTCCTCCCCTACCTTCGCTTGCGCGACTACTAACGGAGTCATGCTAAAAACGAGCGCCAAGGTTAACGGCAATGCCAACAGCCATTTGTTTTTCAATTCATCTGCTCCTCTGTACTTTTGGAATAAAACAGGCTGTCTTATTATGGTTGAAATATCCGTTTTTAATTCAAAACACAAAAAAAGCCTGCCGGTGATTAGCCAGCAGAGCGACTTTATATACGCTTCAAAACATGAAATCATTAATGCAACAACAACCATTATCTTCATTTTTTTCAACATACGTATTTAGCATGCCCAGTAGAACTTATTTCATATACACACATTAATTCTTCACTACTGGGAATCATAAATTTGTACATCATTAAAATAAATAAGGAGTGGTTTTTATAATGGGTATCCTAAGCGGGAATCCAAAAGACGAGCCCATGCATTACGGAGAAATTTATAGTGTGTGGCAGTTGTCAGCGTTAGCGAAAGGCAGCGTTTCATTTTACCAAGCATGTTTAAACCACGCAGGAGACAAGGAACTCAAAAAAATACTGGATGATCTTATTGATCAAGCTAAACTGGAAATCCAAGAATGCGACGCAATGCTTACTGATAATGGTATTGCCCCAGCTCCTATTTTGCCTGAAAGACCCCCTGTGAAACTTGAGGATATCCCGGTTGGTGCAAGGTTTACTGATCCCGAAATTGCAGCTAAAATCGCATTAGATACCTCTGTGGGATTGACATCTTGCAGCCAAGCTATGGGTCAATCCATTAGAGAAGACATCGGGGCTTTATTTGCGAAATATCATCTAACTAAGACTGCTTTGGGAGTCCGTATTCTAAAAATGAACAAAGAAAAGGGTTGGCTAATACCTCCTCCTCTTCAATTAAAAAGACCTGAACCAGTTAAAGCCTAAATTTCCTGTACGATTCTTCAACACACCGTTCCTTAGATTGTTTAACAAAAATCCCCGCCGACCAGTTAAGGTTTGCGGGGATTTAATCTTATTTAGAGTATTTACTTAACTTGACCGTTTGATATTTTGAGTAGATGTCTCCTTTGTAAGGTATAAGGAGATAACAATCCTAAAGTTAAGGGCGCATGCAATTGTAGTTATAATATGAATTGATTGGGAGAAGAATGCTCCCTCCAACAAAAAAGCACGTCCTCCAAAAGTTTGGAAGCCACGCTGTGCTTGAGTTTTTAGCTATGCTGGTGAAGGGAATTGAACCCCCGCCCTACGCATTACGAGTGCGTTCCGGTACAGTTCAGGATAGATTAATGAATATCTAGAGGATGCCGTGATAAGTGGCATCCTTTTGTTCGCTAAAGGACAGTTAGGCCATAGCTAGTGCTACAATCGGCATGAGAGAAATTTCTCAAATAAATTAAAGCATCTTTTGGAAGTATTTTTCAATAGATAGATTAACTCAGTTACTAAGGCTTGAACCAACAGAATCCTAAAAAAGGGCGATGTTAATTGTAAGACAGAATACTGACAAATTAAAAAAAATGAACGTTTTATTCAGAAACGTTTCTTTGAATTACCAATAACACCAACATAAAGTGGTGACAAAGATGGCAGTCGATCTTAGCTATAAAAAGGAAAAGCATTCACATCCTTGACTTTCCCCTGCACGGGAAACTGTATACTCACATTATGTTATAGATTGGAGATGATATTTTGTTCAAAATCAGTGCATTTTCCAGGCTAAGCAAGGTCTCCTTAAAAACACTGCGTTATTACGACCAGATTGGCATACTTAAGCCGAGAAAAGTGGATCACGATACGGGCTACCGTTACTATTCCGCAGATCAGCTTCTTGAGCTCAACCGAATCTTAATCTATAAGGAATTGGGTTTTACATTGCCCCAAATTAAACAGCTGCTTCAGGAAGATATTTCATTGGAGAATATTCAAGGCATGTTTAAGCTGAAAAGAAGCGAAATCCAGCATATCATCGATACGGAACAAGCCAAACTCGTCAGGATTGAGGAGCGGATGCAGCTTATAGAAAAAGAGGGGCAATTCGAAACGGGTCAAGAAATCAGAGTCAAAGCAGATGGTGCTCAATCGTTTTTTTATCAGAAAACATGCGGGAAAGAAGAGGACATTCCGGATTTGTTTCGTCAATTTGATCAGTTATTAACAACGGAAATTCGCCAGCTGATCCAAGGCCCTCAGGTTGTTTTGTGGAAAGACATCGACGGAAAAGAGGATGAGTTTGAGTTTGAAGTCGGTTATTTTTTAACCTGTGAGCTGCGGTCATTTCCAGAACCGTTTCGGCTACGGACTCTTCCTCCTGAACCGATGATGGCTACAATGGCTTTTCATTCAAATTCAAAATTTGATGGTGCGGCCTGTGTTCATTTAGCTAAATGGATTGAGAAAAATAACTATCAGATCAAGGAAAACGAATTAGGTAGGGAACTATATTTACCGTTAACTCCAGAACGAGATGCACAATTCATAGAAATACAAATTCCCATTATAAATAGATAACTGAAGAGGGTGGAGTGGGGTAAATTGAAAAATAAACGGATCATCTATGTCCTGGCACTGGCTGTTTTTCTGATTGGAACCATTGAATATATTATTACGGGAG
The DNA here is from genome assembly GCF_038007865.1 of Paenibacillus sp. FSL M7-0134. NCBI lineage: Bacteria > Bacillati > Bacillota > Bacilli > Caryophanales > Paenibacillaceae > Paenibacillus > Paenibacillus sp. FSL M7-0134. Next base: position 124,643 of record NZ_JBBOXV010000002.1, on the reverse strand, counting down.
TCATTGAGATGATCGCTGTGGACTTGGGAGTATCTACTTCAGAAGCTGGGTTATTGGTGACTGTGTTTGCTCTCGCCGCGGCCATTGTCGCTCCGATTTTGATTGCATTAACGATCAATGCAGATCGCAAGAAACTACTAATGACCACCCTTGGTGTGTTTATTGCCAGCAACGGACTTATGTTTGTAGATCTTGCTTATGAAACAGTACTATGGATACGAATTATCCAAGGGGCTAGCGGAGGAATCGCTACCGTTGTAGCCATGGCAGTAGCGACACGACTCGTTGAAAAAGAAAAAAGGGGCAATGCCATCGGTATCATTTTGATGGGGCTTAGCAGTTCGCTAGTGCTTGGTGTTCCCATGGGCACATTTTTTAGTGAGATGTTTGGATGGAGAGTGCTATTTGTTTTAATCGGATTATTAAGTGTTCTTCCATTACTTATCATCTATAAAAAAGTTCCGGCAATCAAAGAAGAAGAAAAGGTTACCCTAAGAATGCAGCTCTCTATTTTAAGAAATCCAACCATTCTGATGGCCTTGGTTATTACGTTATTTTATGTCGGCGGCTATTCTACACTGTTTACTTATATTACGCCTTTCTTGCAAGCCACGTCCTCTCTTTCCATGACAGAAATTAGCGGTGTTCTGTTCCTGGCGGGCATTTGCAGCTTTGTCGGATCAAGAGTGGGCGGACAATTGGCAGATGCAAAGGGATCGAAATTTACCATTTGTCTCGGGCTCATCTTACAAGGGGCGACTCTTCTTTTATTCGCTCTAGCCGGAGTCAATCTCTTGGTATTAATCTTGGTTTTAATGATTTTTATGTTAGCAACTTGGAGTATTTCCCCGGCCCAGCAACTTTATCTGGTTACTCTGGCGCCTCGAAATCCGGACATTGCTCTTAGCGTAAATACTTCGTTCATCCAATTTGGTTTTGCACTGGGATCTGGATTAGGCGGGCTAGTCATCAGTCGTACATCTGTCCTATATTTGAATTGGCTGGGTTTTGCCGCTGTAAGCATAGCTTTACTTCTTGCCATCTTACTATTTAAAAAAATGAGCAGTGGGACTGGAACCCCTATTGTTACTAAATAAGAAATGGACTGGACACCCACATCCAGTGCAATTTCAAAGATGGTATATATCGTCTTAAAATACAGATCCTAGCTTAATGTAGCTGCAAACAGTTCTATATCCGATTTTGACACTTTATATGTATGATTCATGCTGATCACCTTGATAATTCATTCGGTGAACGATGTAGTAATTCCTTCAACAAAAATCCCCGCCGACCAGTTAAGGTTAGCGGGGATTTGCTTTGCTTACGTTTAAGCACCTCCAATGGTAACGTAAGGCTGAATACTATTGTGGTGGTTAAGGGCTTGATCCGGCACAGTAACAATAAACAAAAAGCTAGCCGCGATGATCAGCAGTACCATTTTTTTTAACATTGGTCATCCACACCTTTTCAATGAAATTTAAAAATGCTGCTTTAGTTTCTGAAACTGCATAATCCCGAAAATGTAAAAACAAACCCATACAGTTTATAAAATTAGTCTCATTATTTAATGTATGATAACTTACCATTGCATACATCAAATGTTTAAAACCATCAATGTAAGAGCCTCGATGTAAATAATAATAAGCTAACTCGTAACCAAACCACGCGATATAATCCGGTATCACCTGTTGGGTATACATATCATCTGATGATGGTTGCTGTTGTGCAAAAGCGTTTATTTCGGCTTCAAATTGTTGAAGTATACCTTCCACATCTATGTTATATTGGTTTGCTGAAATTATAACATTCAACAGTTTTGAGATTTTCTCATTCTCGTTAGTGGCTGATGTCACTGCAATATATTCAACATAATCTTGAAGCACACTTATATCTCCTGACAACAGTTTATATACGTAAGTATTACCTTCTGCCCAACTTTTAAACAAGCTAACCCAGTGTTGAGTGTCGTCGTCAGTCTCTTTGACCCAATCTAGATTAGCGTAGGTGTATGTATAATCTAGAGCTTGTTGATAGTCGCCTTGGGCTTCACAGACACTTGCACACAATAAATCGGCATATGAAATATATACAAACAACGGGCGACTTAGCTTCTTGGCAGACTCATCACGCTCTCGACTCTCTTGTTGATGTTTTAGCGAATATTGAGCTTTCGCCTTCTGCTTCATTTTTTTCGCCGCTTCATCTACCTTGTTCCATTTACGCAAAGACCTGTACACATTAGCCAAGTCCTTCAATGCATCAAGCTGGTCTATTTCATCTAGGCGTTCAATAAAAGCTTCAAATATCGTAGCTGCACTGAGATTGCGACTTTGATCGTCTCCAACTTGAATCGTGAATATACGATATTGACAGATGGCTAAACGTTCAGAATGTTGGTACTTCTCCGCTTCAGCTACGCCCTCATAGAGCAGCAATGCAGCCTCATGTCGTCCCTGTGCTAATAGTACTTCTGCTATATCAAATAGTTTAGGCGAATAGAGTACGTTGTCCATAATGCTTCCCACCACTCGACGGATCGCATCCAGCTTGTCCAACTCCGCACAGCGAAACAAAAACGGCTCGATTCGTCTCATATTCGGGGGAGTGTCGATGATGTAGTTTTCTATAAATAAGTCGTAAAAGTAGCCCTCCGGTAAATCCATAGCTTCAGTAATTAGGTCAAGCTGGTTAACAGACATAGACTTATTCCCCGTCACAATAGCACTTACTATTCCCCTATTCATGCCTGCTATATGCCCGAATTGCGTTAGACTCATGCTCTCTTGTTTTAAGTATCTGTCTAATTCTGCTCGTATCGTAGGTGTATGCTTCATTCCATAGCCACCCTTCGCATAAACTTTCCATAATTTTTAAAAACATACTTCATTTTTCACCAAAATTAACCACCTGTCAATATACTATGCAACTAATGTAAGAATTCGATTTTTAGCATGAAACAAAACAAAGAACTAATTATATATAGCATAATAATCCTACTAAAAAGACCTCAGCGTAGAAGATTGTCCAAAACCACAAAAAAGCGCGCCCTCCAAAAGCTTGGAAGCCGCGCTGTGCTTGAGTTTATAGCTATGCTGGTGAAGGGAATTGAACCCCCGGCCTACGCATTACGAGTGCGTTGCTCTACCCCTGAGCTACACCAGCAGGTCAGTGTAACTGACAACAAAAACTATTATACTCTTAGTTACATAAAAATCAATCACTTACATCAACTTTTTCAACTAGGATTTGGATTTAGTTCGGTAACATTTCCTGTCGCGGTGCCCGATAGTTTCTCTGCGACGGAACGGAGCTTTTGGTGGCTGGAGGAAGGCTTGTCACGGCGATCATCAATTTTGACCGAGGTGGAAACACGCTTAGCTCCAGACAGGAATGGCGCTTCGTGCAGCGCAGCAATGGCGGTGAACACATCGTCCAACGAACCTTCAATAATCGTACTCATGGAGGTAAGCTCATAGGTAATTCCTTTTTGCGTCTTCAACACTTTTTGCATCTGGGCAACGTAGTCGCTCAGGCTTGTACTCCCCGTTCCAATCGGGATCACTGTCACTTCTGCAATAGCCATCGCCAAGTTCCTCCTTTTAATTTAAAATCGTCACTTCTTTAAAAATCTAAAACCTCAGTCCGATAGAACGAGCAACCTTATTTCACAAAAAAAGTTCATATGTATGCTGCTTGTTTCTGTAGGAAACATCTTTATCATTCATTGTACCGTTCAAACTGCCTCAATTCAAATACAGCCCGCGACTTCTCTGCATATTTTGATTTTCCATTCCTTTTCCTTTACGTATGGCTTCGAATGTTGCTATAATACTCCTTGCACTTATTTGAAATTTTAAGTTTATACACACAATATGTTGGGTTAAATATTCATAACACGTCTAAATATAGTGATGTAGCCGATAAATCGTACGGGAACCATCTTTTCCCCCTTCATTGGCAGGTGCATCGCTATTTCTATGTTATTGGATTACATACAGCCCCCAAATGCTGTCTGACCATCGCTTTTTTCGCCATTATCTTCTCATCATGATCATTTTCATGCTATTCCCAAGTATGATTCCAAATCAGGAAAGCGAGGAATTAATCCTATGCCACAACTCGTAACCAAACCAAACAATCGCCAGTTGGCTTTTGATGAAATACGCATTTCCGTATATGCCGACCGTGTACTCAGCGGGCTGGACAAGCTGGATAAAGATCGTCTCATTCGCGGTGTAACTAGCAAGCTACGCCGGGACGAAGTCACGGGGGATGACATCAGCAACGCGTTTGCGATGGCTGCCCTTGAATTGGTTAGTAAGGAAGAACCGGACTGGAAATTTGCCGCTGCACGTGCTTTGCTCACTTCCTTGTATAAAAAAGCTGCTACTCACCGACGTTACAAATCCTATGCGGACGAGCCTTACGGCGCTTTTTATCCGCTGATTACCGATTTGGTCCAAAAAGGAATTTACCGTCAAGAACTGCTCGACTACTATACCAAGGAGCAGATTGATGAGCTGGGCGATTCCATATTGCCGAAAAATGACCTGCTGTTCGATTATATCGGGCTATTAACGCTGTCTGAGCGCTATTTGGCCAATGATTTTGATGGACGCGTAATGGAACTGCCGCAAGAACGCTACATGATCATCGCGATGTACCTGATGCACCAAGAGCCTGCCGACAAGCGTATGGAGCTGGTCAAGGAAGCATACTGGGCGATGAGCAACATGTACATGACGGCAGCTACACCAACCATGTCCAATGCCGGAAAAAAGGTGGCCGGACAGCTCTCCAGCTGCTTTATCGACACCGTAGACGACTCCCTGGAAGGTATTTTCGACTCCAATACGGATGTAGCCCGTCTTAGCAAAATGGGCGGCGGCATCGGCGTATACCTCGGTAAAGTACGGGCGCGCGGGTCCGATATCCGTGGACATAAAAATACAAGTTCTGGCGTCATTCCGTGGATTCGTCAGCTGAACAATACAGCTGTTAGCGTAGACCAATTGGGTACTCGCAAAGGTGCAATTGCCGTATATCTGGACGTATTCCATAAGGACATCCTCGCGTTCCTTGACCTGAAGCTGAACAACGGTGACGAGCGGATGCGTGCACATGACGTGTTCCACGGCGTATGTCTACCCGATCTGTTCATGGAGCGGGTCGAAGCACGGGGCGAATGGAATCTGTTCTGTCCGCATGAAGTGAAGAAGGTGATGGGCTGGAAAGATGACAAGGGTCGTCCACTGGGCCTGGAAGATTTTTATGATGAAACCTTCGGTTCAGGTACCTTCCGCGAAAAGTATGAGGAGGCGTCACAGCATCCCATTCTCTCTCGTATTACAGTGCCTGCCATCGACATCATGAAGCGCCTGATGAAATCACAACTGGAAACAGGTACACCGTACATGTTCTATCGTGATACGGTAAACCGGGCCAACCCGAACCGCGCCCATGGTATGGTATATTCCTCCAACCTGTGTACGGAAATTATGCAAAACCAATCTGCAACTGTAGTGGAAAAAGAAGAACTGGTCACCAAGGACGGACAAACACGCATTGTTATTTCCAAAATTCCTGGCGACTTTGTTGTTTGCAACCTGAACTCCATCCATCTGGCTCGTGCGGTTCCGGCAGGTGTGCTGGATCGCCTCGTACCGATTCAGGTACGTATGCTGGATAATGTTATTGATATCAACAACATTGAAGTGCTGCAAGCACAATATACGAACAGCCAATATCGCGCTGTCGGTCTGGGTACATTTGGACTGCATCATCTACTCGCACTGGAAGGTATCCGTTGGGAATCCGATGAAGCGGTAACCTATAACGATCATTTGTATGAAAAGATTAACTACCTGGCAGTCAAATCCAGCATGGAGCTAGCGAAAGAAAAAGGCCGTTATGCGAAATTCGAGGGTTCTGACTGGTCTAGCGGGCACTATTTCACTTCCCGTGGCTATACGGACGGTACACGTGAAGGCAAATTTGTCACTACGTCCGAGTGGAGCGAGCTTGCAGAAGAAGTCAAACAAAATGGTGTCCGCAACGCATGGCTGTTCGCCATCGCGCCTAACGGTTCCACGTCTATCATCGCAGGCTCTACCGCCAGCATTGATCCATTGTATGAGTTGCTTTCCTATGAAGAGAAAACAACTTACAAGATCGCTAACCCAGCACCGGACTTGAACGAGAAAACCATCTGGTACTACAAGACAGCTTTCTTGCTGGATCAACACGCTTCGATCAACATGGCTTCTGCACGTCAGCGTCATATTGACCAAGGCCAAAGCTTTAACCTGTATGTACGGCCTGATATTAAAGCAACTGAATTTTTAGAGCTGCACATCCATGCCTGGAAATCAGGTATGAAATCGACCTATTATGTACGCAGCCGCGCACTGACGATTGAAGAATGTGATAGCTGCGCATCCTAAACTAAAGGAGAGAAGCTCTCATGCAGTTACAGAAGATTTTTAACACGGAAGCGCCAAATCGCTCTACCCGTATTATTGAAGGCGAAAGCTCCGGTATTTTGAATTGGAACGATATTCGGATGCCGCATATGTACAAACTGTATAAAGTACTGCTGCTGAACCACTGGATTCCAGATGAAATTCCGATGTCCAAGGACGCGTCCCAGTTCCCTGTGCTGGATGCCGAAGAACAGCGCACCTTCAAAATTAACATCGGCTTGCTGGCTGTGCTGGATTCCATGCAAACGATGTTTGTCGGGGATGTAAAACGCTATTTTACCGATTCCTCGCTGGAAGCTATTTCGGCGATTATCGGGCAGCAGGAAGTGGTGCATAACCAGTCCTACTCCTACGTTCTGTCTTCTTTGGTGTCAGATCAGGAACAGAAGGAAATTTTTGAATACTGGAAAAACGATCCTGTCCTGCTGGAGCGTAACACATTCATCTCGGACATTTATCAAGAGTTCCGCGATGAGCAGAACCCACAAACCTTTTTCCAAGCGATGGTAGCCGATTTGATTCTGGAAGGCATTTTCTTTTACAGTACATTTGCTTTCTTCTACAATTTGGCCCGTGATCAGAAAATGATGGCAACCAGCCAAATGATCTCGTATATTCAGCGTGATGAAAATCAGCATTGCTACTTTTTTGCTGAAGTGTTTAAGCAGCTATTGTCTGACTTCCCTGAGCTGAACACCAAGGAAAATACGGACTATGTCTATCGTATGATTAACCGCGCTGTGGAGCTGGAAACGAATTGGGCGCATTATACGCTCAAAGAGGTTCGCGGCATCGACTTGCACGAGCTGAGCGATTATATCAAATACATGGCAAATATGCGCCTGAGATTGCTTGGTATGGACAAAGCGTACGAAGGCGTAGATGTAAACTGTATGCCTTGGATTAAACCATTCTCAGACGAAGCGCTAAATGCGACAAAAACGGACTTTTTTGAAGCAAAATCACGCAATTATGGCAAGGTCGGAGATGACAACGGATTTGACGATTTGTAAGTTATAAGATACAGCCTTAACTCGGTACTTACCGGGCTAAGGCTTTTTTCATGAGAATTTACGCAAATACGCAAAAAAATCATGAAACATCTGAATTACTATTCATATTTTCCTATTTGTACACGATATATATGAAGGTGAAAAAAATATAGTAAGGAGCATATTATGAAAAGCAGCGTTAAAAAAAGAATGGGATTACAATCCAAACTCTACTTCATCTTGCTCATTCCTTTAATAGTGATTGGCGTTATTGTTCTGTGGACGACCAATCAATCTATCCAAAATGCTTCTCTATCAACCATGCAGCTAAACAATGAAACGCTGGCAAAGAACACGGCCCAGTTACTGGACAAGTCCGCAGTCAAGAGCTTAAACACTAATTCATCTGAGCAAAGCAGCGAGTATAAGCAGCTTCGGAACGAGTTAAATACGCTCAGGTTGCAAACTGGAATCCTGTACATCTATATGTACAACCGGGTTGGAAATGAGTGGAAAATTACAGTGGATGGAGCCGCATGGAACGACAAAGACTACAGTCCATTCGGAACTCCTGTAAGTTTTACCCTTAAAGAAACGGAAGAGAAATTAAAACAAGGGGAAACGGTAACTACAGATATTACAACGGACCCTGAGTGGGGGACGATGTTTTCCTCCTTTACTCCCATTAAGGATACCGATGGAACCATCATTGGATATTTGGGAATCGACAGATCCCTGTCCTCTGTGACTGAAGTATACGAACATACCTTGCCCGAGGCCTACCGATTAGTTATCCCTGTTATCTCCATCATTCTGATCATCTCAATTGCGGCTATGATGCTGGTAACCCGACGGATACTGCGTCAGGTGAGATTTATTAAAAATACACTGGAGCAAGTAGCCGACGGCAACCTTACGGTTACATCGTCGCAAGTAACATATGATCAGTTAGGCGAAATCAGCAAATTGACGAACAAAATGGTGGAAGCCATGTCGAATATGATTGTGGATATTCAAAGCAGTTCAAGCACACTCCAGCACGCATCGGAGAATATCGTCGTGACAACGGAAGGAACACTCCACCAGACTGAGGAACTGTCCCGTACACTCCAGCAAATTGCCGATGTCTCTATTAACCAAGCGGATCAAGCGGTGGAATCGGTTCAACAATCTGATCGATTAGGACAAACGCTGGATGAAGTCGGAAGCCATGTGCAACAATTTACGGATACGGCCCATCATCTCAATGAGGTTCGTAATCAGGTAGCTAGTGAGCATGAACTGTTATTAGAGAAAGGACGAGAAAGCGCCTTGCGTATCAAGCAGATGCAGCGCATGTCACACGCGTTAACCGAAAAATCCCGCGAGGCGGCTAACATCGGTCAGCAGGTACAGGGCATCGTAAAGCAGACGCAGATTTTGTCCTTTAATGCCTCTATTGAAGCCTCACGTGCAGGCGAAGCTGGCAAGGGTTTTTCTGTGGTCGCTCATGAAATGGGACAACTTGCCCAGCAATCCGCCATATCGATTCGTGAAATCGATGAAATCTTAAGAAGCTTTGTTGAGCAAATTGAGCAAATGGGTGATCAATTTGATGAAAACATAAAGACCGTCAATGAACAAGAAGTACAAATTTCGGTATGTCTACAGTCTGTTGACAAAGTCACCCAGGTTTCACAGGAAGTTCAGGAGTTAGCTGCACATCTGGCTCAATTGACGGCAGAGATGCAAGAGGTACGTCACAGCGTAGATCAACATTTAAATCACACAGCCAGCGCGGCACAGCAGACTGCCGGAATGACAGAAGATGTATCAGCAAGCGCTCAGAAGCAGGCTCTAGCGGTAAAAGAACTATCCGAAGTAGCACGCAATCTGACCACACTATCAAACAATCTGCAGCGACATGCTGACCAGTTCCGGGTGAAAAATGCTGAATAGTAAAAAAGGGATTACCCATGCATGATGAATTGTGACTCGTAAGATGAACCTTTGAAAAAGCGTTTCTTTTACGGGTCATTTGCGTTTTCAACAGATGAATACAAGATGTGTCTGGAGCGGATCAGTGGCAGATGATCTATGCGTGCGTGTCGACTAAGAGGCACTTCTTTTCTTTACATACTAAACATGCATCTGTGCTGATTGCCCATGATTGGCTATTTGCGGCTTCAGTTCATCCATGATGCATTCAGCCGCTTCCTCGCCAGCCTCGACGCATTCAGGCCATTTTGTAAAATCAAACGCCGCAATATGTCCGACTTCAGGGCGAATAACAACGTCTGCTAGCCGGAGACTATTATGCTTTCGTTCGGCGGTCATCAAGCTGTAAGAGCGGTATACAACTTCCACCATATTTCGCGGCGGCTTCTTTTCATGTCCCCGTGCCACATCAACAGCAATTACTAAACAATCTGCTTCCCGACTCATCTCTTCTACAGGCAAATTGTTTAATACCCCTCCGTCGACCAGCATCTTGCCTTCATGCATCACAGGAGCGAATAAGCCAGGAAACGCCATCGTAGCCCGCAGTGCTGTCACCAAATCACCTTGTTCAAAAATGAATTGCTTGCCTTCCAGTAAATCGACAGAAACAGCTTCAAAACGGATAAGAAGATCCTCAATCTTCTGCGTATGCTGTCCATACTGCTGCAGTAGCTCATTCACCACCGTATTCATGCTGTTACCGCCAATTAAACCACGATGGCGTATGCCGATATCCAACAGGCGGTATTTAGGTGTCTTTTTAATACAATCCAATAGAGCATCCGTAGGAACACCCGCCGCATAAAGTCCGCCAACAATGCCGCCCATACTCGTACCGATGATACAATCGACCTGAATCCCGTGTCTTTCGAACGCTCTCAGTACCCCCAAATGAGCAAGTCCTCTGACTGCTCCCCCACCCAAAACCAATCCTACCTTCGGCATATACGCAACCCCTTTACATGTATTTACTGCATGCGTCCAAACACACAAAAGACCCAAAAACTAAACGTAAGGAGGCCAGCTTCCTCTCCTCACAAATGACTCATTCCTGTTATATTCAAAAATGAAAAGCCTCGCTTAGAAAATCGGAAAGCAACCCTTTTTCCTCGTCAGAAAGATCCGAAATGGATTGCAGAAAACGGGAAACCAGCTCCGTAATTTCAAGGCCTAGTTCATCGTTCATCGTTTGTAAGGCCATACCCAACACAGTGCCAACAAACATGGTCATGCCCATTTCCTTGCTTGGCGCTGTAAGGACAATCCGCTGAATCCAGGGACCTCTTTTACCTCCCAGCTTCTTCAAGTACATCAAAAGCAGCCCTATAATATAGGCGCAAAAATTGATTCTGACACTGGCTTCAGGAATTTCAGCCCAAATTTTTCGGACCGCCTCATTGGGACCTGTATTGTTCAAATCCTTGAGCAGTCCCGAGATATTCTCGACGGTTTTTTTCCAATCCACCAGATCCACTAATTCATTCCGGGACTGGTTGAACAAATCCGAAGCTTTATCTGTAGGTACAAATACAACCTGTGAACGTCCGGTTACCTTGGTATTCACCTCATAGCTGCGCGTAATAAACCCGAGCTTTTCAATTTCTTTCAGCATGTCATAGGCCGTCCACTTACTAACCCCTAATGATTTAGCCAAGGCCTCATAATGAATAGGTAGTTTTGTTTTTTGGTACAGTTCCACTAATGTATGCAAAAATTGCAGTCGGCGTTTAGTAAGTGACACGATAGCGTTGTAACCTCCCTGTGTAATTCTCTATGAATTCGTTTTTGGGTTTTTTGTGTCTAAATATTAGCACTGAATACCCATATAAGCAAGCCTCATAATGATTATTGATTCTCACACAGCGAGCTGCTCTTTTACATATTTCCTTTTTAATTGGCTTGTGTTATATTTTTATCCATATCGTTTTTTGGTTTTTTTGGTCTTTACGGTCTTTTGTGTGATTATTTTATTGGAGGGAAACGTTCATGCAATCAGCTCTCAAGCCCAACGGCATTACTATTACGGGTGCAGGATTCTATGTACCGGCATCACTATTCACCAATTTGGAATTAGCCGCATCTCTGGATACATCCGATGAATGGATCACTCAGCGAACAGGTATCCGTCAGCGATATATCGCAGAAGCATCCGCAGAAACCTCTGATCTTGCCGTCCTGGCTGCAACTCATGCTTTACACCGTGCTCAATTATCATCGGAAGATGTGGATCTTATTGTAGTGGCAACGTCCACCCCTGACTATGCTTTCCCTTCCACGGCCATGTTGGTCAAGCAAAAGCTAGGAAGCCGCGCACCTGCATTCGACTTATCGGCAGCCTGCTCCGGTTTTGTATATGCCCTCTCGATCAGCAGTGACATGATGAAGGCGGGTGCATACCACAACGTCCTGGTGATTGGAGCAGACAAGTTCTCCAAAATCGTAGATTGGCAGGACCGTAATACCGCCGTTTTATTTGGAGATGGAGCAGGTGCTGTTGTCCTTCAATCTCATCCCGGTGCTTTCTCGTCTTTTTCCTTGCTTGGCTCGGAAGAACGTGGAGCAGACATGCTGATCTCCCCCGTCACAGGGCCTATTACAATGCATGGACGAGAGGTTTTCAAGTTTGGGGTGCGCATTCTGGAATCTATGCTGACTAAAGTTATGGAGGAATTAAGATTAAGCATAGATGATATTGCTTTGATCATTCCGCATCAGGCCAATATCCGAATCATTGAACATGCGGCAGTTAAGTTGAAAATTCCACTGGATAAGTTCTTTATAAATATCGAAAAATACGGAAATACGTCAGCTGCTTCTATTCCCATTGCGCTCGCGGAAGCTATGGAACAGCAGCGAATTCAAGCTGGTGATATTGTCGTCCTGGCTGGCTTCGGCGCAGGATTAGCCTGGGGTGTTCAAGTTATTCAGATCGCATAAATTCTTCAGTTCAACAGACAAAAAGGAGTAAACTAAAATGGAGCATTCGCAAACGTAGCGAGTGCTCCATTTTTATGTTTTGAAAGCCAAGCAGAGTTCACCTTTATCCGAGTAGGTGCATACATATAACCTAGAAGTGTGTATTCAAGCACTCCAGACTCATACCTGTTCTTATGATGGAGGTAGCGCGGCTGTTTTCACCTGTTTCGTATAAGAAGGATAGCCTCCCGTATGCTGGAGCATTTCGATTTCACGCAAAATACGCGGCAAGTCAGCGACCGAGTTCATCACGATGTGGGCTCCTGCCCTTTTCAAACCATATACACTCTGTCTGCGCCGTTCCTCAGCCACTCTGTCATCCGCTTCATGGCTGGTCGTTTGAGCTGCGGTCGTCACGCTTTCGTTATGGTTCAACACACCAATCGTCCATACACCGGCGTTCCGTCCCTCTTGCATATCGGCTACTGTATCTCCTACTTTCACAATATCGCTAAGTGGGAATACCTGCAAGCGATGTGCAATTTCATAGATCATCCACGGATAAGGCCTCCCCTGCGAAACTTCACAAGGGGCTACCATACAATCCAACGTATAGGGTGACTGTGCAGGCGTAAACTTGTGACTGAGCATTTCCATCGGACAGGATGCAGTGGCGCCTGACTGAATGCGACGATCCTGCAACTCCTGCAGCGCCCTGTCTATACCGATAGCAGGCTCAGCCCCTTGGATCAAGGAGCGGAGAACAGGGACAAGCTCAAGATAAATATGCTCAATATCCGCTCTGCCAGGATGCGCACCAAAGCACTCCAGCCATTTTTTCCGAACCTCTGAAAGTCCCAGCACATTCGCAATATGATCCCGGATCGGCATTCCTCGCCCATGAGATACCTGTTCTTCAGTTACCTGTATACCTTTCCATCTGAAAATGTCACGCATTCCCTGGGTTAAGCCTCGTCCTCCGGGGTCTAACAATGTACTTTCGAGATTAAAAATAACCGCCTGTATCATGCAATCCCCGCCTTTCCGTACCGCGGCTATCCGCAATCTTTATTTTGCTTAGGAACATGATACACAGCTAACGTAAACTGAAGTGTCGTAAACGGTAAGCGGATTGTAATTGAAAATAAATTCCTTGATTGGTTATGAATACCGAGTGTGATAAGAGGAGGAGTCGCAACATGAGACAGCCTTGGAATGAATTTAATTCCAAAATGCCTTGGCGGATGGAGCTTGGTTGTTATGCGCTGAATAAACTGGCCTGTGGAGGATTGGTTTTTGGTCTCTTATGGGTCTACTGCTATCTGACAGAGGAAATAACAGGAATTCCTCTGACTATAGCAGGCAATAGTGGTGAACTGACCGCGCAGCTGTGGGCCTATGGTTTTGCCCTTCCTGCCGCTCTTGCCGCTGATGCGCTACGCGATCTTTTACCCTGGCTTCGTAAGCCCGAGCAACTCACCCTATACCTCGCTGCAGGATTCAGCGTCTTTCTCCTGCTAGGTTCTTTGATGTCGCCTGCCGGAACGGGCATTTCATGGAGCAACGGCATAGCAGGTGCAGGGATTACACTGCTGTATTATGGAGGAAGGTACTGGCTGAACCGTGAATATGGATTACAGATCATGCTGGCCTTCCTCCTGCCACTGCTGCTATGGCCTATAGGGCTTCAATAATGTCGCCAGCTATCACAGAGGCAGGATGCTGGCGATGACGTGCGGCTGTTTCTCCAGCCGCACCATGCAGATACACGCCAAAGGCTGCTGCCTGCGCAGCATTCAGACCCTGGGCCAGCAAACCTGCGATGATGCCTGTCAGCACATCGCCCGCACCGCCTGTCGCCATCCCAGCATGGCCTGTGGTATTGACGTAGGCTGTTCCGTCGGGACAAGCGATGACAGTGCGCGCTCCTTTGAGCACCAGCGTGACCCCACGTGTTCGGGCGTACTCCCGGGCATGGGTGATGCGGTCACGCTGCACCTCTGCTGTCGGTATGCCCAGCAGACGAGCCATTTCACCGGGGTGCGGCGTTAGTACGACCGCCGCACTTCTCGGCTTCCAAGCCTCCAGCTCAGGCCCCGCCGAGGCGAGGATGTTCAAGGCGTCCGCATCAAGCACGAGCGGACCGCCGTATTCTTCCCACAGGCGGCGCAGCCAGCCGGTGTCCCCTGCAAAGCGGCCGAGGCCGGGGCCGACGGCCAGCACATCACGTGCCTGCGCGAGCTGTAGCAGCTCGTCTGCGGAGTCGGCATTCCATTCGCCGTCTCCGCCTGCTGCTGCGGCAGCGAGCATCAGTTCCGGCGCGGCGCCAATGACGCGCGGCAACAACGCCTCGGGCACCGCCCACGTGACAAGGCCGCTGCCGATGCGCAGAGCGGCACGTGCGGCCAGCAAGCCCGCGCCGCTCATGCGCAGGCTTCCGGCCGCGACGAGAACATGGCCGTAGGTGCCCTTGTGCCCGTCCGGCACGCGGCTGCGGCTTACATCCACATCCAGTGCAGCGCGCAGCGTGTCACGGGTCAAGAGCCGCAGCTGCACGCCACACTCACGTGCAAGGCCGGGTGGAATACCGATGTAGCGTACCACCACATCGCCTGCAGTCCCGGCGCCCGGATATTGGACGAGCCCACGCTTCAAGTAGGCGAGGCATACGGTGACGCGCGCACGAATGCACGGCTCGTGCAGCGTACCTGTGTCGGCGTCGAGGCCGCTAGGCACGTCTACCGACACGAGCGGCACGCCGCTGGCATTGGCCTCGCGGATCAGCGAGGCGTAGGGTTCGCGCGGCGGGCCTTGCGTGCCCGTACCCAGCAGGGCATCGACGATGCCAGAAGCGCCGCACAGGTCGAGGGAATCCCGCCCATAGAGGACAGACGGGATTCCCAGAGCCGCGATGATATCGCGCTGCGCAGCCGCTTCACCGCGCAGCGTGTCTGGCGGCTCGACGTACACAACGGTGACACGCAGCCCTGCATCCGTTAGATGGCGGGCCGCTACCAGTCCGTCACCACCGTTGTTGCCTTTACCTACGAGGATATACCAGTGTTCTCGTTCCCGTAAGTCATGTCGTCCTTGACTCCACGACTCTGTCCGTATAACACCGCCATGTCCCGGTATATCCCCCGGCCCTGTGTGTGTAACCTCTTCTGCCCACTGCGGCCCTAACACTTCAGCACGCTCAATCCCACGTGTTAGATCAGAAGTGCCTACTGAGAAGCCGCCATTGCTCTTCCCACTTCTCTCGGCACGTAGCTTCAATACCTCGTCAGCTACCGCGCACCCGGCATTTTCCATCAACGTAAGGGCCGGGATACCCAGCCTGTCAATTGTGTACCGATCCAATTGCCGCATTTCTTCGGCGGTCACCATATACATGCTTTTCGCCTCCCATATGGCTATCCCTGCTTATTAATACCCGACTGTAAAACGGGAATTGACAAATTCCCCTTCTACTAACTCATCAATCAGGGCTACCGCATAATCTTCGACCGAGATACGGCTATGGCCTAATTCGTCAACCACCAAATGATCCAAGCCAATACGGAACTGTCCTGTACGTTTTCCCGATTCAATCATTCCGGCAGGACTACAATAGGTCCAGTCTACATCCGCAGCGCGGTACAGCTCCAGTGCATCTGCATGGGCAGCCGCCAGCGGCTTCACTTCCTCCGGAAACTCGGCGGTATCCATGAGGCGTTCACCGTTTTCTGTTTTCAGACTTCCCGCTCCGCCAACGACAAGTATGCGCTCCGCGCCGGAACGCCGGGTTCCTTCCAGCAAAGAACGAGTCGCTTCGAGCAGTTCTTCCTCTTCTCCAAACTTGGGACCGTACGCGCTAATGATAGCATCGTGCCCTTTGGCCACTTCCGTAACGGAATTCGGATTTAGAATATCTGCTTGAACCACCGTCAAGTATTCACTTCGCTCCGTCACACGTTGGGGGTCGCGGACCGCTGCTGTCACTTCATACTTGCGCTTGATTGCTTCCTTTACTAACGCTTGACCAATGGTTCCAGTTGCTCCAAAAATAATAACTTTCATATAAATATGCCTTCTTCCTGTCTATAATTTACTTACTGTTATTTATCCGTTTTATCTCCAGCTTAAACCCGTGCAAGATATCGATTCGATGTCTCATGATCTTCTGTTGCAATTTTTATATTTTTATCCATACCGAATCTACCCTCCTGCTTGTATCTTGTCTATTTTACCAAAAAATACTTCATATATCCTGGTCAAAGGTATACAAGCCCTTGAAATGCCTGTGTAGTCTGTGCAATAGTGTAGAAAGAACAATGGAAGGAGGGATTGCGGGTGTCCCCGACGGACTTCGCGGCGTTAGTCGCATATATCTCACCCGGTCTGATTGCCTTCCTGCTGGCGTTATCTTTGCTGGTATGGCTGTATGTTCACAGTGCAGCCCAGCTTCGAAATTCGCGTCAGCAGCGGCTGGAAGAATTACAGGAATCGCTGCGTATCTATGGACGATTAGCTGGTTGTCTCCAAACCGCTACCCAGAATGGGTTCAATAACAGCGAAAAGCAGTACCAGAACGGACTCATCCACGCTCTTCAGGAAGCCAAAGCTGCTCCCTATTTGACCCCTCACCTTCAAGAGCAGGTTCAAGCATCCCTTCGGGAATGTGATACGTTCCGCAGAGAATTGCTTCTCAAATCACTGGAGCGTGAAATGAACAAACTCATCGAGGAACGGCGTCTGGTTCTGCTGGAATCTCATGCTCCGGGCTGGGGAACAGCATTGTGGAAGCTATTACGTCCAGCAGCTGGTCCGTTGGCGCTGGCAGGAATCGTCTGGTTGGTCTCAAGGCTGGTTGTGGAACTGATAGCCTCCAGCCATGTCGATGTTAGTCTGCCCGACACTGTACAATCTGCCTCATGGCTCATAGGGTGTGCATGGATGAGGTTCGTTTCTGGCTTGATCGCCCTACTGTATGTATACCGGCTGATGACCCTGCGCAGGCAAAATGATCTGGACGTGACGGCATCCCATTTTCCAACAAGCCTGTTGTGCATGGTGATCGCCGCTGTCGCTCTGTTTCAATGGATCGGACCGGAAGCGTCTCCCTACATACTGGCTGTTCAGCTTGTGCTGTTCTTGATTGGCTTCCGACTTACCCGAGGCCGCTCGCGCAGTGATCGTCCTTATGTTGGTCACCCCGGCTTGATCAAGGCAGATGCTTCTCAACATCAGGATGTACACACAGCAGATAAAGATAAAACGGCTGACTCTTCTTTGGCAGAAGAACATATCCGGTCCTAACACCAATGGCACATGACTCTATCCCGTATCCACCCTGCAAATCACATACCATCACAGGACATCCCAACAACAAAGAAAGAGTTCATGGGGTGTCCTGTTTTTTGAACAATTTCCGGCTTTTTGAGGGGTTAGGCTTGTGCCAGTGATCAAGGAAAGGGTATATTGTTTATATAAATGTAAATCATATCGTTTTTTATGTATGATTATTGAAAAAAATCCATATATGTTAAACTACCATCAATTTATGATGTGCGTTAGAATTGGAGGAACTATGCAACTGGACATTTCTGAAAAATCACTTCCCGTTTATGAAGCGCTGGCCAGTGAGGTTCGGCTAAACATGATTGTTCTGCTTGCGGAGAAGCCTATGAATATACGTGAGCTGGCGGAAGCGTTGGGGCTCAGCAGTGCGATTATGACGATGCATGTCAAGAAACTGGAGAGAGCGTCCATTATTTCGACCAAAATGCTGCCTGGACGAGGCGGGGTACAGAAAGTGTGCTCACTGGCTACAGACAAAATTGAAATCGCCATGCCACGCTATCAGCAGGATGTACGACAATTCCATCAGACGGAAATTTCTGTCGGACACTTTACAGATTTTGAAATACAGGCGACCTGCGGACTGGCTACCGTCGAAAAGATCATTGGTGAATTCGATGAGCCTCGTTCATTCTTGGACCCTGAGCGCTTCAATTCCAAAATTCTGTGGTTTAGCCAGGGATATATGGATTATAAGGTGCCAAATTTCCTACTGTCCAGCCAAAAAGCTGAGGAACTGGAAATTTCGATGGAACTATCATCCGAGGCCCCTTTTACCAATGATAATTGGCCTTCAGATATCACTTTTTTCCTAAATGATGTGAATTTGGGTACATGGACCAGCCCAGGGGATTTCGGGGATAACCGTGGTAAATACACACCTGCATGGTGGCCTGATTTTATCAATCAATATGGTCTCCTTAAAAGACTTCGCGTTACCTCCGAAGGTACCTTTATGGATGGCAAGCAAATATCCGACGTGACTTTAAGCCAAGTGCTGATTGATCAGAAGCAATGGAAATTCCGCATTGCCATATTGGATGATGCCCAGCATGTTGGAGGGGTTACCCTGTTCGGTACCGGATTCGGTAACTACAATCAGGATATCCTGTTCCGTTTGTACTACAAACATACAGAAAATCATGCCAAAACAGTAGCGGTAGAAGCTGGCGATAGCAGCAAATAGCTTTTAGACCACTTCAAGACCTGAACACGGCGTTTGGCCCATGCCTTTCATGGGAAACAAAGCGCCGTGTTTTATTTTTCATCCACTTATATCGTACTCTTTTGCCACATGCTATCCGATTAGCGAACAGGTTCAATACATACAGGTGAAGGAACCTCCAGCACATATCCCGTTCGGGTCAGCCGTCCATCCTCACTATGGATGGCAAAGGATACGATGTTGTTTCCATCCTGATTCGCTACTACCAGATAACCGGACAGGATGTTGAAGTTACGGGGTGTGCTGCCGAAGGTTTCCACCCATTCAACCGTCTTCAGCTTGCCGCTGTCCAGATCGACATGGTATAGCACGATGCTGTCATGGCCGCGGTTTGACACATACAAAAAGCGTCCACAGGGCGTAATCCGAATATCGGCTGCTGTATTTTCTACATCTATAATGCCTTCTGGCAGTGTGGACAGGCTTTGCAGCAATGTAAGCTCACCATTACGTTCGTTATAACTAAACACAGCGACTGTATTGTTCAACTCATTGGCGACAAAAGCATATGGACGCGAAGGATGAAAAACCAGATGACGCGGTCCAGAACCGGGTGGCAAATCTGTCTCACGATGGGTCACCAGTTTTCCATCCTCCGTCAAACGGTATACCACAATCTGGTCCAGTCCCAGATCACATACCATGGCATACTGTCCTGAAGGATCTGGAATAATCGAATGCGGATGTGCCGCATCCTGGCGGTCCTGGCGAATACCTGAGCCGGTATGCTGAACTTGCCCCGACATGTCTCCTAATCCTCCTGCTTCCGTCGCAGGGAACACAACGGCATTGCCGCCTGAATAGTTAGAAGCCAGCACATATCGTCCATCGGTTGTTACGGAAACATAGCAAGTATGCGCTCCCTCCGTCCCTTTTCGATCCAAAGGATGTAATTCCCCCGTCTGGGCATTCACCTGATACGCATACAGCTCGCCTCCTTCTGTTTCACTGGTAGCGCATACAGCTTCGTCCCATCCGGGTGTAGAGCGAGAAAAGAAGGCCTCTCCATTCCTTCCACACCTCCAACAATGCGCAGATCACCATTGGTCACACACAAAGCACATACATATATTCCTCTTTCCTGACGAGACGCATAAGTTCCTGTATAAAATAACTGCTCATTCCGCTCTTCCATCGGCTCTCATCTCCTTCTAGCTGTTTTTTTACATATTATCTGGCTTTTAGCTCTACTATTTGTCTTGTTGTAAACTCATCATGCATTATTACCCAAGATTCTGTCGTTTCATTAACGTTTCGCGATGTATGCAAAAAAAATAGCCTCCTTCGGCGCCATCTGCGGTTCACAAGAACGTCACAGTTCACACCAAAAGAGACTAATTTCACGAAAAGAACAACATTAAACCGCTGTGGTTTGCGTATCTCTGCTTTTCCATTTTACAGCCAGACCCAAACTAAGAATGAGAATGGCTGCCCCAAAAATGTATGGCAAATTGATATGCACCTCGAACAATGTACCCGCAAGCGCAGGTCCTAGAATATTACCAATACTCATATAAGCATTGTTCATACCAGCTGCAACTCCCTGCTCATCCCCCGCCATTTTGGATAAAGCAGTATTAATGGCTGGCCGAAGCAACGACGTAGCGGTAAAGAAGATGAGCGATACCCCGAGTACATAATAAAAGTTGCCAGAGAGCAGCATAAGCACAAGGGAAATCGCCGAAAACAGAAAGGAACCGATGATGACACCTTTTTCGCCAAAACGGTTTAACATCGGACTGATTACCACAGCTTGAATCACGGTTCCGACCAGTGCACCTACGGTAATAATGATAGCAATATCACGCTCATTATAATGAAACTTCCCCGTCACAAAGAAAGGAAACATCGTTTCAAAATGTGTCAGTCCAAAGGTTAAGGTGAATATCATAATCAGCAGCATAAAGTAAGGCTTGCGGAAAGAAAGGGCAAACTGTTTAATCACATTGTCCCGTTTGGCCTTGACATTCCGAAACTTCAACTGTTTTTCCAGTGATAAGGTTTCGGGTAGCATAATCAAGGAAATCAGTGCAGCTACGCCCGATACGGCCGCCGAAACATACAAGGGCGTACGAATCGAGATATCTGCCAGCAAACCGCCCACACCAGGACCGATCACAAAGCCAAGAGACATGGCGGCACCCAACAGCCCCATTCCTCTACCGCGATTGTGGACCGTTGTAATGTCAGCAATATAGGCCATCATCGGAGGAATCATAAAGGCTGCCCCTGCACCACCCAGTAAACGGGAGATATACAATGTGGTCAACGATTCCCCAATAGCAAACAATACAGAAGAAGCCGTCATGATTACCAAACCGATAATAATCATTTTTTTACGTCCGTATTTATCGGACCATTCTCCCGCTAGCGGCGAAAACAGGAATTGGGTTAAGCCAAACACAGCAACCAAATAACCACCCGTTTCACCACTGCCTCCCAAGGAGCTCATAAACTTAGGGAGGATCGGAATAATGAGGCCAATTCCCAGCATGGCAATAAACATATTAATCATCAAAATGACCAGCGGTCCCATTTTCAACTGTTGTGAATCTGACATGTTGCGTTTTGTCCTCCTCAGGTTCTTTATTTCGTATACGAAAATCTTATTTTGCAACCATTTCAGCAAAACTCTTCATTATATTAATAGAGCGAGAGACAAATAACAATCATAAAATACTTCCGATAACCCTGAATCTTTCCTTTGACAGGACAGCAAAAAGGAACAACCTGAAATGGCGATGTTGTCCCTCTCATACGAACGACCAGGGTGAATTTCTGGAACGGTCTGGCGGTCCCTACGATCCCTATTGTGGATCTTCGAATAGCTCCTGTATCATCTTTTCCTTGTTATTCAGAAATTGCTTGGTGATGATAAAATGATCGGTTTCCTCCAGTGTCCGGATGTCGATCCCTTCATGTGTCAGATGATACAAGATGGAATCTGGATACGCCATCAAAATGGGGGAATGAGTAGAAATGATAAACTGTGAGCCCTGCTGCACCAGCTCGTGAATCCGTGCAAGCATGGCCATCTGGCGCAAAGGCGATAACGCAGCCTCCGGTTCATCCAAAATATACAATCCTTGTCCTCCAAACCGATGCACAAAGGCAGCAAAAAAAGACTCGCCATGCGACTGCTCATGCAGCGATTTGCCTCCGTAGGAGTTTCGAATAGGTGGGCCTCCACCTTCGCGATCCAGCTCGTCGATATGAGTCGCCACATTATAGTAGCTTTCCGCCCGGAAAAAGAAGCCATCCCTCGGCTTTTCTATCCCTCTCACCAGCCGGATATGCTCATGCAGTGAGGAATGCGTGGCTTGTGTAGAAAAATTAAAATTTTTAGTACCGCCCTCTGGATTAAATCCCCACGCGACCGCGATTGCCTCCATAAGCGTCGATTTACCTACACCGTTTTCTCCAATAATATAGGTAACGGAAGGATGGAATTTAAGTTCATTCCACTGGTGTAAGGCTTTTAAGTTAAACGGATATTGGCTCTTGTCAGCATCTGGAGGCCATATCAGCTCCAGGCGACGTATAAAAAGATTACGATCCCATATACTCATGTCCAGTTCAGCTCCATTGCCAAGCAATTCACTAGGTTTTCCATTATTATATTGGAATTATTTACAGCAATCAAACTGAAACCCCATTTCGTAACCCTTCTGTTGTTATTCAAACGATTATTACAGGTATAATATATAGTAATGTTCATCGGGCATGAAATCTAAGCACTTCATTCCGTGTACATCTCATTCTTTTCCAAGCAGGTGAATCTATGAAATCTAATCACAAACCGATTCAATCCTTTAAAATCGTACAGTTCGTGATGACCGTCTACAGGCAACGATTGACACGTATTCTGCTACCACTGGCTGTACTGGCTTTTATTATATGGGAGGCCGGACGAGAACTAAAAGACTTTAATCTGGCGCGTATGCTTCATGAGCTGCGGCGAATGGATGCCACCTTTCTGATCGAGATTGGCTTGTTCTCACTAGCTGCCGTGGCGGCTATGAGCGCATACGATTACGTAATCAGGCATCATTTCAAGCTTCAGGTCAAGCCTGGAACGACATTTCGCTATGCCTGGATCTCCAATACCTTCAATAATGTCTTTGGTTTTGCAGGCTTTACAGGAGCGGGACTTCGCACAGTGCTGTATAAAAAAAGCGGGGTGCCGTTGGGTGTCATCACCTCTGCGGTCGTATTTCTTTCGCCAGTCGTCATTACCGGACTATCTTTGCTGGCTTGGGGAGCCATTGTCCATCTGTATCCGGTACAGCCTGTACTGGATGCTCATCCGTGGCTTCAATGGGCGCTGTGGGGAATGGCATTGTACCTGCCGCTATTTCTGATCATGCAGCGCTCCAAACGGTACTCCACATGGTTCAACAAGGGAGAAGGACAGCTTTCCTGGTCCACCATCTCCGCTTCCATCAGTGCTTCCCTGCTGGAATGGCTGCTGGCTGGCCTTACCTTTGCATGGATCGGCTCGCACTTGCTCCATGAACTGCCGATGCATGCTGTGTTCGGCATTTATGTAATAGCCGCGATTGCCGGGTTGATCAGTCTTGCACCCGGAGGGGTCGGTGCATTCGACATCATTGCCCTGCTCGGGCTGCAAATGGCGGGAGCCAACTCAGATCGGGCACTGGCTGTGCTGCTGGTCTTTCGTGTCTTTTATTACATCATCCCGTGGCTCATCGGCTTGGTATTAGCCGCGCTGGAAATGATTCCGCGTAACGAGCGCCTGAATCAGCTAGCTGAGACGGGCTGGGACTACTCCCTTAATGCGTGGCAGAAGGTATGGGGCTGGCCTGGTCAATTCCGGTTTTTGGCAGATCTAGGAGTATGGGCGCTTGGTAAGCTGGTACTCATCTCCGGCGTGGTGCTTCTTTTGTCGGCAGCTACGCCAGGTCTGTTATATCGGCTCCGTTTTGCTGAGCATTTGCTCAGCCTGCCCGTCATGCGCTTGTCGCATGAAATCTCAGTCATCATCGGGATTATGCTTGTCGTCCTGTCCCACGGAATCTCTCTGCGTATTCGCAGAGCATTACGACTGACATTGATATTGCTGCTGGCCGGCGCCATTTTCACCTTCATTAAAGGTCTGGATTTTGAAGAAGCCTTATTCCTACTGTTCGTGGCGTTAATGCTATGGATCTCGCGCTCGCGGTTTTATCGGGTCAGTGCACCACTGAATCGGCACAATATTTTAATATGGGGCGGATTATCTCTACTCGTAACCGGGGCTTATTTTATCATTGGGGCAGGCTCCAATACTCCGTTTATGCGCCATTTGCACGCCAAGGTCCATCTGGACTTTTTTATGAACCGGAGCGATTACGGAGTTACTGCCGTGTTTAGTCTGATTTTGGCATGGGTTTTCCTGACGGTGTATTTCTTTCTTCGACCTCAGCGTGGTATCAGCAATCTACCCGACGCACAGGAGCTCGATAAGCTAAAAGAATTTTTGGAACGACAGGGTGGTAATCTCGTTTCCCACATGCTTTTTCTGGGCGATAAATATCTGTATTGGACCAAAAATGAACAGGTCGTCATTCCCTATGCCCGCAGTCGGGACAAACTGATTGTATTAGGTGACCCACTCGGTCCAAAAGAACGCGTGAGTGAAGCGATTCAGGAATTTCAGCGGTTCGCAGATCGGTATGCGTTAACGGCTGTATTTTATCAGGCATCACCGGAGTATTTGTCCATCTATCACGAGAACGGCTATCGCTTTTTCAAACTGGGCGAGGAAGCATTGGTGCCGCTGGAATCCTTTACACTGACGGGCAAAAGCAATCAAGCGCTACGCAGCGCCAAAAACCGCTTTGACCGCGATGGCTACTCATTCGAAATCATCCAACCGCCTCTAGAGGCGTCACTGATTGAGGAGATGCGACATGTTTCGAATATTTGGCTGGACGGGCGCAAGGAGAAGGGATATTCACTCGGCTGGTTCAAAGAGCCCTATCTTCAGTTGGCGCCGATTGCATTGCTAAAGGACTCTGAAGGAAAAGTTATCGCTTTCGCTACGATGGCCCCTGCCTATGATCATGGACGGACGGTCTCCATTGACCTGATGCGCCACTTGCCTGACACGCCAAATGGCACAATGGATTATTTATTCACACGGGTCATTGAGTGGGCCAAGGAGAGTGGATATACGACATTTAATCTGGGAATGGCACCGCTGTCCCAGGTAGGGCAAAGCGAAAAGGCATTGCGCGAGGAAAAGCTGGCTCGACTTGTTTTTCAATACGGGGGACATTTTTACGGCTTTCAGGGGCTTCGGCGCTTTAAGGATAAGTTCAAGCCGCAATGGGAGCCGCGTTATCTGGCCTATCCGGCTTCTGTCTTTCTACCGATCCTGACGCTGGAGCTGGTATATCTCGTGTCCAAACGCTCGGACTAAACAAAGGGCTAACCAAAAGGCTTTTGACACCTAACACGACGTAAAAAAGGGTGTTCCCCAACCACGAACGGTTGCAGGAACACCCTTTTACATTCACAAATCTTCTTAGAAGCTACCTTTTACAACAACTTCAGACAGTGGGAAACGTCCTGATGGACGTGCTGGTACTTGTGCCTTACCTACGCTAATAAGCAGGGTTGGCAGGTAACGTGCCGGAATATTGAATTGCTCGATCAATTGTGCTGGAATGAAACCGCCCATTGCGCAAGTGTCGTAGCCCAGAGATTTAGCAGCCAGCATAATGTTTTGTGCTGCAAAAGCAGAGTTCAGGATGGCGGCATCGCGAGCTACTTGCGGGTTTTGGTACGCGCCGTTGATTTGACCTACCAATGCGTCACGGATTTCCGCTGGCAGTGCGCCTGCTTCTACCGCTTGATCATAAATGACGGTGTTACGGTTTGCTTCCAAATCACCCAATACAGCAATCGTAACGGAACTTTCCACTACTTGACCCTGATTGTAGGCGATAGGTAGCAATTTTTGCTTGTCCGCTTCGCTTTCGATGACAAGGAATTTCCAATGTTGAAGGTTCCAAGCGGAAGGAGCTTCTATCGCGGCAGTCAAAATAGCCTCCAAATCTTCCTCTGGCAATTTAAAATCCTTAACATAGCTCTTTACCGCGTGTCTTTCACTAATAGTAGATAGAGTTTCATTTTTTGGACTGCTCGACATTCTAGGCACTCTCCTAATTTCTTAATATATATCTAACTTGAATCCTCATTAACTTCCCAAACTACTGCAATTATAAAAATGATAGTGAATGATGTCAATATGTTTAAGTATGACCCTGCACTCAAAATACAGTACAATACGGATAAAGACATGCATATCGGCATATGCCTGCCGATGGGACAAGACACGGGTGAGTTCATTTTGTTCTCATTTGAATTAAAAAAGGAGCGTTACTATGATTGGATCGTTTAAAAAAACGGATATTGCTTTGTTTGCCGCCTGGGTTGTAGCTTGTGTGGCAACTTTGGGCAGTCTGTATCTCAGCGAGATTTTGGGGTATGAGCCTTGTAAGCTGTGCTGGTTTCAGCGCATTCTGATGTATCCCCTGACCCTTCTGCTCGGAATTGCATATTTTCGAGGAGATTCGGGGATACGTCGTTACGTCATGCCGTTGGCTATCATTGGAGGCGCGATTGCGGCCTATCATTTTATCATTCAGCGCATCCATGCAGCCGCCAAAGCAGCTGCGCAAACTTCAACTTCCTGCGGCAGAGTATCCTGTGAACAGGATTACCTGAACTGGTTCGATTTTATCACCATTCCTTTTCTCGCACTGATCGCCTTTATCCTTATTATTGCAGCCATGGGTTATATCATGCGTCAGGAGAAAAAATCAGCTCAAGGAGAGGTACAAGCAAAGGAACTCGCATAAGTATGAAAGAGACCTAATTATAGGACCCGTTACCACCAAGAGGCGTATAATCCGCTTGCCCAAGGAAAGACTGTAACTAAATATATCCATTGCATATGTGCTATAATGTAAAAGGTTTGCAGTCTGTCCAATAACGCTTATATTCCTTATAGAGGGGGCCAGTCCATGTTTCATATTAGCACCCCATTGCTGCAATATGGCGCAACCTTCGGTATGATCTTAATCGCTATATCGGCTATTTTCATCCGTATGAAGACAGGTCATCGCCCGATTAATGCCAAAAAAATCATCATTCCTCCGCTCGGCATGAGCACCGGGTTTATGATGTTTGTGGTGCCAGAGGTACGGGTTCCCTGGCTTTGGGCGCTGGGCGCTTTTCTGGTCGGCTGGTTTATTTTTTCTTACCCGTTGATCCGCAGCACCAAATTTGAATTGCAAGAAGGGCTGGTTTTCGTGCAACGCTCACGTACCTTCTTTTTTATCCTGATCAGCCTGCTGATCATCCGATTGCTGTTGCATGAATTTATTCAGCATTACATTACCATTCCGCAGACAGCAGGGCTATTTTTCATCCTAGCCTTCGGGACCTTGTTACACTGGCGGCTTCGTATGTATTTCCAATATCGTCAGTTCGTTCCGAACGAGGCGGAAGTTCGCATCTGACAAACAGGTTTTTAACATGCATGCTCGCATGTTGCTGTATAGACCAAAAAGACACGTTCTCCTAACAGGAGCCGTGTCTTTTTGGTCTTTTAGTCTATCAGGTCTACATTATGCATTCCGGAAAAAGGAGCTACTCGATTGCGTCCCTCTGTCTTCGCAGTGTACAGCATTCGATCTGCCTGAACATGCCTGGGACTGGAACGGACATGCAGCGGATGCTTATAGCAAAAGAGACCGTCCTCTGGACAGCCCCTTTTTCTGTAACATGTCTAGCTCATTCAACCCGTTAGTCTGTATGTCACCGATGAATGCCTGCTTTTATTGCTGGGTCAAAATGATCGGACCCTCTGCCGTAATGGCCAGCGTATGCTCGTATTGCGCAGACAAGCCGCCGTCCAACGTACGTGCGGTCCAGCCGTCCGCATCAATTTTACTGCGGTATGTGCCTGTGTTAAGCATCGGCTCAATTGTAATGACCATGCCCTCTTTTAAGCGTGGTCCACGGTGCGGCGGTCCGTAATGTGGAACCTGCGGTTGCTCATGCATCTCTTCCCCGATGCCGTGCCCAATAAATTCGCGTACGACCGAGAAGCCTTCCGCTTCCGCGTAGGTTTGTATCGCATGGGAAATATCTCCGATCCGGTTACCGATAACAGCTTGCTCAATCCCTTTATACAGTGATTCCTTGGTAACGTCCAGCAGCTTTTGCGCCTGCTCAGACACATTACCTACCGCATACGACCAAGCGGAATCTGCCAGCCAGCCATTCAGGTTCACAACCATGTCGATCGTCACGATGTCCCCGTCCTTCAACGGTGTCTTATTCGGAAAGCCGTGGCAAATCACATCGTTAGGTGAGCCACATGTTGCAAACTGGTAGCCGTTATAGCCCTTTTGCTCCGGTGTTGCGCCATGCTTCTTCATAAAGGATTCTGCGAAAGCGTCGATTTCCAGTGTCGTAATGCCTGGCTTGATCATTTTGGCAATTTCCCGGTGGCAAGCAGCCAAAATGTCTCCAGCTTTTTTCATATTTTCAATTTGTTCTTTGGTTTTAATGATAATCATTAAACGGTCTCCTTCTTTTCCGTGTTCGTTCCACTTTTCACTGCTTCTTTTTTCTGCTTCTATTGTAACGCTAAAAGCAGCGAAATGGAACCGATGTCAACTGACACCGTTTACAAGGATCTTAAACGGGGTATATAATACTCCATAACTTGTATACCAGTATGCAAAATTATTTCCAAGATAGGAGTATCCTATGAAATATCCAACAACCTGGTTACAGGGCGCATCGCTTGGGGAAAGGATTGCTTGTGAACTTCGGCTTCAGATTATACGGGGTATTCAGACGCCAGGTACTGTGCTATCTGAGAATCAGATTGCTGCCGATTTTGGTACCAGTCGTTCTCCGGTGCGTGAAGCCTTGAAGGCACTCTCGGGCGAAGGACTGATCCGTTTGGAACGCATGGGGGCGGTTGTCGTCGGCATGACACCCGGTGATATGGAGGAGCTATTCGATGTGCGAATGCTGATTGAGCATTTTGTTGTACAAAGGTATGTACATAGTGATAATGCCACATTGGTGACTGTTTTGAATCAGATGATTGACAAAATGGAAGTCGCTCTCAAGTACAGGGATGTCGTTGAATTTTCTCTTCAGGATTTTAATTTTCATGAGGCTCTGGTTCTGGAAGCAGGCCATACCCGTATTCTTCATACCTGGAACGGTATGAGACAGTTAATCCTGACGGTCATGTTAGCTGCGACAGAACAACGATTTGCGTCCAACATCGAAGAATCACAAGTCACGATTCACAAACATCGAACCTTTGCAAACGCTTTAAATCAAGGGAATGCTCAGGAGTTGTCGGGATTTATTGAGGATCATTACCGTGATACCCGCAACGCGGTTAACGACAGCGTCCTGTCTCCCTACAGAAAGACATCGTCCTAGCCGCAACATGCGTGACAAAGAGCCGATGTACCGCGCTTCATGCGTTTCTTGCTGGCGCGGTTCTCTTTTACATTAAAGTTGTCGACAAGTATACATTTAACTACACATATAAGAATAAGGAGGCATACCTTCATGAACACATTATTCGGCTTAAGCCATAACGCGTCCCTGCTCATATGGGCGCTAGTTACCGTCATTCTTTTGATTTTGCTGATTGCCAAATTCAAATGGAATCCCTTCGTTTCACTGCTGCTTTCGTCGGTATTTCTCGGACTGGTTAACGGGATGCCGGGACATGAAGTTACTGCCTCCATTACCAAGGGGCTCGGTAGTACGCTAGGCTCCATCGCCATCGTGATCGGTTTAGGCACCATGCTCGGTAAAATGATGGCAGAATCCGGGGGTGCCGAACGCATCGCGACCACACTGATGGATCGTTTTGGTGAAAAACGCGTTCATTGGGCGATGATGATCGTAGGCTTTATCGTGGGTATTCCAGTATTTTTTGAGGTTGGTATTATTTTATTAATTCCCATCCTGTTCACGGTTGCCCGTAAAATGAATATGTCTCTGCTGAAAATCGGTATTCCAATGCTGGCAGGACTATCGACGGTACACGGCCTTTTACCGCCCCACCCGGCTCCGATGATCGCGATTGAAGCCTTTAACGCCAATATTGGACGCACGATAGGATATGCACTCATCGTGGGCATTCCATCCGCCATTATTGCAGGCCCGGTCTTCGGCGCTTGGATTGGCAAAAGAATCATGGTCAGACCTTCCGAGAGGCTGGACGAGCAGTTCAGAAATACGACGGGACGGTCGTTGCCTCCTTTTTGGATTACTCTGTTCACCATTTTGTTGCCTGTTATTCTAATGCTTAGCGGATCAGTCGCAGAAATCGTAGACCCGGCCAATACACATCCGCTCACTGTATTTTTCAAATTCATTGGTGATGAGGTTATGGCATTGCTGATTGCGGCTGTGTTCTCTTTTTTCTCGCTAGGCTATGCACGTGGTCTAAAGAAAGAGGACTTGTCCCGTTTTACCAGTGAATGTCTGGCACCAACAGCCTCTATTATCTTAATTATCGGGAGCGGCGGTGCATTTAAAACGGTATTGATCGACAGCGGTGTAGGTCAGGCCATTGCAGCGGTCGCTACAGGAGCCCATATGAATGTGATTGTATTTGCTTTTCTGGTCGCTGCGCTCATTCGTGTAGCCACTGGATCAGCGACAGTCGCGATGACGACAGGCTCCGGTATTGTCGCACCTGTGCTGGCACTTACTCCCGGCGCGAATGTCGAACTGGTCGTCCTTGCTACAGGAGCCGGGTCGCTGATCTTGTCTCATGTGAATGACGCCGGTTTTTGGATGATTAAAGAGTTTTTCAATATGACGGTTCCGCAGACTCTAAAATCATGGACCGTTATGGAAACCATCCTCTCCCTGGTCGCTTTCGGTTTGATTATGCTGCTGAGTGTGTTAATTTAACGATAATGAGCTAATAACGGTAAGTGAAGGGGAGATTGAATATGACAGACACCCGATATATGATCGGCGTCGATATCGGCACAACCAGTACCAAAGCGGTGCTTTTCGAAGAAAACGGCAATATTGCCGCCCAGCACCATGTGGGCTATCCGCTCCATACACCTGAGCCGGATGCGGCAGAACAGGACCCGGAAGATATTTTCAAAGCTGTCGTAACGACGGTGCAAGAGATCATGAAACAAAGCGGAGTGTCAGCCGAGCATGTGCTGTTCGTCTCCTTTAGTTCGGCCATGCACAGTGTACTGGCGGTGGATAAGAACGGCAAACCGCTGACCGCCTCCATCACTTGGGCAGATAACCGTAGCGCCAAATGGGCCGAAGCGCTCAAACATGAATACAACGGACACGACATTTACTTACGTACCGGAACGCCCATTCATCCCATGTCACCGCTAACGAAACTGATGTGGATTACACGGGATTTACCGGATATTGCGGCCCAGACGTATAAATTCATTTCCATTAAGGAGTACGTTTTTGCCCGGTTATTCCACCAATATGTCGTGGACCACTCGATTGCCTCTGCAACCGGACTTATGAATTTGCAGCAGCTGGACTGGGATGAGGAAGCACTGCACATTGCAGGTGTGACGAAGGAGCAGCTATCCGAGCTGGTGCCGACAACTCATGTGCTCAAAGGGCTGGATGAGACCTATGCGCATGACATGGGTCTACTGAAGACGACTCCTTTTGTAATCGGGGCCAGCGATGGTGTCTTGTCCAACCTCGGTGTGAATGCGATCAAACCTGGAGTTGTCGCGGTTACCATCGGCACCAGCGGAGCCATCCGTACCGTAGTTGATAAGCCGCTCACGGATGCCAAAGGGCGCTTTTTCTGTTACGCCTTAACCGAAAAGCTGTGGGTCATCGGCGGCCCGGTGAACAATGGAGGTATAGTCTTCCGCTGGATCCGGGATGAATTTGCAGCCTCCGAGGTGGAAACGGCCAAACGACTGGGACTTGATCCATATCATGTGCTGACCCAAATTGCGGAACAGGTACGTCCTGGCTCCGACGGTCTGCTCTTTCTTCCGTACTTATCCGGTGAACGTGCGCCCCTGTGGGACCCAAATGCTCGCGGCTCCTTCTTCGGTCTGTCCCTGCGTCACAAAAAAGAGCATATGATTCGCGCCGCTCTGGAGGGTGTGCTGTTCAATTTGTATACCGTCATGCTCGCCATGGAAGAAGTCATCGACAGACCGTCAGTCATTCACGCCACTGGTGGATTTGCACGCTCGGAGCTATGGAGACAGCTCATGGCGGATATTTTCGATCAGGAAGTCATTATCCCCGAAAGTCTGGAAAGCTCATGTCTGGGCGCAGCTATTCTGGGCTTGTACGCGCTGGGACGGATTGATTCGCTGGATGCTGTGTCCGGTATGATCGGTACCACTCACCAGCACAAACCTGTAGCAGAACACGTGGATATTTATCGCGATTTACTACCGATTTATATCCGCATTTCACGTAAATTCGAAGAAGAGTTCAAGGATATTGCGGAATTTCAGGCCAAGTCCCTACAATCTTAAATTAGTGGAACCTGTTCTAACGCTGCTGCGTATTACCTTTTTATAAAAACCTGTCTATGTCAGTTGGGCAGGGTAAGAAGGAGGATTAGACGATGCTTAAACAATTACTGCACCGCCTGCTACATTCCACCTCTCATTCTCATAAGCGGCGATACAGCAGCTCAGACCATTATTACGAACGTGAACGTAAACACCATTCTTCTTCAGACGGTTACAAGAATAGCCACAATGGGCACCGATATTACAAAGATAAACGCCGTCATTACTCCAGTTCTTAGCCAAACAACAAGAAGTAGCGACGGAATAGAGCGTACCACAAGAAGCATGCCACAGGCTCCTTCAAACCCTATAAAGCGAAGACCCTTCTCATCTCAAGGGCCTTCGCTTTATTGTTGTGCGCCCTTCGTTATGCAGGGCAACATCTGTGCATTTTACAGGAAATCGGTTATGACCGAAATTACAGAAACAGGGTTTTAGAGATGATCACCAGCAAAATAAACAGAACAAGAATCGCTCCTACAGAGGTCCATGCTCCTACGCCGCAACCCATACCGCCTACTCCACACATATGACTCATTTACAACACTCCCTTCGCTCATTTACAGAATCATTGTATGTAGACCTGGTCAAATGCGTAAGGGGGGCATTCCCCCATTTTTGCGGCGAATGCCTGTTTATTTTTAGGGACTATCTATGGGTTAATCTCAAGCAGCAACAATGCTTCCTCCAGCTCTTGCATAAACTGTCGGCTATTCTCATAACGTGGCCGAATCTGAAAAAGACGCTCCAGCATTTGACGCACAGGTGAACTCAGTTTCAATTCTTCCTGCCAGCTTGCTGGCGGTTGATCTGGCTGAGGCTCGTAACTGCTATACAGCATAAAAAGCATTAAATGTCCGACATCGTACAAATCGCTGTAGACGGCGACGTCTTGTCGCTCAGGTGCGCGCTTTTCCAGCATGGATTCGGTAAATACATCTTCCTGTCGCTCTCCCATCGCCAGAGCAAGACCAAAGTCGATCAGGTAAGGCTTCCCCTCGCGGTGAATCACATTGGGAATGCGGATATCCCGATGGATATAGCCCCGTTCATGCACATGCAGAACTCGCTCCATTAACTCCAAAATGTAGACAACGCATTCCTGTTCTGTAAAGGAACGCTCCTGTTCAAATATAAGCTCCTCCAGCGTCATGCCAGAGATGTATTCCATGACCACAACTATTCCGTTCGAATGCTCGACACTTTCGAGTAGCTTCGGAATATTGGGGTGTTCCATCTGCCGCATAATATGAGCCTCTCGCTGCAATAGCTGAACTGCCTTTGCCCGTTTGCTCGGTCTGGGCAATTTCACCGCCACCTCTTGTCCGCTGTGCCGATCCAAACAGAGAT
Source organism: Paenibacillus sp. FSL M7-0134 (assembly GCF_038007865.1). NCBI lineage: Bacteria > Bacillati > Bacillota > Bacilli > Caryophanales > Paenibacillaceae > Paenibacillus > Paenibacillus sp. FSL M7-0134. The sequence continues at coordinate 90,748 of NZ_JBBOXV010000002.1, read as the reverse complement.
AGGTCAGACCATAGCTCCCCATGCCTAAAAGCGAACAAACATCATAACGTCCGCTCAGCAAGTCACCAGGCTGTTTCGGATAATCCATCCATGATTCAAATGCGTTCCGCAACCAAGCAAACATACTTATATCCTTTCCTCTACATGCCGCAGCAACGTTTCTTATGCGGCTTGTTCGTATTCTTGTATTCCGTTATTATACCATCCACGATAAAAGACCATCAGAACCGGGAAGGTCTGATGGTCTTTATCAGAAAAGATGCTGGTTATGCCTCTCTGCGTCTGCGCGGTGTCAGACCAAGCCAGGACAACAACGAACTGCGCGATTTTCGTTGCCTGCCCTGGTAGGTACGCAAATTCGTAATTAACTGCCGGTCCCGTTCCTCATCGATCCTTTCTTTCATCCAGCGTTTTTGGTCCTCCAGTTGGTTAGACAGGCTGATATTCTTTTCCACCAAACGGCTGTGCTCTGCTTCCAGCTCCTCCAAACGGCTCCGCATTTCCAACAATGCAGTTTGCACCATGTCCTGCATCTGCGCCAGTTCTTGCGGCTCTACGGACTCCTGCGTTTGTACGGATACAGGTGCTTGCTCCAATCTATACTCAATGGTAGATGCCAAAGTCTGGAACTCCTCCTGCGACTGTAGCTGCATCATGGGTTCCTCTGACAGTTCCTGAGCATTCATTTCATCCTGTAACTCTGTCAGTTCAACCGTAGCAGCAGCTTGCGCCTGCATGACCGTCTCTTCCCTGCCCTCAGCCGCCGCCATTATTTCTTCCCAGGTTGCGGTCAGTGACTCAGCATCCGAGATGGGTGGCAAGCGGAATTCCTCATCCTCCATTTGAAAGGGAGCGGTCACTCTCTCAAGCACCACCTGAACCGCCTGCTCCATCGTCATATGCTGTTCACGCAATGCCCAACGCATCACCTTCAAGCACTCAACATCCTCAGCACTGAACATTCTCGATTGATTCGCGGAACGCTGAAACACATACCCTTGCTCCTCCAGCGCCGCTGCATATTTACGAAGGGTACTCGCCCCGATTCCCAACTGCTTTGCTGCTTCCGTTGTCGATTTGCTTTCTTCCATTTAATCATTACCTCCCCGGATGGTATGGAAAGAAATTAGCTTGTATATGTAGAATTCGCGAAATCCATTGGAAACCCTTTGGCAAAAATGTTCTAATATTGCAGACTGCTAAGAACCTTTGTCATAACGGAATATTTGTAGAAATACAAGAAACGACATTGTAAGAGAATACTTTCGTTTTATGTACCCTTCAGACTCTTTAAAGAGCGTCACATAAATGTCACACTTTCATGATTTCTATGGCACCATTCCTTCCATCAACATGGTCCATGTTATAATTTATACAGCGGTCACCTTAAATATAAATTGAAACGTCCTCTCCTACCTTCCAGTAAAAGTATTGATAATTTACGTTCATTCTACAATTAATCCTAGAAAGACACCTCTATTTACAGTTCATTTTTAATTTTCCAGAATGGAGACAAAAAAATGGATATTTTCAAAAGATCAGCAATATGTTATGTTATGTAACGTAAAATGGATTTCAGGCATAATTTGTAGCATATTAACGTTCGCTGGAACGAGGAGGCAACATAGATGAAGGGGAAGGCAAGGAAAGTAGCTATTGTCGGCGCGGGAATGGTCGGTTCGAGCTGTGCCTACTCAATGGTTAATCAGTCCATTTGTGATGAGATCATGATGATTGACCGCACGTATGATCGGGCTTTGGCCCATGCACTGGATCTGTCCCATTGTATGGATTTTACGTCCACACGTACCAAGGTACGTGCAGGCACGTATGCAGACTGCACGGATATGGACGTTGTGATTATAACGGCTGGAGCCAACCCTAAACCGGGTCAAGACCGCCTATCTGTGCTGGATGACGCAGTGCTTATTACCAGAGAGATTGTAACAGCGATTATGGAGGGTGGTTTCGACGGTATATTCGTCATTGCCGCTAATCCTGTCGACATTGTAACGTATATGGTACAAAGTATATCCGGTCTGCCGCGCAACAAGGTGATCGGCACGGGCACCTCCATTGACTCATCCCGACTCAAGACGTTGCTTTCTGAGGTGTTTTCCATAGATCCGCGCAGCGTACAAGGATATGCGCTTGGCGAGCATGGCGAATCCCAATTCGTTGCCTGGTCACATGTCACGATTGGTGGTAAGCCACTCTTGCACATTTTGCGTCAGCATAAGGAACGATTCAGCCACGTCGATCTGGACGACATTGCCCGTAAAACTCGGGATGCAGGCTGGGAGATCTTCACCCGCAAAGGCGCCACTTATTTTGGTATTGCCAATGCGCTGGCGTACATTACTCGTTCCATTTTAAATGATGATGGTAAAATTATAGCGGTCTCTGCTGTATTGGACGGCGAGTACGGACACACCGATGTCTGCACGGGCGTTCCGGCGATTATCGGCAGCAGAGGAATTCAAGAGGTCATCGAGCTGGAGCTAAGTCCGGAAGAACAAGCCAAGTTCGACGCCTCTTGCCACCTTATCAGCAATAATATCCGTGCCATTTCAGGCTTAGTGTAAACCAATAGCACAGTAAAAAAACTCCTTACCCTCATTTAGGATAAGGAGTTTTTGCAATCCCCGTATTTCGCCCTATATCTCTTTATAACGAAATACTGTCAGTCCCGCCAACGTAAATACGACAAAGCTACCTATTATAACCGTCAACAGTGTATCAGTTGGCACCATGAACGCCCCGAAGTTGTCTCTTCCACTCGGCATCATCGCCAATAAAGGCTGTGTCCATGGATAGTACGGACCGTAGGTTTGAGAATTGGCGACCAGAATATTCGGCACGGTGAAGACGAAATTCAACGCAAGCGGTGCGGCAAAGCTGGACCACAGGAAGGACACCATCAACTGCAACGCAGCCAGCGGCAGGCAGGCTACCCAGCCGGCGAGCAAACTTTGAGCGATCACGGCCCATGGAATCGGTCCGTTCATACCCTGCACAGCTCCAACACCCAGCAACGCTCCTCCGAACAGTAGCTGGGTCAATCCGACCATAGCCATAATGATGGTCAGCTTGGCCGCATACAGACTCGTGCGGGACAATGGCAATGACATCAGCTGCTTCCAACCGCCGCCCCCATGCTCGAATCGGCAGACCAGAGATGCAAATACGGCGGTCAGCATCGGCATGAACAGCAGCGCATGAACTGTAAGCATGGCAGACAACAACACCTGCCAATTCCCTCCCGGGTTTGCCAGCAAACCAATCAAGACGGCAATGGCCGGGCTGACGAGCGCAAGGAGCCAGACGGGCGATTTCGCCATTTTCATACGTTCAACAGAAAGCAGCCGTACATATCCTCCGAACATTACGCCACATCCTTTCGGCTAAAATGGGCCGCTGTCAGCAGGCTCAGAAGCACACCCGTTCCGCACCCGACGGACGCAAACATCCACGCTTGAGGTGCAACCCATGCGAATTGAGGCCAGGCCAACGGAAACCATTCGGACAGCTGTGAAGCAAACAAGCTGCCGATGCCTAACGTAATGCCCAGTGTTACAGGCAGAGCCTGGTTATGGAACGTGACCGTTAACCACAACAATAATACGAGCATAGGCAGCGTGCCGCCTAAAGGCCAAAATCCAAGCCGCAGTAATTCTCCAATCGGCGCCGGCTCTCCTCCGAAGCCGAGTAGCATGCCCAACACCCACGTCCCTACCGTCAGGAGTACACAGGACACACACAGCATCCCGATCGCCAGCGTCAGCTTGGCCATATAGACGCTGAATTTGGAAATCGGCAAGGCCAGTAGCTGCTTCCAGGAATTAGACATATGCTCCACATTCGCCAACATGGAAGCGACCATAGTGGCTCCTAACACCAGCGCAAGGGGGACAAACATAGCGATGTTATCCATCAAGGATTCCCACAAATGGCCCTTGTATCGCGGAATCAGATAGTCATAGCGGAGTCCAAAGTTCAGCGCCTGCATCGCCACCAGCCCAAGGGGACCGAGAAACACCAGGAACCAGATTCCCTTTCTGCGTGCTTTGAGCAGATCCGCCGTGAGCGCCCGCAGCATCATAAGGAAGTTCCTCCTTTGCCCACCACTTGCATGAACATATCCTCCAGCGATTTGCGGCGTTCCTCCACACGGTATACGGCATGCGTATTTTCGACCAATCTTCTGACCAGCAGCGCAACAGCCGCATCATTCATGTTCTCGAAATCCAGCGCCGATCCGTCCTTCACTGAATGGTAGCCCTGCTCACGCGCAATCAACTGGGCTGCTTCCGGTTCCGACACTACGATCCGAATTCCTCCCGCAGATTCCTGACGGAGATTATGAATCGTATTTTGAAAGACCAGCTCTCCTTCACGGATAATACCCACAGTATTCGCCATATGCTCTACCTCGCTCAACAGATGGCTGGATACCAGCACGGTGATCCCCCGTTGCTTGGGCATCGCCTGAATCAATGTGCGCATTTCCTGAATACCCTCCGGGTCCAAACCATTCGTAGGCTCATCCAAAATGAGCACTTCGGGATTCCCAAGCAGGGCTGCTGCAATACCCAGTCTCTGCTTCATGCCCAGGGAGTAGCCTTTGACTGGACGTTTGGCATGCTTGGTCAGTCGGACGACCTCCAACACTTCCGCAATGTTTTGCTTGGGTACATTCAAAATACGGCGAATGGCCTCCAGATTTTCAATTGCGTTCAAATGACCATAATACGAAGGATACTCCACCAACGAGCCGACTTTACGCAAAATATCGAGCTTATGTCTGCGAATATCTTTGCCGAATATACGGATCGTTCCTCGAGTTGGGCGAATAAGTCCAAGCAGCATGCGGATTGTTGTCGTTTTTCCCGCTCCATTCGGACCCAGAAATCCGTAAATATCTCCTCGAGCTATTTTCAGGTCCAGCTGATTAACCGCCGCGCGGCCTTTGTATATTTTGCTGAGACTGTTCGTTTCAATAATGTATTCGTTCAAGTTCCTCACCTCGACACCTATCGTAACGTGCCAAGTTTAAAGCCAAGGGAACTCTGAGTTTAAGTTTTGTTTAAAAAACGGATTCGGGTCCCGGCTGATGAACTGAAAATCTCCCTCTCCAAATTCATTTCGCGAGCCAGCAGTTCTGTAATCGCCAAACCAATCCCTGCCCCTTTTTCACTGGACTGTTGCTCCATACCGGGCCCTTTATCTGTGATAACCAATGCCTCTGTCCCATTATCTTTCTGTACTTGAACACCGATAAATCGGCCTGAGGCAGCATGGCGAACTACATTTTGAAAGAGATTGTCCAGCAGACGACGGAAGCCTTGCTCATCGACATTCCACACCATGCTATGTTCGGGCAGGTCGATATCCACTTCAAAGCCCTCCTTTTCCCACACCGGATACCAGCTGGCTACACACTCCCGCACTAGCCGCAGGATATCACGCGGTGTGTTATTCATAGTGTATTTTCCACTAGCTAGCAGATTATAGGTGAGCAGATTGTCGATCAGGCTCCCAAGGTCTTTTAGCTTGTTTTCCATCAGTGTAATCGACTGTTTCCCTCTGCTGCTCAGATTTTCACCATCTAGTGTATACAGATGGCTACGCACGACCGTAAGCGGCGTTCGAATATCGTGTGACAGATCCGCGACCAGTCTCTTCCGCAGCTCTTCCTCCTGACGCTCACGTCCCCGACTCTCGGCCAACTGCTCGACCATCTGATTAAATGCTTCCTCCAGCTTGCCGATTTCATCCGGGCGTCCAGTGGTAACAAGAATAGGCAAGCCATCCTCTCCTCGCTGCGACATGGCGGCCTGAAGCTGCAACAGTCTTCGCCGAATGCCTCCAAAAAACAGAAGAGATACGAATATAAAAGTGCCCAGAATTAATACGATAAAAAAGAGATAGTACATGAACATGCTACTATCTGTAGGTGGCTGTTCAAAGAACGAACGAGGCACTTTTAACACCATATAGCCTTGATTCACATCATTCTTGCCCCCGCCAATAAAGGCTACTACCGTAAACGGCCCCTCATAGCTTGCTTGCTTCATAAAAGCTATAGCCTGCGCAGCGTTCCATTGTTTTGGCATGTTAGGTTGTGTCGGTAACTCCAACCTTGTTTTACCTGCGGGATCCACCCAAAATATTTGTGAGTTAGGGAACATATCTTGTTGTATTTTGCGCAGATGGACTGAGATTTGCTCTGGTGTGGCTCCCTTCAAGGCTACAGCTTCGCGATGCCAGCTATTTTCGGTGTGAGTAGCAGAGGGATAGTAAGCGTTTTTAGGCTTGATATCCGCCCCCCAATTCAAAAACACGCTATATATCAAGGCTGTAGCAGGCAACACAATGGGCAACAGCATCATAGCAACCACAATAATGACCAGATAACGGAACAACAGTGAACTGCGAAACCGACCTCCCTGACCTGGCCTAGAGCTGGGGTGTAGCCTCCTCCAATCCTTGCGCGTCCTGCTCATTATGCTTTCACCCGATATCCTACACCACGGATCGTCTCAATGATGCGGGGTGTCGCAGGATCAATCTCCAGCTTTTCGCGAAGGTGTCGGATGTGGACCATTAAAGTTTTGTCTCCGTCAATATATGGGTCCCCCCACACTGCTTCATACATTTGCTCTTTCGTCATAATCTGGCCCAAATGCCGCAGCAAATAAGCAAAAATGTGATATTGCTTGCCTGTCAGTGTAATTTCCTCCCCGGTATCACGGTTCACAATACGGTTATCAGGAGAGAAGACAGAGAGATGCCCCAGTTGTAAGGATTCTTCCGGCACGGTTCCCGATCGGCGCAGCAAAATCTCCATACGTGCTATGAGCTCGTCCGGGTGAAAGGGCTTGGTTACATAATCGTCGGCGAAATCCAGTCCTTGCAGCTTATCGTCAATGGATGTACGGGCAGACAACATGAGAATGGGAAGCTCCGGGTACTCTTTTTTGAGCCGCTTCCCCATGGTGAATCCATCCAGACCGGGTAACATCACATCCAAAATCACGAGTTGGCACGTACGGGCTGCTTCCACAGCCCCCTCCCCGCTGCGAAGCCATACTACAGCGTAATTCCGCTCTTCCAAATACTGATGCGTCCAAGCACCAATATCCTGGTCATCTTCGATGTATAACACATTTGTTTTCATCATGGGCACCTACTTATCGTTTTTCTTTTATGTAATGGGCATTATAGCATTTATGGTACATGACCCACTTAAAAAGGTTAATAACTACCTTATACGACATACGCTTCACATTTTCAAATTTGAATGCTCGTGAAAAAAGGAGGCCTACCCGATGCTGCTGGAAGCGATATACCATCACCCGAAACGCAATTGGGCTTTTGGTTATAATGATGAAACGATATTTCTACGGCTACGTGCGAAGAAAAATGACCTGAATACCGTTCATGCTCTCACCGGAGATAAATACGATTGGGACCGCACCCGACAGCTTGTCCCGATGTCCAAATTCGCTACCGATGGCAGGTTTGATTACTATGAATGCAGCGTAAAACCTACTCATCGTCGGCTGAAATATGGATTTTTGCTAGAAGACGGTGAGGAACGTATTTGGATGAACGAGGACGACTTCACCACCCTGGAACCTCAAAACGCAGACAGTCTGTTCCAATATCCGTTTTTGAACCCGATTGATATTCTGAAGCCACCTGTATGGGTGAAGGATGCTGTATTTTATCAGATTTTCCCGGAACGTTTTGCGAACGGTGACCCCTCCATCAGCCCAGAAGGTGCAGAGACATGGGGCGGAACGCCACAAAGAGACAATTTTTTCGGTGGCGATCTACAGGGGATTCTGGATCACCTGGATCACTTGAACGAGCTAGGGATTAACGCCATATATATGACCCCTGTCTTCAAGGCAACGACCAATCATAAATATGATACAGAGGATTATATGGAGGTGGACCCGCATTTCGGGGACAAAAAGACATTAAAAAAACTGATCGATGCCTGCCACGAACGAGGAATTCGGGTGCTGCTTGATGCGGTTTTCAACCATTCAGGGCGTACGTTTAAACCGTTCGTTGACGTGCAGGAAAAAGGCGATGCCTCACCTTACAAGGACTGGTTCCATGTACATAGCCTTCCCCTGGAAGTGGTGGATGGCACACCGACTTATGATACATTCGGGCTGGAACCAATGATGCCCAAGCTGAACACCGAACATCCTGAGGTGAAAAAGTACCTGCTGGATGTAGCAAAACATTGGATCGAAGAAATCGGCATCGATGGTTGGCGGTTGGATGTGGCAGACGAGGTGGATCACGCCTTTTGGCGGGAATTCCGTACTACGGTCAAGCAGGCCAATCCAGATGCGTACATTTTGGGTGAAATGTGGAATGAATCGTCTGAATGGCTTCAGGGGGACCAATTCGATGCAACGATGAATTATCCGTTCACCTACGCGGTGAATGATTTTTTCGTCAAAAAAGTGACCGATGCCCAAAACTTTGCCTTCGCCATCGGACGACAGCTGGCCCGCTATCCGCAGCAAGCATCCGAGGTTGCCTTCAATCTGCTGGATAGCCACGACACACCACGCCTGCTGACACTGTGCGGGGATGACAAGCGGCTGATGCGACTGGCCGCCCTGTTCCAGTTCACGTACATGGGCGCACCCTGCATCTATTACGGCGATGAGATCGGTCTGGATGGAGATGCCGATCCAGGCTGCCGCAAGTGCATGGAGTGGGACACCGACAAGCAGGACCGCGAGCTGTTCGACTTTTACCGCGAACTGATTGCGCTTCGTAAGGGGCACCCTGTCCTCCGTGATCAGGGAAGCATCACCTTTTTGGAGGCACAGCCAGAGGGCACCTCACTTGCCTACGAGCGCCGCAGCGAGGAAGAAGTAATGCTCGTGCTGCTCAATCGTTCCGATGAGGAGCACGTTTTTGAACTGGACATTCCTGAGCAGGAATGGCAATTAGCTTTTGGCGAAAGCCAGTGGTCCAAAGGAGCGAAGGGGTTGCACGCCAAGCTTCCACCCTACGGATACGCTGTACTGAAGGCAGCACCTGCTCGGTCAGTAAAACCTGCTTAAGAGGACGATGTCAAGACGGGAAGCAAGGCATCCGCCTATATAGGCGGATGCTGATGAAGGTACCTGCCGAATAACGGCAAAAAAAGCGAGACCACCGGGAACAAGATGTTTACTTGTTCCTGATGGTCTCTTTACGTCGAATAAGAACTTCTATCCAAGCCGTTTATTTATTTTTAACATCTGTTCTTACTACCCCAACATCCGAAGCATTGATCGAAATGGGGTTACCGCCTTGTCCTGTCTGAGCTGAAGAAGATTGTCTGACGACCACCGAAACTCTTTTATTCTTAAATCCAGTTCGTCTTGTTCTCCCCAATGCAATACCTCCTTAAATATATACGTGAGTTCCTTAAACCTCTCAATTACGACTCAACCGTGAAGAGATATGCTATATGAATATGCCACTGTAGAAAACAGGTAGCGGCGAATAGCGGATCATAGAGAAAAGAGGCTCGGTGATTCACACAAAAAAACGAAATTTCCATCCATGCAAAAAACCGCTCCAAGGAGATACCTTGAAGCGGTTTTTTAGCGCTACCTGAGCCAGTAGAGCAGTTTACGCAGGTAGCGTCTGTGTTTTCAATTGCACGTACAACTGGTGCGTCACCTGCTGCGGCTCAATACCCAACTCATCTTCCAGTATTCTGACGAAGCTTTCATAATGCTTTTGAGCAGCGGTATAATCGCCCAGTTGGGCATAGGCGGTCAGCAGCAGACCGCAGATATCGTCTGAGTACGGCTCCCGTTGCTGGAGGCTGAGTAAGCGCTGAACAGACTGCCGGGTACGACCTGAGCGAAGCTCGTCTCTCGCCAGCTCAGAAGCACATGCCAGATACATACTGCGCAGCTTCTCCCTTTTTGCATACGCCCACGGGTAATCGTACTCCTCCAGATAGTTGCCACGGTATAGAGCCAACAGGCTCTCAATACGCGGCGTACCGCCGCTACCGGATGCAGCCCATTCGGATATTCCCCGCTCGAATAGCTCCACATCTGTAATCCAGCCATTGCGGTTCAAGCGGTAGCGATCCAGATTGTATTCCAGCTTCGTATCTTGCATCCGTTCTTTCAATGCCTTGCGGATTTGGTAAATGGACGTGTGCAGGTGAACAACAGCCTTGTCCAAATGATATTCAGGCCATAGCGCATCCAGCAATTGTTCTTTGCTCACCCATTCCCCTTCATGGTGTAGTAAAAAGGAAAATAGCTCCTGTGACTTTAATGTGCGCCATTTGAAGGGTTTCGCTCCTACGGCTTCCTGTCCATCCTCCAAAATTTCAAGCTTTTGAAAACAACGTACCTTGGGGGATTGCTCTGCTGTAACTCCCAAGCTGGAAGAACGGGGATCAGCCAGCGTGGCTGCAATCCGATCTAACGTTTTGGATAGCCGCCGGGCATGAACGGGCTTTAACAAGTAATCCAGTGCTTGCAGCTCGAACGCTTCAATAGCATATTCCGAGTACGCGGTCACAAAGACGATATGAATATGGGAATCCAGCTGTTGAATCCACTCGGCGGCCTCCAGACCGTTCATCTCTGGCATTCCGATATCTATAAAAACAATATCCGCACGTTCTGCCGCCAGATGATCCAGCCCCGCTTGTGCAGACGTATATTTGCCCATTACCGTTAACCGTCCGTCCGCCTCCAGCAACCGTTCCAAGTAGGTTAATGCCGACCGCTCATCATCAATCAAAATCGCCTTCATTTGTGTCTGTACTCCCTTCCTGCTGCAACCATCCATCATGATGCTCTATTTACATGCTATCTGCTTTATCCTTACAATTTTTAATTCCTTATATTTTATATATCGTATCATCGCGGACGCGACATTAGCTTTTCCGACAAATGTACTGTACTTTTTTTATTCATCGGTATTCCGGGGCGAGATCGTTTCCGGCACACGGAAGCTTACCGTCGTCCCTTGCATTGAATTACTTTCAATCCGCAATCCTTCTCCATACATATGGATAAGACGGCGATGGATATTCCGCAGTCCCACGCTGGAAGATACATGATCCTCCGACAACAGCTGTTCCAGTCGCTCGGACGGAATCCCTACGCCGTCATCGGTCACGCTGACTACAAAATCGGTTCCATCCTCCTGCACAACCACTCGCACGGTTCCACCTGTTGCCCGTTGCATCACACCATGTCGTATCGCATTTTCCACGATGGGCTGAATGCTTAATGGCGGGATAAGCGACCGGATGTTCCTTCCTACCTCTACGGTCACCTGCAAACGTTCTTCAAATCGTGCTTTTTCCAGTGCCACATACGATTCTACCAATTCCAGCTCCTTGGATAACGGTACCGTATTCTCCCTGTTCTGAAAATCAAAACTGCCCCGCAAATACTGACTCAGCTCCATGAGCAGCTCCGCTGCTTTATCCGGGTCTACGGCTACGGTCGATACAATAACATTCAATGCATTGTACAGAAAATGTGGCTTGATTTGTGCCTGTAAAAAGGCCATTTCCGAACGCACCGCTTCCTCCGCCGAATGACGCATGTTCAACAGCGTGCGCACACGCGCCTTTAATTCCTCAGCATCAACAGGCTTACGTAGAAAATCATTAGCTCCCGCCATAAAACCCGCGCGGATATCGCCGGGCAGGTCGCGTGCCGTCAGCAGCAACACTGGTAGCTCGGACAGGGAATACCGTTCCCGTATCCGTCGGCACAGCTCAATACCGGACATTTCCGGCATCATCCAATCCGTAATGACTAGGTCAAATCGGGTACGGCCATTCAGCATGTGAAGTGCCTCCTCGGCATGATCCACTGCCACCACGCTACAACCTGTGGTATATAATAGCTCCTCCAGCACCCGAAGATTAACCTCATCATCATCCACAGCCAGCACTTTGTAGGGAACAGTCTGAACTTGCTCTTGGGCATCCTCTTCATGCGGAATCACATTCTGACCCGACGTCACGCCAGGCTGCAATATAACCGCAGACGAAACATCTTTTTGAGCTTCATGTGCCAACGTTCCGGTCTGCGCCAAGGGTAGTGTAAAATAAAAGGTCGAACCCTTGCCCAATCTAGATTCTACCCGGATATGACCACCATGCAGCTCCACTAGACGACGGACTATGCCTAATCCAAGCCCTGTTCCACTGTATCCTTCATCCTCAGCATTCGCCCCTCGGTTAAAAGGTTCAAATATATGCGAAAGATGCTCCTGGGCAATACCGGACCCGGTATCCTTCACACTGATTTCCATTTCGCGGTTCCCCGCTTTGGCAGAGATTACGATTTCGCCTTCCTCCGTAAATTTCACCGCATTACCCAACAAATTGTACAAAATCTGAATCAGCCGATCCTCATCCGCATCCACCTTGGGTAACGAATTGGGCCATTCTTTGACGAATTGCAGCTTTTTCTTACCCACCGTATGACCCAATACCTCCAGCACGGAATTTACAGCTGCCTGTACATTAACAGGCCGGCGATTTAAGGCTAATCTTCCATTTTTCAAATTAGAAAAATCCAGAATATCGTTAATTAAATAAGAAAGTCTTCGTCCTACATTCGCAATCAAGGACAAGTTGTGCTTTTGCGGCTCATTGAATTGTGCCCCGTAACGGTCTAGCATGGATTGAGCGATATTAATAATTCCATGTAGAGGAGTGCGCAACTCATGTGACGTGTTCGCCAGGAATTCGTCCTTTAACCCATCCAGTGTTAGCAACCGTCGTGACAGGTTCTCAACCTCCATAAACGAATGTACAAAACGTTTGGCCAGCAGAAGCGTTTGAGCCAATACGAATATGAGCATTTCATAGGCTGTCACCCCGCGCACATCTCCCCAGCCCAAAATATACACAAAACTAGTCACTACAATCATAAGTATGCTCATAATACTAATGACTAGCAGTGCAGCGTCATCCGTCCGTTGAAGAAGTCCACGAATCAAGATCAGTAATACATATCCCACACTGACTACGCCAAAAAGAAGAATAAACGCTTCAAAGGATGAGAGTATCAGTGTAGGCAACATTAGCCCCATACCTAGCATCAGTGCGGTTGTAATATTATAGAGGCGCAGCACGATCCGATTCATAACAATCTGCGTCGAAAGATGAACATACCGGATCAAAAAATAGTAGAACAGCGTTGAAGAGAACGACTGTATTTTCAGTATCCATTCATAAGGTAAGTCCGGTATTCCCCAGACCAGCAGCTTTTCTCCATGTGTCAGAATGTAAAATAAAGCCGCGATGCAAAAGCATCCTAAGTAAAGCAATGCCTTCTCCTTTTTACGTAAAAGATACAGCATGATAAAAAATACGGTAGGCATAAAAAAACCCGCTATCAGTACGGTGTCCTCTGCCATTGCAACTTCCCGGCTATGCGTAATACTCTCGTAATCCCCAAATAACAATGGGTAAATGATCCCACCGGAGGAATAACTATAATTAGCCACATGCACGGTAATATCTACCGATTGTCCATCTACCGCTGCAAATCCAACATAAGGAGCATTGCCCTGCTTGCCTTTGTCGGCAGAAACAGAGGGAATACCACTCGCTCCTACCTCTGCTCCGTCAATCCATACTCGGCTGGAACTCCGAATGTTTTGCATATAGATGCCGTACAGATTTTCCGCTTTTTCAGGCAACAGGATACGAATATGATAGGTTCCATATCCGGTCGCCTGTCCCTCAGGCATCCACTGATTCCATCTACCAGGCACATCCACAATCTTGGTAGAATATCCCGTTTCCATCCCCAATTCTGAAGAACTCTGATGATTTACCCAATCCTTATCTTGCAATTCATGAAAGGCTGAAGGTTGCACAAGCTGGTTGGGGTAAAATTCCCACTCCCCTCCCAGCTGTACAGGGCCTTCCTTTTCGGGATGCCAATTACGCAAATTTATAACGCCGTTATGAGCTTTCCAATGACTGTTTCCAGATAATACACCCGACACCAACGGATACACCGGCAACGCAACCGCAAGCAGAAGTATAATAAAAAATAAAACACCCTGTTTTTTCATAAATCCCCCGCTCTTTTCAATATCGTCTATCTTTTAGTATCGGTTATTCTAACCAGCTGTATTAGAAGCGCCCCCCATGCAAAAAGGGACGCCCGCCGCAGACAAAAATCTGTGCGGAATCGTCCCCTTCTATACATCCTTTACTTCCTTTATTTCCCTTATTAAGGAATCATGCCTTCATCATTACCACCGCCAGGAATCGAGCCTGAATCGTCTCCGCTGTTATCGCTTGGTGGCGTTGCTCCACCACTACTGTCGCCGCTTCCTGTTCCGCTGCTATCGCTTGTTGGTGTTGCTCCACCACTACTGTCACTGCTTCCTGTTCCGCTACTATCGCTTGGCGGCGTTGCTCCACCACTACTGTCGCCGCTTCCTGTTCCGCTGCTATCGCTTGGCGGTGTTGCTCCACCACTACTGTCACTGCTTCCTGTTCCGCTGCTATCGCTTGGCGGTGTTGCTCCACCACTGCTGTCGCTGCTTCCTGTTCCGCTGTTTTGTTGCTGGCTGGCTACAAAATCTTTATACTCCTGAATCGCATCTTCCAGATTCATATAATTTTTCTTAATTTCCGGCATAGGATAATACTGGTCCAGACGATTGAATGCATCCACTACTCTGTGAAAGTAGACCGTCGTAGGATCTGTACCATTTGCTGTGAGCAGATTGTTCGCAATGGTCTTGAGCTCATTGATATCCTGATCAGTTACTATCCATTTGGATTGGTAGTTCGCAAACGCTGTAATCAAATCCGTGTTCGCCTGGTCTACCTGCAGCTGTGTGCTATCCGGATTATTAAGCACAAGGCTTGCCTGATTAATTGACCCTTGAAGTTCTTCGTTATCTTGTTCGGTATAATGACGGCCGAACGTCTGAACTTCATTATTAGCTAAATTTATGTTGTAATTCAACAACGTGGTATCCACCGCTATTGGTACGGCATACTGGCTCTGTACCTGTTGCAACTCCTCGTATACAGGAACAACGTCTTGTAATTCAAAGCTGGACAAACCCAAGAAGATGGAGGCATGCTCTGATGCAGAAGACAAGGCTTGCTGGGCTTCAGCGCTTAATGCGCCTGAATTTTGCACCAAAATTCCATTGATCGATGCCTGCATTTCAATGATTTCGGCTCTCAATTGTAGTCTTTTCTCGTTATATTTTTCAATATAGGTCCCTTTAGCCTGACTTAATTGATTATAAGAGATCACCAATTGCTCCTCAGGAGTAAACGGCATAATGAGTGCAAAGTTGGCTTGTGCTGTTTGTTGCTCTAAAGACAGCATTTCCGTATTCAAGTAATTACGAGCTACAGGGTTAGACAGCAGTTTTAGATGAATGTCTTGAACCAGCTGCTGCAGTTTTTCCCGAATTGTAGCAGGCACTGGAGCAGTGAATTCCGCAAGTCTTTGACTCAGCTCCATGTTCAAGGTCAATACGTCCTGCTGCGTCATAGCGGTGTGCATCTTCTCTGTATATTCCTGAATGAGGTTGCCCAGTTCAACATTTTGAGAGCCACTCTGATCGTAGATAACCTGCGCTTCTTGTAAAGTATTTTTAAGCACTGAAAAGTCTGCTGCTTGCAATGCCAGAAATGCTTCTGTCGTATCTTTTATTTTTCGTGTCCATTCGTCCAACTGCTCAGTTGTAGCTAATGGGTTCACATATACACTTAATCCTTCCCTCACTAAGGACTTGTAACGCGCTTTGTCAGTTTTCATATTCTCCACACGATCCGTTACATCGAGAAAATGCAGATAGGTATCTCTGAGTTTTACTGATGCATTGTAGACTTCAATTACTCGACGCAAGCTTACTACTTCCCGATCCACAATATTTTGAGGAGCATTCCCTTCCAACACATTGTTGCCAAATTGAATAGCTTGACTTAGTGATTCATCCCAAAGAGGCGGGAATTCGTCGCCAACCATTCGGTTTTGTTCAAGGGTAGTCGAAGCTACCTGAATCAGTCTAGTTAATTCCTGTGTCCCAATCACTGGTTTTGTGGCTGAGGCTGTGTACACAGAAACATCCTGCTTCAATGTGCTGAGCGCTTGATCTACCTCTGCCTGTGTAGCTGCTGTATTGTTCAGTACCAGCATAGCTTGATTGATTGCTATGGACAGGCTTTCCTTCGCTGCGGCCGTGTAAAGCGCCTGATCCGTTCCACCCTCACCTGCACGCTCCAGTAGTTCTTTGGCTGCATGGACTTCTGTCTCCAGCTGACTGCGGTCTACGCTGATAATGTCACTATCGTGTTTTTTCTTATCTTTGCTATCTGTGTCCGTGACAACCGATCCAGCAGAGGATGAGTTCTTCGTACCATTTACGAGACTAACAGCTTCTTTCATCGCATCATAGTTAATGATAACATCCTGCGGCTGTTTTTGTTCCGGCAGGTTAAGCTGGTTGATTGTAGCTCCCTTAGCCAGCGTAATAAAAGGAACGCCCACATATTGTGATGCATCCAGCAAACCAATACTACCGCTAACCAACAGCTTGCCCAGTCCCTGTTGCAAAGAAACGCGGCTAATCGCGGCATTTCCTTCGGTCACGATCGATGCATCATCTTTCAGCGTCAGGTTGTCAATCTTCGTTGTCCCGGTTGCTGTCAGCTTGGCATCCTTAGAGCCCAGCTCCACACCGGACCATGCCGTATTTTCTAAAATGGCCGATACAGGCTGATTCCCTGTACCTTTGATTTCCAATACCCCTGTGGAGGACATGTTCTTCAAGGTTACCGAGCCATTAACGATCAGGCGCCCCTCAAAAGACACACCCTTGCCATCAAAAACGCCACCGTCTGCGTTAATTTCCAGCTTATTCACACCTGTCAGCGTACGCAAGTTACGGTTAAGGTCGAATTTCGCCCCTTTTAATACAGCTTTGTTATTTTCACCGAACAAACCTTGCAAAGACCCTTCCAACTGGTAAGGGATATTTCCGATGCGAACGGTATTGCCCTCTGATTTCACTTCTCCTACCGGATGATCCAGCAGGCTGACGAATACTTCTGCACCACTCTCCCGGTTCAATGGATTTTTCAAATCCGTTGCAGAAGCATCCTCTGATAACAGACCGTAAGAGCGGGCAACCTGAACTGCATTTTGCTGTACATTCGCTGTGCTGGCATCCTGTAAGTCCATTGCACGTACTAGCGATACGATCAGTTCTTCCTTGGTAATGGCATCCCCCGGACGGAACAGTTCCCCGTTGCCTGTCATATACCCGGCTGCACGTACAGCCTCAATATAGGGAGCGCCCCATGCATCGGACGATACATCCATAAAAGAAGTTTGCGGCTGATTGTTAACTTCCAACTGGAACAGACTGCACAAAATTTTAGCCGCCTCTGCGCGGGTCAAATTCTTTTGCGCCATAAAATCGCCCTGCTTACCGCCTGTCATCAAACCCAAGGTGCGAGCTTGTGCTACAAATCCAGTTTCGCTTTGCGTATCTGCTGTTGCTGCATAAGCAGTCTGAGCGCCGCCCATCCAAGGCAGAGATACGATTGAGCCTGAAGCAATACCCAATACCATCGCAGATGCAATCCATTTATTTCGTTTTACAAGTTTCAACATTTCCACTCCTAGACGCTATTTATTGGCATATATCCTGCTTTATCAAAGTCTTTAGTCATGTTTAGTTCTACGGATTATGCAACCAAGGAACTATGCTAAGAGAATTATACGAAGTCCCACTGAACCAATTCTGAACAATAAGACCTATATGATGGCATCACGCAACAAAATCGCTTGACTTGGAGTGAACTCCAAATGTAATAATATCCGGTGTAAGTAGCTGGAGTAGACTACATTTGAAGAAAACAATATCTAGGAAAGCGAGGTATAATTAAATGGACTATGTGAAACTTGGAAATACCGGCTTGGATGTATCCCGCCTTTGTCTTGGGTGTATGGGCTTTGGGGTTGCAGAACGGTGGATTCACCCATGGATACTAGATGAAGAGCGCAGTCGTCCAATTATAAAAAATGCCCTGGAGCTAGGTATTAATTTTTTTGATACCGCGAATGTATATTCAGATGGAACTAGCGAAGAAATTGTTGGACGGGCTTTAAAGGATTATGCGAATCGAGATGAAATTGTCCTCGCGACAAAGGTTCATTTCCGTATGCATCAAGGCCCGAATGGTGCGGGACTTTCCCGAAAGGCTATCATGAGTGAAATAGATAAGAGCCTTAAGCGACTGGGGACAGATTATGTGGATCTGTACCAAATCCATCGCTGGGATTACAATACCCCTATTGAAGAGACGATGGAAGCATTACATGATGTTGTGAAGGCCGGGAAGGCAAGATATATTGGTGCTTCTGCCATGTACGCATGGCAGTTTCTGAAGGCGTTACATGTTGCTGAAAAGAATGGATGGACCCAATTTGTATCAATGCAGAATCATTTAAATCTCTTATATCGTGAAGAGGAAAGAGAGATGCTGCCGCTTTGTAAAGAAGAAAAAATCGGTGTGATTCCATACAGCCCGCTTGCAGGTGGAAGATTGACGCGTGATGTGCAGGAAACAACACATCGTTCCGAAACCGATCAGGTTGCGAAATCTAAATACGATGCGACTGCCGATACCGATCGATTGATCGTGGAGCAGGTTGCGGCCATCGCAGAAAAACGTGGAGTTCCTCGCGTTCAAATCGCACTTGCCTGGTTGCTACAGAAAGAACCGGTAACAGCTCCCATTATCGGTGCTACGAAAACGTCTCATCTCGAAGATGCAGTAGCTGCTCTTTCGATTACGTTAACACCTGAAGAAATTGCATTGCTGGAAGAGCCATATGTTCCTCATCCGGTAGTTGGCGCTCAGTAAATATGGATGAAATGACAGTTTCGAAATAAGAAACGACAAGAACGCCCTATCCATTTACATAGGGCGTTTCTTGATCAGAAATCAGGAGGTGAAGTCAACATGTTGATCGCAGAAGTAAGCAAAAAATTCGAACTATCTCAGGATACACTCCGCTATTATGAACGCATCGGACTTATTCCGCGTGTGAACCGTAATAAAAGTGGAATCAGGGATTACACGGAAGAAGACTGCAGATGGGTTGAATATATCAAATGCATGCGAGGCGTAGGGCTTCCCATTGAAATTTTGATTGAGTACGTTAGGTTGTTCCAGCAGGGTGATGAAACGATAAATGCTAGAAAAGAACTCCTAATGGAGCAGCGTAAGCAGCTCATTGCAAAAATGGAAGATATGAACAACGTATTGGAACGCATGGATTATAAAATTACAAGCTATGAACAGACAATAGGTAAAAAAGAAAAACATCTAATTTAACCCCTACGTGCTTTGCGGGAGAGCAGGTTTCCCAAGGACTGAACACCTTGAACAAACAAGACTAGAATGATGACGGTAATCAGCATAACCAGCGTATCAAAACGTTGATAGCCATACGCGATCGCCAGATCGCCAATTCCGCCTCCACCGACCGCACCAGCCATAGCAGTAGCACCAATCAGACCAATAGATGCTGTCGTTAACGACAAAATCAGAGAACTGAATGCCTCAGGAAGCAAAAAGTATCGAATGACCTGGAATGGAGTCGCCCCCATCGCATCTGCTGCCTCCAGTATCCCCGGATTCACCTCCAACAGCGAGTTTTCGACCAGCCTGCCGATATATGGCGCAATATATACAATCAAGGGGACAATTGCCGCACTGGTCCCAATGGATGTATTCACAATCAGACGGGTTAACGGAATGATCGCAATCAGCAAGATAATAAACGGTAAGGAACGAACAATATTAATAATCGGATTCAAAATATTGTGCAGCCATTTGTTCTCCAGAATTCCACCCGGACGAGTGATGACGAGTAAAATACCGATAGGGATACCGATCAGGGCACCAATGAATAATGATATGCTGACCATGAGCACGGATTCATACAAAGCTTCCCACAGTTGATCCCAGGTGATCGTAGTTCCTGTAATCATCATAGACTCTCTACCTCCTGAATATGGACTCCTTTGCTCTTGAGAAAATCAACAGCCTGCTGAACGGCATGCTGTCCGCCGCGCAGTTGTATCGTCATATAGCCAATTGTCGTTTCTTGAATCTCCGTCATGTTGGCAAACAAAATGTTCACGTGGATATCATGCTGCCGAATCAATTCATGAACCACCGGATCAGAAGCAACCTGCCCTATAAATTCCAGCTTGTATATTCGCTGTGATTCTTGCTGTTCGAACGTTTGCAGCACACTCTCGGGTACCGTATCGTGAATGACCGTGCGTACAAAGCTCTGTGTCGTCGGGTGCTGCGGCTGCCCGAATACCTCCAGGACATTGCCCTGCTCGATGATTTCCCCCTTTTCCATTACGGCAACCTTGTTGCATATTCGCTGGATTACCGACATCTCATGGGTGATAATCAAAATGGTAATCTTGTATTCCTTGTTAATTTTGTGAAGCAAGTCGAGAATAGACTGTGTGGTCTGCGGATCAAGTGCCGAGGTTGCCTCATCACAGAGCAAAATGGACGGGTTGCTCGCAAGCGCCCGTGCAATCCCTACACGCTGCTTTTGTCCGCCGGAAAGCTCGTTGGGATAGCTATTCGCCTTGTCCGACAATCCTATGAACGCCAAAAGCTCTTTTACACGCCCCTCTATTTCCCGTTTGTTGCGCTTAAGCAGCACCAACGGAATTGCAATGTTGTCGAACACTGTTTTCGATTCCAGCAGATTAAAATGCTGAAAAATCATTCCGATCTTCTTCCTTACCTTCCGAAGCCCAGAGGTCGAGTAGGTATTTAACTGCTCCCCCTCAACAAGAACCTCTCCGCTGGTTACCTTCTCCAGACGATTAACCAAACGGATCAGCGTACTTTTCCCTGCGCCACTGAATCCGATAAATCCGAAAATATCTCCTTTATCCACTTTGATATTTATATTTTTCAACGCTTCAATACTTAGGCCTTTTCTCACGTAGGTTTTGGATACATTCCTAAGTTCAATCATGAGTCCTAACTCCTTCCGTTCTCACAAGTATGTAAGATGTTCTGAGCTGATTGCTTTTCTTTGCCATGAACGATCGAATTAAATCCGAGTATTCTAGTAAGTTTTATAAAGTATACTACTTCGATTTAATATTCATGTCAATATGTGTTTTGAGTCTGGTTAGTCCATGTCCTTGCATAAATCAGCATGATATTGCAGATGGTATGAAATATGCCGAAGCATACACACCTTACCCGAACGGGACGGAAGCGGAGGAACATAGATGAAGCGAATATTTACCTTGTGGCTATGCGTTGCAGTTATGGGGATGTTGGCAGTTACGGCGGAACCCGCATGGGCCACTCAGACTGTTGACGGACAGCCTTATCATTTTGGATTTAAAAAAAGTAAGGGAGGGGAGCTGCCTTCTATCGCACAAGAAGGCTTTATGCACCTGATCGAAAGACAAGGTGGCATCTTTCTGGGGGATACGACTAAAAAAGAATTATTTCTCACTTTCGACAACGGCTATGAGAATGGGTATACTCCGAAAGTGCTGGATGTATTGAAGGCCAAAAAGGTCCCAGCCGCCTTCTTTGTGACAGGGCATTTTGTAAAAGACCAGCCTGCTTTGATGCGACGCATGGCAAGTGAGGGTCATATTATCGGAAACCATTCATGGAGCCATCCTGATATGAGCACCATTTCTTCGGCAGAGATCCGGTCTGAGCTGGATCGGGTACGAAATGCATCGGCAGAGCTAACCGGGCAAAAAGAAATGAAATATGTCCGACCGCCTCGCGGCATTTTTAGTGAAAAAGCTTTGGCTTCCTGTCGAGAAGCCGGATATACGAGCGTATTCTGGTCTGTAGCTTACAAGGACTGGGACACAAATATTCAGCAAGGAACGGACTATGCCTATCGTCAAGTCATGCGTCAGCTCCACCCTGGTGCGGTCATTCTGCTCCATTCCGTATCCAAGGACAATGCCGAGGCGCTTGCTTCCATCATCGACGAGGCTCGCAAGCAAGGGTATGAGTTTAAAAGTCTAGACGACCTTAAGGTGAAACATTATCACTAAATAGTAATTGAATTTAATGAGTCGATATCATAATGAGCCCGATCCACACCTGCCCATGGTAGCCAGTGTGAATCGGGCTTTTTAGTTTACGACCAAGGAAGGTAATGGATATAATGACTGTAAGAAATGAATTGGAAAGCACTATTTTTTGGAGGTACATCATGCATTTTGTATTTGATCTGGATGGAACGATTTGCTTTAAGGGTCAGTGTGTGTCGGATAAGATCGCAAGCTGTCTGGAACAATTGTCCCGATCGGGACATGAAGTCATTTTTGCCTCGGCACGGCCGATTCGCGACATGTTACCCGTACTTCCTAAACGCTTTCACACCTATGCTCTGATTGGTGGCAACGGCTCTATGATCTCCCAACAAGGCAGTATAACTCACGTGGAATCCTTTTTACCAGATGTGAAGAATGCCCTGCTCGCACTACTGGAGGAACACCAAACCACCTACCTGATTGACAGCGAGTGGGATTATGCATATACGGGTGCAGCTGATCATCCTATACTCAACAATGTGGATATCAGCAAGTTGGCGCAAAAGCTGCCTTTGGCTTCCCTGAAATCCATCGTAAAAATGCTCATTTTAACTGCTGACGATATGGATGAGCTGGCCGCCAAGCTTTCGCCGCTCGGCGTGGTCATCCATCAACACCGTAATGAACAAGTGCTGGACATCAGCCCGCAAAATATCCATAAATGGAACGCACTTCAGAAGCTTGGTGTGCAGCCCCGTCAATTTATCGCCTTCGGCAATGATGCGAATGATATACCGATGTTCAGGGAGGCACACCATGCTGTCATGATTCATCAACATGCTGAACTGGCTGCCTTCGCGACTGAATCGATCCCTAATGAGGGGGAAAATCAAGAAGACCTGATTATCGCCAAAATACGTGAGTTGGCTGAAACAGTTACCATTTAGCCAAACGCCAAGAAAGGGAAGGTCTCTCTATGAACCTTCCCTTCCTTTTACCATTCTACAGATAGCAACGCCTATTGCACGCTTAGCTTATACACTCGGGCTTCATAGGGGCGCAGCTTCAAGGCATGCAGTTGTTCCCCTTGTACCGGCTCGTAGTTGGACAGCAGCAACTCCGCTTTAGCAACAGGAAAGTCCTCCTCGGGCCAGTGGTACACCGGATCACGATCAAAGAAATTCAAAATGACCAGCAAACGCTCTTCTCCCAGCAAACGAGTGAATACATACAGCTCCGTATCTAGCGGCAACAGCAGCTTGTATTCGCCATAGACTATGACCTCATGTTGTTTGCGCAGAGCAATCAACTTGCGATAATAGTGGAAAATCGAGTCCGGATTATTTCTTTCTGCCTCTGCATTAATGTGCGTGTAGTTATCATTAATCTTCATCCACGGCTCTCCATCGGTAAATCCGGCTGAAGGGCCAGCATTCCATTGCATGGGAGTACGCGCATTATCCCGACTTTTCCGCCAGATCTCCGCCATAATCTGTTCCTCAGACTCACCGATCTTCCGTTGCTGCTCATAATAATTCAATGTTTCCACATCCCGGTAATCATCAATTGACGGGAATGCGATATTGGTCATGCCAATTTCCTCACCTTGATAAATATAAGGCGTACCCTCTAACATATGTGTGAAGGTTGCCAGCATTTTGGCTGACTCTACGCGATATTGTCCATCATTAGCAAATCGCGAGAGGGCCCGCGGCTGATCATGATTGTTCAGATAATTGGCATTCCATCCTTCCTCATGAAGCACTGTCTGCCAGCTGCTCATTATTTTTTTCAGCTCCACCAGTGTCCACGGCTTGGATTTCCATTTTTCCGTCCCTAGCCCTTGTGCATCAATAAACATGTGTTCAAACTGGAAAACCATATTCAGCTCATGCCGCTGGTCCCCCACATAATCAAGCGCCTGTTCCGGTCCTAAACCAGACGTTTCGCCAACTGTCATTAAGGGATAACGCTCCAGTAATTTTTCATTCAGCATCCGTAGAAGTACATGTACCTGTTCTAGATTGGAAAAGAGCTGATAGGCACGTACCAAGGTTCGTTTGTCAGGATTATCGGCATCCGGCAGCCCCTCCGCTTTGACAATATGGGCAATGGCGTCAAAACGGAAGCCATCGACTCCCTTTTTCAGCCACCATTCCACCATGCGGTAGAGCTCGCCCACCATCTCTTCATTTTCCCAGTTCAGATCTGGCTGATGCTCGGAATATAGATGCATGTAATATTCGTCTGTAAGCTTGTCATATTTCCACACTGAACCGGAGAAATACGATTCCCAGTTGTTCGGATATCCGCCATTTTTGCCTGTTCGCCATATGTAGTAGTCCCGCTTCGGATTATCCTTGGACGAGCGTGACTCCGTAAACCACGGATGCTCATCCGATGTATGGTTTAATACCAAATCCATCATGATTTTGATGCCTCGTTCATGCGCCTGGTGAAGCAGTTCGTCAAAATCCTCCATCGTTCCAAACTCATCCATAATGGCATAATAATCGCTAATATCATATCCGTTATCGTGATTAGGCGATTTATATACCGGACAAATCCAGATTACATCAATACCCAGCTCACACAAATAATCCAGCCTGGACAAAATGCCTCGCAAGTCTCCTTTACCGTCTCCGTCAGAATCCTGAAAACTGATCGGGTAAATCTGATATACAACGGCTTCCTTCCACCATATTTTTCTAGGCATGTTTCCCTCCTGTAGCTTCTCTGTACATCCAATAGCTTATGCTCTTAACATACACGCAATACCTGTCTGCGAATCGTTGGTGTAGGGGAACAAGAGTCTTGTAAGCTTGCTTCGACGCATTAGCAGAGCCGCTATAACCTACGGAGATTTATTTTAAAAAAATATTTTGCAAAACAGGTTGTAAAAGTGGACCTGGCGTTACCTATATTTATGAACTGCCCATATACATGTACTCAAAGCGGTGCCACTTTTGAATAAAAGGAGGAATTTACATGAACCATCGACCCAAGGAGCCAAAGGATCTGATTGTGGAAACTGCTGTGATCCCGCCCAACATCCATGTGGACGTGGAGTCAGCCACTGAGGGGGGAACACGCCGCCTGATGCTTAGCGATAACCCGGAGACGCTTACCCATGTGACGGTACCTACCGAGCAAGCCACCCTGTGGCATGACGTGGTTCGCACGACAACCCGAACAGTCAAACATCGCATTTTCGGCTGGCATTATAACAAAATCGGCAGCGCTGTTAAACTGGGCATCACCGTAGAGAACAGAAGCGCCGCTAAACTAGAAGTACGACATATTGAACGTGCCCTTAAGATTGTGCCTGAAGACGGCAACTGGATTATAGATGTCGGGCAGTCTATTGCCAAAAGCTGTTTGGCGGGTACGATGGAACGTCTGAAGCCAGCAGACCGTCATAAATTCGGCAAAGGCACCGCCCTGCTGGAGGAATTTGAGCTGGCCGAAGGATCGCTGGCCGGATTCATCTATGACCTCACAGTAGAATTTGCTGAAGGCCACGGTACGCTGGATTATGTGATTCGCACCGTGATCAGCAAGGATACGCAGACGGATCTGCGCCAGATTCATATGGATGCGCTTCCTCCCGTACCTCCACCACAGGCGCATCCACGAGGGGTGTGGTCCTTTTCCGAAACGAATGCGCGGATGCCAGAGTACGTGGTGGGGCAGAGCGCCAACTATCGGGCGTGTGCCACCAAAAAGCTGAACGGCGAGACTCCTGCCGATCTGCTGTTTACCGGGGCACGCAGCGAGCTGGGGCCTGCGCTAGATAATCGCGGACAATTCGGAACCATATACAACGCGACGATTCCCATCGTTAATGACAGTGACGAGGTACGTATCGTACGAATCTATGCCAATCCACGTGGGGGCGCGTTCGCCGGGTCTGTGCGTGTGGATGATCGTGTATATGGTATCCCTCTGCTACGAGATAATACCAAGGTATGCCGATTGGCTGATATCAGCGTCCCTCCCGGCAGATCTAGCTATGATCTCAGCTTCATGGTTGCAGGGAGCGCAACCACACCCTTGGGGCTATACGTCATTACACTATAGCTGTGCTCACGATGACTGAATGAGCGAACGTGGAGCCAAAATTTTCACAGAATATGGTCTGCTCTATAGTAAATGGAGCTGTCCCAAAGCTGGTTTTAAACTTTATTGGACAGTCACGCTTCGTCATTAGTATAAAAAAGCGCGAGTGCAAGGGTTATTCCCCCCTGTAGCTCGCGCTTTTTGGTTCATGCTCACCCATTTGAGCAGGTTATGGTCAAGCGAAGGCACGTAGTCCTCTTCGCCGCCATACCCGGCATCGGCGATGACCATCCCCGGTTACCCGGTTTGTGTCAGAATAAATATCGCTCTATTTGAACCGCTGGACCTGCCTCGAAGGCATAATGGTCAACTCTGGAATATTGACATGCTCCGGTTGCTCTAGTGCATAAAGGGCAGCTTCTGCAACATCATCGGGATGCAGCGGCAAAACGCTCGAAGCAAACGCCCGAATTTCCTGCTCGGGATATCCGGCCACCTGCGAAAATTCCGTCGCCACCGCCCCGGGGTGAATCGCAGTTACACGAATTCCTTGCGTACTGGTCTCCAAACGCAATGCGGAGGCTATGGCACTAACGCCGTACTTGGTAGCGCTGTATAGTCCTCCTCCGGCAACCACTTCCTTCGCTGCAATAGAGGAGACAATGACAACATCCCCCTTGGCCTGTTCCCTCATTGGCTGAAGTCCGTACTTCAGTGTCAGGACAAGACCGTGCACATTCGTCTTGTAAAGCTCCTCCCATCTTTCCAGTTCCACTTCTGCCAGCGGGCTTCGATACCCGAAGCCGGCATTGGCAACGATAATGTCAAGCCGTCCCCAGCGTTCAAGAATGGCGTGAACCGCCTGCTGTACGTCTTCAGCTTTTTGGATATCGGCAGGTATTGCCATGACCTCGTACAATTCCTCTTGGTGCAAGTCGCGAACCAATTCATCCAATCGTTCCTGACGGCGTGCCAATACAGCTACATACGCGCCTCGCTTTGCCAGTTTTTTGGCAATCGATGCCCCAATGCCGCTGCTTGCGCCTGTTACCAAAGCTACTTTCCCGGCCAGGCTTTCCTTCGCTTTCCAGGATAATCTCAATTCATCCAATATCATGTTATACCCTCCCCAAGCTTATTTGGTTAAAAGCACACGATGAACACCCTGGCTGCCTCCAGGAGCTGTACCTATATATAAATATCCGTCATGGTTTACAGCCGTGGTTACCCCATAAAGCGAGCCTTCAGGATCATGCCAGCTTCCGATGAGTTTACCCTGCGGATTAAGCTCCACAGCAAGCCCATGCTTCACAGGTGCGCTTGCACCGCTGAGCAGCGATTGAGGCAATTTGGCCATCATTCCAGCCAGCCATGGGCTTCCATGCATCTGATCTACAAAGGGAATACGTGTTGTGAAGAGACCGACCCAGAAATGGCCTTGATCATCACGCGTAATGTTATCCGGAAAACCGGCGAGATTATCCGCAAAAATATCCGAAGTTCCCTTCTTCGGCCCTTTGAGCCAATATCGGGTCAATTGGTAGTGATACGACTCTGCCACAAGCACAAAATCTTCGTCCGCAGACAAGGCAACCCCGTTCGCAAAATAAAGGCCTTCCAACAGAACTGTCGTCTGCTTGGTCGCCGGATCATATTTCAGCAAACGTCCATGTGGCTTGTTCTCGGCGATTTCTTTGAAGACTACACTGCCATAATTGGAGGTGTCAGAAAAATAAATGGTACCATCTTTGGCAATATCCAGCTCGTTGGCCAAATAGATCGGTGTGCCGTCGACTTGATTGGCCAACACCGTCACGTTTCCGGAAGGATCTACCGACAGCAGCCCCTTCTTAACATCCGTAACGATCAGATTTCCACTTGCGTCAAACATAAGTCCATTGGGCGTTCCTTTGGTATCTGCATATAGCTGGGCCTTTTGCGGATTGCCCTTTGTATCAAAGGCAACCTTATAAATTTTCCCGTCGGAGTCTCCCGTATATAAATTTCCTTCCTTGTCAAAGGTGATAAATTCCGGAAACTTAGGGGCAATTGTAACAAGCTCTGCGGAGCTGAGTTTGTTGTTTTGTTGCCATGGACCCGCTTGTTCAAAAGAGGGGGCCGAAGGTGCAAGCCATTTTGCAGGCTGGACAGGGGAAGGGATGAGCATAAAAATAACCATTCCCAGAAGGATTACCGCCAACAGCGATAATCCGGTTCTGCGTACCCATTTACGCGGTTTCTTAGTCTTTCTTCCTTGAGAATCTTTGACAGATAAATCGGGTTTACTGGGCATTAGAGTGCCTCCTATGTGATGTGAATAATATTTCAGCATTTTGCATAATTCGATTCCCAACGCTCGAAAGTACACTATATAGACGAACTAAACCGTTTCGATCTATATATTGCTGATTTGAAATCGCTCTTGGGATTTATGCAAAATGCTCATTTATATTTGAACGACGATTTTACCGAAATACTGTTTTCCTTCAGCCAAAAGTGCGAAGGCTTCGCCGATTCGGCTGAGCGGGAATACCCGGTCAATGACAGGATGTAAACGATGGCGGGAAATGGCACGATTCATGTTTTCGAAATGTTCCCGGTTACCGACTTGGCTGCCGCGAATCGTCGCAGCCTTCTGCAAAATGCTGGTGACATCAAACTCAGGAATAGTCAAGCCCGATAAGAAGCCGACCATGTTCACAGTCCCTCCGGTACGAAGTGCATTGATGGATTGCGCCATTGTTGCCGCTCCCCCTACATCCAGGACATGGTCGACTCCGCCGTCTGTCAGCTCCAGAACCACCTTATCCCACTCGGGAACTTCCGAATAGTTGATTGTCTGCCATGCGCCGAGATCCTTTGCCCGTTCCAGCTTGTCATTGCTGCTCGATGTGATAATTACCCTTGCTCCCGCCATCAGAGAGAATTGAAGCCCAAAGATGGAAACACCGCCTGTTCCTTGCAAGAGCACCGTATCCCCCGCTCGCAGCCCACCGGATTCCATCAGCATGCTCCATGCGGTTAATGCTGCAATCGGCAAGGTGGAAGCCTCCTCCCAAGAAAGGTGATCCGGAATGGCGACGACCCCATCTTCATGCAGAACGATATATTCAGACGCCACTCCACTGAGCGGGCCTCCCAGACTGTCCTTTAAGACCTCCGCTCTCGTGCTCCCGCCAATGAATTTCTGTTGTAAATTTGCCGCTACCCTTTGTCCAATCTGAAATTTTGTCACCCCTTCGCCCACAGCTACAATTTCACCCGCTCCATCGGATAACGGAATGAAGGGAAATTGAATGCCGATCGGCATTAGCCCGTTGATAATCACCAAATCCCGGTAATTCAGGGACGCTGCCCTTATGCGGATCAGAACTTCCAGCCGTCCCGGCACCGGTATGTCAAGTTCCGTCAAGGTTAACTCTTCAAAGCCAAAACCGTCTTTCAGTTGCACTGCTTTCATTTTGGTTGTCCTCCCTGTAATGTTAAACTTTTTACCTAGTATGGATACGGTGTATTACGAAAGAAACACTGTTTCTTATACAATACACTGTATCCAATTGTCTTCAAGACGTCAATCTTTACTTTAAAAATAAAAACGGTCGTAAACTGCCTCCGGGCTTTTAACGTTCCTTACCAAGTAAAATTGGAGACTAAGTGGCTTCGCTTGTCCAGAACTTACTCAGGTGGGCAAGCAGACCAAAAAACGCGAGTTGCAGGGGTGAAATAACCTCTGCAACTCGCGTTTTTTACATTAATGGTGATAAAGCGCTGTCCAATAGAATTGGAATTTGCTTATGCCACAGCCTTATTTAAGCTCCAATTTTTATAAACTACGTCTACTTAAATTTGTTCCTGACTATATTACGCTACTAAGCATAAAATTGGAGGGCGGACCAGGCTCCGGCTTGCCAAACAAATAACCCTGAGCCAGTGACACACCTGCTTCACGACAAAATTCAAAATCCTCCATCTGCTCTACGCCTTCAGCCAACACTTGGCCTCCAAAACGAAAAGCCGATTCTACAATCCCTGTAATTTGCCGCTTCTGATCACTGTTACTATGACAGCCGTCAATTATACTGCGGTCAATTTTAACATAATCCGGCTGAAGGCAATTCATAAGCTCTGTCGTAGAATAACCTGCCCCCACATCGTCCAGGGCTACCGAAACTCCTCGATTGCGATATTGATCAAAGATATGATGCAAAAAATTAAGGTCGTCTATCTCTTCCGTTTCTACGACCTCAAATACAAAATCCTTCGTACTCATGGATAACCGATCAATCGTCTCAAAGGTGTGATTCAAGCAATAAGCCGGATTATAAATGGTGGAAGGGAGAAAGTTAATAAAACGTTTAATTCCCGCCGGAAGGCATGTTGCACTTTTTTCAATAGCGGAAATACGAGCCGAGCGATCCAGATGAGCATGCAAGCCAGCTTCACGGGCGATTTCAAACAGCCGGAAAGGCTGAAAAGGTCTCTCTGCATGTGACGGACGCAGCAAAAACTCAAACCCGATAATATCCAGCTTGTGATCAACAATAGGCTGCATATGGCTGGAAAAACTTTGATCCTTAATAATACTCACGATATCTGGATGTTGCAGTCTGGCTTGCAATTGACTAAATAGAAGCCAGTCCTCATATCCTTCGATATAATGCAAGCCCGTTACCACAACTTGCATATGGTTCAGGTATTCCTGCGGCAGACGAGCCAGTCCGTTAACCAGCTGTTCCAGCTCTGAACGGCTGTCAAAGCGAAACTCTATGCTGCCCTCACGCCCATGTTCCTGCTTCAGTTGTTCCGATAGCATACCCAAACCATCTAATGCTGGAGTAAGCGACACCCTGGAATGCCTAATTCTGAGCAATCCTTGATCCTTAATAGGTAATATGATGCTGCAATTGCTGCATGTCATAATGGTCCTCCTCGGAACAATTTTCCGGTTTTTTCACCATTATATCACAAATAACTAGAACAAAAGCACTATATAATTACGTGTTTTTACAAAAAAGTAGCTTATTCTTAACGACAACTTAGGACTTAAGTACATATTCGACAAAAATCAGAAAACTTTTTGCAATCATGATAAATTCGGGGCTGTTGTTTTTGGCATCAAAAAAAGCAGCAAATCTCTTGGTTAAAGAGACTTGCTGCTTCATTCTGATATTGAGTGGAAACTAAAATCCGAAGTTATTTGGACGCCTTCGGCTTCGTTGTTTTAGCTGGTTTAACAGCTGCAGGTTTGGTCGTTTTAACAGCTGGTTTTGCTGTTGCTTTCGCGGGAGCCACAGCTTCCTTTACAGGAGTGGTTGCTGCACTAGGCTTAGCGCCAGCTTTTAAGCTGTATTTGGCAAAGCCGTCTGCCGCGCTGCTCAAGTATGAAATTTGTTGATTTCCTGCCAGCACGTCTTTGGCATCAGGAGAGGACTCGAAAGTAACCTTTGCCTGACCAAAAGGAGCAATAGACCAATTGCCGTCCGCCGATGGATTAATCGTTCCGTTCGTACGGATATAGTCAATAATGACCTGGCGACTTTCATCCGGTGCTGCCATCACAATTCGTTTGCCATCTGGGTTAGCCAGTTTGGATGAGGAAGCACGATAGTTATTGGTAGCTACGATAAATTTCTGCGCAGGATCAATAGCCTTCCCATTGTATTGCAGATCCTTGATACGATGAGCTGAAGAATCAATAATCGTTCCCTTGGCATCATATCGTGCAGGCTGAGTTACATCAATCTGGTAATTCACACCGTCAATGACATCAAAATTGTAGGTTGGGAAATCTTTGTTGATCAGCGATTGCTCCTCAGTTTGCTTTGGATCAATGCGGTTGAACTGACCTGCAGACCACTCCAGCCATTCCTGAATTTCAGCACCGGTCACTTCTACAGCATGAACCGTGTTCGGATACACATACAGGTCGGACACGTTTTTAATCGCTATCGTACCTTCAGGAATGTTGGTGTAATACTCGGCTCCGTTTCGACCACCGGCCTTGAATGGAGCGCCTGCCGACAATACGGGAAGATTTTCGTATTCGGTCCCTTTAAGATGGTTTTGAACATACCATTTCTGTGCATTCGTCACAATTTGAATGGAAGGGTCATCCTGCACTAATGCAAAATAACTGTTAATCGGTGCAGTCGTTGTTCCAACAGGTTGGCGAACATAATCCAGCGTTCCTTGATGCTCTTCCTTGATCGAATCTGTCAGTTTGTAGTCAGGAGTAAACTGCACAGCCTGGTTAGTGGTACTCACAACCGGACGTACTTCAGACTGAGAGTTAGTTACGTTCCACTCGCGATTTCTCTTTTCCAGGCTCAGGTCAATAATACCCAGCTCCTTGCCCCATGAGGAAGCTTCCACAGCCGGTACGCCGTTAATGGTTCCTTTATCTAGATCTACACCCTTCATTTCTTTAAAATCAGGGCCGGGGAAAGATTTATGAGCATGCCCAAACAGAATAGCGTTAATTCCGTCCACCTGGCTTAAATATTTAACGGCATTCTCCATCATTGGCGTTTGCGGCACATCCTCATAACCTGTGTGCGCAAGCACGACAATAATGTCAGCACCTTCCGTCTTCATTTGAGGAATAAACTTTTTCGCCGTTTCCACAATATCCTTCGTAACGACTTTATCCTTCAAATTGGCTTCATCCCACTGCATAATTTGTGGTGTGACCAAACCGATGACGCCCACTCTAAGGATGTGCTCTTGGCCCTTCTCGTCCGTTACCGTTTTATCAAGAATTCGATAAGGGGTAAAATAATTTTTAGTAGCTTGCCCCCCCTTGTCAACATAAACATTCGCATTTACGTAAGGAAAATCGGCTCCCTTGAGCGATTTCTCCAGAAAATCGAGACCGTAGTTGAATTCGTGGTTACCCACTGTCGCCGCATCATAGCCCA
This sequence comes from Paenibacillus sp. FSL M7-0134, assembly GCF_038007865.1. Lineage (NCBI taxonomy): Bacteria > Bacillati > Bacillota > Bacilli > Caryophanales > Paenibacillaceae > Paenibacillus > Paenibacillus sp. FSL M7-0134. Next base: position 57,632 of record NZ_JBBOXV010000002.1, on the reverse strand, counting down.
TCAAGTTCATCATCTTGTAGACTGGATGGACACCGCCTTCTTTTTCATAGGTTTTGTTTCTGGCCATATAATCGCCTAATGGATTGCCCTGTAACAAATCACCGTTATCGAACAGCATGCTGTTTCTTGTTTCACTACGCGCCTGTTGGATCAAACCAGCTGTGCTAATCAAGCCATATTCGTTGGTTTCTTTGTCTGAATAGTAATCATAGTTCATCAGCGACGCATGAATATCCGTTGTTTCCATGATCCGCAAATTCACCGTAGCGCTATCGCGAGAATCGCTAGCTGCCCAGGATGGAGCGGCCGAAAACACCAGCATGCTACAAGCCACAACTGCTGCTGTAAACCCTTTAAACCAATTTTTACGAAATAACAAAATATACCCCTCCTCATTAAGGTGTATGCCTCATATACATACTTTTGCACATATATGTAAGCCTTGAACCCACCATTTCTATTTTAATCCAACGCCAGATAAAAGAGTAGTCATTTACTTAAATTATTTATGAAAAAATAATTAATTTTCTCAAAAAATAAAAAGCCAGCAAACCTCCTAAAAAACTCGGAGATTCACCGGCTTATCCATTTATATTCGTATTACTTCTTCCAAACCTGGCGCTCAGATTGCTGACCCACATACTCAATGCGTGTCGGATTCACGTCCAGAATGACATAATCGGGATCATCCGGTCCGGAAAACCATTCCTTCAAGGAATCGTTCCACACTTGTTTGCGCAGCCCCTCATCAGTTGTGATCTGGACGGTAGCCTCCACTTCTACGACTTCCTTCGTACCGCCAACTTCATAACCCAGCAGCAGATAAGCATTCGGATTGTCCTTTAGCTCCTCTACTTTATGCGTTTTGCGATCTGTCGCCAGATGAATGTTCATTCCATCGTTAAAAAGGGCCATATAGCGTACTTTCGGTTTGCCACCCTCTACCGTACCTAACGAGCAAAATTTGTTGTTATCCAAAGCCTTCACAATGGCTTGTTCCAGTTGGTTGCGATCCAATGTTTCCGTTTTACCCACAGTACAACAACTCCTTTTCACGAATTAGAATTCTCTACGGCCACGCCATTGGGCACCAGCCCATCTGAACCTACTTGCGTAGCTGTTCTGAAAATAACATGACCGGATCGAATCGAATTGATTCATGCTCATTTTCAGATCAAAGCTCACAGTAAAAGTGTACCCTGTCGTTCGGCAAATGAACCGTCACCTCTCCCTTCATGCTGGACAGACCCGCATTCAAGGCATATAATCGTCGTAGTAAACCCGAATAAATGAACCCATTAAACCATACAATGCCAGGGGTGCTGGAATCGGCCGGCTGAGAGTGTGTCCCAAGACACTGACCCTTACAACCTGATCTGGGTAATGCCAGCGTAGGAATGCTTAAGCAAGATGTGCCTTTTTTACATAGGACCATCCCTTACTTTGGTATATACAAGCGCAAGCGTCCCGGAAACTCGGGGCGCTTTTTTTGTTGAAGATTATGTTGTTGGAAAGATCGCATCCGGCAGATGTTATTTTTAGAAAATGGGTAACTTAAGCTGTCTGATTGGACGGATAACGGGTAATTAAAGGAGAGAACACAACGATGAAGCGCATGAAAATGTTAAGCCTGGGACTGATCAGTCTGTGGCTCATGGCCCTGACCCTGACCGCTTGCGGTGGAAGTCCCCCCACATCCCAAGAAGCGGCTCCCGCTACCGACACTCAAACGTCTACTCCGGCAAAGGGGCTCAAAGATGTTAAAGTCGTGCTCGACTGGACACCCAATACGAATCATACGGGACTCTATGTCGCTAAGGACAAAGGATTTTACGAAAAAGCGGGTTTGAATGTCCAAATTGTTCAACCTGGCTCAGGCGGAGCTGATCAAATGGTTGCTTCTAATGCTGCACCTTTTGGTATCAGCTACCAAGAAGGCGTCACACAGGCTCGTACGCAAGGCGTGCCGCTTGTATCCATCGCTGCGGTGATTCAGCATAATACCTCAGGCTTCGCAGCCCCGGTAGATCGTGGAATTAAGAGCCCGAAAGATTTTGAAGGTAAAAAATACGGCGGTTGGGGCTCTCCCGTAGAAGAAGCGGTCATGAAATCCATCATGGATTCAGACAAAGGCGATGTGAGCAAAGTGAAGATCATCAACATGGGCAATGCAGACTATTTTACAGCCGTGAAGCGGGATATCGACTTTGCCTGGATTTTCTACGCATGGACCGGAATCGAGGCCCAGCTTCGAGGTGAGCCATTGGATATGCTGTATGTAAAAGATTATTCCAAAAGCCTCGATTACTATACACCTGTAATTGTGAGCAACGAACAGACAATAAAAAATGATCCCGAGCTGGTCAAAGCGTTCATGGACGCTACCGCACAAGGCTATGAATACACTATCGCTCATCCGGAAGAAGCCGCAGACATCTTAAGCAAAGCTGTACCGGAGCTGGATAAAAAACTGGTACTTGCCAGCCAAAAATGGCTAAGCCCGCGTTATCAGGACGATGCCGCGCAATGGGGTGTGCAAAAACCGGAGGTATGGCAAAACTATTCGGACTGGATGTACGAACGCAAGCTGCTCAGCAAGCCTTTGGAAGTCGATAAAGCCTTCACAAACGGTTTCCTGCCCAAGCGTTGATCATTTGTTAAAACGCTAAATAAGACTGAACTAGAGAAGTGAACGAAGCGCCACTACGCAGTCGGATGGTGCTTCCCATCGCTGCTGTACCCAGATTTCTTTTATGAATATCCAGAGGTTGAAATCTGGGTACAAAGGCGAACGCTAACGCTTGTACAGCACCATTCCGCCCACTTCGTTCTCGTTCCACTTGGTTTATTCTTTAGTTTCTCATATTATCTAAGCGCTAAGTAGGTGCGCTTGTGTGTTAAAAATGCCACACAAACCAGCTTTAAAAATAGGGTGTTTTTAAGGCGGTTGGCAGCGTAGTGGTTCATTTGAATCTGGAGAAGCGCAGCGATCGTAAGATCAAATGAAACGCGAAGCGGTCTCCCCGCCTTAAACCACCATATTTTTTTAATAACACTCCAAATAAAGGACAGGTGAATTTGCATGGCTAACACACTGCTCAGTATTCAAGTAATCCCTAAAACTCCTAATAACGAGGACTCTTACACGTATGTAGATAAGGCGATCGAGGTCATTCAGCGCTCCGGTGTCAAACATCAGGTGAATCCATTGGATACGACCATGGAGGGCGAGCTCGACGAGTTGCTGAAAGTGGTTAAAGAAATGCACGAGGCTTTGACGGAAGCGGGCAGTCCCAGCGTCATTTCACAGATCAAAATCGCACATAACCCACAAGGCATCAGCATGAACAAGCTGACCGAGAAATATCGCCCATGAATCCGAAAGGCAAGAACGCATCCTGGTGGAAAAGCGTATGGCCGCCCTTTGTGGCGGTCCTCTTCTTTTTAGCGGCCTGGCAGGGGGCGGTTTCCTATTTGCATGTTGAATCCTGGCTGCTGCCTGCTCCATCCCTCATCGTACAAGAGGGCATAGCCCAGACGGCGCTGCTTGGTGCCCATACATGGGCTACGATTCGTCTGACACTTGCGGGATTCGCGATAGGGACAGCAACGGGACTGTTGATCGCCATCGTTCTTCATACGATTCCTTTTCTCAAATCCGCCCTGTATCCGCTGCTTATCCTGAGCCAAAACATTCCAATCATCGCCCTGGGACCGCTGCTCATGGTGTGGTTTGGTTTTGGGGTGCTGCCCAAGCTGATGGTCATTACCCTAGTATGCTTTTTTCCTGTGGCTGTAGCGGCCATGGACGGGCTGACTCGAACAGACCGTACGATGATGAACTATATGCGGATGTCGGGTGCAAGCCGCATGGCTATTTTTATGAAGCTGGAGCTGCCACATTCCCTGCCGCAAGTCTTTTCTGGCGTTAAAATTGCTGCTACCTATAGTGTGATGGGTGCGATCATTGCGGAATGGATCGGAGCTAGTGAAGGAATTGGATATTATATGCTGCTGCAAAAATCGGCCTATCGCACGGACCTCATTTTTGCCGCCATCGGCATTATTGTTGCACTCAGCTTACTCATGTTTGTGGTTATTTTACTACTGGAGAAATGGCTGGTTCGCTGGAAACCCGATCGAGAGTAGCTTCCTCCTTGAATTACATACAGCAAAGAAAGGACGTGGCGCGTATGAGTCTGCATCCGACTGACTTATCATCATACAACGTGGCTAATGAACAACGAACCGGGGAACAGCAGAGTCCTTCAACCGCTCCTCCTGCTTTGGAATTGGACGGGATCAGCCTCGCCTTCCGCGAAAAGCGAAGCCTACTGCCCGTACTGCAGGATGTATCCCTCACAGTCAAGCCAGGAGAATTCGTTTCCCTCATTGGTCCGTCAGGCAGCGGCAAAAGCACGCTGTTTCACATCATCGGCGGGCTACTCAAACCACAGCAGGGACGTATCCGTATGCACGGACGGGACATGACTGGTGAACGTGGGCATATCAGCTATATGCCGCAGCAGCCCGCCCTTTTCCCGTGGCGTACCACGCTGGACAACGTACTGCTTGGGCAGGAAAATGCTCCACGTAAAAATACAGCAGTACCCCCTCAGTACGCCAGTGAACGCGAGCGTCGCAAAGAAGCCTTGCAATGGCTCGAACAGGTTGGACTTGGTAAATTCGCCAAGGCGTATCCACATACGCTGTCTGGTGGAATGCAACAGCGCGCAGCCTTTCTTCGCGCACTGCTCAGCCCACAGGAATTAATGCTGCTGGATGAGCCGTTCAGCGCACTCGATGCGCTGACACGTGCAGACATGCAGCAATGGTTATTACGGATGTGGGAAAAGAACCGCCGTTCTGTGCTGTTTATTACCCACAGCATTGAAGAAGCGTTGCTGCTCTCCGACCGCATCTATGTGCTGTCGGCGCGACCTGCTTCAGTGGTGCATGTCGTAGATGTCCCTTTTCCCCGCCCGCGTAGGGAAGAAATCACCCTCGATCCGCTCTTTATTGAATGGAAGCGGACCATGACCAGCTGGATGCGCGAGGAAAAACATAAACTGGACGGCGACATGGACAATGCTCAGAGCGTCCACAAGAATATCCCAGAAGATGGATTGAATCGACATGAGTGACGTAAAAGTTCGATGTGCATTGAAATGGAACAGCCAAACAAAGCCAGGCTTGGATTTGACCGCAATTGGACCCGCTCCATTGATCGACGCGCATATTCATGTAGACAGCTACCCGCCCGAACAACAGGAATTATTGCTCGCTTCACTTGCCAATAGCAGCGTCCAAGCCGTGATAGCCGTGTCGATGCATCTGGGCTCCAGCCGAGCCAATCTGCAGTTAGCCAAGCGTTACCCCGGGCTGGTACGACCAGCCTTTGGCTTTCATCCCGAACAGGCTCTTCCACCGCAAGCTGAGCTTGAACTCTTGTTCAACTGGATGGACGAACATGTACAGCAGATGGTCGCCGTGGGTGAGGTCGGCTTGCCCTATTACAATCGGCTGGAAGCCTCACAGAGCGGTTCACCTTTTGACCTCGCTCCCTACATAGTGCTACTAGAGCGCTTTATCCAGTTTGCAAGCAAGCATAACAAGCCCATTGTCCTGCACGCCGTTTATGAGGACGCAGACATCGCCTGTGACCTTTTGGAACGTCATGGCATCACACAGGCGCATTTTCACTGGTTCAAGGGCTCTACCGCCACGATCGAACGTATGGCCCGGAACGGCTATTATGTCTCCTTCACACCGGATCTCTTGTACGAAGAAGAGATCCGCAGTTTGGCAAGACAGTATCCGTCTGATCAGATCATGGCAGAGACAGATGGTCCTTGGCCGTTCGAGGGACCTTTTACTGGACAAGAGACACATCCCCGGATGACTGCCGACGTCATTCGTGCGTACAGCAAACTGACCCATCAAGATGAATCTGCCGTCCGTCAATTATTTTATGAAAATACGAGACGCTTTTACTCACTATCTGATTGATAAAGGCATACCAGCTATTTACTGACTGGAAGGTTTACAACCACAACATGCAACCAAAGCAAAGAACCTCCTTATTTACGCGGGACTTCATCATACGTAAATAAGGAGGTTCTTGTATTTTCAAACGTATATAGCTCAAATACTACTTGTATTTTGTAGAGTTTTTTGTCGCCACTCAGCTTTTATTGCTTCAAGAAACCCTTCTGTTCCAAAAATGGCTTCAACTGCAAGCGCGCTGGCTCGGTCAGTCTCGCAGCCATTTGCTCAGACCATGGCGTAGAGCGTTGACCGCCTGTACGTTCCTTCAAATATTCCGCTGATGTGTGATCGTATACCTCTACAGCTTTCATCGTCTGATTTTTGTCGTAACCGTTCATATGCAAAACACCGGACAGTGGAAGACGTGGACGCAAGCCCGTTTCCTGATCCGGTACACCAATACACATACCGAACACTGGATACACCAGCTCTGGCAACCCTAACAACTCAGATACCTCTGCTATTTTAGTACGAATGCCGCCGATGTAGACGATGCCCAGGCCCAGTGATTCAGCGGCTACCGCTGCATTTTGTGCGGCTAACGCGGCATCAATGGTCGCAACCGTATAATTTTCAACGGAACCTTCATAGGAAGGCTGACCTGGCTGATGGTGTAGTGTGACCTGCTTCAGACGGTACAGATCTGCGCACCATACCAGAAACGCGGGGCATTGCTCAACGTAAGCCTGTCCTCCTGCCAACTCGGCCAGTTTTGTTTTTAAAGAAGGCTCGGTAACGGCAATAACGGTATATGCCTGCACATTACTGGACGAGGAAGCCATTTGGCCAGCTGCCACAATAGCTGCGAGCTGCTCGTCGGTAATGGGGTCTGACTTGAATTTTCGCACAGACCGGTGGTTCATCAACAAGGAAATCGTATCATTCATGACTGCTTCACTCCTAATCCATAATATAAGCTCTTTATCTACTTCAAGCCTGTGAGTATACGAAGAAGTTCTTGCATGCTTGCATGGCACTCCTACAAATATTATGGAACTTTCGCGAATGATAAGCAACCTAACGTGATGAAAGTTGAATGGTTTAAAAAAACAAACGCAACAAAAAGCAAGCACGCAGAAAACCAATTGTGCGTACTTGCTCTATACTCTGATAATAACTTTATCTCGCAACAGATGTCCGACAGTACGCTATCCTGCTAATACATCCATACATTTACAGCTTCACCCGTTGGAGACGCAGTGCATTCAGCACGACCGAAACAGAGCTAAATGCCATGGCTGCTCCCGCCAACCATGGGGCAAGGAAGCCCAAAGCGGCAATCGGAATACCGATCACGTTATAACCGAGCGCCCAAAACAGATTTTGCCGTATGTTTGTCATGGTCCGGCGGCTCATTTCGATCGCATCAGGAATGCTGTTCAGGTTGCCACGCATGAGGGTAATATCCGCCGCCTCCATTGCCACATCCGTTCCCGTGCCCATCGCCATCCCAATATTAGCAGTAGCCAGCGCAGGCGCATCGTTAATACCATCCCCAACCATAGCTACGATCATGCCCTGCTCCTGAAGCCGTTTCACTTCTTCAGCCTTTCCTTCAGGCAGCACCTCCGCCAGCACTCGTTCAATTCCAGCCTCGGCGGCAACAGCCCGCGCAGTCCGTTCATTGTCACCCGTAATCATGATCACTTCAATGTTCATCGCGCGCAGACGGGTAACTGCCTCCCGTGACGTTTCTTTAATCGTATCCGCCACGGCCACCAATCCAGCATAGGCACCATCCACAGCAACAAGCATCGCGGTTTTCCCTGCGCTTTCCAGCTCATTCATATGCTGCTCAGCTGAGTCATCTATCGCGATGCCTTCCCTGCTCATCAATCGGCGTGTACCCGCCAATACCTGCTTACCTTCCACATGCGCCTTCACACCATAACCCGGAATATTTTCAAAATCTGTCGGTCCTACTAGCTCAATGCCTCGATCTGCAATCCCCTTTACAATGGCTTCCGCCAGCGGATGCTCCGAGCTTTTTTCTGCCGCACCGAGCAAACGCAGCAAATCCTTTTCAGCCAAGCCGCTTGCTCCAACCATAACATCCGTCAGCTCTGGCTTGCCATTCGTAACTGTACCTGTCTTATCCAACACCACTGCGTTGACTGAACGGGTCATCTCCAAATGCTCGCCGCCCTTGAACAGAATACCGTATTCAGCGGCACGTCCCGATCCTGCCATAATAGACGTTGGGGTTGCCAATCCGAGCGCACAAGGGCAAGCAATGACGAGAACTGCAATCATTTTCTCCAGTGAGCCTGCAAAATCAGTCGGCGTCACAAGGAAAAACCAGACGATAAAGGCCAACACAGCGATAACAACAACAATGGGGACAAAAATACCGGAAATCTGATCCGCAATCCGCTGAATCGGAGCCTTGGAGTTTTGCGCATCTTCCACGACCTTAATAATACGGGCCAACGCCGTATCACCACCCACACGCTCAGCCTGGATACGTAGTACCCCGTTTTTATTGAGCGTCGCCCCTGTAACTGCGGAACCTGCTTCTTTTTCAACCGGAAGACTCTCACCACTTAACATGGATTCGTCCACTGCCGAACGTCCGTCCACGACCACACCATCGACAGGAATTTTCTCGCCGGGTCGTACAATAAAGATATCCTTCACACGTACCTGTTCGATCGGTATATCAAGCTCTTGTCCATCACGTACTACACGTGCCGTCGTTGCCTGTAGACTCATCAGGCTCTTGATCGCCTCGGACGAACGCCCTTTGGCTACCGCTTCGAACCATTTACCAACCAAAATAAGCGTAATTAGCACCGCGCTTGTCTCGTAATACAGCTCTGGCATGGTCATGACAGGCATTCCCGCCATTCCCTCCATGACATCAGACGGACGCAGAGTAAGGTACAAGCTGTAAAAATAAGCCGCAGATGTACCCAGTGCAACTAACACATCCATATTCGAACTGCCGTTACGAAGCGCTTTGTACGCGCCCACATAAAACTGCCAACCAATGACGAACTGAATCGGCGTTGTCAGCACTAGTTGGAACCATGGATTCAAGAACAGTTCTGGCACATAAATCCATGATGTAAAGGAAAAATGAGCCACCATTGCCCACAACAACGGAAATGACAGCACTGCAGACACAATCCACTTCCATTTTTTACGATGGATATCCTTACTGCGCACATCCGCAATATTGTCCTCAGCGCTCTGCGGAATCGCTCCGTAGCCTAGCTGTTCAATCTTGCTCACCAGATCACCAACCGCAATACTTCCCGCTGCATATTCCACATGAGCTGTTTCCATCGCCAAATTTACCGTGGCACCTGTTACACCAGGCATCCGATTCAATCCCTTTTCAATCCGGGTTGCACAGGCCGCGCAAGTCATGCCCGTCACATTCAGATTGGCTTCTTCACTTACAGTTCCAAACCCAAGAGAAGCAATTTTATCGCGAAACTCAGGGATCTCCACCTGCTTGGGATCATAGGATATCGACGCCTGCTCCAAAGCCAAATTCACATTAGCCTGTGCCACACCGTCTATTCGATTTAAACCTTTCTCAATACGGCTTGCGCAAGCGGCACAAGACATCCCCGTAATATGAAGCGTTGTCTGCTTGTCACCGTCGGTCGCACGGTTTTCCATGGTAATCCTCCTCCTATACCCCAGTGGGGTATATCATATCCAAAAAGAAAAAGCTTCTAATATGGAAGCTTCTCCTTCGAAACAAGTCTGTTCACACATAAAGCATCTTCAGCTTAAACAACATCATAGCCCTGGTCTTCAATGGCTGTTTTCAGAGCCTCAACGTTCAGCTTGGACTCGTCATATTCTACATTCACTTGCTTCGTTTCGAGGCTGACCTTGCCGGTAGCGCCAACTTTCTCCAAAGCCCCTTCTACTGCCTTCACGCAATGATTGCAGCTCATGCCTTCTACGTTCAATGTAACTTGTGCCATTTTCTTTTCCTCCCCAGGGGTACTTCCGTACCCATAATGTGTATGAATACTACTCTTAACGGATCAGCTTCTTGACCGTAACCAGCAGCTCGTCAATCACTTCCTGCTCTCCTGCCTGCATGCGCTCAATGACACAGCTTTTCATATGCCCTTCCAGCAGCAGCTTACCAACACCATTCAGCGCGGACTGGACAGCCGCAATCTGGTTCAGTACATCGTCACAGTAGGTATCCTTCTCAATCAAGCCCTTAATTCCGCGAACCTGACCTTCAATACGGTTCAACCGGGATACGAGGCTGTTCTTGAACTCTGCCGAATGATGACTTTTTCTAACTGTCTTTTCCCCGTCTGTTCCACAGTGATTCTCATGGACTTCAGTGTGGGAAACAGGTTGCTCCTCAGCCATACATCAGCCTCCTGTGTGGTGTATACATGCATTTATGCATTTGTTATATCCCTATCATAATATACCCCCGTGGGGTATGTCAACATTCTAGAAAAATGTCACTTTTTCGCCCTATTTTAAGCCTTCGCGCGTGCTTCCTTAGCAAGTACGACAAAGCTTAATAGCGCTCCAACCTCGGCTATAGCTATAACGACCGCCATCGGTACGGGGGTTGTTCCACTCCCCAAGCCTACTAGCGGTGAAGCGATGGAGCCAAGTAATAGAGGCAACAAACCAAGCATGGCGGACGCACTGCCTGCGGAGCGCTGCTGACTCTGCATTGCCAATGAAGTCGTCGTTGTACTCACAATCCCTACGCAGGAAACGACAAAAAACAGAGGAACTAAAACAGCAAACAATTGGCCTCCGGTAAAGGCTACAGTAAGCAAGCTAATTCCGGCTACAGCCGCAATTACCAGACCCGACAAGAGTAACTGTCGTTCGCTGAAGCGACCCACGAGTCTACCCGTCAACTGCGAAAACAGTACAATCCCCAAACCATTCACTGCAAAAATGATGCTATACGTCTGAGGAGAAACCCCGAAAATATCCTGAAGCACGAATGGTGAGCCAGCGATATACGCGAACATCGCTCCTGTAATCAGCGCCTGTGAGAAGGCATAGCCCATAAAGCGTCGATCGGCAAACAAGTGACCGAGTGTTCCTAGCGTCTGCTTCAAGCCACCGGATGAGCGGCGGTTAGTTGGCAACGTTTCTGGCAAACCCAATACGACGGCAATCAGCATAGCCACGCCGACTACACAAAGCACCATGAATACACCACGCCAGGAAACAAAGTTCAAAATGACACCGCCCAGTACTGGTGCAGCGATGGGGGCCACGCCGTTCACCAGCATGAGTAGTGAGAAAAAACGTGTCAACTCTTTGCCCGAGTATAGATCACGGGCTACAGCTCTGGAAATCACGATCCCCGCCGACCCCGTAAGCCCTTGAATAAAGCGAAGCACAATGAGCATACCGATATTCGGCGCAAACACACATAACAGCGAAGCAGCAGCGTACAGAATGAGCGAGATCACCAGCGGTCCTCTGCGACCCCTTACGTCGCTAAGCGGACCAGCAACGATCTGGCCAACGGCCAGTCCCAACAGACAGGCGGTTAAACTAAGCTGCGCCAGCGAAGTGGTCGTATGCAAATTGTTCGCTAATGTAGGCAGCGACGGCAAATACATATCTATGGACAACGGCCCGAAAGCACTCAATGCACCCAGGACAAAGGCGATCCATAATATTCGCGATTTGGTCATATCTGCGGCAACCATAACAGTATTGGATAACCGGTTCATAATAATAATCATCCTTTTCAAAAAAATATAAATAATTACTTCAATGTATCATGATATCACTCATTTCGTCTGGCTTCGAATAATTACACGCTAATCCGCAATTTTTTTTCAAAACTGCTATATATCAGGCAGGAATTTACCAATTTCAGGTCGAATTATACGGTAACCAAAACAAAAAATTTGTGGAATCTGGAGAATGATAATGGTCTATGATGGAGTGCTACTAGGTCTCATTGTAGGTCTGTTCAGAGGAGGCTGGCGGCAAGGTCTGATCCGTTTCAGTCAAATTCGCCTTATAGCCGGCTGGATGTTCCCCGTGCTGCTGCTGGTACAATTCATTATTTTTTATTTCCAGGAAAAGTGGGCTTGGCTGGCAGCCATTAACGGGTATCTATTTATGGGAGTCTACGTGGTTGGATTGATATTTCTCTGGTTGAACAGACATCATAAGGGATTCAAGCTTATTATAATCGGCGTATTGATGAATTTTATCGTTATGGCGGTGAATGGCGGCAGGATGCCGGTCTCGTTGAGCGCTTCGGAGGTGCTGGGTCCCTATTATACAGATATGCTTAAATCCGGAAGTGTCATCTCGAAACATTACATGATGGATGCGAGCACGCGTCTATCATTGCTTGGTGACATTATTCCTCTCTCCAAGCCCTATCCCCGCACGCAGGTAATTAGTATTGGAGATGTTGTCATGAATTTCGGGATGTTCCTGTTTATCCAAAGCATTATGGTCGTGAAGAGAACTAAGGATAAGCAGCAAGAAACCAATCCCCGCCACGCCTAGTGCACACCTTATTCCAAGGAAGGGAGGGAACCCTATGAAAAACTTGAAATACTCCCGTGTGATTATCAATGCTATTATCGTAGCTTCTGTCATAATTGCTTTGACTTCCGGTTACAAAATCGGGGGCTAGTCACCGATAAGAAAAAAAGGAAGCACAGGCTCAACAAAACAGGCTGGATTCCGGCCTGTTTTTTCATGTGAAATTTTCGATTACAAAATTGTAAATTATCCCATTCACCCCTGGTAGCTTTGACATCAAGATACGACAAGGCAGGAGAAGAAATGATGAGTATAATAAAAAAGCTGCAAGAACGGGTTACCGCGACGGGAATATATGTGTTTTTCATATGTTTGGCAGGCGTGATCGTCCTCCTGTATACGAACCAATGGTCCTTTTTGCACTATACGACAACAGAGTGGGTCACGATCTATTCCCTATTGGGAGCAGTTCTGATTCTGGAGCATTTTACATTCCAGCTACCACCGGCCAGTAACAAGCAGTCCATGGATTCCTCCGTGTATCTGGCTTGTATTTTTGTGCATGGCACCGAAATTGCTATTCTGATTTTGTTGTTAAATGTAATCATTGCCATGTTCCGGCACACAGAGCTGTCCTGGTGGAAGCATACCGTCAATTTTTCCATTTACGCCCTTTCCATTTTCCTGTCTTCAACAGTATTTGAACTAAGCGGCGGAACGCAGGGAGCTTTAAACCAAGATCATTTCGCTTCCTACCTGCTGGCGTTGATTTGCTACTTTGCGGTGAACACCATCACACTGGGCATCTACTTTTATATCGCATACAAAGGGTCCTTCAATGAGCTTAAACAGGCTTTTTTGGCTGAATCCCTGCTCGTATACTTATGTACACTCATTCTGTCTTTGGTATTGACTACACTGATTTATAACAACGGCATTTTAGGACTTTTGCTGTTCCTTGGGCTAAGCATGCTCCTGTCTCACGCATTCAAGCAAATGTTCACGCTGTATCGGGAAATCGAAGAAAAAGCGAACATGGATCGCAGAACAGGGCTATACAATCACAGCTACTTTGAAAATACACTTGAAGCTGAATTGAATATATCCCGATCCGAGAATACTCCTCTCAGTCTGGCGCTGATTGATATTGATGATTTCAAAAAATACAATGATCATTTCGGTCATCTTAAAGGCGATCAGCTACTGGGATTTCTCGGTGAGTTTCTTAAGAAGGAAACCTCCGGCACCCACATCACCGTATCCCGCTACGGTGGAGAAGAATTTACTCTGCTTATGCCCGAGCATACCGCTGAACAAGCATATGAAACAGTCAATGCTATTCGAAAAAGATTAAATGATTCTCGTTATGAGGGTGTTGAAATTTTTCCACACGGCTGTCTGTCCTTCTCCGCAGGTATTGCACAAAGCCGCATTGACATCTACGACAAATCACAGCTGGTCGATCTGGCGGATAAAGCCCTGTACTACGCCAAGAAACAGGGCAAAAACATCGTTCATACGCACGGAAGTTTAAATGAAGTGGAGCGCGAGGTCGATCTGGGGCAGGATATTCGCGATCTTGAGCAGCAGCTTAATTTGTTCTTGTACAAGGATATTAACACTTTCAAGCATTCCAAGCGGGTTTTCAGATATGCAGCAGACATGAGCGATGTACTTCAGCTCGGACCGGAGGATAAGCGGCGTTTCATACTAGGTGCCCTCATTCATGACATTGGTAAACTGGAGATTCCCTGGAATATCCTCAATAAAAAAGAGAAACTGTCCTGTGAGGAATGGCAGATGGTGCAAGCGCATGTCATGTGGGGCAAACGTATTGTCGAAGCCAACGAACGATTCATAGATTTGGTTCCTTTTGTGGAGCTGCATCATGAACGTTATGACGGAGGAGGCTATCCGTTTGGCTTTAAGGGCGAGCAAATTCCACGTTTATGTCGGATGCTGACGATCATCGACTCTTTTGACGCGATGACAACCGAGCGCCCCTATCAACCCACCAAAACGTTCGAGGAGGCCATTGAAGAACTACGTGCCTGCTCGGGTAGCCAATTCGATCCCAAACTAACGGCTATTTTTATCCATTATATTCAACATAAGCAATCTGCTTTCACGGATCTCATGGAAACAGAGCTCTAGTTCCTTCATAGGCTCTTCCTCTTTGCCCCTAGCGTGGTTGAAATCGTCCTGAATTCAACCACGCTAGGGGTTTTCATATGATTGGCATTTTGTATAATGCTTATTATTTCAAATTTCATATAAATGTCATAATTCGCTCCATCTATTCACGCTATATGCACTATGATTAAGATAGGAAGGGGTTTGTCCGTATAAAATGTTACAAATGGGGATATCCTCGCTTCAAGTAATCGAGAGAAGGTGACTTCACAGGCATGTTGTACCTGTCCAGACCAGCCCGTGTGGCTTGTCTTTTATTGCTGTGTCTCCCCCTTCTGATCCTGTTTCCTCACTCTTCGTGGGCTCATGCATTTGTCATTGAATCCAGTCCGACCGAAAATCAGGTTTTGGACAAGTCGCCTTCTCAGGTGACCATCACCTTCAATGAAGATTTGCAATCTGCCTTCATGTCGATCAAAGTGACCGATGAAACAGGCAAGCGGGTCGACACAGGAAAAGCACAGCTTGACCCGAATCACAAATCCACCATGGAAATCCAATTGATTCCAGGGATGAAAAATGGAATTTACTCCGTCAATTGGAGAGCTTTATCCGCAGACGGACATCCGGTTAATGGAGTCATTCCATTTCAAGTAGGCAGCAGTTCCAATGCGCCTACCCATCAAGCTACCGCACCTGAAGGCTCAGGGACATCACGAATCGACTTAATCGCTGTCCGTTGGTTTCTTTACATAGGACTATCGCTGCTTTTTGGAGCGATTTGTTTCCGGCTGTTCATCTTACCGAGCATAAGCCAAGACAAGAATCGAAGTGAACAGCATAAGCAAAATCAGCGGCCCTTTGAAACATTGCCCCGCTGGACTAAGCTGCTATGGAGCGGCTACGGCATAACGTCTGCCGCCATTCTGATCAGCCTGCCACTTCAGGCTTCATGGGATGCCGGGGTTTCCATCAGGGAGGGCTTCTCATTCCCGATTCTGGGAGAAGCTCTCCAGTTTACTGGAGCCGGACAAATTTGGTTTATCCAGATGATTCTCGTGCTACTCCTAAGCGTAACGCTGATTTACGCGCTGGATCACAGCATTTCGAATCGCCAGCGCCGTCTTTGGGGATACAGCTCGGCTCTCCTAACGCTATGCCTCATGCTGTCCAAGGCCTTTGTCGGCCATCCGGCAGCGGCTACGCATCCAGCTCCAGCCATTGCGGCGGACTTCGTCCATCTCGCGGCAGCAGCCTTTTGGATCGGCTCACTTGCCGTCATGGTCGTGTGCCTGCCGGTTGCCGGAGCAGAGTTGCCCGTATCCGAGCGGGCAACTCTGCGACAAGCCGCCTTGCGCCGCTTCGCCGGCTGGGGCATTGCGATGGTGGCAGCGTTACTCGCCACCGGTATATATGGAGCCGTGCTGTACATTCCGGCTCCCTCCATGCTGCTGAACACGTCCTATGGACTCGTTCTGCTCGGCAAAGCAGCGCTGCTGCTAGTCATGCTGGTCTTCGCGGCCAGCCAGTTCCGCAGCGCACGGCAAGCGGCGGCGAGTAAGCGAGCCGCTGGGGGATTGCGTGCCGAGTTGTCCGTCGGCCTGCTCGTGATGCTGTTGACCGCGGTGCTCACTCACCTGTCACCCGGCCAGGCACCTGCTGTACCGTTTGAGGAGACTCGCACTACGGGCGAATATAACGTTACACTGGCAGTCAGCCCCAATGCTGTGGGCAGCAATGAATTTAAGGTATCCGTTCAGGATAGCAAGGGTGCTGCCGTTTCGGGAATCCAGCAGGTCACGTTAACGCTCACTCCAGCAGACCCTGACCAAGATCAACAGGAATTTGTTCTGCCCGTAAAGCAACAACAACCATTCCGCAGTCAGGAATTGATGACCTCCGAAGGAACATGGGCGGTAAAAGTACATGCTCTGACGGCATCACTCGATGCGGTTGATGCTGAATTTACCCTGCATGTAGGCGGTAAAAAATAATTATTTTATACTTAAAAGGAGCGAAATGAATATGAATACAACGATTCAAACAGCAAAATCCAGATTTTCCAGGTTTGCAACCTCTGTGGGTCTAATTGCGGCGGGTGCCTTACTTTTTGCAGGCATGGCCAGTGCACATGTGACAGTTAAGCCTTCTATTTCACAACCTAATGCATGGGAAACGTACACATTGAAAGTACCCGTGGAAAAAAACATTCCAACCACCAAAGTCGCCTTGAAAATTCCGAAAGAGGTCGTTTTCAAACAATACGAGCCTGTACCGAATTGGAAGGTAGCCACCGAAAAAGACAGCTCTGGCAAAGTAACCACCGTGACCTGGACGACTGAAAAAGACGGCATTCAAGCGGGTCAGTATCAGCGTTTCAGCTTTGTAGCGCAAAATGCAGACCAGAATACCGCAGCAGCCTGGGACGCCTTCCAATATTATAGTGACGGAAGTATTGTGGAATGGACAGGCGACGAAGGAAGTAACAACCCTCATTCCATTACCGAAATCACGGCGGAAGCCACGTCCGCAACCCCTGCCGCAGACAGCGGACACGATTCAGCGGGTATGGCAGCAGGCCACGCGAGCACAGATACGACTAAAGATAGCAGCAGTCCCGCACCTGCTTCGAACAATGCTGTAGAAGCTGCCCCTGCTGCTTCTGCTCCTGCCAGCTCTACTGCACAAACGACAGCACTCGTCCTCTCGATCATTGCAGTCGTTCTTGGTGCCGCAGCTGTCGGCATTGCACTCAAGCGCCGCAAGTAATCTGGGTTACGAATGAAGTTAAGATCGTTTTAAAAAGAAAAAGCTGACACCTAGTTAAAGGGGTCAGCTTTTTTTGTATGAAAGAAAACGATTAATATTCAGCTTTAATACATACTCAGATTCATCTCATCCTATTATTTCACATTCACCTTTCTATCATTTTTTTGGTAAAATGGTAGATACCTCACGATTCTAACATGATAGCATTGCAATCTATTGAGCATAGGAGATCATAGGATGAAAATCGTAAATAAGGCTCTGTTATCTAGCGCTATTTTCCTGAGTACCGCAGCGGGCATCTATAGCCCCTTGGCACAAGCCGAGACCGGCAAGATCAGCATTATGCTGGACGGATATCCATTACCGTTCCCCGTACAACCTGCCATGATGAACGGCACGACCATGGTTCCCTTTCGCGCTATTTCTGAGGCTCTCGGCATTACAGTGAAATGGGATCAAGCCAGCCAAAGCATCACTGCTACCAAAGCGCAAGGCTCTGCTACCAAACAGGTGGTTCTAAAGATGGGTAGCCGCAATGCCACAGTGGACGGACAAACGGTTCAACTAACAGCCGCTCCGCAAACCGTGCACGGCAGCACCATGATTCCGCTGGGCTTTTTCGGGCAGCAGTTTGGAGCCACGGTGAACTGGAACCAGGGAACACGGACGGTCTCCATTACATCGCCACGTGAAGCTATGTATACAGTAGGCTTCTATGCGCTGTCTTCCTTTGACCAAAAATCCAAAATACCGGATTTTAACGCAGTTGCCTTCGGCTGGAGTCGAATTGATACGAACGGACAATTTACGACAAACGGCAAGGAATACAAATGGCCTCAAGCCGCTGGAACCGTAACGCCGGAGTCCATTGTGCAGGAGGCAGACAGCCAGGGGACTTCCCCTTACCTGATGGTCTATTCCGGAGATGGCAATCACGAACTGACCAAGGTTTTGGAAAATGCGCAGCTTCAAGAACAAACCATTTCCCAAATCGTCAGTACCGCCACCGACAAACAATTTAAAGGCATTACGCTAGATCTGGAAGGATTGGGCTGGAGCGGCGATAAAGCCAAAGCGCGTTCAGACTACAACGCCTTTATTCAAAAGTTATCGGCCAAAGCGCATCAGGCTGGACTCAAGCTCACCGTCGTTCTACATCCGCTGAACAGCTCTTACTCTGGCTATGACTACAAAACGCTGGGCAATCTGGCGGACGATCTGATCATCATGGCCTATGATTACGGACAAAAGGCTACGCCTGAGCCTTTGGATAAAGTGGATGAAGCCATACAACTGGCCTTGAAGGAAACCTCGCGCGACAAGCTCATTTTGGGGATTTCGATGGGTAGTGAAAAAGATAGCACCGTTAACGCCAAGATCGGTTTAGCCAAACGTTATGACCTCAAAGGAATCGCTATCTGGCGCTTGGGCATCATTGGAGAAACGGCTTGGGCGCAGATGAACGAAGCCATCGAGTTTAAATAAGTGCACATTTTATCTAAATAACCCAGACCTTATTCCGCCCGCTAATGATTTCTTATGCGTCTTCTATGAAATCATTTGGCGGGCTTTCTTTATGCCCTTTAACAAAAGTGCTTGCCTGATTTGGAAGTTGTCGTCACAGGCTCGCAACCCTGTTCTCCATAGAAGATCCCCCAGTCTCTCATAAAATCCAGCAACGGCCTTAACGTATCTCCCAACGGGGTAAGCGAGTATTCCACACGCGGTGGGTTCTCATTATAAATTTCACGGTGCACAATGCCATCTCTCTCCAGTTCACGCAACTGCAAGGTTAGCATTCGCTGTGTAATATTAGGCAAGGTCCGTCGAATTTCGTTATAGCGCCGCGGTCCTGTCGTCAAATGATACAAGATGACTCCCTTCCACTTGCCGCCTATAACCCCGACGGTTTTCGCTACCGGACATCCAAAATTAACGCTAACTGCATGTTCCATCTCCTGTGCCATGTATACCCCTTCTTTCTGTAGAATGTGTAAACCAATAGCCCCAGACGTATGACAAGGAACAAATATGTGCGTACTTGTTCCCTGCAAAAGCTTTCTATATGATAACTATATATTCGATATCAGCTCTCATTATAGTAGCAGAAAACCCATAGAGTACCAACTAAACCCATATCAAAAGGAGTACATTTTATGTCTAATACATCAGCTAAAAAACAGGAAATTCTGGACGCCTTTCTGTTCAGGCACGCCACGAAAGAATTCGATCCCAATCGCATCATACCAGAAGAGGATTTTCAGTTCATTCTCGAAACCGGGCGACTTTCTCCAAGCTCCGTTGGTTTTGAACCATGGCAGTTTGTAGTTGTACAAAATCAGGCATTGAGAGAAAAGCTGGCTGCAGTTTCCAGCGGCGGTCAAAAGCAGATTCCTGCGGCTAGCCACGTCGTCCTGATTTTGGCGCGCAAGGATGTTCGTTATGATTCTCCTTACGTGGAGTATATGTATAAAGAGGTTAAAGGTATGTCTGAGGAGGACTTTGCCTCACTGCCAGGCCGCTATAAGATTTTCCAGGGTGAAAATCAACGCTTACTGGAAAACGAACGTACGTTATTTGACTGGGCTTCCAAGCAAACCTACATTGCCTTAGGCAATATGATGACAGCGGCGGCTCAGATCGGTATTGATTCCTGTCCAATTGAGGGCTTTAACTACGATCAGGTGCATGCCATTTTGGAGGAAGAAGGACTGCTAGAAAACGGGCTGCTCGATATTTCAGTCATTGCTGCCTTCGGTTATCGCGCTCATGAACCCAAGCGGGAAAAATCCAGACAACCGCTGGAAAAGGTCACCCGCTGGATTCTGTAATCTAATATCCCGAGTCTCTCCCCCAAGCACTGAACACTGAAGCATCAAAAAAGCGGGCTTGCGGCACTTCATCTGAATGATGAACATACCGCAGCCCGTCTTTTTTAGGTCACTTCAATCTCTATTAAAATACCCTTGGAAGCCAGGTTATCCAGGCACTCCTTCATATACTCATCGTCATGCTCCACATATGCACCCGCGCCTGCCAGTTCCTCACCCAGCTCCGCCTCCCAAGGCTCACACTGCTTACCGCGATACAACGGCTGTTCCCATAGTGGATCAACATTGTACCCTCTGCTTTTCATTTCGTCCATAATGAGCCTATGATAGCGCACCAGCAGCATTGGGTGATAATCGAACACATAATTCACGGTGGCGTGTGGCTTGCCCCACCCATTCCCGCGCAGGGCACAGCACTCACGATGTTGCCCCAACAGTTGCGGACGGGGTAACCTGTCGATTAAATGTTCATGCCAAAGCCTCATGCTTCCACAACCCTATCTGTAGCTTTTTCTGGTCTATTGGATTAGCATACGGATACCTGTCAGCACAATGCCGATCAGGAAGCCTGTAACTGCGCCGTTAATACGTATCCACTGCAAATCCTGTCCCAGTTTGTCCTCCATCAGTGCAATCAGGGATTTGTTATCCATTTTGTCTACATTTTCGCGTACCAAGTTACCAATTCGACTATGGTTGGCTTCCACCAGTCCAGTAATACCTTCCACAATTCGCACATTGATCTTGTCCAGCAGCTCGGTATTCCCTCTTAAATCAGTCAGCATCCGATCCAATAGCGGTAAAATATAGGTCTGCACATAGCTTCCGTCTTCCATGTAGTCCAATAAGCGTATACGCAGTTCTTCCATTTTGCCCAGCACTGACGCATCGCCTTCCCAGGCTTCAACAAGGCTATCCTTCCAGCCGTTCAACCCTTCCTGAACCGTATCTTTCGTCGCCAATCGGGTCACCTGTGTTCTCAGACCATCCAGCACGGCCTGGCGGCGCGGGTGCTCTTCCCTTTGCAGTTCTGCTACCTGATCCAGCAGGAAATGACGAATCATTTCACCCATACGCTCTTCGTTCAGATAGCCGAGGAATGCGTTCAAGGCAAACTGCATCAGCCCGCTCACCTGCAAACCACTAACAGCCTGCATCCCTAAGGTGCCCAGCGTATAACCCGTTTCGGGTCGCAAAAGCCAGGACTCTGCTTGCTCCAGCGTATAATCCAGTGCGCGGCGATCATAGCCCTTCTCGCTGGTCTGACGAGCAAGCGCCTCTAGCAGCGGTCCGGTGTCAAAGTCAGTCACCTGCCGCTTGAGCTCTGCCACGATGACCGGAGCCAATTCCGCGAGCGGGAGCGACTGGACGAGACGCTTGGCAAGAACATCTATGGATGCCGCCGCCTCCGGCGTGCGCATTCCTTTTTCCACACCGCCCAGTACCAAATCGGCCAAACGAATATCTGCAATTTTAGACGCAATGCTGTCTTTGTTTAGCAGGTTATTTTCCACGGTACTCACCAATGCATTCGTGAGCTTGTCCCTATTTTTAGGAAGCAGCGCCGTATGTGGTATCGGAATGCCTAGCGGATGACGGAACAAAGCAGTGACAGCGAACCAGTCTGCCAGTCCCCCTACAAGTCCTGCCTCAAAAGCTCCGGCTAATAAACGAGCCCAGCCATATTGCTGGAAGGGCAATGTGGCTGCAAAGCCTGCCCCTAGAATAACGAGCGACCAAGCCGCTGCGGTTTTCGTACTTTTTGGTTTTCCCATCCTGTAATCCTCCAAACTGACTGTCGAGTAAGTAAAGCACTATACCTGTATTACCCATCATATCATTGCCCGTGTCATTTCCAAAGTTGAAAGCACTTTTGATGAAACGCGCAAGGGCACTTTTTGCGTAATTTTTTATGCATATATCTCTCTTTTTTACATTCATGTTTGTGAACAAAATCACAGTACTGGGCCCAAACTCTTATTTTCAATAATAAGCCTTACGAACCATTTTAACAAAACCAAGTCCCAATTTTTTTAAACCGAAAGGAGAAGTGAACAAGAAAGTTGAATGGGCATAAGATACCTTTTTTCAGTACCATTTTGGTATTTGACCTCAGAAAGGATTTGAATCCATGATAACCCCAGATTCTTTCAACAGCATTCGACTTTTTCATATGGATTATCAGATTAAATATCCATAAAAAGCGAGACTCCCATAAAGCTCACACACATAATTTGATATATAGACATATTTGTTGTGATAAAATAAACTTTTATAAATAGGAAATCATGTTTAATCAGCCATTATATATTGGTAAATCAAACCAAGATATGCTAGATAAAATTGCTTTTTTGTAAAGGAATTGAATATGACAACAGACCAAAAAAACAACGTGGGCCTCTGGAATGGCGATCCGGTCGTAATTGTACGCACTCCCTCCGCTTTTGCCAAGCAATCCCTTTTATATATCCAGGAATTAGGCTACTTTCAAAAAACTTCTGCTTTTACGATGGAAAGGAAAGAACTTGCCTCTTTTTTGCTTGTCTTTACGTTGTCTGGTAAGGGAGAATTACTGTACCGGGACAAGAAATATATCATAAAACCTCAAGATTTGTTCTTTATTAATTGCGAGGAATATGTTCAATACAGCACCTCCGGTCATGAATCCTGGGAGTATATCAGCCTGTACCTGTATGGCAACCTGATCGAAAATTTTTACGAACAATTTGCCAAGCATAATAAACCGGTCATTTCCATGCATAATCCGCATATTATATTGGATAAGCTCCATGCTCTGATTTGCGGGCAGTCTGACAGAAGTCTTTCCGCTGAGCTGCTAACGTCCAGGCTCATTGGTGAAATACTAATGTGCATTTTGCAACATCCCTATGATCATCCGCATGTGAATGCTGAAACCCTCAGCGAAGTACGCCGGGTACAGCAATATTTGGATCAGTCCTACTGTGAGCGAATAACACTGGACTCGCTGGCAGACATGTTTGAATTAAACAAGTTTAATCTGGCTAAAAATTTCAAAAAGCAGATCGGTTTCTCTCCGATTGATTATCTCATTAATGTCCGTATCACAGCCGCTCAAAGCTGGCTTAAAACCAGTGACATGTCCATTGTGGATATCGCAAGGTACGTAGGGATTCCCAATACGAGCCATTTTATTAACCTATTTAAGGAGCATGTAGGAGAAACACCTCATTCCTTCCGCAAAAAATGGGGGAACCGTTCCAAGTTGTAAATGAGAGGTTACATGAAATCAGTTTGATAGATGATAGACGCACAAGCTATTCAAGTTAATGGCAAAACTGTCGAAAGGCAGTGACGCAAAACTATAGGGCCTTCCTATCCGGATGGCAGCCAGCTACCAGATGAACGAGCTTTTTATTATGTCTTTTTTACATAGATCCATCACAAATTGCTATGCCTCTCTCGAAGAAAGCCCTGATCGCTATGATCAGGGCTTTTTTTCTATTGGGATAGTCATGTCTGCCTAGCATGCTGAATATACTAATTTCGAACGAAGCATTGCCATATTACGATGAATAGGAGAATCACTTGGAGCATGAGAACAAAAATAAATGTAATGATCATTGCCTTATTGCTCATTGTCCAAAGCTTTTTCAGCGCAACGCTGGCTTACGCAGATGCTCCAGCCCCAGAACTGCCGCAGAGTGCTGTATCTGATCCTACACCTACCGTTACAGATGCTGTATACGTTGTCCCAAACCTTGAACCTCCTGGGGAGATTCCTTCAAACACGGTCCCCTTCGTTCAAGGAGCAGTCAGTTCAAAGTCTCAACATGATGCAGCTCCGCAGAGCATATTAACGAAGTTGAGCCTGACCGACGAAGCAGGGCGTGTCATTGATGCGGTATATAGTCCAGACAGCCAATTCGACATCGGATCAGCCATCCAACTAGGCTATGAATGGGAGCTTCCTGACAATACCTATAAGTCAGGGGACACCTTCACCTTTCATTTACCAGAACAGTTTGTCATCTACACTGATATCTCATCTCCGTTAGTCACTACCGATGGAACCGTGGGATACTTCACAGTAGATCGTCAGGGCAAGGTTATCATGACCTTTAACCAATATGTAGAGAATCACTCCAATGTCAGCGGCAAACTACAAGTTAAAACCGAGTTTACGAAAGAAACGGTGAAAGGCAGTACAGAGATCATCATTGCGATTCCGATCAAAGGCGGGGTGCAAACGGTCATCGTGAATGTAAAACCCCAGTCAGGGCCAACCCTAAGCAAACAAGGGAAAATAGCTGGCACAAACCAGATCGACTGGACCATTGATGTGAACAAACAGCTAAACACCGTAAAGCACGCCCTCATCACCGATCCCATTCCTTCAGGGCTGGAACTCAGAAGAGACTCTATCCGGCTCTATCATCTACAAATCAATATCGATGGCTCGACCGTTGTTCGAGACCTTGTAAATGGGAGTGAATATGCCATTGAAGCAGATCAAGCCGGGACAGGGTTTGTGATTCGTTTTCAAGACGATAGCATGAACACGGCCTATCAGATCCAATATTCCACACGCATTATTGGCGACGAAACACGTTTTTCCAACACAGCAACGCTTTCAGGAGATGCGATAGAGAACGTCGCTGCTACCGCTACTGTTCAGGTAGAACGTGGTGAATTCTTGTCCAAAAAGGTTGAAAAATATGATCATGCCACACAAACACTCTCGTGGGCCATAAGATATAACTTCAGCGAGACAAAAATCCCCGAAGCCAAAGCTCTTTTAATTGATCATTTCAACAAAACTCAAGAATTGCTGCCCGGTTCTTTGAAAGTATTTAAGGGAAACACACTGGAGGAACTCCCATCGTGGGCGTATACTGTCATCCCAGTTGATTATCCGGACCGCAACGGCTTCAAACTTCAATTCAACTTCGACGTAGATTCAGCCTATACCATCCGATACCAGACTCAAGCCAGAGGCCGTGTCTATGATAATGGAAAAGTTATAAACATCATAACCTCGGATGGAACGCAGAAGATTGTATCGACGGAAATCATAAGCGGAGTTATGACTAAAATGTATGACACACCCAATTACAACACCAAAATCATACCTTGGGTGATTACCATCAATACAGACTTGTACATCATGAAAAATATTGTCATTCAGGATGTGTTTCCAAACGGGGGCTTGGCTTTGTTACCGGACACCCTGAAAATTCAAAGTGTTGACGGAACAACGGAGCTACGTGCGCCCACGGATTATGAGCTGGTTCCGCTATCACAGGACTATAAACAAGGATTTACGCTCATTTTTCATAAAGCCATTCAGAAGGCTTATACAATCAAGTATTCAACCACCTATAATAATGACTGGAAAACGGATACGACGAAGCCCGAGTTTCGTAATAAATCCCATATAGAATACCAGTTTGAAGACGGAGAAAGATCATCGCAAGGAGTGGAGTGCCCGATCTGGCCGGACTTTATGACACAACGAAACGGTGCCAAGCAAGGAAGCTATAATGCAACCTCCAAGCTCATTACCTGGGACATTAAAGCTAACTACAATCGCAAGATTCTGAATCACGCGGAAGTGAGAGACCCCTTGTTGCAAGGTCAGAAGTTACTGCCCGCCTCCGTAAAAGTATACGATATGACCTTGCTGGGATGGTGGGATGGCGTACAAAAAGGGGCTGAAATCCCAGCAGATCAATACACCATTATTCCTCCCTCCGAGCAAAATGGTAATGAATTGCGTATCCAGTTCAAGGAGCAAATACAGACTCCCTACTGGATTACCTTTCAAACTTCATTGGAAGGAGAACTGATTGAAAAAGAAATCCACAATCAAGCCCTTCTACTGGATGGACAAAAAACAGTCTCTGAATGGGCAGCGCAAGTCGCGGTACCTCATGGCGGAGAATATGTATCTAAAGTCGGTACACAAAATGGAAATAAGATCGATTGGAGCATCCGCATCAATGAAGGACAGTCCCATGTATCTAACGCTAAAATTATAGATCAGCCTAGCAACAATCAAATCCTAATTGAGGATTCCTTTCATTTGTACTCTACAATCATCGCTGCCAACGGAAATACCACCAAAAGCACCGAGTTGATTAGAAACCAAGATTACAAGCTGTATATCAAGACAGACGCTCAAGGCCAGCAAACTTTTGAAGTTACTTTTGCCAAGGATATTTCCACTGCTTTTATACTTGAATACCAATCGTTCATTCATGCTGAAGACAAAGCCAAGGTGAGTAATAAGGTTGCCTTTGAGGGGGATCGCTTGACGACAGAGATGCGGGAAACCAGCCAGGAAATCATCGTACGAACGTCTTCCGGCTCCGGTTCTGGCGGGGGTGTGACCGAAAGTCTTGAGCTGACCAAGGTAGATCAGGATATGCCTGACAAGGTACTGCCTGGCGCACAGTTTGCGCTCTATGATAAAGGTCAAAAAAGAGCCCCGCTCATTCAGACCACCAATGCGGAAGGCAAAATCATCTTTTCCTCCTTGCTTCATGACGATTATATCTTGGAAGAATTGGCAGCACCGGAGGGCTATAAAATCACCGAGGGCAAGCTCGAGATCAAAATAGACGCAACACTGCGGCAAAGCTCTGGCGTAAAGAGGGTTGTGATCACCAATCGTAAAGAAAAGAAAAACGAACCAGGAACGCCTACTCATCCAGACCCTTCACCCCCGTCCGGAGGCTCAGGTAAAAAACATGATAAAGATCCGGAAATACCCGATACTCCGTCTATAACCGTTCCTCCGTCATTGCCAAAGTCTCCGGAGGACATAGTCCCTCCACAGGAGGAACCTGCGCCTATACCGCCGGAGCCGGAGCCGCCAGCCGTCATGCCTCATCAAGATCCTCCTCCTCCGGTGGATTCGAAAGACGATCCCGAACCTAAGATCCGTCTCAAGGTTCCGGGAAAAGAACCTGAAGATCCGGAGGATACACCTGCGGTACACCAATTGCCCCAAACAGGTGAAAGCAGCCCCGTTCCGTTCTATTTGACAGGCATAGCGATGGTTATATGGGGCGTATTTTTGAAATTCACACGAATAAACAAAAAATAAAACCGATCACCTGCCCTGATCTCCCGACTCATTCCATTCCCGATTGGAATGAGTCGGGAATGGGGCATTTTTCAAAAAATATGTATAATCCGTATATTGCTTAGGGGAGGCGAGATTGCTGAGTCTGCGTAAACTTTCCTACGTATTTATTGTGTTAGGCTTACTTTTTATTTTGTTTCCTAAAGCGATGGAATGGAATGAGGATCAGGAACAAAGCAAGCTATTAAAAGCAGCAGAGCTACCATCTGGAAAAAGCGACGCGCTATGGCCCCCCAGTCTTACGGACAGCTATGCTCGCTTGTCCACTCGTCTTACAGAAGTTCCGGTTAGTGAAGCACGACAAAATACTTCCCCATCCCCTGCTCCCATGGTAAGCGCTAATGAACAAACTCCCATAGCCACTATTAGTATAAGTCGTATTGCTTTAAAGCTCCCTGTATTGGAAGGCGCAACGAGGATAAATATGAGACACGCGGCTGTACATATGCCGGAAACGGGGACGCTGGGACAAGCAGGGAATGCCGCCATTGCTGCTCATCGAGCCCGTACCTCTGGACGTTTATTTAATCGTCTAAATGAATTGAAGATCGGGGATAAGATTGTTGTTAACGCTCGGGGTAACCAATATGTATATAGCGTTTATAGCCTGAAGGTGGTCGATCCTACGGACGTGTCTGTTCTGAAAAGCTTCAAAAAACAAAAGCTGCTTACACTGATTACATGTGACCCTCTCGTAAACCCCACCCATCGTCTCATTGTTCAGGCGAAACTAAGCACCTAAAGCTATTTTAAAGCCCTATTTCTATGAGTAAACATAAATCAGGCGGGCCATTCCTGTTCATTACAGAAATACACCCGCCAATGCTCACATCATGATTCAGTTGGATTCTTGGCAATCAGCTTGAAATCATCAAAGTGGAATCCTGGTGCAACCACACAGGTTACCAGCACGGGCTCATCCCCAAGCGGACGTGCCGTTTGCCATACTGCTCCTGGAACGAGTGCTTGTGGATGCTGTCCTGCCTCCACATCCGCACCGACGATAATCACAGTTTCTTCACCAGGCTCTTCTCCACTTCCACCCAATTTCAACTCTACAGGGCTTCCGCTATGATATAACCACAGCTCATCAGAATGGACCACATGCCACTCGGAGAACTCACCCGGATGCAGCAAGAAATACGTAGACGAAGCTGCAAAGCGCGGACCGGAATACACATCCGGCAGTACAGGCTTCGGAATTTGGAAATGGGCCTTCCACATCTCTTTGTACCAGCCGCCTTCTGGATGGGGCTCCATGCCCAATGCCGTTACTAGCGGTGAAATAGCTTTCGTCATTGTCTAACCTTCCTTTACCCTAAATTCCTTCTTCCCTACTGTAAAACATAGCGTTGCTTTTGTCACGTTTCTCCCTTGGCATGTCGAGGATCAATAGTTTATGTCAAATTTAATAACATAAAATTACGGATATTTATTCGTTTTCAACATATAAATAACAGTTTACTAGCAAAAAACACACCAAAATACATTACACGTAAAGTTTAGTGACATAAAATCTTGTTTTTTATTGTAAGCTTATAGTATCATGAGAGAAATTTTTAAATTCTAATAGAGCTTGATCATGTCAATCCGTCTACTAAGCTATGTATCCAAGCCTAAAAAGGGGTGAGCTCTCTGATCCAGTTTCGCAACGTCAACAAGCATTACGGTCACTTCCATGTACTCAAAGACATTAATCTTCAGATTAAGGAGGGCGAGGTCGTCGTAATCATCGGTCCCTCCGGCTCGGGTAAAAGCACCCTGCTTCGCTGCATCAATCGTCTGGAAACGATATCGGATGGGGAGCTGATCGTTAACGAGATCCCTGTACATGACAAAAAGATTGATATTAATGCCTTCCGCCGCAATATCGGGATGGTGTTCCAACATTTCAATCTGTATCCCCACAAAAAGGTGATTGAAAACATTGTACTGGCACCTATGAAGGTACTGGGCATCTCGAAAGAAGAAGCTACTCAAACAGCCATCACCTATCTAAAGCGCGTCGGAATCGAAGAAAAGGCACAGAGCTACCCCGCCCAATTGTCCGGTGGACAGCAGCAGCGGGTCGCGATCGCCCGTGGGCTCGCGATGAATCCAAAAATTATGTTGTTTGACGAGCCTACTTCAGCACTTGATCCCGAAACGATCGGAGAGGTACTGGATGTTATGCGCTCGCTCGCCCATCAGGGCATCACAATGGTCATTGTCACTCATGAAATGGGCTTTGCACGTGAAGTGGCGGACCGCGTGATTTTTATGGACAAAGGACAAATTTTGGAAGACAGCCAACCTGTCGAATTTTTTCAGAATCCGGGTGAAGAACGGGCTCGCCTGTTCCTGAGCCGTCTGATTCATCATTAATAGACTACCAATGTAGCGTAAATCGAAAGGGGAATGTTCTGATGAGAAAAAGATTTCAATGGAGTACTTTGGTGCTGGTAGCTTTATCTTGTCTGCTCGTCTTGGCAGGCTGTGGAGGCAAAGAAGGAGCGGCAACGTCGGGGAATGAGCCGGCAGCAGCCAACGGGCTGGAAGCGATCAAACAGCGTGGCAAACTGGTCGTTGGTGTGAAATACGATACCAAGCTGTTCGGACTGAAAGACCCGGCTAGCGGAAAAGTAGAAGGCTTTGATATCGACATCGCTAAGGCTGTAGCCAAACATATTTTTGGCGATGAAACCAAACTTGAACTAAAAGAAGTCACGTCCAAAACACGAATCACCTTATTGCAAAACGGGGACATTGACGCCATTATCGCGACGATGACCATTTCGGACGAACGTAAAAAGCAGGTTGATTTCAGCGACATTTATTTTAACGCCGGGCAATCTCTGCTTGTGAAAAAGGGGAGCCCCATCACCGGGCTGGAGTCTCTGACCCCGAAGACCAAGGTGCTCGCCGTGAAGGGCTCTACCTCCGCCAAAAATATCCGTGAAAAAGCACCTGAAGCAACGATATTGGAATTCGAAAACTATCAGGATGCTTTCAACGCCCTCAAAGCAGGTAAAGGAGAAGCCTTGACTACGGATAACTCTATTCTGCTCGGCATGCAGCAGCAAGACCCGAATTATACTCTTGTAGGCGGGAACTTCACAGAGGAACCTTACGGCATTGCAGTGAAGAAGGGGCAAACCGAACTGCTACAAGCTATTAATGATACGCTCAAGGAACTGAAAAGCAACGGTGAATACAATAAGCTCCACGAGCAATGGCTTGGGGTTAAACCCGAATAGTATTCTTGTGAAGGAGCCGCGATTGCGAGCTCCTTCCTTTCTTAAGTCTGGATAAGGAGGTAAATTCGCAGATGCTTACTTTTGATATCAACGTACTTTTCGATCATAGCGACCGTTTCAGAGAAGGCTTGCTTCATACCGTTCAAGCTAGTGTCATTGCCTTGATCGGAAGCTTTATTCTGGGGGCTATTATTGCCATCCTCCGAATTGCGCCTTTTAAATGGCTGAACTGGATTGGTACCGTCTATGTAGAGGTCATCCGCAATATCCCATTGCTGATCGTCGTACTGTTTTTTTATCTCGGGCTTCCTACTTTGGGCATCCCTTTGGACGGATTCGTATCTGGAACGCTCGGATTGACTGTATACACAGCCTCCTTTATTGCTGAAGCCATACGTGCCGGCATTCAATCTGTGCCCAAGGGGCAATTTGAAGCGGCAAGGTCCTCCGGGTTGAGTTACAACCAGACGATGATCAGCATTATTTTACCGCAAGCCATCAAAATTGTACTGCCTGCGATCGGCAACCAATTCATTAATCTGGTCAAAAACTCTTCCGTGCTGGCTATTGTGGCCGGACTGGACCTAATGTATTACTCGGACCTCATTAACTCGGATACCTTCCTGCCCATCACAGTCTACGCCATCACGGCGCTGTTGTATCTTATCTTGACGGTTCCGCTTAGCTTTCTTGTACTTTATATGGAACGGCGTCTGTCCAAAACATCCTAAGGAGGGAAGCCCGTATGGATTTCGGTGGATTGTTTGTGTGGCCTAATGTGCGTTTTATACTGGAGGGCTTCCTGCTCACACTGGAGGTTGCTATTTACTCTATCGTGTTCAGCTTCGTTCTTGGTATCTTATTCGGCATTCTGCGCTATACCCGCTTACCTGTTATTTCACAGGTTGCAGCCTTTATCATTGATCTCATTCGCAATCTTCCATTATTGCTCATTATTTTCTTCATCGGCATGGTTTTACCATCCATCGGAATTTCGATTTCCCTCAAGTGGGCAGCCATTACAGGCCTGTCGATCTTCGAGGGAGCCATGATCGCCGAGATTGTGCGCAGCGGTCTGAATTCGGTCCATAAAGGACAGGTGGAAGCCGCACGTTCCTCCGGTTTAAGCTATTCTCAAACCTTATGGCATATCATTCTGCCCCAAGCGCTTCGTCGCATGGTGCCCCCGATGGTCAGCCAGTTCATTTCCCTATTCAAGGATACCTCACTGGCTGTCATTATCAGTTTGCCGGAGCTGACGCATAACATTCAGATTGTCGGTGGGCAAAATCAATCTTTTGTCATTCCAGCCCTGCTGTTCGCAGCTTTCCTGTACTTTGCTGTCAATTACAGTATGTCACTGATTGCACGCAGGCTGGAAGTTCGTACACATTAAAGCTCCTGATACTCATCAGGGTTGCCACTAGTTGGAACGCACTGTTAGTACAGCTTGTATCTTTTCAATCAATCGCTTCAACGCTTCTCCCTGATAACGGCCAGACTGATAAATCAACTCTAGCTGACCCTGGAGCACGCCGCACAAAATAGGTACAGTGCAAAATTGTGAGCGATCCAATTCTGCCGCAAGGGACTCCGTCTGTAGGGTTACGGCAAGTCCCTCCTGTACCCAGCGCAGGATTGAAGGTATGGAATTTGTCTCCAAGACGGTTGCAAAGGGATACCCACGATCACGGAAGCACTTCTCAATCAGTTTCCTGCCGGGATGACACTCTGGCTGCATCGCCCAGGGTACATGCCTCAATTCGTCCAGCGTAATGGAAGTACGGTTGGAAAACACATGCTCTACCGGAACAACAAGACAGTAGTTCTCCGTACGAAGAGGAAGCTGGACAAGCCTTTCATCCGTACCCGAATGCAGCGTAATGCCAACATCCACTCGGTTATCCAACAGCTGTTCTGTTACATCAAATGATGGATGGATGTGCAGGCTGACTTTAGGAAATGACTGATGAAAATGGATAAGCATTTCTTGCAATGGTTCCTCCAGCTCCGGTAATGCGATACCAATCCGCAAACTCCCGCGTTGCTCGGTGCGCAACTCCTCAATGGAAGCCTTTGCTTGCTGTAAATCCTTGAGCGCATGTGCACTGTGTTGCAGCAACAATTTTCCGGCATCTGTCATTTTAATTTTCTTGCCTGCACGGTCAAAAAGCGTCATGCCCAATTCCTCTTCCAACGCCTTAATTTGCAAGCTAAGCGTGGGTTGGGAGATTCCGATCTTTTCCGAAGCTTTCGTAAAATGCAGTTCCTCGCATACGGCAATGAAGTATTGAAGCTGACGTATTTCCGTCTTCCTTCTCTCCCTTCGAGAATCCCCAGAATGATTGCATTAAAAGGTCAAAAGAAGCGCAAAATCGGATCCATCCGGTTCGCGCTTCTTCTTCAGGTTGTTGCGCTTTTTTAGATTATTGGGCTACTTCGGCTTTTTCCGCAGTCAACGTAATATTCGCAAACGTGTCTGCATCATACTCCTTGCCACGGGTAATATCGTAATTAGCTACCCGATTATTCACTGCCTCCAGCGAATAACGGAATAACGTCGGTACAATGGGCGCCTCCTCGCTCATATACGCCTGCCACTGATTGTATATATCTTTACGATAATTGTCGTCAAAGGCTTTCACAGACACCCCTTCCTGCAACAGCTTATCATTCTCTTCACTGGTAAAGCGCGAGTAGTTAAAGCTGGCTCCGCGTCCATACAGCCCACTAGGGTTTACATCTGTACCTGTACTCCATGCGCCGCCAAAAATATCAATGCCGGGGTCATCCTTCTGCACACGATCATAGAAAGAATTGAACTCAAGCAGACGACCGTCCACCAGCTCGACATGAAGTCCGACATCCTTCCAGTTTTGCAAATAAAACTTTGCCAGCGATTCAGCTGTCGCATCTCCGCTCATTGCCGCATAATGGAGCACCAGTTCCTTGCCCTTAGGGTCCTCACGGTATCCATCTCCATTGGTGTCCACATAGCCTGCCTCGTCCAGCAGCTTTTTCGCCTTGTCCGGGTCATACGCGATGCCCTTTGCATTTATATCATGATATCCCTTAAAGGCAGGCGGAATCAGGGATGTTGCTGGAATCCGAAGTCCATGATAGAGCTGCTTGCCGACCTGCTCATTATTCAGCGCATAGCCGAGGGCCTGACGCAATGACTTGTTCGCCAGCTTGGCGTTCGGGTCCATGATATTTAGATTCTTGGCCTGATCGAATTTGCCCATCTTAAAGCCCACATAGCTATAAGATAATTCCTCCTGACCGAGAAACTGTACATTTTTCGGATTACTGGCCTCATTGTAACGGGTGGTTGGATAGCTGGCCCAATCGACTTCTCCACTTTTCAGCGCCTCGGTAATGACATTCGGGTTCACCACCTTCAGATGAAGACCATCCAACTTGGGCTCACCGTGGAAATAATCTTCATTTTTGACGAATTCCACAGATTCACCTGTGACCATTGATTTAATTTTGAACGGTCCATAGCCAATCGGATTTTTACGGACAGGATCAGATCCGGCCATATCTTTCACGGGGATATTCTGAAATACCTTTTTCTCCAGTGGTGTAGACCAAAGTCCCGATTTCACCGAAGGATTAGGTTCCTTGAAGTGAATGGTAACCTCTTTCTCATTCAGCACCTTGATGCCAGAAATGGTTTTGGCCTTACCCGCGTGATAATCCTCCATGCCCACAATGTTGGTCATAAAGCTATCATAACGCGGACCTTCGTAGTCTTTATGACCGATCACTTCATAGGAAAAAGCATAATCCTCTGCCGTTACGGGATTACCATCCGTCCAGTTCAGTTTGGGATCAATTTTTACAGTCACCGCCTTATTGTCTGGGGAAAAGGAAATCGTCGCCGCTCCTTTATTATCAATATTTAGATTGGAGTCAATCGAAAACATAGAAGGGTAGAAAAACTGGAAGACTTCAAAATCAGGATTGCCTTCATAAAATACAGGATTCAGAATACCTTCAAAAGGGGTATCAGACACGAGTGCATAATTGATGATGCCACCCTTAATCGGGGCCTTATCGTTCTTGATCGCCTTCTCCAGCGCTGTGGCATTCACCTGCTTGCTGTCGGACCCTGTGCCGCCTGTACCGTCAGACGATTTCCCTCCATTCGAAGCGGAAGGCGAACCGCTGCATGCGGCCAGAGAAAGCACCAAAATTGCAGATAGAACAGGCAGAATTCCTTTTTTCCAGTGTTTAACCATTGTAAATCCCTCCTTGTCATTGTCCTTATCCTTGAACTTCGGTTAACCCAATCGTTGTCTGGCATCCGTGGCGCGTTTGAGCGCCTGGCCAATAAAGTTAATCGCCAGCATTAGCACCAAAATAAGCAGTGAGGCAGGCAACCACATCCACCAGCTATTCTGCAAAACATCCGGGTCATTCGCATAACTCACCAGTGTACCCAAGCTTGGAGTAGATTCCGGTAAGCCAAAACCGAGATAAGAAAGCCCGGTCTCAATCCCGATATTTCCCGCGAGGCTGAGGGTCAGATTGACGATCACGACCGAGCTAAGATTAGGCAGCACGCCAAACCAGATGATTTTCCAATTGGGTGTGCCAAGGGTTTTGGAAGCCTGCACATAATCCAGTTCGCGCTCCGACAACACCTTGGCCCGGATCAGACGTGCTTTTCCAATCCATAAAAAGGCAGTCATAATGAAAATAAAGGACCCTATGCCGCTTTTGGGTACAATGCTGACAAATACGATGACCAACATCAGAAATGGAAGTACCAGAATAAAATCAATGATCCGCATGATGATGTTATCGACCAGCCCCCCATAAAAACCAGCCAGCAAACCTAACGTTAAGCCAATAGCGGCAGATAACAATGTAATCGTAAAGCCGATCGTGAAGGAATTGCGGGCTCCAATGACCAGCTGGCCAAAAATATCCCTGCCCGCTCGATCTGTGCCCAGCCAATGCACTGAGCCGGGAGCTTCACGGATTGCGCCCAAATCCACCGTCGTGACTACATCCTGATTTACAAACAGGACAGAGGCATATATAAAGATCAAGAACAGAATTACAAAGCCAATGGAAACCAAGGCCATTTTGTCACGCACCAGCTCACGACGCAGTACAGACCAACTGGATGGTGATTTACGAATGATTTCCGGCGTGAAGACCTCCTCCACCTGTATAGACACCATAATCCCTCCCTTTCTCTAGACTTATTCGCTATTCAATTCGAATGCGGGGATCGACTTTGCTCAGGATGACATCAGATAAAAGGGTCCCTAATAGCGCCAAGAAGCCGGAGACCATGACCAGTGCGTTCACGACTGAAAAATCCCGTTGAGTGATGGACTGGAGAAATAATTGTCCTAACCCCGGATAACCGAAAATAGATTCAAGGAAAATGTTGCCTGCAATTACTCCCGTCAGGTCATAGCCCAAAAAGGCAGCAATCGGCAATAGAGAGTTTTTGAAAATATGGCGGGAATAAATTTTACCTTCGGGCACCCCTTTGGAACGCGCTGTTTTCACAAAATCCTTCAGTCGTGTGTCAATGACCTCATTGCGCAAATACTGAATCGTAGCCGTTGTACTGAGCAATGCGCCTGTAACCGCCGGTAAAATGAGATGATACGACTTGTTCACGTAATATGACCATGTCCCCGGCTCCACGCCTACATCCACACTGCCGCTGGTTGGAAACCAGCCGAGCCTGAATCCGAATACGTACAGCAGCAACAACGCGAGTATAAATAGAGGTGTGGCAAAGCTGAGATAGGTATAGCCCACTACGGTTTTGTCCAGCAGACTATGCTGATAACGACCGCTGAGTACGCCGAGCGGAATGGCGATCAGATACGTCAGAACCAGAATTACTACGCCCAGAAAGAACGTGTTTCCCAGACGGCTGCCAATCAGATCGGTAACGCTAATTTTATGTACATAAGATTTGCCCAGATCCCCGTGAGCAAGCTGGACGAGCCAGTTCCCATACTGCACCCACACCGGATCATTCAGTCCCAGTCTTTGTCGCTGTTCTTCCAGTGCGGCCGGATTCAGATTGGGTGTCGAAGTAATAAGTCCTGTCAGTGCATCCCCCGGCATAGCCTTAGCCAGGAAAAATATAAGCACGCTCAGTGCAAAAAGTTGAGGGATCATAACCAGCAGCCGACGCAGTGTAAATTTCCACATTTCTGTACCCCCCTTATGGTAGCGCGACTTGATGAGATGGACTTACTGATTTTAGTGCAAACGGCTTTCCACTCACGTCTAGATGTTTGGGCAGCTCTGTTTTGTAGGAGGATAAGAGCATTCGCCTTTTTTGGGCATTTTCCAGCCGTTTTGTAGGATCAATATTGGGAATGGTTGCAATGAGGCGCTGGGTATACAGATGCTGTGGACGCTCATAAATGTCTTGCTCGCTCCCCTGCTCCACTAGACGGCCCCGGTACATAATACCGATTTGGTCGCACATATGACGGATAATACCCAAGTCATGACTGATGAACAAATACGTCAAATTAAATTCCCGTTGCACATCCTTCATAAAATTAAGCACCTGTGCCTGCACGGAAACGTCCAACGCCGACACCGGCTCATCAGCAATGATCAGCTTGGGGTTTAATGTCAGCGCACGCGCGATCCCGATCCGTTGCCGTTGCCCCCCGGAAAATTCATGCGGATATTTGTAGGCTGCATCGGCGTTCAAGCCGACCTTTTCCAGCAACGTCTGTACTTTCCTCCGTTCCTCCTCACTGCTCAGCCTTTCAAAATTTCGCAGCGGTTCAGCAATGACATCCAATACGCGCTTGCGCGGGTTGAGCGAAGAGTAGGGGTCCTGAAAAATCATCTGAATGTCTCTACGCAGCGGATGACGGTTGTTACGGCTCAGAGCCGCAAGGTCCTTTCCCTTAAAAAGAATCCGTCCGCTCGTCAGCTTATTTAGACCGATGATCGTCCTGCCTGTCGTCGTTTTTCCACAGCCGGATTCTCCCACCAGCCCGTATGTCTGGCCTGCCTCAATGCTGATCGACACGCCATCCACTGCTTTCACCTGATCGATAACACGCTGGAAGAAACCACCGCGCACCGGATAGTGGACCCTCAAATCATTTAACTCCAGTAGTGCCATGAGCAGCTTCCCCCTTTGCCTCGTCTTCAAAATGAAAATGCTGGTAACATGTACAACGGACCCAATGTCCAGGGGAAATTTCATTTAGTTGGGGATGGTCTTCATGCACTCCCTGCTGAATCCAGGGAATACGCGGGGCAAAGCGACAGCTATTGCGGGGAATATCTTGTAATGAGGGAACAATGCCGCCGATGACATGCAGTGATTCCCCCTTGGTATGCGATCCCGGCATGGAAGCAAGCAAAGAACGCGTGTACGGATGCTGTGGATGCCTGAATAATTCAAAAACATCAGCGCTCTCCACGATTTCTCCGGCATACATGACCACCACGCGGTCGGCTACTTCTGCCACAACACCAAGATCATGCGTAATCAAGATAATTCCGCTCCCACTCTCCTGTTGAAGCTGTTTGAGCAAGTCGAGAATTTGCGATTGGATCGTTACATCGAGCGCAGTAGTTGGTTCATCTGCGATAATAAGAGAAGGTCGGCAAGCTATGGCAATCGCGATCATCACACGCTGACGCATCCCTCCTGACAGTTCATGCGGATACTGCTCATACACACGCACAGGATTCGGTATATCTACGCTTTCCAGCAGCTCCAGCACACGTTCCCTTTTTTGCTTCGTAGATAGTGACGTATGATAATCAAGATTTTCCTCAATCTGCTTACCAATGCTCATTAACGGGTTGAGTGCTGTCAGCGGGTCCTGAAAGATCATGCCAATGCCCGCTCCGCGGATTTTATTCATTTGCCCTGAAGAAAGACGGTTCAGGTCCGTGCCTTTAAAAAGGACCTCTCCCTCTACACGCGTGCGTTCCATGTCATGCAGTTGTGCGATCGAAAGCGCCAGCGCGCTTTTGCCACAGCCGGATTCTCCGACTACAGCCAGCACTTCATTGGGGTTGACCGTCAGATCCAGATGGTCGACTGCGGGGTGATATTGATCCTTGATGCGAAAAGATACGGATAATCCTTTAATTTCCAACACGGGTCCGGTATTCAATGCGCGCTTCCTCCATTCTCCATGGTCTTGTCCCGCTTATTCTCACCATGTTTGATGTTTAAAACCTCTCATGAACATTACATACCGTTTTTGTCGGAATAATTTGAATACATCCTATCACCAGTATATGGATATATCAATTAAGATTATGCTATCAACATCATTTAAAAAATCAATGATCCAGCAGTAGCGCGGCCTTTCTGGCACAAAATGTAATGAAATAACCAACCACAGGTTAATTTTCATCACAAAAAAAGTCGCCTGATCCCTCTGCAGGGATCAAACGACTAACTAATACCAGCTCACATTGAGCTTCTGGCGATAATTATGAAGCCGCTCCATAGGAGCCAGACTTGAACGTTCTAGGATCGTACCATTTGTAGCCTGCTGCTGGAGCAGACCAAGGCTCAGGCTGCGGTTCTGTGGAAGCCGCAGGCTCCTCAAATGGTAGAAGCTTCGTTGGCTGATCCAGAGTCAAACCTGCCACATCAGACAATTTCGTGTAGTCCTGCTTCCATGCAAGCCATTGAACCGTTTGCACCAGGAAGGTGGAATCATCCACTTCTTTAAAACCATCATATGTCTTCTTCGACTGTCCGTTTTCCTCACGCACATATTTCGGTGTAGCATCTTCTACAGGGGAAGAATCACCGATGAACGCTGCCTTGCCTTGACCTACCTTGGAGATAGCGGCATAAGGTCCTTCCGCACGGCCCCCGCCGTTATAAACTCCCTGGTCTACCGCATTACCCCATTTTTTCGTGCCTGAAGGGATATAAGCAATGCCTTTAGCCTTGGTAGGATCAATAATAGCCAGCGTAGATCCTGCATGCATTGCAATCGAGCGCACACCCTTGGTAATGCCGAAAGATTGATCTGCGGCTACAATGTCGGTAGCATTCACATCACCCAGCGCATTGTAACGGAAACGAACGCCAAAGTTGGCCGCCAGCCAATCGGAGCTTGTTAATCCTTGCATCGCCGGTGATGCAGCTTCTTCTGCAGTCATGCCCTTGGCCGGATTAGTATAGGCTCCACGACGGTAACCATTCATAACCTCGGAGGAATCCCAACGGTTTTTGTTACGGTCCGCATTATAATGATCGGAGATGAAGAAGACGCTCCCCCCGCTATTCACGTATTGCAGCAGGGCAGCCTGCTCGGATGCCTTAAAGGCAACATTCGCTTCACCAATAATGAACACATCATATTGGCGCAGCTTGTCAAATGTTATGGCCTGCTCTCCATAAGTAAAAGGAATAGGACGATTCAATTGGTCTACCGTAAAGCCTACATTACGCAGTCCATTGGCAAAGTCGGAGAAGGCGCCTTCAATGACCCAATCTGCTGCACCAGCGGTCTGTGCGTGCGTATTATCGAACAGCACCTTTTTGCCTTTTCCATCCGGCAGTGTAGTACCGGGTTGACCCGGGTTGCCAGGTTCGCCTGGTTCCCCCGGCTCGCTTCCGCTCACCAGTTCAACAGCGCTTGGACTTTTCACTCCACCAAAATTATTGTAGGCGCCGAGTGTACCCGTCACACGAATTTTGCTGCCGATCAGCTCAGGATGGCCTGATAGCCCATATTGCCCTCTGTACGCTGAAGTCAGCTGTACATCCAACAGATTAGACGTATTACGTTCATTTGCCTGATCGGCAATCAGTACGTTAAAATCATTCGCAAACGGGGAAGAAAAGTTAGCCGTTTTCGATCCGGTAGCATGTCCGACGATGTAACCTTCCACCGTCACCGTACCTCCACTGCTTTGGCGCTGAAGTGCTTCGGCTACTGTCAATGCTCCCTCCGCCTTGACCTGACCGAATGGAACGAAGATCCCAATCAGCAGTGATACGATAGCTGCTAGATGCAACATCCCTTTTAAGCGTGAACCTGTGAATCGCAAGCCTTTTACCATACGTCAATATCCCTCCTATGATTTCCATAAATATACTTGTCCTTTATCAGATTAGCCGCCAATCTTCTAATTCCTTCCTGATTTCATCCATAATTATGTAAATTTTAATCTTTTTTATTGGGAACGCACCTGTTTATGTAAAAATTAAACCTGTGATTGACACCGAGCACGGCATACATTACGCTAAGAAAGACATGTAGAACGGTATATGCGAATGAAGATGACGGGAGAGTCTGTCCAGGGAGCCTACACTCTGGCGGCACCGAAGGAGCAAGGCGTCAGCACCCGGCTGACGGATAATCTCTCAGGTCCATGTATCGTCATCTGACGCAACTCTGGAGAGAGCGCAAGCCACCCAAGGGGTAAGGCGGTAAGAACACCGCACGAAACTCTCAGGTAACGAGGACAGAGATAAGGGAAACTTCCTTATCCTGTCCTTTTTTGTGCTCACATTGTGCGTCAGCATTAAGAACCGTCATAACCGCGCAAAGACGCGGAAATACCATATAGTATGGTATTAGAACATACAGGGGGCCACACCATGCGTTTCAAAGATGTATTTTCCATTATCGGTCCGGCCATGACCGGACCTTCCAGTTCACACACCGCAGGCGCTGTGCGGCTCGCACGCGTTGCCCGGCACTGGCTCGGGGCGCAACCTGATCGTGCCCGCATGACACTGTACGGCTCCTTCGCTGACACGTATAAAGGACACGGTACAGACCTGGCGCTCATCGCAGGGCTGCTTAATTACGATACGGACGATCACCGGATTCCGGATGCCGAGCAATGGGCAGAGCAAGCCGGGATGGCCGTGGAATTCGCCGTCAGCGGGCTACCAGCGCCTCATCCGAACACCGTCCGTTTCGAGCTATGGAAGGGCGAGGATCAGCGCACACTGCTTGGCTCCTCCATCGGCGGCGGCAGCATCCATGTCCAGCAGCTCAACGAATTCCGGGTCAATCTGACTGGGGAGCTGCCTACGCTGGTGCTTCTCCACTCGGATAAGCCCGGTACATTGGGCGCGATAACTTCAGCGCTGGGCGCGGCTCACATTAACATTGCCTATATGCACGTAGATCGCAAAGGCCGGGATGGTGAAGCACTCACCGCCATCGAAACGGACAGTTCTGCTCCGGCTGTATTGATTGCGGAGCTGCGTTCTTTACCTCATATGTATGAAATTAAGATGATTAATTTGAAAAAAGGAGCTGAATCCGATGCGGTTTAGCCATCTGCATGAAATCAGCGCTTTATGCGCTGAAGAATCCACCACAATTGGCCGTTTGATGATTCAAGAGCAGGTACAAGAGACGAATACAACGGAGGAAGAAATCTTTCGCCAAATGTCTGATTATTATGAAGTCATGAAGGAAGCCGTTCATCGCGGTCAGACACAAGACACCGTATCCCGCAGTGGATTGACGGGCGGTGACGGCAAGCGCCTAGCCGAGTATCTGCGGTCAGGGGAAACCTGCTCCGGCGATGCCTCCGCGCTCGCCATGGCTTATGCCCTCTCTGTGTCGGAGGTAAATGCATCCATGGGTCGCATTGTCGCCACGCCTACCGCAGGCTCATGTGGGGTTATCCCTGGTGTGTTCATCAGTGCGCAGGAGCGGTTCGGCTGGGATGATGAGCATATGGTGAACGGCCTGTTCGCCGCTGGAGCCATTGGCTACGTGATCGCCAACAACTCCTTCATTTCTGGCGCGGAGGGAGGCTGTCAGGCTGAGATTGGTTCAGCTATCGGGATGGCTGCTGGCGCTATGGTCGAGCTGCGTGGTGGTACGCCTGAACAGGCTGTTCACGCCGTGGGCCTCGCTCTTAAGAACACGCTCGGCCTGATTTGCGATCCCGTCGCCGGACTCGTGGAGATTCCGTGCATCGTGCGCAACGGGCTGGGAGCCGTGACTGCGCTTGCCGCAGCGGATATGGCTTTGGCGGGTGTGCGCAGCGCTATTCCGTCTGACGAAGTCATTGACGTGATGCTTGAAGTCGGCAGTGCGATGCCGTCGAAGCACCGCGAGACCGCCAAAGGCGGCTTGGCCCAGACGCCCACTGGCAAGCGTTTGACTGAATCACTTACACGCAACACACCGACCAAGAAGGATAAGTCATAATTTATAAGCGGTAGCCTCCTTAAAAAAAAGAGCAAGCATGTCATCCTTGGACGTATGCTTGCTCTCTTTTTTACTGAACGGTTACCTGTATCTTCGTCATTTTACCTGCATATTTCACAGTAATTACTGCTTTGCCCTTGCCCTGTGCCTTAATGTTACCGTCTTTGACGGTCGCAACAACAATTCTGGACGAGGACCAGACAGCCGGTTTGGAAACATCCTTCTCCGACTCATCCTTATACGTGGCTGTAGCCGTAACCTTGGCCAGCTGTCCTGCCTTCAAATTCAAAGCAACTTCGTCTGTTTGCAGATATTTAAGCGTATCAACATCCACGGGTACGCTGATTACCTTCCCGCCAAACTTCGCCTGAATGTTAGCTTTACCGTAGCTAACCGCAGTAACCTGACCCTTTTTAACAGTGGCTACCTTATAATTAGACGTTTTCCATTCAGCTTGGGCCGTAACGTCCTTTTCTTTACCATCACTCGATTTAACCACAATCGCGATGGTTTTTTGATCTCCGGATTTAAGTGACAACGCGATTGCATCCGCTTCAATCTTTTGCGCTACGTCCACTTCTACCGTAAACGTAATGTTTTGCTTGCCATATGAAGCAGTCACCGTTGCCTTACCGCTACCATTCGCTTTGATCAAACCTTCGCTAACTTCAACCACTTTTACATTGCTAGTTGTCCAGGTGGCGTCCTTGGTTACATCTGTTTTTGTACCGCCACTCTTAACTCCTGTTACTTTTAGCTGCTTCGTTTCCTGAGCACCAAGCGCAATTACACGCGAGTCTGTTTCCAGACGGTCTACAAGGCCTACTTGTACGTTAATCGTCAGTTTTTTGCCATTATAGGTCGCTGTAATAACCGCTTTACCAGCGGATTTACCCGTAATCGTTCCTTTGGACACAGAAGCAATATCTTCCGCGCTTGAAGCCCATTCTGCATCCTGTGTTACATCTTCCTTACGCCCATCCGCATAAGTAGCCGTCAAAGTTGCAGTATAGTCCTCATCAATATCAATCGTTGCCGTTTTGGAGGACAGAGACAAATCACCGGGTACATTTACGGATACCGTAGCTGTAACTGTTTTGCCACCATAAGAGGCGGTGATCGTAGCCTCACCTGTTTTATAACCCGTTACTTCTCCCGCACTGACAAAAGCGATATCTTCATTGCTGGACTTCCACTCTGCCTTACTTGTGATATCTTCTTCCGTACCTGTTACATACGTTGCGGTCAGCTTGAGCTTTTTGGATTCCTTGGCATTCAGGCTCAGCTTGTCCTCACTCAAATCCAAATATCTGGAGGTTTCGACATCTGTCTTGATCGAAACAGTCTTATCTCCATACTTAGCGGTCACCGTAGCCGAACCCGCTCCAATGGCCATAATCGTTCCCTTATTCACAGTCGCAATTTTTTCATCGCTGGATGTCCAAGTAGCTTTATCTGTGATATCCGTTACCGTCCCATCCGGGTAAACGGCAGAAACTTGTATTTTTTTAGATTCATCCAGACGGAGAAAAATATTGGATTCGCTGGCTTTCAGCTTATTCGTTTGATCGACATCTACCGAAATCGTAGCGGACATCGTGCCATATTTACCTGTAATTGTCGCCTTTCCCGCGCTGTAGCCGGTAATGGTGCCTTTCAGTACATCCGCCACAGCTGCATTGCTGGAGCTCCATTCAGCGGACTCTGTTACGTCCTGTACCGATCCATCCGGGAACGTCGCCGTA
This sequence comes from Paenibacillus sp. FSL M7-0134, assembly GCF_038007865.1. Lineage (NCBI taxonomy): Bacteria > Bacillati > Bacillota > Bacilli > Caryophanales > Paenibacillaceae > Paenibacillus > Paenibacillus sp. FSL M7-0134. The sequence goes on along the minus strand of NZ_JBBOXV010000002.1, from coordinate 13,091 downwards.
AGTTTAACCTTCTCAGTATCCTTCAGCAAAAGAGAAACCTCTGATGAACTGACATCGAGACGTTTAACCTGCTCCACCTGCACAGCAATGGTTACGGTCTGTTGACCATATACGGCCTTAATATTGGCTGTACCTGCTCCCTGAGCGGTAACCAATCCGTTAACTACTGTGGCTACCTTTTGATTATCGGAGGTCCAAGTAGCATCACCCGAAACCTGAGCTGTTGTATTATCACTGTATGTCGCTGTCAAATCAACCTGTCCTGTACCGCTTGAACGCAAGTTCAGGCTTTGTACACTGGATGTCAGCGCCTTAACCTTTTTCGTTACATGTACCTGAACCGATTGCACCTTCTCTTTATAGGTCGCAACCACGGTGGCTTCCCCTTCAGCCTTGGCCGAAACTGTACCGTTATACACAGTAGCAATAGCTGTATTATCACTTTTCCAATCCGTGCTTACGGTTACATTCGAGGTTGTCCCATCGCTAAAAACAGCAGTAGCCGTCAACGCAGCCGTATCTCCCTGCTGCAAAGTTACCTCGTTAGAGGAAAGGACAATCTTGGAAAGCACCGCATCCGCAGCAGATGCAAACCCTGCATATGATGTAAAACTTGAAATCAGGATGACCAACGCCAGAAAACCGGACCATCTATTCTTCAAAATCTAATTCCCTCCCATTCCAAAACTTAAATTAAGGATTTCGCAAAATCCTTACACCTACGTTTTATGTCGTCATATGGAAAAGAATAGTTTAGGCTTCGAAGGAAATTTGGTCCTTATTAACTAGATCATTTCTGATAAAGATTAGACATTACAATTTGTGTAGCTTCAGAGCCATAGTGAAGAGTTTACCCAACAGACCCACAACCTCGCATTTACAAACAGCTATAAGCTGCTGCGCGAACTCTCAAATGATGGTATTCTTCCATATTAGGAGCCAGTTGGTGCATATAAACGACGGAGAATTGTTCGCTTGGATCTATAGAAACCCAAGTGCCTGCTACTCCCGTCCAGCCAAATTCTCCAATAGAACTATTTGCATGCCCAGCCGCTTTATCAATTAACGTGCGCACGCCCAGTCCGTAACCATAACCTGTATGATATGAATTAGTAAAATCCAATAATTGATCTGTATTCAGATGATTGGTGCGCATTAAATCAATGGTTTTCCTCCCTAATAGCCTCACACCATCTACCATACCTCCATTCGACAGCATTTGTGAAAATGTAAGGTACTCCTTAACTGTCGAATACAGACCTGCGCCCCCACTTTCATATAGAGCATCTGGCTGATGATATTCATCCAAGAAACCCTCTATTTTTTCTAGCTCTCCGGCGTCTGTTCGTTGGTAAAAGGAGGCCATTCGCGATTCAATATCTCCACGATATCGGTAACCTGTATTGTTCATTCCAAGCGGATCAAATATTTCGTCCTTTAGGAATTGCCCTAATGATTTACCTGAAATCACTTCAATAAGACCTGCAACCAGGTCATGTCCATATCCGTATAACCAGCGTGTTCCCGGTTCAAAAGAAAGCGGAATCTCAGAAAGCGCTTTAATTTCTGTGCGCAGATCATATTTCCCCTGCTTTTCCTTTAACGTTGTAAGGACCTTTTGCATTGCCCGTCCTGTCTCTGAAGACTCGGAAGCGTAAGGAAGACCCACACTCATATTGAATATATGCTTAATTAAAATGGGTTTCTCCGCCTTATCCACATAGGTGTATCCGTTAGGAGCGGTTTTGAATACATGCGCATTACGATATTCGGGAAAATATTCATACAAAGGCTCATTCAACAAAAATTGCCCGCGTTCGTACAGCATAAGTGCAGCCGTACAGACAACAACCTTTGTCATGGAAAACAAGCGATACACTGTATCCTCAGTGATTGGCTTTCGGGCTTCCAGATCAGCATATCCATGATATCCTTCATACAACACTTGACCATTCTGGGCAATGGCACAACCGCAACCTGCTGGCCCATTTGCTACGAAATGTTTCAATAGCTGATCTACCTTGTCAAAACGAGACATATTCATCCCTCCTATTTTTCCTTCAAAAGAAACAACCTTCCCCTCGCGCTCTAATTTCCTGTTCCAACAAGCTCAGCGCGATCCCTTGTAAGCGCTTATTCCCCGCATTTATTTTAACGGTAAACTTGGTAAATACATAGATTATTTGTCATAATCAGATGGCTTTACATTAACAGCTCGGCCACCGTTTCCTTCCAGCGATGGATCACCGATTCCGGTTCCTTGAGACGGACCGTGACACCTGTCAAGATATCCGCATATTGGGCCGACTCTTCTCTGGCTGCAAAAACATGAGCCGCAAATCGCTCACGTACATGCTTGGCTTCGGGCAAAGCAGGCAGATGTTCCAGCAACAACCGCACATAATGCGCCTTCCCCCCGGTAAACACCGCAAGCGTCGCCTTCCCGGTACGAATCATGTTGCCCGTCGTGGTCGTGCCTGGCCATAGTGCCAGACGCAAATTCCCCTCGTCCAGCGCTACAACTTCGCCCACACTAATCATCGCTATGTGCGGCCACTGATCTTCCGTGACCGTCAGCAGCATCATTGCTTCATGCTGCTTGTCCTCCAGTCCCTTACCGTCCAGTAGCGTGAACAGTTCCTTACCAATCCTTGGTGTCTGCATGAAGTATAATCCCCTTTACTTTTGGCCTATAACTTCAAAGTACCATAATTTACGGCTACTTACGAACGACCCTATATCCGCTCTGGAATAGGAGGAACATGAGCAGCATTCGGAATATCTTGGGGGTTTACCTTGAACGCCGATTTATACTTTGCTGGATCAGTAATGCTATCCGGTTCTGAGGTCCGCCATGTGAACAGGCATACAGGGCACAACAAAACCTCCCAGGCGCCTTTAACTGGCGAGCGGGTAACAACTTCTGAACGATTAGATTCACAACGGGGACAAATATGCATCTGTCAGCACTCCTTTAATCTTTCTTTATTTTTAAAAATATTCAGCGAAGCATTTGGCTCAACTTTTTCTCCCATTCCGCTACACCCAACGGGGAATCGAGCGACTGCGAGTAATGTCCTCTAATATCCGGTGCTACAGGTGTCGTCGCATCCAATATCATTTTGTGCGTCATACCTGCCGGATCAGAGCCGGGGTCAAGCGGTAAAATAGACAAGCCAGGAACAATGACAGCATCATGCTTTGGATGAAGCTTGGTGGATAAAGCCCACATGACCTGCGGCAGATTGAACGGATCGACATCCTCATCCACCACAATGACCAGCTTGCAATACCCTAATCCATGCGGAGTTGTTAACGCACGCATTCCCACAGCCTTTGCAAAGCCGCCATACCGGGTTTTCGTGGAAATAATAGCGACCAGCCCATGCGTATACATGGCATTAACGGCTACGATTTCATTAGGAAAAGCATCCTTAAGCTGCTGAAACAACGGTACACTTGTATTCACACCGATCATATAATCCGTTTCCGTCCAAGGCATCCCGATGTACAGATGCTCAAAGATAGGCTGTTTGCGGTGATATACACGATTAATCTGAATGACTGGCATCGCGCGACCGCCGGAATAGTGACCTGTGAATTCACCGAATGGACCTTCATACTCACGTTCACCTGCTAACACTTCGCCTTCCAAAATGACCTCGGCTCCCCAAGGCAGATCCAGATCTGCATTCTTCGCTTTGACCACACGATAAGGCTCACCCTGAATGGCGCCCGCCATCTCATATTCGGATTGATCGTACAGCAGCGGCGTAGAAGCAGCCGTTGTAATCACAGGCTCACATCCGAGGGCAATAGCGACCTTCAGATTTTCGCCGCGCTCCTCAGCCTGACGGATATGGATCGCAATATCATGCTGTGGTACAGGCTGGATGCCCAAACGGTTCTTGCCTTTTACCTGCATCCGGTACAAACCGACATTTTGCTTACCGTAGGTGTCCGGGTCATCCAGATCGCGTGAAACTAGAATTGCTTTATCCAGATAAAACCCTCCGTCCCCCTGATTCAAACGAAACAACGGCAAAATATCAAACAAATTAATATCCTCTGTAATCTCGACTTCATGAAAAGGAGCGGTTTCTTCCCGCTTCACGGGCACCGGAAATTGTTCATAGCGTCTGGCAAATTCAAAAAACTGCTCCTTGAGCGGCGTGTTTTTGGGCATTCCCATCATGAGGGCATGATTGGGCCAGGAGCCCATCACATTCATTGCAATACGAGCATCCGTATATCCATAGATGTTGTTGAAAAAGAGAGCAGGCGTCTTATCTCCAAGATTGTTTAATGCTCTGTTAGCTGCTGCGAGGTCCGGCTCCGGCTTTACCTCATCGCTGATCGTGAGTAATTGTCCCTCCTTTTCCAAGGTGTGTAGAAAATCGCGAAAGTCTTTATAAGCCATTGTTCATTCTCCTTCGTCTTTCGATTTCTCAATTCTGGTGCAGCCTGGAGTCATTCTGCTTCATTCCATCCCAGCGTTTGGCTGCGGTTGTGACAATACCGAACTGATCCAATGCACGAAAAACAATATGATCCACTAATTCCTCGATACTTGCAGGATGATTATAAAAGGCAGGCATCGGCGGCAGGATCATCACGCCCATACGTGACAGCTCCAGCATATTTTCCAGATGGATACTGCTTAATGGTGTTTCCCTGGTCATGAGCAGCAGCTTCTTTCGCTCCTTCAGCATCACATCCGCTGATCGGGTAAGCAGGTTGTCCGCCATACCTATACGAATAGAGGCAAGGGTCTTCATGCTGCAAGGAGCGACGACCATGCCGTCTACTCGAAAGGAGCCGCTGGAAATACGCGCAGCCTGATCCTTATACGAGTAGACTGCATCCGCCATTGCCTCCACTTCCTTCACCGTGTAGCCTGTCTCATAGGGAATGTTCGCAATAGCCCACGGGGATAGCACCAGATGGCTTTGGACTCCAGCCTCTCGTAATTGTTGTAATATACGGATACCAAAGATCGACCCTGTCGCTCCCGATATTCCTACAATGATTTTCTTCATATGTCCCCTCCTTCCATCCCATCGTTTTATGTTCACCCATGCATTACTGTCAAAAATTATACGCCCGTTCCTTGCACACGAAAAATATATATAATATATGGAATACATACTTTAAAAGTATTCAAATTGAAGCGTTGTTTAGAAATAAGGAGGAATCCCAATGGACATGAAGCATCTGCATTACTTTTGCGTCATCGTGGAGGAAGGGCAAATCACCAAGGCCGCCAAAACGCTCAACATGGCCCAGCCTCCGCTGAGTCAACAACTCAAAAATATGGAGGACGAGCTTGGCGTAAAGCTGATTTACCGTGAAGGAAAGAAGTGGGAGGTAACCGAGGCCGGATATACACTGTATACACGCGCCAAGCGATTATTGGCTGAAATGGAGGACACCTGTAGAGAAATTGGGGAGTTTGAAAACAAAGTAACCGGCACACTTGCTATAGGCACGTCATCCGCCTGTATGTCTCTGATTACTGAACAACTCAGCCGCTTTCATCAGGATTTTCCAGAGGTATACGTTAAAATAGGACACGGAGACACACATCATCTGGAAGAACTGCTGTACCAAAATAAAGTGGATCTGGCCCTGCTGCTGCTTCCGGTAGATGACAAATCGTACCATACGATTGAACTGGAGGGCGTTTCTTTTGTTGCGGTTCTTCCGTGTGAATGGGCAGATCGCCATCCCAGTGGGGAAATTACATTACAGGAAGCTGCCAGCTATGACCTCTTGTTGGGACGCCGAACAGAAGGACACGGACTATACGAAACCGTCATCCGCAAATTTCAGGAACACCATCTTATTCCGCGCGTCGTACTGGACTGTCCTGAAATATCGACCATTCTCTCACTCGTTTCCACAGGCATGGGAATTACTATCATTCCAGACGCTGGCTTGGGACAAGAATACGGGGACAGATTTCGCACACTCTCCATTAAGGAGCCATTCCCCTTCACACGGCCTGCCGTCGTATGGCGCAAGGATCGTTATTTATCCAATGCAGCTCGCAAATTTGTTGAACTGCTACAAGCTGGAGACACGAAAAAGACTGCTCCCGAGTAGATGCTCTACCGCTCTACTCCTGAAACAGTCTGATGCTTGAAGAACTTCCTTCATTCGGTCGTTGATACCGCCTTATTTGACTCCCTGATGTCTATACTCGGTTGGAGTCATTCCACATTTGCGCCGGAATACCTGTGTAAAATGCCTCATATCCTGATAGCCGATCCGCTCTGAAATATCAGCCAGTCGCAGATGAGGATCACTGAGCAGCCGCTTCGCCTCCTCCATACGCAAGCAAATGACGTAATCCTTGTAGCCTTGTCCCGTCTTTTGCTTGAATAACTGGCTGAAATACACCGGATTCAAAAATACGATTGAAGCCACCTTCTCCAGCGACAGCTCCTCTGTAAAGTGAGCCCGAATGTATTGCAATGCCACATCTACCGTATGCATTCCTTTGCGGAGACATTCTCCTGTATCCGCTGCTGCGGCTGCAATCTCCTCTGGCGTACGTCTTAGTCGCGCCACCTCTTCAGGTATGGAGGCAAAATTGTGATGAACACCCGAACGTGTAATTTGTAGGGGCACCTTCACATAACGCTTCAAATGGGATTCGAGCAACGTCTCTAGCCGTGCGGCCTCTGCCTCATCTCTTACCCTTGCAATGCCCAGCAGACTATGGCGGTCTAGACTGACGACAAAGCCGCTGCCTCCTGCCTCAATGAGCTCGGACAGTACATTTTCAATCATAAAATGCTCCAGATGTGTCTGCTTGTGATCAGGTTCCATGCGAACCATGAAGAGATGGAATTCCGGATAATTTTCGACAAAAGGCTGTATATCCAGCTTGCCCGTATCCAGTCCAAGGGCATAGCGTTGGAAAACGGCTTCACGCAAATAAACCATATTGGATTTGAGAAGTCTACCCTCGTTCGCCTGCTGCGAGGCCACAAGCGCTTCGGCTGCCAGTATTTCAATGCACTCCAGCAGCTTTTTTTTACCAATCGGCTTTAACAGGTAGTCTTTGGCACCCAGCTTTACTGCTCTTTGTGCATATTGGAAGTCGGAATGGGCCGAGATGACAACCCACTGCAGATGAGGATGCTTTCGCTTAGAAATACGCATGAATTCCAGACCATCCATACCGGGCATCAGGATATCAGTTAATACAATATCTACAGGATGCTCCGCCAGAATGCCTGCTGCCTCCTCGGTGGAAGCAGCGAGATGAATGCCGCAGGTTGGTAGAGCTTGGCCAATGGTACGCCGAATCCCCTGCCGAATCATATTTTCATCGTCAGCTATCAGAATATTCATGTTTCTCCTCCTTCTGTGGCAGAGGCACACTTACAGTGGCTGTTGTTCCGGCCCCAGGTGCGCTAGAGATCCGTAGGCCGTACTCTTCTCCGAACATGTGCCGTAGCCGTAAATTTAGGTTTTGCAGGCCGATGCCTCCCGCCTGCCCGCTGCCCGCCTGTTTGCCGGGTTCTGCCAAAGCGACCTGGACCACCTCCCATCGTTCGTACTCCATCCCTGCACCGTTGTCGATGATGTGCAGGCTCAATACACCGTCATATTCCTCCGCTCTGACGAGCAGCTTGCCACCTGTATCCGCATGAAGAGGCTCCAGTCCGTGCTTCACTGCATTTTCAATCAATGGCTGTAAGGTCATTTTCGGCAGGCGGATATCCATCCATCGTTCATCAATGCTAATGTCTACAGATACCCTACCCTCCAGCCGAGTTTGAATAATGGTGAGATAGTGCCCAACCTGCTCCACTTCTTCACGAAGGCTTACATCGGCCCCCTCTTCCCAATGGCTGCTGTAACGGAACATATGGGATAAGGAGAGAACCACCTCTCCGAGCTGATCTTGTCCCTTTTCATCCAGCATCCAATAGATCATATCCAGCGTATTATACAGAAAATGTGGATTGACCTGCGTCTGTAGCGCGTGCAGCTCCGCATTTTTTTCACTGACCGATGATATACGCACCAGCTCGATTAGCTCTGCAATCCGTCTTACCATATGGTTAAAAGAGGTAGCTAGTTGATTGATTTCTTCATAGGATTTGGTGTTTACCGTATGACGGAAATTTCCTGTCTCTACCCGCTTCATTTCCCGAATGACTCGCTTGAGTGGAAGGGAAATGCCTCTGGAGACGATAGATGCAATTAACGCCGACACAATAATAAGTATAGGTGCCACGATAAATAAGTACCTTTGATTTTGCACCAACTCCACGTTCAGATCCTCACTAGGTGTCACACTAATCACAGACCAGTCGGCAAACGGCAACTTGGAAGCGATTACAACTCTTTCATTACTTCGATTTACAATAACATCCTCCTCCGGTACCTGCTGCTCTAGATTTTGCAAATCCGGTGGCGGATCAGAGGAAGTGGCCGACACAATTCGATTTTCATGACCCAACAAATATACCTGACTATTGGTGCCTAACCGCAAATTGTGGAGAGCGGACAAAACAGAACGCGGCTCAGCCTCAAACAGGACAATACCAATCGGCTTGTGTTCATCCAGATCATAGAGCTGCCGTCCAAACGCAAACACGGGTCTGGTTTCCACCTGATCAATGACAGAGTGAGGATACACGCCCAGCCATGCAATTTTGCCCGCCGACTTTCGAATTTCCTTATACCATTCCGTATGTTCGTAATGAGTATCAATGACATTCATATAATTGCCATAGTTATATACCTTGCCTGTGTCTGTGATGACATGGATGCCAATCAGATCCTCACGCGAATAATAGATAGCGCCCAGAATATTCGTAATCGTACGTTCGTTGATGTAATTGACAGCAGGTAAATCACTACTATCCGTCGTCAACAGACGAACCAAATCCATATTGTTGCTGATCGATTTGGAGAGACTGTTATAGCTGCCGAGTAGCAATTCGAACAGGCCTGCCGTCTGGGATACATTTTTACGCGCCAGCTCGCTGACCTTATCATGGAACTGCACCGTAGTACGGTTGTAAAATAATAGACTGACCGCCAGCACAATGCCGGACATGCTCAACAGGAACAGAACAAACAAGCGGTATTGAATGGATTGAAAACGGCGCAGCATACCTCCGTGCGCTCCTTTCGCATCGGCCGCCTATCCTTTAACCGCTCCCGCAACCATGCCCTTGGTGATATTTTCGGACAGAACAAAATAAATAATAATGACCGGTAAGGCACCCATGACTAGAAAAGCACCAATATTACCGTAGTTCACAGAATACTGGCTGACGAACGTATATACGCCGAAAGGGAGAGTTTTGAGCTTCTCGGACGAGATAAAGGTGGCAGCCATAATGTATTCATTCCAGATGTTAATGAAAGTTAAAATACATACCGTCATGATAGGCGGAATCGAGATGGGTAAGATTACACTGCGGAAAATACGATAAATGCTTGCTCCGTCAATGTAAGCGGATTCTTCAATTTCGTGGGGAATGGACCGCATAAAGCCGGATAGGATGAAGACCGCAATCGGTGTCTGAAAAGCAATGTAGGGTAAAATCAGTGAGAAATACGTATTCAGAATATGGACGTTTTTAAACATCACCATCAGCGGCAGCAGCGTAGCTTGCATCGGGATCATCATCCCGATCAAAAACAAAGTCAGCACAACAGCCCCGAAGCGCCAACGAAAACGTGTAATCGCATAAGCAGTCATCGAGCTTAATAAAATGACGAAAATCATCGTAACCCCGGTCACCAGTACACTGTTTCCTAAATAACGCAAGTAGCTCCCTGATTCATAGGCTTCCTGATAGTTGTGCCACTGAGGCACTTGAGGGAGTGCAAAGAAGCTTGAGCTCAATATCTCTTCATTCGTCTTCAACGAATAGGTCAGCAGCCAAAAGAGTGGATACAGCTGCGTGACAATTAAGATTGCCAATAAGGAAAAGACTCCCGTTTTTTTTAAGGCATTCAACAGTTCCATCTCCTTTAGCTTACCTTATTTTCGATTCGTTTGAAAACAAAATTTATCACAATTGTAAATGACAAGCAAATCACTACGAGAATTGAAGCTAATGCGCTGCCATATCCGTATTTCATCGATAAAAAGGACATATTGTACATATACGTAGATACTGTATCCGTTGCATGAGCTGGTCCTCCACCCGTCATCACCCAGATCAAATCAAATGATTGCAGGGAGCCGATAAATGCTAATACAATTGATATCTTGAAAATAGGTACAATGAGCGGCAGCGTAATATAGCGGTCTGCTTTAAATCCTTCAGCTCCATCAATTTTAGCTGCTTCGTACAGCTCATTCGGTATATTTTGCACCCCGGTAAACTGGATAAGCAAATGATAGCCAAAATACTGCCACAACGATACAAAATAGAGGGCGTACATCGCTATCTGCGGTTCCGTCAGCCATGAGCGCGTCCAGCTTTCCAGCCCAATCGCCAGCAAAATACCGTTCAGCATTCCACCCATCGAAGCTGGATTATAGATCGTCTTCCACAGCTGCCCGATAATGACCACCGATAGAATAACCGGCAGAAAATACATCGTAACCAGCGTATTGGCCTTACGCACATAACGATTAAGCAAGATCGCCAGCAACAGACAGAACGGAATTTCCAGCATGGAAAACACAGCGAACATCATAGTCCGTTTCACGGACGGCCAGAACACTGAATCTGCTGTAAAAATCCGTTCAAAATTAGCCAGCCCCACGAACTTTGCCTCGGCGATTCCGTTCCAATCCAGCAATCCGCAATACACCGACACCAGAATCGGAACAAATACCATACAGGTATACAACAACAGGCAGGGTAGCACGAAAACGGCAATGGTACGTGCTGGCACCTTCAGTACATTCATGCTCTAATCTCCTTTGTGTTGATTCTGAACATCTTCTGAGGATGCACAACCTACATGATTTCCAATCAGGGAAGGAGCACTCTGCCCCCTCCCTAGTGTCAGCTACTTCAGGATTTTGCAAAATTCGATTCCAGTCGCTCCAAAGTGCAATATCTAGACGAACTAGGCCATTTCGATCTATATATTGTTCATTGGGAGTCGCTTATTGGATTTTTGCAAAATCCTCACTTATTTATTCGCTTCAAAAGTGTTCTGATGTTCCTTGGCAACTTGTGCAGAGTCTTCTTTTTGCACGAACAGGTTTTGAATGCTACTCAGATGCGCCTGCGCAATAGCCGGATTCATCGTATTATCAAAAGCGAGATCGCCCCCTTTTACATTCTTGAACAGCTCATTAAGACTAATCGCTAACTCGGAGTAGCCCGCTTCCTTCAGATCACCTTTCATTTTCTGACCACTGCCAATCGCATTTTTCAGATCAAACTGAATTTTGGGCATCTCCGTAATAAAATAGTGCAGAAAATCCTTCGTCTCCTGTAAATGTTCACTGTTCGCAGATACCGCAAATGCGCTGCCCGGCGCAATTACATACTCATTCACATCACCCTTGCCATTCACCGTAGGGAATTGAAACGCTCCTACCTTACCCGCTACCGAAGAAGCATCAATAGACCCCGTTTCCCATGTACCCATGATATACATCGCGGCTTTTCCAGTTTTAAAAATATTACCACCTGCATTGTAGTCAATAGATGTAGCTCCATCCGGGAAAGCTCCTGCCTGCACCAATTCCTGAAATGCATCCACCGCTTCCACAAAAGCTGGGTCGTTAAACGTCTTTTTACCGTCCAGTACATCATTGAGAAAATTCGGCCCTTCATTTGTACGCAACAAAATATTCATAAAAAGGAGGGAACCCGTCCATGAATCCTTTTCCCCAATGGCAATCGGAGTAATTCCCTTCGCCTTCAACGTCTTGACCGTCGTAATCAGCTCGTCAAAGGTGGTCGGCAACTTCTGGATTCCCGCCTGCTTGAACAGTTCTTTATTGTAAAACACCACTTCTATATTGTTACCGTCCGGAAAAGCATAGAGCTTATCGTCGAAGCTATAGTAATTAAGAAGTCCATTCTGAAACGTATCTTTTAACCCCTCTTTATCAGCCACATCGTTTAATGGAGCCAGCAGCCCAGCATCTACGAATGGCTTCATCTGTGCAGCCGGGTTTACAATCGTGATATCAGGTACTTCCTTCGCCGCTGCCTGTGTTTTCAGCTTAAGCTTTTGTTGATCTGTATTTAGCGAATCCAATTCAATTTTGACATGAGGATGATCCTGCTCGTATTGACCTACAATTTGCTTAATCATTTTGTACGAAGGGGTGCTCGGATCAGGATTAATGTTCTGAAAGGTAATCGTAACATCTTTCGTTGCGGTGCCTCTGCTCGGTTCTCCTGAATTTCCCGGACTTGCGCTTTGTCCGTTATTACAAGCTGCCAGCGTCAATGCCAAGGCGCTCGCCATCACAATGGCAAACGCTTTCATTTTTGTTCTGCTCATGGTCTTTTTCCTCCTCTTGTTGAAGCATTGCGCAATTTGCCCTCCTTATTGGTGGACACTCAATGCCCGCTTGTTCTTTTCATTATGTTCCATAGAAAAGACGTGAACAATGCGTGAACTTAAGGAGAAGGGTTTGTTTTTTCAAGCCCTCATTTGCGTGCTTCAAAATTCATTCATATCATAACTTGCAATTTATCTAGAACACAGGCATAATATGAATAAGATCATAGTTTGATAATGATTATCATTATTAAATGATAAATACACATAGACTTTAAAGGAGGCAGGACCGCAGTGAAAGAAACTTTTAATAAAACCTCCCTGCATATTGATGATTATTTGGATCTTCTCAATCTTGCCGTACAAGTCGGAGATACAAAGTGGCAAAAAGAAATTACCCGTAAACTTCAAGCCTTGAGTGTCCTTCAGACAGAACAGGTTGAAATAGATTAACTTCCCCAGTTAATACTGTCCTCAGTTAAAAATGCTGACTAAGCACCACTATACAAAGGACAACCAGGATACCATACAACTTTTGACCGAATCCACGATAATGATCTTTCATGTGAATGATAAATGAATCGGTTATAGGAAAAAGAGCACAGCCCGTTAAGGCTGTGCTCTTTTATCTT